>JBKAHA010000005.1:0-570469 GCA_046290675.1 Aureliella sp.
TAGAGTGTTACCCATGTCTCCGAACGACTGTTACCTATGTCCCCGGTCTGTACAGCCTGAGCGACGGGGAGGAATTCTTCCCAACTTTAAATTTTGATTTGCCCTGGATTGCGAGTCTCCCTGACACCTGCGCACGAAAAAACCCCGATTAGGATAACCGGGGGTGATTCGAGTTCTTTAACTTTGTTGGCCGGAGTCATCCGGGCTCGTTGGCGTGCTAGACCAGGTTTTCTTCTGAGAACAGGTTTTCGAGCGAATCCTCGCAAGCATCGTCGCCCCCTTCGCTGGCTTCAGCAAGTTCGTCTTCGACTTGCTGAATGCTGTCGATGAGCTGCTGCTCTTCTTCGGACAACTTGATGTATCCGAGGCTACGAACGACTTCGAGAATCTCACTGCAAGTCGGGAACATGCGTCCGCTATCACGCTTGTAGTCGTCCATGGCTCGCATGAACCTAAGTTCTTCGTCGTTGTAATCACGCTCGCATGTGGTCGGATCGATCTGACGGCGGCGTTGCTTTTTGCGTTTTGGCTGCGGTGCGTCTTCAGGGGCCTCCACGTTGAGGTCATCAACTTCACAGCTGCCTTCTTCACGACGATCGTCTCTGCGGCGGTCGACCGTGATCTCTTGGTCGCCGGCAACCACCTCTGGGTGTTCAGAGTCATTTGTCGTAGTTGAAGCTGCTTTAGATTTCGTTGACTTGGCCATTGGAACCCCCGAAAAAACGCTGATAAGTCCGTAGAGCTGAAGCAGGTTGAATCAATTGTTTGCTTAGCTGGAAAAACTTACAGCTTGGGGGTGAGTTTGCCGGTTTGAGTTTAGATTTTCATGTGGAGAATTCTTGACGCTCGCCGAAAGAATTCGGGATGATCTGGATGTGATGGTTAGGAGGGTGTGTAGGGGCTCCTGCAGGGGTGGAAGTCGGGGGGGAGCAAAGGGTGACATTCGGATTTCTCGTTTGCCGCCTGTGGTAGATAGCATTCGGTCTGCCGCAGGTTACGGATGCCTTGATGGCGGAGCTGGCTTTGCGTGGGTCGCGTTCTGGCCGAATTGCGGGTTTCACCAAGCAAAGCTCGGACGGAGCGCGATGGAGTGAATACACTATGACGGCCTTTTGCACCGCGTCCTCTCTAGCCACAAGCCGCCGTAGATCGATTTCATGCTATCGCATCCAAATTTGTCGAAAAACTCGTTCTCCAAAAGTCGATTCTGGCTCGTCGTTTCACTTTGCCTTGCGTGGTTTTTGACGTTGTCGAGCGAGCGCGCACTCGCACAGTTGACCGTTCTGTCTGTCGGTAATCGGACATTGAAGTGGAAAGAGACTCAGCTCGATACGCTCGCTGCCCAGCTGAAGAGTGGGCAGATCGAAGGGCAGCTAAAGCAAGAGCTCGAAGCACAGATTCGCTGGCTCAAAGCATGGAAACCAAAGGATCTAAGCGATCAGCCACTGTGGACGGAGCCAACCGGCAAGGGACGCTACGTTGAGCCGACTCTCGACCCGAACAAAAAAGCGAATGCGCTGCGGCAGAAGCTATTGGGCAAAGATGCGAGTCCGACGGTGAAAGAGACTAGGGCCCTGCAGAAGCTTCTGGCCGATCATCCGGGCGATATTGGGGTTCGCCAGCTCCATCTTCATTGGTTGGATCAACTTCAGTACCGAAAAGAGTATGCGGATGAAATCGCGGAAGCGGCCATCCGGTTGGCTGGACTTCTGGATCAAGTCAAACCTGCAACACGAGAGATTCAAGTTGCGAAGGCGTTCTGCTTGTATCGACGTGGACGCGCTCTCGCTTATCGAGAATTGCCAGATGTGGTTGCGGAAGACCCGATTAAAGACCCGGAAGCACACGAGGCCGCCTTGCTTGGAACCCACTCCCAGCTCACTGAGTTGGTCGGAACGGGTAGGCCGGAGTTTATTTTGCTCGACATTCGGATCCTGAGACGAGATCGTTGGTATGGCCAAGCGCTCGCACTGCTTGAAAGCAATGGAGCCCTGATACAGGAAAAATGGTTTTTGAAAAAACGCCGTGATCTGTTGAAGGAGCTGGGTTGGGAAGAACCCGCGCGGGAGGCGGCCGCCATTTATCGCGATGCGTACCCGGAGGAGGTGGCAAAGGAGGAAGCTTCGTCCTCATAGTGGGTCTCAGGGCCATTAGGTCCCCGGGAGGGTCGATCTGTCTCCCTTCTTCTGGGCGGCAGAAATACTGTTGCTCCGAAGTCTCTTTTTTCGATAACCCATGATGCCATTCGCTCCACGCACGGTACTGCCAACGGGCGTGAATTAGCGAGAATATGGCGTTGTCAGAAGCTGCCAACGCCGTCATATTGAGTGTGTTGATGATCCCGCTGCGATCTTTTGCCGCGGGATTATTTTCGGCAATTGCTTGTGAAAGTTTTCACAAAGTCGCAGTTTTTGCGGTAGTGTTTGGTTCAGATCCCAAGTTGTCTGCCGCTGCTGGAAGAGATAAGCGAAAGAAGAAACCATGGTGGAACGGTTCGAAATCGGTCGAGGGTTAGAAGTCCCGATTGATGGGGAGCCCCTTCAGCAAGGGGATGGCAGCGGCGCGGCAGCTGAGCTGAAAGAGGTTGGCCAGGTTGCTTTGGTTGCTGATGACTACATCGGGATGCGGCCAACTTTGCTCGTCTCCGAAGGAGATCGAGTCGAGCTAGGTCAGCCGGTTTTCACCGATAAGAAAACCGAAGGCGTCGTTTTTACTGCGCCCGCGACGGGTAAGGTTGTTTCGATCAACCGCGGTGAAAAGCGAGCTTTTCAGTCATTGATTATCGATAAGGAAGGTGAGCAGAAGAGCCGTGATTTCGGGAGCGTGGACGCAGCTACCTTGAGTTCACTCGGTCGCGACGCCGTTACTGAGAAGTTAGTCGACTCCGGGCTTTGGACGTCGATTCGAATGCGTCCATTTAGTAAGGTGCCTTCGCCGGCGGCCGAACTGCCGGAAGCTATTTTTGTCACTGCCACAGACACCAATCCACTCGCCGTACGTCCAGAATCCGTTATCGCCGAGAATGCTGAGAGTTTTCAATACGGTTTGGAGGTCTTGCTGAATTTGACCGAAGGCGACGTTTTCGTCTGCCGAGCTCCGAATGCGGAGACGCCAGGGCAGATGATGAATCGTGTTCGCGTCGCCGAGTTTGACGGCCCGCACCCAGCCGGATTGGTTGGGACCCACATGCACTTTCTTAAGCCTGCAACGTTGGGAAGGGTGAACTGGTACATCAATTACCAAGATGTGATCGCTATTGGCCGTCTTTTCGTGACTGGTGAACTCGATCTTGTCCGTACGGTAAGCCTAGCAGGGCCTGCCGTGAATAAACCGCGGTATGTACAGACTCAAGTCGGTGCCTCACTGGCTCAGCTCGTCGACGGCGAATTAGCTGAAGGTGACAACCGGGTTGTATCCGGGTCGGTCCTTTGCGGACGAACGTGTGAAGGAGTGACCGGTTACTTGGGTCGCTATCATCTCCAGATCTCTTGCCTTGCTGAAGGTCACGAAAGAGAGCTGTTCGGGTGGCAAATGCCGGGCTTTGATAAGTTCTCTGTGACCAGGGCATTTGCTTCTGCTTGGCAAGGTGCGAAACGGTTTGCATTGACTACTAGTACTGGTGGCAGCGAGCGGGCCATGGTTCCGATTGGGACTTATGAGCGTGTGATGCCGTTGGACCTGATCGCCACGCCTCTGTTGCGAGCACTGATCTCAAGAGACACTGCGTCGGCACAGGAGCTGGGTTGCCTCGAGTTAGATGAGGAGGACTTAGGTCTCTGTACCTTTGTGTGTCCCGGTAAGTACGAATACGGCGAAATCTTGCGTGACAATCTCTTGAAGATTGAAAAAGAGGGTTAAGAACAACCATGAAATTCTTGCGTAATACGCTCGATAAACTTCACCCGCTGTTCGATAAAGGCGGGAAGCTCGAGAAGCTGTATCCGCTTTACGAGGCGGGGGACACCTTCTTGTATACGCCTGGCGAGGTCACGAAGGGTAAGACTCACGTCCGGGACGCGCTTGATCTTAAGCGGATGATGATTATGGTCGTCGTCGCTTTGGTCCCTTGCGTTTTGATGGCGTTTTGGAACACGGGCTACCAAGCCAACTTGGCGATTGCGGCCATGGAAGAAGCTGGGCTTCAGCCGCATTTCGATTGGCACGATACGATCCATAAAGCTCTCGGGCTCGGGCACGATCCGGGAAGCTTTCTGGATAACTTTGTCTACGGTGCCATCTTCTTCATGCCGGTTTACATTGTCTGCATGACGGCGGGTGGTATTTGCGAAGTGATCTTCAGTATCATTCGCGGCCACGAGGTCAATGAAGGGTTCTTGGTTTCGGGGCTTCTTTTTCCACTAACTTTGCCGCCCGCAATCCCACTGTGGCAAGTTGCCGTTGGGATCATGTTTGGTGTTGTCGTCGGGAAGGAAATCTTTGGGGGTACCGGGCGTAACTTCCTGAATCCGGCACTCACGGCTCGTGCTTTTCTCTACTTTGCATACGCTGGGCAGATCAGTGGTGACAAGGTCTGGACAGCAGCTCAAGTCGCGACAACAACGGCTGTTGACGGTGCTGAGAAGATTGCCGTTGATGGTTACTCGGGAGCGACAGCGCTAGGGCAGCTTGCTGCGACCACTCCAACTGTGATGGCCAACCAGGGCTATTCCAGCCCGATGGAATCACTCTCCACGATCGCTACCTCGGCTTCGAATGCGTCGGAGCAAGTCGCGACTTCCTCGATTACGTTCCTCAGCTCGTTCCTGGGTACGATCCCGGGTTCGATGGGCGAGACAAGCGTTTTGGCTTGCATCATCGGGGCAGCCATCTTGATCATGACCGGTATCGGTTCCTGGCGAATCATGGCGGGTGTTTGCTTGGGCGGCCTCCTGTTTTCCTCGCTTCTATACATCGTGGGCAGCGAGACGAACCCGATGTTCGGCATCCCGCCCTGGTGGCATTTTGTTATCGGAGGGTTTGCGTTCGGGACCGTCTTTATGGCAACGGATCCGGTGAGTGCTTCGATGACGGAAACCGGAAAATGGTTCTATGGTGCGCTCATCGGTGCGATGACCATTCTGATTCGGGCGATCAATCCAGCGTTCCCAGAAGGGATCATGCTGGCAATCCTATTTGGAAATGTCTTTGCTCCATTGATCGACTACTTTGTCGTTCAGGCCAACGTGAAACGGAGGGCTGCCCGCTATGCCGCCTAAAGACTCCATTGCGAATACCTTTTTGGTCTCCCTGGTGCTATGCGTCGTTTGCTCGCTGCTAGTCAGCAGTGCTGCCGTGGCACTAAAGCCAATCCAGGAGAAGAATAAGGTCCTGGATCGCCAGAAGAACATCATTGCTGCTGCTGGGTTGGCCGAGGATCCGAGTGTTCTATCTGCAAGTGAGATCGAAGAGATTTTCGCTTCGAAGGTCCAGCCAATGTTGCTGGATTTGGAAACGGGAGAAACAGAAGACGACGACCCGGCTTTTGATCCACGCAAGGCTGCCAAAGATCCAGAGCAAAATACGGCAATCGAAGGTGCCTTCGACATCGGTCAGGCAAACCGCGAGAAGAAGACCCGTGTCTATCTTGTGAATGGCGATAACGGCGAGCTCGAGCAAGTTGTGCTGCCCATTTACGGCATGGGCCTCTGGTCAACTTTGTACGGCTACATCGCAGTCGATCGAGATCTGACCACCATTACTGGTTTAACGTACTATGAGCACGCCGAAACGCCGGGGCTCGGTGGTGAGGTTGAGAACCCGACTTGGAAAGCCAAGTGGGTCGGTAAGAAGGTGTTCGGCGATGGTGTCGTTATTGCAGATGCGACGAACGACGACATCAAAGTAGGCGTCGCGAAAGGAGCACCGACACCCGAGAACCAGCCTTATCAAGTCGACGGACTTTCTGGTGCTACGATCACCAGTCGCGGTGTGGATTCAATGCTCAAGTATTGGTTCAGTGATGAGGGCTTTGGCCCTTATCTGAAGAAATTGGCCTCTCAGCAAGGAGCCTCCGATGGCAGCGCCAACAGCTAAAGAAGTTTTGCTGAAGCCGATCTTCGATAATAATCCGATCGGCCTTCAGATTTTGGGTATTTGTTCTGCGTTAGCCGTAACAACCCAAATGTCGACCTCGCTGGTAATGAGCATTGCCGTCATCGCGGTGACGGGATGTGCGAGTGCATCCGTTTCTCTGATTCGGCATCGAATTCCGAGTAGCATCCGGATCATTGTTCAAATGGTCGTTATCGCATCTCTGGTGATTTTGGTTGACCAAATTCTGAAGGCGTTCCTCTTCGACATTAGTAAGAGGCTGAGTGTTTTCGTCGGTTTGATCATCACCAACTGCATTGTGATGGGGCGGGCCGAAGGATTCGCGATGAAGAACGATCCCAAGATGAGCTTCCTTGATGGGGTTGGGAACGGACTCGGGTACAGTTTCATCCTGCTTGCGGTTGCATTTTTCCGAGAGCTGTTTGGGTCCGGGAAACTCTTTGGCATAACCATTTTGAACCCGCTGACGAATCCCGACGGTTGGTACAACCCAAATGGTTTGATGCTACTTTCGCCGAGTGCGTTTTTTATCATCGGCATCATCATTTGGGTGATCCGTACCTTCAAACCCGATCAAGTTGAGGAGGCATAACAATGTTGGAACACTACCTCAGTTTGTTTTTGAAGGCCGTTTTTGTTGAGAACCTGGCACTGACCTTTTTCTTGGGGATGTGCACCTTTCTTGCCGTTTCCAAAAATGTGAAGACGGCGATTGGACTCGGTATTGCCGTTATCGTTGTGCAATCGATCACGATTCCAGTTAACAACCTGCTGTACCAGTTTGTTCTCAAAGAGGGGGCGTTGGCAGCCACTCTGGGAGACAGCAGCTACGCGAGTGTTGATCTCTCATTTTTAGGTTTGATCACTTACATCGGAGTTATCGCCGCCAGTGTTCAGATTTTGGAAATGGTGTTGGACCGGTTCTTCCCGCCGCTTTACAACGCGCTCGGGATTTTTCTGCCGCTGATTACCGTGAACTGCGCCATTCTCGGCGGATCGTTGCTCATGGAGCAACGTGATTATGATTTCACCGAGTCGATTGTTTTCGGAGTGGGCTCTGGGTTTGGGTGGGCCCTTGCGGTTGTCGCATTGGCAGCCGTTCGTGAAAAGATGCGTTACAGCGATATTCCTGCAGGTCTTCGTGGCCTCGGAATCACGTTCATCACCGTCGGATTGATTGCTCTTGCCTTCATGGCATTTTCGGGTATTTCGCTTTAGGAATACCGGGAGCATCCCGGTGCTATGCAGCAACATTGAATGCTTTGATCAGGTTACTTACCTGGAGTAGATAAGAGATGGGTATTGGAATTGTCGCACTTGGGGTCGCTGTCTTTACGGTGGTCGTTCTAGCGCTAGTAATCATCATCCTAGGAGCAAAGAAAGCCTTCGTTCCTTCTGGAGATGTGCAGCTGGAGATCAATGAAAGCAAGACGATCCAGGTGCCTGCAGGCGGTAAGCTCCTGGGAGCATTAGCTGATGAAGGAATCTTTGTCTCCAGCGCATGTGGTGGGGGTGGTACCTGTGCTCAATGTCTGGTCAAAGTAACCGATGGTGGCGGAGAGATTCTGGAGACGGAAAAGTCCCACATTAACAATCGGGAAGCCAAAGAAGGCTACCGGCTGAGTTGCCAGGTAGCTGTGAAGCAAGATATGAAACTCGAAGTCCCACCTGAGGTCTTTGAGACGAAGAAGTGGGAATGCACCGTCCGCTCAAATGAGAATCGTGCGACGTTCATCAAAGAGCTCGTCCTCGAACTACCTGAAGGTGAAGAAGTCGACTTCAAGGCTGGCGGATACATCCAGATTGAATGTCCACCTCACACGGTTCACTACAAAGACTTCGATATCGAAGAAGAATTCCATGAGGACTGGGATACCTACGATGTTTGGCGGTATGTGTCGAAAGTAGACGAGCCCGTTATCCGTGCGTATTCCATGGCGAATTACCCGGGTGAAAAAGGGATCATCATGCTCAATGTGCGTGTGGCTTCGCCACCGCCTCGAGCCCCGGAAGGGACTCCTCCGGGCAAAATGAGCTCTTACATTTTCAGTCTGAAGCCGGGTGACAAGGTAACCATTTCCGGGCCCTACGGTGAGTTCTTTATCAAAGACACCAAGGCAGAGATGGTCTACATCGGTGGGGGCGCCGGTATGGCACCTCTGCGAAGCCACATTTTTGAGCTGTTCCGCAACAGGAAGACCGATCGAAAGGTCAGCTACTGGTACGGGGGACGTAGTTCACGCGAATTGTTCTATATCGACCACTTCCGCGAGATCGAGAAGGACTTCCCGAATTTCAAGTTCAACATCGCGCTCTCGGAGCCCAAGGAAGAAGACAACTGGGATGGATACGTTGGTTTTATCCACCAGGTCGTCCAGCAGAACTATCTGGACGATCACCCGGCTCCCGAAGACATCGAGTACTACCTCTGTGGCCCACCGATGATGAATGCAGCCGTCTTTAAAATGCTAGACGATCTTGGCGTAGAGCCAGAGAATATCGCTTACGACGACTTCGGCGGTTAAGGGTTCGTTTCAAACCGAGGGGGAGTAGGAGCATGTTCAGTTCAGGTCGTGATCCGAACACCCTTTGGGGCAGTGAAGGTCTGCAGCCAACGCGAAACCAGCACTCATTACGTGCTTTGAACGTGGCGGCTTTCTTGATTGGTACAGCGATCCTTTCGCTATCCTCGGCTGGATGTCGACCGGCGCCGATGCCGGTTACGGCGACACAGATGCTGGCTGGTCGCACCATGGGCACAAGCTATTCGGTGCAGTTTCTTCCGGTTGACGGACTGGATCTCATCGATCTGTCGACGGCCGTGGAAAATGAGCTCGAATTGGTCAACGAGCAGATGTCGACCTATCTGGATCATTCTGAGATTAGTCAATTTAACCAAACCGAATCGACGGATTGGTTCTCAGTTTCAGCTGACACCGCCAAGGTAGTAGCTTGTGCGAAGAAGATCGCTGAGGCAACGAACGGTGCTTTCGATGTAACCGTTGCACCGTTGGTAGAGCTGTGGGGATTTGGTACCAGCGGAAGACCGGCTCAAATTCCAACGGATGAGAAAATTAGGGAAACGTTGGCATCGGTTGGAATCGAGCGAATCGAAGTCCGGTCGGAGCCTCCCGCAATTCGTAAGGCAGACAAAGCTCTGACTGTGGATCTTTCGGCGATCGCCAAGGGTCACGGTGTTGACCGTGTGTCCAAGATTCTCGAGACAAATGGTATCCAAGACTATTTTGTGGAGATCGGTGGTGAAGTTCGAGTTAGGGGGCAACGGCTCGGAGGGGGATCTTGGCGCGTAGGGATAGAGCAGCCTGATGAGCGCGTGAGGTCCGTGTTTGGCGTTGCTGAGCTGAGCGATATGGCATTGGCAACCAGTGGTAGTTATCGCAACTTTTTCGAGATGGATGGCGTCCGGTATTCACACACGATCAGCCCCCTAACTGGCAAGCCAGTTAGGGATCCGATTGTTTCGGCGTCTGTATTGGCGAGCGATTGCATGACGGCGGACGCCATCGCAACCAGCATGATGTCCATTGGCTTCGAGGCTGGGTTAGAGCTGGCCGAAGAAGAAGGTTGGGCAGTCATGCTAATGGCAGTCAATGAAACTAGTGACACCGATGGTAGTTGGCGGGTCGCCGGAACTTCGAGGTTTGAGGAGCTGCAGCCACAGCTATCCGAAAGCTTTACGGATGTTGTCACCCCTGCATCGGTTGAGGATCGCATAGAGACGGATGGTGCGAAACGTGGTGACACCGCAGGTGCTCCGATGCATTGATCGGCATTGTCTGTCGTGCGGCGGAATACCTGCCCAATACGACGGACGGCTTTGAAAGAATTTTCGTCCCAGGAGTGATATCAAGATGCTGACGCTACTATCGGTTTTTGGCGTAACTTTGCTCGCCTTCATGCTGGTGATTGCGGGTATGGCGGTTGGCGTGATGATGGGGCGGCGCGAGATTAGCGGTAGTTGTGGCGGACTCGGTAGTCAGTCGGCGGAAGGCGGTGAATCTTCTTGTTCTTTGTGCTCCAATCCAGCAGCTGCCTGCAGAGAATTAAAGGATCGGATGGAGGCTGGATCGTCTTCGAATCTCGAACCCGCGGCTTCTTCGCGTTCGCGCTTCGATGAGTGCGAGAAAGACTGTGTCGAAGAAGGCTGCAGTAAGGAGGCAATCGACGCCTGCAGGGGCGTTTAGTGGTTTCGGATGTTGCGGTCGCTGTCGGGATGCAACTGCGGTAAATCCGTCTTCCAAATGATCCGACGAAGTGTCGATCGATCCATCGTCGCCTTCAAGCCATTTTGGTTTGGAGGGCAATTTTGCCAGTGTTGAATTTGGTAAGTCTGCCAAGAATTGACGGCAACTTGAACGGCCCATATGAAGCTGTTAATGTATTGCCCGACAACACTGAGTCGAGGTGCGTGCACGCTTAGACATGCACTGACGACTAGGATGCCCTCATCAGAGTGAAGCCGAGGACGGGTAATTGAAGTACCGGGTAGGCTCCTCGGAACGCTGGCGAGAACCTAAGTTTGGATCTCTGCATCTGTTTCCTCTCTGGCGACGTCGCTCTTTGGCTCAGAGGCGGATTGGAACGATTCGCTAGGCAACACCTTGGTCTTTTTCGAGCATCGGATTGTACCGACGCTTGACGAGAGTTGCTGAGTGTCTTCCTGACAACGTGGTTTTTCAGAAGAAGAATGTATCGAATGTCCTCAGACAGCAAATACAAATTAGAGTACATCTGGCTAGACGGATACCTACCCGAGCCCAACCTGCGCGGTAAGACAAAGATTGTCAGTGAAGCGCCAAAGTCCGTCGATGATTGCCCAATGTGGGGATTTGATGGAAGTTCCACCGAGCAGGCAGAAGGTAGCAGCTCGGACTGCATGTTAAAGCCCGTCGGATTGTATCCGGACAGTGGAAGGAAGAATGGCTTTATTGTTATGTGCGAGGTACTGAACCCAGACCTCACGCCACACGCTTCTAACTTCCGCGCGACCATTGAGGACGAAGCGGATCTATGGATCGGTTTTGAGCAAGAATACTTCTTGATGGAAAGCGGTCGTCCTTTCGGATTCCCTGAAGACGGTTACCCAGGACCTCAGGGCACGTACTACTGCGGTGTTGGCTATGGCGACATGGGTGATATTGCTCGCCAGTGTGTCGAAGAGCACATTGACATCGTCTTGGATGCCGGCATCAATCACGAAGGCATCAATGCCGAAGTGGCCAAAGGCCAATGGGAATTCCAAATCTTCTCTGCAGGCTCGAAGAAGGTTTGCGACGACCTATGGGTTTCTCGCTACCTTTTGATGCGGACTGCCGAGAAGTACGGTCTTTCCATCGAATTCCATTGCAAGCCTGTCCAAGGTGATTGGAACGGATCTGGTATGCACACCAATTTCTCGACGAAGAAGATGCGTGAAGAAGGTGGCGAAGAGTACTTCAAAGCTCTCATGGATGCGTTCGAGAAGAATCGCAATGAGCACATCGCTGCTTACGGTCCTGACAACCACTTGCGTTTGACTGGTTTGCACGAAACTCAGTCCATCGATAAGTTCAGCTGGGGCGTTGCTGACCGTGGTGCGTCAGTCCGAGTGCCTCACGCATTTGTCAACAACGGCTACAAGGGATACCTCGAGGATCGTCGGCCGAACTCGAAAGCAGATCCTTACAAGATCGTTTCTCGGATTCAGAAGACGATCAGCGAAGTTGGGTAATGCCGATTTCAATTTGTCTAAGTATCAAAGTCGGGCTTCCCATCAGAAGCTCGGCTTTTTTTATGTACAGCTGGCTTCCAAGGCTGGAACCGGCATGTCATGAAACAGTGGAAGGCGGAGGCGATGCGGGAAGCCAAAAACACGCAGCGGGCGTTAGTCCGCATCGGATTTGATGGCAAGGTTCATAAGTTGTTCCGTGGTCCCAGGGCCGAGGAGCGGTTTGAAAACGAAGTGCGCGTCCTGCGTTTCTTGGAGAAACGCAAGTGTCCATTTGTGCCCAGGTTACTTGAATCCGACGAAGCATCGTTGACCATCGTCACCAGCAATTGTGGTGCGATTGTGGAGAGTATTTCTGAGGACAAGGCGCAGGAAGTCTTCGAGGAGTTGGAACAGTATGGCGTGCGTCACGAAGACCCATTCCCGCGGAACATTACCTACCGCGCGAGCGACGGTCGTTTCTGTGCGATTGACTTCGAGTTCGCGACCATACTCGATGATGAAGATACGACAGACGAGTTGCAAGCCGATGATTCCCAGGGCATTGCGAAGATCATTTGGTCTGGAAGCACCGATTGTGGCAAGTTCCGTCCGAACAACGAAGACGCCTACCTTTTGTTGCGGCTTGACGGGACGGGGATTCAGTACCTGGGCAAGACTGGTGAGGCGCCGGTTGACGACACGGACTACATTTTTGCCGTCAGTGACGGAATGGGCGGGCAAGACTCGGGGGAGTTCGCCAGCCGTATTGCGTTAGAAAAAATTACCACGCGTTTGCCGAAAGAGTACTTGGCGAACGAAAGTGATGGGCAGGGCTATACGGAAGAGGTTTTGCTTTCGCTGATTGAGAGTATTCATGACGCTATGCTTGCCCAGGGAAGGTATGATCCGAATTGCCGAAACATGGGGGCAACGTTAACTCTGGCTTGGTTGCACCGCGGTCAAGTTACGTTTGCGCATATTGGGGATAGTCGCCTCTACTTAGTCGATGAGAAGGGGGGTTGGAGGCAGTGTAGCGAAGACCATAGTTACGTAGGTTGGCTTCGAAAGGAAGGTAAGCTCAATGAGCGAGAAGCGAGAGTTCATCCGAGAAAGAATGTGTTGAATCAAGCCCTCGGAGCTGGGCACCAGTATCTGAAACCTCAGATCGGAACCATCAGGCTTGGGTCTGGCTGTCGCCTGTTGATATGCTCCGACGGAATAACAGAGGCGCTTTGGGATGAGCGGGTCATCGAGCTATTGAGACTTTCTGCCCCGGAATTAGCGGCGGAGACGTTAGTGCAGAAGGCGGTCGGAGAATCCGGGCGTGATAATGCGACCGCGGTTGTGGTTTCTTTTTTGGGAGATTCCGAATCTGAATCTAGTGAGTGCGAAGGGAATTGAGTGAAGCTCGTCAGATGGAAGCACGCGCGGTTGTAGGGGTCGAAGCAACTGTAAGATCTGGATCGGCCGGAAGGCCTCAGATGGCCATCTACGACTGGGCGGAGTTTGACCGCTTCACGCGACCTATCTATCCTGAGATTGATGGACTCCTTAGTCCTGGCACCCCAAGAAGTTTTCTCATGGGAGTGAAGTTGGTGGATCAACGCGAGTTCCAGGTGGCTCTCGCACTTTGTACAAGGCGCATTGAGGGGCAGTCTCATCGAGTGATGAGGGGCAGTCTCATCGAGTGATGAGAGGTAGCTTGCTAGCGAGTTATGGGGCAAATCTTCCCACAAGGTGATTCAAATTCACACGGCGATAGCACGGCCGCGGGACAAGCTGATATTTTCGGCATGCCCGGTCCGGATAGCGATGCAACTCATGTGACCGGGGATCCGTCACCAACGGAGTCTTATTCGCTTCCAATCGATCGCCAAGAAGAGCACCCTTCCGGAAGCATCGCAGAAGACGAACGCACCATTGTAAGTCGTCGTCCCGTCGCTGCTCCAGAAGAGTATTTTCGCTCTGTTCCGCTTGCTGAATTGGCCAGCATGCTTGAGCAGAAGCAGCTCGACCACTTCCGTGTCGAACGCATGATTGGTGGCGGCGGGATGGGAGCGGTTTTTCGCGGCGTCGACATGCGGCTCGATCGGACCGTCGCAATCAAAGTTATCCCTGCCTCGAAGGGGGATCCAGAAACGCTGCGCCGATTTCGCCTAGAAGCACAATCAGCGGCCAAGTTGGACCACCCAAATATCGCTCGCGTCTACTACGTCGGTGAAGCAGAGCAGTGGAATTACATCGTTTTCGAGTTTGTGGATGGGATTAATGTCCGCGATTTGGTGGCGATGCATGGACCTCTCGGGGTTGATGATGCGGTTTACTATACGCGTCAAGTTGCAGAAGCACTTGCTCATGCTCAGCAACGAGGTGTCGTGCATCGCGATATCAAGCCATCGAACTTGCTTGTAACTGATGCCGGGATGATCAAAGTTGTCGATATGGGTCTGGCTCGCAGTGCTGGACTCGAACAGTCCACAAATGACGCGACTGCTAGCGGTGTAACACTTGGTACTTTTGACTATATTTCTCCCGAACAGGCGCGTAACCCGCGAGAGGCGGACGTACGCAGTGACCTTTATTCGCTCGGATGTAGCTTCTTCTTTATGTTGACCGGTCAGCCTCCATTTTCGGAAGGGACGGTTCTTCAGAAATTGCTCAAGCACGGAAGTGTTCCGCCACCGGATCCACGGGGCTGGCGCGATGATGTCAGCGACCAAGTGTACGCAGTCTTGATGAAGATGATGGCGAAGCAGCCATCTGAAAGATACCAGCGCCCAGCCGACCTTGTTTCAGATCTGTTGCTCCTGGCGGATGTGGAGGATCTACCAAGAAGCAAGCTGCCTGGCACCGTGATGTTCGCTCCGACCGTCGCGCAGAGGTCGTTACTGGAAGCCAATCTTCCCTGGTTGGTTGCTTTTGCCTTCTTGCTGGGGAGCACGCTTTGGCTGATGAACGCACAAGCCGGATCTTCTAACGTTCCGCTAGGCGATCTTCGCGATGACCTTGGCCTTCCCTCCAATAGCTCGGAATCGTCAGGAACTAGTCCTGCGCTGATCGACGGTGGAGTTGGAGCAGCAGGCACGGCCGCCGTTGACGCCGGCGGCGAGTCGGTGGCCGATGTGATTTCCAGCGACGCTATTTCGAACAAGGTCGGTGCGGAGCAACGAGTCGTCTGGAGCGAGTATCTGCCCGCTGGAGTGTCTCCCAGTAGCTGGGTTCAGTCGCTCGGTGAGGCTCTGGAAGCGTCTGAAGCGTCAGGGCAAGCCGTGATTGAAATTCGCGGCAGGGTGGTTGTCGATAGTCCGGTTGAGATATCAATGCGTTCTTTGACGCTGGCTGGGGCGGGGAATTCAAAGGCAAGCATTGTTTTTGCCCCCAACCTGGTCCGCGCTCTCCAAGCCGGGGAAGCACCGATTTCGCTTCAAGGCGGGCAACTGGCGATGAGCAACCTTGAGGTTCTGTTCGATGGATCGAAATTGGATCCCGGACAGGAGTCTGAGGGGAACATTGGTGTGTTTCGGGTTACGGGGAACTCGAGTGTGGCTCTCAGAAACTCCGAAGTGACACTTCTGGATCCTGTTCTTGCGAATCGATTCGCTCTTGAGGAGCCAGCTAGTCCTCGGAGATCAAGGGTGTCGGCGTTTCTAGTCGACGAAGCGAGCGGCGGGTTTTCGGTGGCTCCGGTTGGAATTGCTGCCATGCCCATCTCGGACTACCGCGATGTTGATATTACTTTCGATGAATCGTTGGTCCGCGGGTACGGAACCGTCATCGACATTGAAGCGAATCTGGCGATCGCGAATCGATCTAAGTTCAGTTTTCGTCGGAGTGTGATTGCAGTTAGCGAAGTGATTGTGACGGCGCGTAACGTCATCGCGAACACTGGCGGGCAGGTCGATCGAAATTTGCGGCTGGTTTGTGAGAGTTCGACTTTCTTTTCCGCAGGCGGATTTGCGAGGCTGGAGTTCCAAGAGGTTCGCGAACCATTGTTGAGTATTTGGCGGACGAGTCGCGATTGTGTTTTCGAGTCCGCAAGGGATGGTGGCTCCCATATTGCGATTTTAGGTTTGGAGCGCGAAGCCGCGCTTGGATGCCTCGGACGCTTCGATTTTGAAGGGGATCAAAACTTCTATGCCGAATCGAATCCGCAGCTCTTGGCGATTCTGACTCGGGAAGGCAGAGAGTTATTGTCTTACAACCTGAATACCGGTGCTCGTTTGGAATGGTTTGGTGAAAGGCAGAGTCAGCGAGCGTTGAGGTGGTTGGATCCAAATCGCGATTTTCTGGCGTTATTGGCAGAGATTGAACGAGAACGCTTTCTATTTCCAGATGGCGAGGAAATCCCCGGTTTTCAGGGCGAGACGCCACCGGTGGTAAACACCAGGCTTTAGTGACTCTTCTGCAACTGTCTTGCATGTCCTGGGCTCGCTCGAAGCTTCGCCCGATAGGGATTGGATAGCGCCTGGTTTTCATTGACGAGTTTGGCCGGCAAGCCTTGATTTTCCAGTAGCTACGGCGCACACTTGCATGTCGGAAAGATTTCCCGTGTGAGAGCGGGGCGAACACGAGACGAGGAGAAATGGATGAAGAACTATCTTATCGCTATGGCAGTTGTTTGCTTTGCGAGCACCTGTGCGACACCCGCATTTGCCATTAAGCAGCTTAACGATCAGTTCAAGAAGGTATATGCGGGCGAAAAAGCGGATGCGGATTTGAAGAAGCTAATCGGTGAGGCAAAGTGTAACGTTTGCCACGTCGCCAAAGAGAATAAAAAGAAGGTCCGAAACTCCTACGGCAAGGCATTGCATGAGGCTTTGGAAAAGGCAGAGTTTCCTCTGAAGGACTTTAAGAAGGATCAAGATAAGTACGCTGATCAGCTCAAGGAGATCTTCAAGAAGATCGAGGGTGAGAAGAGTGGCGACGATGAGCACAAGACGTTTGCTGACCGCATGAAGGCGAAGCTTCTTCCCGGTGGCGATGTAAACGGCAAAATGGAATAGCCGGAATTATCGCGATCAGCATGTTGCGATAAATAAACTAGAATAGAATTTGGCCAAGCTGTGCGACTTCCGTTGCGAGCTTGGCCATTTTTTGTTGTCAACCGCCGCGAATGCGCTCTGCAAATTCGCACTCCCTTGTAGCCTCTTCTTCATTTCCGAAGGTTCAAGATGAAACGAACGCCATACTTCGCACTGACCCTTATGTGGCTGCTTGCGGCCTCTTTTTCCTTGGTTGCCCAAGAGTCCGCGAAGGAATCGAAATGGGTAGATATGTTTGACGGCAAGTCACTCAAGGGTTGGAGAGTCAACGAGAACCCGGATTCATGGAAAGTAGAAGATGGCAAGCTGGTGTGCAAAGGACCTCGAGCACATTTGTTTTATGTAGGCAGTGATCGGCCATTTGAGAATTTCCATTTCAAGGCCGAGGTCATGACCACAAAGGGAAGCAACTCGGGTATCTACTTCCATACTCGTTTTCAAGAATCGGGCTGGCCCAAATACGGATACGAATGTCAGGTCAACATCACGCACAAAGACCCTAAAAAGTCGAGCGGCCTATATGCAGTGGAGGACGTTGCGGATCCTCCCGCGAAGGATGGTGAGTGGTATACACAGGAAATCATCGTTACAGGGAAGCGGATTCAACTGAAACTAGATGGCAAGACAATGGTTGATTACACGGAGCCCGACAACAAAGAAGCTTTCAGCAAAAGCTTTGAGCGTCGGCTTGGCAAAGGCACCATCGCACTGCAGGCTCACGATCCGGACAGCGTTGTCTATTTTCGCAACCTGAAGATCAAGCGTTTGCCATAGGCGCAAGCGTATTCCGCAGGATCAAGCGTATGCCGCTGGGTTTGCTGGTTGCCATGCGGCGCGTGCTACCAGGAAGTTGGTTCAGGCACAATTTGCTCGATTCTTCCATGGGGCAGCAAATTATTTGGGCGAAGAGAAGTAGCCAGACGTAATTCTCTCAGCATTTCACCGGTTTTCTGAACTTGATCACGATTCGGCAGATAATGGCAGGTTGTATCTTCGCGGAGATTGCCAGCGATTTTTTCCACGTGTGGCTAACCACGGGTACATTTTGACAGGCTTGGGAGTGTCCGAGATTTGATCAAGGCGAATCGATTTCAACCTTTGACCATTGTGCACCGCGCTTCGCGCGGTGCGAATCATCGCCGCTGGAGCCTTCTTTGTCTTCTTAGCTTGATGATCTGGCTCAGTGCTGTGGCTGTAGGATGCTCCGCACAGGAAGGGGCATCTGCAATTGAGCAGCCTATTGAGGCGTCTTCGGGTCCGATTCGATTGACAGTCGGCTTCGAAGGAAAACTGAAGCTTGGGCATGTATGTCCTCTTCGCATCGAGATCAGCCAGGAAGTTCGAGACGAAGCGCGAATGGTCCAAGCCTTCACTTCTGATGGCGATGGCGTCGCGATCAAGTATCAGTTGCCACTAGAACCAGAGCCTAGTCTTTTTAACCGGGTGGTGTGGCTGCCGATCAAAGTTGGAAGGGCCAATGTTCCGGTACGCGTTCAAGTGCTTGATACGGTCGGAAGCGTCATTGCTGCGGATGAGGTTTCTGCGGAAGAGCTCGAGATTCTGGATTCTGATCAACCATTCGCGTTGGCGGTTGGTAGCTCAATGGGATTGGAGGAGCTCTTCCGACGAAATGCGGATGGGTCAGACTCCAATTTTTCCTACGCTCTCATTTCAGATCCCAGTCTCTTGCCGCCGACCGCACGGGACTACAGCTCGTTTGATATCGTCATTTTGGCTTGCCAAGATCCCACGTTGATGCAGAGCATTGGGCCGCGTTGGGGTGCGATCGAGGCCTGGGTCGAAGCGGGGGGGGGATGCATTCTTTCGCTCAGTGAAGTTGTTGCCAAGGAACTGGAGCGTTCCGGCGACGACGCGGACGATGGACTATCGGTTCTTAAACGCCTACTGCCCGGTCCGGTTCAGGGCACCGGAGCCATCGCGGATCCCGGAGTATTGGAGTCGCTGGTCGCAAGAGCCACCGATGACCCCTTGGGGCGCTTTCAAGCGGCGCTCTTCGATGTCGAAGGCAGCTTGGATGGTGGTGCAGTCGATCTTGCGATGTCAGATACGTTGTCTCGAACGACTGCATGGTGGACTACGAAGCCGATAGGGCAGGGTACCGTCCGCGTCGTTGCATCGGATTTGGATAGTGAAGCTTTCGACGAATGGGACGCAAGGAAGCTACTTTGGGAACGCTTGGTTGCTCCCTATTGGGAACGAGATTTACTTGAAAACAAACTGTCGCAAGAGGATAGCCGTGACAGCTCGTATCTTGGCTATAACGATCTCGTTGGACAGTTGCGCGCTTCGCTCGATCTGTTTGGGGGCATTCGCGAGGTATCCTTCAGCGAGATTGCGGCAATTCTGGTTGGCATTCTCACGTTGATTGGTCCACTCGATTACTTTTTGTCCGTCAAGTGGCTAAAACGCCCCGACTTGAGTTGGTACTTTGCGGGCAGCGTCCTGATGCTCGCGACAGTTGGGCTGACTTGGTATTGCCTATCTGTTCGTCCGAATGGTGTCCTCGTGAATTCTGTTCAAATTGTGGACATCGATTCGGAATCCGGAAAGTTGCGTGGAGCCATTTGGTCGCACGTATACAGCGGTGTCGCTCGCAAAGTCGATTTGCAATCGGAGTTGACTGGAGACGTGAGCGGTCAACTGGGGACGACTTCGGAAGCAAGCCCTCCTCAGGAAGATACCGGTGTATTGCTGGATTGGCAGGGTTTGCCAGGGGGTGGTCTTGGAGGACTTAACGCCCAGTTGTCAACAGATCGAGGAATGCCCGAATACTCTGCGACGTTGACTTCACGAAACTCGAGCGTGCTGAATGAGGTTGGGATCGCGGCTGGCGGCACAAAATGTTTGTACGGAAGCTGGAATTCAAGCATTGCAATCGATGGTGCTTTTCAGCTTTCTGAGCTACCTGGTGTGGATCAGCTCAGCGGCGAGTTTCGGAATCCCTTGAACGTCGATATCCGTGATGCTGTTCTTTTCTATCACAACTGGTTTTACCGTCTGAATAGTCGTATCCCGGCTGGTGATCGAGTTGTGATTGCTTCGGATACGATCCCCAAAGGGATAGCCCGAAAATTAAACGAGCGAACGCTCGTGCAAGACAAGGTCGCGAGTACCAAATGGAATCCTGCTGATCGTGAATCCGTAGATCGACTGCTGGAGTTGATGATGTTTCACAAGGCCGCTTCAGGGCGAAATTACACTTCGTTGTATCACCGCTATCAGCCCCACGTAGACCACAGCAACCTGCTCTCAACAGAAACTGCATTCCTCGTCTGCCGGCTTGACGTGCCGCTTGCCAAAATCAAGGTGGCAGGTGTTGAAGAGGATTCCCTGGATGTAGAGCAGAAGCTGGACCGGACTTGGTGTCGGATCGCAATCCCGATTGCAAAAAGAGATCGTTAGGCGGCATTCGTTGAAGCCACCGGACTCGTGTGTTTCGGTGTGTTCAAGGGTACCGGTGCCGTTGGTTGTAGAATTAGCGTACGAAAGTTAACAGCCCAGTGATTAAGACGACCAACCTGACGAAGAAATACGGCGACATGTACGCCATTCGCGGAATTAATCTGGAGCTAGAGCAAGGGGATCTCTTCGGATTCATTGGTCCCAACGGTGCGGGTAAAACAACCACAATGCGAATTATCGCAACGCTGCTCACTCCGACCTATGGGGAAGCCTATGTATGTGAGAACTCGATCTACACCGATCCAAAGGAGATTCGAAAGTTGGTCGGCTACATGCCTGACTTCTTTGGGGTCTACGATGATATGACGGTGATTGAGTATCTCGAGTTTTTTGCCGCTGCTTACAAGATTCAAGGTCCCGCACGGCGAGCACGTTGTGATGAAATGTTGGACATCGTCGACTTGGACTTCAAACGCGATGCCTACGCAAACACACTTTCGCGTGGTCAAACTCAGCGTCTTGGCTTGGCTCGAGTCCTGTTGCACGATCCCCAAGTTCTCTTGTTGGATGAGCCACTGTCCGGCTTGGACCCGCGTGCTCGGATCGAGATGCGAAACTTGCTCCGGAAACTTGGTCAAATGGGCAAAACGATTATTGTGAGTAGCCACATTCTGCCCGAGCTAGCGGACATATGTAACAAGGTTGGGATCATCAATCGGGGCGAAATGGGATTCAACTCCTCGATCGAAGAGTTAATTAAGACCGTGCGTCCGCAGACGATTCTCGAGATTGAAATATCTCCACCAGACAAGGCTGTTGAGGCGGCGAAATTACTAGAGCAGAGCGAACTGGTTTCTAGTGTGAATGTGCACGAAGAAGAATTCGTTGAAGTCATGTTGAATGAGGGCGAGTTTGATTACAGTTCGCTGGCAACCGAGCTCGTCAATTCAGGTCTCGCATTCAAACGTTTCGCCGAAAAAGAAACCAACCTAGAATCCGCTTTTATGGCCCTGACTAAGGCCTCGGGCGACAAGATGTAGCGTTGGCTATGGAACCATTACGATCCGCGTCTGGCTGGTGTGACTACGATTTGCTAGTAGCGGGCCAGGTCTTTGGGGAATTCGAGGTTGAGCGCATCGGTAACCGATCGCGTATGCTCACATAAGAATGCCAAGTCGCTGCCAACGCCCACAAAACTCATGCCCTGTTCTATTCGTTGTTCGGCAATGTTGGCATTCATAGTGTGAATGCCAATAGGGGTGCCGACTTCCCGTCCGATACGCAGTGCGTCTTCGATATGCGATTCCACTTTTGCCGTCACCGGAAATGTCCCGTCTGGAGCACGCATCTGGAATCTGAGGTCGTGGGGGCCAATGAAAATGGCGTCCACTCCTGGTAGTGAATAGATCTCGCGGGCGTTCGCAATACCCTGTGGGCTTTCGGTTTGTAGGATGACTAGGATCGAATCGTTCGCGCGCTGGTAGTACTCTTCCGCGGAGCAGTCGAAATTCAGATTGTGCATGCCACCACCGGCACTTCGATTGCCCACAGGCGGATATTTGGCAGCCGCAATGGCGGCCCTGGCCTGCTCGACCGTGTCGACCATTGGAATGACGATCCCGTACGCACCCGCATCGAGAGAGCGTTTGATCCACGCATGAGAACCGTCGGGAGGACGGATCAATGGAACGCACCCGGAGTCTGCGATTGCCGCGACGAGGGCGGCAGTTTCACGCATGTCATACGCAGAATGCTCGACGTCGAGCGTAAGCCAATCGAATCCCGCCTTCGCCAGCACGCGAGTCGAATGGATGTGGCCAAGCGTAATCCATGTACCGATTGAAACTTGGCCTTTGCTTAGTTTTTCTTTGACGATATTGCGGCGCATCTTGCAAAGATTCCTGGTTTCGAATTTGAGGGTGGACCGCATTCGAAAATGCGGCTTAAGCAGCGATCTTCTTCAAGATGTCGATTCCTTTTCCAATCATCTCGTCCGGTGCAGCGTAGGAAATTCGTATGTGCGTGTCGTGCTCGCTGAAGATCGCGCCTGGAATGATCAGCAAATCATGTTCGATGGCTTTCGTAACAAATTCGGTGCCGGTGCCTTTGGGAACCTTGGGGAACAAGTAGAAAGCACCACCAGGTTCGGTGAACTCAAAGATGCCGTTCAGTCCATCGATAAGCAAGTCGCGTTTGCGTCTATAGTCGGTCCGGTAGCCTGCCATTTCGACATCGAGAGCCGCGAGTCCAGCCCATTGCGCCGGTTGAGGCGCGCAGACGAAGGAGTACTGTTGCAGCTTGATCATCGTTTCGATGACTTCGTTGGGACCGTGAACCCATCCGACGCGCCAGCCTGTCATGGCATGACTTTTGGAAAACCCGTCGATGACGATTGTGTGCGGGTTGTAGTCGGCGGGGCTGATTAAGTCTCCGTCATAAACAAATTGGCTGTAAATTTCGTCAGACAGGAGAGCAATGTTGTGTTTCTCTGCCAGCTCGGCGAGTCCCTTTACTTCGGCGACCCCAGGGGTGACTCCAGTTGGATTCGAAGGAGAGTTGAAAATGATCATCTTCGTTTTAGAAGTGATTGCATCCTCGACTTTTTGCAGGTCGATTCCGAAGTCTGGGTATGTATTGATCATGACAGGGACGCCACCCGCCAATTTGACCAACGGGGGGTACATGACGAAGTATGGATCGAAAATGATGACTTCATCGCCCGGATCGACCAAGCTCATGATGGAGAGCATGAGGCCACCACTCGTGCCAGAGCTGACAAAAACGCTCCGGTCATCGTGCCCGTATCGAGCGTCCACATTTTCCTGCAACTTTGTACGCAGGGGGCCTATACCCTGCGAAGGGGAATAAGCATTTTTCCCGGCGTCAATCGCTTCGTGGCAGGCTTGCTTTACGGTATCTGGTACATCGAAATCAGGTTGACCGATGCTCAGATTAACAGGATTATCAAGTTTCGCAGCGAGGTCGAATACTTTTCGAATTCCGCTGCTATCGAAGCACTGGCTTCGGTTCGAAATCCAATTTCCTGGCGTACCCATATTCGCGTTCCTTTACGGTCAATCTTTTCTACATTCAGCTTCTATTTCAGGGCGTCCGATTTGGTTGATACGGACGTAGCGTAATTCGCACGGAGTCCTGCCACGTTATCAGGGAACGGCAGACGCGCGTAGCCGGTGTGTCGTCCCGTGAGCGCGTAGCCCGTGAGAGAAGGGCCTCAAACGACAGCCAGTATTGGTAGGTGGATGCCAAGAGATGGTTGCTATTGAGCTGAACTACGCGTACCACGCGGAGACGCTCCAATGAGAACATCTTTGGGAAGCGGGCGGGCTGCCGAAAGGAACCCACGTGCAAACATGGTCGCTCTGACTTGGCGGAACTCTTCGAACGAATCCGGGTAGACCCAAGCCGTCACAACGGTTTCACTTGGATCTCTTGTCGCGAGCTCAAGGTTGAGCCTGCCGCCGCCGGATAACGACTCTTGGACCGATTCCGAGACAGCTGCATCCGTAGGGGTGAGTTCGAATCGGTCCAGCTCGAAACCACCTGGAACAGCTTGCATCCTGTACTGCATCAAAAAACCACCGATAGGGCCCAACGTATCGTCGATGACCTGCCGCGAACTTTTGCGCCTGACAGCAAGAGGAACTTGCTGCTTCAGTGTCGCCACTAGTCGGTCCCAAGGGATTAGGGTGACCCGGCCTCCTTTGAGCTGAATGTGGAGTTCCTTGGTGAAAACGGTCCGTGCCATCGGTGTTGGCAAGTGTTCGAGAACGACCGTGGGCCTTTCGGATGCTGCTTCTTTGGCGCCGATTTTCTTTGCCGTGGCCTCAATCTCCGTTTTAAGGTTATCCAGCTCAGCTTGTTTTTTCAGCAACTCTTGTTGCTCTTCGGTCAATTCGTTGATTAGGGCTTCATTGGTTTCCCGCGCAATCGCTACTTGTTGAAGTAGTTGGTCGCGTTCTGCTTTTCGATAGACTTTCTCTCGTTGGTAGCTCACCAACTGGGCTTGTTGGTTTTGCAGTGAAGCTTGAAGCGCATTGGTCTCTTGTTTGGCCTCTTTGATATGTTGAGGCGTCTCGCTTTGTACCGACTTCTGGCTATGGGCGATGGCTTCAGCCTTGGTCTTTGTTCCGACCACAACCACAAGGATGATCAAGATCCCCACTAAGTTGGCGGTTGTATCGAGAAACGAATCTTGTCCAACGGCAAAGTCCTGGCCATCGCGCCGACGATTTCGGCCGGGTGCTGAGCTCATCGTCGTACTCCTCGGGGAACCGCTGGGCGAGTTGCGGTATTCGAAGCGCGGCGGCGAATCTCAAGACCGCTGCCTTCGAAGAGGTTCTTGAGTTGATTGAATCTCCAGTCCGCCTCGGGGGCAACTTCCACGACCAGGACTGGTCGCCAGTAGCCGCCCGTTAATGCGATTCCCCAATTAGCGACTCGGTCCCGGATCTGCTTTGCTAGTTGATCAGCGCGTTGTTCGGGCGTTCCCTCGTAAGGTATAGACGAAGCTCTGCGTACATCGCCATCGTCTGGGAGGATGAGCCACCGGTCCTCGAGACATTGGAGCTGAATCGGCCGAACGACCGCAGTGCGGCTGCGTGATCGCGAATCGAGCGCCCAATTCGATCCCCGCTGACGTGCGAGAGGTCTGCTTCTTTCTGCGTTTTGTTGGCCTACTTGCATGCCAAGTGATGGCGCGCCGTTTTGTTCGGTTTGCGACTGTCCGTTGGAGCTTGGGACTTGCATTCCACTCATGGAAGTACCGCTAGGACTCCCCGCAGCGGACCCCGACCCCCCGCTTCCGTTGGTTGTATTGCTGGCTGATTTTCCCGCTGTTGGCCCTTGGGCCTGTTGGTTTGGACCCGCTCCTTGGTTGCCCAATTCAGCAGAGCCATTTCGTCCGGTTCCGCCCTCTTGTCCGGACATGCCACTGTTGGAGTTTGCGTTTGCGAGTTCGTAGTCGTCACCCGGGCTGGAACGGCCTGGACCGCCCTGAAACGATCCGTTGGGGTTCCAGGTTGGTGAATTCTCTTCGATGGTATTCTCGTACAAAGTGGAGCTGCCCGACTGTCCACTGGAATTTCCTGTCGGTCTCGGCCCGGTTCGGCCTTGTTGGGCGTAATCTCCTTCAGGAGGTCGGCCGAACCCCGCGTTCCCAGTAGCTTCGTAAGGAACTTGATTGCTCCGGCCGCCTCCGCCAAAGTCAAATTGGCCGGAACCGTCGCCTGCGTGGTTTTCGAATCCGCCTCGTCGATTCGAGTCTTGAACACGGCCACTTCTGTCGCTCGAGTATCCGTTTCCACCCGCCGCGAACCCCCGCGTTTCCCTGCCTCCCCCACCAGAGGCATAGCTACCGAGTGGCGTCGAACTGGGCCAACCATATTTCTTCGGCATGGCCATAGCCAATGCCGTCTGCCGTTCCTTAGCCAAAGTGATTGCTTGGACGATCTTCTCTTGCAGTCCAATCTGTCCATCAGGGAATGCCAGTTCCATTTCTTCGTCGATCAATTCATAACCGAACTGGTCATCCCAACCACTCATCGCCGACCTGGCTAAGGCGTAAGTGCGAATTCCGCTGGGGCGCACTAAAAGCAGTGGGTACGCAGTTTCGGTGATGGCTCCGTTGCCCGGTTTGTATTCACTGCGTATCGCCCTGAGTGCTGCGTCCAGTGGGTTCCCGGGTCCATGAGGTGGTTCTAGGTCTTGGATGGTGAGCCGAACACCTTCCGGCTGGACGACCAATCCGTTCCTGTCGCATTCGATGTAGATTGGACGACGATGGGTTCCGTTGGGTCCGTCATAGGGAATCACGGCAAAAATCGGTTTGTCGCCATCTCCATTTTCGGGCACCTTGGCAAGCGTATCCAAGGCTTCGGCGAGCTGCTTTTCAAGTTCGCTTAAAGCTTCGTCGATTTCAGCCTGGTCTTCTTCGAGTTCTTCGCGGTCCGCCGCAATCGCACTATTTTTGGTGAGCGTTTCTAACTCTTCGGTTAGCTCAATAATGTGTTCCTCGAAATGGGTTAGCGCGATGCGTTCCTTTTCGAGGTCGAGAGTCAGGTCGTCGAGCTGCTCACGAAAGTAGTCTTTCGCGTGATCGAGTACCGCTTCCTGTTCTTCGCGGGCTTCGATTGCTCGAGTCGCAACTTGTCGCGCCTCGGCTTGAGCACCGGAGACAACTAGCATCAAGATTAAGACTAGCGAGCCCATTGTGCAGAGCAGTACGGCGAGAAACGGAAAAAGGCTCGGCGATAGGTCGTCTCGTTTTCGCCGCCCACCGCTCATGCGGCTTTCCTTTCGCTCGATGGAGCCTTCGGAGAGCCTTGCTCACCTGCCTCTCCAGTGGTGCCCAGTGATTCAGGCGTTTTACTGGACGATTCAAAATCCTCGGGTGAAGGCCGATTCTTGTTGCGGGGCCGGATGGGAGCTCCCCTTAGTATTCCTGAGCGTTCTAGACTGGTGCCTAGGTAGGCGATGGCCTCACCGAGAGTCTGAGTGGCGTTCTCGATGCGTTCGGCGTTTTCTAAGTGGTCGACTCGATCTGCTATGGTCTCCTCGAGACGCTTTAGATCGGTTGTGCTTTCTAAGAGTCGTTCGGTCTGAGAGAGCACAGAGCAAAGTGTCTCGCCGTGTTCAGCCAATTCCTTTTGCTGGTTCTGAAGCGTTCGGGCTTGTTCGCTGAGAGTCGTCTGCCACTGTTGCCAGCGAGTATCGAGATGCGAATGCGACTCGTCCTGCAACTGTTTGAGTGTCTTGGCGTGATCGGTAAGGGCTGTCCCTATTGTGTGCCCGACCGAAGTTTCGATTGCATCGGCCGCCTTGTTGGTCCAGTCTGCCCACTGTTTCTGGGATTCGGTCATCGAGGTTTGCCACAGCGCGACTTGCTGTTCCACAAGTTTGGAGATGGTGCCGACAAGTGATTCGGTCATGTCGCGAACGGGGGCAAGTAATGTTGCTTGGGCGTCGTAAGGATCGACGCCTAAGAAAGAGACGAGCTCCCGTTTCTGAACTTCGTTGATCTGTTCAACGACCCGCAGTTCAAGCCGGCTTACACCGAACTGCAAGAACATCAGTGCGACGGTTAAAATCAGGGCAATCGCAGTGGTATCGAAGGCAACGTAAAGCCCCGCCGTTAGCTCATTCATGGCGGCTTGTTGTTGCGTTGCTAAGAGTTCGGTATCCAACTGCCCGAGCGTCTGGGAGATGCCGAGTACGGTTCCGAGGAACCCGAGCATGGGCATCGCCCAGTTGATGATTCTGAGCAATCCGTAGCTATCGTGCTGACGATCGGACTCTGCGAGAGCGAGTGCGTCGAGATCCGATTCCAATTGATGTCGCTTACCACGACTGATCTGCAGTTCGAGCAGCGCGTCTAACCTGGTTCCGAACCAACTGTCACGAACGGCGGCCGCCAGTGAATTCCAGTTCGCCTCAAGCCAACGCGAACGTTGGCTATGTTCGACTTGGCTACCCTCTTTCAGGATTTGCCGCAGGGCGTGTGCGGCTTTGGGAAGGATGTTGGACTGGCTTACGGAGAAGTACCATTTGCTGATCAAGGTGGCTAAGCCTGTAAAAAACAGGCACACGCAGGCAATCGCAACCGGGTGACTTGTGCAGTAACGCCGCAGGACCGGATGGTCCAATGGGCCGAGTGCGATCAACCCGAAGAAGGCGATGGAGCAGATGCCACCGACGAACATCACCTGAGGCAAGGATTGGGTGAAGCTCTCGCGTTTGGCGGATCCCTTAGCGGATTTTTTACCGCTTCTGTTCGCGTTTCGCTTGGTCGCTTCAATTTGGGTCACAGGGTAACTTCCTTGTGATAACGAAGGCTGCCGGTCAAGGCACGCGGTTTCATGAGACTGTTGCTTCCATACGCTCGCGATGAGCGACACAGCTGCGGCAGATGGGCCACAGCGCAACCAGCGCAGTCGCGGCGGATTGTGAAGAAGTCACCGTATGACGTCTATAGAGTTTTGTGGCTCTTGCTAGCGGTATGTTCATTCTGTGTCACAACGGCCTTGCGTGTGTAAGTGGGGTGACCTAATTAGCTAAAGGAAGCGCAGTAATCATCATTGAGGAGTAAAGTCATGGCGAAGGAACGGACGCGTATGGGCAGCCTAAATCACGCATGGGTTGCAATTGCCGTTGTAGCGATTGTTGCGTGGGCAGTGGTTCCGTTTCCACGCGAGGCTCGGAGCCAGCCGTCCCAAATGGGAGCGGGTAATAAGGCGATGGAAGTGGTTTCGACGATGTTGCCCAGTGGTGAGCAGCAAATTGTCGTTATCGATACCGAGAGCAAAGTGATGGCTGTTTACCATGTCGAGCCGTCTCAGGGCAAAGTCCAGCTCAGGAGCGTGAGACAGCTAGCCTGGGATCTTCAGATGGAGCAATTCAATGGACTTTCGCCGCTGCCGAGTGAACTGAGGCTGATGCGAAAATAGTGATGGTAAGCTCATAGCTAAACAGTTTTTTACCCCCAAAATGACTGGTGTTGGAGCAGCGAGCGCCCCAGTTTGCATCGCGGACGGGTGCCGCCAAGGTACGGATTTTTGGGTCGTGAGGACTGACGGGGAGAGACCAGCCGTTGGGTGGCATCCTCCACCGTAAGGGTATCCGAAATGCCAGAATTCACACGGCAACCGAATCCGATTCTCGTTGAGTTTGGGTTTAGTTTGGTTAGGATAGGAAAGATTCCATGAACACACGGGGGAGGTGTTTACTGATAACAGGCCTCCATTCCCAGTTCCATGGAGCCAGATCTGGAGTTCTTTGCGGCTTGAAATGGTCCTAGGACAGGCGAGTTGGTTCAGCGCAAATCGCTTTTCGGATCTGGCTAATCACCTTTCGGATTTCACTAATCGCTTTTCGAAGTTCGCTAATCGCCTTTTCGGATTTCGCTACTCGGAAGTCACCGCCATGCTTTGGGGTCACAGTCAAGTGATTTTCCGGCAGCGGATGGTGAATGCATCGCAGGAGCTCATCGTAGATGTCTAATTTCGTATCGCTTGACGACGCCGCAAAGAAGTTGGGTGTGACCACAGACGAACTAGTCGAGATGCGGTCTCGAGGTGAAATCTTTGGCTACCGCGATGGCGGAAGCTGGAAGTTCAAGCCAGAAGAGATTGAGCGTGTTGCGGGAGAAATGGGCGGAGCTTTGGATGAAGATCCGGCCGGTTCCTCACTGATGGGTTCCGCTCTCGGAAGCGATCTTCTTTCGGGCGATGACGCAGGCTCGGACGCTTCCAGCGACGTGGCTCTGGTTCCAGAGCCAGGCGAAGGTAGCGATGTACGTTTGGTAGCCAACAAGGACGATGATTTAAAGTTAGCTGACAGCGATGACGACGATGACGAATTGCAGCTGGCATCGGAAGATGGGTCCGACCTGACACCTGGGTCCAACGAGAGCAGCGATCTCGAGCTAATGGGAAGCGATCTCGAATTAGCCGATGGCTCAGCGCTTTCTGGTGTTGATGAAGTTGCGTTGGGATCCGATCTGCAGCTGGCTTCTGGGGATGCTTCGGGAGTGCTCAGCGGATCAGGACTTAGCCTTGGCTCGGATGCGAACCAGAGCGACTTGATTACCGGCGACAGTGACCCGGCGATTGATTCTGGGGGCCTCGGAAGTGATCTCGAATTGAGCGACGATGGCGATCTGGTACTTGGTGGCGGTAGCGACCTCGCATTGGGCAATGACAGTGGTATCAACTTGATGAGCCCTGCCGACAGCGGCATTTCGTTAGAAGATGAGCCACTTGATCTGGCTGCGAGCGGAATTTCGGGCTTGGACCTTGCGGCCGAGGGGTCCGACGTAGAAAGTCCATCCGCGGGCGGTTCAGCAGTCGATTTTCAACAAGACGAAGAGTTTCAGTTGTCCGCTTCCGGATCGCTGGACGTCGACGAAGATGACAGCGGGTCGCAGGTTATCGAGTTAGAGGACTCGTCTGAGTTTGGTGACGGTGCGGTCGCGTTGCCAGCGTCGGGAGACGAGGGCTTTGATGCATTTTCTGATGTCGACGGCGGAGGCGGACTGGATGAAGCGGATTCGCTCGCGGCGGGTGCTCCAGCGGCGGCAATGGCTTCGCCTGAGATTCCCTACTCGATGCTCGAAGTACTCATGTTGCTTTCTATTTTGCTAGTAATGTGCCTCTCTGGGATCCTAGTTACCGATGTAGTGCGAAACATGTGGTCATGGACTGAGCAAGACAGCGCTCTGACCAGTGGATTTACCGATATGGTGCTTAGTGCACTGAGCCTGAAGTAGAGTTCACGCACCAAATTAGAGACATGGAAGCCGCCAAGGCAATTGGCGGCTTTTTTTCCGCGCCGCCAGCTGGCTTCTGCGAATTGTTAGCATTGGATTGGGTTGGCGCGGGTTTCGGTCTACCGTGCAAAGGCATGACTTGATAGCGTTCCGTCAAAGGCAATTCCGCTCACGGCAGACCGGAAATCCAGGACGAGCGGAATAAGGCCATTTATTGACGACCCAGGAATGGAGGCCTGGCACCGTGCACCAAGCAACTTCGACTCAATCCTTCGTGAGCTCGGCGAACCGCAGTTGGAAGATGCCCGGACTCGGGTGCTGCTTTTTGTTCACGCTCCTACCTGCGACGCTTGGCTGCAGTACGTTTGGTTTGGGAAATGGACGTCTTGTCAAAGAGCTTCAAAGCGAAAACGAGCGATTACTTGGGGAATTTCGAGCAGAGCGAAATCGTCGAGAGAGTACCGAGAAGAGTCTTCGAGTGATGGAACGAAGGCTGGCAGAAAGCGAGAAGCTTCTAGCTCGACAATTTGGGGCCGGGCAGGGCCGCTTGTCTCAGGTTTCGACCTTGCGGGCGCAGTCGCCATACGCCCCTCCTCAGTCTGCCCTGCCACCGATTACTTCGGATTTCGAGGGTAGCAGTGCCGCTCAGTCCTACGGCACGACAGGCACGAACGGGCTGCGCTGGCGTCGCAGATCAGGCGGACAGTGACGCATTGCTGTTGCCACACGGGGATATCGCGAAGCAGCTCCTAAGCGGAACATCTTTCTGGAGAGTATCTGCGTCAAATTGTCCGATCTTCCGGACCAGGCTCAGATTCAGGCAGGATGGGTACAGTCGACTCGGCAGATCGCTGGTAAAATAGAGCGTCTTCCAGATGTCACAGCGTTCCGCACAGTCTGGGCCGTCCAAGAAGCTGCGCCGAAGAGATGCTTTGTTAGGCCTTTTGCGGTCTTGATTGGACGCCCAGCCGCCTACCTGCTCCGCACCGTGAACTAGTAGTTCCGTTTACGGCGAGTCTTGCCTGCTGCCGGATTTGCCGTCCTCACCCGGCTACGGCTAACCTAAAATGGACCTCGATACGGTCTAGTTAAGTCGTCGCCTTGTTCAGACCCTGCGCGTTAATGTTTGGAAAGCCTTAACGGGATGAGCTCGGGCTGACGTGAATTCGAGCGTTAGTTTTGCAAAATTGCATGTGATCCCAAGTACGTACAGGCAACGTAATTAACCGCAGTATCAAGCATTGCAGATCGCCCAGGAGGCGATGCGGCAAGCTGAGCGGACATAAACCTGGCACAGCCGGATCCATTTCACTAGCCAACAAAATCAATTGAGAAGTCAAGCATGGATTCGAACCGAGTGACTAATCGACTTTCGGAATGGATTGGTGGTTTGGCCAGTCTCGCCGTCGCGATGCTGTTGCTGACGGGGTGCGCTGGGGAAGAGGGAATTCGTACCTACCGAGTAGCGAAGTCTGAGAATCAACCTGCATTTACACCTCCGTTCGCAGGGGCGGCATCTCCTTCGGAAGATGCTCGTGAGATTCAGATGCTGGGGGCGATCATTCCCAAAGGCAGGTCGTACTGGGTGTTCAAGCTGGCGGACTCTCCTGACGTCGTTTCAGCTCACCGCGATGAGTTTCGCGAAATGATTGCCTCGCTGACCTTCGATAAAGCCGATCCTCAATGGGATCTCGCTGAGGGGTGGAAAGAAAACAAGGCGCTCGGTGGTATGACCTATGCCGAACTGTTGAAGGAGTCCGAGGGGTTGCGAGCCACAGTGACTCAATTGCCGCTGTTGAGCGATTGGCAGAAAACGGTGAAGGACAACATCAATCGTTGGCGCGGCCAACTAGCCTTAGAGCCCTCGAGAGATTGGGATTCGCTGGAGCAGGATCTCGAAGAGGTTGAAGGCCTAAATGAGGGTGATTCGAAGGCTTACTTTGTCAGCTTGGTTGGTAAGGGAACCGGGACGATGGGAGGCGGACCGTTTCAAGGTTCGTCGCCGCCGTCGGTACCAAGGAGTGAACCAACGTTAGAGCAAACGGTTAACCCTTCGGCCTCTAGATTCGAATACAAACTGCCAGATGGTTGGGTGGCGAAAGAGGTGCCCCCTGGCGGGATGCGTAAAGCTGCGTTCGAAGTGCCCGGTGACTCCGGGAGTGCAGAAGTTACGATCGTGTCTGCCGGCGGTGAAATTCGTGGCAATGTTGGGATGTGGTTTGGACAAGTCAAAGTCGAATCGACAGATGAAGCTTTTGAAAAAGTGCTTGATTCGGCCGAACCACGGAAAATCAACGAGTTGGAAGCTAAGTTGTACACCGTAGAAGGCACAGGTGATGCGGCCCAGGCGATCTTGGTTGCTGAGGTGCCCTGGTCAGAACGAGAGCAACTGTTCATCAAGATGAAGGGCGACGCGGTAATCGTGCAGCAAAGTCGATCTGCGTTTGATGCCTTTTTGAAGTCGCTTCGCTGGTAATGGGCTTTGGCCCCTTCTGGTTGCCGCTGGCGAGGCCGGCTAGTCGTTGAATGAGAATGGACGATTCCACTTTGGCTGGCTAACTTTCCGGGGCTAGCCGAAGACCAAAAAGTTAATTCGAAGAATCATGTTGATCGTCGGACGAGGCGGTCACTTTGAGAGGATGATCTCATGTCGACAGCTCCAATGAATACTCCAGCGATAGCTGCCGAGCGAACTGGCGACTCGTCATTGCCCTTCGCCATTCTTAAAAGCTTGGGGTCGCTAAAGATAACAGTCACGATGTTCGCCCTAGGCATCTTTATCGTGCTCTTCGGGACGCTGGCCCAAGATGAGCTTGATCTGACTGCAGTGAAGCGTGAGTACTTCACTTGCTGGATCGCTCGTGTTCCGTTGGACGTGATGTTCCCGGTAACCTTACTGCCTCATGATGCACCATTCTTTGGCGGGCTGGGCTTCTATTTTCCTGGCGGCGCGACCATTGGCTTGATCCTGCTTGTGAATCTCATTGCCGCCAAAGTGACACGATTCAAGATTCAGGCCAAAGGCACAAGGTTTATTGGTGGCTTGTTGCTTTCCCTCTTCGGTGCCGCGCTGGTGGTGGCGGTGATCATTGGTGGGCACGCTGCGAACGGACTTCAGGGTAGACCGCCGATTGCCTACGACACGCTGTGGGGAATGCTCAAAGGAGGATGTGTGGCAATCACGTTGGTCGGCATTGGCTATACGATCATGGGGGCCATGCCCAAGTTGGCGCGCGTCTTTAGCGGCATTGCGTCGGCTGTTTTTCTTGCTCTTACGCTGATGGTCTTGCAGGGTGGCGAGGCAGTGAGGCTGGATGATCCTGGGTTACGCATTGTATGGCAGCTGCTTCAAGCGTCGATTGCATCCTGCGTGTTGCTGGCGGGACTGCTGCTGCTCTTCAAGCAGCGTGGCGGAAACATGCTGATTCACATTGGTGTTGGCTTGTTGATGGTGGGACAGTTCGTTTTTGGCGATCGGCAGATCGAACAACGCGTCGCTTTGGCCGAAGGCACAACAACGAACCTAGCTATTATCGAAGATGAGCTTGAGCTCGCGCTCATTGATACCAGCGACAGCGAGGATGATGTGATCTATGCCATCCCCGAGTCGATGATTCGTAAGTATGCAGGCAAGGATGATGTCATTGATGAAGAATCTTTGCCGTGTAAGGTGGTGATCAAGCGTTTCATGGAGAATAGCCGTCTCGACGACGCGACCACTGAGGACAACCTCGCCACGGCAGGTCTAGGGCTTAGCAAAAAGGCCGTTGAGCTGAAGCCGGTTGGTGGTGCTGTCATGGATAGCATCAACTTTGCGTCGGCATACGTTGAGTTAGTCTCGAAGGAAAGCGGTGAATCACTCGGGACCTACCTGTTAAATCAAGAAAACAATGACCGGAGTCAGTTGTTCTCAGGGATGCTTCCCGACATTCGCGAAGAAGCCACGATTGACGGCCGTTCTTTTGAGCTTGCGATTCGGTATCGGCAAGAACGAAAACCGTATGACGTCACTCTAAAGGACGTTCAGCGGATCAATTACAGCGGCACTGATACGCCCCGCGACTATTCGTCAGTGATTGTGATCACCGACCGGGCGACAGGAGAAAGTCAAGAAGATAAGACATGGATGAACAACCCAACACGTTACCGCGGGGAAACGTTTTATCAGAGTCGGTACAACAAGATCCCCACCGGTCAGGGCGAGTTCATCGAGACAACGGGCTTGCAGGTGGTGGAGAACGCTGGTTGGGTCATTCCTTATGTGTGTTGCATGATGGTCTTTTGGGGGATGGCGGCGCATTTCGGCGGAACCTTCTTTCGGTTCGCAGGAAAGTACGAACGCAAAAATCCGATTAATGTCAGCAGTCTGACTCAAAACCTGGGCGGGCGTGTGGCGATTGCCTGCGGCGCATTGGCTCTTGTCGCTGTGATCAGTGTCTACTACGCAATGCCCAAGCGATATGAGGCAAACCAAGTTGATTGGAATGCGGTGAACACGTTGCCTGTGCAGCATGAGGGACGGATTAAGCCATTCGATACGGTTGCCCGCAATATTCTCCAGCGTATTGGAGAGCCCATTTTCGGTTTCACGCCAGCCATCAAGGACGCGGAGGGTGATAAGAGAGAGCCAAGTGATTGGTTGCTGAGTGTGATGGCAGGTGAGGCCTGGGTTCGCGATGTACCGGTCTTTCGCGTCTACGCGAAGGAAGCCAAGACTTTTATGGACTTGGAAACCGAACGGAAGAGTCACCGCTATTCCTACAATGAACTTGAAGAGAACATTGAAAAGCTGAGAGAGGTGATTGCTCCATTGCGTGGGCAGGACCCCGATGAGTTCTCGTTCCGCGATCAGAAGCTGGTTGCATTACACAGCAAGATTAATTTGTTCGATTTGATCTCGCTCAGCTATATGCAACCGCCGTTGCCGTCTCCCGAAGGAGTCGAAACCGAAGAGCAGCGAGAAATGTTCTTCGCTCAGATCATGCGTACGTTTGAGATGATGCAGAATCTCGAGTCCGGTGGCCCGCCATCCATGATTCCTCCAATGGGAGAGGCAAGCGAGAAAAATTTGATCGATGCCAAGTGGCAAGCCTACGGTCCAGCTAGGTTCAAACAGGTACTTGGTACTCTAATGGCGGTCGAGGGGCAGAAGGATAATGAAGCGGTTGATTCATTCGCCTCGATCATTCAAGCGGTGAATCAGCAGGATGAAGAGGATATTAATGCAGCCGTACGCAAGCACAGCCGATTGCTGGCCGGGATGCCACTTGCCTCGGTGAGCCTAGACCGCGCTCAAACAGAAAGTTGGTTGAACAAGTTTAAGCCGACAGAGCAGGGCGTCATTTTGTACTTGCTGGCCATCGTGCTTGGGTTTACCAGTTTTCTTATCCGTGTCGATTGGTTGCGAAGGGCGACGTTCTGGTTGTTGGTCGGTGTTTTCGTCATTCACACGATCGCCATTATTTCACGCATCTATGTTTCCGGTCGTGCTCCGGTGATCAACCTGTATTCGTCCGCCGTCTTCATCGGTTGGGCCTGCGTAATGGTCGGCTTAGTCATGGAGGTGCTTTACCCGAAGGGCGTTGCCAACTTATGCTGCGGTTTAATCGGAGTGGCGACGATCAGTGTGGCTCGATTCTTGGATACGAGTGACACGATGCCAGTTCTACAAGCCGTTCTCGATACCCAGTTCTGGCTATCAACACATGTGGTGACGGTAACGGCCGGTTACGCCGTCACCTTCTTGGCTGGTTTCTTGGGAGCATGTGCGCTCGTGCACCGAATGGTTACCAAATATGACTCGTATGACGCGGGTAAGCAGCCGGCAGAGTCACGTGATTTACAGCGAACGATGTATTCAATGTGTTACGGAGCCGTATGTTTTGCGATCTTCTTCAGCTTCATTGGCACGGTGCTTGGTGGCTTGTGGGCGGATGATAGCTGGGGCCGGTTCTGGGGATGGGATCCGAAAGAGAATGGGGCGATGATGATCGTTCTATGGAATGCGATTTTGCTCCACGCACGCTGGGACAAGCAAGTTACTGAACGAGGGTTTGCGGCTCTGGCTGTACTTGGAAACGTGGTGACGACTTGGTCCTGGTTTGGGACGAACCAGCTTGGTATCGGTCTGCATAGTTATGGGTTCACAAGCGGTGCTCTTTACGGACTATTGGGCTTTATCGGAGTCAATCTGGTGTTCGTTGCCGTGGCGCTGTTGGTCACCAAGTCGATGTCGCTCAGTGGTCGGAAATCGGCATAGTTGGGAGTCCTAGGTTTGCGGGACGGGCGAAGCCGTCGCCCACAGTGACTAAGTCAAAACGCAATCAGGTGTATCGCCCTTCATGCCTGACACTCCCGCACATACCAAGGCGTCCCCTGGGATAGGGCGCTGGTTTGAGCGGCAGAGGCTATACCAAAATCTAAAACGCTCTAAGCTGTGCACTCGGCAGTTCCGTTTTGGTTTTCTTTGAGTGCACGAAGTTGAATGACATCGCTGTTAATCCGACGCCGACGCAGGATTCCGACCGATCCTTTGGCGCGGGGCGACTTCAGATCTTGTTCGCAGCATTGCTTTGGAGCTCGAGTGGCTTCTTTGCGAAGGCTCCTTGGTTTGATGGATGGCCGGAAGAGACGCGAGGATTGATGCTGGCGTTCTGGCGCAGTTTTTTCGCCTGTTTGGTGCTCGTCCCTCTGATTCGACGGCCGCGATTCGAATGGCCATTGCTGCCGATGACCGCGTGTTTCGCACTGATGGTTTGGTCATTCATGTCCGCCATGGTGCACGGACCGGCGGCGAATGCAATCTGGCTCCAGTACCTAAGTCCCGCTTGGGTATTGATCGCAGGCGTGATTTGGTTCCGAGAACGCGTGGTTCGCGGCGACCTCATCATGTTCTTTTTCTGCCTAGGTGGCGTCGCACTTATTCTCGCGATGGAGCTCCGAAGCGGCGTCTCGCTCTATCCAACTGCAATGGCGTTGTTATCCGGTGTGACGTTTGCCGGAGTCGTCTTGTCGATGCGGCAAATGAAAGACGCGGATCCAGCTTGGCTAATCACGCTGAATCACGGTGCAACCTCGTTGGTATTGCTGCCTTGGGTGTGGAACGCAGAAGGAGCCGTTCCCTGGACCAGTTATCTGGCTCTGGGGTTCTTTGGTGTTTTCCAAATGTCGGTTCCGTACGTCATTTTCGCGCGCGGACTACGGACAACGCCCAGCCCAGAAGCCTCCGTGTTGGCTCTCGTTGAACCGATATTGGTTCCGATCTGGGTATGGATCGCATGGAGCCATCATCCGAGCTATGATCCACCGCGGTGGTGGACCTGGCTGGGAGCAAGCCTGATTCTAGTGGGGCTGTTGAGTCGCTATCTTCCGGTTGTGTACCGCAGTCTTTGGCGATCCAAGTCCTCTTTGGTCGAAGATGCCGCTGGCCGGGATGAGCGTTCAAGGGGGGATTCAGTTCGAGCGGTCGGCGCACCAGACATAGTCAGCGAAGCAAACGACGTCTCTGCAGAGTAAATCCTCGCCTAGGTATCAGATTACACGAAGCGATCCAGGTCTGGGAAATGGAGATTACAGCCACCCCAACGCTACGGCGGAGTAGCGGACGACTAAGCCTGCGACCACGACGCTGACCATGCTCATCAGCTTGAGCAGGATATTCAAACTCGGTCCACTCGTGTCTTTAAACGGATCGCCGACTGTATCACCAACAACCGCTGCCTTGTGAGCATCGGAGCCTTTACCACCCAATTCACCGCTCTCAATATATTTCTTGGCGTTGTCCCACGCTCCACCCGCGTTGGACATAAAGATGGCGACACAAAAGCCTGCAGACAAGGAGCCAGCAAGCAGTCCGAGTACTCCGCCAACGCCGAGCAACATTCCGGTCACGACGGGCGTCGCCAAACCGAGTATCGATGGAAGAACCATCTCCCACTGCGCTGCCTTGGTGCTAATGGCGACCGGTCGTTGATAGTCCGGTGTTACCTCGCCCGTCAGAATACCGGGGGTCTCTCGGAGCTGTCGTCGGACTTCTTCTACCATGCCTTGCGCAGCGCGCCCGACCGCCTTCATGGTCAAGGCACAAAATACAAACGTGGCCATGGCTCCGATGAACAGCCCGATCAAGACACGCGGGTTCATCACCGAGGCTTGATAGTAGTTGGTAAAGTCAATCAGGGTGGCTAATCGAAGATCCGTGAGTTTGCCACCGGTTCCCACCAGCGTCACAATCGGACCATGGTCTCCCTGACGCATATCAGCCACCTCTGTAGAGATTCTTGCAGGGCCGTTTTTGAATGAAATTTCATTCCAGGCGGCTCGTAGGTCCGGGTCGAGGAAGAGGTATGGCATCGCAAGGTAGCCGTGTGCTTCTTCACCCTGCTTCGCAATCACAAAACCTGGAGACAGCTTGTACAGGCCATCGTCGACCAGTTCAACGACGGCCTCGTCCGCCCAGCGTTCGAAGCCGATTCGGACTTCTTCCACGTAGGCAGCGAGCAGCGCGAGTGCTGTCAATGCTGCGGAACCGATGGCAAAGCCTTTCCCTGTGGCCGCGGTTGTATTACCGAGCGAGTCGAGTGCATCGGTGCGCTCTCGGACTTGAGACTCGAGCCCAGCCATTTCCGCATTGCCACCGGCGTTGTCGGCGATCGGACCATACGCGTCAGTGGCCAGGGTGATGCCTAGAGTGCTTAGCATCCCGACAGCCGCGATACCGACACCATATAGCCCTAGTGCGAAGTACTGTGGTTCGCCTAAGTTCCAGCCGCAGGCGAATCCGAACGAAAGCATGGTTGCAAAACAAATAACAACCACAGGTGCCCAAACACTGCCCATGCCGTCCGCAACGCCACCGATGATGATCGTGGCTGGACCGGTTTCAGCTTGTTGTGCCAGTTTTTTTGTCGGGCTGAATTCATCGCTGGTGGCGTACTCGGTGTACTTACCAATGAGCCACCCTGCGGCCAGTCCTACAATGACGCTGAAGGCAACTCCAGGAATCGGACCGACTAAAGTGCCTGGGGTTGCTGGCATCAGCAGCCAAGCCAAACCGATTGTCGCAATGCACACCGCGACCGCGGAAAAGTTAATTCCGCGTCCAAGCGCGGCGAGTAGGTTTTTTTGACTGGCATCTTCCGTCGTACGAACAAGATAGATGCCGGCGATCGAAAGTAGGATTCCGACTCCAGCCAAAACCATCGGCAGCAGAACAGCAAAGAGCTGGTTATTGATTCTCGCTTCCTCATCGATACCTGGAATCAGGCTTGGGTTCGCGAACGCCGCAACTCCTAGTGCGGCGGTTGCGAGAATCGAACCGCAATAGGACTCGTACAAATCAGCTCCCATGCCGGCCACGTCGCCAACGTTGTCGCCAACATTATCCGCGATCGTCGCTGGATTCCGGGGCGAGTCTTCGCTCATGCTTTGCTCGACCTTTCCAACGAGGTCGGCACCTACATCGGCGGCCTTAGTGAAAATGCCACCTCCAACGCGAGCAAAGAGAGCTTGGGCACTGGCTCCCATTCCAAAGCACAACATCGTGACCGTAACGGACTCGAGAGACAACGCATTCTCTTCTCCAGCAAACATCGGCCAGAGCCAATAGAGAATGGCGAACCAGACGGTGATGTAGGAAAGTCCAAGTCCAACAACAGTCAGGCCCATCACGGCTCCGCTGCGGAACGCGACTCGTAAGCCTTGATTCAACGAGTTGCGTGCTGCCGCTGCAGTCCGTGCGCTGGCCTGTGTGGCGGTCTTCATCCCAAGCCAGCCAGCGAGACCGGAAAAGAACCCACCCATGACAAAGGCGAAGGGGACGAACTGACTTTGAAGGCCAAAGCCAAACGCGGCTACGGCCAGTAACGCCGCAATCGCAATAAAGGCCATCGTCACAACGATGTACTGTTGCTTCAGATAGGCGTTGGCGCCGTCTCGCACTGCAGACGCAATCGTCCGCATTTCTTCTGTGCCTTCTTCACAGGTCATCATCCATTTGAAGAAGAAGAATGCTTGCGCAAGGGCCACTACCGACGCGCCAAATGCGACGAACCAAACCAAGACTTCCATGGCTTATGTTGTCCAAAGTAGGAAAGGAGAGAGCTTCGATCAGGACAATGTTTGGGGGCTATTATGAAAATAGCATTAATTCGTCTCTAAGGCGACCGCACAACCGTTCGGCTTCTTTGCGGTGAAACCCATCGCCGTTGTGTTGTGGAGTTCATTATGAGCGATCAATGTTGGTGCTGTCCCATGATGCGACCTGCTGCGCTGAATCCGCTCAAGATGGCGCCTTCCATCGTGGCAGGCCAACCGGTTTGGGTCCAATCGCCGGCTAACCACAATCCAGGGATTTCGGTTTTCTGGTCTGGGCGAAAGGCTGCCGATCCTGATCGCACAGAAAAGACGGAGTTGGGGTCGGTTACTGCCTCGCAGCGAAGTAGTTTTGCCCTTTTCGCTTTCGGAAACACCTGTCCTAGGTCTTCGTGGATCGCGTGGCTAAGCTCAGCCTTACAAAGGCTACTCAAGTCGCGAGAGGCGCTGATGACGATCTGATAGTAAGTTGAGTCACTGAATTGCGAACTTTCCAACGAATTGCGTGTCGAGCTAGGCAAATCTGCCGCAACGCCCGAGGATTTTGGCTGAGTCCATGGGCTTGTGAGATTGACCGTCGGCTTGGGAAATACCCATTGGCAGAGCCGATTCACGATGGTGGCGTGTTGTGTTTCAAGCCACGGTCCGTCCCACCAAGTGTGAACGCCGGTGATGGGGGAGCTGCCTAATTGTTGGCAGTTTTCGCCAGTCACTTTCAGAAAATCCTCCAGGGCTGTTAGCTGGGCTGTGCCTATTTGAGGGCACAGACGGGAAATTTGGTGCCATGGAAGAGCCACGATTAACTCATCGGCGTGGAAAACGTGATCGGGGGTCATGATTTCGAAGCCCCGTGAATGCTTGGATGCTTGCCGCGGTGCGATGGCTTTGAGCGGGCAGGAAAGTCGGACATCGACGCCTGCTTTTTTTAGGGACGCCATGGCCCCAAAATTAAATAGCTCGTCGAGCGGTCGCTGCGGCACAAGTAAGTGAAACGCGTCACGCGCTCCAAGAAATCCATCTTGGAATACCTTAGCTACGGAGTAGAGTGAAACTCGATCGGTTTGCTCGCCCAGAGCGCTAACGATGACGGTCGTCCAAAATGCTGCGATACACGATTCGGTTTGTCCATTCTCCTTGAGCCATGTGATTGCGGGTACATCATGTGAATTCGGGTCTTGGATATCGAGTTGGGACAGCGCGAGCATGCCTCGGGCGACATGCATTCGATCGGGCAACGAGAGATCCGGCCACTTGAAAATCCAATGCCCAATGTGCAGCGGCGCCGGCAAGAGCGGTAGTGCTCCGAGTTTGGAGTACCTGCCACTCGGTCCATAGAAATGGAGCTCGCGATGCCGCGTCCATTGCTCTTGTTGGTCGAGCATCTCGATGAGCTGCTGCAACGCATGGCAACACCCCATGCCAACATGCTGGCAATAATCAATCTGGTCATCCCCCGAGTCATTTGGGCTGTAGGATCCCGCTCGACCGCCAAGCCTCCGTTTGGCTTCTAGTAGAGTCACTCGAAAGCCAGCTTGGGCTAATTTCAGTGAGGCCGCGATCCCAGCCAAACCACCTCCAGCGATGACGCAGTGTTGTTGGGAATCATTTCGGGGATAAGGGCTCCGATTCACGAGGCGGTCACCAAGTCCGTATGAGTCGAGTTCCGTAATTCGAGAGATCGAAAGCCAGAAGCAGGTTAGGGAGGAGCTAGTCTTCGATAGAGGGGAGGGATGAAGTGGCGTGCAGCGAGCCCTAGCTTTTGCGAACGTTTCAGCGATATGCGTTTGGGATTCCAAATGTCTTCGTGATTTTGGACCACGGCTTCGAGTAACGCGCGGTAACTACGCCACATCAACGAGAACATTTTTTGGCCATCTCGGCTTAAGTAGGCGTGGGTTTCCCAGCCGCGTTGGTAAAGCTCAAACGCTTGATTTGAAACCTGGTGCAAAAGGCCTTTCCAGTCTCCATCGGGTTTACCTGCCAGCCAACGTGCCCGGTCAATTTGAAATTCCTTCAGAAGCTCATCGGGGAGGTAGATTCTTCCCATTGCTGCATCTTCTCGAACATCACGCAGAATATTGGTCAATTGAAATGCGATTCCACAATCCACTGCAGCCGCATATGGCACGGCTTGTCCGTTGCTCCAAATATGTGTGCATGCCAGTCCGACGGCAGAAGCAACATGGTAGCAATAGTGATGTAGATCGTCCCAGGACTCGATTCGGGATTCATCTAAGTCCATCGAGACGCCTCGCACAATCTCCCTGAGCCGATCTTTGGGGATTTCGAATTGCCCGCTGGCATCCTGTAATGCCGGCCAGATTTGAGAAAATTCTTCGAGTGCGGGAGCGGCGGGGCTCAATCGATTTTCCGTTGACGGAGCGATCTGTGATTCCAAATCTTGGGACCAAACTGCCAACCGCTGGCGGGCCTGATCTGGATTTTCCCCCTCGTCGCTTAGGTCATCGCTGATCCTGGCAAACGCGTAAAGAGCATGCATCGCTCGACGGCGAGCGGGAACAAGGAGCCGGAAGGAAGTAAAAAAGCTACTTCGGCTGCTTCGGCAGATCCGTTCGCACCACCGATAGCTTGCTTCCAGTTCTTGGTTCACGATTGGGTTAACCAAATAGTTTGGTTCTGCTGGACCTGACGGGCTGAGTGACGACGGTTTCTATTGTTTTTTCTGTGGCTGACCAACGCGTTGGCCGCTACGATCCTGGAATCAGTTTGCGAAAGAGGACTGCTCCAAACAGCCTCGCCTTGTGCCATTTGGACACCGTTGGACGTCCCGTCCAAACGTCAAAATTCGCCTTCTCGATCTGATGCAGGATCGCCGAGCCGCCGGCAATAAACAATTCTAGGTCGGCGGACAGCCATTTGGGCACGTTTCGTACTAGTGGTTTGCCATTCTCAAAAAAAGGCTTGGTTTCGCCGACCCACTGCTTGAGCATTGCCCGGAGTTCATTGGTGGGACGTGCCGCGAGAATCATCTTCTCGGTTACACCGTGAGCCTTCCAAAGTGATTTTGGTGCGTAGATGCGATTGATGGCTGCGTCTCGAGACATGTCTTGGCAAAAATTGGCTAGCTGGAGCCCAGTGCAAATAAGGTCGCTGAGCCGGTCATTTTCGGAGCTGTTTGATCCTGCGAGACCGAGAATGATACGTCCAACTGGGTTCGCCGAGTACCTACAGTAATCTAGTACAGCTTGCTGAGAATCGTAGCGATTCACATCGCGATCCTGCCGGAAAGCAACGAGAAGATCTCGGTAACAAGTCACATCCAAGTGACGCCTCTCGATCGTATCGCGGTTAGCTATCAGGATGGGGTGGCTTGGCGTCGCTCCCGAATCGGGGTGGCAATGTGCGAGGTCGTTCTCCCATTCTCGGAGCAGATGTAGGCTTTTTTCTCTTGAGTCGACTTCGTCACTCAGGTTGTCAGACCAGCGGCAGTAGGCATAAACGTTGTAAAAGTCTTGCCGGATGGACCGGGGAAGTAGCAAACTCACAACACCGAAGTTTTCGTACTGTTTTTTGGCCCAAGTGCGGCAGTAATCCTGGGCTTCAGCGAGGTTCCAAGGGCGCTGGATGGAGCGAACGCGAATTCTTTCGGCTTCCGCCTCAAAATGCTCGCCCGAGCAGGTCGTGCCGATCGAAGTTTGCCGCATAATGGAGTGAGAATCTGGACGAAATAAAGTTGCAGGTCAGCAAGAGTAAACCGGCCACAGCGACCGAAACCTATTGTGCTTGTTCAGCACGGGCTCCTTGATCGTCTGAGCTGCAAGACTAGGTTTGCAACCTGAAAGCAGAGAATACGGCGCTCTTGGTCGCGGCTACACGCAAGCCCAACGCTCGAATCATTATTGAAGTTTGTCGGACAGGTACAACATGGAAATCATTCTTGCAGCTCCCAGAGGATTTTGCGCGGGCGTCAACATGGCTGTTTCCAGTCTCGAGTTGGCGATAGCCAAATTCGGAACTCCGATTTACGTGTATCACGAGATCGTACACAACCAGTATGTCGTGAAGACATTCGAAGCCAAGGGTGCGGTGTTTGTGGATGATTTGGAGGAGATCCCTGAAGAGTCGACCGTGCTTTTCTCGGCCCACGGAGTGTCTCCAGAGATTCGTCGGGTCGCGAAGGAACGAAAACTGTTCGCCATCGATGCGACATGTCCATTGGTCACCAAGGTCCACCTTGAAGCGATTAAGTACGCCAAAGGCGGGTACACGATCATTCTCATTGGGCACGAAGGTCATGACGAAGTCATCGGTACGATGGGGGAAGCACCCGAAGCGATTGTCTTGGTCGAAGACGAGGCGGGCGTTGATGAGCTCAATTTTGATGAGCAAACCAAGCTGGCTTATCTCACTCAAACCACTCTGAGCGTAGACGATGCGAACCGAATTATCCAACGTCTACGTAGCCGTTTTCCATGGATCGAAAGTCCGCCGAAGGAGGACATCTGCTACGCGACTCAGAATCGCCAAGAAGCGGTTCGTTTGCTCAGTGAAGAAGCCAATGTAGTTCTGGTGTTAGGTAGCCAAAACAGTAGCAATAGTCAGCGTCTGAGGGAGCTCGGACGTGAACAGGGACGCGATGCGTTTCTCATCGACGGAGCGGATGACATTGATCCGAGCTGGTTCAAGGAATCCGACACGATCTTGGTGACGGCGGGGGCTAGTGCGCCAGAATCCGTCGTCTCAAGTACCATTGACTGGTTGGTCGAGAAATTCGGCGCGACGGTCCGAGAAGAGACTGTCCGCACCGAACAAGTCCATTTTCCGCTGCCCAAGCCGTTGCGTGAATTCGCAAAATCGGAGAACGCGAAGGCCAAAGCGGCGGACGCTAACTAGCTCCGTTGAGTACTTTCTCGGGTAGGGCGTTGGTCTGTCCTTATTTTCGCCCGCTCTTTTTTGGGGTGGCGTCGAAGCCTTGTTCTCTCCAGCAACGGTCTGGCTGGCAACTTTCACGGGATGGCTCGCGAATTACCGCGGATGCCGTACAATTCGGCCAGCGTGCAGGACGTCGTGGAAACTGTCTACGTTATCGAGCAGTATTCATGAGACCGAGCTCAGGATAGCACTCAATATAGCGCTCAGGACCGCGATACAGCACGCTCTCAGACAGCATTCGGGAAACCTACCAACGAGTCTCAAAACGCGTTGGTTTGGCTCTCAGGCTGGTGTGACGTGCGTTTGGTCTCAACGCGGCTGGTCTTGGAACAACTCTGTGAATATCGATGAACTACATGCCCTAAAGCGTCGCTGGAGGCATCGGCATCTGCTTGGTCTCGAATCTTTGTCGGCCGAGGAGATTACGATCCTTCTCGATGCGGCGGAATGGATGATCGCCGCCGTTGCGGAGTCAAAGGCAGAGCATTCAAGTCGCAAGCTGCCGTTGTTGTCGGGTAAGACAATCGCAAATCTCTTTTTTGAAAACAGCACACGAACCCGAAACAGTTTTTCGCTAGCAGCGAAACGACTTGGCGCAGATACCGTCGAATTTTCGTCTTCCGGCTCGTCGGTTGCCAAGGGCGAAACGTTTATTGATACGGCGAAGACAATCGAGGCTTTGGGGGTGGATGGTGTGGTCACGCGTCATGCCACGCCAGGTACAGCCCACTTGCTTTCGCAGCATCTCGATTGCTCGGTGCTCAATGCTGGCGACGGGCCACACGAACATCCGACGCAGGGGTTGCTCGATATCCTGACGATTCGCCAAAAACGTGGCAGTTTGGAAGGGCTAACAGTGGCGTTGGTTGGCGACATCGCTCATAGCCGAACGGCACGCTCCAATATTTGGGGGCTACAAAAACTAGGCGCGCACGTCATCGTATGTGGGCCTGCTACGCTGGTTTCGCGCGACTGGGAATCAATGGGCGTCGAAGTTTCGTACAGCTTGGATGCGATTCTTCCAAAGTGTGATGTGCTGAATCTGTTACGGATTCAGTTTGAACGCCAGGCGACCCGGCCATTCCCGTCCGTTCGCGAATACGCACTTCTCTACGCCATGACTATGGAGCGAATGCGGAAGAGCAAACCAGACATTTTGATCATGGCTCCAGGTCCCATTAATCGCGGCGTCGAGATTACGCCCGACGTCGCCGATGGGCCGCACTCGGTGATCCTTCAGCAAGTGAGCAATGGCGTTGCGATTCGGATGGCGGCTCTGTGGTTGCTGCTCGGACAAGTTGATGAGTGACTCGACATTGGTTTGTGATATTTGACCACACACGCATATGTGAATTCGAATCCGGCGGCTCGAATCCAAGTACCTAAGTAAGAGATCTTCTCGCGAGTTTTACATGTCTTCTAGCTTCTTGATTGAGAACGGACACGTTGTTGACCCGACGCAGTCGCTGGATCGCCAGGCGAGGATCCTAGTCAAGGACGGAAGGATTGCAGCGATTGATCCCGCCGATGGAGATCTTCCGGAATGCGATCGAATTGATGCTAGCGGGTTGATTGTCGCACCTGGTTTCGTTGACCTAATGACCGAGTTGGGCGAGCCAGGTTGCGAAGAAGATGAAACGATCGAATCCGGAACAGCAGCCGCGCTGGCCGGCGGTTTCACATCCATTGCGTGCTCAGCCAATACGGATCCTCCCATTGATACGGCGGCGGCCGTCGAATTCGTGCGGCAGAAGGCGGCCCGGGCAGACAACTGTCGCGTTCACGTTGTCGGCTGCGTAAGCAAGGAGCAAAAAGGGGAGGAACTGGCGGAGATTGGTTCGTTGGTGGATGCCGGGGCTATTGCTCTGAGTGATGCTCCCAAGCCACTTCACAACACGGCTTTGCTCCGCCGCGCGCTCGAATACTGTTTGATGTTTGATCGCCCGCTAATTGATCATCCCGAGGTGCCGAGTCTAACTCGCGGCGGCGTGATGCATGAAGGAATGGAACAGCTCAAGTTGGCGCTCGCTCCGCTCCCGTCTGAAGCTGAAGACTTGGCGACATCGAGAGATCTAAGACTGATCGAAACGACCGGTGGCAGGCTACATCTAAGCAGCATTTCGACGGCTGGTGGAGTCGAACTCGTTCGACGCCATAAGTCGCGGGGTGTTCAGGTAACGGTGGGCGTACGGATCGCGAATTTGTGCCTTTCCGATGCGCTACTTCAGACTTTTGACTCCAATTTGAAAGTAAATCCACCGCTTCGCAGCCAGGCACACATCGACGCCTGTATCGCAGCGGTTGCAGATGGGACCATCGACGTGCTAAGTGCGGGTCATCAGCCGAGGGCTCTTGAGAAGAAAATGCAGGAGTTAGATGCGGCTCCGTTTGGGATGACTTCGCTAGATACCGCGCTAGCGATGACGATCACTCATCTGATTCGTCCTGGACATTTGACCTGGTCCAGGGCGATTGAACTGCTCGCCGTGGCACCTGCAAACGTGCTTGGCCTGGAAAGTGGAACATTGAACGTCGGGCGGCCAGCGGACTTGGTTTTGATCGACCCAGAACAGCAATGGGTGGTCGAACGTTCTGCCTTGAATTCGGCTAGCGCCAATTCCCCCGTCCTTTCCAAGACGCTACATGGACGTGTGAGACGAGTGTGGGTCGCTGGTGCAGAGAAAATGCCCTTCGCCGAAGCCATCGGTTAATAGAGCCGCCAACGCAGTCACGCGTGGTTTACCGAAGCAATGACGCATCGATGGTTGCCTAGAACTGCCATCCATGGTCGACCACAATTTCGGCCAAACGACTGGAATGAGCAAAGAACGAAAAAAGCCGTTAAGAACACTACCCGGAGGTAAGTCTTAACGGCTATTTCGAATCTTCCAGCACACGGCGGCATGAACGGAGCCGCTGCGAGACTGACGTAGATCGAGCGTGCTTCTGCACATGCTACTATTGATCTAGGCCAACGCTAAAATTGGTCCCTCTGCCGATGGTTTGCCGGAAGTTCATTTTCTGCAGGCAATGAAGGCCTACGAACTAATCATAGGCCGTCGTTTGCTGACAGCAAGGTTCATCGACGACAGCGGGTGCTCCAGATAACCAATTTCCAGCTAAATGGAGAGATATCTCTGCGTCTTTTTCCATGCAGAGTCGAGCCGTGGTCGTCGGACCTGTCCGCGAGAATCCATTTCTTTCTCGCATGAGAATCACATGAGAAAGTTGGTATTTTCTGAAGCCAACTCCAGCCAAAGGGAAACGCTGAGGCACGGCAGCTTTGGCCCGCCCGTATCGAAAATTGCAAGCCGTTTTTATCTCTACGCCGTCTTCCATACGACAAAGCCACTCTAATGGAAACGAGCGGTACGGGACGCAAGCAATCCGATTCCTCGAACTAGATATTGTTTCAATTCCACACAGTGGCGGCATGTCGGCTAGTCAACTAAGTCAGCGAATCGCATTTCACGAAGAATTGATTTTTGCAGGAAATCGATATCGTGGGTCGTGTTGTAGAGGTGGCAGGAAACACGAACTAAGTGGCGATGACCGAAATGTACAATCATCACTTCGATGCCGTACTTTTCTCTGAGCACGCGCTGCAGATCTTGATAGAAGGCAAGAACGTCGGTCGCCGGTTTCTTACCATCAAATTGCGGTAGCCAAATGCCGACTAGCCAGCCGAACCATTCGCGGCCTTCGGGGGTGACAGGTTCTGCACCCGGTATTTCGGATAGCTTGTTCCGAGCGTAGCAAGCTAGTGCATGATTCCTGCGGTCTACATGATCGCGGCCTAGATCATCAGCGAATTCGAATGCCCGCTTCACAGATAGGTAACCAGAGTAGTCCCGCGTGCCCGTCCAAGTGAATTCGTCAGCCCAATGTTCGGGCGTCTGCGGAGGCAGACGCCCCCAACTCAGCCGCGTTGGCTTTGCCTGTTCATGCCACTTCGGCGCGATGTAAACAAAACCGCTGCCATGCGGCGCGCAAAGCCATTTGTGGCAACTGGCAGTAAAGAAGTCGCATCCCAGTTTTTCCAATCGCAGCGTCTCTTGAAGCACAGCGTGAGGACCATCAATACACGTCGCGATGGATCTTGTTTCTAATTCTCTGCACAGCGATTCCACGGGAATTCGGATCGCAGTCGGCGAGGTGATATGGCTGAGAATCACAAGTTTGGTCGCCGGCGTAACCGAGCTGATGATCGCGTCGTGAATCTCGGATGGTAACTCCAATTCTGATGGAATCGTTGCGTCGATCAGCTTGGCATCCGATTCTTGGCATCGACGCTCCCAGATTCGGCGAACGGCACCGTACTCATGGTCGTTCATTAGGACTTCGTCGCCAGCATTTAACGGAAACCACCGCGCTATTTCATTCATACCGGCGGTGGCATTGTCGCAGAATGCGATGTTCTCCGTCTTAGTCCCAAGGCGAGTGGCAAGCCAGAATCGGTGGTCCGCGGCGAGCTGGTCGTATCGGCGGGCTAAGAACTCCATTGGCTGATTCATGCATTCCTGCCGCCACTGATCTTGATGGTCGCGGATTGCAAGCGGTACGGCACCGAAGGAACCGTGATTGAGAAAGGTAACACCCCGGTCAAATTGCCAAAGCTGGATTGGCAATGCGGTCCGAATCTGAGACTCAGGGCTACCAAGCGATAAGATTCCTCTGGTAAAACGAAGCGCAAAAGTGTGTACATGTGGGCTGTCACGCAGCATGTATTCCCAGAGAGCAGGTCCGCTGTGGATCCCAAAAATGAGTGCCAATAGCAGCAACGAAACTTGGCCCGGTGTCGTCCTGCGTATCCCAACTGTTTGCAGGATATCGATGCCGAAGGCGGTTAACATGGTTGCGAAGAGAAGAAAGCCGAAGACATAAGAGATAGAACGCGCGACAGCGAGTTTGCTCGCAAGGGCCACCTCTGCAGCCCAATACACGAGGAATAGGAGGCAGAGGCTCAGCGGCGATGGGCCAGGGATTTGTGTCCAGGTAAGTAGTGCGACAGCCACGATGGTCGTTAAACGGAACAGTTCATCAAGCTGGAAAGCTCTTTTGAAACGCAGCTCTTCAAACAAACGTGATAGATATGCAATGAAGACTGCACCAAGGACTGGACGCAGGCAAGATGCAATCTCGGGCCAACTCACGCCCTGATCCAGTTTCCAAGCGTCGGGAAGGAACTCTGCGTCTTCGAAGATGTTCCAAACGAGAGGTAGCATGGCGAATCGCAGGGCCAACGCCAAGCAGCAAAGCAAAAAGACGACGCACACTTCCGTAACGATGCCCTTCTGTCGGCCAAAAGTATGGCGAAGCACGAAGAACATCGAACCGATCAGAAATCCGTATGCGATGCAGCCGAGGAGTGAAAATGCGGTCATCGAATTCGTCGTAGGCCTACAAAGCAAATGTGGAGAAATGTGCCGTGTTGTGGTGGAACTCGTTTTGTTGAGAATACCAGACCAGCGCAGTCTTCGGCTTCTAACTGCGAGTGAAATCAAACGGCCCGAATGGTGCTATTTGGCAAATTCATCGGTTGTCCACCATGGATGAAATTTGCGGAAGCGGTCGGGGATCGCGTGTCCATGGCTGATATTGGCTAGTCAATCGAAAAAGCGGATCTGAAGATGAACACAGGGGAAAGTCGACTCATTGCAGCGAGTGGATTAAATCGATCCGCAGCAGTCGTTTATGAATCGATGAAACAGCAGCTATCTGAATTAAAGATAGAGCATCATGTTACGGATTCAGGCACGCAACTCTTGGACTGCGGCATCAATGTACCAGGCGGGTTATCGGCTGGCCTGCAGTTTGCTAGGGTCTGCCTCGCTGGCCGGGCGCAAGTCGAATTGGTTGCAGGCGATCGATCGGTTTGGAGGGGGCCTTGGATTCAAGTTGCCTCCGATGATCCCGTCCGGGCTTGCATGTACGGTCAGTACGCGGGATGGCCAGTCAAGCACGGGGACTTTTTCGCGATGGGATCAGGGCCGATGCGTGTTCGGCGCGGACGAGAAGAGATGCTGATCGAAATGTCGGCTCACGATGACGATGTGTGCGCTGTTGGGACTCTCGAGAGCGCGAAATTGCCTGAAGATGAAGTGCTGGTTGCCATGGCCAGTGAATGCGAAGTCGCTCCGAGCGAGCTGTGCATCGCGATCGCGCCGACCAGTTCAATTGCTGGGTGTGTGCAAGTTGTTGCAAGAAGTGTGGAGACGGCATTGCACAAGATACATGAGTTGGGTGGACCTCTCGCAGATGTGAAATCTGCTTACGGCTATGCGCCGCTATGCCCTCCCAGCCCCGATTTTGCGAAAGGCATCGGCAGGACCAATGATGCGATTCTCTACGGCGGCCACGTTTCAATCTGGCTGGAGGGCGAAGACGAGCTACTGCGTGAGTTAGCGGAGAAGCTTCCAAGCAAGGCTTCCAATGACTTTGGCGCGCCCTTTGCCGAAATCTTCAAGCGTTATGACTTCGACTTCTACAAGATTGATCCCGGCCTGTTCAGTCCTGCAGAAGTGACTTTGCTAAATATGCGCACGGGAAACAGCTTCACGGCAGGTGAGCTGCGTGGAGACCTGGTTGAGCAGTCTTTTGCCGGTTAGCCCTTACTCCTGCAAGAATGACGAAGCGTGAGGAGAACCGGTTTGGAACGTGGCAATTTTCGCCTCGGAATTCTTGGGTCGGATGCGAGCCCCTATGTGCGTGAGCTTATGTCCGCGGCGCAGCGGAGGGATTTTGAAGCCTCGGTGTTGAGCTTCTCGGACCTCGATGCGCAGGTATCGTCAACTGGATTGACGAATTCACTGCGGGATCTGGACGCGGTCATCGTGCGCACGATGCCCCTCGGTTCTCTAGAGCAGGTCGTTTTGAGGATGGACTTGCTTCATGCAGCAGTGGAATGTGGCGTTGGCGTCTTCAATGCGCCCAAGTGTCTCGAGACTTGTATCGACAAGTGGTTGACGACTCAGCGCTTGTGCTTGGCGGGTTTGGAAGTTCCTCAGACCTATGTTTGCCAGACGCGAGATGCGGCACTCGAGAAATTTGATGAATTGGGTGGTGACGTGATTGTGAAACCGATCTTCGGTGGCGAAGGACGGGGAATCATGCGCGTTCGGGACGCGGATATGGCGTGGCGTGTTTTCAGCTCCCTTCAACAGCTTCGTAGCGTGCTCTATCTGCAACAGTTCTGTGAGCCGGTCGGGTACGATATCCGCGTCTTCCTCGTCGGAGATGAAGCCTACGCAATGCGACGTCACAGCGTCGAACAATCTTGGAAGACGAACGTGGCCGTCGGTGGAAGGGTTGCATCACACGACCTTTTGGAGGATGAGTTGGAATTGGCGAAGCGAGCTCGAGATGCGGTCGCTGGCGGCGATCGGAGTCGGTGCATTGTCGGGGTAGATCTTTTACCCGGGGCGGATGGGATTTTGCGAGTGTTGGAGGTCAATGCAGTTCCGGGCTGGAAGGGACTGCGAAAGGCGACGGGAGTCGACATACCCCAAGTCATTCTGGATCACATCCAAGCTGTGTTGGCGTGACCATGCTGAGTACAGCTTGTGCTTACGAGGGCTGCGAATTCTCTTGTAGAATTGGGTGTGTACGCTGCGGTCTCAGTATTGATCCAGCCTCACCTTGGCCAGCCAGTTCGAACGACCAGCTAGGAATTTTATGGAGCCGAACGCTCAAACCGAATTATCTGCGAATATCGCTTCACGTCTTCACGGCGTGGCGAGTCAGTTTCCTTCGCAAATCGCGATGGCGTCGGCAAAAGGACGCTTTGAGGCTGGTCGTCATCGTGACTACTCGACGATGACCTTTGCCGAGCTCGAGTTGCAGACTTCTTCGATCGCGGCGGGATTCCAACAGATGGGAATCGAACCTGGCATGCGTATTGTCATGCTGGTGAAATTTGGAGCAGATTTTGTTTCGCTCGTATTTGCTTTGTTGAAAGCTGGTGCCGTCGTCGTGCTCATTGATCCAGGCATGGGACGTAAGAACCTGATCCGATGCTTGGAAGCCACCAACCCAGATGGTTTCGTCGCGATTCCCGCGGCACAAGCTATCCGTATGGTGCTAAGTCGGAGATTTCCCAATGCCAAATTTAACGTAACGGTAGGCAAGCGTTTTGGCTTGTTACCAAAACCCACGTTAGAAGATTTGGAAGGCACTCCGTCGTCACTCTACCAGCCGCCCGTTCTAACACCAGACTCTGAGGCGGCAATCATTTTTACAACGGGTAGTACGGGACCACCAAAGGGGGTTCTTTATACGCAGAGAACGTTTAACAGTCAGGTTGACCAGCTGGTTTCCCACTACGGAATTCAGCCGGGAGGCCTCGATCTTTCGGGTTTCCCGTTGTTCGGTCTGTTCAATGCAGTTATGGGAACGACGACAGTGATTCCCGATATGGATCCAACACGACCCGCGGATGTGGATCCCCCGCGTCTGCTGGATGCCATGGACCAGTGGGAGATCAATCAAGCTTTTGGTTCACCCGCTCTTTGGACGACGGTCGCGAAACACGCGAATGAAGTCCGCCGCAAGACACCGCAGCTGAATCGAGTCTTTTCGGCGGGTGCTCCAGTGGCACCTCACGTCTTGGAGTGGATGCGAGCGATGATCGCCGAAGATGGGTGTATGTATACACCTTATGGCGCTACGGAAGCACTACCCGTGGCTTCGATTGAGTCTCGTGAGATTCTCGAGGAAACGGCGGAAAAGTGTCGGCAGGGAGCTGGTACCTGTGTCGGTAAGCGGTTCTCGGGCATCGATTGGAAGGTCATTGCGATCGATGACGGCCCCATTGCAAGGCTAGAACATATCCGTGAAGTTGCACGCGGCGAAATCGGCGAGCTAATGGTCCGTGGCGATGTGGTTACACAGCGGTATGTAACGAGAGTCGACCAGAATCCATTGCACAAGGTCGATGATCAGGGGACGGTTTGGCATCGGATGGGGGATGTTGGCTACCTTGATGATCAGGATCGATTTTGGTGCTGTGGTCGCAAGTCTCATCGTGTCCGGACACAGCAGGGGGCTCTGTTTACAGAGCCTTGTGAGGCGATCTTTAACAACCACGACCGCGTCCATCGATCGGCACTTGTGGGGATTGGTGAGCAAGACAGTCAACGTCCGGTTTTGATCGCCGAGCCGTGGCAAGAAAAACGCCCACCGGACGCAGCGACGACGGAGGCATTTCGTAGAGAGTTGCTCGAGATGGGGGCTGCGAAAGAACTGACAGCGTCAATTGAGGACGTGCTCATATATCCCCAACGGTTGCCAACGGATATTCGGCACAACTCCAAAATCTTTCGGGAACAACTTGCACCTTGGGCAGAGAAACAACTGAGGCACACTTGATGCGACCGTTTTTCGGGAGACCCTTTTGCAGTTAGAAGCCTCAGAAGAACACCTAACATCGCATAGGGCTGGTATGAGCAGGTGGTAAGTCGCAATGCTGGCCGCGAATCTGTACTAAGCCCGCGCTTTGGTTCGCTCACGTTTTTACTCGGTCGAATAGGCAGCATCCATGGATCTTTTCAGTCAACAAGAATCCGAGAATCGGGACCGACATCGTCCGTTGGCTGCCCGCATGCGGCCACGTACACTCAACGAGTATTGTGGTCAGCAACATTTTTTGGCCGAAGGGAAGTTGTTGAGGCGTCTGATTTACGCAAGGCGTCTCGGGTCGGTCATCTTTTTTGGGCCGCCAGGAACCGGCAAGACAACACTAGCCCACCTGCTGGCGTCAGAAACAGGTGGGACTCTCAAGGTTCTGAGCGCCGTCACGAGTGGCGTTAAGGATCTACGCGAGATATTGCAGGGGGCGCGAGACGAAGTTTCATCGGGCGGGGAAAAGCCCTTGCTTTTTGTCGATGAGATTCACCGGTTCAACAAGGCGCAACAAGACGCATTGCTGCCAGACGTGGAAGACGGAGTGGTATCGCTCATTGGCGCAACGACCAGCAATCCTTATTTTGCCGTCAATGGTGCTCTGCTAAGCCGAAGCCAAATATTCCAATTACAGCCCTTATCCGAATCCGACATTCAGTCACTGCTTCTACGAGCACTATCGGATCGTGAACGCGGTTTGGGTTCGTACCATGTTTCGGTAGAAGACGGCGCGCTCGAGTTCTTGGCGGTTGCTAGCGAAGGGGATGCACGGCGGGCGCTGAGCGTGCTGGAAGTTGCCGTTTTGTCGTCTGAAGGTGATTCGATTGCACTGACTGAGGAATTGCTGCGCGAATCCATGCAACGCAAAACGATTCAGTACGACGGTACTGGCGACGAGCACTACGACATTTCGAGTGCGTTGATCAAAAGTATTCGCGGTAGTGATGTGGATGCTGCACTCTACTGGTTGGCGAGAATGTTGGAGGCTGGCGAAGACGTACGTTACATCTGCCGCCGGCTTGTCATCCTGGCATCGGAGGACATCGGTAATGCAGATCCACAGGCTCTCGTTGTGGCAATGTCGGCAGCCCAGGCGTGCGAATTTATCGGTTTGCCTGAGTGCCAGTTGACGTTATCACAGACCGTGATCTATCTGGCATCGGCGGAGAAAAGTAACTCCGCAACAACTGCGATTGGAGCTGCCTTGTCGGAAGTTCGAGATGGGCAATTAATTCCCGTCCCAGTTTACCTCAGGGATTCGCACTACGCCGGCGCCAAAGAGCTTGGGCATGGCAAGGACTACCAGTATTCCCACAACTCAGTGGACGGCGTTGTTGAGCAGGATTACCTAGGCGTAGATCGGCAGTTCTACCAGCCTACGAGTCGCGGTTGGGAGGGAGAGCAGAGCCGACGTCTGGTTGAGATTAAGGCGAGGTTACGCCATGAAGGCCAGGGCTGAGACCTTCCACCGCTATGGATGACTAGATGCTTACGGAAAATTAAGGCATCCCCGGCGGCACATTCTGTAAGTGGGAGGGTTCATAACCCAACAGCTCGCTTTTTCTCAGGATCTAGGACAGCGGACACTTCGTGTGTTTTGTCGTCTAAATGTCCCAGATACGAGTTCTTCACCCTGAAGCTGGGATCTGTGTCGGAGTTTGAAACCGCGAATCGTCCGCTGAAGCTCTGCTTAATATCCTGGCGGTGAGGCACGATCTTCGATCCTAGCTAGATGCGGTGAACACCTGTCCGGGAATTCCATGGCTCCCACAGGAGTTCGTCGTGGGCGGGGTGGCAATGAGAGAGCTACTTTGACTATTGCGCTTTCGATGGACATCTCATGACGACCGACCGTGCACCAAGAGTTTACCTCATGGGCCTCGAGCCGAATTTTGCTGACGCCGTCTCGAAAGAGCTGGCTTCAGACGAGCGATTTCGCTGGGAGTGTCAGACATTGACTGACTTTCCGAAGTTGGATGGCGAGTTTCAAGGTGATTTTCTTATTTTCCCAATCGCCAATGCGGAGGATCTCGCGGTCCTGAATGAAATCAAATCACGGCAACCGATGACTCGGATTCTGGCGATCTGTAAGCCTTCTGATCGAGCTTTGGCTCGCGAGGCGGCAACGGTTGGAGCCGATGACTTAGCCTTTGGAGGGAGTGGCGTAGGGGAGATCTGCGCGAGGATCGAGTTTCTCCACTTGCGCAAGCAGGCGTCGGAGGTGTTAAGGCTAAGCTATGGTCCGCTCGAAATGGACTTGAGTGAGCGGAAGGTGACCTGCGAGGAATCGAACATCGCGTTGACACCTACAGAATTTCGGATTCTTGAGATTTTGATGCGCAATCGCGAGGCTATTGTGACTCGTAAGATGTTGTGTGCTTCGCTGTGGAACCCGGGCTGGGAAGGGGTTACCAATGTCATCGAAGTCCATATGAACCGTCTAAGGTCCAAATTGAAGCACCGTGGACTGCCGCAGCTGATTCACACTGTCCGCGGGAAAGGCTATTTCTTGCAGCTGTCGAACCTAGCGGAAGCTTAGCAAGATAAACGGGTTTCGGCCCGTCGCAGACTGAGAGGTACTTGCAGACTGCGAGGTACTTGGAAAGGGAATGAGATTCCGCGAGTACTCTGCTGGTTTGTGGACTTCGGGACGGGTAAATTGAGCCTTGGTCGGTACTGTTCTGTCGAGCAGTTAGCTTTACCTGCTCTTTTGAATTCGCGAACCAAGTCAAGAATATGCTGCTTGTTGAGAATCCCGTTCTACAGCGCGAGTTATTGACCAATCTTCGCGCAGGCCGAGCATTCATCTTGATGCTCGTTTATCAGCTTGCGTTGGCATTGGTATTGCTGGTGGCATACCCATCTGGGCGAGTCGATCTCTCTACGGATTCATCCGCAGCACGACAGCTTGTCGATTTCTTTTTCCTGGGCCAGTACGTTTTAGCTTCGCTTATGGCCCCCACGTTCGCTGCGGGTGCCATCAGCGGCGAAAAAGAGCGGAAAACTTACGAGATGCTCTTAGCCAGTCCGCTTCGCCCATGGGCGATTGTGATTGGCAAGATGGTCGCCTCGTTGACTCACCTGGCTGTGCTAATCGTGGCGTCGCTACCGATCATCATGCTCGCACTTCCGCTCGGTGGTGTCAGTATCTGGGAAGTGTTGGCAGCGTATCTCTGGCTCTTGATCTCGGTCATCTTGTTCGGTTCCATCGGGTTAGCTTGTTCGTGTGGCTTCCGTAGGACCGCGTCTTCGTTGGTCGTATCCTATCTGCTGATCTTGCCGCTGGTGATTGTTGGTGCCATCTTCTGGCGAGGTTTGGAAAGTAGTGGAAATCTGCGACTGCAGATTGCGTCGTTTATCCTTCCGCCGATTTACTTGACCATCAGCGCAGCGCTCTGTGGTTGGACGGCGAGGCGATTGCTTTATCCGCCGGACGTTGGCAGTGAGGGCCAAGATGTCGTCGATTTGGAAGAGGAGTCTCGTAATGCGATCGGCATGGTGATTCAACGAGATCAATTTCCGGATCGCCTGTTCGCACCGCCGCGACGTACCGCGTTAATGCGAGATGATGCCAATCCGGTCTACGATAAAGAGATTCATGCCGAACTATTCAGCCAAGGAACGCTCATGCTGCGTCTGGTTATCCAGATCAGTATGCTACTGGCGATTCCGTTGATGGCTGCATTCTTGTTCATCTACCCACGGCACTGCCCCTGGTACATTTCCTACGTGCTCGTCTTCAATATCCTCGTGGCACCTGTTTTTTCGGCAGGGGCGCTGACCAGTGAACGGGAGCGGCAGACGCTGGAGTTGCTACTTACAACGGTGCTGCAGCCGTGGCAGATCTTGTGGGGCAAACTGGTGGCTGGGTTCCGCGTGTCCTACGTCCTGACCATGTTCCTGATGTGGCCCATGGTATTGGCGTTCCTGCTAGGTATTACGATGTATGGCAGCAATTGGCTGGCGGTGCTCACGTTCTTCCTGATTGTCTTCGTGGCTGCCGTCTTTAATTCAGTGAGCGCATTGCTTTGTTCCGCGATCTGTAAGAAGACTTCAGTGGCTATGCTACTAAGCTACTCCATTGTGATCGTCGTCTATTTTCTTCCAGTCGCGGCCGCATATGTTGCTTCCAACGTTACCGATTCGCCCGAAGTGATGTCGACGCTGAATACAATCGGTATGGCGAGCCCGTTGATGACCAGCTTCCAAGTCCCACTGGACGAGAATCTTCGGGAGGGTGCCGCCGTGGACGTTGCGTATGGCAGTTGGACGCTCGTGGCTGGATACTTCGCCATCACGCTGGGCGCCATTCTATGCATGTTTGCCGTGGTTGCAGCGTTCCTCCGTAATCGTTGGGGAATGACCGGGAGGTAATCCCGGTAGCAGTGGACCATTGGGTTGATTTCTTTTGGCCAGTTATCTTGACGCCAAGTGGCTTTGGGGAAGCAGTTGCTCCAAGGGAGCGTTTGCCCGCGAAGGAGTAGTAATGTGCCCCAGTTGCGTTATTGGCTGCGGTTCCCCCAATGCTAGCTTTTGTGAACCGATCAGCTTCCTCTTCGCACCCTTGATTGAGCTAGTTCGAATCCTTTCTGCATGCGAATCAATCCTTGCATGCGAGTTCGCTCGGATTTCCGAACGTATCTACCCGTGATGGATGGTCGAATAGGCGGTTTGCGGCGACTTTGTCGTGCGGGCTAAAGTTTCTCAAGTTGTGCGTCGATACTTCTTATCGTCGTGGTCTGCGACCAGCGCTGAGTTTGCGTCAGGGCAACGACGGACGCCAAGCGTTCTTCACGTTGGTCGATCAAAATGCAGTACGACAGCTCAGCCAAGATGCTTGAGTCAACTAAACTGGAATCGGGAAGGGAATCCCATGCGTATCGCTATGAGCGGAAACAACTCTGGGCTGCAGCGACAAGAAAACCGGGGCAGTGCTACACCTCTAGTCCTTGGCGTCGCTCTTGCAACACTCGTGCTGACGACGCAATCCGGTTGTTTGAGCCTCAATCGCTTTATACGCAAGTCGAGTCCTCAGCTCGATACGTCTCTGTTGGAAGCTCAAGGGTTTTCCGTGCCACCCGGTGGTATGCCGACAGAAGTGGATTCAGCGAGTGCCGGTGAGCCAAGCGTCATCTTAGAAATTCGTCGCGGCGGGACAGAACGACACGTTGAACGTATTCCGTTGCCAATGGACAAGGGCGTTTTCATCGAGGATATCGTTCAGCAAGCTAAGCTGCATGAGCACTTGGGGAATCTCAACATCAGCATCATGCGTCCGAATCAAAACACGGGAGCTCCGCCGATTCGCTTAGATCTACGGACTGACTCTAAAGGCCGTGCCAATAGTATCGGTTCGAACTATGCACTGTTCCCTGGAGACCACCTTATCGTGATCGAAGATCAACGCAGTATGCTCGAGCGATTCATTGCTTCACAGTTCACGAATCAATAAAGTTGTTCCAATCGGTTTGATGGACGCCGATTGGCGCATGTTTCAGGTCGCGTCCCACTATGGCTTGGCTACACTACGGCTTGGCTATAGAGATTTCGTGAAAGATGACTTCTGTTCCGGGGTCATGGGCTTGGATGGAAAGTGGTCCTGGGTCTAGCCGAAGTCCGCGTCGCGGGTTTTCATCTGGCGCTCGAGAATCGACGAAGTCGGCGACCTGAATTCCGTTGACCCAAGTCACGATCTGTGGACCGTTCGCCAAGATCGAGATGTGAGTCTTCGAGGTTCCATCACCCATCACGACACGCGCGTTCTGCCTTCGGAAAATGGCACCCGCACCCGCGTCGGCTGGTCGCAAGTAATCACCATCTTCGACGGCGTGGTTGACTTGGCATTCGTAGCCGTTGAGCATGTCGTCACGGATGCAACGGAAGAAAAGCCCCGAATTGACCTCGGGCTTCGCAAGTGTATAGCTGGCATGCAAGAAGAAATCACCGAAGTCCGCTTTGGACTGAATCTGACCGAGACCCCCTTTGAGCCGGAGGCCATCTTCGACCGCGGCTACATCGAGTTCCGCACCTTCTTTGACTGATTTTTCCCAGTCCGATTCCCAGTCCTCGCCCAGCTGTAGAGTCTCCGGTTTTGTAGGGCGAAGCAGCATGTTGCGGAATTCGACTCTCCCGGAGTTATGTTGCAGGCTAATGTGCCCAATCGGCTTCGCCTTAAAGTCAGTTAGCTCCATGATCTGCTTGTCATCGAGAAAGACCTCAACCGAATCTCCAATGAGTCGCACGTGATAGGTGTGCCAGCTTGTGGAATCAAACTTGCCTCCCAATGTGTCATCTAGTTCTTCTGGCTCCAGTTTCTTTCGTTGGACAAAGCTACCAGTTGGAAATGGGTTGTCCGTGGGAGCGATGTTGAGTTCGAGGCAGTCCTCAGCAACATTCTCGGGCTGAGGACCAGTTCTTAGAAAGATCCCTGAGTTGCTGTCTGCATCTGAGCGAAAATCGACTTTAAATTCAAAGTCGCTGATTTGGAAACTCGAACACATGTAGCTTCGTTCGCCACGGGAGACTTTAAGGATACCGTCGTTGATGCTCCAGTTCGCTTTGCCAACAACAAACCAACCAAAGAGCGATTGTCCATCGAACATTCGCACCCACCCGTCCTCGAGTTGTTTTGCGTCGAGCGCCGCGGCTTGCAACGTCTTTGCATCGATTTCAAAAATCTGTGGCTCACCGATCGGAGCTTCTGTTTCTGTTTCAATGACGTTCGCTGTGGGATCGTCTTCTGAATCGGCGACTTCGCTTACGCTTGCCGTCGCATCTTCCGCCGAAGCGGCTTCCTCCTTGGTGCTACCGCACCCAGAGACTGTCAAAAGCAGGGCCATGCAGGCCGCGATGAACCAAGCTTGTGCGACCGGTCGGCGGGCAAGTTTGAACGGGATTGAGGTCTTCATCTTCGCGTCGTCGAAAAAGTTACCAAGTCGTTGTAAAGTGCGAGCGCTTACGCGTCTTTATTCCGCGTCTTCAAGTTGGGAGGTCCAAAACGGGGATTTCCCCCAGCATGGGAAAGCTCTCTCCAGGCAGAGCCGACTGAAAACGGGAAAACGGCTGCTGTGAATCGATCGAGAGCAGATGTACTTTACCCGCAAGTACGGTCAGCCAAAAGGCTGTGGACGGAGCGGGCAAGTCATGGATCCTTCCGTGAACGATGTCTCGTTCGAGATACAACTCAAAATTCTCAAGCGAGCTATTGTGGATCAATCTGCGATCAACAGTGCGACGGACAGTAGATCGGTCAGCTTCGTCTCAGGCCCAAAGTTCGACGCGGCTAGGGCAGGGTGGATCCGAATGCTGAGCGCGTTAAATGACTTCAGTTGTTCTTTTCGAATCGGGAAATGATTGCCTCCCACGTCCGATTCCAAGGCGGGAGAGGCAGGCTTCTCACCAAAGGTGCCTGACGAATATTCGTCGTGAGGCTCTAAGAGCTCACCGTTCAATTCCAATGACCCGAGATTGCTGAAATCCGATGAGATAGGCAAGGTAACCGGGTGAGAGTCGGTGGTTGTCCGTCCATCCGAGATCTTCGCAGCGAGTCGAATATGGATTGCCAGCTTCTGTTGACTGGTAATGCCTGTGGGGCAATTGAAGTTGCGGTGAAAAAGAATGCCACCACTCTTCGTGGCGGCGTCGTCGGCAGGGCGATCGGCTTCCGAACAAACCGCTCGTTTCCAAGGCTCGCGTAGGCGGATTTCGTGCATGGAAGGGTGCTTGGAGTTCGGTCTACTATTGAGCGGTGACGAATTCCTTGCCGATCGACATTTGTTTGATGATCCGTGTGGCAGGATCTTCCATTCGAATGGTGACCTTCAGGCCGCGAAGGTTGGAACCAAAAGGCGATGCCGTTTCGCGCTCTGTGATATCGTCGATGCCGCCAATACCATTGTTGTCGATTCCATCAGATGCCGCGTCGATGATGCCTGCACGCCAACCGTCATTTAGTCGCGGTGCTGGCGGGCTCGCCGTGTAGGTAAACAAAGTTGCTGCCCCGGTGATGTTGGTGGTTCCCAGCAACCCAGCAATCTGGGCCTGAAGCAATCCATCGGAATCGTAATGGCGGTAGTCCGAGCTGTCCGCCGTGAATTGAAGTGCTAGAAATTCGCCGCTTGAAAAATTCTGCAATGCCTTTCCGGATCGGAACATGTCGTCGGTAAAGAACGGACCTCCAATCGTTGGCCAAGCCCGCTGGTCGTAACCACTGAGCTCGCTCCAAAAATTAGGGATGGTATTAAAACCGCCAGGAACGGCAATGCCTGAGGCCGATAGCGTCAGAATGGTCTTACGCGCCCAACCAAGGTCTACATACTCACCAGTCGCAACCAAGGCGGAGGTTCGAGGTGTCTGCGTGAAGCCGGCCATGGCAGGCCCATATCCAGGGTCGCTCGGTGAAAGCAATTGGTCGTCCGTTCCGTCCCAACCGATTTCTCCGTCGTCATCAATTCCATTAACGCCATCATCATCGGTATTCGCAATACCCGGCAGTAAATCTGCACCGAAGGAAACTAGGAGTGGTACACCCGGGTCAAACGCTTTGATATCGAATCCGAGGATGTCGGCTGCAAGGATGTCTTCTCCCACGCGTGACGCTGTTGATTGGTGATCGGGCAGCCCAGATCCAATGCCGGCTGCGTCCCACGCGGTGTGGAGGGTAAATGCAGGATGGAGGAAACCAGAGCCTACTTCGAACGTGTTGCCGCCTAGGAAACCGCTTGGATCTTGGATGTCGTCATTTCGATCATCGTCGAAATCGAGTTGCAATTGTGGTCCGAGCGCTAGCAGCGGCATGGTCGTGGCGGCTGCTCCCGGGATCGGAACTTGAACGTGCGCGAAGCGGTTCGCCGGATTGCTCAGTGATTGCAAGTCGTTAGCAGCCATGTTGTCGACGCCGGCCGGGAGACCATCCGACTGATTGTATACCCTACGCATCGATAAATCGCTCTGAGCGAAGGCACGTGCTGTGTCGCACAGAGGCGATGGCAGGCTCGCTGCGGTTGTCGCCCCCGGGATCACGGCTGAATCAGGGCCTGCGAGTAGCCAGGAATCGCCACCATCGGGGTGTGTTCCGGATGGTAAGACCCCATTCACATTCAAGTCAGGTCGAATCAGCAACGTCCGATAGTGCAGTCGATACGTTTCTGGTAAGCGATTGACATTGGTGGAACTTGTAGGATCGTAAGGCAATCCACCGGTGGTTTGGAATGCCCACGGGTCTTGCACCAGGTAAGCTGGATCACGTCCAGGGTTCGGCACGGCGGCCGTGCCCGTACCAATTTGGTTCGAAACGACGGGCTGAGCAAACAATGCGATCTCTGCGTATTGCGATGCGATCGTCACCATCTCAAAATCTTCGCGGGCTACTGGAGCTCTTCCAAGCAAGACGAATAGAGGAACCTTACCTGTGAACCAGACGTCGTCCGCACGGGCGGTCATCATGATGATGTCGTCAGCATCACCGTACCGGTTGTGATTGACTAAATTACCTTCCGCATCGAAAGTCCTGGCAAGCCCTGCCGTGTAATCGGTTTGAGCGCCGTCGAAGTATTCAAAATAGCCTTCGCCTTCAGAGCCAGGCGTGACCGTCACGGAACCCAGGTCTCGCTGAATCCGAAGTGCTACGTTTCGCAGCCGATTGTTGAGCTCAAGTGTGGCTCGGCCTTCTTGCATGCTGTCGCCGATGATCTTGAACACACGTGCGAGCGAGACCATCATCAACAGAGTCACTGCGGTGGCGACGAGAACTTCAACCAAGGTAAATCCGTGTCGAGCATCCGACCCACGCCGTATTCGTTGAAAACCAGGGGTGGCTAGCTGAGCAATCTTGGTCGAGATCATGGGAAGTTTCCTGCAAACGCCTTCCGTCTTGACGGCCCGTAAGACGATGAACATGGCCTGCGGATGTGTACAGCAACCAGATGCTGGTATTCACTCCTCAAGCTCGAGGAATGCAGTGCAGGAATGTTCGCGACTTCGGTAGGGAAGGCTATGATGAGACAAGAGCGGTCCGTAACACGCGTCATCTAGCCGTTATTGCCGCAATATAGCCGGCTCCTGAACCCAGATGGGATCAGCCGTCGAGCAGCCCGGAATCGCATTCGGAACTGGCGACGGGTATGCCTACTATCGCGCAAAAAGCGGCCAGTTCCGCGAGAAAACTGACACCTAAATTTTACTCCCCAGTGGATCTATTGCACAACGCGGGCCCCCAAGAGTCAAGCAAAGTTGCCGGAAATCGTCCTCGTCAGCCATTTGGGTGGTCCCTGGCGGCCGCTTTCATTTGCTGTGGTTGGGCCTCCATCGGACTGCGCGAGTCATTGTGGCTCGACGAATTGCATACGAGCTGGTCAATAAGTGGTGATTGGAGCGAGATTAGTTTTCGGGCAAGAGCCGGCAATCAATCGCCCGTTTACATGTGGTTGGTCAAGGTCTTTGACTGGACACTTGGTATGTCGGGCCAGGTTTCTGGGGGCGTCGGGGCCTCGTTTTCGGCAGCAGAAGCTGCTGAGGGCTATTTGCCCAAATACGGGCCAAGTACCGAGATTCTGCTCCGGCTCCCAAGTCTACTTGCATATGGAGTCACAGTCGCGGTCTTCGTTTGGATCTGTCTGAGGAGAGCTGCTGAACCTCATCGCGGTGGTTCGCATGAACTACGAGCAAGTGGACGCGCCGGCGCCGTGTTTCTCGCCCTAGTTTCAAGCTGTGCTTTACTAGGGCTCGATCGAATCCAGTTGTTCTATGCAACGGAAGCTCGGGTCTACTCGCTGCTGCAAATGTTGGGCTTGCTTGGCTGGTGTTGTATCTACGCCCTTTTCCGTCGTTGTGCTACCGTCAGCCCGGCCTGCGAGGAAACGAGTGAAGCGAGCAGCGCGGCGCCGTCGGAATCGGGGGCAAGAGCCATTAGCGCCATACAGAACGCCTCTCTTTATGTGTGGACGTCGCTGGCGGTCTCGATGGTCTATCTCCATCTAATTTCGGTGATCGTCCTGATGGTCCAGGCTGCTGCGCTCGTCTGCGTCTTGCTTTGGTACAGGCAGTCGGGATTGTTGAAACGCTTTGCGTTCTGCCTTGTCGCGTTTTCCGTAATTTGTATTCCTGCTGGCTGGCTGGGGCTGCCAGTTTGGGAGAGACGGAGTCAGTGGAATCGTTTTGCAGGAGACGCATCGTTCCAGGCAGTTCTGAATCAGTTTCCAGTGCTCCCCATCTTGATTCCCGTGCTGGTCGCGGCATTGCTTGAGCGTGCATTCTTAGTCAGTCTCGTGGCTCTCAGGAAGCTGCGGGGGGGCGTGGTCCCCGCCGAGTCGACTAAATCGCATCTCAATAAAGATATGGCGGGTCTCTGGATCTGGGCGATCGCTTTCGCGGGACCTTTGCTGATCGGCTGGGCGCTTACCGTCTTTGAGGTCGCTCCAGTGATGCATCGTCGCTACTTGCTGGCTTCGTCTGTACCACTCGCATTGTGCGCAACCTGGCTTTTGGTCTCACTTCGGTCACGGTGGCTAGCCGTGTTGGCGTTAGTTGCATCCGTTGGATGGTTGATCGTATACCAGCCGACCCTCGATGTCTGGCGAGCAGGGCAATTGCAAGGGACGCTACGAGGCGAAGATTGGCGAGGAGCTGCAGAATGGATTGCACAGCGGATCAAACGAGGCGATGAAATCTGGTGTGGGAGTGACTTGATCGAAGGCGACGGTCTGGAGCTTCCGATCGATATCGAGATGGACCGCTATCTCGCTTTTCCATTGGCGGGCCACTACAGTGTAGCTGCCTCGAGCATGTTGCTTGGAAATGGCGGCGCAATAGAAGGCGAAGCTGCCCAGGCGGTTCATCCAAAAGCTGTTTCAGTGATTCAGCCAAGAGCTGTTTTAGCGATTCAGCCAAAAGCTCTTCTGTCCAACGCCGGGCTATGGCTGCAGCAATGGTTTTCTGCGGTCGAGCCTGAAGGGGAGCGTGTCTTGACGGGAGACTGCGACTTGTTTGTGGTCGTGCGTGCACCCGCTGAGGATTTAGCCTCGGTGATGGAAGCTATTGTGGAACAGCGGTTGCCTGCCGAGCTGAAATTGTCCGTCGTCGGACCCATTCAGAGGTTTGGTCTGCTAAGCGGTGTTCGTTTGAGGATAAAACGCCCAGGTTTTTAACGTGAGCGCCGCACTCGATTTCGGCGACCGTGTCGGGGCGGTAGCCGTTTCTTGGACTGTATCGATCAATAAATTCCGTGCATGAGTTGCTAATTGGACTAGGGTTACTTGCTTTCGCGCTGGCGGCCAGAGCTTGATAGGTGTTCGATTTCCACCTCAGAAATCACGTCCTGAGTGGCTCTTTCCCGCTGGTGCGAGCAGGAGACGCTGCCGGACAGGATGGCTATGTATTTGCCTTATGGCATAGACTTACGGTGCGGGGGGACTGGATAGTCGATCTGCAACTGTAATGGTTGTCCAAAGAACACTGAATTAAGGGATGTCGTCATGGCAGAAGCCACTTGGAATGGCAAGGTAATCGCATCGAGTGATCGAACAGTCGTCGTTGAGGGCAACCACTACTTTCCACCGGAGTCCTTGGCCGAAGGTTGTTTTTCTCCATCTGCTACCACGACAGTCTGTGGCTGGAAAGGCACGGCCAAGTACTACGATGTCGTAGTCGATGGTCAGAAGAATGCAGATGCAGCATGGTTTTACCCTGAGCCCAAGGAGCAGGCCGCCCAGATCAAAGATCACGTCGCGTTCTGGAAAGGAGTCGCCGTGTCGGACACGCCTGGGCAATCTGCAGAGCAAGCACAAGGCGAAGGCACTTGCGAAATCTAAGGCGTAGTCTTCCGACGGGGTGGTGTGGCGAGCCAAAAACGGTGACCCTGCGCGAGCATGATTATTCTTGGACCTGCTTGGAAGGCTGGTGAGGTTCGAAAACCGAGTTGCGTTTCTGTTCCTCGAGTCGTATGGCCTCGACGGCGTTCTTGTAGAGAACCTCTTGCGAACGGAAGTGATCATCGCCCGACCGCCTGCGGTACTCTCCGTCACTTTCTAGCTGCCAGGAGCTTACGGTGTCTTTGAAGTAAGTTTCAAGAGTACGGATGAGCAGCTGTTTGCACTTGCGGTCGACGACTGGTACAAGCAGCTCAACTCGTTTGTCCAGGTTTCTCGGCATCCAGTCGGCGCTGCTGATGAACGCAAGATTGTCGCCACCGTGATGAAAGTACATGATGCGAGCGTGTTCCAGGAATCGGTCCACGATGCTGATGACGCTAATGTTCTCGCTCAGCCCGGGAACACCGGGCCGCAAGCAGCATATGCCACGAATGTTGAGCTGAACTTGGACACCGGCTTGAGAGGCTCGGTAAAGTGCTGCGATCAATTCTGGGTCTACAAGCGCGTTCAGCTTCACCATGATATGGGCACGCTGGCCTTGCTTGCGCCGTTCAATTTCACCTTCGATCAGGGTAAGGACTTTTTTGCGCAGTCCCAACGGTGCGGCTTCCAGAAGGTTGTAGGCTTTCGGCTGGCTGTAGCCCGTGATGGCATTGAAGAATGCGCTCGCATCCTGTCCAAGTTGATCGTTGCAGGTCATATAGCTGATGTCGCCATACAGGGCTGCCGTCGACTCGTTGTAGTTGCCAGTCCCGAAATGGATGTAGCGCACAATGCCGCGCGGTTCACGGCGTACGATGACACAGATTTTGGCGTGCGTCTTCAGATTGCGGACACCATAGATCATCTGGACACCAGCCTGTTCCAGTTCCTCCGCCCATTCGATGTTTCTGGCCTCATCGAAACGCGCTTTGAGTTCGACGATAGTGGTGACGTACTTCCCTTTCTCGGCTGCCCGGCGCAGGGCAGCTACAATCGAGCTGTCGCGGCTCGTGCGATACAAAGTCTGCTTGATTGCAAGTACGTCCGGGTCGTCGGCTGCCTCGTTAATGAGTCTTACGACAGGGGAATAACCTTCGTAAGGGTGGCTGAGAAGGACGTCACGCTCGGCGATCGTTTGGAACATCGACTCGGTTGGATCGAGCAGCGGGCTTCGTTGTGAGGGCCAACTCTCGTCGCGAAGATGCTCAAAGCCTTTGAGGCTAGCGACTCGCATGAGATAGGTCAGATCGAGCGGGCCTGGGCAGCGGATCAGGTGACGATCTTCGATTCCAAGTTTGGACTGGAGGAACTCAAGAAGTTCATCCGTGACGTCGTCGAGAATTTCGAGCCGAACGCATGGCGAAAGCTTGCGTCGCAGCAATATCTCTTTCATTCCATGGATTAGATCGGGCGCGCTGTCTTCTTGCAGGCTGATGTCGGCGTTTCGCGTGATGCGAAAAACCGTGCTTGCCACAATGTCTTCGCCTGGGAAAAAGTCCTGTACGTGAGCTCGTACCGTGTCTTCAAGTAATGCGAACGAAAAGCCGCTTTCGGCGGGCAAGGTGAGGACGCGGGGTAGGTTGGTGCCTAAGGGGATGACAGCAAAACGAAACGGTGTTTCCTCTGCCTCAGGGTTTCGGATCTGCACCGCCACATGAAGCGGACGGCTTGCTAGGAGTGGGAACTGAGTTTCGTCCGAAATTCCAATTGGCGACAATACGGCGACGATCTCTTCATCGAAAACACGTCGCGCTGCTTGTGAATGCTTCAGCGAGCAGTTGTCGAGATGGACACGTTGCACACCATGCTGCTCGAGGCGGGGTGTCAATTCAGAGTGAAATAAATGGTACTGTTGATTCACCATCTCTAGCGAACGTTCACGGATCGCAACGATTTGCTCATCCACGGTGAGTCCGGCTGGGTCGCTCGAGCCGGTCCCGGCTTCGGCTTGCAATTCGAGGCCGCCGACGCGCACCATGAAAAATTCGTCGAGGTTGCTGCAGGTGATGGCTAGGAACTTGCAGCGTTCCAGGATTTTGACATGCTCGTCAGCGGCTTGATCGAGGACACGCTGATTGAACTCCAGCCAGCTCATCTCGCGGTTGAGGTAGTTTTGTGGTTCGATGAGCTGGCTCAAGGGAAGTGATCCTTGTCGAAGATTCGGATGAGTTCTGCTGAGGGGAACGCCCTGAACCAAGGCCAGGTTCTGCGCCGGGAGTTCCATTACATGCTGATTCGTTTGTTGCTTAGGAACGTTGAGTTTTCTGGGCCCATGATGCAGCTCCGACCGTGGCAGCATCGTCACCGAGGGTTGCGGCTTTGACCACAAACTCATCTTGGTAGCATTCGAAGACATGCTCGCGTGCAACTTCGGCTACTTGCTTGACGAACAGGTCCGGCATCGCTTCGACAAGTCCTCCGCCGAGAACGATACAGTCGGGGCAAAGCATGAGAACCGCGTTGGCCACGGAGTATCCGATGATTCGGCAAGCGTCACGGACGACTTTTTCGACTTCCTTGTCACCCTTTTCGATGGCTTCAGCAATAACCTTGCTTCGAATGGCACCAAGTTCGGTACCGATTTCTTTGTGCAAGTTGGGAGCTTCGCCTCGAAACGCAAGCTTGGCGAGTTCGCCGGAAATGGCGAGTCGACTGGCTTCGGTTTCTAAAGTCCCAGTCATTCCAGTCGCGCCACGTCGCTCGGAACTGCAAATTTTGACGTGACCGGCTTCCATACAACTGACGACTCGGCCTCGCAGGATTTGACCATCGTAGACGCACCCGCCTCCGATCCCCGTGCCCGGGAAGAGTCCGTAAGTCGTTCGTGAGCCCTGGCCGGCTCCGGCGATATGTTCACCATAGACTCCGGCATCGACGTCATTCAGAACTGACACAGGGCATTGGAATTTGTCTTCCAAGTAAGGGCCCACCGCCACGTTCTTCCAACCTAAGTTCACTGCAATGCGTACGACTCCCCGTTCCCATTCCACCGGACCAGGGCATCCGATGCCAATACCTGCCAGCGCGGATAATGGAACCTCTTGCTCCTCCAGGAGCTTCTCAATGGACCCAGCGATCCGTTCAAGGTTCGATTCGACCCCTAATTCGCCTTTCGTCCGTTTTCGACGATCGGCAACTCGCTTCATCGAGTCGTCGAACAAAGTGCATTGCATTTTGGTGCCACCGAGATCAAATCCGATCCATCTTTTTTGTGGAGTTGCGTCAGGCACGGTTGGACTTTCAATTCCTAGTGAAGCGGTTTAAGGCGGATGACAGGCCACTTTGAACACCCGAACCAGTAATTTAGCCCAGCATCTCTCGCTGAAAACGGTTCTGAGGGTACATCAGCGGTAAGTTGGGCGAGAAAGAGTGAAGGAACAAGGCATCCTTGTCGGGCAGCCGCAAATACCGCCTTGCACGAGGTCTAATATGACTCTTCTTGTAGAAGTCCAGACCGCTACTTTTTGGGTGAAATTGAGGCCGGTAGAGAAACTTCCAAAAAACTTGAGCTCGAAGGTGAATAAGCCGAGCCCGAGCTGACATGTCTTACAAACGTCGATACCAGGACGCCGCGTTTGTCCAATTCCGATCATTCAGGTATTTCCTCAGATAGTCCGTCGCGACCGCCATCGAGCCCAAGTGAGGTGGCCGAGGTCGTGGCACGTCTGGATCAAGAGATGCGGCCGACGTTGATTCGGATTGCTTGGCCGATTGTGCGTGATTGGGGGATGGCTGACGACGCGGTGCAAGAAGCCTTTATGGCATTCGGCGCTAAATTTGACGGGATCGGTGACGTCAATCATCGCGGGTGGCTAGTGCGTGCGACTCAGCTGCAAGCGAAGGCATTGCGGCGGAAGCAAGCTCGACATCCAACGGGGCTCGCCGACCTCGGTGATGCGATTCATGTTGCCGGAGAAACAAAGCATGACTCAGTAGCCTGGCGGGAGCAAGTTGAACGGCTTCGGACCACTATTCAGTCTCTGCCAGATGAGCAGGTGGAAATTGTGATTCGAAGGTTGGATCGCGAACAGAGTTTTGCAGAGATCGCCAACGAGCTTGGAGTCCCGCTCGGGACAGTCTTGTCTCGAATGCGATTAGCAATAGCCAAGTTACGCAAGCAGATGCACTAGCAGAGTAGCAGATGAGCTTTTCACGCGTGTCAACAGTGAAGTGAGATGAGCTCAAGGCATGGCATTTTGATGAAGATTCGTTGAGCAGTTGAAGCAGTGAACTGATGAAGTCAGCAGACAACAAACCAGAAGAAGCCGATGTTACGCTGGAGTGGCAAATCGAGCGCTATGTCTTGGGCTGTGACGATTGGGATTGCGAGGAGTTTGAGAACGAGCTTGAAAACGATCCCGACTTGGCTCAAAGGGTGGCAGAAGCCGTTGGCGATCTGATGTTATTGAAGAGCGCGACAGCAGGCTTGCCGATACCGGGTGAAGTTGTGAAGGAGGCTGAGGAACTTGACCACAAGCGGCGACCCCTAGACCCGAAGTCACGAATGGATTCGATTTCCTTATTGCAAGTTGTAGCGACCTTAGCGGCGATGATTTTGCTTTGTGTTGGACTTGCTTGGAGCGTCAATTTGGGGATGTCCGACTCATTGCGGATCGAGGCAGCCAATCCAGAGATTTCGCAAGTTGCAGCAACTTGGGTCGAGTTGAATCCTGTTGTGCAGGGCGCCATTGTGGAAGAGCCAGTCGACTACTGGGCTGTTGATAGTGAGGATTCTTACGATGAGTTCTCTTCCGAAGATGAGCTGACGGATGATTGGCTATATCTCGGCGGACAAGACTATTTTCTGGAAACATCTGACGCGAAAGCCGAGTCCTAAAGAGCCGAGACCTAACGCAGTAGGTGCCATTCATACGCACCCAGGAATACGCACCGGGGATTTGAAGTTGAGTTGCAAAGTACGTTCAATGGCTGTTGTTTGCAGAAAGTAACCATCTGATGCTGAACCCGTGCTTGATCCGATACTCGCGCGTGCTTACCTGTTGCCTCACTATGGTGGCCATTGTGCCTGTTGCGTTTGCTGGCAACATTGCTGTTGATGGCTCCAACTCGGACAAAAAGACAGCGACGAAGAAGGCAAATGGCAATGCTGTAAACGCGAGTCGTAAATCAGAAACGACTCCAAACAAGATTGACACAAAGAGCATCGAAATCGACCGCAAGAAGGTGGAGGCGTTTGTTGGCAAGCATCAGCAGGGCCTGGTGGATTTGCTGGACTTTCTGCGGGAGAAGCAACCTTCGCAGTACGAGCGAGCGATGCGAGATATCGATCGCGTGATGACGCGTTTAGAGAATCTGGAACGTCGAGACACGGAGATGCATGCCATAGAGCTTGAGCTTTGGCAGATCCGGTCGCAACAGCGATTAGTAGCTGCGGAGTGGGCGGCGGCGAGCAAAGAGTCTCGGCAGCAGGCCGCGGAGGCGAGGTTGAAACGTTTGCTTGAAGAAGAGCAGAGGCAAGATTTAAAGCGGTTGGCGTTACTTCAAAAAAGAGCGCGTGCTCAGGTCGAGAAACTGACACAACAAATGAAAGAAAAGCGAACTAACGTTGATTCCGCGGTGGAAAAAGGTTTGCGTACTTGGAAGTCCCGGATCGATAAGGGGCCACGCAAAAAAACGAAAGCCGCGTCGGAGCAGCAATCGGCTACCGACAAAGTGAAGAAGTGATGGTCTGCGACTATTCCCCAGATTTCATTGCGGGGCAAGGGCGAATTATGAGAGAGTTGAATCGAGTTTTTACGAGTGCGCTGATCGCGGTCGTGCTTTGCAGTCCGTTCTGGAATTCGTCAGCGAGAGCGTTAAATGCCAGCGAGAATGAGAGGCGATCTGTGATCAGCGAGTCATCGCCGGACGCGTTAGCGCCTCTCTACGAGCGTTTTAAGGTCGATGCCAAAGAATTAAGTGACGGCAGATCCGGGGCGATCGCGGATGGAGAAGTTCCCGATTTCCAGAAGCACATTTCCCCTCTCTTTGGGCGCCTCGGGTGCAACGGCAGAGCTTGTCACGGCTCGTTTCAAGGGCAAGGCGGTTTTCAGCTCTCTCTGTTCGGGTACGACTTTGAGGCTGATTACCAGGCTTTGTTAGAGGAGGGAGCTGCACGAGTCGATTTAGAGGATCAGCTAGAGAGCTTGATTCTGACAAAACCCGTCGACGCGGACATGCACGATGGCGGCAAACGATATGAGCATGGCGAGTGGGAATACTGGGTACTTCGAAAATGGATTGAGGCCGGAGCGCCCTTTGAGAAAGAGGCAAAGAAGTTGGAACGCCTCGAAGTCCAGCCCGTTGAAGTCCAGTTTGCTTCCGAGGGCGAAACAGCTGACCTTCGTGTGTTGGCTCATTGGGAAGATGGTGTTTCCGAGGATGTGACGTGCCTCTGCAGGTTCACGACAAACGATGAAGCAGTGGCGATGATCGATGACGAGGGCCGTGTCAAAGCTGGCTCGCCAGGCGACACTCATGTGGTCGTATCTTACGACAAAGCGGTCGTTCCAATCCCTGTCTTGCGTCCCGTCGGAAATGCAAAGCCGTACGCTACGGTAGCAGCCGAGACGGAAGTAGATCGATTGGTCTTGAAGAAGCTTCGTAAGCTCGGAATCGAGCCCTCAGAGAAATGCTCAGACGAAGATTTTCTTAGGCGAGCTTCACTTGATGTGAATGGTACATTGCCTTCCGTTGCTGAGATCGAAGAGTTCATAGCGAACGATGCTCCAGACAAACGTGAGCGGAAAATTGAGGAGTTGTTATCGCGACCAACCTATGCGGCGCAGTGGACCACTTTCTTGTGCGATATGACGGGTAACAACGACGATCAGCTACGCAATTTTTTGCCGCAACGAGTCAATCCATCGAGCCATTGGTATCAGTGGATTTATAAGCGTGTCGCAGAAAACGTTCCGTACGATGAATTAGTTGAAGGGATTGTGGTTGCTCAGAGCCGCAATGAGGGTGAGTCATACCAAGAGTATTGCGAAGAGATGAGCGACATTTGCCGCGACAAGAGCGGTGAAGCGTTCGCAGATCGTCCCGGGCTAGTTTACTACTGGGCTAGGAATAACTTCCGCTCACCAGAAGACCGTGCAATCGGGTTTGCATATTCATTCCTTGGCGTTCGCATCCAGTGTGCTCAGTGTCACAAGCATCCGTTTGATCAGTGGTCGAAAGATGACTTCGACCAGTTTGAGAAACTGTTTACCACGGTACGCGCTCAACAGAATACCGTGAGCTCGGAGTCGAAGCGTGAATACCAAGCAATGCTCGAAGGACTGGACGTTGACAAAAAGCTGAAGGGGAATCAGCTTCGACAAGCTTTCGCGAAACTGCTGGACAAAGGCGAAGTGGTTCCTCTTCCGGAATTGGTGATTAATCCGCCAAGAGCCTCACGAAACAAGAAGCGAGGCACCCCCGCACCGCCGCCAACAGCGAAGTTGCTGGGAGGAGCGACAGTTGACATGACCTCCGAAGATGTTCGGGGTGATCTCATGGAATGGCTCCGAGCTCCAGAGAACCCGTACTTCACCAAGGCAATTGTCAATCGCGTTTGGGCGCAGTACTTCGGCATTGGGATTGTTGATCCCGCGGATGACTTAAACCTTGCCAACGCGCCGAGCAATGCGGAACTATTGAATTACCTTGCCGATGGTTTTCGCGAGAACAATTTCAATTTGAAATGGCTTCACCGCGAGATTCTGCGTTCCGATACGTACCAAATGTCTTGGAAAACCAACGCGACGAATCAACACGACAAAAAGAATTTCAGCCACGCCCTGTTGCGTAGGCTCCCGGCTGAGTCGACCTACGATGCGGTTCGAATGGCGCTGGCCAACTCGAAGTTGGCCGAGCAGGGGCGCGAATTGGAAGCTTCGCGTGCCATCACGAAGCCGGGTAGTAGCGCACGAGCTACCCGCCAAGATGACGAGAGTTATGCTCTACGAGTCTTTGGGCGGAGCATTCGCGAGTCGAATTGCGATTGCGATCGATCCAGTGAACCGAGCTTGCTACAAACCGTGTTTCTTGCGAACGATTCAGCCGTACAAAAGTGGTTGAATGATCCGAAACAGAGTTGGGTTGCCGAGGTGGCCAAGAAGTATGGCTGGTCGATGAGCTCCGTGAATTCACAGCTGCGTCGTGAACAGGCCGAGAAATCTCTCGTTCGTTTTGCTAACCAGCTAGCAGATGTTGATTCAAAATTGAAAGCAGCCAAGAAGAGCGAAAACTCGCGTCAGCTAAAGTTCATCAAGAAGCGTCGTACTGAGATGATCAAGAAGGCTCGCAGCATTGCCACGAAACAGGGGTTTGAGAGTGAGCTGGAATTGGTTGTGGAAGGTGCCGATCCTTCAGAAGTTTTGGTGTCCGGCAAGATGGACGAGCAGCAGGCTCAGTGGATTGCGGAGAATGCATACCTTCGTACCTTGAGTCGAAAACCAAGGCCGGACGAGTTGTCGACGGTGATTGCGTTTCTAACGGAAGACGAGCAACCAACCTCGGCTGTAGAAGGTTTGCTTTGGAGTTTGATCAACACAAAAGAGTTTATCTTGAATCACTGATCGCAAGGTGTTCCCAGGAACGCTTGTCGATAGCAATCGAATCCAATGGTTTGGCAGAAAAGCCTGAATTGAAAACCTGTTAGAGAATTGAAAAGGTAGTAAGTGATGGGAACGCACAGAACATGCGATGGACACTCACGACGCGACTTTCTACGGGTCGGTTCGTTATCAGCTGCGGGTTTCACCTTGGCCGGCTACCTTGAGCGTGCCGAAGCCGGTGAGGTGCATGCCAAAGCGACTGGCAAAGCTGGCATTTTCATCGATCTATCAGGCGGCCCTTCGCACCTCGATACCTTTGATCCAAAGCCGGACGCTCCAAACGAGATTCGGAGCAAGTTTAAGACCATAGAAACGAACGTGCCTGGGATTCGCGTTTCAGAGCACCTTCCGAAGTTGGCTCAGTGTGCGGATAAATTCGCGATTCTTCGCGGGGTTAGCCACACACTGGCCGCTCACCGGTTGGGGCGTGAGTATGTCAACACGGGAACAAAACCTTTGCCCTCGCTCGAATATCCTGGTTACGGTGCTGTCGTGACGAAGGAGTTTGAGGTGAATCCCGAATTGCCGCCGTTCGTAGCGATTCCGCGAGGAGAGCAGCGAGCTGGATTCTTGGGCATCCAGTACTCCCCAATGAATACAGGGCGAAGCCCGAACGCAGGTCAGCCATTCAGTGTTCGAGGAATCACACTCAATAACGGCATCACCGTCGAGCAAATTGAGCGCCGGCATGGGCTACTCAAGGATATTGATACTACATTTCGTTCCGTCGAATCTAGTGATCAGTTGCTCGTAGGACTCAATCGCTTCAATCAGAAAGCGTTTGACATGATCACGAGCTCAAAGGCACGAGAGGCGTTTGATATTTCCCGTGAGTCTCCAACTTTTGCGGAGCAGTTTTCGGACGATGGATTCTCCCAGAGCTGTCTTCTTGCGATTCGATTGATTGAAGCTGGCGTCAAATTCGTTTCACTTTCGTTGGGAGGTTGGGACACCCACCGCGACAACTTTACGAAGCTAAGCACGGATCTACTCCCGAAGCTAGATTCAGGACTTTCTTCGCTCTACACCGGGCTTGAGCAGCGTGGGTTGTTGGATTCGACTTCGGTCATGTGCACCGGTGAATTTGGACGGACACCGAAGATCAATAGTCGCTCTGCCGAGGGCGGGCGGGATCACTACCCAAGATGTATGTTCATGCTGATGGCTGGTGGCGGTATGCAGGGAGGGCAGGTCATCGGCGAATCTGACGAAACTGCTTCGGGGCCGCGCCATGAAGCCATCAAACCAGATGACGCAGCGGCGTCGTTCTACCGTAGTCTGGGCATCGATCCAACGAAGGAGTTCCACACTGAAACGGGACGTCCGATCACATTGGTACGCGACGGGACGGCCATCGAACCCTTGTTTTCGTGATGTGCATTTCCACCAGGGTTCACGCCTGGGTGTTTTAAACTTTCCAACAGCCGGACATGCCGCCCTCCAGCGGATGGCCGGTTTTTTTATGCGCCGTGAAGGTGTTTCGTGGACCGGTGGGTTGAGGGCTACCGGAAACCTCTTGGGGGCTACCGGAAACCTCTTGGGGGCTACCGGAAACCTCTTGGGGGCTACCGGAAACCTCTTGGGGGCTACCGGAAACCTCTTGGGGGCTACCGGAAACCTCTTGGTCGTTTCGCGTGTTGGGGAGAGGATCCACGACCGGCGTTCAAAGCGAGAACGAGCCGTCGACACGAGAATCGGCCCTTGGAGATCGCCGTCAGCCTGCATCGATACAGCTCAGGCATCTATTCGTCCTGGCTTAGGCTATCGCGTCTCCATTGGGAGATTATCCTATTGCGACTGACAAGATTGATAGCCCAGCATGTTGGGTTACATGCCTCATCACTTCCGAGACTGATTCGATAATGGTCCCCCAGATTTTCCTAAATGCAAAGCAAGCCAAACACTTTGATGGGCGGCATCCCTGGGTCCTCGAGCGATCTGTGGTGGAGCCTACGGCAGCTCCGCAAGATGGCCAAGTTGTCGAGTTAATGCATCCTAATGGTAGCTGGATTGGGCGCGGAGTCTATAACTCGCACAGTCGCATTCGCGTACGTCTCTACCAGTGGGACCGCGAGTCGACATTGGACGAAGCTTGGTTGCGTGAGCAACTCGGCGCAGCGGTCTCGATGAGACGGCAGCAAGCTGAGCGACAGCACGCTTCAGTCGATGCAATGCGGCTGGTCAACAGCGAAGGCGATGGGCTGAGTGGGTTAGTTGTGGATCAGTTTGGCGACTACCTCGTCATTCAGTTCACCAGCTTGGCCATGTATCAGCAACGCGACGTCGTTGTGGGCTGGTTGGCTGAGGAACTGCAACCTTCGGGAATCCAGATCAACGTGGACAAAGGTACTGCGAAACAAGAAGGCCTGGAGGCCGAGGTGGATTGGGTGCACGGTACTTGTCCGACCGAACCGCTTTCGATCGATGAGAACGGTATTCGGTTGGAGATGGATCTGGCTAGCGGACAGAAGACTGGTTACTACCTTGATCAACGAGCAAATCGGCAAGAAGCGGCAAAATGGATGCAGCCAGGAAGTCTGCTCGATATCTGTTGCTACCACGGCGGATTTAGTCTGGCTGCAAGCCAGTCAGGCAATCTATCGACTGTCACTGCTGTGGATTCAAGTCAGAGGGCGTTGGAACACGCGGAACGAAACGTGGCTAACAATGGATTCGAAAACTTTGCTTTCGAGAAAGCCGATTGCTTTGACTACCTCAAGCAAGTCGCGGAAGAGAGAAAGCAATTTGACAATGTGGTATTGGACCCGCCAAGGATGGCAGGAGGACGAGGGCCGATCCAATCGGCTCTAAGAGCGTACCACCGCCTGAATCTATCCGCTGTAAATGTACTCAGACCAGGCGGAACGCTCGTGACCTGCAGTTGTTCAGGGCGCGTATACCGAGATGAATTTTGGGGCGTTCTCTCATCGGTTGCCAAGCGAACACGGCGGCGAATCCAAGTCGTCCGGTCGTTGGCCGCTGATTTTGACCATCCAATCGATGTGAATTGCCCAGAGTCAGACTACCTGAAGTGTCTGATTTGCAAAGTCTACTGAGTCACTATTTGTTGCGCTCGAAAGCTGCGAGGTCAGCTGGTGGAATCGATAGAACCGTGACCTCAACTATAGCGGACTGTTGGCACTTGTATCCATTTTTCAGGGCTGCCGAACTGTCATGACGCCGTTCTGGATGGTGGCCCTTCTTGAATTAGCGCATAAAAAATGGCCATGGTATGCCGCTCCATCGTCATACCAAGGCCATTCATATCGCTGGAATGGCCGAAGCCATTCCACCCTCCCAATCCGTGGTGGTATTAGTTTCGGCAACCACCACGGATCGAGATCAATCGATTTATCGAAAATCTGAGATTAAGTGTCACGACCGGACTACTCGGTTTTTCCGGTTTCGACACTTGCCATCTGAGCCGCGACTTTCTTGGACTCGGCATTGGCATTAGCGGCACAGTGTACGCAGGAATCGCAGCTCGATTTGGCTCGATAGCGATTGACTGGCTGGCTTGTGCAGCCGCTGTCACAGTTACCTGAGCTGCATGAGCCGCAGCCGCCGTGTTGGCATCGATGGCATCCCTTCGATGCGGTTAACTTGGCCCACATGTGCGCACATTCGGCAGCTCGCTGGGCCGGGTATCGGTCCCAGAGACCCTGAACGCATTCCTGATGGAGAAGGACATCGGCGACCGGGTTTGGTGTTTTGGTCGATCCGTAGCACCAATCGATCTGTGTCGTTGCAGCGTGTGGTACGCTCGCGATGCTACCCATGTTGGACATGGTGTCGACAACCGCATTGCGTCGGTGGCGGTGACGAATCCCGACTGGTAACGAAGCTGGGTCGCTCTCCTGTCCCTGGGCCGACTGTGGCCGCGTAGGAGGAGCTTGGAGTGACGGAGCTGCGTCAGATGAGCGGTGAAGATCAAACGGGTTATCAATTGCCTGTTGCGGGTCAGGCACAAACGGAAGTGAATCGTCAATCTCTGCTTGACTCGCAGTCAGCTTGGGAGCTGGCGTAGGCCCTTGGTTAAGCAGTTGGACTTGCGCGAACAGTGAGCTAGTGCTGCTGCAGAGGATTGCAACGCCTAGGCAGAAAAATAGTTTTCTCATATCGGTACCCCTGAGCTTGCCGATTCCGTGGCGAATATTGCTACAAAAGGGCACCACGAACGAATCCCTGTTAGATGGTCAAACCATGACCGTGTTGCTGCGAGGCCGGTGTCGCAGTGGGCGTCGTTGGTGCTCTGAACAAACGTGCCACAAGCTAATTCGAATGCAAGCAAAAGCCACTGAAATTTTTTCTGGCAGCTTGTCGAAGTCGCCAGTTATGAGTCCTGCGAAACCTCTATCGTCTAGGTTTAGTTTGACGCCCTGGTTCGCATCGCAATGGTGAAGTGGATTGGGGGCTTAGATTGTGCGGGCTTGAAATAGCCGCATTTGTGTGAACAAGAGTGGCCCTGAACAGGACAACAAGCTCCCATTAGCGGGAAGCGATCGTCAGCTCTTTTCGGAGGCGGTCTGCGTGCTTGCCTCCAATGTGCTTAGCCCAGCGATGCGCCGTCTACAGCCTGTAGAAGTCGCTGGCGGATCATGTAGAGCCGAGTGCTCTCGTGAATTTTGTTTCCTTCTAAGTCGGAAACGTAAAACACATCCACCACTTGGTCGAGGTGCGTACTAATTTTGGCGGATTGAAGAACCAGTTGCATCTCGTAGAGTGCCCTGGAGACTTCATAGAGGAGTCCGCGACGGTCGTAGGCAAACAGAGTAATGATTGTATGGTTGTCTGAGGTGCTGTTATCGAAGCGAACTTGAGTTGGCTGGGTCTGCAGGCCTTCGGCAAGTCGTTTCTTGTTGCCTCCCCATTTCTTGGGGAATACGGGTGGAGCGTACTCATCGGGGTCCAGGGAAGCGTAAATCTTTTGGCAAACCGATTCGATACGGCCCGGCGGTGGTGGGCCGTCAAATTCTTGGTCTTCCACTAGGAATCTCTCCCAAGCGATGCCATCTGCCTGAGTGTGAATTTCTCCGGTGATGATTTGCATGTCCTGGCTGGATAGGACACCCGTGATTCGATAGAAGGTTCCGATTGGTTGGCCGTGTTGTTTTGATGCGATCGTGTATTCGACGGCATTCTGCTGATCGAGATACCTACCCCATGCGACGCACCGTTTCGTTTCCAACTCCCGAAGGCTGGATACTTCCTGTGCGATTTCGCTCATTGGCGTACGTAACAAGTAATTGACAGGCAACGCTTGAATCTGCCTTTGCCACCACTCGGAATCAATGCCTTTTGGCATCGCGTTGGCCAGTGTCGTTTTCTTGGATTCGACCTCTTGATGAATATGCTTGTTGGGTTTGCCGTCCCGAAAGTGGGAATCCGTTTGGTAGTAAAGCTGAAGCAGAAGATCGATCTTCCATTGATTGACGACGTCGGGTCCCACGCTCGCCAAATCAGCAAATGACAGCAGAAGAAGTAGCTCCAATCGTTCACTCGATCCGACGACAGATGCAAAGTCGATAGCCGCCTTGCTGTCGCTGAGATCAAACCGAAATGCCGTATGTGTCAGAAGTAGGTGCTTGTGGACTAGAAACATAAGTGTTTCTTTGTCCTGGGCACTTAAGCGGAGTCGTTCGGCTGTTTTTTCTGCAATGCGTTTTCCAACTTCGGAATGATCTTCTGGGAAGCCTTTTCCCAGGTCATGAAGTAACAAGGCCAGGTGCAAGATCGTCTTGTTCTTTAGGGTACGGTAGATAACGCCGAGTTGGGAACGATCGTCCTCCAGCTCGGTCACGCACTCAACGGCTCGGATCGAGTGTGCGTCGACCGTGTACTTATGGTACTGGTTGAACTGGAGTAGGCAACGTGCGTGCGCGACGTGAGGGACGATCTGCTCCAGGACTCGCAACTCATGTAAGCGTCGCAGCCTGCTCGCCAGCCCCTTCGATTGCGACATAAGCTCCAAGAATCGATCGATCGTCAGCTGGTCGATCTCGGCAAAGCTACGGTCGCGCATGGCATCACGAATCTGTCGCCACGTATGGTGTTCGATTGGTTTGCCAAAGCGGCTGGAGATGGACATGAGCTCCAAAACGGCAGCTGGATCCCGTTTCACTCGGGACAAACCAACTTTGGTGGCCCACACGTGTCGGAACCCGACACGGAAGTCTCTTCGGACAGGCATGCCAAGGGAATGCTCGACTGTCTTTGCCAGCGGCGATTGCCACTTGGCGTCGGTGACGAAATGGGCACTGCAGTATCGGATTTCGCTCGTGTGTTCAAAGTACTCTTGCATGAACTGTTCGACGGGCAGAATTCCCTCTTCGCCAGTGTAATGATTCCATTCGGCAAGTTTCATCTGTAGGCCGCGATCAAGCCGATCCTGCGATTTACCAGCCATGAAGTGCATCTGATTTCGCAAACGCAGCAGGTAATGATAGCCCTTCCGAATGATCTGATAGTCTTCCTGCCCCAAGTATCCGAGTTGGGTCATCTTCTCGATTTCACATTCGCCATATCTCGCGAAACCGATCCATCGCATGAGTTGGATGTCGCGAAGGGCTCCTCGCGATCGTTTCACATTGGGTTCAAGAAGAAAGACCGTCTCTCCGTACTTGCCCCGTTCTTCTCGTCGGGCTTTTTCGACGGCCTTGATGATGCGTTTGCTTCGGCGTCGTGCTCCCAACCGGAGCGACTTCAGGTAGCCGGAAAACAGCTCAACGCTACCGGCTAGTAGGCGGCTTTCCACTAGCGAACTGAAAATGGTCGCGTCTTCCCACGCAAGGCGACACGCTTGCTGTGGAGTTCGTAGTGAGAAACCTAGCTGGCACCCTGCATCAACGACCCACTGACTCAGGAGGCGTGCAAGCGTGACCGCTTGGTTGGCATAGGCTGGAGAGTGAAGCAGCATCAAGTCCACATCGGAGTGCGGGGCGACGTCGCGACGTCCGTATCCTCCGTGGGCGACGAGGCAGAACTTCTCGCCATCGTCCGCATTTGCTTGCTCAAAGTCGATTCCTGCGTCTACGGCAACTGCCTCTGCAAGATCCAAGACAACCGAATCAAAGAGGTCGGTGAGCTTTGCGCAGACCTGCAGGCCGGGCGAACCCGAGTCGTGTTGGGCCCGGAGCTTGAGTCGGCCTTCCGCGAGCGTCTCGCGGGCTTGGATGACAGCCGAGGGCAACTTGGAGATTGCTGCCATGCCGGCGTACTCAGTCTATTGAAGTTGTGGAAATGCGTGGGGCGGGCAGCCTGCGGCTAAATCGGCCAATCCGAAGATTCATGGCAGCCGTCGGTGTGGAAGCCGTCGCTCGGAAAGTTCGAGCTGCTAGACCACAATCAGATCGTCGATCCCGCGGTTTACAGAGCCTCTTCTCCGGTTTCTCCGGTGCGGATACGGACTGCGTTGCTAAGATCCGTAATAAAGATCTTGCCGTCGCCGATTTGTCCAGTCTGGGCTGTTTCGAGAATCGTATCGATCACCGTTTGCAGATTGGCGTCGGTACAGACGACTTCGATTTTGACTTTCGGAACGAAGTCGACGGCGTACTCGGTTCCGCGGTAAATTTCGGTATGACCTTTTTGTCGTCCGTAACCACGGACTTCATTGACCGTCATTCCATGGATGCCCTTTTCCGTCAAAGCATTCTTGACGTCTTCCAGCTTGAAGTGACGTACGATCGCTTCAATTTTTTTCATCCTGAGATCTCCAGCGGGGTCATTCTAGCGGGCGGCCTTTGGGGTAGTCCGGCATCGACAGGGATATTGGGTCGACCTGTGCCATTACCGTTATCCCGATCTGAACAAGTGTGAATCGAGGTTGGCAAAGCCACTCCGCCAAAGGCTGTTGCGATGCAATCTCCGAGCCAACCATAGTCTAACGTAGTTGAATCCAGCGCGGAATCGGTTCGGTTCGAAAACCTGCCTGGCACGAACTCCGGATTTCCAAACCTGCTCGCGGTCAAGAAGCCTGAATTCAGCAGGCCGGATATCCGTGCGTTTCCTACGAAGGGTCGCTCAGTTATCAAGGCCTCTGTGTTCAGGAGGGTTTGGCCCAAGGCGTATCATCAACGCCTCCGAGGTGATTCGCGCGGCGTGCCATAAGGAAAAGAAGGTCGCTCAAGCGATTCAAATAAATGACCAGTGAGTCGCAGCCGTGCTCCCGATCTTCGGGTTCGCTATGAGCAAAACCGACGATATCGCGTTCAGCGCGGCGACATACGGTGCGTGCTAGGTGCAGCATGGCTGAATCAGCGGTTCCGCCAGGAAGAATGAAATTAGCAAGGGGTGGCAATCCAGCATCGAGCTGATCGATGATTCCTTCTAATTGACTTGTTCGATCGTCAGAAAGCAGGCACATCCCATGCTTTGCGGGGTCTGGGGTTGCCAGTTGAGCACCGATTGAAAATAAGTCATTTTGCACGTCAAGAATAAATGCCAGGAGTTCCCTAGTTCCAGCATTTTCGTTGTCCGGCGGTTCTTGTCGTTGCAAGTTAGCAACGACTACGCCGAGGACGGCATTAAGCTCATCGACGGCGCCGTAGGCCTGAATGCGAGGATGATGCTTAGGCACGCGCGGTCCAGCAAACAGGCCAGTAGTACCGTTGTCGCCAGTCTTGGTATAGATTTTCATGAGTGGGGAGCCTTCGATTCACCCATCTTTATTCGTGTTGAGGATTACTGGATGCTCTCGGAAACGAGTGAATTTGTCGACCCCATGCAAGCGGCTGGTATGGTCATCTTTACCGAAACCGATCCGCGGCAATTTTTGCTGATGCAGCATCGCGATCGATGGGATCTACCCAAAGGTCACGCAGAGCCGGGCGAGTCTCTTCTGGAGACTGCCCTACGAGAGACCGAAGAAGAAACAGGTATCAACCTCGATTGCATACGTGTTGATGAAGCATTCCGATTTGTCCTCGAGTACTTCGTCGAGCACAGCAAAAGGGGCCGCTACCCGAAACGTGTGACCTACTTCTTAGCTTTTGTTGCAGAACCCTGTGAGGTGACTTTAACGGAGCACATTGGCTATGAATGGCGGCCATGGCCGAGCGGACCGATTCAGACCGAGACGATCGATCCACTATTGGAAGCGGTCAAGCAATACTGGCAGTAGTTTTTCACGAGACGCGTTCAAACGCCCGACACCCTCGCCTATTCTGAAGACGAGCCTATTCTGAAAGCGAGGAGACGGTTTTCTCAAGCAAGTCGAGTCAGTCGCCCCGCGAGCGACGAATGTTGATGTGGGACATGTCGTCGTAGACCTTCAGTATTGGCTCGTAAGGGTTGGTTGTATCAAGAGCGCTGTCGAATAGCTTGAGTGCGTCAGTTCCGAGACGCCCTCCCGTGCGTGGCTCATAGGCAATCCATCCTTGTTCGATCAGGGCTTCAGCCCAAACATGAACGCGAAATGCATTGTCTTGTTCATCCCAGCAAATTCCGAACGCTAGTCTAGCGGGGATGTTCTGAGCACGAAGAACTGATACCAACAATGCGGAATGGGCTTTTGCATCTCCCGATAGCTTTCGGGCTGTTTCCAACGCGCTTTGGAATGTGGCCGCATCCGCTGTCCGCTTCACAATCTTGTGCAAGTTTTTCGCAATCTGGTCTGCATACGATTCGGGAGTCGTTCGAGATGCGCCGGTAGTCAATTTTTTGCCGAGTCGCAGGATCGTTTCATGTTCGGACTGCAAAAACTTCGATGCAGCTAAATAACGAGCATCGACTGGTTCCTGTTTTTCTGCAGAGAGTGTAGGAGAGGGCGAAACGGTCACTTCGGAGCTGAGAGCACTTAGTGATTTGACTTTCTGACGAGGGCTTCGGTCCCACATCGCGAAAAGGTCAATATCCGAGCCCTCGATCTGGTAGGTGACGGTTGCATCCGCACTAGGTCGAGAACCTCGATACTCGACTCTGTCGTCAAGCTTCGAATTGACCAACATTTCATCGCGGACCAGCTCGGCGATTTCGGGCGGGGCACGAAACGTACTAACCATTTGGTTGCCATAGGCTACGGTTTTCAAGATGATGCCATTTTCGTCGATCCAATTCTTAGATCGCAGCGCCATTTCCCCGTGCTTCATCAGTACATTGACTGGAATGAGTTTAGGCGTGGTACCACCTGGTAGCGAAGTGAGTTCTGGCTCGCCAGCGAGCATCTCGACAGGCACAATCGCACTGAGCTTAGGCACGAAGATCTTACAGGTCCGCATATCCCCCGGCTTCATTGGGTGGGCAAGCAGGAGTGAATGAACGCCTAGAACCCCCCATGCTTCAGCATCCCACTTGTAGCCGCGACGTTTCTTTTGGCCTTCTTCATCAATGGTGGTCACGGTCAGTTTCTCACCGAGCGCTTTGCCGGAAACCTGAGTGATTGTTTCACCCCGAGTGGTTGTCTCCTCGAAGCTTGCCATTCTTCCATCAGGATATTCAAACGATTCCATGTCGACTCGATGGAGGCTGGACCCGGAGGCGGTGCTGGACGGGAGCTCAACGAGTCCAGACAAGTTGATTCTCATCAACTGATCGCCCTTCGCAACCATGGTGCGATAGTAGCCGCTTTTCTTGCCTCCAACGTATTGGACGTACCAAGATTCGCGTGGAATGGGCTGCGTCTCTGACCAAGCCGAGACGGGGAGATTGATAATCTGTTGTTCCTCAGCGGCCGCCTTTTTCTCTTCGATTTCCGGTAGCGGCGGCAGCGTTTCGACTTCGGGTGGCTGGCAGCCACATGGCAAAAGCGTCAGCAGCACCACGGACAAAAGAGTGCGTCCATGAAACGTGAACAAGAGGTGATTTAATGACTCCATATCGCTTCCTAGAGTCGGTTGATGTTGCACAAGATCAGCAATTGCAAATGGCCTCTGTTGCGTTTTTGCAACTTCGATTTTGGGTGAGTTCTGATTATGACTGCTTTGTGGAATGGTTTAACGACATATTTGGTGGATTTGGGGCAAGAAGTTGGATTCATCGATGCGGGGGGCCGTGGTGACCTAGCTTTCACTGTCCGCAATTCGCAGCCTCGCTGTGGGTGCGGGTCCCCCCAATACGCTTTTTTGAAAGAAATCGAGATGAGTCCGCAACGGAGCTCACAAAAGCAAACAGCCCAACAGAGCGGAAACGGTAAGACCGATGCCCTAACGAGTTTCGGCAGTCTCACCGATGAACAGCTGGAAGCACACCTCGAAGTTGCGAGTTACGGTGCATTCGAACTGACAGATGCGATTCGCCCATCTGTTGATTTGAAGGTCGTACCGAAGCAGGGCTTCCGTCACGAAACTTATGTCGACCCTACGACCGAAGCAAAAGTGCCGGTCATCATGGCCGCTGCAACGAAGCACCGACTGTTTGATCTGTTTATCGATATGATCGACACTCTAGGTCCCGTTGTTGACGTTGTTCTAGAGACGAGCCACTATCACACAGGTGGTCACGAAGACTATTACCGTGAGCATATGGATATGCCAGTTCTCAAGAGCATTCTGTACGACTATGAAGAGATGCTGCTCAACGACGGTTGCACTGGCATCGCGGTCCTAAATCCGCAACGCCAACAAGAAGTGCAATTCGACGAGCACAAGATGGTCATCGCTTATGGTTCTCCACTCGAGTCCTTTGAGCGCGTTCTCATCAGTAATGATGTTTACATTGATGAAGAAATGCGATTCATCACCGAAGCCGAGCACGTTCATACAAGTAGCGATCAGCTATTTGAGCAATTCCAAAGCCTAGCCATGCGGTTAGGAATGGAATCGGAATCCGATCAAGAGGACGACGCAGAGTACTGCTGAAGCCGCCCTAGCCCGGCGTCGATTTTGGATTGAATGCTTCGCCCCAGTCTGCCACTTAGCTTAGACCCGATCCTGCAGCCGTCGTTGACCACGACGGCTGCTGCATTTTTGGCAGATGCCATGGATGATAAGACGATGAGAGCGAACGCGGAAACGGTGCTCTTGCGCGATGCGATTACGGATCTGAGCCAACTCTTCCGACTGAAATTCAGTAAGCTCATGACACTTCGTGCAATAGAAGTGATCATGTTCTGGGTAGCCATAATCGTGTTCGTAAACCGATCTGCCATTGAGTTCGAAACTTCGAAGCAGTCCTGCATCGACAAACTCTTTGAGCGTGCGGTAAACAGTTGGGCGACTGACGTAGTTTTCTTCGCCTTTCCGAGGAAGCTGATCGATGAGTTGGTCCGCGTCAAAATGCTGATGTCGGCTAAAGACTTGCTCTACCAGGAAGGTTTTCTGGCGGGTTTTGCGTAGGCCACGACTCTCAAGATACTCTTCAAATCGATCTGCGGGGGACTGAGAGACTTCAACCGACTCAAGTGGTTGAGACGCATCACCCAAGTCGTGACTAGGGCTTTCGAGATTAGCTTCGGATTTGGGCACGGTGCAGTTTGGAGACGGAATCAGGTGCGGAACGAGACGGAACAAGCGACGTAGGCCGCCTAAATTTCCGTTTACATATGATAGGCAGATCATCCGCCTCGGTGAACAGTCAGATGCCGTCAGATGCGAAGGTACCGAGAAGATTCAACCTGGTTTGAACCCAACTCCCGTGATTTCGAGCTAGTCCTACCGAGTTCACCAGAACAAGCTTCACAAAAAAACGACGGACAGTACGGAAACTGACCGTCGCTTCAGTTGGTTCTAATTCTTCGTTTGAGCTAGCTCGCGATCACGTTAGCAGGGCAAGACTGAATGTGACCGTGAATCCGTCGGGTTGGGAATCGGAAGCCGGCACACTTGCGGTGCTTTAGGTGCGAGGCATTATGCAAACGAGTCGAGCATCTTGTCCAAGGCAAGAGACAACTTTTCTGGAGTCTCGTAGGTTCCGTCCGCAATGGCTTGCTTGATGGCAGCGACCTTATCGGTACGTATGCCATCTACGTTGACCGCGGGAGCTGTAGCTTCCGTCTGGCCCAAAGCCAAGGCTTCTGGTGACAGGTCAAGTTGATCGGCCTGTTGAGCGCTGGAAGTCTCAACAGGTTGATTTTGAGAAGCGGCCCGTGCGTTCTGCGTCGAGTTGACGGATTGAGTCGCTTGTGAATGCTGCAAACTATGGATTTGCATGTAGACGGTTCTCCCCCTAGGGTTCTGGATCAAGGGTTCTTATAGGACAGGGAATTGGGATGGGTCAAGCCCATTAGTGGCCCACTCATAGCGTCGCTTTCCGTGTCGAAAGCGTGGGAACTGTCCATAGTAACCAGGAAGAGACTTCGCGACCGCAGTGACTAAGGTTATCGGACAAGATGCTTCTGAAATGCGAGTGTTTCTTGTTGGGTTCCGGTTTTGCTAGCAAAACCGGCGTTCCGACTTTTGCGTCATGCATCAACCAGGACTTCTTTTTGTAAAACGCCGCGTTGCATGCCGAAACCATCAGGGCATTGACTGAGCGATAACTTGGTGCCCTAATCGAGCGTGGCGCATCTAACGAAATAGATCGAACGAAATAGTTATGGGGGTACCCGATCCAGCTGGAAGACAAGATCGTTCTTGCGTTGCAGCTGGAACTCTTTCTACGATCCGGCTTCATTCTGCAACGCCGTTATCGCTCTGAGAGCATCGGCGGCCCCCATTTAGCGATGGCGAATCGCTGGAGGTCGAAGGGCAGAAACCAGCGTTCGGTAGCCAAGCATGCATTTCTGTATCGCGACAACTCAACAGCACTTCGGAGGTGGTGAAGTCCTCATCGCCTCCATTGGCGAAGAATTGTCGCGGTGCGGTCATGAAGTCAGCTGGGTCGTGCGTGCCGACAGCTCGACACAACGCAGGCTCGAAGAACGCGGACTACAGATTGCTCATCGATTTACGGGACGAGGCCGCAGCCCTTTTGACATTCTCGCTCTGCGGCGTCATCTGAAATTGAGTCGTCCCGACGTATTGGTCATGAACGATACACACGCGGTTATGTTGGCGGGACTTGCCAGTTTCGGTCTTGGAGAGAACCGGCCGATTCGCCTGGCCTACAAGCACACTGTTTTTCCGCTGCGCAGTAAATACAAATATCAGAAACTCACGGACCGACTGGTTTGTGTTTCGGAAGCCGCACAGCAAGTTGTCGTCGAGGGTGGGTTGCCTCGTGGCGATACCGAGGTCATTTACGGTGGCGTTCAAGCACCGATTCACTCCAGCATTAGCGCCGCAGATCGAGCTCGGTTGCGGCGCAATTTAGGGATCGAAGAGGGGCAATCAATGTTGCTCTCGGTGGGTAGTCTCTTGGACTGCAAAGGCCACGCGGATTTGATCGAAGCGATGGCAACATCTTCCCTGCTAAAGCGCAGCCAGTTATTGGTTGCCGGTGAAGGACCGCAGCGGGCTGCATTGGAGTCTTTAATAGCCGAACGTCGGATCTCCAGCCGAGTTCGACTAATGGGACATCGGAGCGACGTTGAAGAGTTGATGCACGCAGCTGACTTGTTGGTGCATCCATCCCACGCCGAAGGACTTTCCCTTGTGCTGATCCAAGCTCAAATGCTGCGGAAGCCTATCGTCGCCACTGCTGTAGGCGGTGCGGCTGAAGTACTGAACTCAAACCACGACCAGGTTGGGTGCTGGATTTCACAGCCGGCTAGCCCATTCCACTTGAGAAAATCACTTGAACAGGCAGTTGCTGTGATCGGCGATCCTGCCCAAGTCGATTCAATGCGGGTCGCACTAGAAATCACGGCAACGCGAGCCGAATCGCGATTCAATATTTCTCAAGTAGGCCAAAGACTGGTCACGCTTGCTGAGCAACTTTCCCAGAACCATCAGCGACGTTACGAGCGAAGCGTCGCTTAACGCTTGGTTAGCCCAGAGTAGGCGTAGGAGAACGACAACGACTTGCGTTACGTTCGATCGTGTTGGCCAAACCTCTGCAACGCAGCTGCTTGAAGCCATAAGTGTCGGCAAGTTCCGAACGCCTACCGGATAACGGCGTCTTTGACTGCGTCGACAGCGCCTTTCGAAGAGCTAGAAGCGCTGGCCATATACGGACGATCTACGAATCGATAGGGAGTTCCAGCAACGAGTTTGGTTTTCACATAGGTTCGCCGGTCAAGCGGCCTGTTCAACAAGATTTCGCTAAGGTCCCCCAGTACGGTTTCCTCGCCATAGTACGAGTGGCCAAGTAGGCTCGTGTCCACAGAGCTCGCGTCGATAATATCGACGCCGGGTATCGCTTGATCAAGTGCGTGTTCACCAATGCGGCTACCAGCATTGAAATAGCGCGAAGCAACCAGAGCTAGGTCGGTCATCGAGGTGTAAACCGTGCAACGTTCTACCTTGTCTACGATCTTCGGCGCGATGCGATCGCGAAAGACTTGTGCGTCTATGTCTGGCGCCGCCAAGACCACCTGGTTGAAAATTGGCTCTTCCTGAGGTGCTAGCTCGGCTAATGCTTGAGTCAGTCCGACGTTGCCCATGCTATGGGCGATGACATGTATATTCGACGCGCCGGATCGATCTGCGAGCTGCGTCAGGAACCGTTTCATATGGCCAACGCTGAGCTCAATGCTTCTGCGATCGTTCTGGTACTGATACCAGTTGTCTTTCGATGGCCAACTATAGAAAACTGGTGCGCCCGGAAACCGAAGGTCGTACGCCATTTGCGCGGTGCGCCGAGCGGCTTCCTCAAATGATACGTTGTAGCCATGGATAAAGACCAGCAAGCTGTCTCCACGCTCGTCCATAGCACCACGCATTCGCTCAAAAAAGGAGTCGGCTTCGAGTGGCTGTGTTTCCTTCAGCACAATGTGCTTGTTCTCGTTTTCTTCAAACTCCAAACGCACAATTGATGGTCGTTCCAGCTCACCCACGAGATGCGTTTCTGGGATGGATACCTTACACACACCAAGTGCAACTGAGTTGCTATGTTCGGTTCCATATGCCACGGTTTGTCGGTCGTCAGGAACAGTGATGCGAATCGCTCGCAGCCCGAGAAGACTGGCAAGAAAAAGAGAGCAGGCGACGGCGACGGCCGAGTAAGCCACGACTTGCTTCCGAATGAGCCCGAAAGTCCAAACGCCAATGATGGTCAGTGCTGCCAGGCAAGCAAGTAGCTTTTCGATGATCTCAACTTGACTATTGCCAGGTAGTGCATCGATGATTCTTGGTTGCGGTAGACGATTGGTTCCATAGTAGACTTCGACTTGGGAGGTGAAAGGCTTCGACTCCTGAGGTGTGTCTAGCAAGGAATTGATCTGCGGTGGCGCGAATGGGACGATGTCCAGCGGTTGCGAAGCAGGCTCTTCGGGCTGCGGCGGTACGGGGAATACTGTCGAGCCTTTGGGGGCGTTTGTGGGGGCGTTTGGGCGTTGTGGGGCGTTTGTGGATCGTTTGCAGTGTCGCTTGGGAGGCTGCTTGCTTCGTTGAGATTGAGCGTGCTATCGGTCTGTTTAGCCTCAGCTTCTTGGAGGGGCACCGTCACATCGAGTGAGGTGTAGATGGGCAGGTCGGGAAGCTCTGGCTTGTTCGGGGGATTTGGTCCGTTGTCCGCGATCGGTAGTTCTGCGAAGTCTGTGGCAGGTGCGTTGTAAGCCACAAGACTGACGTGATCCTGTTGAAGCCGAGTTGCGAGCCGAGTCCCGAGTTCGTTGGAGATGGGACGTGCCGGGATCGGTGCGGAATAGGGGAGTTCTTCGATAACTCTTTCCATGCGGTAGGCGACCTGTGGATCACTTTCGTTTTGCAGCCTTTCCAAAATGTCGCATACGACTTGAATTCCTCCGTCCTGGTAGTTGGCGGTAGTTAAGCATTCTTGAGATACGCGACCAAGTTGTTCGTCGGCGATACTCGGCAGTAGGTAGCTAGGAGCTGCCTGTGGCATTTGACTCAGCATCTCCATCGCTAGGACTCGCTGGCCTGCGGATGCAGAGCGATCGTTTGCTAATCGGGCCAACGGTGCGATTGCTCCAGAGCCAATATCTCGAAGGGCTTGGCCCGCGTACGTGTCATCGCCACTGAGAAGATTTTGCACCAGTGTTTCGGCACCACCAAAGTCACCGTCGATGTAACGTGCAAACGCGACAGCGGATTTGATCGCCGGGTGTTCGTTTGTCGGTTGGATCGCCTCGATGCTTTCAATTGGCAATGAGCCGGTTTCAGTCAGGGCGATGATTGCTGCGGCTTTCCCTGCGGGGATTGGAGCACGGTCAAGGTATTGCAATAGTGCTTCGCGTGCAGAACTGGCGCCGGGTCCCATTCTGCCAATTGCATTGACAGCAGCGCATTGGACTCGCGCGTCCACCGAAAGATCTTGCAGCAGTGTTAAGCAGTACTCCATTGCCATGCAAGCATGGTGCCCGGTAGAGGCAAGTGCATTCAACCCGCGAATTTGTTGGCTTGGCGGCAGTGTTGCAAGAGCCCGATTTAATTCTTCAATGGCAGGGGCGCCAACTGAGGCTAGGGCTTGGGCACATTCATCGAGCACGAATTGGGAGTTTGAGTCATTTTGGAAAAATGCAACCAGGTCACTGACTAGGTCCCCCGCAAGCGGGCCAATGCGTCCGACCGCTCGTAAACTGGCGACTTGAGTCAACTCGTCCTTGGATCGCAGGGATAGAAGAATAAGGTCTTTGGCGGCTGGACTGTTGCAATCCGCAATCACGTCTAGCAGCTTTGCCCGCTGCAGATCACTCAAGTTGGAAAGGAGCGCTGACTGGCACAGTGTATGGACATACTGGTTTGAAAGCGGGCTGACCGCGGCAAGGGTATGTGCCGTCTCAAGACGGATTTCCCAACTCTCATTGGTGTTGTTGAGAAGTGCCAAAAGGTTTGCTTCGACTTGATTCGCTGGTGTTGTACCTGCCTTGGCTGCACGGAGCCCGCGGAGTGCCTCCAGTCTTAAGAACTCGTCTTCCCGTGGCGAGAGGGCAAAGCGGCAGAGGAAATTGATCGTAGATTCAGTGGCGATACCACGCGTGCTCAACGTCGTCAGTGCCGCCATCCGTACTGCGGTACCTCGTGACGGATCTGATGCGACTTGGAAGAGTGAATTCAATTCCTTGTCGTTCTCAGGAGAATGCTCATAAATGACCTGAACCATCCAGTTTGGAGGATCTTCATCATGGATGTACTTCGCAAATAACGCGCGAATGGTGGCTTGGCCAAAGCTGCCCCAGCTCTGCAATGCATACTGGATACAAAGTGGATCGGATTGTTCTAAGGCAGTTTGCAGCACCTCAAACCGAACTTGTTTGACTGTTGGCTGTAGATCCGTCTCGAACTGCTGCGACAGGGATTGAATAATCCAGAGTCGGTCCAGTCGATTTCCCAATCGGTACTCGTCAACCAGGCTACGCAGCTCGGCGATCATCCCGACATCAATGGAAACTGGTTCAATCTCGGCTCGCTCCAGTACATTCGTGGGGAGTGCGATTTCAGGAGCAGCAGTTAGACTGGGCTCCGGCATAGGTTCGGGGTCAGATTCTTCAATCTTAGAAGGGATCTCTTCTGTGGCTTGCGTTTTAGCAGTGACCTCGACCGGCTTTCGATGTGCGTCTAGCAGGTTGATCAGTTCTTTAATGGCTTCGGCGATGATGAACCGGTGGCGGGCATGGTGCGATCTCCGGTCGAGTTCCTCAGCCGCTTTCAAATATGTTTCCAGCCTTGCCTCGGCCTTGCTGAGCGGCACCGGCAGGAGCGCATATCGCGCCAACGCCCATTCTGCTGCATAACGAGTATGTTCGTCGGAATCTGAAAGCAGAGTCACCAATCCGTCGACGGCTGCTTGAGGTTCACCGAGGACATAACCCAATGCGGTTGCCGCGTTTAACCGAACACTTGCATCTGGATCCGATAGGGCTTCAATCAGCTGAGGAGCGGCTTCAACTGCTCCTTCGCCGAGACGACCAAGTGCGCTAGCGGCGCGCGCACGCGCGACCACGGTTGGGCTGGAGAGCTGCTCCTGCCATGTTTTCCAAGAGGATGAATCTTGCGCGTAAGAAGGACTGCATTGCAGAAAAATGCAAATGACAGCAGGTAACGCAGCTTGGGTAAAAGGGCGTCTTGGGATCATGCCTACGCCTCCTTGCGCAGGGTAACAACTCGGTTCAGTCACGTCCGCGACGTCTAACTCGCCAATGATCACCCTGTTGCAGGTAAGAATGGCTTAAACTGACGACGCTTTGGATCTGCTGGGAGACTCTAGCCACGCTTGGAAGCGAATCCCTCGGGCGAACGAACAATGCATGCGAAACGCCGGGAGAGCCAAAGAAGCTCTCCAGTCGAACTCAGATCTTGAGTCAATCTGGCGATTTCAACCAGAAATCCTCACGAAATCGAAACACGATTACAGCGCGGGGCGCCCAGCTTCGTTGTTATCGACGTGTTTGACTTTAGGGATTAGCGATATTGGTTGCATCAGGTGATACGTGCGGAATAGGTCGTCTAATCCGCCGCCTGTCGCGTAGGAAGAAAAGTTAGGCCGATAAGAAAGAGCTTGGTTGAGAGTGAGTTAGTTCTCTATTTGCCTAACTCTGGTAGAGCCCGTGTGAGGGAGTCAACGACTCGAGCTGCCAGCGCCTGCGAACCGTCTTTGGTGAAGTGAACGTTAGCAGGAAGCTGAATTTCCTTCATCTTGGTCATTGCAAAGGAATAATGATCATCGGTCGGGATGGAATGTTCTTTCATGACCTCAGCTGCGATCTTGTTGTACTCCTTGGAGTCACCAACAACACGTCCCTTAGCACCGGCTGGGACAGGTGTCGTATTTCGCCAGATGAGCTTCGCACCAGTTTTCTTCAGTCGCTGAACGATCGATTCTAAGTTATCGCGATATTCCTCAGGTGGAACCTGCTGGTGGCTTTTCGCGTCCTTGGGATTCGCCAGATTCTCGCCGTTTGGGCCCATGTATTTCAGGTCATGCAGCCCAAAGTTGAAGTGAATCACATCCCATTTTCCTTTGCCGAGCCACTTTTCTAGTTCTGCAACTCCTTTGGTTGTGGGACCGCAGTTCGTTAGTGGGCGGTGGACATTCGCCTTGCCCGCTAAGGCTTTGCGGACCGGAACCGTATAACCAATCGAAATGGAATCTCCGATCAATAGAATCCTTGGCAGGCCTTCCACGTCTTCCACTTTGGCCATCGCAGGGTTAGCACGGGGTTTCTTCGCCGCTTTGGGCTTTTTCTGCTTTGCCGCAGTCGGTTTTTCGCTGCTCTCTTGTGCATCCTGGAACCCAAGCGCGAATTGGGTGGGGACGACGGTGACGATGGATAGCGCGGTGAAAAAACAGAGGGTTAGAAGATCGGTTCGAGAGTGCATTGAGAGGCTCCATGCAGCGCTTTGAAAGGTTTGGTTTCAGGACGGAAATTCCAGCTAGCCGGTAACCAGTTTGGAGTTGAAGGAGCCTTCATTGATGGTTGGACGCTCGATGCGGCCTTTGTGATCGTACGTTAGCTTCATATTGTCGATGCCGAGCAAATGCAGAATCGACGCATGGATATCGTGCACGTGCATTTTATCCTCGATTGCGTATAGGCCCATCTCATCTGTGGCACCGATCGTTTGCCCGCCACGAACGCCCCCGCCCGCCATCCACATTGAGAACCCCGTTGGATTGTGATCGCGGCCGTCTCCTTTTTCACTCATTGGGGTGCGACCAAATTCTCCACCCCAGATCACGAGCGTTTCATCCAGCAATCCTCGTTGCTTCAAGTCAGCCAGTAGTGCAGAAACGGGCTGGTCCATTTCACGACATCGATCACCGTGGTTCTTTTCAATTCCCGCGTGTGAATCCCATTTGCTGCCTGTTCCGCTGTAAAGTTGCACGAAACGCACTCCACGTTCGATTAATCTTCGGGCCATCAAGCAGTTACGTCCAAATGGGGCGGTGACTTTGTTGTTGAGTCCATACTGTTCCTTTGTCGCTTCGGTTTCCTGAGCCAGATCAACTGCCTCGGGTGCTTCCGCTTGCATTCGGAATGCAAGTTCGTAGCTTTTGATTCGCGCGTCCAACTCGGTCTGTTGCGGCAGGGATTCGGCATAGCTTCGGTTGAACTGGTCCAGCAAAGCCAGCTTCTGTTGCACTCGATCTGAAGAATGTCCTTTGGGTGAATAGAGATTAGGAATAGGTTGAGACGTCGATGCTCCAACACGAACTCCTTGGTGAGAAGCAGGCATAAAGCCAGCGCCCCAGTTGCGCGGTCCGTTGACAGGTTTGCCAGAGCGGTCGCACATGACGACAAACGAAGGCAAATTTTGGTTTTCGGTTCCCAAACCGTAATCGACCCATGCACCGAGCGAAGGACGACCTGCAACATTGATGCAGGTGTTCATTTGACAAACACCGCCGGAGTGGTTGATCCCATTCGTCCAGCAAGATCGAATGACTGCGATGTCGTCCATGTGTTTTGCGATATTGGGCATCCAATCTGAGGCCCATAGACCACTTTCTCCATGTTGTTTCCATTTGCGTGGGGACGCAAGAAGCGGTGACCCCTTCTCGCCCATGGCCGTGATTGGTTCATCGAAACTGCTGGGCAATGGCTGTCCCGCGAGCTTGTTTACAAGCGGTTTCGGATCGACAAGATCAATATGGCTGGGGCCGCCCTCCATAAAGAGCCAGATGACGCTCTTTGCTGTTGCCGGATGATGGACTGGCGAGGCGGAGGCGCTCGACGCTAGGTTCATCCAATCCAAGGCAATCGCACCGAACCCCACTCCGCAACTTTGCAGCATGGCTCGTCGTGAAAAAGGCGAGTTATTCAACATGGTTTTGGGCTCGAGAGGTAAGTTCGGGAAGGTGCGAATGAAGTTGCAAGAGAATCAGGGACGATGGAGAAGCGGCCGCTTTGTAGGGATCTACTCGCTATACGCGAATCATTTCACGTACAGAAATTGGTTCGAATTGAGGAGGACATGGCAAAAATCCGTGATGCGATCTTGGTTCGGGAGACTTCTGTCTTCGCCGGACTGAATCTCCAGAAACGCTTCGGCTTGTTGGTATTCCTCCGCAGTTGGAAGACGGTTCCAGACGAGTTCGAAGCAACGCTGGATGAGCTTTTCGGGATTGTCGGATGACTCGCTAACTCGCTTTGCTAGAGCTTGCGCTCGTTCAAGGGCGTAGTCGCCGTTGATTAACAGCAATGCCTGAATCGGAGTGGTGGTGTTGTCGCGGACGGGCACGCTCTTGAGTCCGTTGGCCATGTCGAAACCCGCCAGGAACGAATCGTTTTTGTTCCGGAAACTTTTGACGTAGAGCGAACGGCGATGGCTCTTCTCGTCGACACTGGGGCCGCCTTGTACCAAATCGAGTTCTCCACTGACGTGCAGCATTGCGTCGCGGATCTGCTCGGCTTGGAGTCTCTGTACCGGGGCTCGCCACAGCAGTAATTCCGCTGGGTCGACTTCTTGTTGGCGACTGGCGTCAGGGTGAATGGAGGACTGCCGCCAAGTCGAACTTAGCAAGATGCGACGATGTAGCGATTTGAAGCTCCAGCCATCTTGGATGAACTCACGGGTGAGCCAATCTAAAAGCCGCGGATGCGAACACGGGCTACCCTGAGTGCCAAAATCGCTGGTCGTTTCAACGAGCCCCTTACCAAAGTGACGTTGCCAGACGCGATTTACGATAACACGGGATGTTAACGAGTTGTCTTTGCTCCCAATCCATTGTGCGAGCGCCGTTCTTCGCCCTGACGAATCCGATTCGTGCGATGTGGGAGGAGATGCTTTCAAATTGATGACTTCTGGTGACCCGGGCGGCACTGATCTGCGTTTGGGGTCGTCTTGCACGATGGTAGGCGCGGCCAGGCCTGAAAAGTCAGTCGCAGCCATGATCGGTGGTAGTGGTTTTGGCTTGAGGTGGTCGAAGTTGGCTAGCTCTTTCTTTAACTCCTCGTGAGTTGCCTTGTCTTCCTTCGTCATGTTCTTCAGTGGTCCACCCGCCTCTTCCATGAATTGGCGCGACACCAGGTACGCCATTTGGTGTTGCCACGAGGTTCTTTCTGCGACTGGCATGTGGAAACAAGCCTGAATGTCGAGCGGGAACTTATCTACGGTCGATTCCCATTTGCGTTTGTAGTATGGCTCCAGCAGTGCATCGATTTTCAACTGGACTTCTTTCGATGCTTCAGCCCAATCTGCCAGTTTGGCTTCGTAATCGAGTTTCTCTGCCTCTGTTGCCGCGACCAAGTCGTCTCGCCAAGAGATGGGCTCTAGGTAGGCGCGGAGCTTGAAGTAATCGTCCTGAAGAATCGGATCAAACTTATGGTCATGACAACGTGCGCATGCCATGCTCATACCGAGGAAGACATCGCCGACGACATCCGTCATCTCATTCATAATGTCGTTCCAATGCCCACGGGCATCGCGTTGGTTGTATTCGTAGATACCCAAACGAAGAAAGCCCGTGGCGATAAGATCTTCGGGCGAGTCTTCTCGCTGCTCGTCACCAGCGAGCTGTTCCAGAACGAAGTCGGGATACGGCTTGTCACTGTTGAACGCATTGACGACGTAGTCGCGATAGCGATAGATGTGCGGGCGATACGCGTCTTGGTTCCAGCCATCGGATTCGGCATATCGCACGAGGTCGAGCCAGAATCGAGCCCAATGTTCGCCATATCGTGGATCGTCCAGTAAGCGATCAACTAATTTGGGCCAAGCGTCCGAGGACTGATCCTCAGTGAAAGCCGCCACTTCTTCTGGCGTTGGCGGCAAGCCGAGCAAGTCAAAGTAGACACGTCGGATTAATGTCTCAGGCGATGCCTCAGGAGCTGGGGTCACCTGTCCCGATTGCATTCGGGCAGACACAAACTGATCGATTTCGTTCTGGCACCAATCGTTTTGCAACGCGGGAGGTTCCGCATCACTTAAAGGTTGAAACGCCCACCATCGGCGGTCTTCCGCTGAGATGACCGATGCCGCCCGCAACGGCTCCGATCCATCTGGCCAAACAGCACCACCGGCAAACCACGATTCAAAGTCGGCGATTGTCGAAGCCGGTAGCTGTCCAGCCGGAGGCATTTCGTAACTCTCATATCGGATCGCTTCAAGCAGCAGGCTGGTATGTGGAGAATCCGCCGTAAAGGCACTACCGCTGTCGCCGCCTGCCAAAAGCGTTTCACGAGAGTCGAGCCTGAGGCCGCCTTCTTGCTTCTTCTCACCATGGCACTGGATGCAATGCTCCGAGAGAGCAGGGCGAATTTTTTGTTCAAAATGTCGGATTGCGGAATCAGAAAGTGCCTGTTCTTCTTGGCAATAGCCAATGGTGCATGTACCTGCGACTAAGTATACGAGAAACGTTAAGCTTCGAATGAGAATCTGTCGAAAGGCAATGTGGCTCGGCTTCGGGCCGGCCAAAAGAACTCTGCTTCGAGCGGGCATCAGCATCACTCCTTGATACCGATGAAGGCAACGTCGTCCGATTTCAACAGAAATTCCGTGGGAAGATCACGAGCGTCAAAACGCACGATCACTTGGTGCTCACCGACTGATAGTTCTGCTTTGAAAGAGCTAGTGGCTGCGTCCATTTTCATGGCCGGTCGACCGTCGACCCAAAATGCCGTCGAACCCGGGCTCGAGAAGACGGCGGTTCCTGCCTCTGTCGACTGGACGTAAGTTCGAGCATAGACATTCACAAGGCCGATATTCACCGGCTGCTTGGTTAGTTCTATGATCGTCTCCTTCGAGATGCTTCCATTGACTCGGCAAGGGGTAGGTTTCCATCCAGGCATTTCTCCAGAGAGGATCTTTTCGGCTCCCTGTTGTTCACGCCGATGCGTTCCTGCGAAGATTTCCACGATTCTCGCGACACCGGGCTTAGTTGCGTCAAACTCTCCAGGCTTTCCTAGCAGAGAGAGAAATGCGAGTAGATCTGCCTGTTCTTTTCGGTCGAGGCGATCAACGACACCAACAGGCATCAACGATTGCGCTGGTTTCTTGGCGATGATATCAGCTGCAGGGATGCGAACTATTTCGTCATTCGCATTGCGCAACACAAACTCTTGTGACGTACTTTCTAATTCAATGCCCGTCAAAATCTGATCGTCTTCGGTGATTACAGAGACCGCATGATAGTTTTCCTTGATCTTGGCATTGGGCTCAAACAGGGACTCCATGAGGTAGTCCAGTGGTGCGCTGGCACCGAGGCTGGTCATGTCAGGCCCCACTTTGCCACCTACTCCTCCGATTGCATGGCAGGTCGCACATGCGAGTTCGGTTCGACGGTAAATTGCTTCGCCACGGTGCGGATCAGCAGAGGCGACAAGCTGTGTCAGCTCTTTTGCCAGCTCCGGGCCATATTGAGTTCGCGCTTCCGACTTTACAAGTGATTCCAGAGCAGCCAATAGCTCGGGTTCATTACGTCCGCCATCCCGGCTGGCACGAAGACCTGCTTGAATGGCGGATGGGTTGGTCAGTGATGTCTTTGCAACTTTGGCGAACTGTTTTCCGAAACCTTTTGTTGCAAGCAATCCCCTCCAAGCTGCCAGTGCCGATTCTTCGGTCGCTGCAGTATTTAACAGGTTCAGGGCCAATGGTGCCGCGTCACTAATGGAGCATTTCGCCAAGGCGATGGTCGCCGACGAACGCAGCCAGGGGGCCGTGCTAGTTGATTGGCTTAGCGCGCTGAGGGTTTCAATTGCTTGGTTCCCTCCCAGTGCTCCGAGGCTCTGAATCGCAACTCTCCGGATTTCGGCAGGAGTTCCAACGGATTCTGCCAAGCGAGAGATAGAGGGTGTCTGGGAGTGAAGTCGCCAAGCGGTGATCAACTCGACAGTGGCTCGCTGAGTGGGGGAATTCTTTGAAGCCAGCAGCAAAGAGATGTTATTTAGGTCGGTTGAAGGACGCAGTTTCCTCAACCGTTGAGCATCGGCGAGTGCCCCCAACACTCTTGGCTCAACCTGGGTTTCAAAATAGCCATTGGTAACCTTGCGCCACAGATAATCGATTTCGGCGCCGCCTCCGGCAGCGGCAATCAACTCGATCCAGGGACCGTCTCCGGTTGGCTCGACGATGTTGTAGCGAATTCGGTCCCCCAAAAAATCGCGGGCTTCCGCAGGTTCAATGGCCTTTAGGACGAAAGCAATTTTTTCATCCGCGACCGCAAGAGAATCCCTCGATTCGTCGGCAGCCTTGATTGCCGCCTTGGGATGGTTGAACGCGGCAATCGAAAGCGCGTGCTGCAGAAAACGATCCATGGGTTGTTGAAGTGCGTTCAGCGCGACGTCTAGTGAGGCAGACGAGCCAAGGCTAGCCAGTGCACAGATCGATTCCAGCCGTACACGGGGATGCGAGTCCACGACCCGTTCTCGGAGCAGTTCGAGGGCTTTCGCTTCGGCGACCTTAGCGTTGCTCTGATTGTGAGGGGCTGCCATCTGGCCGAGCACACGGCAGGCTGCCGCGCGAACTCGAGGGTCGTCTGCGTTCAGCAATCGTATCAGCAGCGACTGATCGACTTGGTCGATGGCTTGGCCAAGCCAAAGTGCTTGCAGTAGGTTTCGGGGGGCTTCGTTGGAGCTGATAAACGCAGCCAACGCACCTTCGACTTCCGCTGGTTTCTCGCGGTGTCGTTCGATGAGGACTCTTCGGCTCTGTTCATGTTCGTAGAGATCGCTGCGTTTCAACTTCGCCAGCAAACCGTTGGTGTCCAATGCAGCGTAGTCGATGACGGGAGACGGCTTGGCCCCTTTCCATTGCAATCGCCAAATTCGTCCATGCCAGCGGTCACGTCGCGGGTCTCTGAAGTCGACCTCCCCGTGATTGATAATCGGGTTGGACCAGTCTGCGATGTATAGCGCGCCATCGGGACCCTGTTTCACATCAATTGGTCGAAACGTCGCAGCGCTAGTTCTCACTAGGTCCGCTTCTTGCTTCGTAACGAAGCCTGCATCCTGCTCGGTCAGACTGAAACGAGTGACGCGATTTGCACGGAAGTCGCAAGTGATAATGGATCCTTGCCAATCGCTGGGGTAGTTTGGACCCTGAATGATCTCAAGTGACGCGAACTTTGGCCAACGACCTGGGCTGATTAGGTCCAGTATGTGTGGGGCACCATTAACCGGATTAAATGTTGCACCGGGGAAGGTATAGCCCAGTCCAGCGAAACCAGCTCCGTCGCTGAGGAATGATTGGCCGAAGGCGTCGAAGTGATGCCCCCAAGAGTTCCAAAGCCCGCGGAAAAAGATATCCATCTGCATGGTCTGGGTGTCGTATCGGAAGCCGCCGCCGGCTTTGAGTCGCACGACGCCATGGGGTGTTTCCGTGTCGGTTCGAGTGTAGACAGACTGGTTCATGTAAAGGCGACCGTCTGGACCCCAGCGGAGGGTGTGAAGATTATGGTGTGTGTCCTCGGTGCCAAAACCGCTCAGGACACGTGTTCGGGAATCTGCTTTACCATCCCCGTCGGTGTCCTTAAGAAACAGTAAATCTGTGCTCTGGGCAACGTAGACGCCACCGTCTCCAGGTGCGATGCCGGTCGGGATGAGAAGGCCGTCGGCAAAGACCGTTGAAGCATCGGCTTTGCCGTCACCATTGGTATCTTCTAGGACCAAGACGCGGTCTGGGGCGGACTGCCCCACTTCGATCATTGGATACGCTTCGCTGCTGGCAATCCACAAACGTCCTTGAGGATCAAAGTTCATGTGAATTGGTTTGTTCAGAAGTGGGTTCTCTGCCCACAACGTGATTTCCCAATCCTCGTCGACCGTAAACTCAGGTGTCGGTTGCGACTGAAACTCGGCAAATTTCGATTCGAGCCGCGGGGCACTTGGTTCTTCAGGACTCTCGATGTCAAGTGATCTCAACTTGGCAATGCGCCGCTCTTCCTCCTCAATCAACGCGTCGAATTGAGGGATCTCTACCGCATTCTGGCCTTGTTCTCTTTTTCGGAATCCGAAAACGTAAGCCATGTTCGCGGGACGTGAGCGATGAAACCACCATTCATTCTTGCGAAGGATTGTTTTGCGAAGTTGCTTCAGCGTCGGTGAGGCTTTCGGTAGGCTGCCTAAGGACAAACTCGATCCGATGAAGTTTGCGAGCTCTCGATAACCGTCATCATTAAGGTGTATGGGGTCTTTTCGTAGTTCGGGCTTGAGGCAAGCTCCTCGTATGTCAACGAATGGAGCGCCCTGTTGCTTGGCGATGTCTCTTACCACCGTCGTGAAGGCACTGATCACTTGCTGTTTGTCGTTGCTTTTTTCGAGCGTTTGAAGCGGCGACAAAAAGAGCAACTGGACGTTGGGACTCACTTTGCGCACAAAGTCACCAAGTTCTGAGAGCTGACCGGCGAATTGGTCCAGTCCTGACATGCCACCCTCGAGAGCGCTCGCCATGCCGTAGCCAATCACAGCGACGTCAGGCTTCGTTTCCTGGATCTGTTTCTGCAGCTGCTTCCAGCCTTCGTCGGCTGGCTCTCTTCCAGCTTGAAGCAGACTCAATCCGAATCTTGATGCGCCAGCTGGCGTATCTCCGCTCCACCCAAGATTTCTGAATGTAACGTGGTGTTCAGCAAAGCTCGACGCAAGAAGGACTTCTAGCCAGCCACTGTACTGCTCTTGTTCAATCAGGGCGTCTCCGATGAGGACGACTTGATCGCCGTCCTCCAACGCAAAGGGAATTTGCTGCGAAGAACGCTGTGCAAACGCAGTCTGCTGCGTCTGTGCAGGAAGAATCAACAGAGAGAAGAGCGGTAAGGCGAGGAGAAGGCTCTTTTTAGTACGAACCATATTCCGCAATCGGAGCATTTTGGAGACTTCAGGGGAAGAAAGGCGGGGAAGGGATGGCGTGCAAATTTCACGCATGGACGAAACTAAACGCCCAATCAACTCGTTGGCACAAACACCACGCATGTGGGGTTGCAATGACTGTTTCAACGGCTCGGATCAGCCCTCTAGTATAAACCAATGACGGTGTTCCCCGCATAGCGGCTTCGGGACCTTCAGGGCAAATCCCAGTTTGACGGTGGCGTTTCGGCCCTCGGCCCCGGGGCCACGCCTAGCGGGGAGTGGCCGACTCCCCTCATCATTCCTCGACGACCCGCTGCGCGTGTGCCCGCTCGCTACGGGGGAGTTCGACCTGGTCGATCCGACGCGTAATCACAGCTTGAAGGTTCGACCTGTGCAGACGGGCTAGCTCCACAGCATGCCATAGCTTAGCGCCGCATGCCCTGACTCGACGTTTGGAAATCGTCAGACGCTAGCCAATGAGCCGGCTAATGGGAAAGGCCTCTTCTGGAGTCAGGCGAATTGGGCGCCCGTCGTCTGTCCTCAGCTGCATTGACGGGCTAACGCCAAGCAATTGATAAATAGTGGCTGCAAGGTCGGATGGTGTCACCGGATCGTCTTTTGGACTCTCACCGACCGCATCACTAGTCCCGTAGACTTGCCCACCGGCGATGCCGCCACCCGCTAGCATCACGCTGAATACTCTGGGCCAGTGATCGCGACCCTTCGAAGTATTCAGCTTGGGAGTGCGGCCAAATTCGCCCATCACCACGACGAGTGTCTCGTCCAGCATGCCGCGGTCCTTGAGGTCGTCGATTAATGCCGACACAGCAAGATCCAGTGAAGGTACCAAGCCAATTGGAGTCCGCGCACCTGTGAAACCGTCTTTGAGTCGAGTCACCATGTCCTGGTGCGTGTCCCAACCGCGGTTGTTGACGGTGACGAAGGGGACGCCGCGTTCGATAAGCCTGCGAGCCAAAAGGCAGCATTGTCCAATTGATTTGGGACCGTAGCTTTGACGGGTCTGTGCAGATTCAAGCTCAATCTGAAACGCTTCTTGAGCTTTCTTCGAGCCGATGAGACGAAAAGCGCGGTCCAAATCCACGTCGCCAGAGATTGTTTCCGTAGGGACTTCTGATGGGATTTCTAGTGATGGTAGTGCGAATTGGTTGAGTGCGGTTGTAAAGTCTCGTCTACGTTTTAGCCGCTTTAGGTCGAGTCCATTGAAGGGTTCTAAATCACGAACTTGGTAATCTTTTGACGAGGGGTCACTACCGATCGAAAAAGGCCGTGTTGAAGAGGGAAGAAACCCACTCCCACTAAAGGTGCTCCCACCCACGGCGAAATTTGGCACCGCAATATTGGGAGGCAAAGCGGACTGATTTCTCAGGTTCGCACCGCGGTGCAAAGCAAGCGTCGAGCCATACGCAGGATATTCGATGACGGGGTTGGGTTTGTGGCCCGTCATCATGTAGTGAGTGCCGAAGTTATGCTCACCCAATGGCGAAGTCATTGATCGAATAATTGCCAGGTCTTCCATCCGCGAAGCTAGCTTCGGAAGGCATTCACTTAGCCCTACGCCCGGGATGCTCGTATGAATCGCATCGAGCGGGCCACGAACTTCAGACGGGGCATCTGGTTTCGGGTCAAATGTTTCCAGGTGGCTGGGGCCTCCGTCGAGCCAGATTAAGATGCAAGACTTGGCCTTTGGTTCGGGTGTAAATGATGTTTCGGAGGCCGAAAGTTGCCGCAGGGTTTGGAAGTCCGACAAGCCAAGTCCTGGCACGCCAGCCCCCAGGGTGGCTAGGGTTCCGATGCGTAGCCAGTCGCGTCGGTGCCACTGCGAGCAGACGGGGGTGGCCCGAACTGCGCTAGCAGGTGTTGAGCTGCATTCAGACATCAAACATTCTCCCATCTGCTTACCAATAAAGGCAAAGGCGTCGAACTCATTCGCGACTCGATCGACCTTCAGACGCTAGTCACGGTCCTTCCCTCTAGTCAAGTTCCTTCCCTCTAGGCTTATCGTCACTAGGTTGCTTTGGGGTGGCGTCTGGCTTGTACTTTTTCGCCCAGCTCCGGATGAACTCTTGCGTTTTGGCGGTGCCATAGCGCTTGACTGTACCTGAGTCTACGATCGTATTCGCACGCCGAGCAAGGTCGTTCCGCGCGGCGGTGTCCTTCTCGACTAATTCCTCGATTTCAGTTGCGATCGATGCGATGTCGTCGTCCTGTGCCGTATTGATGATTCTTCGGAGCAAAGCCGTTAGTTCATTAGATTGAGCGGGTCTTTGTTTCGGGCGCATGGCACGATCCGTCTGTCGCGTGGCACCACGCTGCATTCGCTGTCGCCCTTTCAGCAAAAGGCTCTCCAAGGTCGGTGGCTCCTCACCAACGGCGGTTGCTATCGACTGGATGATCTTGGGGCCGTCTGCCTGAACAGACGGTTGAATCAGAGCGAAGTTGCCGAGGATTTTTTGATCTTTAGCTACCAGAATCGTCATGCGCACGTCACGATTCAGACCGAAGCTTCCGGGGCCGTCTTTGCCTCCTTCAGCTGTCAACACCGTTAGTTTCTCCGGGAGCAAACGAACAGCACCTCCAAATTTGGAGGCGTCTAGATCGTCCGTCAGCAGTACCACGCGCGTTAGCAGTCCTTTCGATTCCAGAGAAAGCGAATAATCAGAGATTGCTCTGAGCAAGGCGAAGCCCGGGCGTCCGATCTCGTGCCAGAAGACGATCAGTGTCGGAGCTTTAGTTGCCGCACCGGCCTTGGAGGGTTGCCCTTTCTCCGGTCCACGAGCAACCGTGGCTTCGAAGCTAGGTAGCTTTTCTTCGATCTGAGGACCGGAAAAAATGGGGTCGTCTTCGGCTTGGAGCGGTGACACTAAGATGAGTGTGAACGCCAATCCGGATAGCAACAGAGTCGAACGTTGGAGAGACTGCAGTGCCCTAAGGCGTGGTTGAGCTGAACGCATTGAATGGCCCCGGGATCTAAATGGCTGCATAGGTTTATTAGGTTTAGGTGCGAATTCTCCAGATTGCTGGCCGATAGGCTAGCGAAGAGGTGAGTAGTCAGTGGCTTTCATGTAAATCGAAGTGGGACGCTCGGCAAGGAACTTTCCGTCCTTTTGCGACTCCTTCGCGACCTTCTTCCATTCTGGATCGGAACCAAACGCCTTCCACGACTTCTTGGCTGCGTCACGACTGTTGTGCTTGATGATGTAAATCAGCTGGTTTTCCGATGTTGGTTTATCGCTCGGAGTCCAATAGGCAACATTTTCGATGCCGTGCCGTTCGAAAAGTTTGGTGGTGTGGTCGCGAAACCTCGCATTCAAGCCGTCAAGCTTGCCTTCATTCGTGTTGTAGATTCGGAGTTCGTAGACGGCATCACTTGCTTCGGCCGAAGCAGATTTTTCGATCTCAGGACAGTAGTCGGTCGCGTTCATGTAGACCGAATCGACTTTCTTGACGAGTGCACCATTCGCAATGGATGCTTTATACGCGGTTTTCCAGTCCTCGTCTTGAACGAAGTCTTTCCAAGCTTGCTTGGCCCCTTCGGGACTCTTGTGTTTGACGACATAGATCAGCGTGTTCTTGGCTTTTTCGCCGTCAGTTGGAATCCAATAACCGACATTCTCAATGCCATGTTTTTCGAACAGTTGCACCGTATGATCACGAAATCGCGATTCTAAGTCAGCGAGCTTTCCGTCGTTCGTCGTGTAGGTGCGGAGCTCGAAAACATCCGCGCGGGCGAACGAACCGAGACCGGCGAACAGGATGGCTAGCGTCGTAAGAGAACTCCGGAGCATCATAGTGACGTTTTCTTTCGGAAGGGTGTGAGGATCGCCGCCGGCAGGGAGGGGACTTGAAGTCTTCCGGCGAACGTTGGAGACACACCAGTTTATCACGCGACGCGGTTCGTCGCGAACAGAGAGATGCCAAAAGCAGAGCAAATCATAGGCAGGGCAAATCATAGTTTCAATTTGCGATGTTGGCTCGAGCGCTACCCAACTCCCCCTTTCCGAGTATAGCGAGGAAGTCAGAGCGGAGTCAGCCACTCCCGGCTACGCGTGGGCCCGGGGCCGAGGGCGGAAACGCCAACGTCAAATTGTGATTTGCCCTGATGCCAGAAGACTGAGAGTTGCCGTTGAATTGTTGTGGCTAGAACAGAATTAGCTTGATTCCGGTCGCGATCATGACGGCGATCAACAACGAAAATACCAGCTTATTCCCCTTGTCGATCGCGAGCTTGGCACCCACAAAACCCCCCGCAACGTTACCGAGTGCAGTAATGAGTCCTGGAGCCCACTGGACTAAGCCAGAAGCGAGAAAAACAGAAGCGGCGACCAAAGTGACAAGGAAGCCGATCAGATTTTTGACTCCGTTGGATGCTACCAGATCACCCGTCTGCAACATACTCATGCCCAGTAAGAGAAGAATTCCCATTCCTGCTTGAATGAAGCCAACGTAGATTCCGATGGAAAAGAACACGAGCCAACAGAGGCTTGGTGCCACGTTCTGCTGCACGTTTGATTCGAGGAGTCGCTTGGGGTTCGCTCCGATGACGATAGCCATCAGAATGAAGATTGCGCCGAAGACTGGCTTGAAAGCAGTTGCCGGTAAGTAAACGGCCCCCAGTGCACCAAGGGGTACTCCAGTCAGCGTTGGTAACGTGAGCTGCAGAGCTAACTTCTTATCCAGCAGCCCATGACCATGGAATGTAAAGCTTGCTGCGCCAGACGAAAACAAAATGGCAATTCGGTTTGTTCCGTTGGCAATTTGGGGATCGAGTCCGCAGATAAACATGAGGGCGGGCAGCGTCAGAAACGAACCACCACCAGCGATCGTATTGATGATTCCAGCCAGAAACCCAGCTAGGATCAGCAGAACGTACCAATACCAATCAAGCAAAGGAGGGCCTTCCGCTGTGAGTGTTGCGCGAGAAAGATGGGCTAGGCGTCATCGTCTTCACTGTATGGTGCGGTTCAATTCGGTTCATTCGAAAATCGATATTCGACCCACCCAGCCATGACTTTACCCGAGGGACAAATTTGGAGATTGGATTCGCGCTGGTATCCATTTGCGTAGAGATTGTGGGCGTCGGTGCTGCAGGTTTGGTTTTCAATTCCAAAGAACGGGCGATCAGGAGTCCAAACTACCAAGTGCGTAAATTCGGGCGACCCCACAATGGAGATCTGATGTCCTGATGAACGAAAATCGATGAGCGTGTTGCCCGAGACGCCAAAGAACACGTCGTCGAACTTGGTACCCTCGAGGGTGATTGGTTTCTTCAAGGCGTAATCAAGCTCTTTCGCAGGAATCAGAGTTCCGCTTGGCAATTGTCTCTCGGACTGCATCCAATGCGATGCGGGGATAGTCAGAAAGGTGTCCGCTCGCGTTCCCTGGTAACGAAAGTAGGGATGAAGTGCGAACCCGAAGGGGACGGAGGTCTTGCCCGAACGGTTATCAACGGTGTATCTCCATCGGATCGAGGCGTCTCGCACCGTGATCGTCAACAAGAGCCGGTGCGGGAACGGGAAACGTGGAGCGAGATCCGTGTCGTTTTCAAAATCAGCCAACAGAGTGATCTCTGCCGAATCGTCGCTTGGTTTCTGCGCTAGGACGAGCCACTTGGTTCGGTTGACCAAACCGTGAATAAAGTTGGGGCCCGCATTGGGTTTGAAGTCAACTTTTTTACCTTCAAAGGTAAAGGACGAATCTTTGACCCGGTTTGGTGTTGGGTAAAGGATCGGGACTCCGCAGGACACACCACTTAGCTTCTCTGCGGACGCAGGTTGATGAAGAAACTCGGTCCCGCCAACTCGGATTGAAAATAAATTCGCGCCCGCTGACGGTGCCAGTCTGGCAACGGTATCCCCCTGACTTAGCACCAATACCTCTTGTCCGAATTCGGTGGCTGTTGCGATCTCACCGGCCATACACACACGGCACTCGACCGTGCACACGCTGATAAAGAAAAAGAAAGTTGTTACAAAATGGAGACTGATCAGTAATCGCATGGCGTTGCCTACAATGCATGGAGCGGTGCGACGTCATCCAGGGGAGGAGCGACGATGAACGCGTTTCCGATGAACGCGTTTCAGAACGAAGGGCTCTCAAGTGTAGCCTAATTGGATCAATCAGTTTGTGGCGGCGTGTAGTCTCAGCACACCGGGGTAGTGTTGCTCAGCTAGTTTTCGATCACCTTTTCGGTGGTCTCACGCTGATCGCTGCCCGCGACGATCATGAAACGATTGAATTTCGGTTAGGATTTTTTGGCGATGGCAGGATGTGATTCAGTCGTTGCTTCAGTCCTTGTTCCGAAATCGGTGAAAGGGAATCCATTGGAATGAATGTTCTTGTGTTGACCGGAGCAGGGATTTCTGCCGAATCAGGCATTCCAACGTTCCGTGATGCGGATGGTCTCTGGGAGGGGCACCGTGCGGAGGAGGTTGCGACTCCAGAAGCGTTTTCTGCGAACCCAGCTCTAGTGCATCGTTTCTACAATCAGCGCCGCCGTCGCGTGCAGGAAGCTGATATCGGTCCCAACGAAGCGCACCTAGCTTTGGCTGAATTTGAATCCAATTTTCATGATGCCTTTGGGGGACGATTTCTCTTGGTATCGCAGAATGTAGATAACTTGCATCAGCGAGCGGGTTCGAAGAATCTGCTGTCCATGCATGGTGAATTGCTTAAAGCTCGGTGTTCTCGCACGGGTGATGTTTTTGAATGGTCGGAGGATTTGACTTCCGAGACGCCGCATCCCGATCGACCAGATCTCGTGGGCACGCTGCGGCCGCACATCGTGTGGTTTGGCGAAATGCCGATGGGCATGGACAGAATCGAAACGGCTGCCGCGGAAGCCGATCTATTCATCGCAATTGGAACATCGGCAGTCGTTTATCCGGCAGCCGCATTTGTTGATTGGACGCCATCGAGTTGCTATCGGATCGAAATCAATATGCAAGATACGCCTGTGTCGGAGAAATTCGATGAGACGATTCGCGGAAAGGCCAGCGTCGAGGTTCCTAAGCTGCTGCATCGAATCGAAACCAGTGGTCTTCCGGCAAAGCACTAGTGGATGGGCAGAGAACTAGTTGAACGCAACCGCGTCAGCTTGTACGGCTGCGCAATATTCGGTCGCCCAGGCTCGGTGAAATGGCGGCAATCGCGTTCAACCAATACGCCTTGCGTGGGCGGATAAGCCGCTTACGGCCGGCGGCAGCGGCTTGAAGAATTTCGTCCGCAAGCTGATCTGGATCTAGTCCTTTGATCTTGGCACCGCCTCCTGGTTGCAGAGACTCCATCGGTACACCTTTGATAGTGGCAGAGTCTTCCTGATTGGAGGCTGTTGTCGCGTAGCGCGTACCTGCATCTGCTCGTGCGATTGGGCCAGGGCAGGCTAGCATTACTGAAATCTGATCCTGAGCCAGCTCAAGGCGAGCCTGCTGGGCAAATGCGGCAAGACCGTGTTTAGCAATGGCGTAGCTGCCCAGGAAACGGGGTGCAAAAAGGCTTGCTAAGGATCCGATCAGCACAAGCGTACTATTGCGGTTTTTCAGACCAGGGAAAAACGACTGAGTGCAATTGAGGGCTGAGACTACGTTGACTTCGAAGCACTCGCGAACCTGAGGAGAGGAAAGTTCGAGAATCGTGCCTCGTTCACTTTTCCCAACCGCATTGATACAGAGATCTGTTCCCCCGACATCGGACTCGATGTGTCCAGCAGCTTCCGCCAGCGACTCACGATCACACGCATCCGCGGCGAAAACACTGATTTCGACTTTGGGGAAATCCTTTTGGATCGAATCGCGTAACTCGTGAAGGGGGGCAATTCGCCTGGCAATTAACGAGAGGCTTGCTGGTTCAGCCAGGGCCACTCTCCTAGCCAGGTTGGCTCCCAGGCCGGCGGAAGCGCCGCAGACAACGACGTTGGCTTGGTTCCATCGAGACTTCCAAGTCTGGTTCCAGGGCAAGGGCATCGCGTTAAGTCTTTGTAAAGGTGGCTGTGTCCGCCGAAAGGTCTTGTCTGCGGCCGATAGCCTGGCTAGGTCAAAACACCCGCCCCAGCGAGTCAAAGGCATTGAAGAACTTGAGGAATCGTTGTGCTAAGACGCTGGCTACCACTGCGAGCGCCAACTTCCTCGCATCGTTAGGCAGAGACCGCATCGCATCGGTCTACTGATACGAGCTAAGATCCGCTAAAACGGGAGGGGCCAGCCTAGCTGCCGAAACCCTGTGACCGCTTTTAAACGTTCATTTCTTATCGAGAAGAACAGTCATGCCGATTCGCCCAAAGCGAGACGAAGCCCGTTCCAAGATTGTAGCTACCGTTGGTCCGGCATGTAGTGATGTAGAGACATTAACGGAATTGGTGAAATGCGGGGTCGATGTATTTCGCATCAATACGGCTCATGGGAAGCAACCGGATTTTGAGGCGATTCTTGAGCGTATCCGCGAGGTCCGTGAGCGAACCGGATTTCCAGTCGCAACTTTGTTGGATCTATCGGGACCGAAAATCCGACTTGGCCAATTGCATGAAGACCCCCTCGAAGTTGAACCGGGGATGGAGCTGCGGTTTCATCGGGGAGACGTCGCGGATGATCGACTTTCGTTAACGAGCAATTACGTTCGGTTGGTCGACGAGGTCAAAATCGGTGATCGTATCATGTTGGCAGACGGTATCATCAGTTTACAGGTCACAGAAACGGCGAAAGACGATTTCAAGTGTCTCGTGCAAACAGCCGGTGTCATTCGTTCGAGGCAAGGCATCAATCTGCCTGGAGTGACTCTCAGCGTTTCGGCGATGCGACCCGAGGACATCGAGAACGCGATGTGGGGGGCGAAAAATGAAATTGACTTTATCAGCCTCAGTTTTGTTCGTAGTGCCCAAGATGTGCATTCGCTGAAAGATCTGCTTGGATCGCTTGAATCACAGGCACTAGTCATTGCGAAGATTGAGAAACGCGAAGCACTCGCTTGCCTCGAGGAAATCGTTGAGGCAGCCGATGGCATTATGGTCGCTCGCGGCGATCTCGGCGTCGAAATCGATGTTGCTGAAACGCCGGTTGCACAAAAGCGGATCATTCGTGTCTGCCGCGAAAAGCTGAAGCCAGTCATCGTTGCAACCCAGATGCTCGAAAGCATGCACGAAAACAGCAGGCCGACACGGGCTGAGGCAAGTGACGTTGCCAACGCAATTCTCGATGGCGCTGATGCTTGCATGTTGAGCGGCGAGACGGCGATTGGGAAATACCCTGCCGAATCCGTGGCGACCATGGATCGGATTATGTTCCACACCGAGCAGATGTTGCGTGACGAGCCGAATTCGAAGGTTGCTAAGGTTTTTGACCGCGTCCATCCAATCACGTCCGCGGTAACTTACAGTGCTGCAAGTATCGCGCAAGCGATTGGCGCCAAACTCGTCGTGGTCGCTAGTCGAACTGGTGGAACAGCATGGGTGAAGTCGAAGCAACGCAACTTCATCCCCACGCTTGGTGTGAGCAATCGCCCAGCCACACTGCGTCGAATGTGCTTGTTCTGGGGGATTGTTCCGCACTTTGTAGAGAGCGTTGAGAATCCTCAAGAATTGTTCGACGAGATCGACCAGTGGGGCAAGTCGAACGAGAAGCTCGCCGCAGGCGATAGCGTTGTCTTTGTGACTGGTACGGGGATCATCGACAATACCCACAACCAAGTGGTGGTTCACGAGGTTACGGAATAGCTGCGTGGCGATCTAGGTTGGAGACACGATCAGCCGACTCGGCGACGCGGTCAGCTTCTTGCGTTTGTTTTTCACCATCAGAAGAAGCTTGGACTCATTCTTTTCCCACCAATCATTTGAGTCCTCGCGCGTCCATGGAAATTTCTCGCTCAGGGTATCAAGCTCTCGCATCAGCGACGCCATATTTGAGGGACGCGTTGATGGCTCGACGGCCATACAGACGCTGAGCAACTCACCAAACTCGACGACGTCGGGCGGCAAGTCGAGGGTCTCGACCCCTGTCTGTTGGTTGTCTAGCCCGTCGTCCATCGTAACTAGCGGCGGGAGCTGTCCAGTTAGCAAGAAGTAAGCGAGTGCGCCGACGGAATACACATCGACTCGTGGATCAGCGAGCCATGGAGAGTTGAGACGTTCGGGTGCCATAAACCTTGGCGTTCCAACGACGACTCGTGTCTGCGAAGAATTGTGGCTGACACCAGGAGCAAACGACTTGACTAGGCCGTAATCAAAGAGCTTTACGAAATCGGGTTCTCCGCCGCGATTGCAAACCATAATGTTCTGAGGCTTAATGTCTCGATGCACGACGCCCGCTTGGTGGGCTTCGAATAATGCTCTGCAGAGTTGCTGCAAAATGTAGATGCAGCGACCGGGCGCGATCGGCCCATCAAAATCGAGCAGCTGCCCCAGGTGGGCTCCGTTAATGTACTCCATCGCGTAATAGAACAAGCCATCTTTATTGCGACCGAAATCGTAAATCGCGATCGTGTTCGGATGAGTCAGCTGGCTCGCAAGTTGGACTTCTCGCTCAAAGCGTCCAATGACACTTAAGTCCTCAACACCTTGTGTGAGTACCTTGATCGCAGATTGTCGACACAGGAGAGCGTGCTCGGCAAGATACACTCTGCCCATCCCGCCTTCTCCGATCAGCTCTTGGACTTCGTAGGGCCCCACTTCGCTAATGTCGCGGATTTTCCGTTGTGAAAGAGCTGAGAAGGTAAGGGCGCTAGTCGCGATAATGAATCCCAGAGTGAAGAGACCCGTTAAGGCTAATAGGCCGAGCCATGCAAAATTGGCAACTCGGAACGCTGTGTCATGCTTCTTTTCAATCGCGATACCAATGTCATGTCTGGGAAGGTAACGCCAAGCGCCGACAACGGGGATACCGACATAGTTTCGGTAGCCGCTCGTGTTGATGCCATCACTGCCGCTCATGATTTGTTTTGCCATCTGGGTCGGGCTCCAAGTGCCGAACGCAGTGGCGGGTCGATTTCCAGCATGCAAGTTGACGCCGGGGTCGAGGATCAATGGTGATTGCGTTTTCGATTGGACTGCTTTGGCAAACTGGAAGCGATCAAGCGTATCTTGGTAACGGCTCGGCGAGAGCATCGCTCCGCGGCTGTCGAGTAAATAAACTTCGGCATCTTCATCAGCCGAAATCCAGCCCTGGATCAATCCTTCGTACTCCTCTTCCAAACCGTAGTTTCGGATCATGAGGGCCGCAAGAATGGAATTTGTCTCAGGGTCTCGGATCGGTAAGAACACAGACAGGATCGGCCCGTTCCGTTCAAGTCGCAATCCTTCTGCTACCGATTTGCCTAGTTTGGGAAAGAAGACTTTTGGCGTTCCGCGCAGCACCGGTGTAAGCATCGACGCGCCGGTTTGCGTAACAAAGGCACCCAGCAACTCTGGTTTTTCTTCTTGGTTCCAATCGCAAATCGTTAGCATTCTGCGGTCCCAGATCGCGTACTTTACTTCACTCGATCTGCTCAGCAGCTGCAGCTTAGTACCGATTTCTTCGGCCAATGGTGACTTAACAAGTGCGGTCTTGAAATCGTCTGAGTCAGGTGCGAAGTCACGCGATTCTTTGACCAATTGCTGGATAGGTGCAACGAGTTCAGGGTCCTGTGCCCATCTGGCAGCTTCTTCTAATTTTTGCGATTCCCATCGGTTAAATTCACTCAAACGGTGATCGATGGCTTCGCTGAGGTAGCTCGCAACCGATTTCTCTAGTGATTCTCTGATGACGGAGTGGAACCAGACCGAAAGTGCAATCCCGATGATGAAGATAGGAATGCCCAGTCCAATCGCCCATAAAGGTGTCTTCGCCCACTTCCAGGATGTCGCTTGGTAGGTCGTCGAGAGAGTCGATCGGGTCTTGATCTTTGGGTTAGACGGGGGGACGACCAGAGATTGAACTGTATGGTATTCCAGGAGCGAGCGTACTTCTTTCGCCAGTTCAGGTGACGAAGAATCCAGATCGCCCAACTGGGAATCACGTTCTTTTTCGGGAAGCTCGACCAGTTCGTTAAAAACTTTCTTGGCCTGCTGATACAGATCGTCGGTCAAGAATCCGATTCCTTGTCAAACCAGCGACGCAGCCACGCCTTTGCCATCGTCCAGTCCGATTCGACAGTCCGTTTGCTAACACTAAGATGGTCCGCTACTTCGGCCACGGTCATGCCTCCAAAAAATCGCATCTCCACGATCTTTGATTGACGCTCATCTAGCTTTGCGAGTTCCGTTAGAGCTTCGTCTACTGCGAGAACATGCTCGGAATTATTCGGCGAAATCGCTTCCCAATCAACAAGCTGCTTGCGCGAATACTCTCCACCGCGTTTCTTCCGTTTGCGATAGCGTGCCTGATCTACCAATGCTCTACGCATGGTCGTGGCCGCCATCGCGAAAAAGTGGGTTCTCGAGAGTTTCTTGTTTTCGTCGTTTGGAAGTCTTAGGTAGAGCTCATGAATCAAGACAGTGGGTGAAAGCGAGACCGTATTCTGTTCATCTCGCATGTAAGACGACGCCATGTTATGGAGGTCGTCATACAGTGTTTCGATCCACTGGCCAGAATGTTCTTTTTGCTCATCAGTAGGCATATATTCAGTCCCTGGGCGAGGGGGAACGTAGGCACTGCCACGAATGACAGCCCCAATTCTCAGATCTAGTGGTCAACGGGCGAGAAGCTGCGTGCGTGCGAGCTAAGTTCGGAAACTACGCAGGATTCTTTTCGGGGAAAGGAGCTGTCCAAACAAGGGCAGGATCGCGCCGAAAAGACGCTATTCGTTTTTATACCCCCCTTGCAAGGGGCGCCCTTGTTTCTCGTCTATCGCTGACCAAGCCTGAGTCTGCTGGCAGAGCTTGTCCGTAGTAGTACGGACGATAAAACTCGCCGACTACTGCGGATTTTACTTTTTGATGCCGCGTTCACGATCGCAGCAGAACAATTTTGAAAGCGTTTTCTGATATTTTTAGCCCATATTGGGGGTATGCTGGTGGATGTTCTAGTTTTTGACAATGATCTTCAATCACGAGAGGTATGGGGCAATCTTGCCGCCCATTCCAGTTGCAACATCCGCTTTGAACAGGTTTGGAATGCTTCTGACGCTTTATCCTTCGAGGGTTTGATCGTCATCGACAAATCGACCTTGAGCGACGCACTTGTACCGCAGCTCGAGGAAGCCGCGAAACGAAGACCGCATCAATTGCTGGTCGCGACGGGCACTAACTTTACGGTTGCTGAGGTTGTTTCGATCATGCGGGCGGGTATCGAGTTCGTCTTCGAAAAGCCACTTGCGCCCCGACTGAATCCGCTTACATTCAAGACCATGATCCGCGAGGCAACAAAGAGGAAGGAAGAGCTTGAGGAGTATCGGAAGCTAACTCGGCTTTTTCGCGAGCTTACCGATCGAGAGCTTGATGTCTTGGAGTTTGTTCTGGGGGGGCATCCAAACAAGAAAGCGGCAGAAGAGCTCAATGTCAGTGTTCGAACCATCGAAGCGCGGCGTGCGAAGGTCTACCATAAGACCGAGTCTAGCTGCGTGGTTGAGTTGGTCCGAAAAGTGGATCGATTAACGAACCTCGAGCATGTCTTTGAGCCACCGACGATGGTGGCTCCGACCGCTTCGCAAGATGCAAACGCTTCCAACCCAGCGATTCCTGCACGGGCGCTCGGTAGAACCCCAAAATTCTTGTCGCGAATGAGCGTTCTGCTCTAGTTCCTGGAGCGGACTCAATACAAAGGCGAATAGGTCCAAGCTCGTTTTGAAACTCAATTTCGCCGCTTGACCAGGCTAGGAAAGGTCGTTAATCTCGATCCTGTTGTGGTTTTAACCGAACCGTTGACGGAGCGAATGATGTCGCTCTTTGGTAGCGGGCTGCCAAGCCGGAATCGGAAATTTTTGCTTCAGACGATCGATAGACTGATGAACATGCTCCTCCTCCTACCTTTGAAATCAAAGTAGCGTTTGGGAGTTTCCAATTTGAATTCATAAAACCCTGGCGCTTCGGCGACCAGGGTTTTTTTGTAAGCGATGAAAGTCTGACTTTGGACGGCTATTAGCTCGAATTTGGCCTCGCTTTGAAACACGGAACGAAAATGAATACTCAAGAGTTGGCCGCCAAGTATCGACCGTTTCCCGCGATCGAATTACCCGACCGAACCTGGCCAAGCCGCAGTTTGACCAAGGCTCCCATTTGGTGCTCCGTCGACCTGCGTGATGGAAACCAGGCGCTCATTAATCCGATGGGGCCTGCCAAAAAATTGGAGATGTTTCGCACGCTCTTGAAGATCGGATTCAAGGAGATAGAAGTCGGTTTCCCGGCCGCTTCCGAAACTGACTTTGCATTCTTGCGAGAACTGATCGAACAGAATTTGATTCCCGAAGACGTCACCATCCAGGTACTCACGCAGGCTCGTTCACACCTGATTGAAAAGACGTTTGAAGCCATTCAGGGAGCGAGAAGTGTGATTGTGCACTTGTACAACTCGACCTCCACGCTTCAGCGCAGGGTGGTCTTTCGGGCAGATAAGAAAGAGGTTACACGCATTGCGGTGGAGGGAGCAAAGCAAATCGGTGAGCTTGCAGCACAATTGCCTGGCCAGGATATCCGGTTTCAATACTCGCCCGAAAGTTTCACTGGTACAGAGATCGACTTCGCGGCTGAGATTTGCGACGAAGTATGCCGAGTTTGGGAACCTACGGTTGAGGAAAAAGTCATTATCAATTTGCCTTCGACCGTCGAGCTGGCGTCTCCCAACGTGTACGCGGACCAAATTGAACTCTTCTGCCGGCTGTTTCGTCATCGCGCGAAATCGCTCATTTCCCTGCATACGCATAACGATCGTGGGACTGGTTTGGCTGCATCTGAGTTGGGCATGCTAGCCGGGGCCGATCGAGTAGAAGGCACGCTCTTCGGTAACGGAGAACGGACTGGCAATCTTGATATCGTTACCATGGCGTTGAATTATTTCACGCAAGGAATTGATCCTGGGCTCGATTTCTCAAATGTAAAGGAAGTTCGGAAGGTTGCTGAGTTTTGTACAGAGTTACGTGTACCCGAAAGACAGCCCTACGCCGGTGATTTGGTCTTCACGGCGTTTTCTGGATCGCATCAAGATGCCATCAAGAAAGGGTACGAGGCAATGCGCGAGACGGGACAAGAATTGTTTGAAGTACCTTATCTGACAGTAGACCCGGCAGACATTGGGAGACAATACGACCCAGTCATTCGCGTTAATTCCCAGTCCGGCAAAGGCGGTGTGGCATTCTTGGTCGAGAATGAACTCGGATTCAAGATGCCCCGTCGATTACAGATTGCGTTTAGCCAAGTCATTCAAGAGATCACCGATTCAACCGGGCAGGAAATGGCATCGCATGACATCGCCACTAAGTTTGTGGAAACGTACCTGAATCCTAGAGCTCGGCTTGCCTATTTGTCGCACAAGCCAATCGAATGTGACGACGATTCTGAACTGGAAGCTTATCGCTTCGGGATTAGCTTCGATGGTGATGAGAAGTCGGTTGAAGCCAAAGGCAACGGTCCTCTCGACGCTTTTGTGCATGCTATTACGACCGAGTTTGGCTTGGCCTACGACATCAAGGATTACCAAGAGCACGCGATGGAGGCGGGCAGTGATTCGTCGGCTGCGGCATACATTTTGGCGAAAAAGCCAGATGGGACCGAGTTGTTTGGGGTAGGGCAGCACAAGTCGATTACCAAAGCCTCCATTTTGGCATTCGTTTCCGCGATTAATCGCAGTCTGATAGCAGGCTAAACCACGTTCCGGTCTACGGCGTACACGCGATTACTGAACTTGCAGATCACGCACTGCAACGCGTTGGCGCTTGCAAGGATCTAATGGTTACAGGAGTTTGGCGATCGCAGGATGCTCGAAGTTGAGGTTCGTAGCCACCCCTTGGATATCGTCGTGATCTTCTAGAGCTTCTAAGAGATGGAGCACGCGCTCAGCGGCCGCTTCGCTTACGTCGACAGTCGTCTGAGGGAGGCGGGCGACTTCGCATCGTTCAAACGAGAATGGGCTCGCTTCCAAAGCTGCGGCTAATTTGGAAAGATCTTCCGGCGAAGTGAAGATCGCGACGCCGCCTTCGTAGGACTCAACATCTTCAGCACCCTGCTCGAGGGCCAGTTCCATGACTGGCTCCTCATCTTCGGGTTGGCAGAGAACATTGACGACGCCACGTCGGTCGAATAAGTACGCAACACACCCGGTTCCGCCGAGATTGCCACCGTGGACATCGAAGATCTTGCGAACTTCGGGTGCTGTCCGATTGCGATTGTCGGTCATGATGTCGCACATGATCGCGACACCTTCGGGACCGTAGCCTTCGTAGACGGTTTCTTCGACGTTGCCGCCGTCGATTTCTCCCGTCCCCTTTTTGATGGCGCGTTCGATATTGTCTTTCGGCAGGCTGAGAGACTTTGCCTCTTGGATCGCATTTCGCAAGCGAGCATTTGCGTCTGGGTCGCCGCCGCCAAGCTTCGCTGCAACGATAATCGCCTTGGAGAGCTTCGCCCACAACTTGCTGCGCTTAGCATCAACCAGCTTTTTCTTGTGCTTGATGCCAGCCCAGTGCGAATGTCCAGCCATGCTCTAATGCTTCGCAGGTTGATTTATGCGTGGAGAGACCATCAACAGACACGGGGCCATAACGGAATGCCGAGTCGTCGGAGCGATTATTTAGGTTTGCGCTTTGTTTTCTTTGTCGCAGCTGGAGCTTTCTTGGCTGCCTTTTTGGCTGGAGCTTTTTTAGCCGGGGCTTTTTTAGGTGCAGCCTTCTTCGCGGCTGGAGCCTTCTTGGCTTTGGCGGCAGGTTCGGTTTTCTTGGGACTCGCGGCTTTCTTTTCAGGTGCCTTCTTGGCGGCCTTTTTCTTCGTTGCGGCGGGTTTCTTTTCTGGGGCTCCAGCTTCCTTTAGGATCGCCTTAGCCTGCTTGCTACCTGGTGAGTCGGCAACCAGGAGCGCGAACTGGTGCAGGCAAGATGCAAACGCGACCCCTTTCGTTTTGGGAACCGATCTCTCAAGACCGGGGACTTGCCATTTCGCAGCTTCCGTTTCGGAAATGATCTCGGTCGCGAGCAAGATGTCCAAGATGCCCTTGCTGACCGGAATCGAGTGCCCGCCGAGTGCATTTTGCACAACGTAGCCAAGTACAAACTTAGACATCGCGCTGTACTTTTCGAGCTCCTGAACCGCTTTCCCCTGGTTCATCTTGATCATGTCATCCAAGTCGAAGCTGTAGCGACTCTCGAACATGGATTGCAGGTTCTTCTTGATTCGCACGGCCGCCGCAGAAGGATCCGGGAGGCTCGTGAGCGATTCCGAAAGTTCGGTAATCGTGGTGACACGAACTTCATTCCAGTCAATGAACGACTCCTGCAACCGCAAGAACGCATCCTCGGCGGCTTCGTAATCGGCGTCTTCTAAGCAGCAAGCATAAATCAACTGCTCGAGTACGGTGCGGTCTTTGGGAGCATCTACGGGCGTAAAATGCTTGGTGACTACTTTGTGCAGAAGTTGAATGCGGTCGCCGCGATTCTTAGTGCTCATGAGTTCGAGTTATTCTTCTCTAGCTGTCTGGAAGCGAGTTCTTGGTGTGTTTCGTGTGGGAAAGTTGTGGCATCAGTGGCCAGGGACAGTTCGTTGTTGTAGCTATTGATCAGAGTCGGAAGTCTCTGATGCGTCAGTTTGTTCTTTTTCTCGTTCCTCTCGCTCTTTCGCGATCTGTTGGAGAATCCTCCCAACTTCAAGGCTCTTTTTAACGCCATCATCGATCTCAAAAGTGAGACGCGGCGTATAGCGAGTCTCAATGCGTTTCGCGACTTTGGATTGTAGGAATCCGGCTGAGTTGTGGAGACCACGTAGGCAGAGCTGCTGTCGACCTTCATCCCCCATGATCGACACCAAAACGGTTGCCGTTCTCATGTCTGGAGCAACTTCGACACCAGTCACGGTCACGTTTTCAACGCGTGGATCACGAATTTCTGTCAAGATCGCCATACTAACCACCTCGCGAATCGCTTCGGCGGCTTTCAATAAACGACGACTAGCCATAGAAACACTCCAAACTTAGCTAGGATCAAAGAACGACAAGAACCGAATTAGTCGAGGGTTCTCGCAATTTCCTCAATCTTGTAAGCCTCAAGCACGTCGTCTTGCTTCAAGTCATTGAAGCCGGCAAGCTTGATACCGCATTCCATGCCGCGGGGGACTTCCTTTACATCGTCCTTATGCCGCTTTAAAGAGTCGAGTGCATAATCACCGATTGTCTTATTGTCGCGATTGACTCGGATCCGGCATCCGCGTTCGATCTGCCCTTGGGCGACGTAGCAACCCGCAACAGCACCAACTCGTGTGATCGTAAAGACGGTCTTGACCAACGCTCGGCCCAGTTCAACGACGCGTTCTTCCGGTCGTAAGCGGCCTTCTACGATAGCCTTAATGTCTTCCGCAAGTTTGTAGATGATGTCATATCGTCGAATTTCGACGTTACGATCATCTGCGAGCGCCCGAGCATTCTCGTCGGGGATGACATTGAATCCCACAATGACTGCCTGCGACGCGCTTGCGAGCGTCACATCCGCCACAGAAATCCCACCGACGCTCTGCTGTAAACATCGGATTTCGACTTCTGGGTGGTCGAGCTTGCTGAGTTCCTTCTCGATCGCTTCCAAGCTTCCTCTCGCGTCGGCCCGGATGATCAGATTCAGCTCTACCTTCTCTTCGACTTGGCCCAGCTTTCCAGTTTGGAGCAGGTCTTGGAATGCCTCGAATGAAACCTTTGGCGACGTTCCGGAAAGAGACTCGGCTCGAGATGCATCGGACCGAGTTTCTGCCAACTCACGCGCCTGAGCGATGTCTTCCAAGACGTAGAAGCGATCGCCCGCGCCTGGCGCGGTGTCGAGTCCGGTGATATTCACGGGCATCGACGGGCCGGCGGCTTCGATCTGCTTGTTCGCGTCCAGCGTATCATAGATCGCCTTGACTCGACCGTAGCTGGTTCCACACAAGACGACGTCGCCCACTTTCAAGGTACCGTTCTGCACAACGACCTTGGCAATGACACCACGATTCGAAGCTTGTTCGGATTCCAAGCAGACGCCAATGCCTGGTCGATCTGCGTTCGCTTTGTATTCGTGCAGCTCGGAGACCGTGAGCAGTGTTTCGAGCAGCTCGTCCATCCCTTCGCCCGTGATGGCACTTGTCTTGACGACTTCAACATCGCCGCCCCATTCACTAGGGGTCAGGCCATATTCGGTCATCTGGGTCATGACACGATTGGCGTCCACGCCAGGGACATCAATCTTGTTCAAAGCAACGACGATGGGTACTTCGGCAGCCTTCGCGTGACTGATGGCCTCTTCTGTCTGAGGCATGATGCCGTCGTCCGCCGCGATGACCAGTACGGCGATATCCGTGACGTTTGCACCGCGGGCACGCATTTCGGTAAAGGCTTCGTGACCAGGTGTGTCGACGAAGGAAATAGTTTGGCCGTCTTTGTCGACTTGGTAGGCACGAATGTGCTGCGTAATACCACCGGCTTCACCCGTAACGACACGGGTTCCGATTAGGTAATCCAGGAGCGACGTCTTACCGTGGTCAACGTGCCCGAGGAAAGTGACAATCGGTGGCCGTGAGGAAAGATCCGCAGCATCATCTTCTCTTTCCTCAATAGCTTCAATGACACCTTCTTCCAGCGACTGAGGCTCTCGGAACTCAAGCTCAACGCCGAGTTCCAATGCGATCATTTCTGCAAGCTCAGCTTCAAGATTGGAGTTGATGGTCATCGGGTGACCCATCTGCATCAGTGTGCCCACGACGCGACCGGCTGGAACCCCGGCAGCTTCGGAAAAGCTACGCACTGTACAGGGCAGTTCCAAGACGGCTTTTTCCTTACGCGGCGCTGCCGTGTTGGTGCCTTTGCGGACCAGACGTTTGGAAGAACGGTAGTTGCGTCCACCTTCAAACTCCCCGTCGACCCCACGGCCTCCTCCGCGTCGACGCCGTTCGGCGCGAGCGGCGGCAATGCCGGAGCCCTTCTTACGGCCCTTGCCGTCCTCATCCTCGGAATCCTTGTAGCGTCCCTTGGCGCGGTCTGCGGCGTCCTTGAACTTCTTCAAGCCTCCGACGCCCGCTCCACCGCGGCCGGCGCCCTGGGATTCTTGTTGCTCCATCTGCTTCTGCACTGGAGCCTTCATGCCCTGCTTCTGACCGCTGATATCGTCCTTGGTGAAGCGGATCTCAGGTCGCTGTGGAGCAGGCTCGTTCGACTTTGGTTTCGGAGTCGGTTGGTCGGCCTTGGGCATGCGAGCCACTTTAATGACCGGCTCACGCTTCTGAGGACGCTTCTTCTCGTCCGCGCCACCGCCACCTTTTCGGCCGGCCGACTCTAGGCTTCGAACGCGACCAGCACCGCCGGCAGGAGCGATGTAGTCGTTGCGGGAAATCGGACGATTTTCTCGATTCTCCTGGGACAAAGGCCCAGCTCCAGCGGGAGCTGGTTTCGGAGCCGCGGGGCTCTCCGCTGCCGGTGCTTCTGTGGTCTCAGCAGCAGGGGCCGCTTCTACAGCGGGTTGCTCGGCGGGTTGCTCGGCGGGCGTCTCGGCTTCTACTGGAGCCTCGACCGCAGGCTCATCAGCAGGAGCTTCAACTGGTTCGGCCTCTGGCTTTCGGGCAGCCGGCTTCGGTGCATCAAGACTCTTGGGACGGGAGCTGAGTCGGGCTGCTAGGGGCCCTGACTCGCGGACTGGCGCGTCCATTTTCGCGGCCGCCGGTTCAGGCTCTTCAGCTTTCTTGCCCGAGTCAGAAAGATAGTTCTGCAGCTTCACGACCTCATCGTCTTCGAGGCTCGCGAGCGCAGATCCTTTATTGGGAATACCAATTTTGGTGCAAAGATCAACTAGGTCCTTGCTGTCCATCGCTAGCTCTTTGGCTAACGCGTAGATGCGTTTCGGCACGTGCTATAGTTCCTGCGGAATCAGTTACTTTGTACGAGTGTATTTCTAGCTAGGGAGCTCTTACTCCACACAACACAACCCGCACGCACGTGAAGTGTCATCTACATAGACGCTCTCCCTAGTAGGGGATTCGCGTCGCCTCGGACATCGGGAGCGGGCCAAGCGGCCTGTTCCGGCATGCCGATCAGAGAATTAATTCCGATCGGTAACATTCGTCTTGTCCATGGCGTCCTCGGGAGTTCGAGAGTGAGGCGAGCCTCACTAGCTTTCTTTGTTGACTTAGTCTTGGATCAAGTTCGAGTCGAGCAGCTATGCCTCAGCGTCACTCTTCTCTGCAGCAGCCTCCGATTCGTCCGTTGTGGACGTCTCCGAAGTCGCTTCATCATTGGTTGTTTCTTCGCCGACGGGTTCCGTTGCACTATCGGTATCAGCCTGCACTCCTGCAGGTTCCTGAGGATCGGCAACTTCATCTCCACCGTCCGCCGCTGGAGTGGCCTCAGCGGGAGGTGCTGCAGGTGCTTGAGCGGCTGCCATTTGCTCGGCCAGCTGCTGTGCCTTTTTCAGCTTCTTCTGTTCTTCTGCGATTCGTTCGGCTTCTTCAGCTCTTACATCGGCCTGTTCGACGATCGCATCGACCTGTTCTTCCGTCATTCCACCCATTTCCATCAGGGCGTCTGGCTCGATCACAGAAAGATCATCGTACGACAAATATCCTTGTTCCACTAGTCTTTGAGCCAAATCATCGGTCATTCCTTGCAATTCCATGAAGGCTCCGACAGCTCGGTCGATCTGTTCTTCGAGCTCTCCTGCAGTCATGATCTCGATGTCCCAGCCGACTAATTTACTCCCTAGGCGAACATTCTGACCGTATTTACCGATTGCCTGCGAAAGCTGGTCATCTTTGACTAAAACGATTGCACGTCCGATCATGTCGCAGAGCAGAACTTGCTCCACTTCGGCTGGTTGCAGCGCGCTTGGGATCAATACGAGCGGGTCATCGCTCCAGCGGACGATATCAATTCGTTCTCCGGCCAATTCGCTCGTAATGTTCTTGATCCGGTTCCCTCGAACTCCCACGCAAGCCCCAACGCAATCGACTCGTTGGTCAGAACTGCTCACGGCAACTTTGCTGCGGTGTCCCGGTTCGCGGCTGATTGCCTTAATCTCAATGACGCCTTCGGCAATTTCGGGGATCTCTTGTTCGAAAAGCCGCTGCACTAGCTGGGGTTTAGTGCGGCTGAGAATGACCTTAACGCGGTTCCCAGACGCTTTGACTTCATATACGACAGCTCGAATCCGATCGCCATTGTGGTAGGACTCGCCGGAAATCTGCTCGCCGCGAGGCAGGATGGCTTCCATGTTGCCAAGTTGGACCGTCGTCACACCACGGTCACTCCTTTGGACGGTTCCGGTGACGAGTTGTCCCACTTGATCGTGAAACTCATCGAGCAAGGAATCTCGCTCGGCTTCTTTAATTTTTTGAATGATGACCTGCTTGGCGGTTTGGGCGCCGATGCGTCCAATTTCGCTCTGGTCTAGCTCTTCGCCATCGACGACAGCAGAAATGTTGCCGTTATCGCGGCTGATCGCTACTGTGATCTCCGCCTCTTCGCCTCGTGCCTTGCGCACCGCAGTCACCAAAGCAGATTCGATCGCAGTGAAGACAATTTCACTGTCGATGTTCTTTTCACGGTGGAGCGAATCAACAAGTCTGAGCAGTTCAGCAGGGTTCATGCGGCAATTCGTCGTTTGAAAAATTCCGCGGAACGGTCCCGTGGCCGGTTCTTCCAGACCAACAGGGCTCAGCCGTGACAGCGCAAGCGAGGCGGTGATGTGGCGTCAAATCGACGCCGCATACTTGGATTCGGCCAACAGAATCGACCGCCGAAGGTACAATTTTCGGGAACAAATCTGTTAGAGGGGCCAATCCTATAGCTGTCCACCTGCGATGTCAACGCAAGCTCTGACGGTTCACCGGGTTAGCCGATGCCGCCATCTCCGGCGGGACTATCGAGGCGCGGTCGTGTTCATCGACCGCGTATGCGGAAAGTGGTCGCAGTGGTGCCCGACTCGTCTCGGGCTAGGTTTTGCCAACTAGAGTCGCGCTTACTTGGCCTTCCATCGTAAAGCTCATGTGGAGTGCCGCATCGCCGGCGGTTCCACCGGAGGTGGCCGCTGACCAGCGATTGCACTCCAACGGGCTCGCGAGGTTCTGGATTGGGAACAACTCTCCGTGTTCCAAAGCTAGCAAGCTGCAGATCAATTCCACTGCTGCACTCCCGGCTCCCAGGTTGCCAAAGTAGCTTTTTGCCGCCGTGACGGTCAGGTTGGGGCGAGTTTCGCAGAGCGAATTGATCGCCTGGGATTCCGCTTGGTCGGCAAGCTGAGTACCGAGCCCCTGGGCGTGAAAGTGCCAGGAAGACTCTGGCGAGGGCAGTCCTGTTAGCGCTTTGGAGGCAGCGGAGAAGATGCCTCCGGCGAGTGCGGCCGCGTCACCACCCCGGTTCGCGTTGGTTGCCATCGCGGCTCCGCATCCAAGGATCTCACCCCAGATTTTGGCCGAACGCTTTTCGGCATGCTCAAGGGACTCCAGAACGATAGCCCCGGCGCCTTCTCCCAGGACCATCCCATCGCTTGATTGGTCAAAGGGGCGAGCCATGGTCGCCGGGTCGTCTCTTTCCGCGGCCAGTTGTTCCAAGAGGATCATTTGCGGCGTCCGCAGCGGATGTAGTCGACTACCGGTGGCGCCGACCAGCATGACGTCGGCTGCACCTCGTTGGATAATCGAAGTGGCCTCCGAAATCGCCAGATTCATGCTTGCATCGCGGTCCGTAATGGCGTTGTTTGGGCCGCGGAATTCGTTGTAGATCGAAACATGCGAGTTGGGCATGTTGGGCAGGTACTTCAAAAGCCAAAGCGGGTTCACTTTGTTCAGTCCGTGCTCTGGCCAATCCTCGACGCTGACAGCCTTGTTGGATTGAGAGCCGCTTTCGCGGCAGTTTCGAAGTCCGTCTTGGTACTCCTCCGGGCGAGTCAAAATGTAATCGCAACCAAAGAGGCATCCGCACCGCTCCGGGACTCTGTCCGCTCCGAGGCCACTATGGGAAAGGGCCTTTTGCGAGACCGCGACGCCCATCTCGATTTCGCGGCACATGACCTTCATATTCTTTTTGATGGCACGCTGCAGCGGTTTTTCGAGCTCGCCGTAGTTGTCAATCTTCCCCGTGAAATCCCGGACCTCTCCGCCAGACTTGAACGGCAGATCGCTGCAATCGAGGCTTTCTATCTTCCCGATGCCAGATTTGCCTGTCCGTAAGCTCTCCCAAACCGACTCCAGGTCCGAACCAATGGGGCTGGCAAGGCCCAGTCCTGTGATGACGACTCGATTCTTCGTTTCAGGCATGGTCGGGAAACTAATTCACAATGGAAGGAGAGGGCTCTTGGTGCCGCGAAAGTGCTCGGAATTGACGGAGTTTCGCTCTCGCCAGACCAGCACTGTCGATGCGATCCTGAAGGAAACAGTGTCGTCGAAGGTGCTTGGGCTGACAAGCGAGCTTTCGCCATGTTCCCACTTGTGTCGGGAGGCGTTGATGGCTCTGTAAATCCTGGCTCGACCTGCAACGGATCTGCCCCGCTTGCGGAATCTATCCTGACGACAAAACTCGCTACCCAACTGGCGGCCGCGCTAAGCCGCTGAATCGAGCTAGTAGCGACCTCGGGAGAGTGGGCTGGTCGGACTGGCGACTCGGGAGGCGCTGCCACTCGCGTCGAGTCGATCTGCCGCGTCGCCGCGGTATTCGATCATCAGCAAAGCGTCCGCCCTTCCGGCGCCCGGTGCCAAGATCCGGTTGAGTCCCAGCAGGTTGGTTCCGCGACCCAGGAGCGTGTTGTCAGGGCTACCGTCGGGCGCTGCGACCACACCGCAACTCAGCAGGAGAACTTGATCCGCAGGCCACTTGAATCGCTCGTGAAGTCGCCAGCTAGCAACTTGAGGCACATTGATCTGTCCCGGATAGACCTGCCCATTGGTTAGAGGGAGATCCAAGTTAACGTTGGTGAGGCGTTCCACTTGGTCAATGTGGCATTTGATCATCAGGTCCACTTCATCGCGATTCACGTTCAGCAGTGGACTTAGTTGCAGTCGATAGCCTTCTTGGATCTCACCTGTAGTTGGCATGTAGGGCGGCCATGTTCCAACGGATGGTTTGAAGTCTGAGACATAGTTCCGCCCACGGAGTTGCTCGAGTGTCTGGGCTTGCCCGTTGTGGGTCACAATGTCGACTGAATTTAGCTCGCGGAAGTCCGCTCTTCCCCTCAGTAAAGACATGAGGATGGCAGAGTTTTCTTTGGACAGCAGATACGCGTGGACTCCTGGCGACTGCGCTTGGACGGTTCGCATTAGTGCTTGGGCTCTAGTTCTCCAATTCGGGTTTCCCACGGCCATGACCCGCAGGCCATAGCGTTGAGGAGCGCTGGTACCGTTGATGAATTTCTCATAAATGCCGCTAACCACTTCTTGCATCTTCGCGTTGTGGTAAACACGCAGTGTATTGCGGTCGGCGTTGAGGATGCCGAACGGTTCAGTGAACCAGACATCAGTGCCGGTCTCACGCAGAATCCAATCCACAATCGCCTGCTGTGGTCGATCCGTCTGTTTGAGTTCTCTTGTGTAGGGGCGAAGGTCGTATGTTCTCCAGACCTGACCAGCGTCGCTTGGAAGATCGGGCGTGCCCGAAGAAACCCCAGAACTCGGTTTGTTCTCTAAGCTAGGAACGCTCTGTCCCTGGCAGAGTTCGACGCTGCTCGCTAGCAAAGCCAATATCGATGCAACGCAAAGCTGGAAGGTTGGGACGATTGAACATTTGGCTGGAAATCTACTACGCATCAATGAGTCTCAGTAGTTACCGCAAACAAAATCGAAATGGACGACCCATTTCTCGCCAGACGAAAGCGGGGTTCAGTTGGTCCATTGGCCTTCCCCGTCTTCAGCAACGGTGGCATCCCTCAATGAAGGCGATTCTTGGCTTATAGATGGCCGAGCGGTCCAGACCAAGATCAACAGGATTCGCTTTGATGGCTTGGTCCTGGTGATGATGCAACCTGGCCAACGATTTCGCGCTACTGGCAAGTCCGAAGGGCGTTGAGCAATATGCTCTGGCCAGCCCAATGGACGCGATGGCAGGCCCAAAGCATGCGGTTTTCCGCTGCTAACCGTGTCATTTCTTGACGACTTGGTGCGTTTGGTTGACACTTGGCGAGTTGGGATGATCTCAATCGATGTGGGCATGTCATTTTGTTGGCCAATGCTTGCATTGGTTCTAAGGTCACTAGCCGCGCGGCTACCAGTCGCTGCTCGCTGGCCGTTCTGCATTCCGGCGATCTGGGCTACCGCGTTTGAACGCTTCGCCGGATTTGACCTTCCAATCTCGATGACGCATCCATGGTTGCAGACGATAAATCTCAAGATAACCCTAACGTGAGCGGTGAGGCGGGTGGTGAAGGGGTCAGTGAGGCACAGCGACTCACGACAGTGTGGGATGCGATGTTGCCGCACTCGCTTTCTCGACTCGCCAATCGTCTATCCGACTTAGAGTCTCCATATCCATATCGCGCGTCAGGCGTTACCCAACAGGTTGCCAGTTCGTCGAAGAGTCGCGCCAAGGCAAGGAAAGGAAATCGGGAGGCGACTTCGACGGAAAGCCTTTCTGCGTCTTCGAGTGCAGGGGTGGGCGGCGATAAGCAGCAAGAGCGACTGTCTCAACTAGCGTCTCAATTCAAGGCGGCAGAAGAAGACGACGTAGCCCAGCCAAAGCGGTTCTTGCTGGCTGGGATGAGTGGTGTTGTGGCTAGTGCAGTGTTACACGTCGTACTTATCGCAGTGCTAGCCGTCGTGACTCTCAAACTCCCGGGGCCGCCCGCAGGATTGGCATTCGAATCTTCGGCTGTGTCCGAGGTGGAAGACGTTGTTGAGATGACGCAGCCTCTCGAAGCGCAGTCGCTGGATGCTTCGGAGGAGGCGGACGCAGAGACTTTCGAGAATCAGATTGAGATTACGGATCAGTTATCATCGAACGTCACAGCCGAACCCCTTTTGAATTCGGTTGGTAGTGTGGCGGCACCAGTCAACCGAATGGCAAGCGCAATGTCTGCGACTTCTTCGATGGTGAAGTCCACGTCAAATGCGAGCTTCTTTGGTGCTGCGGCGGGTGGGAACTGTTTTTGCTATGTGATCGATGCTTCGGGAAGTATGCGAGGAGGGCCGTGGGAGGCTGCTCGGAGAGAGCTGCTTAAGTCACTCGCCAGCTTAAAACCGACTCAACGCTTTTACATCGTGATGTTTACCCGCTCCATTGAAGCTATTCCGCAACCAGGTGAACGTGAGCCTGCCGAACACGCGTTGTATGCAACACCTGAAAATCTGGAGCATGCCCGGCGGTGGCTGCAGGGCGTTCAGATCGGCGGGAGTGGCGCCGCCCCGAAGGCTTGCATCGAGTTTGCTATCGGAAAAGAGCCGGACGCGATCTATTTGCTGACCGATGGAGTGACGAAGGTGAAAGATGTGGCCAGTTTCATCCGCCAGAAGAATCGTATTTCAGATTTGATTCTGGGGGAGCAAGTTCGTGTTCCAATCCACACGATCGCGTTCTATTCGGACCGCGGGCAGCAATTGCTCCGTCGGATTGCGGCGGAGAATAAGGGGCAATTCATTTACGTTCCCGACCCAACGAAGTAGCTGATCTGTTTGTTTTCGTGCGTCGCTCGGGTGCTCAGGCTCCCATTCTTGCATTCATTTCTTTATCTCCGCTGCTTTGTCCCGCAGCGTCTGGCCGGCAACAGAGTCATTTCCTTGAACGCGCCAGACTAGTCCTTGCTTCGCGGCAGGGTGGGGTTTCGTGGTTGGTTCCATTTTTCTGGGAGGCCGCAGGGCTTGCTGGGATCTCGAATGTCGTAATGCCGTTCTTTCGAGAAAATGACTGTCTTCCTAGAATGACCGTCCTCGTGACCCTGGCTGACCAGAGATGGCTAGAAACGGGCCCGACCTTAGGCAATTGCAGCTCTTAGGTCTGAACCCTGAAGCTCTCTTCACGGTCCGCATGATGAACAGCAAGGGGGATCGTACGCCGTCGCAGTGTCGCGGCAGACTTCCCTTGGGAGCCGAAATCTAGCGAGTGGCGGGTAAACGCGTTTAAAAGTACTTCTAACATTGGAATCGAATCCCATGTCCTCTCATGTTGTTTCGGAGCGTCTGGTCAATTTCTCCGCTGGCCCAGCGGTGCTGCCGGTACCTGTGCTAGAGCGGATCCGCGACGAAATGCTCTGTTTACCTGGGGCAGGCGCTTCGGTAATGGAGCTATCGCACCGAAGCAAGGAGTTCATTGCGATTCAGGAGCAGGCGAAAGAACGTCTGTGTCGGCTACTGGGTGTCGGGGCGGACCACGATGTTCTGTTCTTGCAGGGGGGGGCGAGATTGCAGTTCTCGATGATCCCGGCCAATCTGCTGCGCGGCCAGGATGGCCCTGCCGAATATGTGGTGACAGGATCGTGGGGAAAGAAGGCTGTTGAAGAGGCTCGCAAGGAAAAGGGGGCCGTCGAAGTCATCTACGACGCGAAGGAAACCAACTACGACCGCTTACCGACTGAACCTGAGATTCAGGGTGATTCTGCGGCAGCCTACCGGCACATCACCAGCAATGAGACCATCCAAGGCGTTCAATTTCCATCAGATCTCGAAACCGGTGGCGTCCCACTGGTTTGTGATTCGTCGAGTGATTTCCTTTATCGGCCTTACGATATCAGCCGCTACGGCCTGCTGTATGCATGTGCCCAGAAGAACGCGGGCCCAGCCGGGGTGACGGTCGTTGTTATTCGGCGCGATCTCCTTGAGCGATCCGCGGCGGATCTACCAGGCTACATGAGTTACAAAAATCACTCCGAGGCCGATTCCATGTGGAATACGCCTCCGACTTTCGCCGTTTACGTGCTCGGTTTAGTCGCAGAGTGGATTGAGGAGACGGTCGGCGGGCTTCCGAACATGTATCAGCACAATCAGGCAAAAGCAAAGATCCTGTATGACGTCTTAGATGAATATCCCGAATTTTACATCGGGCACGCGCAAACGTCCGGCCGTTCGCTGATGAACGTAACGTTCCGCTTTAGCGACGATGAGATTCAGGCTGGTTTTCTCAGCGGTGCCGCCGAGCATGGGTTAGTTACGTTGAAGGGGCATCGCAGCGTGGGCGGGATTCGTGCCAGTATCTACAACGCCATGCCAATCGAAGGAGTTCAGCAGTTGGCTGGCTTCATGAAGGATTTTGCTGCGAAAAATGCGTAGACGGTTTGACGCTGGCTCACGCGTTTCGGTGGTTCAAAGACTAGAACAAACTATTAGACGGAAAGTCATTTAGACATGGCGAAGTTTCGCATTGGCGTACTCGATAATATTGCAGCAGAGGGCATTTCACTCTTAGAGGCGGAGCCGGATTGCGAGTTTGAGAAACGCACTGGCTTGAAGGGTGAGGAGCTTCGGTCGGCCCTGAATGAATTCGATGGTGTCATCATTCGGAGTGGGGTGAAGATTACTGCAGAGTCGCTTGAGGGTAATAAGCGGTTGCGAGCGATTGTTCGTGCGGGTGTCGGGACTGACAATATTGATAAAGAGTCAGCGACGCGACTCGGCATCGTGGTCATGAATACGCCTTCAGGCAACACGCTTTCAACGGCTGAACAGGCCTGGGCTCTGATGCTGGCCCTTTCTCGCAATGTCGCTCCAGCGTATCAGTCGCTCTGTGAAGGACGCTGGGATCGCAAGCTCTATATGGGGACCCAACTGGCCGACAAGACGCTCGGTGTGGTTGGACTGGGAAGAATCGGACGCGAAGTTGCGACGAGAGCCTTGGCATTTCGCATGCGCGTCGTTGCTTATGACCCATTTCTTTCGGCTGAACAAGCGGCCAAACTCGGAATCGAAAAAGCAGAGACGGTCGCTGAGATGCTACCGAAGGTCGACTATCTAACGGTTCACACGCCGCTGACAAATGAAACGCGTGGACTGATCAACCTAGAGAACCTAAGTACGCTGAAAAAGGGGATTCGTCTGGTCAATTGCGCACGGGGCGGAATCTACGATGAGGCCGCTATGGTCGAAGGTCTGAAGAGCGGGCAGATCGGCGGCGTCGCATTGGATGTGTTTGAAGACGAACCTTGCACGGACAGCGAATTGTTCGGAATGCCGGGAGTGGTTTGTACGCCGCACCTTGGAGCTAGTACCGAAGAGGCGCAGACACAAGTTGCGTTGGAAGGGATCCAGCTTCTCTTTAGTTTCTTCAAAACCGGCGAGATTCGGCATGCCGTCAACGTAGCGGCACTGGATCCGAAAACACTCGAGGGGCTTCGAAGTTACCTCGATGTGGCTTACCGTCTTGGGCTTCTTGCAAGCCAGTGGCACGGTGGAGCGGTCTCGTCGTGTCACCTCACGTATCGCGGGGATGTTGCTGCACGAGATACGAAGCTGCTGACCAATGCGTTTTGTGCGGGGCTGATGGAGCGTGCACTAGAAGAGGACGTCAATATTATCAATGCTGAAATGCTGCTTCGAGAACGCGGAATCGAACTCAGCGAAAACCGAAACAACGAGATGGGGGCGTTCAGCTCCTCACTTACGGTGGAAGTCAGCGGAGGTGAACGAAGCGTGCGTGCATCGGGTACCGTTTTCGGTCACAACATGCCTCGATTGGTCATGCTGGATGACCACCGTCTGGAAGCATACATGGATGGCAAGCTGTTGATCTTCACCCACAAAGATGTTCCTGGCATCATCGGTCGAGTCGGTACTGCGTTCGGTGGGCACAACGTGAACATCGCACAGATGTCCGTTGGGCGAGCAGAGAATCGTCCAGGCGGAAATGCAGTCGGCGTTCTCAATCTAGATAGCGAGCCGAGCCAAGCCGCCATGGACGAAATGGTGGCGATCGACGACGTCGAGCGGATCCAATTCATCGAGCTACCGGATGCCGGGGAATTGCCGACTTGGCTGCAATGATCCATCTTTGAATTGTTGACCCATCTGTTCTGCCCAGTGGCTCCGTAGACTGAATCGTGCTGGCTCGTTCGGCAGAGGCTGTACTTTGGTTTGCTGCTGAACCGTAGGCTAGGGCTAACTCAATGGGTTGTGCGCCGCATCGACGCACCGTCGCGACCGGGCTAGCGGCAGAGTTGGTCACGGCATTTTTGCTTCCATGCGTGCTGCCCGCCCAATATTTCGGATAGGACGCGAATATTTTCGTAGACTATCCAGTTCGAAAGCGGAGGAAATCTATTGTCCGCTTCGCTTCGCGGCACAGGTCAGCGAGGTTACAAGAATCACAGCATGCATCGCACGGTACTAGTCTCATGAGCACCAACGTTTTCGAATTGACTCGCCCCCAGTACCGAGGGTTTCGTACTACTGTGGTGGTTCTGACTGGCCTTATCACGCTGCTCGGGACGTTGAACGCAAAGAGGCTGGTGGCGCAGTCGCTGATTGCAGATGGCGCAGAGTTGCAGCTGATTTCGGATGACTACAAGTTCACCGAAGGACCTGCAGCAGATAGCGAAGGCAATGTGTTCTTCACCGATCAGCCCAATGATCGGATCATGAAATACTCTGTCAGCGGCAAGTTGGAGACTTGGCTCAAGCCAGCTGGACGTAGCAATGGACTCTTCTTCAAGCAGGATGGAACGCTGATCGCGTGTGCTGACGGCAAGAATGAGTTGTGGGCGATTGCTCCCAACAAGCAGCCCACGGTTCTTGCGAAGGGGTTCGAAGGTAAACTGTTTAACGGACCTAATGATGTCTGGGTGGCACCGGACGGAGCCTTGTATTTCACGGACCCATTCTATAAACGAGATTATTGGCAGAGGAAATCGTCCCAACCTGAGCTGCCAAGACGTGTTTACCGCCTTTCCCAAGACTTGGAGACGCTGACCGTAGCCGCAGAAGGGTTCAAACAACCGAACGGAATCGTGGGCGACCCCGAACGCGGAGAACTCTATGTTGCGGACATCGGGGATAAAAAAACCTACCGCTTCAAGATTGGACCTCAAGGAGATCTGATCGATCGCACGCTTTTCTGCGAGCAAGGTTCTGATGGCATGACGCTTGACCAAGATCGGAACCTGTATTTGACGGGCAAGGGAGTGATGATCTTCGACAAGTCCGGCAAGCTCAAAGAAAAGATCGAGGTTCCCGAGGGTTGGACGGCGAATGTCTGCTTTGGCGGCCGTAAGAAAGACGTTCTATTCATCACTGCAATGGATAGCCTGTATTCGATCAAGATGCGGACACGTGGAATGTAGGGCGCTCCTGTGAGCATTGAACTGATTCACCGATGCGGCGTCTGTCGCTGCTACATGGACGACCAGGATTTGTTCTGTGCCAACTGTGGGACAGAGAATCCATTCGCCGATGATAGCGAACAGAAGCTTGCTCACACGGCGAATCACCATAGTTTCAACTGTCAGTCCTGCGGCGCTTCGATGAGTTACGACGCTTCGGCGCAGGCGCTCCGGTGTCCGTTCTGTGGCAGCACCAAGATGGAACGCCGCGAGTCGGCTCGTAGTATTACTCCACGTGGAGTGGTGCCGTTTGTGGTCAGTCAGGAACGAGCTGAGTCGATCCTGCGTGAGTGGTTGGGACGCGGGTTTTGGAGACCCGATGATGCGGCGCGGGCTTCCACCATCGGTGAAATGGTGGCTGTTTACGTCCCCTACTGGGTTTTCGACGCTTCAACGGATACGCTTTGGACCGCGGACTCATCGCCACCTCCCCCGGGCAGACGCGGTGATTGGTATCCGTTGTCTGGCAAAAACCGTCAGACGCACCAAGGAATACTGATCGCCGGCAGTAGCATTCTGTCAACGATGGAAACACAGTCCATTTCGCCCTTCGATATCACGTCTGCGGTGTCTCCAGATGAAGTGGATCTGGAGAATTCCATTTACGAAGAATTTCGGGTTCCGCGTAAACTGGCGCGTCCGCTGGCTCGGGGGGCGATCGAAGAGATCGAGCGTCAAATCTGTGCGGCAAAAGTTCCGAACCGTCACCGTAACGTCAAAGTCAATGTGCGGATTACGGATATGCATGGACAGCCGATGCTCCTGCCGATCTGGGTTCTGGCGTACCAATACAAAGAGAAGGTGCATCGAGTTTTGATCAATGGGCAATCTGGCAAGATTGCCGGTTCGGCACCATTCTCATATGCCAAGTTGTGGGTCATCCTGTTGGTCGTCTTTACAGTGCTTGCCACCATCGTGACTGTTGTGGCCCTTTTGAACATGAACTAGCGGTGCTTCGCCATTGTGCATCCATCTTGGTGTGATTGGCATTAGAAAAAAAGTTTCCAGCACAGACAATTGGCTCGTAAACATCCACTAGAACGAGGAGTCTTCGTTGGCTCGCGAATCGATGATGCCCCCGCCACCCCCACCTCCGCCACCGCCCGGGGATGAGGACGATTCTGCGCTACGTCCCAAGCGTATTGCGGACATGATCGGTCAGAGGGACGTCATTGAAGTCTTGCGGATTGCCATTGATGCAGCTAGCAAGCGTGAGGAGCCGCTGGGGCATATTCTCTTTGATGGTCCACCCGGGCTAGGCAAAACGACTTTTGCGACCTGCATCCCACGGGAGATGGGGGTATCAGTTCAGATGGCGAGCGGGCCGGCGTTAAAGGCACCTAAAGACATCATCCCCTATCTGACCAATCTGGAGGATTGCTCGGTTCTCTTTCTGGATGAAATTCACCGTATTCCGAAGGCGGTTGAGGAATATCTTTATACAGCCATGGAGGATTTTCGGATCGACATTGTCCTTGGTGAAGGCGTCAGCGCTCGAACATTAAATTTGCAACTCAAGCCATTCACACTGATCGGCGCGACGACTCGTGCGGGCATGTTGAGCGGGCCCCTGCGAGACCGGTTCCAGATTCGGGAGCATCTTGGGTTCTATTCGATTCCTGAGCTTTCGGAGATCGTTGAAGTCAACGCAAGTAAGCTCAAGGTGGAGATTGATCGAGCTTCAGCGAACGAAATTGCGAATCGAAGCCGCGGCACTCCGCGGGTTGCGAACAATCGATTGCTCTGGGTTCGCGATTTTGCAATGAGTAAATCCGATGGCCAGATCGATCTCGAAATTGTGCAGCGAGCTATGGAGATGACTGGCATCGATTCGATCGGCTTAGACAAGCAGGATCGGCGCTATCTGGAGACACTCATCAACATCTTCATGGGGCGTCCTGCGGGGATTGACTCGATCGCAGCCACGATGAATGTACCTTCCGATACGCTTGAGGATGAAGTCGAGCCTTTTTTGTTGCGAACTGGGCTGATCATCCGCACTCCTCGCGGAAGGATGGCCACGGCGAAGGCTTTTCAGCATCTCGGCAAAGCCGTCCCCAAAGATCAGCAATCCAACCCAACACTCTTCCCTGAAGACGATTTCGAACAGTAGGAAATCCCATGACGGACAACCAAAGAATTGATGTTACGAGCAGAGCGGCTGTTTCTAAAGCGAATGGGAATCCTTGTAACCGCCGGCAAGCCGTGGTTGGTAGCATTGCGGCCATTGGTGCTGCGGCAGCCTTAAGCAACCCGAAATGTGGTGCGGCGACAACAGGCCAGGATGCCAATAGCCAATCGACGGTGGAAAGGCATGGGCATATTCGTCAATCGGTCATGGGCTGGTGCTTCAATCCAATGGGAGCGGTTGATTTGGCTCGGATTGGCAAGAAGCTGGGGCTGGTTGCCATTGAGGGCATCGATGCGAAACACTACCCCGCAATCAAGAGGCTTGGACTCGAAATATCACTCGTTGGCAGTCACGGCTTCAAGACTGGTCCGGTCTCGACCGACAATCATGCGGAAGTGGAGGCCAAGCTACGATCGTCGATCGATAAGGCTGTTGAATTCAACGCCAAACGCGTGATCACCTTCACCGGCATGGCGGTACCTGGTATGTCGGAGGCAACTGCTAAAAAGAACTGCGTCGACTGTTGGAAACGTGTTATCGACTACGCTGAGGAAAAGGGGATTACGCTTTGCTTGGAGCATTTGAACAGTCGCGATGACTCCCACCCCATGAAAGGGCATCCTGGCTATTTCGGCGATGATGTGGATCTGTGCGTGGAGCTGATTCGAGAGGTCGACTCACCAAATTTAAAGTTGCTCTTCGACATTTATCACGTCCAAGTCATGCATGGTGACGTAATTCGTCGTCTGCGGACGTTACATCCCTACATCGGTCACTACCACACCGCGGGAAACCCTGGCCGCTGCGAAATTGACGAACACCAGGAAATCAATTACCCGCCGATTCTCCGCGCTATCCTGGAAACCGGTTTCACCGGCTATGTTGCTCAGGAGTTCATTCCAACGTGGGGTGATCCCATTAAGTCGCTTGAGCATGCAATCGGTGTCTGCGACGTAATGAAGGCATAGGCCATCAAAACAGAAGCCAAATTCCGTTTTCTTGGCTGCGCTAACAGGACAGGTCGACCGCCTGGGCTTTAACCCCTCTCTGGTGGTTTTGGTGCCGGTTTCACAAGCGGTTCCGGATTTCTTGGGAAAGATTGGGAACCGAGCGGTAACCAAGTTGTCTATACATGCGTAGTAGACAACGAAGGCCGGGGTTTAGTGGTGCGAGACCGAAGCGTTTGGAGCTGGTCAGATCGTTAAGCAGCGAAGAGCGCCTTTGTCGGCTTGAAATGCAGCCATAGTAATCGTGGGTTCGATTCGATAACGCAGAGGAATTGCTCGAAGTGAGAGCAGCTTCCAGTCAGGCGAATCAAGTAGCTGACCTCGGGGGGTAGTCCGCAGGTTGTGGATTGAGCAAACCGATTTGTGGCCTTCGAAGTCAAAATTTTGAGAAACTCGGCCGGTTTGAAGCATCTAGTTTCTGCAGTGGGCCGAATGCAATTCTATACGGCTTACTTCTGTTGGAGGGGCCGCTTAGATCGGAGTCCACGAAAAAGACGCATCGTGGATTTGTTGGTTAGCAAAAAGGTAAGATCGTGTTTTTCCGTAAGTCGAAATCCAGGTTTAAGTGCGTCAAAGCTGCCGTAAAGCGGGCTGCCAGTGATGCGCTGGGTTATGACTACGCGGTGTTGGGGCTGCCAGCCAGAGAAAGTCGCACTCGAGTGATTCGCCAAGCCGCGGATCGCACGCTTGACCGTATCCAAGACGTGGCTGCTGACCGAACTGAGTACGATGAGATGGTTTCGAAGGTCTTGGTCAGTACCTACCGATTGCTCGATCCAAGACGGCGCCAACGATCCGTTGAACGCGTTCAGCTAAGCGTTTTTTCCGAGGATGACTGGGACCGCCAACGTTGTTCTCGTCGGCCGCTCATCGAGCCAGCGGAAAAGAAGAATCGTCGGATCGTGCAGGCCGAAATTGTCGACCAAGCCATCTAGGCCTACAGTCTTTCAGGCAGGCTGATTCGAGCCTCTAGGACGCCCTCGATCTCGGGGCCGGAATTGTTCTTTGCAAGTGTCTCCCCTGGCGGCTGGAATTTTCTTGTCTGCCAGCAGCGCACTGCTGATCCTGCTTTGTGACCTGCATGGATCGCATGCAGGGGCCTGCTTGGGCCAATGTGCTAGCCAAACGGATGGTGTGACAGGGCATGCCATGCTACCCCGGATCGATTTTGCAGCCATCTTGCAGAGGGCCTGTTGTGAATCTCCCTGGTGAAATCCGTGTATTGGTTCGTGCCCAGTAGTCCGAGCCGTATACTTGAGCAACAGCCTGAAAGTTGAGGCATGTCGTCTGGGGTCCAAACTGCGGGGCTCAGGCTTTTAGAATCACTGTCCCTTGTAAGCCCCTGTCACTTTGCTGGGCTGAAGAGCATTCATGCCAGAGTCCACCATATTGCCAGCCGAAACGCTGACCGCATGTAAGACGCTCGCCGAATTGAAGGCCTGCGGTTGGAGTTCATGCACGGTCAAAGAAGAGATTTTTCGCAATTTCACTGCGGCCCTTGCGAGTAGTAAACCTTTGTTTCCCGGCATTGTGGGATACGAGGATACCGTGATACCTGAAATCAACATTGCGTTGCTCTCGGGGCACGACATGTTGTTTCTTGGGGAGAAAGGGCAAGCCAAGAGTAGGTTGATGCGATCGCTGATCCAATTTCTGGATCCGGTCGTTCCGTACCTTGATATTCCTGGAGTTCCAATCCACGAAGATCCATTTAGTCCGATCACTTCGGTGGCCAAACGGTTCTTAGCGGAGCATCCAGATGAGGAGGTACCGATCGCGTGGTGGGCTCGAGAAGATCGCTATGCTGAGCGTTTGAGCCCTGGGACCAAGTTCGCCGACATCATCGGTGAGATTGATCCATCCAAGCTGACTGGCGGAGTCAGCATGAGTACCGAAGAGGCTCTACACTTTGGGCTGATCCCTCGCATGCACCGCGGAATCTTTGCGATGAACGAGTTACCTGAATTGGATGAACTCGTGCAAGTTGGCCTCTTCAACATCCTAGAAGAACGCGACGTTCAAATCCGCGGATATCCGATTCGTTTCGATTTGGATATTTTCATTCTCTTCTCGGCCAATCCAAGCACCTACAACCGAAGTGGGAAAGTCATTCCCCAACTGAAAGATCGAATTGGTTCGATCATTCAAACGCACTACCCGCGAGAACGAGAGCAAGGGATTGAGATCCTGCAGCAGGAAGCGGGCGTTGAGCTTGAAGGGGACTTTCCTGTTCAAGTTCCCTACTTCATGGCGGAGATCATCGAAGAGATAACGCTCCAGGCACGCAATAGTAAGTACATTGATCAGGCCTCCGGCGTGTCCGCCAGATTCAGCCTGGCAAACTATCGTGCCATGATCGGCAGCGCCCGCCAACGCGGCATCGTGCTCGGTGAAAGACCGACGGTGCCTCGGATCAGTGATCTTGGTCACCTCTATTCGTCATCGCTGGGAAAGCTGGAGCTGGATCTGATGGGTAGCCATCAAATGACAGAGAAGCAAGTTTTGGAATCGTTGATCGCAAATTCGGTCGGGGTTGTGTTTCAGCAGTATGTTGAAGAATACGGCTTGGATGAGATCAGTGAGATTTTCAAACAGGGAGTTCGAATTGAAGTCGGCGATATGCTGCCAAGCAGCGCTTATGCAGAACGCTTGCAGGCAGTGCCACCCGCCTGGGAGAAGGCTTTTGAAGTCAATGCGGGGGAGAACGAAGCAGTTCGTGCGTCTTGCGTTGAATTCGTCTTGGCCGGTCTTTACGCCATGGACCGAATCAGTCGAGCACAGAAGTTTGGCAAGATTCATTACGAGCTCTAAGAGACGAACTGGAGTTGGCATTGAATTCGCTGAACATTTTTTGAGCGGGCGAGTTTTGTTTGAGCACTAAGATCTGGAAAATGCTCAGTAGTCCGATCGATGAGGATCCGCAGAGTCGCGAGGAAGTCTAAATGGCGTCGAATAAGAACCGGATCGGAGGGGTAGTCCATACCTACCAACGCTATGATCCGGGCAAATTCCCAAGCCCCACGGCGCCGCCCCCGGATCTCATCTCGCATGCGTTTGATCATGCAATGATGTATGGGAGTCACAGGGAACTCAGTGAAGAAGAGCTTGCTCGCGCTGTGGAGTTGGATCCCAGTCAGATTGCAGGGCTTGGACCCAGTCTCGATCATCTGCGGCAAATGCTTGAGGAGCGAAAGCGTAAGATTCTCGCGAAATACGAGACTCAGTCGGTTGAGAAGAAAGCCAACAGGACCTTTGAGAAAAGTTCCAAGAAGGCCCAACCGCCAAAGCGACTTAAAGGCATCTATGATCAGGCGGCAAAGAACCACCAGATCTATCTGCTGGAAAGACTCTACTATCAAGTTGGTGACGATACCGATCGATTTGCTGCTCAGCTGGTCCATGTCATCGACAGCCTCAGTGGCAAGTATCAGATTGATGAACTGGTGTCGAAATACGACTTTTTTGGTCACGAAAAAATGTCTGTAGACAAGGCTCTCGAAATTAAAGAGGAGCTGGAGACAATCGATGAGCTGCTCAAGCAGTTGGAAGAAGCTGCGAAAACGGCACAGATTGGAATCATCGATATGGAAAAGCTCGCCGAGTTTGCGTCAGGCGAGGATATGGCCGATTTGGAGGAGATGCGAAATCAGGTTGAAAATCTGGTTCGCGAGATGGCGGAGCGGCAGGGATTGGACCGCAATGATGCAACGGGTGCGTTTCAACTAACACCCCAGGCTTACAAAGTATTTCAAAGCAAATTGCTAGAGCGGATTTTTGCGAACTTGAATCCAGGACGCAGTGGCCGGCATACTGGTCGCATCGAAGGCGAAGGCAGCGTTGAGTTGCCTCAGACCAAGCCATACGAATTTGGTGACAGTCTCGCCAACATGGATACCACGCAGACAGTCATCAATGCGATGCTGCGAGATCCAGACGCAGAACAAGTGCGATTGCAATCAGGTGATATCGAGGTGCACCGCACGAGGAATTCTCCAAAGTGTGGCACGGTCGTGATCATGGATATGAGCGGGTCCATGCGTTACGACGGTCAGTATATGAACGTCAAGAGGATGGCTCTTGCCTTGCAGGGGCTTATTTCGTCGGAATACCCTGGCGATTTCCTCAGGTTCATCGAAATGTACACTTTTGCCAAATTGAGGCAGGCGGGCGAGATCATTGAGTTGTTGCCCAAACCTGTCACGATTCACGATCCATTTGTACGCCTTCGCGCGGATCTGAGCCGCGACGATATTAGCGAGTCGCAGATTCATCCTCATTTCACCAATATTCAGCATGCTTTGCGTCTCGCGAGACAGAATCTGGCGACGGTGGACACGGCGAACAAGCAGATCATCTTGATCACGGATGGCTTGCCGACAGCTCACTTTGACGATTCGATGCTGTATATGCTATATCCGCCAGACCCAAGTACGGAAGAAGCCACCATGCGAGAGGGAAACCTCTGCGCGAGAGATGGCATTACGATCAACATGTTCTTGGTCCCGAGCTGGTCACAGTCGGAAGAGGATATTCGATTTGCGTACCGGCTGGCGGAGAACACCAAAGGCAGAGTCTTCTTCACTGCCGGCGGTGACTTGGATCGCTATGTCGTTTGGGATTACGTGGATCGTAAGCGAGAGATTCTCGGCTAGCACAAGTATCTACATGGATTCAGCCTCAGGAGAATGATTGGGGTTCGACCTCGAAGTCATTCAAGCGATCAGCCGACGCCGTCAAGTCGCCTAGCAAAGTTGCGATCGGCACGCCAAACTGTGCGTTTCCAGTAGCGCGACCTGCGCATCAGCGCTATCTGTGCATCCATTCGCAATCTGTTGTTGATATGGCACAACTGATCCGATCCATCGAGGAATTTCCGCCGAGTCTACGCGGGGGAGCGCTCGCGGTAGGCAACTTTGACGGTGTGCACCAAGGGCATGCCCATCTGATTGGCCAACTCGTGGCTATGGCTCGGCGGCAGTCAGGACCAGCAGTGGTCATGACATTCGATCCGCCGCCCGTAGCAGTCTTGGTTCCCGAACGGCCACCGACTCTGCCACTTTCCACGATCTCGGGCCGGGCGGAACTGCTCGGCAAGCTCGGCGTCGACGCGATGTTGGCGTATCCAACTGATCGTGCTCTGCTCAATCTTGATCCTGTTGGATTTTTTGAGAATGTCATCTGCGGCATGATCGGGGCGAAGGCGATGGTCGAAGGTCCCAATTTTCGATTCGGAAAGGATCGGGCAGGGGACACTGGGCTGTTGGCTGAACTCTGCCGGGCACAGTCGATGGATTTTCAGGTTGTGAAGCCCGAGGGAGATGCGTCCGGCATCATGATTTCGAGCTCTCGCATCCGAGATTGTTTAAAAGCGGGTGACATCGAAGCGGCAAATGCGATGCTGACAGAGCCTTATTGCATTACAGGGATTGTCGCCAAAGGTCAGCAACGCGGGAGGCAGCTTGGGTTTCCGACGGCGAACTTAGAAGCCATTCGGTCTCTGATTCCTAGCCATGGAGTTTATGCGGCGAAAGCAATCTTGGACGAGGTGGAATATCCGGTGGCTCTCCATGTGGGCCCGAATCCGACTTTCAAGGAGTCAAAAACCAAGGTGGAGGCACACATCGTCGGCTGGCAAGGAACGATTTATGGGGAACGTCTGTCATGCACGCTGCTGCGACGGCTTCGTGACCTAGTTTCCTTTGAATCCCCCGAGGACCTGGTGTCTCAATTGAATCGCGACGTTGATTCGACAGTGAGTCACTTCAATGTCTCGAAAGCCAACGAATCACTTTGATCTGGCGAATGAATGTGGAGAATGGAAGATTGAATAGCACGGAGAACACCATTGTTTTCCGGCTGAGGCAAAAATACGCAGCTCGGTGAAAAAAGATGCGAACATCTATGTGGCTTTACCGACGTCTGAGTAGAGTCGGATGGTTCTCGTTGTAAACTGGTGCCACACGAAACCTCAGTTCGCACGGACGTTGCTCAGCACGAGTATCTTGTAGATGGATGTTGGGCTAGCCCTCGTAGAACGCCAGCCATGAACATGGCCAAACCAGTGCTGAAGTTCGCCTGCAAAAGAAATTCCGAAGGACGTTTGAATGTCGGTAAATTGGGACTTGCTCGCCGAGAGAGTTCAGAGCTGCGAGAGTTTTATCCTTTGCAGCCATATTCGCCCGGACTGTGATGCTTTAGGTAGCGAACTGGGCATGGCAGGACTTCTCAGGGCCTTGGGTAAAAAAGTTACCATCGTGAACGGTCATCCGACCCCGCAAAACCTGGCGTTCATTGACCCTGACAACGAGATCAAAGTTGTGGGGGAAACCATTGAGGCTGGTGACGTGACGGCGGATTGCTTTATTGTCCTCGACACCAGTGCCTGGGCGCAGATCGGACCGATGGGAGACGTCTTAAAATCATTTTCAGGCATGAAACTGTGCATTGATCATCACGTCGGTGAAGATGATCTCGGTACCGAGTTCTTCAAAGACACCAAGGCCGAAGCGACGGGGCATCTTGTCGCTAAGTTCGCCAAGCACATGGAAGTGCCGATCACGGAAGCAATGGCGACAGCTCTGTACGCAGCCATTGCAACCGACACTGGGTGGTTTCGGTTTGGGTCCACGACGCCAGAGACCTATCGCGTTATCGCCGAGCTGGTTGAAGCTGGCGCGTCGCCGTCCGGAATTTACGGTGATCTTTACGAGCGAGATACCGTCGGACGGGTTCGGCTGCGAGGCCGGATTCTATCGCGGACTGCAGATGAGCTAGACGGGAAACTCGTGCATACCCATGTGCTCAAAGAGGACTTCGCTGCGACCGGCGCACTACCAAGCGACACCGAGGACGCAATCAACCTCACATTGGCTATTGCTGGTACCCAAGTTGCCGTAATCTTTGTCGAGCAGCTGCAAGGCGGCTTCAAATTGAGTTTCCGCAGCCGTTGTCCGGTCGACTGCAGTGCACTTGCTGCGACGTTTGGCGGTGGTGGACATAAGGCCGCGGCAGGTGCTTTTATTGAAGGCAGCTTAGACGAAGTTCAAGCCAAAGTCTTGCCAGTTGTTCGAGAAGCCATGACAGCGCTGAGCTAGCACAGCTAGCACGTCTAGACTCCCATCGACGATCGAAGTCAACGAACGTAAATTACGATTCGGCCGACTCGCCAGCATCTGCTTCTTCGCTCGAATCGGAGGCGGTGTCGTCGCTGGGATTCATGTTGGCGGCAGGGAAAAGACGGTTGAACTCTTTTTCGTAATGATCTTCGCCATAAGTGAGTTCGCCACCTTGATACCCGGTGATGCTTACGCCGAGCATAAGTGCGACCGAACCAATCAACCACAGAAACCGCATTCCTTTGTCGCTCTTGGATCGAGCTTTCTGAGCCATTGGAATCAAAACGAATGCTCCGACGGCAACCGCAATGCCAAGCCAACGGTGACGGTCGATACTGCTATTTTGCAGATCGAACCCAGCTGCTCCGTAGCCTTCGTGCTGTGCATAGCCCCATCCCATCACGCAAGCTGCCGCAGCACCGAGTCCGCCTATCCACAAGCAGTGAAACGCAGCGGACTCAAACGCTTCTCTCCAGATAAACGAACCAACGAGGAAGAGAGTAGAAATCGCTAGCAACGCGATGGGGAAGTGGACCGAAGCTGGGTGAAACAGTCCCTGGAACATCATGACGCGGTCGAAGAACGGCTTTTCGGCGATAACTGTCTCAGGTTCGGGATCAGCTGCTACTTCGTCGGATTGCCAACCAGTCCATATCGCTCCCTCTTCAATCCACAACTTGATGGTTGCCAGCTCTGGGCCTGTCAATTGAGGCTTATCGAGGGGAGGCATATGCATATCCTCGTCCTCGGCAATCATATAGTCGACCCACATCGAGCTACTCTCCAGGTCGCCCGGCTCTAAATAGCCAAGTAGCGAATCCTCATCGTCGACCCGATAGTCATTCTTCGCATCGTCAGGTCCGTGACACTCTAAGCATTTCGATTCGAGGATCGGCTGAACATGCTTGTTGAAGTCGATCAGCTGTTTCGTTTCCGATTCCTGCCCCGAAGTGGCCGCAGAAGGCATCAATGCGATCGCTAAGATCAGGGTTAGTCTGAGAGAGTGAGGACGCGAGCGGTTAAACCAAGGCATGGACATCCTAGAGGCCTTTTGCGGTGGGGGGATGAAAGGTAGGCGGGAAGGCATTGCTTCCAACGGCTCGGAAGCGAGACATGGATTGTTTCGGAACGACAGATCACGAATGGAGGCAACCGAACTGGAATTTAGTTGACGCGGGTGCTCGCGACGTAGTGATTCGGCGTCTTGACGACGTCGTCTGCGGGTGCAACGGGATTGGTATCGGGTGAACTAATCAGTTTTTTGGAAGCAGCAATAAACAGTTGGGCTCGTTCGGGTTGATTTCCGAGAGCTAACCAATTTCCAACGCTAAGTAGTGCCGCGGAGTCTTGCGTTTTTTGCAGTGCGCGTTGGGCCAACAATTCTGAGTAGCGCCTCATATCTGCTGCTGCGATGGAGTTCAGATTGTCTTGGCCGAGAAAGTCTGCGGACATGGAGATCCCCATTGCTTCGGAGAGGCTAACCACAACTTCAGCTTGCCCAAAGTCCTGGTTCAATACGTGGCAAGCGAAACGACGGGTCATCAACTCGGGGGTTGAATCATAACGGACTGATAATTGAGCGTAAGCAACAGCTGCCTGGCGGAAACCACCTGCTTGGAAAATCGCATCTGCTGCAGCAAGAAGTTTTTGTGGGACTTGCTTGCTTGCTGACGGGCTCGGGGCGACTAGCTGCGGCTTCGATGCATTCGTTTGGCCGGCTAAAGAAGGCGTTAGACGACTCGATCTGGGCGGTTGGTTCGCAAAGTTTACGCTGATTGGCTGCGCAGTCATTGTCAAACAAGGATACGAACCGTAGCCGATCAACAGAGGCGAATAGCTATAACGAAAAGTGCTGTAGTGAAAAGTCGGGTAAGCGATCGGGACGACTCTCGGAAAGCAGCTGTAATACGCCGAGTACGCTGGGTAGACGACGCTGTAGTAGCGCGGGAAATAGTGTATTGGGGTATAGAAGACTGGGCTGTAACGCCGCGTTACCACGCGATATCGACTGTAATTTGGCGACCAACCAACTGATCCGAAAGCGCGGTAGCTCGCACGAACGGATGCATAGCTGTTTCCACGGAAACCGGTGCGATAGACGCTTCGATATCGAGCGACGCTGGGGGCAGCAATACCTGAGCCGTATGCCCAAGCTCCGTAAGGTGGCCAGCCATTCGCCAGACCGCTTTGGGGCGGCATAAGAACCATCGCGAGAGCCAAAGCGGCTAGGGCCAATCGAAGCTGTCTCCATCCGCGGAGACGCAAACTGGCCATGGTAGCAAGAGACTCAGACGATATTCGTGATGGATCAGTAGAACGCATGGCCGCGCCTTTGAAGGGGGCAAGTGACAAGACTCGACTAGCTCGCATATCGAAACGGCATCAATACGCAGCAGCTCGCTACCGCTAATGACAAATGCTTGCTGAGTCAGTTGGTCACCTGGGACCAACACACGTTCAATTATCGCTTAAAAATGACCGTCAGCAAGAAAGAAGGGCAGGGGAGTGGGCTTGGAGACCGTGTAAACCACCTATTCGTAACGAATTGCGTCGTTTGACGGCGATTTACCGACTGCGTTGGAATAGAAAGTGGGGAGCACGCGGGAATCAAGGACCGAGAAGATCCAGACACGAATCGTTTCGGTCCTCATAGGGGCACTGTCAGGTCAGTCCCCGGAGTGAGGCCAATCGCAACTCGTAGTTCATCGCAACTCAGAACTAGTGGTCGTCGCCCGTTACCCGCTGTTCAACTTCGGCAACGATGTCGTCGATTTTGATCCGAACTTGTTCTAGCGAATCACGATCCCGCAGCGTGACGGTTTTGTCCGTTAGGCTGTCTCCATCGACTGTGATGCAGTACGGAGTGCCTGCTTCGTCTTGCCGGCGGTAACGGCGTCCTACAGCCCCCTTCTCGTCATAGAACGCGTTGAACTTCTTCTTCAACGCTTTGTAGATGTCCTTTGCAATCTCGGGCATTCCATCCTTTTTCACCAGTGGAAAAACAGCTGCTTTAATTGGCGCAATTCGCGGGTGCAACGAAAGAACGGTGCGTGTCTGCATTTTGCCTTTGTCGTCAGGAGCCGAATCCTCTTTGTAGGCTTCGCAGAGGAAAGCTAACGTGGCTCGATCGGCGCCGGCAGAGGGTTCGATTACGTGCGGAGTAAACTTCTCATTCGTGACTTCATCGCGGTAAGTCAGATCTTTACCACTACCGCGGTATTTCGGTTTTCCATCATCGCCTAATTGGACTTCGAGTGGGTCCGACTTCTCGTCGAGTTTGCCTTCCATGTGACTACGCAAATCGAAGTCGCCACGGTGCGCGATCCCCTCCAATTCACCGTACTCGCCTTCCGGTAGGAACGGGAACGCATACTCGATATCGGCGGTACCCGTCGAGTAGTGGCTAAGTTCGTCCGCCTCATGTTCCCTCAAAATGAGGCGTTCCCCCGACAGCCCTAGGCTCTTGTACCAGGCCATGCGTCGATCACGCCAGTACTTGTACCACTTGGGCGATGAATCAGGATGGCAGAAGAACTCAATTTCCATCTGTTCGAACTCACGGGAACGAAACGTGAAGTTACGCGGCGTGATTTCGTTTCGGAAGCTCTTGCCGATCTGCGCGATGCCAAATGGGATTTTGACTCGAGTGCTATCCACCACGTTCTTGAAGTTGACGAAGATGCCTTGGGCTGTCTCTGGACGCAAAAAAGCCGCACCTTCCTCCCCACTCAACGCGCCGACATAGGTCTTGAACATCAAGTTGAATTCGCGAGGCTCGGTCAGAGTTCCCAGTTGACCTGCGTCCGGGGCGAGGACTTGCGAGAAGTCATCAACTTCAGTCAGACACTGGAAGGAACCGTCGAATTTGAGCTGCTCAGCGTCCTTGTTGCGAAGCTTGAAAAACTTCATCGCGCGGCGTTGTACGTCTTCCTGCTCCAAACTGGCCTCTGCCATCGTCGTCACAAAGATCTTTTGCTCTTTGGCTTCGACCCAATGTCCGCGGATCTGGTCATGGCGATAGCGTTTCCGCGTTTCGCGACAATCGACCATGTAATCATGGAACAAATCGTAGTGCCCTGAGCTCTTCCAAACCTGGGGATGCATGATGATCGTGCAGTCCAGTCCGGTCATCTCATACGTGGACGGAGCTCCTTCGATGATGGACATGTCGTCATGGCCGGAAACCATATCGCGCCACCAGGCGTCTTTGACATTCCGCTTCAGTTCCACGCCAAGTGGCCCGTAGTCCCAGAATCCGTTCAGTCCACCGTAGATTTCACTCGATTGAAAGAGGTATCCGCGTCTCTTACAAAGCGAGACTAGCTTTTCCATTTCCATGCTTGGATTCCTAAAACTGCGGGCGATACAGAATTGAAGTTGTGTGTTTTCAAAGCTCTTCTCCGCCAGAAGAGCCACAGTTGGTCTGACTGACTGCTTAGCTCATCAACTTTGTATTACTCGCTACTGAGGACAAGAGTCAGAATGCGTTGATGTCCAGCGAAATCCTTGACTCTCCTTAGGACTTGCCAGCCCTGTGGGAGCCAACTCTCGCTTGTGCTTGCGAGCATTGGCGAGTACTCAATTACGACACGGCCGTCATTGGCTAGTAAGCTGGAAGCTTGCTCGAGGAGTTCCAGGATCAAACCCGCCCCCCCTTGATCTGCAACCAAAGCGGTCTTGGGTTCGTAGTCACGGACCGATGGTGCCAGATTCGCGTACTCCTCTGCAGATACGTACGGAGGATTGCTGACGATCAAGTCGAAAGGTCCCTGCTCGACAATTGGGGCGAGTAGATTTCCGTGGAAAAATGATAAAACGTCGCCGGAGCATTCATGGGTTTCGGCATTTTTCTCGGCAATGGCCAAAGCCTCGCTCGATACATCGGTTGCTAGAACTTGTACTGCGGACAAGTGCTTTGCTAGGGTCACCGCAATCGCGCCGCTACCGGTGCCTACGTCGGCAACTTTGAGATTGGCTGATTCGTCACCGCGCGTGCCACGAATTTCTTTGGCACAGTCGAGCGTTTCAACAATGAGATGCTCCGTCTCAGGGCGTGGTATCAACACATCGGGATTGACCTCGAATTGGGCAGAGTAAAACTCCTTGTAGCCGACGAGGTAGGCGACAGGAGATCCCTCGGCGCGACGGCGAACCATTTCTCGAAATGCGGTTCGTTGCTCTTCCGTCGGTTCTTCGTCGAAGGCCGTGTAAAGTTGAATTCGTTCACACTCCCGTGCATGTGCCAGAAGAATTTCGGCATCCAGCCGCGCGGAATCCGAGCCCTGCTTTTTAAGATAATCCGTAGTCCAAGTCAGCAGGCGACCTACCGTCCATGTTTCGGTCGCGTTCATGAATTCGACTCCATGTCACCGCGGAGTTGATCTCGCTCATACTCAAGCAGCGCGTCTGTTACGGGAGTTAGATCCCCGGCAATCACATGATCAAGTTTGTAAAGGGTCAAGTTGATCCGGTGATCTGAAATGCGATTCTGAGGGAAGTTGTAAGTCCGAATCCGCTGGCTGCGGTCACCGGATCCGATCAAGGATTTACGATCGGCGGCTCGTTTCTTTGATTCTTCTTGTTGTCGATGGTCGTAGATTCGACTCTTGAGTACACGAAGTGCTTTGGCCAAGTTCTTGATTTGACTCTTTTCGTCTTGGCACTGCACCACAATGCCGGTTTCGTAGTGCGTCAAACGAATGGCCGACTCAGTCTTATTGACGTGCTGCCCACCAGGGCCGCTCGCACCAAACTTGTCGACGCGATAGTCATCCTTGTTGAGTTCAATTTCGACGTCTTCGGGCTCTGGCATGACGGCAACGGTTGCAGCGGAGGTGTGCACTCGTCCTTGGGTTTCCGTTTCAGGGACACGCTGGACACGGTGCCCGCCGCTTTCGAACTGCAGCTCTCGGTAAACTCCTTCGCCCTCAATTCCGAGAACAATTTCTTTGAACCCGCCCCGTTCGGTGGCACTCATGTCCATGATCTCAGTTTTCCATTTCTTCGCCTCTGCGTGCCTCTTGTACATTTCGTACAGGTCGCGGGCAAACAAAGCGGCTTCGTCACCGCCGGTTCCGGCACGAATTTCCATTACGCAGCGGGCGCGGTTGGCATCTTCACCACCGATGGTCAGTTCCAGTAACCCGTCCCAAAGCGTTTCGCGTTCGGAACGGAGAGTGGCCAGTTCGTCCTCGGCCATTGCCTTTTCTTCAGGGTCATCGCTACCCGCCATAACGACGAGTTCATCGATGTCGCTACTCATTTTTTTATAGGAGCGATATTTGTTCGCCAGTTTTGCCAGCGAACCGTGCTCGCGCGCGTAGGCGGCCATCTTGTTCGAGTCCGACATGACGTCAGGGTCAGCCATCATTTGCTCGAGTTCTTCAAATCGAGCGAGCTTGGATTCGAGATCTTCACGTACGTTCATGTCTTCGCTTGGCAATAGAACCGATTGAAATCGATCTGTGATTGTATGACTGAGAGCCGCTTTTGTGGGAACTCGTCATTGTTGTCTTCCACGGCATATAGGGTCCGTATGCACGGTCCACCGTGTCCGCATTCACAGTCCACCGTGATTGGTCCCAGACAGATCTCGAGATCGATCGCTTTCGGTCATCGATTTCGGCAGGGCACCCGCGTCCGGTAGACAGCAAGGGGTGGTGGAGCGGAACGGATAAAAACAAAGCCCGACGCATAAACGACGGGCTTTCGTGTCCGATTGCACTCGGAAAGACTCAGGTTGGCGGTGAAGCTCGCTGGGCGGACACCCAATCGTGAGCCATTTGCTTTGAGCAGTGCCTTTGATGCCGGCTGAATGTTCTCCGCATTCAGCCTGTTGGACACGACCACTGCTCAGCTACTTCTTTTTCTTCTTTGGCTTTTGAAGACTTGCATACGAACCAGCGGCAAACTTCTTCTGGAACTTGTCGATACGTCCCGCCGTGTCGACGAACTTCAACTTGCCGGTGTAGAACGGATGGCAAGTGTTGCAAATGTCGACCTTCAGTTCTGGCACAGTGCTACGAGTCGTAAACGAATTGCCGCAACCGCAGGTGACCGTCGTTTCCTGGTAGTTGGGGTGAATATCGGCCTTCATTGGAATCTCTTTCGAATTCGATCGGTGAATCCGTCACGCTTAGGTGTCAACGCTGGGGCAGATCTCGGCAGGATTCTTTTGGAGCGGCAGTAAATGTCACCTGCTGCTCGGCCGGGTCGCGGAAATGGCGTTGCGGCCCCGGAAATTTCGGGCCGAAACTGGTTTATCGAAGCTCAAAATCGTATCTCCACACTTCGATTTGCTCAATGGCAAACTTTTGGACTGATTGAGACAGTCCTGGGGCAATGAACGTCCGCGGGATTACTTCTGCGGAGGGGTGTGCTATCGGGAGCGAAATGTACCGAACCCTTTGTGACCCTCGATTGGGGTGAACGAGCCCTTGTTTTCGCGGGCAATCGCTTTCAAGGTCTCTTTGCCCTGGGCACTGAAGAGGTGCACAGTGTGGATCGGGATCTGGCGGTACTGGGATGTATTAGAATTGAGACGCCGCATCAACATCCTTGAGTTGTCTTGCAATTCCCCATCCGAAAGCAAGAAAATTGCATCTGGATTGAATTTCAACGCCATGGTTAGTGCCTCCGCCGGCATGGTTGCTCGGCCAAGGATGCGTGATCGTAGCCAATTCTGAACACGCTCGATCGTCTCATCGTCGGCCGGATAGAACTTTGCCGTTTGAGGAGTCCCGTTGAAGAGGAGTGTCGTCTCCATATCGAAGCAGATGACGTAAAACTCCTGACCAGGCTTCAGTCCATTTAGGCTGTCGATCAGTTTGGTACAGGCGTATACCCAGCGGTCGCCAAGCATGCTGCGAGAGCTGTCCAAAACGTAAATGAAACGATTTCCTTCAGCGTAGGCCCCGAAAAAACTCGCGCCGCGTCCATCGCTGACTGGCTTTAGGCTTTCGAGCACAGCGTCAACCGAACCGGCGGAAGCTACCGAGGTCAACATTGCCGTGCTGGGGTCTGTACCGATCACGGGCGTTATCGGCGTATCGATCTCGACGTCGATTTCCAGCTCGCTGGTCTCGGACTCCAAGGACTCCTCCGCGGAATCCAGGGCGTCCAAACTGAGATCGAAGGTCGCGATGTCCTCGAGGTCGGTGCTCTGGGTTTCACCGATCTCGGCCGAAAGAAGCAGGCCCTGACTGGGTTTTCCCGCTGTCAAAACCCAACAGGCCAAGACCAGTAACAGGGCGGTGTGGAAGACGAGGCTCGTTAGAAAGGCGATGGTGTTACCATCCCGTCGTTCTGTCGTTGCAAGCGACTCCGTTGGATGAGATTCCGTCGGGTGAGATTCCGTTGGAACGGATTCCATCGGACCAGATTCCATGGGCGGGGCTGAACTGATTGATTCGGTGGCAGGCATTGCGGTTTCTGCTATCTCGCCCAGAGATGTCGCCATGTCTCGCCCCCGAAAATGCTGGTTCAATGCTCAATGATCGGAGCAGAACGGATTCGCCTTACAGCCCGATTATAGGGCAGCCGTCCGCGAAATTGAAACGAAAGCGGCTGCTTTCTCCACTGATTACCCAGCGGGAGTCCCCGATCAAATAGGGAGAGCCGGCGGGTGTATTGCAACTTACACACCCGGAACGCGAATCAAGACCAGCACCAACACAGCGTTATTCAGGCTTCGCCGCCTGGCTTACTTGTTGCCCCCGGGAGGTCGACAGCCTAAGGATCCCCCGGAAAGGAGGGGGCGGGGGCTCGGCCGGACACTTGTTAGGGTTTCACCGCGGCGAGCTTTTGACTGACGCGAGTTCGCCCGGAGACGGTTTATTGGTACCGTCGCATTCGGTCAGCTGCTGGATTCGAGGCCGTCCAAGCCTGATTGGACTGGCCTACCATCGAATTTTGAGCGATCCGCACGTTGAGAGAAGCCACCTTTTGATAAAGTCCCGGCTGCAAGCCATTGATCGCGAGGCTCTGCTGATAGTTCTGCAACGCTTGGTTTAGATCGCCCCGTTGTTCGCGCATTTGGCCGCGAGCTGTCCAGGCTCGAAAATCCTGGGGGTTGATAGCCAGTGCTTCATCTAAGTACTGTTCCGCGACTTTGGGCTGTCCGATTTCTTCATACAGACGACCGAGTTCGACGCGTGGGTCGGAGGCTTGCGGATTTGCTGCTGCCCAGTTCTTTAACAATTTCATTGCCGAATCGGGACGGCCCGACTCTGCTAGCAGGACAGCAAGGCCGCGGTGGCAATCAATGTGGTTCGGCGACAAATCCAAGCACTGATTGTAAAGCGACTCAGCATTTTCAACTAAGCGTTGATCCTTTTGTGCGATGGCGACGCGGTGATACGTTGATGCAAGGTTGTAGTAGGCATCGGGGTTTGCTGGGTCGGAGGTCAGCGCGGTTTGGAAATGTTGCAGAGCCTCCGGGTACCGTCCCTGCTGAAACAGGCGGACTCCCAATGTATTTTGTCCGGTGCTTGTCCAGCGGCAGCCGCACAAGATGAACGGAACGCACAATAGCGCCACAACGTACCAGCTCTGTGCGGACGAATTCAGAAGGGTAGTCTGAGCGAAATCACGATCCGCTCGACTAGCCAGCCTGAAATTCCGAGGACCAATGCTACGCATGGGTTTCGCGAGTGGCGATTTTTCGATCATGATGAGTCCTTGGCCCGGCCGTTATGTTGCGCGGCCTACGTGCTAGCTTGGTCTTGCCCACAAAGGGTTGGGGCCAGTGCAGGAGGAGTCTTGAGATAAAGCAGATGGCCGGACTTTAGTAAAAACGACCAAAATGTCTCAAGATCTAGAATTGCTATCGTTGAGCAGCCCGTAATCCTGGAACGAATGTTCTGGTGCCCGCTTGCTGCCGAGTTTCCAATCCCGCGTCATTAGGCTGGGAATTCGCGTAGAAATCAGCGTATCGAAGTGGAAAAAGCGGCTTCTTTTCGATGTCCCCTAATAACGGGGGCTTTTTATCGTCATCACACTGGGCAAAGGAATTGCCCTCCGTTAGTTCCCTGGAGCGAGCGTTATGGCTGAGTCCGAGTCGGCGACAAACTCCTCAAAGCCACCGAGAGAGTGGGTCGGAGAGGTATTTGCGCAGCTCGAAGATCGGCTCATCGGTTTCGTGTATCGACGAATCGGCGATTTCGAGATTGCTCAAGACGTCGTCCAAGAAGCGTTCGTCAAGCTTTGCCAGCAGAGTTGGCCAGAGATTGAAGAGCGTGCCGAAGCCTGGTTGTATCGGACTTGCCGGAATCGAGTCATCGACTTGGTTCGTCGTGAAGGCAGGCGGAAGGGGCTGCGAAGTGGCACGGATGTGAGCGTGCTGCGGGATCCAGAGTCGTCATTACCTGAGGATGCAATGTCTCAAAACGAGCAGTTGAACCGGGTACGGGAGAGCTTGCAGGAGTTGCCTGAGCGACAGCAAGAATTGCTGCGACTGCGACTACAAGAAGGATTGAGTTACAAGCAGATCGCAGAGGTAACGGGACTGACGGTAACGAATGTTGGTTACTTGTTGCATAAAACCATCAGCCGTTTGCGCGGAAGCTTGAATGCTCAGTAGTGTTGTCCCGCCAACCATTGATCGAGATCCACAGATACAGAATTGACACCATTGTTGCGGCGAATAGCTGGCAGATGAGTGGTCTTCTTTGCACCCGAGTGCAAAGTTTTTGCAAGAAGCTTTGAGGCGTTTTGCATTGAGAAAGTGAAGCGAAGATGTCCGAAAGAAAGCCTGAAGACGCAAGCAACACGGCCGGCGAACCGATGGAGGAATCGGCTTGGGAGGAATGGCAGCTCACCGCATTCGTGCTCGGAGAGCTTGAGGAACCGGTGCAGCGTCGAATCGCAGAGCAAGCGAAGCGAGATTTCGCGCTGCGCTCAGAGCTGAAGAGCATTAAGTCGATGCTAAGCGAAGTGAAGCAAGTACTCCGTCGTGAGGCGAGCAGCGGGGCTGCCGACGATGACAGGGGGAGTGGCGTCGGCGGTTTTAAAACCAATTCGTCACGCGAGCGACGGCTGCAAGCGATTTTTGCCAGGGCCGATCAAACTGAGGTAGGAACTCGCGAAGACCCAAAAGAGCATGCGGAAGCTATTGGACTTGTTGGTGCGAGCGGAGAAGCCAATAGCAATCGTCAGACTTGGTTGGGTGTACTGGCGATGTCCGCATGTTTGTTCGTTGCCGGTTGGCTTTCGATTCCGGCTATGACGAATTGGATGGCAGGGGAGGACGGAAGTGGGTCCGTGGCGCAAGTGCCATTGAATCCATCTGAAACGCCCAAAGAGGTCGAAGTGGATGGGGCGGCTACCGAGTCCAAGCCTAATGAAATGGCTACCACGGAAATTCCTAGGCCGCCCAGTGTCGCCGCAGAGATTCCGAGTGAACTCGAGGAACCCTTTCGAAGTGTCGCGGAATCTGACCCGATGCAACAGTGGATTGAGATCGTCGAGTCTGGTGCGTCCGGAATGCCCGTGGATCCAAGTGCTTTTGTGCGAACGCCAGAGATGGCAGAAGTCGAGCCTGGTACTCCTCTTTCCGAGGGGGATTTACTCGCTGGTAACCCGGGAGGCTTGGGCGCGGCACAAGGCGGGGTCGGAGCAGGTGCCGAAATGGGGCTGGGCGGTGATGGCGACAGCGGAGGTATGTACGGTGCAGGAGACACGGGGGGGGACGGATCGGGCGTGCACGGAACTGGTTTGGAAAACTCAATACCGTTGCCCCGAGGTGCTGTTGGTGGTGTGGTTCAGCTAGAGGGGGTCGGGCGAGAGACAAGGGGCCGGGCTTTAGGACAGTTCTTGGATACAGCAGGAGGATTTCGGCCCAACTGGCGAGCCAGCGAACTGAATTTCCTGCGAGTTAGGGAGCAAGAACTTCGAAGGTCCTTGCGGTCGAATCACCCGTTGCTTTTGGCTGTCCAGTATAGGATCAAAGAACTTTTGGCCGGAGCGAAAACATCGGGTGGGACAACAGGAATGGACCCGATGGGGAACCCAGTTCGTTCGTCCGGAGATCGCTTCGAGATGATCTACGAGAACCGATTCGAACGAGTGGCCGACTTTCCTCTAGCCACTTTTGCTGTGGATGTCGATACGGCCTCGTTCGCCAAAGCTCGACAGTATCTGCTCCAAGAACGTCAGCTACCACCTGCAGATACGGTTCGAATTGAAGAGTTCGTGAATTACTTCAACTACGAATATGCGGGCCCAACGAAGAGCTCGGAACCTTTGGGAGTTTCTTTGGCACTTACCGAATGCCCTTGGAATCCGGATCATCAGATTGTTCGCGTAGGGTTGCAGGCGGAAGAGTTCGATTTCTCAGAGCGACCTCGGTCCAACCTTGTTTTTCTTCTGGATGTATCCGAGTCCATGGATGCTCCCCATAAATTGCCGCTTGTACGCGAATCCATGCGGATGCTGATGGAGCAACTCAATGAGAATGACAACGTGTCCATCGTGGTCTATGCGGGAGCAGCAGGTTGCATTTTGCAGCCAACGAAAGGCGACCAGCAGCAGGCGATCAGAGGGGCGTTGGATGTGCTTCGGGCCGGGGGCTCGACGAACGGAGGCGATGGAATTCAACTCGCCTACGACTTAGCCCGTGAGGCGTTCATCGAAAATGGTGTCAACCGCGTTGTGTTGTGTACTGACGGTGACTTCAATCTCGGGGTGTCGAGCACGACCGGTTTGGTCGAGTTAATTGAGGAAAATGCGAAGTCCAACGTATTCCTCTCGGTGCTAGGATTCGGGATGGAGAATACCAACGATGAGTTGATGGAGCAGATCTCTCATCGAGGGAACGGGACGTGCTGCTTTATCGACAGCCGACGTGAATCGCATCGGCAGATGATGCAGCAGATCGATGCGAACCTAGTGACGATTGCCGCGGGCGTTCAAGTGCAGGTTGAATTCAACCCGCGACGCGTTCGGTCCTACCGTTTACTTGGGTATGAGAATCGTCAGATGGCAGAGGCAGAATTCAAAAATGACAACATGGATGCCGGCGAAGTAGGGGTAGGGCATCGTCTGACGGCGTTATTTGAAGTCGTGCCGCTAGATCGAAAAGAGTCGAATGAGGACGCGTTTGCTAAGTTGCGATACGGAGGATTGGGAGAACTGGGAGGATCAGAGGCGGCATCCAACGCGGCATTCCCGTATGAGAATGAGATATTGGCGGTCAAGTGTCGTTACAAGCTTCCAGATGCAAAAGAAAACAAGCTTTTTGTGACTCCATTGAAGCTGGCTCTTGGCGACGAAGCAGTGGCTGCGGAACGCGACCTGCGGTGGGCTGCGGCGATGGTTGAGTTCGGCATGCTTTTGCGTGATAGTCGGTATGCCGGCGCGGCGAGCTGGATCGGATTACTCGAACGGGCCACGGACGCAGCGGGATTGAATCCAGATGCAGATCGTCAGGAGTGCCTCGAAATGATTCGCACTGCAGCGTCTCTGCAGTGAGGACAGCTAGCTTGCTTCGTTGTGCCAATGAACTGAGAGAACATGCCAACGAGTTGAGAGGACATGCAACGAGCCGAGAGGACATGCCAACGAGCTATGAGAACATCGAAATCGCAAAAAAAAACAGCCCGAGCGAAAGCTCGGGCTGTTTTGTTTTTTGGCGGTCAGGAAACGGCGTCAACTAGGACTCGTCTCCTTCTGGATCTTTCTCGTTTCCTGATTCATCCAGATGGATGACTTTGTAGCCACCGATTGAGCGATAGTAGATCAGTAAACCCAGGAAGCCGATTGCCATCGCACCAGGAATGTAGCTGGTCAAAGTAAGCGCTCGACGGCCACCGTGCAGGTATGAATCCTGGACTGCTTTGAAGTCGGTTCCCGCATTCTCAATTAGTTCGGCCTTCTCTTCGTCCGGAATGAGCTCGGCGTTCGAGACTTTGTCCGTGCTCGTCGGCGTGCCATTCTCAAGTTCCGTTCCGTTGGCAGCGTTCAGCTTGGCCGCGTCAAGAGCTCGGTACTCGTAACCCCAAGACGAAGTTGAATCCGCTTCGGCGTACCGCTCAAAAGTCTCTGGAGCGGTTTGCTCAAGGTGGGAGCTGAGCTCATAGCCTTGTTGCGTTCCGATCCGAGGCCCTGCAATCTGACCGACGCACAGCATACCGGCTGCTCCAAGAGCACCCATCGCAACCGATCCGCTTTGAGGATAACGCTCCCCCGCAACACCCAGCATCGTTGGCCAGAGGAATGCCTTGCCGAAGGAGTAGAACGTTGCCGCAACGAAGATCATAAAGACACTCTCGATCGGCGAGCCAAGCCAAAGCAAGCCGATGCAAGCGATGACGCTACTACCGAATAGCAAGCCGATTGGATTGACTTTGTGGACGATCGGGCCGGCAAAGAACCTCAAGATGAACATCAATGCTGAGGTATAAACCAGAATCAGGATCGAGTTCGGAAGTAAGTTCTCCATCAGCTTGGTCATCCAGGAGTCGACGCCGAGCTCCATGTAGCCAATCAATGCGTGAAGGAGAATCAATACGATGAACGGAATCGATGCGAAGCACGAGAATACTTTACCGAAGTCACCGGACGATTCACCGACAGTTTCAGGGAACTTCTCGGGCAGCACCATCACACCATAGATAAGCACGATGATCGCGAAGCTGGACAATGCCCACTGCCATGGCAATTGCATAAACCAGGCATCTTCTCCAATGAAACCTGCAGCAAAAAGACCGCCGATGATCATCCCCGCAGGCCATCCCGCGTGGAGAATGTTTAGGTAATGCGTTTTGTTGTCAGGATAGAGCTGTGCGATCAGCGGATTGATGACCGCCTCGTACAATCCCTGGCAAATGGAAAAGATAAAGGCACTCCAGAAGAGCACGTTAAAGACGTTGGCTGTTGCATTCTCTGGATCCGATTCACGCCAGCCGGCAAACAGCGGGTTCGCGGCGAACAGCATCGCAGCACTTGCCAGGTGTAACAAGAAAGCGAGGACCAGCAGTTTCTTATATCCGAATTTCTCGACCAGGATCCCGCCAAAGAAGATCATCAGACCGAAGCCGAGGAAGCCAGCACCAAGAATGGCTCCGAAATCACCGCCACCAATATTGAACTCACGTTCCCAGTCACCACCAGCTGCGGTTCGCGTTGCGAAACCGACTCCAGACGCGACGAGCGTTAAGAAGCTCGCCAACATAAGTTTTCCGCGTGCAAATTCCATAGAGGGCTCCGATGGGGTGAGTATCTGATTAGGGGGTGAGGGATGCCAAGCCACTGGGTTTGGATATTGGGTGGCAATAAACGCCGCTAGAGTAACTTGTGGGCGGTGGCGTTTCAACGAGCCGGTGTCATTTCGAGCCGTATTTCGCTGGATGAGTGCCGCAGTCGAGGTGCCGTGCCAATCTGGTAAAGTGGTCATCTCACACAGGAGATGACGATTTTGAGTTCCAAAGCAGCCAGAGAAAGCACAGGAGCAAGCATGAAGCCGGACAAGGAAACACGCCGTGCAGCCCTACACTCATTTTCGAAGGCCGCGTTGTTCGCGTGCGGAGCCCGGCCGTTTTTCTGCACTACTGCAGCCATATTCGGTGGCATCTCAACCACGACGGCCAGCCAATCCCAAGCCGGTGTAGCAGGGAATCCTGAGGCACCGCCGAAGCCCCAGATCCAAAGATTCCGTCGCGTCACGACGATTGTGGGCAACGGGAGACAGAAACCGATTCGAGAAAAGGGGAGGGTTCCCGATGTGACTCTGTCCAATCCTTTTGGTGTTCAGCCTGAATCGGATGGCAGCTTGATCATTGCATCATTCGATACTCATGTGATCTATCGACTTGACCCCAACTACCGAACTCTCGAGAGAATCGCAGGGACCGGACAAATTGGACTTGGTGGCCGCGACGGAGATTTCCCTAGCTCGGTACCATTGAACCACCCACACGAAGTTCAAGTCGGGGCGAACGGCGATATCTTCATTGCGGATACGAGCAACCATCGCGTAGGCAAAATCAGCGGCGATACCGGTCGGTGGGCGCCGATAGCAGGAACTGGCGAGAAAGGATTTAGCGGGGATGGCGGCGCCGCCATCGACGCTAAGTTCCATGACGCCTATTCCATCGCGTTGGCGGAGGCGGATTCTTCTCGCGGCAGTCAGTTGATGGATACGCTGTATATCGCCGATCTGAAAAACCATCGGATTCGACAGGTCTCGCTCGATAGCGGGAAGATTGTCACGGTATGTGGGACGGGTGAACGAGCGCTCCCAAAGGATGGCGGGTTGGCCATCGACCAGCCCCTAGCAGGGCCGCGTTCTCTGGCTGTGGATCAAGAGAATCTGTGGATCGTACTCCGCGAAGGGAACAGTGTATGGCGTCTCGAACGAACAACCGGGAGAGTCTATCACGTCGCTGGGACCGGCAAGAAAGGCTTTACCGGTGATGGCGGAGATGCCAAGGAAGCAACCTTTGCTGGCCCCAAAGGGATTGCAGTCGACCCGGGTGTCGCGTTGTATGTCGCGGACACCGAGAATCATGCAATTCGCCGAATCGACCTCGAATCGGGTCAGATCGAAACCGTGATGGGGGACTCTGGAGAGTCAGGTTTCGATGGCGACGGAAACGAAGTGCGGAGTCGCAAGCTCGCGAGACCGCACGGTGTTTGCTTGCTTCCAGATGGCGATCTCCTCGTGGGTGATTCTGAGAACCATCGTGTTCGCTTGCTACAGCGATGACGGCTAGAGGACAGTTGTACGCTTGGGGGCGTTCGCCCGTTCCGAGGTTTCGTCGGGAACAAGCCCCTCGCTGAAGAATACGCGTCCGCGTACCCAGGCGGCCTATTTTGTGGCCGGGCAGGCAAAAATTGGCTCCCAGGCGGATTTTCGCGCTGGGTTGCTGGACTTTCCAGCGAGACATTGCGTACTATGAGGGCGTCATCGGCAACGGAGGCTGGTTACGGAAATGATGACATTCAGTCGCGGTGAGAAAGCTCTTTCTTGCGAATTCTGAAGGCTAGTTGGTTAGGGAGTCTTGGTCGCGTGGTCAGTGAAAATTAGGTGGTCCGGTGTTGGAACTTTTCAATCATCCAACGGTGCAGGCGATTCTAGCCGTAGCGGTTTTGCTGATTGTGGTTTACCTGGGTATCTTGGTTCTGACGCGTCTACGTCCTTCGACCATCAAAGCCGATATGAGCGTCGAAGATTTGTCAGCAAACTTCGAAGAAATGCGACTTGAAGGTGACATTGATGAAGCTGAACTCCGAAAGATAAAGTCGGTGCTCGGGAAATCGCAGCTGAATCCACCGTCGAAGGACTAGCCAAACGCTTGCTGTTTTAGACTCAAGCCAAGGCATCGAGCCGTCGAGGTTGTTTCTGCTTCCCAATTTCCAGTCTGGGAGACTGGTAGTTCCACAACAATGAGTTTCCTTTCGCTCGAACCGAGGACACGGATGCCCGGACCCGTCAGGTCACGCTTGTAGATTTACAAGCGAATCGGATGTGGAGCATCGAGCAGCAAGTGTTCCCAGATTGCGGTTGCCCTTCCAATGTGGCAGCCGCGTGTTATTCGAGCAAAAGGAGTCGTTATGCCTTCAGGTAAGGATGTGGTTTCCGGTCGTCGTGGTGGAAGCGGGTCGAACAAGAAGAATGCCTTCTGTTCATTTTGCCGCAAGAGCTACCGTGACGTTGGGCCACTGGTCGAAGGACCTGGCGACGTCTATATCTGCGGCGAGTGTATCGAACTGTGCCAATCCATCCTGGATCAAGAGCAGAAGCGACGCGGTTCGAGCAGTACTCTGTTCAACGAAATTCCAACGCCACGTGAGATCGTTGAGCATCTAGATCAATACGTCATTGGTCAGGATCAGGCGAAACGAGTCCTTTCTGTCGCTGTTCATAATCACTACAAGCGTTTGACGAGCGAGTGGACCGGGTCGGATGTTGAGATCGAGAAATCCAACATCTTGCTCGTCGGTCCGACGGGTAGCGGGAAAACGCTCTTGGCACGCACCTTGGCGAAAATGCTCAATGTGCCGTTTGCGATTGGTGATGCGACGACGCTGACCGAGGCTGGCTATGTCGGTGAAGATGTCGAGAATCTCTTGCTGAAGCTGTTGCACGCAGCTGACTTTGATGTGGAAGCCGCCCAACGCGGGATTCTCTACATTGATGAAGTCGATAAAGTCGGCAAGACCAGCCACAACGTTTCGATTACTCGAGATGTCTCCGGTGAGGGAGTGCAACAATCCTTGCTCAAAATGCTTGAGGGGACTGTAGCCAACGTGCCACCTCAAGGTGGGCGGAAGCATCCGGAGCAACAATACATTCAGCTAGATACGTCCAACATTTTGTTCATCTGCGGAGGAACTTTTGTCGGCGTTGAAGAGATTGTCCGCAAGCGTCTCGGAACAAGGTCGCTGGGTTTCAGCGCTGCTGGTCAAACGCACTCTTCGGATCTGACTCCTCAAGAACTGATGCCTCAAGTTACTTCCGACGATGTTCTCGAATTCGGCATGATTCCAGAGTTTATTGGCCGATTGCCAGTGGTCTCCGCACTCGCTCCTTTGGATGAAGCTGGACTGATTCAAGTTCTCACCGAACCGAAGAATGCTCTCGTCAAACAGTTCCAAGCCCTGTTTGGAATGGAAGACTGCGAGCTGCACTTCACCGATGCAGCACTGCACGCCATCGCGCAGCGGGCCCTCGATAAATCTGTCGGAGCTCGAGGATTGAGAGGTATTGTTGAGAGCATCATGCTCGACGTTATGTTCGATCTACCTGAACAGGCCAAGGGGACTGTGTTCAATATCGACCACGATCCTACCGATGGATCGATTAAGCCATTCAAGGCTCTGCCGAACGAAAAGAAGTCGGCGTAACCGAACTGTCGCGAGCTTAGCTCGCCGCTCCTGAACGAAACGGAAAAGCCGGGATCTCCCCGGCTTTTTTCCGTTGCGCATCTGTGTCCAAAGTGAGCCCGCGTTAGGAGGTTGCTTGGGAGGCGAGTGTATCGAGCGTTGCTTGGATGCGACCAAGACAGCTTTGTTTGCCAAGGATGGCAAGAGTGTCGAACATTCCGAAACCCGCAGGTTTGCCGGTGGTCGACATGCGAAGGGCGTGGATGATTTGATTAAATTTGATTTCCTTCGATTCCACAAATCCCTTCAAGCAGGCCTCAGTCGATTCGACCGTGAACTCGGCTAACTGTTCAAGTTCGCCCGAAAACTCCTTGAGTAATTCGACGGCTGGCTCGTCGTTGACCAGACGTTTCTCAAACGCCTTCTCGTCATACTTGAGTTGGTCGTCTGCGGCAAAGAAATCATCGAAGTTCAGAATATCACCGGCGACTTTGATGCGGTCATCCGCGGCAGCAACGATCGCATTGACCTTCGAAAGCGTGGTGTTGTCCGGAGTGTCTGAGACGAGTTGGGCTTTCTGGAGGAACTGGAGGCAAGCCTCGGTCCGAGGTTTAGCATCCCAACGCTGCATCCAACGCGTTTGGAATGCTAGCAGCTTCGCAGGGTCAAAACTCGCTGGAGCCTTATTCACACGTGTCAGGGTGAAATGCTCGAGCATTTGGTCGACGGTGAAGTCTTCCGTGCTATCATCAAGCGACCAGCCCAGTAGCAACAAGTAGTTCAGAAGAGACTCTGGGCGAAACCCGATGTCGCGGTAGAAGTCCACGATGACCGGGTTGAACGTTTCCAGCTGAAAGTCCTCTTGTTTCGAGATGCCAATCTTCTCAGCGATGTTGTTGCCGAGCTCGCATAGAGAAGCGAACTCTTTGTTCTTGAGGTACTTGTCCAACTTCCGTTTGCTTAGTTTGGCCGTACCGCCTGGTTCAGCCACAAATGGCAAGTGTGCATAGGTGGGGCGTTCGTATCCCAGTGCTTCCAAAATGAAGATTTGGCGAGGCGTGTTGCTGAGATGTTCGACAGCTCGAATTACATGCGAGATCTTCATCTCGTGATCGTCAACAACACTGGCTAGATGGTACAAGCAGCTACCGTCGGCTCGTTGGATGACGTGATCCTGTTCCACGGACCATTCGAACTCGACATCACCACGAACTTCGTCGTTGAACTTGCATACGCCCTCTCGTGGCATCTTTAATCGCACCACTGCAGTGCGACCTTCTGCTTCGAACGCAGCTGCCTGTTCATCGGTTTCGGCCATCCACTGCCGATCGTAGACGAAGGTCACACCGGATTTTTCTGCCGCCTGCCGCTGCTCCTGCAATTCTTCTGGACGGGCGTAATCGCGGTACGCTTTGCCACTTTCGAGCAGTTGTTTTGCGGCTGCCTGGTATTTCTCAGTACGCTGTGATTGAAAATAGGGGCCGCAATCACCTACCGATTCTGTTCCGTCTGCATTGGGGCCCTCGTCCCAGGTGATACCTAGCCAGTTAAATCCATCGAGGATTGGCTGGAGCGCCTCGGAGACGTTTCGATTCGCGTCGGTGTCGTCGATACGAAGCACGAATTGTCCACCAGACTGTTTTGCGTAAAGCCAATTAAACAATGCGGTGCGAACCCCGCCAATGTGAAGAAAGCCAGTCGGGCTCGGGGCAAATCGCGTTCGAATACTCATGACGGACCAATCTATGGACTACCGTGGTAGCAAATGAAATGGAGTGCGGAGCGAAAGCGCGAATCGCTGAGCTCCGAGGTCGTATTGGGACTCAAAGCATAGCCAACAGGCCAATTAAGAAAAGTCTTCCCGCCTTGGATGGGCAACATCTCCGAGACGAGATGTGCTCAGGCCATCCTGCCAAGGATACAGGCGATCTGCTGGCGGCGGGTGGTGAGTGTTTGCCATCAGTGAAAGAAGCAGATGGTGTGGATTTAGGCTGCACGTCTGCGTTTTTGCTTTCGCTGCCGTTTTCGTTCCGCACGACTAAGTTGTTTTTCGTCCTGGTCCGAATCAGTGGTCGATGCTTGGATGTCTTCGGATGCCGATCGGCTCGAGGTACTCGATCGGCTCGAGGTGCTTGGGAACGGGGCTTGCGGGTCTTCATCGCCGGCTTCGTCGGGTGGCTGAAGTTTGAATCTCGAAAAGAACCCGCCTTTCTCTTTCTTTGCGTTCGAGTCGCCTGTGCCAGAGGCTTCTTCATCGGATTTGCCGCGACGGCGGAACCATCCGCGTTTGCCTCCCTCGGACTCATTGTCGGGGGCTTCGGCCTGCTGACGGTGATTCTTCGAACTGTCTGACTGATCGCCGCGCTTTACCTTGCGGTATTCGTCGGCCTCATCCGAATCCTTCGGACGTCTAAGCCAACCGGTCATACGGCTGGCCATCGATTTCTTTTCGGCGTTGTCGGCAACGTCTTCGTCTTTTGGAGATTTCTCGACCTGTTGTCTTTTCCCGGTGGCATCATCGGCGAGCTCGTCCATGCGGGATGAATCGGCTCGCGAATTCCCTTTTCTGGAAAGGAAGCTACCCAAACCACGTCGTTTTTCGCCTGTGGAAGAATCCTGATCATCCGCGCCGGCTTCAGGAGATGTTCGCTTCGGCCTACGGTCATTGGCCGCTTTCTCTTTAGCTTCCTGGCGTTCGAGTTTCTCCAGTTCACGCTGCTCGGCCAGTTCCTGTTTGCGTCTTTGCTTCTCTTCACGCGCGGCCTCACGCTTCTCCGCCCGCGCTTCTGCGGACTCACCGCTTCGGCCTAGGCCCGGAATGCGAGATCGCCAGCCGGTGGACTCGTGCGTTTCGTCAGATTCTCCTCTTGTCTGGCGTTTGAAGCTTGGCAGCGACTCACGAATTCGCTGGCTCGATTCTTGAACACGCTGTCGAAGGGGAACTCCTGGTTGCGTATTCCGGCGGGCCAGCATTCCGCGGGCGAGGAATCGCTGTTGGGCTTCGATATACACGTGTCGTAAGTATCCCAATGCGGCCAACCAAATGCACGTCAATCCGCCGGTCCAGAGAGTTGCTTTCAACCACACGCGATGCTGAATGGACAGGTTGACTTTGAATTCTTCTTGAGCCAACGCGGCGCTAGCGGCCCAGCAAACCAAGCCAACGAGCCAAAACACGGTGCTTGAGGGAACGACTTTCAGTTCACTGCAAAGTCGCAGACCGAGGATACCGACCAAAACCGCAAGGGTACTGCTGACGACGGCAGGTCCACTCCACCCAAGGTTCTCAACCGACCAACTGTGCAAAGCGATTCCGAACAGCTCCGTCGCGTGTGACGTCGAATCAAAGCTGGCGAAAAGGCAAGTTAATACCATCCAAAACCAGAGCCGGTATTCGCCGTCGTAGTCATCGAGCTTGTGCTTACGGAGTTGAAACGTAAGCAATGTGGCTCCAAGGCAAAGCATCCACAGTTGGCTGTTTAGCCACGAAGCCATGCTTCGTCGGTCGTCTAAGTCGAGGGCCGCGACAAGTGGGTGCCCGTACCATTGCAGAGTACCGCTTACAAAGATCAGGTAGTGCAGTGTTACCAAGATCGACGGCACAAGCAGGCTGGCCACGACGGCCAGAGTGAAGCTTCTCTTACGAATCGGAATGAGTTGGACCAATCGCACGCCGCAGGCTCGACGGACGTCCTGGCTGTAACCTGCGCTACGACGTTGGGTTGTGTCCTGTGATTCAGAAGTGTTTGTAGTGCGTCGTTTCCTGGTGGCCTGGGTCGGCTGCTGAGCGCTATTCTCGCGCAGGATCCGGCGGCGTCTGTTGTTTCGTGAGTCACGCGAGATAGCCATCGCCGTTTAGCCAAACAGGGAAATCAAGAAGGGAGCCAGGGTGCAAGATCTGATGTTCGCGTCCTACAAGACCGATTGCCCCGTCTTGGGAGATGCAAGGAGTGAAAACGGAGGCAGGACGATACGCACCGGTTTTGAATGACGCCTACGCCTGCAGCTATGCCTAAGAATCTTGGGAGGCATCGCAGATCGGCGTGGCGAACGCAAGCCAGATTGCCAGTGCAAGCATTCTGGTTGTATCGACTAGGAGGAAAGTGTCGGCCCCCGCGTGGAACAAGCCTCCAGCATGGCCGAATGCATCTGGATGCATTGCACACCCACTCAGGGGTGGCCTAGCTTTGGTAGCCGGATTCTCCGGTTGGGTAGTAACCCTGACCGTGAAGGTTCATTTCGGCCCCGTAAGTCGGCTGTGGTACCCGTTTTTCTCGAACTCATCTTTTGAATGCAATGAATTCGAATCCCACAACAACAAACGCTGTCAGCAATGAAGCCCCTGAACAAGCTGCGCAGACAGGTGCGACTGAGTCGACGAGCAATTTTCCGCCGATTGCGGACAAGATGGCACAATCGCGTCTTGGAATCCATGCATCGCTTTTCCAAGCTCTGAAGGCCAAGAACCCGCCAAGCGCGGCTCACTGTCTCCGAGTCGCGCTCGCGTGTTCAAAATGGGCGATGTGGCGGGAAATGCCGGAAGCCGAACGTGATCATCTCGAAGTGGCGGCGTTGCTACACGATATAGGCAAGATTGGTGTTCCAGACGAATTACTGCAAAAACCTGGCCCGTTGAGCGAACACGAGCGTTTGCTGATGGACGCCCAACGAACCTTAGCCGACCAATTGATCGCAACCGCAGGAGCTAGCGACCACTTACTGCAGATCGTCGGAGCCGCTCGACTTGATTATTTACAGCTGAAGCAGCAAGGCATCGAGGAACCAGCCATTGGAATGCTCCGCATTGCGGATGCCTACGATTCGATGACGAATCAGCAGGTCTTTCGACGGGCCATGAGCCGTGAATTGGCCCTGGAAGAACTTTGCAAGTTTGCGGGGCAGCATTTCGATCCGGTTTTGGTTCGTGATTTTGCCATTCTGGTGAGCGAGCCACGTCAGGATCTAGAACAGCAGATTGCTCAGCATTGGCTTGGGGAACTCGATTCCGAGGTCGCCCCCGGTTTTGACATCGGTCGCCAGGTAGATACCAAAGGCGAAGCGAGCGGCGAAGCTAAAGGCGGCCAGAATGCCGACGATGCCAGAGGTCCGTACCATCAACGCCTTCTCGAATCTCTTGATGACGCCGTGATCTATTTGGACCCGTCAGGGGTCATCACGACTTGGAACTCCAAGGCTGAAGATCTAATCGGTCGCCAAGCTCCATCCGTCTTGCATCGCATGTGGGACTGCGAGTTGTCTGGCCTCTACCGAGTTGATGGCGTGGAGTTGGAGCCGGATGAATGTCCTATTGCTCGCGTTAACGCTTCGAACGCGACTGTGCGCGAACAATACCAACTCAAATCAACGGCTGGTCGCGAGTATCAAGTTCAACTTCGGGCCATTCCTTTGTTCGCCAGCGACAACTCGCGAGCAGGTAGCATCATTGTCATTCGGGACGCTTCGAAGCAAGCCAATCTTGAGCAGCGGGTGGAAACACTGCATGCGATCGCCACGCAAGATCCGTTGACCAAGGTAGCAAACCGAGCGGAATTGACACGCCGGTTGCGCGAGTTTGTCGAGAGTCATCTCGCCGAAGGCTGCTTGGGCAGCCTGATCATGTGCGACATTGATTTCTTCAAGAAGATCAACGACACCTTTGGACACCAAGCTGGTGATGAAGCTTTGGTTACATTTGCCGGAATTCTCTCCGACAAAGCGCGAGACGACGACTTAGTCGCGCGTTATGGAGGAGAAGAATTCGTGATCATCTGCGAAGCTTGCGACAATGCGGCAGCAACCATTCGCGCCGAACAAATTCGCGCCGCCGTTCAGAAGACACCCGTGCCATCGCTCGACGGTCGCAATATGACCAGTAGTTTCGGGGTGACCGAATTGCAACCGGGCGATACGCCGGAAACGATCATGGCGAGAGTGGATCGGGCCCTCATGATGGCCAAGGAGAATGGGCGGAATCGTGTTGTCCAATTAGGAGTAGGTCAAACCGTCCGTCCAGCTGTCCATAACAGCGCACCAGCAGCAAAGAAAACAACGAGTTGGATGGGGTGGTTCTCGTCTGCGGGTGAGCCAATTGCCGGCTCCGAGTATCTGGCTTCCGTTCCGAAGGAAGTCGCCGTCCAGAAGCTAGAAGGCTTCATCAATGATCATCGGGCCGAACTCGTTTCCATCGAAGAAGGCAAAGTTGTCATCCGAGTGGAGCCTAATCCGGACGCAATGCGGAGTGGAGAACGGGCCTCAGCTATGATTCTGTCCGTCAGCATTACCAGCGTCAACGTTGCATGCGGATCCGGCATCAGAAGCGACTACCAGAGCCGAACCAAGTTTGCGGTGACAGTTTGCCCTTATCGAGCGCGAGATCGGCGATCCGATTCACTTCTTGGACAAGCCAACCAATTGCTGCAGAGTTTCCAATCGTATCTGGTGGCCGAGGAAATCGACGACGAGATGAGAACTCGTATCATCGAGCCTCGATAGGTGTCTTCCAACGAAGCCTTCGAGATTTTTCGACCGAACTGGAAGCCAGCTGAACGGCTGGCGTTGCGAAAGGTAAGCTCCTGACCGCAGAGGCAATCATTGGGCCCTGTGTTTTTTCGGGCTCCAGGTTTGGTCCTAGGGCGACAGCAAATCCAATTGATTGTGGGTGTGTGGCGTTCTTTCCAGCGGATCAAGCAGCCCTGCAATTCGGCTACATTGAGAATTTGCTTCGCTGTCTTTTTCCCTCCGCTCAGGGTCAAGCATGGCTGTAGGCTTTTCGTTTCTCTAGCATGTCTTGAGGGCTGGTGTTGGCACTTTGCCGGCTTTGACGAGTATTTGCTGCCGAAGACGGAAGCACCGGGCTAGAACCGCTTGTCAGTTTTGCTTTGTCCGCATATCGTGCCTCGGAAACCGACTGTAGACCCGCCCTGCGGGCTGACATAATTGCAAACGCACACTTGTTTCTACCAGGGAGAAACCATGAGCTACGAACTACCCGCATTGCCATATGCTTACGACGCGCTAGAGCCCCATTTCGATGCGCAGACGATGGAGATTCACCACACGAAGCACCATCAAGCGTATATCACTAAGGTAAATGCAGCTATCGAAGGCACGGATTTGGCTTCGAAGTCAATCGAAGATCTGATTTCGGATCTTGGGGCAGTTGCTGAGGACAAGCGTGGAGCGGTTCGCAACAATGGCGGCGGCCATGCTAACCACTCACTATTCTGGAGCGTGCTAGGGCCTGGCAAAGGCGGACAGCCAAGTGGTGAATTGGCTACGGCCATTGACGCGGCTTGTGGATCCTTCGATGCCTTCAAGGAGGCGTTTGCGAACGCCGGCGCTACTCGCTTTGGCAGCGGTTGGGCATGGTTGTATGTCAGTGGAGGTAGCTTGCACGTCGGTTCAACGGCTAATCAAGACAGCCCTCTCATGGGAGCTGCGATCGCTGGCATCGAGGGCACTCCGATCTTGGGCTTGGATGTATGGGAGCACGCGTACTATCTCAAGTATCAGAACCGTCGCCCTGACTACATCAATGCGTTTTGGAATGTCGTCGATTGGGATGCGGTCGCTGCCCGATTTGCAGCTGCAAAGTAAATTGAGCTACCAGTAAGTTCGGACATTCCGCGAACGCAGAGCGGGAACCAAACTAAACGATTACAAATTCAAACGCCGTCCATCATGGACGGCGTTTTTTTATATTTGTGTTTTTGCGCGATGATGCGCTCGGTTGGCGCACGTGACTGCGAGCATTGTTCTGCTTTGCTATCAAAACAAGGTGCTCGACGGTTCGATTGGGAAGAGTTGGCGATGCAGCCATTTGCTAGGAGGCATCCCATCTGGACTTGGTCCGTTGATGTTTTCTAGGGTGCAGCCCATTGGCCGATTTTCTAGCAGGGCAGCACAATGCAATATTCGCTCTTGTTTCGTGGCGTCGCAGGTTTAGCGTCTGTGGGGGCACTTAGCTCATGGCTCGGGCTCGTTCCAGGGATGGAGAGCTTTGCGGGGTACAACCCGCTTGCGGATCATGCTGCAAAGGCGGAGGTGACTGCGGATGCCGGGACCGAGTCTGGTTCTGAATCCTACGTTGCTCGATATCAAGCATCTGGCAGCCTCAGTGATGGACTGCCTGCGTTGCCCAATTCGTTCCCTCAAGGTACTGGGGCTGCGGTCAGTGGTTCTCCAGCTGCGCCGCCCAATCTTGGCGGACTCGGTTTGCCGCCGCTTGATCAAGCGGATGCGACACCCCCGACAAGCGTAGTCGCGCCAGGCAATGCGTTGCAGCAGAGCCCAGTATTGCCGCAAACACCGGCCGGTCCCCAATCGAGTTTTGCGGATCGCTATACCTCTGGATCTGGGAACGCACCGACCAATCGAATTGAGTCGCCTTCCAACGAACTGCGTTCCGTTCCGGGAGCGAGCCCAGTTGGTACCCTCAATCCGAGAAACGCCAGTGGGGCTGTTCTCCCTCCCCACGCTTTGACACAACAGGCTGGTGGTCAGGCCAACTTGAATAGTCGGTCGATCTCGAATCCGAATGCGTTGCAACAAAACCCAAATGAACGGATGCCAAATTCGTTACGTGGCCAACCGAGAAGCTTACCGGGACAAACGAACTATGAAGCAGCACAGGCCCAGCTAAGGCAAGAGCAGGGGGGGGGACCCCAGGCGATCGGTGGATTGCCATCAAATCAACGTCAACAGGGAACACCAGCTTCAGCCGTTGCCTACGACTCAAATGGTCGGCTAAGGAACTTCGATCAGAAGCAAACACCAGCACGAAACGCGGCTGCTGGGAGCCGACTTGATCCTCGTTCGATTACTACGGGAGCTCCGTTCGTTAGCCCGCCTCCTGCGCGTGGGCGATACGCCACTTCGCCTTACGACCATGGTTTATTCATGAATGCTGCTTACCAGCGTCGGGCCGTTGCGGTCGATCCACAGGAAACTTCAGCCGTTTCAAATCGAGGGCCGGGGCAACTAGCGAGCTCTCAAGCTCCCTTGACCGGACGCGAAAACCTGCCTCAGTACCAACAAAATCCGGCTATCTATCCAACTGCTTATCAGTGCAATCCTGGGAGCGGAGTTGCCTTGGGGGCACCGACTCTTCCGCCACCCGGCAACGTGCCAGGACAGAATGTTCCGCCGACCCTCACGCCCAATTTGGCTCCGGGGCTGTACTCAGCCAACAACAATGGGTATTCGCCACTGCTTTCGTTGGGGCAGGAAGGATACAACGTCCAGATCGGCCGGGGAATCGTCGGGCAACCAACGGTTTACGTGCCTGGCCAGCCGGTTCGAAATTTCTTGCGATATCTATCGCCCTAGTCCAGCTGGATCGCCGGTAGCTTCTACGGGCTTTCTGCCGGCAGCACACGCTGAGTCAGCCATCGGCGATGCAAGTTGAGCTCACGCTCCTTCCCGGTTTTGGGGAAGTGTTGGATTGTGAGGGTGAAAGCACATCAACTTGCTGCCCGGAGCCGGCTTCAAAGGCTACGCGAGATCGGATTGGTAGCACTGTCCTATCTTTCAGTGTCCAAATATGGGCTGGCTAACGTGCCACGCTCGATACAACGGTAATGGTTACTGCCATCGAGATCGACGTTGGTTGCGATTGCTCGAGCGCCAGAGCCGCTAGTACTCGAGTACTGCTGGCCCTCGAGTGACGCTGGCCCTCGAGTACTAGAACCACTTGCTTCAAAACGGATCTCACGATTCAGCCTCGAAACCTCGTAGACTCCAATGACCTCATCAGCCGCAGCAGCAAAACGAGACGTAGGCGACGCGTTCGCCATCGGAGTCGTTGTCATGCTGCTGGTAAATGTGTTGCAGCGGAGTGTTGGATTTCTTCGTGGCCTTGGTTTCGCCAGGTTTCTGAGCGATGTCGAACTGGGGCAGTGGGCATTACTCAATAGCTTCTTGCTGATCGCTGTACCCATCGCAGCACTTGGGTTCCCAGGCAGCTTCGGCAAATTCGTTGAGTATTTTCGTCAGCGTTCGCAGTTGCGGATTTACGTCCGAAACGCGGTTCATGTTGCCAGCGTAGGCGCTGTTGCGTCCGGCTTCGCGATCCTAGCGTTTCCAGATCAATTCAGTTGGTTGATTTTTGGGGTGGATCAGCCATTCGCGATTGTATTGATGTCCCTATTGGCCCTGCTTTCGGCCATGGCGTTTAGCTTTACCACGGAGCTGGCAACCGGTCTTCGACAAGTGAAAACGGTCTCGTCGATGCACTTTACGCAGAGCCTTGTTTTCGCAGTCGTCGGTCTGTCTGGTGTCGCATTTGTCCGGTCTTGGTGGGTTCTTTTGCCGAGCTATTGTGTCGCGAATCTAATCGCCATGTTGCCTGGCTGGTTCAGGATTGGTCGAGCGCATGCGGATGAACTTTGGGGACGTCCTAAATCAACAAAACGTCGGAAAGGCAAAGGGCACGGGAAACGCAAGAAGGCCGTTGTTGTCAGAGCCAAGCCCAAGCGTCCGGCGAGTGTATGGAAGCGAGTCTTGCCTTTTGCGATGAGCCTCTGGGTCATGAATCTATTGAGCAACCTATTCGAGGTGAGTGACCGATACATGCTATTGCACTTGGGTTCGCAGGTCGGTGAAATTGGGCAAGCCATGGTAGGGCAGTATCATTGCGCCCGGATTCTCCCTAATTTATTGATTAGCGTTGCAATGACGCTGGGAGGCATCTTGCTGCCCTATTTGAGCTTGGACTGGGAGGCCGGTCGCCGGGAAGCTGTCTTTGGCCGAGTGCGTCAGTTGATGTTGGGCGTCGCGACGGGATTTCTGGCGTTTGGTGTCGTGGCTCTACTGGCTGCTCCACTTTTGTTCGAAGTCATCATGCAGGGACGCTACGAGTTGGCTCACAGCTTGCTACCTTTGGCCCTAGCGCAGGCGATCTGGGTTTCGCTCTATCTCGTGTCGGAGCCCTACTTGCTCTGCGTCGAGCGTGGGAAGCATTTGACCGCCATTCTGGTAGTCAGCCTGGCTGCGAACTTCGCTCTCAACTGGTTGCTGATCGCGCCGCTTGGACTGCTGGGCGCCATGTTAGCGACGACGACCGCCAATACCCTTGCCCTAGGGTTGGTCTACATGCTGATCACTCGAACCGGTGCAAGAGTGCCCGCTGGTTTGTTGCTACTCAGTTTTGCTCCACTGAGTTTGCTTGGAGGACCAATAACCGCAATGCTCTGTTTGACCGCAATCGTATTCCTGGCTGGACGCACCGAAATTCTCTTCGATGCTCGGGATCGCGAACAAATTGAACAGCTGGTTCGCAGTAAATTAGATCGCTTTGGCGTTAGCAGGCTCTCGATCTGGCCGTAGCCATACTGAGCAGGTGCCAAGCTGTGTTGGAAGTTGGAATGTAAGGGCGCTGGAACGTAAGTTCTTCCTGCGCATAGCCGCCGCGCGATCGACTCAGGAGAGGCCGTTATGCCTTGCTGGCGGCCGCACGCGTTTGCCTACGCCGTTCCGATTCCTTGAGGCTCATTTTTCGTAGTCGGATCGATTCTGGTGTGATTTCGACTAGCTCGTCTTCTTCGATGTATTCCAACGCGGCTTCAAGGAACAATTGCCTTGGTGGTTTCAAGATGATGTTTTCATCGGATCCTGCGGCTCGAATGTTCGTAAGCTTCTTTTCTCGGCATGGATTGACCGTCATGTCGTTCTCGCGGGCATTTTCACCCACAATCATGCCTTCGTAGATTTCATCCCCGGGGCCTACGAAAAGCTCACTTCGGTCCTGAAGTCCGAAGAGTGCGAAGGGTACCGCTTTGCCGGTCACCATGGACACAAGTACTCCGTTTCCGCGGGCGGGTACGTCACCTTCGCAAACGCGATAGCCGCTGAATCGGTGGTGAATGATTGCGGTGCCTTGAGTTGCGTTAAGCAGTTTGGTCCGTAGTCCAATGAGACCGCGCGCGGGAATATCGAATTTGAGTAAGCAATAGGAGCCGCGGGGCGTCATTTCATCGAGTGTGCCTCGGCGGAAACCCACGAGTTCCATGACAGGACCGACTTTGTCTTCCGGCACTTCCACATTCAGTGACTCAAATGGTTCCTGAAAATCTTTGCCAACCTTCTTGAGGATAACGCGTGGCTTTCCGACAGAGAGCTCGTAGCCTTCGCGTCGCATGGTTTCGATCAAGACTGCCAGGTGCAGCACGCCGCGGCCGCGAACGGCATAGGCCTCGGCGCCTTCGACTGGCGTCATCCGGAGTGCAACGTTGCGTTCAAGTTCCTTTTCTAGTCGCGTTTTCAGCTGGCGGTTGGTTACAAACTTGCCTTCCTTTCCGACGAAAGGTGAGCTGTTAATGCTGAAAACCATCTCCAAAGTGGGTTCGTCTACGGTCAACCGAGGTAGCGGTCGTAGGTCCCCGCGGGAACAGATCGTGTCGCCGATTTCCACGTCTTCTAGTCCGACGACCGCAACAATGTCGCCCGCAGTCGCCTCGGGGACCTCGGTCCGCCCGAGCTTGTCAAACGTCGAAACGCTACCAATGTTGGCCTGGACAACTTGGTCACCGTCCTTGGCCAGATCGATGGCTTGTCCTGCGGAGATTTTTCCAGCTTGCACACGGCCAACACCGATGCGGCCCACATAGTCCGACCAGTCGAGGTTGGTGACCAGCATCTGTAACGGTGCGTCCGGTTCAACGTCTGGGCCAGGAATCTCCTCAAGCACCATATCAAGCAGCGGTTGCATCGAATCGCCACGCTGGTCCGGATCGTGTGTAGCGTAACCTTCTTTGGCGGAAGTGAAGATGTGTTTGAAGTGGTCTAGGTATTCTTCCCCGCCTAAATCGACGAGCAACTCGAGCGCTTCGTCGACGACTTCGTGCGAGCGGGCGTCGGGTCGGTCAATCTTGTTGATGACGATGATTGGCTTGACACCCACCTCGAGGGCTTTGGAAAGAACGAATCTCGTTTGTGGCATTGGGCCTTCGGCGGCATCCATGAGCACCAAAGCACCGTCGGCCATCCGTACGACTCGTTCTACCTCGCCTCCAAAGTCAGCGTGTCCCGGAGTGTCGATGATGTTGATTTTGACTCCCTTGTAGGGGAGAGCAATGTTCTTCGACAGAATCGTGATACCGCGTTCCCGCTCAATATCGTTGCTGTCCAGGATCTGAGTTCCCTGCAATTGTGCGTCGCGGAACTGGCCGCTCTGCTTCAGCAGGCAGTCCACGAGGGAGGTTTTGCCATGATCGACGTGGGCGATGATGACGATATTTCGGAGGTCGTCGCGACGCATGTGGAATCCAGGTGGGGCAATCCGCTTGCCCAAACGGCTGAACTCCCACATGTGGAGTGGACTTCAGCAGGTAAAGGAATGGTCACCGACGCAGCCGTCATCCGATGGCCAATTGGATCAGGAAACAGCTGAGGTAGGACCTCGGGTGGTCGCCATTTTGAACACGGACTCAAATACCGGCGAGGGGGCAGGGGCTCCCGTTTATGATTTCACCCACCCGCTGGACCGCCAGACTTCCTCTGCCGGTTTAGGATTAGATCTTGTGATTCAGCCTTCGATTGCCGATACTTTGTCCAAATTCACATAGAAATTGGCGCAACCCAGCTAGGTCTTGGTGACCGAGTGAGTAGGGATTGGGCCCGTCAAGCTGCTCTAATGGTCCGGTTCTAGGCTTTACTGGTTCCCGCCCCAAACTTCATGTTTCACACTTCTGGATCCAAACGGTTCGTGGGTGTGTTCGTAAGCAGCGTTTGACGAAAGGTTTTGTCGACTCGAATCGTAGTTCTGGAGTTTCTCGAAAATGGCTCGTTACACAGGCCCAAAAGCACGAATTAATCGCCGACTCAGCACACTCGTTTACGAAAGTGCAGGTGCCGAGAGAGCATATGGCCGCCGCGATAATCCCCCAGGGATGCACCCCCGTGGTCGTCGAACGAGTAACTACGGAACCGCCCTCGCAGAGAAGCAAAAGATCAAGCACTACTACGGCTTGGGCGAACGACAACTGCGTCGTTACTACAATTCGGCGAAGGCTGCCAAAGGTAATACGGCAGAAAACCTATTGCTCACTTGTGAGCGACGTCTTGATAACATCGTTCGTCGTGCAGGTTTTACGAAGACTCGCCCTCAGGCTCGTCAAGGCATCGTTCACGGGCACTTTCGTGTGAACGGAGTGAAGGTCAACAAGCCTGGGTATCTTCTACGTGCGGGCGATGTCATTGAGCTACGTGCACGCGAGAATCTGAAGGATTTGTATCGAGGCGTCATCGCGAACAACCCGCCTCAGCCACTAGACTGGCTGACATTCGATTCGGAAGGATTCAAGGCATCTGTCTTGAGCCTGCCGACTGCAAATGACATCAGTTTGCCAGTTGATGGCAACATCGTTGTCGAATTCCTGTCTCGATAACAGCGATGGGCTTCGGCCCGTTGCCGCTTGTTGAAATTCAGGGCGAAGATCCGGACTCGGTTCAGATGGCGGTGGATTGATTGCACCGCCATCTTGGATTCTTGGTGCAGCAGCTCGATTGCGAGCTCTACTCGAATCAGGCTAGACGCCGAACCTTCCCGCTTCGACCAATTTATTCCCGCTTTATGCTCAGGTGAGAATGAGGCGGGGGGCTCCGTCGCGGTGGAGCGTAGCCCCGAGTCTCCGCGATCTGCAGCGTCTTCTTAAGACTGCTGATGCGAGGCTCAAGGAGTGGTTGGTGCCCGGGGATCGCGGACCATTGCGGGCGAGTTCAGTGTAAAGTACGGCGAACGGTTTCGGTTTACTTCGGGGCCGTTTCGTCTGGATCATTCAACGGGGCACTTCGCTTGGACCCGTTTTTGCAAGTCGTTCGCAAACGCGTTTGAGCCTGCCATTATGAGCCTGGACGGTTGGCTGAGCTTCGGCGGACGGCCCGCGAACGCAGATAAATCGCCTCTGGCATCGGAGATACACAGCATGCACAGCGAAATTGTCGTTTTGGGTGGCGGCCCTGGTGGATATGCGGCCGCATTCTTGGCTGCCGATGAGGGTAAGCAAGTCACCATTGTGGAATCCGATCCTAGGCTGGGCGGAACCTGCCTGCTGAGAGGTTGTATTCCCTCGAAGGCGTTACTCCATGTTGCCAAGATCGTCTCTGAGGTCGACGAGCTTCGGGAAGACTGGGGCGTCGTTTACAACCAGCCCACAGTCGATATCGACAAGGTGCGAGCACGCAAGGAAAAGGTGATCGATTCGCTAACTAGTGGGCTTGGAAAGCTTGCTCAGCGCCGAAATGTGACGCTTATTCAGGCGAGGGGTATCTTTGAGAATAGCACCACTTTGCGTCTGGAGGGGGACCATGAGTCGATTCCAGACGGTGCGCGTTTGACATTCGATCATTGCGTATTGGCCAGCGGTAGTGTTCCGGCGATGCCGCCAAACTTCAAGATTGGTACGGATCGAGTCATGGATTCGACGGGTGCACTTGAGCTCAAGGACGTGCCAGAGAAATTACTTGTCGTTGGTGGTGGTTATATCGGACTCGAAATGGGGTCCGTTTACGCCAACTTAGGCAGCAAAGTCTCCGTCGTAGAGCTGATGGACGGTTTGCTGATGGGCGCGGATCGAGACTTGGTGAAACCGTTACACCGGAGACTGGATGGTCTGTTTGAGAAACGGATCTATCTGAATACCAAAGTCGGTTCGATGGCCCAGGTTGACGACCAGGTTGAAGTAACCTTTGAAGGTCCTGGTAAGTTCGGGCACGAGCGTTTTGATCGAGTCTTAGTTAGTGTTGGCCGTCGCCCAGTGAGCCGTGGAATCGGCCTCGAGAACACGCAGGTCCAGGTTGACGAAAAGGGCTTTGTTGTTTGTGATTCGAAACAACGCACCGCGGATCCACACATTCTGGCGATCGGCGACGTCGCGGGTGAGCCCATGTTGGCGCACAAAGCGTCGGCCGAGGGACGTGTTGCGATTGAAGCATTGCTCGGAGAACCGGCTGTATTCGAAAAGGCGGCTATTCCAGCCGTCGTGTTCACAGACCCCGAAATCGCTTGGGCTGGTTTGACGCAAGAAGAAGCGAAGGCAGCTGGGCGCAAGGTCGATGTTGAAACCTATCCATGGGCGGCCAGTGGTCGAGCACAGGCACTTGGTCGAACGGAAGGGCTGACTAAGTTGATCATCGATCCGGAGACGCATCGAGTCTTGGGCTGTGGCATTGTGGGTGCGGGAGCTGGCGAGCTAATCGCAGAAGCCGTGTTGGCGATCGAAATGCGCTGCGAAGTTCGAGATATTACCGAATCGATTCACCCTCACCCAACACTGAGCGAAACGCTGATGTTTGCGGGCGAAGTCCACTTCGGGACGGCTACAGAGATTTACAAGCCGAAGCGACACTAGAGGGCATTGACGTAATGGTAGCCTTCTTGCCCGGTGAGCTCAGAGGGAGAATGGCGCACCACTTGGCTGCGTGATGTGTAGATGAATCGAATCTTGACATGGGTGCATGGTGCCGGACTGCCTGTGGTAGGTCTACGCGTTGCTGGCAAGCAAGAGCGATATCAAGAACTGGAGAGGCGGGGATATGATGAAAGCAATGCTGCTAAGCGAGTATAAGAAACTCGATCTTGTTGAGATGCCACGTCCGGATTTCGCAGAGAACGAGTTGCTGATCAAGGTTGCCGCCTGCGGAATTTGTGGGAGTGATATCCACGGCTGGGACGGATCGTCGGGACGACGGCAGCCACCATTGGTTATGGGCCATGAAGCGGCCGGTACCATCGAAGCGGTCGGTTCAGCGGTGAAAAATTTCTCCGAGGGAGATCGTGTTACCTTCGATTCAATGATCTCTTGCGGTAAGTGCCCGGCCTGTCGAGCAGGCAAGATGAATCTGTGCGAGAACCGCCAGGTGATGGGTGTTTCTTGCGATGAATTTCGCCGGCATGGTGCGTTTGCTGAATACGTGGTCGTGCCTGAACACATTGCGTTTCGTTTTCCAGAGCACCTTCAGTTTGAGCATGCGGCCATGGTGGAGCCTGTTTCCATCGCCGTGCACGCTGCGAACATCACCCCCATTCAACTTGGTGATACCGCGGTCGTTGTTGGCAGCGGCATGATCGGACTCTTGGTCGTACAGGCAGCACGCTTGGCGGGATGCTCGCAGGTCATTGCCGTCGACTTGGATGATGACAAGCTCGAAATTGCGAAGTCTCTTGGCGCTGACGTGGTGTGCAATCCAAAAACCGGCGACGTTCAGCAAGCGGTGCTGGAAGCGACGGGCGGACGAGGGGCTGATGTTTCGTTTGAGGTGGTCGGAGCAACTCCAACCGTTCACTCTGCAATTGAAGCAACCAAACGGGGTGGGGCGATCACGATCGTCGGAAATTTGGCACCACAGGTCGATTTCCCCCTCCAATCGGTGGTGACTCGAGAATTGAGAGTCCAGGGAAGCTGTGCTTCGAACGGCGAGTACCCTCAATGTATCGATTACCTCAGCCGGGGGGCTATTCAGGTCGATCCTTTGATCACCGCGAAAGCGAATCTGGATGATGGTCCGGAGTGGTTTAGTCGTCTTTATGGTGGTGAAGCCGGCGCAATGAAGGTTTTATTGCGTCCCTGACCTCCTTCCTTTGGGGTTCCACGAATTGGGCTTCCTGACGCATTACACTCTGGTGAAGACGGAATCGCGTTCGGTGATTCCTGCGAATGCTGGCTTCCAAGCCGAGCTAAGTAGATTGACCGCCGGACTCCGATGAAGAAAGAAGGCTTGGATATTTGGGGGCTTTAGTTCAGAATCTCCCTGCTGGTTTCGGGCCTCGCTTCCTAGTCTGATAGTGGATTCCGAATCCGTCTCCTTGGTTTAAAGCAGAATACACGCGGCTAAGCAGCCCCCGCTTGGTGCCGTTCGAACGAAAAACTCCACAGACCTGTCGGGCCACGGTCGCGACGTCCCTCGTAGGACGTGAATAAGCTGATAGTGCCTGTCATTGAAGAGCCCCGATTTGCTCCACTGCATGCGGTTCGCGGCTCTTACATCGCGAAAGAGAGTGTTATGGGAGAGGCGAAAGTTTTGAGCTCAGAAGAAGAAGCGGTATTGGCCTCCGGACAGATTCCTGACCTCGTGGACGGCGATCCAGCGGAAACTCAGGAGTGGCTCAGTTCCCTTGACTATGTACTCAAGAGTAAGGGACCAGAGCGCGTCAAGTTCTTGTTGCGCAAGCTAGACACGGAAGCCCGCCGCGACGGCGTTGATGTACCGTTGCAAGTCAATACTCCGTACATCAACACGATTCCGCCGCACAAGCAGCCACAGTATCCGGGCAATCGAGAAATCGAGCGTCGAATCAAGAGCATTATCCGCTGGAATGCCATGGCTATGGTCCAGCGTGCTAACAAGAAGAACCCGGGCCTCGGCGGCCACATTAGTACGTTTGCGTCTAGCGCTACCCTTTATGAAGTGGGCTTCAACCACTTTTTCCGTGGACGTGGAGAGTCGGGCTACGACGGCGACATCATTTACTTCCAGGGCCACGCATCACCGGGAATGTATTCACGAGCTTTCGTGGAAGGCCGGCTCGGAATTGAAAACTTAGAAAACTTCCGACGTGAACTTCAGGATGTTCCCGGACTCTCGAGTTACCCACACCCATGGCTGATGCCCGAGTTTTGGGAATTCCCGACGGTTTCGATGGGGCTTGGCCCGATCATGGCTATCTATCAAGCCAGGTTTAACGAGTATCTGCGCGACCGAGGCATCAAGGATACGTCGAATCAGCGAGTTTGGGCATTCCTGGGAGACGGAGAATGTGATGAGCCCGAGACGCTTGGTGCATTGCACTTGGCTGCTCGCGAGCGGTTGGACAATCTCACGTTTGTGGTTAATTGCAATCTTCAGCGACTCGATGGGCCGGTTCGCGGAAACAGCAAGATCATCCAGGAGTTGGAAGCGGTCTTCCGAGGATCTGGTTGGAACGTGATCAAGGTCGTTTGGGGCGGTGACTATGACTCGTTGCTTGAACGGGACACTTCCGGACAACTCGTTGATCGCATGAATGAAATCGTCGACGGCCAGTACCAAAAATACACTGGTATGCCCGGCTCATACATTCGTGAACACTTCTTTGGAAAGTCGCCGGAGCTGCTGGAGCTGGTTGCGAACTATTCGGACGAAAAACTTGAGAAGCTGCGACGTGGTGGGCACGATCCTGAGAAGGTGTATGCCGCGTACAAAGCTGCCGTGGAACATAAGGGGCAGCCGACCGTTATCCTTGCGAAAACGATCAAGGGTTATGGTCTGGGCGAAGCCGGTGAAGGCCGAAACGTCGCTCACAACCAGAAGAAGCTCAATGAAGCGGAGCTGCTCGAATTCCGCAGCCGATTTGGGATTCCGATCAGCGACGATGAAGTGGCCAACGCGCCGTTCTACAAGCCACCCGAGTCCAGCAACGAGATTCAATACCTGAAGGAACGCCGTGCCGAGCTCGGCGGTTCGGTTCCGAGCCGGCCGAACACGTCGCCGACGATGGAAGTTCCAACGCTGGAGGATTACAAGGCGTTTACAGGCGACTTCAAGGGCAACGAGATTAGCACCACGATGGGCTTCGTTCGTCTGCTAAGTAAGCTCTGCAAGGATAAGAAGATCGGCAAGCATGTCGTTCCTATTGTCCCCGATGAGTCGCGTACCTTTGGTATGGAAGGCATGTTCCGAGAAGTCGGAATCTATGCTCACGCCGGTCAAAAGTATGAGCCGGTCGATTCCGAGCAGCTTTTGTATTACAAGGAAGCACAAGACGGTCAGATACTTGAAGAAGGGATCACCGAAGCAGGCTCGATGTCTAGCTTTAATGCAGCCGGGACGGCATACGCGTCTCACGGCGTCAACATGATTCCGTTCTACATCTACTACTCCATGTTCGGTTTCCAGCGCGTCGGAGACCTGATGTGGGCCGCCGCTGATATGCGGGCGAAGGGCTTCCTGCTTGGCGGAACTTCAGGTCGGACGACTCTCAATGGGGAAGGATTGCAACACCAAGACGGCCACAGCCATTTGAACGCCATCGCCTTCCCGACCATTCGCGCATACGATCCTGCGTTCGCTTACGAGACGACAGTCATCATCATGGATGGCCTCAAGCGAATGTATGGCGATGGGGAAACTGCGATCTACTACATCTCCGTCGAAAACGAAAACTATGCCATGCCGGCCATGCCTGAGGGTGTGGAAGATGGCATTGTCAAAGGTATCTACAAGCTGGGCTCACAGAAGGTGAAGTCGGCCAAAGCAACGGTGCAGTTATTCGGTACCGGGCCGATCTTGCGTTCGACACTTGCAGCGCAAAAGATGCTGGCTGAGAAGTATAAAATTGCAAGCGACGTTTGGAGCGTAACCAGCTACACGCAACTTCGCCGCGAGGCGCAGGAATGCGAGCGTTGGAACATGCTGCATCCGACAGAGAAGCCAAAGCAGAGCTACATTGAAAAAACTCTTGCAGGTGTAGAGGGGCCTTTCATTGCCGCCAGCGACCATGTTCGGGCTTTGCCTGAGCAGTTGCAGAGCTACATTCCAGGCGACTACTTCGTGCTTGGTACCGACGGGATGGGACGCAGTGAAACACGCGAGGCATTGCGTCGTCACTTTGAAGTCGATGCAGAGTCAATTGTGATTGCGACCCTGTATCGTTTGGCCAAGGCAGGAACGCTCAGCTACGAGGACGTTGCGAAAGCGATCAAGGATCTTGATTACGATCCCGAAAAAGTGAATCCCATGTTCGCCTAGTCTGCTGATCAGAGTGACTTACAAGAGTCCCTGCACGGCGCTGAGGCTGGCGAACTATCGAGCGACTAGTGCTCCCTACACGGTGCCGGTCCTAAAATCGTATCCACAGAACTGAATTCGTAGATAGACAATTATGGCGACTGATTTAACGCTACCAGATTTAGGCGATGGCATTGAATCCGGAGACGTCCTTGAGCTGTTTGTAAGCGAAGGCGAAACGGTCGAAAAGGATCAAGGACTTTTCGAGCTTGAAACGGACAAGGCAACGGTGACTGTCCCGAGTCCAGTTAGTGGTACCGTGGTCAAGCTCTCCGTTCAGGTAGGGCAGACAGTTGCCGTTGGTGAGGTCATTGGGCAGGTTGAGGCTTCAGCAGCCGAAGCCAAGCCCGCGCCGGCTCCAGCACCCGAGGTCAAAGCCGAGGCAGTGGAAGAGCCCAAGCCGACGCCCACGCCGCAACCTGCTCCAGCTCCAGAGCCACCGAAACCGGAGCCGGTTGCCGCAGCTCCCACACCACCTCCTGCACCCGCACCTGCGGTAGCACCACCACCGGCGCCTGCACCTGCTCCTGCAGCAGGAGAGCTCGTTCCGGCGTCACCAGCCGTGATGCGATTCGCACGCGAGGTTGGAGTCGATCTGACAACCGTCGGTGGAACCGGACCCGGAGGCAGGATACAGCGAGAAGATGTGCTTCGTGCGGTTCGAGAATCGGGCACTCGATCTGCACCCGCTCCTGCGAACACGGGGATGACAACCACCAGTACGCCGACTGCAACATCGACCGGTGCGATCGCCAATCTGGATCTACCAGGTGAGGCAGCGTCAGATGACTACGGCCCCGTGCGGGTCGAACGGATGAGTAAGATCCGGAAGACGATCGCGAACCAGATGCACAAGTCATGGTCGACGGTTCCACGCGTCACCAACTTTGATGATGCAGACGTCACTGAGCTAGAGGCATTTCGCAAGTCCAGCAAGGATGACTACGCCTCACAAGGAATCAAACTCACGACAATGCCGTTTCTGATCAAAGCAGTCGCAACGGCCCTGCGAACGCATCCATCGATGAACGCGGTGATCGATATGGACGCTGATGAGATTGTGTATCGCGACTACGTCAACGTGGGGATCGCCGTCGACACGGATCGAGGCCTAGTTGTTCCCAATATTCGCAACGTGGATTCAATGGGGATTCCTGGCATCGCAAAATCTCTTGCCGATTTAGCCGGGCGCGTGCGAACAGGGGATTTTGGTGTCAACGAACTTCGAGGCGGTACCTTCACCATCAGCAACCTTGGAGCCATTGGAGGAACCTATAGCACGCCAATCGTGAATGTTCCTGAGGTGGCAATCCTATTGGTAGGTCGGACACGTAAACTGCCAGTTGTCATGGAGGATGACTCCATTCAGGCTCGTCAGATGATGCCTCTTAGTCTGTCCTATGACCATCGTCTGGTTGACGGGGCCACGGCCGCTCGCTTCTTGAATGATGTAATTGGATATCTTGAGGCACCCAGTCGCCTGCTGCTTGCAATCAACTAATCAGCAGTTAACTACTCGGAAAGCTCAAGCGATCAGCGGTTTGCTCAAGCGATCAGCGGTTTGCTCAAGCGAGCCGCATAGGATCCGTGTTGCAAGAAGAGCAAGAACTCGTTCAAGCCATTGCGGCGACCGGACCTGGCTCATTGCATTGAACCAAACACACACGCAGTGTGCGGGATGCGATTTCCAACGTGCTTCACCGCTGGATGCAATTTTCTCGATGTCGAACGACAAGCGAGCTAGCGGGTGCGGCTGGCTAGCGGGTGCGGTTTGGGGGCCGCCTCTGCGGTTCAAGCCGAGATCGCGTTGACCTTGTAGCGCCTCTGGGAAACAGCTTCGTCAGTGTTCGCTGCGGATTCTTGCGCTCACTACCGCGTTTCTTTGGGCCGATGACCTTGCGGACGGGAACGGGGATCACAAACTCGCCGGTCGGTTCATCTTCTCCGATTGGCAAAATCGGGGGCAGGTTCGCGTTTGTTCCCTTTAATGCGCAGGACCAAATTGCTGTAACTGGTTGCTTGACTCGCCGGTAGATGGTCTCATGGCCTGCCAAATAAATTATTGTGAATCAGCTGCAGTGAGATCCACTGGTAAACAAATGAATCGAAAACCGTCGACTGGCAATCTGCTTCAACAGCTGCCTACGAAGTGGGCGGTGACTCTTGTCGTCGCCGTTATTGCCTATGCGATTGTTCAACCTGTTCTGAACAATCGGCTAGGCTGGAATTTACCCTCGGTGGCTAGCCTATCGGGGCAGGAAGACGGTGAAGCAAAGGCCACTACTGTTGAGCGTGATGCTCCTGGGAATCGCGACGGTAGGCTAAAAAGTGAGCGCGAACAGGAAAGCGTCGCCGGTGGGAATCTAACGGAGGATGGGCAAGAACGCGATTCGTCAACTACTTCCTCGGCGATTTCTTCGGACGCCGCGAAGGGCGGCAAGCAGGCGGGCGAAAGTAACTCAACACGTGGTTCGCCCTCTCCGCCTCCGAACCTTGGTAGCGGTTCGGCGCAGCAATCAGATCTGCGATATGGGCTGCTGAAGAGCCTTGGCAACGATGTTTATCTTTCTCCTGCGGGTCTACGTTACACTCCCGGGAGCGAAGAAGGTCACCGCCTAAAACACATTGAGAAGCACTTGTCGGATCAGCCGAGCCGTCCCAATAGCCATGGAGTCTTTGACGGAGACATGCCTCAAGTCTTACGTTGGATCGACGAGGCGTACGGGCGTGCTGAGCGAGGAGCGAAGGGCACTACAAAACGGAAAGACCGAGGAAGGGTCGTTATGGAGGTTCCGTTTTCGAGGCCGATTGGCTTCGTGGGGGGGCAGACTGGGAAGCGGAAGGGAAACCCCGATGCGAAACGTCTACGGTTGGTCATTGATGGCGATCGCGTTATCACCGCGTTTCCGTTCTAGCGATCACTAGGAGGCAAGCTGCTTGGAGAGAGCAAGGATCCTGCATTTCTAATTCACTTCTTGGGCCGCCTTTCTAACTAAAAGTCGGTGGTCGCACTCTGGTATGTTTGAGTTTCGAATGAACGAATCTACACCTAACCCTTGGATTCACATTGGTGAGTGCCCCGAGTGCGTCGATGGTCTCGTTCGCGTTAGGACTTGCTGCAAACCCGGCAGTGGTAAAGAGCTGCAGTTGTACGCAACTTGCGACGAGTGCGAGGCGACTTGGCTTGCTCCCGACACTGCAACGGAGAACATCCATCCGGACCCCGAGAATGCGGCCTGCCCGATCTGCGATGAGCCCCTATTTGGCGATTGTTCGCGCTGGTCTTTGCCAGCTGACATACAGAACTCAGATTGGTCAGAACACTGTATCGTTCAGTTGACCTCGAACGAAGTTGACGATCTTCCGACCAAGTCCGATTCGAGTCTTTTGGGCGAATCGGATTCCGCAGACTTACAGGTGCCCGGTGATCGCGATGAAGCTCCGGGGTGTTAGGCCAGAAATGCGTCCAACTTCGCGATTCTCTTAGGCGGGTGGGAGGCCTTCCATCCGCCGCCAGGTACTGAGTTGACCTAAGTGGGTCATCACGTGGCTGGTCAAATAAAAGGTCAGTAAGCTGCCCAGTGTTGGGCAAATGCTCTTCATCGGATTGTCGATCGGATTTTCGGCTGACAATTGTTCTTCGGTTGCATTCCGGATCGCGGTGATTGCTAGGGCGTAACTCTTGTCGAAGAACTCAACAACTTCGCTAATGGGTGGGTAGAGCGTCCCGTCCGTGTCGTCTTGGCATTTAGCGGTCTTTGAAAAGAGTGCATCGTACGTTTCTGGCGGCTGCGCGGGTTGCGGGTCCTGACCGAGGAACTCTAGGACGCGTTGCGGATAGAGGCAGAGATGGCCAATCGTAAAAGTCGGGTGGTTCGCCTGTACCGACTGTCCACCGGGTGAAGAAAACCGTCCGCAGCGTTCTGCAGGGAGGTTTTTAAGTAGGCGATGCGCGTAGAGCGGGCCCATCGACGCGGCGTCCGCAATCATCTGGCTAGTGCTGGTCACTGGATTTGTCCTTGAGTCCTAAACTCGTTTAGGTTGATTTGGTACGACGCCAAGATTTTTACCAACTGGCGGCTTTCCCACCAGGTAACAAGGCACGGAACTGTCGTTCGCTCAAAATTCGTACACCGGCGGTCAGCTCGGCATCAAGGGGTGAGTCTGCCGAGTTTGGTAGTTCGTCGGGCGCCTCGGCGACGGCTTGGCAAACTCGTCGGCTCGCTTCGTCCAGCGTCATTCCGCAGGCAACCACATAATGAGTCGCGTTGGTAAGTTGTCGAACACACCTGCCCCCCATGCTCTGCACGAGATGCTCAGATTCCTCCAGAGTGGTCCCACGCAGGCTGCCGAGGAGCCAAATCTCTTTGCCAGCGAGCGGCTGCATTCCATTGGATGCGCGCCTGATGGCTTGGGTGTCCACACCTCCGATTTGTTTCGACCTAGCATCGGGAAAACCCCAACGGTCGGTCGTTTGGCGGCCACCTCCCATGGTGCGATTTCGCTGGCCAATGGCTACGGGACTGGTGATCTTTCCGTCGCCGAATCTGCCGGCTTTGACTCGCAATCTGTCTTCCGCAGTTTTCCAACAGTCCGCGTTGTGTTCGCGGCAGGCCATCAATGCAAGTTGGGCGCAACATCGGGCATCTTCCAAGGCATCATGATGCTCAAATCGTATTCCCATTGCCTGTGCCAGCGGTTTGAGCCCGTAGCGAGTTCTCCCCGGCCACGCTGATCTCGCCAAATTGCGAGTGCAATGAAATTGGAACGGCGCGGGTCGCAAATCGAAGTTGGCTAGACTCGCGACGAGAACGCCGACGTCGAAACGAGCATTGTGAGCTACCAGAATTTTGTCTTGGATGAATTGCTCAACTTCTGGCCAAAGCTCGCCCATCGACGGTGCGTCTTTGACGTCCCCAGGGCGAATTCCGTGAACAGCAATGTTGCGAGGCGAGAAATACAGTCTTGGAGGGCGAATCATCCATTCGCGTTCCTCGACAATGTTTGAATCCACCACGTGGACGCAACCGAGTTGGCAGGCGCTATTTGCATTTCCCGAGGCTGTTTCAAAGTCGAGTGCCACAAATTCCATTTCGATTCTCGAATCAATTAGCTTCGAATCCAATACCCTGAACTGCTGCGAGATAGTGATCGCAAATCCCAAGGAAATGAATCCTGCTCAAAAACAAAATTCGATGCCCTTGGATGTGTTATAAGCCGCACATCATTCACTCGCTTTTCCTTTTGATTTTTCGATCCGCCATCGATGAATTTTCCACATGGCGTTTGCGAGTATCCCAAGGCAGAATCCAATCAGCAGAGTGACTGACAATAGTGCGGCCAACGGAAGTTGCACTTCGGTAACGATCAGTTCTAAGTCGGTCGGTTCCAGATTCCGGAAGATGATGACCAGAATCAAAGTAACAATCAATCCGAGCAAAACCCACTTAATCTTCTTCATCATCTGCGATCCGCCTTTGTCTGCTCAGCTTCTCTCGTTCAATACTTCCAACTGTCACGCCAACGCTATCGACCGCTAGCGTAGAGGCGACTCACCTAGTGCTCGGCGAAGCAATCCGATCTGTCCGGCATGGATCGATTCATGAATCGGACAGAATAGCAGTGCACCGAGCTTGATCGGGTAGGCCGTGTAAGGCATCTCGGTTTCCTCCATGAGCGTCGATGCCGGCAGTTGAGATACCTCAAGGATCGCCTGCTGATTGATCTTGTCGAGGCGTTCCAAAAGGTCCCCGGGCGAGGGTGATTTTTCGCTCCTTTCCCCAGGTGTCGAGCCGCGACCAAATTGCTTTCGAAGCCAGCCAGGCATCAAATCTAAATCACCGGGGCCTCGTCCGCGCTGGCGGAAAAGCATTAGCCCGTATTGCGATACTGCTAAGTGTCCGACTTGCCATGCAACATGTGTGGGCAGACCGGCAGGAATTTCGTACCAGAGGTCACCAGGAATCGAATCAACCAATTGACGCGAATACTCTCGAGCCCATTTCATCTGAGCTAACATCACATCGCGGCTATGCAGTAGTTCTTGTTCGGAGAAGTTGGCTTCGGAAGTGGCGAACGATTCCATATGGCGGTCCGAGAATTGGTGGGCAAGACGGAGCGAGGATGACGAAGGTGACCAGGGATTGATGCTGGATCTTCTTGTATTGACGATCTGCGAATCCAAGGTGCATTCGCGGAAGATTGGTCCAACTTGGGATCGGTGTTATCAACTCGGTGTCGTGTGGCGAAGAGGCTGCCCCTTGACGATTGAGCTTGCAAGGTCGACGATGCCGCCCATGAGAAAAACAAAAGCTAGCATCTACGATTTCCCAACATACTACGATCTAGTCTTCGGGAGCGATACCGCCGCGGAGCTTCGCTTTCTGAGCGAATGCTTCAAGAAGTTTGTTGGCGGGCGATTACGCCGAGCCTTCGAGCCTGCGTGCGGAACCGGTCGGCTGATGTACCGCATGGCGCAGACAGGAGTTGAGGTTTGCGGCAATGATCTCAACGAGAAAGCCGTCGACTATTGCAATCAGCGCATGGAGCGGCTGAATCTAAAGGGACGCGCGGACGTTGCTGACATGTCCGATTTTGAGGTCAAAAAGCCTTTCGACTTTGCTTTTAATACCATCAACAGTTTCCGTCATCTCCAGAGCGAAGTGGCGGCGGTTGGACACCTAGAGTGCATGGCCCGGGCTCTGAAGCCCGGGGGCATTTACGTCCTTGGGCTCCATCTAACGCCTACGCGAGGTGAGCCGACCGACGAAGAAAGCTGGTCTGCGCGGCGCGGTCAGTTGGCGATCAATACGTATATGTGGCCGGTAGAGAAGCTGCCAAAGAAGCGATTGGAGCGTTTTGGGATTCGGTTCGATGTCTACAAGCCGACGGATTCGTTCCGCATCGAAGATGTCCTTGAACTCCGTTCGTACACGGTGAAGCAGTTCGAAAAACTAGTCGCGGCTGCAACGAGTATGGAATTGGTCGAGATTTATGACTTTGGGTATGAAATCGATAAGCCAATTAAGCTCGATGCGGAAACCGAGGATATTCTGGCGATCTTGCGAGCGAAGTAGGCGTTCGTCGCGATTGCGACTTAATGGCAATCCAGGCTAGATCGGAAGGGATTGAGTGAGTGTCCATTTGGTGGCGGGAAACCGCAGCTCGGTAAATGGTGAGTGATGCATTCTTGACCGTGGCCGAGCGTTATTTCTTCGTAAACCGAGAAGACACCCAGATCATCGCCGTTAGAAAAGCGGCAACTGCGGCGACGATGCACCCGTAGCGAACTTTTTCCCATTGTTGCTCAACGTAGACGTTGTAGATGTGAAACGTCGGGGGGGTCCTGTTTTTGAGTCCGATCCTCTGAAAATCGTCCCATGCGATGCTCAGTTCGTTTGGTCCGTAGTTGGCAATCACATCTTTGCTGCCAGCGATGAAGTCTTCATTTGTGACGCCTAAGTCATTTCGGGTGGCTTGAAGGACCCAATAGCCAGATGCAGCTATGGCGAGCAGCATAACGAGGACAGTAAAGGCAATGGCGGGGCTTCTCCACCCGGACCAAGCACTGTTGGACTTTTCAGCTTTGCTCGCACTCGATCCCACGGATGCAGACCCTTCATTAACGGCTGGGCGTAGATCCGAAAAGCTGCGTAAGGTTGGGATCTTGACTGTAGCTCCACAGCTGCAGGGGAGTTCCTGGCCGGCCTGTTTTTTGGTGACCCGATGTTCGATGCCGCAGGAGCATTCTAGGATGTATTCCATGGGTGATTCTCAGTCCGTTACTCATGGCAATCGCTGGCGAAATGTAGCTTTGCGACTGGACCGTCAAGTCCCGGCAGTTAAAATTAGTTTGAAGTTTGGGGCTATCGCTGCCGCCACTGAGTTCCGCCTGGGCTGACGCTTTCGGCGGGGTTATCGAAGCGGGCTAACCGTTATTGTTGTTGAGGACGTTGTGAACGCAACTTCTCTCGGCGATTCGACCTGAACTTGAACCCTCCGCGTGGTAGGAAACGGGCGGTACAGGTTCGGTGAAGCTGGTTTTGGGCTCGAGGATTTGATTTCGATTTCGATTTCGATGAATTGGGGCTGGATCAGCAACAACGCGGGGATAATTGAGCAAGCCTTCGGCGAGACCGGTCAGATACTGACGGCAGGGTGATAATTCACTACGGCGGCCCTTTCTCCAAACGGAATGGTTTCGGTTTGTGGGTTCTATGAGTTCGGAAGAATCGTAGAGTCCATTTAGGTAAAGTTTGACGAGCATCTATTTTGATGGTCTAGGCCGTCAATTAGATGGGCTCTGATGTTGATCGAATCCAATCTACGTTGTTCCGTGCCGGCAGGCGATAAGGCCTGGACGTTACGCACCGCCGTGGGAGCTCTGGCAAGGGCAGAGATCTCGGGTTCTACGAGACCAACTGGTTTTCGGATCGCGCCTTTATCGAGACGCACCCCACGAAGAATATTTTTCGCGGTCGAGAAAACCTCCTGGGATTGTGACCGGTCCATCGCCATTTCGTTTTCAATCGCGAAGACGTTCTGCGCTGTGAAGCCGTTCCCGACAAGAGAACAATGGAGTGAAGTGTTGGGGCAGGGACTCATCAGAAGGTGACGCCGAACCGATCACGGGCCGGCTGACATCATTCCAAGGGATTTACCTGCATCGTTTACCTAAACGCAACCTTTTACAAATTGAGTCGTCGTAGCTAATGCAACTGCAGTAGGTGGTAGACTTCCGTATGATTCGCGTTGACCACCGAATCTGTGAGCTTCCTTGATACGACGAACAACTTGGTCATTCGGCAACTTTAGGAGTATCGCCTTGTTCGACACATTGCTGGACGAATTTGATGACGACACCCCACGTACGCCAGAGGACGACATCGAGCGGTTTCAGAAGCTGCCTATCGATGAAGACGATTCGAATTCCACGGAAACAGCGGCGGAAGACGACGGCCTGGCGGCTGAGGGTGAAGTTCAGCTAGAGAGTGACGAGGAGTTGCTTGCAGCCGCTGAAGAAGAAGCGGAAACATGGTCCGACGATCCCGTGCGCATGTATTTGACGCAAATGGGCGAAATTCCTCTCCTGACACGAGACGAGGAAATTCGACTTGCGAAAGCTATTGAAGTTACGCGACGCCGGTTTCGGACTAAGCTCCTCGAATGTGATTACGTGATGCAGTACGCGTATAAGATCCTGAAGCGGGTCCATACGAGCGAACTGCCCTTCGATCGAACCGTTCAGGTTTCGGTTACTGACCGTCTTGAGAAAGAGCAGATTCTCGGCCGGCTTCCGCACAATTTGCGGACTCTAGATGTTCTGCTGAAACGAAATGCACGCGATTACCGAATTGCACTGAGCCGTTCGGAGCCGAAGACGTTGCGTAAGCAGGCCTGGGCCGCGCTTGCACGTCGTCGGCGTAAGGCCGTGCGATTGATTGAGGAGCTTGGGCTTCGTACTCAGCGACTGGAACCTCGGATCATCGATCTGATGAAGTTCAGCCGCCGCGTCGATGAGCTTCGCAAAGAAATCGATATGCTGCAAGGCGATCGCGCATCTGCAGCCCAGCGCGCTGAGCTACTTCGAGAGTATCGCGAACTGCTCGTTGCGACGCAGGAAACGCCTACGAGCCTGCGTAACCGGGTTGAGATGGTGAAAGACGTCTTCTTGGAATACCAGAGGGCGAAGAAAGCACTTTCGGAAGGCAACTTGCGATTGGTCGTTTCGATTGCGAAGAAGTATCGCAATCGCGGACTGAGCTTCTTGGATCTGATCCAAGAGGGCAACGCTGGTTTGATGCGCGCGGTCGATAAGTTTGAGTACCGGCGTGGCTTCAAGTTCTGTACTTATGCAACTTGGTGGATTCGCCAGGCGATTACGCGTGCCGTCGCAGATCAGAGCCGCACGATTCGAATTCCAGTTCACATGGTTGAAACCATGTCTCGGGTTCGAAACGTTTCGCGTCAACTCCTCCAAGAACTTGGCCGTGAGCCAACCTTGGAAGAAACAGCCCGACGCGCGGAAACGACGATCGAAGAAGCGCGTCGTGTACTGGCTATGAGCCGTTACCCGATTAGCTTGGACCGACCCGTTGGGAACAGCGAAGACAGCCAATTCGGTGATTTGCTACCCGATGGTACAGCCGAAAGTCCTGCAATTGGTGCCGGTCAGGAGATGCTTCGAGACCGGATCAATCATGTTCTTAAGACGCTGAGCTATCGAGAGCGTGAGATCATCAAGTTGCGATATGGCCTCGGTGATGGGTACAGCTATACCTTGGAAGAGGTCGGCCACATCTTTAAGGTGACTCGCGAGCGGATTAGGCAGATCGAGGCAAAAGCAGTGCGAAAGCTTCAACAGCCTAGCCGCAGCCAAGACCTGGTTGGCTTCTTGGATTAAGAAGTCGATCTGCATCTGAATTCAAAAACCTCAAGCCGCTGGCTTGGGGTTTTTTTGTAGGCTTAGCGCAACTCGAGCCGCGAGGCTTGATGGCTATCGCAAATTAGTCGCAGGTTCGTGGAAGGACCGGAACGATGTCGAGTGTTCAGCAGGAACTTAGCCGGGGCTGGCAGCTGCATCAGCAGCAAAAGGATTATGCGCAGGCGGAGACCATTTATCGCAATGTACTTAGCCTCTATCCCAACGATGCCAATGCTTGGTGCTATCTCGGAATCGTATTGCATGACCAGAGGCGATACTTAGAAGCTGTCGACGCATATCGCGATGCAATTCGCTTGCAGCCGAATTTTCCCATCGCACTCAACAACCTGGGGAATACTTTACGTTACACCGGTGACATCGATGAAGCTGATGCAAGTTTTCAGAGGGCCATCGATCTCAAGCCGGATTACCTTAACGCCTACAAAAATCGGGGCACGCTCCACGTATGGACGGGGAATCTTGCCTTGGGACTTCAGTATTACGAGCAAGCACTAAAACTGAATCCTAAGGAAGCAGAACTGCACCGTAACCTTGGAGTCATTTACTTGCTGCAAGGCGATTTTGAGCGAGGCTGGAAAGAGTATCGCTGGCGATGGCTTGTGGGAGACTTGCATCGCCCTTTCCAGAACGTTCCCATTTGGCAAGGTGAAGAAATCGCTGGGAAGACAATTGTGTTGACAGCCGAACAAGGCCTTGGGGACACAATCAACTTCGTGCGTTTTGCGGAAGTGTTGCAAGCGAAAGGGGCTCACACACTTCTCTACGTGCAGACTAAGCTGCTTCCGATTCTACAGCAGGCGGGGCAGTTCGGGACCGTTTATCCCAATACGGCTGGATTCGAGCACCCCGTCCATCTGCAGTGTTCGCTCCTGGACGTAGCCGACTATCTGGGCATCAATGAAGCCAATGTGCCGTCCGGCGAGGCGTACCTTGCCTCGAATGGTAGGCTCGCAAAGACGTGGGAATCACACATCCAGTCGGGGGAACCGCGTTTTCGAATCGGCATTGCCTGGCAAGGCAACCCTGATCATCAAGCCGACATGTTTCGCAGTTTTCCGCTTAACTGCTTCGAAGGGATCGCCAGCATTCCAGGTGTTGAACTCATCAGCTTGCAACAGGGGTTCGGTTCCGAGCAACTCAATGAATGGAAAGCCAACAGCCCGATCAAGGTCTTCCAGGGCGAGATCGATTCGACCAAAGGCACATTCATGGACACCGCTGGCATGATGCAGCACCTGGATCTGGTCATTACCAGTGACACTGCCATCGCACATCTGGGAGGCGCACTTGGGGTACCGACTTGGATTGCCTTAGGGGTTGTGCCAGATTGGCGTTGGCTGATGGAGCGAGAGGATTCACTTTGGTATGAAAGCGTTCGGCTATTTCGGCAAACAGAGTTCGGCGACTGGGCTGGAGTATTCCGACGTATGGCGGATGAGGTGAGCCGATTAGCACAAGTGAAACTTGGCATGACCGGCGATTAGCGTTCAAGGGCACGCAGAATTTCAGCTGAGATCAAAAGAATAGCCCGTGGCTGGCGAATACTCTCCATCGGCACCGTCTGGTTAGCGCGATCTGTTTTCGTTGGAGAAGGTTTTGGAGCATTGGATTGAGCTAGGCCTGGCCGTACTGCTGACATTGCTTGCCCTCGGCGGGTGTGTAGGCAACATCGTTGGGCTACCAGGCAATTGGTTCATGGTCGTATTGGCTGCTTGCTGTTTCTGGTTGCGTCCCGAAAGTGTTGGTACACATGTTGAACTGGTAACTTTGGCGGTATTGATTGGTATGGCGGGAGTTGGCGAGGCACTCGAGTTTCTGGCCGGAGCCATGGGGGCGAGCCGCATGGGAGGTAGTCGGAGGGGCACAGCTCTCGCGATGGGCGGCTCGATAGCCGGGGCAATCGCAGGTTTGATATTCGGAAACGCCATCCCAATCCCGATCCTTGGGCCGTTGGCAGCCTCGCTTTTACTCGGCGCATCAGGCGCTTTCGCGGGAGCGGCGGCTGGCGAGCGCTGGGCTGGTAAGGACTGGGATTCCAGTTTGCAGATCGGTGGAGCTGCCTTCTGGGGGCGTTTGCTCGGCACGGTTGGCAAGGCCGTATGTGGGACGATTGTTTGCGGAATCTTTCTATTCGCAATTTGGTTTTGATGTAGGTCATGCGGTCCCACATCAGCTATTGGCTATTCGCCGGTGGCCACTTGTCCATCAATTTTCTGCCCGTTGAATGAGTAACTCTCACTCCGCGGCGAAGAGGGTGCTCAAGGAGAGTATCTACAATGCCACGAGGCTGGCACGAACGATTCGTCGCGAACCGCATGCATAGTGCACGCGTGAGGAGAGACGCCTGCGACACTTTCGTGGGGTTACCATCTTGCTACCATTTCATGGAAATCTAGTACTCACGGCTGTAGAGATCTTGCTCTATCGGCAGGGTTTCGTCGTAATGCATCGAGGTCGAATGGGAGTAGTTACAGCATGGCGGAGGGTCGCGTTCCGAAGGAATGCATTGTTGTCGGAGCAGGTTTAGCGGGCCTGAATTGTGCCAAGCATTTACAGGAATCCGGATACGAAATCCATGTGTTGGAGGCCTCGGATGGAATTGGCGGGCGGGTTCGGACGGATAAGGTAGAGGGGTTTCTCCTCGATCGGGGATTCCAAGTCTTGCAGACGGCTTATCCCGCAGCGAGGGAGACGCTGGATTACGACGCATTGCATCTGGTTGAACTGGAGCCCGGTGCAGTTGTTCGTTGCGACGGGAGATGGGAACGCATGTCGGATCCTCAGCGTCGCCCTCGGCATGCTTTTCGGACTGTATTCAACAAAATCGGTGACCTTCGTGATCGTTTTCGTCTACTTGGGCTGAGAAGCGGGGCACACCGTTCCTCGATTGAAGGCCACCTTTCTCGATCCCCGGATCGTCGTATTGGAGAAGTCCTTAGGAAGGACTACGGGTTCAGTGAGAGCTTTATTAGTTCGTTCATGCGTCCCTGGCTATCGGGCATGTTTCTAGAATCGGATCTGGGGACGTCAGCGAATTACTTTCACTTCGTCTTCAAGATGCTTTCCGAGGATCGCATTGCCTATCCCAAGGCCGGGATGCAAACGATCCCGGACCAGCTAGCCCAAGGCTTCCGCAAGCAGATTCGGTTAGGTGCGCAAGTAGACGAAGTGCATTCAAAATCGGTGAGACTCGTTGGAGGTGAAGTCTTGGAAGCGGATGCTGTTGTGATTGCGACAGATATGTCTTCCGCGGCTCGACTTACAGACGAAGTACTTGCTCGGAAGTGGAACTCGACAGTCTGTCAGTACTATGTTGCTGACGAGCCGCCAACGTCCGAAGCCTCGTTGATGCTCAATGGCGAAGGTGCTACTGATGGCCCGGTTAATCATGTTTTTGTCGCTACTAACTCGGTGCCGGAACTTTCTCCAGATCATCGTGCGTTGATTAGCGTGTCCATGGTCGGTGATGCGGACCCCGGGAGCCTCGAGCAGAAGGTCCGCGACCAAATGCAAGGTTGGTTTGGGCAGAGCGTTAGCGGCTGGCGTTTCCTGGGAGAGTATCGAATTCCCCATGCATTACCTTCTCAAGAGCCAGGTTTCTGGCGTGAAGTTTCTCCCGTTGACGAGAATGGGATTTTTCGTTGCGGTGACTACATGACTACCGGTTCTATTCAAGGAGCACTTGAGAGCGGTAAACAGGCCGCGATGGCAGTGATCGAGTCTACAGGTGTTCCTATGGCTACCTCGTAAACCATCCTTGTGAGTTTGACTATGTGGAACCTTATTCGGGGTTGGTCCAGGAAATGGAGTTCATGGATTGGGGACCGCGATCTTGAATTGGCACTAAGAAAGCACCTCGATAGCCAGGGATTCTACGGGGATTCAGCTAAGTTTGAGGGTATCCGACTGGCTGCGGTGCAGCGGCCCGGCTGGTTGCAGGTATTTGTCTTCACCGTTGAGGCGAAAGAAAGGAGCGAGCGGTCCAAATCGCTCCAGTTGCATGGCATCGTTCGGCAAGATGAACGTTACAACAAGACGGACGTGAGAACGTTTGTTGCCAAGTACGAGCGCAATTCTCTCTTCCGGGAGTGGTCGGAAGACTTGATTCGTCTGCGTGGAGCTAGACTCTGATCTGCGTGGCCGTTGCACAGAGTACTGAGTGCACGGCGCAGCCCATCGCAACTTCAGCTTGAACTTTCTGACCGGCAAGCAAGGTTGGTCAGAATACATGTTGACCAACGGCGAAGTAGCGCTACGATAATATCGCTCAGGCAATGCTAATCGGTTCATGGATGAATGCTCCGATGGCCACGCTAGCAATAGTGTTCGGCCCAAGCCAGCGGTTCTGATCTCTTTGACAAGTGTTGCGGAGGGCTCAGGCCAGACCTCGTCCGAGAGAGACGCAGGAGTTGGCTCAAAGAGAAAGCAGGGATGGCAGGAGCACCTTTGGTGTTTTTGTTTCTGCGTTTGTCTCATTCTTTTTGCCTCTTGTTGGAGTCTAGCTTGGCTCCTGTCCGCATCGACTTTCGCGACATGCTGATGACAATGGCGAAGACGGGCTAACACGCGGAAATTTGCCGCGATTCCTGCTGCAACCGAGGTAAAGCAACGCGCAGCTTGTTGCTTCTAGGGTTGGCGGATCGCAATGGATTCAGGGGGCTGCCATGGTTGGTGTAGGTTTTCGCTTGGGATGTCTTGTTGTTAGTGGATTGTTGGTTGGACAGCCTTTGTCCGTAAGCGCAAGCGATTCGGCTGTTGGGTTTGATGTACCAACTGTGGTCGTTGCCCAGAGCGTTCATGCAAGCGCACTGGAGGGTATGCACCAAGGGCGGTATCTGCGGGTTCAGATTCCAGTGTCAAGCTATGTCTCCCCGAGTTTCGAGGGACAGATTGATGAATATGTGGTGCGTGTTGATTGTGCTTCGCAGGTAATGCAGGTTGCCGATTTCTGGCCTCGTGTCGAACAGACAACACGAGTTGTTGGTAACGTCAACGTTGAAGAAACTGAGAAGAAGCGATCCGATTTCGGTGGCAATTTATCGGCGGGTTTTCAACCATTTGTCGCGGCAGGTGTCGACGGGAAATATCACTCCGAAAACTCACTTAAGCAGTCTTATGAAAAGAGCCCACGCCTACACACGGTTTCGTTGGCCGGGCTTTCGAACCGTGGAGCTGGTGCGTTCTTTAAGTTTCGCGCTGGACCGAATTCTATGCTCGAGGGGGCTCGTGACTTAGCACTGCTCGCTAGCGTGCCTGAAACTTGGCGTGGTGACGTGTTTCGCGTCACGATGGAAGCCTTCGGGCGTAAGTCAAATTATGACCGGAGCAAAAAAAAGATCTTCCGGCAGGACTTTTGGGTAGCAGTCTACCAGGAGGGAGATCGGTATGCTGCTAGTCGCGCCAGGCTGTTTGTTCGGCAAGAGCAATCTCTGCGCGCGATGGCAGCCACCTCACAAGGCCAGGTTGAGCGGGCTGCCAAACCTACGGTTTTTCATCACATTGGTGCTGCTCTGGACGTGATGAAGCCACGGATCCCAGACGACTATCTTTCCCAGGTCATTTTTGGACCTAAGACTCAGTATCTGGAGGGGCATTCTCATCGCCTGCCGCTCGATCTGCGGATCGCCATCCTGGATTTTTGGGAGCAACGAGACGCCATGTTTGAATTGGCAAACGGTGACCAGCCGAACGCAAGGGCAGGATTGCTCACGGCTAATTGACTAAAAAATTAGATGTCGTAGAAACGCTGAGAATTGGTCAGCTAGGCCAACAGAATTGAATCGAAGCTCTCGATCTGCGGGAAATGAACGGAACCAGCTACTGGATGATTACCTGGTCGCATGCTTAAACGAACCTGGAGACCGGCTTCTTCGGCTGCGGAAAGTTCTTCGACAATGTCGCTAACGAATAGGATTTCGTTCGGTTGCCCGCCCCAGTCCTGGACAATGGCTTTGTAGCTTGCGGTCTCCTTTTTTCCACCGATCGTGGTGTCGTAGTGACCGGTAAACAAATCTAGACAGTCACCGTGTTCTTCCAGGTGTCCAAAGAAAAGCTTCTGGGCCGCAATACTTCCTGAGGAATAGATCCGGACGTCGATGCCTGATTCTTTCCACTTGCGAATACAAGGGATGACCTCTGGGAATGAATGCGCCTTCAGCTCACCCGAATCGAATCCATCTTTCCAGATGACGCCCTGAAGTGCCTTAAGTCCCGTTGCTTTGGCATCGTTGGCCATGAGCGCTCGAACATTCTCCTCTACCAAATCGGTCGCCTCGCCATCCTCCTTCGTAGTCCATTCTTCTAGCGACGCGTAGCCGGCATCGATTGCGATCAAGTCGCATGCATGGATCACTACTGGATCTTGTATCCGGTCTTCCAAGAACGCCTTGAGTCTCTTTAGAACAAATGGGAACATTTCGTCATGCACGAATGAAATGCTAGACGTCGTTCCTTCTATATCCAAAAGAATTTTTGTGACGCTTCTTAAAGTGTTCTCAGTCATGCAAACCGCAAATTGATGTTTAGAAAACGCATTTAGATTGAATGCTAGATCTCCCGCTGGCCTCAAACCTCAATGATTGGGTCCATCGAATCGTCGCCGCTTACATATTTGGGCCCAAAGCAAAGCGGCTGATAATCCGTGTGAACGCCAGCTTCGATATAGTGCGGGGTCCAGCCTTCCATCTCTTCGAATAGGCGAATGCATCGGATGGCTTTATCTTCGCAAAGATTGAACCAATGCTTGGTGCCTTCGGGGACATTGATGAGGTCGCCAGATTCGACTTCGACTGCGAAGACCGGGCCGCTTTCTGGGTTGATGTGAAACAGCCCGCGTCCAGCGACGGTAAATCGGACTTCGTCTTCGGAATGCGTATGCTCTTTGTCGAATTTTGCGAGCATCGCATCCAGATTGGGTGTGTCACTGTTCACATTAATTACATCCGCAGTAACAAATCCGCCCCGTTGCTTGAGTGATTCGATTTCGGGGGCAAACTCTTCCAGGATCTGTTCGTTTGTTGCTTCCTTAGGTAAGCGTTCTTCGACGGGCCAGTGTTCGTACCAAATACCGTGTGGCTCCAGGAAGCTCCGGATTTCTTCCACATCATTCAGCGTGCGGTCTTCATCGGGAATAATGACTCTGGCCATAATCAACTCCTAGGGTGGAAGTCCGGGGCTTTGTAGGCAACGTTGAATGCGGCGAATCAACGCTCTAATGCGAAGTGGTCACTGCCACCAGCGACCCATCAACTTAAGCTTCTGGAAATGAATGGGCAAGTTGTTTCGGGACCTAGGGGAACGCAGGACTCCGAAAATCACCTTAGCCTGGTCGGAGTTGGTCGGAGTTGGTCGGAGTTGTCTTCGTTACTCCCGATTAGAGGGACTGCTTGAAATTGTGGGGCCGCCGGTTCATGATCAAGTGCCCCCAACTCACCTTCCTTTTGCCACCTCCTAGCACTGGGCAACCAGATCCGAACCCAATTTGGCAGTTTCCGACCTTACCCCGCACTCGGGTAATGACGTCACGGTCGCTGGCCCCTCCAAGAAGCAGTGCATGGTCGCCTGGACGGATTTGTTACGCCCAGCTCAGATTCACTACAACACTCGCCAATTCTCGACTATTACAGCATGAAACAGCACAAGAATTTGAAAATGAAAAACTCGGTTGCATTGCTCTTATCCCTGCTTTGGTTGCAGGTAGCTGCAGGGATACCTCATGCCGCCGATGCAATGGCTTCGACGACGATTCGGATGCCTACGGATCCGTCAGTCTCATCTGATGGTTCGAAGATCGCATTTGCGTGGGCGGGTGAGATCTGGACGGCCAATATCGATGGGACCCGAGTTCAACGGCTTACCAATAACGATGCGACTGAGTCGCAGCCGCTCTTTTCGCCCGATGACGAGCAGATCGCGTTCATTAGCAATAGGACTGGCAGTTCGCAGGTCTTCGTCATGAACGTTGATGGCACAGAACTACGGCAAGTCAGCTTTCATTCTGCCGGCTACACGCTCAGTGATTGGTTCCCCGATGGCAAGTCTGTTTTAGCGTTGGGGTCGAGAGATCACTATCACCGCGACTCGACCAGGATGATCCGATTGAGTGTCGATCAGCGAGCGAAGGAGAAGATTCTCGTCGATGCGATGGTGGAAGATGCCAAACTTTCGCCAGATGGATCCAAGGTATTGTTCACTCGGGAAGGCGAGCGTTGGTGGCGGAAGGGCTACGAAGGCGAGCGTTCCGCCCAGGTTTGGATGTTGGACCTTGAAACAGAAGAGTTTGCGGAGCTGCTACACGAAGGTGTCGAATGTATGTGGCCCGTTTGGATGCCGGATGGGAAGGGGTTTTACTTCACTAAAGGAGCGCTGAGCGGGTTCGAGCTATGGCGGTATCGATTCTCGAAACGCGATGACAAGCCAGGCAAGCAGAAGCTTGTTTACGGTTTCGAAGATGATTCGATTGTTTATCCATCGATATCGAAAGATGGGGAAACGCTTCTGTTCCGCCACTTGTTCGATCTATACACGATCAATCCAACCGAGAGTGAACCACCACAGGCCATCGAACTACGAGTGCAAGAAGATATCGCTCTGCCGCAAGCCGAAATTCGTCGTGAGTTGTCTTCGGCCACCGACGTAGCCTTCAGTAAGGACGGGCTTGAGATCGCGATGGTCGTTGGCGGTGATGTGTGGGTCATGGATACGACCTTACGCGAGCCAAAACGCATCACATCGACGAACGGTTACGAAGACGAAGTCGTTTTTGGGCCGGAAGGAGATGAGATCTGGTTTACGAGCATTACCGATGGAAAGCCAGATGTATGGAAGGCTTCTCGTAAGGATGAGGAGCTGTACTGGTGGCAGAATGACGAGTTTGAACTTGAAAATGTAACTGATGACGCACTCGTTGAAAGCGATCTGCGATTTACTCCCGATGGCGCATCGTTGGTCTATCAGCAGGGCCGTGGGAATCTCGCGGTGCTTGATCTTGAGTCAGGTGAAAAGCGAACGCTGATCCGAGGATTTAGCGGTATCGATTTTGATATCTCATCAGATGGCCAATGGTTGACTTATTCCCAGCAGGATGACGACTTCAACTATGAAATATGGATCACTAAGTTAGATGGCTCCATGGAGCCGGTGAATGTCTCTCGTCACCCAGACAATGAGAGCTCACCGAAGTTTTCACCTGACGGTCGCATCCTCGCTTTTACTGGCCGGCGAGTCGATCGTGAGGTCGATATCTACTACGTCTACTTGCAGGATGAGTTTGATCAGGAAACTAGACGTCAGCGAAAGATCGATGAAGCTCTGGAGCTGATGAAGAAAAAGCGAAAAGACGGAGCCCAAACGCCCAAGGGAGGCAAACCTGGTACGAAAAAGGGTGGCGATTCCGAAGAGGATGATTCGTCCGACCAAGCCGTTCGAGATAAAGAGAGTGGCGAGGAATCAGAGGCTGAAGATGAAGCTGCGGGCTCGATCGCGATTGATCTCAAGGATATCCATGAACGACTCCGCAAGATCTCTATTCCGGATAGTTTTGAATCCGGACTGCTTTTTTCGCCCGACAGTAAAAAGCTCGCGTTTTCGGCGAGCATTGATGGTCGACGTGGATGGTACACGGTTGAGTTTCCATCCGAGTTGACCCCAAAGTTTCTAACCGCGTCGACTGGTAGAGATCCAGTATGGTCGAAAGAGGCGGGTGGGATTCTATGCCTGCGAAACGGGGTTCCGACCAAGATTGAAACTAGCGGCAAATCTGAGGCCTACACGTTCGAAGTAGCTCAGACTCTAGCACGCGCTGGGTGGCTAGCGGCTGGGTTTGACAAAGCTTGGTTAACCATGCGAGAGGTTTGGTATGACACTCGCTATGCGAACAAGAACTGGGACGCGGTCCGACGCAAGTATGCGGAAACTGCGGCATCGATGAAGGACACAAGCGGGCTCGCTGAGGTGATCCAGTTGATGTTGGGTGAGCTGAACGGATCGCACCTCGGCTTTTATCCCAGTGGTGTATCGCGATCATCGCCGCGTAACGGTTGGGTGGAAGAAACGGCCCACTTAGGGTTGCGGTTTGACAATGATTTTAATGGGCCCGGCCTGCTGGTTCGGGATGTGATTGAAGGGGGGCCATGTGATCGTGTCGGGTCTGCCGTGACCGCGGGAGATACCATTCTTGAGATCGATGGAAATGTGGTTGATCCCGACTTGGATCTGACAACGATCCTCAACGGAAGAATGGACAGGGATATTACCCTAAAGGTGAAGCGTACAGCGGGAGAAGGAGACGGCGGGTCGGCAACGGATGAGATTACGATCCGACCCATTTCCTACTCGCGTGCTCGTTCGTTGCTGTATCCACATTGGCTTGATAGGAATCGTGATGCTGTTGATGAGGCGAGCGACGGGCGTTTGGGCTACTTGCATATTCGCGCGATGGACATGGGTAGCTTTTATGAGTTCGAGAGGCAGCTTTACAACGTAGGGTACGGAAAAGAAGGCTTAGTCATCGATGTCCGCGACAATGGAGGGGGCTCGACTACCGACTTACTTCTCACTGCCCTGACACAACCGAGACACGCCATTACGGTGCCTCGTGGTGGAGGGCAGGGGTATCCCCATGATCGCGCGGTTTTTGCTTCGTGGCACAAGCCGATCATCGTGCTCTGTAATCAAAACAGCTACAGTAACGCAGAGATCTTCTCTCACGCAATCAAAACTCTAGGCCGTGGCAAGGTTGTTGGTGTTCAAACAGCAGGCGGTGTCGTGAGTACGGGCTCCGCGACCATCAATGATGTGGGGCGAATTCGCGTTCCGTTTCGCGGTTGGTTTTTACTCAACGATGGCCAAGACATGGAACGGAATGGTTGCAAGCCGGATGAAACGATCTGGCCAGAGCCAGGTGAACTGCCAGCCGGAGTCGATCGGCAGCTTGATCGAGCGGTCGAACTTCTTTTGAGTGAAGTGGATGAACTGGATCAGAGTGACGCCAAGCTGACCTACGCGGCAGAGCGAGACTTAGATGATTCTGCTTCGGCTAGTGATCGCGTCGATGACGAATAGGCGTCGGAAACTGGAGCATACGATCAGCGAGCACCCGTTAACTGATCGCTGCAGAACGCCATAGACTCTCGAGCAGGAATTCGATGATCTCGACTTGGCGAAAAGCTTCGTCGAGATCTTTGCCCCAGGTGTAAATGCCGTGGCGACGAATGACGTAGCCATGCAGTTTCTTTCCCTCTTCGGTCTGCATGTCCTTCTTTACAGTCTCAGCTAGACTTGGGATGTCTTGTGTGTTGTCGTAGATCGGCAACCACTCCGAATGCTCGTGGGTCTTAACTCCCGCGAGTCCTTTAAGCATCTCATATCCTTCAATGCGAATGCCGCCTTGGGGAGCGAAGCGGTCTGAGAGGACCGTGCTCCAAACGCTATGCGTATGTAGAACTGCTCCCACATTCGGGAGCTCAGCCGCGACGCAATGAAGCAGTGTTTCTGCTGAGGACTTGGGCTGGTCTTCAATGGTTGGCTTTCCATTGGCATCGACCAAAACAAAGTCATTTGGACCCAGATTGCCTTTGTCCATACCGCTGGCGGTCACCAGCAATTGAGTTGGGTTTTGCTCGACAACGACACTGTAGTTACTGCTGGTTCCTCGGCTCCAACCACGCTCCCAGAAAATTCTTCCGGCGCGCTGCAGCCCCTGAATCGAATCGGCGTATGGTTGTAAATGTGGTTTCGTTGGCGAATCGTGCATGTTCTTGGGAGAGCGAATTCCATTGAGAAATGCGAGAAAGTGGTGAGCACACGAGATAGTGTCCTTCAACTGTCACGCGTGTGAAAAGTTAGCTGTGCATTCGCGGTAGTGAGTTGCCGCGGTCGATGATTTCGGCCTCAGCCTTCGAAAGCTCTTTGAGCCGTGTGTGTACTTCATCATCGGATCGAAACTGTTTGGCTAATTTGACGTAAGTCGTGTGGTGCCGGGCTTCGGATTCGAAAAGGGAGCGATAAAACTCAGCCAGTTCCGTATCCGAAACGTGATCCGCCAGTAAGTTAAATCGTTCACAGCTTCGCGCTTCGATGAGACTTGCTACGAGTAATCGGTCTACGGCTCGATCTGGCTCGTGCGGCCGAACCAGGGCCTTAAGCTCTTTTCCATAGTGACCTGGTTGCTGACGCGTAAACTCGATATTTCGCTGCTCGAGCACATCGAGAACCATGTGGAAGTGTTCGAGTTCCTCGTCAACGATCCGAGTCATCTCTTCGCATAACTCTCGATTGTCAATGTAGGAGCCCATGAGGCTCATTGCCGTTGCGGCGGCCTTATGTTCGCAGTGGGCATGATCAATCAAGATCTCATGCAGCGATTCATCGACTTGCCTTAACCAGCGTTCGCTGGATGTGCTCTGCAGATTTAGCATGGTTCGTCCGGCCCGTTGGGAATGCTGTCCGGGATTGGCTCCTCGGCCTGCCGCAGGAGCGATTCAATTTAGACCGGTCATTAAAACGTTTGAGCTTGGGCGACGTAAGGGCTGGATCGCTGCCGACTGCAGGAATGAGGAAAACAGGTTGGGGGACAAAGATAGCCATTGGCCTCGAGCCGTTTCAAGCTTCGCGTTGTAAGAGTAGGACCTACGAGCCGGAGCGGTTTCCGCGTAAAATTATCGCCTCGCTTGAGCTCGGGATGCATCGCTCCCTGTTAGGTTCAAGCTGCCCATGCTGGTGGGAGCGTTTCTCTCTCCGTATCACTCTTCGTTCATTATCGTCCCTTTTCTCTTACGTCCATCTTGACCCCGACCATGGTTCTCATCTCCGCCACTGATGTTTCGAAGACTTTTGGAGATCGAACTGTTCTCGATCGCGTCAGTTTGGAGATGCGACCGGGCGATCATGTCGCATTAGTGGGGCCAAACGGAGCCGGTAAAACGACACTGCTTCGCATTCTCACAGGCGAGAAGCCGTCGGACGGTGGCGAAGTACTGTTTCCGACGAAGGGTACCGTTGGATATCTCGAGCAACATCCGACATTCCAAGCGGATGATACGGTGTGGAGTGTCGCCAGGGAGGCCGTCGGAGAAGTCGTCGAGCTGGCTAAGCAAGCGGAGCAAGCCGCAGAGCAGCTTGCCTCGACCGAGGATGAGCAAAAGCACGCCGAATTGTTAGAGCAGCTCGACTTACTTCAAGCCAAGCTGCAGCAGAACGACGCCTACAATTGGGAACACCGTGTTGAGCGGGTTTTGCATGGGCTGGGTTTCGACTCAGCTTGGCGTGATCGTTCCGTATGTCAGATGAGTGGCGGGCAACAAAACCGGTTGATGCTTGCATGCCTGCTTTTGCAGCAGCCGGATCTGATGATCTTGGACGAGCCTAACAACCACCTCGATATCGAATCGACAGAGTGGCTGGAGAATACGCTAGCCGACTGGCCTGGTGCCTTTTTGCTCGTCAGTCACGATCGTTTTTTTCTGGACAAGACGTCCAACGTTGTCCTGGAACTGGTGGACGGGAAGTTGGATCGATTCAAAGGGAACTACTCTGCTTATGTGAAGCAGAAAGCCGAGAGGCTGCAAGTTCAGCGTCGTACCTATGAGAAGAATCGTGAGGAGATTGCCAAGCTCGAAGATTTCATTCGCAAGCACCATCACGGACAAAAGAGCGCCCAGGCAGAAGACCGCCGTAAGAAATTAGAGCGAATCGAATTGGTCGATCCCCCACGGGAAATCGTCGTTCCCAAGTTTCATTTTCCAAAGGCCAGTCGAACCGGTGATGTGGTTGTTCGTGCTAAGGGACTTTCAAAGACCTTCGATAAGGTGCTCTTCAAGGAACTTTCGGTGCAAATCGAACGCGGCGAGACATGGGCGATTCTCGGATCGAATGGTTCAGGCAAGTCGACGCTTGTGAAGTGTTTGCTTGGTGAGCTGGAAGCGGATTCGGGTACCATCCAGCTTGGACATAAGCTCAGGGTTGGATATTTCGACCAGTTGTTGTCAAAGCTGCCCGAAGATACGACCGCGGCCGAGGCGATTCGTGTCCCGCACCGCGATCTTGATGACCGCGAGCGGCGGGACATTCTTGGTGCATTTGGCCTGTCCGGCGAATCGGCGGTAAAACCGCTGCGGCTGCTTAGTGGCGGCGAGAAGAACCGGACCATGTTGGCTTGGTTGTCTGCTATGGAGGCCAATGTCCTGGTGTTGGATGAACCAACGAATCACTTGGATCTTTGGTCAAGACATGCTTTGGAGTCGGCGATCCGGGATTTTGACGGTACAGTGATTCTGGTGACCCATGATCGTTACTTGGTGAATGCGGTCGCGGATAACGTGATGGTTCTCAGGGGAGGGCAGGTAAGTCAGCTTCGGGGGAACTACGACACCTATCGCCACTGGCTCAAAGAAGGGCTGGCGGTTGAGGACCGTGGAGTGGTTGGTTCGGCGAAGCAGGGCAATCGCATCGCGGGGAAATCAGCGAAAGCGACACCGTCCAAAACCAGAACCAATTTGGAGTCCGATTCAGGGAAGAAAGCCAAACGCAAACGGAAGTTCCCTTATCGCAAAGTGGCGGATTTGGAGTCCGATATCCAGGGTTTGGAAGCTGAGATTGCGGAAGCTCATGAGGCTATGCTGGATCCATCCAATCTGAGGGATGGGCGAAAGATGAAAGAGTTGCAGGAGATCGTCTCAGCGAAAGAGACTGAACTGCTAAAGGTATACGAACACTACGAAGAAGCGTGTGAATTGAACTGATGGCTTTTTGGAATCGCAAGAAAGACGACGGCAACGATTCGGTTTCTCCTATTGAAGACGCAAATGGGGGGAACCAAGCTGCGGGCGAACAAAAGCAGCAAGGCGAGCCGGTCAAATCCGGAGGTATCTTCGCTAGCGTTAAATCCGCGTTGAAGAAGACGAGTCGGGCTCTAAACACGGATATCCGAGATATCCTCAAGAGCCAGGGCGAACTGGTTGACGACGATTTTCTCCGCAAACTCTTTGCCGTTTTGGTCAAGAGTGACATGGGCGGCGAAATGGCGAAGCAGATTCGCGATCGGATCGGCAAGGAACATCGAGCCCGCAAGGTGGACTTCGATGAGATCTTGAAGGTTATTTCCGAAGAGATTGCGGAGACTCTGGCACAGGGCGGCACGCAGATCAATTTCGCCGATGAAGGCCCGACGGTTATTCTTGTGGTTGGCGTGAATGGTTCAGGCAAAACGACTTCCATCGCGAAGCTAGCAAATCGATTCACAGGGCAGGGCAAACGAGTGCTCTTGGGCGCAGGTGATACATTCCGTGCTGCCGCTGTTGAGCAACTGACCATATGGTCGGAGCGGATTGGCTGTGACATCGTGACGGCCAAGGCAGGTGCGGATCCTGGTGTCGTTGCATATCAGGCCAGCCAGCGAGCCAAAGAAGAGAACTACGACGTTTGCATTATTGATACAGCCGGACGTCTACAGACTCAGAGCAATTTAATGCAGGAACTCGACAAGATTCGTCGGGTCATAGGCAAGCATATTGAAGAAGCGCCGCATGAAGTTCTGCTCGTGTTGGATGCGACCGCAGGGCAAAATGCCATCAGCCAAGCTCGTGGCTTTTCTGACGCTGCCGGGTGTACCGGCATTGTCCTGGCAAAAATCGATGGTTCTGCCAAGGGTGGGGTGATCGTCCCAATTCGTCAGGAGTTTGAGTTACCCGTCAAGTTGGTTGGACTTGGTGAGCAAGTAGATGACATCGCGGAATTCGATCCTGAGATGTTCGCCAAGGCTTTGCTAGCGGAACACTAATACTGTCATAAACGCAGTAAAGTCTTTCTAGCCGTTAAAGCTTATCAAATCCGATCGATTGCTACGAATCTAACGGTCGCAATCCCTCAAATGCCGTGAATCGACGTGCGACCGTCACCGATAGCTAGTCCTATAACCGCAACGATTGCGGTAATCGTTCCAATCCTCAAATCAGGAACCGCTGCGTTCCCGTGCCTGGAATGTGCGAGACGCACTCTCTTTGAGAACGTCTCTTGGGCGGCATTCGATCGGGTATTGCTGGTGGGACAACCGGGTATCGATAGTCAAGGATGATCAGATGAAAATTGGTAAGTGGGCTCTTAGCGTTGCCATTGCAACAGCATGCCTAGGTGGGTCAGCGAAAGCACAAGAGGCGACTGAAGAGTTTGCGCCGATTGTATCTGCCCAAGATCTTCGCGAGTACAGTGCGGTTGTTCCTGCCTCATGCGGTTGCACCGACACTCCAGTAAGTAGCTGCGACACAGGGTGTGACGCATCCTCTTGTGCACCTACCACGATGGCCTGCGATGATGCAGCCGTCTGCGGCAGTTGCGCAAGCAGCTGTGACGGTGGATGCGATAGCGGTTGTGGTGGCTTGCTCGGCGGTAGCGGGTTGCTCGGCGGTGGCGGCGGACTTCTTAATGGGCTAGACGTCGGTGGATGGCTTTCTCTTGGTCATCACACTTACAACAACACGCTCTTCAACCAGCACGCTGACAGCGTTCGACTTCATCAGGCGTGGCTCTACGCTGAGAAGGTCGCCGACGGAAGCGACGGCATCGGATTCGGTGGTCGCATCGACTATCTATACGGTGTAGATGCTCAAGATACTCAAGCGTTTGGCATCCCCAATGGGCATTGGGACACTGGTTGGACCAACGGCATCTATGGCCATGCTATTCCACAACTTTACGGTGAAGTTGCCATGGGTGACTTGTCCGTCATCGTGGGCCACTTCTACACCTTGATCGGTTACGAAGTTGTCGGTGCACCTGGGAACTTCTTCTACTCACATGCTTACACCATGTACAACAGCGAGCCATTTACGCACACGGGTGCATTGGCTACGTACAGTGCAAGCGACAACCTGACCGTCTACGGCGGTTATGTGATGGGCTGGGATAGTGCCTTCGAGGATAACGGCGACGCGTTTCTCGGTGGTTACTCAATCGACCTTTCCGATGACGTCAACATTACGAACCAGTATGTCGTTGGTCGGTTCAGCGAGCAGGGCAACGGCAGTGGCCAGTACGGCGAAGTCGGATTCATGACTAGCTGGATCGCCACGACGCAATTGACCGACGCGGTTTCTCACGTATTCTGGGTGGATTACTTAGACACTGACCACGGACAAAACCGCGCGACTGAGCGAGAAACTCTCGATATCACGAACTACCTACTCGTGACACTTTCGGACAGCTTGACCTGGGGTAACCGCCTAGAGTGGTACAGCATCGATGATCAGGCTGGTGGACGAAATGACGTGTACCAGTTCACCACTGGATTCAATCTCGGACTTGGCGAAAACCTCTTGGTTCGTCCTGAAGTACGGTGGGACTGGGACAAGGATAACGTCATCGGTAACGAGCTCGGATCGTCTCAGACCTCCGCGGGTGGTGACATCGTCCTGAGCTTCTAGTTCGAACCGAGCTCTGCGAGCTCGGTAGTGAACTCTAGCGACTAAGACTAAGACTAATAAAGGCATCTCAAGAAATTGGGGTGCCTTTTTGCGTTCTATTCATGAATCGTTGGTAGAACCGTGTACTTCGCGACCCCATCAGATAGCCTCATCTCGGTCGTACTAATCGCTACAAAAGCTACGGTCTACGATGACCGCAAAGTCTGCCTCACGGGTCAATGCAAACCTTCTTAAGCGATCCTATTCACAATCGCAGCTCGACACCGATAGCTATCTCGGAAACGCGTTTATAGATGGTGTGCAGACAGTGGAAGGATCACTGTCGAGTGGCTCAAAGGCGACTTCCTCTGAGTGCACATCATCTTCGACCCCACGCCAGGATTCGGTAGTGGTCGTTCAGGATTCCGAGTTATCAAGGATGAAGAAATGAAGCTTACGAAGTGGGCACTGTCCGTGGCTATCGCCGCGTCTTGCCTTGGGGGCACCGCGCTCGCGGAAGCTCCTGCAAGTTCTTTTAGCGACTACTACGCCCAAGATGCGGCTCCTGTAGTCACCAAGGCACAACTGGAAGAGTACAGCTCTGTCATTCCAGCATCATGCGGTTGCACCGAAGAGCCAATCAGCGGTTGCGCCGACCTGAGCTGTGACATCGGATGTGAATCTGCTTGCGACGACGGCGGCTGCGACTCAGCGTTCGGCGGCTGCGGAGGCGGTTTGCTTTCAGGTTGGGACGTTGGTGGCTGGTTGTCTCTCGGCTACCACACATACAACAACACACTATTCAACCAACATGCTGATAAAGTTCGTCTGCACCAGGCTTGGCTCTACGCTGAGAAGGTCGCCGATGGAAGCAACGGCATTGGCTTCGGTGGACGTATTGACTACCTCTATGGTGTTGATGCCCAAGATACCCAAGCATTTGGTATCGCAAACAATCACTGGGACAACGGCTGGGATAACGGAATCTACGGTCACGCTATCCCTCAGTTGTACGGTGAAGTTGCATTTGGTGACGTCAGCGTAATTGCTGGTCACTTTTACACACTGATCGGGTACGAAGTCGTTGGCGCTCCTGGCAACTTCTTCTACTCCCACAGCTATACCATGTATCGTAGTGAGCCATTCACCCACACGGGTGTCTTGGCAACCTACAGTGCAAGTGACACCACCACGCTTTACGGCGGATGGGTCATGGGTTGGGACAGTGGCTTCGAAGATAACGGCGATGCGTTTCTCGGTGGCTACTCGGTGGATCTGACGGATACGTTCAACGTAACCAATCAGTACATCGTCGGCCGATTTGGGGAAGGTGCTGCCAACGAAGTTGGTTTCATGACCAGCTCGATCTACACCACACAGCTTTCCGACGCGATCACTCACGTATTGTGGATCGACTACTTGGACACCGACACGGGTGTAAACCGAGCTGTTGAGCGCGAGACGTTCGACGTCAATAACTACCTGTTGGTTTCGCTCAGCGACAACCTGACTTGGGGTAACCGACTTGAGTGGTACAACATCGATGACTTGGCAGGCGGCCACAACGATGTTTACCAATTCACGACGGGTCTCAACATCGGCATGGGCGAAAACATGCTGTTCCGCCCAGAAGTACGCTGGGATTGGGACAAGGATGGAGTCATCGGAAACGAGCTCGGCCAAAGCCAAACGACCGTCGGTGGCGACGTTGTCTTGACCTTCTAGTCAACACCTCCCACCTTGCAGCATCAGGCTGGCTAATAGCCGGTCCGTGCTCGTCGATAGAACTTAGAAGCCGCTGGAGTCATCTCCAGCGGCTTCTTGCGTTCGACGATCTATATTCTCGCTGCAGCTATCGACCAACTCTGCGACCACTATCTTGGCGGAGCGCCGTTACAATTCCGCGCTGATGACGCTTTTCAGTAGCCCGTAAAGTTGGGGCAATACACTGGGGTTCGAGCAGCCGACTTGGCCACTTCAGTACAAGCCGTGTGGGATAGTGTTATGCCTCTCGTTTGAGCACGCTTGCCCGTAAATCAGGCTTCTTTAATTGGCAATCAAACTCGGCATCGAATCTCTGGGGCAAGAATTCCCCTTGCTAGCCCATAGCGGTGTTGCAAACCGCGTATGAAAAGTAGGCACAAATGCTGCCAGTTCTGGCACGATGCTTGCATTTCTCGGGGAAACCCTAATTGAATTCATTGGGGGCTTCGAATCGCACCTGTGTTTTGATTGGTTGATTGGCCCGGGCAAGAGCAGTTGCGACAGCTGAAGTAATCCGCGGTGCTGTTGGCGTGAACGGCACCGATTCCTTGGTGTTTTGCTGTTGTAGAAAGGCGGTAGACGAATGGTAAGTCATTTCGACATTTGGCGCGGGGCGCGCCTAAGCGTTCTCCTTGTGGGGTTGTTGGGGTTGTGTCTCTCACTTGGGTCTGTTGCGGTTGCTCAGGATGCATCTCCGGATGCTACTGCAGAGGTCGCAGAAGACCCAGGTGAGGACGCTGCCGCAGAGGAATCTGCTGACCTGGGGGTCGGCTACGCACTTGATAACGCGTTTCTTTTCATCGCAGCGGTCATGGTGTTTTTCATGCAGGCCGGGTTTGCGATGGTTGAGGCAGGCTTCAATGCCCAGAAGAATGCCGTCAACGTCTTGTTTAAGAACGCGATGGACATCTGTGTTGGGGTCCTCCTGTTCTTCCTGGTTGGTTTCGCGATCATGTATCCGGCCAGCTACTACGACATTGATCCGTCTCTCTCGATCTCGGGCGCTACCCTCTTTGGGTTTGGTGGATTCGGTCTCGATGGCTACGCTGCTGCTGCAGACCGCACCTTTGCTCCGGAAGTAGACTGGCTCTTCCAAGCGGTCTTCGCGGCTACTGCGGCTACGATCGTTTCTGGTGCTGTTGCTGGCCGTATGAAGGTCGGCGGTTACTTGGTCTACAGTGCCGTTCTGACCGCGATTATCTATCCAATTAGTGGCTTCTGGAAATGGGGCGGCGGATGGCTGACCCGCTTCGGCGAGTATGACGCAGCTGCAGAAGAGTGGTCGATGGCGTTCCAGGACTTCGCTGGGTCGGCAGTTGTCCACGGCGTTGGTGGATTTGCTGGATTGGCTGGGGCCATCATCTTGGGGCCTCGTATTGGACGCTTCGTGAACGGCAAGAGTATGCCAATGCCAGGTCACAGCCTGCCGATCGCTGCTCTTGGTGTATTCATCCTTTGGTTTGGCTGGTACGGGTTTAACCCAGGTAGCCAACTTGCTTTCCAAGCGACCGGCGATATCGACGCAACGATGCACATTGCCGTCACAACAACTCTTTCAGCTGCCGCTGGTGGATTGGTCGCGACTCTGTTGAGTTGGGGCCTATTTGGTAAACCTGATCTCTCGATGGGTTTGAATGGGATTCTCGGTGGACTTGTCGGTATCACGGCTTGCTGTGACTGCATGTCGACCTGGATGTCACTTGTCGTTGGTGTTGTATCCGGCTTGCTCATCATCGGTGGTGTACTGCTACTAGATAAGCTTCAAATTGATGACCCTGTTGGAGCCTTTCCTGTACACGGCCTGTGCGGTGTCTGGGGCTGCATGGCGATTGGAGTTCTTCCAAACACGCATCTCGAAAGTGGCTCTACGAGCTTCATGATTCAGCTCATCGGTACGGTATCGATCTGTGCTTGGGCCTTTGTCACCATGCTGGTTCTCTTCGGTGCACTCAAGGTGATTGGACTGCTTCGCGTGAGCCCTGAGGAAGAGCAAACTGGCTTGGATATCTCCGAGCACGGTATGCACGCATATCCGGCAGAAGGCATTGCGAAAGCAAGCTAGCCTGGCACCCAGCTGGACTCGAAACAGCTAACGCGATCGTCAAGCCGGGGCGAGGTTTGGCGGTCGCGGCCATTTATCTCTTAAAAGTTCTGTCAAGCGACTTCGGCTCATGCCTGGGCCTGAAGGTACCCCACTAAGGCTCGCGACGAGTGTCCGCCTCACGCGTCCGGGCCGGGGTATTTTTAAAGAATCGCTTCGAAGCTGACCGTCTTCCACTCGCGGGACGTCTAGCTTGAACCCAAAAAGCCGCTCTTCGCTGTGCGAAGGGCGGCTCTTTTTTTTCGGGGTTCGTCAGCTGCATTTTGAGTGTTGTTGCGTTATCGAATTTTCAACTGCGGCGAATGATTATTGCAGCGGTCTATGAATTGCTCGGAATTGCACTACGATCTGACTGAACCGCCTGACGGGGGAGTCCGGCATGGGGAGTCCGACAGGCTATTGGAGCTGCCGCATGTTGCAACGAGTTGGTCGCACAGTGCTGCAAGAGTCGAGGCTGAGTACTAAGATCGAAGGTGGGTTGTGAAGTTAATCATTGCGATTGTGCAACCGAGTCGTCTGGAAGCGGTGAAGCAGGCTCTTACGGAGGTCGAGGTTTTTCGCCTGACCGTAGTCGATTGCCAAGGTTTTGGACGTCAGAGAGGACAGCTTTCGTCTCGGACCCCAGACGTAAAGACAAATCTTCTGCGCAAAGTTCAGCTGCAGATAGCAGTTAACGATGAATTCGTTGAGCCAACCGTTGAGGCTGTGCTTGCAGCTGCCAAGACGGGCGACAAAGGCCAGATTGGCGACGGCAAGGTATTCGTGCTTCCGATGGATGATTGCATACGGATTCGTACAGGCGAAAGAGGCCCGGACGCAATCTAAACACTACAGGCTTAGACCGAGGCTATCCACGTTCAGCAGATCTACACCTCAAATATTGAGCCGTTGGAAGACTGTGAGGCTTCATCGTTTTTCTATATTCAGCGATACGCCTGCGAATCTTCAGCCAAGTTGATTTGGTAGAAGAGACGTTGTCTGGTCGGCAGAAAGACACGTGTATGCTGGGGCCAATGAGGAGGCTTGCTTTCTGCGCTCGCTAATGGCCGCGATGCGGCTGTCCATCGCGGCGTCGTGGTCTTCTGGGGTGTAGTTGAAGTTAGGATTCTGAGCAGCTTGGTATAAGCCTTCAATCAAGGATTCATAACCAGCGACCATAACTTCTACTGAAAAGCGTTGACGAACCGTTTTTAGGGCGGCCTGTCCCATTTTTTTCGCAGTACCTAGATTTCCCAGCATCTTTTGAATCGCAATGGAAAGTGCTTCGGGATCATTTGGCGGAGTTAAAAGGCCAGTGACTCCGTCTTGGATGGTATCCGGTAGAGAGCCCACGTTAGGAGCGATTGCTGGAACACCACATGCATTGGCTTCCAGCGTGGATGCCGGATTGGCTTCCATCCTGGATGCGAGGATCTTGACGTCGAACGCGGTAAGGATTTCATGCACGTCATGCCTTGTGCCAAGCATGTGGACATTCTGAGTGACTCCGAGCTCAAGGGCCCGTTGCTCGATCTTTTCGCGTTCGATCCCATCTCCGACAATGACTAGCTGGGCCTTCGGTATCCGATTTAGGACGTTTGCCCAAGCATCGAGCAGTAGCACATGCTGTTTCTCGGGCCGAAGCGCCGCGACGATGCCAGCTACTGGGGCGTCGATGGGTAACCCAATTCGCTTACGAATCTCAGCTGCATCACCTGGCTGAAAGCGATCGACATCAACACCATTCCAAACGGTGTAGACTTTTTGGGGCGGGCAACCTTCACCGGATGCCAAGTATTTGGAATGCGCTGATGCGCATCCGATAAAGCCGTCCGTGATCGGCGCAAGCAGTTTGTTGATCGGCTCAACCGTCACGGGATAACCCGTTGAGTGTAGTGCCGATAGAACCACGGGGATTCCGGCATACCAGGCGGCGAGTCTTCCCCAGAACATCCGATCCCCACCGGTGCCGACGGTGACGACCGCGTCCATCTCTCGTTCTTTCAGGAGGTTGCCAAGCCGCCGAATAACGCCAATATCGAATTTACTTCTGAGCAAGCCCGAATGGGTTGGAATCTCTGCTGCAAGAACCTCGCCAAGTTCTGCAAGACCTTTGAGGCAGCATAGCTCGGGAGCGAAGCGTGTTCGATCGAGCTTTCGGATGATCTCGACTAGCAGAGTCTCAGCGCCGCCAACCACCAATTCGGTATGGATGAACATAATTCGCAATGGGCCTCGACCTCCGAGTGCCGGTAGGTTGGAGAAGTCGCCTCGAAGCATGGTGTTTCGAATTCCCGGTAAGACTTACAGTGAATGTCCGCAGAATGTTGCTGCGGAACGCGTTGCAAATAAGGCTGCCCTAAGAATGTAGGTCGCGGAAATCAATTCGACTGAACTTCCTCTTGCCGAACACAAGCTTTCTGCAGCGGTCGATTCGCGGATATTACGATCCGATGAGATTCGAAGATGGACTACGGTGGATGTCTTGTGGTTGATGAAAGGAACCAGGCAAAAGAAAGGGGATGGTGGCAGCATGCTGAGGTTCACGTGGACGTGGGCTTCAAGAAAGCCTGGACCCTATGCCGAGGGCCAAGCGTTGCGTCGAAAGCACCTAGCGCAAAAGAAAACCGGACCAAGCATGCACTCGGTCCGGTTTGATTGATTCGTCACGACAGGGGCGCGGAAAGACCCGGTGACTATAAGGTTTTTCTCATTACCAGCCTTCTTGAGCGAAGATTTCGTCGATCGACGTCAAGTAGTTCTGGGCACTAAATGGTGGTGTCGCTCGAGAAACTTGTTGCCAGTCGAAATCGTCACTGGATCCCAAAACGCGGATGATCGAATTTCCATCTTGGTTGGTCGTCTTCACGAAGTCGCCGCGTCCAAGTGATGCGGTGAAGATGTTGCCAGCCTCATCAACGTAGGTCAGCAAGACTCCGCTGCCACCGTTGGTCATCACGGCTTCAGTAAACACCGCGGAATCGAAGCCATCCAGTTTCGCACTCCATAGCAGGCTGTTGTCTGCACCGACTGCGAAGTAGGCACCGTTGTAGGCTAGCGATGGGTTCATGATCATGTAGCGAGACGCAAGCTGGTCGATCTTGCGAGCATGCATCGGATCCAAGCCCAAGAGAGCGAAGTTGTAATTGTTATCGCTGACTCCGCCAGGCTCTGTAACCGTGACCGTGAATTGATTTTCAACGGTGTCTTGGTCACCAAGTGATCCTGGAACATCGACGCCGTCAAGGAAGTACGTCGGCTGTGCAAAGCTAATCGTGTAGGTTCCGGGACCAAGTTCGTCGAATGAGTAAGATCCATCAGAAAGCGTCATGACGGTTTCAGAAACGCTTTGGCCAAGGGAGGTGCCACTAATGGAGATTTCTACTGCACCAAGCTGTCGCTCTGATGCATCGATGATTCCGTCTCCGGTCTCGTCGACCCAAACGGTACCGCCAATGGTGCTCGGGGTAAACGCTTGGATATCCAACGTGACGGTTCCAGTTGCCGAGTTGACGTTGGATCCGCCGGTTGGACCGTCATCTTCTACCGTGTAGGTGAAGGTCGCTGTGCCAACGAAGTCCGTGTTGGGAGTGTAGGTGATGGTTCCGTCGCTATTCAAGACAACGGTACCGTTGGTGTCACTGGTGGCTGCCACAGCAGTGATGCTGAGCGTCTGACTCGACTCGTTGGCTGGGCCAGGCGTATCGTTCGCGAGAAGGTCACTCACGTTGATAATGAGGCTTTGCTGGTTGAAGCCCGCGAGACTGTCTGCTCCAGGCACGGGGGCATCATTAATCGGTGCGACATTGATTGTCAGCGTTCCCGTGGATGTAGCCTGACCGTCACTCAATGTATAGGTAATGGTGTCCGTTCCATTGAAGTCAGCCGCCGGTGTGTAGGTAACTGTCGTGCCTGCAAGGCTGGCGGTCCCGCCATTTGCACTGCTTCCGGATACAGCAGTGATCGTAAGCGTCTGACCCGACTCATCGGATGGCCCAGACGAATCGTTCGCTAGCAGCGTATCCGTGGAAATCTGAAGGCTGGTGTCTTCATCGGTGCTGGCCGTATCGTCGCCAGCGATAGGAGCGTCATTCACAGCGGTAACGGTAATGGTGACGGTCGCAGTACTCGTAAGAGCGGGTGTGCCATTATCGGTCGCGTCATAAGTAAATGTCGCTGTGCCGTTGAAGTCAGCCGCAGGTGTGTAGACGACGTTGGTTCCATCAAGTGCGACACTTCCGCTACTAGCATTTCCGACTGCAGTGATGGTCAACGTTTGCGGGTTTTGCGAACTCGCGTCTTCACCAGGCCCAGGCGAATCGTTGCTCAGCAGTGTTGCTGCAGCAATCGTTAGAGGAGTGTCTTCTTCCGTCGTCGCCGTATCGTCAGCAAGTACCGGCGCGTCGTTAATGTTGTTCACGGTAACGGTTACCGTGCCGGTTGAGTCAGCACCAAGTCCAGACGTGTCGTTCATCACGTAAGTGAAAGTGTCTGTGCCGTTAAAGTTCTCATCGTCTGGGGTGTAAGTGACCGTGTCATCGGTCGCGTCATTGGGGGTACCCCCATCGTTGATGGTCACTGTTCCAAAAGCACCATTGGTGACACTAATTAGGGTCGCGTTTGAGTTGTCGTTCACACGGTCATTGTTGAGGACATCGATTTCGACCGCGTTATTCTCATCCGTCGTTGCCGCGTCAGCCCGCCCGCGTGGAAGTACTGCTGGCTCGACCGTGATCGTCACCGTGGCCGTGTCGGTCAAACCACCTTGGTCTTCAATGGTGTATGTGAATACATCGGTTCCGATGAACCCGGCAACTGGCGTGTAGGTCAACGAAGTTCCGTTGACGATGTTAACGGTACCGCCGTTGCTTGTCGCGCCGACGGCGGTGATGGTCAGTGTATCCGTGGACTCGTTCGGTCCTCCGTTGTCATTGCTGAGAACATCTAGCGGGTTGTTGACGGAGTCTTCGTCAACGGTCGCCGTGTCGTCATTTGCGACTGGATCATCGTTGACTGCGGTCACATTGATCGTCACCGTTCCAATATTGGACTGCAATCCGGTGCTATCCTGGGCGATATAGGTGATGACATCCGTGCCCGAGAAGTCTGCTGGCGGGGAGTACGTCAGACCGTTTAGCGTTCCGACTGTGGTCCCCGTAGTCGCGGCTGAAAGTACGCTGAGCGTTCGAGGCGCTGTGACGGTATCGTTGGCAAGAACGTTGGTTCCGAGAGTGACTGACGAATCTTCGTTGATCGTCAGAGTGTCATTCACTGCGATTGGAGCTGTCGGGTCCGATACAACGGTGATCGAGAATGCGTCCCCAAAGTCGACCATCGACGTCGGAATCACTGTTGTCCCGGTAATGATGTCCGTAGAGGGAGGGTTGTCGGCTTCATTGGGTGTGAAATTGATGACACCAGGCGAGCGTGCGACGAGAGGGACCGTGAAGAGCAGCTTCGACTCAGCTGGACCAGGCAATGGAATCTGCTGAGAAGCAGCCCCGATATCGTTGAATTCACCCGGTTGTACATCGGAGCGACGAGCAAAATCATAGAGATCGCTGAATACAAACGCGTTGGCTTCTGCCTCGGGGTTGGACTCATCACCGTTCAAAACGGTTGCAATAGCGAACTCAAAAGTACCGCCTGGTGTGACGGCCACATTCGAATCATCAAGAGTGATCTCTGGCAGGTCTTGTCCAGCAAGTTGGTTTGCGAATCGAATCTCAAAGTTAAATCGCGGCACATTGTTTTGCTGATCTTCGGACTTCGCAGCACTGTCCACGATCGCGGTTACATTGCCAGCTCCAACATTAGACAAATCGGCCAATGCCGTTTCGATCGATTCCGCGATAGCGGTATCTGATCTCGGAGAGCCGTTTGCAAACAATGCAATCGGGGCAGTCGTCTGGCCATCAAAGCCAAGTGTGAAGCTGCTAGAGGTGTCGCTAGTATCTAACTGGTTGACAAAGAACTTGAGCGTTTGGATTTCACCAACTGCCACGTCAAACGAGGTATCGTTGTCGAAGGCAATGTCCAAATAGGCGGCATTGATGCCTGCAGCACTGAAGCCCCGGGTGTCACGAATGAATGTTTGAAGCTGGAAAATGTCTCCAACAGTGACTTGATTACCGCTCAGCGGAGCACCGGTACTGTCGATAAACTCGTAGGTGAAGACGGCGGTCGGAGTGGTTTCGCCTTCCCCGTTCAAGAAGTTACGCACCATAAGGGCGTCAAGCGGCGAAAGCTGATTGTCGCCGCTGACATCGTACATTGGGCCGTCGGCCTTGCGTCCTGGTTCGACTTCCGAGAGGGCAACATCGTTGTTGATGGCATTGATCACGAGCAATGCATCAATCGCAGAAACGTCGTAGTCGCCACTGACGTCTTCAGGAATCAAATCGTTCTGATAGGGAAATGGCACTGGGTACACACCAGTGTCCGCAGCTAGGAGCCGCCGTCCTTCGAGTGACTCCATTCGCAGCGATTTCCGACGATTCTCGTGTGTTCGCTGTGCGGTGCGTTTTCGCCGTAGAAGGGATCCAATTCGATTTTTCATCTTTGCGCCTAGAGACGTCCAGGAAATGAAGTGTTTTGAGTCCGCCGCTTCTACTGTCTATCACCGCTGCCGGGGGCTAGCTTCCGAGGCATAATCCGCGGGAAAAACCATCCAAGTGGTTCTGGGACAAGTAAGAAGAGTTGAGGAGACTGGTCATTGGCCAACCTAGAAGCGTTCAGGTTAGTCAAACAGGGCTGTCTTTTCAATTAAGGTAATTGGGGTGGTTTGGAAGTAGGGCTATTTCATCTTTCCCAGGCGGCAGCTTCCTAATTGGCCCCATAATCCACACCGCTGTCACCCTTAGAGGAACGGTCTTTAGGAAAGTTCCGAATATTCAGGGATAAAGTCTTTGTTTATAGCCCTTTGGAGGGGCGTAGATGGCGAGCACAAAGTCGCGGGAGATCGAGTCTTGCCTCTTGCCTGTTCCAAGGGGGAACTTTTTCGAAGCAGCAGGTGGCTTCCGGACGGGGGCCTCGAAGACCGAAGTCTCCAGCCGAGAAAGGGCACTTCGGACTGACATACCCTGCCCATCGGAGGAGCACGCTCGGACGTATCAAAGAAGACGTATCAAAGAAGTCGAGTTCGGAATGAACCGGCGTGTTGCATTGGAACCGCGCGCAAGGGGGCCTAGGTCATGCTGCTAAACAAATTCACCAAAGAAAAGATCTCGTTCTTCTTCGTCGTCGCCCCACTCTAGAGCTGGCACCGATTCGCCTTCGCCACTGCCATTGTTGTTGACGTGGTTAATTACCATGAGCACGTCCAAAGCAGAGACGAAACTGTCGCCGCTTGAATCGATGTACGGTGGAGTACTTGTGGAAGAACCAGTGAGATCTCGCGCCCCGTTCTGATTGATGTCGTTGATGATAAGTAGCACGTCAATTGCCGTTACGATCGTATCTGCATTCACGTCGAACTGATTGTTCGGATTCTGCCATTGGCTTGTGGTCGTCCCAAAGCCAAAGTCGACATCGATGACCGCTTCATTCGCAGCAACGGAGGCGACGCGCTGTCCTCCCGCTGGGTCAATCGCCACAAAACCATTGCTTGGTGTCATTCGGACGTTGTACGTGCCAGCCGGCAAGCTATGGAACGCGAACTGGCCTTGTGGGCCCGTAAGCGTTGTGGACTCGGGGCCGAAACGCAGAAAATCGAGCTTGACCGAAGTGTTGCCGTGCCCCTCTGCGATGATGTAGGCGATGTCTTCTACCCCACGCTCGATTCGCATGGTTTCGACCTCTCCAACCCCAAGTGCTTGCGTCGTGTAACGACCGAGCAACTGGCCCTGGGTGTTATAGGCTTCGAGTCGACCGTAGGTGTCATTGCCGGTCCCGATCGCATCAATTTCAACAATGCTTGTAAGCTGGTTGAAATCAGCCTGGAAGCGCATGTTGGAGTCCCAGCCTGACAAATATGAATTGGTCTGCGTGTTGAAGCCTCGGAATACTTTGCTACCCGTGCTCGGCGAAGTGTCATTGAAGACACCAATGCGCCCATCTGTTCGGCTGCCAATGGCACGCAGGGCAACATCCGGGCTAAAGCCGCTAGTCAATTGGCCATCGGGCAGGTCATCGGGCTCGATAACGGTTCGCAGTTCGAGTGGGGAACCCGCACCGTCGACGAGTTCGACGGTCCAAAACTCCTGGCCATACTCCCCCAAATCCCTGAGATTGTTGTCGTTTTGGTCGATCCACGCAAAACCGTTGATTCCAGGTAGCGGAGTTGCGTCCGCTCGCGCCACACGACCTACAAATACGTTACTTGTTACCGTGGTGCTTGAATCTCTCGCTCTGATTTCTATCTCTTGAGCACCGTCGGGAACGTTGATCGACAGGTTCAAATCAATTTCGTAGACATCCGGCGTCAGGGCAGTTTGCCATGCTCCTCCATCAAACCGATATTCAATCTCTCGAATTCGATTGATGGTGATGTCGTTACCTAATCCGGACGGATTCAGATTCGGAAGTGTCTGGACCGAAGCCGATCCCTGAAAACGATAGGTTGAAGTGGTGGTGTCGTAGTAGCCGGTACCATTCAATCGGTGTGGTACATCAAGTACGTCAAAGATGCCGTCGTTGTCGGAGTCTTGCCAGCCGATCATCGCTAACGTCGAGGCCGGCGAGATGTTGTTGTCATACGCATCCTGAAGCAGCGTTCCCGCAGCCATGATCGACGGCTGCTGCACAAAATTCGGGTCCGGATTGTCAGCCGCGTTTAGATTTTGTGTGTTGTAATAGCCGCGGCGTTGGAAATAGTTTCCACCGCCAATGTACTCGTCGCGCGCCCAGAAGATATGCCCCAATTCATGCGCAATCGTTGACGCGGGTCTGGTTGAAGGTACGACCATGAACAGGCCACCGGCAAATGCGAAAGCTCGGCGAAAACTGCCGCCGGCAGCGAATTGCCCGTCAGCGTCATTGAACGAGGGAACCATGATGATGGTAAATGCCCACTGCGTATTGTGAGCAAGCCGTTGAGCATGATTGAAATTGCGCATGTCGATCTCAAGGTTGCCCGACGTATAACCTTGAGCGTCCAGGAACTCACGAACGTACAGCGAGTAGTCGTTCGAGCGACGCGAAATCCCCTCGTAGCGTGTTTCGAAAGGCGTGTCCGCGAAGGTGGTGTCGACGGTGAAATCGATCTCGTGGACCGTGTTAAGATTGTCGAGAGTATCTTCCCACCACTGTAGGCCTTCATCGATGTTTGCCAGGACGGATTGCTTCGAAGACTCAGTCCAGTCCTCTGTACTTGGGTCAAACTGGCCGTTGCTCTCGAGGAATACAGGAGTGACAGCAACGTCGCCCAGCAGGAATTCTCCCGTGTCCAGAGCGTTCGCGCCGTAAGGCACCGCCGTAAACACGCGTCGCTCCTCAAGCGTTTCTACACGGAGACTACGACGTAAATCGCACGCAATGCTAGCTCTTTGACGTTCACGAATTCGTCGACGTTGTCTCGGGGCTTTGTTCCAAAAATTGAGCAGCATTCGGGCGGATCCAGTTTCTCTCAAGCACAGCTTGGCAAGGAATGTCAGATTCGACATCACCTGTGGCTGTAGTTAATTCAGCTTCGATTCTCGTGACGCATTTTCGACAAAAGCGTTGGATTGCGCCTGAAAAAGCTGAGACTAGTCGTATGCAGTCCCTCTGGTATGTGGAGCACTACTTTGACTCTATTTAGATAAACAGGTTCCCACAACGTGAGGTGTGTCACGGATTGGGACGAATTAATTCCGAGATTGTATAAGCCGCAAAATATGAGTAGATGAAACCGGCCGTTGAGGGCAACCGGGGACGTTGTGAAGCTGAATTGGCGGCGGATCACTGGACAACCAGCGACGGAAGTCTGCGTGAACGAAAAAGGCCTGAAAACGTTACCGTTTCCAGGCCTGAATCCGTTGCTGTGTCCCGCCAGACGGTATTCGTCTTGGTTTGATCCTAGCGGGATTACATTCGACTGTGAGAACCCTAGAAGAGTTCGTCTAGGATTGCCCCAAACGCGTCCTCTTCTTCGGAGTCGTCGCCGAACTCGGCCCAAGCCCGATCGCTACTGACCGGTGGGACGGCGGTCGCACGGTCTTCGTCTTGGCTTAGGTCTGATGCGGTTCCTTCGGTATCACCGTCTAGCAGGGCAACGTCAGCAGCATTCAGTGAAGTGCTCTCTTGTCGCCGGACATGGGTGACCACGTTCTCGAGTCCGTTTGCCCAATCGCTTGCGAGTACATTTTGCGGTACTGCATAGTCACCGACGTCTCCTAGGTCGGCCCCAAGAGCGAACTCACCTTCGCCACTTCCACCCCGAGCTTGCTCGTTCAGGAAGTTGATGACCAGCAGTACGTCGATTGCACTGACCGAACCATCGCCGTTCACGTCGATGTAAGGCGGTACATTCGTGGCCGGCAGGCTCAAGTCGGCTGGGTTGGTCGGGTCATTCAGGTAGTTGCGGACTTGGAGGGCATCGATTGGTGAAACAAACCCATCGCCGTTGACGTCGAGATTGTTGGTGCCGTTCGTGTACGGATTGCCGTTGATGGTGATCAGGTGATCCTCAACTTCACCGTCGATGGCATCACCGACAGCGGAAGCTACCGCGTCTTGATCGGTGCTGATACGGACTCTCGCGTAAGTCGTTCCACTTGCGGCCGAAGACGGCACAAGGAAGGAAACGGTCGTCGGTTGGTTCATGACTTGTGAAGAAATGACTCGTTCCGAAGACTCGAAGAATCCGTTTCCATTGAAGTCAATCCACATTGAGACGAAGGCATCGCTACCAGTCGTATTGGTGACCTGAATCTCGGCGTCCGCCTGGAATGCAGCGAAGATGTCCGAGAAGGTAACTCCGTCATCGGTATCTTGGTCAATTAGCTTCGCATCGGCGTCGACTGTAGCCGTCGCACCTAAGCTGAGACCGCTGACAACCGTGTGCCTTGGTCCGCCTTGATCGGCTGTGGAAGCATAAGGAGCTCCCGCATCACCGTAGTCAAAGCCTTCACCCATGAAGACAGTCAGAGTGGTCGTGCCGTCCGTTTGGTTTGGCTTCAAAGGATTGCCAGCCAAGTCGCGGATGGCGTCGATCAAGTTGGCTCCGACACCCGAAATGCCTTGGATGTCGCTGATGATGAGGCGCGTGCCAAACTGCGTTACCGTCACATCGGTTAGGTTCACCCCTTCAATTGCAACTTTCAGGATGGCGGCAACTTCGGTCGCTGATGCGTCCAAAGGCACTTCAACTTTCACTGCTGCGGGTTCACCCGCAACCCCCGTCTCGGTCAAGACCGTGTTATCCAGATCTAATCCGGTGTTGGTGTCACCGCCGAGTCGTACGAGGCCATTTCCATCGTAGGCAGGGCTCAAGCCGAGGCCCGCACCATCGATGGCGGTCACAAGTGCAGCACCGATTTGAGCAGCAGAAGCGTTCGCACCGAATTGAACCGGTGTGTTTCCAGTCAGGACGGTTCCGTTGGTGTCCAGTTCAAAAGTTACTGGAGATCCGCTACGGTCGATGGTGAACGTTTGACCGTCAGCAATTCCGATGGGTTGTCCTTGCTCCAATGGGATTTGAAGTCCAAAGACGGTCTGAACACCGGTCTGCCCGGAGACTAGCAAGCCACTGTTCTGCACATCGAACTGAACAGGCACGTCGCTCAGAATCTGAAGTCGTCCATTCGAAAGTAGGACGCGTGCATTGATGGCAGAGCCTTCAATTGCCGCTTGGATTGCAGCAGCTGATCCCAACACAGTTGGGTTGACTCCAATGTTGACTGGAATGCTCGATGGAGTGGTGGATCCGTCGCTGTCGAGCTCGAAGGTCAGGCGGGTGACGCCGTCGTCGATCAGGAACGCAGTGCCATCAGTCAAGAGAGCATCGATACCGTTGTCGCTAGGCATTTCGATGACGTAGCCAAGATCAATCTCGAAGATCGTCTCGCTGTTGTTCTTGTCGAGGACATTGAACTGGTCACCGTCTGTGTAGTTGGAGCCGACTTGGGCAACAACCGATGATTCGCCCGAGTTGACGAAGCGGATGGTGTAAACGCTTTCTCGCTGCCAAACCCCAGCAAGAGGTTGAAGGCGGATCACGCCATTGGTGAAGTCGTAACCGAATCGGTAGTCGAGTCCCTCAACGAGCGGAGTGCCGTTGCGGAAGACGAGTACGGAAGCGGACGAAATGGTGCTGTGGTCGACGCCGGTGCCGGCCGAAGGATCGCTTGGTGCGATGCCATCAACAAGGCGTATATCGAAGTGGTTCAGCGTGATGTTCGATAGCTCGACGATCGTTGGGTCAGGATTTGCATCGAGACCTGCATTGTCATTGTCGACTGGATTCTGCAGGATCACCGACGGACCAACAAAGTCGGCTCGGTCTTGAGCACCGCGATCCTTGAACACGTTTTCGCCCAGTCCAGAAGGAGCTTCGACGTTCGGGTCGTTGATTCTCAGCTGGCCGTTAATGTCAAACTGAGGAGCGCGGATTGGTGACTCAGGGATTCCAAGTGGTTCCTTCACAGCGGCCAACGATGGACGTTCGCCAAGCGAGTCGATCGACGCGTCGATGATTGGAGAGCCAGGTGCAGGATATAGGTTTCCAGCTCCAGCACTCACAAAGACAGGCACGTTGTCGTCTAGAACTGTCGGGAACTGGCCTAGTGTTGCACTTCCACCGACGTCGTTCGTATTGCGTTGGAATACGGTCCCGCCAATGATCGTCGAATCACTGGACGCATCAACAGTAATACCAGTCGTTGAGTTGGTGACCACATTATTGAGCAGTGTTGCCGTACCGTTGTTCGTTACGCTGACTCCGATTCCACCCGGAGAGGCACGCTCAGCAGGTACAGAGGACAGCGCTCCGATGGCGTCAATGTCAGCACCCACAGAACTACCGGTAATCGAGCCTTGGTTGATCACATCTACCAAGCGAACGAAGCCAATCCGCGAATTCTGATTGAAGCCGAACGCGTCAATATCGATGAATGGAGAAGCACCCGAAGCTCGACCTACATCGGTGAAGCGAATTCCGTCAACGGAGACCGAAACGCTAACTTCTTCCGAGTCGCCGACTTCGAACAGCATCAAATCAGGGTCCGCATCTCCCGAACCAGTGAGGAAGTTGTCCGTAAATTGAAGTGTGATTCGACCACCAGGGCCCAAGCTGACGGCACCTTCGCCGGCTTCCGGTTCGCCACTTCCGCTGAAGTTTGGAACGCCTAGAGCGTCATCTGGGTTGTCTAAGCCGCCCGCTGGAGCAGGTCCGCCGCCGGCCAGATTCTGGTAACTGTTGGGTACCACGACATCGGCGAATGCAAAATTACCGACATCAAATACCTGACCGCCGTAAACTTGCGGCTGGAGTGATGAAACGGCTGTGATCGTCCCGCCAACAATGGTGTTGTTGACCAAACGCACAAATGGAACTGCGGATGGTGGGAGACCGGCAGATTGATCTGGACCGGTAACGCTAATCCCACCGCTGCCGTTGGAGATGAACTCGCTGTTCATCACGACAGCACCAGGAGCAAGGTTTTCGCTGTTGAGCGTAATCAAGTTCCGAGGCGTGCCTGGAACGCTGATCCCGGTGACTGGGTCCGGAGCTGAGGATGCAATCGTTAAACCAAAGCCGGAAGCATCGGTCACCTTCACCGAGTCCAAGACCACCTGGCCTTGCGGACGTGCACGGTTGGCACCGCCACCCTTGCCTTGGGTGATGATGACTTCGCCGACGGATGACGGCGCTTCAGCGGTGGCGTTACCAATCAACACAACTGTAGCACTGGTAGCACCGATGCTGTCGTTGTTGAGCAGGTTAGCCGAAATCTGCAGCTGCTCTTGGATTGCTGCCGAGTTGATGATGTCTCGGAAGCGAGCGGCGATGATCTCCGCTGGCTCGGAGCGTCTTGCACCACTAATCGGATCCAAAACGGCTGAGCTGAATGGCAACGCTATGTTGCCTGCAGCAACCGAATTGGAGTCGTTTACATCGTCGAGTTCGAAGGTAAGAACCCGGCTTCCATCTCCGACCAAGAAGGTCTCACCCGCAACCAAGGAGGCTGCCGAGTTGAATCGGATCGATACGCCTGGAGTGGAACGTGCATCAAAAGCGAAGCTCTCGTTAACGATGAGAGTATCAGGGAATCCTGCCAGGGTTGGAATGCCGTATTCTTCCCCGCCACGGATCTCGAGTTGATACTCACCAACCGTGATCTCTGGATTGAACTGATCCGGACTTGTGAGTTCGAGCTGAGGATCTTGGATGAAGGTTGTATCGCTTGAAGAGTTGAGAACCATCTCACCTCGCCCAGCTACACCAATGATGAAATCATCCAGGTACACGCCCTCAAAGTCGTTGTTCTGAGCGCCCAGGGTACCGGGCCGACCATTGCTGGTTGAGCCGTCAAAATTGGTGCCCGTGTTGAACGCCGAGAAAGCATCGCCGACGAAATTGGTGGTCGCACCAAACGGGCCTGGATCAAGGTCCGTTGGCGATGGTGTTGGTAGTCCAGTAATGAAATCGAACGAGCTGTAATTGACTAGGCCGGTCAAATCGACGACGTTACCGTTGACATCGTAAGCGCTACGCGTGCCGTCCGCGAAGAAGTCGGCGAGACTGGCTTGTAGTGACAATGCAACTTCCGCTGCCGTCATGTCCAAACTGACAAACACTGGGACGCCGCTAGTGCCGTTCTGACCTTGAACTGTGATTGCAGTTCCAGACGGTACGCCGACTCGGTCCACGCCTTGAAGTTGGAGGCGATTGCCAGCAACAACTGGATTCAGAAGCTTCTGAACGGTAATGGAGAGGTCGTACGCACCAGAACTACCAGCAAACGATGAGTTCTCGACAGCTGGGTTGTAGTTCACGTTACCAGCACCACTGACACCGATGTAGTAAGTTCCAGCCTCGATCGCTGTGAAGGTCAGCGTGCTATCCGTTGATGGATTTAGACCGCCGGTATTATCGTTCTGAACTAAGTTCCCTTGGGCATCGCGTAGTGGGCTACCGAATGCGTCAAATACTCGGAGCATACTGTCGAGCGAGCTACCGATTGAAGCAGCATCGACTTCAACGGTGACAGTAGCACCGCGACCGACATCAATGCGGACGAGGTCAACGTCCTCACCAGGATTAGCCAGGGCTCCATTGTCTCCAATTTCACCGCTGCCGACGATCCGCACAGACTCGCCGGTGATACCCGTGATTTCGGCGTTCGCAATGACGTCGTTGCTCTCATTCGTGAACGAGAGTCCACCGACAGTTGGTGGAGCCACGTTGGCGTTAATGATCGCGTTTTGAAGGGCTGTGGCGACTTCGTTGGCACCCATCGTTGTTGCGTAGCTGACCGGGATGTCCGGGGCTCCTACTGCTAGCGAGCCGTCGGTGAACACATATCGTATTCCTTCGATGGTGACGCTGTCGCCGTTCGCGATGGCGGGTCCGCCAGGGATGTTCAACGTTGGGCCGAGTTCGATCTCAAATGCTCGCCCATTGACGATCAGGGTTTCGCCGTCGACCAGTTCCTCACCTGCGATCGTGCGAATCTCAGGACCGCGACCTCCTTGAAGACCGTAACCGAAGCCACCATTTGAGGAGAACTCAATTCTTAGACGCACATCGTCTTGGCCTGCGAATACATCCAACGGTACGCGGGCTTGCCGCCAAGCGCCGACGTTGTCAAACAGAGGCTGGACACTAGTATTGCCGGTGAGCCCTGGGTCGAACTCATCATCAGCAAATCCACTGTTGGAACCACCCTGAGCTGGATCGTTATTTGTTGCCAGCAGTGTCCACTGACCATCTCGACCCGATGCGTAGACACGCAGTGAATCTCGCATGTAGTCGTCTGCGTTGCTACCAAGGCCTAGGTCGGAAGCGGCTTGTTCGGTCTCAAAGAAGTACGAGAAGTACAGCGTCGGCAGATCTTCTGCTGCGACACCTGAGAGATCGAACGGAGCACTTTCAATGGCACCGGCAGCACCACCAGGGAAGTTGTAGCTGTCCGCCAGGCCTGTTGAATTGGTTCCTGTAAGATCACCTACGCCATTAGCGCCCGGATTGTTGAAACCGAAGTACAGGCTTTGACCACCGCTAAAGTTTCCGCGACTGTCGTTTGGCGTCGCCGGAAGACCGTGTCCGGCATCGCCACTTCGCTGGCCGTCAACGTGCCACAGATTGAAGTCGAGGGAGGACAACGACAGTCCGTTCGCGTTGGTCAGTCCCGTTGAAATGCTAGTTGCACCATTGGCAAAGACAGGTTGCAAAGCTCCGTTTGTGTCGAAGGCATGGATGTTGCCCTGTCGGTCGATTCCAAACAGGATCTGAGAAAGGGCTCCATTTTGAAGATGAGTAGGTCCCTTCACCAATCCGGTAAATTCAATACCGACCAGGTCGTAGGCTCCGGTCACGTAGGAACCCACATTGCCTTGAGTCAACGTGAGCGGCGCGTCCACGCGGTAGAGACCACCTGCGTCGCTGACCGCGAACATCGTATTACCAATCACTGTAATACCAGTGACGATTCCACCCGGGGCGATTCCAATCTGTGCAAGTGGTCCTTCGTTGGAAATCAGGGCACCCGCAAACTGGATCTCATCACCATTTGCTGTAGCAGAAAGCGACGGAATACCGGCGGCATTGATCGCCTGCGTAATCCGGGCAGCAACGGTTTCTGCGGTGTCGCCTGCTAGCAGCGATACAGGGATAGCTCCGGCGGAGACGTTTCCATCTGTTCCCAGATCGGTGAACAGTCCAGCCGCGACCATGTTGCTGAAGTTCGCGCCGGTTGCACCGCTGAAGTTCATTCGACCAGCTTCATAGCCGACCGTTACGCCAGGGTTGATGTTCGATGAAATGGCGAGCAGGAACTCGTTGAGCGAGGCCGCTTCCGAGATCGGAATTCGAACATTGCCCGCCGCCACTCCGACCTGACCATCTAAGGTCAAGCCGGTACCGGTGACTTGTACCGGCTGGGTGGAAGAGGCACCCAGAAGTGAAATTCGGTTCGTTGTTGGATTGAATTGAGCGGTGACACCAAAGTTGGCGCCATTGATGGCTCCAGCCAACGCTGCGACGAGTTCCGACTGAGTTGAAGTCGGCGAGAATGGCACACCAACGTTTCCGGCTCCGAGGATTTGGCCGTTGTTGTCGAATTCAAAAATGACAACCGTGCCAGATTCATTCTCGATACGAACGGTAGAGGCGTCGGAGATCTGCGTCCCGTTGGCGGCGTTGATCACGATGACCGAACCCGTATCAAACTCGTAGGTGATTCCATCGACAGCGAAGGTAAGGCCGTCGTTGGCAAATCGGCCTGCTGCGGGATCGTAATTCACGAGCACCTGAGGACCGAAATTGAATTCGATCGTCGTCACGTTTGGAGGCGTATTGCCGTCGATCAACCGGAATTGATCACCGTCATCGATGATGAAGTTTGCACCGGAAAGCTCAGTGCCCGTCGTCGCTTCACGTGCAAGGAGCCGCGAAGACTGAGTGACAATATTCCCGAGTGGGTCGAGCGTGTACGTTTCAATGCGTCCACGTTCGCGGATGGCAGTACCTGCTCCGCTCGCAATCGCAGCACCTTGCTTGTCCTGAAGAGGGGCACTGATTGCATTACCGTTACCAGTGGTCTCATCGAACTCATAAATCACGTTGGTGAAGTTCGTGATGTTGGGGCGCTCCTGTCCCGGGAAACCAGCTGGATTGTTGGTATCGATGAATCGGGTGAACGAGTAGCTAGGATCAAATCCTGGAGGTGTTGGGCGGTTACCGACAACAAATCCTCGCTCTTGGCCTCCGATTGAAGCGAAGGTAACCGCTTCTACGTTAAAGCCGTCGTTCGCATCTGCAGGAGCTGGCGGGTTGGCCTGCGTATTCAAGTAGGTTGTTTCGAGACCTAGATTTCCAACAACGGTAAAGTCGCCCGTTCCAGGGTCAATATCGATGTAGTCAGCGAAGGTGTCTGCGTCATTGTTCCCGATGTTCGACTCGATGACACGGTCAAAGGCTCGGAGCTCGCCGTTGGGACGGAACGCGATGTCCTGGACATCAAAGTCTCCGCGCCCAACCTGACCGCGTGTCTCACCGGTAAACGGATTCACAATGTAGACGTTGGTGCGCTCCTGTCCAACGTCTTGCGTAACGTAGAGAGTGACGTCGCTAAGTGTGAAATCGACGATCGAGTCATTCTCATTGTTGTAGAAGGTCGTTCCGTCGAAATCGCCCGCGGTCGGGAATAGCACTGGAGTCCGTGGAGCGGCAGCTGTGGAGCCTCCGGTGCTTTCAATGTGATCTTCGGCGATCAGCTCGATGCCTTCGATCGGTTGCATTCGCATGCCAGCGTCTGCAAAGTTCGGATCCGTGTAGGCAGCCAGGACGCTAGGTACCAGATTGCTATTGCTGATCGCAACGAAATAGCGTCCAGCAGGCAATTCGTAAGGCCCCACGTAAGGGTCTAGCCCACCGAAGGATCCCGCAGAAAGCCCGGAGCTGTTGACGCCCGTAGCCGGACTGGATTGATCGTCGACCAGATTGCTATTCAGTCCGTTCAGGATCAGGTTGCCGTTCTCATTAAACACGTAGATCGACGTGTCAGCACGGCCGATTCCGTCGGCGTAATCGATGTCGAGGATGGTCGAGAAGTACTGCCGCAGAGCGGTGGGTGTGATGTTGTTGTACTGGATATCGAACGAGTACCAGTCCACATCCGTGAAGCTGTCGATATTGCCGGCAACGCTGATTGCCTGGCGATTCGACTCAAGCAGGTTGCCCAATGCTTGTGCGGAAGCAAAGGTGTCGTTGCGGGGCCCACCGATATCTTCGATTTCGCCGTTTTCACCGACAAGCGGAGAGTTGCCAGGAACGCCAACCAACTGCACGCCATTCGACGCAAAGCGAATGTCTGCGTAACGGACTGCCGAACCCGGTACTTCGTCATCTTCGCTAAGACGGACTTGGAGTTGATATGATCCGGAGGTCAGGCCAGCTGTAGTCAAAGCAGGGTCAAGAAGCTTCGAAATTGGATCGCCTGCCGCCAAGTTACTTGACCGAACACGGATGTGATACAAGTTGTTCGTGCCAAGATCTCCGGGCAGACGAACTCGCATACCCGCGTCTCGTGGGTTCGTGCTGAATAAGTCCTTCGGTGCACCTAGAGCACTTGTGTAATAGAACGATGGGTCGCTCTTTCGAAGTGGGTTCACCGATTGGAACGGCATATCTGCAGCGGCAAATAGTTGGCTAGGATCCGCTTCTTCGGCCAACGAATTGTCGGAGAGAGCCAGCGTACGGCCGTTGGCATCAACTAGCTCAATGACTGTGTCTAACGAGTTGTTGGTGCGGTCGATATCGAGCCAAACTTCGGTTCCGGCATTGGCACGGAAGCTGTAAACATCAACATCACTTGGGTTCGAGATCTGACCGGTGAGTTGGAAGCCAAGTCGCTGGTTCTCGTCGCCGGCATCTTCGTTTTGAGCAAGTTCACCGAGGAACTCTGCATTGGACGTCAGGTTATTGGTAGCAGGAGAATCCGATAGCGGCAGCTCGGTCTCATTCGAGATCGCCACATTTCGATCGTTGCTGTTTGTGTCAAACAGGACGCTTCGCCAATCACCAGGGGAGGCCAAATTACCGCCGGCCTGCGTGACGATCGAGCTGATCAGCGCGTTTCCGAAGCTTTCCGCGATATCGCCGCCTTGGGCAATCTGACTGATATCCCCTACGATGCCCTCTGTTTCAAACACGAGATCAGCGTAGTCAGTGACGGTGGAACCAAATCCAAAGATGATCTCCCCGTTTGGTGAGACAGTGAAGCCACCAGCTCCATCTGCCGTGTAGGCATTCGAGCCTGAGTCCAAGGCCAAGGCACGATTGCCTTGTTCGTCTTGAATGAAGACCGAGATGATGCCTTCAAGCGTTACGTCTGCTGCCTGCAAACGATCGAGGGTGCTATCGAATGTAAGGGAAGCATCCACGATGGATCGAGGTTCATCGGTGACGAGGATGATGAACTTCTCCGCATCTTCTCGGAACTCGTAAGTGTCGAGTGCGAAGTTAATGCCCTGGTAGCCGTCTTCGATCGCCCCGTTAATGGTCAGGTTGCCCGAAGCGATGGCGTATTCTTGCGATGTTCCAAAAAGATCGCCGTTGGATCCCACAGGAATGGCACGTGGATCCGATGGGCTTCCGCCGTAACCAACAAGGCCAAACAAGTTGCCGCCCGCAGCGGATGTACCGATTCCAGCCGCCTGGAGGTTCGTGTCTAAGTCCTCAATGAAGCCGATGGCGAACTGCTGAGCTCCGAACATGGATCCGGACTCATCCATGACCACGATGACGTCGACAAAATCAACACCATCGTCGACTGGTCCACAGCGTCCACTGTTACTGGTGTCGACTTGGTGTTGGCCATCGACGGTGAAACCAGCACCGACTGTACAGTCGTCATACGAAGTTAAAACAACCGGATGATCGGAGGTACCCAATACTTGCACTGAGCCACCGATCCGGTCGGCGTTGTCGATTGGCGTGCCGGTTGCACTAAAGCCAGCGTTGTCGCCGCTCAATTTGACAACCAAGCTCTCTTCAGCCGAGCTTGTTAGCCGCAATCCGCTAAAGTGTTGGTGGTCGGGTACGGAGATTTCATCAAAGACGACGTGGACGATGTCCGTGTCATCCCAAACTCCCTCGGTGGTTAATTCACCCCCGCGAACAACGACACCGTTCGTTGCGTTGTTGCTCAGACGGTTATCCGAAAAGATCGGGCCTTGGTTTCCAACAATTTGGTCAAATGCTTCGCTTCGTCCCGTCGAACGGCCGTAGTCGTCAAGTTGTTCTGAGTTCAGCGCCGAGACGTTGATGCTGATTGCTGGGCCGAGGTTGTCTTGCAAAATGTTGTTCACAATGACCGGCTGCGTGCCGCGAACAAATACGGTGCCGACATCGTTCGTGCCCAATCCACCGCGATTGGCGTCTGTGGTGGTCGTCGCACCGCTTTGATTGTTTTCGAGACGACTATTGGTGAGTCGCAAGTCACCTTGATGAGCTTCGATGGCGTTGACATCAGCAAAGCCACCGTTGATTCGAGTCGAGCCACCACCGTAAGAAACGACAGTGTGGTCTAGGCTGGCCGACGATGTGTGTCCGACATAGATGCCGCCCCAATCACCAGGCGCTGCACCCAAGCCTGCGTTGTTTGCAGTTTGGAAGGTTCCTCCGGCTCCGTAGCTGGTATCGGCGATGGAGGTAAATACGACTGGATTGCCGTCTGTGCCTTCCGCGATCAGCTGACCGCCAAAATCGACATCGATGCGTGAGCCATTCAGTTTGACAATGACACCAGGGTCGATTGCCAAGCGGCCATCGAGACGCGTTTCAAATAGCGCTAAGTCGTCAGCAAGTTGTGTTCCAAGTGAAGTGCCTGCATCAATGAATGTGGTCGAATTACTCGCGAACTCCGCGATCAATTCATAGGGACCTTCACCGGCAGCAGTGCTGCGGTAGATCCGGTTGATGTTGAGAGGCAAGTTGGATAGAGCAACAGAACCCGTCTGTGTCACGAAGACCGCTGCTGTTGGCTCGGATGGAGTGCTCTCGACTCCGTTGCCATCAATCGATGTAAAGCGATAGGTGTAGGTACCGAATGGCAACGCGCCACCAGCCTGTTCCGCCAGTCGAACGGAAGTGCTAGAAGGGCCCTCGTTAGCAAGAACCGCGCCGCCCACAGTGCCTTGGATGGTCAAGTTCTCGGGGACGTAATGGACAATCCCAGCATCGTCAAACCGGCCTGGAACGGTCATCGCTCCGCCGGTGGATAAATCGGCACGAACCTGCAGGCCATTGATGGCGTTGTTTGCGAGCGTGTTACCCGCTAATTCAGGGCCCGCTCGGTGGTAGTCTACCGAGAATGACGCTCCGTCCTGCTCTGCAGGAGAATGGAAATTGCTTTCCAAGAAACTATTTGGTGTTGCGCTGACAGCGGCCCCAGACCCATCCGAAATGGTGCTGAACTGAATCGTTGGGCGAGCATCGACCATTTGGATCGAATTCACGGTCTGCGAAACTCCGTCGACAACCACTTGTCCCCCACCGTAACGGATATCGGCATGGCTTACGGAGTTCAAGAATTGTCCCAGCGCTTCCTGGTTTTCACGACCTGCGAACGAGGCGTCGACCTGTGCTCGGAAGTCGAGTCCACCCCAGTCACCGGTGCTTGGTGAAGCTCCGTCTACGGTGCCACTTGCACTCGCTACAGTTGAATCATTGAGGCTGGTGATATAGACGCTGCCAGGGAGGGCTTCGCCGTCACCGCCAATCACGGCGTTCCCGGCGGAATCCAGCAATGTTGGAGTACCTAGTACAAGCAAGCTGCCCGCACTGCGGTCGACGTTGGTTGACGTGCTACCAACACCGATGCGAGATCGTCGCATCTTCAGAATCGCACCGGCGTCGATCATCACGGAAACATCTTGCGGCACATCCAAGGTTGCACCGTCTGCTAACGGCCGGCCGAGCGTGTCGAAGCCGATTTCGTAAGCTAAATTGTCTTCAAGAGTTCCAACTTCACCGTCGGTTCCGCCGTTGCCAACAATGCGGACAACATCGCCGGCTTGAGCCGCACTCAGAGCGGTGCTGATGGTATTGAAGGGACGTGCGAGTGTTCCGTCACCGCCTGCCGCAGCAGTCTTGTCCACGAAGCGCGTATTGCTCGGACCCGACGCACGGAACCAGAAATTATGAATGCCCTCTGGAGTCCCGTCTGCGTCTCCATCGAATGCGGTTCCGGTCCCGTCACGAAGCAATCCGTCAGCCGGTGGTTGGAAATCGACGCGGAGTTGATATTTGCCTTCAGAAAGTCCGCCGATACCTGTATCGGAAACGGTTGGGTCATACTCGCGGTTGCCACTCGCACTGACACCGATGATGTAGTTTCCTTGACTCAAATCCAGCTCGAGGTACGAATCCGAGCTGAAGTAGTCATCATTCGTTGCGATCTCGTTCCAGCCGCTTTCTCCCTCTTGGAAGAGACGGATCTGCGAATCAAGAAGGCTGGCGGAGCTCATACGCTCGGCAAAAGCCTCGATTGAGACGCGACCGCTCACCGGCAACGCGAACTGGTAAAGGTCGATGTCTTTGCTGTCTGGCCGATACAGGAACTGGCCATGGACGATGTCGGCGTCGCCCGGAAGGATGATTTCGGTACCGACGCCGGGTGCGAAGGCGGCATCGAACGACTGAATCGTCAAGCCAGCGGCTTCGTCAGCCAGACCGAGCCCAAGTAGCCGTCCAACAGCCTGCATCGCAGCACGCTGGAATGGACCACCAAATTCGTTTAGTCCTGAACCGCTGAAATCCTGAATGTCGAGGACGGTTCCGAGCTGACCATTTCCGATCAGTGTGCCAGCTTCGTAATAGGTTCCCCCAGGGCCGTTGAATTCGACAACACCTGGCGTTCCACTGCCGAGAACGTCTTCGAATGGAGAGATCGCACGCATATCGCCCACAGCGATCGTCATTCCAGTGCTGTCGGTTTCAACGAAACGGATCCCCAAATAGTCTTCGTAAATCGAGAGGATCTCGCGGACGCGAACCTTCTGTTGTTCCGTGATGGCATTGACGAGGGCAGTGTTGCTGAAAGTGCCCAAGTTGTTTTGGAAGTTATAGAAGACGGTGCTCGTACCATCTTCTGAATCCGCGCCCAGACGCAGGTTGTCCTGGAAGCGGTTCTGACGATTGCCTGGTTCGTCGCTACCACCTGGGAAGTCCAGCAGCAATGGCGTGTTGTTATTGATCTCGCCATCGATCAAGACGGATTGGCTGCCGCCGGCACCAGGCGTCCACGATGCTCCGAGATCGAGGGCGTTTTCAAATGTGTCTGCAGGATCGACTGTGTTTCCATCGACGGTCGTTGGTGCTAATGGCGCAGCTTCGTTGCTACCAACACGCAATCTCAATTCGGCGTCGCCGAGTAGATTCCCGCCACTGTCGGTCAGTTGGTCCAGATTCCGGCTAAAGGTAAGTGAGACGCGATCGGTTTCCGGGAAGTAGCGAACGGCTGTCGGGAGGACCTGTGTGTCGTCCGTGCTGTCGAGCGTATCGGCGGTATGGAAAAGCTGATAAAAGCTCGGATCCAAAGCTGAGAGTTGTCCGCTACCAGAGTTAAAGACAATCGTATCACTGCTATCTAAGAAGAACGGCGTACGCAGCTCTCGGATGTCACTCAGAGCGATTCCGTTGACGGTCGCGATCTGTCGGACGTCGATTAGGTCGTCATCGTTGAAGTAAACATCGATTCGATTTCGTTGCTGAACCAGCTGCCCGGACGTGTTGCGAGTGACTGGCTGCGGAACGATCGATTCGATCTGAGCGCCAAGATCCAGCTCGAAACCAATCGACTTGGACTCGCTGCAATTGAAGGCTTCCCCATTCACGTTTCGCAGGGTGCGCGTACCCTGACCGAGGATTTCGATGCGGTACCGATCGTCGGGGAGTGGCTCAGCAAACCGCATGACGACTTCGCGGTCGGTATCGCCTAGCCCGACGTAGGCTGGGATGATCTCGACGTCGGAAACTCCCCCAAGTTCAATGGGTGAGTAGTTGATTGGCGCGGTGCCCAAGCGTGTCGCACCAACTCCGCTAACAAGTTGTGCTTCAACCAGTGCTGACGATAGCGAGTCACTCGCGTTCAACGCATTGACGAATTCTTGGACTGTCGTCGGGAAGCGGGAGTTGCTGTTGATCTCAACGTTGATGGCATTGCCGCTGACCGTCACGATCGGATTGCCGGCACCGCCACGGTCACGTGCGGTTACGTTGATGGTGATTCCCAAGCCGGCATTGCCGCTATCTTTGGCAATGAAGCGGACTTCGAGATCGTTGCTAATGTTGAAGTTAGTCGACGCTTTGGCCGAATTCGCGCCATTCAGAACCAATGTTCTGGGGGCACCTGTAGCACCAATGCCGATGACCTGCGAGCCACGAAGACGGAGGGCGTAGACAAGGGAGGTTGCTGGACTTTGGATGCTTTGGTCAAAGGCTTGAAGTAGATCCTCGACTCGTGTTTCTTGGAGTGGATTTGAGTTCAGTTCGACCCGAATGATTCGGTCTTCAGTCGTGATAATCGGAGCACGACCCTGATTGTGCGATCGGGAAGAGAATTCGATCTGAATTCCGTTGCCAGCCTCACCTGGTTCTTGGGCGTAGAATTCAACGAGAGTCTGCCCGCCAGTGCCGAAGTCGGTGGCGGCAACTGCTCGCTCAAAAATCCCATCTTCGCCACTTCGAATGATGCGGATCCCATCGAGTGTGGTTGGATCCACTCCCGCCGTATCATCGAATCGGAATACCAGCTCACGCGGCGATTGGTTGAGGACATCGCCGTTTTCCAGCACATCACCAGTATTCGGCTGAATGCCCAACAGCTGAGGCCCAACCGCGAGGAGCTGACGGTGTTCGAGTGTCTCCAACAGAGCACGGCGAACCGAACTGCGTTGTTGCAAGCGTTTACGAGCCAACAGGTTACGCGATTTAAAGAAACCACTTGTGGCCATGAAAAACCTCTCGACGGAGTGCTGCGGAACAGCGATTTTTAGATATAGAACCAGCCCCGAATCCCCCAATAGACGAGCTGAACGCGTGTGCATTCAGGGAGCAAATACGGCCTCAGACGGGCGTATTGCGTTGAAAATAGGGGGAGTGGGTGTTATGGGAAAACAAAATGCTGCAAGGGTGGATTGTAATTGGCACCTTCGTAAATTCAACGAATGGTCATCCGCTTGCGATAGGTGGTGGACTTTCCGTACACGACCTCTGAGGCACAAGTGTTACAGGCGTAGCAGATGTGAGAATCCATATCCTGGCGTCGCTTTGGAGAGCGACTAGGCTAGAAAAGTTCCCTAACCTATTTTCTTTGGTTCTTTCGGGTGGCTTGGTTTGTCTGGCTCACAGTTGCCAACGAGCGCTCAAGAGTCATTTGTTCCGAGGTCTCCCTACTGCAGGTCAAGATAGATGAATCAGGTGCACTCACGGGCTGCAGTGTTGGTGCGGACCACCCTTTGGAGCTGTTTTTTCTTTCTGCTGCTCTCTGGAGACATCTCCGCGGACGTCTCGGACGAATTTTCAGGGCTGAGGTACATTGACCGCATTGAATTTGGTGAGCGTGCAGTCCAGCAGCTGTTTCGCGACTCGCAAGGGGAGCGTTGCGAGGTGATTCCCAAGGGGGAGCCACTGGAAATCAGCTCTTATGTTCCCGTTTTGACAAACCTTGATCGTCGAAAGCCGAAGAGTCAGCGGATCTCGGCATCGAGAAGAACGGCTTTCACTGTGGGGCTTGAGTTTGGGCCAGACGATCGATCGGATCTGCCGACGCTAAGCCAACGCCAAATCCTGGCCTTTGTAGATAGTCACTTTCTAGCTCTCCAGACACGAGTTCGTCGCGACTATGTGTACCGAAAACCATTCTTTCACCACCGACCCATTGCGGTGCTGGCCAAGTATCGTGGATCCCGCGTGAGCCAGACTCTTGAGCCGATTCTGAAACAGACTGTGAATGACTTTCATGGGCTGGGCCTATTCGTCACGGAGTCGCAAAATCGGAAGAACCCTGAAAACCTGCGAACCATGGTACTTCTGTTTCGAACACCGATGCTGACCGGGAAGCTCGAGACCTACAACTACGAATATGTTTTCGTACTCGGGGAAGAGGAGCCGGGCGGTCGCGGGGGCTTACTGCCGCATGTCTTCGTTACCACCGAAGATCGCAGCGAATTGCACTACCTGAGGGAAAGCCGGCGTCCGGTCGCCAAGTCACAGGCTTCTATCTTGGGCAAGATTGCGATTACCGACTTTGATTCTTCTGGTCTCGTTCCAACAAGCTCTGCGACAAGAAGCTTCCGGCTCCTGCGAAGAACGAAGTTTGACCTTCAGGAATTGGATGAAAAATGCCGTGAGCTTGGACGAACCGGAGGCCTTGGGGCCAATCTTACTTTCGTGCTGGATGGAATCCGCACCGGTACAATCCGACCTTGAGGTACAACTCTCACCGCCGTTGGATGGTCTATGAGGCCTGTTCCGGATCTCCGATCGGGTCGTTAGTGCACCTCGGGTCAGTCAATCTTTACCGTTGTTGATCGTTCTGACCCGTCTTCCGCATGTAGCGCGGGGACTCAATTTCTTAGTTCGCACGGTCAGAAGTCGTCGATCCCTTGTGAGGACCGAATGGATTCGGACGAACGCAAGTATTTGCGTTGCTGAAATCGATCGTTACGGATGACGCTAAAGGAAGTGCTCTCATGGCACGTTTCTCATGGATCGCCTTGCCGCTTCTATTGGTAAGTACGGGATGCAACTGCATCGCCACGAAGCAAGATTGGCATTACAAGTTCACGAACTGGCGTCGGGCTGCAGCGGCTTGGGATTGCTGTTACAGCGCGGAGGCACAGAAATGCCTGAGCTGCGATTTTGAAAGCGGCTTCAAAGCGGGTTTTGTGGACACAAGTGTAGGCAAAGATTGCCGCGTGCCCCCGGTGCCCCCACCAAAATATTGGGCTGCCAAGTACCAGTGTCCGTCCGGGCAATGTGCGGTTCAAGATTGGTTTCGTGGTTACCAACAGGGGATCATCGCGTCCCAGTCGAAGGGCTACCCGTCGTTTAACCAAGTCCCCGTGGCCCCGACGGCTCCCGTCCTCAACAAGACTGCTTGCGGTATGTGTCAGTCTTGTGACCCCTGCGAATGCCTAGCCCAGGTTTCACCTCCGGCGTTCACACCTCCGAGGGTTCCCGTTGTCAGCGATCGGCCAGCATCCAGAGTGTCGAAAGTTCGGCCTGCGAGTAGCCGGTCGCCGTCCGAGGAAATGACCGTGCAAAAAACCGCATCTCCAAAGAGCCTCGGTAGCGATGTTGGGCTGGTTGGCGGACTTGGGAGCAACTCGGTGCATCTGATCGGTCCGGCCGATCCCGGGCTATTCAATTTCGTCGGCGAGACGGAAGTTCGCAGCGGAGAATTCTAAAGAAGAGACTCTGACGCACGGACGCGTTTAGATTGTCAGCCAGTCTTTTGGCTTTCGCATCAACTAAAACACCTTTGTTGGCTACGGAAGGTCTTCAATGGAAATGCAACGATTCAAGCTCACAAACGCCTGGCTATGCAAAAGCCTGATACTGTTGGTTGGTACGTCAATCAGCAGCGGGTGTATTACATTTGCAAAAAACGCAATCCCCGCCTATCGACTGCCGCAGCAGTTCGAGGCGCCATCGAAGTGCAATCTGAACCCCATCAATTTCGCGATGCTGGGCACGCCGAATGCAGAGCATCGTTTAGGCCCAGGCGATTCCATTGCGGTGACGATCCAGGGGGTTATTCCAGCGGAGAAGAATGAGCTGCCTCCAATTATCGCGGGGCAGGCCACGTTGGCACGCGAGTACTACCCACCAAACGGAACGGTCAACGCACCAAGTTTCGGTTTGCCGATTAAGATCCTTGCGAATGGAACGGTTCAATTGCCTCTAGTTCCTGCGATTGACCTTGAGGGGTTAAGCGTTGCCGAAGCTGCTGAACGTATTCGTACGGTTTACGTGGCTGAAGAAATCGTCCGGGAGGGCAATGATCAAGTCAACGTCGCGCTGCTCCAGAGCAGGGTGAATCGCGTCCTCGTTCTTCGAGAGGACGCTTCAACCGAAGCCGCTGCAACGATCCGAAAAGGAGAAGCCATCTTGCACAAACGAGGCAGCGCTGCGGTCATCGATCTACCTGCCTACGAGAGCGATGTGCTGCATGCCTTGACCATTACCGGTGGGCTACCAGGAGTCGACGCCTACAATGAAGTCTGGGTTCTCCGTCGAAATCATTTGCAAGCTGGAGACAGTGCACGCATTCAAGATCTAGTCCATAACGGGATTTCGCCGTCCGACGCAGTGACTCAGGTAGCCACGCACGTAGATGCGCTTCGGATTCCACTGAAGCTTTGTCCCAATGAGCCGATTCCGTTTTCCAACGACGATGTGCGGCTCCATGATGGTGATGTCGTCTACATTGAGCCACGACGGGACGAGTACTTCTATACCGGCGGTCTTCTACCTGGACGACAGATTCCGCTACCGAGGGACGAGGACTTGGACATACTTGAAGCACTGGCTCTTGCCGAAGGTAGTGTCGGCGGGCTTGGAGGCACTTCATCCGTAGCCGTGCTGCGAGCCGGGGCTGGAGTCGGAAACGTGATCCCACCAACTCGGGTGATCGTCGTTCGCAAGCTGCCCAACGGCCAGCAATTGCAGATTCGCGTGGATCTCAACGAGGCGAAGAAGAACCCTCAAGAACGATTACGCATCATGGCGGGTGACTTCATCATGATGTACTACAAACCCGGCGAGATGCTGGGGAACGCAGCGTTGAACTTCTTGAACTTCAACTACGTCCTCAACTAGTCTCCAAGAAGGTAGCGGAGTTAGAGGGTGGGCCACCGTAATGGTAGCGAGCCTAGCACTCGCGCCCCTTGAGTAACTCCAAAACACGATACTCTAGCCAGCGGAATAACCGCCCGTGCTCGTCGCGGGCGAAGTATCCCATGTGGCCGCCTTTTTCGGTCCACTCGATGCTTGTACTCGTTGAGAACTGGGCGTTTTCGAATGTTCGGTAATCGACGATCGGGTCATTTCGGTCGAGTAGGACAGTGGTTGGTGTGTCGATGTTCGGCAGAAGAGGCAGTGAGGAAGAAGCCGCGTAGTAATCTTCTGGGCCCCGAAAGCCGCTGAGTGGTGCCGTGTAACGAGCGTCAAATTCTCGAATGGTGCGCGGCTGTGGATTGCGGGGGATCTTGTGCCACCGAGGCCACGATCGTCGACGTTCGTCAACTTGTTTGTCGAGCATTCGGAGATAGAACTTGGTGTAGACGCGACGGGAAAGACGATCCATGTTCGCGGCACAGGCCGCCAAGTCGCAAGGTGGCGCGACCGCAATGGCGGCTGTGATTCGTTCGAGGCGAAGCTGACTGTCTGTTAATTCGTTGCTGGAGGGGCTAGATTTCGTACCAAGCATCTTCAGTAATATGTTGCCACTCAGTGAGAATCCGACAATTCGGATTCGACTAACTGGGTGCAGCTCCACAGCTGATTGAATAATGTCTTCCAGGTCCTCGCTTCGGCCAGCATTGGCGGGACGCCATGCGAGTGAGGCTCCAGCACCGCAACCGCGCAGGTCGATTCGCCACACTTTGAAGCCGGCTAAATTGGCGTTCCTTGCAAGCCGTTGGAGGTACGGGCTGGTGTGATCTCCGCCTAGACCATGCAGCATGATGACCAAGTCTGCATTGTCTGGGACAGGAGCGCTAAGCTCTTCGTGGGCGACCAGAGCTTCGCCGTCCCGGAGCGGGATGATCTGCTGTCTGGCGCGGTAGGGGGGGCGTTCTCCGCAAACCATGCCGATCATCATGGTTTGAAGATGCCCGTTCCGAAGCAATGGATGCGGTCGATAGGGCAGGGCGGTCATCGGGAGTTACTCTTGGTTGGGGATGCACCAGTTGGCTCGACGCATCGGCAGATGATACCAGCTTAAGACCAATTCCTCCGTGATTTTGCGAGCGTCTAGTTCGGAGAAAAGGGGCCCGCGAAGGCTTTACTGGTCTTAAGTGCGGACTCCGAAGACGGATCAATGGGCGGGTAATCTCCCCTCATTGAGTCAGTATGTATATCCAAATTAGTTCCGTTGCCTGATAATTCGCCGCTCGAGAGTTTGCAACGAGTTCTGATTCGCTGCGGGTTGGAGCCAAGATGATGTGGAATGCTGCATGGCAGCTATAAGACGGGATGAGAATCTGATGAAGAAATACGACGTTTGTGGACTTGGCAACGCGGTTGTCGACATATTCTTGGCGGTGAGCGAAGAAGCCTTTACGGAATTGGGTTTCGAAAAAGGATCGATGAGGTTAGTTGAGAAGGACGAACAGCAGGGGCTGTTAGAAAAGTTTCACACCGACGAGCATCAGCTTAAGCTCGTGAGCGGTGGCTCCGTAGCGAATTCAATTATTGGTATGTCGCAATTAGGCGGCATGGGAGCTTTCATCGGATGTGTTGGGAATGACGTTTATGGTCAGCACTACGTCGAGGAATTTAAGGAACTAGGCATCGAGATTGGAAGCCCCATGATCGAAGCGGAAACAACCGGTACTTGCCTGGCAGTAATCACTCCCGATGCTGAGCGCACCATGCGAACTTGCCTGGCGGTATCCAGCCAGCTTGCTTCCCAACACGTGGATGCGACTCGAGTTGCGGAGTCAAAATGGCTATTTATTGAAGGTTATGTGTTCGCCAATCCGGAAACGGGGCAAGGTGCTATCCGGGAGGCAATCCGAATCGCAAAAGAGAGCGGTACCAAAGTCGCTTTGACTTGCTCTGACGCATTCGTACCGGAGGTCTTTGGGGATGTGTTTCGAGAGGCACTTGTCGACAGCGATTTACTATTCTGCAACGCTCCCGAGTCGGTGGCGGTAACGCAAGCGAAAGACTCGGAGGAAGCCTTCGAGCGGCTCAAGGACATGGTTCCAAATGTGGTTGTGACGGATGGACCAGGCGGCGCGTTTGTTGATTTCGACGGACAAGTAGGCCATGTACCGGCAGTGTCAACCGAACCCCGAGACTTGACTGGTGCGGGTGATATGTTTGCCGGTGCCTTCTTGTATGGTGTCAACCATGGCGTTGATCCGTTGAGCGCGGCTCGCGGAGCGAACTACATGAGCCACAAGGTTATTTCCCAAGTTGGGGCACGGCTCTCGGAGGATGCAAAATCGCTTTGGCAGAATGCTCTCAGCTAGGATGATGCGATGCATCTGATCAAATTATTCGTTGCTTGCCCTATCGCGTCGCCGGCGGACGATGATCTTGTCGGAGTGATCGATTCACTCGACAAACGCATCGACGGTGTTCGCTGGGTGCAGCGTGAGCAGCTGCATCTGACTCTGAAATTCATCGGTGACCTGGACAATCGCGATGTGCTCACCGCTTGCCAACTCGTTAGCTCAGCGGTCGCGGGTACAAAGCCATTTGCACTTCGAATCGGAAGGCTCGGGACTTTTCCAACGATTCAACCTGATGGGCCTGCGAAGCCTGCCAAAGTGATATGGGCGGGCATTAGCGAAGGCGAAGAGCAATTGGCTCTTTTGAATCAGAAGTTGGATGATGGGTTGCGAGAGCTGGGGGTTCCGGCAGAGCATCGAAAATACCATCCACATGTGACGCTTGGACGATCTGATCGGAGCGGGCTCGACCAAGAGGCATGTGGTGAAGCATTTCGCCAGCACGCGATTGTCGAAACCCAGTGCAACGTCGACAAAATTCTATTGATGTCCAGCTTTAGGGAACGGGGCGTTCAGCGTTACGAGCCCGTCCATACAGTGCGTCTGGCGACGAGGTAGGGGCTGCTACCTGACTCGCGCGATCATCTGACTTTGCCGCATATGATGCTCGCATTGTGTCCGCCGAAGCCGAAGCTGTTGTTCATCGCCGTTGTGATCGAGCGTTCAGCGGGTTTGAGTGGAGTGTAGTCCAAGTCGCAAGCGGGGTCTGGAGTTTCCAGATTCGCTGTGGGAGGCACCGTGTCGTTTTGTACGGCAAGCAGCGTTAAGATCATCTCAATGCCGCCGCTAGCTCCAAGTGCATGGCCTAGGCTGCTCTTCGTACTTGATACAGACAGCTCATGTGCCCGTTTCTCGAAGACAGACTTGATCGCTTGAGTCTCTGCCTTATCGCCAAGCGGTGTACTTGTTCCATGTGCGTTGATGTAGTCCATTTCAGCCGGATCAATGCCCGCATCCCTCACGGCGTTCGACATCGCTCTGGCAGCGCCTGCACCCTCCGGATCTGGCTGCGTGATGTGGCCGCCGTCGCCGCTTGCACCGTAGCCGAGGACCTCGCCGTAGATTTTTGCCCCTCGAGCTTTGGCGCGTTCGTATTCTTCGAAAATGACGATCCCGGCGCCTTCACTCAACACGAAACCATCTCGATCGGCATCGAAAGGACGACTCGCTTTTTCCGGCTCATCATTTCGGCTCGAAAGCGCCTTCATATTTGTAAAAGCGCTCAAACCCATTGCCGTGATGGCAGCTTCGGTTCCGCCGGTGATAACGACATCGGCTTCGTCGTATTGGATGGTTTTCAACGCGTCACCCATCGCGTTCGTGGCGCTAGCGCAAGCCGTCGCAACTGTAAAATTGGGCCCACGCAGTCCATATCGGATGGAGAGATTGCCGCCTGCTGCGTTCAGCATTAGCTTTGGAATAGTGAGTGGGCTTACTCGGTCGGGACCTTTGTAAAGAAGCTTCTCAACCTGCACCTCAATTTCGGCCAAACCACCGATACCGGAGCCGAGGATTACGCCGACGCGAAAAGAATCTTCGTCCTCAAAATTGAGTCCCGAGTCTTCGATGGCCTTACCGCCCGCGTACATAGCGAAGAGTGTAAAGCGATCGAGCCTCTTGTGATCTTTCGGATCGCAATAGCCCGTCGGGTCAAATTCGGGTACGTCGCCAGCGATCGAAATCTTGAACCGATCTGGATCAATCAGGCTGAGGCGTTTGATTCCGCTCTTAGCTGCCAGTACGTTTTGCCACAGCTCATCGACTTCAAGTCCGAGTGGCGTAACTGCACCCATTCCGGTAACTACAACGCGTCGCTTCATTCTGGGGCTTTACTGCGATTGCAAAGAAGAAATTGGAGAGGCTCTCAATGCAGTGACAATAATAATAAGAGGGGCGTTACTGCAAGCGAGGAACATCCTGAGCTTTTTCCGCCACGGCTGTTCGTTCCCGGCAATCATTGGCTGATGACGCCAAACCGGCGCAATTGCTACCGCTCGAAGGTTTGCACTACATGGGGCATGGCAAATTGGGGCCGCCAAGCGGTTTCCGGCATTGCCCCAGCTATAAAGAGCCTACAAGTAGGAAGGCGCGTCCGGGACGCGCCGTTACCTCGGGTGCTATGCAAGCATTAGGCTTGCTGTGCTTTTTCGATGTAGTCGATTGCTTCACCGACACGCTGAATCTTCTCAGCGGAGTCTTCTGGAATGCTGATGTCGAATTCCTCTTCGAGCTCCATGACGAGCTCGACGGTATCCAATGAGTCGGCACCGAGGTCATTCACGAAGTGTGTTTCACGGCTGACCTTATCTTTTTCAACACCGAGTTGTTCCGCTACGATGTCAACTACTCGTTCCTCAACGGATGCCATTAACACACTCCCACTACTTGGTTGGTGATTGAATTTTTACGGGTTTAATGTTGGAAATTGATTCCGTTCGTGAGACGTTGGCACCCAACGGGTGGGCAAGGCAAATAAGCAACTCACCTTCGTTGCCCAATCTATCTCACTTGAATGGCGGAATTGTACCGACCGCACCACGTTCTACGTAGCGCCCCGCCTCATTTTTCCTGCAAATGCGCCGTCAAAAAGGCGTTGGCTAGGCTTGGGCTTCTTGGATCGAGCGATACTCAGGGTTTGAATCTGCTCACAAGGACCTGATTCTAAGATTCCTTGGCATGGTGAAAAGCCATGAAACAAGATCAATCAACCGTTTGGGGGGCGTTTGCGGTCGTGATGATCTGCAAATGTTTCCCCAGCCGCAGTTCTAGGCTCATTGGTGTTCATTACACAGCCTCCCGAGCCTTTTCCAAGGACACAACTAGGCAGTCATGCCGCCGTCCACAGTGATGACTTGGCCGGTGATGTAGCTGGCACCCGGGCTAGCCAAGAAAAGAACGGCCGCGGCGACATCGTCCGCCTGTCCAAGTCGATTCGCCGGAATTCTCTTTTTGACTTCTTTCAAAATGTCGTCACCGAGCGCCTTGGTCATATCGCTCTCGATGAATCCAGGTGCCACGGCGTTCACCGTGATCTTTCGCTTGCCAAGCTCGCGGGAGAGGCTCCGTGTCAGTCCAATCATTCCAGCTTTCGAGGCCGAGTAATTGGTTTGTCCAGGGTTTCCTATGAGCCCTGAAACGCTGGACATGTTGATAATGCGTCCATAGCGGGCACTCATCATGATTTTCGACGCTTCACGCGAAAACAAAAAGCAGCTCGTCAAATTGGTCTGGATGACATCATCCCAATACTCATCTGACATACGGGGCAAAAGCGTATCGCGCGTGATTCCAGCATTATTGACTAGGACGTCGAGCTTCCCGTGCTTTTCCTCGATCTGGGAGAAAACGCTCGCAACACTCTCTCTGGACCCTACGTCGCACTGCATCGCTTCCGCAGTCCCGCCCGAAGCCTCGATTGCAGCAACCGTTGCGGACAATTTCTCGGCATTGCGAGCCAGGCAAATTGTATGAGCTCCGGCTTCGCCAAGCCGCTGGGCGCAAGCTTGTCCAAGTCCCTGCGACGCACCGGTTACTAACGCGACTTGTCCGGAAAGGTCGGCTGAGATGCCAATTGCTGATTCGCTCATTTGGTTAAGCATTCGTTGGAGGGGTGGTGGGACAAGGCAAGTCAGCGAACTCCCAGGGCTTTCCTTGGCGAGCATGAACGCGTTGCGGTTGCCGAAATATCATCGATGAAGCAACAGTGAATCGCAGGATGTCGATTTGTTCAAGAGTCCCCGTAGTTCTCGCAGGGGAATTTCCTAGCAACACGCTTCAATGTTCCTGCCAGGACTCTGCCGGTACCGACTTCAATGCATCGCTTAGCCAGGCCCGAATCGGTGATCTGTCGTAGCGACTTTTCCCAGAGAACGGGAGACACGACTTGTTTTGCGAGCAGGCCCTTGATTTCGTCTGGTTCTTGGTGACAAGCGGCGTCGACGTTCGAAAGCACTGGAATCGTGGTCCGGGAGAACGTCGCATTTTCCAGAGCTTCTTCCAATGCGGCCACCGCTGGTCTCATGATCTCTGTATGAAAAGCTCCTGCAACTTGGAGCCGTATTGTTCGCATGGCACCAGCTTCCGTACAAGCTTTCTCGGCCGCTTCGATGGCTTCCAGGTGACCAGAAATGGCTATGTTTCCCGGGCAGAGCAAGTTCGCTGGGCGTGCGTAGCTCAAATCGCTGGAAACTCCCGCGCAGAGTTCTTCAAGTCTCTCAAGGTCCAAGCCCAAAATGCTTGCCATTCCACTTGGGGTTGCATCTGCAGCCGCTTGCATCGCCTGGCCGCGGATGCGCACGAGACGGACTCCATCTTCAAAGCTGATACCACCGGCAGCGGCAACAGCCGTGTATTCCCCTAAGCTGAGGCCGGCCACGCAGCTAGTCTCGCCAAGCAAATCGGGCTGCTCGGCCTCGAGCTGCTTCAGCGCGGCAAAGCTATGTACAAACAAGGCCGGCTGGGAAAATTCAGTCTTGTGGATCTGGTCTTCGGGGCCGTTCTGGCACAGGTCCGAAATATCGAACGAGAGGATATCAGAGGCCTGAGCGAAAAGTTGACGTGCGATTTCGCTACGCTCAAGAAGAGGACCGCCCATGCCAACGTTTTGGGCACCCTGTCCAGGGAAAAGTAGTGCAACACTCACGGGAAGATCCAAGCTTGAAGAAGTTGAAAGAGGGCAGGCGTTCGGTTCGCAAGAATCGAGCGAACGGATTCGCCGCCAATTTTGAATGAAGAGTCTGGGGTGCCGGCTGTAATCTTGATGCCGCCCGTCGGGGATGGTGGCTCAGGAAACGAGCGACGGCTCAGGAAATGAAAAAGGACGGCAATTTGCCGTCCCCATTCCTGATTCAATTGCAGAGGCCATCGCGACAAACAGTTGTCGGAGAGCTTTGTGCCGCGAGCGAACTACGCTTCGTCCGACATATCGACGACAGTGCGTCCCATGTAGTAACCGCACTTGGGGCACACCGTGTGTGTCGGTACGGTGACGCTGCATTGAGGGCAGTAGCCTGTCTGCTTGGGCTTCGCTTGGTGATGCGAACGGCGTTTGCCGGAACGCGAGTTGGAGTGCTTTCTCTTTGGGACTGCCATCGTCCGACCCTAAATAATCTGGTTTGATCAATTTTTTCCTTCGCCTACTGCCGGAGAAGGAGCGTAAGAGACTAGGTGGGGCACTAAAAAGTGTCAACCCAAAATGGCTCGTGACAAATTCCAGAGCCGCCCATTTTGGTCGAAGCAACTGGACTTGCTTCTGGGGACATGCTTGTAGGAACCAAGGGGCGTGACAGCTTTGGAGTTTGCTAGCGGCGCCCCAATCGGAATTTTTTGCCTGTAATTTGTACTTTCGACCTCGCTGACGCCGCAATATTAGCGATTTGCTGACAGTTTTTTCCGAGAACTCTGGCCGAAGTCTGCCTGGCTCTCCTACACTATCCAGTGACTAGAGGTAGGTAATTCCTTGCCTAACGTTCGGTTTGGCTTCAAATAGCCTCGAAATCCTGATTGATCTGCCAGCTTCTACTTAGTTGGACTTTCGTCGAAAATTGCCATGACATTTCAAGATTGTTTCCCAAATTCGCGCGCTTTGGTAACGACGGTTTTACTGCTGGTGGTTGCGTGCCCAAGCCGTGTGGTCGCTAACTGTCCCTTCTGCTCGGCAGTCTCACAGACGTTGCGGCAGGAAATGTCGGCGATGGACACGGTGGCGATTGCAACCATCAAATCGGGGACCGTAACCGATTCCGAAGCCCAATTTTTGATCACCGAGGTCTTCTCCGGCGACAAGTTAGTGCAGCCCAAGCAGGAAGTGTTGATCAACTACTTCGGCAAGCCGAAAGATGGGCAGAAGTTTTTGGTGATGGGGGTCGATCCGCCGGACCTGCTGTGGTCTTCGCCATTACCGGTTAGCGAGGAGGCGGTCGACTATATCGAAGCGATCCAGACTCTACCCGAGGAATCTCTCGAAAGACTCAAGTTCTATATGAACTACCTTGAGCACGAAGAGTCGTTGCTCGCCAGAGATGCCTATGACGAATTCGCTTCAGCTCCTTACTCGGAAATTAAGGCCCTGAAGCCAGCGATGAACCGCAAGCAGCTCTTGGGGTGGATTCAAGACACGAGCCTGCCTCCCGATCGCAAGCGATTGTATCTCGTCATGCTAGGCGTCTGCGGTGAGAAATCGGATGCGGATCTGTTGGAAGACATGCTGCGTAGTGACGATCCCTACCGCCGTGCAGGCTTGGATTCGATGATCGCCTGCTACGCGACACTCAAAGGGGACGCGGGGCTCGATCTCATTGATGAGTTATTCCTCAAAAACAAAGAGTGCCAATATGCGGATACCTACGCTGCAATCATGGCATTGCGGTTCCATGGAACAGATGGCGGAGTCATCAAGAAAGATCGTGTTTTAGAATCAATGCGGCTGATTCTTGATCGCCCTGAGCTTGCCGATCTCGTCATACCCGATCTGGCTCGATGGGAAGATTGGTCGCAGATCGAGAAGCTCGAGAAACTGTTTACCGGTGCAGATGAAAAGTCGAGTTGGGTAAGGGTACCGGTCATTAACTATCTCCGAGCTTGCCCGCACCCAAAAGCCGAAGAAACCCTCAAAAAGCTCAAGGAAATAGATCCTGCAGCGTATAAACGCGCGACCTCGTTCTTTCCGATGCCTAAAGCGAGTCAACAGGGTGAAACCGATGGAACTTCAACTTTGGATCCGTCGAGGTTCCGGGCGATTGCTGCTGATGCACCGGGCTTTTTCCAACCCGGGTCCATCAACCCCAGTATCCGGCTTGCATCGGCTTCCGTTACGAATCTGAGGAGTCGTGTTGCCGTAAATGCTGCCGCTTCCGAAGCCGATTATTTGGATCAAGAGTCGTCTCGAGCGTCGAACCGCGCTCTTGCTCTGAGCGTAATTAGCATGGTTTCTGTGAGCCTTGGTCTTACGATGTGGCTTTCGTTGAGCGGTGCGGGTAACAGCCCGCTGCTCGCTTGGCTGACCAAGCAGCGATCGTGTTAGCCTTTGCTCCACACGCCGTCGTTTGAAACATCAAAACAATGAACGGCGGATTCACCCGTCAGGTGGCACCGATCCCGATCCGGACAAAAAGAGTCGGAAAATAGTCGGATAACCAGGTAGCCTCCAAGCGACTCATCTCTTGCCAAAATCTTCCCCCGAGGGCGGAACCAATGGATTCAGCCGAAACAGTCTCAGCGACCGGTGACAGCGTTTTTCTTTCCGATGACGCGAGTGTCTATCAGAGTGTCTCTCGGTCTGCCGTAGCGTCCGTGATTCTGGCAATCCTTGGTTTGGTGTCATTCTATTTTTCAACGTTTGTGATTCTGTCGCTCCTCGGACTGATTTTTGCGTTCCTGGCGGTCCGCGCGATTCAGCGTTTTCCCGAGGAGCTTCAAGGGAAGACGCTGGCAAAAGTGGGGGGAGTTGCTTGTTTGCTCACCTTAATCGCTTCACCTGCTTACCACGTCTACGTGTACATGACTGAAGTTCCCGAGGGCTACGAGAGGCTCGATTTTGCTTTGTTAAAGTCGCCTGGGGAGAATGACGGCCCCCCAAGTGATGCTTTGCAATATGACGGCATGCAAGTGTTCATTAAGGGCTACATTCATCCTACTTCGATGGACAATGTTTCCGCGAAGAAATTTGTGCTCGTACCGGACTTGGGGACATGCTGCTTTGGTTCTCAGCCTCCTCTGACTCACATGATCGAGGTTAGTCTGACCGGGGACCAATATGCTCGAAAAAGTTTTCGTAAGCAGCGGCTCGCAGGCACGCTTCGAATCAACCGCGACATGAAGCCGGTTGATGGCTTGACGGGCGTCTTTTATCAGCTTCGCGCGGACATTCTGCTCTAGTCCAAACCGAGATGGGGCTGTTCGTGGTGCTAAATCAGCCGGCGTGAACCGAGGGCAAGATGCGGCATCGCGTCGTGAGTGCGTCGATGGGCATCCGATGCTAGCGGACCAGGTGTGTTCGCTGGCTGACGTGAGCACACAAATATCGTGGTCCTACTCAGAAATCTCCAAATGCCGTTGGCTTCTGGTGTTCAATCGCGATAGTCTGAAGGCAACGAGATCGGCCCGTATGCGTTTCTGGCCAATTGTGGTCAACGGTCGCAGCAGGGCGAACCTATGCCAGCAATCTTGAAGCGAGAGAACATCATGCGTTTCGTGACGACAGCACCGTTTCTACTCCTATTGAGTGTGAGCTGCATGGCGAGCTCGAATACGATTGCTCAGGACAAGTCTGAGAAGAAAGAGCTTGCATCATCTAAGTCGGCTTCGAATGGAAGTTTTGTCAGAGGCAAAGCGGAAGACCGAAGCAGCCGCGGCACCGCGAAGAGCAAGGGTGATCTTACTTTTGACGACATCAAGTTTGATATCGAAAAAGGCGGAGCCTTTGAGCGGAAGATGCTCACCAAGGATATCGAGAAGCTGAACAAGAAAGAAATTCGGATCCGTGGATACATCCTGCCTGCAAGCGTTTTCAAGCAGAAGGGGATCGAGGAATTTGTCTTAGTACGAGACAACATGGAGTGTTGCTTTGGACCCGGCGCGGCGCTCTACGATTGCATTATTATCCAAATGAAAAAAGGTAAGACGGCTACATTCACCACCAAGCCCGTGGCGGTTCGTGGCAAGTTTGAGATTCAAGAGTTTAAATACCCAGACAGTGAAGAGCACTACGCGATCTACAAGATGACCGCGGAAGAGGTGAAGTGAACCCGCGGCAATTCATCTTGGTTGGCCAAGTCTATGCTTGAGTGCTCCGGTCAGACTCTTCCTCCTGGGCATTGCCGCCGATAGTGGCCCACTATGGCCTACTTGGCCCATAGTAGCCGCAACCGAGACGCCTTCCGCCAATGTTGGTCGCTTGTTAGATTGACCCCGGGGACAAAGCTTCGCAAAACTCTAGTTTTTCGTCTTCTATTGAGATGACACCGATGTTGCTACTGACACACAAACTAGCCCGCACATGGCTCGCTTTCGCGTTGTTGACCTCCTGTGCTGGCCAATCTGTTTTGGCGCAAGAATGGGTCAAGGCAATGTTTAGCACGACCAACCATGATTTCGGCAATGTCCCAAGGGGAGCTCAGTCGGAATGCCGGTTTGTCCTCGAGAACAAATATGAAGAAGAAGTTCATATTGCGGATGTACGCTCCAGTTGCCGCTGCACGATTCCAACCAAGGGCAAGGGGCTGACGCTCAAGACCTACCAAAAGGGCGAAATTGTTTGTCAGTTCAATACGGCCGCGTTCATCGGACCTCGTTCTGCTGTGGTCACCGTCGTTGTCGATAAGCCGTATTACGGTGAAATTCAGCTGCTCGTGAAGGGTAACATTCGCTCTGACATCGTGACGGAGCCTGGGCAGATTCAATTTGGAGATGTTGCCAAAGGTGAAGAGAAACAGACTTCGGTCAAGGTTTCTTACGCTGGCACGAAGGCGTGGCAAATTCAAGATGTTCAAAGCGAAAACCAAAATCTGGCCGTCAAACTGAATCGCATCGAGAGCCTCCCTGGGAAAGTCGCGTACGAGATGCAAGTTCGGCTAAAGCCGACCGCGCCCTCGGGAGCTTTCAACGATGAAATTGTCCTGGTCACCAACGATCCCCAGTTCAACAAAGTCACTGTGCCTGTTCGCGGTTCGATTGTACCTCCGGTTGTGATGCCAGCGTCGATCGAGCTTGGGACCGTCGGCGGCGAAGGTAAGGTGCGTCAGCGAATGATCATCAAGGGGAAGACGCCTTTTGAAATTAAGGGCATCGAATGCAAAGATGCACGATTTGAATTTACTGCCCCTGAAGGCCTAAAGCCTGCCCATATCATCCCGTTTGAGTTTGACCCATCTGCTGGCGAGGCCGGAGCTTTTCGTGTGAAGGTCGACGTAAAAACATCGATTGAAGACGACGGCGTCGCGACGACAGTCGTGAGCGGCAACGTCAGTAAGTAGACTTTCGTTCAGTTTGTTGTTCACCGCTTAGGAGAGTTCGTTATTCTCGCGTCAACTTGGGCCAGCTCAGTCGGCTCCAGCCCCAGCGAAGAAATTCTCCGCTGAGAAGTTGCTCGGTCCAGGTCTTCTGGTTGATTGAAAAGTTGGACCAGACGGCCTCAAGGTAAGGTTGGCTTGCTTCGGATAGGGTTGGTAGGAGCCCCTCCTTTTCAATCTCTCTCAGTCCATCCCAGTAGTGGCTGACGATGTGTTCGCTAAACATGTCTCCAGCGATCTCCAGGCCTACAATGGCACCTCGGCCGGCCGATTCGATGTTCTTAAGAGCCACCATGGACATCGTCGCCGATACGTCCCAGATCGAGGCGTTTTGATCTTCCGCGGCTAATTCCATCTGCTGCCAAAGTTGATCAATTTCACTGGCAGGGATCAGCTTCGTTGCGTCGATGCTAGCGACTGCGTGCTGTGTCTCAGTGAGTGTCTTCTTGAGTCCGGCAATCGAAATTGGAGGTTGGTCAAACATGCTGACCGCATGACCTGATGCGTTTTCCAGTGCTTCGACCAAGTCGGCGGCGCCGTCAATCGTTGTTTCCTCGCTAATAATTCCTTGTTCTTTGAGTCGCGAGCTCAACTGATCAAGATACGTCTTCGATCCGTAGGCAACGTCACTGAAAATGGCGAGCACTGTAATAGGCGACAGGTGGAAAGTCGCGAACGCAGTCATGTCGAGAAGGTTACCCACTGTCTTGCGGGCAAGGTCAATCTCCTCTTTCGGATCGGGCGAACCGGACGATGCACCCGCGCGCAATCGTTTGACGCCGCCAACGTCGCTGACAACAAAGTCCAGCATCTGTTGAACGAAGATGGAGTACGATTTGGAGTTCCGAAAGGCAGATGGAATCAGCCAGTTCGCCGTTTCATTCACAAAGCCGCCTGCCAGCGCTGTTGCGCTACGCAGTGTCCGTTCAGGAAGACTCGCAGAGTAGTTGAAGATTTTGAGCAGCGAACTGGAAGCCTCGCTTACGGAAGACTTTTCCATGTCGATCGATGCCGGGATATTGGCATCGACTTCGGAGGGAGCGTTTCGGGGCGAGCCGGCAGTGCTATCGCCTTGACTTAGGTCTTGCTCTCCGTTTGCATCAGATTCGTTGCTGGGGCTCATAGATTCTCCAAAACACGCGACTAGACCGCATCATGATGACTTTGCGGTGCAGCCTAGACTCAAAATGCGTATAGATAACAGGCCCTCAAGGTGCTTGCACTAGGCGCATCGTCTGGGGATTCTTGAGTAGAGACCTCACCTTCAGCATTGGGTACGATGGCGTCGTCCACTGAAATTTCGGCGATGTTCCCCAAAAGCAGAAGCTCTTGGCCGGCAAGGAGGGACGGGGCAATGGAACGCGGAATTCGGATCTCAGCAATGCTCTCCGGTAAATTCTCGCGTTCGGGTTGAATGACCCATTCCGTTTCCGTCTCGTCTACTTGCTCGATTTTGCAAATAACCGCCAGGGCTTTATTCGCTTCGTCCTCTGAGCCATCGTGATTGCGGGACCAATGTTCAGCACCTTGCGTAATCAGACTTTGCAAATCGCTTTGGCGTTTGATGGCTTGGCTCACCGGCTGTAGGGCATCGCGAATGACACGGAAGTAGGGGCTTCCTTCAGGTAGCGCCTGGGTCGCAGAGGCGATACCAGTTAGATCGCTGTAGATCTTCTGTGCCAGCGAGCGTAAGTCACCTTCGCCGTCGCGAACAGCAATCCGCCATTCTTCAATGTGCTGTTCACAGGACTTGATCTGAAGGATGACATTGGGAGATGCGTGGGGGCTCCTGCTGGGTAGATCGCCGATCGTCATCGAGGGTGTGGACATGGCGCCACCGCTTTCTGAGCTTGGCAGGGCGCCAACGCTCTCGGCTTGCTCTGTGGACCCTGAACTTGCCGATGCTGTTACCGGGCCTTTCTTGGGTCGTTCGGGTGGGTTTGCGGCGTCGCCAGCAGGCGCCGACTCAAGCTGGCTTGCCCTGTCCGCTTCCGGCTGATCGTATTCTGGAGGGAGCACATCATCGAAGTTTCGGAATCCGCTTTCTCCTCGTTTGCGCTCTCGAGCCGGTTTTGAGTCAGTGTCCTGGTTTTCGCCTTCTTCTCCTTCCATATCAAGTGGGTGAAATCGCTCGGGGACAATCCAGGGGATGTACCTTGCGACCGTCGGACCAGCATCGGCGACATCGCGTCCTAGAATGTGCCACAGGATGAGCAGTGCAATTGGGATTGCCGCCAGGCCACCGAGGATGACTTGGGCAACGGACCAGAAGGGAGAGCGTTTCTTTCGCTTCATGCGTTCGAATTGCTCGTAAGTAATCGGTTGAACGCTGTTGAAAGCGGGTTTCGCTGGCTGCGCGGACGTCTCGGATGCGGCAAGTTGCAATTCGTCTTCGACGCCTTCGACCTGCAATTCCTCGTCCGCCAATCCTTGGCCATCCAAGGCCGGCGACCTAGATTCCGTATAGGGCGTCGAAGCCAAGACCGCGTCTAAATCCCCTGTACTGTTGGAAGATCCTGGTTTGACATCCCATGAGGAGAGATTCGCAATGTCGATCGTGTGACCACATTCTGGGCAGCAGAGCTCGATAGGATTCTCCGCATCTGGGACGAGCAGAAATGTAGAGCAAGCAGGGCAGGGGAGTATGGGCCGCATGGGGTCTCTCTACGTCATCAGGATCGAAGGTTTCTGAGAAGTCGTCTCGATCCCTTCGGAGTCATATCGTGGTTGCTTCACGGCTCCCAAGTTTCGATCGAGTTCGACTCGCTTTGGTCTCATTCGCTTGACACGAGGTCTTTTGCGCTTTGGATGAGCTGTTCCATTGGAAATGGCTTGCGAAAGTAGTCGTTCACGCCAAGCAACTCGGCATACTGCTGGTGACGATTCCCTTCATTGCCCGTAATCATGATCACTTTGACGTCATCATTTCCATCGCGTCGGAGTTGCTCGAGCACAAGGAAACCACTTCGTTTTGGCATCATCATGTCCAGGATCAGCAGGTCAGGTTTCTTTGTTTCAGCTAACGCCAAGCCTTGATTGCCGTCACGGGCGACTGAAACGGCGAACCCGTTTGATTCGAGGGCGTAGCGTACGGATTCGACTACTTCAGGGTCATCATCGACGATGAGTACGCTTGGGAGGTCAGTGTCTTCGGATGGATTGGTTGGGACAGCGTCGTCCATGGATATTAAATGCTCTCTGAAAGTGTTCCGGCGTCAGTATGGGGCTACTCGGCGAATTTTGCTTGCGCTAACACCGATGATCTGAATGGGGATGGGAGCGATGCTGCCCGTATTCAGATTTTGACAGGTCCGTTTCTTTGGTGGGAAAACACATATTCTAAGGCGATTCCTCGCGCCGTGCTGACAACTAATTAGCGCTTCGGTGTGCGGTTATCCCCTGTACATGCGCAATTCTATTTGAAAAGGAGCAAGATCTATTCTCGTTACGAACATTATGTGACGAATCGGATCGCAGCTATAGGAACCGGGGCCGGTTCGCGTATCCAGCAATCCGCCCCGTCGTCGCAGCTACAGGGCCCCGATTCAGGCCGGCCGAGCCAAGTCACCTATCGCTTGTCCTAGATCCGTATCAAACTTAGCACGCCGCCTTTCATGGGATTGAGTCCTATAGAATGCCTCGGTCGCGACTTAGAAACCCCCTGCTCGATTGGGTAGAGGCCCTGGATCTGGAAGGAACATTCTGTGAGTGAGCAAGAGTCAAACACGCCTAGCAAAAGCATTGAGCAGAGCGTCTTGGATTTTGTCTACCATCCAAACTACCAGCCAATGAAGGCCAAGGGGATTCATAAGTCGCTAGATTTGGAACCCGAAGAGTACCCTGCGGTGCGAAAGGCGGTGAAGCAACTCGTCATGCGCGGGAAGCTGGCTTATGGCGGTAACCACCTCATCATTCCTCCCGAGTTGATTCGCGGTGATCCCAAGTTGACGCGAGGCACTTTTCGCCAAGCTGCTGCTGGTTTTGGGTTTGTTCGCCCCATCCCAACCGGCAAGCTAACCGCGGTCGATGATATTTTTATTCCCGCCAGCGCGACCGGTTCGGCCATGGATGGGGACTTAGTGCAAGTGCGCGTGCGCAGCAGCCGACGAGGTCAGGAGGGGGAAGTCGTCGAGATTGTTGAACGAGCGCGGAGACAATTTGCTGGTTCGTTTGGTCGAAAGGAAGGTCAGCCCGTTGTTTGGCTGGATGGCGTTGCCGTCGGGTCTCCCGTAGAGGTGGGGGACGTTCGTGGACTGCCCGTCGAAGAGGGCGATAAGGTGGTGGTTGAGCTGGTTCGTTTTCCCGACGGAATATCCGTTGGCGAAGGCGTGATCCTTGAAGTGCTCGGTTCGAGTAAAAATCCAGCCGTGGACACCTTAGCCGTTATGCGCCAATTTGGGCTGGCTGATGAGTTTCCCGATGATGTGATCGAGCAAGCACGTGAGGTCGCTGACAAGTTCGTCGAGGGGGAGTTGCCAGCGGATCGTCGTGACCTAACCCAAATTCCGACGCTGACGATTGATCCATTCGACGCGAGAGATTTTGACGATGCCATTTCATTGCGGCGGAATGAAAAAGGGCACTGGGAGTTGCTCGTTCACATTGCCGATGTCGCCCATTTTGTGCCTGTGGGCTCTATTCTGGATGAAGAAGCGAAACGTCGGGCGACTAGTGTCTATCTGCCTGATCGGGTTATTCCGATGTTGCCTGAGCTGATTAGTAATCACCTGGCGAGCCTTCAACCCGACCGAGTCCGATTAACGAAAACGGTTCTGATGGAGATGACTGACGAAGGCACGGTGGTACATCAAGAGGTCTTCAATTCTGTTATTCACAACGACCAGCGACTTACTTACGAGCAGGTCGATCAGTTTCTGGACCAGCCCGAGTCATGGAGAGACCGGCTCGCTGAACCCATCTTTGAACTCTTATCGAATATGCATGCTCTTGCGATGACGCTCCGCGCGAATCGAAATGAGGATGGCGCGCTCGAACTCCACATGCCTGAGATCAAGATCGAGCTCGACAAGTCTGGCAAAGTAAAAGGTGCCAAGATCACCGAGCATACGGAGAGTCATCAAATTATCGAAGAGTTTATGCTCGCCGCGAACCAGGCGGTTGCGATGTGGTTGGACGATCTTCAAATTCCATTTCTTCGCCGAGTTCACGCGCCCCCTGAACGGCGGAAACTTCAGAAGCTCAATCAATTCATGCGAGATCTAGGTATCCAGTGTGAAAGCTTGGAGAGTCGATTTGAGATTCAGAGAGTCTTGGCCAGCGTTCGCGACAAGCCGACTGAATACGCGGTTAACTACGCGATCCTCAAGTCGATGAGCAAAGCCGTGTATCAGCCTGAATTGGAAATGCACTACGCATTGCAATTCGATCACTACTGCCATTTTACGAGTCCAATTCGTCGCTATCCTGATCTGCAAGTTCACCGGACAGTGGATCGATTGGTTCGCGAGCAACAACCGGTGGCGGATCCATTGCCGGTCCTCATTAGTCTTGGTCATCACTGCTCCGACCAAGAGCAAAATGCCGAGTGGGCCGAGCGAGAGGTGATCAAGATTAAGCTCTTGCACTTCCTAAATAAGCGTATTGGTGAGAGTATGCCTGGGGTCATCAGCGGTGTGGTACCGGAGGGCTTTTACGTTCGCGGTACTAAGTTCCCTGCCGAAGGTTTCGTTTCAATCAAAACGCTTCCAAACGATCGCTATCGTTTCGAAAAACGGGGCCAAGTTTTGGAAGGGTTTCGCGGCGGCAATCGCTTTCGCTTAGGCGATGAACTCACCGTGAAAATCCACGAGGTCGATTTGGCCCGGCGAGTTTTGTTGCTGACCGTAGACGCGAACCATTCTGCCCGACGAGATATGGCGTCCCAACAAAAGGATCGAGGCGGACGCAGTGGCGGTAAGGCCAAAAAAAGATCCGGTATCGGTGCCCGCCATAGCGGCAACCGAAAGTCTACGGGGGGGGCAAGGAGCAAAGGCGGCGCAAAGAAACGTCGACGTTGAGTTTCGCCACCGTTTTTTGCCAGTGATTCGAACGGCTGCGTTCGGCTTTTTAGGCAGCACGAGGCGATGCCAGATCGCTGTGGACGTTGTTGATAATTTCGGCGGAAATAGAGTCTTGGTCTTCCGCGAAACCAACCATGAGGGCCAAGTCGCAAAGACGATTGATTCGTCTTGGAACTCCCTCCGTAACTTGGTGGATGCGTTCGATGGCATCCGAGGTGAAGACGCTCTCTGATGTGCATCCGGCTGCGATGAGCCGGTGCTGGATATAGGAGTCTGTTTCGTCGGGCAAGAACCGATTCAACATGCATTTCACGGAAAGTCGCTCGTCCAGAGCTAAATTCCGTTCGACTTGTGATAGCAACGTTGGTTGGCCCACCAAGACAAGAGTCCAGGCAGCTTCGCCCTGGGCCTGGGTCGCACCGATGTTTAACAGTAGTCGCAGGGGTTCAAGTAGGTTGGCCGACTCTAGTAAATGGGCTTCATCGATCACGACGACTGCCTGACGGCCTTTCTCCATGTTTTCATGGAGAAACGACTCGAAGCGAACTAGGTCACTGGCCGTTTCCGAGCGGTGTTCACCGCTCTCTGGACACACGTAATCCACCACGTACCGAATGAGTTGTTCACTGTTCAGCGTCGGGAATACGACGTGGCAGAATGGCGTGAAGTCAGGGCTGAGCTGGCGGTCGATGGCTTCGACAAGCAGTGTTTTACCTATTCCGCTGGGGCCGCATAGCATCGCGCAAGCACGGCGGTTTTCGATGGCGTATCGCAGTTTGAGCACTGCCGCCTGGTGAGTTTCAGCGGGGTAGTAGAAAGCGTCCTGCGCACGATTCTCGAAAGGACGTGCCGCTAGGTTCCAGTGTGATTCGTACATGTTTGAAATCCTGGGATTCGCACTACCACGCGTAGGGGCGGGGGGATTGGGTGTCTCGTGGACGGCTATTCAACGGACGCTAGCCGGCAAAGTTCTCTACGATTCCGATGGAGGCGATGCCGGTGCGACGGATTCGCCGCAAGCAGGCTTCGACTCGCTGTGGTGTTGTTTGCCGATGGTCAACAACCGCGAGAATAGCATTCACGATTCCCTGATCGGTCATGGGCATCACGAGTGAGCGTTTCGAATCCATGTGGCCCATGTCGACGATGACCAAGTCGAAACTCTCGCTTAGCTGTTGGAGCATAAAGGCGATACGGTTGTCGTCCGAATCGATCTCGTAGTCTTCAATAGGTTCGAGGAGTGGAATCACAGTGAGTTGATCTTCGAGCGAATGTACCGCAACTTCTTCAAGGGGAAGCTGGCGGAAAATTGCAGCCTTCCAATCGTCTTCCAGATCTAAATTGGTTTGGTAGCAGAGCGTTGGATTCTCAATATCTCCGTCGACAATGGCGACACGCAGACCAGCGGTTGCTGCGACCTTCGCGAGGCAGCAAGCAACTGTCGTGCGTCCGTCCCCAGCCTGTGGGCTTGTAACAGCAAGGACCTGAAGCCCTTCGTGGCTAGCTTTGCCAAGGTTGATTGCGACTTGACTTAGGCTCGACTCGCAGCTGGCCATCAGTTCTTCACAGACGGCCGGCCATTGAAGTCGGTCGACTTCCCAAACCGCATTGAATGAACGCGCCTTGGCCTGGCGGAGGTTTTCTTCAATCTGTTTTTGAACCTCAGGTGCCCTCACGGATTGCTTGGGTTCCGCTATTTCGGGAGCGTCGATCTGCGTCCAACTCTCCTGTTCTTCAAAAGAGACCGAGTCGCCGCTCGGTTCTTCGACAGCGTGGTCACTCTCCGGCGAACCGTAGGTTGGGCGATCGAGCCGGAAGATCTCTCCACCGTTGCCATGTTTCTTCACATAGTTTTCGACGATCTTTTCGACTTCATCCGGCGAAAGAGCTGGTGAAGAAGGAGCATCCAATTTGGTCGGCGTTTCCGCGGGGACTTGAGGCTCGAAAACCGCTGGTCGCGAAGCAGATGTCCTCGGGGTGCGTACGGCTAGGTCTTCCGCCTGAGTGACGATGGAGTCGGGGTGCGACTCTTCCGACATGGCTTGCTCCCAGTATTCCGCTTGGGCGATCTTCCCCTGGCTGGCTTCGACTGTCGGAGCTGGAGCTATCGTCGGCTCAATTGAATTGGCTAAATCCGACTCAGCTTGATCCACCTCTGCAGCACGGTTGGAAGACGGGCTGGGTTTCGGCGGAGCTTGTGTGGTTCCCGCGCTGGTCACGATTTCCGAACCAAAGAAGGATTCGAAGTTCATGCCGTTCTTCGGATCGCTGGCTTGCTGCATCTGGGCGGCAATCGACTCTCGAACCGTGGTGTTCTGTACGTTCGATTCGCCAACTGCCTTCGTCGTAACGACTGCTGGGGTTGCCGGCGACGTAGCTCTGGGGCTAGGTAAATCTGACGTTTCGTCGACCGTTGGCTGGCTGGGGCGAGGCTTTTGCGTGCGTTTCAGAAAATGAGGTTCTGGAACCGCTAATGTCGCCGTATCGATTCTGACCAAGAAGTCATTGCCCGCCGAGGCGTCCTTCGCTTCCGCTGGCTGAGGTTCGGGGCCGGACTTCTTGAACGCTTGGATGAACGCTTGGTTTAGGCTTTGTGCCATTGCCGTATTCCTATCGATCGCCTTGGTGAAAGGTCACGAATCTAAAGGTGGTCCTATTGAGTGAAGCAAGTATGCTCGCTCTTACTTGCCACCTGGGTAGCGGTTTGATTCAGTTGGTTCGGATGCCTGCTCAAAGAAACGGTATGCCTCGATTAAGGCATCAATTTCCGAGTCCGGAGTGGCTGTCTCGGATAGGCCACCCGATGTGGCCGGTGGCGGTGTTGCCTCCGCGGGCTGACCGTTTTTCAGGCTGGTGCTCGGTCCAGCTTCGCCAACTAGGGATGCGCCGGAAATCGTTGGGCTGCCGGTCGAAGAAACGACGGAGAATGGTTCCGCTGCTTCCATTTGCTTTTGTCGCTCCACTAACTGCTCATAGCTATCAGGTCGAGGCTGCGAATTCTGAAGTTGTTGAGTCGCTTGGGCGTAGTTCGACAGACTAGGAGCTGCCGGAGCTTGATTCGATCCCAATTGATTCGGTAGACCTTCGCCCGGGACGTCGGCTCCCGGCAATGGGAGTTCGATCTTCCCGGCCATCTGCGATGAGGGGAACAAAGGCTGCTCAGGTTGTGTCACGGGAGGCTGTAGGCCCGACTGGATTGGTGCTGTTGCAGCGCCTTCACCAGCAAGATTCTCGCTTATCCCAGGGCTCAAGTTCATCGTTGAGTTAGGAGGGGGCAATGAGCCAGCTTGCATGTTGGTTGAAGCGGCTTCTGGGAGTTCCAACAGGGAATCGTGATCAGACGAAGTCTCTTCGTTTGTGTTGTCGGCTGCGAATTGAAGGTCTTCGCCTGCGAGTGGTGGGATGAGCAGAGTCGAAGCGGAGTCTGTCTCAGTGCTCGGCGGATTCTCCGACTGGGGGCCCAGTGTAAGTGTCGGCTGAGTAGGCTGGGACTGAGGCGAGCTCAACTCCAGTGCGGGAAGCTCCACCGCCGGCTTCGAAGGTGTTGACGGCGCGATTGATTCTTCCAGACCGGGAACGTGCAATTCGTTCAGCTCGTCATTCATGACACGACTCGCGCCATCCTCGCTCTCTGCCAGCATTGCCGGGTCGGTCTCGGTGGTGTCGTTGAACGCTATGATGCTTGCGGTGACCAAAGCGATGATGAGCAGTATGAGAACCACGCCGCTGGACCAATGCTCCCACCAGGTCGCATCGCCTTCCGTAGCAGAGTGCAACGCGTAGTCTTTCTCTGGTCTTAGCGAATCCGTCGCCGGAGTCTGTGGTGTCGAAACGATCGTTTGTGTCGCCAGTTGTGGAGCCGGTTCTTCGGCGATTTCAGGGATCTCGCGAATCACCGTTTGCTCGAACGCGGCGTCCGTGCTTTCCGTGTCGATGGCTAACCCGTGTTCGACATCGTTACTGGTCGACTCTTGCGATTCGGTCGTTGGCTGGGGCTTCGGTTTAGGCAGATCCGTATATGTCGGCTCCGATTCCAGCTCACTTGGGATCGCGTACGCTTCATCGGCAGCTGGAAGCTCTTCTGCAGGCAGCTCAACCTCAGGCAAACGAAGTAGAACCGGCGTCCGTTCGGTTTCACTTGGATTGCGTTCACGTCGTTCGCGACGCAATCGACTGTGCAGCGATTGACGGTGCTGAGATGTTGAAGCCGTTCTAGGCATTCTGGCGTCCTTCTGATCTCTGATTCGGCATTCCGACTGGACTCTAGCGTCGGCCATTGTCCGAGCGGTTCAGCCCTAAGTAGCTGATTTGCGTTCTTGCGATCAAGACCGTCGGTGCCGCTCAATCCAAAAGGCCGATGGACAGCATTGGAGGAACCCACCTACGGACTGTCTGTGTATCGGTGTTAAGTTGGCCGGTCTTGAGTTTTTTGCGCTTTGCGGCGACTTTTCGGGTTAGGTGGACTGTGGCGTTTGCGGCGATTTAGCAGGCCAGGTGCGACGTATCGGCGAGAACCACTGGCCGAGCCGTATTTCTGACTCGATTGGGCAATCAATCTTTCATCCGGATGGACGGATGCTTACAATTGAGGCCTAAATGGCGGGGTTTGCCAGCAAGCAAGCGGAAGAAGGCTCCCGTCGCATATTGAACCAAAACTAGAGCAGGGCGCTTCAAGCGCGATGTGATGCTGAAAAGATCATCCAAAACAGACCAGTTTCAAGAACTCCTAGCAGAACGGATCCTCGTGCTTGATGGCGCGATGGGGACGATGGTTCAGAGGCTCGGGTTGGATGAAGCCGGGGTCCGAGGCGACCGTTTTGCTGATCACACCAAGGATCTTAAGAATTTCACCGACGTGCTATGTCTGACTCATCCGACGAGCGTCACCGAGATCCATCGTAAGTATTTGGAGGCTGGGGCAGACATCGTCGAAACGAATAGTTTCGGTGCAAGTCGAGTTGGAATGGAGGAATTTGATCTTCCGAATGAGCTCGTTCAAGAGATTAACGCTGCCGCGGTAAAGTGTGCGCGACTGGCCGCGGACGAGTTTACGGAGAAGACTCCGGATAAGCCGAGATTTGTGGCGGCCAGCATTGGACCGACGGCGAAGCAGACTGCGATCAGTACTGACCCCGACGACCCGGCCTATCGGAATACGACTTTCAACATCATGTCGGAGTCGTATTACGAACAGGTCAAGTGCCTTGTCGAAGCTGGTGCTGATTTACTTCTTCCAGAAACCGTCATCGATACACTCAACCTCAAGGCATGTCTCTTTGCGATAGCCCAATATTTTCAAGATAGCGGCAATGTCATTCCCGTGATGGTCTCAGGCACGTTCGGCGAGGGAGGTGGAACGTTTGTAAGCGGCCAGTCGGTTGAAGGATTTTGGAACGCGATCAACCATTTTCCAATGATGACCGTTGGTATGAATTGCGCATTGGGGCCGCAGAAGATGCGCAACTACATCCAGGAGTTGTCCAACGTCGCTTCGGTTCCGATCAGTTGTTATCCCAACGCAGGGCTGCCAAACGAAATGGGCGAGTACGATCTCGGTCCGAAAGCGATGGCAGACTACGTTGGAGATTTTGCGTCCAATGGCTGGCTCAACATTTTAGGGGGGTGTTGCGGTACGACACCTGACCATATTCGCGAAATCTCGAATGCGGTCTCGGGATTGAAACCACACCAAATTCCCGAACTTCCGATTTACACACGACTTAGTGGTACCCAACCGCTCATTCTGCGTCCGGAAGCCAACTTTCTGATGATTGGTGAACGAACGAACGTGACCGGGTCACGTGCCTTCGCAAGGTTGATTCGCAATGACCAATTCGAGGAAGCCGTCGAAGTGGCTCGTCAGCAGGTCACCGGTGGCGCGAGCGTCATCGACATCAATATGGATGATGCCTTGCTGGATGGTCCTGAAGCGATGACGCGTTTTCTCCGGCTTATTGCCGGCGAACGGGACATCGCGAGTGTTCCGGTGATGATCGATAGCAGCAAGTGGGAGGTCATCGAAGCCGGTCTGCAGAATACACAAGGCAAATCGATCGTGAATTCGATCAGCCTAAAAGACGGCGAGGAAGAATTCCTGCGGCGAGCTCGCCTGGTGCGGCAGTACGGTGCCGCCTGTGTCGTCATGGCCTTTGACGAAAAGGGGCAGGCGACCGAAACGGAGGACAAGGTTCGTATTTGCAAACGTGCCTTCGATCTCCTCGTGGATCAAGTTGGGTTACCGGCACAAGACATCATCTTTGACCCGAACATCTTGACCGTCGCGACTGGGATTGAAGAGCACGACAACTATGCCGTCAACTTTATCGAAGCGACGCGACAGATCAAAAAGGTCTGCCCAGGGGCCAAAGTCTCTGGTGGAGTCAGCAACATCAGTTTTTCGTTCCGCGGCAACGACTACGTGCGAGAAGCGATGCACGCTGCATTCCTCTATCACGCCGTCCGGGCTGGGATGGACATGGGGATTGTGAACGCGGGGCAGCTTGCAGTCTACGAGGACATTCCCAAGGATCTGCTGGAACGCGTCGAAGACGTGTTGTTGAATCGGAGGTCGGATTCGACCGAGCGGTTGCTCGAGTTTGCTGAGACGGTCAAAACCAAAGGTAAGAAAGCTGCGACGGAAGATCTGACTTGGCGAGAGGGCAATGTCACTGAACGATTGAAACATGCGTTAATTCAGGGCATCGACAAGTTCATCGAGGAGGATACCGAGGAGGCGCGGCAGGCATCGGCAAAGTGCCTGGAAGTTATCGAAGGGCCGCTCATGGATGGCATGAGTGTCGTGGGGGATTTGTTCGGGGCTGGCAAAATGTTCTTGCCGCAGGTCGTCAAATCGGCCAGGGTCATGAAGAAAGCCGTGGCTTATTTGACTCCGTTCATGGAAGAGGAAAAGGCAGCCGCCGGTGAAGCCGCTTCCCAGGGACGTGGGAAAGTCCTTATGGCCACGGTCAAAGGCGACGTGCACGATATCGGAAAGAACATCGTCGGCGTCGTCATGGCCTGCAACAACTACGATGTGATCGATCTTGGCGTTATGGTCAGCGCGGACAAAATCCTCGAGACCGCGGTTCAAGAGCAGGTCGATGTGATTGGTCTGTCTGGTCTGATCACGCCTAGTTTGGACGAGATGACATTTGTTGCTAAAGAGATGCAACGTCTGAAGTTAGACATTCCTCTATTGATCGGCGGCGCGACGACGAGCGCAAAACACACCGCCGTCAAAATCGCGCCTCACTACGATCACGAAATTGTCCACGTCCTCGACGCGTCGCGAAGCGTCCCTGTGGTAGAGAAGTTGTGCAACGACGACGCCAGGAAGGAGTTCGATCGTGCGAACCGGAAGCAGCAAGAAGAGTTGGTTGCGAGCTACAAAGCTCGCAGTGTGAAACTGGTTCCCTACGCCGAAGCCCTGGAAAAACGATTTTCGACGGACTGGGAGACAGTTGATATTCCGAAGCCTAGTTTCACCGGCGTCCAGGTATTAAACGACTTCCCGATCGAAGAGATCGCCGAGTACATCGATTGGTCTCCGTTCTTCATGTCTTGGGAGCTCAAAGGAAAGTATCCGAAGATTTTCGACGATCCAGTTGTGGGAGAGCAAGCGAAGGAACTGTTTGACAACGCTCAAGAGCTGCTCAAGCGAATTGTTGATGAGAAGCGAATCCGCGCTCATGCCGCTTATGGATTCTGGCCCGCGGCGAGTCTGGACGATGATGTCGTCCTTTACCGAGACGAGGCTCGCGACAGTGAATTGGCAACCTTCCACTTCCTTCGACAGCAGTGGGAACGGAAAGGACAGAAGGATTTCCGCTCACTGGCTGACTACATTGCACCGCAGGATGTTCGCAACGAAGATTATCTTGGCGGCTTCGTGGTCACTGCAGGGGATGGCGCCGATGATTTCGCGGCCGAGTTCGAAGCAGCTAGTGATGACTATAACTCGATTCTGGTGAAGGCGGTCGCCGATCGGCTAGCTGAGGCTTTCGCCGAATTGCTTCACCACCGCGCCCGCGAAGCATGGGGATTCGGCGCAAATGAAAATCTATCGAATGAGGACATGATCGCCGAAAAGTATCGCGGCATTCGACCTGCGGCTGGCTATCCCGCATGCCCAGATCACACCGAAAAGCAAATCCTCTTCGATCTATTGAAAGCGGAAGACAATGTCGGCGTCAAACTGACGGAATCCTACGCAATGTGGCCCGGAGCAAGTGTTAGTGGGTTGTACTTTGCCCATCCCGACGCTCGCTACTTCGCGGTGGACCGCATCACACAAGACCAAGTCCAGAACTACGCTCGCCGAAAGGGGCAGAGCGTTGGCGAAGTGGAGCGCTGGCTCGCGCCGAACTTGGGATACGAGACGTAAGATGCGAATCGAGGGAGTCTGGTTGCTACTGCGCAAGCTTACCCACCCCTGGTCGTAGTGCGACACGCGTTCGATATCTAGTTTCTGATTTGATTCGCAAGGTTTGCTCTGTTCATTCTTCATATCGCGTGGGTTTGGCACTAATACATCCTTAGGTGGTGCCCTCTCTTTTTAGGCTGTCGGGTTGCGGAGTAGTTAGCTAGCACTGTCGTGCGTCCCGGCGAAAGGCAGCACGCTTGCGACGAGACCGCGATTTTTTCTACGATCTCGCGGGAAGGTCTCAAGTTCGTCGTTCTCAAGCATCACTAGCTTGCGACCGCAGACCATGTTTGCGCGGTTGTCTCATCCCTCGAGATGTTGGTGCGACAAAGAGGTAACCGCGTGAATTTGCTTTAGCCAAGGAAGGCAAGCCAATGACTCAGCGCAGTAGCAGCACTCCATTCCAACGGGGCGATTCCGCAATGAGTGGAGCTGTACGTACGCCGCAATTGTTTTTCAGAGCCAGTGTGATTCTGTTGGCTTCGGTCTGTAGCTTTTCAATTGGTTGCCGGTCGACGCTGTTGAATTCCAGGTTAGGAGCGGAATTGGATCGCTCGCTGGACACAGAACTGGCAGAACTCGGTGGAGCGAATTCAGCAAATGAGAGTCGAGCAGGTTCGTCAGTTCGTCCCCATCCATTAACTCAACGTCTGCGCCCGGGCGGTACGGCTCCCGCCCCTACGGCACGCAAGAAGATGGCGGACCAGCGGAGGTTGCAACGGCCTGGACCAGAGCAGGCGGATGAAACAGAAGTCGATTCCAAAGAAAGAGCGATGCTCATGAAGTTTGCAGAGGAATCTTCGGGAGCCTCGGGTTCATCTGAAGTTGATGAGCAGCGAGCTCGCATTCAAGATGAGATTCGACGTCGGCAATCTCAATCGACCGCGAGCGAAGTCGTAACGGCGAGGGAGGATCAGCAAGGCGAAGATCCTTTTGAAGAATCGTCGAAAGGCAAAGCGACGGTTTTCACTCTTTCGGACGTTGAGAAGCCAATGGGTGTTCGTCGGATCAACTCGGATCAGATTCCCAAGGTGCCGGCAATGGTCAGCCATAACGCCACCGAATCGAATAAAAACGGCGCCCGCATTCGTTTCACAGATCGCGATAACAGTGTTGGGCAGACAACATCAGTCGAAAAGTTACTGGGACCAGTGACGGAGTTGCGAAAAGAAAAAGATGTCATCTATGCGGGGCATGAGTCACCAAGGCGGAGCAAGGGCTCAGTTTCAGATTTCCCTGAGGAGGTGGGTTCTGGCCGCGTACTAACGCCAATCACGCAACAAAAGGAAGTCTCCGGGCAGAACGCTCCAACCGCCATGGCACCTAGCCAACTGGGGCCAGAGGAACTCATGGAAGCGCTGTTCGCGCAGCTGGACGAAGACTATGCCGCCGCGAGCAGCCCCCAAGCTCGAATCAATATCGAGAAGAAGAAGCGTCTCCTGAGCATGGTTGCGGATGACATCAAAGCTGCAACTTCACCAATTGACGGATTGCAACCAGAGGCCCAAGAGTACATTCAAAAGACACTGACGGCGCTTTACGACGCGACCGACGATGCTGGACATCCTTCCATGACTAGACGCTTGACTCGGGCGTTGGAAAGTCATCGCGAAGCTGCTGATGATTTGGCTCGAGTTGCTAGTCTGAGAGTGGTTAGCCCTGCTTTCTGCACCGAAGTCGATAGCTTTGGAGTGATCAAGAAATTCGATAGCTATTCTTTCCAGCAAGATCAGGAAGTACTGCTGTACTGCGAGCTGGAAAACTTTGCCAGCAAGCAAGTTAATGGTGGCTACGAAACGCGACTTCAAGGCAGCTACGAGATTGTCGATGCACAGGGGAGCACAGTGCTTGAGCAAGTGCTGCCAAAGGACTCAGACATCTGCGCGAATCAAAGACGGGATTTCTACATTGCTTACCGCCTTTTCATGCCCGTGCGAATTGATCCGGGTGCCTATCAGCTGAAGCTTTACGTCGAAGACATTCACGGTAAGAAGTTTGGGCAAGCCGAGATCGACTTTCGCATCGTAAATGCAAAGTAGATGGCTGAAAACCTTTACCGTCAGCAGTTGGGCAGCGCGCCGGTTTCCCGTGGTCTCGTAGCGACGTATGTTCAGGGGCGGCGTAGGTGTTAGATACCACGGCAATGCAATGACGGAACAGAAGAAACATCGTTATCCGTGGCTGTTTCGAGGCGTACTAAGCGAACCGTTTCTCGTCGCGGTTATCGCAACCAATGCTGCTGCCTTGTTTCTAGATGCCTTTCCCCGCATCCATGCAGAATACAGTGAGCTTCTAGGTGCGATTGACTTTGGGTGTATCCTTTTTTTTACAGCCGAAGCGCTACTCAAGATCATTTTTCGTGGGTTTGCAGACTATTGGGCTAACCACTGGAATAAGTTTGATTTTCTAATCGTCATTCTTTGTATTCCGATCATCGTCGAATTTGTGTTTCCGTTTGACTCGCGGCCGTTCGCGATCGTCACACTGCTGCGGCTCGGTCGATTCCTTCGGTTCATGCGGCTGATGCGGTTCGTGCCCAACGCGGATCATATCTGGGCTGGTATCGGTCGAGCCCTGAGTGCTTCGGTCAGTATCTTTCTCGTCTTGCTCACTCTGAATCTCATTCTTGCTGTCGGCGCAACGATGCTCTTTGGTGATCTAGGCGATCCTGCCCCCGAATTTTTTGGTGATCCGCTTCGATCTCTCTACACCATGTTTAAGGTCTTCACCGTCGAAGGCTGGTACGAAGTGCCAGATGCGTTAGCTGACGCAAATATTGATCCAAGTACCGTTGCTCTCGTCCGTGCCTTCTTTGTCTTCTCCGTTCTGGTTGGAGGCATCCTAGGGCTCTCGCTTGCGAACGCCGTTTTTGTCGATGAGATGACGATCGATAACAATCGGGAGCTAGAAAAGCTGGTGGGTGAACTTTGCGACGAAGTTCGGGAATGCAGGCAGCAGATCGAGCGTCTCGTTGCGCCGAATGACCGCTCGTGATTCCGGCTGCAGAGAGTCGTTTTGGTGCGGGCGTGAAATTAACTTTGCTGGTCTAAACGGCCTAGCATCTTGCGTAACAGATCGATAGGGAGTCCGACAACGTTGTCTTCGGTGCCAGATCTGAGCTCAAGCCATGGGTGCCCGTCTTGGTAACCAAATGCACCCGCCTTGCCGATCCAATCTTCGGTATCGAGATAGTCGTTGATTTGTTCATCTGTCAGTGGCTGCATATACAGCTCGCTCTTAGCGACTTCCACGAGAGGTTCACCACCGGGAACACGCAAGACGCATAAGCCACTGTAGACAGCGTGATGTCGGCCGCTGAGCAGGCGGATCATTTCTTCCGCGTGGTGTCGATCTTCTGGCTTGCCTAGAACTCGCCCCATGATGTCGGCCACGGTATCGCAAGCGACCAGCGTGGCCGAGCCTTCAACTCGAGGCTCGACGTCTTTGGCTTTTTGGTAAGCTAGGCGGGCTACCAATTCGGGTGTTGATTCCCGGGAGCAGATGCCGCATTCCGCTGTTTCACTCGGGAGCACGACTTCGTACTCAAAACCGGCCTCAGTCATCAGCTGGTGTCGCCGGGGTGATTGGCTCGCAAGAATGATGCGCATTGTTCTACCTAATAGGTGAGCCTACGCTTGCCGGCCAGGTTTTGGAAAGCGGCGGCTCGGCTAAATGCAAGGAAACTAAGAATCGCTTGGCCCTTCAGGCGGTGGTGGTGAGCCCGGATTCAGCGGGTTGTTTCCACCGGACTGTCTTGCTTTCAGTTGTTCCCAAGTTCCTCGAAGGCTGTCAAATAGCCTTGGGATTTGCCCGGCCGCCAAAAAGACCCGCGTGCTGACGCTAGAATGCGGGTAGAAGTTGGTAATGAAATCAAAACTGAATTCATGCGGTCCGTGTCCGATCATCACCGCATTGGCATAGGCTCCGCTCAGGAGTTCATCTTTAATCTTCAGATCATCATAGATGTCTTGAGCGGTTGCTTGCCGCCCGGAATTTTGAGGTGGGTTTGGGTCCGCTGGCGGCGGACTTGGTGGTGTACTGGGTGAAGGTGGAGTCTCCGTCGTTCCTAGATCGCTACCTGGAGGCGGACCACCTGCGGCAGATCCAGCGCTGGCTCCGGGAAAACTCTCGTTGGCCGCGGGTTGTGGGGGCGATCGCTCTGCGGGAATCGACGGATCTGGCGGAGGACTGGGCACGCCCTGCTGGTTCTGTGACCAGGGAAGTTGTGTCGGGGCGGGCAAGGTGGAGCTTGGGAGCTCGCCCCAACGACTACGGTACAAATCAATGTTGCGCTGTAGTGCGTCAACCAGCTGAGGCAAAACGTAGTGTGGCATCACCACGCGAGCCACGATCTGGTGCGGTCGGCCGAGATTCTGAACGAAATCGAGGATGAACTCGGAATTCGCCGTCATCACAATGACTCCGGTGCTGAACGCACCTGCAGCCACATGGTCCGGGACTCGTGCCCGAATGGGTTGTTCCGTCGGTTCGGGACGATCGTCAGGATGAAAACTTGGTGACATCGAGTGGGCGTTTCCTAGATCAGGGAAGCGAGAAGTTGGACTTCGAAGACGGCCGCACCAAGCCGTTCTGCCCGCAACGAATAGCACTGCGGTGTCTCAAAAGGATTTCGGAGAGCTGGGGCTCGGAACGGGGAAATACAGACCAGCAATTCCCCTCGCTACTCAGCAAAGGGGTCTTCTGTCGATTTATCTGTGTCGTCTTCGAGGCCCTTATCTTCTCGTACTCTCTTCGGTTCCGCTACCCTCACCAGGAGTACATCTCGGGTGCACATAAGGAGATTTAGTCCGAAAACCCCGATTGCAGATAGCGTCACGATGATCATCGTCGTTCGAATCTGCGAGGGAACGCCTTGGAAAGCAGTGGAACGGAACGAATTACGCAATGCCTCGTTGGTGGTCCAGAAGATGTTGAAGGCTTGGTGCCAGCCATAATCAAACTCGCGGTAACCATTCAAGTAAAAAACGACCAGTAGTGGAACGAGGTGCGCGAACAAGAGGATAACAGCCATCAGGGCAAACGAGCCCACCATTTTGGCAGGCAATGAACTTGGGAGGCAAAGGAGAACGAGACGGTTTAGTCCTAGGTAGATGATCAGGTAGCAAGTCAAGACGTAGCCCGCCACCATGACAGAGTCATTCCCAAACCAGTTGCGGAGCGAAGCGGAATAGTAAACCTCGGCGATGGCGAGGGTCGATGCCATGGCAGCAAATATGGAGACGACAAAGATGTAGCCGAGACCTGCGCCTGGATAGAGCCAAGTGAGAAAAATGCGGCCGAAGAAGGTCTTGGGAAGCGTCCGCTGAGCTCGCGGTGAGATGACCCCGTATTCCCCGGTCATCAGTGCACCAATAGACATCATGAAGATGAATAAGAAGATGAGCATGACCATCAACGCTTCTGCTTCCTCGGTCGCGATTGCGGCAAACAGAGTCCAGAAGAACACGAGGGTCACCAACGCGAGGATCCGCAGGCGGAGTTTCGTGGAATGGTTCTCTGCGGGGAAATCGATGGCTGCCGCAGCGGCGTGCAAGACTAGGGATACGGCAGTGACCACGATGGTGCCGACGCCGAAAAGCACGAGATAAACTTCTCGCGGGAGCGATGAAATCTCGTCTAAGACTCCCGAGAGGACGAAGCTGAGCCAGCCAAAGCCTGCAAGCAATAGGGCGGTTAGCATCACCACGGACGCCGCATTTTGAACCATGCGAGTGCGCCCGATGGCTGCAAAGAGAAGTGCAAGGGCTGCTTCGGACACGGAGAATGTGAACGTCAGGCCTAGGACAAAAAGGATCGTGAAGATACTCACGCCGCGCAGTAAATAGGTCAACACAATGCAGGGAGCAATTGCGGACAGATAGAGCACGATCTGCACCAAAGCGGATGCCATTTTGCCGTGAACGATTTGGGTGGCGGATAACGCTGAGATACTTAGCAACTCAAATGTGCTGTCTTCGGTTTCCGCTGTTAACGAGCGAAAGGCACTAAACGGAATGATCACCATCAATGGCAGAATCAGGATACAAAGGTATCCAACAAGCAGGGTGGCTCCACTCGGGACGTAATAGATCCGAGGGACACCAAGGGAAACCGCAAGCACCGTCCAGCCAATCGCGGCTAGGAGAGTTGCGCCGAAGGCAAATGTGAATTGCTTGCTCTTTAGCGACTGCCGAACCTCTTTGACCACAATAGGATTTGCTCGTTCGCTGGCCCATACCCAGCACCGTTCCCAAGTCTCTTTGGGATTCTCAAGCATACGGTGCTGGAGTGTCCCTGTCGCGCCCGGGGCGTCACCTGATAAGGGCTTAGTCGCCGGCGGTGGATCCATCGATACATCACTCATTGCACGGCCCCCGTCGTGATTTGAAGGAACACGTCCTCAAGAGAACGGCTCTCAGACGAGAACTCGAGTACGGGAAAGCCCGCGTCCACGATCGACTTTAGGATCGCAACTTGTGCTTGTTTCTCGCCGCCCGGATTGGTGCTTTCGGACTTTGATGAAAGTTGAAAACGCACAATTCGGTCGCTCGCTTGGATGTTCTGAATGGAATCCTGCTCCTTCAGCCAGTTGCCTAACTCGGTGCCTCTGTCGATGAGTTCAACGAGCACATCGATGTGCGGTCTTAGATTGGCTTCGATTTCGGCTACGGAGCCACTAATGATCAATTGGCCACGCTCGATGATTCCGATTGCATCACACATCTCACCGAGTTCAGTGAGAATGTGCGAGGAAACGAGAAGCGACTTACCTTCGGCTGCTAAGCCACGAATCATATGCCGCAGTTCGATTCTTGCTCGAGGATCCAAGCCGTTTGCGGGTTCATCCAGGATCAGCACCGCAGGATCGTGAATCATCGCTCGGCCAAGACACAGCCGCTGACGCATCCCTTTCGACAAGCCGCGAATCGACTTTTCCGCAATCTTGTCGAGCCCTGTGTATTCGAGTGTATGTCGTAACTGTCGAGTCCGCTCGCGTCCGACGAGGCCATAGGAACGGGCAAAGAAGTCGAGATACTCGACGCAATTCATATTTGGGTAAGTGCCAAATCCATCGGGCATAAACCCGAGACGTTTTCGAACTCGATCGGGATCATTCACCACCGAGAACCCGTCAACGAGGGCATCCCCATAGTCGGGGAGATCGAGCGTGGAGAGGATCCGCATGCTTGTCGTTTTGCCAGCGCCGTTGGGGCCGATATACCCAAATACCTGACCGGCTTCGACTTCAAAGGACACGTCATTGACCGCACGCGTTTGTCCGAAGAAACGGAACAGACGCCGCAGTTGAATCATGGGATGCCCCTGCGCGTGGACCACGGGAGGCTCGAGTGTTGTCGAGGTAGTCGTTACCATTTCGTAGCTCCCACTACGGCGTGAAAGTCGTTGTCCCTTTTCCCTTCCAAGGGGACTTCAACAGCTGGGTTCTCAGGCATCAGTGTCGCGAAGGTATACTCGCCCATCGCCAGTTTTTCGGAGAAGTACTCAATTAGCCCCCGTTCGATCACGTCGTTGCTCGGCGTCCGCGTGCTCGAACGGTTGCCAAAGCTGCTAAAGATGGAGCCACCGTCTTCGATCTCAGGTGGGCTTTCGGGACGACGCAGAACCATTGCAGCTTGGATGTAGGCCTTCGCTTCGTCGAGCACGATTTTGTCCACATCGACACTTTCGCCCGCCGCTAATTCTTTGGTGAAAAAGTACTCGCCGAAGCCTTTGCCGTGGGCAAGCACAAACGGTAGTGGGAAGGTGGACGTATTCTGAATTCTCAATTTTCCACCAGAAACTCTGGTGAACTGAACTGGGCTGGTGAACGATTCAACTGGATGACCTACAAACGCTTGTTGCTGTTGACGTGGTTTGATCCATCCACGCCAAGCTTGCTTCTCTTCGTCGAGCAAGATCCGGTAGTTCACATCACGTGATGGATCTCGTGAATAAGTCCTCGATTGATCCGGTTCGACCGGGCGGGCGTAGGTGTCCTGATCGAAGACGAGTCCCGAGCTTGGGGGCAGACCGCAGAAATAGTTCTGTCGTGACCAGCAGAAACCGTGTTCATTGTCGGTGTCAATCTTGGTAAGCGAAGCCACTCGTATATGCGTCTCAAAGCCTTCGTAGAGAATCCCGTATCCAATGATCAGTCCGGTTGAAAGGAGTGCAACGCATGGCACGAGAAGGATCATGAGACTACGCCTGCCAATTCTTGCCGTTGCTAACAACAAGCCGGGGCCAAGGATCAGGCCGAGCAGCCCAACGATGGCGGCAAAGCTCCAAACGGGTGGTTTGCCAGCCGATTGGATCAAATTGCGCCAAAACCAATTTCCGTCAAAAGAGGCTGTTGTCGCAGCAGCCGAGCGGAATTGGAAAACGGTAAGCTTCTCGTGCGTATCTGGCTCCAGGTTTGGCACCGCTACGACGGATCCATCCAGGTACGGCAAGGTGACGCTCTTGCCAGAGGTAAGCAATTTCACAGGGTCCGAGATGGCTTTACTCGTTGCTTCTGGGGAAACCGGTACATAGGCATCGTCCGTTCCTTCTGGGAATTGAGCGTTCTCTCCAGGAAGGCTCCAGCTCAAGTCTTGCGTCTGTTGAACCAGTTCGCCCAGTTTGGCCAGTTGTTCTTCAGTTTCAACGCCATGTACTACGACGACCCCGCCGGCAGCGACATAGTCGCGGAGTGCCGCGGTTAGCTCGGGGTGATCCGAAAGACACTCTTCGAGCGTCGCGTAAGACATCGTCCAAGAAAAGTAGGAGTAGAAATATCGCCAGTCCGGGCGGATGCTCGAGATCGGGATGACACGATGTGAATTGGTTTGGATATTGGTTTGGGCCACCATATTTCCAATGACCGCGGTTGTGGTCGTCGTTTTGGGAGCCGTTTGGATGTCATAGATCTGCTCAAAACTCGTTTGCACGTCCGCGAATTTCTCATTGGTGCCCTGCAGAGAAGCACGTGTCGAGATAGCGGAGGCTTCGTCTCCGTACTGGAATGACACCTGTCTCCGGCCTGGCTTCGATTTGTCCTCAATATCACGACCGCCCTCCCTGACTTTGATGTCCCAGTAGCTGGCACCACCAAAGGCGACATGGGGGATCTCCACAGAGATGGTCGTTTGACCTTCCGCCAATTGAACGGCTTTAGTGACTGCATAGCCGACTCGGTCTTCTTCCAGAGGCGTGTCATAGAGTTCGATCACAAGGTTGCGATCGTTTGGCGAGGGCCCTTTCGGGTCTGTGATAGTGACATGAGTGACCGCGAAGTGTCTTGCGGTTCCCGATTCTCGGTAGCTGATGATTTTCAGTGCATTCGAAGAACGGGTTTGCTTGGTAACAATCGTGTCGGGTTTCGTCTGCGCTTGGAGGTTGCTAACCCAACAAAGCAGTATGCAGCCAAACAACGATAAAGCTGATCGCCGGAATAACCCACGAATAGACATGTCGTCGTAGCCGGCCGCAGGGTGAAAAGGCTGCGGCAGACTTGGCGAGACTCGGTAAAAAGGTAATCTCATTGCTGGGCTCTCAGCGGAATTGAGACTTATGAATCAAAGCTACGAATGGAGTGACAGACGCGGCGACTAGCTGAGATCTTCAGGCAGCGGGCGGACTTGTTGTTTGGGAAGTTTCCCGTCGATAAAGGGACTTTCGACTTTGTTCTGCTCTCCTTCAACGGCTCGTTCGACGGCGCCAAAGAGAAACGCAACGACAAAGCACATTCCCGATACGAAGGCCATAATGCAAAGAAAGCAGACCGTAAACACAATGGTCGCGGCCAAGGCCTGACCCTGGTCAGCAGCACGAACAATAAACAACGCGATGGCAACAAGAACTACGGCAACGAAAAACCAAAGCATGCCGAACCGAGGCAGCAATGGCTGTTGCAAATCAGAATCAGGTTCGTAGCTTGTCACTCTCAAGAATCCCAGATTGCGTTGTTGAAGATAACTGGCGGATTTGAGGTACGCCTTCCCGGCCATGCTTATCGTAGGCGAAGCTCGGGGAGATGGGTACGAGTCCCCAAAACAATTGATGAGTCAGGATCGGTATGATGAATTGGCAACCTCCCCGGAAGCCTGCCAGCGAATCTGCGGCCGTGTTGGAAAAATGATAAGATGAACTAGGCCTGTCTTTGTTGAATCCGCCTTCGTTGAATCCAATTGGTCTCCACGAAGAGTCGGCTCTTCGCATCATAGACCTACCGTCGGCGCACATTCCTGATGAAGTTCATTCGCTGAACAACTTAAGAATATTTGAACATGAACCGAGAATTACCCTTTTTCGCGATACCCGTTTTTGGTGCTTGTATTCTCTCAGCCGGCTTGGGCCAAGGCGTTCGTTACGCGAAGGCCACTGATCCTGAACGGGGTGACGTCGTTGTCACTGAAGAAGCATTGGCCATTCATCACCAGAGTTACATTTTTGATGGTCACAATGACCTGCCGTGGGCGGTACGAACCAATGGTTCGAAGTCCTTTGAGGTTCTGGATATTTCCAAGCCGCAGCCCGAACTTCACACCGATATCGCGAGATTGCGGCAAGGCGGCGTTGGGGCCCAGTATTGGAGTGTCTACGTGCCGGCCAATACGGCTGCGTCCGGTAAATCTCATCAAATGACGATTGAGCAGATTGAGATCGTGAAAGCGATGTGCGCCAAGTATCCGGACGTTTTTGAGTATGCCGAAACATACGAAGGCATTATGAAAGCCAGGGAGAACGGCAAAATTGCTTCGTTGATTGGCGTCGAGGGGGGGCATTCCATAGAGAACTCTCTCGAAAAGCTCCGCCGGCTATTCGATATGGGAGCTCGCTACATGACTTTGACGCACAGCGACACCTTGGACTGGGCTGATTCGTGCAGCGACGATGCCAAGAGCGATGGATTGAGTGAGTTCGGCGAAGAGGTCGTGCGCAGTATGAACCGTATGGGGATGCTGGTTGATATTTCACACGTGTCGCCAGAGACGATGCAAGACGCGTTGGATGTCAGTGAAGCGCCAATTATTTTTTCTCATTCTTCTTCTCGAGCCGTTGCGGATCATGTCCGTAATGTGCCTGATTCGATCTTGAAGCAACTGCCAGAGGAAGGTGGTGTCGTGATGGTGAACTTTTACTCCGGGTTCATTGTTCCCGAGTCCGTCAAGAATACGAACGATATGTTTGAACGGACTCGGCAGCTACGCGAAAAATACGGCGATGATCAAGAGGCAATTCGTAAAGAAGCGGCAGCTTATCGAGCCAAGTATCCGGTCTATCCTGGTACCGTGCACGACTTGGTTGACCATATCGATCACATTCGCAAGGTTGCGGGGATCGATCACGTCGGCATTGGTAGTGACTACGACGGAGTGGGGATGCTGCCGAAGCAGCTTGAGGATGTGTCTACCTACCCTGTGATCACGCAGGCGTTGCTAGATCGGGGATATTCCAAAGAAGATATTCACAAAGTGATGAGCGGGAATATTCTTCGCGTCATCAAAGAGGCGGAGGCAGTGTCGAAACGGCTACAATCTTCGACTTAGTTGAGCTTGGCCTCTTTCAGTGAATTTGGAATTCGTTTAGCGCGGCCTGTTTGGTCGACGCAGGCGATGACGGTTGATCCGGTTACCACTGGCGTCACCGAGTCATCGTCGCCTAGTCTTTCGACTCGGTACTCGTGTCGGATGCGAGCACCACGGACTTCGGCCACGCTCGTCGTCAAGCGTAGCCGATCGTCAAACTCCGCGGCGCTGAGGAACTGAACCTGGAGTTCAGCAACAATCAGGTAGAGTCCGCCTGCTTCAAATTCTCGATAGCTTTGACCACATGCCCGGAGTAGCTCGATGCGCCCACGCTCGAAATAGTTTGCGTATTGCCCATGGTGAACACGAGCTTGTCCATCGGTTTCGTTGTACTGCACACGAAACTCAATGCTGTGCTGGACGGGCGACGAAGGTGGTGGCACTTGCGACACTTGTTATTCGCTTGCTGCTGATGGGCTCGGATACGTGAGGAGCGAGGGCTTTCCATTAGTGCTGATCAAGACGGCAATCCAAACATGGGCGTTACGTTCAGTTTGGCATGACTGGATTCCGGGATGGAGACTTTCGCAGTGCATGGGGTGCTCGTCAAGTGATCTGGATTTTCCGGAGTACAGGTTTCTCGATGCAGCAGGTTGCAAGGCGGGAAGACCGCCGCAATTGCGGCTCGGTCCCAGGGCCAATCAGAGTTTCAAGCTAGGGAATGAGCCGCGACGCGTGAGCGGCCGGGTGCGTCATGAAACCCGTTGCCTTACGGCCAGCGGCTCAATGGCGAAACAGCCTAGAACCAAACTTTGATTGGCCCTGGGCTCGGTCCGTCGAGGCTTGCGTTCTTCAACCGAGATGCGAAAATGGGGAGATTGGTGGAGTCGAGCGTTCGCGATTCTGTACGTTCGCGATTCCGTAGTATCGGCTTTCTCGCTGCATCAGGCCTAATGGTTGGCGGGGCCAAACGTTGGCTGGCAGCGGGACAACGGTTGGCTCTCTACTTACAGCCCAAGTCCCCTTATGTGGTTAGCTGCCGCGGGGTGTAAGCTTTCAAAGAAGGGTAAACGTGATGAGTTCGGATTCAGGCGAAGGAGCCGTCATCGACTTTACCACGGCACGAGGTCGCGACTATCCAACGATTCGGCAGTTTACCGTTTTCCTCGAAAATCGAGTTGGACAGCTTCTGGAATTGGTCAGACGGTTTGAAGGCACAGGGATTCGTATTGTTGCTCTGTCGATCAACGATTCTGCAGAGTGCGCATTTGTTCGATTTTTGGTCAGCCACCCGGAGCGTGGACGCGAAATATTGGAACGAGCCGGTTTGGCGATTATCGAGAGCGATCTGATTGGAATCGAGCTCCCCGATAGCTCTCAGCCACTTCTGGAGGTGTGTTCTGCACTACTTCAGGCCGAGGTTAATATCGCCCAGACCTATCCGCTGCTCACCAAAGAAGGTTCAGCGCCAGCGGTCGCGGTCATGGTTGACAATACAGATCTGGCACTCGATGTTTTGGCCAACAAGGGATTCCGAATGTTGAATGAGGATGACCTACTCAAATCGGCTGAACGATCTTGAATTTAGGGCAAATCAGGGCAGATCTCAGAAGCTTCCCAGCCGTCATGCTTCACCCGACTTAGTGGAACTATTCTCTAGGCAACTTCATCGAACTGGAGAGCGGGAAGGAATCTGCATCCGCGGTCTCGGGGGCCCTTGGCGATGGCTGACCGCCGTGTATTTCCTGAACGCAATCACAGTGACAGGGGCCGATCGTGAGGGCTCTGTGCGGTCAGCTTTAGGAAAGCTGGCAAATTAGCTGGAATTCGCGTGGCGCGGCACCGGTAAATTTTGTCTAGACAAGCTTCCGGCCGTATTTTCTTTAGCCCACTGTCATTCCAAATGCACGGTTTAGGTTGAAACTACCGCCGGCTCTATGCCGACCTATTCGATACGCGTACCCGCGCAGATTACGACCCTTCGAAGTTGCAATTAGTGTGGAGTTGGCCTCGCCGAGGCAGATTTGCCATCCTTTGCAGCTGACAGCCAGAGTTCAATTTATGACACGTCAACAAAAACAACGTCGATTCGCCAACTGGATTCGTGCACTCCTACGCCTGGATTCCAAGGTCCAGAACACGGGTGACGTGGGCCGACGCATTCTCGTGGAGCCTCTTGAGAATCGCCAGCTGTTGGCTGGAGACGCGTTTAACGCGCTCTTGGGGTCAGCTCACGAACCCAATTTCGCCGTTGATGATCACGTTGAAACAGGTCTTGTCGGCGAAGGCGAATTGGTGGCAGAAGGTGAGCCCGCGCCCGACCTGGTCGCCTTTGCAAAGGCACTGGCTGATTCTGGGACGCAATTCTTCGGTGCTGCATGGTGTCCGTTCTGTACCGAGCAAAAGGAGTTGTTCGAAGATGGCGGGAAGTTTCTTCCGTTTATCGAAGTTACCAATCCGGATCGGACTCCAAATCAAATCGCGACCGACGAAGGCATCACGGAGTACCCAACTTGGGAGTTTCCAGATGGCAGCCGTCTGACTGGTTTGCAAACGCTGGATACGCTTTCGTCGCGGGCTGGCGTGCCCATTCCACAATCAGAGACTCCTTCCTTTGATGATTTGCAAGATGTCAGTGTGCAGATCGGCTCGCCGCTCCATATTCCAATTGACGCATACGATCCGGATGGTGACCCACTGACCATTACCGTTACCTCTAGTGACAGCTCTTTGGTGGAAGCGGAGGTGCTTCAAGGCAATCGAAGCCTATTGTTAAATGTTGCGGGCTTCGGCGACATGGTTTTTGAGCTGTTCGAAAATCGCGCTCCCGCGCCAACGGGACGTGTGATTGAATTGGCTGAAGATGGGTTCTACGACGGAGTGACGTTCCACCGAGTGATTGACAACTTTGTGATCCAGGGCGGGGACCCGACGGGAACTGGAGCCGGCGGCTCGACGCTCGGTGATTTTGATGACCAGTTCCATCTGGATCTACAGCACAATCGAACTGGCGTGCTGTCCTATGCAAAGTCGACCGACGACACGAATGATTCGCAGTTCTTTATCACCGAGGGGCCGCAGCGATTTTTAGATTTCAATCACTCTGTTTTCGGGCAGTTGGTCGAAGGTGAAGACAATCGCGAAGCCATTAGCAACACAGCGACGAACGCGTCCGATCGCCCAACCAATACGGTCACCATCGAATCGGCGTCCGTGTTTACGGACAACGAGAATGGTGTCATTGTGCTGCGTCCTACCGGCAGCGGAACAGGAACGGCGACGATTACGGTCACGGTCACTGACAGCGACAACAACAGTACGTCGCAGACGTTCGAGGCTACGGTGACTCAGGATACCGCCAACGGTGCTCCGTTTTTGAATCCGATCAGCACCGTTGAGACGGACGTCAACACACCGGTTCAGCTGACCTTGACCTCGCAAGATGCTGAGTCCGATACGCCGGTTTATAGTGTGCAGGCGATCGGTAACACCAGTTTCGGATTGGAAGTCGATTCGTCCACCGGCGTCGTCACCGTAACACCGCCAACGGACTTCACCGGACAACTGCAATTTGTTGCAACGGTTCGCCAATCCACTACGGCGACTACGAGTAGTCAAGATGACAACCAGGTTGTGACGGTCCAGGTAAACGAGACTGCCGTTGGAACGCCAACCTCAGTCGACTTGGATGCTGCTTCGGACTCAGGAACGAGTGATTCCGATAACATCACTAACGCCAATTCATTGACATTCACTGTAGCGGGTACCACTTCGGGCGCGAACGTACAGATTCTGGCGGATGGTGTTGTGGTCGGCTCGGCGACGGCTTCCAGCTCGACGACTCAGGTGGTGGTGACGAACGCTGCGGCGATCAACGAAGGTACGGTTGCGTTTACGGCAACGCAAACCAGCGGAGCTCAAACTAGCGATGCATCGCCAGCACTGAACGTAGTACTCGACCGTACCCAGCCGGGCTTGATCGGCGATGGCGTGATTCCAAGTACCGCAGTCGTCGGGCAAGAGTTGGCCGTCAATCTGGAGCTCCCAGGCGAAGGGCAGGGGCTGACTTATGCACTGACTACGAACCCAGCGGGAATGACGCTGGGGGCAACCGACGGCGAGTTGCGATGGACGCCAGCAAGTGGACAAGTTGGAGCTCAGACTGTTGGCATCACAATGACGGATGTCGCGGGCAACCAAAGGGCACAGGATTTTTCGATCAACGTAATCGAAGATCCCGATATTCGCATCGGCTTAAACCTTGTAGACGATGGTGGGCAGCCTATCACTCGAGTTGACGTTGGTCAGACTTTTACAGTCCAAGTTACGGTCGAGGATCTAAGAGGATTCTCTGCGACGGGTGTCTTTGCTGCCTATGTTGACTTGGTGTTCGATTCCACGGTGATCCAACCGATTGCCAACAATCCGATTGAAAACATCACTCCGTTTACGAACGATCCATCCGGTGACGCAAATACTCCGGGTTTGATCAATGAGCTTGGAGGTTTCACTGGCGAGTCAACTCCGACCGGTTCAGGGGAACGGGTTCTGGCCGAAGTGACATTCACGGCTGTAGCGGCGGGATCGACCGGGTTGACATTGAATGCCGCCGATGACCCAGGAAACGATGTTTTGGTGTTCTCGGAGAATCAGGCCGTCTCAAGTGATCGGATCGATTTCTCCTCCATTGCCTTGGACGTCGGAGCTGATTTTACATTGGCCGACGATGTCTTCAACTTTGATGAGGACGCTGGGCAGCAGACGCTGGACGTACTAGCAAACGATACGACTGGAAACTCGACACTGACGATCGTATCCGTGGGCGCGACTTCGGGTGGCGGCATCGCAACGGTCGCATCGGGCGGTGGCTCCATCAGCTATACCTCAGCGGCAAACTTCAACGGTGCGGAAACATTTACCTATACCGTGGAGAATCAGGATGGAATCCAGGCGACGGCAACCGTCACGGTGCAGCTTGCAGCTGTCAACGATCCTCCATTGGCCCTGAATGACAGCTTCTCTGTTGCTCAAAACAGCACGAACAACGTGTTGGACGTTCTAGCGAATGACAACTCCGGTGTGGACGATTCCAATGGTGAATCGCTCACGGTGACTGCGGTCAGCGTCGGTTCAGAGGGCGGCACCTTGTCGGTTACCGGAAGCGGGACTTCGGTTACTTATTCTCCTCGCGCTGATTTTACCGGAACAGAGACGTTTACTTACACGCTAAGCGACGGCCTGGGAGGGAATTCTACGGGTTCGGTGACCGTGAATGTCGATGTGGCGAATCCTCCGCCCGTTGTACAGAACGATAGCTTCAACGTGACAGAAGATGCCGCCCAGGCCACATTCGATGTTTTGGCGAACGATACGACGGATGATTCAACGGAAACGTTGTCGATCTCCGCAGTCCAGAGCTCTTTCCAAGGAAGTACTTTCCAAGTAAGCAGCGATGGACTCAGCGTAATTTACGCTCCTGGGCCCAACTTCACGGGGCAGGAGATCATCGGATATACCGTGCGGGACAGCGGCGGAGCCGAGGCGACCGGGTTGGTCACATTTACTGTCGCGGCTGTCAATGATGCGCCCGATGCTTTGAATGACACGGCAACGGCGATTGCCAGTGAAGCGACGACCGCGATTAGCGTTTTGGCGAACGATGTGGATGTCGATGGCGATTCACTGACGATTACCGCCGTGACGCAGCCATCGAGCGGAACTGTGACGATAGCTAGCGATGGACAATCCGTCTTGTTTGCTCCGGCTTCGTCGAGCTTCGAAGGTACCGTGACGTTTACGTATACGATCGAAGATCCAAGTGGCGAATCCGATACGGCAACCGTACAAGTTGACGTACGTGACTTCGTCCCGCGTGCATTTACCGGCACCGTCGCCTTTGGAAGCAGCGGATCGAATTCAGTGCTTTCGCGGATCCCGATCCAGTTAACTGGTACAGACTTCGCGGGGCAGGCGGTCAGCTTGAACACGACCGTTGGAGCAGACGGTGGGTTCTCATTCGACAATCTTCCACCAGGTGACTACACGTTGGCTCGCGAGGCCTTGCCTTTCTTGCACGACAGTGGTGAGACGATTCAAATCAACTCCGCTCAAGGAGACGGAGATCTAGCTACGGAAATGGTCGTTCAAGGCAATCTACGTCCTGAGTTTTTCGACATCCGTGATTTCCTAGGATCGACCTTCTCTAACAGCCTCGTTGTCGCCGTCGATGACGCGGGCGCCCCAGCATGGACATCGGGAGTCGGTGAATGGGCATCGTTCTCTACGCTAGATGTCAATGTCGATGACAGCGACAATTTCAACGTGAGCGGCGTCGACGGCTCGGCTACGAACGTGAGCGGAACGATTGCGATTTCGGATAGTTCAACACGAGCCTTCCAAGCCGGTCGCGAATCGAACTTCCGCTTGCTACGGATTCCAGGCACTCCTTCAGATGTGGGGGTGGTTGAAGACGCCGGTTCGTCGGGGGCAGGCGAAGGCGAGGGAGAATCGAGCCAAGCCGACTCCAGCGTCGCGAATGAGTCAGTCAATACGCTCGTTGGCGAAGGCGAAGCAACTCCGCCAGTGACGATCGGAAATGAGGCACTCCCAACGCCGCAAATCGTCGAGGTGGCAAGGACCGATATTGTTGAGAGGGCCGCTCCGAATCAGGTCCTGCGACAATTGCTTGGTTCCGCTAATCGTGACCAGGTACTAGCCACGAATGCACCGGACTCAGCGGCGGTTGATGAGGCGATGAAGGACGTGTTGCCTTCTCTTCGCGTTGGCTTGTCAAACGATCTTCAAGACGCTTTGTCGGCTGACAATGACCAAAGTCTGGAAGTCAACGACGAGCTCATCTCACGCCTAGGTCGCCTACGCTAAAGCACGCTAAAGCGTAGGCAGTACGCATCCAACCACCATCCCGGCTAGACTGTGTCGATACCGATTTCGGCGCAGTGCAGGAGGGATGGATATGGAACCAACGGCAAACGTTTTCGTGAGTGCAGCTTCCGCGTCCGCTGTAACAGAGTGGCATCGTGGAGGCATGCTAGATCTTCGTGCCGCACTCGGACTGCCTTTCGCTAGGGCTGTTTGCTTTCTGCTATTTCTTCCGCTGCTTCAACCTCTTGCCGCGGCTGAAGTGCCGCCGGCGGTTGCCGACGAACGCCGGCCCAACTTCATCGTCATCATGGTCGATGACATGGGTTACGCTGGCGTCAGCTGTTTTGGTAATCCGTATTTCGAGACACCCGAAATCGATCGACTTGCCGCCGAAGGAATGCGGCTTACCGACTTTCATTCATCTGGAACGGTTTGCTCGCCAACACGAGCGGGGCTACTTACGGGACGCTACCAACAGCGTGCCGGTATCGAAGCTGTGATCCACCCTTGGCCGAACCATCCGGAGCACCTTAAGGGGCTACAGCTATCTGAGACGACGTTTGCAGAAGTGCTTGGTCAGGCGGGTTATGCAACTGGGTTGATTGGCAAATGGCACCAGGGCTACCCTCACAACTCCGCGGACTTCCATCCACAAGAACACGGCTTCGATGAATTTATAGGCTATCACAGCGGCAACATTGATTTCATTAGTCATGTTGGTGACCACAATCGTCATGACTGGTGGTATGGAAAACAAGAGACTCGCGAGTCTGGGTATTCCACGGATCTGATTAATTCTGCGAGCATCGACTTTATTCATCGTCATACCAATTCAGAGCGGCCGTTTTGCTTGTACATCGCACATGAGGCGATTCACAATCCCGTTCAGGTACGAGGTGACCCGGTTCGTCGAACGGAGGCACGATGGGATCGCTGGAAATGGCAGGAAGCCAGCGAAGGTGAACGGATCGCTAAGTATCGCGGCATGACCTTGCCGATTGACGAGGGCGTAGGGCAGCTTCGGCAGGCCTTGGTTGATCTCGGAATTGCGGAAAATACCTTTGTGCTGTTTTTTTCGGACAATGGTCCCGCTTCGGACTTTCCCAGTGGGGATCCCAAGCTCCGGGGGATGAAAGGAAGCGTTTATGAGGGGGGACATAAAGTCCCCGCGATCGCTTGGTGGCCTGGCAAGATTGCGGCAGGGCAAGTTTGTAACGAGCCCTTGATCAGTTTGGATGTGATGCCGACTCTGGTCTCGATGGCAGGTGTAGGAAACGACAGTTTCGAGGGCACATTCGATGGTCAAGACCTCACCAAATTGCTTGTCGAAGGCGAAGCTCCTCAGCCGCGTCCATTGTATTGGGCATCGCTTTCGAACTCAGGAAGCCGTACGGAGGCGATGCGAGACGGTAAATGGAAACTGGTCGTGAAGCACCCGAAGGCTTCGCCGGGGACATTTGAAAACCAACAGTATGAACTCTACGATCTGGAGAAGGATCCGTCGGAGACTCAGAATCTGGGCCAGCAGCAGCCTGAGACTGCGACGCGAATGTTGGATGAGCTCAAGGCCTGGTACAAGGACGTGAGCTCATCTTCGCCGGAACAACTTGGTGGGTGGGCCGAGAGCAATTTTTCGCCCGATGGGGACCGCGGCGTTGTGATTCGCCCCGACGCTCCGGATCCATTAGTCGAGTCGATTACCAAGTTGACGCTCCACCGGAATCGAACGGGTCGCACCCAAACTTGGTTTCATCCGCGAGCTTGCTGGGTTCCCAAGGACAGTGGCGACGAAATCCTGATGACATTGCAGGAAATCTCAGGCTCAGACTACTTCGGACCCGTAATGTGGATGAACTCGCAGAACGGTGGAGAGAGTTGGTCCGAGCCAGAGCCGATTCCGAGCCTAGGACGTGTTTCTGTGCCCGGGCACGATGGATTGCAGGCGGGCGTCTGTGATGTCACACCGGAATACCATCCCCAAACCGGAACCGTACTCGCCTTGGGGCATGTCGTGTTCTACAAAGGGCCTCGCTTCTCAAGAGACGAGCAACTTGCACGCTATCCAGTCTACGCCGTGCGAAAGCCAGATGGGACTTGGGGAGAAAGGCGGATCCTCGAATGGGATGATCCGCGTGGGGCTTTCATCTACTCCAACAATTGTGGCCAACGTGTGGTCGCTGAAAATGGTGATGTGTTCATGGCATTCACATTTGGTGCGCAGCCCCAGGCGCGATCGGTTGCCGGGGTTCGTTGCACTTTCGATGGAGAGGAACTGAAAATTGCAGAAGTGGGCGAACCTCTCACCAATGACGTTGGGCGTGGTCTGCTTGAGCCATCGCTCGTCCATTTTGATGGTCGGTATTACTTGACGATCCGAGCCGAAGATGGACGCGGCTACGTCGCCGTGAGTGATGATGGCTTGACTTATGAACAAAAGGCCTGGGAATGGGACGATGGCGAAGCCCTCGCTATGTCCACAACCCAGCAACATTGGCTTGCACATTCTTCTGGGCTCTATCTGGTGTACACCAGGAAGGACGTGATGAATGAACGCGTGATGCGTTGGCGCAGCCCGTTGTGGATGGCGCGGGTGAATACCGAAACAATGTGCTTGATTCGATCGACGGAGCAGATTGCATTGCCATTGGTTGGAAACGGAGTCTCGCGTCCTGATGGAGTTGCTCTAATGGGTAATTTCCATACGACCCATGTTGGACCCTACGAGTCCTGGATTACCGTTGGCGAGTGGATTCCGCGTCGCGGAGCGCGCGGTGATATGTTGTTGTCGAAAGTGAAATGGTCCCAGCCGAATCGACGCTTTTCGTCGGAGGCTACGGCTCGCTGAATTCATCGAGCGATGGTTTCTACATCGGTGCATATCAGTTCGAATGCGTCCGGTCTTAGGCCTAGGATCTCAAAATTCTTGGCCCAACGAGGCCGCTTTCAGTAAGCAATACGTTGGCGAAATTGGTGTTTGGGGCCCAAAACCCTAGAGTTTCGGCCTCGAAATGGCCCGAAAAGGGGCAAAAACCAACAAAAACAGGGGTTTTGGACGATCTCCCCGTTGAAATTTGTGAGGCAAACTCCTTAAATCATCTGCCGTAAGACGAGCACACGTTGGTAGTCATTCGGCTTTGCGTTTGGCTGACGATTTTGAGCTCTTCGGAATCACTCCTCAGCCCGAAATTCATTTTGAAAGGGATTGCAAGAATGGCGAAAGCCGCTGCTAAGAAAAAGCCAGCTACGAAGACTGAGATCTTCAACAGCATGGTAGAGCGAACTGGTCTAACGAAGAAGCAAGTTGCAGAATTCTTCGACGCACTCAGCGATGAGATTGCGGCGAACATTGGCAAGAAAGGCCCTCGCGTTTTCCAGATTCCGAATCTTTGCAAGATCGTAGCTGTCGACAAGCCAGCTCTTCCAAAGCGTCAGGTTCGCAACCCAGCAACTGGCGAAATGATTTGGGCTCCACCAAAGCCAGCTTCTGTTCAGGTTAAGGTTCGTCCGCTGAAGAAGCTGAAGGAAATGGCGTAACTCGTTTCGAGTCACGGCGACGATACACCCTGCCTTGGCAGGCTGAAAATAAGAAAAGGCAGAGCACGAGATGGGCTCTGCCTTTTTTGTTGGCTGGACCAAAACAACGAATGGAAGAGTTGAAGTGGGGACGGAGAATTTGGACGATGATCTCCGTGGTGCGGCGATCATCCGATACTTACGGGCATGCTACGAAGCGGACAACCGCGAGACGGCAATTCGTAATCTGCGCGATCGTAAGAACCGCCATGTTCGCTTCTTCGATGGTGAAGATATTGGATTGAACGGCACCATCGGGCGATACCCACTTCCTGCTCTGTTCGGAGAGAAACTACGGAAAGACGTTTTCCAGTACCGCCGCGACAAATCTCTCGTCCTGGCAGCATTGCCCGTCATTGGAAACGACTCCAAATCAGAAGGCAGTTCAAGTCGATTATGTGCTCCGCTAGTCTATTTTCCTGCAGAAGTAGAAAGCCAGAGCTCCGGTTATTTTCTTGTGCCGCAATGGAGCGAGATCAAGTTTAATTGGCCGATTCTGACTCAGTTGGCTGCAACAGAAGACAACGACGGCGAAGAACTAGTCGCGTCGCTCATGGAGTACGATCCTCCGCCGTGGTCGCGCGAGCAGGTTCATACACTCGCGGCAATTTTATCTGACGCGATAGCTGGTTGCGATTTCAGTGCGTTGGCTCGGTATCCTCAGCTTGTGTCGAGGGCAGAACTTGAGGCAGCAAGCGAGTCTCGTCGCGAACAGCCCCACTGCCTGGCCGCAGTTGCCTGCGCTCTACTGCCAAACTCGCCAGATACGAGAGGCGTTCTCCATGAGTTGGAAACGCTGTCTCAGACGTCTTCCTTTTCTGATTGTCTGAGGACATTGTGGTGCGGCGATCATAGCCCTTGGCCGGTACGTCAGAGTCGCGGGCCTACTCTTGCACCGACGACGCTCAGTGATGCCCAGCAACGTGTCGTCCAAAGCGCTAGGCACCAAGAATTGACTTTGGTGAATGGACCACCCGGCACTGGGAAGTCACACACAATCGCCGCAGTTGCCCTCGACGCGCTCGCACGTGGCCAAAGTGTCCTTATCGCATCCAGGATGGACCAAGCCGTAAATGTAGTCGAGCGAAAACTCTCGGAATTACTCGGAGATTCGGCGCCGTTTGTGCGGGCTGGACGCAAGCAACATAAGCGGGAGCTAAAACGAAAGCTTGAGGATTTGCTGACGGGAGTCGTGGATGAAGCTGGGCAAGGCAGCAATTCATCGAGGATGCTGTATCGGCAGCTTCGATTACACGACCGGATGTTGGCCCGCTTCGAAAAGGCGATCACCAAGAACCATGGTCGAGAGATCGAGTGGGGCAGGGCAGTGGCGGGTCCCAAGACAGGCTGGCTCGATCAAATCGGCGATCAGCTTGGAAAGGCGTTTCGCGAATGGCAGCTTGCGGAATTCGATGCTTGGGAGTCGATGCAGTTCTACGAGAGTCAGCTAGGCGAACGCGCTGGTAAATGCAGAGCCTTCCTACGGCAGACGATACGGGAACGCCTGTCAGGATTGCTGAAGGCACGCAGGGAAGATTTGACTCGGTTCCTGCAAGCGCTGAAGGCTCGATCAGATGGTAAGCAGCAGCGGCTCTTCGGGGAAACGGATTTCAACGCTCTCTTGAATGCTTTTCCCGTCTGGCTTTGCAAGCTCCAGGATCTGGCGAATGTCCTGCCCCTAAAGAGGCACCTGTTCGATGTAGTGATTCTCGACGAGGCATCCCAGTGTGACATCGCGAGTAGTCTTCCACTGCTGCAGCGCGGCAGACGCGCGGTGATTGTGGGTGATCCAAAGCAACTTCGTCATGTTTCTTTTCTGGCTGAAGCGCGTCAGCAAGGGTTCGCCGACGAATTCAATATGGATGAAAGTGCCCACGGTCAATTCCACTATCGCAAACAGTCCATTCTGGATGTAGCAACCGAGAGTATTCGGGATTCGAAAGCAGTTGTCTTTCTGGATGAGCATTTTCGCAGCTTGCCTAAGATCATCGAATTTAGCAACGGGGAGTTTTATCGCGGCCGGCTCGCACTCATGCGACATCGATGGAACGAGATCGATGCGGTTGTTCAAGTTGAGAACGTGGGTGGGACTCGCGCAAAGTCCGGTGCCAACGCTGAAGAGGCGAAGGCGATGATAGCTGCAATAAAGAAGGATCTTTTCGTTGACCCAATGCGGCCCTCTGTCGGAGTCCTCTCACCATTTCGCGCGCAAGTGGATCATCTGACCAGGATCATTGACGAAGCGTTTACTTACGCGGAGCTAGAGCAAATGGAGTTGCTAGTTGGAACAGCACATACATTCCAGGGAGAGGAACGCGACGTGATGTTGGTCTCGCTCGCCCTAGATGAGGATTCGCATTGGGCGGCTTTTCGGTTTCTTGAAAATCCCAATCTGCTCAACGTTGCGATCACTCGAGCCCGACACCAACAGATTGTTTTCAAGTCCTTCTCTCAGGGGCAGTTGGCTTCCGACAGTTTGTTGCGACGATGGTTAGACTCGCTTGAACAACCTAAAACCGCGCGGAAAATGCAACCTGATGTCCCTCCGGCGTATGACGCATTTCGCCAGGAAATCACCGGATATGCAACGGGATGCGGATGGAGGGCTTGCTGCGACGTCCCTCTCGCGGGAGTCCTCATCGACATGACCATTCGTTCTACGCAACGCATCATAGGTATCGACCTTGTGGGGTTTCCGGGTGTGACCGAGGCCGCTTATTCGCTTGAGCGTTACCGAATGCTTGCGCGTTCGGGCCTGAAGGTCTTTCCGCTGAGCTATCGGCAATGGACGGAGCAGAGATCGGAATGCGAGAGGCGGATTACAGCTGCACTTGGCTGAATCCTTGGTTCAACTCGCCTACTCGAAGAGCTGGTGAATGATCGGATCCGCAAGACTATCCGCGACGGCATAGACTCCATCAAAACAGTGATCTTGGCTGTGTTCGCCAGGTACCGCAATGGTGCAGGCGCCTGACTTGAGTCCGGCTTGGCTGCCATGTTGGCTGTCTTCCAGTACTAGCATTTCCTCTGCCGAGACTCCTAATTTTGCAGCAGCCGCCAGGTAGATGTCCGGTGCCGGCTTGCCGTGAGTAACATCCTCAGCAGTAATGATGAACTCGAAACGTTCGGTTGCTTGAAGTAGTTCGACGACGCGCGTCGCAAACTTTCGGGTGCTGCTCGTCGCGACGCATTTGGGAATGCGATTTTCTTCCAAGCGATGAAACAGATCAAATAGGCCGGGCAATGCCTGCAGCTCTTTTTCGAGGAGTCCCTCAAAGATCACCTCAGATTCGGCGGCAAGGGTCTCTACCGAGTCACTGAGGCTCTCGAACTCGATCATCACTTGAAAGGCCTTTGGACCGGGGAGCCCCATCATTTCCTTTTTGAGGGCGGGAGTGAACAACTTGCCACGCCGGTGAAGTAATTCATCGCCAACTTGCGTATAAAGGTCTTCGGTATTGACCATCAAGCCGTCCATATCGAAGGCGACAGCGCCGATGTGGTGCGCCCATGACTGCTGAGGAACTAGCCTAAGAGATTGAGGCATCGATCAAACCTTGTTTGCGAAATGAAATGAGACCAACAAACGGGAATTAGCCGGACGCGATTTAGAAACGAGGAGATGACGAATCGCCTGAAACGCCTGGCTTAAGTTCTTTAGGTTCACCAACGCTGGCTTGTCATCGGTGGGGAAAAGGGCTTGAATGACCCATTCCCTCCCAATTCGTACCAGTATTGCCATTTCGTGGCCTCCCGCCATCCATCTGAAGCCTCCATCTGACACAGGGTTCATCCATGCTGCATCTTGACGGCGATACCATCGTGGATCAGCCAGAGGGACGTCGCGAGAACTTTGTGCCTCTGCATACCCGCGACATTGTGGAGATGCTCGCTAGCCATTCTGCCGTGGAACGGCTAGACGCAGAACGCGGCGAACGAGATTTTCGGCAGATTGCTTCTCTGATCTTGGCATTGCTCCACCATCTGTACCGACAGCGTCACGAACAGCTAACTTACATTTACGCGCCACTCGATCCAGATCGAGATCGATTGCTGCGGACGGTGCCCACTCCGCAATACCGTGGAGAATTGGTCAACGAGCTGATGGAACGTACGCAGGACGCGATGCACCGGGCCAACTACCACAAGTTGAGTCCTCAGGACATCCATGAAGCGATGGCCGCGGCGAGCCGCTGGGGCGTTCGAATGCGCGTCAATTTCGCAATGTTGAGCAAGCTCGAAGTTTACGGTCGCGGACACGTGATCGGTCAACGTGAGGTCCGCCATTGGAGCAATTGGTTTCGCCAAGAGACCGTCGACGTTCCGCTTTACCAACGCCTGGTTGTAGTATTCCGCACCGCCGATGACCTGAAATCGACGCAGTTCGATTCCCGTCGCGTGTATTTGCGAATGTTCAAGAACGTACCGAGGCAAGATATCGATATGATGCTGCCCGCGACGGGGGTCCAGATGTCGTGGCTAGATCATTCGAAGATCGTCGTGCCAAGTCTCTATGCAGCTGGCATGGCGCTTTGGCGTTTTCTGCGTAACGTCATGCTGCTCGCATTTTTCGGAGTCTTCAAGACGCTCGCGTTCTGTGTGCTGATCTGCCTGGCGATCGGATTCGGACTTAAGTCTATGTTCACGTATCGAAGTAATACGCAACGGCGATACATGCTCAACATGGCACAGAGTTTGTACTACCAAAATCTTGATAACAATGCTGGCGTTCTATTTCGTCTCCTCGAGGAGGGCGAACAGCAGGAAGCGAACGAGGCCATCTTGGCCTATTTTGTAGCCACCTTTTTGCTCGCAGATCGGTCGAGTCTCACGCTGAAAGAGATCGACGATGCCTGCGAGTCATTACTGCGTGAGGCAACCGAAATGGAGATCGACTTTGACGTTGAGCGGACCGCTCGCATGTTGCTCCGGCTGGGAATCATGTGTGTTGACGGAGATGAATGGACCTCACTGGAGCCTCGCAAAGCAATTGCCAAGCTTGACGAGACTTGGGACAGCTGGTTCACATGAAGTAGCGACGGTGAATGCTAGCCGAGCGTTAGCAAAAGAGCCCAGCAAAAAGAGGTTGTCGGAGCTCATGGGCATAACGAAGAAAACCCTTCATGCCTTGGGGCACAAAGGGTTCATGGATATGGACGGCAGCGCAGACGACGAGCCAGTCATCGTTGTATGAGCCAACGCATCTCACCCAAGCTCCAGGTCGACTTGGTGCGATGAAAACTCAAATGTAGCTCTACTACGGCTGGTTCTGGATCGCTTCAGCGCGAGCCTTGTTAATCGCAGCCGTTTCATTGGCCAATTTGTTCTCAGGTCCAGCTGGGAAATACTGAACGTCGTCGTATAGGTAGTATGGGCTTGGGAGGGTTTGTCCCGCTACCGATACTTGGCAACCGACGGAGGGCGCAACACCTGCGGCAAGTAGCAGACCTAGAAAGGCGTACTTCCAAGCTTGCGGTCGCTTGGTTTGACTCATGGTAATCTCCTCGGCATCCCGCGTTTATATGCTCAGCCGCCGTCCGGTTCCGTCCTTCCGGCTGGCTGAATCGTTCGACTTCTTCATGTCGACTCGCCGCTCAACCTTTCGCAATCACGGCGAATCTGATCCTTCAGACCCTCCGCGAGGCAGGCAGTTCGGTAAGCTGTACTGGTTCTATCGGATTTGAGTTGGTCACGAATTAGTTGATTCGCAGGTTTTTGCTGCGAAAATGTCAGTGCTAGCATTTGCAGCCGATTGATCGCTCTGCTCCCAAGCGATATGGATGGCCGGTGCGTGAATGGCATCTTCTCTTCAGACCTTTGAGGTGCACCCATGAGCTTTTCTCGACAATGGAACACGGCAAGATGGGAGGACGGCTCCGATAAGAGTTGGACTGAGTTTTCATTCCAACTGCTTCGCCAGAACCAATGCAGGTTTGGCGTTCTTGCTTGCTGGTTGGTCTGCGGTTTCTTGTCCACTGGTGACGTGGTTCTTGCTCAAGCGGTAAGTGACCTACCGCGAGCCGAATACTACGTGGCTCGAGAGTTGCATGGCGCCGGCAGGATTGCCGAAGCCGCCGAGGGGTTCAACGCGGCGTTATCCCGCGCCCGACGCGTGGGGCAGAATCGCTGGATCGACAGTGTCCCTCCGATGGTGATGTTGGGTGAGTGCTTCTACGAACGCGGCAACGTGGCTGCCGCTTTGGAGCAGTATGACGCTGCATTGATGTTGATTCTGCAGAATCAGAATTGGGTTAATGAGCTGCAATATGACTTGGAGCAGTTGCCACTGTTGGATGGATATCCAAAAGACATTGACTGGTTTCAACGGTCGCGACCTTCACAGCCGGTTGCGATTCCCGAGGCAGTTCAGTTCCTTGTAGATCCGACTCAAGCTCAGCCAACGCCCCAGGGAGGTGTGACCGTTCCCGTAACGTTGCTCACACGATTGGATGCAACTGAAGTTCTTCGCACTACCGGTATCGCATTACTTCGTCGCTGGCAATTGTTGGGACCGCTTGGAAAACACTCTCCGCTGTCGCAGCCGATGCGGGACTATTTCGACGGATCGCCAAATGATCCTGTTGCGTGGTTGCAAGGCTCTTGGTCTGTGTTGCGTGGGTTGAGCCGACTGTCGATGGGCGGCGCTGATGCCTCGCCGGCGCTCCGGTCCGGAGTTCTTCTTGGAAATCAGTTTGATTACTTTATGTCTCCATTGGCCCTGGTAGCGTTATCCGCAGCGGAGGCCGAGAAAGGCAATTTTGCGGACGCCATTACGGCACTACAAGATGCGTCGCTTTTTGCAGCTGAGTACGAGCAGCATCTAGAACTGGGAATGTCGTTAGACGGCCTCGGTGGATTGGCGTCCGCGAGTAGGCGTGCTGATATTCTGCCGTCATTGCAGAAGGCTACAACTTGGTGCACGAAACGAAGCGTTTATGGTTTCTCGTATGGCGGCGCTTCGGCTTCGGAACTCGGAGTCTATGCCAATCGTTTGGATTTGGCGGAGCGTCTCGGGAATCAAGCTCGCGCTGCACTTCGTACACGCACGATCTCGTTACCTCGTGCTCAAGCACAGTTGGCGTTTGCAACGGCGCTCCGCAATTTTGCGGGAGACCGCAGTGCGATGGCGGTTGCAAGTCTCGATTCGGCTTTAAAGCTGATGCGGGGTACGCCGCAAACTGGGGTCGTGGTGGAGTCCGTTTTCCAAACCCAAATGACGCTCGATCTGTTGGCCGGCAATCAGATTTCTCCTGCCGACGCCGAGCAACTCCTGGATCAACTGCTACGTGAACCAACCAAACTGGATTGGCAGCTTAAGCCGCTCGAGACACTGACCGCGATCACGACCGCGAGTATGCCAGCTTTCGTGCGACATCTCGAGCTTGCCTACGCCCGAGGTGACGAGGCGTTGGTCGTCGAGCGTCTAGACCGCATTCAGAGGCAGCGCTTTTTCGAAGCACTCCCGCTTGGCGGTAGGTTGTTTGCTTGGCGATCTGCATTGGCTCGGGATCCCAATTCACTAACGCCGCAGCTGCGACAGCAAGTCCAGCAACTTTTGTTCGGTAACCAGGGATTAGGGAGGGCCAAGGACGAGATCGAACGTTTGGTCGAGGTGCTTCGCAACGGGCAGATTCCGCTTGATGAACGGCAATTGCCTCAGGATCTGAAAAACGCCCGCATGGAGTTAGGCAAGCTCGCTAGCTCGTTCGAAAATAGGCTCGCGTCGCAAGCACTCGCGAGGCGTGAAATGCCGCGAATCGTACCTCAAGTCGCCAATCTAGCGCAATTGCAAGCCAGACTGACAGACAACGATTTATTGGTCGCATTTGTCATGACCGGACGAGGCGTCTTTGGCATCGCAATGACACCGGATAAGCAACATGTCTGGGATATCAAAGACACAACCCTGATCGTCGGTTTGATGAAGGCTTTGCGTAAAGAGATTGGATTAGGAAGTGAACTGCCACGTACATTGCCATCAAAGGTGATTGCAGCCAACGCAAAATGGCGTACGACCGCTGGCGAACTTCGAGACGCATTGCTGCCTGCCAACGTACAGGAATGGTCGCACAAAGCGACGCGAATGATTATTGCGCCGAACGGCAAGCTTTGGTACGTTCCGTTTGAATTGTTGCCAGACAGTAGTCGCGGCAACGCGCCATTTCTATCGGCTCATCGCGTGACTTACATTCCGACATTGGGAGCACTCGCGACCGCCTATGGGAAGCAAACCAAGGTGTCTGAGTCCATTGGGTTGGCTGGGTCGTTCTTTTCGCTGGACGAGGAACTTAACAGCGAATTGACCAAGCAGCTTAGCCAAGCCCAGGGAAAGCACACGTTGGTTCCGCTGAACCAAAAGATTTCGATCCCCGACGGTGGCTGGTTAAAACTGCGTAGTGAAGCGATCTGGATGACAACGCGAATCAAGATTACTCCAAGCATTTGGGATACACCTGCGATTCCGCTGGGCAGGTCAAAGCAATCTACGTTCGGCAGTTGGTTGGAAACACCTTTAGTAACTCCCAAATCAGTTGTGATGCCCGGGATACAAACTCAGTTTGGGGAGAAAGATTTTGGTACCGGGGACGAAATCTTCCTACCGGCATGTGGCCTCCTATTTAGCGGTACCAAATCTGCCGTGCTTGCCCGTTGGCCGGTCGGTGGACGCAGTGCGAGTGCGTTTCTAAGACGCTACCTCGATGAACGCGCTCATCAACCAGCCTCGCTAGCAATGCGGCGAGCAGCTCTCGCACAATGGCCAGAGGACTTCCTGATCGCGGATGAGCCTGTCTTACTACCTGCGGGAAAGGAAGCGGATGCGCTTACCGTTGGTCGGCATCCTGTGTTGTGGTCAAGCTACATTCTATTAGGCGACGATCCTGTGCAGCCCTAGTCTTGAAGTTGCGCTATGAATCGACCAACTTTCGCAGATATCAATGGCCGTGGATTAGAGCGCCGTGCCGCTGCCTTCGCTCACTTGGTGCATTTGATTCTTTTTAAGCATAAATGATTCGCTCAGCCCCGACGGCCAATCAACCTGAAGTTCGATCTGCACTTCGTTCTCCAGCTCGTCCGAGGATCCCAAGCCAAAAGTGACGGCCTTGTCTGCCTGGCTTAGGTAGCTTCGCGTTGAGATAACCGTCCGTCGCTGTACCGAATCTCCTTGTTTTACGCGGACGACTGCCCCGATGGCGTCACGATTCGAATTCGTTCCGACCAATTGGACACGAAGCCAGTCGTGGCCGATTTCGCAATCGTTCCTTAGAAGCAGAGGTTTCGCGCTGTTGGCAACGATGATGAGGTCCTGATCACCGTCACCATCAAGGTCACCAAATGCGGCGCCGCGTCCAACACAACGCTCGAACGCATCCGATCCAGCTTCGTTTTCAGTCAGAGCTATAAACTCACTCGCCCCACCTTTCCCCGCATTCCAAAAATACTGAGGAGCTTGTTCATAGCGTTGGGTCGATTGAACCTTGGAGATTTCTTCTTCTAGGTGGCCGTTCGCGCAGAAAACATCCAGCCGACCATCCAGGTCCAAGTCCGTGAAGCACATTCCGAACGTTAGATTGAGCCGACTCATCGGTCCAATCCCAGTCACCAGAGCTTGGTCAGAGAACGGCGGGTAGGGGCCACGTGTCATGTAGAAAGAAGACTGTTCGTTGGCAAAGTTTCCTATCGCGATGGTTAGTGAATCATCGTTGCGTATGTAGCCGCAATCAACGCCCATAGCTCCTGTCGAATTGCCGCTTCGATCAAAGGCGATTCCCATGGGGATGCCAGATTCAGCGAACTCTTTGCCCTCGAGATTCAGGAACAGAAAATTGCGGACCGTATCATTGGCTACAACGATGTCCTGCCAACCATCTTGGTCGACGTCAATGGCCGCGACCCCTAGACCTTTGCCGACGGGGACATCCGTGTTTGCGTTGGTCACGTGAATGCCCATGGCTTCGCTCACATCGCGAAAGTTGCCATTGCCTTCGTTGTGATACAGATAGGATTGTGTGCCGGTAAATGCAGTCGGCTGTCCGTAAGCTCGTCCTACACCCGTGAGCTTGAATCCAAGAGATTGGTCCAGATCGCGGTTCCAGATCACGTAATTGCAAACGAATAGATCAAGGAGCCCATCTTTGTCGTAATCGAACCAAGTGGCTCCAGTGCTCCACGCGTCTTTGGCTCCAGCAAGATTGGAGCTGTCTGTCTGGTCTTCAAATCTGCCTTCGTTGTTGCGGAAGAATTTATTGCCACCGACTGCCGTGACAAACAGATCGGGCCAACCATCGTTGTCGACATCGGCCACCGCGGGACCCATTCCATAAAATGACTGGTCCAAGCCGATCTCAGAAGTAACGTCCTTGAACGTAAGTCTTCCATCCTCGGACATTGTATTCTTGTACATGCACAGCGTTCTCGAGGGAGTTGCCGCTTCGTCCGACCAACTCCAGTTCTCGCCGCCAACGAACAATAAATCCAGATCACCGTCTCGATCGTAATCGAAGATCGCCGTTCCACCTCCCATCGTCTCGGGAAGCAGCTTCTCGCCCTCCATGCCGCTCGTATGCGTCCAGTCGATTCCGACCGAAGCTGTAATGTTCGCGAATGGAATCTTGGGTGCTTTTTCTTCAAGTGTTTCCCGTTGCTGTGCAACAACGATCTCAGTTTCTTTTTCCTCGACCACTTCCCGGTTGATCAATTTGCTAGCCCCGAAGATGATCAGCCCAATGCACGCGACAGTCGCGATGCCAATCAGGGATCTCCGTAAGGCAAGTCCGATGATTTCATCGTTTTCTTGATCTTCAGATGAAGGAGGCGTTTGGGAATCGTTTGCCATCGGAATTGACTTCTGAATGGGGCGGTAGGGAAAGCGTTGAACTAATGCCCGTAGGAAGCACTCGTATCTTGTGTGCTAACGGCGATACATGCTTTGAACTAATTTGCTTGCGGTCTCACTTCGATTCATCTCGGTGTAGCGAGTAAATCACGAGAGACTCCGCAGCATGGTCGGCGGCTGGATATTTTCGCCTGCCTTTGGGTTTGGCGACGTCGGCCGCGTTATCATCCATCTTGTATCGAAGTTGAAGATCGCGATGGATTTTGGATTTCTCTTCCTCTCCCATCCGTTCGTATACTGCCGCCAGATTCGCGTGGGCAGTCACGTCTTCGGAATCGACTTCCAGGACCTTCAAGAACTCCTGCTCTGCCTGCTGAAGGTAATTCTCGGCTGAGTCTCCTTGTCCTCTTGCACTGGCGATGTCCGATAGATCGAGCAGCGTTAGCGCTAAGGAGTTTCGGACTCGGAAATCCAAGCTGAAATCAAATTTGCGTTCTCGCCTTTCCTGCGTCTCGTCTTCAAGCACGCTTCGGAAACTCTTTTCTGCATCCTCCAAGTTGCCCTGCTGACGACTCACTTCGCCAATCAGCCAAGCTAGCGTCCATGCCGGCGGCGCAGGATCCATCTGGGCGGCTCGATTCAGTGATTCCGTCGCGCCATCCAGATCCCCTTCGGCGAATTGAACGCGAGCCAAATTCAGAGGTCCATCGTAGCGGTCCAACTTGGCAACTTCTTTGAATGCATCGGCGGCCTGGCGTAGCTGGGACTTTCCTCTCAGTAGTAATCCAATGCCGTAGTCATTCCAACGTTGCCACTCCACCGGTAGCTTCCGTTCGAACATCGGAGACTCCGCAATCGAGCCATCTGATTTTTCGACACTTAGCCAGATTCGATCGGTAGCCATGGTGGTAATCGGCAGCTCATTGATCGTCCCCGGTTCGCCGCGTCCGGCGAAATCCCGGTCACCATCCCGAAACTTCTCATTCATGAAGTCAATGTAACCTTGGTCGAACTTGCGGTATTGCAGTTTCAAGGTGATCTCGATCGGGCCGGACAGCTCTGATGGCAGCTCCAATCCATAATGCACTGTTTGGCCAGCCCCAGGAGGAATCTGGTGGTTGTAGAGCGGGACAAAGATGTCTTCGGCGTTACGCGTTGCCACTCGATCCCCGTTGCGATCGAGCATGAATACATTCACGAAATGGGACCACTCATCGACTCGGCCTTGTTCGTCGATACGGCCACTGCGACCAATGACTTGGTCACCCGACTTGACTTCGATGTCCAGCCAGAGCTGATTGGAGTCAACCGTACCTTGTGTTAGGTGGTGCCCCAATTTCGTTGTACGAATCACGCTCTCGAGCAGGTAATTTTCACCCGCTTTGAGTGTTGGGTACTCGGGGCCAAGTGGAGCAATGAGTTCACCATCGATGGTTCCTTCTCGCCGAATTCCAAACAAATCGACTCGAGTCACGTCGATCAGGAGTTTCCGAGCCCTTTCAATCCAATCGTCATCGCCGCGCCAGTACGGTAAGGCCGTGTTCGCGCCAGGGAAAAAGTGGTCGTGTACGGCGAAGCCATCGAGTTTTTCGTCGAATCGTGCTCCGAATTCATCGGATCGCACCTTCGGCATATGACAGCCATTGCAATTCTCCTCGGCTTTCGGTGGATAGTAGAAGCTCGAAGCGCCATGGCCAGACACTCCACTGAGCAAGTAGCTGTCGTAGTGGTTCTGACCGCGTAGGAAGTCTTTGTAGGCGGTCAATTCCTTCGGTAGATGCACTTTGTGGCAGGTGCTACAGAATTCCGCAGACTTGTGCAACGGTTTGAGAAACGTCTTCTTATGGAAGCTGGGTTTTGCCTTCACAAGCAGTTCATTGATGCCCTTCAAAATTGCGTTGTCGCTGTAAGTGAATGGGTACTGAATCGGCTCTTCAATCACATAATCCGCGTTGCCACGATTGCTGTTCACGTGGGTGATTGCGTGACACACTGTGCAAGTGATCCCGGCTTGACTGGTCGGATGGTTTACGTCGTCGTAGTCTTCTTGATCAAAAGCTCCTGAGAAGAACGGTACGGGATCGTGGCAACCAGCGCACCAGCGGGAAGCTTGGATACTGCCGTCGCGCTCGAGTACTTTTCGTCGCGTTTCACGGACGGAGTAGAGGTAAGCAGGATTGTTGAAGGAACTGAAGTGATGCGCGCTGTGGAACCAGTTGTCGTAAATGCCCTCATGGCATTTCATGCAATACTCGTCGTTTTGAAGGGCCTTTGCAGGAATGAAGTTGCCCGTGGAGGTGCGGGCGAGCGAAGGTTCAAAGTACTGGGCTCCTTCCTTGGGGCCGGCCTGGTTCCAGTCTCGCGGATCTTGGAGTTGGAAGAAGATCATCGCACCGACACATGCGATGGTTGCCAACGCAATGCGGCGGCCGACATGCCACTTGATTCTCGGGCCGACCAAGCGGTGGAGCCAATACAGCCAGATCGCGCCAAGTGGTCCCAAGATGTGTGCCCAATAAACGGCATTGCGCAGCGCCGGTTGTTTGAGGTCAAATCCGAAGCTACGCGTGAGCAGAATTCCAGAGATGAGAATCACCAGTGCGATAGCGAAGAGCGCGTAACCGATCTTGACTGCACGGCGATTTCGCCGGTTTCGTGCCGCTAGCATGTGCACGATACCAAATACGACCACGGGAACGATCAGGATTAGTCCGAGGGCCAAGTGCCCGAGGAACATGAATTGGTAAAACAAATCCTCGTAGACTTCTTCGGTGAAGTACTGGATCCATGTGATCACCGACAAGTAAACGCCGTTCGCTAGCAGCAACGAGAACAACCCGAGCACGATGACCAGCATGATTCTCATGCGTGGGCTTATGACTCGCTTTGGCTTGGCTGCTGGTTTGACGTTCAGTAGATGGTCGAGCGATTCGGAACTCATGCCTAGATTCTCACGCTTTGGTGGAAATCACACGCAGGTGATTTCCGTTTCCGAGGAGTATTGATAATTCAAAAGGCCGCCTTCAAAACGGCAAGCCTAGGCCGAAAAGCGATTGCCCAAAAGACTTCGGGATTTCGAGACTTCTCGATTTGGGGGAGCCATAGGAACTCCATGCCATCTCAGAAGTCGTCCTGGCCCCACCAGGGGAGCATGCGATGTTGGAACGGGATTACCAGATGTTCAGAATCATCTTGTGGACCACGGGAGTAACCGCGGACACACGTCAGAAGCCGACCGGCTGGCTCTACCTAATCTGCTCTAGCACGTTCGACGTCGCAGAAAAAGCAAATGGTAGCTTGACCCAGATATAGGGCATCGATGCTAGGGGATCAGCGCACAATCGGAGGGCGCGTTGAGATCGCGAGATGCGGCATGCAGTAAGCCGTTGAGAATTCCCCAAATGCATCACGCTTGCGGGGAGGCACTACTGAGCAAAAAGAGTCGAATAGCGGCGATGCAGAGTAGTTCGAATCCGATGTATTGATCGCGACTTCTTGAAAGGTCGACTTGCTTGGCGTTCCCCGACAATCGGGCCCTTCGCACGGAGATTGCTTAGTTGGTGCTTGGTAGTAGCTGAAACGCCCATTCTCATAAACTCGAATGACTGGCCCCTGAGTCCACCAATAGAAACTAGCAATTCGCCCCGAAGAAGCTCCGGACATCAGCACTTCATCCCCACCATGCCGGTAGTCACAGCCACTTGCCAGAGCCGCAGAGGGAGCGCAAACGAAGCCGACCAACAACAAAATGATGGCTGTTGCTACCCTTTCGGCACCAAAGTGGATCGTCCTAGCTGTGCTTGCTGACTTCATGACTTGAACGGGAACGATATCACGCGATTAGAGATTCAGTGTTGATCGTATCCACCCCCGCGGGAAGGGTCAACGAATACGGGCCGATTCCGGATGGTACTGGCGTTCTCTAGTGAGGTAATCCGCATTTTCGAACCAAACTTCACGGACCCTCGAATGCTGCTCCGGGGGGGCTGGGTAACTCTTTTGGTCCTTGAAAGGCAGCGGCATCGAGCCCTGTCCGCGAATCGTATTGAGGTCAGCGTCCTTGTCCCAGCCTGTGGAATGCAATACGAAATCACGTCTCATTCCGTTCTCAGGTGCTGAGGGAGCCTGAAAACGGAGAACAGTTTCGTCGCCAGCGGTCATCACGACTAGCTTGTCGTCATCGCTGACTAGGAGCTCGGTGACATCTCCGAAGCGGGTGAACGGCCCATCGAGCTCTGGCCACTTTGGGGCGAACGACACATTTTGGTAATCGTACCAGTGCGGTTGGTCCTGCGTTCGCGGAAGCAGTTCGCTGAACCCGCGATAATGAAGTTCAGCCGAGTTGAGCCCCAGAGGCTGGATTTTGCATTCGGGCACTTCTACGGGCAACGTTGCCAACGACTGTGCCGGCGCATCCACGGAAAGGTAGGCTTCATCCCAATAGATCTGTTGGCTGCTGGCAATACGAATCCGAGTGTCATCAGATTCGAAGATACTTGCTAGATCAACAACAATGGTCTTTGGCTTGCCGCCAGGGAAGCCCATCATCGGCAACGCGCATTTCCATTCTCCGCTTTGGTCAACGACCCAAAGTGAAGGCGGTTCCGGACCGAGCAACTGGTCGTTCTGCGAGAGTCCGATGTTGAGTGACGTGTCGGTCGGATGCATCCATCCGGTTAGTACCAGCCGAAGTCGCCGATTGGCACTCAACGCAGCTGCGAGTTGTTTCCCGAAATCCAATTCTAGGAAGTGAGGTTCTGCATAACCTTGGCAAATGAACTCTTCGAAGCACTGGGCGTAATCGCGATCCTTCACGGCGACCGATGCAAGCACGTCCTTGCCGGTCTGGGTTAGTGCGACGTCAGGAAGAATGCGTTGTTTGGACAGGAACAGTGTCGGGGTCGCGATATTGGGTGGGCCAACTTTCTCATTGGTCAGCAGCCTTGTATTCTCGGGATGATCCACGGCGATGAGTTGAACGTGATCAAAGTATGCGACTTCCCAAAGCTCCTCGGTGATTCTCAACTCATAGAATCCGTCCTTGACCTGAAGGCTTTCGCCGGGGACTGCCAAATATTCCCAACGCCGGTCGGGCATCAGCTTCCCAGGAGCGATCTGTAGTCCGAGCGGGGCGTTCCAAAGTAGATCGGTAACAAAGACAAATTCCTCGCCATTCCACGTATAGAGAAATGGACAAGAGCCTTTCAATTCTTGACGCTCCTCAATCAAGGTATTGGCGTCCGGTTTGGGCACATTTTGGGTCAGGCCATTAGGGAAGACGACGCGAAGATTTTCTGGCTGTCCGTCTCCGATGCCAAAATGGGTTGTAGGGCTGTCGACGGTATGCCGTAGTTGTCGGCCGTCGACCCAGACTTCGAGTGTCGTGCCGATGCCGAAGTGATTGACGCGACCGCCGCCGTTGTCATCATTCCGGCCACGAATGCGAACGGCTAGGAATCCAGCAGGCGTTCCATCACCAGCCTGCGGAAGCGAGACTAGTTTGGCGTTGCTATTTTGCTGGCTTGGAGCCTGAGAAACGACGAGTTCAACGGTTCCGTCTCCATTGGAATCGCCTGCGACGCAGTGATCGAGGCGATCTCCAGCCGCTTCGACGACCGCTGGTAACGCCCAGCCGTCTGAGTCACCGAATGCGACGAGAAGACCGGACTGTCCATTTCCAATGATGTCCTGAAATCCATCGTTATTGAGGTCCACCGCGAGTGCGTTTCGGACTGTGGCGTCGATCGTCGTTGCGCGCAGCGGAATGGTGGTTCCAATTGCCGGTGTTCGGTTGAATAGGAGGTGGACTTGCTCCTGATCTGCGACAACAAGATCCCAAGCGGAATTGCCATCCAGCTCAGCGATGCGAATGCTTCGCGGTTGTGTCAGCGTTGGCCAAGCTTGGTTTTCAATTAGCTGTTCTCGAAACTGGCCGTGCCGCAGGTTTTCGAAGAGGATGACATTCTCCGAATTCGGTGCAACAGCAAGAACATCTTGATCCAGGTCATTGTCGTAGTCGCATGCGACCATGGACTCGGGATGGAACTCGCCTGAAAACTGCGAAGCGTCCGATAGATTGTTGAAGGTTCGGTTGCCGTTGTTGCGGAATAGTTGGATTCCACTACGCGTGGACAGCATTAGGTCTAAATCGCCGTCGGATTCAATATCAAACGCGATTGCCGTCAGCACCTCTCTGACGTCTTCAAGTCCGGTTTCGGAGGCCAGCATTCTGAGATCGACTGACGAGGCTTGACCAGTTTCTGCTTCAACTGTTTTTTCGGGGCTTACCAAGACGAAGCGGATGCCGCCCGGTCCCCAGAGCAAAATATCTTGGTAAGTATCGTGTCGATTCGCTGATTCTAAAGCTGTGGCGGAATCGCTTTGTTCTTGTTGGCTACTGCCGGGACTCGGTTGAGTGGCGACGTCTGCAACAGGCGGCGCCTTTCGGGGCCTTTCGGGGGCATCGATCTCGAAGAATTCGGCGACCAATCCACCGGTGTATTCACCCTTTAAATCGAGTTCGGCTAGGGGGCTCGAATCCGGCTCAGGCGATTGCGAGTCAAAGACCGAAAGCGTTTGTCCCGACAAGAAAGCCAGTTCGTATTCGAGATCCAAGTTGTAGTCGATCCACATAGGGAAGCCGCGGCCCGGGAGCGTGTTCACCGCCCATTCAGTTGTTGGCGAGCCGGCGTTAACGGATGTTTCCTGTGATGCAAGTTCAGTAAGGAAAGCGGTGTCGAGGAGAGCCATGATATCAGGGCGTACCAGTCGACCGTCGGCACGAAATGCGGTGTTCAAGCTTCCTTTTCCCTGCAATGTATTGAGCCAGAGTGGGAGCCGCGTTCGGATAACCGCTTGCCAGTCTCCGGCCCGGATGGCCTTTTGGGCGTTGGCAACTAGCGATTCTGGCTTCAAGCGTTCCACTTCACGGGCGATGTCAGACCAAAAATGCTTCGTCAGATCAACACTGGGTGTTAGCAACTCTGCGAGTCGCGGGTCTTTCGCGTCGAGCAAAGCATCGGCAGCAAGCCGCAAAAGTGCGAGGTTGCGAGGCTGCGATTTCCAGGCGGCGTAAAGCGAATCGACATTGATCGAAGCCAGTTCGTCGTTCGTTTCCACGGCGCCTGACATGGTGAGTTCGTCGACCAGGTCGGCGTAGAGAGCCGCTAGCTGTGGTTCAGCTGGGTTACTCTTCAGGAACTCAGCCAATGTTTGAGCCGCTTGCAATCGTAGGGCTTCGTCAGCAGGGTAGGGGAGGCGCTTGATTTTGGCTGCCATGAATGCTGCTTTAAGCAACATGGATTTTCTGGCCGAAGTGCCGGTGGTTGCGAGCGAACCAATCACCTTTTCGGCTTCTGCCAAAGCCTTTTCCAATTCGGCTTCTACAGCCGCTCGCTCAGCAGGGGCGACGACCTGGCCACTGGAAAGCGAGTCACTGGATTCGTTAATCCACTTGAGGACCGTGACGGCCTCATTGAGCTTGAAGGCCTCGTTGGACGGATCTGCCTTCGATAGTTCTCGCCATGCCAGCAACGCTTCTTCGTACTGAGCATCTTCGGATGCTGCCACGGCTGCCACGGCTTGCTTCAAAAGCCTGCCAGAGTCAGAATTCTCATCGTTGTTATTGCCACCGGTGTAGATGACGTAGCCGATACCTCCGGCCAAACCTAGGCATAACAAGATGACGAGACCGAGCCGATGGGGGTTCGAACTGGAATGGGAGCTCATTGGAGGATTGTGCTTCGGACGTCGTGGTTACAGTAGAAGTCTGGGCGTTGTTCGTTTCAGTTCTCATTTCGAACTGAATTCTAGCTCTTTGCTAAATTGCGTAGTACGGTCGGAAGAATGCCGCCGTTGTGGTAGTAGTCCAGTTCAACGGGGGTATCGATGCGAACGGAGACGCTGAATTTCTTTTGGCTGCCATCGGCTAAAGTCGCCGTGACCGTCAATTGACCGCGAGGCTCCATTTCGCCTTCGATTTCGAAACTCTCTTCGCCAGTCAGGCCCAGGCCCTGCCACGTGTCGCCCTCTTGGAACTGAAGCGGAAGCACGCCCATACCGACCAAATTGCTACGGTGAATGCGTTCGTAGCTGGCAGCGATAACAGCTCGAACCCCGAGCAGCAGTGTGCCTTTGGCGGCCCAGTCGCGACTGCTGCCAGTTCCGTATTCAGCGCCGGCTAAAACGACCAGCGGTGTATTCTCATCACGGTATTTCATCGCCGCATCATAAATGCTCATTTGTTCGCCGGAGGGAATGTGCCGCGTGTACCCACCCTCGGTTCCAGGGGCAAGCTGATTACGGATACGAATGTTCGCAAACGTGCCTCGCGTCATGATGCGATCGTTCCCCCGTCGTGATCCGAAACTATTGAAGTCTCGTCGCTCGACGCCTTGTGCTTTCAGGTACAAGCCAGCGGGTCCGTCCGCAGCGATCGCTCCGGCGGGAGAAATGTGATCGGTCGTCACTGAGTCGCCGAGCAACGCGAGGCACCGAGCTCCACGAATGGGGGCTGGGGCGGTGACTTCGGCAGTGATGCCCTCAAGGAACGGAGGCCGTTGAATGTAAGTGCTTGCTCCGCTCCATTGGTATTGGTCACCCGCTGTGATTTCGATCGCATTCCATTTTTCATTCGACGTGAATGCACCGGCATATTGCTTTTTGAACATCTCTGGCAGGACGCAGGCTTCGACTGTTTCGGTAATTGAATCCGGTGATGGCCAAATATCCTTCAAGAAAACTTCAGTACCATCTTTGGATATCCCAATGGGTTCCTGTTCGAAATCGATATCCATGCGTCCCGCAATGGCGTAAGCCACGACCAATGGAGGGCTAGCCAAGTAGTTGGCTTTGGTGTGCGGATTTACTCGACCTTCAAAATTGCGGTTGCCGCTCAGCACTGCTGCCGCGACGAGATCCGCTTCAACAATTGCGTTGGAAACCGCCTCCGGGAGCGGTCCGCTGTTTCCGATACAGGTAGTACATCCGTAGCCGACCGTATGGAAGCCCAACTCGGCCAACGGAGCGGTCAGCCCTGACTTGTCTAGGTACTCCGTGACAACGCGAGACCCAGGTGCAAGTGATGTTTTGACAAATGGTTGGACGCGAAGGCCCTTTTCTGTAGCGTTCTTGGCGAGCAGGCCGGCTCCGACCATGACGGAAGGGTTCGAAGTATTCGTGCAGCTGGTGATGGCCGCAATAACAACGGATCCGTGTGTGATTTCCGATGCGGAACCGTTCCAATTCACCGTCGCATGGTCCGAAAGCTGCGAAGGTTCGAGGCCAAAGCCCCGATCTGCCACAGGCGTGGTCAAGATGGATTGGAATGCCGGCTTCATTTCAGTCAAAGCGACTCGATCTTGTGGCCGTTTGGGACCCGCCAATGCGGGAACGACTTCACTCATGTCGAACTGAATCGTCTTGGTGTAATCCAGCTGCGGATAGTTCTCGTCAACAAAGAGCCCTTGGGCCCTCATGTACGTTTCGACAAGTTGGATCTGTTCCTTGCTGCGACCGGTCCGTTCCATATAGCGCAGGGTTTCGACGTCCATTGGGAAAAACCCCATGGTGGCACCATATTCGGGTGCCATGTTGGCGATTGTCGCACGATCTGCGAGAGACATCGCCGCGACCCCAGAACCGAAGAACTCAACAAATTTGCCAACGACGCCTTCTTTCCGCAGGATCTCGGTGACTCTGAGAACAAGATCCGTTGCCGTGGCACCGGCGGGAAGTTCGCCAGTGATCTCGAAGCCAACCACTTCGGGCATGAGCATGTATAAAGGCTGTCCAAGCATGCCCGCTTCCGCCTCGATGCCACCGACTCCCCAGCCCAGCACACCCAGCCCGTTGATCATTGTGGTGTGACTGTCGGTACCGACTAACGTGTCTGGAACAGCGACGGTGCCGGCATGATCTTCTCGGGTGAAGACGCCTTGCGCCAAGTATTCGAGGTTAACCTGGTGAACGATGCCCGTGTTCGGGGGGACGACACGGAAGTTGTCAAAGGCTTGCTGACCCCACCGAAGGAACTCGTAACGCTCTTTGTTTCTTTCAAATTCAATCTCCACATTTCGACTGAGCGAGTCGAGCGTTCCAAACAAGTCGACTTGAACGGAATGGTCGATAACCAGATCCACAGGAATCAGCGGATTGATCTTCTTGGGATCACCACCCAACGCTTCCATTCCGTCTCTCATTGCGGCTAAATCTACGACGCAAGGTACACCTGTGAAGTCCTGCAGGACGACGCGAGATGGCATGAACGGTACTTCGACAGGAGCCGGGCTTGAGGCATTCCACTGCGCCAGTTGACGGACGTCATCTTCCGTTACAACGTAACCATCACAGTTTCTCAGGACGGCTTCCAGTAAGATTCGGATCGAAATGGGGAGCTTCGATATCGCTCCGAGCCCAGCTTCTTCGAGCTTGGGCAAGCTGTAGTAGCTGATGTCGCTGCCCTCGATTCCGAGTGGCGTGCGTGCGGCAAATGGGTCAAGCGATGATTCTGCTGCCATGATGAGCTGGTTCTTGTCAAAGGAGTGCGTCGGTCGGACTCGACGAAGTTCTGATACTGTAGGTTTCAATATAGCCAAATCGCTTATACCAAACCCCTAAGCAACTTCAGGAACGAATGCACCCAGGCAAGGGGGGCTCCAAACGCGGAATTGGTGGAGCGCTGCGGCGTTCGGCTTGGACTGGATTCTAGCGAAAAGCCATCTTGGTTGTCTTACCTAGGTAGTTTGAGTCCCGTCTGCGCAGAATGAACTTCGCCTTCTCGGAGGTGGCCCGTGTCGATCCGCGTGCATTCGGATTGACTTGGTAGTCAGCCCGGGAGACGGTAGCAAGGAAGGGAAACCCTGCGTTTATCACAGCGGAAAAGCAAATTCTTACGCCTGTTAAAATGGGAGGCTTGCGTCGGGTCTGGCGCATGTTCCGAAAGTTCTGCAAATTCGGGACGTAGTAGTTCGATCAATTACGCGGGCAGACCGGCATTTTCCGGCAGCCTCCGAAACACCGAGTTTCGTGCATGACGAATTGAATGGACTATGGAGCCTGGGTACCAATGAACACCCGCCGCCTACTCGCCTGTACCACGTTGACCCTATTTTGCTCATTCGTGAGCATTGGGCCCGGCAGAATCACAGAAGCCTGTGATCGCTGCGGTTCAACTGCCTGTGATCAGTGCGCCGTTTCCTGCAACAGTTGCGATAGCTCAGGATGCAGTTCATGTGATCGCGGCGGCATTTTGGATCATACCGCCGACATCTTCAAGCGTTTTCACGCTCGCACAAAAGAGTTGCTAAAACGTCCCGCGAAATCAGGCTGCGACAGCCAATGCGACGGAGGCTGCAATTGTCCGACGCCGGCCGAGCCGACCTGTCGCGCGACCCTCTGCGACGCGACACCTTACACCACTTGTGACTCTCCGACCTGCGATGCAGCACCGATGCTTCAGGCAGGTCCTGCTTGCGAGTCGTTCGGCTCCGGATGTGAACCACTGCTCAAACGACTGTTTGCTCCGAAGACGAGCCGATGCGGCGTCCTCACCACCTGCGGTTGGACAAACCCGAATCTGGCATGTGATGTTTCAGGCTATGTGCCACCTGCCGCACCGGTTTACGCTCCTAGCTGCGGTTGCGAATCCCAATCTTCAACTTGCACTTCGTGCAGCCAGTCGAAGAGTGGGCATGGCTTACTTACTAATCTTTTCAAGAAACATTCCGCTTCCAGTTGCGATTGTGACGCACCGGCACCAAGCTGTGGATGTGAGACGACAGCTCCTAGCTGCGGTGTCGAGGCATCTTGCGGATCGAAGCCCAAGGTCGGGCTTTTGAACAAGCTGTTCCAGAAGCATAAGCAGCCGAGCTGCGGGTGCGAAAACGTCACGCCCGATTGCGGATGCGAAGCGGCCCCCAGCTGCAGTTGTGAAACTGCGGCACCGAGCTGTGGCTGCGAAACATCCGTGTCTTGCGAACCAAGTTGCGGTGCAGAGCAGAAGAAGTGCCTGGGTGGTTCGTCGCTATTCGAACGGTTGTTTACGAAGAAGGCGAAAGGTCCTGGTTGCGGCTGCGAGATTGAGGCCACATGTGGAGCCGAGCAATCTCCGTGTGCATGCAATACCTGCCAGACGCCAGCCAGTGTTCCGAACGTCGTGCCTCAGTATGCCGAACCAGCTCCGACACAGCAACTTAAGGATCCGGTGTATCAGGCTCCTGCCCAGCCAATGGATATGGATTCACCGGTTCCTGCACCGCAACCACCGACGCGGCAGCGGGATGCAGTTCCCCCGCCAGCACGAGTACCTGATGCTCAGATTGATCCATTCATGGACGACGCGGTCAACCGAGTACGTCGCGTGCCAGCAAAAACGATCCAGTACCAAATGCCTGCTACGTCTACCCAAGAACGAAGCCAGCCGAGTTACGGGGAAGCTTATGATCCGCAAGCCAGCAACGGACCGGTACGGATGCGGTTCAGTGACTGGAGTTCTGAAGTTGAAATCAGACCCGCGTCCCACACGACAACTGGGCAATTGCACTCGGTTGTGCCTGCCTCGGCAACACAACTGCGCCCTGTGCCTCGGCTAGATACGGAAACCTCTAGCCGAACGACACGCACCCGCCAAAGTGCAAGTGGTGCCCGCGGTGGTTATCGTCGCTGGTAATCGCTCGGAGCAACCTGTCTAGCAGATGGCCAGTTGCCCACCAAACTCCTGCGTTGGACGGAATGAGCCACTTCCGTCCCTACGCTCTTGACACCGAAGGGAGACCGCACCCTTCGGTGTCTGTGCGTTGGTCGGGAAGCAAACCAGTCGTCACGAAGATTACTGTTTTGCTGAGACCTCTGTTTGCCAGTTCTCAAGCAATTGCAAAGCCTGCAACGGCGTCATTCCGCTGATGTCGATCTCGCGCAGTTTCTCGATGATGGGATGGTCGCCGAAATCGAATAGGGTCAATTGGATTGGCGAATCTTCTTTACGGCGAGGCGGTGTGATCTTTGAGTCGCCTCGATTGTTGATGTGGTCCGCTTCCAGTTGATTCAGGATATCCTTGGCACGTTCGTTCACGTGGAACGGAATGCCCGCAAGTCGAGCCACGTGGATTCCGTAGCTCTTGTCAGCGCCACCTTGCACAATACGATGCAGGAAAACAATGTTGTCGTCCCACTCTTTGACGGCTACGTTGAAATTACGAACGCCAGGGAGTGATTTCTCCAACTGCGTTAGTTCGTGGTAGTGGGTTGCGAACAGCGTGCGGGCTGACAGATGATCGTGCAAGTGTTCTACGATTGCCCAGGCGATACTTAGGCCATCGTAGGTACTCGTTCCGCGACCAATTTCATCCAGGATGATGAGGCTACGGTCGGTTGCCGTATTCAAAATTCTGGCGGTCTCAACCATTTCGACCATAAATGTACTTTGGCCACGTGAGAGTTCATCACTGGCGCCCACTCGGGCGAAGATGCGGTCGGCGACTCCGAGCTTGGCGCGATTCGCAGGCACGAAGCTTCCCAGTTGGGCCATTAGCGTGATCAATGCGACTTGGCGAATATAGGTACTCTTACCCGCCATGTTCGGACCTGTGATCAACATCACGGAGCCGTGGTCTTCACCGATTCGGCAATCGTTCGGTACGAAGGTTCCCTTGGCAGTCATCATGTCGAGGACTGGATGTCGCCCCTCAATCACATCGAGTTCGCAACCGCTCGACATTTCAGGCCGAACGTAATTTTGCTTCTTTGCCAGTTCTGCGAGCCCCGCCAGAACGTCTAGTTCTGCCAAAACAAATGCTACGGATTGAAGGTCTGCCAGAGCCAAGCCGACTTCATTCCTGAGTTCGTTGAACAGCTCCAACTCCAGCGCAAGCGATTGCTCGTCCGCCGAGATGACTTTGGTTTCGTACTGCTTCAATTCGTCGGTGATGTAACGCTCGGCATTCTTGAGCGTCTGCTTTCGCACGAAACTATGGGGGACTTTGTCTTTATGGGCGTTGGTAACTTCCAGGTAATATCCAAAGACTTTGTTGTAGCCAACTTTGAGGTTCGGGATCCCCGTCTCTTCACCCTGTTTCGCTTGGTATTCGGCGATCCATTGCTTGCCGCCTGTTGCGAGACGTCGCAGTTCATCAAGCTGTTCGTGATAGCCGTCTTGAATGTAGCCGCCGTCACGCAAATGGAGTGGGCATTCGTCGTTCAATGCCGACAGTAACTTGTCGCGAAGGGATTCGCACAGCAGTAGTCTTTGTTCTAGGTCCTGCAGCAGCCTCGCGCTTCGGCCTTGTAACAATTCTTTGATGGCAGGAAGCCGTTCCAAGGTCGTTCCGACCTGTCGCAAGTCACGCGGGCTGGCTCGGCCGGTGGCAACTCGCCCCAGAAGTCTCTCCAGGTCGTAAATTCCATCGAGAAGTCGTCGCAGTTCGGCTCGAGTGCGATTGTCATGGAGCAGTTCTTCGACCGTCTCATGCCGCATCTCGATGTGATCTTGGTTGACCAACGGTGCTGCAAGCCACCCTGAGATAAGCCGCGATCCCATCGACGTACATGTCTGGTCCAAGACGGCGAGCAACGAACCTTCGCGGTTTCGATCACGCATGGTGTGCGTGAGTTCGAGACTGCGACGTGTCGCAGCGTCAATCGCCAGGGTTTGGCCGCCCCGGATGGGAGACAGCGAACGCAAGTGAGTGAGGGATGTCTTTTGAGTTTCTTGTAGGTAAGCCAGTACGGCGCCCGCGGCACCAATCGCCGGTTGATCCTCGTCATTCCAGCCCATGCCTTCGAGGCTTTTTACACCGAACTGAGTGCACAACTGCCGTTGTGCTTCGTCTGGCGCAAATTGCCAGGCGGGCCGAGTCGCAATAGTCCATCCGTAAGGATTTTCTTCAAGAAGACCGTCATCATCTCGGATGAGAACCTCGGAGGGTTCGAGTCGCGCGAGTTCGTCGATGACTTGACTCTTCGAATAAACACCTGCTTCAAATTTGCCCGTCGACAGTTCTGCCCATGCGAGACCTACTGGTGCGTCGTTCTTGCCAGGCTTGGTGGAGTACAACGCGATGAGCAGATTCGTCTGTAGCGGATCCAGCAAGGCGTCATCCGTTAGCGTCCCCGCCGTGACGATCCGAGTTATCTCGCGACGGACAATCCCTTTGGCTTCTTTTGGGCTTTCAACCTGGTCGCAGACCGCCACTCGGTAGCCCAGGCGAATCAGTTTGGCCAAGTAGCTTTCAAGTTGATGGTAGGGAAAGCCGGACATAGGGACCGGGTTTTCGCTTTTGTCGCGACTCGTCAGAGTGATCCCCAGGACTTTGGCGCAGATTTTAGCGTCTTCATGAAAGAGTTCGTAGAAGTCGCCCATGCGGAAGAGCAGCAGCGCGTCACCACACGCGGCCTTGGCTTCTTCATACTGGCGCATCATCGGGGAAACTGTCATTCGTCCTGCCGTGGCTAGGAGAGTCTACGTATCAGGCTGGGAGCCTAGGGATCTTGGGCTCAGAAGCACCTGGAGCGGATGCAAGAGCCGCGGACGTGCTGCTAGCGCTATTCTTGCATGAGAATGACGCATTCCAAGCTGCCAAAAATCCCGTCGCTTTGTGCGAGGCGTTGGCTGAGAAGTATCCCGCAACTGGTCTGTGAATCAACCGGTAGGCCCGTTCCGGCGACTCGCAGCATGCTTCGCCCGCAGGGCGGGGGTGGAGAAATCGGAATAGCCAGCAAGGATTCCCAGTCAGGCGAGCAAACTAGCGTCAAAATGGCTCTTTGGAGATCGGAAAGGCCTACTAGATGTGGAGGCTTGCGATGGGGCGAACTGCGATGGGGCGGTCGAGTCCGTCACCAAGGCAGGCGGCAAGTCCCCCATTGTCCATTATTTTCGTCCACCGCGACTTCCAAGTAGTCGAGGCGATCACCGACACTAGGCTTGAGTGCGGCATGCAGTTCTTTACCGATCCACCAAGCCAGCTGCTCGGCTGTGGTGTTCGTGATGGGCAGAAGCATGCAGTCTTCTCTCGGGAAAACCCAACGCTTTTCACGAAAAGTCGTTGTGACCTCAGTTTCTCCTGCATCCACTTTGATTAATGGGTGAGTCGTGGGAAGAAGCATGTGGTGGTCCAGTTGCCGAACGATCTTTTCAAGGTTGTCACGGAATGCAATGAAGTCGATTACGTACATGTTTTCGTCTAACGAACCGCCAACTTCGGCCTTCACTCCATAGTTGTGACCGTGGAGACACTCACAAATATCGCCCGCAAAGGTAATAAAATGGGCCGAACTAAATACGAGCTGTTCTTTTTGAAGCTGAACGGTGTATGTTTCCGACTTCGTTTCCAAGGCACGGTCTCCTCGAGCGAATGAGTGTGGCGGCTTGTTGTAGAGTTCCGGTCCGCAATGATGTTGGATGAATCCGGCCTGCGTCAGGAGTGTAGGATTGCGTCGAGCCTCGGTGCTTGCAGTCGCATTGCTTCCAGTCGCATCTTAGGCAGCACGCTGCCGTCGGAAGGGAATAAGCTGGGCGAAACGGCATGACTAGTGACCCAACGGAGCAAGGTTTGAGCGATCGAGAAACCAAGAACGCGGATCATCCAGATTCCGCTGCTTCTGGCAACGGTGATTGGCCGGGGGGGGAGAATCCACAACCGGCTATCGAAGAAGTGAGTGTGCCCGATTTAGTGGACACGTCGTCGGAGTCTGGGTTTGAGATGCTGGATCCAGCCTATGTTCGGTTTGAACAGCGTACCAGCTATATCGTCGCTTTGGTCGTGACGGTGATTGCTGTCAGTGTGAGTACGCCGTTGCTATTCATGGTCGATGACCACTGGTGGATTGCTCTCGCCTGGCCAGTCGGATTTCTCTCGCTCTTGGCTGGTCTGGCCTATGGATCGCATTTCTGGCCTAAGAAAAAGTATCGTTTCATTTCGTGGCGGCTCGACCCGACCGGAATGGAAATCCGACGCGGTGTGTTTTGGAAGCATCGTGTCAGTATTCCGATTGCGCGCGTGCAGCACGTCGATGTTTCGCAAGGTCCAGTGCAACGCATGTTTGAACTTAGCACGATCACGATATATACCGCGGGCACTAAGAATTCATCAGTTGAACTCGAAGGACTCAAGCATGAGGTTGCTGTGTCATTACGTGATGAGTTGATCATGCAGAAGGAGGCTCTCGATGTCACTTGAGCCGACTTCGGGCGACGGAGCGATCGATGAAACTCGCCAGAGCGACCGCGATATTCATGTTGCGGCCGAAACCAATCTCGAATCGGGCGAATCGGATCAACAGCCGCTTGCCGGTTCCAGCCGCCTTGCCGAACCGCAATTCCTCCATCCTTCCTCAATTCTCTTTGAGGCGATTTCTAAGGTCAGGCAATTCATTTTCCCCGCGGTCGTTGGCTTGTTCAGCGCGGCCCAAGGCGGTTTCTGGGGAGCAGGTGTCGCTGTCGTTATCTTTGGTGGATCATTGGTCGCTACGGTACTGCGATATTTTACCCTTCGTTATCGAATTCAAGGCAATGACTTCGTCGTGAAGGAAGGGTTACTGTTCCGTCGAACTCGAAGTGTTCCGATTCGACGGATTCAAAATATGGACTTGATCCAGAATCTGTTACACCGTGTATTTGGTGTGGCTGAAGTCAATATCGAGACCGCCTCGGGTACAAAACCGGAAGCCACGCTACGAGTGCTGACGCGGTCCCAGATTGAGGAACTGCGAGCCGCCATATTTGGCGCAGGGCAGAGCGCCCCGATTGCAAGCGAGGACGCTGTGGAAGTGTCTCGAGTCGGCGAGATCCGCGGCATGCCAATGTCGAACTCGGCAGACGTGACAGATAAGGCAGCTGGAGAAGAAATCGGCTCTGGGGAGTTGGGGATTCCGTCGGCGCCAGTTGGCGCGAAGGTCTTGGGAGATCGTTGGCAGCAGGATGAGGCGCAAGAAGTTCACCGAATCGGGATGAGGGAGTTGCTGCTTGCCGGTTTGGCGAGCAACCGCGGCTTTCTGCTCGTTGGTGTCGTGGCGGGTTTCTTTTTCCAAGGCAACTTCTTCGATAATCGCTACCGCCCAAGGTTTGGCAAGATGATGGAGTACCGGGAGTACGTGCCCGAGGTGGGTGGATCAACGAACTCGTTGTTGATGCTGCTCGGTTTGTTTTTGGGCGTCGTGCTTTTGCTCCGGATGCTCGGAATGGTCTGGTATGTCCTACGCTTTTTCGACTATCGACTAACCCGAGCTGGAAATGACTTGCGCATTTCCTGTGGATTATTCACTAGAGTCAGCGCGACCGTGCCGCGAAAACGAATTCAGTTTATTAGTGTGCATCGGCCGCTCCTGATGCGTTTGATGGGGCTCGCTTCCATTCGAATTGAAACTGCGGGAGGTTCTGCATCAGAACAAGAGAACGCGGCGTCGACCGTTTCCAGGCAGTGGTTTCTTCCGGTGATTCGAGATGCCGACGTGAATGGCGTATTGAATGCACTAAGACCAGGCTTCGACTGGGGAAGTCCTTCCGAGGAGATCGAGTGGTATGGTGTTTCACCCCGTGCCGGCGCGAGGTTGACTCGGCTCGTCATCATTGCCTGTTTGGCCATGAGTCTGTGCGGTCTCGCGATAACTCGACCCTGGGGGTGGGTCATCGGGATCGTTGCATTTCCGTTTCTCGCGCTGATCGTAAGGAAAAAAGTCAAATCGCGACGGTACGCACGAACACCTTGGGGGCTGGCCTACGCGAGTGGTTTGTTTCGGAAGAAGTTAAGCTTTGCATTTTTTGACCGAATTCAAACCGTCGAACTGGGAGAATCCCCCTTCGATCGTCGATGGGATATGGCATCGCTACTCGTGGACACGGCCGCGGCAGGACCTGCTGATCACAAAATCGACGTCAGCTACCTCGATGCGGGCTTCGCGAAACGGCAGTTTTGTGAGTTGCAGGAGCAGGCAGCCAAGCATCGTCCCTCTTGGGCCTAGTTTCGGCTTATCATATTGGCTTGATCGGACGAAAATTGCCCGCGCCATTTTCCGAAGCTACCCTGGCACACCTGCCTAGTCTCTAATCGAAGCGGTTGAACGTTGGCCATAATCGATGCTGAAGTTATCGATGATTCCGGCAAGAAAGATGTCGGACCGCCGTGCACTTCCTGTGGAGCTCCCCGGGAGGGGAAGTCGAGGTTCTGCAGCGCGTGTGGGGCACCACTTGAGGCTCGAGACGTTCCCATCGTGGTGCCCGGCGAAAGCGGAGAGTCTGCGGGCGCGTTGCCCGATCATACATTCGAGTGCCAGAACTGCGGGAGCCAAGTTGCGACGAGCGTCGAGCAACGCAGCTATATCTGTCCGTTCTGTGATTCGGCTTATGTAACCGAGATTCCGGTTAGCCGATCTGGAAGACAACGCCCGGAATTCATCATCGGTTTTGGGATCACCGCCTACGAAGCACAGCAAAAATATTATGAGTGGCTAGGCAAAAACTCCTGGCTACGCCCTGGTGACCTCGCGCAGAAAGCGATCGCTGAGAAGCAAAAAGGCGTTTACTTGCCGTTCTGGCACTTCTCGATGTTCGCGGACAGTGATTGGCACTGCAATATCGGCGAGTACTGGTATCGGACCGAGACATATACGACTCGAAACTCTGAAGGCAAGACGGTTACCAAGACAAGACGCGTTCAGGAGACTGAGTGGTTTCCGCTCAGCGGTGAACATCACCGCTATTACTACGGCTACCTTGTTGCCGCAACGAAGGGGATAACACCCCAAGAGGCGCAGGCTATCCAGCCGTTTCAACTCTCTTCGCTATCTCGGTATCGACCGTATTTTCTGGCCGGATGGATGGCCGAAGAGTATTCCGTCGAGATGGATGGGGCAATCCAAGAGTCGAAAACTGAGTTTCTTCGGCGACAGGAACAAGAGGTCAGACGTTTTCTGCCAGGGGATACGGTATCAGGGCTATCTGTTTCAACGACCTTCAAGGTCAATGGTAGCGATCTTATCCTGCTGCCGGTCCATGTGTTGAGTTATCGCTACAAGGATCGGGTTTACCGATTCTTGGTGAATGGTCAAACCGGGAAAGTCGTCGGCGAGAAGCCTTGGTCAGGTAAACGTATTGCCTCTCTTGTTGCGTTTATCGTGTTGATCATCGTGGCCATTGTATTGGCTGTTGTCTTTCTATCTGGTTAGCAGCGATATGACTGACGAATCAGGATCGCCGCACCAAAAGCAAGTCGGGATCCAGCAAGAGCGTAGTGAGTTCTCCACCGATGGTGCAGCGGAACTTGTCTGCAACGCTATTGATCCTGACCAATGTCATGGACTGGTCCGCGAGGGGCGACGCCGACGTGTTCGGATGCAACGTGATCTGGTGCGGGATATCAAGCGCGGTCATGCTTGGATCTATTCGGCTGCGATTGAGCCGATAAAGGCTCCCGCAGGCACGGTGGTTGAGCTTTGGGATCAGCGTGGGCAGCGAGCTATTGCGGCCGGAATCTATGATGGCGACCACCCGATTCCTGTACGGATTTGTAGTATTGATCCGGAGATTGAAGTCGACGGAGTTTGGCTGGCTCGGCGTTTGATGGACGCCTGGACTTTGCGGCAACGCTTCTTCGATTCCCGAACCACAGGCTTTCGCTGGGTTGCCGGTGAGGGAGACGGAGTACCGGGGATGATCCTCGATGTCTACGACCATGTCGCAGTGATGAAATTAGACGGCGGTGCTCCCGAAGCCTTCTATCTACCCAAAGCCATTGGCAATTGGATTGTCGAGAACACAAGCATCGAAACAGTGGTTCTCCGCACGCGTCAGCGGGGACAGACGGGGGCTGTAATCGCCGGGGCCGATTTGCCCCATGCCAGAGTTGCCTTAACGGGGGAGCAATTGTCCGCAACTGACTTTCTCGAGAATGGTCTGCGGTTTCAAGCCGATGTGTTTGCTGGGCAGAAGACGGGCTTCTTCTTGGATCAGCGAGACAATCGTGAATTGATCCGGCGTCTTGCCAAAGGCAAGAGCGTCCTGAACCTTTACTCCTTCAGCGGAGGATTCTCTGTAGCGGCCGGGCAGGGTGGGGCCACCCAAGTTACGTCTGTTGATATTGCCGCGCCCGCGATTGTCGCTTCCCAGCAGCATTGGGAGATGAATGAACTTCCCAAGGAGAGCCATACCGCGGTCGTGCAGGACTGTTTTGAGTTTCTCGAGTCAGCCAATCGTGAAGGCAAACGTTGGGATGTCGTGATCTGCGATCCGCCCTCATTTGCACGTAATGAACGTTCTCGACCACAAGCCTTAGCTGCGTACGCCAAACTGGGACAACTCAGTGCGCGGGTGACCAATCGCGGCGGGCTGCTCGCGTTAGCTTCCTGCTCTAGTCATGTGAACAAGCAGGCATTTCTTGAAGCGAACTATGACGCACTTGGCAAAGCGCGGCGAAAAGCTAACCTGTTGGCCGATCGCGGCTTACCACTGGATCATCCGACACCGTTGGCGATGCCAGAGCTACGGTATCTGAAGTTTCTTTTATTTCAGTTGGATTAGCCCGCGTGATCTGCGCTCGTGCATGAAAAACTGAATCGCTTTAGGTTAGCAGAGTGGTTAGCAAAATGGACTGGGATCCTGAGATCGACACACCGGCTTCGGTACTCGTAATTGGCGCTGGCCCTGCTGGAATCGAAGCTGCGTTGTACGCACGGTTCCTGGGTTACGAAGTCCATGTGGTTGATCGAGCCCGCGTTGGCAGCAATTTAGCTAATTGGGATAGCGAGCCGTTGATTGCCCCGGCGGCAGCGATGTCAAATCTTGGGCTGGCTGCGCTTCAAGCTCAAGAGGTTGATATGCCATCGAGCGAAAGTGTTTCGGATTGTTCAGGGTACTTGCAGCGGTATCTGATCCCGGTCGCGAAGACGGATTTGCTTTACCAATCGATTCAAATCAATTCGGAACTTATTTCGTTGTCGCGCACAGGGTTCGATGGTACATCGGAATTGTCCGTAGAGCAGAGGAGCGAGCTAGAATTTCGTGCTCTCATCCGATCTCAGAAGCGTGGGGAATACTCGCAAGTCTTCGATCTGGTGTTGGATTGTAGTGGTAGCGGTTCGCGGGATGGTCTCGCTTCGGGCAGAGGCTTGGCCAAGGGCGAATCATCGCTACCCGCTGATCCACGGAAGGCGGCCACTAGTGGGTACTTTCGAGGTCGATCAGTCAACATGTTTGAGGAAGTGGCTGGAACAACCATACTCTATGGCAATGGCTTGGAAGCTTGCGCGACCGCGCAGGAGTTTATGACTCGAGTGGGGGGCAACTCTGCGGCTAGATTTATCTGGCTGCTCCCAAAGTCCTATGGTGAAGAAAGAAGAGTGGAGCTCGAAGATGAACGCCTTTTGAAGCTGCTCGAATTGCCCAAGCAACTTGCTGAAGATGCTCCCGTTGGGGTGGCTGTCATGGAGTGCTGGGGTATTGAAGCTATCTTAGGTACGCTCGGCGATGCCGATCAAGATAGTGGCCAGGAGAGTTCTCTAAACGCCCCATGGACGGTTACGGTCCAGACGCGACCGGAAGAAAGTATCGAACTAGCATGTGATCGATTCGTGAATTGCCAGGCTCCGTTGCCGGATTGGGGCTTTTGCCATCGACTGGGTCGCGGTCATGAGCCTCAGAGCACCGGTCAAGACGAGGCGAAGCAGACGTCGTTAAAGTCGTTGACGCCTGAGCCGCATTATTATGTGCTCGGAGCCAAGTCGGTATCCGGTCACGCGGATGGGCTCCAGTTAAGTTGGATTCAGATTCGCGAGCAGATCCGAGAGACTTTTGGGCTAATCGGTGGCCGAAAGGATCTCAATCTCTATGAGTCCGTCCGGCCCCAAGACTAGTTTACGCAAGAGAATCGGCTAGCCTCATTATTTGATGTTGAGGGTTCCGACATACTTCTTCGGTTTGGGCGTTTTTAATATGTCTCCGAACCCCGACAGCTTCAGCAGACGGTGTGATTCCTTCAACGCAAATTCGACGTCCATGAACGGTTCGTAGCTTATGTCTTGCCATAGAACTTTACCGTCGGGAGCGATTAGAAAAGTTCCGTGTAAAGGCTGCTCCTCGAAGTCATCAAAGCAGCGATATGATTTGAAGCTCGTTAGTTCTGGGTCGGCGTGCAGCGGAATATCGAGCGGTTTGCTGTAGTCGGCCAATGCGTCGACCAGGGATTCTCTTTCCTCTGAGCTGATGGCGATGACTTCAATGCCGGAATCGCGAAAGTCATCTGCGCGTGGCGAAAATTCATGCAGTTGCTCGATGCAGTGCAGGCAGCCGAATCCAAGGTAAAAGATGACTAAGGTAGGCTTACCACGGAAGTCTTTCAGGGTGACTCCATCGCCGTCTTGATTTTCGACGGCAAAGTCGGGTGCGATGTAGGGACGCCACCGGAAGGAGCCGAGTGAGTCTAAATCTGGGCGTTCACCAATGTCGTCTGCAAGCTTGAATTCGCCACGCCAGTCGCCTTCGTAACCGAGCTTCTTCGCGAGTTGATCAAGCCGTGATAACAACGGCGTGTTGGTATCTGCTTTCGCCGCCAACTCTCTCGCTTCTTCAAAATCGGACTTGGCCTCGTCGTCTACATCAGCCAAAGAGTGCAGGTAGGCTGATACCGCGAGGGGCAATAGCTGGCCGGGTTTGTCCTCGATTTCTTTCCTCACCAATTTGAGGCTTTCTTCAGTCTTGCCGGCTTTGAACTGCCACTCGGCTTTGAGTAGGTTGTCTTTCAGGGCGGCGTCCTTCCAGCCTTCCAAAGCCTCTTCGTACTTTTCGGCAGCGGCGAGTACCGAAATCTCGATCGACCGGATCGATTTCTCGAGCTCACTGTTCAGTGACTTGAGTTCCTTCGTCTTCTTATCGCGATTCTTCTTTCGTCGCGCGCGATTCGCTTTTGCCTTCTTTGAAGTTCCCTCTTTCGAACCGTCTTTGATCGCCTTCTCAATCGCTTCGTCAGCTTTGGCTTCGTCTTTTAATTCTTTCAAAGCCACTTCGTTGGCAGCGAGCTGATCACGGAGTTCCTGGGCAATCTCCTCGGCGGCTTCTGTTTTCTCGGTCAATGCTAAAGCGACGCCCAAATACCGATGCCTCTCGGTTTGCAGTTTCTTGCTTTCAGTAGGTTCCAGATACATCGTGTCCGCGAGTTCGATCAACTCAGGCCAAAGGCGGTAGCTTGAGAGCGTGAGCAATAGACGTTCGCGACCGTACTTGGTGCTACCGCGTCGGTCGATCGAGTTGTACCTGGGATGGCGCGGCAACTCGAGCATGTTCTTGGCAAGCGAGAGAGCATCGTTCACTCGGCCAATCTTAAGCAAGTTGCGGATCAGCCATTCGTTGTTGTGCGCGAAATTGTGAATCTGATCTGGCAACACACGGTCGCGCATCATGTGGGCGTGATCGACTCTCGCGGATGCTTCTTGTTGCCAAACGGCGTCATGGTAGCGATGAAGCTTGTCGTAAATGTGTCCCGGCATGTGCCACATATGGGCCACACCAGGAAGGGCTGGGCCGCATTTCGCTGCGCTTTCAAGTGCGCGTTTGGCTTTGTGGCGATCCCAAAGATGGATTCGATAGTGGTGAGCTGGGTGAGCCGGATTGGCATCAAAAACATCGCCAAGGATCGAGTTGATGGCGACGTAGCTGACGATGGGCAAATCGGCTCGAGCATTCTGCCAGCACTGAAGTGCCAGAAATGCTTTGGCTTCGATGTCCTCTGGGAATTCTTCCACGATTTCTTCGAGATCGCGTGTGTATCGCTGTGCACGATCTTTCTTTTCGATCTTCTTGTCTTTGTCGTCAAACTCTTTGCAAAACTGCGCATAGGCATCAATGAACATCTGTTCGCGGCGAGTCGCTGAATCCTTCCTGTCGACGGCTTCTTTGATGAAGTCTCGAGCACGGTCCATGTTCTCGGTGTTCGCCATTGCCATTCCCCAGTAGGCGATCGCGCAGTCGGGGTCGAGAACTTCGGCTTGGCGGAATGATCGCTCAGCCTCGTAGTACCAGAACCCATGCAGCTGGGCGACGCCTTGGTTAATAAAACGTTGGGCCACGTTGCTTGAAGTCGACGCCTTGAATTCAACATTCCCCATGCCAGGCATGAGGTAAGCCGATTGTCGCGGACCGTCGTTGAAGGCTTCACCGTGGTTAGAGTGACCGGCTGCAAGTTCTTCTGTTTCGGCAGCCCGGATTTTCGCGGCTGTTCCGAAAAGCAAGATGGTTTGTAGGGCCACTAGAAACGAAAGACGTTGCATCGTGTGTGAACCTTGCAAGTTCTAGGAGGGAAGTTTTGCAACCGCGGCTGGGAGAGGTAGGAGCTGCGGTGTCATTGCTCGTGGGTAGGCGTTTTACCCAACGCATGCGTTCTATATTCGCTTACGAAGTCCACGTCGGCAACGACCGAGTAACGAGAGAATGCGAGATTCCCGGTTTTATCGAAGCCCCATAGGAGTCGTCGGAGTCTCTACGGATGAGGCAAGGCTGGTCACGAGGGAAACGAAAACAGCCTTGGCGGAAAGCCAAGGCTGTGTTCAGGTTTCAGGTTCTGCAGCAAGCGTAAGCAGTGACGCGCTCCCTGCAGGATTCAGAAGACTAGTCGGCTGCCGGTGGCGGTACAGCGACACTGCCCAAATCGACTTTTGCAGGAGCTTGCAATGGATCGCTTGCAATCGTAATTTCGCTGCTGGCTATGGGCGAGCCGTAGGCGACTGGGGTGCCGCTGATTCCAGCGCCGACGTCGCCAGGTCGGAATCCGCCTGAGCTAGCTGGGGCGGGCACGTCGACAGAAGATGGGTTGCTCCGCGGAACGAAGAAACGACCGCGTTCGACGGCATCCTGGTAAGCCTTCGCAGGCCAAGCACCTTCGCTCAACTGGACGCCGTTGTAGTTGAGCAACGAGCCCTTCTGCTGATGGAAATCTCGCAGCGAAAGTTGGTAGTCAACGAGCGAACGGTAGTAAGCGCTTTGGCTGGTGGCCAAACTCTGTTGGGCCTGCAGCAAGAAGTTGATGTTATCCAAGCCGCTCTCGTAACGTGCCTGCAACGCTTCGACTCGATCTCGGTCTGAGGCTTGTCGGTTGTAGTTCGTCTTGAGAAGCTCGTAGTTGCGTTTCACCTCTCGGGCGGTGTTGCTCAGGTCATGCGAGATGCGAAGTTCTTGCTCACGCAATACGGCACGTTCCTTGCTCAAGTTCCAGCGAGCATTCGAGATGGCGGCGCCGGCTCGGCGGAATCCAACGGAGTAACCGAACTCGATGCCGGCATACCATTCTTGGAAATCACCGCTGAAGATGCTTTGGTACATGCTCCGGAGTGGCTCGTTTCCGTTGCGAGACCGGATAAGGTTGTCGCCAAGTCCGTTAAAGCGATAGCGACCTACGAAGTCCAGATCAGGGCGTTTGTTCAGTCGGGCTGCCATCAGCTCAAATTCGCGGCGTTTGATCGTCCACTTCTGACGCCGAATTTCCACCCGTTTGGTCAGAGCGTCGCTCAATGCATTTTGCCAATCGAATACAACTTCCCCTTCCATAGGAGCCGTAATTGGCTTCAAAAGGGAACCGTCCGTAGCTGGCATGCCAATGAGATAGCGAAGGTTCTGCTCTCTGGCGTAAAGGCCGGTAGGGCCGGTAAGCGCGTTCTTTGCGTTGGCGTCGAACGTGTAGTACTGCGAACGAGCCTGAGCTTCCGCCGCGGCGTCGCCGCCGCGAGCTCCAACTTTTTGCAGTTCCTTAATTCGCTGCCACGTCAGCAACGAGCTGTTTCGTCCTGCCACTTGAGCTTCGAGATTGTGGTAAGCGAAATAAAGTTCCCAGTAGGCTGTTTCAACGTCGTTGATGAAGCTGATGACGCCCGCTTCAAAATCGGCAAGCGAAATGTCGGTATTAATTCTCGCAATGAGAACACCGTTGTAGGAGCCAATTCCACTGTTTGGCCCTGCAATCCGGTTGAAAGTCGTACCCGCACCCCGGAGTAACGGTTGGCGATACTCGGCTTCGAGTTCACCGAAGAAGTCCGTTCGTAGGAATCGAGCAAAGTTCGGCTGCGAGTAGGCCACTCTGTGGCGTGCAGCAAATCGAGCACCGGTTGCAGTGGTCTTCGCCACCTCATAGCTAAAGTTGCTGCTTACCGTGTCCGTGAATAATCGTTGGAAACCGATGTTCACCGCACCAGGGTTTGCGTTGTTTTGACGCTCTCGATCGTCCCAGAACAACGACGAGGTCACCTGCGCGTCGAAGGCTGATAGAGCGGCCTCGACACCGCCGCCGGGGTTGGACTCGGTGATCGCCGGATCAAACTTGGACCGCGTGCCCGATCCGCTTTGAACGACACTGCCGCCCAACGACCGCAGAATGTCGCTGCTGCCCAATGCCTGTTGGATGACCGCGTTCAGCTCAATTTCTTGGGTCAACAGGTCGGCTGGATTCTCGATCGTGTGCGGTCTTGGTACGGAGGATTCCGCCGCAAGGCAAGAGTGGACGTTCGGGTATTCGATTTTGGTGGCGACCGACTGATGGTAGCTCGGCGAGGATTCCCACGTGTCCGTAAACTTGAACTGCTTAACGGGTGAGCATCCAGGGCTCGAGCAGAGAGCTAGGCCAGCACACAACCACTTCAGTGTTTTGTTGTTGCGAATCGAACGCATCCGTGTTTCCTTCGTTAACCGACGCGAGAATTGCAAACCGGCGGATCGTTGCCAGTCGCATCAAGGGTCGAGTGACGCCAAGCGATACGAACGCACGTATCGCTGAGGGGGGTATCGGAAGCACAAATGCTGCCACTGGATCATTCAGACCTTGCGTTTTGCGAAGTACTAACGCTAGCACTTGATCTATTGCTACAACCGTCAGACTCACCGAACCCGGGAGAAGTGGAAGATGAGTGGGCGACTGCCAATGGAAAGATTCACGCCGAATTCACTTTTCGGGCGCAGCCCGCAAAGCAATAGTTCTTCTCTCAGATAGAGCGTCCGGAGATGTGCATGCTGTACGCGGAAGCACATCACGGGTCCGCGAACAACACGAGGGAGGACGATCTCGGCGTCAGAGTCTAGGCATCAACCGCTGCGTTGGCAGCACGGGTTACCACCATGGCTTCGTAGACGCCAAAGAATACACAGGAGTAGACGAGGTTGCCGATGAAGGTCCCCTTCGCGAACGGAATGGCTGCAACATAGCAGTTGACCAAGCCTTCCATCGTTTTTGGGTACCCTAGCATCGGGTCGAACCAGCAGGCGAAGTTGGTGACCAGGAAGAACACAGCGCCGGACAAAATGGCTCCGGCAGGCACTCCGATCCACAGGCCACCTGGCACTTGATTCTTCATGATCGAAACGAGCTTCCCTGCAAATGCCGAGAGGCCGGTTGCTGCGTAAACTGTTGCCATTAGCCAAACAGAATAAGCTCCCATCGAAGGGACACCCATCCAGTGGCCCACCATGTCGCTTACCGACATCGCTGCGATCGAAATGAGGATTCCCAGCCCGAGCGACCAGTAGCAGCCGACAAACATCCCAAGTGCACCGACCGCAGCGACGTTGTATCCATGCGGTACAAGACGCAAGACAATCGTAAGAACGAAAAGGAATGTGACGAACGCAACTAACTTGGATTTGTTCTGCATAGCATTCAAGGGAACGAAACGGGTTCCCATCACTAGAGCTCAGGTAGGCAATTGAGATGAATTAGCGGTTTGGTTATGCCGGCTGGACCCAAAAAGACCTAGAGCGAATCCCTTGGGATTCGCTGGCTAAGGCATTCAGGCACTATCGTAGACCGTATCCATAATGCCGAAAAACCGCAAGTCGTCAATCAAACCGCTGCAGTGGCTCGCCGGGGAGTGATCAGCCAATCCGGGACCATTTTCTCTGGATTTGTTGACCATTCGGCAGGGGGCTCGCCCGCCGATCTGAGCTATGAAACCTTGTTGCCAGTTGGAACGCGGTTCGAGTGGACCGTTTCGGGTCCGATGCCGGTAGTCCCAATGTTCGAGGCCTAATTCACCTGTACTTCGGGGAACTCGCGAGCCCTACAGAGGAGCGGCCCAGAAGAACCCTGCCAATGACAGCGTTTCGACTGCCGCAGCTCGTCGATCCCACGGCAAATGATCTTTCAAGACCGGTGCACAAGTTCCAGGCCGGTAGTGCCCAAGTGCATACTGGCATTCCCATGGGCGATTGAGCGTATGAAGATACGGCGCGACAACGATGCTACCGAAGAACTTGGCACCGGATGCGAGGGGCTGCAGGTGTCCCCAGCGATCTTGTCCGTGCCTTTCGAGCATTGCATCTTCGAAGTTGAGAGGATGATGAAAGACTAAGCTCGGTCGCCAGTGGACGGGCTTGTAGGTGACTCCACGAGCGGATCCATCCGGGAGCATCTGTAGTCCTTGGTCCCATGAGTCCGACTCCGCGTCAGGCAACAGCCCCGTGCCGATATCTGTGAGCGAGGTGTTGACGACGTTGACTTCGATGGTCAGTTCTTTGTCTTGTAGGGGGGCGAGCGATTCGCCGCTTTCGTTGTTATCTTGCATTTCTTCATCAGATCCTGCGTCAGAATCCTGCAGTGCTGCATCGTTGAAGCGGCTCGCCGGTGCAACGACACCCGGGTCGGCAAGCGAGATTCCACGAAGGCTTGGCCCTGCTGCTAGACGGCTGAATGTGACGGGGTGAATCACGTTTCTGGACGCTGGAGAAACTTGTTGGGCGTGAGCCAGGTTTCCGAGGCACGTAGCGATGACGGCGATCCCAGCGAGGATAGTGCGACGGCTGATCAGCATAGGGTTTCTCCTGCGAAATTCGCCAAGGGGAGCTAGCGTTGACGTCGGAAACTGTGCCCAGGTGGTCACGACTGGTATTGGAATCAGCCTACGGTGGTCGGTTTGGCCCCGTTTGAGACCCCTGGTCAAATTGAAATGCGTTCCAGACGTTAGGAGCTGGACAATTGAACCGGACGCTAGAAGAAGTCGGTCCGATATGCTCGATAGCTTCAGGGCACGTGCGATACATCGAATAATCGGCACACCTGGGCTATGGTAAGGCGAAGAAAGTTTGCGGATTGGGATGCCCCATCCACAACTGCGGGTCTTGCTGCTCGTTGCAGTTAGGCAACCCTCAAACACCTCACCTCGAATGGTGAAGCGAAATCGCGATTGCTTGTGAGTACTAGATCAAGAGGCAGGAATTTGACGTGGGGCACCTAGTCGCGAATTCGCTTGGAAAGACGTTTGGTAACTTCGAAGCGCTGCGAGATATCTCGTTTTCAGTCGGCAAAGGCGAGTGCCTCGTATTGTTCGGGGCAAGTGGGGCTGGCAAGACGACCTTGCTTCGTCTGATAGCTGGGCTGGAGAAGCCCAGTACCGGTCGCCTCGAGCTAGAAGGTCAGAATCTAGACGGCGTTGCAGCAAGTGCTCGAGGCGTGGCATTGCTCAGCCAATCCGTTTCGCTTTATCCCCAGCTGAACGTGCGCCGCAATATGGAAGCGGCACTCAAGGGGAAGCAAATTGCAGGGAGTTCACTTGCGCGGGCCGAACGAGCACAACGGATAGACGCAATGCTCGCCGGTTTTGGTGTTGAGGCTTTGGCCGAAAAACTTCCAAGCCAACTCTCCGGCGGCGAATCGCAGCGTGTGGCATTCGCTAGAGCTCTGGTGGCTGAGCCTAAGTTATTGTTGCTCGATGAGCCCTTAAGCCAACTCGATGGACCCAACCGAGAGTCAGCTATTGCATTGCTAAAGGAGGTAGCCCAACGGTTTCGACCAACCACGATCATGGTCTCTCATGACCCAGTCGACGCAATGCGTTTGGGGGACCAGGTGGCCGTCCTGGATGCAGGCAATCTGCTTGATAGCGGTTCGCCTGAGAACGTTTACCGGAATCCCAGCTGCCGCGCTAGTGCAGATTTATTCGGAGTCTGGGGCATGAATTGGTTCGAAACGGACCCGCGCGTTTTGCCTAGTGAGCACGGAGGCAAAGGACGCTGGATGGGATTCAGGCCGGAGGCTGCTGAATGGTTGGCATCGGCGCCGGAGCTAGTTGCTACCGAGGGTAATAAGCCCTTCGTTCTGGTGGACGGCCGAGATGGACCGGCACTGCTGCTTTCTGGGCATGTCCTGAATGTTGGTTTCGTGGGGAGTGGCTATCTGTGCGAACTGTTGGTCGATGGGACCAAGATTCGCATTTTGTCAGCCAGGCCGGCCGAGGGCCAAGGCGAAGGTGATGGATCGTCGATCCGAAAAACCGCGACCATCCGTGTTCCACTCGACCAGGTGAGTTGGGTTGATGGCTAGCGAGGCATCGGGCGGCGCGGCGACTCGCGACGAAACTTCGGCATTCTCTAACGCGATTGCTGAAGGGCTTTTCGAAATGCTTCGAGCTCTTTGCGAAGAGCGGCGGGAGGGCGAGCTCGGGTGCCGCTATCGAGCATCTTTTGGAAGGTATCATCGATTGTCTGACTCTCGATGCGTTGAGAACCTGGAGGTTGAAGGCCAAGCTGGTTTAGCTTTTCTTGCCAACGCAGTTTTTCTTCCTCCGATCCGTTGCTACCTAGGTCTCGGGCTTCCTGCCAGCGTTTCAAAAAATCTTGCAGATCTTGCTTCGACCAATCCAAGTCCTTGAGAAGATCTGGATCTGGTTGGTCTTTCTGGCGGTCGAGGTAGTCCAGAACCATGTCTGTGGTCTGTTCGGCATAGTTCGCATTGGCTGAGTCGGCCTCACCGACTTCGCTGCCCGCAGCCCCAGATGGAGACGCAGTGCCGCCTCCCGTCGATCGCCCGGTGTTGGGCATGTTTCCACCTTTGGCTGAGCCTTGCGGACTATCCTGTCCTGAGCTTGCTGCCGAGTTTTGATCGGAGGAACTCTGCGAGGAACTTTCTCCACCGCCACGCTGTTGTGGTGAGCCGTCGTCATTGGGTTGTTCGGCGTTGGAGTCGCCTTCACCACGGGATTCTGCTGAATCCGATTGTCCGCCGGCCCCTTCCTGACCCGAGCTGCCATCCTGCTTCTGCCCCTCTCCAGATGACGAGCCATTCTGGCCTTCGGAGTTTTGCGAGTTACTACTCTGGTTGCCCGATTCACTGTTCGATTCGCTGCCTGCTTCGCTGTTCGAATCGCCGCTTGAAGAGCTGCCCGATTCGCTGTTCTGAGAACCGGATTGCGAGCCTGACTTCGACCCGGAGTCCTGCGAAGACGATCCATTCGATGACTGCGAGTTAGACGAGCTGTCTTGGCTCGATGACCCTTCGGTGCCCTTGCTGGATGAATCACTAGAGCCATCTTGGCTGCCTTGATTCCCCTGGCTTTGGTTGCCATCGCTCGACGATGAACTGGAGGAGCCTTGGCTCTGATTTCCGTTGTTTTGCTGATCGCCCGCATTGCTACCAGAGCTTTGCTGGCCGTCGCTTCCACTGTCAGATCCCGATGAGGACGAACTATTCTGGGTGTCACTCGACGACGAATTTTGATTTTGTTGGTTTCCGTTTTCGCCCGATTCAGATTGCGAACTGTTCCCGTTGTCGGCGCTCTCGCTGCCCCCGCGCTCGGCGTTGGACGGTTCGCTGTTCGGCTGTTGCTGGTTGCGTTCGTTGCCGTCTGCAGCGCCGTCCGTCGTTCCGGAGTTTGAGGATGCTCCTTCTTCGTTGCTGCCTTTCTGTTGACTTCCTTCTTGGGGCTGGTTGCCGGAGTTTTCGGAAGCCGGCTCGCCGCTGTTTGAATCTGAGCCGGTTGGCTCTTGAGAATCCTCTTGTGAATTGTTATCGCTTCCGGTTTTTTCACCGGTCGAGCCGTCTGGGGTTCTCTCCTGCTGAATGCGATCACGCACCCGCTCCATCACCTCGCCGTCGCTGAGATTGTCGCCGCCGGCGTCGGAGCCATCGGCATTCTGATTGCGACTGTTGGGATTGGAATCAGTCCCGGTGCGTTGTTCGGATGACCTACTTTGGTTGGAATTGCCGGATCCATCCGCGGACTGGGAGTTTCCGGAGCGCTGATTCGAATTGGACTCGGAAGACGTGGTCTGGTTGGAACGCGAACGGGCGGACGACTCTTGGCCGCTCGCAGAGTTACCGCCGGTCGACTCGTTGCTAGTCTGCGTTGACGTTGCCTCTTCGTTTCCGCCACCCATGCCCTGACCTTGGTCGCCGCTCTCGGACTCGCCCTGGGGGGACTGCGAACCCTCGTCGCCCTCCGACCGTGTCTTTTCCGAGGATGTTTCGTCTTGAGACTGCCCGCCCTCTTGCGACGGATCACCATCATTGGAAGACGCACCTCCTCGAGATCCTTCTTGATTTGGACTCTGGCTTTTCTCTGGCGGATTGTTTGATTGGGTGTTTTCAGGGCTTTCTTCGGTATCTTCGGAGAAAGGCGGGATGTCGGGTTTCTCGCTAGGGCCAATGATCTCAAGGAGCAGTGGTTCTGAAACGACTGAATTAGGATCCCACTTACCGGTCTCTGGAGAATGTCGATTATCTTCAGCAATGGCCACGAGTTGTACTACGTCTCCAGGCTGCAGATTCATGCCGCCCAGATTGAGCTTCTGGTTCTTTACTTGTTGGCCCTTGGCACCGTTGCTTTTAAGTAGTTGCTTTTCGCCGACTAGTTTTGAGTTCTTTCGGACCCCCAACTTGATCGAGGCAAGGCCGTAGTCTGGATCACTCGCGCGTATTTCGGCGGAAAAGGATGTATTTGGAAGGACACGCAGCATTCTTGAGTCAGGGCCAACCAAGGTCACTTCGGGTGGTAGGTCTGCTAACACGGCGAGTGAGTGCACTAGTGGCCGCAAGTTGGATTCCAGTTCGTCGTTGAACCCTCGAACTTGATACTGAAGGCTGGTGGGGTTCGATCGCTGATCATCCAGACGCATCATCCAATCAGCCGAAAGCGATTTGCCGTCAACTTGCATTTCGACCGTAGCGTCGCTGCTGACAAGTTTGCTGTTCTCGTCGAGTACGGGGTTGATGTCTAGGATGCCGCGTCGCATGGACTGATTGGCGTTTGCTTTGATAGTGGCCGTCGTTCCCTCGACCGCTTCCACGTCCGAACGAACATCAACCGAGCGTGGCGCTAGACCGGTATAGCTCGGATAAGTCAGCTGGACAGATTCCACGACGACAGTGGGCAGCGGGTTGATGGTCACTTCGAAAGGACCTTCCATTGCGTCGCCGGCTTCCAACCAGTACCGCAACGGCTGCTGAACACCATCATCTGATGTTGAGATCGTTGTTTGGTAACGAAATCCTTCCGTAACGGCTTCGAGCGGTCGAATCTGATTTTGGAGCTGACCGTCCGTGGTTGAAAAGCGAAGCTCAACGGGTTCACCGCGAAGTAGCCCGCTGATTTCGACATCGATCGTCAACTCAGAGCCTTGGGTGATCTGGGTGGAGCCCGGCGTGATTTTTAGAAACGCGACGCGATTTGGCGAACTGAGCGACAGCCACGGAAAAGCAATTCGTTTGCCTGTAACTCCGACACTCTTAGGTGATACCACCGCGTACACGATGAGCGACGTGCACAATAGCAGTAGTACCGCGATCAATTTGATCAACGGTGTTGTGTCAACCGTTGCGGATGGATCTTGGTTTCCGATATAGCGTTTGGCACGATAAGCAAGAGCCGCCATCACGCCTCGTGGTACACCATGGTCGGGAAGTTGCTCCAGCTCGAGCCAAGAGATAAGCCCGTTCTTGAATTCTGGGACCAAATGCTCAATGCGTTTGGCCGCATAGGATTCATTGATTCGTCCGAGCAACAAAGGGCCAACGTAGCGAACAGCCCAAGCGCCTGTTCCCGCGACGCCGGCAAACCAAAAGAACCAACGCACGATAGAAGGCAGCGGTAGAATCCAGTGGTCTATTAGGCAGGCCACAAACCATAGAGCCAGTATTCCACCCAACCAAGCGAACCCATAAACAAGCAGGTCCATGATCTTGATGAAACTAGCCGTCTTGCGTAGGTGTGAGTGCAAGGAGGAGCGTACTGCGTCCGACTTCCCAACTCTCTGGCCGGATGGTTGAGGCTGTTTCCCGGACTCGACGACTGAACTCATAATCTCTTCCCGTCCCAGGCGAACAGACTGGTCACCAACGAGCGTTTCGCAAGATACAACATCAATTCCCAAGGATTCGACCATTGAATTCCTCGAGCACACGAAATTGCTAGGACCGCACTCAATGACCGTTGAGAGGCCTCACCGCTATTATAGACGCGTACGCGTCGCCAGGCGTTTCCGAAAATCTCCGAGAACTGCTCAATGGGGCAGTTCTCGCAACGATTTGCAGATATTGACGCGACCACACCGTAAAATCTTCCCCACTATGAACGAGAAGCTTCAGCGATGTGCCGTTAAGCAGCGTCAGCCATGTGCCGTCAATACAACACATTCAGTTCGTAGGGCTAATCGGCGTTAAAAGATTGGATTTCCCCCTCCGGCTCAGATGGCCAACCGCAAAATTCTCGGCGCCCCGCTGCGCGTGTGCCCGCTCGCCAGGGGGAGTTGGGATACACTCGAATCAACTTAGCAAGTTGAAACTGTGATTTGCGCTGATTCACTACGCAGCACCACTGACACTTACGGACTACGGACGCGAAAGCAGCTTAGGCAACGATTATGCGAAACTCGGATTTTATTCATCTAAGCCCCAAGGATTCTGTGGTTGTCGCGCTGCGCAATCTGGAGGCAGGTGAGTCATTCGACGTCGGCGGTGAATCAGTGTGTGCTCGAACGCCGATTCCGGCCGGGCATAAGCTGGCGATTCGTGGTTTGCAGGAGGGTCAAGCGGTAACGAAGTTCGGATGGCCCATCGGCGTGGCAACGCGACCGATCGATCCCGGCGATCACATTCACTCGCACAATCTGCGGACAGACCACCAAGTCGATTTGGAGGCGATTTCGACGGATGTACCCGAGCCCATGCTGTTGGACGAGGACTATTTCTTTGACGGCTATCGGAGACCGGGCGGAAAAGTGGGGACGAGGAATTACATTGCGGTCATCAGCAACGTGAACTGCTCCGCTTCGGTTGCCAGGATGGTGGCGAAGCAGTTTGGCGACCTGTCTGATTTCCCAAATGTTGATGGAGTGATTTCGTTCCGCCACGAAGGTGGCTGTGCGATGGCCTGGGAGGGAATGCGACACCAAATGCTAAACGATGTGCTAGGAGGGATTGCAAAGCATCCGAACGTCGGCGGCTATCTTCTAGTTGGACTCGGCTGTGAGCAAGCGACTTTGCCTCATTTGGTTGATTCCCAAGGACTGCATCAAATCCAGTTTCCTGGTGTCCAGGACACCAGCGACGAGACTTCCAGTGTTCCCGTGCTGTCGATCCAATCCAGCGGTGGAACTCGCCAGACGGTCGAGGCGGGTGTTGAAGTCGTCAAGCGTCTCTTGCCGCAAGTGAACGACATCCAGAGAACTCGAGTGCCAGCGTCGGAATTGACGCTGGCGTTGGAGTGCGGTGGATCGGATGGTTACAGCGGCATTACCGCAAACCCGGCGCTTGGGGTTGCTGCCGACATGTTGGTCGCTTGCGGAGGGACTGCTATTCTTGGTGAAACCGCCGAGATCTACGGTGCGGAGCATTTGCTGACGAAGCGTGCGCGTTCTCGTGAAGTTGCTGAGAAGCTTCTCGAGCGGATTGAATGGTGGAAGTGGTATTGCGGAAACTATGGCGAAGAATTCGATAGCAACCCGTCCGTTGGAAACAAGGCAGGTGGATTAACCACCATCACAGAGAAATCGTTGGGCGCGGTGAGCAAAGGAGGCGCCTCGGCGCTTGAAGCGGTCTACGACTATGCAAAGCCAGTCGAAGCCAAGGGGTTCGTCGTAATGGACACACCCGGTTTTGATCCTGCAAGTGTGACCGGGATGGTAGCCGGAGGCGCGAATCTCGTAGCGTTTACAACGGGACGTGGTAGTTGCTTCGGGTTCAAGCCCGCTCCTAGTTTCAAGATTGCTTCCAATAGCAATCTATTCCACCGATTGCCCGAAGATATGGACTTCAACGCGGGCGAGATTATCGAAGGTAGGAGTGTTCAGGAAGTTGGTGCCGAGCTCTTCGCGCGCCTACTAGGTGCTGCAAGCGGCGAAGCCACCTGTAGTGAAAAGCTCGATATAGGGGATGAGGAATTCGTGCCTTGGCTAGTCGGACCCCTCTTGTAACCGCTCCGCTAAATGGAAGGATCGCTTAAGGAAGTGACGATCGGCCCAAAGTCTTTGCGGAGATTTCACCCAAAGTCGTGCGGAGATCTCACCTAAAGTCGTGAGATGATTTGGTTCAAAGTCGGGCTTGGGCGCATCGCCGCGTCGGCTTTCGTTGCGTCGGGGGAGTAATAGCCTCCAATATCGACAGCGGTGCCTTGAGCGGCGATGAGCTCGTCGTTGATCTTGGACTCCGCCGCTTGCATGTCTGCCGCAATTGGAGCGAACGTCGCCTGAAGCTCGGTGCAGTCCGCCTGGGCTGCGACAGCTTCCGCCCAATACAACGCCATGTAGAAGTGGCTGCCGCGAGTGTCGAGCTCGTTCACTTTGCGGGACGGAGATTTGTTTTCATCTAGGAACTTACACGTCGCAGTATCCAAGCACTTTGCGAGGACACCTGCTTTCGTGTTGCCCGTCTTTTCCGCGAAATCTTCTAGGGATACTGCCAATGCCAGGAATTCACCGAGTGAGTCCCAACGCAGGTGACCTTCTTCGACGAATTGTTGGACATGTTTTGGAGCGGATCCACCGGCACCGGTTTCGAAAAGGCCACCGCCGGCTAGAAGCGGGACAATCGACAGCATCTTCGCGCTGGTCCCCAACTCAAGGATTGGAAAGAGATCTGTGAGGTAGTCACGAAGCACGTTACCCGTAACCGAGATGGAATCCAATCCATCCTTGGCGCGTTGGCATGCATGCCTTGTGGCGTCTTCTGGGGGCAGGATCTGAATATCGAGCCCACTGGTATCATGGTCCTTCAAGTACTCGTTCACTTTCGCGATCAAGTTCGCGTCGTGGGCTCGCTGCGCGTTTAGCCAAAAGACGGTTGCCGCTCCAGTTGCTTTCGCCCGGCTTACTGCCAGTCTCACCCAATCACGAATCGGCGCGTCCTTGGTTTGGCACATGCGAAAGATGTCCCCGGATTCAACGCTGTGTTCCATTAACGTCTTACCGCTGGAATCGACTACGCAGATCTTGCCGGCAGCAGACATCTCAAACGTTTTATCGTGGGAACCGTATTCTTCGGCTTTCTGGGCCATCAAACCGACATTGGACACGTTGCCCATCGTCGTGACGTCGAAGGCACCGTTTTCCTTGCAGAAGTCAATCGTGGCTTGGTAGACACCTGAGTAGGATCGATCGGGAATGACAGCTTTGGTGTCTGCCAGCTTTCCGTCTGGCCCCCACATTTTGCCGGAGCTGCGTATGGCCGCAGGCATCGACGCGTCGATGATGATGTCACTTGGAACGTGGAGGTTGGTAATCCCTTTGTCCGAATCCACCATGGCCAGGGCAGGGCGGTTCTTGTAAAGTTCGTCGATGTCAGTGCGAATCTGAGTCTGGATGGATTCTGGAAGACTGCCCAATTTCGTGTAGAGATCGCCGATTCCGTTCTTCGGGTTGAATCCAATCTCTTCTAACGATTGGCGATGTTGACTGAGCACGGATTCGTAAAACACACTGACGGCATGGCCGAAAATAATCGGGTCGGAGACTTTCATCATCGTTGCTTTCATGTGCAACGAAAACAAAATGCCTTGGTCCTTTGCGTGGTCGATTGCTTCTGCAAGGAACTGTCGTAGAGCACCGGCACTCATGACAGAAGAGTCGATGATTTCATCTTTTTGAAGTTCAAGTGAATCTTTGAGGACTTCAGTTTCGCCGGACTCGCTCGTGAATTCGATTCGAACTGAGTCGGCGGAGGGCATAACCACCGATTGCTCACTACCGAAGAAATCTCCCCCGGGCATTGAGGCAACGTGGGACTTGGAGTCGGCCGTCCATTCACCCATCGAATGCGGATTCTTCTTCGCATACTCTTTTACTGCAGCAGCGACACGACGGTCAGAGTTTCCCTCACGCAAGACCGGGTTTACCGCGCTGCCAAGTACTTTGGCGTACTTCGCCCTTATGGCGCGCTCCTCGTCGGATTGCGGATCTGAAGGAAAGTCCGGCACGGCAACACCGGCAGCTTGCAATTCTTTGATGGCAGCAGTGAGCTGCGGGATCGAGGCGCTGATGTTCGGGAGTTTGATGATATTCGCGCCCGGCGTTTTGGCCAACTTGCCCAGTTCTGCCAACGCGTCTTCGGTCTTTTGGTCGTCTGACAGGCATTCAGGGAAACTGGCCAAGATCCTTCCCGATAGGGAGATGTCTTTTAGCTCAACTTCAATGCCCGCCTGTTTGGCGAAGGCGCGGACCACCGGTAGCCAGGAGCGGGTTGCCAGTGCTGGTGCTTCGTCTGTTTCGGTATAGAAAATGGTGGCGGGGGCAGAAGACATATCGAAGCTCGTCGTTCAAATGTTCTCAATTGGCAGGGGCTTGCGCCCAGTCTTGATTCAGCCAGATTCTACCGGCGAATTGATTTCTGCGAAGAAGGCCATGCCGGCCAGATGTCCAACGTCACCCGCAGGCCGCTGAGGGGCTGGTTCGAGGGTGTGCGAGTGTAGATACCGCGATACATTGGGGGTTTCTCAACCCTGGGACGAGAATTTGATTGATTTCCGCCAGCTTGTTTCTAACCGTCACCCAACGATCTGGCAGCGGCTGGTGCGTGTTTCGATGATACCGCTGGCGTTTCCCTATTGGCTGGCTGCAATTGCCAAAAATCGATTGTACGAGCATGGCCAGAAGGAAATCTTCGACAGTCCGCTTCCAACGATTTCAGTTGGCAATCTTTCTGTTGGAGGGACTGGCAAGAGCCCAATGGTGGCCTGGGTTGCTCGTTATCTGAGGAGTCGCGGTGTCCGAGTTGCATTGTTGAGCCGAGGCTATGGTCAGCTCGATGACGGTCGCAATGATGAGGCACTCGAATTGGAGCTGACGCTGCCTGATGTTCCACATCTGCAAAACCCTGACCGCATCGCTTCGGCAAGGCTCGCTGACGAAGAGCTTCAAATGCAGGCTTTGGTCTTGGATGACGGATTCCAGCATCGCCGAATGGGGCGGGACCTTGAAATCGTGCTTTTGGACGCAAGCGAGCATCCCAGGACGCGTCACGTATTACCTTGGGGGCTGTTCCGCGAGCCTATCTCAGGGCTGCGACGCGCGGACGTCATTGTTCTTACGCGTGCGAGCCAGTCCGATTCTAAGGACCTTGACCGGCTGCGCGAGCAGATTTCGAATATCGCGAAACAAAAACCACTCTTGCTGAACGCAAATCACCAACCGAGAACGCTCCTTTCCGACAGTGGAAAACGACTGGAATGCTCGGAGCTAAAAGGAAAACGAGTCTTGGCGTTTAGCGGTATCGGACGACCCGACTCGTTTGTTTCCACCCTGGGATCGATGCAAGCCGAGGTGGTGGATAGCCGCGTTTGGCCAGATCATCACGCCTATCAACGCGAGGACATAGAGCAGCTGACTCAATGGGTTCGTAAACAAGATGCGATTGATTACGTCGTCTGCACTTTAAAGGACCTCGTCAAGATCCGGTTGGAGACGATTGGGGGCACTCCATTGTTCGCCGTGGCAATCGAGATCCAATTCGAGTCCGATGGTGAGATGGCTTTCCAACAGATGATCGATACCTGTATGGAACAAGGTCTTCCCCGCAGCGATGGTCTGGGGCACAACGCCGAACCACGCTAGGCGATAGTGCTTGGATGGTGCGTTCTGGGTAGAAGTTCTGAGCAGGGGCTCCAAAACAGAGCTCCCGTTCTCACTAATGAGTTGTCAGCTTGCGGCAATCGAAAACCGGGTGTGAAGTAACACGGAGCGACGTGTTACTCAACACTTACCGAGTTCACGATGTGGAGTTTGCCAGCAGCCTCACGAACCGTTTCTTGTGCCATCTGTTTAGCGTAAAAACTGCGAACGCGACCTTGTAGTAAGACGCGATCTCCTTGCTGTTCCACCTTCACGCGACGAATCTCTGCAATCGGACTTTCCGAAAGTAAGATTCGGAGGCGGCCTGTTACGTCGCGGTAACCAGAATCGATCATGGGATCGGCCCATCCGTTGGGAAAAAGAAGTTGCAAATCCTTGCTGTGTCTCTTGTTGCAATCGCAAGTATCAACATCTATTCCGCCCAGTCAATATAGAGATGCTCGGGTGAAATGACGCATCACGCAGAAGATAAGGCTTTGTGCATTTCTGGCGGTATTTCGTCTAATGGCGCAGTGATACGACCGGCGGTGCTAGCAATAGCCCGGTTCGGTTTTGGGCCTTGGCGAAAACATCTATTGACCGCGTCGAGCCCCGCAACCTAAGGTTCGGTCATCACGCGTTGAGAGAGCATGACGCGTGGTTGAGCGGTATGACCAGCCGCGCTCTGAATACACCGAAAAATTGCTCCCGGATCGTCTGAAGTCCTCCGCCCCCCTGGGACTCGTTCACAATCCGGGAGCTTTTTTCGTTTCTGCATCCGACTTCGAACTACATCGGATGGCGTTTCAGTGGCCGCACATCTTTTCCGTCTTCACCAAAGCACCTGTTCCGGTTTTTGGTTGCAACCGTGCCAAGCATGTTTGGGGACGTGTGATTGAAGATGAAGAACCAAATGATTCGATTTCACCCGCTGTATCGGTGTCGTCGCTACAAACGACACTTTCGGACGGCCAAGCGGTTTCAGGGTGAGCGAAGTTATGCGAATAACCAAGGTGAGAGCCGACCATAGCTCGATCGTCTTGTTCGCGTCATTCGCCGTCTTTTCCATTGGTTGGAACGGCCCTCAGCGAGAGTTGCACGCCCAGATCGCTAGCGGGCTGAGTGGCTTCCACTCGACTTCCGCTTCATCACGAAAGCATGAAGTCGTGCAAGCATCGAGTGGGGCAAACGCAACGTTGCTTCCCGAATTGGCTGAGAAATCCCAGGAGCGTATGGTGACACTGGGGGTCGCGGAGCCTCTCCAGATTGATCCCAGTTACGTCCCGGTTCCTAACGATCTGCCGGCAATTGGCGGTCGCGATATTGCTTGCCGAACCGCGCAGAATTGGTTGCCAGCCCAGGTGCTCCGTCAGCGTGGGCGAACACTGGTCCAGCTGTATTGTGAAGAAGGCGAATGCGAGCGGCAAGCTGCTGCAGCTCTGGCGCGTTTTCTCGAATACCAGGCGAGACATCAGGAAGACATCGGTGCAGCCAGTGCGTTGAAGGCTTACTACACCCGGATTGCATTGCAGGAACAACTGAACTTGCTCGAACGTTCTTTGAGCTACGTGAACGGCGAGGCGGAAAAACAAGAAGTCGCAATGGAAGAGGGACTGCCAGCAGGCGTCGACTTATCCAGCTTTGCGCGACGGCGTCTTGAAATTGAAGATAAGCGACTTCAAATCGTATCCAAAGATCGACAGCTTCGATGCTTGCTGACGCAACTCGCTGGCTACGACTACGAATTAGGAGAGGTTCGCCAGGAGAGTCTTGTCATCGTTTCCGTTGCCATTGATTGCACCAATCTAAAGGCATTTGCGTTGGCTCAGCGGCAAGACCTCGCTGGATGGCAACACCTTGCGTGCGATGTGAATGAGACTTCCGCTCCGATATTCTTGAAGATGATCGGGACTGTGGTTGGGAGTTGGGGAATTCCGTTACCGGCGGTGGGGGGGCTTAAGGCTTTGCTGTGCCCTCCGGACTACTCTTGCCTCGCTGCCAACTTGAAGCGCGAACTCGATATGACCGTCGAAACGCATCGCCGTTGGATCTGCCAGGCTGTAGACGAAAAATGCTCAGCACTGGAACTGGCGTATCAGCGGGCGGAAATCGCCCAGCAAATGGTCGACAGTTGGCGAAAACGAATCGAGCAGTTGGAGACGCTTGAACGCAGTGGTGAGGCTCCAGCTGCTGAGTTGGCTGAGGCTCGCACTTCTTTGTTGCTGGCGGAAGCCGATGCAATTGAACGTCGACTTGCCGCGAAAACCGCCGAAGTCGAATTATCGGAAGCGGTTGGTGGCTTAGCAGGCCGTTGTTGCCAAGGTCGTCCATGGTTGATGACAGGCTTTGAGTAGGCCATCCGGCACGGGCGATCCGTTTGGCAAGTCGTCTGTCGGCGGCGGCCTACGATTCGCAACATGTGCTTGCTACTAGGCCGTCGCATCGCAAACAGATCGGCCATCAACTCTCCCGAACGCGGCCTGGGCCAGTTAGACTCTGCACTATTAATTTGGTCACCTGCTCTCGGTTCCCTTCGCGGATTTCGGGTAACTAGGTAGCCCCCGAGACGCCTTGCTGCACAGTGAAGATCGATGTCTGGAAATACCTTTGGCAAATCATTTTGCGTCACGACTTTCGGGGAAAGCCACGGATTGGCCTTGGGATGCGTTGTTGATGGGTGCCCACCTGGGCTAGAGCTTTCCGAATCGGATTTGCAAATCGACCTGGACCGTCGCCGTCCCGGACAATCTCGATATACGACCCAGAGAAAAGAGCCCGATGAAGTCAAAATCCTCTCGGGTGTTTTCGAAGGCAAGACGACAGGCACGCCGATTGGCTTGGTGATCGAGAATCAAGATCAACGCTCCAAGGATTACTCCGAGATCAAGGACAAGTATCGGCCAGCTCACGCGGATTTGACCTATGACCGAAAATACGGCTTTCGCGACTATCGAGGGGGAGGCCGGGCATCTGCTCGTGAAACGAGCATGCGAGTGGCTGCTGGCGCGATCGCCAAGAAGTATCTGAAGTCTCGATATGGCATCCAGATTCGCGGCTATCTATCGCAGCTTGGTCCGCTGAAACCCAAACGGCACGATTGGGAATTTGTCGAGAAGAACCCGTTCTTTTTCCCTGATCCTGATCAAATCGGTGATCTGGAAGGCTTCATGACCAAGTTGACAAAAGAAGGCGATTCGATCGGCGCCAAACTGACTGTGGTCGCCGAGAAGGTACCGGCTGGTTGGGGAGAGCCCGTATTCGATAAGTTGGATGCAGATATCGCTCACGCATTGATGAGCATCAATGCTGTGAGAGCTGTCGAACTCGGAGATGGGGTCCAAGTTGTGGAACAGCGGGGCAGCCAGCATCGCGATGAAATGACTCGAGATGGGTTCGCGTCGAATTCGGCTGGTGGAACCCTCGGAGGCATCTCGAGTGGTCAGGATGTGGTCGCCCACATCGCTTTGAAGCCAACTTCCAGCCTACGGATACCAGGGAAGACGGTGGATCGCAGCGGTGAAGAAGTCGAGGTTGTCACCAAAGGACGCCACGATCCCTGCGTAGGCATCCGAGCCGTGCCGATCGCCGAGGCGATGCTGGCGCTCGTCCTCGTTGATCATTGTCTTCGAGATCGAGGTCAGAACGCCGATGTTGTGCGGCCGTGAATTGCCTTCGGTGCGTGGTATTCTTCTGCCAGCTCGAACGTCCTAGATCCTTGCCGGCTTTCGACTAATCAGCGAGCGTAGGCGTTGTGATTTGAAACAGCGGGCAGGGCGCGAACTCGCTTGTCAGATACAGCTTCTTGCCATTGGGAGTGAAGCAGATGCTCTCTCCCTGCTTGCGACTTGGCAATTCAAAAGCAGCGTGCTCTAAGCCGTCGGGGTGACTCCACCCTTCAGAATGTTCGGGACGGGAAAGCAAGGTGCCGGCGCCATAGGTGCAAATCGCCAATCGATTGCCCCGCGGATTGATGTCGGCTCCTGTTACCAGCGGCAGTGTTAGTGTCTGTCTGGCAACCGCGGAGCGAGGTGCACGACGTGGAAGAGCGGGAAGTTTCGCATCTGGAACCGATTGGGCTTTTGGGCTCGATGTCAGCGGGACCTCGAATAGCCGGCAGCGGAGCAACTCTTTGGTGGCAAGTAGAAAAGCATCGCGACGAGGGTCGTAGGCGAGCGCTTCACAATTCACAGGGCCTGTCGGATAAGAGACTGTTAAAGTGCAGATTGGCTCGATTTTCTTCTTTGGGATCTTGGGGCTCCGACTTGCGTCACTGCGCCGATCGGTCAAGCGATCGAGTTGCGGTTCCTCGTAGACCTGAATCAGGACTTCTTTTCGGCGACCGAGATTATCCCCCACATCGCCGACGGCAATGAAGCTTTTATCTGCTCGGCGAAAGCAGCAAAGATCCTCCCAATCGATGGCTTTGATACTTGTGGAGGTGAACGTCGCCAGGGGCTGACCAGCGGCTGAGAAAGCGAATAGGCGCGGCTGATCTCCGGAATCGTTGTGGCTCCAGATCACTCCACTTGATGGCGAGACTCCGACACCGCTGCTTTCGATCAGCTCGTCATGCATCAGAAATACGGCAGGTTCATCGCCCTTAAGAATTGGTAATGGCCCTAGGTTGAGCGTGAAAAATGCGACAATCGACGTCAAAAAGACGCGATCGTTTGGCCCATAAGGGTGGTTCTTGGTCATGGGTTTGGCCGTTACGTAACTTTTAGGGGAATCTTTTTGCCGCCGTTGTTGTCGAAAATGGCGTAGATTGATAGACTGGTGCGGAAGTATCGCCGAAAGAACGCTTATCTCGTACACGCTTCTGCGAAGAAGCTCTGGCGATACTCCCTAGTCAAATAGCTTACGCGGTTTTGCGATACTCTTCTTCTGCGGCCGCTTAGCCAACGTTGGTTGTTTTTTTTCGTTTCCTGTTCCTGGAGGTGACCTATGCGTCAATCTTTACGGAAGGGTGGTTTCACACTCGTGGAATTGCTCGTCGTGATTGCCATTATTGGCATTCTTGTCGGACTGCTGTTGCCAGCCGTCCAAGCAGCACGTGAAGCTGCTCGTCGTATGCAGTGTCAGAACAATCTGAAACAGCTTGGTCTTGCTGCTCACAACTATGAAAGCGCAAACCGCAAGTTCCCATACCGTCAGGGTGGAACTGAGGGCCCTCCAGGCAACCGTGGTCGCTTGAGTGGTTTCATCACCATTCTGCCTTACATCGAAGGTGGAAACATCTGGAACCAGATCGCTGCTGGTGACATCGCGAATGGTATTCCTCCGCAAGGCGGTAATGGCTGGGGAGCTTGGGGGCCTTGGAATTTGGCACCTACATTCATGAAGTGCCCATCGGACCCTGAAGCAAACAATGGTAACCGAGCTCACTCGTACCGTATGTGCATCGGTGGTAACGGCCGTGCTATGGGTTGGTCGAACTGGGGTGGAAACTCCATCAACCAAACCGGTAACACGAGTGGTCTATTCGGTCACGGTTTCGCCGCTTCTCAAGGATGGCGTCAAGGCGCTGGTCACCAGAAGCACGGTAGCATCAGCGACGGTACATCGAACTCTCTGATGTACTCTGAGCGTTTGGTAGCTTCGACACCTTACGTAAACAACGCTGTTACTGTTAATCCAAACGATCAGTGGAACTTCCGTTCGACTCAGTGCGAAATGCCTGGCATCGAGAACAACCCTGCGTTGTGCTTGACTGCGACCAACGGCGTATTCGTTAACCCGAACACGGTTAGCCGAGTTCAAGGTAACGGCGGTAAGGTTTGGCACGATGGTCACCCTAACTATGTTGCATTCAACTGTATCTTGGGGCCAAACAAGCCTTCTTGTATCACTGGTAACCTGAACTGGGGTGACGCGGCTCCTGCCATCATTCCACCAACCAGTAACCACACCGGCGGTGTTAACGCTGCCATGTGCGACGGTTCAGTTCAGTTCTTCAGTGACGGAATTGACACCGGTGATTTGACCGTTCCTGCGAACCAAGCCCAAGGCGCAAGTCCTTACGGTGTTTGGGGTGCTCTCGGTACGATCGCCGGAGGTGAAGTTAACCAATGGCAGCAGTAAGCTGAGCTTGATGCTCGTTTAAGCTGACTCAATAGAAGAGCGAGACCCCTGGCGGTTTCGCTCTTTTTTTTTATGCTTTTGTGGGAATACGTGATCTCTGGATCTTGTCATGTTCTCGTTCGCTTCGGTTGCGGACGAACCTGCCACGAGCGAGATCTTAAATGTAACTAGGGGTGTTTCAAGCGAGACGTAAAGCTTGTCCCAAGGGAGATGTTCATGATTAGATTTATTGCATTGTTATTGCCATTAGCATTGGTCGTCGGATGCGGTGGAGATTCAAATCCTCCGACGGAACCGGTTACAGGTACCGTAACTCTTGATGGGCAGCCATTCGAAGGCGCGGTCATCACATTCAAGCCAGATGACTCATCGAATCGATCGGCGGTTGCAACTTCTCAGGCCGACGGAACCTATGCTCTAACAACCTTTGCTTCCGGTGATGGAGCGCAGATTGGGACCTACAAGATCATGGTCTTCAAATACGATCTGCCCGACGGTGGTCAGAACCCCTATGAACAAGGTCAGGACGCGGGCGAAATCAAGGAGATGACCCAAGAAGAAGAGCTGGCTGCTATGGAATCCGGCTATTCTGAAGCGGACGCTGGTCCTCAGGGCAAAGAGAAGAAGGCAAAGAACTTCCTTCCTGAGAAGTACGCGGACGTCACCACCTCTGGTTTGACCTACGAGGTTGTCGCTGGCGGCGGCGAGATGAATATTGAGCTGACTAGCAAGTAGAGTTCATCCCCGGATCCCGGTGTGAAAATCATTTAAAGCCTCCTGTGTTTCCAGGAGGCTTTTTTTTTGGCGTTAGGGGCAATTTGCATCGCAAATACGAAGCATGGCATTCGCCGAGAACCTATACGACCTACAGACAGAAAATGCTGGTGGTTGATCTGCGGATAGGGAAACACGGGATTCCCCCGCACGACTGTATGTTGTCGAATTGAGATTTGCGGTTCTGGGTCGAATACAGGCGTGTGCGCACGCGTGGGCTGTCGTCTCTGTCTGACGTCTGTCTATAGAATTTCGTTTTGAGGCACTTTTGGACTCGGTAGGGTGATGACGTTTAACGAACTAGATGAAGAGGTCGAGCACAACGATGAGGGAATCCCGGGCCCGGTAAAGGTGATGGCGCTCGTTGCTTTCCTGTGTTTGGCTGGCCTGGTAATTTTCGTCGCATTCTCATTTGAACCGGAGGATCCTAGGATCGCTGAAGGGAAGCGATTTTGGAATGAAAGAGATCCTTCGGGGGATGATGACCACGAGACAATGCGCTTCGTTGCAGAAGATCCAGCCTACAAGCCGGAGATGTTGCCGCTAAGTGAGTTGCCGGAACCCGAACGGGAGCGTCAAGTGATTGGAATCCAGTACGATGGAGTTGCACACGCGCATGTGATTCGACCCTTGGAAGACAAGAAAAATGTCTATTTAGCCGTATCGCAAATCGGTGACAGAGCGTTTCTGGTCATGCACAACTATCGCAAGGATGAAACTCGCGTGATGACGAGTGAGGATCGCGAGTTACTGATGCAAACGCGATTTGGTGGCGGTGACTTTCTACAAAACCTAGTCATTCTTCTGGGCGAAACACGCTATAAGCAGAGCTCCGAGAAAATCCCGTTCGAGGATTACAACTTCGAGAAGGACACACTCGAAAACTGGGTCGCACAGCATCCCGAAACACTAGTTAACGTCGACGAAGAGCTATTTGAAAACGACTTTTTCGAACGCAAAAAACAATGAGCTCGTGTCGCCTGGTTTCATGAGCTCGTGTCGCTTGGTTTCGACAGGCAAGCTCTCTGCGTTTTGCCTCCAAGGGTTTTGCCTCCAAGGCTAAGGCACGACTCTAAGGTTGAGCCTCAATCGCGGTGTAAGTTTGATTGGCAGTGATCGTGAGTTGCTGTTGAATGCCGCTTGGCCACGCGATTGAAACTAGGACGTCGCCTCCGGTTGTACCAAGCCCGAAATGCAGCGTTTTCTCATGCGAGGCGGCAAAGCTCGAGCCTCCCACGACTTCGGATACGACCTGACGCTGACCCCCTAAGCTTCCTCGATACTCGACCGCGACACGGCTGCCGATCGCGCTCCTATTGGAAGTTGTGCCGATGAGTTTGACACGCAGGTAGTTGCCTTGATCCGAGTCATTGACCAGTACATTGGCGGGCGTGTTCTCGTTCGCGACTGCGAGGTCGAGGTCTCCGTCCTGATCCAGATCTGCGCGTGCAACTGCCCGGCCCATCAACTTCTCGGAAAAGTAGTCGCCGCTCTCGGAGGAGATATCGGTCCATCGTTGGTTGCCTGATTGCATGAAGAGTTGTGGCGACATATTGGGATCCGCTGCGCGCTCTGAGTGATCTACGTGTCCATTTGCAATAAATAGCTCTTGCAGCCCGTCGTTGTTCAAGTCGACAAAGTCAGTCCCAAAGGCAAGGTAATCCAGTGTCGGTGCATGCAGCCCCGCGATGGCCGTCTTGTCTCGAAATCCTAAGTCGCCAAAGTTTGCGTAGAGCGTGTTGGATTCCTCGAAAAAATGAGTGCAGTAGATGTCGAGCATTCCGTTGCCGTCCACATCCGCAACGGCGACGCCCATACTTCCCTGTGGGCCACCTGCTCGGTCAACAGCACAGCCCCTTAGTGTTGCTTCGTCGGAGAACTTGCCATTGCCATCATTCACGAACAAGAAGTTTTCGGTCGTGTCGTTGGCAACATAAATGTCCGACGCACCATCATTGGTGAAATCGGCGATGGCGACTCCTAAGGCTCGATTTCCATCCCCGGTCAGTCCAATGGCTTCGGCGGTCTCGGCGAATACTCCATCTCCTCGATTCATAAAGACGGCGTCTGCTTGCGGTGCAAGTTCGGCGGGATTGCAGACAGTCGGCCGACCCTCTCGGTCGAGACAGGGGAATGGGTTCTGCGGGTCGTATTCGCAATAATTGCAGACGTAGAGGTCTAGATTCCCGTCTCCATCTAGGTCGCCCCAAGCCGCGGATGTTCCCCATCGAGGATCGTCTGTCGCCGACTGAGTCGAGACATTCAGGAAGGTGCCGTCCCCTTGGTTCCGCCAAAGCGTATTCGTTCCTAAATTCGTAACGTAGATGTCATCGAAACCATCATTGTTATAGTCCGCGATGGCAACGCCTTGGCTATAGCCAGGTTCTGAGATTTGAGCGGGGGCGGTGCAATCATCAAAACGGACATCGCTTGATCTCAACGTGTTTCGATACAGGCGATCTAGTGGTTCGTTTTCACCTGGGTTCGCCGAACCGGCTTGATTTAGGTAAAGGTCGATACGTCCATCGAGATCGAAATCGAGCCAACCGCAGCCGGCTCCAATCGTCTCTGAGATGAGTGCTGCTCCGTTCGCGCCGTTTTGGTAAATATGATCCACCCCCAACTGACTATGCCGATCGGAGAGGCGGATCAAATTCGCCGCACTGCTCCCAGATGCGGCGGTATTCGAGCCTTCTACTTGGCCCGCGGAGAACTGCCATTCCTTTTCAACCCCATGGCTGAGCGGCTTAGGAGGGACTTCACCACGGCTGCTGGATTCGAGCCGTCCTTCGCTCGTTGCGGTGCCGTCGCCGAAGCAACCGGGCAGCAGCAAGAGGCACACAATTGATGCAAGACTCGCAGGCTTGCAAAAAAGCGAAATCGGATTCCAGCGCCATTCAAATCGGCTCTCAATGGATGTTCGAGTTGCCTTAGTTGGCATTGCCTAATATTCCTGAAGACTACAGATGAGCGAACGGTGACAGTATGATGGGAGCTGGACGCCAACTCGAGGTTAAAGGCCTGTCGCAGAGCGAGGCCGGCTATGCTGAAGAATCTTCGGTCGCAGTCAAAATAGTTCGTTAAGTAGACGCGTCTCGGTTCTATCGATGCGGTAGTCTGACGGCACTAAGGCGATCCGGCTAGCTACCATTTTTACGTCTTTACGTAGATAAGTGATCAGGCGGCGATGGGAAAAAAACGAAAACAGAACCGCAAAGAACCTGCGAGCAGCCCAGATGCTCGCGTCGAGACGAAAGCGATCCTAAGTCCGTGGGTGGACTTTTGGTGCTGTGGCGGCGTTTCCATCGTCGTGGTGATTCTGCTTTTCGTCGCGATGGGGGCGCTTCGGATCTGGGCGCCAGAGAGTCCTTATCTGAACAAGAAAATCGAGTTTGAAGACATCTTGGTTCTCGGGTTCTTGATCAATTTTCCGCACTTCATGGCCTCTTATCGGATTCTGTATCGCAAGACGAGCCAGATTAAGGAGCACAGTTGGGCTTCATTGTATGTCCCAGGCATCATGGTAGCCCTGATGGTGTACGCATTGCTCACGCCAAGCCGTGATCCTGAGAACCCTGAGTTCGCGAACGGCGCAATCGTCGAGATCTTCTCACTGACAGCCGGCTTGCTTTTGGCATGGCATTACACCGGGCAAGGGTGGGGGATGACTGCATCCTTTTCATTCCTTGGTGGAATTCGTATGGAGGATGTCGAGCGCCGGCTCATACGCGGCGGTTACTACGCGCTTATGGTGCTCCATCTTCTTTGGACCATCTTGGTTGCGATGTCGAGCCCTGAAGAGTTCGTGCTGTTTTCTAGTATGGTCAGCCCCTTCTTCCCACTCTTTGAGCTGCTTTTCTGGGTTTGGTGGGTCGTTGTATTGGGCACTATTCCCGCCGGAGCTTGGGGGTATTGGAGGATGGCCCGTCGCACGGGAATCGCGATACCGCCGCGCGCGATCGCACCCTGGATAGCGACCTATTTCTGGTACGCGCTGATCTCCGTTTATCCCGGACTTTTTCTCGTGCTGCAGATCTTTCATGCCCTGCAGTACATGATCTTTCCAATTCGTGTTGAGATGAATCAGCACGCTGCCAAGACTTCGGAACCAACGGATAAGCAGTGGTTACATGGGCTGATGTATTATCTGGCACTCGTCGTGATTGGTGTGGTCGTTTTCTCGGCTCCGGGTTTAGCCCGATATATCGACGACACTGCTTTCTTCGCCATCAATGCATTGCTTCTCGGCTTCATCAACATTCATCACTATGTGATCGATGGCGCAATCTGGAAAATTCGGAACCCGGCTGTTCGGCGCGATCTATTTGCTCATCTTCAACCGAAGGCGAACTAGCATGCTGCGTGGCTGAAGTAGCGCGGAAGTAAAGCTTGGAGAAGTGCTAGTTCAATACTTGGGTACGACAAGCCTCGGACTCTTCAACCAGCAATGCTGCGAAAGCTCCTCGTTCGGGTCGCCAAATCCGAACCAATCCTGGTTCGGATAGCCAGACTCGCACCAACGCTACAGGCTGCGTTGCATGCACTCACTCAATTGGTCTGCCGTTTCAGGATCGCCGCAGGCACGGAAGTACTCTTCGAGTTCTTCGTAGAGACTGACGGGTTCCAGACGCCGAATGTCAGGGCACTTTTGAATGGCCGACATGAGCCTTTGGCCTTTCATCGCCAGCTCTTGAACGGGCTCTGCAGCGGCCACGCCTTCGGATGCACGGATGGCTTGGGCAAGTTCGAGTCGCGTTGACCAGTCGAAAGGCTCTAGTTGGAGTGCAGTGCGATAAGCGGCCTTGGCCGCGTCCCAATCTTCCTTGGTGGAATGGTACCAACCATTGAAACGCCAGAAGCGATTGTCTCTCTTGGCTGCGTCAGGCATGCTAGTCAAACGCATTGCGACTTCGGACGCTTCACCGGCGCGGCATAGCTCTCGAGTTTCGGCGGCCAGTAACTCGATATTGGACGGGAAATCCTGACGCAACTCGCGAACTCTCTCCGCGATGTAGGCGAGTGGTTTCGGTGCTTCCTCTTCAGGATGAGCTTCCTTGGCTAGCACATCCGTGAATGCGTACGAAGGTAGGTGGAGCACACTGGCTACTTGAAATAGCTCATTGTCCGGGTAGAGCTGCAACCATACTTGATTGGTCTCGTAGCCGTTCGTAAACGTCAGCCACTTGGCTGCGAATAGATAAGCGTAACTTGCCAAACTGTCTGCGTTGTTTGCCATCGCGCGGTCGACTTCGGTTCGGATCTGATTGCGCTGCCCAGACATGATGTAGTAGTAGAGTAAACGTTCATGCGTTTCTGAGTCACTCGGGTAGCGGCGGATGGTTTCATCGCAAGTTGCCTTCGCTGCGAGCGGATCCTTGAGCCCTTCCATCTGCAGGTAGCCGAGTTTCTGAAGCGATTCGGCCGGTGCATCTTCGGGTAGTTGGAGTAGATAGGCTTCGGCAGTCTTAAAGTCGCCGCGTTCAATAGCCATATCAGAGGCCATTTCCCAGGCTTCGCGTTCATTGGGACGGATTGTAGCCCACTCTTGGCAGGCGGCTTCCGCTTCCGCCCAACGCCCCTGGTTGGCCGCGAAGTACGCAAAGTCCTTGGCGGCTTGAACCCGATCCTTTTCCAGTTTTTGAAAGCCAAAACGCGCGAGCAGACCACCGCCGAGTACAAGTAGCAAAACGACTAGCAGCTTTTTGCTGCTTTGCTTGCTGTTCTTTGCTCTTGTCTCCGCCGAGTTCTTCTTGCTTGAAGACAGTTTGGTCTTCGGTTTTCTTTTCTTGGCGTTCACGTAGGAATTCGGCTGCTCAATTGATCTTGGAGGGGGAATGCAAGTATGAACGCGGGTTGAAACCTGGAAGTGCGAACATCGACTTGGAATGCCCAGGCGGAGCCCTTCCTAGTACTATTTCGGTTGCTTCTGCTGTTGAGAAAGAAAAGCTTCGAGTTGTAGCATCGCTTGCTTGTACGCCAAGTTATCTGGGGCTAATTCGATCGCCTTGCTGAGGGAATCTCGGGCTTCTTGCATTTGCCCATTGATTGCTTGTGCTTGCCCAAGCAACTCGTAATTTGCTGCGGACGGGTTGGTGCTGACTGCCTTGTTGGTCAATTCCAGGATGCGTTTCGGCTGCTGTCGGCTTTGAAGCAGCAGGCGGGCCAAGGCCACATAGCCTGAGTCGCTTTCGGGCGCGAGCTCGATGACGCTTTCGTACTTTTCTTTCGCAGTTGTCGCGTCACCACTTTTAGCATGGATGACCCCGCTTGTGAAAAATGCGCCTGCGTTTTCTGCGTTCTTCTCACACATCACATTCGACATGCTTTGGGCTCGACCTAGCTGATTGGTTCTTTGGTACAAACCAAGCAGGGAAGACCAAGTCTCAAGGTTGGTCGGGTCAAGAAGTACTGATTTCTCCAGTATGAGTTGTCCCTTAGTATTGTCGCCATTCGCGAGGAAAACTTGCGCAATGTCCTTATATTTTTCGGCGTAATCCGATAGCTCCATCGCAAAGGTATTGTCGGTATGGGGCTGTTCCTCTCTTGCTTTTGCTTGGGATTGTAGGAGTTCTCGAGCCCGATCTGATTCGCCTAGGCGGGCCAATGCCCGACCAAGGCCTTCTTGGGCACGCGGTAATTCTGGGGACAACTCGAGCGTCTTTTCAAAGGCTGTTCTTGCTCGTTCATAATTTCGGTTTGCAAGATACTCTTGCCCGAGACGCAAGTGGACCTCCGCGGTATCGCCCGCTTTCGCCGCAAGCTCATTGAGTATGGAAATGGCCGAATCGATATTCCCTAGATTGTGCTGAGCTTCGCTAAGGCGATAGTAGAGCTCATTGGAGTAGTCGCTGTCCAATGCCTTCACTTTTTCGAATTGGCCTGCGGCCTGCTCGGGGTCATTGCGAAGTACAGCCACTTCCCCGAGTCCGTAGTAAGCGTGGATGTAGTCTTTGTCTAACTCAATTGCACTTTTCCAGCAATCTTCTGCCTTCTGGCTTTCACCAAGCATTAGATGCAATCGCGCCCGGACCTCGTAGGCATCTGGAAGTCTTGGGAATTGGGCTACGACCAATTCTGCTAGTTGCCGCGACTCAGCGCGTATTTCATCCGCATCTTTGGGGAGCTGTGGTGCGATGAAATTGGCCGACAGATTTATCTGTGGCGTTGTTGTCGCGATGTTAGGCGGGATCGCCGATGGCGGAAGTACCTGCTGCGGATCTGCGCCTGCTGAGTTCAGGGGAGAGGCTTCAGAGGAAGGAAGCTCGGTTGTAGTGATTGGAGGCGCCGTTTCGTCCTGGGTCGTATCAGCCCCAGGTGAGCATCCGGTAACGAACACTGTTGCAGCGAGAAGCAATGCAGCTCGTTTCTGTGCCCGTATCGGGTGAATTGGAGAGTAGGCTCTTAACCTGTTTCGCATCGTCATGTTTCTGGCGTCAACTTCAGCTGCGGAAGCAGTTGGTTAGGGCATCGAAAAATAGGATTTCGAGCCCTCGATTAAGGTAACAGTCCGATTGACTGGGATCTCGTCCCAAGACTGCGTTGTCTGTGCATCCCATTGTATCTTTAGGCGGTCGACTTGGTTTGAATTGCCAATGCCGAAATGAATGCGTGAGCCGAAGTGTCCTTGGTAGCCCCGTCCGCACAAGACTTCTCTGATCAGTCGCTTGCCGCCGACTTCGATTTCGACCTTGGCGCCGACGCCACTTCGATTTGTTTTCGTCCCGATCAAGTGAAGCGAAAGAAATCGATTGTCGTTTTCAGATCGGTTGCGAATGAGTTGGGGCGAAGAATTCAGGTTCAAAATGACAGCATCCAGCAGCCCGTCATTGTCAAAGTCTTCAAAAGCAGCGCCGCGGCTTACCTCGACGGCTTCGAGAGCGTCTCCGCCAACCTTGTCTAACGAAAAGCGGCCCTCACGGTTGCGCAAAACTAGATTAGGAGCCCTGAACTGATTCGCGTCGTTAACTGCTTCCTCGCCTTCGATCAAGTGCCCAGCCGTGATGAAACAATCTTCCCATGAGTCGTTGTCGAAGTCGACCAACCCGACTCCCCAAGAGACACTCCGGTTTGCGACACCGAGCCCCTTAGCTGCTCCAACATCATCAAAGAAGCCTCCGCCTGCATTCAGGTAAAGATTCGGAATCTCTTCAGCGAAGTTAGTTGACACGATATCGAGTCTTCCGTCGTGGTCGATATCTCCGATGTCAGCGCCCATGCTAGCTTGCGATGCGCCATCACTTCCATATGCCAGTCCTGCAAGCAATGCGTCTTCGACGAATTTCCCGTTGCCCTGGTTGATATACGCAAAATTAGGGGCCGAGTCATTGCATACAAAAAGATCAGTGTCGAAGTCACCATCGACATCGAAAGCGACAACTCCCATACCTGGCCCTCGATGGCTTTGGATCCCTGCATCGTCTGATACCTCGATAAGTTGCCCGTTGCCAGTATTCCGAAATAACAGATCCGAATCGGGGGGATAATCTTTGGGGCCAGGCGCCGCAGGGACGCCAAAAATTTCGCGTGAGACATCTCTGTCGAAATCGAAGTCGACGTAGTTGGCAATGAACAAGTCCAGGTTGCCATCGCGATCAAAATCGAGGATGGCTACTCCAGCCCCGACCCGAGGGACATCCGAGTCGCTAATCACTTCTCGGCGCGAGAAACTGCCGTCACCTTGGTTCTCGAGTACCACATGTTCGCCGAAATTGGAGACAACCAAGTCAGGTGTCCCATCATTATTCAGATCGCCTACGCAGACACCGAGAGCGAAACCAAGGTCGGATGCATTGGATTGTTCGGTTACATCCTGGAATTGAAACTCCCCAATATTGCGAAAGAGTCGGTTGGTCGGAGCGGGATCGATCTCGGCATCCTGTAGTGCGGCTCCATTGGGTAAGTAGACGTCCAACAATCCATCGCCGTCATAATCGAAAGTGGCGATTCCGCAGGTTACTGTTTCGATCAGGAAGTTCTTTCCTGTGCGTCCAGAGAAGTGCTCGAAATCGAGCCCCGAAGATTGACTCTCATCCAAGAGGTGAATCACAGAGGGCTCCGCGGTGGAGGTCTGCTTTTCTGAGCGGATGGTTGAGCCAGCGGCTGTTCGGTGGGAATCCCTTCCGTTCTCTTTGCTAGCGAGTGTTGCAGTCGATTTTTCGCTGTTCTGCATCGTTGGCGTTGGATCCGTTGGGGCAGATTCGCCGGAGTGTTGTAATCCGCTAGGTTTGCTGCAGGCGGTCAGCAACATGAACAGCAAGAATAGAAGTGAGCGGCTCATGACTACGGGCATCCGGGTGGCTCAATGGCGTGTGTTAGCAATTGGGGTGGGACTTTGATTCAAGGAACCGTCGATCCTACCACAGTGGCATGAGTGGCGAAGCAGGGCTGAAGGGTAGTGCGGAAGACCTTCGATGGACAGTTGTAAGACGACTATGGCAAGGAGATTAGTAGCAACGAAAAAACGGCAGCCGTCACGGCTGCCGTTTGAACTTTTCGAGCTATTTCGAAATATTTATTCCTCGCTCTGCTCGCCTGCAACCGCGACGGGCTCTTCTTCCGGGATTTCCCGCGTCTCACCACGGAATCCTAGTCGGACGATCTTGTCTTCGTCGTCTCGGACAACGTCGACAACGATCGTATTGACGCCTTCGAATTTGCCACGCAGGATTTCTTCTGCAAGCGGGTCTTCGATCCGCTGCTCCAACGCGCGACGCAGTGGTCGGGCACCGTAGTCGAGATTCGCACCTTTCTCGATGAGGAATTCCTTCGAATCGTCGGTGAGTTCAAGCTCGTAACCACGATCAAGGAGACGCTCACGGACCTTCGACAATTCGAAGTCGATGACCTTCTTGAGATCTTCCTTCTTCAAGTGACGGAAGATGATGGTGTCGTCCAAACGGTTGAGGAACTCAGGCCGGAAAACGCGTTCGATCTGATCCATCACACGACCCTTCATGCTCTCGTAGGAGGAGTCGTCGTCTGGTTTCTGGAATCCGAACGCGGATTCATTCTTGATCGCATCCGCACCAGCATTGGTGGTCAGGATCAAAATGACGTTTCGGAAGTCAACGTTGCGCCCGAAAGAGTCGGTCAAACGACCTTCTTCCATGACCTGCAACAACATGTTGAAGATGTCTGGGTGAGCTTTTTCGATTTCGTCCAACAAAACGACCGCATACGGACGGCGTCGGATTTTTTCGGTTAGCTGGCCACCTTCTTCGTAGCCTACATATCCAGGAGGGGCACCGATCAGTCGACTGATGTTGTGCTTCTCCATGTACTCGCTCATGTCGATGTGGATCAGAGCATCTGAGTCACCAAACATGAACTCCGCTAGGGCTTTCGCGAGCAACGTCTTACCGACACCGGTTGGACCTGCGAATACGAAACAACCCGTTGGACGGCGTGGATCCTTAAGGCCACTGCGACTTCGGCGAACCGCTTTGGCGACGGCCGAAACGGCGGCTTCTTGGCTTACAACTCGTTTATGAAGATCCGCTTCCATTTCCATCAAGCGAGCACTGTCTTCGGTGCTCAGTCGTGTCAATGGAATACCGGTCATCTTGGAGACAACCTCTGAGATGACTTCTTCGTCGACGACTCCGTCCGTTTCGCGGCTCTTCTCACGCCATTCGCGAGTGATGTCTTCCTTCTTCTTCCGAAGTTTGTCTGCTTTGTCGCGGAGAGACGCTGCTTTTTCGAAGTCTTGGTTGGCGACCGCGTCTTCTTTGTCCTTGTTCAGCTTCTCAATGTCTTCGTCTAGCTCTTTCAGATTGGGTGGCTTCGACATGTTGCGAAGCCGGATTCGCGCACCAGCTTCGTCGATCACGTCGATCGCCTTATCTGGTAAGCAACGTGCGGTGATGTACCGCTCGCTCATTTCGACAGCCGCTTCGAGAGCATCGTCGGTGAACTTCACCCGGTGGTGCTCTTCATAGCGTTCCCGCAGACCCTTCAGAATCTCGATCGTTTCGTCTTTGCCTGTAGGTTCGACGATGATCTCTTGGAAGCGTCGTGCGAGAGCATTGTCCTTCTCGATGTACTTGCGGTACTCATCCAGAGTCGTCGCACCAATGCACTGGATCTCACCTCGAGCCAACGCAGGTTTGAGGACATTGGCCGCGTCGATGGCACCTTCAGCGCCACCGGCACCAACGAGCGTGTGTAGCTCGTCGATGAAGAGAATCGTGTTCTTCGCACGACGAACTTCGTTCATGACAGCCTTGATTCGTTCTTCGAACTGACCGCGATACTTGGTGCCCGCCACCATCATGGCTAAATCGAGAACGACAATTCGCTTGTCGCATAGAATCTCTGGGACGTCGCCCGCAACAACTCGCTGAGCGAAGCCTTCGACGATGGCAGTTTTGCCAACGCCAGCCTCGCCAAGGAGCACTGGGTTGTTCTTGCTGCGGCGGCAAAGGACCTGAACCGCACGTTCGATTTCGCGATCACGACCGATGACGGGATCGAGTTTGCTCTGCTTGGCAAGTTCTGTCAGATCCCGGCCGAAGCTGTCTAGGGCAGGGGTCTTACTCTTTGAACTCTTTGATGAGCTACCAGACTCACGCTCGCCTCCGCCTTCACGTCCGCCGCGCTCACCATCGCCGCTTTCCATTCCGTGGCCGAGCAAGTTAAGTACTTCTTCGCGGACGTCGTCGAGCTTCAAGCCAAGGTTCATCAAGACCTGTGCGGCGACACCTTCTTGCTCTCGGAGGAGACCAAGCAAAATGTGTTCGGTCCCAACGTAGTTGTGATTCAAGTTTCGAGCCTCTTCCATCGAGTACTCGATCACTTTTTTCGCTCGAGGTGTCTGAGGAAGCTTCCCAATCGTGACCATTTCTGGACCACTCTGAACCAGCTTCTCTACCTCAAGACGAATCTTGCGGAGATCTACGTCTAGGTTCTTCAGCACGTTGGCTGCAACGCCGCTGCCTTCCTTGACCAAGCCAAGCAAGATGTGCTCTGTGCCGATGTATTCGTGATTAAAGCGCTGGGCCTCTTGGTTGGCCAGCTGCATTACTTTTCGAGCTCGGTCGGTAAATCTCTCGTACATTCCTGTTCCCCTATCGCTATCTGATTTGCGGCAACCATGCAGGTAATCGCATTGATAGTTTGGAGTTGGAGTTAAGTGCCACTGCAACATTTGCGGCGGCCAATTTTGCAACTGAAAATGCGAACAAGATCGGTTTGCAAACTGTATGCCACGGCGTCAAGCGTGTCAAAATGGCGCGATTATGACAAGTGGGGACAGACGGATTCCAACTGTCCATTCTTAAGTGCCAGAAGAATGATGCATCGGCAGACTCGACGTGCCATTTTGCACAAAATAGGGCGGCGTGTTCTTATTCCGGCATTCGGATGTGCGATTCCTGACGATTCTGCCGGACGAGCACGTTCTACGTCCGCCCCAGATTTCGAAGGACTGCCAATACAGATTCTTGTTCGTATGTCAGGCCGATTCGGTAAATCTCGGGTCGCAATGGAAAACGACCATCTACGGGAGCGTTCTTTTGGTCAACTTGCCGCAGTTACCGTATTCGCAGGGCAAGCCAAGCGGACACCTGGCAACTGCGTTTCTTTGAAAGTGCTCTAGGCTTCGAGCAGCAGATTTCTGTTTGGACGACTTTGGGCGTCAGGTGGCTCATCCTGTTGGTCATCCTGTTGGTCATCCGAATTGCTAATCTGGTTTTGCTCAGCGAGTGCTTCCTCAAGTAGCTTCTTCTCGCGACCTATCTCGAAATGCCATTGAAAAGCCGCCTCGAGAAGACTGAGCTGCTCGAGCTTGCGAAGGGCAGGACGCAACCGCTTTGTGCGTCGGAGCACCCCGATCAGCAGCAGCGCTGCGGTCACATCGTGCGGATAGTCTTGGGTGATCGTCAGAAGCCGAGCTTCAGCTTCAAACCATCGACCTTGCAGATATTCGGCTTGAGCCGCCGCGAATTCGCTTTCCGTGTCAGGCGAAGTGTCCTCGATCAGGGTGCTGATGACAAATTGGCAGCGAACGGTCTCGTAAAGCCAAAATGCACCAATTGCTAGCCAAACACAGGCGAGCAGCCAGCCTGGCACCCAAGCTGGCCAAACAAATGTGCAGAGCAAGAGTCCACAAAACGCCCAAGCGAAAAGTACAGCGATGAGCAGACCGCGGATTTGACCTCGGTACCAAGCTGCGGCCAACCCCGGCCATAGGCTTGCAAGTCGAAAGCGATGCATTGAAAGACGCCGGATTTCTCTTAGATCTCAATTCCGTCCGAGGGGCCAGGAAAAGCCTGGGGCTCTGCTGGCAGTCGCCCGCAGTGAAGATTCGCGACGAGCTTCGTCAGACTGTAGACCATTTAACCCTTCGAGGGCAAAGGCAGAATCGCGGACGATGCCTCGGCGTCACGATCAGGGCCAATCAAAGTTTGGTTCTAGGCTGTTTCGCCATTGAGCCGCTGGCCGTAAGGCAACGGGTTTCATGACGCACCCGGCCGCTCACGCGTCGCGGCTCATTCCCTAGCTTGAAACTCTGATTGGCCCTGGCGTCACGATCTGGTCGGTTTCAAAACGAGATGCTTGGCGTTATCTTGTCTTCATTGAGATCAAAAAGAAACAAGGCTGAGGTCCGTCCTGGATGGGCTTGCCAGCAGAACAGTTGAAAGTGAGTTGATGAGCGACGCAAAGGTAAAAGGCATCGTCCATGTCGTCGAAGAGACGAAGACCTACGGACAAAAAGGATTTCGTAAGCGTTTGGTCGTTCTCGAGCAAGACAATGGGCGTTTTCAGAATTTCATTCCAGTCGAATTTTTGCAAGACGCTTGTGACCAGGTCGACGGATTGAACGTCGGTGACGAAGTTGAAGTGACCTACCGGCTGGGTGGTCGAAAGTGGCAGAGAGACCCACAAAGCGAAGTCAAGTACTTCCTGAGCTGTGAAGCCCTAAGCTTCCAGGTACTCGGTGGTGCGGGTAACGCAGCCGGAGTTGGAATGGATGCGAACTCAGCGCTGAACGAAGCGGCATTCGATGACGACGATGACGTTCCTTTCTAAGATCCAATCATCCGCTTTTGTCGAGCCAACCTGGGATAGAACATGAAGCACGCGATCCGTGATGAATTTCGCTACGTGCTGATATTTGTCGCGGTCATCTGGGCCGTCTTCATTCTAGATTCATTGATTCCGGCAATCGATCTGAATCAATGGGGGCTCGTCCCGCGGCAGTTTGTTGGGCTACTCGGCATACCGCTGATGCCGTTTCTACACGGCGGGGTAGGGCATATCGCATCGAATACGGTACCGCTCATCGTCTTGCTTGTTCTGATGGCAGGTTCCAGAACGCGGACTTGGGAGACAGTCGCTGAGATTACAATCCTAGGTGGAGCTCTGCTCTGGATCTTTGGCCGAGCTCAGGCGTCTTCCGGACAGACGCTAAGCCACGTAGGCGCGAGCGGGTTAGTCTACGGACTGATCGCCTTTTTGATTGTTGCCGGCTTTCGAGAGAAACGCATCCTTTCACTCGTTATCGCCCTAGGCGTCGGGTTCTTCTTCGGCGCAACTCTACTTTCCGGGGTCATCCCCCGCGGCAACGGCGTGTCTTGGGACGGCCATTTATGCGGTGCGGTCGCAGGAGCAGCCCTAGCGTACTTCACGCTTGGCAAAAACCAGTCGGACGCGTCTGAAGCCTGACCTGCATGAACGCGGCTGAGTTGCTGTGGCCGCGTCGCCTGGGTTCTTCTTTGTTGGAGATGCTACGGGGCCCAAGTTAGGCCACGCTAGGCTTGTGGATCTCTACCTGGGCCGCCGATGCCAGCCCCTTGGGGCATGTACTTGCAAAGGAAAATGCCAAAGAAGTAGAGTACGACCAGCGGACCGAATAGGCCCATCATGCTGTAGATATCAGGCGGGCTGAGCAGCATGCTTAGGAATGCGATGGCGAGTACCGCAATTCTCCATTGCGAGATAAACGAATTGACGGAAACCAGGCCGAATCGGTGAAGTCCAAGCATGACAATGGGTAACTGGAATGCGATGCCAAATCCCAACGGCAGAAACAATGCAAAGGACATGTAGTCGCTAAGACGCGGTGTGAACTCGACGTTCAGATTCGTCGAATACTTCATCAGGAACCCAAGGACGAATTCGAACACGACGAAGAAAGCGAGGCTAACCCCGGCCAAGAATAGGAGCAGGCTCAACGGCAGGTACCAATAGACGTAACGTCGTTCGTGGGGATACAGACCGGCAGCGATGAATTGCCAGATGTGGAAGAAGATGCCGGGGCTGCCAATGATAACACCGGCTACCAGACCGGCCTTCAGCCAGATCATGAATCCTTCAACTGGATTCAGACTAATCAGTTTGTTTTCAATGGGGCGCCACATGAGCATCGGTCGTAGTCTTTCAAGTTTGGATAGCTCAATTCCCGCCCATGGATTCTCATCCGCAGGGCCGACGCCTACCGATTCATCAGGGAGCATGGCTTTGGCAGGCGTAGCGGTATCACTGCTGGCTGTATCACTGCTGTCTTTCGCTTCGCGCTCATCGAGCCCTCCGTCCTGGGGCGATTCCTTTGATGACTTGTCTTTGTTTTCGCCAGGAATCTCTGTGGGCATCTGAGCTTCATCGGGTTGCTCTTGGTCTTCAGCAGGATTCGCTTCGGAAGCACTTCCGGCGTTGGCTTCTTTGTCTTCATTCGGAGTGGACAATACAGGTGGCTGGCTACTGTCGGCGTCCGTCAGCAGCTTCATTTCGGCTGGGTCAATCCAGACTCGTTCTGGCAACATGCCCCGATCGGACAACCAAGCAACGAAGTCGGTTGCGGGCTCCGTACCGCCGTTTGCGGCCGCGTATTTGACTTTGGCCTGCTCGATATGGAAGCTTTTAATCGCTTCACGAAGCGGCGTTTCGATGAACTGAACGATTTGATTGGCAAAGAGCAAACCAATAATCGCCCCGCCGGCGAGCCATAGAAGGGATTTCCCCATCGCCTTGCGAAGCTCTTCCAGGTGCTCCCCGAAAGACATCGAGCTCTTGTCGAATAAGTCGTCGGCGGGCAACTTGCTACTCATGGCGTCGCGTCCTGAGTGTGTGAAGACGATAGAAATTACGGTTGACCGTCAAAATGGACGGACTCGGAGGCCTCGGGTACGTCAATTTCGAGGGCAAGCGTTTGCCGCTTTCGAAAATCACATCTAGACGAGCCTAAGGGCCGAGATTCCCGCAATCAAAACCTATAGTTTACTCAACTAAGTGCTATCGAACACTGCGACAGAATGTGCCAACCTAAGGGAAAGCGAACGCACGGATTAAAAAAGCGTTCGATTTTCAACTGCGCGGGCATTTCAGGGCAGAACCAAGAATATCGGCAATGTGAGGAGATGGAGACGTGATCCAGCCTTATCCACTGAGAACGGAACCCTTGTTTCAAGACTATTTGTGGGGCGGACGAAATCTGGGAACGGTGCTTGGGAAACCAATCCCCACGGAAGGTGTTTGGGCTGAGAGCTGGGAGATGATCGATCATCCCCACCACCAGTCGCGTGTGTGCAATGGCGAGTGGGCAGGCAAGTCGCTCCGCGAAATAGCCCAAAGTCAGCCTGAGTGGATTTTTGGCGACGAAAGCACGCGACCCGAATCGCTGCCGCTGCTTTTGAAGTATTTGGACTGCCAACGCGTGCTCAGTGTTCAAGTTCATCCGGATGATACATACGGACTGCAGATGGACCCGCCAGATCTTGGCAAGACTGAGGCTTGGTACATCATTTCTGCAGAACCAGGTGCGAAGCTATACGCCGGGCTGAACCCTGGCGTGACCACGGAAGCGTTACGCGAAGCGATAGCGGCTGGCCGAGTTGAAGATTGTCTGCATGTGATCGAGCCCAAGGCTGGCGACTGTGTGTTTATTCCTGCCGGGACAGTGCACGCGCTGGGCGAAGGTCTCTTAGTCGCTGAAATCCAGCAAGCTTCCAACACGACATTTCGATTGTTCGATTGGAATCGTGTTGGAGCCGACGGAAATCCACGCGAACTCCATGTTGAGCAAGCGCTGGAGGTCATCGACTTCGATGCTGGGCCTCGCGATGTGCAAACGCCAGAGACGACGGAACAGCCAGGACGTGAGCGGTTGGTTCACTGCGAAAAGTTTGTTCTGGATCGGCTGTATGCGGAGTGCCAAGCGACCGTCGCTGGCGATAGCAAGTTCCATTTGCTGACAGCGCCGAAAGGCGGAATCGTTTTGCAATGGGATCATGCTGGCACGAGTCAGAGTGATCGGCTGGGTGTCGGACAATCGGTCCTCGTTCCCGCGACCATGCCAGAGCTTCGAGTGCAGTTCGAAGGGGAAGACAATATCCTCCTCGATATGTATCTGCCCCGCTAGCTTTGGATTCCACCGCTTTACGGCCGTAGCTGTTTTCCCCTGATCCCGGTCTCCGCCTGACTCTAGGGGCCGGACTTCGGCGTTCAATGCGGGGCCGGCGAGTGCGGAAGATCCGGTTGCGCGGATTGGTCGCGATATGGCAGCTATGCAGTGCGGATGTTAATTGCTGGCATTTGAATGCGACGCAACTCGATATCCAACAAGGAACTGCCGGTAGATCGATCGATGTGGCACCGGCCGTTTTCAACTGGCGGCGCAAGGACGGGTTTCCTAGGATGCGTCGATCTTGCAAGAATGCGAACACGGCGGGCGAAGGATGCCCGGGAAGGATTCTCATGTCACGGATGAAATCTGCGTTTGGAGCGTTGATCTGTACGCTTTTCATCTCGCTATCAGGTTGCGCTAGCCGTCCTGGCTGGGGGTTTTCTTGGGGGCAGGGGACTACGAATCGCCAAAAAGCTCGCGCGGCAGTGCATGATCCCTACCCGCTCAACGATATCGGGCCTGAAGTCGTTGGCGGGCGTCCAAGAGAATACTTCAACCCAGAGCCCGAAGCCGTACGGCACCAAATCACCAACTCGCGATAGATGATAGAGATAGACGGTCGAAGAATCGTTGAGTTTCGGTGTAGCACTAAAGTCACCAAGGCTCACTTCACCGCGCGGCCGTTCAGGCAATTTCGTACGCCTGGAAGTTTACGCACCCAATTTCTGAGCTCGTCTCGCGCGGGCGACGGACGCAAGATCCAAGCGTCGTTGTGATTGCGAAATCCGGTGGACAGGAATTCGATCAGCTCGCTTTCGGCCAGCTCCGTCTCTCCTAGCCAAGCACGAGTTTGCATCAGACCCGATTGCTTTGCATCGTTCACTTCGTGGCAAATGAGCTGTGGACATCGAAGCCGAGAAAGTCGCTTGGCAGCCGATTCTCGGTCGGTGTTCGGTAGTCTCCAGTTTCTCGCACCGTCGTAGTGACTATACGCGATCATACCGCACCAGAGTTGAGCTATCTCATCGTTTTGAAGACCGATGAAATTGCAGCCGATGGCGCCCCGCGAAAAGCCGCTGAGGACAATGGCCTGTGGATCAATCGAGAATTCCTGAGTGGCTTTCTCAACCGCCGCCTGGCAAAAAGCGGACGTGCTTTTTCCCGAAAAGTTCGGTGGACTGCCCCACCACTGAAGCGCGATTTCCCGCGGCTAGCTCAGATCAGAACCTGTTACAAACGGCAACGCGAGCCAAACGAAATTTTCACCGGCAGAGATACCCCAGCCAAGGTTGCAGCCGTCTGGCTTTCCATCGCATTCGTCACCGTAGGAAGAACGGTACCCTCCATTGCCCGGCAGTTCGACGATCAGCGGATGCTTGACGTTTGGGTCGTAATTGGTCGGAAGCGTCAGGATGCCGTAAAGCTCTGGCTGATCGGGGAGCGGAGACCAGCGAATTCGCATTCCTGGAGATGGCGGTCCACCTCGGATCGGTGGTACGACCAAGTCGGGGCTTACCGTCCGAATGTCCGGTGCCGGGTCCTGTCCTTGAAGCGGACACCTACCCTGTAATAGGATCAAGCCGCAGAGGCAAAGCATGCAAGGAACTGGTCTTCGCATCGCGTTGCCTCAGAACTTTTTGACTGACTCGCACCGGAGGTCGATCTGCCTAGTGCACCGGAGGTCGATCTGCCTAGTGCACCGGAGGTCGATCTGCCTAGTGCACTCGTTGACCCGGCTTGGCGCCTGAGTCGGGAGATAAGAGGAAGACTTCGCTCCCACCTTCGCCGGCTGCCGCAACCATGCCTTCACTGAGGCCGAACTTCATCTGGCGTGGCGCCAGGTTCGCTACGCAGACGACGAGCCTTCCTACCAAGGCTTCTGGTTCGTATGCCGCTTTGATGCCTGCGAATACGTTCTTGCGGACGTCTCCGCCCAAACTGAGCGTCAATCGAAGAAGCTTACGAGCCTCGGGGACTTGTTCAGCTTCAACGATGCGCGCCACGCGCAGGTCTACTTTCACAAAGTCATCGATTGTGCATGTCTCAGCAAGTGGTTCCGCTGCCAAAGCGTCTCCTGAATCGTTCCATGGATCCTCATTGGTCGCAGGTGTGTCTACGGCTTCTGCGGTGGCTTCTTCTTTACTCTCTTCAGTCATTGCCAGTACGTCCTCTTCTTTGACTCGGGCAAGCATATGTTTGAACTTGTTGACTGGAACGCCCAGCAACGGTGTTTGGCTTTGGTTCCAACTTACGATCTCATCTCCGATCAACTCCCCGCACTGCTCGGCAAGCTTTGGCAATACAGGAGCCAGGTAGATGGCTAGTTGTCGGAACAAGTTGAGTGCGACAGTACAGACGTCGCGAAGCTCATCTTGTTTTGCTTCGTCTTTCTTCAGCACCCAAGGTTGTGCGTTTTCCACAAATGGATTGGCCCGATCGGCTAGCTCCATGATCTGCCGCATCGCTTTGGCGTAGTCGCATCGTTCGTAGCACTCGGCAATCGACTCGCCTGCCTTGGCCGCCTCGGCGAACAGTCCTCCGTCGTCCGGGTACTCCTCCGACAATCCGAGCTTGGCTGCGAATTTGGCCGTTCGGCTTGCCAAGTTGACAACTTTACCGACTAGATCGGAATTCACCTTGGTGACGAATTCATCCCGGTTTAGATCGAGATCATCCAAACGCGGCCCAAGCTTGCTGGCAAAGTAGTACCGCAAGTAGTCGGGGTCCAAGTGTTTCAGGTAGGTTGCCGCCTTGATGAACGTGCCTTTCGACTTGCTCATCTTCTCCCCGTCCACATTCAAGAAACCGTGTATGTGAACTTTGGTCGGCAAGCGGTACCCTGCCGACTTCAGCATGCCAGGCCAGAACAACGTGTGAAAGTAGGTGATGTCTTTGCCGATGAAGTGGTGAATTTCCGTTGCATCGGATTTCCACCAGTCATCTAGATTCTCACCATTGCGTTTGCACCATTGCAGTGTGCTCGCGATATAACCAATTGGCGCATCGAACCAGACGTACCAGTAATTGCCAGGTGAATCGGGGATCTCGAAACCGAAGTAGGGCGCCGGTCGAGAGATATCCCAGTCACGCAGCGGTTCGCCGAGAAAGTGCCCTTTTAGGTAATTCGCGACTTCAGGCTGCAAATGCTCACCGCTTTGAGTCCATTGGTCGAGGAACTCGTGCAGCTTCTCGAGCTCCACGAACAGATGATCGCTGCTGCGGACTTCGGGCGTCGCGCCAGACAAGGTGCTTTTGGGGTCGACTAGGTCTACGGGACTGTAGGTTGCTCCACACTTGTCACAGCTGTCGCCATATTGATCCGGAGCATTGCACTTGGGACACGTGCCTCGCACGAACCGATCTGCCAGGAACGTTCCGGCTTCGGGATCAAAGAGCTGGCTGACTTCCTTCTCCACCACCAGGTCGGATTCGCGCAGCTTGGCCCAGATCTCACCGCAAAGCTGCCGATTCTCGTTCGAATTGGTGCTCCCGTAATTGTCGAACTCGATGCCGAAGCCAGCAAAATCCCGCTCGTGACTGGCTTGCATGTCCGCAATGACTTCCGTCTCCGGCCGGCCTTCTTTTCTCGCCCGCAGCATAATGGCCGTGCCGTGGGTATCGTCGGCACAGAGAAAAATGCACCGATTCCCGCGTAGTTTCTGGAAGCGAACCCAGATATCCGTCTGGATGTATTCCACGAGATGGCCAATATGGATGGGGCCATTCGCGTAGGGCAACGCCGCGGTGACTAGGATTTGTCGGGATGATTTCCCTTCCGTCATGCGACTGTCCTTACCTTGAAAAGTGATGCGTTTGGTGTTTTTTTGTACAGTTGGGGTGGTTTCGAGGCCGAGGAACGGCTTACCCGCCCCCGTCGCCTGATCCATAGAGGCTGGATTGTAGCAGTGTCCAGTTAACTTTCGAGGCAGGCTGAGTCTCAGTCGGGGCGAACGAAGTAGAGTCTGATTCCGCGGATTCACGGCCTGGATTTGATCTAGTCAAGACCCTGACAGTCCGCAATCATATGAGGCTCGCAAAAAATCTGTCCTGCATCGCCGGGGGGCTATTACCCGGGTGGATGCAGATTATTCGATCTGATCGATATAGAAAAAGTGCCGATCCGCAGGTCCTTCCGGCAACACGAGCGAAAGCTCTGGAGGGGTGGATGAGGCGAAAGAGTGCTGGAGTAACGAAATCATGTCTCAGAAAGTGATGGAGCTTGTCGAGCAGGCGTCGATGAAAGCCGACAAGCCAGTGTTCGAGATTGGTGATACAGTCGATGTACACACCAAGATTCTCGAAGGTAACAAAGAGCGAATTCAGGTATTTTCCGGAGTCGTGATCGCTCGCAGCGGAAGCGGAACTCGCGAAATGTTCGTCGTTCGCCGGATCGTAGCGGGAGAAGGCGTCGAGCGTAAATTCCCTGTTCACTCGCCCAAGATCGAAAAGATCGAAGTCAAACGACGTAGTGTTGTTCGACGTGCGAAGTTGTACTTCCTACGTGAACGAAGCGGTAAGGCTGTTCGACTCAAAGAACGCCGAATTTAAGCGCCGGAACTTCCGCAGCACCATGTTGCTGCGGGCTTGCGCTGCGGGGAGCATCGTGAAAGACGCGCTCACGAGTCTGAGAAATCAACTAAGCCGCTGGATGAAAGCCAGCGGCTTTTTTTCTGCGCTGCGCAGATGGATGCATTCAAACTCACCGAATCGTGAGACGGAGCCACTCGGGCTGCGTGGCGAAAAGCTTGCCGCGAAGTATTTGCGACGCAAGGGCTACCGGATTTTGGAGCACGGCCATCGCCAGCGCCGCGGCGAAATCGACTTAATCGCTTTGCACAAGAAGTGCATCGTTTTCGTTGAAGTCAAGACTTGGCGATCTGGTGCTGGTGGTGATCCGTCAGAAGCCGTTGACCTGCGCAAGCAGAGAAGGCTCACCCGAGCAGCGCTCATTTATCTGAAAGAGAAGCGAGTCTTGGATCAGCCGGCTCGCTTCGACGTGATCTCGATTGTATGGCCAGAATCGAGCGAACCCACGATTCGTCACTTCGAATCGGCCTTCGAAGCGACGGGTGTTGGCCAGCTATATGGGTAGGGCAGGGGCCCTGGGGCCGGAATGTCAGCACATTGGGTTACCGCGCGGTACTAGTCCCAATCAGACGGATTCTGGATCTGGGTGAACCCATGGTTCACGATAGGGGCGTAACAGCATGCTGTTTGCCTCGTCGTCACCGACAACGCGGTGCGTCATTGGATCCCACTCCAGTGTTCTGCCGACTTGCATCGCGATGTTAGCCAAAATGCAGCTAGCCGACGAAATGTGCCCTTGCTCGATATCCGCTACGGGTTTACCTCGGCTTCCGATATTGGCTAGTAGGTCAAGCATGTGGCCACGAACCGCAGATGCAACGTGTCGTTCTAGGTCTTTCTCGGTTTCGTCTTCCGGGTACTTCTCGTATTCGAATAAGGCGCTGCCTGTGAGCTTCTCTCCGTCGCCGCGAGGCTCGAACTCGTACTTGTGCACGTCGAGCTTCAGGGTTCCCTTGCTGCCGTAGATCTTGGCAGCCCAGGGGTATTCCGGGTCAGGAGCCTGGCCCCAGCTGCGGTGATTCCAGACGACGTTCAGTTCATCGTGCTCGAAGGTCGCCGTTTGAGTATCGGTCGTGTTGGCTCGGGCGTTATGATCGACAAAAATTCCCCCGACAGACGAAACACGTTTTGGCCAGCCAAGGCCCAGCATCCATCGAACCATGTCGTACATGTGAACGCACATGTCGCCTACGATTCCGTTGGAATACTCGGTAAATGCTCGCCACTTACGAGGATGCTGCAAACCACAAAACTCGGTCATCGGCGCTGGGCCGACCCACATGTCATAGTCCAGACTCTTTGGGGGCGCCTTTGGGGCGGGGTTCTCTCGAGCACGCATGTGGTAGTAACAGCAGACGTCGGCAAATGCGACGTCGCCAAGGAGTCCCTCATCGACGACGCGTTGCTTGGCTTCGATCAAGTGCGGTGTGCTGCGCCGCTGCGTGCCAACTTGAACAACGCGATTGTACTTGCGAGCCGCCTTCAGCATCGCATGGCTTTCCACAACATCGATCGCAGTTGGCTTCTGTACGTAAACATCTGCCCCCGCTTTGACCGCATCGATCATCGGTAACGCGTGCCAGTGGTCTGGCGTTCCAATGATGACGATATCTAAGTCACGCTCAGCTAGCATCTTGCGGTAGTCTTTGTACTTCCGCGGCTGCTTTCCACTCGCCTGTCGTGACGCAATGATTTCTGCGGCGCCGTCGAGCATCTGAGTATCGACGTCACAGATCGATACGACATCCACGGGTGCAACTTGGATCAGCCTTAGCACGTCAACTTTGCCGTACCAGCCGGATCCAATTAGACCAACGCGTTTGGTCTCACCCTCCGCAATGGCGGCGAATGAGTCTTTGGCGGCTAGGCTGAGTCCGGTCGCCGCCGATGCGGCCTGGAGGAATTTGCGGCGATCCATACGGGTTCTCCTTGGAGCTCGAGGGGATGGGCGGGGCTGGTCGGAATCGTCGTCGAAGTTAAGCCCATTTTAACACGGACCAACGGCACACGCCGGATTCCATCTGAAGGTTCCAGGGCCAGTAAAGTTGGACTTCGGGCGAATTCAATTCTCCCTCCTGTTCCGAGTTCATCCAGGAATTCTGGGAGGGGCGAGCGATCGTATGGAGAGGGCGACAATCACAGTTCAAATGTCTGAATGGCCCTGATACGGCGAAGACTCCAACTCATTGGTTTTATCAGGTGGAATCAGATTGCCTCGATCTAGCTCGGGGACGATCGACTCGCCAAAGCGCCCGATTAGCCGGCCGATGCTGCGGGTTGCCAAAAACACCGTGATTCATACTGTGATTCGATCTGGCCCTCGGAATTCGCAAGCTTCGCTGGATAACTTGAGCCCAGCGAAGCGGCGCAACGGGCTAGGCAACGTACGATTTCTGGAGGGGGAAGCCGCCTCGGGGCTTCATCGCGTTGTTGCCCGCGGTTGTGGACTCCAGCGAAGTCTAGCTACTCTGAGGCTGGGGCTGGCTCGTCGGCAGACGCGGCGCGGTTGCCTTTCAGGAAGTCTTCCAGCACAAACTCAATTTTGCTGTTTAGCGAATTGAGGTCCTCCAGCACTTGATTGTGACGCTCTTCCATTTCAGCCAGAAACTCAAGACCTTGGCTGCTGCTTTCGACGCTCGAGTCAGAATCCATTTCTAGCTGGTTGCCCTGGGATACGAGAAAATTTGATAGGCGTCAGCGCCTTCCTATGGGCTTCCAATCGGAATGATGAGGTCGGGTTCGCAGGCGCCTGGCAAAATATCTCGTTGGGTAACCCTGAAAAACTTTGACGATGAGGCGGCCGAGGCCGACAATCTAACTATTCGATGGGCTCTCCAACCTGACAGCTGCCGCTTGAGGTGTACGCGTGTTCACTTCGGGCATCCTTTTTACAGCGTTTGTCAGTGAACCGTACCGTCCTGTTTCGAGCTCCGCGAGAAATTCCGTGAAGAGCGAGCGTAGGGGCGGAGGTGGATTCTTAACAACCACCGACTTAGATTGGCCCCACCAACCTGGCCAAAACGCCTGGACGGAAGTTGCGTCAATCATTACACTTCGGGACTCGATTTCGACGCCGAGTCTTACAGCAATTTAGATACACAAACACAGCGGGACAAACCCGCGACCAAATCAGAGGCAGTGGAGCAGAATGGTCAAGTTGATGGTCCGAGACCGCGAAACGATTCAAGAAGCGGTCAGACGATTCCGAAAACTAGTTGAGCGAAGCGGAATCAAGAAAGAGATGCGTCGTCGCGAATACTACGAAAAGCCTAGTGAGGTGAAGCGACGTAGCCGTCTCCGTGCAGAACGCCGAGCTCGACGCAATCGTCAGCTCAGCAACGGCTAGGAACCATCTGCCTGCACTTTGCCTGCAGGCCCGTGGAGTATGGGCGTCAGAGTCTCGCACCGCTCCGGGATCCGCCGTGATCACGTCTGGCATTAGAACGTTCCCAGACGTTTCTTGATACAGAGGGCGATTAGCTCAGTTGGTTAGAGCACCTGCCTTACAAGCAGGGGGTCGCAAGTTCGAGTCTTGCATCGCCCACTTCATCCCCAAAGCCAGACTCCGCCATGAGGCGAAGAATCGAGCTAAGTTGAGACAGAGTAACGGCTTCCGTTGATTCTCTCTTATCTGTCTCTGAGTCACCATCAGCCGTACTGGGACTCTCTACGCCATTGTTGTGGGCGATATTGTGGGCGATCTCTCCGCCGAGCTTATCGATAGCAGATTCGAGATCCGAATCGCTCACCTGCCAGTAGTGTTCCTTGGCGACTTCCTCGGAGTGTCCGCAGATCTCAGAGGCTACGTGAGAGGGAAGGGATCGAGCAAAGTCTGTAGCTCCCGATGCCCTGAGATTGTGCCAAAGCTTCGGCCATTGCTTCACGCCTGCCCTCAGGAGGATCCTTGCGAGTCCGGTCCGCAGATTGGAGTCAGGCCGAATGCTTGGAAAGACTTCCTCCTCTCCCTCCTCTGCTTCCAGATGAAGGGCTAGAAGCTCCTTTTCAATCTGGGGAAGCATCGGGATTACGCGAAGTTTGCGGTTTGCGTGATGCTCGGTCTTCGAGCTATCGACGATGAAGATCCTCTTCTTCTCGAAGTTGATATGCTCCCACTTCAGCTTTGCGATCTCAGAAGGGACTCGGACAGCTCCAATACGAGAGAGGACCAGCAAAGCTCTCCATCGAGCATTGGGAGCCTTTTCCAGTACTTTGGCAAAGGTAGCGAGATCGATGTAGTGCTTCCGCTCCTTGTTGCTTCGGACTGCGGTGCTCATGCCTAGGAAGGGATTCCGATCGGCTACTCCATCCTCGATAGCCTGTTTGAAGACTTGCCGGCATAGGCCGATCCTTCGCCTTACCGTATTCGGTGCCAGGGAGCTTCGCTTCTGCTTTGTGTCTCGCTTGTTGGATGATTCTTCCATCCACTTGCGGAAGGCCTTTCCTTCGCTTGGAGTTATGCTCCTTAGCGTTCGGCCTGGGAAGTACTCCTTGAGCCGCATCTTCGTATGGTTGTAGAAGGTCCGAGTCGAAGGCTTTACGTCCGAGCTGCGACTCTCGAAGTATTCGTCGAGATAGTCCGAGAGAAGAGTCTCGACTTCTTTCTCCTCTGGCTCGTCCGGTTCGATCAGTCCCTTATCCGATAGTCGCTTCCTCTGCTCTGGAGATAGGGAAGCGATCCACTCTTGAGTAAGCCTATCGAAAGGCCTCTTCATCTCTAGGGAGTCTACTACGTCATGATTCTTGATGGCAATGCAATTGATGCGGACCCGACAAGTCTCGCTACGAACGAACTTGTCTTTGCTTCTTACCTAGGAGGCTCGGGAGATGAAAATACGACTTATCTTGGCCTTGCTCTCTCTCCGAGTGGCGACCTTCTTATCGGCGGTGCTACGAACTCGACGGATTTCCCGACCACAAGTCAACCGTCAGTCGACTCAACTCATGGCGGTGGGATCGACGGAATTGTCGCTAGCTTTCGCCCAACAACCGGAGGCTACGAGCAGCATCTTACAACCTACCTCGGAGGTTCAAGCACCGACTATATCCGAGGCATTGGTGTAGATGATTCCGGTTTGATTCATGTCGCCGGGAATACCAACTCCGAAGTCTTTCCATTGACCCCCGACGCATTTCAAACCGAAAGAGACGGGCGCGTGGGGTTTGTAACAAGAATGTCGAGCGATGGAGAGATTCAGTACAGTACCTTCTTCGGTAACGAGACAGTGCAGGATGCAAAGATCGATGCTGGGGGGAATACTTATATCGTAGGAACGAGCGCGGTGGAAGGATTTCCTGTCACGCCAGGAGCGTATACCCCGCCCACCGTTTCGGGATCCATAGGCACCTATGTCAGCAAGATCGATGCTACGGGGGCTCTCGAACTTTCCACCTGGTTTCAGCCAAGTCTAGGACGCACCAATGCGGGTTTTGCGAGAATCGAACTCGATGGTGATAGACCGTTGATTTTGGGAGTTGATACGGGGGGGGGATCCCAAAACAAGCTTCTTCATACGGTTTGATGCAGACCTCTCAAGAATTGTTGACCGTGTTGCCGTCGATGACGCTTTCTCTGGCGATGGAATTCCATACTTCGTGGGTTCCACCATCATCGATGGATCTCTCTATGTTGCTGGGTACACCAACAACTCAGAATTCGAAACGACTTCTGGAGCTTTGTACTCGAGCAAGAATCTCGGTTTTGATGGCTTCGTCCGCAAGTACTCACTCGGAACACCTCCACCACCGCCTGTCGAAATTGAGGCACGGGATAGCTTTGATAACGGGACGCCGAATGGCGGTACGGGGCCTTGGACCGGTCCTTGGAATCTAGGGAGCAACACCGGCTTTACATCTGGTAGCACTCCCAATGATGGCTCGACTCATGCAATCATCCAGCGTCGTGGTTCGTTAACTCGCCAAGTCGATACGGCAGGCATCACGAACCTGAATCTGTCCTTCGCAAGCAAGTTGCGATCATTCGAGAACAGCGATCGAGCCTACGTGAAGGTCAGTCCAGATGGCTCAAACTGGACGACACTCAAAACATTCGTCAACGGCGAAGATGATAATACCTATCGGGACTATAGCTACGACATTCCGTTCGAAGCCGACACACTCTGGATCCGATTCGAAGGCGACATGTCAAGCAGCCGTTACGACTATTGGTATGTCGACAGCGTTGCCCTGACTGGTCAGGTCGCTTCGCAGCCGCCGGTGGCAACTGATGACAGCAGCACGACCGATGAAGATCAATCCGTCACCATCGATGTGTTGGCGAACGACTCGGATCCCGAAGGCGATGCTCTTTCTATTGCCTCGGTGACCCAAGCTAGTTCGGGCACAGCAACCATCGTCGGCGGGCAAGTTCAGTACACCCCCGATCCTGACTTCAACGGTAGCGACAGCTTCACCTACACGATCAATGATGCTGCAGGCAATGCTGCCAGAGCTACGGTCAGTCTCTCGGTTGCACCGGTCAATGATGCCCCCGTTAGCGCGGACGACTCGGTGACGACACTGGAAGACACTCCGGTGACTTTCGATGTGCTGGGCAATGACTCCGACGTAGACGGTGACTCACTCAGCGTGCAATCGGCAACGGATGGCTCAAGCGGTTTGGTCTCGGTCAATTCCGATAACACGCTGACCTATACCCCCAATGCTGGCTTCTTCGGTACCGACGCCTTCACCTACACCATCACCGATGGCAACGGCGGGACTTCCACAGCAACCGTCAACGTCACAGTCGATGAGCAAAACGATCCACCTACAGCGGTCGGCGATTCCGCGACGACGAATGAAGACGTATCGCTATTGATTAATGTGTTGGCCAACGATAACGATCCAGACAACGACTCGCTGAGCATCCAATCGGTCACTCAGCCCGCCTCAGGCATAACCGTCATCGAAGCTGGACAAGTGCGTTATACGCCCGACTCCAATTTCCACGGTAGCGATAGCTTCACCTACACCATCGTGGATACCGCCGGTAACACGGCTACCGCGACGGTCAGCATCTCGATAACCCCAGTGAATGATGCTCCAGTAGCAGCCGATGACAACTACTCGCTGGACCAAGACACGACACTCACCATCGACGCTCCGGGTGTTTTGGGCAACGATTCCGATATTGATGGTGACGACCTCACTGCCTCGCTTGTTACGGGCCCAGCCTCCGGTTCGCTGACTCTTAGTGCAGACGGTTCGTTTACCTATACGCCTGACGCCGGTTTCGTTGGCAACGATAGCTTCGTCTATCAAGCTGTGGACAACGCCGGTGCGGTCAGTGAATCGGTTGCGGTCAGCCTACAAGTCAACGCCGTTGTGACGGGCCCCAATCTCGCTCACGGTAATGTCCCAGTTGTTGGCAGCAGCTGGCAAACGGTCAGCCTCGGCAAGTCCTATGAGTCAGCAGTGATCGTCGCCACGCCACGCTACAACAATGGTTCGGGTCCAGGCGTGGTACGTATCAGCAATGTCACAGCAACTTCCTTTGACGTTCGCGTCGACAACGTTGGTACTTCCGCGTTCGACGGTGGCATTCACTTCATTGCCATGGAAGAAGGCATTTACGATGTTCCCGGTGAATACAAGCTGGAGGCAGTCAAGGTAGACACATCCGCTGCCAGCCGTCGCAGTGGATGGCAAATCAGCTCGCAGGCTTACGCTCAGAGCTACAACAATCCGGTGGTAGTCGGCCAAGTCATGTCGACCAACGATGAATGGTCCGTATTCTGGTCCAGTAGCTCGAGCCGCACCAGTCCGGCGAATTCTGGATCCTTGAACGTTGGCAAACATGTCGGAGAAGATGCCGATACCACGCGAGCCACGGAGACGCTCGGCTACTTCGTCATCGAAGCCACCAGTGGCGGCACCATTGACGGCCTGAACTTCACTGCGGGTGTCGGCAGCGACGCCATTCGCGGCGTTGGCAACGGTACGTACCAGTACTCGGGCGTGAATCCATCGGGTGCCACCACCGCAGTCCTCAGCGGTGCTGGTATGGATGGCAATGACGGCGGCTGGGCGGTTCTACGAGGTACCGATCCGCTGGCATCGAACAGCATCCAGATGTCCATTGACGAAGATCAAATCGGCGACAGTGAGCGGAACCATACTACTGAGCAAGTGGCTTACTTTGTGATCGGTGAATCTGCCGAGGGCGAAGCCAGTCAACTCGCCGCTCCAGAAATCCGCATCCATGATCCGATGGACGTCAACGGCGATGGGTTCACCTCACCCATCGACGCCCTGGCTGTCGTCAACGCTTTGAACGCTGAGCCAGGTACAGGTTGGGAAGAAGGTGACATGGCCTTAGATACGAACGGCAACGGCTACCTATCCGCCTTGGATGCACTGCTGGTCGTCAATCACTTGAATGCTTCATCGACCAACGCTGAAGCCGAAGGAGCCGACTCAATCCAATCAATCGTAGACGGCTACTTCGGTGATCTCGACGACGAGAAAGACGACGTGTCATCTTTCTTTGAAATCATCTAAGTAAGTCCAATTGCCTAGGCTATTGAAACACAGGCTGGTAGGTTCCCACCTGCCGGCTGCTTCCGGAGTGTCGGCCACAAAAGCATCGGCTTATCGATGCAGTAGGGCTCGTCGATCTTTTTTTTCCAGTAAGAGAGAGGCGATGGATCATGTTGCTTTCCGCACGGATCGCCCTGCGATCGAATGAATCACTTTGAACAGCACGCAGACAAACAGCACGGCTATTGCGGTGGCGACTGTGATAACAATTCCCGCGCTTGGATTCAACGTTTCACCGCTGGGGTGAACGTGTGGAATCATGCTGTCATGAGCTTGAAGCGACGCTTGCAATGCGGCAGATAGTCCAACGGCAGCAGTGATTGAAAATGAACGAGGCATCGGATCCCTTACTTCAAACGCACAATCATGCCAGTGAAAGACTTTGGCTCGGTTATAATCGAGTTCAAGAAAGGCAGCAACGGTCGGGGTCTACGCCCCGGGTTTCCCATTCTCATTGGATCTGTCGCGCTTGTTGCTCTTCTCTGCGAGCCAGGTACGAAACAATTTCGGTTTAACAGGGGTGATGTTCTCGATCAATTGGAGAGTCGTGCACCTTGTTCTGTGTGCTGATCTCTTGGCTGGTCGCAGCGGTTCGTCCTCGCGAATGATGCGACGCATCTCGTCCGGAGAAGCTGTCCTGAACGTCTGGCGATCAAAGGAAGTCGTCCCGGTAAGCGACTTATAGAGCAGTGGTAGGCAGGATGTTGATCGATGTCCTGGAAACCGGAGAGGACGTCATTTTTCGGCAACCAGCTGTGCGACTGCTTCTTCCAAACCGAGAGGATGGGCGAGCGCGACGCGTAAAATACCCTTGCGATCAAAAAGGAAATACGATGGGTAGTGCGGAACTCGGAAGGCTTCGATGATGTCACCAGAATGGTCGACCAAGTTCGGCCAAGCGATCCCTTTCTGGGCTACGAACGTATCGAGTTCGTTAGCACCCTTACTGGTGTGGACGCCAAGAATCGCAAAGCCCTGGTCTCCGAATTTCTCCTCCAAAGACTTTAGCTTGGCCATCTGCGAGCGGCAGGGACCGCACCATGTTCCCCAAAAGTCGACTAACACGACCTGATGTTCCATTTCCTTCAGATGGGACGCAAAACGTGTGAGATCTCCTTGATGGGAAGGGACTCCACTGCCTTCCAACTCATCCATTCTCTCGCGCAGGGCAACATCTCTTGCATCGAATTTTCGTTGGATGCCGTCCTCACCCACAATGATCGAGTCTTCGCCCGGGCGTTTCTTGCGTAACCGACCGTTCTCGTCGACGACTACGGACGTGCGTGGGTTGCCACCGCCGGTTAAAAACGGAACCGTGGGATTATTGACGCGCATTTGATCAACGTGCTCGTCGGTCAATTTGGTAGATCGCATAACTAGTCTCTCGAGCCGCGGGAGACTGGCTAACGCGAGGGCGCCCGCTCGATCGAAGAATCCAATGACGACAACCTCTCGCAACGACCTACAATTTGCCAGGAGCTCCGCGCCTTTATTGGTTAGTACGCAATTATCACTAAATGAAATCTCTTCTAAATTCGGCAAAGCTGAAAGCGACTCCGCCACAGAATCTTCAGCGAACCCTCCACCAAAGAGCCGGACCGCCTGGAGGCTCTTACACTCGCCAAGCACATGGAGGTCATCCGGCATAAAACGGGACCCGCCCACGTGAATACTCTTCAAGGATTTCAAAGCAGGAAGATATGTGAAGTCAGGTTCAACGGGAGCGTCATCTTTGAAGCCACCCCACCAGCTAATCTCTGCCAAGTTCTTCAGGCCTTTCAACGACTGGAATCCAGAGCCGCTGGCATAGGTATCGAACAACTGCAAGTAGTTTAGGTGTTTCGCATTTGCAAGGCATTTCAAGCCGGAGTCAGAGAATGGCATATTCTCCAGGCTGAGCCGACGCAGCTCTGGCAGCATCCCTAGGGTCTGGCAGAGGTCCGCTTCGGTGCAGCCACTAGCGAGTCCTCGTATGGCTAGATTGGTAATCTGCGGACAGCGAGAGATCAGCCGAAAAGATTCCGAATCGACCAATTCCAACTTGGGCCATTCCGCAAGCTCCGGCAGCGAAGCGAGGACTGGGACCCATCCATTTCCCAGCGCTGATTGATCACCACCCAGAATGCACGTCAACGAACGCAAGGATTTAAGGCTGCCCAGGCCCTCTCGGAATCCTTCGCTTGGTTCAACCTGAAAGAGTGTCAACTTCTTGAGGCTCGGGTTGCCCCCGAGTGCTTCGAGAACCATTCCGTCCGCTGTTCCATAGAACCATCTCAGTTCTTCGAGTTCGGGAAGCTTGGAAAGGGCTAGCAGTGGCGAACGATCACTAAGTTCGCCTTCGACCTGCAGACCCAGATAATGAAGTTTGGGAAATTTGAGAACAACGTCGATGCTTTGAGACGAGTCTTCATCGATCCTGATAGCCGTCTTCTGCAGATCCTTGAGCCCGACCAGTTGTTCTAGCTCTTTGGGCCGTAGACTCGGGAATGAATAGAAATCATGCAACGTAGTGTGCTTGGCAACCCAGTCTAGAGCAGCATCATTTCCCGACGCGTCGATTTTGAGTTCTCGCAGAGCGGGCAGTGCTTCTAGATTTTCGAAGGCCCCCCTGGCGAAGGTGCAACGTGAGAATTCGAGCTTGGAAACCGTTTTTAGTGAAGTGAGTGCCAATAGAGCCGTGTTGTCCAACTCGGTACGACGGATCGTCACGCGATCGATGTGAAGGCCACCATTCTCTCGCAGGAATCCTAGGTTATGAGATCCCGATTCGGATAGGTTCAGCGCAACGATTCCGTTCGGGAGCGGTAACCGAATTCTTCCTTGAGCCCTCTTTGAGAACGTCTTCGTACCTTCGCTTCCTTCCACCGAGAGGATACCGACGCCCTGAGGCGGAAAGACAACAAACTCTCGATCCGGCGGTTCCTGGCCTAACGTTGTCACGGCCATGGCGAGCAAGCTTGCAGAAGAAACAAGAGCGAGAAGTCTACGGATCATTGGAAATCCTGGTCTTTGCGATGAAAGAGTTCTCAGTCTGAGCTGATTGCATACAACAGAAAGTTGCTTGCCGGGGCGAAGCAAGTAGCCCTGCTGCCTATCGACGCCCGCCAGCTTATCACCCATTCCGGGTGAGTTGCCAATAAATCGGTGCGGCCTGTCCCAAATTGCTGTAGGCCGCCTTGGGCTTCAACGTAACCTACCGTTCGACGAGAAAGAGAATCATCGAATTCGTAGCGGGAGAATGCTCGCGTCTGCGATGGACCCAATTCGGGTTTTGCAGCACCAACTCGTTCACTCTGGTCCATATCTGTCACCAGGCGTCTCGGGCTGTTGGAGAAGCGACAAACTCTTTGCACTAAGCCTGTGAGAATAGTTCGCTGAACTTGCTTCCACAGCCCTTAATCGACACCTACTGCCAGCCAACGGGATCGCGACGCGAGCCGTAATACATCGAGCCTGCGCGGATGTAGGTTCTCACCTGCCGGCTGCTTCGCGTACCTGTAGAACGAATTTTCACCAAACCTTCAGATCTAGCTCAGTCTTTGCCCGCTCTTTGGTTTCAGCCCACTCACGTTGAACACAAGCCTTTCAAGCCGAAGCCAAAATCCCGCTTCATCCAAAATAGGATTTAGCCAATTCGTAAGCGGGCAGTAATGAACATCAAACGGACTTCGATGATGAACGGCGTGATGCTTCGGTGATTGCAAAATGCCGACGCTTTGCATGACGTCGATGAACCTACTGACTTTGCCCTTACTATGCGCCCAAGCGTGTATTTCGTTGGCTTGTGAAACGAAAGTAAACGTCAACATCCAAAACGGGGATTCAAAAATTGCTGCTATAAGAACAGCGAGCCCCGCCGGCACAATCGTGGTCCAGTTACGTTGCCAGTAATTGCCTTCCAAAAAAGCAGTCGGTTTAACGTGGTGCAAGTTATTTGGCTTGGTCACGCAACTTCCGATGATGGGCCAAGCCTCATCAAAGTAGCGGTCTTCGAGCCAGTGGAAGAATCCTGCGATGAAGTCTGCGGCTAAGTATGCAAGGATCACCGTACCAAACATGAATGCGAACACAGGATCACCCCTTTCGAAACGCAGCCACAAGCGAAGCACGACGTGATTATGTGCGCCATCCCACCCAGTCTGATAATGGATGCCGTTTGTCTTTCGACTGTGTGTTCTCGAACGAAAATTCTTGCGTTCTGCACGAATGCGAGGCTCAAGGCAATGCTCAATTTATTTCGAAGACACGAAAAGGACCCTATTAAGTTCGGACCCGGTTTCCCGGGATTCTCTGGAAGTCCTGTACGTAGATCACAATCACCTCCATTTAGTTGGTTCGCCGGCTCAGGACGAAGTTGCGGAGGCGCTTCACTAAAAGAGCTGATCCTACTTTGAATCTGGGCTGTTTAGCCGCTGCCCAACGCTGCCAACGCTGCCCATTGGCAACGGGTCTTATGCGATACCGGTCGCTCACGCGTCCCGGCTCATGCCCTAACTCGAAACTCTGACTAGCCCTGGATTCACTAAAGCTCAATGCTGCATTGCCATGTACACTGATGGTTGCAACCTGTTCTCTCATGTCCACCGAATCCAGCTGACATACGCGCATGCAGATAACTTCCTACTCAAAGAACTTGCTTTTTTTCACCACGCTGCTGGTCATTGCGGCTGACTCGTCCCAAGCCCAGGAAGATCATCTGTTCATTCTTTCGGGCCAGTCGAACATGAATGGGCTCAAGCCCGAACAGACGCTATTGCCGCTGCTTTACGAGCGGTTTGGCGTCGGGCACGTTGTGGTCGTCAAGGATTCGCACGGCGGCCAATCGATCTCGCGGTGGGACAAAGCGTGGACCGGCGAACCTGATCCGTCCGGGGCGGGGCCCGGTGATCTTTATCATCAACTGATTGCGAAGGTGAAGGAAGCAACCGACGGGCGCCAGTTCCAAACGGTCAGCTTTCTATGGATGCAGGGAGAGAAGGACGCCCGCCTCGGAAATGCCGAAGTTTACCGCGAGAGCTTCCAGCGAGTCCTCGCGCAACTTCAAGAGGACCTTGGGCGCAAGAACATCAACGTCGTGTTAGGGCGTCTGTCTGACTTCGGCAACGAGAATCCAGACTACCCTGATTGGATGGCGATGCGAAAGGTCTTGGTGGATCTGGCTAGTGCACTCCAACGTGGCCGATGGGTCAATACGGACGATCTCAACGATGGGTTAAGTCGCGGCGGTAAGCCGATAAAGAACGATCTGCACTACTCGGCCGAGGGATACAAGATCTTTGGCACTCGCATGGCGGAGAAGGCGATCGAGTTGATCGAACGATTTGATCTGCCCTACGAAATTGCCCCGCCGGCGGACCCACCCTACTTTCGTGTGCGATACCCGGCTTCAAAAACTCCTGGCAAGTTGCAGTACGGTGTCCGTTACACAGTCTGGTTTCCTCCCGGCGTGGAACAGATACGCGGTGTCATTGTCCATCAACATGGCTGCGGTACAGGGTCCTGCAAATCGGGCCTGACCGGAGCCCATGATCTGCACTGGCAAGCCCTCGCCCAGAAGCATGACTCGGCTTTATTGGCTGCGTCCTATGAGATGCCCGACGGTGGCAACTGCGCCTTGTGGTGCGATCCGAGAAACGGGTCAGCGGAAGCCTTTCAGCGCGGCTTAGATGATCTTGGAGAACTTTCGGGACACCCTGAACTGTCGGAAGTGCCATGGGCCCTCTGGGGGCACAGTGGCGGCGCGTATTGGGCGGCAACCATGTTTTGCCTGTACCCAGAACGTGTGGCGGCCGCTTGGATGCGATCTGGCAGCGCAGCGCTGCGCCCCATCCCTGACCGTCCCGATGTGGAGGTTGTCTCATTACCGAAACTACCGATTGATACACCGCTGATGTTTAATTTGGGGACTCGCGAAGGCGTCACGGCGACTGACGGTAGGTTCTCGAAGGTTTGGCCATCGGTCAAAGAGATGCATCTTTCCCTACGCAATGTCGGGGCGTTCTCCGGAGTGGCAATTGATCCTCTCAGTGAGCATGAATGTGGCGAACAGCGCTACTTGGCGATTCCGTGGTTTGATTCATGCCTGAGCCATCGCTTACCCAAGAAGTTTGGCGGAGCGATGGGCAAGATGCCAGTCTCGCAAGCGTGGTTGGCTCCACTGCGTGGTTCTAGAGCGGTTCCGGCTCAAGAATTCGAGGGCGATCTCGGCGAAGCCATTTGGTTGCCCGATGAGACAGTGGCTAAGAGATGGATGGAATTCGTAAGTGGCGAGGAAGTCACCGACTCCACAGCGCCACCTGAACCCACTGACGTTCGAGTAGACGATGGCCTGCTCAGCTGGACGCCGCGGGCAGATTTGGAAAGCGGAATTCTTCAGTTCGTGATTCAGCGAAACGGAAGAGAGCTGGCCCGGGTTCCAGCGAGGCCAACGAATCCTCGCGGTCGTAAGGTCGCTCAAGGTCTGCAGTACAGCGATACACCAGAGATTCCGCTGGTCAAGTTTGAGTATCAGCTGAAAGATTCGTTCGATTCCGCCCAAGATTCGATTACCGTCTCGACCATCAACACGGTGGGCTTGAGTTCGTCCCCCGCCGAAGCCGTGAATCACTAGATCAGGGCTAATGGCGTCTCCTATAACCTGGCAGCTCAGGCAGACGCTTGCTTAAGACTTCGAAAGTCTCCCTCGATCGCGGCGGAATGCCCGTAGAACTTGGCGGCAACGAACGCTGGAAACTGTCTGGCCAGACCACTCAAAAACGCTGGAAGGACCAGAAAGCATATCGCGGATTCAATCGGCGACCAAACGCTAGACGATTCCGAATCCAAGTCGATCATCCTCATCGTCCTCTTCCAGGCTGCCGAAGAAGCCGTCGATCAGAGACTCATTCGAGCCGGATGACTTCCCTTCCGGTGTTGGCGGGGATGCATTTAAGTGATTGACGACCAGCAGTGCATCCAAGGCGGATAGGTAACCATCGCCGTTCGTGTCTAAGGCCATGTCGCCTTCTTCCAAACCTGTACCTGGCTCAGCGTTCAATGCGTTGACGACAGCGAGGGCGTCAAGCGGTGAGGTAAATCCATCGCCGTTGACGTCCATCGGATCGTGGATACGAATTTCTGGAATGGCAAGTTGGCTGGCTTCGCCCTCGGCGGATTCACCGATCACAAAGTAAGCCACTTGTTCGGTGGTGTGATTCCGTTCGCTGTCTCCGATCTGATCCTCATCAATCGACATCTGGATGCTGTTCGATGCCAGCGGGTCGGTGCCACGTAGGACTGCCCAACCGCCGTCATTGCCATCCATACCAGCACCGCTGAGGACTGCTGTGGTGGCACCAGATGGATTCACGCCCGAGTATTGGTACGTACCATTGCCAACACCCCGGATGGTATCGCTACCAACTCCAGCACTGAAATTCAGACCGTCAATCGTACCGCTACTGGTAGCTTCGATCACGAAGTAACCGAGTGTCTCCGTGTTACGCGTCGTATCGCTATCCTCTCCGACATGCTTGCCGACATTCAGCGATCCTGAATTCGCGGGGCTAGTACGGCTGGAGCTACTAGACCAGAACACCGACCAATCGTCGTTGGTCGACATGACTTGGCCAACCACAACGGGATTGCTGTAGCTCTGAGCGTATCCCTGAGAGTTGATCTGCCAGCCGCTACGGCGACTAGTGCCTGCCTGATTAACCTTGACCGCTTCCAGCTTGTATTCGCCAGGTACGTCGTAAACCCCTTCTTCCATGGCGATAAAGTGAATGCCACCGCTGAATGCTGAACTACCGACACTGTCCACACGAACATCGAACGACGTCGAGGTTACGTTGCGGACTCGCACCACCCCTGGGCCTGAACCGTTGTTGTAGCGTGGGGTGGCGACGACGACGGCGGAGTCGTAGGACATTCCGAGGCTTACAGTTTGCCAGATATCGCCAACGTCGACGACACTGCCATGCGATAGATTCGGACCACCAGCGACAGGATTTACCTGCAAGCTAACCGTCACCGGGTCGCTACTCGCTCCGGAGGGATCGACTGCTTGGTAAGTGAAGCTATCCGTGCCTGAGAATCCCGCGGCGGGTTCATAGGTAAAGGAGCCATCCAAGTCCAACGAGAGTGAGCCGGAGGCCGGGCCGGAAACAACCGACGCGGTCAGCAAGTCTCCGTCGACATCCGAATCGTTGACCAGCACACCGGGGGCATCGATGGTGAGTCTGGTGTCTTGATCCAACGAGAAGCTGTCCACAGCCGCGATTGGAGCGTCGTTCACCGGGGTGACCGTCACATCAACGGATGCGGTGGCAGTGTTGCCTGCTGAATCCACGATGGTGTAGGTGAAGCTATCGCTCCCGTAGAAGTTTGCGTTGGGCATATAGCGAACTTGGCCGGCTTCGATGACCGTCAAGCCAAACGCTGGTTGGGTGACCGAGTCGATGGAAAGGGCGTCGTCTTCGGGATCTGAATCGTTGGCAAGCACGTCGATACTGACGGCCTGGTCTTCGAGCGTTGGAGCGGAGTCGTTGTTGGCCGTAGACGCCTGGTTCACCGCATCATCGTCTTGGATCGTCCCCGTTCCCATCGAGTCTGCCAGGGACGCACCCTGAACACCGGAAAGCTGGACTTCAAAAGTCTCGTCGCCTTCACCCGTTTCGTCATCGAGAGTCGAGACGAGGATCGTTCGCGAAGTTACTCCGGGTTCGAAGGTAACCGTGCCACTGGCGGGGACAAAATCGAGCCCAGCTGATGCCGAGCTACCCAACGTGGAGAAATCCACCGTGACGGGGACTGCACTTGGCTTTGAAAGCGTGACTTCAAAGGATGCGCTGCTAGCTGCACCACTTAGGTCTACAAAATTGCCAAAACCATTCCCCGAGTTGTAGATCACATCGTTCGGTCCCACGGTGAACGACCAGCCATCCCGCTCTAGCGGAAGTGTCTGCAACACTGCGCCCGAAACGACATCGATCTGCAGCAGAGTCGTATCGCAGCAAACGCTGCTCGATCGCCCCGTCGCATATAAGAGACCATCGCTTCCAAATTCGATGTACGAGATCGACGATAGCGGAATGTCGACAACGACGCGATCAAACTGTCCGTCGGCGCCGGAGTATTTCAAAACTTGCAATGTATCGCGACTGGCGACATACACATCGCCATCCGGGCCAACGATGGCGTTGCGGGGATTATCCAAACCACCGCTGCCTGACGAAACGAAATCGGTTAGCGACGTCCCATCGAAAAGCAGGACGCGATCACTATCGCGATCGGTCAGAAGCATATTTCCAAACTTGTCTCCGCTCTCGAAGAATGACAGCCCCCAAGGAGCAACCAATCCCGTCACCGTCGCCTCAACAAGTTGTCCCGCGTCGTCAAAACGTAACACGCTCGCATCACTGTTGGTTCCGCTCAATACGTAAAGATCGCCATTCTCAGGACTGAACGCAAAATCGAGTGGGTTATTGAGCAGCGGTTCGCCTGTGATAAACGGATCTAGAAAATCACCCGTCGCGCCGTCGTAACGCAAGATTTCGTTCGTATCCACACTGGCGACATACAGGTCTTCGACACCATCGCCATTTCCGTCAGGCCCGAATTCTAAAACTCGTGGTCGCGTGAGACCGCCACTGCCTTCGGTGACAAAGTTTCCGAGGAGGCTAAGCGTACTGTCGCCTTCAGTCACAGTGACATCGCTTATGGAAACGGATGTATCGTCGTTGAGGATGGTACCCACGGCTTCATCGACGACCAGAATTCCGCTGGACAAGTTTGCCAACTGCACTCGCAGCGTTTCGTCGTCTTCCTCGACCGCATCACCATTGACCGTTACGACAATCGGCTTGGCTGCTTCACCTGCTGCGAAGGAAATTTGTCCCGTGGTGTTTACGTAGTCGACTCCGGGGATTGCCGAACCTGCAGCGAGTGACCAGTCTACCGTCGCTGGGCTCGAGATATCGCCGTCACGCACGACCTGGAACACCAGATCCGCTGTCCCTCCGTCCCCTTCGATGACAGACGAATTGCTGACCGCCACCGTGCTGCTCGTGTCGGCTAGAACACGATATTCCCAATTCAGGATATCGTGATTCTGAACACCGCCTCCTGCCGCTGCAGTAAACCCAACCCAAGCCTTGCCCGCGTCCAAATCAAGCAACTCATTCAAATCGACATCGGCTGTGATAACCGGGGAGAGCGAGCCGTCATAAAAGACTTGCAGTTGCCCAGAAACATACTGGATCTTCACACTATGCGTCGTCGCATCATCCATAAGGGATGGCGTATCGAATGAGCCAATGGAAAGTGATTCGTCCCAGCTATTCGGTCCAGTGCCATTGGTGTGGATGCTGATGTGGCTCTCGCTAGGATCGTTTACATCAGCATTCAAATACGTGTCGAATTCAACAACCAAGCTGTTTGGAAGGGCGTCATAGCCCAGTGTGCCTCCACCACCTGCGAGATAGGTCGGTGCATGATTTTGGATGACAAAGGTAAAACCATCCGACCCACCGAAGTTCCCAGTGTTTTCATTCAGGTTGAAATCAAACGATGTTTCCCAGTCGACGGACACAAATTGCTTGTCCGTATGCCAGGCAGCTCCTTCCATGCTGCTTGCCGCAGGTGTTAGGCGAAGGGTGTTGCCATTTGCGATTGCAGCGTCATCAAGCAGCGTAAGTCCAGTCGAGTCACTAAAGTCGGGGTACGAGATGGTGGCTGGAAACTCTGATTCGGAACGCTCGCCCGTTATCTTCACGTTGTCGACATTCGCATCCTCGTTCCAACGACTGACCTTAGCGCGAAACCGAACGAGGACATCAGACGATTTGTAGGGAGTTAAGTCGACCGTTTCGGATTGCCATTGATTCTCCGGATCACTGTTGCCGTCCAGCTGCAGCACGCTGGTGTCCCAGCTGGATCCTCCGTCACTGGAAATGTCCAGAGCAAGATATTCGCCGGAATCGAACCCACTCTCGATCAACCAATCGAAGGTGAGCTCTGCCGAATCATAATCGGAGAGGTCGATAGGATCACTCAGTGTTAGGGTTGCGTTATTGGCAGAGCCATCCACTTCTGCGGAGCGGCTGCCGTCGGTGGCGCGTTGTGTCGACCGAAACCAATCATTTTGGCTGTCCTCGACCCAGTTACCAACCCAATCATTCGAGTTGAAACCAGCCTCGAAGCTATCAGCCAACAGCACATCGGCAGCAAGCAATTGGCGGTTTTCGAGAGTCTCCAAGCCGGCCACCAGACTACGCCGGAATCTGCGAATCGAGCTAGTCCGGGAATTTGGACGGGCGCGATTTCCGGACTGTCGTCGATTTAGAAACGGCAAGCGTGGCATCGTGAATTCTCCAGTAGTTGTGTCGGCCCCCACTCGAAAGGGGCCGAACGTATCGTTCGCTACTGAATAATGCGGTTTCCCGGTTCCTGCCGTCCGGGAAAGTCATCGGATTTCTATAATCTCATTGAGATTGGGCTTCAGGGTCGGAGCAGGAAAGCCGCTGCTTCCCGATCGAAACGAACTCGCAACGACCGGCTTGAACCTCGGACTCAGAACTAATGCAAGCCAAAGGAACTCGACCCAACGAAAAACGATCCCGTAGCAGCAACTATTGCGGCCTGGCGTGATGGTCAGAGGTTCGGCTTCTCAATTAGATTTTCAGCCTCGGTGCGCAGCAATTGAATCGTCAACTTGCGATTCCAAATAGGTGACGCGGAGAGTTCTTGATCGGCGAGCGCGTTTGCCTCAGCAAGGTCCTGACGTGCTGCATCGTACCGCCCGAGCTTCCACTCATTGATAGCTTGAAAGTAGGCCAGGTACGTCAGCGAAGTCGCCCCGTCCTTCTCCGTCGGGTCGATCTCTGCGAACACTTCCGCCGCCTGTTCATGCTGACCCGCTCGCAAAAGTGCAGCCCCAACAGTCAGCACATTCTGTTGTCGATCAGGTTCTGACTTGCTACCTTTGCGCGCCAACTCAATCACGAGCTCTGGGTCTTCTACAAGCTTGGGATGCAGCACCGAAGTCCAAGCCAAATAGTGTGTCGAAAGCTCGTCCCGGTCCATTGGTACGTTAGCAAACATATTCTTCACGGTTTCACGTGCGGACTCGATATCTGAAAGCGCAAGACGCAACAACGTCCGGACGTAATAAGGCCGATAGGAATCAGATTGTTCGAATTCCTCGTGCTGATCCCAAGCCTTGGCTGCCGCAGCCCACTCCTCTCCATCAACGCACTGCTGCCACTATTGATTCAGAATTTGCTCGATGTGGCTTCGGAAGTGACTGGATGCCTCAAAAGCTTTGCCTTTCTTGATATCCCAAATCTGAATCGCCCCATCCTCCATCATTGCTGCCAACCGTTCGCCATTTTCCGACCAGGCGACATTCTTAATCGTCTGATCAACGCTCAGACGAAGTAGCACATCGCCCGTGAAGGCATCCCAAACGGCCACCGTTTGATCTTCGCCACCCGAAGCAACCCGTCGATTGTCCGGATGAACATCCATCGTGAAGATATTTGCGCGATGTTGCTGACGAGTCATGATTGGCGAGAGGTCGGAAGCAAGAATGGTCGCGCACAAGCCAGAACTCTTCCCGGCAACGATGAGTTCTTCATCGTCCGACCAGGCGACCGAGAATACTTTGCCAGAACCTTCGCTTAAGTCTGCGAATTCTGTCACCTTGCCGCTGCTTGCGTCGATTAGTGTGACACCTCTTCCATTTAGTTTTACCTCCGAATGGTTTGTGCTTTTGATATCGCCTGCAGCCGCAATAACGCGGTCGCTGGGAGCCCACGCAAATTGCTGGACATCCATAAGGACACCCGCTCCAACTGGAACAAGACCGCTACCACCTGGTTCAATGAGCGTCGACGGAGTTCGATACCCCTGCCCGGTAGCGAGCTTGAGCGGAGTAAATCGGTTCGCCGCCATCTGCCGAACCACTCGATCGCCGATCAATGCGATCAGATCGGCGGCGGTCGAACTTGTAATCCTTTCATCGATTCTAGCGATCGCGTGTTCGGGAGTGATGAGTTGCCAATCTCCCGTATCGTGTTCAAGCGGTCGTACAACGCGGCTTTCATGAGTAATAACATTCGTTTCCAAAATGGCATCATCACGAATGTGGCGAACGGCATCGTTGCCAGACCAAAAGAAGTTGGTACCTGAGTTCACATCACCTGTGGCAATCACATTCTTCGCGCGTGGCTCAAGATCCCAAATGATGATTTGGCCATCATCACCGCACGATGCGAGTTGGCGACCATCGGGGGACCAAACCGCTCGATTGACTTTGCCGCGATGTCCACCGAAGGTATGAAGTAACTCCCAAGTTTGTGTGTCCCAAACTTTCACGAAACCATCGAGACCGCAGGTCGCGAGGAACTTGTCATCCAAGCTCCAACACGGAACACCGCTAGACCAATGGCAACGAAATCGTCGTAATTGCTCTTCTGTTTCGCTATCGTAGACGGTACACCACCCGCCGGTATCGACGATCGCAATACGTGAGTCATGATGAGCTAAAGACGCTTCGCTCTGTTGGGTGGTCGTAATCTCCTGCAGCTCTTGTCTGGCAAGGTCTTTCCCTTCGTAAGCACGAATCGGAAGAGTCTCAGGGTCGTTCGGGTACTGTGAAATAGCCCAAATTGTTGAATCGTCGTAATTCCAATCGACGAACTTTACGTTGCCCATGAATACGTCTTCCGCGGTCTGTTCCCACTCTCCATTGCGGCGTTCAAAGATATAGACGGTCGAGCGTTTTTCCCGATTGAGTGCGGTCGTACCCGACAAGGTACCTATCACCATTCGCTGTCCGTCTGAACTCCAACCAATTGACCAAATAGAACTTGCAAAAGAGCCAGCTTCATCCAGCTGGTCGTTTTCGCGATCCCAAATACGCACTGGTCCGTTGGTTTCAGCTGCCCCCCACGCAAGCCACTGGCCGTCATCGCTAAACCGTACGCACTTCACAACGTTCCAAGGAATTTCCCATCGCTGCAACCTTTCGCCGGTGGCAGCGTCCCAGACGCAACATGCTTTACTGTAGTCGGCCGTAGCAATCAGCTTTCCGTCACTGCTCCAATCAATGTCAAGGATGGTGGCGTTCGCTCCTGTCCAAGTCAATGTACACTGATTGGCTTTACCAAGCAGATAGTGCCACTCAAATCCCCGAAAGTCGAGTTCATCTCCGAGTGGAACATGACGAGCTAGATTTTCAATTGCTTCTGATTGCAAGCCCTGATCGATCAGTGAAGAGGCTAAGCGAATATCTGACACGTAGGCGCTTCGTCGAGCGCGGTGTGAAGCTTCTTCAGCCGCACTTGCATTCGCATCCGAAATCTCCACCAACGACTTGTAGTCCGCAGCTAGACTTTCGGCGGAGGCCTGGGCTTTCGCCGCCTCGTCCGCATTGTTGCTTGAATCTAGGGCATACTTAATGCTCACCGCCGTTCCGATGGCCATGGTCAATAGGACGATAGCCGACGTTCCGATCAGCCAACGATTGCGTTGAATCGACCGTCTTAGACGATAGGTGACTGATGGCGGACAGGCCTCAACCATTTCACCATCCAGATACCGACGCACATCGTCTGCCAGTTCCATCGCGGATTGATACCGTCGCCGCCGGTCTTTCTCGAGTGTCTTAACCACAATCCAGTCGAGTTCTTTGGCAGGCTTACTACTCAGACTACGCACATCAATACCCTGTTTCTCTGCAACAGTTGATGCCTGCTGTTGTTTCAACGTACTGATGCGTTGGCTGGGGCGCGGCGGTTCATCTTCGCGTATGATCCGGCGCATCTCGTCGATGGACGCTTGCCTAAATGTTTCACGATCAAACGGAGTCGTCCCTGTTAGCAGTTCGTACAGCAACACGCCGAGAGAATAAATATCACTCCGCGTATCAACATCCAGGCCACTTAACTCTGCCTGCTCGGGACTCATATAGAGCGGAGTCCCAATCATCTGGGAGAACAGTGTGTAGAGCGTCTTGTCCGTTAGTCGCTGACTGGTGGCCTTGGCCACACCGAAGTCGATTACTTTGGGGATGTGTTGGACATCATGCAGTTCAACCAGGATGTTGCTTGGTTTCAGATCACGGTGAATAATACCCTTCTGATGCGCATGCTGGACCGCGCTGCACACAGACATGAAGAGCTTCAGACGTTCATCTCGGCTGAGTTTATGACGATCGCAGTATTCGGTGATCGGGATGCCGCGCACCAATTCCATCACGAAGAAAGGGCGTCCGTCTTCGGTCATACCCGCGTCCAACACACCGGCAATGTTGGGATGGTTCATTAATGCTAGCGCTTGTCGTTCGGCCTCGAATCTGGCGACGACTTGCTCGGAGTCCATGCCGCGTTTGATGACTTTCAGTGCCACCTTACGCCGTACCGGCTCACGCTGCTCGGCCATGTAGACGGTTCCCATCCCTCCTTGGCCAATCTCCTCAATAATTCGGTAACGATCAATACTTGGCGTTAGTGACTTGGCATCGTCCTGGTCACCCGTTGACGAAATGAGATCTCCACTTTCGTCCGCGCCGTCTACACCAGAAGCGGGCGCAGCGGCCACAAGCAAGTTGTCGGCTGGTCCAGACTTGGCGTCTAGAAGTTTAAGCACTCGCTCACGAAGTTCATCGTTATCCCCACAAGCTTCGCTTAAGTAGGCCTGCTGCTCGGCTCTTGCCAACAGTTTGTTGGCTGCCAAGTACAATTCACGCTCAGATTTTTGCACGCTCATGGATTTACTCCCGGTCTCGGAGCAATTGATAGTTCAGATCGATCTCTCTTCCCATGGTGGATCATCGTCGAAATGCACATCGATGGGCGGTGACGAAATGGAAGGCACTTCAACAGTTGTGAATTCTCCGTCGAAACGCTGCAGTCATGACCGCTAGCATGCCAATCAGTGTAGCGGTGTTGGGTTCAGGCACAGCAGTCACAGATGCCCCTACCATTCCTAGTGTATCGACACGCAGAGTACGACTCCCACTTTCGAAGATGTGAGGTCCTCCAGCACTTGCAAATGGAACATCAAACGAAGCGTATGTGAATGCCTGGAACGCGCTGGGATCAAAGTCGAAAGGGAGGTTGGGCTGATCTTGATCAACGTAACCTAGCGTCGCGGGCGGAGACCCGTCCGTGGTGGGAACGCGGAAACCGATCGCAAAATCGTCACCCACTCGTTGATAAGCTTGAGCGTAGACGGTTGTCGCAGGGTCGAAGTCAAAAACATCGCCATTCGCCAGCGTCAATTGTGCTGAACTGAGTTCAAAGAAACCGACCGTGGGAATTCCATTGGTGTCCATTCCACTAGCAAGCACGGCATCGATTTCGAAGCTCTGCCCGTCAATACTGGTTCCGTCAAGCTGACCCTCTGCAATGGTTCCGGTCATAGACACAATAAGATCAGCATGTAGGGGTGCGTTGGAGAGAAGGATGGTAATTAAGCTCCCTGCGATAGCAGTCGGTCGAATTATCGAAAACATTCTCAGGTCCGTGTTTAGGAAGTTGCGAAGACGTAATGCTCACCGGCTTAGAACCCCGAGTCTCCTCGATGCAGCAGAAAGCGTCCGCCGATCCCCGGAGAGCCACGTTTGAGTCTGCGACTCCGATTGCTCAGGGCAATCCAAAATCCGCAGGGACGCGGTGACTAACTTCACAGGCGCAATTCAGTTGTAGGTCGTCCGGAACAATTGAGTTTTTTCCGGAAAACTACGAATCAGCCAGTTCGACGCTGAACCAGCTCGTCGCATAATCCCAGCGTTCGTACGCTACTGTTCGCGAGATTCCCAGGGCCTTGGCGGCTTCGGTCACGCTTAGGCCAGCGTAAAGCCGAAGACGGACTAGCTCAGCCACCTGTGGATCCTGATCCTCTAGTTTGTCGAGTGCATCGTCTAGTTCGATCAGTTCCTCGGACGTGATCCCGGAAGTGCCGTTCGGGGCGCGGAAATCCGACAGCTCCACTCGCATGCGATCCCCGCCACGCTTTTCCGCGGATCTAGAACGAGCATGGTCGACCAGAATGCGACGCATTGCCCGAGCGGCTGACGCGTAGAAGTGACCAGCGCTATCCCAGTTGATATTTCCGTTAGCGCCGACCACTCTCAAGTAGGCGTCATGAACCAACGCGGTCGCCTGCAATGTGTGATTGGCACGCTCGTTCGCCATTTGCTTGGCAGCTTGCTTGCGAAGTTCTTCATATACCAGCGGCAAAAGCTCTTCAGTTGCTAATTCGTCACCCCCAGAAACGCGCTGAAGGACTTGGGTTATCTCAGGCGACTGGCCTTCTCCCGGCATTCGTTTTCTCCATTGGTGCAAAGGTCAGAGCATGCTTCCGTCCTAGTTTAGCAAATCCCGAAAGTCTTCGAGTCGACCAAATGTTTGTCGGGTAAAGGGTCCTATTCAGTAGGTGCACGCGAGGTCTGATCCTAGTATCAGCAGATTCCTCTCATCGTGATGTGCAGAAACTTGTGTCGTCGCAAATGGTTTCATGGCTTAGATCATCGGTTGAAGGAAGCAACTGGACTCCAAGAGAAACAAACGTCTTCTTTTCAGGAACTGTCGAAAGCTCAATCCAGAGGCCGGGACAGCGTCAGTTGTCTCCAGGATGGTTCGCCGCATTCATAGGATTCAACCTCGCGGGCTAATTTTTCTGCATCATTTACGGACTCTCTCCAGTTTGAACACGCATTTCTGTGTAGCGACGACACGTTTGAATTGACTTTCGACCTAAAGAGATAGCCTATGTCCACTGATCTTTCACCTTGCGTTTCCGGCCCTGAGAAACGGTTGAATCCAACCATGCTGACAACCCGATCGAGCGCTGAACCGGAGGAGTCCACGACAGGACGGCTTGCGATGCGGAAGAGTCTGGCAAACTTTGCCCGGCCACGGGGGGCTGATTTGCTGAAGCGCGCCGCACCATTTTCTCAGTGGCGCTCCGCCAGGCTGGAGCACAGAGCATGGCCCTATTCGCGAACTCTTTGTTCAGCACCAAAAGAAACCTCCGTCTCTCTGGATGAGAACGGTGAGGCGACGGAGGGTTACAATTTTGCCTCGCAAGACTACTTGTCTCTGTCCTCCCATCCTGACGTGCTCGCAGCGGCGGAACGGTCCATTTATTCGCATGGAATACACAGTGCTGGTTCACCGGTGCTGCTCGGCAACAGCCAACCTTCGAATTTGCTGGAAGTCGAACTCGGCGACTTTCTACAAATGTCGCACACTCTACTTTTCCCTACGGGTTGGGCAGCTGGATTCGGAACGATTACCGGACTGATGCGACCCAAAGACCATATTGTGATGGACGAGCTATCGCATGCCTGCCTTCAGCAGGGAGCTGCTGCGTCGGGGGCGAGAATCCATCGACATCTACATCTGTGCCTTGATTCTGTGAGAGCCAAGCTTGCCGAGATCCGTCGGGGCGATAGCCGTGGAGCGATTCTTGTTGTGACAGAAGGATTGTTTTCGATGGATTCTGACGTACCACAGATCGAGGGACTTCAGGCTGCATGCCACGAATTTGGCGCGACACTGTTGGTCGACGTGGCTCATGATCTAGGAGCGATGGGGCCTGGTGGTACAGGTTCCCTAGGGAATCAAGGAATGCTCGGAAAAGTTGATCTCGTCATGGGGAGCTTCTCGAAGACCTTCGCCTCCAATGGTGGCTTCTTGGCATGCAATAGCCCCGAGGCGCACCAGTTCGTGAAATACATGGCTGGTCCACACATGTTCTCGAATGCATTGTCTCCTCTACAAGCAGAAGTGGTTCGGCATTGTCTGAAGATCATTCAATCGTCGGAGGGCCACCACCTGCGGAAAAAGCTAATGGATGCGATTCACGCACTGCGTGAGGCATTCGGCCAAGCAGGCGTTGCTTGTCTTGGCAGCCCATCGCCGATTGTGCCTGTTCCAATTGGTACAGAGCGAGAGGCTCGGATGCTGTCCGCAAAACTCGGGAACCATGGCGTCAATGCGAATTTGGTTGAATTTCCCGCTGTTCCACGCGGCGCCGCGAGATTTCGGATGCAAGTGATGGCAAATCACACCATCGCCGATGCTAAGCATGCTGCCGCGCGTTTCATGAACGCTTGGGAGCAAGTGAAATCGGATTCAAGGGTAACGTCCTGATTCGTTCTTGATACTCTCGGACGGAACAAGGACATAGCGTCGAGTATGCAACTTACTTTTTCTGTCCGGAGTATAGAACCGCCCGAGCCACTGGTGCCAGGCTACGCGCCATCATGGCGCCATCATGGCGATCTACGGGGACGCACTCATTCGGTTTGCACACTCTCTGGAGTCCTAGTCTGTTCGCCTTGAAGCCATGATTCCTGGTGAACAGCTTGGTTGGCTTATTCCTCGGTAGCCAACCTTTCTATTCGTTGACCGACAGCGTCCTATCGTGTTTTGGCCTCTTCATTTATTCGCCAGCGTGCGAGTTCGAGCGTTGAATTTCACCGCTTGTAATCAATAAGCACGAAATACTTTCGCAACAGAGCACACTTCCCGGACAAGTCGTTCCAGAGTTTCGCATTGCCTTATGCGGTAACGAAACTCGGCTCAAACGAATCAGCGGGAAAGCGAACCATATGGAACCTAAGAAAATAAGAAATCGTCGCGTTCTGACTGCGAATCGGTTTCGCGCTGCATTAGTGCAGCAGTTTGTGTTGTTCACACTGCTTCCTTGCGTCCTCGTTGTGCTAGGAATCGGCTACGCCGCGTTCTATGCACGGCCGACGATTGTTGATGCGGCAATATTCGTTGGAATGTGGTTTATTACAGGGGGACTCGGAATTTCGGTCGGATTTCATCGACTACTAACACACCGAAGCTTCAAGACGTTTCCAACAGTCGAAACAGTTCTAGCCATATTCGGTTCGATGGCTGGGAATGGCCCAGTTCTCTATTGGGTCGCCGTACATCGGCGGCATCATCAGCATAGCGACGGACCCCATGATCCCCATACTCCCTGTGACGAACATGGCCAATGTCAGAGTATCGCCGGGCTAATCCGAGCACACATTGGCTGGACTTTTGAGAACGAAATCCCAAATCCAAACGTTTACGCCAAGGACCTAAAGAAGAAGCCTTGGATTCAATGGGTCAACAACCACTACCTGGTTATCGCAGTAATTGGGTTGATCATTCCTGCCATCATCTCATTTGTCCTTAGGCCAAGCCCTGCTCACCTAATCTCTGGCTTCTTCTACGGCGGACTTCTGCGTTTGGTTGTGGGCAATCAATTGATATGGGCCGTGAATTCGCTTTGCCATGCGTTTGGATATCGAAGACATGAGACTCATGATTCGAGTACGAACAATTGGGTTCTAGCGGTTCCCACATTTGGTGAGGCACTTCACAACAATCACCACGCGATTCCTTCTTCGGCACGCTTTGGAACGCGTTGGTGGGAGGCCATTACAGATTCGGGCTACTGGAGCATTTGCTTGCTAGAGAAAGCAGGCTGGGCTTGGGATGTAAGGACAACAAATCACGCACACAAAACGCAGAACTGAGGTACGAAAATGATTCAATCTACAATTGTGAATGATTCGCTGATCCTTCAAAACAGAATGCAAGAGACAGCCTCTGTACATCCCGATAAGACAGCTTGTACTTTTCTCCAGAATGGGCACGTCTCTGATGAGTTGACTTTCGGTCAACTTGATCAGCGAGCCAAAACGATCGCAGCATCCTTGTTGCAATACGCCAATCCAGGTGAGCGAGCCATTTTGAGTTTTCATCCTGGACTCGAGTTCATTGAAGCGTTTCTTGGCTGCCTGTATGCCGGAGTGGTAGCAGTACCTGCCTACACGCCCAAAAGGAACCGGAATGACCATCGGCTGACAGCGATCTTGCGAGACTGCAACCCGAAAGCAGTCCTGTGTAAGTCAGAAACACTCAACGATCTCAAGAGTTCGATTTGTTGTTTGCCAGCAGAGTGTGATCTTCTCGCGGTAGATCAAATGTCGCAATCAGGCTTCTTCGAACCTCAAAATGTCCAACAAACAGATATCGCCTTCTTGCAATACACCAGCGGTTCCACATCAGCGCCCAAGGGAGTGGTGGTGAGCCAGAGAAACCTTGTTGCGAACCAAGAGTTGATGTCAAAGCATTGGGGATTCACGCAAGAGTCGCTAATGGTTTCCTGGTTGCCAATGTTTCATGACATGGGGCTGATTGCAGGAATTCTCGCGCCCCTTTTCGGTGGCTTTGAAACGGTACTGATGGCTCCGAACGATTTCCTTAGGAACCCCGTTACTTGGCTGCAGGCACTTTCTGACTACCGAGCAACCGTCACGGGGGCCCCAAATTTTGCCTGGGAACTTTGCGCGCGTCGAATCACTGACGAAGAGAAAAACCGGTTAGATCTTTCTCACCTAAAGATCGCCAGCAGCGGCGGAGAGACAGTACGTGCATCCACCGTAGAAAATTTCTCCCAACAGTTTAAACGATGCGGTTTTCGAGCCGATGCATTTGCACCTTCTTACGGCATGGCGGAGTCGACGCTCCTGATCTCGGGAGTGACATTTGGCAAGGTTCCGAACATCCTTAGGGTCGACTCGAAAACGCTCGAGAAAGGAAAAATTGAATTAGCCGAACAAGGGACTCCGATCGTGAGCTGTGGCAAAGTTGGCCCTGGCACGACCGCGAAGATCGTCGATCCAAATGCTGCTTGTGAGTGCAGTGAAAACGAAATCGGCGAGGTTTGGTTGCATGGGGATTCGATTGCCGGAGGCTACTTTGGCAAAGATAGTGAAACAAAAGGATGTTTCCAAGCGAAGCTTCACGGTGACAGTCGCAACTGGTTGCGAACTGGCGATCTTGGATTCTTCCGAGACGGTGAAGTTTATCTAACGGGACGACTCAAAGACGTTCTGATTATCAATGGCCGGAACATTTATCCACAGGATATTGAATTGCTGGTTGAACAGCAGTTCGACTTTGTCGGCCCGAATTCGGTAGCTGCATTCGCGGCAAGTGCTGATTCAGAGAACGTGGTTGTTGTCATCGAGGGCACACGAGACATCGTCGCGTCCGTTAGGCGCGAGGGAGAATCATCCGACAAGCTACGAAAGCTACTTTCGCAACTCAATGCACTTTCTAGAACAATCAGGCAAACGCACGATGTTGTCATTTCCGAGTTCGTAATAGTACGACCCGCCGCGTTTCCGCGCACGTCGAGTGGAAAGGTTCAGCGGAGGCTCGCTCAAAGAATGTACCAAGATGAGAGTCACAAGCAGGTGACTACTTGGAGTCAGCTTCGCAAGCTCGACAAGCAGGTGGAGAGCACGAAGAGCAGTGCTCAACCGCAGTCATATTCAAAACCATTGGCAACGAACACCGACGATCAATGGGGCTCGATAAACGGTTGGCTGAAGGATTTCGCATCCACTCACAACGCGTTTCAAGCGGACGCACGCAAACAGTTCTCTGCTCGCACGTTGCTCGATCTTGGAAATCGAGGCTTGCTTGGGATGTTCATTCCTGAGACGTACGGTGGACTCGGTTTGAGTAAAACCACCGCTATGAAGGTTTTTGAACAGACTGCTGCAATTGATCTTTCGTTGAGCGTCTTCTTGGGGATTCACAATGGACTTGGCGTGACACCGATCGTGCAGCATGGATCACCGACACTGAAGGATCAATTCCTGCCGGAGATTGCTCAAGGTAGGTGCTTAGTCTCCTTCGCGGTGTCTGAGTCCGGATCGGCGTCGAATCCTCTGGGGATCAAGACGACTGCGAGGCACGGCGAACATGGTTGGGAGATCAATGGTGCGAAGCAATGGATCGGGAATGCCGATTGGGCAAAGCTGTTCGTCGTGTTCGCCAAACAACTTGACGAAAACGGACTGAATAACGGCTCAAATGCATTCGTGGTACGTCGTGACAACCCTGGTTTGCACGTCGGCCCGGAAACGAACAAGCTTGGCATGCGCGGGTTCGTTCAAAACAGCGTCGACTTTCGTTCGGCCTATGTGTCTCACGACAGTCTTCTTGGGAATGCTGGCGACGGTTTTTCTATTGTGAGCCAAGCGATGACTCTAGGGCGACTTGGAATTACGGCCCAGTCTGCAGGCGTCATGAAACGCTGTGCTCAGTTGATGCACCGTTTCGCTAGTTCCAGGATGATCGCGACGGGTTTGCTGATGGAGCACCCGGTCACTCTGGTGACGTTTGATGAGCTTCTCGCTGGAATCGATTGTCTAGAAACAGCGTACAGCTCCGTTGCACACATGCTAGACGCAAACAAAACAGTTCCGGGTGCAATCAGTGCGGCGCTGAAAGTCTGTGGCTCCAATGCTGCATGGAAAGCGACCGACTCATTGGTTCAGTGCCTGGGAGCTCGCGGATACATGGAACCTAACGGTGCAGCTCGCATGCTCAGAGACGCACGCGTGCTGCGGATTGGTGAAGGAACTTCGGAGGCGCTGCTTAGTTTCATCGGCTCAACGGCCCTTCATACCGATGAGATTCCAGAGTTCTTGGCGAATGACCTAAATGTGACCCAAGCAGCGGAGGAACTTAGAAAGGCTAAGGAGACTGCTCAAGAACTTGGCTGCACTCCATCGGAAGCCCTGCATGCTCAGAGTTTACTTGGAGACGTATGTTGTTGGCTCATTATGAAAGCTCTTAACCGAAAGTCCGCACTAGAATCACTTCAGTGGATTGAATCTAATCTCGCTGCGGCGGTCGAGAGACTCCACGATCTCAAGCGACGGCACTTGGGTACACCCGCGATTCATGCACGTCTCGCCGAGATTGATAAGCAGATCGGTGACGTTCCGGTTCTTGCAAGTAACTCAGACTTGCAAGTCAATTTGCAATTTGACTCGCAGTTACAAAAGGACTTCGACAGCAGATCAAAAAGCTTAGGGACAGCGAACGCGACGAGAGGCGCCAATTTTCAAATCAGTAGTTCGTCTCCGGAAGTCGCTATCTGCCGCGAGGTTTGCTCAACTGTCCGAGCACACCTGTCAGCCAACTCGGGTCATGATGATCGATTCGATCATCTGGAGTCACGATCATTCGCCGAGCTGGGGATTGATTCCCTTGAATCTCAAGCACTTCTGGCAAACTTAGAAAAGCGATTCGAAATCAAGCTCGGTGATGACGCACTTTTTGAATACTCAACACCAACGCAACTGTCGAATCTCATTTATCGACTTCAGACTGTTGCGAAGCCCGGTGCGGTAACGGGGTATTGGGTCCGAGTTGTAGACTCAAAGCACGAGCTTTTTGCCCGCGCGAGAGACGCGGTGCGTGAAGCAATGAGCAAAGTCTATCTTGGTTGGAATGATGAGCTTGACCGGCGATACGATGATGCCGCCGTCTTTTTCGTCGCTGGTAATTCATGCGACGAGATCGTCGCGACCAGCAGGATCTACTTGCCAAGTTTAATTGACGGCAAGGATTGCCCGCTCGCAAACGCAGATCAGAACCCGTTTCGCGGTTTCGGGGCTAGACTCGACATGGAGGGAGGCGGATTAATGATGAAAGACTCTTTTTCAGCAAAGCTCGTTATGAAGGCAGCTTCGAGCTGGATCGCCGACAAGGGATTAGGCAGTGTTTTTATGGCCTACGATGTCCGCAATCGCTTTATTGAAAACCTGTACCTTGAGGGGTTGGGGCTCGAGAAAATTGATCACCCGCTTCTTGCCTTTGATTCTTTTTGTCACCGAGATACCCTCAAACCAGTTCAATGGCAAATGGTCGTTCGCCGTGGCGGCGAACAGGCCAAAGGAAGATGGGCAACCGACGGTTTTGAAATCGACATACAGGATCTGACCAGCCTCTGATGCTCTAAATGCGTCTGAATTGTGAAACCTGGGGCGACACCGATAAACCATAGCGATGGTCGCCCGTCCGAAACCGTGTCTGCAAAAACGGCTTCCGTCGATCCTTCCCTTCTCCGTTTCGAGAAGACGCTGCCTTGATTGATTCAAGGTTTCACTGCGTGGCGGGAGAGATGCCAAAGCTGAAGACCGTTTCTAGGATCGCAATACGACCGTCGCGCTGAATGGGAGCGCCCACTAGCTGCACAAGGTTTTGGCTTCGTACCAATCTTTCACCATCCTGCCATAACTCGATTGGACTATCGAATCTCTTGGCCTGAACATACTTTATGCCATGGTGCCCATCATTCGAGTCGTGCAGCATGAAACTTTGAGAGTCAGGTTGACCCGCCGCATCAACGCCATGTCCAACTGCGGCTACATAGTGCCCCCCAAGACGTTTTAACTTCTCGGGGTGATCCGGATCCTGACGGTAGCTTCCAAATAAGATCATGACTCCTTTTTTTTCGTCCAGTGGCTTCCGCAGATGATGGACTCGTGGGACACCCACCACCGGCAGAATTCTTGGTCTTACTTGCTCAGCGAGTGACTGCCTGTCATATTTCCGAATGCCTACATATTGGACCCACAACTCCGCATTGCATTGCTCGCGAACTAGCTTGTCTAGTCCGTTGATGAGGCGATAGCGATTGGTTCCGTTTCGTGCCAAAGTCTCCATGTGATCCTGGTTTCCTAAGAGCAACGCTAAGCCAGACTGCCGTTCGGTGAGATCGCCTAAGCTGTTGGGGCTTGCACGATATGCCTCGGGTAGCTTAAGTAAGCCACGATTGTCGAACTGGAAAAGCAGATTTGCAGCCGCGCACGGGGCACAGTAGTGCCCATTTGGAAATCCCTTCTGACTAATATCAGGCGTTAGCTCGGAAGCTGACGAATGCTGAAAAGGAGGTTCCGAATCCAAGGGGTGCGAAAACTCGCTAGCTGTCGGTGTAACGGGACGTACTTGCTTGACTGCACGCTCGACAAAATGCTCGAGGCCATCAGTCAGTTCCGGATGTGGGCTGAAACAAAAAACGCGCCCCTCTCCAAAACGCCCCAAGGCGATGGCTGTTGTGCCTACCATGGCACCTTCCGGAGCTCCCTGTTGAGCGATCTCGGATTCGTAGCTTGCCAACACCTTGTAGTCAGGTAGGTGTGGATCGCAAGCTGGTACTAGCAACGGGCCTTGACCGTAGTAGATCTCTTTCAAGTCATCCTTGGTGCGCAAGACTGACTTGCCGGACTCGGTTAGCCTTATTTGCACTGGGCCATTACCTCGCGCCCAGTGCTTGCGGTCGAAGACTTTAGCATCCAACAGATCGAGTGACCAAGAGTAGTGAGACGTTGCCAAGTAGGCACCAGCGCAGAAGCCGATGTAACCTCCGCCGCTTCGGACAAATCTTCGCACCGCCTCTCGGCCGTTCTCTGCAAGTTCACGACCTTGACCTCCGCCGCTCCCTCCTGGGTGGATGAGGATGTCGACATTATTTAGTTCGCCGCCTCGGATTTCTTCTGCCGTTAAGCGGCGGACATACGCACCGTCTATCAGCCGGAGCTTACTGATCAGCGTCTCGGTGCTCTTGCCGCTACCGACGTCGTCGTAGACTCCGATGTAGGTCTCACCCGCTGAAATGGCCTGAGATACTTGCTGGTTTTTGATCTGCTCAGGCATGAGTCCTGATGTCTGAACTTCGTCTTTCTGGGAGCCTAAGGCGAGTAGCTGACCTTTCAGTTCGTCCATCTCCTGCGTGATCGAACTCAACGCCGACTCGGCAGTTTTTCGGTGCAGCTGCGACATCTCTGAGGCATTAATGCCTGAAGAACGCCAGTTGTTCAGCTGGGCTTCAACGAGTTGTACAAACTGGTCTTCTGTCGGCCATAGATCGGCCCATATTCCTGGGAGATAACGCGTGTTCAACTTTGATGTGGATTCGTCGATTGCCCAACCTCGCAAAGTGATCGCAACCTCGCCGATTTCTCCTCCATACTTGCCAGCCAGTGGATCGGCGACGGCGTTCATCCTGACCCAACCGGGAACAGCGATCGAGAATTTAGGGTCGCCAAGAATGGTCCACATCGTTGTCAGAGCCGGATCTTCTCCAGGTTTGACGCCTTGGAAAACTGCTGCCGATACCGTAGTTGCACGACTTATCGTCGTCGACGTGTTGATGGACTTGGGTAATTCGCCAGCCGCTCCGTTGACGGAACCGGGATATGGATTTCCATCCTCGTCTGATAGGTCTCGTGCAAGATTGCGTAGTACAAAATCGAGTCGAATGGGGGAGCCCTTTCGCTCTTCGAAACGTCGACAGGCTTGGAGGTAACGTGTTGACGAATAGATATCTCCGACTTTCGCCGGTGCAACGTCGGAAGACAGTCCATGGGCACTTGGAGCAAAGTTAGAGCGAACAAGGTAGCCGTTGGGGGCTACCTTTGGGTCGTTCACGTCATACATCAAGAATGAATCTGGACCGACTTCGAAAATTGCCGCGCCACCATGACTGTCGATGACACCAAAATTTCCCCTAGTTCGCCGGCCGGTAGAGTTCGTCTCTTCCAGCACCCGACGCACTTCTTCGACCGTAGCGCTATTCTGAAGCACGTGCTTCATGAACTGACCGTTTCCAAGGCCGCTCGCTTTTCCTTTGCTCTGGTCCAGGTCTTTGCTCAGCGAATTCTCGATGCACAATCCAGCTGAGTTGACTCCCATCCATACGGAAGATCTCTTGTTGGCGTCCACGACTGCAAGCACTCGGTGAAGGCCATCTTCGAAGATGACGAGCTCGTTGTGAGTCTGACTTGTGTCGCGATTCTTCCACAGGATAGGTCGACCATCGGCCGTGGCTTTTCCGCTGATGACTGCCGTCGTGCATGCGACCCCTGCTGGAGACACCAGAAGCCCGAGCAAAATGGCGATGCCCGCAATTCCGGGACGGACTTTCCAGGTCATTCTTCTCGCTCCTTTACTTTCGGAATGGCTATCTGACTTTTTGCAGAGAATTCCATGCTCTAAACCGAGACTCGCAATCTAGAGCGTTTTAAAATTTGCTGTAGCCCCAACCTGTCTTCGGGCAGTCCGTGTTTGCTAGTGCAAACCAACTTTAGGTCGATACTTCAAACGCGAATTTGCTCTAATGAGAATCGTATCAAGTTGTACTGGAGATGACATTTCGGTGCCGGCAATCTTACCGAAGCTCGGCTGCACGAGCGTGCCCGAGTCGTTTCGCTCGGCAGCGCGATGTGACCGGTTGGAGTTGGAAGTTTCGGGTTGGACACGAAGAAGCAAGCATGCTTGTTGGCGGAAACATGCGTGTTGGCGGCTTGCTTGACCGACGTGGCATACGAAAGGTAACTGGCGACACAAGCAGCGGCCGGGTGAGAGATCGTCAGGTAGTCGATGCAGGAACGATCTCGATATCTTTGATCCTACTAATTTGATTCGGCTTCTTTGGGAGATGGCGGACGAGGCGAAGCGGTTTCTTTCTCGAGAAATGGCACGCCGTTCTTCATCCAGTCTGGAGCCTCGGTGCCTTTGGCATAGTGATCGAAGAATTGCTTCATTCGAATCTGAAAATCAATCTGGTTTCCTTTGTTACTTAGATGATGGCCCTCATCCGGATAACTGAGCAGGATGACTTCTTTTCCGTTCCTTCGCGCGGCATTGTAATACTCCAAGCCTTGGTGCCAGTCGACCGCTCCATCGGCCGTCCCATGCAGGATCATGAACGGTGTCGAGATTTTTTCCACGTTATGCAACGGGGACTGGCTACGATACAACTCCATGTCTTCCCAAGGTGAGACTCCCATTCGAACTTGGCCCTTCTCCATGATGCCCTGTTGAACCGTCCCGCTGCTCTTGTAGAGCTCGCCATGGAAACTAACAAGATTGGTTACCGGAGCGCCTGTTACGACGGCTGCGAATAGGTCCGTTTGAGTAAGGATATAGGAGGATTGGTATCCTCCCCAGCTGTGGCCTTGCAGCACAATGCGTTCGGGATCGACGTAACCCAAGTCAATCACCGCCTCGACGGCACTGGTTACGCAGTCCACCGCCGAGGTACCAGGTTTGCCGATTTCATAGATGACGTCTGGCATTAAGACCAAGTAACCGTCTGATGCGTAGGTGCACATGTGTGGACGATCATCAAACTGGGGCATCGAATAAACGTGATGCCGCTGCGACATTTTTTCGTAGAAGTAGACCAGCATCGGATACTGTTTGCCTTCTTCGAAATTGCCGGGCAATGTTAGAGTGCCTTGCAATGGAACATCATCCCGATTCTTGTAGTCCACTAGGACCCGTCGGCCCCAGAAATACTCTGACTGCTGGGGATTGGCATCCGTGATCTGTTTCGGCGATTCGAATTGTGTATTCGTAATCCAATAATTGGGGAAGTCTTCGAACGTTTGCATCGTCAGCAGAACACGGTCTGAGTCTTTCGCTTTGAGGACACGCCCAATTTGCTTGTCTTCGAATATCAACGACTTGGGTTCTTCTTCCGGGACGAGGGAGTAATAGCCACTCTTTTTGGTCCACTCGCCGTAGGCGGACAGAAGCATCGGTTTGGATGTGTCGACTGTTTCTTCTTCCGGATCGAGCCGGACGTAACGAAAACGGATTTGCTCTTTTTCACCGAGGTTAGCCGTCATGTTGGTGCCTGGGCTACCGTCGAATGGCAGACGCCACAAATCAAATTTGTGGTTTGCGATAACTGCCTTTCCGTCGGCTGTCCAGCCACCGATGCCGTAGGATGGCTTCTCATATGGGTGATCATCATCCTCATTCACAAAGCTGAAATCGGCGGTCGCGCCCGCGAGTTTCGTCGTTGTGCCGTCGTCTAGGTTGTAAGCCCACAGCTGCTTTTCTTTTAGAAATACAAAGTGTTTTCCATCGGGAGAGTAACCCATGGGCCTACCGAGTTTCTCGGTAATAGCCTCTCTCTTGCCGTCTTTCAGATCGACGCGATAGTAGTCTCCGCGTCTAACGCCCCAAGCTATGTCAGCGCGGTACTTGGTGTCGTCAACACCGACGGCCCAGCGTCCTTTTCCAACAATGGAAACGCGCGAGAGATTCTCGTCCCCTAGCTGGACGAATTTATTTTGCTCTAGATGGATCACTGAAGAGTAGGTTGATCTGCGATCTCGGGAGGCACGGCGTTGCTGTACCGATTGAACACGGTCGTCTTGCCAATGCCACACGTCGACGTTGGCACGCTGCTCCTCGCTCTTTTTATCGGCTTGCTTCTCCTTTTGCTTTTTGATTCCGATGAAAACCATCGAGCCGTCCTCGCTCAAGCCGAGGCTACTAAACTCGCTGATCACCATCTCATCAGGAAACGACTCATCCTCTGAAGGAGAGTAGACGAATTTTGATTCTTTCTTGGCAGTTACATCGTCAACGACGACGACTTCGTTTTCGTTCTGAATGAACCCTTTTTTCTCGCTTCCTCGGAGTACCGCTAGCTGGTCTCCTTGCTCGTTCCAAGTCAATTGTCGGTATCGATGGTGGGATGAATCTAGGACCCGAACGATGCCTGATGCCAATTCCAACAAGTAGAGTCCATTACCAGATTGGTCGACAGCATCGACTGTGTACGCAAGCAGTTCACCGGGCTTGTTGAATCGAAATGATCCTACATTGCCAATGTTGCGCACGCTGAGTGTTTCGAGATCAATCAATAGAAGGTCCGAACCGCCTGAATCTCCGGCCGATGCGCCTGGGCGCCCCATGCTAATAGCGACCACGCGTGAACCTTTTGCGAATGTAGCTCGTACGGCGCCTTCGAATTTGGTGACCTCGTTGGTATCCAGGCTCATCAGATTAAGAGTGCGCACAATCGGTTGACGGCTCTTTTCCAGCTTCGTCGACTCTTCTTCCCCGGGGAGCGTTATGTAGGCTAGCCATTTGGAGTCATCACTGAAGCTGGGGGCCGACCCCATCGGGATCTCAGCTGGCTTCTTGTCGCTATCGAGATGGCGAAGATGCAGAGTCCGGTCTCCTTCTGCCGGTGCGTAGGCATAAGTCGCCCATTGGCCATCGGGCGATATGATCGCCGAATCGATCCGGTTCCAGCGGCCATAGTCATCGACAGTCAGAACCTTCTTTTCCTTTGACTTTCCTTGCTCAGTTGAGGTTTGGTCCGCATGGATTGGAAAGACGAAAGTAGTCGTTACCAGTAACGAACAAAGGACACGGATCATGATTCTTATGGTGTTTTGAGAAGTGTTCATCGATCTGGAGTGTCTGCGAAAAAATGACGGGATGACTGGGGTGGTTACTCGGAGGCGATGCCTGTGAAGCGGGCAGGGGGGCCGGGCGAGCCTTCGTTTCGATTCTGCTGTTCTAGACTTACTCACTTCGACCTGGGGTGGAGATCATTCGCCGGATGAGCTCGTATGTCGTTTCCGGTAGTCCTTAATGTGATCCTTCATGTCCAAGTGTTTGATCCCGTCAGTCCACCACTGGGGAGGTTTGTTGTCCTTGAGATAGTGATTGAAGAAATCGAGCATTCGATAACTGTAGTCTTTCCGATTCTCGGGTTTTCGGAGACCGTGATTTTCGCCAACGTATTGCAGCATGACGACGGGTTTGCCCAGCCTTCGCAGCGTGTTGAAATATTCAATACCTTGGTTCCAATCGACAGCGCCATCTTCGTCGTTGTGCAACAAGACCAGTGGAGTTGTTACTTGTTCCGCAAAATAGACAGGAGAGTTTCGAGCGTAAGCGTCGAGGTTATCCCAATAGCCGCCTTTGAAGCGTCCCTGGCTGCTTTCGAAAATCGGTTGGTTCGCGCTTCCTGAGTTCCAATAGATGGAGCTGTACATGCTGATCAAATTGGTCAGCGGGGCACCAGCCACCGCAGCTTTGAAGCGATCGGTTTGTGTAATTAAGAACGCGGTCTGATATCCGCCCCAAGAATGGCCGTGAAGCCCAACTCGTTCGGGATCAACAACTCCAGAGTCAATTGCGGCATCTAGCCCAGCCAGAATACAGTCTTTGCTCGACATACCCGGGTCATTGATCTGGAATACGATGTCTGGGTTGAAGACTGCATAGCCGTTGCTCGTATAGATCGAGGCGCTGAATCCCCCGGTTCTGGGTGAGTCGAAGCGATTCGCAGTCTGCGAAAGCTTTTCGTACATGTAGACGATCGTGGGGTAACGTTTGCCCTCGATGTATCCCGCCGGTAGATGCAGCGCTCCCTGCAGCTTGACGCCTTGACTGTTCGTGTAGTCGATTAGCTGGACACCGTCGGACCACTCGAATTTGGCGCGTTCGCTACTTAGATCGGTAAGCTGAATCGCTTCATCTAGATCGGGGCCAGCGACGTAATAACTAGTCGGATCCTGGTTGGTGGATTTTGAGAATGTATAAACCGGCTCGTCTTCTAGTTTGCTAAGTCGACCAAAGCTCGCGTCTTCCCAAACGAGCATTTCGACACCGGTTTCTCCTGGCTTCAGACGAGCGAATCCCGCTTTCTTCGTCCATTCTCCATAAGCGGAAAAGTAGACTGGGGCGGACATATCCACTCCATCGATATCAGGATCAAACCGATACGGGTTGGTATAGCGAATTTGTTTGGTTTTTCCGTCGAGTGTCAGGTTCTTCGAACTCTTTCCGTCGACCGAAACGCTCCATACGTCCCATCCATCACTGAGCAACACGTGGTTCCCGTCTGCTGTCCAACCAACAGGTCGCCGTGGCGGATTCGTTACGTTGTGATCATCCTCGTTATTAACGAATGAAACCTCCGTGTTTTCAGTGATGTTGGTATGGGTTCCTTTTGCCATGTCGTATATGTAGAAATGACCCTCGTCTTTGTAGTACAAGAGCGAATCGCCATTGGGGCCGACGTCAAACACATATCTGGCCGCTTCCAATACCAGTTTTCGTTTTCCGGTCGATAGGTCGATGGTATAGACGTCCTGCAACCTTCTGCCGTCAAGGTTACCGGTGAGTTCGTATTTACGATTGTCTCTTCCAACCGCAAACTTATGCGGCCGATTCGCCGATACTTGTGGTATCTCCTCATCGGCTAGCCTGATCGTGCTTTCGCTTTCGATTCGGTAGACACACAAGTCAGAACGACGCTTGTCGCTGGATTCCTGTTGTTGCTGCATCGACTGCAGGCGAGGATCTTTCCAATGCCAAACAACCAGGCCAGCATCCTTTTCGTTCGCGTTTCGCGAAGGTGATTTTTCCGCTGCGGCATCTTCATCGGAACCTGAGTCCTTCTCTTGATCGGATGCCTTGCCGTCTTTTTTCTTCAGTTCTTGAATTCCAAAAAAGATCGCCGTTCGCTCGTCGTTCCATTGAGGCGTCCGATTTGGGCTGATCGTCATATTCTCGGGGATACCTGGATCAAGCACGGGATCGAGCGTGATCTTTCGTTGCTTCGCGTCGCCGATATCGGAGAACGCTAAAAGGTGCCGGCGCTCGTTTTCGAAGCTGTCATCCTTCTTCGCCTTCAACAGCGCGAGCGCGTCGCCTTCGCGGGTCCAAGTCATTGAACCGTAAGTGGATTTGCTGCTATCAAGGATTTCGATCCGCGAATCGTCGACGTAAAACAGTTGAACTCCATTCCCAGACTTGCCTTCCGCATCAATCACCAACGCCAAAAGGTCACCTGCTTTGTTGAAGGAGAAAGTCTTAACGTTACCGACGTTGATCTGAGACTCGGATTCCAAATCATGAATCAGTAGGTCAGTACCATCCCAGCCGCCATCGCCACTTGGCCGTCCCTTCGGTTTCATCTTGTGAACGGCTAGGCATTTAGGATTTTCGCTCGAGAAGCGAAACGATTGTGCTTTGTCGAATTCCGTCTTCTGACCGGTTTCTAGGTTCAGCAGAACCACTTTGTTTTTGGGGCGTGATTCCGGCCCCTTGTTTGCCTCGGCAACCTTATAGGCGGGGGCTTGGAGCCAAGCCGCGAATTTCGAATCGTGTGAAAACTTGATTTGTCCCGAGCCTGGGCCGACTTCATACTCGTAGTGATTCGACGGCTTTAGATCTTCGCCTTGTTCATCGCCGTCGGCAGTTTCCTTTTCCTCGCTGTTTTCGGATTCGACTGGCTTATCTGTTTTTGCCACGGTCAGAGTGCCGTCACCTTCATTTGGCATGATTGAATAGGCTGACCATTTGCCGTTCGGTGAAAGGACGAACTGACGAACATTCTTCCAGTCATCCGCATCTGCAATGGTGAGAGATCGAGGAGAACTCGCAGGAGGTTTCGGCTTACTGCTCTTCTGGGCAAAGCCGGTCAATCCGAATGCCAGCGAACAAACAAGGCCGATGATCAAGACGCGAAGGCTCATGAGATTCCGTATTCATTAGAAGTTGATTCTTAGAGAACACACATTGTAATCGGCGAGTTCGTTCGACCTTTGCGGTTGGAGGTAACCAACTGACCGAAAATTGGAGGTTCCCGCGTTTGTGGCGAACTGTTGTCAGCACACTCGAGCCAGATCCCACCTAGACCGGCAATGAGCGGCAAGAATGGCGGAATGCACCGCTCTCGGAGAGAGTTCTGCTGAGGGCTACGCTAGATAACTTCTATCCTGAGCAGCAGATGCCGTCCTTCAACACTGTTCCCAGAGATGCCGTTGATCGGCTTACTCGGCTGACGGAACCGCCACGATTAGGCGTCTTGGAAGGAAGTAAGCTGAGTTCCTTCCAGCGCGTCATAGCTGAGCAGGAGGGCGTCCCTGCGTGCAAACTGGCGCATGATGTTGTGATAGAAGGTATGTTCGTCTGGCCAAGGGTATGCGTACACCACGTCAAAGTCGCGGAGTTCCATGTCCAGTTCGTCATACGCGCAGGGCATGTCAATGATGGTTCGGCTTACCTCATCACCATTCGATGGACTCCAGCGGTATTCGTCGGGAATGAAGCTGCCTTGCGCGAATCGTGCTTGATCGCCATAAGACTCAGCGAGCACTTGTGCGTATTCGGCAAGCTGTGGTTCTGCTTCGATGCCATAGGCATCGAAGCCAAGCCGGCTCGCCATAATCGTCACCACACCCAAACCAGATCCCCATTCGAGGAAAGTGAACGCTTCGCCTCGTAGTTGTCTGAGCGATTCGAAAACACCCAAGTAATCGGCGCTGACGTATCTGAAGAATGCTGGAGAATCCTCGTTTCGCGTCCAGAGCTCCTCGGCCGCATCCCATAGTTCTTGAAACTCCGCGAGTAGCGCTTTGTCATCGTCCGCAGATGAATTCGGTTCGCAATGGTGATTTGTACTCACGCAACGCTCGCTGGCAGTTGTTCGACGGGATAGGAGTTGAACCGCTAAACAGAGTTTGTCTCTGACGGACCGTTTGCGTCGCCGGAGAAAGGTTGGGACTGTAGTTCAGGCTATTCGTTGAGGCCAACCAATCGCTGAGCTGTGGGGTCCCAAACTTTAAGCCGCAGGCAGGCGCGGATATCGCACAATCGAAGCGAAGTCACGCCGGGAGAACGCAATTCAGTGAGAGCCTCCATTGCTTCAGGAAGTCGGTAAAAGGGAATCAATGCATTCATGTGGTGAACATGGTGAAAACCAATATTGCCGGTGAACCAATGTAGTAGCGGTCCCATCTCCATGTAACTGGATGACTCGAGTGCGGCATCAACGTGACTCCAGTTGGGCTCGGAATGCAATTTGGCAGAGGGGAAATTGTGTTGTGCGTAGAACAAATAACCGCCGATAAGTGTTGCAACGAAGATCGGAAGGAGCATGGCCAGAAGTAACGTGGTCGGCCCCAATATTGAATACAACGAGACGATGAGTATCAAATGAACGAGAATGGCGATCCCGCTGTCTATATGATGGAAAGGATCTCGGAGTAGCGGCCTCAAGGTCATTCCCCAGGCGAATATCGTCAGATAGCCGAAAAGTATCGTAAGGGGATGGCGTGACACTAAGTAAATGAATTGCTCTCTCAGGGAAGCGCTCTGAAATGACTCTTTAGTCATGATTGGGAACGAACCAACGTTGAAGCCGAAGTTCTTTGAGTTGTTTTTGTGGTGATCGGAATGCGAGCGATTCCAAACGCTAGGCGGACTCAAAACGAGGATGCCATAAAACCAGAAAATGAGGCCAGCGATCTTAGAATTGCGAAGGATCGCCCGGTGTTGATAATCGTGAAAAATGATAAACATCCGGACACACACGAAACCGCTCAGAAGGCTCGCGAAGACCCTTGCAATGAGGTGCACCGGCGAAGCTGCGATCAAAAGCAGGAGACACAGCAGACATAAAGTAGACCACAGATACCACCAACTGAGCAGCCGATGCTCTGTTGCAAAGTCCTTGCTCGCGATTAGCAATTCCTTGCCAGTTCGCATAAGAATCCTTTCTTCTTCTGGTGTAGCTGAATGGAATCAGGCATTTCCTGATTCTGGGCAGCGGCATTCTTCGCAGAGATAGGGGGGATTAGATTCCCGTTGGGATGCGAGAAATTGGTTACTTTCCATGTCGCGCGGCCACGCGCACGGTAAGTGAACTCTTCGTCGGTGTCGATGGGGGCAAAATCGATAAATAGCAACCTTCTCAGGCGATGTCTCTCGACCGATAGTGCATAGTCCGAATACAAACGGAAACTTTGTGATGTTTATTGGATTCCTTGGTAACTGCCGTTTGAGATTCGCTATGGCGCGTGTAGGCTTCTATCATTGAGATGAGGCGGTAATTATCGACTTCTACCCTCATAATGGTCACGATTGGACGAGAATGACGGCTCAGTGCCGTTCAGATCGAGACCACAAACTTGCCGTTGGCGAATTTCGCCGCTCGTAGGCTTCGGACCGCGTCTAGTTAACTACGGCCCGCCGCGTCTTGCGAAGACGCACTAATTCTTGTGACTTTCTTGTTCGTCACGAGTCTCTGTCAAATCATTAAGCCTTCAGGCGATCGATTTCGCCATTGCAATGGCTTGTGCAGGCAACTGAACAATTGATCCGAGCAAGATCGAGGTCGATGGTTCACATCCTATTTGCTTCGGGCGCGGAAAATTGCCGCCGCAGCTGAATCGCGTCGTGTGTGGTTCGGGCTCTAAGAATGCACTCATTTATCAAGTCGAATTGTCTATTGAAATCCTTCGAAGAACTTGAATTATTCCCCCCGTTATCCCGGGCCCTTGCTGAACTGAAGTACCAAACACCAACGCCCATTCAATCGAAAACGATTCCACCGGCGATAGAGGGTCTCGACATTCTCGGATGCGCCCAAACAGGAACTGGTAAGACGGCCGCATTCGCGCTACCCGTCTTGGATTTTGTCGGAAACGAGCGACCAGAATGCTCGCCCAACCTCCCGACCGCTCTCGTGCTGGCACCGACTCGCGAGCTCGCCATTCAGATCAGCGAGAGCTTCGCTCAGTACGGAAAGCACATGCGTTTTCGGCAAGCCACCGTCTACGGCGGCGTCGGCCAAGGCAAGCAAGTTGCATCGCTTCGCCGTGGAGTGGACATTTTAGTTGCTACCCCAGGACGCTTGCTTGATCTCATGGATCAAGGCTTGCTCAAGCTCAGTCATGTTGAGATGTTCGTACTCGATGAAGCTGACCGAATGCTTGATATGGGGTTTTTGCCCGCGTTGAAAAAGATCATCGCCAAGCTTCCGGAGGAACGCCAGTCGTTGTTTTTCTCAGCGACATTGGCGCCCAAGATCAAGCAGCTCGCTGGCCAGTTGCTATTCAATCCGGTCTTCGTTGATGTCACTCCGAAGTCGACCAGCGTTGCCAAGATTGATCAGAAGATTCGAATTGTCGATCGAGATACCAAGTTTACTGCCATCTGTAGTGCCCTTCGAGAGGAGCGAGTCGAACGGGCGATCGTCTTCACGCGGACCAAGCATGGCGCAAACAAGCTTGCCAGGAAATTGGATCGTTCTGGCATTGGCGCGGTAGCGATTCATGGCAATAAGTCTCAAGCAGCTCGTGAGAAAGCGCTCCGCGCATTTCGCAGCAACCAAGTCTCTGCGCTTATTGCAACGGACATCGCGGCACGTGGTATCGATATTGACGGTGTCACCCATGTCATTAATTACGACATGCCGGTTGAACCCGAGAGCTATGTCCACCGAGTCGGTCGTACCGGACGCGCCGGCGCATCAGGAGTCGCCGTTTCGTATTGCACAGCTGACGAGCGAGACAAACTGCAAGCGATTGAGAAGTTGATCGGTAGGGAGCTTGAAATCTCCGATCCGGATTCCATCGGCTTTACTAGGCAGAACAGTTCAAAAACGACATCCAGAAAGCCAAGCCGTACGAAGTCGAAAAGCGGCAGCCGCTCTCGATTTTCGAGCGGACGCAACGATCGTGGGAATTTCAAGAAGAGCCAAAAATCGAAGAAGCAGCCAGGGAAAGTTGCGGTCAACGGCATCTCTTGATACCTAGCCACGAGTCGACTCAGATGGAAAATCGTTTGAAGGAGCAACACTATCGCAAAAAATCAAAATACGTTCGCCAAACGTCAACGAGAAATGGACAAGAAACGCAAGGCGGAGGAGAAACGGCAGCGTCGAACCGAACGCAAGATCGCAGGTACGAAGAGCATGCCGCTGGCGGACAATGAAGTTGATGAAGAGGTTTTAGACCAGCCGCCTGAGGAACAAGGCGAAGTTGAATAACCGACAACAAAAATATAAACGCGGGCCCAAGTTGGGCTCGCTACAATTAGAGTGTCGACATTCTTAGAGAACGGTTTTCAAGAAACGTCTGGCACGCAATCTCAATCGAGGAAAATCGATATGCAAGAAGGCACGATTAAACGGCTCACCGACAAAGGCTTTGGATTCATTGCCCCTGCCGGAGGCGATAATGATATGTTCTTTCACAGTTCGGCTTTAGACGGAGTGCATTTCAACGACTTGCGCGAAGGTCAAAAGGTCACGTACACAGTTGGACAAGGTCCAAAGGGGCCACGCGCTGAAAATGTGCAGTTGCTCAACGATTGATCGAAGAGCTGGTTGGTGCCACATTAAGAGCTCGTTGGTGCCTCAATGCAAGGTGCAACCGTATTGCCAGCGTTAGGCTAACCGTTGATTTCTGATTGGCTACAAAGACGACTCTCAAGTTCGGGACGGTGCGCCATTGGCCCGTCCAACTTGGCACCACGGCACCATGATCGCAATCGGATTCTGGTTAACCATCCAAGCAAACGTGCTCGCATTTCAGGGTGGCAGCGCAAAACGTTTCCGTGCCTAGAGCATGGACGTCGCCGATTCCAGCGGCTTTGCTTATCGTCTATTCAGGACTGGCAGCTTTCGGACGTCCGCGTCGATTCGCGCGGGTGATTTGTTCCCATTGGTCGAATTTGGCTCTCAGTTTTTGGGCCTGACCTGGTCGTGATTCGATCAGGTTGCTCGCTTCATTTTCATCCGACGCGAGATCAAACAAATACTCGCGTTCTTTGCCTGCGCGATGATCGGCAATGTATTTCCAGTTGCCATCTCGAACGCCTTTCCAAATCTGATCACCTCGAGGCTTGCGCCAGTAGAGCGTTCGTTCGGGAGTTTGGCCGGAGACCACCTTGATCACATTGACGCCTTCCAGTGCGTGCGAATCGGGGAATTCAACTCCGGCCAAGTCGGCGAACGTCTTGGTCCAATCAAAGGTCAGTGTTGGCACATTGCAGGTTGTTCCTGCATCCAAGCGATTCGGCCAGATCATGATTGCAGGAACACGAATGCCGCCTTCGAACGTGCTGCCCTTGATTCCGCGATAGGGATCGTTTCGAGCACTCTTCGTCCCGCCATTGTCACTGGCAAAGACAACCAGCGTATTCTCATCGACCGCATCCAAAATGTCGCCAATCCGCTTGTCCATGTGCTCAATCATCGCTCGATAGACTTCAGGCGGCGCTTTACCTTGTCGCCACAGCAGCGAATCAAGTGGAAGTGGATGCGGCTGCTGATCGAGGGGGCTCTGAAACGGCGCGTGAGGGCATGTAAAAGGAAGGTACAGAAAGTACGGTTTGTTTCTTGGCGACTCCAAAAAATGAATCGCTTGCTCTGTCATCAAGTCGGTGAAGTAGCCCTCGTCGCGAATCGGGTTTCCATCTCGAAAGAGGTTGTATCCAGCCACATTATCGGTGTAGTGAAAATAGTCCATCTCACCACCGATGCAATAGTAGGAATGATCAAAGCCGTGGAGCGCTGGAGCGAATTTGGGCTCGTAACCAAGATGCCATTTGCCAAAGATCGCTGTCTCGTAGCCAGACTCCTTCAACAACGCTGGGAGCGTAGGCAGATCGGTTGGCAAGCCGAGATCGTTCGTCTCTCGCAATCGAATCGCGTCATCATAGCGCCCGATGTTGCCCGTACCGATCGCGCATTCCAGTCCACCGATCCATTGTTGGTAACGCCCGGTTAGAAATGCGGCTCGAGTGGGGGAGCACTCTGGACCATTTGCGTAGTGAGCCGTGAATTTGACTCCCGCATTCGCCATTGAGTCAAGAGAAGGAGTTTGAATGTCACTACGTCCGTAACAACCAAGGTCTCCGTATCCAAGATCGTCCGCAAGAATAAAGACGATATTCGGGCGTTCTGCAGCAAGTGCATGAGTCCCGACGCCGATCAAGACAATCGCAAGGGAAGCAGTAATTCTGTTCATCGTTGACATGATAACATGCTCGTGGAGATTCTCGGTTTCTGGACCCGGGGATAACGCTCTGGGGCCGGTGGTGACTTTGTTTGCATCGTGTCTCATTTCTGCGGAACTAAGTCACTTATCCGGTCGATGTATGAAGAGCTTTAAAAAGAAAGCGACGCTCAGTCCACGTATCATCGGCTGGTGCGAGGTGGGCAGTTGGAAAGAGAAACGACGCTGCGATGACGTTTCGCCGCCCAAAGGTCATCGACTATAGTTTCGGGTTTCCGTACTGCAGTGTCGTGTACGGAGATCTCCGGTGAGTGAGAGTGCAACTACAAGTTCGACGAGTGACGATGGGCAAGTTTTCAATTCGCTCTCTGATGATTCTCATGACGGTGGTGTGCGGATTGGCAGCTATGGTGCGATTCGTTCCATTGGCGAACGTCATCATTGGCACGGTTCTCGTTTTGCCGTTTGTTTGTAGCGGCCTCTTTCTCTTCACAGCTAGGAAGGTCGCTCTCTGGCCGAAACGACTTGCGTTTATGGCCGTTCTTGTCGGAGGTGGAGCCCTGTGTCTGCTAGGTTCGTATCCACGATCCTACTACATGGATGGTTGGTTTTTCTTTATGGTTGCCTATGTTGGGATGATCGGGATTTGGCTGTCGCTAAGCGCGAGCTCGTTGCGAACTTCAGCAGGCCAAACGACGGATCGAATGACCCGGATCAACATCGCTCTCGTTGCCGTCCCGTTCTTGATCGTGTTGGTGTTGATGTACCAGGTTCCAATGCGTGTTGTGGCATATCTGCCACTGTCTGCGATAGAAAATCGGCTGGAAGAGCTAGAAAACGCGCCACCGGGTAAGATGTGGTGCGGCCCCTATCAGATCAAAACGCCGGCGGAACGTCGTGGTAGCCGATTGTGTTTCATTTTTGCGTCTGACGGCGATTCTTATTTCGTGTACTGCCCCGACTATGTGGAACCGACCAAAGGCAATCCTGGCGTGGGGCGGAACCCCGGCGTTGAAGGGCACCTATTTGGCAACTGGTACTGGGTCCAAGACGACTAGAAAACCTCGTAGGTCAGCGATGCATAAGTGGCAAAAGCAGCAAAAATTTTCGCGAGGTTCGGGGGGCTGTTAAGCACGCAGGCGAAAGCCTTTGGGAAGTGCTTCTCCAAAAACGCTGGCTTGCTCGCTGGATTCTAGGTTGCCGCCACGTTCGACTAATTCGATGTATCGGGATGACGCGTTGGTTTGCTTCATCCATTGCAGAATCGAAGTAGATTCTGCTGCATCTAAATCGCGATAGCGATCGGAGGTTCGGCGGGCCATTTGCATGATGGCTAAGTGGCAGGTGTCCTGATGGTCGGTGTGCGTCGACCCAAAAGCGATCGTTCGCTTGCACCAACCCGCCGCTTCGTAGGCCGGGACGACGCTATTCAATGGTCCGTAAAGAGGTTGACGCTGACCAAGGCGGCCGAGGCACCAGAGCATGGCGGCTCGCACACGTTCGTACCGTCGCTTGGGCAGCAGTGCGAGCAGCATATTAGCGGTTTCGATTTTGATCTCGGCATCGAGATGTTCCAACGAACCGAGCAGACGCCATGCCTCGTCTGATTCATGCATAGGGTACATTGGTTCACCGCGCGACTGCCTGCCTTCGACCAAAATGCTGTAGGATGCGCGCAGAGAAGCGAGCATAGGCTGGGCGATGGCGGATTGTTGGCCTGGCGAGAGGCCGCCCGCAATTCTGCGCCAAAGAATGAGCGACTCCGACGTGCTGGCTCCACCGTGAATAAGCTTGCCGTTCACGTGCCGCCAAGTCTCGGCAACTCGCCAATCGTCGACCGCCAGGCCGTAGCCAGGTCTTAAGGCGAAGCCGACTAAGTTCAGCCATCGAGCTTCGTGTGCGGGGCTTCTGCGTCGTCCATCCTTGGAGTCTAAGAGCTTTTCCCAGATGCGTCTTAAGAGCGATGTCGGCCAGTCGAATTTGCCGCTATTCAAAACCTTCGCCAGCTGTTTGACTAATCGTGAAGGTTTTTCATTCCCGTTTTCGGCAAACACATCGTCGATCACTTGTTCACACGCACGCCATGTGGATTCATCGACGAAGCCCTCGCTTTCTGCTTCCGAGACGTGAGCTGCGACATCGGTCTGAGTCGTGGAGCGGACGTCGAACTGGAGCCGCCAGCGATGATCTGTTTCGACAGCCTGGCACCAAAGGTCGATGGTCCCTATTTCGCTGAGATGAGCATGTAGCGTAACAGGTAGTGTGCCAGTTTGGTTTCGTCGTTCCGTTTTAAGAACCGTTCGGATGGGTGGAAGTGCCTTCATCTGCTCCGTGTCGACGGCAACGAGTTCGCCGGGACGATCCGTCAGTCGAACACTGGATGTAAACAGCGAGAACTCGACTGGTTGCGCGATGGCCAATTCCAGTTTCAGCGAATCTAGGTGGATGTCCTGCCCAGGTTCGGTATCCCCCGGAACCAGGCAAACCGCACTCTGCGCCGCTTCGTCTGTATCCACTTCGACGTAATAACTGCGAGCAAGATTGGCTGCGATTCGAACGCCTTCGCCGCGGCGCACCATTCCGTAGTAGGCTGCGCCACGTGCGACCGCTAAATCGAGACGGTCGTTGTCCAACACGTCTGGGTTGTAGGCGGCGTCCGAATCCGTGAACCAACTTCGTAAGACTTCCAGGATACGTTCTTGAAGCAAAGGCGAAGCAAAGAAGCCGCCATTAAACAACACTACGTCGGGACGAGCCGCCGGGGCATCGTCGTCGCCATGAGAAGTTAAGAAGTTGGCGAGGTGTTTGGAGATTGCGGGGTCGCTTGCAAACGGAAGTCCAAACTCGCGGAATCCGGATTGTCCCTGCGTCGGCTTATCGTGCAATTTGGTTCTAGGTAGGAAGCCATCGAGTAGAAGCGACTCGACCTCGTCCCGAGTCACTTTTGCTTGTAGACCGCCGCCGACCAATTTGGAACCGGAGCCGGGCAGGTGCACTGTTGTTTCGGAGGGAGCATCGGGGCTGAGGAGCTGCTCTTTAACTCTGCGGCAGCTTCGGACTAGTACATCCCATTGTTGGGGAGTCAGTTTGCCACCATCGGTGATTCGATTCTCGAGATAATGTGCTAGAGCCAGATCCAGGTTGTCGCCGCCCAGAATAAGGTGTTCACCCACCGCGACGCGGTGAAACTGAACACGGTCTTTCTTTTTATCCGATGCCGTTTGTTCTGGTGCCGCCGCCTCGCTCTGAGTCTCGGAGCGTCTGACCTTAATCAGAGTGAAGTCCGACGTGCCGCCACCGATGTCGCAAACCAGGATGGTATGTCCGGCTTCGACTTGCTCGTGCCAATTGGAATCGTGCTTGTAGACCCAAGCGTAGAACGCGGCTTGCGGCTCTTCGATTAGGACTACGTTCGCCAGTCCCGCTTCCGCTGCGGCACGAACGGTCAGCTCCCTGGCCACTTCATCAAACGAAGCAGGCAGCGTAATCACCACGTCTTGATCGGCCAGGTCCTGATTGGGATAGCTTGCTTTCCATGCAGCACGGATGTGGGCTAAGAAGCGGCCGCTGACTTCGACCGGAGAAAGGCGATGGACTCCCGCTGCCGCTTGCCAAGGCAGGAGTTTAGCCTCTCGGTCGACACCGGAGTGGCAGAGCCAAGATTTTGCGGAAGCGCATAACCGACCAGGTGATTTGACTCCGGCGTCGCGAGCCATTGTGCCAACACACCAGTCCTGAGGGGAGTCATGCCACGGTAGATGGACTGCTCCCGTCTCTGCTTCTTGAGGCAGAACCTGGAAGTGGAATGACGGCAGCGTGTCGACACTCTCGATTTGCCCAGAAGCGGTGACTTGGGGAATCTCTAAATTGCGGATTTTCCATGGAGATTCTTGGGTGTCGATGTAGGTGACGGCAGAGTTGGTGGTGCCAAGATCGATCCCGACAACGTATCGAGCCGGAGCTTTGTCGATGAGCGGGTCAAACTCGTTTGGATTCGCATTAGGCACTTTGTGTATCCTGTGCTTCGTCACGAACGTTGAATTCGAGTTTCCAGCTGCCTGCGTTCTGCGATCCGATACACCAAAGTTCGAACATTCCTAGCTCAGTGATGTGGGAGCGGAAGTTGACGGGAACGTACGGTTCCGAAACAGATTCGTCCGCTTCCAGTTTGGTAGTCAGTGGCGTCGTTTCGACCAGCTCGGATTCATCCCAATGTTGGAGTAGGTCACCCGGTTGGTCATTCTTTCGAACGGCTGAACTAAAGAAGCGGAATTCGGCTTGTTCGCCATGAACCAATCCGATTTCTCCGGAAGGTACATCGACTTCGGTGCCTTCTTCCATGCCCATCGGGACGACACACAGCGCATTGAGTGGTCGAGGTGCACCGGGAATAGCCAGCCCGGCGGTTTCGATTCCGACATAGTACGCATGGGCAACGCCACCGCGAATGCGAACGCCTCCGTGATCCTTCAGCCAACCGTAGTGAGCTGCACCCATCGCAACCGCATGATCGAGATCTCGCGTGCCAGGCAGCGGCTTGGTCTCACCGTTCGTGTTCCAGCCGTTCAGGACTTGTACCAAGCGGTCTTGCAGCGTCTGTGACTTGAACACACCACCGTTAAATAATACGTGTGTCGGGCAAGCGTTCACGTTCTCGGAGTCTTGCGAGGCCAGGAAAGCAGCGATGTGCCGCGTTACACCGGTGTCGGACTCAAATGGTAGTCCGAGTTGCTGGAATCCCGATGCCCGTTGCTTGATCGGTGTGTCGCTGATCGCACAATCCGGCAAGAATCCATCGACCAGTAACTGACCCACCTCAGCCCGGTCGACTTCAACAGAGACGGTGCCACCGATGAGTTTGCTTCCACGGCCAAGCACGGAAATGGTGTGCTTTTCCGGACCCGCTTCAGCCAAGAGTGTTTCTTTGGCTGCACGACAAGAATGCCATAGGGACACGGATTGCCACGCATCCAATTTGGTTCCTTTTTCTGCAAATTGACCGGCGACCTGGTGGGCAAGCGTCAGATCCATATTGTCGCCGCCCACGAGCAGGTGATTGCCGACGGCCTTGCGATCCAGGATCAGTTCTCCGTCTTTCTCTGCGATTTCGATCAGCGTTAGGTCCGTGGTGCCGCCGCCGATGTCGCATACAAGAAGCTGGTCACCGACCGAAAGCGTTTCACGCCAACGGTCGCCAGACTGAGAGAGCCAAGCGTATACGGCTGCTTGTGGTTCTTCGAGCAACACGAGAGATTCCGGTAGGCCTGCGGCGAGAGCGGCTTCGCGAGTGAGTTCACGTGCAACGGCATCAAACGAAGCAGGTACGGTGAGCACAACCTGTTGTTCAATCAGCGGAGCATCCGGTTGGGCCACATTCCATGCGGCGGCAAGATGTTCCAGGTACATCTGGGAAACGGCGACCGGCGACAGTTTCTCCAGCTTGGCGGGGCTTTGCCAAGGCAGGATTGGTGCTCTACGATCGACGCGGCCGTGTGACAGCCAACTTTTGGCGGCACTGATCGTCCGTTCAGCCTGTTCCGCAGAAATGCGACGTGCGTGTTCGCCGACACAAAAGCTGCGTTCGACTGCCCAGGGTAAATCAAATTTGGGGGGTGTTGCTTTGTCCGCCACCTCGGGAGCAAGGTAGCAAAAGGACGCGAGCGAAGTTCGATCCTCGATCGTATTTTCATCGACCAATTGGGGAATCTTGAGTAACTCGACCTTGGGCGATTCCTCACCAAGTGCCGCATAGGCGACAACAGAATTCGTTGTACCGAGGTCGATTCCGACAGCAAATTTTGCAGACACTGCGATGGGTTTCTTTTTCTCTTGGAGACAAGAAGAGGAGGGGAGGAGCGTACAAGCCGTCTTGGTTATTGCACTTCAACCTCAGCCTGAGCGATGACGAGTGCTTGCTCCTTGGAACCGGTCCATTTCGGCAGCTCGCACTGTTGGGCTTGCCAGCCGTGGTGAACAAGGGTGCCTGATTTCGCGTCTTCGGTGGCGTTGCCTGTCAGTCGCAGCTTTGCTGCCGTGGTGTCTTCGGGAATTGCGACTTGCGTGCCGTCCTCTTGATTGAGCACGGGCTCGATCTTGAATAAACGATCCAGGACGGAGCCACAATCGCGAAGCACATCGCGCGCAGCGGCACCGACTTGTTCATCTGAGTAGTCGCCTAGTGGTTCTTTCACGATGTCGACGAACCGTGCCTCACGCTGAAGCGTCGCTAACAGACTGATCGCGTCACTGCGGGTCGGTTTGGGCTCCGGTTTCGGTGAGCTCGATTTCGGTGAGCTCGATTTTAGCTTTGGCTCGTCCGCCTTCTGTGGGGCCGCAGCGACGGTGGTTTGACTCTGCCCAATGGCATGAGTTTGCGAAGAGCTCGGAAATACGTTGCCTGGTTTCACCAAAGCGGCGATTGCCAGCCCGGCGAGGGTCCAGCCGACGATCACGTCAATCACGAACGCGATGGTATAGTCCAGCGGGAAGTACATCCAGTTCCAGTAGCTCATGTGTCCAACGATCGCAACGAAGACACCTAGGCCGGTAACGAATCCGACTCGGCACCAGTAACTGTTGCCACAGGCACCTAGGCAGCTGAGCAAGCAGACGGCTACTGCGGCAGCTGCCAGGTCAATAATGAGTCCTCCTATTAACACTCCGGCACCCATGGGAGAGGCGCCTTCCTTGCGTAGGTAAATCGAAAAGATTGGACCCGCCAAGTGATTCTTCATGAAGGCTGATTCGGGATCACTCATCGTCTCTGCATCGGCCGCGAATGGCGCGATGTAGACGCCCGATTCGAGATTCTGCGCTCGCATCGAGTCGATAATTTCCTGTTCGGCGGGCAACTCATGAACGGTCGGGCCGTGGATTGGGAGCAGCATCCAAGCGAGCATTCCCCATACAAAATAGATCGCGGCTCCCGCGAATACTGCTGAAACAAGTTTGGCCATATTGGTACCCGAGTGGCGGTTTAAGGTCTGTATGCGTTCTGGCAAACGAGCCGAATTGTCGTCTAGAAATGAATCATCGCGATGTGAAAGTCGCGAGTCGAACCCCTTTTTGCCTGGCAGGTCAATTGAGGTCCCGTCGTGAAGGCCCCAATTATCAAGAAACGGGCCGCTTGCGGAACGGGTGATTGAGAATCTGGCCTAAGCCGATTCAGCCGTCATAAGCAGGGAAAACAGGCCTGATCTAGCCTGTAGCCGGTAGAAAATCGCAATAGGCTGTGTTAGCAGGCCCCACGGAGGCCCTTTCAGGGCGAGAAGATGGGCAGGACTTAGACTTCCAGCGGGCTGAAGAAGCGAACAGCTCTAGGCCAGAATAGGCTCGATGAGTTCTCCATGGACATCGGTGAGCCGGAAACGCCGTCCTTGGTATTTGAATGTAAGCCTTTCGTGATCGATTCCCATCAGATGAAGAATCGTTGCATTTAAGTCGTGAACATGGACCGGTTTGTCGACGATATTGTATCCAAATTCGTCTGTTTCTCCGTGGCTCAATCCCGGTTTGATCCCACCCCCAGCCATCCACATCGTGAAGCAGCGAGGGTGATGGTCACGGCCGTAATTGGTCGGTGTGAGCACGCCTTGTGAATAGCTGGTACGTCCAAATTCACCCCCCCAGATTACGAGCGTATCGTCAAGGAGGCCGCGTTGTTTCAGGTCCAAGACGAGTGCCGCGGAGGCTTGGTCCGTCTCTTTGGCTTGCCCTCGGATGCCTTTCGGGAGATTGGAGTGTTGATCCCAACCCTGGTGGTAGAGCTGAATAAATCGCACATCCCGTTCAGCCAACCGCCGCGCTAGCAAACAGTTTGCTGCAAATGTTCCCGGCGTCTTGGCGTCTTCGCCGTAAAGCTCGAAAGTCGACTGAGGTTCGTCAGCGAAGTTAGTCGCATCAGGCACGCTTTGCTGCATCCGGTAAGCCATTTCGTATTGGGCGATCCGAGATTCAATTTCAGGATCGAGTTCAGTTTGATACTGGTGTTGATTGAGGCTTTGGATGGCATCGAGCTGTCGCCGTCGGTGCACGCGAGAGATACCGCTTGGGTTTGACAAATAGAGGACGGGATCCTTTCCAGATCGGAATTGAACTCCCTGATGTTTCGAATCCAGAAAACCGCTGCCCCACAAGCGAGCGTATAACGGTTGGCCACCCTGAGCCGCTGATACCAATACGATGAACGCGGGTAGGTCTTGGTTCTCACTACCAAGTCCATAGGAGAGCCATGCTCCCAAGGACGGGCGGCCTGCGATTTGCGAGCCGGTCTGAAAAAGCGTGATCGCGGGATCATGATTGATGGCTTCGGTGTACATCGATTTGATGAAGCAGACATCGTCGGCAATCTTGTGGTGGTACGGTAGCAGTTCACTGAGCCAAGCCCCTGATCTGCCAGCCTGCTTGAATTTGAAATGGGAACCAGCTAACGGCAGCGAAGATTGATTCGCGGACATTCCCGTCAATCGTTGTTCACCACGTATCGACGCTGGAAGCTCCTGACCGTTTCGTTGATTGAGAATGGGTTTGTAGTCAAATAGATCTTGTTGCGCAGGCCCTCCAGACTGGCAAAGGTAAATGATCCGCTTGGCTTTGGGCTCAAAGTTTGTTTTAGCAACTGGCTTGGACGCTGGCGTCGCCGCGTGGGAGTCATTTTTTTGAAGCAGGCTCGCGAGGGCGGACGCTCCAATTGCACCAAGACCATTGCGGCAACTCTGGCCGAAGAAGTGACGGCGGTTCGTGCGAATACCGGTGGTCGATTTCATGGATGGGAACATGAGTCGGTCTGCTGAGAGTTTAATTATCGGGCTTGAGATTCAGGCGGAGTCCGGACGGATCGGTCCAGCGTGGCCTAGCGTTTCCAAATTGCAGCGTCGAGGTTGAGTATCGCTTGGCAAACGGCGGTCGCCGCGGCAAGCTCCTCTGTAGAAGCTTGAGTGGTACTCCCGGCTTCACCAATTCCAACAAATTCTTCTGCTTCGCTAACATGCTCGTGGAAGTACTCTAGCTCTTGTTGGTGCAAGTCCAGAAGTGTCTTGAGTTCAAATGAGTCTGGAGATCGGCCCGTACATCGTTGAAAAGCGACAGGAATAAAGTCACTGGCTGCCGAATGGTTTTGTGAGAGTACATTATCGGCCATCGCTCGTGCCGCTTCGACGAACTGAATGTCATTCATCAGAACGAGAGCTTGCAGAGGCGTGTTGGTACGGGACCGACGGACCGTGCACACCTCTCGAGTGGTCGCGTCCAACGCCATCATATTGGGTAGCGGTACAGTTCGTTTCCAAACGGAGTAAATTGAGCGGCGGTGTAGGTCCTTACCAACTGATTGTTGAAAGGCGGGCGACATTCCGTTCGCTTCACGCCAAAGATCGTCTCCTGGTTGGTAGGGAGAAACGGGTGGACCACCGACTCGTGTGTCGAGTAATCCGGAGCTGGCGAGGGCGAGGTCACGAATCTGCTCAGCCGATAGCCTATGTGCAGGGCCGCGAGCCAGAAGACGATTCTCGGGATCCGTCTCGAGAGACTGTGGAGAGGATTTTGAGTCCTGACGGTAGGTTGCCGAAAGGACGATCAATTTGCACATCGATTTCGTGTTCCAGCCACTGCGAATGAATTCGCGCGAGAGCCAATCTAGCAGTGCGGGGTGAGTCGGTAACTCGCCCTGCAGTCCGAAATTCTCGGGGGTGCGTACCAGTGGTGATTCAAAGAAGTTACCCCACAGACGATTCATGGCGACACGTGACGTTAGCGGGTGCTTTGGATCAGTCACCCAGCGTGCAAGGCTGAGGCGATCTGGAGTTTCGCTACCATTCCGGGGATAGGACTCTGCAGGCGACGTGGGCAGCGGAATGCCCAAGGAATCTGGCACCGATCGGGACACTCGAGTTTCGTCGCTCTTCGGAGCATCGTATTGTCCACGTGCGAGCAGGTGCGTTTCTCGTACTCCGTTTTCCCGCATGATTGGGATCTCGATGGCTGCCTCTTCCGCCAGTACAAACGCTTTACGCGCTTCGAGAAGCTCTGTACGTGCAGATCGAACAGAGGGGTCGAATGCCTTCGCGTACGTATCGAAGTCGATTTTCGTAGCGGAGCCGGTCGCCAAGGCAACTAGTTCCGACGGCGTTAGGTCACGTTTGTAGAGACGCACGTCATCGACAAGTCCGCCGGCGAACCCACGATCGCGGAATCGCTGACCAATTACGAACTCGCCGCCATGATCGACTTTGACATTCGCTTGCTTCTTGAGCTCATCCCGTATGACGACCGTTTCGAGTTCGATGCCGTCGACAAAAAATCGAATCCCTCGAGCCGTCGATGAACCATCGTAGGATGTCGCAATCTGGCACCAACGGTCTGCAGGGATGCGGGTCTTGGACCGGACTGAGATTGCGTTGCCGGGCCAAACTCGTCCCAAGCGAACGTCCAAATATCCATCTTCGATTGCCCAGTCCCAGCCGTTGTATCCACAGTCCGTTCCGCGAGTGTGGTGTGCGAGGATACTACGCAGCTGTTGGTTCTTTGGATCGCGTCGTAGCGTGTCACGAACCGTCATCACGACTGTGAAATTCATCCAGCGATCAAAGGGTTCAATGCCAGACGTGGTGATTCCTTGCTCTCCGTCAAGCTCGACGGCCATCCTGTCTCGCGACACCGGAACTCGGGCGGAGGGTAAGGGGTTAGCCGTGGTCGAAGGCTCTGCCGATGTAGGTGCGTCTTTTTCGGAAGCCAATTTAGCAAGCAGGCTGTCGTCGGCAGCTTCGTCCGGTAACAGGCGTATGATCTCGCAATCTTCGACCTTGACCAACGACAACGGCTGAGTCCAGCCGCGATCAGATTGAGATGGGTGGTAAATTTCTTTCAGCTCGTTTTGAAACGGTGCGTCAAATGATAGTGCGAAGAATAGATCGGGTATCGTTGACGTTTGGGCTGCGTCTTCAGCTGAGGGGCTTCTCTTGAGCCATGCTTCATGGCGGGTTTTTGCTTCGGACAATTCTTTTCTAAGCTTGCGTTCCGCAGCTGCGACTTGCTGTGCTGACTTTTCCAAAACTGCTTGCTGCTGGGTGGTCGGCAAGAGCAGAGAGGGGCAGGGGACTTTCTGAGTCCGGTCGTACACTCCGCTTTCGTCGATCGAGTTGAAGAACGCCGAAAGTGAGTAGTAGTCGCGCATCGAAATCGGGTCGTATTTGTGGTCGTGGCAACGGCTGCATTCCAGCGTAAGTCCGAGCACTGCAGTCCCGAAAGTGTGGACGCGGTCTGCCACATTTTCGACTCTCCACTCTTCAAAGACAGCGCCGCCTTCGTTGTTTAATCGGTGGATGCGATTGAAAGCTGTTGCTAGCTGTTGGTCTCGAGTTGGCTTCTCCAGGAGGTCGCCAGCGATTTGCCAGGTCAGGAACTGATCGTATGGTAAGTTTTGATCGAACGCTCTGATCACCCAATCGCGGTAAGGCCACTGGGTATTTAGCTTGTCCGATTGATAACCGTAGGAATCAGCGTACCGCGCGACATCCAACCAAGAGACAGCCATATGCTCTGCATAAGCGACGGTGTCAAGTAGTCGGTCTACGGTCCGTTCATAGAGTTGTTCAAGCTGCCGCGGGTTTTCTGCAATCGCGACTTGATCTCTGAATGATTCGATTTCGGCTTTCTTGGGAGGTAGGCCCGTAAGGTCAAGCGTGACGCGTCGCAACCAACGCAGTGGAGGAGCTTCGTTGCTCGGTGTTAGGTGGTTTTCTTCTTGTTTCGACCGAACAAAATGGTCGATTTCATTTTTGGCCCAGTCTGTATCATTCGGAACTGGAACTCCTACCGACTCGGGAAGCGGTTCAAAGGCCCAGTGTGCTGCATATTCAGCGCCTTCATGTATCCACTGCTCAAGGATCTTCTTCTCTGCCGTGGTTAATTCCAGTTTGGATTCAGGCGGAGGCATCACGGTGTCCGCATCTTGGGAATGAACTCGTTCAAGCAGTTCTGAATCGAGTACGTATTCCGCTTCTTCGCGTATATCTAAACGAAGATCGGCCTGCCGATGATCTGCATCGGGTCCATGGCAAAAGTAGCACTTGTCGGAGAGGATTGGGCGGACATCGCGGTTGAAATCAAGACTCGCGGTCTTCGGGCGTGGCTTAGGCAAAGTTGATAGGACGGTATTGACCAGGGCTTCGACGACGTCGTTTGGTCGACTGCGATGGGGATTGTGGTCCCAGTCGAAAACTCGAGTTGCGTAACCGCGTGATTTTGCACGTTGTAGGTAGACGTAGCAGGAATCCGCCGAGGGATCTTTGCCCTCGGCGAAGAGCCAGTAGTGAACGTCGATATCGGTTGCGATTTCATTCTTGATAACGAGTTCTTCCGTTAGACACGCGAGTGGATGTGGAGTGTCACGGACGCTGTTTTTCCAGGTTACCGGAAGGTACCAACCCTCGCCGGACGCCTGAGCCAGTTTTTGGAAGCGCTCGCCTTTTTCCGGTTGGTGGGTAATGCAACTCTCACCGTCGTCCAACATGTGTGCATCGAGAAATACGGCGGCTGCAATACGCTTCGGCGAGCGGTCGATGGCACCGGAGGTAACAGCGCCGCCATAGGAGTGTCCGATGAGAATGACTTCGTTGAGATCTTCAAAGTCGAGGTAGTTCACGACATCTTGAACGTGGGTACTTAGGTTGACCGAGGGCGACAGTAGATGCGATCTTAATCCGAGGCCCGTAAGCGTAACTCGGTGTACTTGGTAGCCTTGCTCTTGGAGTGTCCCTGCAACGTCTTTCCAGTGGTGTGAACCGCCCCAAGCGCCATGTACGATCACGATCGGCCTGCTTTGAGGTTCTGCGGCAAAACACTGGAGTTGAAAAGGGAATGTAGGAGCGTCGAAAAAGACACTGGCAAGAAACACCGTCGTGACCCGGATTGGGGGGCACGCGAGTCTGAGTGTATTGGACACGAGATTCATGGCATCAATATCTGAGAGAGGATGCTAGGGCCGGAATCAGGCTTGTACGCCGGTCTTAGCAGGTAGAGCGTTTGCAGGACTGCAAGCTACGGATTCACAGCTTCCTGGCGACACTGAGTGTCTTGCAATGCAGTTCGTGGAGCGGGTTGTTTTGGGGGGGGGTATCATCGCAAATGCCCAACTCTGAGTCTTGCACGGCATGGGGGAGGCTGTGTATTTTTAAGGCATTGTGTGTACCGGTGCTGTGAGGCTAAAGCATGGAATCGATGAGTTCGGCGGAGCAATCTAGATTCTTTGGGCAGTTGGATACCCCGAGCGAGTTGTTGGCTCTCTTCGATCTAGTACCCGGCGTTTCGTTTTTCATAAAGGACCGTCGTGGCCGTTTCATGGCAATGAATCGACGAGGATGTGAATACGCGGGGGTGGCCGAAGAGGCGGATGCGGTTGGGAAGACGGACTACGATTTTTTCCCAAGCGCTCGGGCAGACGAATACCGGGCCGATGATGAACGCGTTCTCCATTCAGGCGAACCCATCCTGAACCGGATCGAAAGTGCACCGGAGTCATTTGGTTCACCCAGGCTAGTGATGACCAGCAAAATGCCGCTAAGAGATCGACATGGGCAGGTCATCGGGTTGGCTGGATTCTCGCGTCAGGTCGAGCAATTGCGGCGCCCGGCTGCAGATGTCAATGCTTTTGCGCACGTCGTCGAATACATGCATCTTCATTTCGATCGCGACCTACGAACGCCGGATCTCGCAAAGGAAGCGCGACTGTCTGTAAGTCAATTTGAGCGTCGGTTTCGGCGGGCTTTTGGTACCACGGTCAGGCAGTACCTCGTGCGAATCCGTGTTGAAAACGCGGCTGGAAAGTTGGTGGAAACCGATTCGAGCGTCTCACAAATCGCGCAGCAATGCGGGTTCTATGACCATGCTCACTTCAGTCGAGCGTTTCGGAGCATCATGCATACGACCCCCTCAGAGTGGCGGACTCGAAATAGAGAAAGCTAATTTCTCTCGGGCGAAATGGAGATCATTTTCGCGAGCGTACGCGCGACGCGTGTGAAGTCCTGGCTCTGGAGAACCAGGTCCGCGTGCGGCAGGCTTGGAGCAACCAAGTTCTCGAAGCCTGGCTTTACTGAGTTCTGCCATTGGTAGAGGATCGACTCGAGAGAGCGGCCTCGGTCAGTCTGGTCTCGTTGGATTCTACGTACCAGCCGTTCGTCGGGAGGTACTTCGATGAAAATCGTTAGATCCAGTTCGCGTCGCAGTTCTTCGCAAGCGAGGAGCATGACTCCGTCGACTAACAGCACCTGGCCTGGCAGGAGTTGCTTTCCGACTGGCTCGCGGGCGTGCGTCGAGAAATTGTAAGTCGGAGTTTCAATAGCGCTACCAGCCTTCAGACTAGCGAGATTGAGGAGCATCAGCTCTACATCGATGGCGTCGAGCGTATCAAAGTTGACCTGGCCGCGTTCGTCCGGAGGCAGTTCAGACAAGTCTCGGTAGTAATCGTCCATTCGCAAGACTGAAGAAGAGCAAGGTAGGTGTGCGCAGAGCTCGGCAATCAAGGTTGATTTACCCGCACCGGAACCGCCAGCAATCCCAATTGTGATCTGGGGTGTCACGTTCATCGACTAGGCCGTTTGAGGTTCCGAGGCTTCGGAGGTTGGGTATTTGGATTCTGCCTTATCCAGGCATTTGCTGATCTGCCTGACGGCCTGCCGCAATCGGCTTTCGTTCTCAACGAGTGCCATTCGAAGATAGCCTTCTCCGGCGGGTCCAAAACCGCTGCCGGGGCTCACCGCGACGTCGCCTTCTTCCAAGAGCATCATTGCAAAATCCATTGTATTCATGCGGTCGAGCCACTTCTTGGGGACCTTGGCCCAAGCAAACATGCCGGCTTTCGGCGGATCGACTTCCCAGCCTAGCCGGCGAAGGCCATCGACGAGCGTGTCTCGGCGGGCCCGGTAAATCTCGGACTGACGCTCAACGGCTGCTTCAGTGTCACGGAGGGCAACAATCGCTGCGATTTGAATCGCCTGAAACATGCCGTAGTCATAGTAGCCCTTGATGGTGGCCAACCCACGCACCATATCTTTGTTCCCAGCACAGAATCCAACTCGCCATCCGGCCATGTTGTAACCCTTGCTCATCGTCGTGAACTCAACTCCGACATCAATTGCACCAGGAGAAGCAAGGAAACTTGGCGGCGTGTAGCCATCGAAGGAAACATCGGAGTAGGCGAAATCGCTGATGACCATGAAGCCATAGCGTTTCGCGAGCTTGACGATCTCCGTGAAGAATTCCTGCTCGACGGTCACGGTTGAAGGGTTGTGAGGGTAATTAAGAATCAGCAATTTAGGACGCGGGTAAAAGTGCTGGCAGGTGTACGCGATGTTGGACAGAAATTTTTCGCTGTCAGCCACGTCGAGCGCGACGACGTTTCCCGCGGCAAGGATGACTCCGTACATATGGACTGGGAAATAGGGAGCCGGAATCATGGCTGTATCGCCTTGGCCCATCAGGGCTAGACACATGTGGCTGAAACCTTCTTTGCTTCCTAGGCAGACGATCGCTTCCGAGTCAGGGTCAAGCCGGACGCCATATTTACGGAAGTACTTGCTGGCCAGCTCGCGGCGCAAGTTTTGGAGGCCATTCGATTTGCTGTAGCCGTGATTTCGTTCGTCAAACGTTGCCTCTGCCATCTTCTCCATCACGATCTTCTCCGGGGGGTCGGACGGATTGCCCATCCCAAGATCGATGACGTCATGACCAGCACGGCGTTTTTCGTAGAGCGTATTGTTGATCCTGCCAAACAAGTAAGGCGGAAGCCGGTGCACCCTTGCAGCGTATTCAACGCGGAAAGGTTCTGCAGCGGAGTCTGAGTTCTGATTCAGTGGTGGTGGACTATCGGACATTGGTCACGCCATATTCGGGATGCGGTGAGCAGGGCTAGTTCCACGGACTGGCCGAACGGTGGCCAGCTAGATGTGTGCTGTTGATATGGTTGTAGACGACCAGCCTAAGTAGGGCCAGCTACAATTTCGGTAGCGTGGTGTGGCAGGAATTTCGAACGCGAAACAGGGGCCATAAAAAAACGACACCAGATACCTGATGTCGTTCGCATTATTGTCGTCATTCGACTGTTTTACAGCCTTGGATCTGTTCGGCACGGGCCGAAGCAGTGCACGTGGTCTATCGGCTGACCGCAGGTTGAACGCTTGACGCAGAAGAGCCTGTTCCCGAAGCCGTGGTAACCTTGCCCGCTTGGGTTTCGCCATCAAGGAAGTTATCGATCTGAGCTTCCTTAAGCAGTTTGTCCATATGCCGCCCCATCGCGAATCGTAGCTTACTTTCCGTGATTTCACGAACGAGTTCTTCACGAACGGCTTCGAATTCTTGGACGATCGGCTCCGTCGTTCCTTGTTTGTAAAGGATCGCAAATTGATTGCCCCACGCCAAAACAGCGGAAACTTCGCCTGGTTCAAGTTCGAATGCGGTCTCTTCGAGTAGTGGGCGACCGCTGTGTTTGCGAATCGGTGGGATCTTGCCGAAATTACTTCGAGACACAGGCTCGACGGAGTACTTCGCGGCAATCTCACCGAAGGCTTGTTCTCCGCCGCGATTCTTGATCGCGGTGCGTGCCTCGGCAAACACGTTCTGTGCGGTTCTTTGATCTGCAAGTACAACGGCCAGGACCTCGGCACGAGGGCCGTAATTGTTCTCAAAGCCCTTCTGCAGATCTTCCTGAGTGATCTCGACGGTATCCTCGACCAACTTCTTCAAGGCGACGCTGGGCCATACGGCATCGGACAAGTAGAGCTCGATGGTAGCCCCTTCCTCTTTCAGGATGCTCTGGTACCACCCATTGATATCGGCCTGTCCGTCAGGCCGCAGGAAGCCGGCGGTCTCCGCGGCACGAGCTACTTCGCGATCCATGTCGGTCTGCTCGACGGACTTGCCGGCCTTCTTCAACTCGGAAGTTAGTAGAAAGCGGCTGATTTCGCCTCGAAGGATCTCTTTGCCATGGCGAGCAACGCACTCGGCGGCGAGTGTGGTCAGCGGAACTGGAGTTCCATTGATGTATCCCGCGACGCCTTGGTACTTTTTCTCGAGCTCTTTGTTGCCAACGACGTTGACGATCTGACTGGTCTCTTGCAGATTGGCAAAGATCCCGTCGGCGGCTTCCCCCAGTCGCTGGTCACGCAATTGCTCAGCGATTCGCTCACGAATCATGGGGAGCATTTGTGGGGTAGGGCTACTACCTGGCACGTGCTTCACACATTGAAGCAGGAGGTTCATCTCACCGACTTGGAAGACTGGTGAGATCTGATTCGGCTGCATTTGGAACGCGATCTTTTCGAGCTGGTCGGGCTGAGCCGTGTGGCGAATCTGTGGTAGCAGACCTTCGACAGAGGCGCTGGCTGGGTCTTCGCTATGTTCCTTGGCCAGACGTCGGAAAGTCTCAGGAGCAGCAGTGGCTGCTTGATAAAGCTGGTCCGCTTTAGTGCGAGAGGATACCGCAATCATGCGTACGAGAACACGCGGGCCGTAGGTGCTCTCCACCACCTGGTCAATCTCCTCCGGTTTGACTTGGATCTGGTCTGCAGCCAACGCACGAAGCGCTAGCATCGGCCAGACAATTTCACTTGCGTATTGCTCTGGGCTAATGTCGCGTTCTTCTTCTAAGGCGTCGAGAAATAGCTTGGTCGTTAGTCCAACCTTGTTTGCGACTCGCTCAATTTCTTCATTCACATCTTGCTGGGTGATCTTGATGCCCTTCGCCTCGCAAGCTTGGATGATAAGGTGCTTGTTCATTAAGTTGTCGAGCACGATCGTGCCGTAACGTTTGAGGCATTCCTGCGCAAGGAAATCGCGGCTGATCGTTTGTCCGTTGACGAGCGCTACGACCTTCGGAAACTGATCCATGGGTGCCGGCTGCTGGGCAGCCGCTGGCAGGCTCAAAAGCATGTTGCCAACGAGAATTGCCGAAAGAGCAAGCAAGATGTTGCTGCGTAAGGTTTTGCTCAGGGTGAGCATGGCGGTTCCTCCTGAACCAAAGTGGTTTTGATGACGTTGCAATGTGGCAAGTAGCAAGTCAGAACGTAGTTGGACATTTGTGGTTAACGCGTTGTGACTCGACGACGGAGCACACTGTCGTTGTACGTTCATCTGATTTCGCTGAACGCTAGGAATCCTAGTAAAGTCCTAACCACCCTAGCAAGGGAGATTGGTTTGCGGCCTATACGACAAGGGGCCTAAGGGGCCCAACGGACGTACGAGACGGGCCCAACGGACGTTGCATACGCCAGCGATGTTGCCAGTGAGCCGGCAAAAGAGTGTTGTACGCTGGCTCTCCAAGTCAACTTGTGTGCCGACGTGGCTGGCCTCCTCCTGGACTTGAAAGGGCCCGCGACAGTCGGTTCAGGGGGACAGTGGCTCTGCAATTGGGCGCTTCGAGCCCGCTTGGGCCACCAGGCTGGCGCAGTCTCGCTTTGCTAGCACACGCGATGTCCCTACAGATCGTTCCAGACAGCTGTAGGGGCTGAAGATTAGGCCTCGAGGCTCTGACGAGAGCGACCGGAATTAGAGAACTGGCCGTCAGAATGCGCGACCACCAAACCCGAGCTGACCCCCATGGTGAAGAGCAAGGGGAATCCGATGTCGGGAGGTAACCAGACAGTCGCCTGTACGAGAGACGCGGCAAAAAAGACCCCGCCGAGACAGCAACTGAGCGTGCCCGGACTTTGGCCCGGGTATCGAATGGCAATGAAGAAGAACTGCGCGAGTGTTAGGACGCATGCAATAGCAAAGCACGCGACCCCCAAGTAACCGAACCGAAGTGTCAGCAAAATGTAAGTGTTGTCGATTGCCCACACGCGTTTGAGAGCTTCGGCCTCCATCTCACCAACCGGCACGTTGATTGGGAAGCCGGCGACGGCGTCGCTGCCGAAACCGAGCAGCCCAGAGCGCTTTAGTGCAATCTTATTGACTTCAATCAGGTTGATACGGCTACGAACGCTGGACTGGATTCGTTCCTCGCCCAGGATCTCAATGTCGCGGCGTCCCTCACCGGACCATTTTTCCAGCTGCAAGATAATTGGTTCGTGAAACGCGATGGCAGCACCGGCGCCCACCGCGAACAAGATTCCAATTGGCCAGCGCAACTTGGGGAAGAAGTAGAACAGAGAAGCCGCTAGGGCAACTGGGATTCCCAAGATCGGACCCCTGGATGCGGTGCAGGCCATGCCTGCAATGGAAATCGTGGGAGCAAATACCCACAGTGGCGCTGCTTTTCGCTTCAACGCTCGGATCGCGCCGTAGCTAACCCAGCCGAGGGCGAGTAATTGCGCCACGCCAAAGTAGATCGGGTGCAACGCGGGACCATAGGCCCGCTGAATACCCCAGCGTGCTCCGTTCGGGTTGGAGCCTTCAAAAGGGCGAGCGCCGAACGATATCTCGAGTAGATGCATATCGACTAGTGATTCAATCATCGAGCAGACGCCGAGAGTAATTGCCGACGTGGCCATCGCTTTCCAAACGAAGTCGATCTCCTTGCGTCCACTCATGGCGACTCGGCCGCACGCGTAGGGCAGGTACCATTCGACGTAGATACTACCCAGCAGTTTCCAGCTAAAGCCGTCGTTGGACAGGTCACTGACGAGGTGGGTGATGACTAGGCCGAGTAGTGCGAAATCGGATGCGACCGGACGCAAGGGAAAGGTGCGTCCGGGCATGAAGCAATAGGCGAGAAGGCACGCGGCAGAAACTGCCATTCTGATGTCGGGGCCTGTTCCAACGATTGAACCGGAAGGGCCCTCAGCAAGTGGAAGAATCAGCCAAGACGGAAAGAGCCAGGTGACCCCAACTACGGTTCCAAGCGAGGCTTGCGGACCGATTCGAAAACTCAACGCGATAAACGCGCCGAGCAAGAAGAGGCAGATTGTTAACCAAATCAGCAAAGGTCGACTCGCTAACGAAGGGCGTTACCGCTAACTAAGGACGCTACCGTCATGGATCTAGGCTCGACTTGAAGTCACGAATTCCAGGCCGAAGCTATTTGGTCGGGACGGAATTTCGGTATTCCACCAACCAATGCTGTGGAGACCCGACACCAATCCGGCTCCTAAAGTCGATAAATTCCGAGATTTTGGGCGACGAGTCTGTGTGCTAAATCGCCAGGCTCTCCTCGCCTAATGGTGGCTTGGGCGACCCAAGTGGAGTTTCAATGCCGTTCCATCGGGCGCAAGACTGGTCGAATGAGGTGAAACGCGAGTGTTAGGCAAAGTTTGACTAATGTCCAGCTTTGTTTAGTCTGTCAAGCTCTTTGGTTTGTTCAATATCAGTCTTCCGAAATAACCCGATGTCCAGCCTAGCTGAAGTTCGCCAAGATCAAAGTGTTCTTCCGGCACCAGATGCCGACGAGTACGCGTTTGCTGGCTCCGAGCTAGCAAGTCTGGAAAAAATACCGGCATCTAATGCAGCGGAAGAAGTCGTTGCGCGATCGGGTTATGGGTTGCAGCTTTTGCAAGTTGGTTTGCCAATTTGGTTTGCTGACATGCTGGCGATAACCATTTCGCTTGCGTTGGGGCTGGTCGTTTCTAACTTGCTAGGCAAGCAGACAAATCACTTCTTGCCGTTCGTCAGCGGCAGCATTGCACTATACACACTCTGTTTTTGGTCCGCGGGCGTCTATCCAGGAGTTGGGATTCATCCGGCGCGTGAGCTTAAACAGCTTTTTCGATGTTTGCTCACAGGAGCCGGGGCTGTCGTAGTTGGAGTCCTCATTCTCGCGAACTGGCGAGCGCCGTATTTCACGATAATCTGCGTTGCGTTTCCGCTGCAGTGGATACTATTCCCAGTCGTTCGCAGCTTCACCAAGGCACAGATGCGGAAGTTTGGTCTGGGCGTGCCCTTCTTCTTTCTCGGGAAGCGTGCCGACGTCCAACGCGTTCGGGCCGACATGTCTCGGTTTGGTTGGACCATGCTCAAGCCCATCGGGCGATTCTCTAGGTTTCCTTCGGATGAATTCGAAGGAAGTATTGGCGAGGACGAAAACGGTTCGTCTAACCGTGATGTGGTATACGAGTTCGATGGAACTGAATTCATCGGTACTCCAGACGAACTTGTCGAACGTGCTCGTCGTGATGGGGTGCATTGGCTGTTCGTCGTCGGCGAAGCTCCTAGGATTGCCAGCAGCCCAGTTCTGAGTTCGATCTGCCAAGCATTCAGTGAGGTGGTATGGGTCAAACCTGAGCGTTCGCAAGCATGCGCAGGAGGCTCGGTGGTGAGCTGTGGACTTGCAAGCGGAGTTCGCGTTGAAGAGTCACTGCTTCGTCCAAGTGCCAGAATTTTCAAGCGGGCGATTGACGTTACGGCTGCCGGCTCCGCTTTGTTGTTGCTAACGCCCGTTTTTGCCTTGATTGCTCTCGCCGTTTACATCAGCGACCCTGGCCCGATTTTCTTTAGTCATGAACGTATTGGCCGGAACGGTAAAAAATTCAAGGCTTGGAAATTCCGCTCCATGGTGACCAACGCGAAAGATATCCTCGCGAACTATCTGCTTGAGCATCCTGAGTTGCAAGCGGAATGGGAGAAGGATCACAAACTGAAGAATGATCCTCGCATTACTTCCATTGGAAAGCTGATCCGCAAGACAAGCTTGGATGAATTGCCCCAGTTGTGGAATGTGCTGGTCGGCGAAATGAGTCTTGTGGGACCGCGTCCCATTGTGGATGCGGAAATAGAGAAGTACGGACCGACATTCAAGCAGTATTTGCGCGTTACCCCCGGTATCTCGGGACTGTGGCAGATCTCGGGCCGGAACAATACTACGTACGAAGAACGATTGGCATACGACGAGTTTTACGTGCGGCATTGGTCACCTTGGCTCGATCTGTACATTTTGATGAGAACAATCCGAACCGTCGTATTCTGCGAAGGTGCCTACTGACTCTGTTAGTAGCTGGCTTCTGCGGGCCCCGGGGGAAACGCTTGACTAGGCGGAAAACTCTGAATCAAAGCCAACTGCAGCATTTCCAGCGACCTGGAGATTATCGGTAGCTGGCCTTCACTCCCTGCGGAATGACGACCCGAAGTAAGTGACTCGATCAGTTCCTGCCGACGCTGTCGCGTCCGTCGACGGCAGCCGGGGCTAGGTCAACTCAATCGAAATTAACGATTATCGCGGATACGAAATTCGAATGCCGCCGAAGGCTCCCACTCTTGGTGCTGAATCGTTGACGACCGAACGGGTGGTTATCATTCTTGGTCACAAAGCGGCAACTTCTTTAGAAGCCGTTAACCGCTCAACTCTTTGGTGATGGAAATCAAAAACTAGGATCCATTCATGGCTGATAGTAGTTCCAAGACGAAAGACGCAACGCAGTCCGATCTGTCGATTGACCTGTTGGCAATTTTGAATCGTCGCAAAGGATTGATCTTCGCCTCCGCAGTATTTGGGCTTGCCGCAGGGGCGGCTTACTTCTTCTTAATGCCTCCCAAGTACGAGTCGAGCGCGCAAGTGCTGCTCATGCAAAATGATTCGGCATCCATGGCATCCGATGTGGCCGCTGGCGAAATGTCCGTGTCGGAAGAATTGCTGGCAACCCACATGAGCCTCATTCAAAGCCGACGCCTTGTACAGAAAGCGCTGTCGCATTCCGTTGAGGAGTTACTTTCCGCTAGTCCTGAGGTTGGGCAGGACGATTTCGATATCAGTTCGGAAGGGATTCCCGCGAGCAAACTCAACGAGAATGCAGCTGTTGTCTCATCTGAGGACGTGCCCGGCGAAGGCGAAACCGACGTGGTTCAGGTAACCCTCCCGCTCGCGGGAGGGTCGGACGACTCAGCGGCCGGGGAGGGGGGACTAGCTGATAGTGATTCGATCGATGAAGTGGACGTAGGGTACGAAATCGAACTCCTCACCCTAGCCGAACTGCCCAGCATCCAATCGCAGCTCGGTGAGGATGGCTCCGCGCTCAATTATGTAATCGATAATCTGTACGTTACTCGCGGCGGCGAAGGTGCTGCGAAGAACGCTCGGATTTTATCGATCGCATTTCGTCACACCGACGAGAATGATGCGAGGTATGTGGTCACTGCTCTACTCCAGGAATACCAGACATTTGTGGAATCGAAATTCCAAGATATCAACGATGAAGCGATCGAGCTCATTGGTAAGGCTCGGCTTGAAATTCAGCAGGGTATCGACGACGCGAATCAGGCCTATGCTGATTTCCGTAAAGATGACGGTACTCCGATTTTGGCGAGCGTCGAAGGCGGAGCCAACATACACGCCATTCGATACGAGGAACTGGCTTCAGAGATCTCCCAGCTCGATTCCGAAATCGACGAAGCCAAGGCCCGAATTAGGCTCGTCGCCAATGGAATAGATAGACTCTCCGGCAGCGATGGGCCGGAGTTGGAAAAGTTAGCGCTCATCGATCAACAGAATGCAGAGCGTCTCGGCATACTTGTCACCGTGGAACGGGGAGAAGCGCAAACGGCCGCCTTTCAGGCAACCCAGCCTGAACGCATAGCAGGGGCTCAAACCGAGTACAGCTCGTTGCTCGCACTGAAAGCTCAGCTCGCACAAGCCAAGCAAGACTTTGGGCCGAAACACCCTGAGGTGCAAACACTGGAGAATCAAGTCAGCGAGATGGAGACTTTCTTCGTCTCCCGACAAGCCAAACTCGGTAACATCGAAGACGAGGCTCCGCTAACACCCGATGATGTCATGACTGCCTATCAGCGTTTGCTTGAAAACGATCTGGTTGCTTTAGAGCAGAAACGTGTTGACCTGATAAAGCAAATGGCTCGAACTGAAGATCTTGCTAAGAACTTAATTCAAAGTGAGTTGGAAGACGATAGACTGTCTCGCGAAATTACCCGCCAAGAGGAGCTTTATAGTTCCGTGATCGAGCGTCTCCGTGACCTCAACATGCAGGAAGATTCGTCGGCACTGATTCAAGAAGTCATTGCCGAGCCCGAGGTTGGAGAAAAAGTATCTCCCAATGCCCCAATTGCTGCCGCCATTGCCATGCTCAGCACTATGTTGTTGGCTGGAGCCTCAGTCTTGCTGGCAGAGTTGTCCGACAAATCCATACACTCGGCAGAAGACCTGGAGGCCATCTACGACGCTCCCATCCTGAGTCACATTCCTGACTTTGAAAAAGACGCTGAGACCCGTTTGCTAATGAAGAAGATCCGCAAGTCGGATAGCAAGTTAGCACCGGAGTTAATTGTTCATCACGACCCGAAATCGCGAATCAGTGAGCTTTACCGTACGGTGCGAACGCAAATCCTTTTCAACTCCACAGAAGGAAAGAATGTAATCGCAGTCACTAGTCCGACGCAGTCTGATGGGAAATCAACAACCATCGCAAACCTAGCTGTTTCATTGGCGAATACTGGAAAGTCCGTATTGCTCATCGACGCCGACATGCGCCGTCCAGCGATTCATAAGATCTTCGGTATGCAACAGAACACTGGATTGTCTGAGGTGTTGAAGGAGGAAGCTGAGCCGGCCGACGCAATGCAGTTTGACCCAGGTTCGCGTCTGAGCGTTATGACCTGCGGCGCGGTACCCGAAAATCCTGCAGAGCTGCTTGTGCAAGATCGCTTTAGCGGTTTCTTGGCTCAAGTGCGTGAGAAGTTTGATTTTGTGCTAATCGATTGTCCTCCGGTTCTTCCGGTTTCTGACCCATGCATAATCGGATCGCATGCAGATTCACTGTTGCTGGTCACTTCAATTGATGCCAATGAATTGCCGAAGAGCCGGCAGAGTATGCGCATCTTAAGTAACTCGAATTTAGAAATGCGTGGAATCATCGTGAACAGGACGGGAAGTTACTCGAGTTATGATTACTACTCGAGGGAAGAAGGCTACGTGGAAAGCAACACTCGTTCCTTGCACGTTAAGAAGAACGGCAATGCTTGATTCTGTGGTGCAGTTAGGTCGAGAATTGGTCAGCCGCATTGCGAATTTATGTTAATTCGCACAGATCGGATTTTAGAGTACTTCGGGTGTTAGCCAGTCCAGTGAGTAGGCTCATTGCACTGGCATGGTGTTTGGTTCTGCACATGATTCATCGCGAAAAAAGTGTGTCAGTGTTGTGCTCAGCGTATAACGCTGAGAGGTCGCTCGCAAACGCAATTGAGTCTATTCAGGCTCAATCTATGAGAGACTGGGAGCTGGTTTTAGTTGACGATGGCTCCACAGACCACACTCATGAAATTGCTCAAGCGTTCGCTCAAAAGGATGAGCGAATAAGAATAATTAGAAACGAAAAAAACATCGGACTTACAGCGAGTCTGAACGTGGGGATACGGAGTTGTCGAGGCCGTTATATTGCGAGGCAAGATGCCGATGACGCTTCACTACCGGATCGGCTTCAGCGTCAGCTTGATTTTGCAACAGAAAATTCGTGTGACTTTCTTGCTTCAAGGTGCTTCACCCGGGGGCACACAAACCCTCGATATCTGTGGAACGCAGTTAGCGTTCTAAACCTGCGATACGGAAACTTCCTCTGCCACGGGACCTTTTTCTTTTCGCGGAAGAAGATCATCGAAATAGGGGGATACGATGAATCGTATCGTTACGCACAGGATTGCGAGCTAGTGCTCCGGTATCTTTGCACAACTAAGAAACCAATCATTCTGATGAGACGAGTACTCTATCAATTCAATACAAGCGATGAAAGCATCTCATCTACGAAACGAATTTCTCAAGAAATGTTTGCTTCGCGGGCGTTCGAGGCGCATGGAATTGCATCTTATCAACCTAGGTGCGGGCGATTGAAAGCCCTGCTTCTAAGGAACCTGCCGGTTCACTTCTGTTAGGTGCTGATCGGTGAAGAGTCGTATCGCAAATAAACTTCTAGCTTTTTACGGTCTAGCACACTGGGATTCCAGTGGACTTGAGGATACGGTGCTGATCACAGGGACAGGTCGTAGTGGGACGACCTGGTTTGGCGAAGTGCTAAACTCCCAGAATGACTTTCGGGTTATTTTTGAGCCATTCAATAACCATAAAGTTGGGGTGGTACGGCGATGGCGTGATCGCGAGTACCTGTGTTTCGATTCTGAGCCAAGCTTACGTGCAGAAGTCGGCAGGATTATTACAGGGGACATTCGGTCGCTTTGGACCGACCAGTTTAACCGAAGACTTTTTGCCACTCGCCGTCTAATAAAGGCGATTCGTAGTCATTTTCTGACGGGTTACATAGCTCAAGAATTCCCAGGAGTGAAGCAACTACTGGTGATTCGCAATCCTAGAGCGGTAGCGCAATCGAAAATGAAGCTGGGTTGGAAAGCTAGTCTTGAGCCGTATCTTGGCAACAGTAGCTTGATTTCAGGTTTCTTTTCGGGCGTTGCTACTACGGTGGCATCATTAGAAGATCCGTTCGATATCTTTGTGGCGCAGTGGTGTATGGAGAATTACGTTGCACTGAAGCACCTTGGTTATAAGGAAAATGCAAAGGTTGTTTTTTATGAAGATCTCGTTGCTTCTCCGGGAGAGTACTTTCCGCCCATCTTTGAATTCGTTGGTTTAGATTTTGGCTTGGTAACTCAGGAAGCCTTGAGTGCAGCTAGTCGAATGGCCGGGAAGAGGGATTCGGGCCGATCGAATCAACGCGAGACTGGATACCGAGAGCGATGTCTGAAATTGACGGAGCTATTTGGCATGCATAGTCTCTATGGGGATCGAGACAAGCCTCTTGTTAGTGCTGATGACGCCGCTGCTGTAGCTTTTTCTGACTTACCGACTTCAAATCGTGTTTGCTAATCAACTCCTGTTGCTGACCACGCGTGCGTGTGCAGTTCTTAGTATGGCGGCAGCGCAGATCTGGGCTCTTCGCGTACTTGGTCCCGAAGCAATCGGGATTAGCAGTTCGTACATAGCCAAAGCGGCTATTTGTGCGTCGCTAGTTATGCTTGGGCTGAATCCTGCCTTTATTCGAACTTTTGTTCGAGATGAAAGTGGGGATTCTCGATGGCAGCTCATCCTCAGCGTTGCGAGTATGCGGGGGCTTGCAGCGATTCTGGTCTTTTTCTTCTGGTTGGTTTTTGAACTGAGTGTGAATAAACAGGGGCATGGCCTCTCAATGTTCGGTGGCGTAATCATATTCGCATCATCAGCGAATTCCGTATCCTGGGTATTGTTGGCGGATCGCAAGCAAAATCGGGTGGTTATTGCAACTCTAGTCAAGTCACTTGCAACGCTTATTGGCTTCTTCTTGGTTTTGGAAAAAGGATCACTGGTAGGTACTGATTGCCTAGTGCTTGGTCTTGCCTCGCTGACTGCGTTTACTTACGAGGTCTACTATGTATTGCGAGGGCGTGTTGGCAACTCGAGATTGCGCTGTCGAGTTGACATGAAACGTGCTGCAAGATTGGCTACATCAAGCAAATTTCTCGTCGCCACCGCAGTGGTCACATCTCTTTATAGTCAGATCGACCTATTGCTGGTGCGCTACTGTATTGGAGTTTCAGAGGCAGGTGTCTACAAAGCTGCGCTCACGGTTGCTGCAGCTATCAATGCATTAATTGTTGTTCTTCATTCAATGGAATATCCGAGGTTTGTGGAGAGTCTCAACAGAGATCGTCATGTTGGAAGGAAACTAATCCAGACCACGGTGAAACGCTATGCGCTAGCGGGAGCAGGTGGGTGTGTTCTATTGATCCCTCTAGCGTGGAGCGGAATGCAGATAGTTCTAGGAAGTGAATACACTGGGGTGGTTCTACTGGCTTCCATATTGATTATTGCAAAATACATGTATCTAGTAGGCGGACTTTATGTGTACGCGCTAAGGGCGATCGACAAAGACAAACAGGTATTTTGGGTCGCATGTTTAGGCCTTTGTCTCAGCACATCAGTTTTCCTAGCGAGCTTTCGCTATTGGGGGAGTAATGCCGCCGGAGCGTCTTATCTCTTCGCGGAGATAGGTGTGCTATGCAGCGCGTGGATACTGTGGAAACTTGATGCTGGAAGTTGGGAGAAGACCAGTGCAAACAATTAGGAATATACGTTCTGATATCGCGTTCACTTGTCGCGGATACTCTTTGGCAAAGGTACTCTGGGCTATCCTGTTCTACCGCAGTATTCACTGCGTAATCGCATTCCGCGTTTGCCAGGGGCTGGCTCGAATTCGCTTTTTGGCTCCCGCAAGGCTCCTGCTTCAAGCTTTCATTGCAACAGTATATGGTTGTTATCTATCTCCGAAGGCGATGATCGGTCCAGGGCTGCATTTGCCTCATGCGATTGGGATCGTGATTGGCGAGGGAGTTGTCGCCAGCGGGCATCTGACTGTTTACCAGTCGGTAACAATTGGCGGGAAAATGGGGCCAGCGGGAATGAGTTACCCGACGCTGGGAGAGGGGGTTACGTTTTTTCCATTGAGTGCTGCAGTTGGCGGAATTTACATTGGCAGCGGAAGCCAAGTTGGTGCAGGCGCAGTTGTGTGCAAGGATCATCATGCGAATTCTGTTCTAGCAGGAGTGCCTGCACGAGATCTCCGGACCTCTCCAGATGGGTGCAATGATGACAGGTCATAAGCTCTTCGTGTTTCAGTTGGTCGGAAGCTCTGCCGGCCTGATTTCTCCTCTTGCTCTTAGATGGGCAGCAGTTGGCGGCGAAGGGATCATTTCGCTCTCGAGCATGTACCTACTGACTGGTACTGTCGTATTTTGGGGGACGCTAGTGCTAATTCGCTCAAAGTCGAGCATCATATGTCCCGCCACCATTCTTGCTTCTTCGATCTTTGTTTACTACGTGCTGCCGCTCGCTTGCTTCCCCAGTGAATGCCCTGGTTATGCATCAATTGCGAATGAGCGTATAGATGATGCGAACCTCGCATACCTAGCTTCGTTCGTCGCAGTATTGCTTGCAATTGCTTCCAACGGTATCGCGGCAACTTGGTTGTCTCCAAACCAAGGCTCCCGAGGCATTGACTCCGAAGAAGGCAGAGGGGGCAAACTGCAGTTCCTCATAGTAGCAATGATCCTAAGTGCGATTGTCGTTTGGGGTTATGTAGGCATTCGCAGTTATATCGGCGAACTCAGCGCGGGCTCTGTCTCAGGCACTGCATTTAGGACGACTCTGAACCAAGGGTTAGAGGATGGCCATGGGCGACACATGATAGCCCTTCGGTTTGTAGATTTTGCTGGTCTGTTCGCTGGCGCTTATCTGTCGGCCTTCGGCAGAGGCGGGAAGCGAAAGTGGCTTCTAGGTCTTTTACTAATATGTTGCAGTGTGTTTAGCGGATACGTTGGCTCGCTGACGCTCGGGAGACTCAATACCTTAATGGCATTGCTGGCACCCTTTCTGGGTTTTTTTTCACAATTGAATCGTGTCCGGCTTGCGCCATGGTGTTTTCCCCTTGGAATTTCAACTTTGCTTATTGCGATTGCAGTAATTACGCCGGTTTTTCGCGACTCCGTACAGTCTTTTGACAAGTTTGTACTCAGACGCGTTCTGTCTGTGGACATAGGCAGGATCCATGATGCGGCTAATGCCGCATCGATTACTATCCAGAAACCGGTGCAGCTGGTTTACGCAGATTTGGCAACTTTCATGCCTGGAAACGGGGGGGCGAATTCGAATACTTCATGTGCAGTTTATAGCAGTCAAATGACGGGCACGGTAAGTAACTTCTTTATCCCAGGAGCTCTTGGGTCATTTGTGCTCTGGCTCGGTCCTTTTGGCGGCGGTTTCCTTTTCGTTTTATTCGTCTTTGCGGGAGCGTATGCCTGCACCTGGCTTAACTCAACGAAAAATCTGTCTATCCTCGGGATAGTGTTTGCGATGTACTTGGTCCGAAATGTAATTCCCCACTCGATGTCAAATTGGTCGGGGCTGCTGTTGATCTGCTTCCCAACGGTTATTGCATTTGGTTCCAGTCGGATAGCGTGCCGCCTGTTGCCAAAGCGACGAATCTTGGTTGTAAGGGAGAAGCGTTAGTGAACAGCAGTGGGGGAAGACTGGATTTCTTGCTGGTTGGCGATCGGCTTGATAGAAAGCACGGCGAGAACAACTGCCGTGATTGTCTTGCTGATCTCCTAGTCGACCAAGGGTACTCTGCTGTTTCTGCGTACAAACTGAGCTTGGGGGCGGCAGCAAAGACCAAAAACTTGGTGCTTCTTCCCGGCGCAGGGACGTTCACGAAATTAGTGGAGATCCCCATTTTGCTTTGGCATCTTGCAACGGGGGCTAAGGCTTTTCTCTGGTTTCATAATAGGTCCTACAGCCATTGGGGTTTTGTTTCTCGAGTGCTGACTGGCTGGCTCGGCGTCAAAGAGCTTTGTTTGCAGAAACTGCAGGCGAAGAATCGCAGGACCGCAATCCACTTCCCAAACTTCATAGAGGCAACTTCACTTCGTGCGCAACAAAGAAAGACCATAGTCTGGCTGAGTCGGCTAGAGCGTTGCAAAGGAGCACAAACCGCCTACGACACCTGGCGTATTCTTTACGAACAAGATTCAAATTGGAAGCTGGTTATGATTGGACCCGAAGGAGATTGGAGTCCTGCTGCTTCCGGGCCTGTCGAACTTGTAGGACCGGCTTACGGTGATGAGAAGATGGATCTACTGTCCAGCGGAGGTGTGTTCCTGCTGCCGTCTCAATATCCAAGTGAAACGCAACCACTCGTTGTTGCTGAAGCAATGTCTGTTGGGATGCCCGTCGTTATGTCCAACATTAACAACATTGACGAAATGATACGGAATCCGTGTGTGGCTGGATTTTCGGCAGGCCCGACGGAGAGTCCGCTGGTATATGCGGAATTGGTCCTTCGCGCTTACAAAGATTGGCAGAACCTCAGTGAGCAAGCGATTGAAAACGTTGCAACTGTCTACAGCAGAGAAGCGTTTAGTGCGAGGCTGATGAGAGTATTCGGTTTGCCGATAGAGCCTTAGGAACGCAACCAGAGAAATGGAGCCAGTACAGACCTATGAGACTTTTGCTTAATGATTACGGTGGCTACCCATTTCCAATCGAACTGAGTCGTGAACTGGCGAGTCGCGGTCACGAGGTGCTACATACATATTGTGGGTCACTAGCAACGACACCCGGTGGCGAACACCAAAAACGATCCTGCGATCCAGATAAGCTCGAGATTTCTTCGATTCTGCTTAAAGAGAGCCTCGATAAGTACTCCTTCGTCAAGCGATGGCGTCAAGAACGAGAATACGGCCGTCGGCTCCTGGAGCAACTCAAGGCATTTAATCCTGAAGTTGTCATTTCAGCGAACACACCGTTGGATGCACAAATTCCGTTGCAAGTACATTGTCGTGTAAGTAATGTCCCTTTCGCCTTTTGGTTGCAAGACATCTTAAGTGTTGCGACTGAAAAGATATTGCGGCAAAAGATCCCGGTGATTGGTAAATGGGTCGGACGGTACTACCTCTCCCAGGAAAAAGCGGCTCTGCAAAAGAGCGATTGGGTGATCGCAATTACGCGAGGGTTCCTACCACTTTTGGATCAGTGGGGAGTGGAATCTAGCAAGGTCAGTGTCATCGAGAATTGGGCACCGATTCACGAACTGCCAATCAAACCGAGAGAGAATCCGTGGGCAAAATCCGTGGGACTCGACGCCTATAAATGCTTTATCTACACGGGAACGATGGGGATGAAACATAACCCTCAATTACTTCTCGACTTGGCAAAGGCTATGGAAGACCGCTGTGAGGTCCGCGTGGTCGTGATTTCCCAAGGAAAGGGGGCGGATTGGCTCAAGCAGGAGATTGAAAGACACAACCTTGGAAACCTGCTTGTCTTTGACTACGGACCTTTCGAACAAGTGCCTGATGTCATGGGCACTGCTCTTGGTCTCATTGCGATTCTTGAAGAAGATGCGAGTACTTACTCCGTGCCCTCGAAGGTCCTTGCGTACCTGTGTGCCCGACGTCCTCTACTACTTTCAGTTCCGAAAGAAAACCTGGCGGCGCAGATCGTTTCAGAAGCCGAGGCCGGCTTCGTCGTTGCAGCAAACGACTCTGAAGGATTGATTCAGGCCGCTACCGCACTGCTCGACGATGAAGCGAAATGCATCAAGATGGGCATCCGCGCGCGGCAATACGCCGAAGCTCATTTTGACATTGCGAAAATCGCTGACCAGTTTGAACGTCGACTCTCTCGCATGCTCGGATAGTTTGCACGACAAAAGCTGTTGAGCGCCGACCGGTTTACGATAGGTGTCGATTGGACAGTACCGTGGTCGCACAAGCAGAGCTTTTTTACTCCCGGGCTACGCTGACTTGGTGGCCGTGTTGGGAGAGGAGGGCGTGGCGGCGGGCGATTTCGAGGTCGCTGGCGACCATCTCAGCGCACATCTCGCCAACGGAGATTTCAGGCACCCATCCCAAGCGTTCTTTGGCGTAGGTAGGGTCGCCGAGTAGCGTTTCGACTTCGGCGGGACGGAAGTACCGTGGGTTGACGCGTACGATGACGTCACCAGGTTTGACGGCTGGAGCTTTCTCGGAATCAAAGACTTCCTTGACGGTCGCAATTTCGTCGACGCCTTCGCCGCTGAACTCGAGCTTGATGCCTGCTTCTTCGGCGGACAAGTGAACAAACTCGCGGACGGTGATCTGATTGCCAGTTGCAATGACGAAGTCTTCGGCTTGTTCTTGCTGTAGCATCATCCACTGCATGCGGACGTAGTCTTTGGCGTGGCCCCAGTCACGCAATGCGTCCATGTTGCCGAGGTAGAGGCAGTCCTCGACGCCTTGAGCGATGTTGGCGACGCCGCGCGTGATCTTGCGAGTCACAAACGTTTCACCGCGCCGGGGCGACTCGTGGTTAAAGAGGATTCCGTTGCAAGCGTACATGTCGTACGACTCGCGATAGTTGACGGTGATCCAGTACGCATACATTTTCGCGACGGCGTACGGTGATCGTGGGTAGAAGGGAGTCTTCTCGGTCTGCGGAATCTCTTGGACTTTTCCAAAGAGTTCGGAGGTGGACGCTTGGTAGAAACGCGTTTTCTTCTCTAGGTTGAGGAAGCGAATGGCTTCTAGGAGGCGAAGCGCTCCGAGCGCGTCGACGTCGGCCGTGTATTCGGGAGCTTCGAAGGAGACCGCAACGTGTGATTGAGCTCCGAGGTTGTAGAGCTCGTCCGGTTGCACTTCGTTGATGATTCGCGTCAGGTTCGAGGAATCCGATAGATCACCATAATGCAGGTGGAACATCGGGTTTTCGGCATTGGGATCTTCGTAGATATGATCCACTCTGGCCGTGTTGAATGACGAAGCGCGGCGTTTGATTCCATGGACTTCGTAGCCCTTTTCGAGCAGGAATTCAGCCAAGTAAGAGCCGTCCTGGCCGGTCACGCCGGTGATAAGTGCACGTTTCATTTGCTAGCTTAAGTCCTTGTTGTCGCTGAGCCTTGGTCTCAATGGCCCGCTGGGCCTAGTGCGCCGCATAGTTTAACCAGATTCCGTAAATGCTCCCATAGGAGTTAGCGATTGGGGCGCAGAAGCCTAGGTCCACGGTGAAAGAGAAGTGGGGAAGCCGAGAAGGTGCTGGAGCGCGAAGACGGAACGGGAGCTCGAAGTTGGCCGCTTGGTGATGGCTCTCGATTTTGGGCCAGGAGAGAGAAGGTATACGCAAAGCCGCAAAGATGCTGGGACGCAAAGACTGCGAGAGAGAGCTTTCAGTCAGGTCGTTTGGTAATGCGTCGTGGACAGCTTTTGTAGCTGTCCTCTGTGAGGCCGGGCGGATCGGAGCGGGCTCGAAGAACGCTCGAAGAGCCCGGCTAGCGAGTCGGGCCGCGGAATCAACTTGCTTAGGAGCTTGCGCTAGCAGCGGATGGTGCCTGCTTCAGACTCTTTCAGGAATGCTGCGTACGTGTTTTCCAATCCGGTACGCAAGCTGATGGCAGGTTGCCAGCCAGTACGCTCGAGCAGTTCGATGTTGGTGCGTTTCACTGGAGTTCCATCGGGTTTTGACCGGTCGGTTAGGATCTCACCTTTAAACCCAACGATTTCGGCGACCAGATGGGCGAGCTCCAAAATCGAGATGTCTTTACCGGTGCCTAAGTTAATCCAATCTGGAGGATTTGATAGCGAGAGCAGGTGCAGCGAAGCAGATGCGAGATCGTCAACGTGAAGGAACTCGCGTCGCGGACTGCCTGTGCCCCAGATGGTGACCGACTGAGTTGCATTTTCTTTGGCTGCATGAAAGCGGCTGATTAGAGCCGGCAATACATGGGAATTCTCCGGGTGATAATTGTCACCTGGACCATAGAGATTTGTTGGCATGGCGGAATGGAAAAGCACACCATATTGCTGACGATAGTACTGGCAGGCCTTTAAGCCCGCGATTTTGGCGAGTGCATAAGCCTCATTGGTTTGTTCAAGAGCACTCGTGAGAAGACTGGACTCCTCGATAGGCTGAGGCGCCATCCGAGGGTAGATGCAGGTACTACCCAAAAATAGAAACCGTTCCGTCTTGTTTTCGTAAGCTGCGTGAATGGCATTCGCAGCCATCATCAAATTATCGTAGATGAATTCGGCAGGATACGTATTGTTGGCGTGGATACCGCCAACTTTGGCGGCGGCGAACAGTACCACGTCAGGTCGTGCATCAGCGAAGAAGCTGTTGGTCGCAAGCTGGTCACGAAGGTCAAGTTCGCTAGACGATTGCGTCAGAACCTGTTCGCAACCACGATCTTTTAGAGCACGGATTAATGCGGAACCCACCATGCCGCGATGACCGGCTACATAGACACGTTTGTCTTTTAAGTTCATGTGTTGGATATCCTGCTCAAAGCTCGAGCGATAGACAGTAACGGTTTTGACGGTGGTAGCGAATCATTAGATAAGCGAGTTTGCGCTGGCGTTTCTTACCCCAATCGACGACCCGAACTCCTTGGAAGGCTCGATTTCCAATGCAAGCTCGAGTGTAGGCAGTCGGCGTTCACCATATGACTGCCCAATTATAACTCGCCTTAGAAATGGGCAAGCGAAAGGGATGCATTTCGTTCGACACTAATGAAGTTGTTGGCCGCAGTTTGCTAAAACTTTGCGAGATCAGATTGTCTTGATGGAATGACGGCATGAGTGAGATGAGACGTGGCATCATCTTGGCAGGCGGTACGGGGAGTCGCCTCAGTCCTGTTACTACGGCTGTGAACAAGCATCTACTGCCGTTGTACGATAAGCCAATGATCTATTTCCCCTTGTCCACGCTCATGCTCTCTGGGATCAGGGACGTTCTGCTTATTTCGCAGCCGCAGGATTTGCCCTTGTTCCAGCGGTTGCTTGGTGATGGCAGCCGTTTAGGAATCTCAATTCGGTATGCCGAGCAGCCCGAGCCAAACGGGCTCGCCGAAGCCTTCTTGATTGGGCGCGATTTTATCGGGCAAGATAATGTCGCGTTGCACTTGGGAGACAATGTTTTCTATGGCCAGGGATTCCATCGCTTGCTGAAACGCGTTGCCGACGAGCCTTCCGGAGCTCACATTTTCGCCTATCGAGTCAAAGATCCGCAAAGATTCGGCATCGTGGACTTTGATGCACAGGGAAGGGTTACGTCTTTAGAGGAAAAACCACGGGAACCGAAGTCGAACTTCGCGGTGGTCGGACTCTACTTTTACGACAATCAAGTCGTCGAAATTGCCGAGGGGGTGCAACCATCCGCAAGAGGAGAGCTGGAGATCACGGATATCAATCAAGCCTATCTGCAGCGGGGGCAATTACACTGTGAATGGCTCGGGCGCGGATTCGCTTGGCTGGATACGGGCACTCATCAATCGCTGATTCAGGCTGCGAACTTCGTCGAAACGATCGAAGCCCGACAGGGGCTCAAGCTGGCGTGCATCGAAGAAATTGCCGCCATCAAGGGGTTCATCACGGCGGATGAACTTGATCGAATTGGAGCGGCAATGAGCAACGAATATGGCCGATACTTGCAAGACCGCGCGGCAGAATTGGCTCACCGACGCGGTGGGCTGCCTGCGTTTGATGAAAAACAGTAGCGTGATTTGACACGTTTGGTGTTCAGAGCAAAAGCTGCATATAGATCGAGCTTCGTGAGTGGAAATGTCGCAGCCGCTAATTCTTTTAACTGGGGCAACTGGCTTTCTAGGGAGCTGGATTCTAGAGCGGCTGTTACGTTCCTCGCGCTGCGTGGCGGTTTTGGCGAGAGGCGATAATCGAGGAGACGCGTGCCAGCGGATTGAGACGGTTCTCGAGCCCTTTGAAGACAAGCGGCTTCTTCCACGCCCGCGTGTCATTGATGGTGATCTCCATCTGCCGGACTGCGGTATCCGTTCTGAAGATTCGTCCTGGCTTGGGAATCGAGAAATCGATGTGATTCACTGCGCAGCGAGTATTCGCTTCGTTGAAGACGCGGGTGGGGAACCGTATCGGACCAATGTTGCAGGGACCCAGAACCTGCTCAGTTTATGTGCCAGGTGCCATGTTCGCGACTTCCATCATGTCTCGACTGCGTATGTGGGAGCACGGCAGACGCCTCCTGTGTTCGAAACGCCTGTTCAGGATACGACTCGCGGCGAGAATGACTACGAACGTAGTAAGGTGCAGGCAGAACAGTTGGTTCAAGAGTTCAGTGACCTTGGCGGGCGTAAGATCTTTCATCGCCCGAGCATCGTTGTCGGAGACTCCCGTACTTTTCGGACTACGACTTATCACGGCTTTTACGCACCGCTGCAAATCGGAGCGACTCTGGCTCGAGCCCACGGTTTTTCCAAGGGGCTGGGTGAGTGGTTTCGATCCCAGCTTGGACTTGGCGAATTGGACCGTAAGAATCTAGTGCCGGTTGATTGGGTCGCGGATCAAATCTCAAACGCGGTGCTTCGTGAACATGTCCCATCGGGCATCTACCACTGGACGCACCCCGAGCCGACGCCGGCCATCGTCATGCAGAATGCTATTACCGATGCGATCGAGGAGTATCTGAGTAACCAGGTCGAAATTCCCAAGGAGCTTGGCCCCAGTCGTGAATTCAAAGACGCTGGTGGTTTAATTGCCAAAGAAAGAGCCCCAGAGATATCAGCCGCGTTTCGGGAGCAGATGTCGGTCTACGAGTCTTACTTCAATGGCGATCCTGAATTCGATCGCACTCAGGCAGAAGGAATCTCAACGCGTTGCTCGAAACTGGATTATGCAATATTGAAGAAGATGTGCTGGCACGCCCTGGACGCGAATTTCGGGTGGCCAAGGCCTCCACTTGTCCCGCCGCCCGATCACTCAAGGCAGCTTCCATCGCTTGGTTGTAGCGTCAACGGGAACTCAGCGACGTTCACCGGGCAGCATTTCGGCGTGTCCTTGCTTGGGAAATACTCGCCGCCGCCATTTTTTCTGCGAAATGATGGCACGCGGTGGGTTTCCACATCGCGGGCAGCAGAGGACTGCGGCTGGTATGTGAAGTTGCCGCTAGATGCCCTTACAGGCCGGATAAAGGGCGCAAACGATACACGGCATTTGTTCGAACAAGGCAACGCGATCGCGCTAGGTGAATTACCCTCGAATTGGCTAGCCATATTCGATGCGTGGATTCAGGATGTAATCGCACAATCTTCGTCTTAGCCTAAGATTTACAGGATCCTATCTGCACCCGAGCAGGAGGGCCTGAACCTGTGTGCACCCATCAGAGAGAGACGTCCTCTTTGGTGTACCACGGCTCAATCTTGGTTAAGCATTTCTCGATTGCCGAACATCCTGATGCCGCCAGTTCCGGAACCAACCAGTTCAGACCATTGGCTTAACCGCCCACTTGCCATCATTGGGATGGCGTGTCGTCTGCCGCATGCAGACGGCTTGGACGCATTCTGGCGGCTTCTCAAAACAGGCGGCTATGCAGTTGAACGCATGCCGGATTCCAAGCTCGACAGAGAGCTCTATTTCCATCCCGAAAAAGGGAAACGCGGAAAGACGTACAGTGACGTCGGCGGTTTTGTCAGCCAACGCGAGCTGAACTGGGATCTACTGCCGCTGAGTAAGTCCGAAGCAGCTGATTGGGATGAGTGTCATCTGAATCTATGCGAGGTGGCTGCTCAAGCTTGTGAGAACGCAGGCTTCGACTGGGAAGGCATCCCAAACCGACGAGTAGGCGTGTTTGTAGGCCACAGCGGAGGATCGACGCTGGGGGGGGAGCTTGCTTTCAGGGCTATGGCTGGAAAGCATGTTGCTTTGCTCGATGAGCTCTCCAAGTTGGCCGCAGGGGAGTCCATTGATTGGGCACTTGCGAAGGAGCAGCTTCTCAACAAGATGCAGGCGGGACGTCCCCAGCGACAGGGCGGTAGGCCCTGGGTGGAAGCCAGCTTTGCAGCGGGGCTTATCAGCCAGGCATTTGGGTTTGATGGGCCCTTCATGTCCGTCGAAGCGGCATGTGCCTCGTCACTTGTTGCTCTCGCGCTCGGTGCCAACGCGTTGCATTCGGGAGACATCGATGCTGCGTTGATAGGTGGTGCTTCCTTTAACAAGACTGATAGCCTAGTCCTGTTTTCCAATGCCCAATCATGTAGCGCTAATGCCTCGCGTCCCTTCGATCAGAATGCGGATGGATTGATCAGTTCGGAGGGCTACGTTTCTGTCCTGGTCAAAACGCTCGAGAAAGCAGAGCAAGACGGTGATCGTATCCATGCCGTGATACGAGGCATCGGAGTTGCGAGCGATGGCCGTGGACGTTCATTGTGGGCGCCACGCAAGGAAGGACAGCTCACTGCGATTGAGCGAGCCTATTCTGGCGGAGTCTCTCCGGCGACGGTCCAGCTCGTCGAGGCTCATGCAACTAGCACTCAAGTCGGCGATGCCACCGAGATGGAAGCACTAGCTGCTTTCTACGGTGAACACCTTCCCCGTGGCGTTCGACTGCCCGTTGGCAGCGTCAAATCCAACATTGGGCATACGCTGGAGACGGCCGGTCTGGCAGGATTGGTCAAAAGCATTCTCGCGATCCAAAACCAAACGATTCCTCCGACGGTCAATGTTGAGACGCCGAGCACATCCATTCCCTGGGACGAGATTCCACTTTACCCCGTGACCGAAGCGATTCCTTGGGAACTGGCCAACGTGGGGCAACCACGCCGGGCTGCTGTCAATGCCTTTGGGATCGGAGGTTTGAATGTTCATTTAGTCGTCGACGAATATGTTCGGGCCAAGAACTCCGATCAGTTGACGCAATCCAGTCCCCATGCGGTCAGAATTGGCGACACGGTTCGACGAGTTTCCGTTAAACGTGGCACGGAAAGCGATCTTCCTCCTGGCCCTGTCGCGGTCATAGGTCGCGGACTTGTCGTGCCTGGCGCGAATAATCTCGCGCAGTTTGCAAAGCTGTGTGATTCGGTCGTTAGCGGTCGCCCTGCATTTGCAGGTAACCGCCAGCGGCCGTCAGGGGAGTTTTCAGGGGGGGCTGCCGACCACTTGGTTCGAGTCACGGACTTTGAGTACGACTGGCGGAGGCACAAAGTACCTCCGAAGCAGATAAGCCAAGCGAATCCACTGCAGTTCATGTTGCTTGACGCAGCCGAACAGGCGCTGGATGAGTCGGGCGTACTTGGTCGCGGTTTTCGGCGACAGAACGCGGCCGTCGTGGTTGGCAGTTCTTTCGGTGGCGATTTCGGAAACTCGTTATTCGTCGGTTTGCGGTTGCCTGAAATAGAGTCCCATCTTCGTGGGATCTTGAGTGCTCAGTCTCAAGATCGTGCTCTTGTGGAATCTCTAGTTGAGCACTTTGTAGGTGTCTTTTGCAAGGCAGAGCCAGCGATTCTCGACGAGACGGGGTCGTTCACGAGCTCAACACTGGCATCGCGCTTATCGAAGACCTTCGATCTGATGGGTGGCGCGATGGCAATCGACGCTGGTGATGCTTCAGGATCTGCGGCCATCGCTTCCGCGGTGGGGCTTTTGAACAGTGGCAGTGTTGAAACCGTATTGTGTGCTGCTGCCCAGCGAGCTTTGGACCAAGCCGCGGTCGAAAACTTGGTTCAGCTTGGGCGGCTGAGAGATTCGAAGCAGCCTGGTCAGGGGTATGCTGTTGGCGAAGGCGTGGGACTTCTGCTCCTAAAGCGACTGGACCAAGCTCGCAAGGATGGGGACCCGATCTTTGCGACTATCACAGATAGCCAGCAGAGCACTCTGCCACTCGCGAGTGTCCATGGTGAAGGTCTTCCAACGGATGCTCCCGAATGGCGTCGCCTACCGAATCTTGAGCGGGCGGTCGCAGTTGGGGCGGTTGGGATTGATGCGATTGATGCGAAGCTGCGTGCCGCCATGAATTGCGATGAATTGAAGAAGTCACCCTGGATCGAGCGGACAGGGCATTTGCAGGCAGCACAGCCAATCGTTGACTTGATCGCCGCCACCCAGCCGCACTTGGTAAGTTCATTCCCAGACAGGCTTGCCATCATCGACCATTCGACGGGTGGCCAAGTCTATGCTACGCAAATTCGCGTCGGTGCCGCGATCAACGACGATCAAGACCGTCCGCCGAAAACGACCGCGTCATTGAGCGAAACGTCCAAGGTTCAAGCCCAAACTGGAAAACGAGCCAAGGTCAGTTCAAACGTAGAACCAATGCGAACGTTTGAGGTTTTACGTTTGGAAGCAACTGATGTTGAAGGACTTCGGCGCAAGGTAGAGCAATTCGCGAATGAGGATTTGCCTCAACGGGAATGCCTACGTAGGTTCACGACTTCAAAGGGGTGGCGTGCGTCTTTGGTTTTTGAGGCAGACCAGCGAAGACGGCTCGCAGGCCTGGCTGGCCAGATCGGCAACGAATCCGCGCGTGTTCCTCTTGCCGAGCAGGGGGTTCTTTGGACATCAACTCAAGAGCTGGGACGAGGGCCGAATCGTGTGGCTTGGGCATTTCCAGGTCAAGGGTCCCAGTACATAGGGATGCTCCGAGAGTTGATTGAAGGTGACCCGGTTGCGTCTTCTGTTATGCAACGAGTCGACGATGCTCTCGAACAAGTCTTGGTTTGCCAAGGTCAGGAGCCTATCCGTTTTTCTCGACTAGCATGGGATGCACAGTCTGAGATGGGAGATGACATCTGGCAGACTCAGGCGGCCATGCTCGCAGCGGATTGGATCGTGATGCAGGTTCTTCGCGAGCGTGGTTTGAGGCCAGATCTCGTCTTTGGGCATAGCTTCGGAGAATTTCCGGCCATGCTAGCAGCGGGATGCTGGAACCTAGAAGAAGCACTTCAGGCCACGTGGTATCGCTGTCACGCGGTGGCGACGCATGCAGTACGCGACCAAGCGATGTTGAGCATTCAGGCCGAGTTTGACTCGGTGCGGTACTCGCTGAGAAATTGGGATGGGCAGATCGCGATTTCGCACCGGAATTCACCATCCCAAACGGTTGTAGGTGGTCGTCGTTCCGCGATCGCTTCTCTCACGCAGCAACTGGAGGAGGATGAGGTACCGAGTCGCCTATTGGCGGTTCCTACGGCATTTCACACACCCGCACTTGAAGCGGCCGTGGAGCCATTTCGAGCTAGTCTTAGCCAAATTGGGATGGTTCCTCCGCAGATTCCGTTGCTTAGCAATATTACTAATCGTTACGAAGCAGATCCCCATTCGATTCGAGAAAATCTAGCAAAGCAGCTATCAAGCCCGCTAGATTTCGTCGGCGTCGCTCAGTGTTTGGAGCGGGATCGAGTTGGGTTGGTGATCGAAGTTGGACCGCAGCAAATTTTGACCAAGCTGTTGCGTCAAACTTCTCCGACGCTTCGGGTCGTTGCGACCGATCACAAGACGCGGCCAGCAATGCAGCTCGAACTTGCATTAGCCCAAGCTGAATTGCTTAATACTGATGAAACCACAAGTCTTGGTGCCAGCACGTCTAGAATCCAATCCGGAGTGAAGCCCGTCCATTTTGATGCTACCCAGCCCCGAAAGGCCCGGCTCAAGGCGGAACGGCTTTCCACCAAGGATGTTTCCGTTCGCCTAGAAGCCCGGAACACTGCGGCGCCGATTCATCACGACGCTACCGAAGAACGACGCAGGGTGGCACGACTTTCGGCCAGTACGGTTGCAATCGAGTCTTCTGAGAAGAGAGCTTTCGAGACTGCGGCGAGGGAACCATTACCCCAGTCGAACACCGCAGCAACCGGTGAGGGGGCGCGGGTGAATCAACAGGTCGAGGCTGCGAAGAGTCAAAAGGATATTCAACAATTTCTGATCGATTTTGTGGTCGAGCAAACTGGCTATCCGGCGGAAATCATTGAACTTGATTGGGATCTAGAAGCCGACCTTGGGATCGACAGTATCAAAAAGGCGCAGCTGTTCGGCGAACTCCGAGAGTTTTTTGATCTTGAGTCACGGCGAGATTTGAAACTTGATGACTATCGGACGCTTGATCAAATCGTCTCGCTACTCGCCTCGACTCCGGGCAAAGGGGAATGGCTGTCGGTTGAACCAGAGCCTGTGGCCGATACTTCTGGTTCGGTGGACGTAACACCTTTGGTGGCACCTCAAAGTGCTGGCGTCGATGCCATGCCGCCGATTGATACCGGAGCAGAATTGGTTGCAGCAAATCGTTCGCAAGCAGAGCTTGCCCAATTGCTAGTCGATTTTGTGGTCGAACAAACTGGCTATCCTCCTGAGGTCGTTGAGCTAGATGCTGACTTGGAGGCGGACCTTGGGATCGACAGCATCAAGAAGGCTCAGCTTCTCGGCGAGATGCGAGAGCTGTTCCCGGGCGAGATGGATCACGCTGGAATTTCCGGTATGAATACGGGGCAAGTTCCCGGAGCAGGGCAGGGCGGCAGCAATAATGATGGTCTGCGTACGCTACAGGAAATTCTGTCGGCACTAGCGCCGAGTGAAACGCTCGCTCGATCTGCGGTGAGTTTGGAGGCCGTTTCGCCGGTAGAGGAAACCAGTGCGCCCGGCTCTTCTGTTGGCGTCGGTGAGGTCGGAATGGTTCAGCCGAACAAGGTGATAGCGGCTCCTGAATCATTCGATGCCTTGCCATCAAATGATTTGTCGCAACCTACTCCTACGCCGTCTCATCCCCCGTTGGCAGCTTCTTTCGAAGCGCCCTGCAGTCGCGCTCGAGATAATTTGGAGGCGTTTGTTGCGAGGGTTGAGCCTGGGGGCAATGAGATCTGTCGAGTTCTGGGGGAGCTGCAGTCAGGTTACCTTTCCAAGACTGAGTCTCGAGCCGCAGAACTGAAAGTTTCTTCCGAAACGGTTCGTGCATTTGATCGCTGGTTGTACTGCAACGCATCTATGTGCGAGCTGCCGAGTGATCCGAGTTCAGTGTGCTGGCTGGCTGCATGGGAAATTCCCGCAGTGGTCGCAAGCAATTCGCAAGGCCCTTTACTTGAACGGTCGGTTGGAGAACCTAGCGACCTAATTGGTGTGCCTGGCGGGTGTCTCCCGTTCGCTGTCGTATCGAAGGCTGCGCAAGTTGTCTTTTGGAGCGTCGATCCATCAGTCGTCTCCTGGGATGACTACGTACGGCTTGTATGCTCCATTTCGGAGGCGGTTGGTCTAGCCAAAGAGGCTCCGCTGCAGGGCTTAGTACGACAACTCAAAGATTGCATTGAGCAGAGTGGTGTGGCGTGTGTTGTGAAGGTGGCCGACTTAGGAGAGAGGTCAATTGCGGAGCTGATTTCGTATCGCCAGACTGTCGTTGGTAGCACACGTGATATGGAACCGGGAGTGACTTCCAACCCGAATCTGGAATTGGGGCATCACGGCCGCAAACGAGATTTCTCTGAAGTCCGTGTCGGTTTTGACCCTACGTCGAAACGGATCGTCATTCATGGGGGCATGACGGATACATGTGAGATACGCGAAGACACCAATTCGACTCTCAAGGCAATTGAGGAAGAGCTGCACGACGCCTCACTTGAACTAGCGGCCGCCAAACAACGCGGTGACGTGACCACTCGCTATGAACTGCAAATGGCGCCATCCAGAGGCCATGATGTTGAGGGGGCAAGGAAACAGCCAGCATGGTTCGGGCGGGCTCTTGTGGTAGGCGACAATGCGGTCGCGACTCAGTTGATTGCTCGCATGAATTCTGTTGGTGTCGAGTGTTTCCACTTGTCCAGCAGCAACGAATTGGCCTACAGGTTCGCGGGGCTTATCGAAGAAGCACCTGTACCGCACTTGTTTATTACTTCGCCGCTTGACGAGAACGCGCGATCTGAGCTCTCTAGCTCCTCTTGGCAGGAACGCCGAGAACCTGGTCTCACAAATCTATTCTGGTTGTGCCAGCGATGGCATCAGCATGTGTTGGAGAGTGGATTCGCATACGAAGCCAGCCTCGTGGCGACAACGTCGCTCGGTGGAGACTTTGGCCTGTCGGGCAACGTGCAGAGTATCGAAGGCGGTGGCCTCGCGGGCTTGTTGAAATCAATTTCGATTGAGAGCTGGACGCAAGGGATTCGACCGCTTGCAATTAAAATTCTAGATACACACCCACAGCAATCGGCGTCTGATATTGTTGCCGGCATCTGGCATGAGCTTGCTTACCCGAGCTACGATACCGAAGTGTCTTTTGCCAGTGGCGTTCGGCAAGTCATCCGCGCATTGCCGCGCCCATTGCCGCCAGGGGACTCGTCTCGTGTCAAAGCGGGAGGTAACTGGATATGCACAGGCGGAGCGCGGGGTATTACGGCATACGTAGCTGAGCGCTTGGCGGAGCGTTACGGATTGACCGTTCACTTACTCGGCAAGTCACCTCAGCCAGAGATGGATCCCGCGTGGAGAGATCTCAGTGCCGATGAGCTGAAGCAGCTGAAAATCGAAGTCATGACTCGGGCACGCGACTTGGGCAAGAATCCAGTCAAGGAGTGGCAGTGTACAGAGAAGGCTCTCGAGATTGATGCTACTGTGCGGCGTCTTCGGTCGTTGGGAGTCACTGCCCACTATCACTGCTGCGATGTGTCTAGTGCAGCGTCACTCGAAAAGGTGCTTCAACGTGTGCGGAAGATGTCCGGACCGATTGACGCCGTCTTGCACGGGGCGGGCGTCGGAAAGGACTCTCGGTTCGACAGAAAGCAGCGCGAAAAAGTAGATGAGTGCATCGCGGCGAAGGTCGATGGAGCGATCGCCCTGATGGAAGCTACCTGGCAGGATCCGTTGCAATTCTTTATTGGGTTTGGCTCGATCAGTGGCCGCTTCGGCGCCAATGGACACACGGATTACTCGCTTGCGAATGAGATGCTTTGCAAGCAGATCGATTGGTTTCAGCAACGTCGTCCAGAAGTGAGAGCGGTTGGTTTTCACTGGCATGCATGGGGCGATGTGGGCATGGCGACGAAGCCAGAGACGAAACTGGCGTTAGAAATGATCGACATGCAATTCATGCCAGCTCGTGAGGGACTCCACCATCTTGTACGCGAATTGGAAAGCGATTCAAACGCAACGGAAGTGCTCATCACCGACGATCGCTATTTTCGTATGTTCTTTCCTTCCGAGACGGTGATTGCGGATGGAGGGAAAAACGGAAATCACCATGGCGATAACTCCATGGCCTTGTTAACCAAATGCAGTGGGGACGGCCCCGGCTACACTTACAGTGCCGTCGTGGATCCGAATCGCGATCTATTCCTTTCAGATCACCTATTGGGTCAGCGTCCACTTTTGCCGTTTGTGGTTGCCGCTGAGTTTTTCCATGAGGCCGGCCGAGATTATTACGGAGCAGATCGAGTCCAGATCGAAAATATCGAAGCCGTCACACCACTCCGATTCTTCGGGGACGAGGAACGGGCTTTGGAGGTAAAGCTGTCTTCAGACGATTCAGAAAGTGGAACGCGATTTGAATTACGCTCTGATTTTCATTCTCGCAACGGTACCCTCGTTGAAGCCGGAAGAGTCCACTTCCGCGCGAATGTAGCCGGCGACGAAAGGGCGGGCATCGATGGTTCGACAAGATTGCAACGGCCTGCTGACACAGCGTGGAAGAAGGCTGTTTATCCGGACGCGGACTCGGAATTTTATGTCGGGTGGTCGTTACAGAAGCTTCGCCGCTACTTGCTTGGTGAAAAGAGCATTATTGGTTGGATCTCCGCACCGGCCATTGTGGAGCTGGCGGGCAATTGGAGGAATACGGCAGGCTGGCGAGTGCCGAGTGCGGCTTTAGATTCATGTCTGTTCACAGCCGGAATTTTGGCTTGGAATCGAGTGTCGACGGGCTCGGCGTTACCCGTTCGAATGGAACGATTGTCGATTGGCCGACTACCTGATCCGGGAGAAGCCTGCGAAGTGCACGTTCAGCTGCAAGAGAGCTTCACTCGTACCGACGGGCATTTGGGCGCCAGGTTCAATTTCACGCTATACGGAATTAACAACGAGCCCCTCGTCGATGTCTTGGGCTACGAGGTGGCTTGGGTCGGCACGGCGGGCGATCGAAGCGTATCTAATACTGGAGCGAGGGTTTCGCGATCATCCGAGCTACCCGAGAGCTAGGCGGTTGAATCTTGTTTGAATCGACAAAAGCGCTGCCTCACTTGCTGCCGCCACAGGCCTACTACGACGGCGATAGCTTTCGTCGAGAATCAGAAATTCTTGGGCGAGCTTGGCATGTAGTTGCAACGCGGGATGACTTAGCCCGAGATGGCGATTTCATCACCCTTGAACTCCTTGGAAGACCCGTCCAAGTTCGCAATTTTGGTGGTGAGATTCACGCATTGTCGAATGTGTGCGCCCATCGACATTGCCTGATTCGATCGGAGACTCGAGGGAACTCTCCCAAGATGAGCTGCCAGTACCATGGCTGGGAGTATCAGGCCTGCGGTCGGACGGGAAAGATTCCTCAGCCGAAGAATTTCGCTCCCTTTGACCGCGACGCGTTGCGTCTGCCACAGTTTGCGATTGAGTCGGTTGGAAACCTCGTTCTGATCAATGTAGCCGACAAGCCTGTTCCATTCTGCAAAACAGTCGGCGAGGAAAACTACCATCGAATGCAGGAGAGGTTTGGTGATGGATGGGAGGCTTCTCTGAAATGGCAGCCGGAGTTTGAATGCAATTGGAAGGTCGTGATTGAAAACTCCCTCGAGTCATATCACGTGCCCAACATCCATGGGACTACCTTTCGCGAAGACCCCGGGGCAGACCGGACTGAGCATTTCCTGAGTTCTACTTCGACATCGATGAGAACGACATTACCGTTCGCACCGCACAGTCGAATTGATCGGTGGTTTCAAAACGCTGAGTCAGGTTTTGTGCGTTGGATTGGCGAGGAAGTCACTGGGAACTACGAGCAGCATCATGTATTTCCGAATCTGCTATTCTCGTTTACGGACGCGATCAGTCTGGTGTGCTGCGTGGTTCCACGAGCTCCAGGGAAGTGCCAAGCATTTTTGTTTCAGTTTGGTCGGCAACCTGCGAATGCAACGCGTCGCGTGAAAAAATTTGCAAGTCGACGATGGGGGGCACTGAAGGCAGGTATTACCAAACGAATTCTGGAAGAAGATCGTTCCGTATTTGCTGCAATCCAACGTGGATTGGAGTTGAGCACACAAGAAGGAACGCTCGGTGCCTGTGAAGAAAGGATTCATCGCTTCCAGGCGTACCTAATGGCCGAGCAAGGCAAAAAAGAAAATGATTGATCTAGTTGGGAAAACGGCGCTCGTTACAGGTGCGTCACGTGGTATCGGACGAGCCACAGCGATTCGACTCGCTGAAGCTGGTGCGAACGTAATCGTGAATTACGTAACTAGCCAGTCTGCTGCTTCCGAGGTGGCTGAGCAGGTATCCGCCCTGGGCGGCAAAGCAGCCTGCGTGAAAGCAGACGTCAGCGAGCAAGAGGATATCCAGAGCATGATGGATTTCGTCGGTCAGGAATTTGGGCAGCTGGATATTCTGATCAGCAACGCGGCGTCCGGGGGATTTCGGAATCTCTTGGATGCAACGCCTCGGCATTTTGAGGCGACGATGAATACCAACGTACGGTCGTTAATGTTGTTGGCACAGGCAGCGAAGCCATTGATGCACTCGAATAAAGAACGTTGCAAGATTGTGGCTCTGTCGAGTCATGGGTCGCACCGAGCACTGCCGGCTTATGGTTTGATCGGTGCTTCTAAGGCTGCTTTGGAGAGTCTTGTCCGACATTTGGCACTTGAGCTAGGCAACGAGGGGATCAACGTCAATGTCGTTTTGGCTGGTTTGGTGGAGACCGATTCAACCAAGCAATTTGCAGGTAGTGATGAGGTGTTTCAAGCTGTCGCCGATCGGCGACGGGTGAGCGGGTTGAAACTTTCCCCAAAAGCTGTCGCGGATGCAGTGCTGTACTTGTGCAGTCCAATGGCGGATTTGGTGCAAGGCGCGACTCTCGTTGTGGATGGTGGAGAGTCCTTGCATGGCTGAAGATGAATCTCCGAACGGGCAAGATGAGAGTGAAGAAACGAACCAGCGCGTCTTCCCTCTCCCGCTGAGCCCATTTGAGAAGTTCCTTCTCTGGGATGAGACGGTCACTTGCCCGATGAACAGCTTCATCGAATTGCACTTCGATGACCATCTCGATTTGGACTGTCTACGGAAATCGCTACATGCAGCCGTCCATCGCAACCCGATGCTGGCTTGCCGAACGCGAACCATAGACGGAGAGATGTACTGGGAATATGACGCCGATTATGTGCCCGAACTTCGGCTCGAGGCGGATGACGCCCCGCTTTACGCAGGGCGGCCACGGCCAATTGATTTATTCAACGAGTGTGGAAGCCGATATTGGTACCGAGAAACGGAAAGTGGAAGCCGACTGTTGATCCAGTTGCATCATGCGTGCACCGATGGAGTTGGCCTGCGGCGAGTGCTCATCGATACGTTGACTGGCTACGCTCAACGGACAAGTGCGGAGTCTGCAACCGGGCGTGAAATGAAATCCGGTAGCGGTGCGAGTCGAACCGCTCGGTGGGATAAACTCCAAGTGGAATTGCTGCGTGATCGATTCGATTTTTCGAAGAGTTTTTCAGGTCCACCTGCTCGCTCTCTGACTACCTGGCAGCGAATCAAAAACGCGCATTATTTCCACTTCCAGCCACCGACGACTTTACAGCAACGGTCCAGCAATTCAGCGGTGACCGCCTCTCTTCAACAGGAAGAACAACTTGGCGAGCCATTGCGTCACTTTATGTTGGATGAGGTGACGACCAAAGCTGCTACCGAGCGCGCCAAATTGCTCGGGGTTGGCGTGAACGAAGTGGCTCTCGGTCTCTTGTTTTTGGCCTGCAAAGATTGGAATGTGGCATTAGGGGATCGGCGGCCGGCCAGCAGACTTCGTTTGCTGATGCCCTATGACTTGCGATCGCGTATCGACCTGAGGATGCCTGCGGCGAATCGTTTGAGTTTCTCGTTTCTTGGAAGAACGCACGCGCAGATAGGGAGCCTCGACGATCAGAGTTCGGTGGATTGTCTGATCCGGGGGCTTCAAGCCGAGATTAAGTCCATCAAGGAAACTCGTTTGCAGATGGATTTTATCGAGGCGATTCGAGGGGCTTCTACGAATCCGCGGTTCTTTCGGTGGTTGCTATCCAAAAGCAATCGTATGGCGACATCGGTGCTCACATACACGGGCGATATATCCCGTGGCATGAAGAAGTATTTTCCGGAACAAGATGGTTGCCGACTCATCGGTAACGCGCGCCTGCGAAACATTCTCGTAGCCCCACCGGTCCGCCGAAATACTAACATTTCGCTCGGATTGTGCGTCAATTGGGGCAAGCTCTGTTTTTCTGCAGCTTGGAACCGAGATGCGTTTACTGCAACCGACTGCGGGGACTTTCTCGAGATCTATCGACGATGCTGGACAGAGTGGTCGCGAGTTACGAAGTAGTTTTCCAACCAGCAAGGAAACCGTAGACCGCGAGACGTTCAGTAGCAGATGCCGCGCCACGGCCAAGGTCTCTTGTCTCCTGTAACGCACGTTCTACAGGTCAACGCGTTGACAGAACACGTGCTTGCGATCACCACGCGTTCTGGCATCTTCGAGCATGACCGCGATATCAGGACTCAAGTTGTGAGGGCGTCGGCGACCGGCGACGGAAATGCTGATTGGTCGCGAGAAATCAACCATATCTAGGGTGAGCCAGATCGTGCAGCGTTTATTTGGTGAAGGGATCTTGCTCACGTTGATGCCGTTCGCGGTTCCGTCGAGCAGCACCGCTTCGAACTTGCCTGCAGCACCAGGATCGATCTGGTAGGCATTTTGCGCCACTGTTGGCAGCAGGCCTGGAGCCTCCAGCCAGTAGAAAAATCGATCACCGGAACGCATCGATGTGACATCAATGAATCTAGGTGTCCGAACCCGACGATGCGAACTGAGCTCCATCCATTCGATCATCTTCTCAACTTCATCGGTGAAGAGCCCGCTGCCACGGCCGCGGAAAGAGACCACAAGTGAGTCATAGAGAGAAGTTTTCAGATACTCATCACAGATCAGATCGACTCGGGAGTTGTTGATTCGTTTTCCATCCAGTTCACCGTACACGATGTAGGTGCCGAGTGGGATCGAATCTACATTGCGTCCCTTAATATTCTCCTTGTAATGCTTGATAAACTTGTCTGCACCTGGCGAGATCGGCAGGAGGCCAGCCCAAAGATCTGGATGCGCTGATGCGATATCCCAAGCGGCCGTTGCCCCATCGAAGTGCCCCGAGATGAATACACGGTCGGTATCAATGTTGAATTTGCGGAATGCATCTCGGAGCGAGCTGAGTACTCGAGCGTGTTCATTCTCCGTGTATTTGTATGCTGTCTGGTTATCGGGCATCCAGTCGGGTGAAACGACGATATAGCCATATCGTGTTGCGTGCCCTGAACGGGCAAAATCGACAGCGAGCTTGGCGTACAGACCACACCAATAGTTGATTTCGAGTTCGGGGGAATCACCGACGCCAGGCAACGCAAGAATACAAGGGTATTGTCGATTGGGGTCGTACTCGGGCGGCACTTGGACTAAGTAATTCACGCCCGACTTGGTCGTTGCACGGAATAGACCTGGCGGATCTTTTTCATCGATCACGGGTGGGAGTTGAGGCGGTTTCATCGTGGCGAGCAATCTGGCCAGTAGTTCTGGCTGCGCTCCTTCTTCGCCTCGAAGTTGCTGGATGATGGCTTGTCGCTGGTTGGGATTTGCATCGCCCAAATAGCGTTCTACCTGCTCCCGAACTCGGACCAGCGATTTAGCGACCGCGAAGTTATCGATGCCTGCGCTTGGACCCAAAATCCAGCCTGAAATTGCGAAGGCCACCCGGTCTTCGGCAGCTATAGATTCGTCGTTCATCAACCGGTTGAAGTCCGCCAGCCGTTCATCCGTGTTCTGCGACAATTCGCCTAAAATCTCCGCGATGATCGGCTGGATCATCTTCTGGTCTTCCGCGGACAGTTTGGAGGCGAGGCGTTTCAACTCGTCCGCAATTTTTCCAATCTGAATCAGACGCTGCTGCGCGGATTGAAGTTTGTCTTGCAGTCTGACTTGCGATTCGATGGGCAACGTAGTGACGGGAAAGCCCCCCAGATAACGCGCCGCAAGCAGATGCTGGCCTGCGGCTTCACGCAGTTCAATCTCATCAAATTTGTCCGTTGCGAAAAACTGGTCGAGTTGTTCAATAATGGGACGCCGAGACGCCATTGCCGTCGGGAAGCGTTGAATCGCTTCGGTCAGCACTTCCGAGGCTTCGCGGTACCGCTCGGCTTGCATGTAAAAGCGAACCATACGAAGCCAGTCATTGGAGCTATCTAGGTCCAGGGCTTGCCTAAGAATCGCCCTCAGCTGGCCCGCCGGAATGGACGCCGTCGCGATCCGCGTATCCCATGCGAATTTGTCCCGGTCCGTATTGAGAACTTCGACTTTGGCATACTTGGGCGTTAGCAAAGTGATACCCTGGAGCACCTCCGTAACTCGTTGGGGCGTGCGAAAACGGAAACCACGCCTTCCATATTTGTTGAACGCATCCACTCCGAGTAACTGCTGGATATTGGGGGGATTCCCTGACCGGGCGACTTCGTTGGCAGAGGGTAATTCAATCTCCTCCAGCGGCGATGCGTTGGACTCTGAGACTTTCACGTTGTTCGGCAGCAATGAGAAATAAGTGAGCCTTAGCCCGTCGTCCATGATGCCAATGGACTTGCCTTCATCTCCGCCTCGTTGGAATGCGGAGGTGCTCACACTGTCGGTTTCTGTAATGATTCCCGGTCCCAGAATCATTCCGCTCTTGTGTCGGGCTACTAGGCGCTGCTGCGCGTTGCCGTTTACCGCAAGCAACGCAACTGCGAGAAAAATCGGTACGGCGATCGTGACACGCGGCATGGCAAAGCTCCCATCAGAAAAAGGACAGCCTTGATCGGGAACCGCTGTTGGGTATTCCCGTCGAGGACGAACCAGAGATCCTGAGCAAATCGATCACGGCAGTAAACTAAAGCTTACGTCGCAGCAAAGTCTGGGAAAACTGCGCAGCTGTCAAACCTATCGACTATGCGCATCCCATCCAGTTTTTTGGCTGACCACAATGCGATTCAAAGTGGCGTGTGAAAAGTCCGACGTCCAAGGCAGTATTTGCCTCGGCGGAGGTGTTGAGATTCGAGATTGCTTTGGACGCTTAGAGAAGAGAGAGAGTGAGCCCAGTTGAAAGTGTATCCCGAACCAGATGTTTTTCAAATCAACTGACTGTGGGCACGCTTAGCGTCCACCACTGAAGAACTTACGGAGAGTTTCTGTTGCCGCGTCTTTGGAGTTATCCGTGGAGAGCTTCTTCGGAATCTTGGGAAGCTTTCCAGGCTTACTCTTCTTCTTCGGATCGGCCTCAGCCTGAGTCTCGTTGGATGCCTGTTCTTCCATCACGGTTTCGCCGGAAAGCTCTGTGCTTTCCGTGCTATCGGGAAGCTCGAACTGGCGTGTTACGGTTTCGGTGCCAAGACGCTCCATTTGATCTGGTTCATCAAGCCAACTGCTGACATCGACTTCTTCGAAACGGCTGTCGGAAACGCTTTCCGCCGTTCTTACGGCCGCGTCCTTGACATCCTTGACTTCAGATTTCTTGACACTCTTCACTCCCGATTCAATCTGGACGACGAACTCAAGCTTTCCGATCTTGATGTGGTCGTCGTGTTTGAGAATCTTTGCCTTGGAAGGGTCCAGTTTCTTACCGTTTACTTCCGTTCCGTTGCGACTCTTTAGATCGAGCAGGAGCACTTTGCCCTTCTTGTGGACGATGGCGCAATGACGCCGACTGATTGATTCACTCTTAGGGCGGAGATGGCAATCGTCGCTTCGGCCAATCAAGAACTTGTCATGCTTGACCTTGATCAACTTGCCTTCTTGAGAACCATTCGCCACTTTGAGCTGAACTTGCATACGTACCTCGTCTCAAGATCGCTATCGCACGCGAACCACCACAGAGAAGAAATCGTTCGATATGAATCGAACGTGAAATGGCGGTTCAGATTTTCTTAATATTTCTGAGTACAGTCTTCCTATTATCACTCCCATGTGTGAATGATGACAAGAGCACGGTAGCAAATTCAGCCGTGATAATTGCAAGCGATAGTGAACCCTTTACCCACAAGGGGGGGCTATCGCTTGTGCTTCCATTCGTCTGAGGCGTAGCTTCCACGTGGGAATTCGGCGATAAGCGGGACCCCGTTTTCGATCCGCTCAAGATCTAGTTTGAGTCGATCTGCGACGGCATTGAAGATTGAGTTCGAAAATGCAGCCTTTGCACTCCCATCCGCGTTAAACGGTGCTGCTTCAGCCTGGTCAGAAGACAATTCTTTGAGACCCATCAAGCTCGAGGCGAACCGGCTCTGGCGGAGAAGGAGGCTGCCGTGCTGCAGCAAGCTCCCGCGGTGACGTCGCTGGGCGCTGCCCATGATTTTGGATTCGCCGAGCACGACGTCGCCAATCGCACGGCGCTCGAAGCAGAGGAATGCACAACCGCTGGTACTGCAGGGTTCGCTCGAATCCCATTTTCTTGCAGCGAGACGGTATTCGGATTTTAGCCACGCAATAACCGCGTCGTGAACACAGTCATACAAGCCTTGCGATGCGCCGGTAGAGCTGATCGCCTGTTCACCAATCTTCGCGCTCGGGGGCAACGCAATCGAGTAGGTCCAATCATGATGATGAACGATTGCGCCACCGCCAGTTGACCGTCGAACTGAGGGCAGTGACTGGCTTTCCACGTGTTCTGCGCGTTGTTCAAACTTTTGGAAATAGCCCAGTGACTGCGTTGGCTCTTTCCATTCGTAGACTCGCATCAGAACTGCGTTGAGAACCTCTGCGGCCTCAAGCATTTGATGGTCGATCGTCATGTTTTCGGTGGCACTGTGGCCACCATTGATCCAAGCGATGCACTTCATAAAGAGGTTACCAGATGCCAATTCTCTTGAGGCTTAATTGCAAGGATCAATGGCCAGTCGCTCCGGCCGCGAAGTGGGGCGCATGAGTCGTCAGCTCGATACACTCCATTTCATGACGGGCTTCCGTGCCGCTTTGACTTCGTCTGGGCGACAAATGCTCGTTGTTTTTGGTGCTTCATGGAAGTCTTCTGCCGACTCTTCAAGCAAGCTTTCCATGGCGGCGACGAAAGCGTCCAACGTTTCCTTACTCTCGGTCTCTGTTGGCTCAATCATGATCGCTTCGGGCACGGTGAGCGGGAAATAAACTGTGGGAGCATGGAAACCAAAGTCGAGTAGACGTTTGGCGATGTCCATTGCCGTGATTCCGCGTTCCTTCTTAAGCTCGCTAGCCGAAGCGACGAACTCGTGCATACAACGATCACCTTTCGGGACGGGAAGAAGTTTCTTGAGCTTGGCAAGCAAGTAGTTCGCGTTGAGCACTGCGTTCTCACTCACTTGGCGAAGCCCCTCTCCCCCATAGGCGCGAATGTAGCAGTAGGCTCTTACCAAGACGCCAATATTTCCGGTGAAGCTGCGAACGCGACCGATGGATTTCGGTTGCTCGAAATCCAGCGCGTACTCGAACTGGCCACTGCGATTCTCAGATTCTTTACGAGTGACTCGTGGGACTGGCAAGAACGGCTCGAGGAAGTCACGCACACAGATTGGGCCTGCACCTGGACCGCCACCACCGTGAGGACCACTAAAGGTCTTGTGTGGGTTGTAGTGCATCATGTCGGCGCCAAAATCGCCTGGGCGAGCGATGCCAAGAATGGCGTTCATATTAGCGCCATCCAAGTAAATTAGGCCACCTGCATCGTGGATGAGTTGAGAAATCTCATGGATTTGGTTCTCGAACAATCCCAAGGTACTGGGGTTCGTAATCATGAACACGGCTGTTTTGGCGTCGACTTTAGACCGCAGATCGTCCAAGTCCACGGAGCCGTCTTCACGAGACTTGATCATGATCGCCTTGAAGCCGACCATGGTCGCGCTCGCTGGGTTCGTCCCGTGGGCACTATCTGGAACCAACACATTGGTTCGCTCTTCGCCACGGTCACGGAAGTAGGCGGCCGCAGCCATTAACGCGGTTAGTTCGCCGTGAGCACCGGCAGCGGGCTGCAACGAAACCGCTGGCAGACCAGAAATCTCCGCAAAGTAAGACTGGACCTCGAAAAGCAGCTCCAGCATGCCTTGGACGGAATCATCGTGCTGAAGTGGGTGTAGGTCCGCAATGCCTGGGGCGTTTGCCAGCCGTTCATTCCGCTTTGGGTTGTACTTCATCGTACATGAACCAAGCGGATAAAAATGAGTATCGACGGACATATTAAGTGTCGACAGATTGGTGAAGTGTCGGACAACATCGCCCTCGCTCAATTCTGGGAGCTCAAGACGCTGTGCGCGGAGAGTGCTGGATGGGTACAGTTCGGTGGCTGACGACTCGGGCACATCACACTCTGGCAACATGTTGGCACGGCGTCCCGGCTTTGCCAATTCGAACAGGAGCTGGGTAGCTTGAAGGTTACGCATGGGCCAATTCTCCGCTGTGAGTGTGAATGAGTAGTTCGGCCAATTCGTCGAGCTGTTGCCGTGTTCGTTTCTCGGTTACCGCGATCAAGAAGCTATCGCTTTGTTCTGGGTACCAGCTGCCTAGTGGTAGGCCGGCCAACATGTTCTTCGAGCGGGCATGACGGAGCAGGTTGTCGACATCATTCTCCTTGTCTCGAATTGCAAACTCGCGCCAAGTTGCTGTGCCAGGGAATGCGAGTTCGAATCGCTCCGACGCACAAAGACGTTCTACTAAGTACTGGGACTTGCTGCAGCAGTGGCTTGCCGTTTCCGCCAGGCCATCTGGGCCTTGCAGCGCAAGGTAGATGGCGGCTCTCAACGCGAAGAGGCTTTGGTTCGAGCAAATGTTGCTCGTTGCTTTTTCGCGTCGAATGTGTTGTTCTCGCGTCTGCAGCGTCAGTACCCAGCAGCGGTTGCCTGTTTTGTCTTCGGTTTGTCCCGCGATGCGACCGGGCATGCGTCGTACGAACGAGTCGCGGCAAGCCATGATTCCCAGGTAGGGCCCGCCATACTGCAGCGGATTGCCGAGAGCCTGGCCTTCGCCAACCACAATGTCGGCTCCCCAGTCGCCTGGAGCAGCAAACATGCCGAGGCTGATCATGTCGACGACAGCGACCACCGTCGCGCCGTGGGCCTTGGCGGCTTCGGCGGCAGGGGCAAGGTCTTCGATAATGCCAAAGAAATTGGGCTGGCTAAGCACAACGCAGCCGACGGAATCATCCAGGGCCGCCTTCCATTCTTCCATCGGAAGTGAACCCTCTGGGCAGGGAACGGTAACCAGCTCCAAATCCGTCCATTGCAGATAAGTTTCAAGCACGCCGCGATACTCTGGATGAAGGCTGTTTGGAATCACCACCTTCTTTTTCTTGGGCTGTGAAGCCATCGCAAGCATGACCGCTTCGATGGTGGAGCTTGCACCGTCGTAGAGACTCGCATTTGAGACGTCCATGCCCGTGAGCTGGCAAATCAGTGTCTCGTATTCGAACATGACCTGAAGGTTGCCCTGGCTGACTTCAGGTTGGTAAGGGGTGTAAGAGGTGTAGTACTCACCACGGCTGGCAATGTGGTCTACCACGGCAGGAATGAAATGGTCGTACGCTCCTCCTCCAAGAAAGCAAACGCTCCTCCCAACACCTTGGTTTTTCCCGGCAAGCTCCTCGAAATGTTGAGTCATTTCTAATTCCGACATGGCTGGGGGAATATCCAGCTGCCGATCGAATCGAAGAGTGGAGGGAATGGTCGAAAACAACTCGTCAATGGACGCGGCACCAATGGTGTCCAGCATCGCTCGTGTGTCTTCTGGCGTGTTAAACAGATAAGCCATAAGTCTCCTCGATTCAGCTCAAAGGGAGCATGCTCTCCATGACGTCATCGAAATTCGGCATTCGACCAATCCACTCAGTCGGGTGACCGACAATGTGGGACGCTGCTGGAGAGCAACCTAAATTCAATTTTAAAAGAACGAAGTGCACAGCCACTTTTGTTGGGGCGGTACAAGCAAATATTAGTCTTGCAGCCGGCGTCGAGCCGGCAAAATGGTCGCAAGGCCCATTGGATATTGGACATTGGACATTGGTTGCAGCTCTGTGCCGTGGGGCTACGAGTCAGCACACTGCTTCTGGTAGGCAGTATGGTCCAACAAGCCGTCAAGGCTGGAGCCTTCTGGTAGCTTGACTTTAATGATCCATCCGTTGCCGAAAGGATCTTCTCCAAGCTTTTCCAAGTTGTCCACCAATTCCGAATGGACTTCCACTACTTCGCCGTTGACGGGGCTATACAGCGGGCTAACCGCTTTTACGGATTCGACTTCACCGAATTCTTCTCCCGTCGCCACCGTAGTGCCCACATCAGGCAGTGCCATATAGACAAGGTCGGTGAGCTGCTCCAAGGCAAAGTCAGTAATGCCGATTACGGCGACGCCATCTCCATCGATTCCGACCCACTCATGGGATGCGTTGTAGCGGAGTTCGGCTGGATTCATAGCGAATAGTCCTTAAGGGAGTTGCGGAAGAAAGAATAGGTGAACGTCGTGCTCTAGAAGGCTTATTTTTGACGTTTGTAGAAAGGCAATTCTACGATTTCGCCTTCGGACTTTGAGCCGCGAATATCAATGTCGATGGTTTGACCGACGACCGCCATGCTACGTTGGATATAGGCCATCGCAATTGGAGATTGGAGTGTAGGCGAAAAGGTGCCGCTTGTGACTTCACCGACGGTACGATTGTCCCGGTCAACGAGAGTAGCTCCCTCTCGGGCTGGTCTGCGTCCGGTCAGCCGGATACCAACTCGCGCGACGTCCTTTGGTGTCTGTTTGATTTTTTGTAACGCATCGGAGCCGATAAACGTGCGGTCCTTCAAGTTAACCGCGAAGCCTAGCCCGGCTGTAAGCGGGTCGATTTCTTCCGAAAGCTCATGGCCGTACAAAGGCATACCGGCTTCGAGTCTCAGAGTGTCTCTCGCGCCAAGTCCCACAGGAAGGATGCCCCCGTCACGACCGGCAAGCATCACGTTTTCCCAAACTCGTGTCGCGTCTTCGTTGCGGATGATCAGTTCATAGCCGTCTTCGCCAGTGTAGCCCGTCCGACTGACGATACACGGTTTGCTCATCTGGTCGGTAACGACCGAGCGGTAGTAGCCGATCTGCGCAACGGCAGGTGAAAAAAGCTTCTCGATGATTGCCTCTGCTCCAGGCCCTTGGACAGAGATCATTGTGGTTGCGTCGGTAACGTCGTTAAATGCTACGTCCGGAAAATCAGCTAGATGTGGTTGCAGCCACTTGACGATTTTTGCTCGGTTACTTGCATTGACTACGAGCAAGAAAAACTGGCGACTACTAGGACTCTCCAGGTTGGACAATAAAACGTCGTCCAGGATTCCGCCGTTCTCATTGCATATAAGGGAGTAGCGAACTTGGCCAACGGAGATGTTATCAACCCGACGAGTCAAAACGTGGTCGAGTAGTTGATGGGCGCGACTTCCTTCAAACCGAAGTCGCCCCATGTGAGAAATGTCGAAGATGCCAGCTTGGGTTCTCGTTGAAGCATGCTCTGCGACGATTGTGGAATATTGAATAGGCATCTCGTAGCCGGCAAACTCAACGAGTCTGGCGCCGCTGGTATGGTGCCAGTCGTACAATGCGGTGCGCTGCGGACCATCCGACCGTTGCTGGTTCGCTTCTGCCGGGCCCTGTGCTGGCTGGGTCGACTCGGTACTCGCGTCGCTACTCATGATCACTTCCGCTCTCGTAAATTGGCTTCGAAAGATTGGGTTCGAAAGTTCAAGTCACTTCTCATCTGACCTTATGTCAGCAATGCGAAGTCGACACTTCACACATCGGATCGTCCATGCGTAGGAACTGCCGATACATGTACATGCAGCAATAGGTCGATCTCTCGCCGGAGAACCACCTTGTGGAGTACCCTCATGCCGACTCGTTACGCATGACTGGCTCAATGCCGGTGCATGAATAACGTAAAGCCGATCAAGGGAGATGCCTAATTGCCAACGATCAGACTGGCAGGTGTGCGAACGAGTAAAATTTCGCCTCGTGCTGCCAGCGACCACATTGTATCCAAAGCTCAAGGCGATGAAAGCGCAAGCTACCAATACACGCTGCTACGCTCAAATACGGTCCTGTCCGGCCGGGCGGCGAGAGTGAAGGGCGTAGTCCCTGTGGAGGTCTGTATGCGCATCGTTTTCGCCTGGACCAAACAACAAGGGCCTATGGTGACTGTATGTCGCGTTCTGATTCGGCGATTTCGTACTTGGCGATTTCGTACTTGGCGAGCCGTCCGCCAAGTCCACAGCAGGGCAAGGGCAGGCTACCAGCGGTCAGTCCCAGGGGCAGAGAAACCCACAGCAGACGCCCATTACGAAGGTTTATTCTCGATTCGGTAGCCCCAAGAACTCCGTTTACGACATTTGCCCCACTTGCTGCTTCCATCTTTTCGAACGTTGGCCGCTACTTGCCCTATTCGTCACTATTCCGGATGAGAGCTTGGTCTTCTTCGCTAAGCGACTCGATTTCGACGTTCAGGATCGTACCGTCGCTTTTTTGGAGTACCGCTTTCTTTTTGTCGGCACCAAGCAATTTGGCTTTGACTGAGTAATTGCCTTTCTTGGCTCGCCAGATGCGGAAAAGCTCGTCGGCATTCTCACTGAAGTAGTCATCAATAGCTTCACGGAGTTCGCCTTTGGTGACCTCTTGGAACACCGTCAGTGCCGTCGTTAAACCACTTTCGGCGACAGCAGTGGCCGTTCCCGCGATAAAGATCGGTCCCGAGATGATCTCACCGCCGCTGAATCCTGCGGTTGAGTTGAGGTAAAGCAAGTAAGGTTTTTCGTCGTACGTCGCCATCACGTCGTGTCCATTCAGTGCGTGAACTACGAAAAGGTCGGTTATGAAGCCGACAGAGTATTCATCACGAATGTTGATGGGAGGGCCGTAATTCCAAAGCAGCTCAAACATCGATTCGGGGTCGTCAATGGATTTGACCTGATTTTTCAGTTGTGTGTACTGCCGAATGCGTATTTGTTGTTCGCTGATCGCGTTCTCTTTGACATTCTGATTGAGGAAGTACCATTGCCGTTCGCGTCGCCCCGGGATGCTAACTCGAAGTACCGTGATCCCTTGTCTCGCGGCGTCGGGTGGCAAACGCGATATTCCCTTCCGCATCTCTTTGAGGTCCGCGCTCAGTCGGGCTGATTCCATTCGGAGCCCACGCATGAGCTCTTTGTAGTTCTCGCGGGCTTCTTTGATGTATTGCTGTAATGCTGCGTCGGGAAGGGACTTCTTTACCAGAATTCCACCGTCGGGGCGAACAGGAATGCCGGGGCCTGGGGAGTCACTGTCGGACATGCGTACCTTTGCCGCGGCGTCGCTCAGGCTCGCCAGTTTGCCGTAGGGGGAGTACTTGATGGCGTTCGCGATATCTTTGGCGGAAATTCCGAAGTTCAGGTTTTGAGCGGAGCCTTGAGAAGCAAGTGTGCTCATCGCGACTACTTCGCCGCGCGAATTGATGAGTGGTCCGCCGCTGTTGCCGGGTGAGATGGGTGCATCGACTTGGATCCATGTACCTTGGATCGTAGAGCGGCCAATATCTTCGGCCATTTCTTTGGCGGGACGGATTGCGGAAACGATGCCTTTGGTCGCAGAAAAGGAGAGGCCCTTTGGGGCGCCGAGTGCCATCACTTCTTCGCCTTTGCGGGGCAATGAAGGCGCGATCGGAAGTGCTGGCGCTGTCTTGATCCGAATCTTGGCGACGATGATGTCGCGAGTCTGGTCAATGATGAGCGTCCCCAGAACGGGGCTGCTCTGCCCATTTGGAAAGTAGGCTGTCGCCCGACGCGCACCGGCAAGTACGTGGCAATTGGTAATGAAAGTACCTTCATTGTCAATCACGAATCCGCTACCGAGGCTCTCGCCGTCGTCACCGCTGACCTCGATACGGATCACGCTTTTTTCCGCCTGCTCGATAACATCTGCGAAGCTTTGGCTCGATTGCGCAAGAGAAGCGCGTGGCAGGAGCAACAAGATGGTCACCGACGCAACTAAAAAGGATCTGAATAGCATTCGTCCAACCCTGTGATCGAAGTGTCGTTGGTGAGCCTATCAATTCTGCTCACGGGGACACTACCAATTCTACTAGTGCTCGCTTGGGTGCTTTGCGGACTGGATTCGCGGTTTTCGAGGAGGTCTTGCGCCGGCGTTTTTCCAGTGAAAGCGTGTTACGACCAAGTTTACTCTGCTCGTCGCAATTTTGCCCAAGGTGCTAAGCCTTGTCTTTTTTGAGTGCTGGCGTGAAAGATTTGCTCCGAGCGCACGTGAAAATAGGAAGGCCCGGTAGAGTTGGATGTCAGCCTCAATGCGGTGATGACGGATTCTGCGGGTTATGGGGCAGGCTGGTGGGAATTCTCCTCTCAGCCCGAAGAGGAATGCCAAGAGGGTCGGTCCCGCAACAGAATGTCGTTTGGGTGGCAACCGAGTGGTTTGGGAGGCAACCACGTTGACGTGCCTTGCTGTAGTTCGTGTGAATCTTTGCGGTAGGTGTTGAAACCGGTACACTGTCGGTGTCTTACGGATCGTATCGGATCAGGCAAATTGGCAGCGAACCAATCTGTCTACACTGTCGGCAGCCCTAACCGGCTCCGGTCTGGCACACCTGATATCGAACGATTGTCGATGATTGCATTCGGCGTGAGTTGATCGTGAGACGGATTCGGTTGCTTGCCACGAAGGCTTCCTACGAATACGAGTAGTGATGACTGAGATTGTTAAAGGAGGATCGATGCCACGTCGCGCTCTTAGTGTTGGATGGGTCATAGCGTTAGCTGTCAGTTTATCGGTCGCGCCCGAGGCGTTTGCCCAGAAGTCGAAGAAGGGCGATGAGAAGCGTGTGTTGGGCATCTACACCGATGCTGCCGGGTTCCAAAACAACGGTGCTTTCGAGCTTGCAATTGAAGAGTGGAAAAAACTGCTCGATGAATACCCAGACCATCCCCTTGCCAGCAAAGCGAATCATTATCTCGGCGTTTCGTATATCCAAACACGGAAGTACGACGAGGCAATCGCCGCATTTCGGGAGGCGCTGAAGAACCGAAAGTTGGAAGTACGAGAAGAGGCGTTAATCAACCTAAGTTGGTGTTTATTCACTCAAGCACGCTCGGCGCCGATCGGATCAGCATCGCAGAAAAATGGATTTCGCGAAGCCAAGAAAAGCTTGTCGGAGTTTATGCAGGATTACTCTGGCGGCGATTTCGCTGACCAAGCTTTGTTTTATCTCGGCGAGATTGAATACACCCAAGGGAATGCTCGTAAGGCGATTGAGTATTATCGCCGGCTGCTGGGTGATCCTCGCTTCAAGGACTCCAAGCTGAATGCGGATACTCGCTATGCGATTGCGGTTGCCTATGAAGAGCAAAAGGATGCTGCACGCGCCAAACAGTACTTTCAGCAATTCCTAAAGAGCCACAGCAGTCATCGACTGGTAGGTGAAGTGCGCGTTCGTCTGGCGGATCTGATGCTCGCTCAAGGCGAATCCGAGGCGGCTGAGAAAGTGCTTCGCGGACAGGCTGGCAAAGGCGAGATGGCAGACTACACATTGCTGCGCCTTGGCTATGCGCTCGCACGGCAAGGAAAGGCCGACGAAGCAACCCAACAGTATCTCAAGTTGTTGCGAGAGTTTCCGGAGTCGAAGCACCGTGCGACAGCGGCAATTTCGGTTGGGCAGAACTTGTATCAGGCAGGGAAGTACGAAGAAGCCGTCAAGAATTTTCGGATCGCATTAGAAGGGAAAGATGAGCAAGCTGCCGACGCGGCTCATTGGACCGCACTGACTTTGATGCGGCAACTGAAAGCCAAGGAGGCACTCAAAGTCGTTGAGGATGCTCTTAAATGGGCGAAGGATGATCCTGCTCTTCAAATGGATTATGCGGACGCACTATATGCATTGCCAAATGAGCTTGCCAAAGCGCGTTCTGCGTATGAGCTGATTGCCCGCGAGAACTCCGATTCGCCATTAGCGCCGAGAGCTGGATATAACGCTGCTTTTGCAGCATTGCAGATGCGAGACTATCCGAAGGCTCGAGAGTGGGCTGAATGGTTCTTGAAGCGATTCCCACAGGATCCGCTTCGAAACGATGTTGCCTATGTTGCTGCGGAGACCTTGTTGCAAGAAGGTGAGCATGCGGCCGCGGCGAAGGCCTATGGTCAGCTGATCGCAGCAGACAGAAAGAAAGATCATCCATCGCACGATCTTTGGACTTTACGCCTTGCCATGGCTCGTTACTTGGACGGGCAATACAAGCCTGCAATCGAACTTATTAGCGCTGCAATGAAGCGGTTCAACCAGCCGGTTCAGAAGGCGGAAGCCGAGTTTATCCTCGGAGCCAGCTATCTCTACGATGAGCAAGTGAAGGAGGCCATCCGGTACCTGGAGGCAAGCCATAAGACTAGCGATCAATGGGGCTCCGCCGACGAGGCTTTGTTGTTGTTAGCAGAGGCCCAGCAGCGAGCTGGCGATTCGGAGTCTGCGAAAACGAGTTTGCAGCAGTTTCTCCAAAAGTACCCGCGCAGCCGACTGAAGACACAGGCTGAGTACAAGCTTGGGCAACTTTCAGCTGGTACGGGAGACTACGATGAAGCGATCGCCCGGTACGAATCCATTATCGGCAACGACGAAGCCATGAATCTTCATAGCTTTGCAAACTACGGGGTGGCTTGGTGCCGGATGCAGCAAGAACGATTCGATGAGGCACTCGTCAGCCTAAATCGAGTCCTGGATGCCGAGGGAGGCAACTCGATTCGTGCTGAAGCGCGGCTCGCACAGGGAGTGTGCCTGCGAAAAGTTGGGAAGGTGTCCAAGGCCATTGAAGTCCTTGAGAAGTATCTGGCTACGTTACCTAGTGGTATGTCCCTCGGAAACGGTTTGTATGAGCTTGGGTTGGCGTATACCGATGAAGGTAAACTTGATCTGGCTAATCGGCAATTTAAGCGGCTTCTAGACGAAGTTCCTAGCTATCCGAATCGCGACAAAGTCTTGTACGAACTTGCGTGGAATAGCGAAGAGTTGAAAAAATCGGAGGAGTCCGCCAAGTACTTTGGTCAACTCGCGAATGAGTATTCGGAGAGTGAGTTTAGTGGTGAGTCGGTGTACATGATCGCTCAGAAACTCTACGCCCAAGGGAATTACTCTCGTGCTGCCGTGAACTATGAAAAAGTGCTTGGATTGACAGAGGATACGGCACTGCTCGAAAAGTCTTATTACAAGCTTGGTTGGAGTGAGTTTCAGCAGAGCGATTTCGACAAAGCTGCGGGCTACTTCGAGAAGCAGGCAAACACGTTCTCGAGCGGCTCACTGAGCATCGATGCCTATTTCATGATGGCCGAGTGTCTGTTCAAGAAAGATCGTTTTGCGGCGGCATTAGATGGTTACAAACGGGCACGAGCACAGCTCGAGGCTCGTGGCAGCAATGCGGTTGCCTCGGAGCAGGTCAGAACGCTGATCTATCTTCATGGTGCCCAGTGTCTACGCGAAGAGGAGCGTTGGAAGGATTGTGAGCGTTGGTTGAGCGTCATCACCGCGAACTATTCCGACAGCCCGTATATTTCGACCGCTCTCTACGAACTGGCCTACAGCAAACAGAAACAGGGTGAGATTGAATCTGCACTGAAACTTTACTCGGAGGTTGCAGATCAATACCGTACCGAGGTTGGGGCGCGTTCACGATTCATGATGGGGGAAGTCTATTTTGCGGAGCAAGACTTTGTTAAGGCGATCCCTGAATTTCAACGCGTGATGTACGGCTATGGTGGCGACAAGGCCCCAGAATCGATTAAGAACTGGCAGGTGAAAAGCGCCTTCGAAGCTGCACGTTGCAGCGAAATCCTGATTGAGAATCTTAAGGGTTCGGCTCGAGAGAAAGTGATTCAGACTGCTCAAGAGTTCTATACGTTTATCGTCAAGAAACACTCCGCGCATGATCTTGCTGCCCAAGCGCAGTCACGCTTAGGCGAACTAAGGCGGCTTCGTTAGAACGCGGGGCTTGCGGCGGTATTCATAGTGCATCCTTTCTTTTTCTGCGTTGTTCCTCGGCGAACACGTACGGAGCGAGCAATGCAGCATTCAAGATATCGATTGATGTGGGGGATCCTTTGGGGATGCCTCATGTTGGCTACCGTTGCTCATGCTCAAGGTGTGGATCCCAATCCCGGGATTAGCCAAGAGGATTTGCAGCGATTGGCAAACTCAATGGAGACCAACGTAGGTGGTGCTGGTCCGGCGACACCCGACCCAGAAAGTATGAAGCGTGGGAGCATTAATTTCCTGCGGTTGCTTCTCGATGGCGGCGTTCTTATGGTGCCGATTGCGCTCATGAGTTTGCTCGTGGTTGCTGTCGCTTTCGAACGTGGATTTGGACTGAGAACGGCGAGAATCTATCCTCGCCGGATTCGTCGTGAGGTAAAGTCGGCGACCGAAGACACTGGCGCAGTGACGCCTCAAGGCTTATACGAGGCGGCCCAAAATAATGCGTCTGCTGCATCTCGCATCATGGAAGATACCCTTCAGAAGATTGGGCGTCCGATTCCCGAGATTGAAGCTGCCATTGCGGAAGGAGCCCAACGTGAGGCCGAGCGCTTGTACGGAAATGTTCGCTGGTTGACACTCGCGGCCGCAGTGACACCGCTGATCGGGTTGTTGGGCACGGTCTGGGGAATGATCATCGCGTTTTATGAAACAACGCAACTCGGGGCTGGCAGCAACAAGGCTGAGTACTTGGCAGGTGGCATCTACGTTGCTCTCGTCACAACGCTTGGCGGCTTGGCGGTGGCGATTCCAGCAGCCATGTTTGCACATTATTTCGAAGGCAAAATTACGCGGGTGCTTTCCAACATCGAAACTGACTTTCGCCGGCTCGTGCCACGATTTGAATCTTTCGAAGGCCGCGCTCGCTACGATATTAGTGCGCGTGGATTGACGCGAAGAATATCGACCGAGCCTAACAAGCGACGTCCCCAAGAGAACTCTGGTGAGCCAGCATCCGGACAACGTCGAGCGTAGTCTGTTTGAGTCGCAGAGCATAAGCCAACGGCAAGAAATTTACGCCAGCTAACTAGTCGTAATGAAATCTGGCACAGTAAAGGGTAAATCAGATGGCTGTACGCGTGAATCGCGGAAGAGTGCTAGGCGCACTAAGCATGACGCCGCTGATTGATGTCGTGTTTCTGTTGCTCATCTTTTTCTTGGTTGCTTCGAGGCTGAGCCAAGAAGACCGAGAATTAGACATCCCTCTACCTTCGGCTGCGAACGCGATGCCGATGACCTCTGAGCCCCAGGAGATGATTGTCAACATCGATCAAGAGGGACGTATTTATGTAGACCGGCAAGAAATGGAAGGATCCCAGTTTGAGCGGTTGCTCCGAAACGCCATCGCTAACAACCCTCTCGGGCAGTCCGTGATCATCAGGGCGGACTATCGCGTCAATTTACAGGCCCCGGTCAGTGTGATGAATATCTGCGCAAAGCTCGGCGCGAACTACTCGCTCTCGGTTGCTGAAGAGGGAGCCTAGCCTTGGCAGACGCAACCCAGAATACTGGCCGGAGTGTGAAAGCCGAAGATGACGAATTCGACGATGAATTCTCATTCTGGCCTCTGAACCTGGTTCTTATTATTCTGGGCGGCACGATTCTCGGTGTCGCCTTCATGTATTTGGATCCGCTGGATGACAACCTATTGCGGAATCCGTGGACTTATGTCGTCATAACTCCGATTTTTTTGATGCTCATCTCAGTCGTGTTGAGCACCATTGTGAGTCGGATTGTTGAAAAATCGATGCAGATGGCGTTTCTGCTGAGCGTCCTTGTCCATCTGTTCTTGATCATCGGCGCTATGAATGTCGTCATTTTTTCACGACTCTGGCCTGAGGTCATTGAATCGATAGCGCGAGAGCGAGAGATACTCAAACGGCAGCAGTTGCAGGCTCCTCAGTACCATCAGTTGAGTGCGACACGCAATGCAGCAAGCCGGCCCGATTATCTCCGCTATGTTCCTACGAAGCATACGCCGAGCGAGCTCGCGCTGGCAGAGTCTCCATCTGTCAATTTAGCGAGATCGAGTCGAGACAACTTGGTTTCTCCAAAACCTGAACTCGAGTTGTCCGCGAACCCACATATCTTGCGTCGCAAACAGCCGATCCCAGCGCCTCCGAAAGCGAGCGCAGATCGGGCTGCTTCTCTTTCGCGTAGTGAGCTTGAAAGTCGGGTGAGGCCGAGCTCTGAACCGAGATTGCTCGAGCCGGCTCAGACCGTCGCACCACCGCCGTCACTGCAGGCACGTGCGCTCAACGAGAATCGCAACCGGCCGTCAACGGATGGTTCTATTGCTAGACCGCTTCCTGATCAACGCATGGCCGCTTCCAGCGCGATGGCATCGGCGATGCGTGCCGAACGTGCTGAGCGTACTTTGCCGACACCGGAAATGCCGTTGCCAAAGACGGAGTCCTTGGCCAAGGCAAGTCCAGTTGACGTTCGTCGTCCACAACGTGGTGCTCAGATCCCCATGCTTTCACCCGCCTCAGAGTCAGTGACGGCCAGGTTGAGCAATCCGTCCTCACTCAACTCTTCTCCGGTTCGCCGCAACGCAACCTCTCAACGGACCGCGGCTTCACCGCTTGAGTTGGCGGGAGCGACTGCGGCCGACCCAAGAGCGGTTGCTCGTAGTACCCAGATGGATGTCGAGCGGCGAGAACAGCAAATCACGATTCCGCAAACGGCATCGGGTTCTCGAACGGAGGCATTTGCGAGAAATACCGCGGGTGGCACAACTGGCCCTCCGGCGGCGAGTTCAATGCCCATCCAAGGGGCGGAGCAGCTCGCCACTACTGAAGCGGTTCCGGGTGTCCTAAGCGCGCCCAGCATCAATACAACACGATCGTCTGCCCGCCGACGCGGCGGTTCCGTTTCTGCGCAGGGAGCTCCCTCCGCTCCTCAGTGGAATTCGGTGGCGAATCTCGCTGGGGGAACGTCAGGGAGATCTCCAGGCGAAGTCGCTCAGGCGCAAGCGGAGGGCCAAGCACTTGCCTATGACGACGCCGGGCTGACGGGGCAGGGCAGGGAAATTCAGCGAGCCCAGTCCGGTGTGCCGGGCCCTGCCGGTACACTTTCAGGCCCAATGTCGCCGGCTTCGCAAGGTGCTGCAGCGGCCGAAACCACCGGCGAAACACAATTGGCGGCCAACGATGCTGCGGAAGGTGGAAGCCGCGATCGACGCAGTTCTGCTTCCGCAGCGATCGCGTCCCCCGAAGGTGCCTCTTCGTTGCCAATCCAGACGGAAATGAGCCGCAACTCTGAACTCGCAGGGAGGGCGACCGTGAGCGAACGGCCAACTGTGAGTGAGCCTAGTCAAGGAGCCGATTCTGGCCGAGAACGGCAGTCGGCGGAAGTTGCCGCACCGAGCCTCGCGACAGTCGAGCTTCCCACGGGGCAAGTGGAGCAGGCGGCGACGGAGTCGCAGGCGATCGCCGCTGAAAATGCCGCCACGGACAGCGTTGAACGCCGTTCCCAGCGTAGCCGCCCCGATAGTAGCTTGCTCGCCGTGGATGCACCCATGGGCCCCGGCGGGTTGGCAATCATGGAAAATGTGCGTGGCGATATCTTGCCTCGTCGACGAGAGATGGTTCGCAATGATTTTCGTGCCGAATTGGAAATGCAGCGGTTTGAACGCCAGGATGTTGGCGGCCCGTTGGCGGCTGGAAAGATCGCCGTTCCCACTCCGGCATTCCAGCAGCGAATTGATCGGGCAAAAGATCGGCAGTCACTAGGTGCTGCTTCTGCGGAACCCCAATCAGAACTCGCCATTGAACGCGGGCTCGAGTTTTTGGCGAGGCACCAACGTGAGGATGGTTCATGGCGTTTACAAGACTTCGATACTCGGGTTCTGATGACCAGTGACACCGCGGCAACCGGGCTTGCGCTGCTCGCTTTCCAAGGTGCAGGTTACACGCATAAGAATTTCAAGTATGCCGAAGTCTGCAGCAAAGCGATCGATTTTCTGCGTACTCACCAAGCTGCGAATGGCGATCTATACATCAAACAGAATCCTGCCTCGGATCAAAACGCTTGGTTGTACTCGCACGGTATTGCAGCTATCGCCATGTGTGAAGCCTATGGGATGACGCAGGATCCGGAGCTGCGTGATCCAGCGCAGCGGTGCATTGACTTTATCATGTCTAGCCAAGATCCGGTCGCCGGCGGGTGGAGATATCGGCCTGGCTCAGGATCGGACACGAGTGTTTCCGGTTGGTTCATGATGGCACTGAAGAGCGGCAAGCTCGCAGGGCTCGATGTAAAGGAAACTACCCTAAGCCGTCTACGTAACTACCTTGATCGTTCGCAAGACCCTGAGGGAATGGCCCACCTCTATCGTTACAATCCAGACGCGGCCGACACGCCCCAGCAACGGCATGGTCTGAAACCAACTGCGGTGATGACAAGTGTTGGCCTGTTAATGCGTTTGTACACCGATTGGGGTGTTACCAAACCCGAGATGCAGGCCGGTGCCGAGTATTTGCTCGACCATTTGCCGCAAAACGGGACACGAGAGCGTTCCCGTCGCGATACTTACTACTGGTATTATGCAACGCAAGTGATGTTTCAAGTTGGAGGTGAGCCGTGGGCTCGATGGCGGGATTCCTTGTACCCGCTTCTGCTCGAGAGCCAGATTATCGACGGAGAAAACGAAGGAAGCTGGGACCCGGTTTCGCCAACTCCAGATCTTTGGGCCCGTTATGGTGGACGGCTCTACGTGACCACAATGAACCTGTTGTCTTTAGAAGTCACCTATCGGCATCTGCCGCTATACGACGAAAACGTAGTTACTCGACAGTGAGTGATCTGAACGTAAGTTTTCTACCGCATTGCTAACGTTTCTGGCACTTCGGGCAATAGAACGTCGACCGTTGGGCTTGGACGATTCGCACGATTTCTCCGCGGGAGCAAGTCGGGCAGGGGCAGCCTGCTCGATCGTAAACAAGGTGGTGGTTTTGGTAGCTACCAGGATCGTTCAACGCATTGCGGTAGGTACCGTCGGACAGAGTCGAGCCTTCATGAGCGATCGCGGTGCTTAGGATCTGGACCATGATGCCGTGAAGTTTTTCAACTCTCCTAGCGCTTAGTTCCTGGCTTGGAAGCGTTGGTGAAATCTTGGCAACATGAAGCATCTCGGATGCATAGAGGTTGCCGACTCCGGCAACCAATTTCTGATCCAGTAACGCGACCTTGATTGGGCGCTTTGTGCGTCCAAGTCGAGTGTATAGATCCTGCCACGTGATTGTGAGTGCGTCGGGGCCGAGTCTTCCCGCAACAAGCTGTGCATGTATTTCGGACTCTTCGAGCATTTCTACGGTGCCCAAACCACGTCGGTCCCAAAACTGGAGGCAGATCTGCGGACGCCCCTGGATTTCGATTGCTAGACGAATATGGTCAGGATCAGGAGGAGCCTCGAGGGAAACGAGACCGGTCATCTTGGGTTGTAATATCAGAGCGTGGTCAGCAGCGTGGATCAAAACACGTTTACCTAAGCGCGAAATACGTTCGACGGTTGCGCCTTTGAGTCGTCGATTGATCACGCTCACTTGTGGCTTGACGGAAATTGGTCGGTACGAGCACTTTGGCTTGTAAACACGCAATATCCGCTTGCCAACGATGCCGGCAATACCCCGGCACATGGTTTCCACTTCTGGAAGCTCAGGCATCGTCGTCCTCGGAGTTTTCGTCGGTTGAGGCGACGTTTGCGGCGCCGGCATCTTGATTCGATGAGGGATTCTCCTTTGGCGATGCCTTCTCTCGTATTTTTGATTTGCGTTTGCTGACTTTCTTGCCGGTTGTTGAAAGAGGCTCACTGCCTGGTGTTAAGCCTTGTGTCGCGAGCACCAAATTCTGTTTGTCAAAGTGCATGAGTTCCCGTTGCAGAATGCTGAGGAGTGTCTGCAACATGGCGACTACCATCGGGCCGACAACAATGCCGATTGGTCCGAGAGTCTGGACACCTCCAAGCACACTGAGCAAGGCGAGTAAGGGATGTAGTTGAGATTGGCCATGCAGGACTAATGCCTTAACGAAGTTGTCGATCGTTCCCACGACGAGTACTCCCCAGCAAGCCAACAGGATTGCGGCGGTATATCGACCTTCATAGATGCCAATGTAGAGGCAAACGGGTACCCAGATAACGGCCGGGCCTACGAACGGGACCATGGCGAAGACCGTCGTAAGCATGATCAGCAAGACGAGGAAATCCATGCCTGCGACAGCGTAGCCTAGGCCAGCAGTGAGTCCCTGGACAACAGCGGAAAGCAAAGTCGCTACCACCACGGCTCGGCTAATTCGATCAAACTCCAGTAGTAGCTCTTGTTCGTAGGCATCATCCAGCGGGCTCAACCGCATGACGGTTTTGAGCATCGCCGGCCCGTCGTAGAGAAAGAAAAACGTCGCCACGATCATGATGATACTGCCAAAGATCACTTTGATCAGAAACGAGCCCGTCGCGCCAGTAATCGCTAAGAGACGCGGACGCACGTACTCCATGATGTTGTTGGTCCAGGTCTTCTGCACGACTTCTGTTGGATTCGCGGTTTCACGAGCGAATGCCCAGAACGTGCCGCCTAGCAATTTTGTCTTCAAGTCAACGAACTGAGAGCGCATGTCGATCGCTGGTGGGTGAAGCAGATCTTCGTCGTCGGTCACCACGCGGCCGACCTTGTCGCAAAGCAAAAGCAAACGGTCAAACGGATCGACAGGGACAGGGGCGGCTTCCTCGACGGATTCCTCAGACTCTGTGCCAACTTCTGTTAGGACTGCGGCGGAATCGGATTCGAATGCCGCAGGCATCGAATCTGCGCTGGTTTCGGGAGGCTCATTTTCCGCTCTTGCCGGCTGGACTCGGTCTCGCAATCGGATGATGGACTCTTTTGCCTTCTTCCCGAGCTCGATCAGGATTGGGTCTTCTTGGGAAAGACTCGCGTTCTCACTCTTGTCGATGATATTTTGGATCTGTTTCTCGGCCGATCGCAGCTCGTCAATGTACTCCGGCATCTCCAACCCAAGCCGGGTCAGAATGGTTTTGTAACGGATGTTGAAGACACCTTGGTTGTTCTTTTCCGTCAGGGCTAAGCCTTGGGCTCCGGCGGCTCCCAGCACGAGCACGATTGGCAGGAACAGGCAGAGCATGATCAGACCGGTGGTGATCGCGGCAGCGATCTGATCCCGGTGGCCGGTCTTCTCTAGTACCCATCGATGCAGTGGCCGGAATACGACTACGAGAACGGCAGCGAGAAAAACCGGGATGAAAAATCCAATCAGGACTTTGTAAAAGAGCAGCCCGATAATGATGATGATGGCGATCAGGACAGCAAACGAAATCAGTCGCGACATATCTTGGAAGCTTGAACAGAAGGTAGAGCTGAATCAGTGGGATGTCCGCGGTTTTGGGCTGCACGTAGTTTAATGCTTGGCCCGAATTCCTGTAGCCGTTGGCGCCTGGATCTCAGCAGCAATGTAATTCCCCGGGGATTATGGCTAGGGGGAATCAACAACCGTCCAGCGCTGGAGCTGAGCCTATTCAACGCTGGTAGTACGACTTAAGCAACTGTGGGACAATCTGCGAAGTGGGGACGGTTGCAACCCCAGAAGCATCTGAATGAGACCGTCTTCACAGCAACGCAAGATCGTACGACAGAAGGAACGCAGGTTTGTCTGACGGGACCGGGAGAGGAGATTCCGACAAGGGTGGGTTAAGCGAAGTCGACCAGAGTTTGCGTGCAGCACCAGCGAAAATTGCCGAGAAAGATGGCAGGTTTCCTATCCGCCGTCTGGTCAAGCCTGCCCTTAGGTTGTGTGCCTTGTTACTGGTCTGTTGGGGCGTATGGCAGAGTGTTCGCAATTCGGGCGATGCGTTGGAGCTACAGCAAACTGAATTGCTGAATGAGGCCGAAACTTTGGAACGCCGCGCGGAGGATATCGAACGCGGCGTCGGTGGATCGGCTGCTCCTGATGGGGATGCCGAAGCTTTGCGGGCGCAGGCGGCCGCAATTCGCGAGCAATCTCGGAAGTTCTGGCGGCCAAAGCCAATCTACTTACTAGGTGCGGCAGGGCTCTACGCGTGTGCGATGCTTCCAGCGAGTCTTTTTTGGCGACGCTGCTTGGTTGTGTTGGACCAAGTACATGACTTGTTTGACACGCTTTGGGCCTATTTCTACGGCAACCTCGGCAAGTACTTTCCTGGTAAAGCGATGGTGATCGTGCTCCGGTTGGGGGCATTGGAGCACCACGGAATTCAAAAGACCGCGACTGCGATGACGATCTTTGTCGAAACGCTGACCATGATGTCAGTTGGAGCGGCTGCGGGTGCGGTCTGCGTGCTGTGGCTGAATCTAGACTGGCGTTTGTCCGCACTTGCCGTTGGACTGCTGGCAGCAACCGCGATCCCAACTGCGCCCCCGGTTCTGCGGTTCCTACTACCAAGAATTCAAAAGGGGGTCGCTGAAGAGCGTTTGGCTAGCTGGACGAAGCAATTGTCTTGGCCACTTTTTCTACGCGGTTGGGCGATGCTCAGTGTAGGCTGGATCTTAAATGGGTTGAGTCTAACATTCGTTTTGCAAAGTTTGCCAAGCAGCAACATCGACGCTCAAGACTGGTGGACACTATATGTCAGCGCCACGGGGGCTTGCTCGCTGGCTGTAGTTGCCGGATTCCTTTCGCTGATTCCGGGCGGAGCAGGCGTTCGTGAGGTGGTTCTTTCGTTGGTACTGACGCCTGTGGTTGGCCCAATTGCCGCCCTTTGTGGTGCGTTGTGGATGCGACTAGTTTGGCTTGCGACTGAGCTATCCATCGTTGGTATTTTGTTCGTACTGAAGCTCGGACGTGGTGTTCGAAACCGGGCGGTGTAGCAGGGATTTTGAAAGAGTTGTGATGTGGTCCATCGTCGTTCCTGTCTTTAACGAGGAAGAAAGCCTGGAAGAGCTGCTTTCGCGTATTGCGACCGTGGCGGAATCGCAGTCTGCTGCTTACGAAGTCATATTGATCGACGACGGATCAAGCGATTCGTCTTGGTCCGTCATAGAGCGGATGGCATCACAGTCTGAGGTTGTCCGTGGAATCAAACTCAGGCGTAATTTTGGCAAAGCGGCAGCTCTTGCGGCAGGTTTTGACTCGGCCTGCGGAGAATTTGTCATCACGATGGATGCCGACCTGCAAGATGACCCAGCAGAAATTCCGAATTTGTTGAGTAAGCTCGACGAAGGCTACGATGTCGTTTCGGGTTGGAAAAAAATCCGCCACGACCCATGGCATAAGGTTTTTCCTAGTCGCGTTTTCAATGCCTTGATTACATGGCTTACAAAAGTGCGACTGCACGATCACAACTGCGGCTTGAAGGCATATCGCAGCGAAGTGTTGGATGAGGTGCAACTCTACGGTGAGATGCATCGGTTCGTACCGGTACTAGCCAGTGCACAAGGGTTCAAGATCGCAGAGATCGCGATCCAGCACCAGCCGCGACAGCATGGCGTATCAAAATATGGGTTCGAGCGATTCATTAAGGGATTTCTCGATCTGCTGACCGTCTACTTTTTGACCGGTTACGGCAATCGGCCGCAGCACTTGCTAGGGACGATTGGTCTGACTGCTTTCTTGAGTGGTTTTCTTGGGCTGTCAATTCTCTCGGTCGGTTGGTGTCTAACTCGATTGACTTCGGCGCCAGATCTGCATCTTCATGAAACGGCGATCTTCTACTTTTGCATCCTTGCGTTACTGTTTGGGGCACAGTTGATTTCAATCGGCTTTATCGCTGAACTCATAACAGCACAGACACGCCCAACCCGCCAGCCGTATTCAATTCAGACGAGAGCTGGGACCATCGTCGAAGGTAGTGAGATTCGAAGCGAAGGGACGGATGCGAATCATGGCTGAGAGTGAATCAGAGAGTGTCGTCGCAGCTTCAAAGAGAGAGAAAAACTCGGGTGCTCTGAGCGTAGCTTCACTCATCCTCCTAATCGGCGCGGTGCTGCAGATCGTTCGTATCTGTCACGTCGAGTCGAACGACGGAAAGTTGCCATTCTTAAGTGCCAATGATCGAAGCCGGTGGTGCACGATCGAATCTCTATGCACGACAGGTAGCTACGAAATCGATCACTTCATCTTTGCAGATGAGAAGCAACTGAAACGTACGGGCTGGTACTCGATCGATCTTGTTCGCCATCGGGGAAACGATGGGTTGCTGCACTATTACAGCAGCAAGCCGCCGCTGCTCCCGACCTTGTACGCGGGAGTCTATTGCAGTGTACGGGCTTGCACCGGATGGAATCTAACCGAGCAACCTTTTCTCGTCGCTAGATCGATGCTGGTTCTCGTGAATGTGGTGCCGCTCTTTGTCTTTTTCTGGTTTGTTCTTCGTTGGATGCAGCGATCCATGTTTGGAGTGGGGAGTCCGAAGGGAGCTGGCTGGGCCATGGTCGTTCTCGCGTGTGTTCTCGCTTTCGGCACTTTTCTAACCACCTTTGCCAATACGTTGAACAATCATTTGCCGGCAGCTATCTCCGTTGGCCTGTCACTCTGGTGTCTGGAGCAGATCCTAATTCAGCGTTCACAACCATACTGGCTCTTCGTTCTATGTGGCCTATTTACGAGCTTTGGCGCTGCCAACGAATTGCCCGCACTGGGATGGGTGGCTGCGGCAGGAGCGGCTCTGTTGATTGCGAATCCAGCAAAAATGCTGCTTGGTTATGTTCCGGGGTTGGTGCCAGTGGTCGCCGCCTTTTTTGGGTTGAACTATTTGGCACACGGTGAGTGGAGCCCCGCCTATGCTCACCGCGATGTCGGAGCGACGATTGGAGAATTCGAATACACGCTTGACCAAGAATTCCTAAGCACAGAATGGTTAGTCGAACAAGTAGAAACACTCGGAGTGGATTGTTCCGGGCAATGCCAGGTTCGACCGGCTCGTCGCGAAGGGGTCTATGAATTGCTTGATACAGAGAATCAACGCCAATTTGCGCTACGCGTCGACGTGGCTAATGAACGGATTGTGGTTCACGAGTGGGGCGATTGGTACGACTATCCGCGAAGCTATTGGGCCGGGGAAAAGCAGGGGGTTGATCGTGGGGAAGAATCCCAAGGGTGGTACGCATTTCACTGTTTAATCGGGCATCATGGGGTCTTTAGCCTGACTCCGTTCTGGTTATTATCCGTCGTTGGAATCGGTATCGCGTTTATACAAGCTCGCAGTATCAATTTCTTTCGAGACCACTGTCTAATGCTCGTTCTTGCGATCCTCGCGACATCCGTTGTCGTGATTGGGTTTTATTTGGCGCGAGGGCTTGAAGATCGAAACTATGGCGGAGTTACTAGTGGTTTTCGCTGGTCGTTTTGGTTGATTCCGCTTTGGTTATGGTTGGCTGGCTTTTCGCTATCCAAAGCCCGGCGTCCTTGGGTACGAACGCTTGTCGGATTGCTTGTGTTGTTGAGCGTGTTTTCAGCAAGCTATCCTTGGGGGAATCCATGGACAACACCTTGGCCGATGCAATTAATGGAGGTCACCGGATGGCTCTGATTCGGCACCGCCCGGAGCATTTGAGTGTCATGTATCCGGTTCTACTTTCTGGCTTGATGTTGAGTCGCAACGCAAAACGCCAGACTTTTCAGCCTGGCGTTCTATGATTTTGATTGTAGTTTATTGAGCGTTGCGTTGTATTAGCGCTTGGCGGATGACTTCCGAGAAGCCGTTCTCTTTTGTGGTAGCAGTTTCTCGATGAACTTGCCGTCGTATCTCAGTGAAGTTTCCGGGCCGCGGAAGCCGACGACTTCTTCGCTCCAGTCCAAGCGTTTGGCAATCAAGCGACCTTTGTCGATGTCGAACTTGAGTTCTCCCTTGCTCAGCTGTTGGATCAATTGGGATTCAACGGCAGGATCATTGACCGGAGTTAGAGGTTGGGTCACGATGCGGATGGTTGCGACTCCAGTCGAGACTTTTTCGAGCGTGTAGAGTTCCCGGACTTTGATCTTCTTGTACGCTCCGCTCTCTAGTTTGACCCGTACTTCACGTGGGACGCTCCAACGTTCACCAATTGCGATGGCCTTCTCGGGAAGAGGGATGGTAAGTTCCCCCATGCCCAACTGAGGCGTCTTGAGTTCCTTGTCGCGGTCAACGACTTGTCCACGCGCATTGATGGTTACTGTAGCCAGTGGTTTACCGACGGTCGCGGCAACCGGTTTAAAGACGTCGGGGACTTCCTCGTCGCTTGCGCTGTCGTAGCTGATTGCCTCTCCGGACCCGACGGACTGCGTAAGTTGAACTTGATTGATGCGATACTCAAAAGTCATTTCGCCTTTCTCGTTCACATCTGTCACACTCCAAACCTTTTCGCTTTGAGTTCGCGAAGTACTCGATTCTTCCGTGTCCGACATTTTCGTGCGAGTTTCAGCAAAGTGCTCGACTTGGGTAACGATCTCCTCGCCCTCAAGCAGCTTATATTGCAATGCATACTTCTGCACATCCGCTTTTTGAGCGACAGCAGCCTGTTGCACGCAGACAAGGAAGAACCCTGCGACGAGACAGGGCATTCGATGCAAACCTACAGTCGCGAAACGCTGAGGTCGTACCGCAGTTGGGAGTGGATAAGACATAACGTGCCTCCATGCATGTTGTTGTCAGTAGATTGAATTGTGGTGGGATTGGCGTGCATCTCAATGCTCAAGCCTGATTCGTTGGCCGAGCTTAGCAAGCACAATCCTCGTCATCTATTTTTTTGGCGATACCACTATCGCTTAATTCACTTGGTCGGAATGCTTCTTTTCTAAGGTTCCCACCCCAGCCCAGTTTTTCACGCAGGGTTCCATACTCGTTCTTGCTGGGAATTCGAAGCATTTGGAAGGAAACCGGCGCCCGTGAGATTCGGTAGCAATCCCCTTCACGCAATGGGCCGAGCACTCTGCCATCGAAAACCGCGGATACGGTTTCATGTCCTTGTCGCACGAACATCTCGAAAACGCGATCAGCCCGGTCCACGACAGGTCTCATCGTGAGTGTGTGAGGACTAATTGGACTGATTACGACAGCTTGTAAACGGCGATGAAGGATCGGACCGCCGGCGGAAAGGTTATGGGCAGTTGAGCCGACAGGTGTGCTCACAATCAGTCCATCGCAGCTGTAAGTAGACGCCAATTGCCCGTCAACGTAAAGATCGATCTGGAGCATCGAAAACGGCGGTCCACCTAGGATCGATGCTTCGTTCAAAGCGAGCTGCTGAAGTTCGCGATCTTCAGCTGTGTCCGTCCGCGAGCTTCCAGCCTGGTTGGCTCGTATTAATTCACAACGAAGCATGACATGTTCATCGACCGGAAATTTGCCTTTGCAAAGCTCTGGCCAGCAAGTTTCGAGATCAGCTACACCTAAATCCGCAAGAAAGCCGAGGCGTCCTAGATTGACCCCAATTACCGGAAGCTGGTTAAGTTGCATCCGTCTTGCGGCGGAGAGGATAGATCCATCGCCGCCCAACACGACGACCAGATCTACATCAGATTCGTCAAAACGATAGCTTTCCTCTGTGTCGACGATGGCGATGTCGGCCGACTTAGCGAGGATCGAGACAATTCGGTCCAGCTCTGCAGCGACTCTCGGACGGTTGACGGAGGCAAGTACTGCAACACGGGGGCGGTCACGCCCTGCATCGATCCATGGTGGGGGAAGTGGCGGCATGCTAGTCAGAATCCCGGGACGATAAGGGCGTGTCCAAGCGTAGGGGAGATGCGTGTTTCAGAGGCTCTCGCCTAGTTGCGGTCCTGCGAAGGGAGGGCGGAAGCACGGTGGCTACAAAAAACGCAAGCCGGCTACACCAAAACTTGAGGCAACCGCACCAAAGCGTGAGCCGTCCACACTAAAACGAGCCGTTTGAAGCTTGCCTTTAAGGCGTGCATCATAGTCTACGCGAACCGGTTCGCCATCTAGTCTGTACCCAAGCTAGCTTGACCAAGTCAAGCCAAAGCTAGCTCTAGGGACGTAAATTAGCGTACTTCGGGGTTGGATCACCGGGCGAAGATCGTGCCATCAGGCTTAGACGTTGGCAGGGTCGCGATTGAATTGCCGGCAGAGGTCGACGATGCCGTCGACAGACATTCCACAATCGGCGAGGAGCTCTTTGCGGTCTCCGTGTTCCACGAATTCGTCGGGCAGCCCGAGTCGACGCATATGTCTTGTGTCCCAGCCCTTGTCACATGCCATTTCGAGCACGGCGCTTCCAAAACCGCCCATCAATGCGGCTTCTTCCATTGTCACGACGAAGCGACACTCTTGGAAGACCTTCTCCAGCAGCTCGTCGTCAAGAGGTTTCACGAATCGAGGATTGATGACCGCAATGTCGATGCCTTCTTCGGCCAAACGTTCAGCAGCTTCTAGGGCAAGCTCAAGCATCGGTCCCAAACCAAGCAACGCTCCGTCGGTACCCCAGCGAACGACCTGAGATTTACCCATCTCGATTGGTTGGCCGGAGAGATCGATTTCGGAAGCCGTTGCTTTCGGGTAACGGATGGATACGGGCCCGTCGCACTCAAGTGCGAAATCAAGCATCGCCTTCAACTCATCGCCACTTGCGGGTGCCATGAATGTCATGTTCGGGAAGACGCGGGTGTAGCCAATGTCGTAAACGCCATGGTGAGTCGGTCCATCGGGACCAGCCAGGCCTGCTCGGTCCATCATGAGAACCACTGGCAGGTTCTGCAGGGCAACCTCTTGGAAAATCTGATCGTAACTTCGTTGCAAGAAGGTACTGTAGATTGTGACGATCGGTTTCAAGCCAGTCTTGGCTTGGCCCGCCGCAAAGGCAACGGCATGTGATTCGCAGATACCCACATCGAAGAATCGGTCCGGGAACTCTTCACGAACAGGTTCCAACTTGTTGCCCTGGCACATCGCGGCAGTCATCACTGTGACCAGCGGATCCCTCCGCATCGCATCACCGATGGCATCACGTGCAAAGTTCGTGTAGGCGGGAGCGGACTTCGTAGGGAGAATCTGCGCTTCGCCGCTTTGGTCCTGGAAAGCTGGTGGCGTGTGGAAAAAAACGGGGTCTTTTTCAGCGGGCTGATATCCATGCCCCTTATCCGTCACCACGTGGAGCAGGACCGGACCCTCTTTCTCCTTCACCATCTGGAGATATTTTCTCAGCAATCCGATATCGTGCCCATCAATAGGTCCGACATAGTGAATGCCAAGCTCTTCAAAGAGCATTCCGCCATGCAGTCCAGCTTTGACGCCTTCTTTCACTTGGGCAAGTAATCGTTCGGCTGGGTCGCCAAAGACGGGGAGGTGATTGAGAACTTTGACGACTTCTGTTTTAAGGCCTGTGTAGAACGGATTCGCCCGTAATTTGTCCAAGTAGCTCGCGACCGAGCCGACGCGTGGACAGATACTCATCCGATTGTCGTTGAGGATGGTTAACGAATTGGATTTCAATTCAGCCGCATTATTCAATGCTTCAAAAACAATGCCGGATGGAAATGCGCCGTCGCCGATGACCGCGACACTTTTGCGTTCTTTCTGATCTTGCAGCTCATCGCCGCTTTGGAGTCCCAACACCGTCGACACACTGCAGCCGGCGTGCCCAGTCATGAAGAGGTCGTATTCGCTTTCCGCTGGATTGGGATAACCCATCAAACCGCCGCGGCTACGGATCGACGAAAACTCGTGGTAGCGACCAGTGACGAGTTTGTGCGGATAGATCTGGTGACCGGTGTCCCAAATCAACCGGTCCTTTCGAAAGTCGAACGTGCTATGCAGGGCGAGGCAGAGTTCGACTACGCCCAAATTGGAAGCGAAGTGCGCAGTACGGACACTAAGTAGCCCGCAGAGCACGTCACGGATTTCTTGGGCGACCTGCTCCAGTTCCCCAACGTCCATTGCATGGAGATCGATCGCGGAATCGATGTTCTCAAGTAGCTTAGTCATAGGTCACGATCTCCTGCTCACAACAAACTCCGCGATCTCACGAAGCTGCGGTGCGCCATTCTCAAAAGCTGTGAGGCTCTCAGTCGCCTCGCGTATTTGGTCTCGGGCCAATGCCCAAGACGAATCCAAACCCAGCAAGCTGGGGTAGGTCAGTTTGCCTAAACCCTCGTCCTTACGGGTTTTCTTACCCATTTGTTCAGCCGTGGATTCGACGTCTAGGCAATCGTCGACGATCTGGAATGCTAGTCCGATGCACTCCCCATATTTTCGGAGGGCTTCAAGCTGCTCCGCTGTGGCCCGACCCGCGATGCCACCAAGTTCGAGGCTGGCGATAATAAGTGCACCCGTCTTGCGTCGATGGATTCGCTTGAGGAATTCCAAGTCAAGTTCATTGGGATTGTCGCCAAATCGTCCTTCGGCGGCTAGGTCGTCTGCTTGGCCGCCCACCAGGAATTGGCGTCCTGATGCCTTCGCCAGCACGGCGCAGCATGTTGCTGCTACCTCACCCATTTCGCCGCAGATCGTCTCAATCGCAAGCATCTGTAGGCTATCACCCGCCAAAATTGCCGTCGCTTCATCAAATTCGATGTGGCACGTTGGTTTTCCACGACGCAAGTCGTCATTATCCATCGCCGGAAGGTCATCATGAATCAACGAGTAGACATGAATGAATTCGACAGCGCACGCCACGGGTAGGGCGTGTTGCCAGTCTCCCCCGACGCTCTCGGCGGCAAACAAAGCGAGAAGGGGTCTAAGCCTTTTTCCAGGAGCCAGAACGCTATACCGCATCGCTTCGGAAAGCCGTTGGGGGCAACCATCAACAGCATTCGTGAACTTGTCCAAGGATGACTCGATTTCATCCAAGTAAGGACGCGTGTCTACGGAAAGAAATGCGGGCATTCTAGGGAAAGTCTCTTGTAGCGACCGAAGAGGATTGGCGAAACGAATTTGCATTAAAGGCAAAAACGGCTTGGCGGAAGCTCTCCAGTAGTTTCTGGATGCATCTCATTGTAGTAGAAGTGAAAGTCCCGTTGCGGGCCAAGGGGCAGACCGACATTGCGTGGTGTCGAATCACTGGCCAGTTATTGATGCGATCTCAGGGAACCACCCGAATGGTTGGGGCATCATGTGGGGCTGCGGAAGTTAATACACCCTTACAAGCCTTTAAAACAACTCTGGATCCTGCTTTGCACTTCGGCGTTGGCTGCGTTTTTCCTGTTTCTCTGTGAGCGAATCGGTGCTATTCGAATCAAAGGGTTCCGTAACTGGATTTCCTTCCGCATCGAGGCCACTCAAAATCTCAATCTTCCGTTCTGCGGATTCGAGCTGTTTGTGACAGGCTTTCATCAGTTGCACCGCGTTCGAATAGTCTTCGAGAGATTCGTCCAGTGTTCCGGTGCCGGATTCGAGGCGTTCCACAATCTCCTCGAGCTTGGACATGGCATCCTCAAATCCGAGATCTGGAACATCGGATTCCGAGGAATCGATTTTGGCTTTTTTCTTTTTTGGCATCGTCGCAGGCTCGGGCTGAACTGAAGTTGGCGCTTCCAACAATGAATAAACGATGATGTCGTTGCGGGGCGCTGGATCGACTAAGACGATGCCAACCGATTCAGGCCTACTTTGCGTACAAGCGGCCATCTGTGATTGCAGAGATGCTCTTTCGAGCCCCACCACAAAATGTTCAGGCATCGACGTTTAGGACTTTTACGCGCTAGTGCAGCATTATCACTACAACCGATTCCTAGCCTAGGCCTTGAGCTGGACGTGGGGGAGATATTGGCTGTCCGTTTTTGACGAAGTCATGAAATCGACGTATTTAACCATTGGGCTTCCACTCACCCGCGTATTGCGGGCACAGCGAATGTGAACGAAGTCCCGATGTCTGAATCACCTGTTTGCAACGTTGAGGTACGGCTTCATGTCAGAAACGAATTCTGTTCTCGAGTTGCAGCAGTGGGCAGAATCGTTAAGAAGCCAAGTCAGCCGTCTTTCGGGACGCACTAAAAATGGAGTGCCAGGGTTCAACGCGGAACTCAAGGGAGATCTGCTCGATGCAATCGACCTGCTTCTCGAACGCGAGGTGAACGAGGAGGATACATCGGATCCGATCTCGGAGTCGTTGTCCGATCTCGTCGAACAGCTAACTGCATTCGGTGAAACGCTCGGGCAAATTCGAGACTCATCCGAAACATGTCTCAAACGCGATGATCTCGAGGAGATTGCAGAGTCGACATCATCGACATTGATGTCCGCTATTGAGTCGGACCTCCTAGCCGCAGTACGACAAACGGATGCGACGCAGGCCGTTGCAGAAGTTAGCGAGCAAGTTGAGGCCGTCAGAGAGCAGACCAAAGTCATTCAGGACCTCTGTCAAGGAATGCAAGAGCGGCTCTCGCGAGAAGCAGAATGCTCTCAGGATTCAGCAATGAGTGAGGCCGTCGAAGAGGTTCGCGCCAACCAGGAAGAGATGCGGGATTCTTCCGCTCAGATCCTGGAGGAATTATCGCGTCTTCGCCGAGACGTGGAACTCATCTCCAAGGGGGACGAAGAGGGAGAAGATCGCCTCGCGACCGAGGAAGCACTTCGGGAAAAAGAGGAAGCATTGCTTGAAACGCAGTGCTTGCTAGAGGAAGCCGAAGCGAAACGCGAGCAGGTCGAAATCGCCCAGCAAGACTGCGACGAAAAATTGCAGCGACTCCAAGAGGAACTTGACGAAGCTCGGCTCCAAGCGAGTGGGTTGGAGGAAGAAGTCGATCGCCTTAGGACAAGGCAGGCAGGCGAAAACCAAGAGCAGAACGCCGCACTAAATGAACGGATTCGCCTACTGGAAAGTTCGTTGGAAGAGGCGCAGCTCGAATTGGAAGACGCCACTACGCGAGAAAGCTTGAGTACGGAAACAGAAGAATTACAAGACAAATTGCAGTCGGCTTTTGAGCGAATCGAAGCTCTTGAATCGGAGAACACAGAATTATCGCAGAAGTTGGAACAGGGGGAGTCCGCCGAAGATGAGGGCGGGCTTACTTGGGAGCAACAGAAGGCGATGATTATGAAACAATATCAGGCGGAGGATGGCGAGACGCCAGAAGATGTTGAGTCGCTGGTCGAAAAGACGGATGCAATGCTGGCGCAAAAAGACCGCGAGATCGAGGAATTGAGAGAGCAGCTCGATGCCGCCGCAGTTGAGACTGATGAAGACGACAAAAACGCCGAGATTGAAGCCGTCCTGGATGCGGATGAAATCGTGCAAGAGGAGCGACGCAAGCTTGAGGCGATTCAAGCCGAGTGGCAGGAGAAGCTTCGCGAAGCGGAAGTCGATTTGTCAAAGGAAAGAGCCCGCATTGCACGCGAACGACGCGAGCTAGAAAGCGAGCTTGAAGCCGTAAGGCGAAAGTCGGAAACGGAGCAGGGCGGGCGAACTCGAAAATGGCTCGACCATCTTGGGCTTCGGGAGGAATCAAAGGACGACGATTCGGAGTGAGCCGGCAGGGAGACTTCTATAGGGCACCTCGAGCTAGGAATCGCGAGAGCTTAAGCCTGCACGCGTTAGAATGCAGGATGCGATGACTTTCTGGTACCGATTGGCGTAAGGTGCCGCCGTCAATGCGGTGTGCCTGAATTCTGAAAACGGCTAAGAGACTGGTCTAAGGATGTTGCGGCTAGGTTGGCTTTCAAGATGGAAACAGAGTCCATCGTCGCGGAATTGCTAGGGCTGAGCTAAGATTGGTGAAAACACGGGCCAACGCATGGTCGAGTTTAAAGCCAATACTCCACATTTTCTTCTTTGGGGTTTGGGCCGGGGAAAACGGCAGAAGGTAGTTCCCGAAGCATGAAAATTAGCTCCATTCCGCAACTCTACCGCAACGTACGCAGGTGGCAGGAGATTCTTGCCATCCTGAGGCGTTATGGGTTGGCGGATTGGTTAAGCCAGCTCAAGTTCGACTTCATTCGCGATTGGATCAAGGACGAGCAAGGAGTTCCCCTCGCGCGATACTCGCGCGAGAAGCGTGTGCGTTTAGCACTTACTGAGTTGGGACCCACATTCATCAAGCTCGGGCAGGTGCTCAGCCTGCGACCCGACTTAATTGGCCCCGAGCTCGCGCTCGAGCTGACTTCGCTTCAATCGGATGTGCCGGCTGATTCGGGTGAAGTTGTCCGCTCAATCATTCGCGAGGAGCTTGGTAAGGGAGCGGATGAGTTATTTGCTGAGTTCGATGACCGGGCGATCGCCTCGGCATCGATCGGGCAGGTCCATATGGCTCGGCTTCATGATGGAACCCGCGTCGTCGTCAAAGTTCAGCATGCAGACATCAGCGGTAAAGTGCATGAGGATCTGGAGGTGATGGCTGGCCTAGCGACATTGGCAAACCATATCCCAGACCTGGAAGTATGGAAGCCAACCGTTTTGGTGGAGCAGTTATCCAAGTCGCTGCGGAAGGAATTGAATTTCAACCGCGAGCTACAGAACTTGCAGCTGTTCGCGCGGTTCTTCGAAGACGAGAGCAATGTTGTCATTCCGCGGCCCTATCCGAAACTCTCGAGCTCTCGCGTGCTGACAATGGATTGGGTGGATGGAACCCCGGTCCGCAAGCTTGATGATGATTCTGCGGAAGGCGGAGATCTTCAGGTGATATCGGCTAACCGCCAGAAGTTAGCAAAGCTGACGGCCGAACTTTACGTCGAGATGATCTTCCTCCATGGGGTTTATCACGCTGATCCTCATCCAGCCAACGTTCGTGTGGTGGATGGATGCAAATTAGGATTACTCGATTTTGGGATGGTGGGGCGGATCGACGATCGGCTCAAAGAGGCGATTCAAGAAATGCTGCTCGCCGTCGCTTCGAAAGACGCGTCGCTTCTGACCACGTTGATCAAGCGTGTTGGGCGAACGCCGCCACGCTTAGATGAAAGTACGCTGTCGATCGACGTTGCTGATTTGGTGGATACTTATGGCTCGCAACCATTGGAGAGCTTTGATCTTAGTGGCGCTCTCAAGGACGTCACCGACATCATGCACCGACACCAGATCTCTCTACCGCCACAGACGTCGCTTTTGATCAAGATGCTGATCACGCTTGAGGGGACGTTGCACAAACTCTCGCCGGAATTCAGCTTGCTCGAAGTGATGCAACCTTTCTTCCGAAAGATGTGGCTTCGCAAAATCTCACCTGGTCGCCAGGTGAAGCGGCTGCGGCGCATTTATCTTGAATTGGAAAGTCTGTTGGAGACTTTGCCCAGTCAGATTACTGGGGTCATGCAACTCGTCCAGGAAGGCCGGCTTGATGTGCATCTCGAACACAAAGGGCTCGGACCTTCTGTAAATCGCATTGTGCTCGGATTGCTGATCAGTAGCGTTTTTCTAGGTTCTTCAATCTTGTTGGCTTTCAATGTGCCGCCCGTCCTATTCCTCGAACCCGGGTGGCTCGGAATTGAGAGGCTCAGTCTATTTGGGCTCGTCGGCTACGCCATCAGCACGTTAGCCGGGCTACGTCTAATTCGTGCGATCAATCGCTCCGGGCACCTCGATCGCGGTGATTTGGACTGAGCAGGATCCGGGTGGTTTCCGTGCGAGGGATCTCTTTGGCAGATTGAATCTCAGCAGCAGAGTTGGGCTGAATTCCGCTTTTGCTACTGGTGCCTAAATTGGTTGTCGCCATAATTCTGTCGTGACCGAGGCCAGCTACCCCATGCTGGTATGCGATTAGACGAAGGGCAGGTAGAAGCGTGGATAGCGACAAGCAAGCTGTTGTTTTGCTGAGTGGTGGTCTTGATTCAGCTACGGTGCTGGCAATCGCCAAGTCTGAGGGCTACTGTTTGCACGCGATTAGTTTCAATTATGGCCAGCGTCACAAGTATGAGTTGGAGCGAGCAAGGAAGCTGGCGTTGGCTTACGGCGTCAAAGATCATGTGGTTGTTGACATCGATTTGGCGCAGTTCGGCGGCTCGGCGCTGACGGATTCGATCGATGTGCCGAAGCATGATAGCGCGGACGAGATTGGCGATGAGATTCCAGTGACCTACGTGCCAGCACGTAATACGGTGTTTCTGTCTCTGGCCCTCGCGTTTGCGGAAACACGCGGCGCGAACGATTTGTTCATCGGAGTGAACGCGTTGGACTACAGCGGCTATCCGGACTGTCGACCGGAATACATTGAGGCTTTCGCGAAGCTAGCCAATTTGGCGACAAAAGTCGGTGTTGAGCAATCCGGAGGCGGGCTAATGGTGCACACTCCGCTCATTGATCTGACGAAAGCTCAAATTATCGCACGAGGTTTGGAGCTTGGCGTGGACTACTCGCAGACAATTAGTTGTTACGATCCTACTGAGAATGGACGCCCGTGCCAGCGCTGCGATGCTTGTTTGCTTCGCATGCGTGGTTTCGAACAGAATGGAATGACGGATCCGAGTCTGACAGCTGTGTAGTCGAAGTTCTTCCGCGTTTGAGAAGGATGTCATAGAGCCAACAGTGACCGTCGCGACGACGGTGGCGTGCGTGTAGGAGAAGGAATTGGGGGCATCCAAAGAACGCTACGTCGGTCGGGGGAGTAGTGCTCGGCCCAAGAATAGATTTGAGCGGATTGAAGTCGTCGAAGATGAAGATGCCCTTGAGTCGGAAGTGCAGGGATCGGCTGCTGAAAAGGGTGGTCCGCCTCAGCTCAGAAAGAAGGTGAAGACCGAGTACTTCGACGACGATTCCAAGTCGATCGTTACGGAGAATAGCAGTCCCGACATTCCCTTCCGCTATAGCCTGAATCCGTATCGTGGTTGTTCACACGGGTGTTCTTATTGCTACGCGCGGCCTTCGCACGAATATTTGGGATTCAACGCCGGCATTGATTTCGAAGCGAAGATTGTCGTCAAGCGTCGGGCTGCAGACTTGTTTCGGCAACGGCTTGATAAACAGAGCTGGCGTGGAGAACCAGTTATGATGTCCGGTGTCACGGACAGCTATCAGCCCGTTGAGCGCGAGCTAAGGATTGCGCGCGAGTGCATCAAAGTGGCGGCTGAATTCAATCAGCCGATTGGCATTATCACCAAGAATGCACTCGTCACGAGAGACATCGACTTGCTCGCGCCGATGGCGGCGAAAGGGCTTTGTAGAGTCGCCGTCAGTGTGACGAGTTTGGATCAATCGCTTACTGGGAGGATGGAGCCAAGAACAAGTGCGCCGGCGGCGCGGCTCGACGCGATTCGTCGACTGTCGAGTGCCGGCATACCCGTCACCGTTATGGTTGCGCCGCTGGTACCAGGGCTGACTGAAGAGGAGATGCCAGCCATTCTTGAAGCGGCTCGCGAGGCGGGCGCAGTCAATGCTTCTTACATCATGTTGAGACTGCCTTTGACGGTTGAGCCGGTTTTTCAGGAATGGCTCGCCTCTCATTTTCCTGACTTGCAGGAAAGGGTCTTGGGGCGAATACGCCAGGTGCGAAGTGGTGGGATGAACGATTCTCAGTTCAAGTCTCGAATGCGTGGATCGGGGGTTTGGGCGGACCATCTGAGTTCGGCGTTCAAGCTGTTTCACCGGAAGTATGGCTACGAACCAAAGGTGAAACCGTTGGATTCCAGTTTATTTCGACGACCGGCCAAACCAGGATCTCAAATGGAGTTGTTTTAGGCCCGTCTCCCCTTTTTTCCGCGATCTTCTTCGAAGCGAATCGTGGGAGCATCGACTCACGTGGGTCAGGCGGAATTGAGTTTCGACAGACTTGGACCACCTAGATATACTTTTCTGTTCGCCGTGCGGGCCCTTTTCCTCGACTTGGATTGTCGCTGCAGGGAATCCTTTTTCACGGCGACATTCGAAGTTGCGAGTTGGAGTTCGAGGCTCTCGAGTTCCCGCTGTGATGTTGACCCCAAAAGTGTCCACCATGGAACTACCTGTTTTAGGCGAAGCCAAAGTTGCAGACCATTTCTTGACGGACTTGCCAGAAACTTGCGGGCCGACTGGGGAGATCGCGCCTCTTGCGTTGCCCATGTCCATGGAAGAAGCGGAGGCACGTGGTTGGGATGAGCTGGATATTGTGATCGTGACCGGCGATGCCTATATCGACCATCCGAGTTTCGCGATGAGCATACTCGGCCGAACGCTTGAGGCAGCGGGTTATCGAGTTGGCATTATCTCCCAGCCAGACTGGCACTCCTGTGAAGACTGGAAGCGATTTGGGCGTCCGCGATTGTTCTTCGGCATCAGTGCCGGGAACATGGACTCGATGATCAATCATTACACGGCGAATCGTAAGGTACGCAACGATGATGCGTATTCGCCGGGCGGAAAAATCGGCCTGCGACCCGACCGGGCCACGTTGAGTTATTGCCAAAGAGCCCGTGAAGCATTCAAGGGAGTACCGGTGATTGCCGGTGGAGTAGAGGCTTCGTTGCGGCGGTTAGCACATTATGACTACTGGAGTGACAAAGTCCGTCGGAGCATCTTATTGGATAGCAAGGCGGATCTCGTTGTCTTCGGAATGGGCGAAAACGCCATCGTCGAACTAGCAAAACGTTTGGAGTCTGGTGAGTCCGTCAAGGACCTTCGCGATATGCGCGGAGTCGCCTACGCGTTGGGGGCATCAGAGGCGGTGCCGGAGGATGCCCTCGAGATTCCAAGTTACGAAGATGTGGTCGCGAGTAAGGAAGCCTTCGCGGAGGCGACTCGTATCATTCATAACGAAACGAATCCGTACAACGCAAAGAGGCTTGTCCAACGGCATTCGACTCAGGCGATCGTCGTCAATCCGCCGCAACTGCCAATCTCAGAACAGGCCATGGATAGGATCTACGGTTTGCCTTACACAAGGAGACCGCATCCGAGTTACAAGGAGCCGATTCCTGCATTCAACATGATCAAGGACTCCGTGACGATCATGCGCGGGTGTTTTGGCGGCTGCACGTTCTGTTCAATTACGGCTCACCAGGGACGGGCCATTCAATCCCGCAGTAAGGCAAGCATCTTGGGCGAGATTGAGACGATGGCGCAGGATAAGCAGTTTAAGGGGACAGTGTCTGACATTGGTGGTCCGACCGCCAACATGTATCAGATGAAATGCACTAAGCCAGAAGTCGAAGCCAAATGCCGGCGGCAATCCTGTGTGCACCCGAAGATCTGCAAGTTGCTAGGTGTAGACCATGAACCCGTGATCGAGCTAATGCGCGAAGCTCGAGGTGTTGAAGGTGTGAAAAAAGTGCTTGTCGCCAGCGGAGTGCGCATGGACCTGGCCCGTCAAAGTCCGGAGTACATTCGTGAGCTAACCAAACACCATGTTGGTGGGCACTTGAAAGTAGCACCCGAACACGTCGATCCGGATGTCTTGTTCAAGATGCGGAAGCCGGCAAATGACGACTTTGAGTATTTCACCGAGGTGTTCAAGGAAGAGTCGCAAGCGAGCAACAAGAAGCAATACTTGATCCCCTACTTCATCGCGAGCCATCCTGGTTCTGACTTGGAGGCGATGATCAATCTGGCGGTGTTCTTAAAGCAGAATGGCTACAAGCCGGATCAAGTCCAGGACTTCATTCCGGCGCCCTTAGACGTCGCCACCTGCATGTACTACACCGGACTCGATCCATTCACGAAGAAACCCGTTTTCATTGCAAAGGGCCTACGCGATAGGAAAACACAACGCGCCTTGATGCAGTTTTTCAAGAGCGAGAACTATTTTGAAGTCCGCGATGCCTTGCGAGCTGCTGGCCGCACGGATCTGATTGGCGATGGATGTGACGCGCTAATCCCATCAAAACCACCGAAGGAAGCCATCACCCGACGTCGTCGTGATGCCAATGCGCGATTCCGCGGTGAATATGTGCATACGATCAAGGGGGCTGGCGATTCCAATTCTGGGCCGGCAACTTCAGGCAAGAAGCAGCGCCGTAATCGCAAATCCAAAGGCTATCGTCCAGGGCGGAAAGGGGCGCAGTAAGCGGTGGAGCGGCACGACTTCTACCTTTCGCAGGCCATTGAACTCGCGAACGAGAAAATGCTGGCTGGACAGGGAGGCCCATTTGGCGCTTTGGTTGTTCGCGGCGAACGAATCGTTGGCCGCGGGTGGAATCGAGTCACTTCTACTAACGATCCGACCGCTCATGCAGAGGTCGTCGCCATACGCGACGCTTGTCAGCACTTAGGCGACTTCTCGCTACGAGGTTGTCGCCTTTACTCAAGTTGTGAGCCTTGCCCCATGTGTCTGGCAGCCATTCTTTGGGCGCGGATTGATGCCATTTGGTACGCCGCTGGTTGTAGTGATGCGGCCCGAGCGGGCTTTGATGATGGCCATTTTTACGACGAAATTGCCCGGCCAATCGGCGAACGCAAACTCCCCATGCAGCAGTCACTTCGGCAAGAAGCCGTGAACGTTTTTGAGGCATGGACTCAGAAGGACGATCGCATTGAATACTGATGCTGAAGCTGACTCAGGAGACCTGAGTGCAGTAGAGTGGCACCGCATTGGCGATGTGGATGACTTCGAAGTTGGGACGGGAACAGAGCTGTTGGTAGCAGGGAAGATCGTCGCCATTTTTCGCACTTCGGAAGGCTTCAGGGCGACGGACGGAATGTGCGCGCATCAAGGTGGGCCTCTTTCTCAAGGATTTCTAGATGGCGACTGCGTCACCTGCCCATGGCATGGTTGGCAGTACCGGGTGACAGACGGATGCAATCTTTTAACCGGCAAAAAGATGCTTGATACCTACCCTGCCGAACTTCGTGACGGCGAAGTCTGGATCCAAATCTGAACCCCCTTTGAAGGAGCATTTCGGCAGGACGGCGTTTATAGCGAGTCGTCTTCGGCAAGTTCCGTCATGATCGCGCCCAAAATGTATCCAATTGACGCGATACTGGTTATACAGAGAGCTGCGGCGAGCGTATTGGCTTGCGCGAGAAAGCAAGCGACAAGTGTGATAATGCCCGAGACGCCAAATCCGATCAGACCGCCAATGAACGCTGGACGCCGACCGACGGTTCTCATGACGGCGACGAATATGAGTAGGCACCCGCAGATCGTTGCTAGGATCGGGGAGACCCAGTTGTAAATCCAGAAAGCAACCGCACAGAGCGTGGTGACGAAAAATAGCTCGCCAAGTGAAAGTTGAAGGCCAGCAACGTTCAAAGCGGGTTGGCCATGCTTTCGTACGATGAGGTTAGTAGCACTCGGACCATCCCCCAATGCTTCATTCCAATCCGGATTCGGGGAGTCTTCCGCTCGATCTGCCGCGTCGCTTCTCGAGGAGTCGTGTTCTGATTCCATTGCGATCATGGTGGGCTTGGTCGGGAGGATCTGTAGGGAAAACGGGAGCGAGACGTTTTGGTACTGTGGAGAGTCTCTCCAGACAGGCTAGACAGGTTAGACAGGTTTTTCCATGATGATGTGAGGGATCTCCGCTTCCATGAATTCGTCTCCCACAGTTTGATAGCCAAGCTGCAAATAAAACGGGATGGCAGATTGTTGGGCATGGAACCAGATCTTCTCTAACCCCTGCTGGTTTGCAAAGTTCTCCAGAGCTTCCATGATTCGCCTGCCCAAACCACGTCGGCGATACTCTGCCAAAACGGCAACCCGTCCAATCTTTCCGTTTTTTTGAAGATCGATTCTACCGGTTGCTACGGGCTCGTCGGCGATGGTGACTAATGCATGCTTACAGAGTGGGTCGCGGTCGTCCCATTCTAGATCCCGATCGATTTGCTGTTCGTCGATAAAGACACGCTCGCGAACGCTACGAATCGCCTCAAGTCGGCTTTCAAATTCGGTCACTTCAACTTTGATTTGATCTAGCGATGTCATCGGAGATTCGGTCTGGGGAATAGGTTTTTATTTGGCTTCCAAGCGGAACTACAAGATGAAGCAGGTGCCCGCTATTGAAACTTAGTTTGGCTTGTGCAAGTTCGCTCGCGAAGTCCGAAACCGCGAGCCCGGCTTTGCGTTGGTTGGAAAAGCGGCAGTTTTCGATACCGGGTTATTCTGGCTCCAAGATGGTCACGTCATTGTGCATAAAACCGAGTAAAATGGGTGGCCAAAGCAAGTGAAACGCGGTTCCCCTTGAATAGGCCCCCCTTTCAGAAAATGGTTTACCGCTTATTCCCTTCATGCAGCAATCCGTGGCCTACGGATTCTCACCGGATCATCTCTCTCGAGCTAGACAATCTTAACAATGCAAAAGCCGATTGCATCTTTGGGTTTTCTCGTGTGTCTCAGCAGTGGTTGGTTGTTGAGTAGTTCAACCACAGAAGCGGGCGATGTCGATTTTAATCGAGATATCCGACCGATTTTGTCGGACAAGTGTTACGCATGTCACGGTCCGGACGCAGAACACCGCGAGGCGGACTTGCGATTCGATGAACAAGCGTCCGCACTGGGTGATCTCGGAGGATACTCAGCAATCGTTCCTGGTGATGTTGAGGCTAGCACACTAGTCACGCGGATCATGGAAACGGACGATGACTTGCGGATGCCCCCGCCAGCAGAGACCAAGCAACTAACTGAAACAGAAAAACAACTCTTGCGGCAATGGATTGAGCAAGGGGCGAAATGGGCAAATCATTGGGCGTATGAACCGCCGTCTCGCGAGGGATCTCCGAGTCTGGGAACGACTGAGCAAGTTGGTGCGGGATGGGGCCAAAACTTGATCGATCAGTATGTCCTCGCAAAACTACTCGAAGAAGGCTTCACGCCGTCGGAGCAAGCCGAACCGCGAATACTGTTCAGGCGATTGTCGCAGGACTTAATTGGGTTGCCACCGACTCCTGAGGAACTGCAGGAGTATCTGGATTCGGATGAGTCCACGCGATTCGAATCCGCCGTCGACCGACTGTTGAAGTCCCCACACTTCGGCGAGCGGATGGCAATCTACTGGTTGGACTTGGTTCGGTATGCGGACACGGTTGGATACCACGGTGACCAAGATGTTTCGGTTTCGCCCTTCCGAGACTACGTCATCAGTGCCTTTAACAAGAATATGCCGTTTGACCAGTTCACGCGTGAGCAGTTGGCCGGTGACTTGCTTGAAAATCCAACCCCAGATCAATTGATTGCTTCGGGCTACAACAAACTCGGAATGATGTCCGCCGAAGGAGGTGTTCAGCCCGAGGAATACCTCGCGAAATACGCAGCAGACCGTGTGCGCACGGCAGGGACTGTGTGGCTTGGTTCGACGATTGGTTGCGCCGAATGTCACGATCACAAATTTGATCCGTTTTCGGCTAGGGACTTTTACCGATTCGCAGCGTTCTTTGCGGATATCAAGGAACGTGGTCTTTACAGCGGTGCGAATCGCGATGGCAACTGGGGGCCTTACATCGAAGTTCCGGACGTGGGCCTGGATATCTTGCTGGAGCCCATCGATCAGGCCATTAGGGAGGCAGAAGCTGCGCTGAAGACCGCAGTCGATGGTGCGCAAGCCGAGCAAGCTGACTGGGAGGCTGAGTGGAAGATCGCAGCAGACAACACCGTAAGCGGTAAGAGCTACTTTTCGAAAGAGTTGGTCGATGCGCTGAAGGTCGACAAAGCGAAGCGAAAACCGGAGCAGAAAGATCTCTTGTCCGCTGCGTTTCGAGACCTTGCGTCGAGGTTTGAGGCCGAACGACGGCAATTACGGGAGCTGAGAAAGCAACGTGAGGCGGTTCGCAAAACGCATACACGGACGACACTGATCACGAAGGCGGTCGAGCCCCGAGAGATGCGAGTACTACACCGTGGAGACTGGATGGATAAGACCGGGGAAATCGTAGAGCCCGGTGTGCCCCATTTCCTCAAGCAGCTCGAATCGGAGAAACGGGCAAATCGGTTGGATCTGGCAAACTGGATTGTCAGTCGTGACAACCCGCTCACGGCGAGGGTGTTTGTGAATCGATTGTGGAAGCTACTGTTTGGCACGGGACTTTCAAAAACCGTGGACGACTTTGGCTCTCAGGGTGAGAACCCATCCCATCCAGAGCTGTTGGATGCGTTGGCCATCGAATTCATGGAGTCGGGCTGGGATGTGAAGCACGTCATCAAGTTAATGGTAATGTCGAGTACATATCGACAATCCTCAATGCCAAAACCCGTGACCGATTCAAAGGATCCATACAACCGATTGTTGGCACGGCAATCGAGATTCAGGCTGGATGCTGAGATGGTTCGAGACAATGCCCTAGCGGTGAGCGGATTGCTTGTTGCCAAAGTCGGCGGACGAAGTGTGAAACCATACCAGCCAGCCGGACTACTTCGGCACCTTAACTTCCCGAAGCGAACCTACCAGCAAGATACTGGTCCGGACCAGTATCGCCGCGGCGTGTATACACATTGGCAGCGACAATTTTTGCACCCCGCGATGCAAGCTTTCGATGCGCCGGCACGCGAGGAGTGCACCGCCCAACGCCCACGGTCGAACACACCGTTAGCGGCCTTAGTGCTTCTGAATGATCCGTCCTATGTCGAGGCCGCAAGACGGCTTGCCGAACGTGCACTGTTAGAGTTCGAAGGGACTGATGCCGAACGAATTGATTGGGTTTGGCAACAGGCGCTGAACCGAGATGCTTTTGATGGAGAGCAAGCGGCGATTATCGAACTATTAGGATCTGAGCGAGCCGGCTATGCGCAGCGATCAGAGGACGCAAAGGAGTTGGTGTCGGTCGGCTTAAGTGTTCCAGACTCAAAATTGGACGTTGTCGAATTGGCTAGCTGGACATCAGTAGCTCGTGCGGTTTTGAATCTGCATGAAACGATTACTCGCAACTGAATCCGTTACCGACTAAGGGCAATTGACGTTTCAAGCTATAAGATTTGGCTGTCTCCAGGCCATGCGAGACGGGGAGGTGGAAACTCCCGTTTTCAATCACTGATTTCCCCTGGATGCCGACTGCCGTTTGTTTAGAAGTGTGGGATCCTTGCCGGCCATGAGTCGGAAGGCAAGCGAAGAGGTAGAGAAATGTATGACCAAAAATGGAATCTTGAGCGGCTACATACCGATTCGTTGAGACGGGCTTTTCTATCGAAAGCGACTGTCGGAATTGGAGCTGCCGCACTGACTTCGCTCGTGGCTCGCGATGCAGCTGCCACACCTGCAGGGCCAAGCGAACGTGGGAGCGGCGTGGTCCATCCACTTCATTGGCCGGCCAAGTGTAAGCGAGTGATTCACTTGTGCATGGCCGGTGGGCCTTCGCACCTCGAGACGTTTGATTACAAGCCGAAGTTGGAAGAACTTGATGGCCAACCGATGCCCAAGTCCTTCACGGAAGGGCAGCAGATTGCACAACTGCAGGGCCAGCGTGACAAATTGAAGTGCCTTGGTCCGCAGCACCCATTTGAGAAGCATGGCGAATCTGGTACGGAGGTTTGCTCCATCTTGCCTGAAATGAGCACACTGGTCGACGACATTTGTGTCATCAAATCGATGCACACCGATCAGATCAATCATGACCCAGCGCACACGCTGATGAATACGGGGACGAGCATTCCGGGCCGACCATCAATGGGATCTTGGCTGCTCTACGGTCTGGGTGCCGAAACGGACAACCTGCCCGGCTACGTTGTCATGACCTCGGTGGGTGGTGGGCAGTCGCAACCAATCGCTTCCCGGCAATGGCACAGCGGATTTCTTCCGAGTCGATTTCAGGGGGTCGAGTTTCGATCGAAAGGGGATCCTGTCCTTTACATCAACAGCCCGAGTGGAGTGACTCTGGAACAGCAACGTAAGTTGATTGGAACGATCGAGAAGATGAACCAAGTAGGGCTCGAGCAGTTTCGAGATCCTGAGATCGAAACGCGTATAGCTCAGTACGAACTCGCATTTCGGATGCAGACAAGCGTTCCCGAACTGATGGATATCTCAGATGAGCCAAAGCACGTGTTGGAGATGTATGGAACGCAAGGTGGTGACGGCAGCTTTGCATCAAACTGCTTGCTTGCTCGGAGGCTTGCGGAGCGAGGTGTTCGTTTTATCCAACTCTATCACCGCGGCTGGGATCACCACGGGGGTATCAAGAATGGATCCAAGACGACAGCCGGATTAGTCGATCGCGGTACGGCGGCTTTAGTCCGCGACCTCAAGCAACGTGGGATGCTCGATGACACTCTTGTGATCTGGGGTGGCGAGTTTGGCCGTACTCCGATGGCCCAAGGGTCCGGACGCGACCACCATATCAAAGGATTTTCGATCTGGATGGCCGGTGGTGGCGTCAAGCCTGGCATGAGCTACGGCGCGACAGACGAGTTGGGCTACGACGCTGTCGAGAATCGCGTTCACGTCAACGACTTGCACGCAACGATGCTGCATCTGTTTGGAATTGATCACAAAAAACTCACTTACCGATTCCAAGGACGCGATTTCCGGCTGACCGACATTGCCGGCCACGTGGTCAAACCGATTCTTGCCTAGGTAGCAAACACGCTAATAGAAAGAACGAAACGCCTCCAGCCAACGAGAATACCCGTCCAATGCGAGTGCTGACATGGTTGAGTCGGATTCCCAGTCGATGCATGATTGCGATGGTTCGTTTGTACCAACGCGCGATATCACCTTTGTTGGGTCCCAATTGCAGGTTTCAGCCGACGTGTAGCGAATACATGATTGAGAGCATTCGGAAACGCGGTCTTTTCGTTGGGATGACGAGGGGGATATTTCGTATACTCAAATGCCATCCTTTTAGCCGCGGTGGCTACGATCCGCCTTGATTCTGGCGTAACGATCTTGAACTAGGGCTCACTCAGGACGATGGGAATGAACGAATGCAGCGTCGGCAATTTATAAGAACAACTGGGGCCGCTGTGGGGACCGCGATGGCAATGCGTTCCTCGGAAGCTTTCCCTGCGGTGCGTTCGGACACCAATCCTCCGATATGCGTTTTCACCAAACATGTTCAGAGCATGGCATTCGGAGAATTGGCGAAGCGATTGCAGTCGATTGGCGTTCAAGGCGTTGAAGCCACGTTGCGCAAGGGCGGTCAGATCGCGCCAGGGGATCTAAAAGCTCAATTACCTCGATACACTGATGCACTTGCTAACCATGGTCAGAGCATCCTGATTGCGGCCAGTGATGTGAATGAGGCGAACGAGGAAACCGCAAGTTACTTGCGAGAGCTTGCGAAAGCGAATGTACCGTACTTCCGTATGAAGTACTATCGCTACGACTTTGAGAAGCCCATATTGCCGCAGCTTGATCAGTTTGCTGCGCAAGCATCTGGATTGGCTGACCTTTGCCGCGAGATTGGTATCACCGCACTCTACCAGAATCATGCTGGTCGCAATTACTGCGGAGCAGCATTGTGGGACCTGGAACGAGTCTTGGAGGGCATCGACACAACATCACTTGGTGTTGCTGTGGACATTCGGCACACGTCACTTGAACTGAGCCAAAGCTATGAAGCGGCCTATCGGATGATTCAGCCGCGTGTGCGAGCGACCTACGTGAAGGATTTCGATTGGGTCGCTGGCAAGGCACAGAACGTACCACTGGGAGATGGGCGTTCGAAGCCATTCTTTCGATTGATTCAGAAGAGTGGATTCGTGGGGCCTCTTTCGCTACACATGGAATACACCGACCACCGTGATGCGTCGAAGACTGAAGAGAGTTGGGAAGCAATTGCGAAAGATGTAGCTACTCTGAAGACTTGGCTTGGAGGCAACTAAAGATGTCTGACCAGAATCAACCTGATGCTCAAGCGGATTCGGATGAGGATGTTGTGGTGCGTTCGGCCAAGCGGAAGGATCGTGAGGCAAATGGTTCTGAAGAGTCGATCTCCTATCGGCCGGACATGCCAGACTGGGGAGCATTTCTACGTTGGCCTGAGGATGGAGAGCAGTGGATCTGCGATGAGGATGTGGAAGTGGTTCGCCAGCTCGTCCCAAGCCGACGTGTGTGGAGGCGTACCGACTGGCAAGATGGCTTTTACCACTTGTGTTATGGCGAGACCAAGGTTCGGGTGCGCCCTTCGATGTGGACGGCTGCTCCAGCGATCGATCTAGAGGTCGGACAGCAAGTGGAAGTGCTGAGCAAGCAGGGTGAAAACGATCCGGGCATTTTTCGAATTCGAGAGATATTGCTCACTGAGTGTTTGACTGCATGCGAGTACGTGCTCCAACGGGACGAGATGCCACTCGAGCACGTTTTCCAGCGGAATGACTTGCGTCCCATTCATGTTCGCTATGAATTGCGAAGCGGCTACTACGAACATCAGCGGCCAAGAGCTCAACAGCTTGAGTCTTCTGAACTGCTTGACGTAGGTGATCTGGAATCGGATGAGTAGGCCCGTTCCGCAAATCGATCTTTGATATCGTACCACCAAAGGCCCACAAAAATCGGTATGCAGGTGATTGCGAACCATTGGTATAGCGTGAGCCCAGCAGCATAACGAAGTTCTGGCCGAATGAACTCCGTTGCCAGGCGGTAAATCAAGTAAGCCAGAATGTAGAGTTTGACGAGCTGGCCTTGAACAAATTTCGTCCAGATTGTGGATGAGCCGGCGTGGCTAAGTGTGACGCAATTGGCATGAGAGGCAGTTGACTCGATCGTTTTCGGGAACTTGCGCTCGATGGCAAAGCATAGGCCGGCCATGCAGAAGTGGAACAAACTTTCATAGATCTGAGTGGGGTGGCGGAGTAGGTCATCGTTCAATGCGCATCGCATTGCCCAAGGTGCGTCCGTCGTAACGCCAAAGCAGCAACCAGCCGAAAGGCACCCGAGTCGACCGATTCCAACCGTCACGGCAACTGGCACTGCGAAACTGTCGCCTGTTTTTGTACGGATCTCGAGGATCCACTTAGTGAGCTCGACCGCAAGGTAGGCTCCGACCATTCCGCACATGATGGTCTTGCCACTCGAGAACCAGGCGGTGCCAGCCAAAAACCGATCCCAATCTACGAAGAGAAAGGGAAGTTTTGCCCCGATCATTGCTCCGCAAAAGGCGGCGATGCCAATGGCGATTCTTGCTTCAGTGGGCAGTTCTAGCTCGCGTTGATGGCGCCGGAGCAAAACGGCGCCCGTCCCAATTGCTAGAAGCATCAGAAACGGATAGACACTGGGGAACAACGCCGAAGCGAAGAACAAGTCGAACGACAAGAGAATGGCCTGCTACATTTTCGAGATTTCATAGAAACAAAGAGCAAACAGCAGGATCATCCCAGCGAGGAACAAGATGGCCAAGGCGGCAATCGTGAACGCGAACGAGATGACAAGTGAAAGAAACATGCTCTTAGGACTAGCCTCGCCACGTTTCGAATACTGCCAAAGTCCACGTACTCCACTCACTAAAAACGCAGGACCGACCAGGATCAAGTATCCGATGAGTGCCCCTGGGTCCTGACTGAATCCAATGCCGATGACCACTGCTACTAAGGCCGCCATGATCAGCAGAACCAAGAAGATCGACTCGTAAGGAGATCGGGCAGGCTGTGTGGAGGCGGCTGGATAGTAGATCACATCTTGAACAGGGGATGCGACAGCCGCAAACGGATTCTGCTGCTGAGAGCCTTCGAGCGACGCGCCGCACATCCAGCACTGCACTCGGCCGGCATCGCAAACCGCGTTACAGTTTTCGCAAACAATTGATGCAAGAACTGGTGGTTCGTTCGCTGACGCTTTGGGCAGCTCGCCGCGAGATGGATCGGAAGTGCTCATGGCGATTTCTCCTCGCTGGACTCTGCTTCGTCCACTCCGGTAGCAGGTCGCGTCGCGTGGGAAGTGTACAACTCGGCGGCCGATCTCGTCATTCGTACGATCTGGCCAGCGATGATTCCCGCCGAAACGATGATCAATGTCGAGATCATCTGAGTGTTCAATGGAGTAACATGGTCTGCGTCAAACCATTTGGAATCGCTTGTGCCCACGAGGCCAAAATAAGCTGCCAACGCGAGTAGACTGCTAAACCATACTAGGCGTAGGCTGAATCGCATGGCCGCCATCGCCACAATCAGCACTAAGCACATGACCATGGGGCTCTGTATTTTGGCTCCAAAGAAAGCCGCAGCAAAAACCAAGCCAGTGTCACAACTGGTAACACAGTAGGGGAGGAACCATGGGAAAAAACGCTGTCGCAAACTGACTAGGACGGCTAGCGAGATGACCAATCCGCCGGCGGCGAGGAATGTAAAGATTCGATGCTGATCGACGGCGGGCAGACTTGTCAGTTCCGTTGCCGTGTCGGTAGCCGAATTCGAATCAGTGAGGAAGAAGTATGTAACCAAGTGGATGGAATACAGAGTGAGTACGATCGCGAGCCGAAGAATGGAGACGCGTATTTCGCCTTCATAGGAATGCCACCTTCGAGCGACATGCCAGCTTTCGTGGTTAGGTGGTGAATGCATGTTGGGAGGCTAGCAATGTCGTGAATGATGCGGGGTGCAACGAACTTCGAGCTGGATTCTTCGCGACGATCAGATTAAGCGGATGTTCCGTCGGTGGTCGCATCGGTGTTTTCGGCGACCCAGGTTCCGTAAGCGTCGTTAACCGCTAGAGCTCGATGGCAAACGATTTCAGGGGTATCGTAGGGGTGTAACTCTTCGAGCGTCTCGATGAGACGTTCTAGGGCTTGATCCGTTGTTTTCATCTGACAACGATATTCCTGGGATTGATTTATTTCTCCTTGCCAGCGATACGTGCTTACGATCGGGCCTGATACTTGTACGCAAGCAGCCAGCCGCTTTTCGACGAGTTGTTTTGCAACTAGGTCTGCTTGTTCTTTGGTATCCAGGGTGGTGGTGACTTGGACGATGGAGTGTTTAGTCATCTTGGTAGCGCGGATCTGTCTTTGCGTATGCGGTTCGAATCAAATCAAATGGAATATGTCAATTTGAAGAGCCTCGGTTAACGGAGCTCGCGAAATTGAAGAAGCCGAACAAGGGGCAAGGCTATGTGCGGTCGTTACACACTCAAGACGCCTCCTGATCAATGGGGACAGTTTCTGCTTCCAATTGTCGAGTCTTCGAGCCGCGATGGTTGGAAAACGGACGCTTGGAAACCGCGTTATAACATCGCGCCTACCCAAGATGTTGTTGCAGTTGAGAAACCGGCCGAGGGAGCGGCTCGCATCGATTATTTTCGGTGGGGATTAGTTCCGACCTGGGCTAAGGAGTTGTCCGTCGGCAGCCGTATGATCAACGCTCGATCGGAGACGGTTCACGAGAAAAGGTCTTTCGCGAAACCATTTGAAAAACAACGCTGCCTCGTGATTGCGGACGGGTATTACGAATGGCAGAAGCTGAAGAGTGGCGAGAAACAAGCCTGCTGGATTGCACCGGCAAGCGAGGAGGTGATTTGCTTTGCCGGACTCTGGGAAACGAATAAAAGGGCAACAGGTGAGGAGGTTCGTTCCTGCACGATCCTTACGACGGAAGCCAACGAGCAATTGGCGAGTCTTCACGACCGAATGCCGGTGGTCTTGGACGAGCGGGGTGCCGAGATGTGGCTAGATCCCAGGGTGCCCTCCGAGGAATTGCGACCGCTTCTGGGGGCGGCAGAGAACGGCTTCTTTCATGTCCGCGAAGTCAGCCGCTTTGTCAACAATGCTCGAAATGAAGGCGAAGAGTGCCTGAGAGAGATCAGAGAGGAGGGCGAGTGAGGCGGACGCAGCAGCTGAACTTGGGGCGATGCCAGACGCGAATGCAGGGCTAGCCTCCAACCAACTTATCGATCAAAGCCTCTAGCTCTTGCTTTTCAATGCCCATTTTAGCTGCGGCTAAAGCGAACAAACGTTTTTCCACTTCTTGCAATTCGCCGTCGGCGGCCATCATTTTCATAAGATCTGCGAGCATCTGGTTCTGCTCAGCACGGTCGACCGGAAATTTGAGTTTAGCTTCGCCACTGAGCGCGAATGCAATTGCTTTCTCTAGGTCTTCTTCGTCCAGTCCCAGTGTTGCTGCGCGGTCGACGAGCAAAGCGATTTCCTGCTCTGAGAGGCTTCCGTCTGCGGCGGCCATGATGACAAGATTCTTAAGGTGATCGAGCTGCTCCACGGAATTCTCCTGGCCTCTGTCCGCCACAGTGGTGGCCGTCTACGAGAAAATATTGATGTGCCCTACGACCGGAATTCTGCCGTCCGAAACACTGGATAAGAGACTTCATAAGAGCCTGATTCGAGGGATGCGTCAAGACGGTTGTGGGGGAGGGGAGACACGAACGTGATGTGTTATGATGGCTCGCCATTGGGACAGAGGTTCAAAAATCCTAGTCTCAGCTAATCACGATCAACCCGCATGCCGCGAGCCATTGCGATTTGGCGATACAGCTATCTAGTTTGAGCGATCTAGTTTGAGCGATCCCATTAAGCAACGCTTGCCCACGGCGGTATTTCACTAGTTCTACGGAATCGGGGTGTCCAGGTGCGCAAAATCAAGATTTTCAAGGGTGTTGAAAGCGAACTCCATCCACTTGAAGACGAAATCAACCAGTGGCTAGAAGACAATAATGCGACCCTCGTATCGGTCACGGGCAATATTGCTCCGCAGACGCCAGGCGGTACTACGATGGGTACTTTTGCCGCATCGGATGTCCTCATCGTAGTCGTCTATGAGACATCGAAGGACTAGTTGCTATGTCGTGTCGCGTGCTCGTGTTGGGGGCTCATCCTGATGATGCAGAGGTGTTTGCCGGGGGCTTGCTCGTTCGGCATTCGAGGCTTGGCTCAACGATCCGGATCGTGTCCGTTACCGACGGCAGTGCGGGACATCAATCGATGGCTCCTGCGGAGCTGAAAGCGATTCGGCGTAAGGAAGCGGCACAAGCTGGGGCAACAATCGGCGCTGAGTACGTGACGCTTGATTTCGTTGATGGGCGTTTGCAACCGAATTTGGAAGTTCGCGAGGTGATCATTCGGGAGATCCGCAGGTTTGAGCCGGATTTGGTCCTTACCCATCGCACCAACGACTACCATCCGGATCATCGGGCTGTGGGCATCGCAGTTCAAGATGCTTCGTACATGGTCACTGTGCCCAACGTTTGTCCAGACGAGAAACCACTACGTGGCGATCCGATCGTAGCGTCGATGTGTGATATGTTCACAAGGCCAAATCGGATGCGCGCCGATGTCGTCGTGGATGTACGCGAGGAATACCGCGATTTAGTCGCGATGGCCGCGTGTCATGAATCTCAGTTTTTCGATTGGCTCGCCTACCATGACGGTGTACTCGATGAAGTGCCCGAAGAATCTTCGCAGCGCCTCGATTGGCTGGCGGGTTGGCTTGGAAAGTTTCACGATCAAAGACGAGAATTTTTCTCGAGCGAGATGCGCGATCATGGAATGGACCCAGCCGATACGGAATCCAAAATTGAAGTCTATGAAGTCAGTGAATACGCGGCATCACTCAGCGACGCCCAGCGCAGCAGGCTCTTCCCAAGTTAGCTGCGGCCGTGTTCCTGCCAGATCTTGAGCAGCTGAATCGCGTGCTCGACAGCCCAAGTCATCTCGGTAATGGAAGCGAATTCCAAGACGCTGTGAATGTTGTGTTGCCCCGACGAAAGGTTCGGTGTTGGAAGTCCCATTTCGCTGAAAACGGCGCCGTCGGTTCCACCACGGATTGCCCCCATGTGGCACTCACGGCCGAGGTCGGCGTAGGCGCGTCGGGCGAATTCAGCCACGTGCGGAGCGGCCTTCATTGAGTCCGCCATATTGCGGTATTGTCGCGAGCGTTCGATTTCAAATTTGATCTTTGGGAACCGTTTGTTTGACTCCGCGGCGGTTTCGTGGAGCCGATTTTCGTATTCGTCCAATTTCGCCGTCTCGAAGTCGCGAAGCAGAATCTTGCAGGAGGCTTCGCTAACGCCGCCTTGGAAGTCATAGGGATGCAGAAAGCCCTCTCGTCCGTCTGTTGACTCGGGGGACAGCCGGTCGTGGGGCAACCTTGAAACAAAATCGCTCAACGCTCGTGTCGCATTCACCATGCGATCTTTGGCGATGGCCGGGTGAATGTTGTAGCCGACGGCTCGAACGACAACTTGGTCCGCTGAAAAGTTCTCTTGTTCGAGTTCGTCGTGTCCGGCGCCATCCAGCGTGTAGCCAGCATCGGCGGCGGCCTTCGCAAGATCCATATGTTTCGCGCCGAGACCGATTTCTTCGTCGCAAGTGAATAGGACTCGCACCGGACCGTGTGGGAGCTGGCGGTTCTCGATCAAAGTCGCTGCAAGTTCCATGATGCATGCCACACCCGCTTTGTCATCACCTCCGAGAAGAGTGGTGCCGTCGGTGGTAACCAAGCAGTGACCTTTGAGTCCCGCGAGTTCCGGGCAATCTCTGACGCGAATGACTCGGTCATCTTTAGCCAGAGTAATATCGCCCCCTTGGTACGATTCGATCACGTTGGGTTTTACGCCATCACCGGGAGCTTCGGGCGACGTGTCGACATGCGAGTTGAACAAGACGGTTGGTAAGTCACCTTCCACCGATGCAGGGACCGTTGCCCAAACCAATCCATTTTCATCTTGATGGACGTCGTCGAGACCCAGGTCGGCGAGCTCTTGAGTCAGCAGTTTCCCTAACTCAAGCTGGCCGGGGCTGCTCGGGTAGTCACTGCACTCAGGATTTGCGGCGGTACCTACTTGGACGTATCGCAAGAACCGTTCCAGCAATCGTTCTTTATTGACCGTGATAGGTGAGGGCATGGTGCGAACTCGCTTCAGTGTGAGGTCGGCGTAGCCTTAAGGCCCGCAGCATTTGTTGTGGATCTAATTTGACTTTAAAAATTGGGCTTCAGTTGTAACGAACCGAAACGAACATCGCGAGAACGCGTGATTGATCTATAATCTCAGCCAGTGGGGAAGGCGTTCGTGTCATCTCCACGCCGCTTGCGACCAAGGGTAATCTGACACCTGGGGACGACTTTGTGACTCAACCGATCCGATATCTCTTGTTCGACGTAGAGAGTGTGCCTGATGGTGAGCTGATTGCCAAGACAAGGTACCCGAGCAAAGAGCTTTCGCCGAGCGAAGCGATTTCCAGGTTCCGGCAAGAGTTATTGACTCAATCCGGCCGTGATTTTATCCCTTACACCTACCATATTCCGGTAGCAGTTGTCGTAGCGAAAATCCGCAGCGACTTTGAGCTCGTCGAGATTGTTTCCCTGGACGCGCCGTCGCATCGTCCAAGTGTGATTACGAAGCATTTCTGGGCCGGCTGGGAAGCCTATGAACGTCCGACCTGGGTGACTTTCAACGGGCGGACTTTCGACATACCACTGATGGAGCATGCCGCCTTTCGCTACGGCGTGCCGGTGCCTGGTTGGTTCAACCTCCAAGAGCGGAGCTTTGAGCAGAATCGCAACCGATACAATCTTTCTGCCCAACTGGATGTTCAGGAAATTCTGACCAACTTCGGAGCAACTTGGTTTCGCGGGGGGCTGAATCTGGCCGCGACTCTCCTAGGTAAGCCAGGGAAGATGAACGTCCAGGGTGACATGGTTTATGACCTTTATTGCGAAGGCCGAATCGCAGAGGTCAATGAGTACTGCCGTTGCGATGTACTCGACACTTACTTTGTCTTCTTACGTACCATGCTCCTAATGGGACGCATCGATCTTGCCCAAGAGAAATCACTGGTCGCTTCCGTCAAGAGGATGTTGGAATCGCAAGCTGGAGAGCACCCTGCCTATCAACAATACTTGGAGCATTGGGGAGATTGGATCGACCCGTGGGAGGATTCGGCTGCAGTGATCGCGGCTGACTCGACGGCTTGATGGCTGCTAATAGTTGCCGCAGCCGGACTCATAAGGCACTTGTACAAGGCACTTGTGAGACGATCAAACGTCTGAGGATGTGGACTTGCTTCTTGCTGGGCTGCTTGGGGCGGCGAAAGGATGGGACGGCTAAAGGATCAGTCGACTCGCATTCGTTTGATTCGATATTCCCATCGATCCATCCAGGCGTCTGGCCTTGAATCGTACGTAGGGTGCGATGAAGTAACACCGGTGGTGAAAACTGCTGTTCGGTGAATTGGGTTTTCCGTGGTTCGGTTCCGTCATATCTTCGATCACGAATCCGTTTCGGCAGATGCCGCCCAGAAGGGCTTCCCAGCTATGCGCGAATTCATGGGTGTCGGGCTCACGGAGCTTATTCGGTGATGTAGCCGTGGGTACGGGAGAGTTGTCATAGTAGGCGTGTTGGAAAACATAGCGTCCGGTTTGCGTTTCAAGCGAGGCTTGGAGATTTGCCGGTTGCTTGTGCTGACTGATGTAAAGGCCACCGGGGCGTGTGACTCTAGAGACTTCACCAAACAGCCGACTCAAATCAGGCAGGTAGCATGTACTGACTGGATGGACGACTAGGTCGAATTCGCCATCCTTCAAGGCGGCTAGTTCATCCATCGATGTTTCGATAGTTCGGATCTTCATTCCGTGGCGTTCCGCCATTTCACGGTCTTGAGCAAGCATCGCGGGGCTCAAGTCGACGACGGTGACGTTTCCGCCGGCAGCCGCATACAGGGGACCGTGGCGGCCACCACCCGCAGCTAAGCAGAGAACGTTCCAGCCCTTGATGCCGCCGTTTAGCCAGCCAGCGCCATTGATGATCCGCATTGGATCTTTCAGCTCGTCATCTTTTGCCGGCTGCGCGAGGACGTGCTGTCGTTTGGCCATTCGGTCCCAGGCGCGACGATTCCCATGGATGACCTCGGGATCTGGAATCTTCAATGCATTGACCTTTGGCCGGCTGGGCTTTGTTTCGAGGGATTTTCAGGACCCGATTTTAGTTTGAGAACAGCTCGGCTGGCGCCAAATAGGTCTGACGAGAAACATCGTAGATGAGCAACTCTTCCAAGGGAGTCTCGAAGCAGCTCCAAACTTGGTCCCAGATGTCTTTGGAAAAAGAGCCTTGGATATCACACCAGTGGACTCGGCTTTCTCGATTTCCATTCGGGCTGACCTCAACACCGCGATCGTAGATCATGCCGTCCATCTGCCAGTGTCCATTGTTTTCCGCAGGTTGCCTAATCACAAAGGAACCGTCCATTTCAATAAACATACCCGGTAGTTTGGCCAACTGATCGACGACACTCTCAAACGTGCACGCAAAGACCGCTGAACTGTCGAGCGGGGCAGGGGGCGTACCCGTCGATAATGCATTGGTACACGCCTCGCCGGTTTGCTGCGTGGCGCTGCCTTTATCTGATCTGGACGATGCGTCGCGGCGGAATAGCTGCCAGTGGACGTAGTTTTGCATCGTGTGAATTCTTTAGCTAATTAACTTTGGGGAGATGCCTGAAGAATGGGGGGGGGTAAAGGCGTGAGTCTTAGCTCGTTTGCTTTACATGAGTTACTGGCTCTGGGCAACGAGAAAGCCAATGATGGCCCCAATGAGAATGGCCGGCGGTACTACGATCGCGATGGTAATACCGATGACGACCCATTTATTTGATTCGCGGTTGGAGCCAGGTAGCGTCGTCGAGGCAGAAGACGCCCGAACCGGAATACCTTCCGGGTGGGGGATTTGAGGGGGAGGAGGAGATGGCGGTGATTCTGAAATCCATTCTTCTTCTGCAGTGGTGTTTGATGTTTGACCGGTTCGCGTTTCATCTTGTAGATCAGGATCTTGGAAACGCGGAGGTGGGGCTCCGGCTGAGTTTGGCAGGCCCATGGAACTGCTCTTGGATCCGCCGTCTTCTTCAACCGCTTGTCGTTCATCTCGATGTGAAGGCGGTGGGGGAGCCAACCACGGTGATTTGGTCATACTCACGACTGGCGCCATCATGGAATCGACCGCCCAGGGTTCAAGCCGCGACGCGACTTCAGTTGCATTCGCGATGCGTTTCTTCGGATCCTTCTCCATCATGTCGACGATAATGTCGACGAAGTCTTCCGTGATTTCCGGTGCAAAATTGCGTGGATGAAGAGGGAATTCTTCTAAATGTCTCCGCAATTTCGATTCTGTGTTTCCGCCGGGGAAAGGAACTTTGCCACAGACCGCGTAGTACAGCGTGCAGCCTAATGAATAGATGTCCGAAGCCGGGTTGATGTCGAGTGGCGTTCGAATCTGTTCGGGCGAAAGGTAATCCGTGGTGCCAACGATTTTTCCTGCACGTGGATCATTAATCAGGTCCTTTGCGAAACCGGCAAGCCCCACATCGGAGACTTTCGCATCTCCTTCCGGAGTGACTAGTATATTCCCTGGTTTTACATCTCGATGCACTAAGCCTTGTGCGTGCGCATACTCCAGGCCTAGAGCGGCCTGGAAGATAATCTTGGCAGCTTGCTGGATCGGCAGGGCGCCCTGGGATTTCACGAGTCGCCGAAGATCCATGCCGGGGACGTACTCCGTGACCAGGAAATGCACATTACCGTCTTGCCCTGCATCGAAGGCTCGGACCAAATAGGGGCAGTCCAACCCGGCTTGCATTTGGATTTCGCGGGCGAAGCTGGCCTGAGCTTCCTGCGTCGCGCGCGCCCGGGGAAGCACTTTGACGGCAACCTCGCGACCCATGATCTGGTGCACGCCCTTAAATACCTGGCCCATTCCGCCTTGGCCGATCCAATCGCGGATCAGGTACGGGCCGAGCAGAAATTTGGTACGGCCGGACATCAGTTGGTCGGCCTGATACTGGGTCAAAACTTCCTGCTCGATCAGGACCTCTGATAGAAGTTCATCTGGAATGGGGGCGTCGGACGGATTGCCCTGTTGACTCAATCGGTGGCGACAGACACGCAATGCGTAATCCATCTGCTGGGCATCAACCAAACCGCTCGCGGTGGCGGACGCGTGAAGTGTTGAGTCTTGTAGGTTCACGCTGGCTCCCAAAAGCTAGGGCGTTTTACTTTTTGGTGTGACGACTCTACCGTAGACCTGAACCCATTTTCGCAACTACGCACAGCGCGAGGATAGGAATAACGCAACTCTAAGCGAAACCTATCCCAAGTCGGTAACAGGTAACTCTTAGTAGATAGCAGGGGGGCGTCGTAGGGGCCTGGAACGGAAAAGGTCTGTTGCCCGTTTTTCGTATTCTGACCACAATCGAGGTTGTTTGACGTCATCTTGGTTCGCCCATTCTTTCTTGACAACATCTGATGAGCAATCGACTTATTGCAATTGGAGATATCCACGGCTGTTTAGAACCGCTGGAGAAGCTCATCTCTGAAATCGGGCTGGCGACAGAGGATACCGTGGTCACTCTAGGCGATTACGTCGATCGTGGACCGGATTCGAAGGGCGTCATTGATTTGCTGATTGGCTTGGAAGACAAATGCAATTTGGTGGCACTCCAGGGAAACCACGAAGAGATGATGCTGGACGTCGTCAAAGAGAAGAAGCCTCACTTTCGCTGGCTACAGTATGGGGGCGTCGAAACCTTGGATTCGTACGGTTTTGTGGGGGATTTGGATATCATTCCCGAACGGCATCATCAATTCTTTGATTCGATGGTGGACTACCATGAGACCGACGAGTTCATGTTTTTGCATGCAAATTACGCTCCTGAACTCGCACCCGCGGAGATGGACGTCCATACGCTACGCTGGCTCAAATTGACAGATGTTACCCCTCCGCCACACGTCAGTGGAAAACGGGCGATTGTTGGGCACACCCATGACCGTGGCGGAGAAATCTTTGACTTGGGCTACCTCGCGTGCATCGACACGTATTGCTACGGGGGGGGCTGGCTCACAGCACTCGAGGTCAGAACCGGCGAGATGTGGCAGGCGAATATGCACGGTGATTTTCAACATCGCCCGGCTGCAAACTCTGGTTAACCCGCAAAGTTTATCAGGATTCCTCAACTCGCCTGACTCGCAGAGCCGAACAACACTTCAGATTGATGTAGTCCATTGCCACTTTGCTGGCATTACAGATTCGTCTGAAGAGGGATGTTGAGTCATGCATGACTCGGTTCTTAGCAATGATTCGAACTTCGTTCCGTCGCTAATCGCGGGGGAGCATCGAAATGATTGCAGTCCTAGAAAGTTAAAATTCAAGATCCTTGGATCGTTCTGCGGTTCATCTCTGTTGCGAGCCACCTTGTTCGTTGCCTTGCTGGTATGCGGCGTTGATCTGGCCCAAGCACAGTTGCGTACTGGACGTGGTGAGCGTGAGTTCTATCGAGCCCCACCTGCGGAATCTCCGCGCCGACCGAGTGCCAACGCAGACGAAGTCGGAGCGGCACCGGTTGTATCTGCCGCTTACGTGGGGCCAGTTCAGCAGATACCTGAGACCATTCAGGCAGGGCCGTACGAGTTCGTCCCCAACGGCGAAGCGGCGATGCCAATGGAAATGCATGCTACCGATGGCATGATGTATGACGGTGGTTGTGATAGCTGCGGCCAGGGGTGCTGTGGCCAAAGTAGCTGTAATGGCGGTTGCGGCGGTTGCGGCGGTTCGATATTAGCTCCAGCTGCATCGGCCTATTGTCCGCCCGGATGTGGGCCATTGATGGCTCTTTGGTGTCGCACGAAGGTTCGAGCGGAAGTGCCGATGTACTGGCGTCGAGATCAAGGTCCGCCAGCGTTGGTTACGAGTGCCGCCAGTGGCACGACCGCAGATATTGCGGGTGAGCTTGGGCAAGCGTCAACGGATATTCTGTTCGGAAATGGTACGTTGACCAACGATGCCACCGCGGGCATCCGACTGACTTTCAGCACCTACTTGGGACCCGCGAAATGTTACGGTCTTACACTTCGTTATTGGAACGCGGGTGATCAAAACCTGAGTTCCACTTTTGACTCCGGATCGTTTCCCATCCTGGCTCGGCCTTTCTTCAACACGACTGTCACCGGCTCCGAGGAACAAGACACTCAATTGATCGCGTTTCCCAATGAGAGTGTTGGCAATATCCGAATTGATACCACGTCGGAAGTTGGCGGGATCGATTTCTACTTGCGACGTGAACTCTACAGTGATCGTTTCAATCGCGTTGAGTGGCTGTGGGGTTATCAGAATGCGAGTATCGATGAAACCCTTTCGATCTTTAGCAATACGACCGTGACGGGCAACAACCCGGGGCTGACAGGTACGTCGATTGCCGTCGCGGATCACTTCGAAACCGAAAACGACTTCAACGGCATGTCGTATGGATTGATGAATACGCGTACTGTCGCCTGTTGGCGTCTTGAGACGATGTTTCGTCTCGGAGCCGGCAACTTGCGCCGCAAAGTCAATATCCGCGGAACGACGACGACTGCGTCGGGCGGTGTATCCAGCATTGACAACCAAGGTCTCTTGGCTCGCTCGACCAACGCCCAACCGTATGTCGATGACACGTTCATCGTAATTCCTGAGTTGGCCGTAAATGTCGGCTATCGAATCCGTCCGGGGTTAGATTTCAACCTAGGCTACAACTACATGGTTATTCCTAAGGTCGCCCAGGCTGCACAACAGATCGACAACGATCTTGCCGTGAATCTGTCGGATCCACTTTCAGGGGCCCTCGACCCCCAGCTAGACTTCAGCGAACGACAGTACTGGCTGCATTCGCTTGGCTTCGGTTTCCAGCTTCGCTATTAAATTGCCCTTCATTGGGTATGCCAAAGCCATGTTGCCGCCACCGCGAATTTGAAAGCCGATTTGCGTTTGCGCCTTCCACCCGAAATCTCCGCGCTTTGAGCCATTCGTTTAAGCAAACATGACTCAGGGTTCGGTTGCACCAACGTCCATCGAAGGTGAAGACGCTGAGCGCCCGCGGCGTAGCAGGAACACGTGTGTCCCAGTACTGTCGGCTCCGATTCACGGAGTCTATTTGGAACAGCACACCAAAGTCTGCAGCATCATGACGGAACCAGAAAAGAGTCCAGCATCGAGCGACATTTTCCAGCATGCGCCGATCAGCCAGCTAATTGGCCTTGAGGTTCAGCCAGGTGAAGTTGGTGAGGCGGAGGTATTTCTTGACGTTGGAACCAAAATGCACAATCCGATGGGGGCTGTGCATGGCGGAGTGATTGCGTTGTTGGCCGACGCGGCTACTGGAATCGCATTTGGGAGAACCCTCGAAGATCAGCAAAGCTTTGCGACCGTCGAAATGAAGACCACTTACATTCGCCCGATTAGAGAAGGGCGTTTGAGGGCTGTGGCCAAGCTTGTGCAACGTGGGCTGCGCATTGGTTTTGTGGAATGCACGATCGAGGACCAGCGTCGTCGGCTGATCGCGAAGGCAAGCTGCACGTGCAGCGTCAACTCGCTCTAGCTCGTCCAGCGTCAACTTGCTCCCACATGCCAACCGGCTGAAAGCACAGTCACGCTGGCGCTTTGATGCTGGTTATGCCAGAAGCTCTTTAATCGGAGAGCCATCGGCAATTTTGATTGGCCGCTGATCTTCGGTCATGTTTTCGGTATCTGGATCCACTCCGACGGCAGCAGAGAGCGTCGCTAGTAGATCGGGAGCCGTCACGGGACGGTCGGAAATTTCCATTCCGTCCTTGCTAGTTTTTCCAACGACTGCACCCCCTTGGATTCCTCCGCCCGCCAGAACGCAGCTCCACGCGTTGGGGAAGTGATCTCGGCCGCCCATCTCGTTGATCTTCGGAGTCCTGCCAAACTCACCCATCCAAGCGATCGTCGTGTCTTCGAGCAATCCACTTGCATCGAGATCGAGCATCAACTGGCTCCAAGAGCGGTCGAGTCGCTCGCTCAACCGTTTTACGGCGGTGAAATTATCGGCGTGCGTGTCCCACGAAAGACCGGCAAGACCATCGCTTAGCGAAACTTCGACGACGGGTACTCCGCGTTCAATCAATCGACGCGCCATGAGGCACCCTTGTCCGAATGTATCAACACCGTACCTTCGTCGCACGGCGTCATCTTCTTGGGTTAGATCGAACGCCTCAACTAGGTTACTCTCTGCTAGCTTCATTGCGCGTCGGTAAACGGTATCGTGCGTCGCCGGCGCACCAGGACGGTTTGAGGCGCCGTAGCTGGTCTGAAGCATGTTCCAGAATTGCTTTCTACGTTCCACGCGTTCTCCTGCAAGGTCCTCCGGAGGAAGTAAGTTGTCGACGCGTAGATTGACCGGCTCGCCATCGTTTCCTCCGTCGCTTGGAGCCTGGGGATTGGCGGGATCGTAATTGGGAGTGCCACCAACGGTCAGTGGTTCTCGGGATGTACCGAGGAAACCAGCGCTAAAGGCCGGTGGGTTGATGAACGAGTTCGGCAGTATGCTAACGTAGCCGGGAATTCCCGGATTACCCGGGTCGAGTTCCTTGGCAAGTGCGGCTGGGATTGCGGGGTATCGAAATGGTTGACCGGGACGCTGACCAGTTCGAACTAGGAACGTTCCACGACTGTGGTCGCCTTCTTTGGTTTCCATACTCCGCACAATTGCGAGATGTTTAGCGAGCTTTCCTAGTTCGGGTAGGTGCTCGCTAAACTTCATACCGGGAATCGATGTGGTCAGCTCCTTGAATGGGCCTCCATTGGCATGGCCTGGCTTAAGGTCCCAGGTATCCATTTGCGAAGGTCCACCGGGCATCCACAACACGATGAGCCGCTTGCCATTGCCACTTGCTTGCATCCGTGCCGCCAGTTGATTCGGCCAAGCGAGCCCGCTGCCGACTCCTGCTCCGAGCGCCAGCATCGTCTTGAGGCAGTTTCGTCGATTGGCATTCATGCGAGTCATGGATCATTCCAGTCAAGAATTGCACGGGCTAAATAAATGGGATGCGATCTAGTCAGCTGAATGTAAGCGAGCCCTCTCACTGCTGTCCCGTTGCCAGCCAAAGGGACAGCCAAAGCCGGCTCCGCCTTGCATTTGATCGGCTCTGCGGCATGGCGTTCAGGCGCTATTTTAGACCTTACATCCTCCGATGCGCGTTATCGCGTTATTTATTGCTCGTTTTCGACGCCGGCGAACGCTTTTCGGATCCTTTTTCGGACAAATGCGTTTTGGTGCGCAAAGCCCTTGATGGAGAGGGATCTACGTGGGGAAGATAGGTAACGAGTGAGCGAATAGTCATATTTCGCCGAAGATCGGGTAGGGGAGGGTGCAAGTCAGCTCCTGCCTCTGTCAAACTCTGCTTTCTGACTCAGGTCATTCGTGCGGCGATCAAGTTGATTCGCTGGCAACTTGCCCCCGGGGCAGGGCGTCGCTGGCAAACTGCGGGAAACCAGCTTGAGTCTCGGTGTCAGGAAGCGAATACTGCGGAATACTGCCCGCAATGGAATGAATCCAATCAAAGGTTCAGTAATGTCGGAACAAAAATCCCATTCCGTCTCCGATGCTTATCAAGCAGTCAATGCTGACCAAGCTCAGGCAAGGGCGAGGTCGGGCAAGTCGATCTTTCGTGACGGTTCGTTTTGGGGAATGCTGACGACGCAGTTTCTTGGGGCGTTCAACGACAATCTCTACAAACAACTGATGCTCTTGTTGGCTGTCCCTGCCGTCGCTGCGGCGGCAACGGGGCAGGGCGAACAGTCTGACGTTCAAGGATGGGCAACGCTTGTCTTTTCAATTCCATTCGTGCTGTTCAGCGGTTACGCAGGATTTCTATCAGACCGCTACAGCAAGACACCGATCATCAACCTTTGCAAGGTCGCCGAGGTCTTCGTTATGTTGCTCGGGGTGTTGGCGTTCTACTTTTTTGACGCTTTAGGAAATTGGGGGACTTGGTTTGTCCTCTTCTTAATGGGCACCCAGAGCTCGTTTTTTGGACCCGGCAAGTATGGCATCCTGCCAGAGCTTTTTCGCGAGGAGGATCTGCCACGTGCGAACAGCCTGATGCTGATGACCACTTTTTTGGCGATCATCTTTGGGACCGTATTGGCAGGTGGCCTAAAAGACTTGCTGGCCGGACCAGATGACTCTGCAAAGAACCTCTGGATTGGTATGACCATCTGTGTCGGGATCGCGGTCGTTGGAACGATCACTTCGATGTTCGTGCGACGTGTTCCACCAGCCCAACCGCAATTGAAGTTCACTCCGGACGCGCTTGGCGTATCGAGCTCAATCTATCGATACCTTGGGCAAGACAAAACGCTGCTAATGGCGCTAGTTGTTTCCAGCATTTTTTGGCTTGTCAGTGGTATCGCCGTGCCGACCGTCAATCGACTGGGGCGGTGGTTGGGTGTCAATGATACGATGACGAGTCTACTAACGGCTTCGATCGGTCTGGGCATTATGGCTGGGGCCTTAGTGGCTAGTCAGCTTTGTCGTCGTGGATGGGGGGACCGCTGCGTTACGATCGGCCTTCTGGGAATGTGTGGCTGTTTGGTGCTGCTGGGGTGTTGGAGCGGTGGAACTCACGTCTTGGGATTTGGCGGGAGCTTGGCGGCTTTGTTGTCGCTCGGCGTCTTTGCCGCCATCTTTGCGATTCCAATTCAAGTCTTTATTCAGTCCCGTCCGCCTGCCGCTTTGAAGGGCCGCATGGTTGCCACCATGAACCAGGCGAATTTCATCGGCATCTTGAGCTCGGGGCCGATCTACCAAGTGTTCGAGTCGGTTGCAGGGCAGTTGGGAGCTCCAATCAGCAGCGTATTCTGGATGATGGCCGCGCTTGTTTTACCAGTCGGATTGATCTACCGCCTGGATTCGTCACCGCTTGCCGAAAAGGACGCGTCGGCCGTTGATGCGATTCCGTCAGGCAATTTGTGACTCCGGTCTAGATCAAGCCTGCAACACCAGGGCTGCGCTAATCGGCTCGGGCGGTGCTACAGAGGGTAGTCGTCCAGAGTGAGGCCTTTTCGTTTGCGTTGGAGATCGACAAGTCGTTGGTAGGCCCCGGTGACTAGTTCTGTTCGCTCTGCGACAAACTTGGGATCCATCTGGCGTCGATCAAAGTCACCCTCCGCGAAGACCTCTTCGAACTCAGGATGTCGGACAAATTGAGCCAACGCGGGCATGCACTTGAGATGACACTCGCGGCTGGTCTGAAGAAGACCAGCATCGATCCAACCAAGGATGTATTGGAGATAGAGAGCACTTTCCGAGAGCCGTTCGACAGGGGCACCGCAGGCTTCGCAGAGGTAGCCCTCATCGCATTTTGCCATGGTGTATTGCTCCTCGGCGGGTCAGAAAACGACCTTGATCTGGCACTGCTTCTGCGTCGATGACTTCTGAGGGACGAGCGTGAGACTTGGGCCACGAGCTCGGACACTTTGCGGCTTTCGCCGGAGTTAAATTAGGACATTCCCAGCACATCAAACATGGTGTATAAGCCAGGTGCTTTGCCTACCAAGAATTTGGCGGCGACCAAGGCACCTTGGGCATAGCAATCACGGTTGGAGGCGGCGACGGTCAGCTCGATTGTTTCGCCTAGCATGCCAAACACGATTGTGTGCTGCCCGGGATCGTCGCCAGTTCGAATAGCATGGTAGCCGATTTCGTCTCTTGTTCGCACGCCGCATTGTCCTTCCCGACCATGCACATGGTTGGTCAATTCCATCTCGTCAGCGATGAGCTGACCGAACTTCAATGCTGTTCCGCTCGGGGAGTCTTCCTTATAACGATGATGACGTTCAAGGATCTCAACATCCGCACCTTGAGGCACGGACTTGAGAGCTGCCGCGGCTTGTTGTGCCAACTTCATGGTGAGGTTGACAGCCAACGACATGTTCGGAGCCCAACATACGGGGATGGACTCGGCAGCGGCCTGGACCTTACTCATTTGCGCTTCATCCAATCCCGTGGTAGCGACTACAAGCGGGATGCCGGCGGAGGCACAGTGGTTGACCGCGCTAATGCATCCCGCGGGTACCGAAAAGTCGATGGCGGCCTCTAGGTCTTCAGGCCATTCTGCCGACAGTTCCACGCCAATGTTTCCGGTCCCGGACACGATTCCAGCATCTTCACCCAACTCGGGGCAAGAGGCGTGTTCGATAGCCGCCACAATGTCCAGGTCGACATCAGCACTGCCAAGTGCGATGAGCCGCTGCCCCATCCGGCCTGCGGCGCCGTGAATCGCTAGTCGTATTGCCATTGGGCACTCCCTTAGTGTCAGAACCTTCTGCAGTGGAAACTCCGAACGGTCGGAGGATAACGCGAACCATGGACATTGCCCAGGCCCGGCCCTAGGGTTGCCGCGTAGATGGCCGGCCCAAGAAGATTGGCCAGCTGGAGTTGGCAAATATTGGCAAATGTCGATTTTGGGCGAACGCCAGGAACGCTACCCAAACCGGAGGCATAGACGCTTTTCGGCAGTGCTAGCTGTACAGTTGGATGGCTCGAATGATGTCGTCGAGCTCGTTCGGAACGGCTACGGCGCGATTAGCGAATGAAGCCCGGCTTACTCCGCGGCTTCCGAGCACATCGTTGAACTGGTCTTGGTCGGCCGTATGGTAGGCCACCGTGGCGGTGGGGTCTTTTAATTGGTGCCCCGTGAGGATGCACACGACCCGATCTGAAGGAGCGATGATACCTTCTTCGCGAAGCAGTCGGGCTCCCGCGACGCTAGCAGCACTAGCCGGCTCGCAACCGATTCCTCCGGCACCGACTTGGGCCTTGGCATCGAGAATTTCTTGATCGTTGACCTTTCGCACGACTCCATCACAAACATCAAGTGCTCGCAGGCATTTCGTCAAGTTGACGGGGCGATTGATTTCAATCGCGCTGGCGATGGTATCCGCTTTGGCACGCCTTTTGTCGAGATCGTCGTAATAGTGGCACGCGATTGCGAGATCTGGCTTGCCGTCGTTCCACCGCAAGTTGCGCCGCTCATAGAGTTGGTAAAGAGTGTCGGCACCGGCTGCGTTGATCACTGCCAGCCGCGGGACTCGATCGATAAGGCCAAGTTCGCGCATCTCCATGAACGCCTTGCCAAAGGCGCTGGAGTTGCCGAGGTTACCACCGGGTACCACAATCCAATCTGGGATCTCCCAACGCAGAGCTTCCAGAACACGGAGCATCACGGTCTTTTGGCCTTCGAGCCGAAATGGGTTGATACTGTTGACGAGATAGATCCCAAGGTCTTTAGAAACTTCCTTGACTCGCACCATCGCGTCATCGAAGTCGCCGGCAATTTGGACCGTCAATGCACCATATTCGAGAGCCTGGGAAAGCTTGCCGTAAGAAATCTTGCCACTGCCGATGAAGATGATTGCCTTCATCAAGCTCGTCACGGAGCTGTACATTGCGAGCGAGGCACTCGTGTTGCCAGTTGATGCGCACGCTGCACGTTTGGCTCCGGTAAGCCGCGCGTGGCTAAACGCGGCGCACATACCATTATCCTTGAAGGATCCGGACGGGTTCATGCCCTCGTATTGGAGGTGCAATTTTCCAGCGTCCATTCCTACAAATTGTCCGACTTGGTCGGCTTGCTGCAGTAACGTCTGGCCTTCACCAACGGTGACCACTTTGTCGGCTGGCGCAAAAGGCAACAGCTCGTGAAACCGCCAGACGCCGCTGAATCGCAAGGGCTCATGCCTACGCGTCCACATCTGCTCGAAATCAGACAGCCGATTGGGAACCTCGATCCGGGACCAGTCGTAGGTTACATCGAGAAGATCACCACATCGCTCGCAGGCCGTCATGACTTGACCAACGTCAAATGTGGCCCCGCAGAGGGGGTTGAGGCATCTCTGGTAAGCTATATCACTCTTGACGGTCATCGAGCTGTCTCTAGCCAACTCAGCGTCAGCCATGCCTCTACCCCAAAGTAGCTATGTGTGGTTGTGAATCAGCACGTTATTGCCGTTATATCGGAGAGGGTCACTGTCATGGGATGGTGATTCTCCTAAAGTATTCTAAGTCAGTTTGACACAAATTCGCTTTTTGCAAACCATCCTGACGAGCAAAACCCCCATATCAAGGGATAGGCTAGTTGAGTCCGAAGAAGAGAGCTACACCGAAGAGTGCTAAGAAGGCAGCCAAAAAGGCGAGTGCTAAGAAGGCTGTTGCGAAGAAGACCGCCAAGAAAGCGGTGAAGAAGAAGGTGGCTAAGCCTGCGCCGAAAAAGGCTGCAAAGTCGAAAGTCGCCAAGAAGGCTGTCGCGAAGAAAACGGTAGCCAAGAAAGCGGCACCAAAAAAGGCGGCCAAGGCGAAGCCCTCAGTGAAGTCCAAAGCGGCTGGTGCGAAGTCATCCAAGGCAGCTACGAAAGCTAGCAAGGCCGCAACCAAGAAAACTGCCAAGAAAGTGACAAAGGCGAGTGTCGCGGCCCCTAAGAAGGCGGCCAAGAAAAACGCCAGCAAGAAAGTCGTCAAGAAAGCGCCTACAAAGAAGGCCGTCACGAAAAAGGCGGTCGCCAAGAAGCCATTGGTGCCCAAGCCCGTCAAGAAGAAGACGAAGGCACCTATTCGAGAAACGAAAACGATCAGTCGCCTGAAAGCGGCCGCCCCGGCGGAAGTGGAAGAGGCGCCGAAGCCAACCAAGATGCACTATCTGGAGGATACCGAGAAGTTTCGGTTGATCCTCCTGCGATTGCGAGCACGTTTGCGAGGTGATGTCGACATGATGTCGCAGGAAGCGCTCGAGAGTAATCAAGACAATCCAGCACCGCTTCACCCTGCGGAGTCTGGAACGCATAGTTTCGAGCAGGAGTTCACACTGAACCGAATGTCGTCGGATGGTGATCGTCTTGAGCAGATCGAAGCTGCTCTTGAAAAGATTGCGAACGGTACGTACGGTGCCTGCGAGGAATGTGGTGGCCGCATTCCGAAAGCAAGGCTCGAGCTGATTCCGGATGCCCCATACTGTGTCAAGTGTGCCTCTAAACTGGAAGGATAGCGTTCCTGCTCGTTCAGGTGAACGCTCAACAAAGATGGTTTGGGTCCGTTGGCTGGCATTTGTTGGAATCTCAATTGCTGGTACGGCAATTGACCTGCTTTCGAAACAGTGGGTTTTCTCCTGGCGAGGTCTACCCGGCCAGCAGCCAATCTGGTGGATTGTTGAGCCCTACTTTGGCGTCGAAACAGCCGTTAACCCCGGCGCCCTGTTCGGAATGGGAGCGGGGTTTGGTCTGGTGTTTGCCGGTTTGTCTGTTGTCGCGGCGATCGCCGTTGTAACTTGGCTATCTCGCTATCGCGGCATTGAGAGCTGGTGGCTGATCGTGGCCCTCGGGTGCGTGATGGGTGGCATCTTCGGCAATCTGTATGACCGATTAGGGATGTGGAATCCTCCCGAGGCGATGCCGGAATGGTCAAGTGGAGTACGCGACTGGATCCTTTTCCGTTACCAAGACTTTACCTGGCCCAACTTCAATATCGCTGACAGTCTCTTGGTCTGCGGTGCTTTTATGCTGGCCTATCATTCCTTCTTCCTAGTGCCGTCGCCAGAGAAGAAAGAATCGCCCGAGCCAGTCTAGCGCCAACATCGCGGGGAATCATCTCCGCATCGGGAAGGTTCATTCCAATGTGCCGTGGGCTTTTGAAACTTCGGTGAACCATTCTGGTGCCCCGTTGAGTTGGCTTCCGCGACGTCGTTTTGTTCCCTAAATTGAGATGCTCCCAGATCTTGCGCATCCATCTCGAATTAGGCGGACGACACCGTGACGAACCTACCTTTCTCTCTACCGGATTCGATTGCCAATTCTCTCGGCGGTCGGCTCAACAAAGCCGTCGAATTGGCTGTGATGGGTGGCGTGTCGACCTTGGAGCATTTTCAGAAGTCGGGAGTAGAAGTGATTCGCAAGGGTGATGACTCGCCCGTGACCATCGCCGACCGAAACGCAGAGCAGTTGATTCGAGAGGAGCTCGCGAGGAGCTTTCCTGATGATGCTATTCTTGGCGAAGAGTTTGGTGAACAGGGTGGCTCTACGGAGTACCAATGGATTGTTGATCCGATCGACGGTACGAAGAGTTTTATCTCGGGCGTGCCCTTGTATTCGACTTTGGTTGGTATTGTTTCCGGCAAAGAAGTTTTGGGTGGGGTCATTTACATTCCTGGCCTCAATGAGATCGCCGTCGCGACGCGTGGAGGCGGTACTTGGCATTCCGTCAACGGCAGCACACCGAAGAAGGTCCAAGTCTCTTCGCGTTCTTTGGAGGATGGCCTTTTCGTGGTCTCACAAGTGGACACATTCGACGAGCGAGAGGCCGCGGCGAAATACAAAGCAATTGAGAAGCTTGCGTACGTGACTCGTTCGTGGGGCGATGGCTACGGCTACATGCTGGTCGCAACCGGTCGCGCAGAATTGATGATTGACCCAATTGCAAATCCTTGGGATCTTGCGGCGGTCCAGATCGTCGTCGAAGAAGCTGGTGGTAAGTTCACCAGTTGGGCTGGCGAGCCCACTGTCTTTGGAGGTGATGGTGTTGGTAGTAACGGCGTGAACCACCAACGTGCGCTGGAGCTGCTGTCGTAGCGTCCTTCAGCCCCGCAGGGCAGGGGCGGATGGTGGACGTAGTTGCAAAGCCGGATTTGGATACCAACTCTTGGGTGATGAATTCGTGAAGTCGGCTGCATATTCCAGGGAATTGGGAACTTCTTACTGCGATCCGCACGTCTGTACGTAGGGACGTAAACGGCCCCAAGTACCGGCCTTGGCCGAGACACCACGCATCTTTTTCAGCGTGTGTCGTCCTGGTAGCGGGCTTCTCGCGATTTATGCCTTCTGGCAGTCGAAATTGGCAGCCTTGGTTCGCGAGCGTCCTACGATTCAACACAATTGCCCTGCATCTTGCTGAACTGGCAGGCCAGAGGGACCTGCGCTTGGACGTGGCGATTGTTGCAGGGATTCCGCGTAGCTGATCCTTCGATTTCAAATTAGCAATACAAAGTGACTGTTGCCATGAACGCCATCTCTCGTACGATCGCATTTGGAATCTGCTTTGTTCTGACAGCGATAGAGAGCTTCGAAGTGAGCGCACAAGACGAGATCGACATACTAGAACGATTTGCGTTTTCCGCTGATCGCCGCGAAGTATTGGGGGAGTTCATTCCCGGTACGGAGGACTACTTCTACTACCATTGTTTGCACTACCAGAACGAAGGGCAATTGTCCGAAGCAGAGGCGGTATTAACGAAATGGCGGACAAGGTTTGGCGAGAGTGACTCCGTTATCAAAATGACCGACCGCCAAAGGCTGCTGACGTATGGTGAGAGCCCGGAGAGAACAGCGAACTATCTCAAGCAACGTTTGCGTCTCAACTTTGAAGCCGCTGCGCCACAACGGCGTGGTGAGTCTACCTACCCAAGTCGAATCGAGGGAAAAGCGCTAGACGAAACGCGCCTTTTGAGCAAAGCCATGCAGCAGGCACCTGACTTGAACACACTCGAGGATGCCGCGCTTCCGCTGCTGCTCGAGCAAGATCTAAACCCGGGACAATTGCGAGCCGTCTTGGGCCGATTGTCGTACGCCGGCTACCCGAGGATTGTCGATCGTGTGATTGAAGAGCTCCAGTTGCGCGATTCGAAGGGTTTCGGCTGGGCACAAGTGCATCGGGTTTTAACGCGAAAACAGCTCGATGCACTCCAAGTCGCATTGCCAGATCTGAATGGCAATCGCGATTTTGTACTGGCATATCTTCAGCGGCTAATGCCGTCTGCTGCGGTCAACTGGCATTCGCGGGAAGTTCAAGCGGATTATCTAAAACGAGTTTGGAGGTGGGCCAAAGCGTTGCCTGAATCGCAGCGGGATTTAAAGGCCGTGGCCGCATGCAACTTGCTGCGTTTCAATCTGACCGTAGGGAAGTATGACCAGCAGCTCTTTACGGAGTATCTCGAGTTGCCACGCAACGCGGTTTACTACCGCAACGACCTGAAACGTACGCAGCGAAATCGTTTGGTCGATACTCGATTTAGCCCGCCGGCACAGACGAGGCTAAGTGCGGTTGCGCAAGATGAAGATCTCATCCAAGCCCACCTGGAGCACTTTATGTTGCAAGGCGTCGAGGCCGACGTTTTTGCTCCTTGGATTGAACAAAAGTATCTCGAAAAATTCGAAGCGAGGACAAAAATCCTTTTCGGGATCGGTGATTCCTCCATTTGGTATCCGAGGCTTGCGGCAAGTGAGCAGTTGGAACTGAAGAACCGAGTCGAGATTCAGTTCCCGGCAGATAGCGTTCGCGTGTCGCCATATGACGGACCGCTGCAATTCCGTCTTCAGATTAAGAATCTCGAGGAATTGATCGTCCGCGTTTATGAAATTGATACTGCGGAATACTATCGCCAGCAGTCCGGGCCGATTCGTTCCGATATCGATTTGGATGGACTCGTTCCCAATGTGGAGAAGCGGTTCGGGTTCGATTTTCCCTCGGATCGTCGTCACCAATTCGACGTTGATTTGACGGGTGAACTGAAGCAATCGAAAAGAGGTGTTTGGGTTGTCGATTGTGTAGGAGGTGGATTGCGGAGTCGTGCGATCCTTCGCCGAGGCGAGCTCCTGGTCACTCAGCGTGTTACTGATTTTGGTCACCGATTCCAAGTTATGGATGAAGAAGGGAACCTCATTCAGGATGCAGAGATTGAAATTGGCCGAAGACGCTTCACATCCGAGGATGGAATCATCTTTGTGCCATTTGCTGATCGCCAGCAGACTCGCGTTGCAGTAGCTATTGCTGGCAACTATGCGTCCACTTTCGACTTCGTGCACGAAAAAGAGCAGTACTCGCTCGGTGCCGCTGTCATGTTGCCTCGGCAATCCCTAATCAGTGACCGGTCCGCTGCTGTTGTTATTCGACCTGACCTGAGATGTGTTGATCGTCGCATCAGTCTTGCACTTCTTGAAGAAGCACAGCTGACTATTTCGGCAACGGATGCTGCTGGTGTCACCGCTGAGCTGGTTTCTCGGAAATTCCAGCCTTCCGATTCCGAAGATCTGACCGCTGCCTTTATGGTGCCTCGCCGATTGCGGCAAATCTGCGTTGAGATTCGTGGGGAAGTCTTCAACCAGAGTAAGCAAGAGCGAGAAGGCGTCGCCTTCCGTAAAGAAATCCGCTGCAACGAAATGGAGGACACCCTCCAGATTTCGCAATTCTACGTTCAGCGTTCGGGTGAAGTTACCAAGGCCACTCTGCTAGGTCGCAACGGCGAGCGACAATCGTTGGTTCCTGTTCGAGCCACCCTGAAACACAGGCTGCTCAAGGAGAGTCTTTCCTTTGATCTAGCTACGAACGAACAGGGGGAAATCGGCTTTGCGGATCTGTCCGATGTCGAATTGATAACTCTGCAGGCGAAGGACGTTCGCCCCTGGAGCTACGCTCCCCTGAATCCAGGGAATAGTTGGCCGAGCGAGATTCAGCTCTCAAGCAAGCAGTCCCTGACACTTGCACTAGGAACCAATGGACGCCCCAATTCCGAGTTCGCATTGTGGGAGCGTCGAGCAGGTGCCGTATTCGCAGATCATTCGAGCCTGATCGATATCGTCGAAGGTGCCTTAGTCGTCGAAGATCTGGCGCAGGGTGATTATGTGCTGGTGGATCTTCGCAATCGAGCGACGGTCGATGTTGCGGTGATGGAATCTGAATTGTCGGAGGGGATTTTAATTGGCGACTCCCGAATCGCCGAAGCGTCTACTGCGGCCCCTGTCGTGATTCGTTCGGTAAACATCGAAGGTGGAAAACTAAAGATCCGTGCTGACGGGGCGGATGAACTCGCTCGGGTGCACCTTGTCGCGAACACGTTTGCAGGTAACCCTGGCATTTCCTCCTGGGGCCGCGACCAGCTGCCAAGACCCTGGCGAAAAAACCGGATGAGAGGTCGCAATGTTTACCTCGATTCGCGCAGGTTGGATGAAGAGTACAGCTATGTGCTCAATCGGCAATCTGGCGGAATTCGTTATGGGAACATGTTGCCGCAGCCAGGTTTGTTGCTGCACCCCTGGGAAGTGAACGAAACGAAAAATCAATCGCAAACGGCCGCTCCTGGGGAAGCAATGCCGAACGAAGCAGCGGATTCGATGCTTGCCGAGCCAAGATCTGCGAGGCAACAGAATCGCTTGTCAGCGACCGCAGGTAACTGGATGTCGTTCAACTTCCTCGATCAAGGAAGCTACATCTTAGCTAATGCATCAATCGAAAACGGTTCTGCCGAGATCGAGTTGGATGACCTGGAAGGGATAAGCGAGATCACCGTTCTTGTTAACGATGGCGACGCAGCGGACTCTCGCACTATTGCGGTCGATGCTGCTGAGTTTGTGAGTCGAGACTTGAGGCTGGATGAAGCATTGGCCTCAAAGGTGCCGCAAGCTCAGAGTCAAACCGTCAAGCTGATTACCGGCGAAAAGCCGACGAGCTATCAGCGGGACACGGTAATGGAGGTGAATGCATTTCGGTCTCTGCAAGACGTCTACCGCTTGTATTCGACCCTGTTGCCGTCGGCCTGGCGAGAACTAGAGCCTTTGTCTCGGTGGCCAAGTTTGAATGACGAAGAGAAACGCAGCTTTTTCAACTCGTATGCATGCCACGAGTTGAATTTGTTTTTGTACCGAAAGGATCGGCCCTTCTTCGAATCCGTTGTCCTCAAGACCATCGCTCACAAGCTTGAAAAGCAGTTTGTTGATCATTGGCTGCTGGGCGACCGGTTGGATGAATACACTTCATTTCCGGCCCTTCAGCGATTAAATGTCCTCGAGCGAATTCTGTTGGTCCAACGCCACTCTGAACTGCGACCTTTGGTGGAGAATCACCTCGAGGACAAGGTGGTCGCAAATAGGGACCAAATGAAAGAGAGCCTGTTGTTTGATGCTGCACTTAGACAGTCGTCTCAAGGTGGGGGCGCTGACGGGAAAATGAATCCGGCTTCAGTCGACTTCAATATTCAAATGTTTGGCGCAGAAGCTCTGTATGCGGAGGACGGAATTGAAGAGGAAGCGAAGGAATCGTTTGGTCGCGGACTTGCCCGAGGTCGCGGTCCGGTAACGGCGAAGGCGACTCCAATGATGAGAGGCAGCGAACGATTGGGGCGGGCAAGAAAGAAACGCGAAGAGTTATACGAGCCCTTGGACAAAACCCGCGAGTGGGCAGAGAGTCAGTATTACCGGCTGCCGCTTCGTGAGCAAACATCAAGCTTGATACCCGCGAGTGATTTTTGGAGCGATTATCTGAAGCACTCTGCTCAAGAGCCAGGCGATGCGGCGTACCTCCCACAGCACATGGAGTTGGCTTGTAACAATATCAACGAAGCGTTCGCAGCCCTAGCAGTGATTGATCTTCCGTTTGAGTCTGGTGAATTCAAAGCCAAGCAAGACGGCGGAAATACGTTGATTGAAGGAACGAACGCGATTCTTTATTTGAAAACGATTGAGGCGGTAGATGCCAAATCGGATGCAGGAATCGTAGTTGGACGAGCGACTTACTCGGCGACCGCAAATCTATCGAAGCCGAACGGAAACACGACGTCAGTGGACCCAATCGCATTTCAAACTGGGGTTCCCTATCGATCGCAGGCTATTGTCACGAATCCGACTCCCTCGCTACGTAAGCTTCAGTTGTTGACTCAGATCCCAGCTGGAGCAATTCCTTTGGAAGGTAGTCTTTCCCTGACTAGTTCGCCTGTTTCTGTTGAACCGTATGGGACCGAGAAGGTCGATCTCACCTACTACTTTCCAAACGCCGGGACATTTAGGTTCGCGGGAACACGTGTGAACGAGGAATCGATCTGTGTTCGTCAGATGGATGACCAGGAGTTGGTAGTCAGCGATGAGCCCACTAGGACTGATTTGGTTTCCTGGGAAGAGATTGCTTCCTGGGGCAGTACCGAGCAAGTCGTTGAAGCCTTGCGATCGCTTGTACTTTCTGAGATCGATCTTGGGCTGGTTGCATTTCGGCTAGGGGACCGGGCCGCCTACGAATCGATCTTGTCTGCGTTAGAAGATCGTATGCACTATGAAGATACGCTTTGGAAGTTTTCCATACTTCACCAAGATGAACCGAGGATAGGGGCGTATCTGTCGCAGCAAGCTAGTTTTGTGGCAGGGCTCGGTGGTGTCCTAAATGCTGGTGTATGTCCTGTGGACGAACGAAAAGAGCTGCGGTTCGAGCACTTGGACTACAAGCCACTTGTTCAGGCTCGGTCGCACCAGCTTGGTAAGCAGCGTCGCATTCTGAACGATGGTTTGGAGCGTCAATACAAGCATCTTCTGCGATACCTTGCGCACCAGCCTACGATCAGCGATACCGGAAAGCTTCAGGTCGCGTACTATCTCTACCTTCAAAACCGGATCGAAGAATCCGATCTCTGGTTGCGAGAAATCGACAAATCGCAGATTGCGGCTCTCCCGCAGCTGGATTACCTACAATCGAACGTCGATTTCGCCCTGGGTCGCTATGAAGATGCCGCATCACGTGCGAGCGGGTATACAGATTATCCACTACCGAGATGGTCGCAGATGTTTGCGGAAGTTCGGCGGCAGTACCAAGAACATCTGGAGGAAACGTTGACGGGAACCGAGAATCCGCGTCACGGGACGGATTCAGCAGAGTCGTCGAGCGCGGAGCAAGCACAAGGCTTGCTGGGAGATCGCAGAGGTGTTCGGCAGTCCGAGCGGGCAGCGCGTTCACCTACGCTCTCGCTAGAGAATTCGGGTAACGGGCTACGTCTTCGGTACGCTAACCTAGATTCGCTTTCCTTGCGTTTCTTCCAAATGGACATCGAACTTCTTTTCTCGCGGACGCCGTTCGCTGTTCAGACGCGAAATCAGAGACCTTTAATTCGTCCCAATGAAGAGCGACAGATCGCACTCAGTGGTGCAATTGGAGAGCTGCAATTGCAGATTCCGGAAACCATGAAGGGCAAGAACGTCCTGGTTGAGGTGGCCGGTGCGGGTGTTTCAGATACCAGTTTGTTTACCGCTGGTGAATTGGAAGTCGACGTCTTAGAGGGGATGGGGCAGCTACGCGTTGCTGTAGAGCAGGGCAGGGCGGGCGTTGCCGGGGCTTACGTCAAAGTCTATGCGGAGCACAGCGATGGCAAAGTTCGCTTCTTTAAGGACGGATACACAGATCTTCGCGGACGATTCGACTACGCGACGTTGAGTACCAATGAGCTTGATTCCGTCAAACGCTTTGCCATCCTCGTGCTCGATGCAGAACGTGGCGCCGTGGTTGAAGAGGTTAAGCCGCCGCTCAAATAGCGGGTTTTTGCGGCCCGCATTTCGAAAGTGATGCCTCAGGTTGTCGCCCCGAGTACAACGGTCTAACGGAAACGCTTTTTATAAGCGTGGTAGGCGTGGACCGGGTAATAGTAAAGGCTGCGGCCCACTTGACCGAGTGGATCGGATGTCTGGGCTGGAGCCATGTAAAGGTCATCTGCACCGTGCGGCCAGTGTGAGAAGCGATCCGCGACGCCTTGGATCCACTCTGCGTCATGCGGGCCGCAGGCAAGGGATTCTTTTAGTTGTTTTGGCAACGCCTTTTCTCCCAAGTGCGTACCCGACAGACCGCCAGCGACGACCGCAGTTGCGTCAACGGCACCGCCAAGTCGCGTGGCAGCGAGAGTTGACCGAAGGAAATTTTTGGGATAGCGAAGCCAGCAGTAGCTTCCCATGACGCAAGCCGGGACTGGATGATCAGCGACTTTGTCCCAGCCCATTGACTTCATCACTTTACCTGGGGTTGAACCCGCTTTGAGGTGTGGCTCGAGCCTCTGCAAGGCTTCACGAAGTTCTCGCTCTTCGCTGACCTCAATCGCGGCCTGAAGCACGCCTCCGAACTCTGTTTCCTCAGGGGCTGTACAGGCAATCCCAGCGAATACCGCCAAGACCCGATTGGCATCGAGAACCAAAGGAGAGCTGTGCGTAAGTCTGGTAATCTCTTCAGCCCAGCGTGTGATACGGTGCCCTGTGCCATGCATGATCGAGCCAGACAGAATCGATCTTGACATTGTCGAGCAGTCAACCGCTTTGGTGCTCGTGTCGATCTTCAGTTTTCGAAGCCAACACTTCGCTGCGGAACGTAACGTTGCCGCCTTGGTTCCGGGAGGCAAACTTAGCAGATACCAGCCGAGCCTCCAGCGAAACGCGGGCCGTAGGTTGGACATCTCGTTGCGTGAGTTGAGCAACGCTTGCGAATACAACAGAGCCAGACGCGTCTGCTCGCCATACACTCCAATCCTTGGAAGAAAGCTGTATTGCCCTGGCCGACCGTAGAGCCGAAGCCCCTGGCGACTGCCAAGACCGCGTCGACTATACGCAAGCGACTCACCAATGGCGATACCTAGCAGTCCGCCATGAATGTGTTTCTTTCTTAGGTGAGTCGAGTGCATGTCGCGCTGCGGAATGCGTGTTTGAGTCTCACGCGATTCGCTTGCAGTCGAGTCCCGTTGGGCTCAACGAAAAGCAGCGGAGGCACAGTTATTTCGTACTGGCATCCAAGCGGAGAGTACCTGGATTCGGGATTTGCCTCAGAGTTCGACCTGGAAAGCCTCGAATCGGCCACCTGCGTTACCGTACGCGGCAATCGAAGCTGATTACACCGCCTTCGCTCATCTTGATCGGAGTTCGTATATCCCAGCGGAGCACCTGCGAACCGACTTCGTTCGGTTCGGCCGTGAATTGGGCGTCAACACTACTCTGTTGGCTACCTTCAATATACTCCAAACGAGGTGAAAGGCTATCTAAAATGACTACGTTGCCAATTGCCTTCGATCCTGCATTGTCGAAGCGGATCGTGAAGTTAATGACGTCGCCTGGATTAGCGAGCGTATGCGAGGCAGTTTTGCAGATCCGAAGCGCACATTTGTCTTTGATTTCGTAGACGTGCACATCTTGCGGTTTGACGGCTTTCTCGGCCAGGGCGGCCTGTTTTCCTTCGATGAGGACTTCGACAGATTCAGGTACAAACCAAGTCCGGGCATTTTGCAGAAAGCGGCCTAGGACAGCGATTTCTTCGTCTGTAATTTTTCCAGGACCGAGAACGTCAATTCCTTCGTGAGGTACGAAAGCTTCACTCATGCGTTGAGCGGGAAGTACGCCTGCGAGTGGGGTTCCGGCTTTGTTCTCTTGGAAGGCATCAATCAAGTTGACTTGCTCTTCACCGTGAGTCGCGACGGGTAAGACGACGCTACTCGCGAGATCGGTATCGTCAAAACGTCCCGCCTTAATTGGATCAACGATTCGCTGAGTTCCCACGGCCTTGGCGGCCAACAATGCGCCGCGAACTTGCCGGACGGCGCCAAATCGAGGAGCATAAATTGGAACTCGGTTCGTCGGTTGAACGCAGACCTGGCCCGTTTCCGTTTCGTAGTACACAACCGTGTCCGTGGGATCGACACCTGCAGGTGACCAGTCATTGCGGATCACCACTTGAGGCTGTTGGTCACCACCGTCGAATACATATTCTTGAACGTTGTACCGGCGTGGCTGCATGGGCATGCAAGGCGCGCATCCTGCATCCATATGCGGCACGTTGCACTCTTGGATACAGTATGTTGAATCGAGCGTACCAGCTGGCTGCATCGCAATGGGATTCGCTGCCGCGACCGTGGTGCCGCTGACAGCCCCTTCTACCGGAGCTTGGCCTGAAGCGAATTGGACGGCATGCTGTTGTGGAGCGCAGCGCTGCGAAGATTCTGCCGAACTGTCAGCAATAGCCGCTGTCTCAAATGCTCCGCGGTTCTGAGCGACTTGATTTGGCTTCGAAATCGGAATTCCAGCGCATCCAGATGCAAGCAGTAGGCCCGAGCATAACGCGGCCAGCTTCGCTGAGTGGATGGCGTTCCGCAGTTGGAGCTTAAGCAGCATGGCTAAATCCCGAATCGAACGATACATGTTGGGTTACTACCGAAATTAGAGCTTCAGCCGTATCGCCGATGCTCTAATCGTTAGATCATTGTGGTGCTGGCAGTCGTGGGTAGTTTTGGCCCGGACTTTCGGACCAAGGTGTCTCTGCGCGTTCGGCCGGCACGATGTCGGCCCACTGACCGGATTCGATCATCTTGTCTTTGTCCGGTGCAGTTGGAAGTGGCATCCAAGGTGGGCTGCCGAAAACGAATCTTGATAGATCCCCTTCCAGATTGGCTGGAACCCGAGAACCGATTCGCAAAATGGCAACTGGCTTTCCGAGTTGGTCCGCGACTTTGAGTGCGTTGTCGGTGGGGAGCACGTCCGTTGTTCGCTGCTTTCCAGGTTCGGAAGCGAGCGGTGTCGCGTTTTGACTATCTTCGAGATAAATCACTCGCGTTACCAACGCTCCGTCGAGAGCTGCACGCAGATCTTCTTCTGTTAGCACAACTGGAATTGGGAAGCGATGCTCGCGTCCAGGTGGCGAATGCAGTCGATCGACAATTTCCACTGTTGGGTAGAGTTCCAAGCCAGGGCGGAATGGAATGTGGGTGACTCGGAATCGATAAACCGCACCAACCATCATCGCCGTAGTGACAGGTGCATCGAGCGGCGGCAAAAATTGATTGTCGCGGGCCAATGCGACCTGGGCACCTTGCGGCCCCGAGATAGAGACGGCTTGAAAACTGCCGTAACTACTTGGGCGACGCATTGACTGGGCACCAGCAACGGTCCCAGGTGCCTGCTGTGCATCAAAGAGATAGTTCACTCGTTGCGGCAGCACACGCTGTTGTGCGAATGCTGAGCAACTCATTGCCGCGGAAGTGAGAAACGCTAACGCTGCGACCGAAGTGATTTTCAAGGCCCTAGCGTGTTTCCCAATAACGCGACCCAAGTCGCGTTGCCGGCTGGATTCGCGAGACGAAACCGGCTGACGCCGCCTTCGTTGCAGATTTCTCAACAGCATATTTCTCGCCTTGCGAGCGTGATTGTGTTGGAGGCAAGAATGTAGCATGGGAAAAAGCGACCGAGAGACGAAAACGTACTCTCGGTCGCCCCACTCATTCTCGTTGAATTCTCGTTCTCAACGCATTGAGAACGTCTTCGATCCGGCTGAACCACGGCTTCTCCCTGGTACAGCCTTTAGGTACCCGCCGGCTTGACTCGCCCTTGTTAGACGCGGCCGAGCTGACTACTTATTAACGTCTTATTCTGGCGGGCAGTATTCGCCACTTGCTCCAGAGACAGCTTGGCTCTGACGCAGGTATCCTGGCATTCCGGTTGGCACGCCTGGGTGCAGGTTCTGCTCGCGAACGCGAACTCGTTGGACAGGAGCTGGGTAGCTTTGGCCCGGAGTCTGACGCACGTTAATTCGCAGGTGCTCAACTGGATCAGGAATCGATCGGTGAGTCGTGTTGCGAATGGTGTGCTTCTTCAGACCAGCCGGGGATCCCAACGGAATGTGTGGTGGACCAGGCAAGCCAATTGGGGTGCCGGTGTAAGTCATTCCGTATTGAGGCGCGGTGACACCAGCAACGTACCCAGGTAGGGAAGTTGGAGGTCCACCCATCATTGGAGCTCCCTCCATGACAACTCCGCCCATGCCCATGCCGGCAGCCGCGTTCATGCCAGAAAGCTCAATGTCTTTGTTACCGATGCGGATGATCGCAAGGATGGAACCGCGACGATCGGCTTCGACGATCGGATCCAAACCGGGATCAAGCCGGTTGCTGACAAGGACATCTACGCCGACCAACGCGTCCCCTTGGAACTCGGGATCTGGCAGGTAGATCACCTTGGTTACAAAGTTGCCGGACAAGACTTGTTCGAAGTCATCTGGCGTGAACTGTACGGGGATCGCATTGTGTGCGAGGTACGCTGCGGTGCGTGGGCTACCGCCGGCGACTTCGATTGTTGGGTACAGCTCGACCCCTTCGCGACCTTGGATGTTGGTCAGCTTCATTCGGTAAATGCCACCCGCTGGAAACTCCAGTCGTCCGGGCACATATAGCGGCTCGCTTCCGAATGAACCGTCGCCAACAACGTCGTACTGTAACTCCATCCCTTCGGGACGGTTGAACAGAATCTGGACGCTACTATTCGCAGCCGGCGCCGGTCCCATCATCATGCCGCCATCCGGGCCGCAATAGGATGCACCAACGACGTCACCTTCCATGCCCATCGCGCCACCGGCACCCACCACGCTTGGTGGAATAACGCCGGGTCCGGGTCCGCCAACACCTGGTCCAGGCTCGGCGAGACGCTGAGCTGGAGGCAGGTTGTGCCTAACGGTGTTGCAGCCCAACAGGCAGCTGGATGCTACCATGGCTAGCGTTAGGAAAACACGCATTTTCATGCCTAAACCCCCTAGTTTCGATGGCGTCGATTCCCTCCGACGCCACCTTCATACGAAACGATCCTGAGTGTGATTTGCTCGAGATCAAACAGCTGATTGACGCTCCGAAATCGAGAGCCACAACAACGATTGAAATCTTGCGGTAGAAGCCGCCCTGCAATTCGGCTAGACGCCCCATCGCCGGAATTCCTAGAATCCGCAACGCTTGGGCTACCAGCAAAACAGGTGCTGCATCGCCAGAGCGCAGTTCTTGCGCGCTCTACGCCTCCTGGCCTTTATGTTCGGCGCGATATCACTGCTTTCTTTGACAAAATCGGCACAACCGGACCATGTGGAGAGGATTGAGCAAAGCCAATAGCAGCATTGCTGCGTTGCTAGCAACGCTTCTACTCGGCTGGATTCTGGTTGGAATGCCTCTCGTAGGCTCGGGGATTCCGCAAAGTGTAGGGGCCTCATTAGCAACACAGGACACCGGTATTGGATCCCCTAAGGTCCGGCATTCCGGCGAACCTTCGGATTCGGATGTTCAAGGGCAACCGATCCCGCTGCGGCAAGATCCCGGCGAATTGGCCCGAAAGGTTTTGTACGTCGCTTTGTTTCACAGTGTGTGGGGAGAACCCGCTCGATGCGAAGTAAGGCAGAGGACAGAGATTTACGATCAGACTTTTAGCAGCTTTGGAGCGTATGTCAGGGGAGGGAAGGGGAGCGGCCGACTCTACTTCAGTTGGCAGGCTCCTGCTGGCGATTTGATGAATTCGGTCGTCCAAATCAGCGACGGACAGCGTCTACAAACAATTGAAGATATGGGGGGCAAGAGAAGTCGGAAGATCATCGACTTGGTTAAGGTTCAAGACCGACTACAGCTCACCGAACACAACCTGTCTGATCCCGTGAACCTGATGTATCTAGCGATTGGTGGCCAAGCCGAATCGCTACGAAAGTTGTGCCAGCAATACGAATGGTATGCGGTGAAGGAAACGACGTACGGTGGAAAACCAGTGTGGTTATTGTTGGGACGGCTCAGCGACATTCCGCCTGCGATACGAGCCTATGCTCCAACGGATATTCAATTGCAGAAGGCGGCTCGAAGTGGTTTGCTGCCGACCAATGTCCGAGTCGCAATCGGGAAAGGCGGCGATGGCATCGAGCTTCCTTATTGGCTTTATCAAGTTGAGCATCGACGCGAGAGTAAGCGCAACGCTGCGGGAGACGCTCAACTGCGAGTGATTACTGAATGGGACAAGCCCGTCAAGCTAGACGCGAATGCGGTTGATCCTCAGATTTTTGAAGCTGCCACCGCCAATGAGCATTGGGAAGACGAAACGGAAGTGTATCTTCCACCGGAACCCAGCCTCGCTGCATCCCCGCTACCGAGCTTGAGGACGGCCGGAGAAGAAGCTCCCTTGAACCGGTAAATCGACTCTCGGTGTGCTCGAGCCCATTCCGTGCGAATAGGTTGGGCCAACACAGAGGCTATTCACCAAATCGGCATGCCTCGGCAGATTGCCCCTACTTGCGAACCCTTGCTCCGCCCGGAGCCTCGTACATACCGGTGCGGCGTCCCTAGTCAGTCGACGGACGCCGAGGGCTGAAATTGTTCTAGTAAACCCGTGTTTCTCCAGGGAACCGCTGCGGGAGCACTACGAAAAATTCGATTTTTGCCTAGACTTCACACCGTATTTTCATTCTCAGAATTCAAAGGCCTCGATCCGTGATACGAACTCTTGCCGTGGTAGGTGCTACCGGAGCCGTTGGGCAAATTGTGCTCGATGAAATTCAGAAGCAGAAACTCGCCTATGAGAACCTGCTGCTGCTCGCGTCGGAGCGTTCGGCAGGCAAGCGAATCCAAGTTGGTGAGGACGAGCACGAGGTTAAGCTGTTAGAACCTTCGGCATTTAAGGATGTCGATTTGGTCATCGCAAGCACACCAGATGAAGTCGCAGCCGAGTGCGTCCCATGGGCTGTTGAGGCTGGAGCGGTGGTTGTCGACGAGAGCGCGTACTATCGAATGGACCCCAAGGTGCCTCTGGTTATTCCTGAGGTAAATCCGCAAGCCGCCTTGGAACACAATGGAATCATCGCGAGTCCTAATTGCAGCACGACGCAAATGGTAGTTGCGTTGAAACCTTTGCTTGATGCAGCGGGTTTGAGCAAAGTTGTGGTGAGCACCTATCAGGCGGTTTCTGGCGCTGGATTGGCAGCCAACGATGAACTCGTTCGAAATACGCAAGCGAGACTTTCTGGATCGCCGTCGACCGCGAAAATTTTCCAACACGACATTTCGCTGAACCTGATTCCGCAGATCGGTTCACATAAAGAAGCTGGGTTTACTTCCGAAGAAATGAAGATGGTTCGCGAGACTCACAAGATCTTTGGTGACGACACGATCGCCGTAAATGCAACTTGTGTCCGCGTACCTGTACTGGTTGGTCACAGCGAATCGATTTATTGCGAGACAAAAGAACCGTTGAGTCAAGAACAAGTGATTGAACTGTTCAAAGATGCTAGCGGTGTGACGCTTGTCGACGATCTCGACAGTCAGTCCTACCCAATGCCTCAGGAGTGCGAGGGCAAGGCGGACGTTTTCGTTGGGCGTGTTCGGAAGGACCTTAACGAGCCATGTGGCATTAGCTTCTGGTGCGTGAGTGACAACTTGCGAAAAGGTGCAGCGACCAACGCGGTACAAATCGGCAAGCTGTTGTCAGATAGCCTGTCCCGAGCTTCTTGATCCGTCTGCATGTTTCGATGCCTCTTCGTGCTTTTCGACTGACAGTCGCCTACGACGGCACTAATTACTTTGGTTGGCAGCGGCAGCCCAAGCACATTAGCGTGCAGGTTAGCTTGGAGAAGGCTCTGCACGAGATTACCGGCGATCCGTCTATCAAGGCATTGGCCAGCAGTCGGACGGATACGGGCGTTCATGCGCTTGGGCAGTCAGTGCTGTTCAAGACCGAGAACTGGACAGCGGCTGCCGATAATATCCCATTCGCCCTCAATACAAAGCTGCCGTCCGACATTGTGGCTCGCGATGCCGTGGAAGTTGAGCTCGATTTTCATCCATTACGACATAGTAAACGCAAACGGTATCGATACTACGTCTACAACTCTAGGAAAGAAGATCCGTTGCATGCCCGGTTCCATTGGTGGGTACGGCGGCGAATGAGTTTATCTCCCATGCAGGAGGCCGCGGCTCATTTGTTGGGCGAGCATGACTTTCGAAGTTTTGAGACGACCGGCAGTCCTCGTTCGACGACGATTCGGAACGTGAGTTTCATCCAGGTTGAAAGCAAACCACACCTCGACGGGACGATGTACACCATCCAAGTTGAGGCGAATGGATTTCTCTACAATATGGTTCGCAACATCGTTGGTACGCTGGTCCAAGTTGCCGTCGGGCGGGATTCACCAAGTTGGATTCCGAAGGTATTGGAGGCGTACGATCGACGTGTGGCTGGCGCAACCGCTCCGCCGCAAGGGTTGTGCTTGATGGAAGTTCATTACGACAACGATCATCTTTTGAAGCCGGCTACCGATCTCAATGACTGATTCGCGTGAGAGTTCGAGTGGCAGTGGGGCCGCGGGGCGACCTGCAAAGATTGCACATGTCATCACCCGCATGATCATTGGCGGAGCTCAAGAAAATACTCTCTACAACTGCTTAGATTTGATTGATTTGCATGGCGACGATGTTGTGCTCATCACGGGACCGACTGAAGGTCCTGAAGGGCGTTTGCTAGAGGAGGGCAGGGCAGGGGGGCTCAAAGTAGTGGTCTTGCCCGACCTTCAACGAGCGATCTCGCCGCTTCCAGATCGGCGTGCCTATCGTGGCTTGCAAAGAGTCATTGATGAGTTCAAGCCAGACGTTGTTCATACCCACAGCGCGAAAGGCGGATTCCTTGGGCGAGCTGCCGCCTGGAACCGCCGCGTTCCAACGATTATTCATACCGTCCACGGGGCCCCGTTTCACCCATTTCAGAGTGCGCTGGCCCGAAAACTGTTCATTCACTTGGAACGCTGGGCCGCCCGCCGTTGTCATCATATGATCTGTGTCGCCGATGCGATGACCGAATTGATGGTCGGGGCAGGTGTGGCGAAACAGGACAAGTTTACAACGATCTATTCCGGGATGGATGTTGAGCCCTTTGTGCGAAGCGGCTCGCTCCGATCAGAAGCTCGTGAGAGACTCGGGATTCAACAAGACGAAGTCGTTGTAGGCAAAATTGCTCGCTTCTTCAATCTGAAGGGCCACGAGTATTTAATCGAAGCAGCCCGTGAGGTTCTGGCAAAAAATCCCAAGTGTCGTTTCCTTTTGGTAGGTGACGGAGTCTTGCGTGAGGAGATTGAATCCAAGCTGGCTGCCTACGGGATCGCTGACAAATTCATCCTGCCTGGTTTGGTGCGTCCCGAGGATGTTCCTTACTATCTCAGCGCGATGGACACCTTAGTGCACACCAGTCTCCGAGAAGGGCTGGCGCGGACGCTGCCTCAGGCACTCATATCGGGCAAACCAGTGATCAGCTACGACGTAGACGGTGCAAGGGAAGTGGTATTGGATGGTCAAACAGGTTTTCTGCTCCCGCCCAAATCGGTCGGAGAGCTGGCAGAGGCGATACTGAAGTTAGTACAGGATTCGGACCTGCGAACTCAGATGGGGCAGGAGGGGGCCAGACGGTTTACCGAGCAGTTTCGGCATCAATTCATGACGCGGCGAATCCGCGAGGTCTATACTCGATTTGGTGCACCTAGGCCGCAGCGCTAAGTTCCGTTTTGGCTAGATTGACCTATCATAGAGTTAGGCAAAACTCGTCCAGCACCGTCCTGCGTCAAACTGCTCGATCCAAGCTTACGAGCTTTGACACCATACCGGACGTTCATCCTTCTCGTCTTCGAGCTGACCAGTATGACCAAAGTACGCGACTTCTTAGGTTCCTATCGACTTGCTCGACTCATTCGGATGGGCACGAGCTGCCAGGTATGGGAAGCCATTGAGAACGGAACAGGGGACCGCTATGCCCTGAAGGTCTTGCGCCCCGACTTTGCGAAGAATAAGCAAGAGGTCTCGTTCCTCAAGAACGAATTTGAAATCGCTAAATCGTTCCAACATCCGAACGTGATCAAGATGCACGATTTGGTGCTGAGTGGGAACGCTCCATTCCTGGTGTTGGAGTTGTTCAGCGAATTAAATATGAAGCAAGCGCTTCGGCGCGGCCCCGACTGTATCGCGTACATGCTCGAGACGGTCCTGCAGCAGGCAACCGAGGGGCTGTATCACATGCACAGCCAAGGCTTTGTTCATTGCGATATCAAGCCGGATAACTTTTTAGTGAGCCGTGAAGGCGAAACCAAGGTCATCGACTTTACGATCTCGCGAAAGATGCGAAAGGGAATCGGAAAGTTCTTCGGCGGCAAATCGAGAACCATTCAAGGTACACGGAGCTACATGTCCCCTGAACAGATTCGCGGTCACGTCTTAGATGCTCGCGCGGATATCTATTCACTTGGATGCGTCTTCTTCGAGTCCGTAACTGGAAAGTTGCCATTCACTGGGGAGAGTCCCAATGACTTGTTAAGAAAACACATTTCCGCGAACATCCCGTCGCCCTTGGTTTACAACGAGAATATCAGTACCGATTTTGCTAATCTCGTTCGCGAAATGATGGCAAAGAGTCCCAATGATCGTCCAGAGACAATGTGGGAGCTTTTGAAGCGTTTGCGCGCGATCCGCATTTACAAGAAGCAACCGCGAATTCCTGAGAACAGCATCTTTGATGACTTCCCATCGGCTGGCCGTATTTCGCATCACGAGTAGTGATTCTGACGAGTAGTGATTCTGGCTAGGCAGCCCCAAGTCTCACTGGCCTCGGGGATTTGCCAGGGTAGGGGGCTGAAGGCGCGAGCAACCCGTCGCAATGGGGGCTTCTGTGGTTCTGGTTCGGCCGGCGGCCAGGCGCGACTAGGCCGTGACCTGCCCATTAGCCCTGATTGAAAGGCCAAGTCTGGCTATCACGACTTGGCCTGCGTGGGTATCTTAGAGATCCCAATGAAGTGCATCTCTTAGTACTGGATGGCTCGTTTAAAACCACTTCCCAGTCGTCGATCGGGAAGGTGTTTTCGGTGTCCCAGGTCCTTAGAGTTGGCGGCGTCCGGCAAGAGATCGGGCGAGCATCAAGAACGGCAAGATAAGTGGTAGACGCAGCGATGGCCAAGAATCCTTCTGGACCAGATTTTGAACAGCCGATGTTGGAGGTCGAAGCGAAGATCGATTCGCTTTCTCATGAATTAGCTGCAGTGCAGGATCAATCCCAGCGGCAGGGCATCGAAGAGCAAATCATCGAATTACGCCGCGAATGGAATCGAGTCACGGAGGAAGTCTATTCGAGTCTGTCGCCGTGGCAGATCGTTCAGGTGTCGCGTCACCAAGATCGTCCTTACACCAAGGACTACCTCAACCTCGCATTTGAGGAATTCGTCGAGCTTCATGGAGATAAGCACTTTGGCGATGACCGGGCGATGCTGACTGGCTTTGCGAAGATCGATCAAGTGAAGGTCGTCGTCGTGGGACATCAAAAAGGTCGTACCTACAAGCAACGCGCTAACTGCAACTTCGGATGTGCGCATCCCGAAGGTTATCGCAAGGCCATGAGCAAGATGCGAATGGCGGAAAAGTTTGGCATGCCGATCATCTGTTTCATCGACACACCGGGTGCGTATCCGGGGGTTGGTGCTGAGGAACGCGGGCAGGCTCAAGTGATTGCTGAAAGCATGTTCCAAATGAGCCGTTTGCGAACTCCTATCATCTGCGTTGTGATCGGCGAGGGTGGATCGGGTGGAGCTTTGGGGATTGGCGTCGGTGATCGGATCGGTGTCTTGCAAAATGCTTATTACTCAGTTATCAGTCCTGAGGGCTGTGCTGGTATTCTTTGGAAGAGTCACGACCACGCGCCGAAGGCGGCCGACGCATTGCGTTTCACGTCGAGTCACTTGCAAGAGCTTGGGGTGATCGATGACGTGATCGAAGAGCCGCTGGGTGGCGCCCACCGAGATCATCACAAGATGGCTGCCCGGATGAAGAGCTATCTGGTATCGACATTGGCTGAACTGCAGAGCCAGCCAATCGACGAATTGCTAGAGCGTCGATACGAGAAATTCCGCACGATGGGCGAATTTCTAGAGGCTGCTCCTGCCTAAGGTCTCCTGCGGGAGAAGTTTGGCCGCACCGTAGAGGGAAATCCTCATGATCGTTGCATTGCTTATTCTGGGAACGGTGCAGCTCGTCGTCGGGACGGGCGTCTTGGCAGGTGCATTGTTGGTGACCGGAGAGGAGGCGGTGACCAAAGACTCGCTGTTCAAATGCGCCGGCATCACGCTTGCAAGCTTCCTCGTCAGTTTGCTCCCCTTTGGCGGTCTTCTATCGATCGTCGTCTGGTTCGGCGCGGTGATGACGGTCTTCGAGAAGGAGCTGCTCGAGGCGTTGCTGATCGCCATTGCCTGTGTCGTAATCTCGTTTGTGATCGGCTTGGCGATCACGTCTTTGTTGGGTGTGCTTGGGCTGGCTGCCTAAGGTCTCTTTGTTGCGGCAAACGTATTGTAAAAGTGTTGAGAGAGGGCCGGTATTCGCCCCGACTGCAACGTCCGATAATGTTTCTTATGTTCGGTTTGATTTGCGTTTTTCCCTGGGTTTTATGCGTTTCTGCGATTGTTGGTGCTTGCTGCCCCGTCGGCAAGTCCCCCCTCGACCTGCCGTGAGTTTTATCGCGGGATGTAACCGCCTTGTTGGCGGGCTTGTTCGGTAGCCCGGTAGTTGTTTGGCGGGTAATTTCCGGTGGGCGGCAGCGTTTGATTTGATGGCTGGGTTGCCGGGTATTGCGGTGGCTGCGCCGGGTATTGGAATGAGGACGCAGTGCCGTTGTTCTGGAATGAACCCGCGTTGTTGTTGGCCGGCGGATAGACTGGGCTTGTTCCGGGTAGATTCTGGTTATTGTCTGGCGAGATCGGCTGGTTGAATGGTTGAGACTGTTGCGATGTCAGGTTCGTGGACGGTAGCGACAGATTCTCGAGTGCGCCCGCAACACCGGCCGGAAGCTGCTGTCCAATGATGTCCCCGATGGCGCCGGTAGCGTTACCGAAAGGGCTTTGGTTTTCAGCACCCGGAGCTTGCCATTCGGTTACCTCGGCTGGAGGCCCCTGCTGCCCGTCTTTCAGTTGTCCGTCGAGTCGCGCCAAATAGGGGCCGACAACATCATGGACTTCCTTTGGAAGGATGCCCACGCCGCGATCCAATGCGTGGGCGATGAAGTAGCCCGAACGAGACTGGCCGATCGCGCGTTGTTGGTTCTTTCCGAGCAGGCTCATCGCAAACATCGTAATCAGCAGGCAGTACAGCAGCCCTTTGGTGAAACCGAAACCTGCACCCAGGTGCCGGTCGAATTCCTTGAGTCGAACACGATCGATGACACCGCTGAAGAGTCGAAAGCCGACCCAAATGGCGAATGATGTTCCCACATACAAAATCAACATCGCCAGGAACTGGTTCCAGGGCGGCGTAGCTTGGATCATGTTGGCGACTTCGAACCGAAAATTGTAGGCCACGAGATAGCTGACAATGACCGAAGCGATTGACGCGACTTGCCAGGCAAAGCCTTTAATGGCTCCAAAAATCGTTGCCATGGCCAGCACGATCAACATGATCAAATCGTAAGCTTGCACGATGTTGGGTCCTCGTACGCTGTTCGCAAAATGGGGCGTCTAAGTTTCGGACTGCAGGGCCGTATGAGTCAGGTTTCCGTGACCGCATCGGAGATGCCGAGAGCTGTGGGGTTTATCAAATTCGTCGGCGCGGAGTGAAGGGCGATTGGTTGCACGTGAAGTACAAGAAGTTGAAGATCGTTGTCTAGAATGCGAGTGGTCAGAAACTGGTATTCAGTCGAAGTGGTGGCATACGCTAGAACCCATTTGATCCAATTTGGGAGCAGGGTGGCTGTTCCGGCAAATGCATGCATTCGTAGGTAAGTCATGGCCGACTTCAGATCCCATATGACCGTAAGCACTCTGACCGGCGTCGCGCTGGGGTTTGCGGGTAAGCAGGCCGGGATGGACATCACCACCTCGATCATCGCAGGCGGTTTATGCAGCGTCAGTGGAATGTTGCCAGACCTGGACAGCGATTCCGGCCGGCCGCTTCGAGAGGCGACAACGCTTTGTTCTGCGGTCGTTCCGATGCTGATGGTAGATCGCTTCCAACGGCTCGACTTGACGCATGAGCAAATGGTGCTGGCTGCTGGTCTTGTCTATCTCACAATGCGATTTGTGATTGCTGAGATCTTTCGGCGCTACACGGTTCACCGTGGAATGTGGCATAGCCTTCCGGCGGCCGCGATCGCAGGGCTATTCGCTTTCCTCGTGATGTCATGCGATGACTTCGGCGCTCGTCTATTCAAGACGAGCGGCGTCATCTTGGGATTTCTCAGCCATTTGATTTTGGATGAGATTTGGTCGATCGATTACCGCGGCGGGAGCTTTCGTTTCAAGAAGTCCTTTGGGACAGCGCTGAAACTGTGGAGCAAGGATCGTTGGGCCAACTACGTCACCTACGGCAAACTGGCAGTCGTTTGTTTACTCGTCTGGCAGGACGAAGGTTTCATGTCGCAGTTCGGATTTGACAATCCAGACGTACCGCACACCGCCAGGCAGTTTTTTAACGTTTTGATGGAACGCTCTGAAGGTTGGACTCGCTAGAACGCGTTTCCATACACATGTGGATCCAAAGGCGAACATGCGAATCCAAAGGAGATGCATGCGAATCCAAAGGAGATGCATGCGAATCCAA
>JBKAHA010000006.1:0-379039 GCA_046290675.1 Aureliella sp.
ACTTGCCGCCAATCCACGGAAACTAGTCGCTATCTTGAAACTATGATTAACCCTGGCATGCGACGCACTTGCTAATCAGCTGAGATCCATCTTGTGTTAAGATGGTTAGATCGTCTTTTGCTTCGAATCTCGACGCAGCTAAGTCTGGGATGATTGGTGACGAGGCGTAGTCTCGATGCGCTTACGTGAGATTCGTCTTTCAAAGACGAACAGAGCAAGCACGTGTGGGATTCGGAAGCGTTTGCTGATCTGGTGATCGCCACGGTCTTCAAAGCCGATGAGGCGTTCGAACGAATGCCTGGTGGGTTCGATTCCCATCCGCTTCCGCTTGAAGATGGTTCTCAAGAAGCCGGGGATGCGGACGAGTCTCTGGCACAGGTTCAGTATCTGGCTGATGCGTTTGCCTGCAGTTGGCTGCTGGCAGAAAAAAAGCCCGGCCGACGTGCATCGACCAGGCTTCAATCAGTTTCGTTATTGTGCGAACGCCGAGCGTTCACGCAGCTAGGATCTTACTTCCCGGCCGACTCTAACTTTGTGAGCTCTTCAATGAGCTTCTTCGCACTTGCCCGTTCGCGAAGCGTCCCGTCGATGATGGCTGCGACTTTACCGTCTTTGCCAATCACAAAGTTGTCGAAAGTCATGCGTTGCGTGCTATATGCCTTGGACGACTTCTTGTTCGGATCGAGAGCCAAAGTGAACTTGGTGGGGATGCGTTGCTGAATCATCTTCAGCCCCTCCACTCCTTTCTGCTCTTCTCGAAAAACAAAGATAAGTTCTGCATCTAGCTTCTTGAACTCTTCCGCTTGTCCTTGCAGCTCACCTAGCTGCCTCATGCAAAACGGTCACCAATGGGCACGACTGAACATCAAGACAATGTTCTTGCCTTTGCCTAGTCGTTCACTCAGCTTGAACGATTTTTCTTCTATGTTTGTCATCGTGAAGTCAGGGGCTTTTTTCCCGACTTCGACCTTCGGCGCCTCATCGGACTTCTCATTGGATTTTTGTCCAAATCCCGTATTGGCACCAACTGTTGAAATGGCGATGGCAACAGCGAGGGTTGCCAAAGCACGAGAGCAGAAACGCATCTATTCTCCTTCGTGTCTAGACCTCAGCTCATCGCTCCGGGGGCTCTGCAGAGACCTCTGGAATTCGGAGCCAATACGTCGTGAGGAAATTTTGGGGAAAGTGGGACGCTAGTCTTATACAGGCCAAAAGCTTCATGTCCCAGTCGAAATACGGCAGGGGATCCGGCCAGCCACATAGGCAAGCCGTGCGGCGAGACTGTTTCGGGCCCGCAGATTACGGCCTCTCGGAGCTAAAGCATAGCCCGTCCTGTCCAGAGAAGAAAACGACGGCCAGAGATCGTGCTATCAGTATTCACGCTATGTAAATCAGGCAACATAGATTGTTTTTTGGGCTGCTTTTGCAGCCAGTTGGCACCTGCATGATATTGAAACGATTAGCCCTAATGGGGTGTTTGGTGCGTCCGGGCCAGTGCGTGTGAGCCGAGGTTCCGTATCGAGTGGCGGAGTATGCAAAGTGTGGGCGATCTTGGAGTGCCTTTGCCTACCGTTTTCTTACTTCGATTGATGTCGTTTGGGCCATGGTATGTCCTCACTCGCACCCTGTTGACACACCTAGGGCCGGCTGTAACTTATTGGCCATGTTTCGCATATTGCCTATTCGTTGTAACCGGACTTTCTCGGCTGATCGGTAAACTTGGCGACTCGTCGAGGCCTTCACAGTGTCAGTTTGGTTTCAGTCGGATGGTGTATGCATTTAGGCGGATGGCCCGCCATGCAGGCTCAGCAGTTTGAGCCAATTGTGTTGTTGGTGACCTATTGGAGGTATAACCGATGAATCTACGTTTGGTTGCGGGCATCGCTGGCTTGGCCATGTTGTTGACCGCTGGCTTTGATGTTCAAGAAAGTCACGCGTTTGGCCGCAAGTGTGGCGGTTCGAAGTCTTGTGGCGGAATGAAGTTGTTTTCAGGCCGCTGCGGTGGTCGCGAGCCACGTGAGCGCAAGTGTGGTGGCGGATTGCTCGCTAAGCTAAAGGCGAAGAAGGCTGACTGCGGTTGCCCAGAGCCAGATCCATGCTGCGAACCAGCTCCAACTTGCTGCGAACCAGCTCCAACATGCTGCGAACCAGCTCCTAGCTGTGGCTGCGAAGCTCCTGCTCCAGCATGCGGCGGATGTGCAGCTCCTGTTAGCGACTGCGGATGTGCAGCTCCAGAACCAGCTTGCGGCGGTTGCGCTGCTCCAGTGAGCGATTGTGGATGCTCCGCTCCAGTAAGCGATTGCGGTTGTGCTGCACCTGTCAGCGACTGCGGATGCGGTGGTGCTGTTATGACTTCAGCTCCAATGATCATGAGCTCGACACCTGGATGCACTAACTGCAGCCAGACCATGGACAGTGGCGTTATCTACGAGAGCGCTGCACCAGCCGAAGCTCCACCAGCTCCTGCACCGACTCCAGATCCAGCTTCAGACGCAGCTTCTGCTTCTGACGCTCCTGCTGCCTAATTGCAGACAGTGCCCTTAGTGGTACGACGATTGGTTTAAAATGAACCCAGGTCGACTTGTTCGGCCTGGGTTTTTTTTTGGGCTGGAACGAAGACAGCAGCTCCGAATTGGAAAGTGGGCTGCCGCATGACTTTGGCGGGAGGGTAGAACCATGAAGACGAACTGGCTGTGGCTTGGAATCGCATTGGTCGGATGGATCAATGCACACACGCATGCGGAAGAGATCAGCGACGAGAATTATCAGGAACTACTCAAGGAGTTAACTCCTGATTCGAAAGCACTATGGCGACAGATTCCATGGAAGACCAGTTTGTTAGAAGCTCAGAAAGAGGCCGCAGCCAATCGAAAGCCAATCTTCATTTGGGCAATGGACGGACACCCATTGGGCTGCACGTGAAACAATGGTGTGCTCGACCGTGAGTCGACTTTTGCCCAGCCTGAACTAGTCCAACTACTCCAATCCGCTTTCATTCCAGTTGCCATTGATCAAGCCTACCAGCGGCGCCAGAAAGATACTGAAGGAGAGTTCTATAGAAGGATTGCATTGCAGAGTCCCCGCAATGACTTCACCAACACAACGCAGGGGTTCTATGTCGCCAGCGCGGGTGGAGAACTGCTTCTGTTCAACAACAATCGCGACCCCGAGAAAGTGCTGCGCCTCGTACGAAAAAGTCTCGAAGAACATGATTCGTTGAAGAAGGATGGCTTTGCAGCTATCAATGCGGAAACGAAAGACCCGCGTTGGAACGTCGAACCTCCCGAAGGTGGACTGGTGATCCGGGTTCGTGCTAAGGTGCTCGGCGGCTATGAGCCGACGACAAACCGGTGGCGGAAGATTTTCCAGTCGTCGCTTTCAAGAGATAATCTCTGGATCACAGCAAACGAACACCAGGCCTTGATGGAAGGTCGTTTTGAACCCAGTCTGGAGCAACGCATTGCTCGGTTCCATCTCGTCGACAATACCCGCGGTGAGCCGCCGATGTGGAGGAAAGATGAGCTGAAGTCGGTCAAGCTTCGCATCGACGATGCCGGACTTATCTCAGGCTCGGTGAACTTAGCGACCGCTGATGGGGCTCGTGGCTACCAGGCGACCTTGCGTGGTCGTCTGAAGCATGACGGCAAGCAGGTCACCGAATTGGAGCTCATTTGCAGCGGTGAATTCTGGGGGCATGGTCGTTACACTCAGAATCCACCAGCTGGAAAGTTTCCATTGGCCATTGCTTTCACAATCGCGGACGGAACTGATGTAGCCGATGCGGTACCGCCGCAAGGATCACGTGGATGGGTTGATGGCTACTTGAGGTAACGCTAAGTCGCAAGTAACGCATCGCTTGGCATCTAGTGAGGCCGCCTACCTAGTGGGGCGGCCGTCTAGGATTAGGTCTGATCAACTTCGAAGAGAAACGGAATCGTTTATGCCTGCGCGTTTTAATCTGAGTTTCGTTGCGGAGACAGTGTTGTTATCTGGCAACGCTCTTTGCTCTCTGGTTGAAAACCGATTTTCACGATCACAGATGCTAGGCAATTACTGTGGAATGTTGGTCCCTTTGCTTCTGCTGGCCGCTTGCTCTGTTGCCAGTCACGCGATTGGCGGTGAGCGTCCCAACATTGTCATCGTCTACGCGGATGACCTCGGCTATGGAGATCTGTCTTGTTACAACGACGAATGCAAATATCAGACGCCCAATATTGATCGGCTTGCGGCAGAAGGTATACGATTTACCGACGCACACAGTCCGTCGACGATCTGTTCACCGTCACGCTATGGTCTTTATTCCGGACAGCAAATCTATCGCTCAACGGGGCGCGGAGGCGGGGCCTTTGAGGGGCCTGGCGGTCCTAGCTACTTAAAGCCAGGCACGCTTACGATCGGGGATATGCTCAAACAACATGGGTATCGAACTGGTGTGTTCGGAAAGTGGCATGTGGGGCTGACTTGGTTTGATGAGCAAGGCAAACGGTTAGGAGGTGGTTTCAAGAACTCGCTATTAATTGACTACGAGAAGAGCACTCCTCTGCTGGATGGACCGAATGCACGAGGATTCGACCGATCATTCATTACACCCAATTGCCCCAACACGGACCCGCTGTACGTGTACATTGAAGATGGCATGGTGGTACAACCTGCAAGTATGCGGCACAAACGCGATACGCTTCCAAATCCAGGCGGCAAATGGCGGTGGGACAATGATGAAGGCTGGAAAGCTCCGGATTACGACTTTATCAACGCGGACCTGTTATTTTTTGACAAAGCAAAGGAGTTCATTGAGAACCATCTGCAGTCAACGCCCGATGCTCCGTTTTTTGCGGTACTCAGTACTCAGATCGCTCATGCACCGGTGCTGCCCGCAGAAGAGTTTTCGGGGGCAACCGAGGCGGGACCTCGCGGAGACTTCGTCTACGAGTTGGATGCCATCGTTGGCCGGCTTATGAGCTTACTGAAGCAACACGATATCGATGACGATACTCTTGTCCTTTTTAACTCCGACAACGGAGCCGAAACCCTACACGTGGATTGGATGCGGCAAGACCACGCACACGATGCTTCGGGCGGGTGGCGCGGTATGAAGCGTGATGGATGGGAAGGCGGGCATCGAGTGCCATTTATTGCACGCTGGCCGAGCCGCATTCCCAAGGCTCAAGTGACCGAGCAGTTAGCGAATACGACCGACATTTTGGCGACAGTGGCTTCGGTCGTTGGCCATCAACTCAAGGAAGATGATGCAGTTGACAGCTTCGATCTGTTGCCGGTCTTGCTAGGAATGCAAGATAAAGGTGTCTCGGTCCGTCCTCACTTGTTGACGCAAAGCTTCCGTGGTGAATTCCAGCTACGACAAGGAAACTGGAAGCTCTTGGACCACAAGGGATCGGGTGGCAACAACTATGATCGCGGCCACATGATGAAGTATCAGTTGCCAGAATCCGAACCGGATGCACCTGGGCAGCTTTATGATCTTTCTAAGGATCCGTGCGAAACGACAAATTTATGGTCTCGCGAAGAGGCGAAGCGAAAAGAATTGCAGAAACTTCTTCAGGAACTGAAATCGTCTGGTCGAAGCGCCCCTCGGGTGCGCGAACCATATTTGTATTAACGGGCGGCATGATTTACCGCATCGATGAGGGGCGTGCTGACCTGCAAACAATTCGCTGACGTTAGCGGGTTACCGGGATTTCGTTGAGCGTGTAATACGCTTTGGTGTGGAGCAACGACTCACCTTCGATTGAACGAAGAGCCGCGAAATCAAAATCATGGACATGCCCTTGAACGCGGCCGTCAACATAGAGCAGGACGCTGTGTCCGTCGTCTTGAACTTCGGCATTGGAAACGGTTGGCGTCGTGTGATCGACTTCGGGGCTCCCATAGCCTTGGCGATAAATGTGCGTGTAAGTCTGAAGCGAGTAGGACGTACCGAGTCTGGCGAGCTTCGGATCGACGGGCTTCGTGAATTCGACGAGAAAACCCTCTGGCTTAGCGCTGATTTTCAGAACTTCAAATGGAGTTTTTCCCGTCCAGTCGAGTCGTTGCAATGCATAGGCTTTGGGCCCACGGACTGGCCATCCTCGGTTGGTGCCGCCAGTGATCAGGTCTCCATTTGGAGTAAACTCGCAAGCGATGAGCCCGGTAGCTAGGCCCTCCCGGAACGGGTAGCAGGCACCTTGCCACACTCCGTTGATCTTTTCCGTTGTTGCACGCATGACGATGCTCAAGCTGAAGTCCCCGATAAAGATCTGGTCGGAGAAGGGCCCAAATTTGCCGCCAGTGCGATCTACCGTAAAGCCCGAGATCGAACGCCCCATTTTGATGTAGGGGAAAACGACGGCGTAAGGTACAAGCTCGGGAACACGTTTGCGTTCGATTTCTATTCGTGATCGGGTATTAGGCAGCGTCTCCGGTTTGAGAAAGCCATGACGCTTTACGATTGGTAGGTCGTACCAATTCACGCTGATGGGGTGTCCCATGAAACCGCCAGGCTCAAGGACTTTGAGTGAACAGGAGCCATTCCATGGGCCTTGGCTTTCTGCGTAGAACATGACTCCGTGTTCGTTGGGGCCTATGCCACAGGGGCTCCGTATTCCGAAGCAAACCGGCACGGTCTCACCCTCAGGCGTAACTTTGACACACCAGCCGCGGAGGGGCACGTCAGAGTTGTAAGATTTTGACAAGCAGAGTGCGACCCAGGTATTGCCATCCGGGTCGGGCTTAGAGCCGAATGAAAATTCGTGGTAGTTCCTGAAGCCCCACTCGTCCGAAAGCGTTTCAAAACTATCGGCACGTTCATCACCATCCAGGTCCCGTACACGCGTGACTTCTGTCTGCTGCGTGATAAGGAAGCTGCCATCTTGGGTCCTCGATAGACCAAAGATCTCGTCTAGCCCACTGGCGTAGCGGTGAAATTTTGGCTTCGGGTATTTCTCAAAGGCTCCGTCCACCAGAAAAATCTCACCGCGACGACTGCCGATGGCGAGACGTTTCCCGTCTGGTAATACGTCCAAGCTGGTTGCTTCCAGCTCCAATTCTTTCGGTAATGGGATATCGACGATGCGGTAGTACTCCGCTTCTTGCTCGGCTGTGTTCCAGTACTCTCCCAGATTCTGCGCTCTGAGCGACCTGGCTGAAGAGGTGCACAACAACAGTAAAAGGGCAGTGCACGTGACGCAGGGTAGATTTCGCTGGAGCAACAGGTGGTTGGACATGGGCGTGTGGAAGTGCTTCGGGGGGCTTTGATTTTGAAACGACCGTTGGCTATGGAAACCGGATGTCTACTTCGGATTCGGTTCGAAGCGATACTGTATGCCGAACTCGGTTGAGGTAGATGCCTTCACTTCCAGTGGAATTAAGATGGCTCTACTCTGAGGACTTCGCTCCTCAGCGTCGTCTAATTGGCTCGCGGCATCGATGATCTTGAGCGTCAAAGCGGATCCAATACGGTAGGTGTTCTGACCAGTGGTCTCGATATCTGCATCTGGATTAATCCTGAACGCGAGGCCCCTCCGCGCGGGACCAGTGATCTTGAGTGAACGGGTGATCGTTATCACTCCATTCGAGCTCAGTTGGTCTTGGGAGTAATCTTCAACGCTTAGGTCTTCAAAACGGTACAAGAATATTGGTCGGCGGAGTTGGTCGAGGCGATAGCCTTTGAATTGATGTTCGGGCGGTCGCCCGTCGTCGGCGATCCAGGGATTCTCAAGATCATCCAATTCGGGACCAGCGCGGAATTGAATGACATCTCGCGAAAGTGGGCGGACACGGCCGTGTCCCTGGCTGCGCCAAACACCTGATGGGTCGATGAACTTGCCCGCCCATAGACTTGCTAGCCGCATCTGCTCGGCATCAAAAGCAATATTAATTTGGGCTGGGTAACCGACGCCGATTCCGCGTTTGCCGATTCCAGGGTATGCACGTCGGAGCAGGACCGCTTCGTCGTTCGCTACGAGCTCCATGGGTTTTCGAATGAGCCCGCGCGGCGTTCTCGCTTGGCGTCCGTCCTTGAGCCATTCCCAGATGGCAGCAACTTGCTGATCTGTGTCTCCGTTGAGGATATCGGCTCGGGACGCTTTGCCGCCGGGCCAGAAGTCGGGCATAACCGTGCCCGCGTTGAAACTCTTCGGCGAGAGCATGAAGTCCCTAAACCAAGCTGGTTGGAGTCGCTCGTGCATGTCCGTTAAATCCACCGCCGGCATCGTCTGCGCCGGCTTCAACTGGAAGGTGTGGCACGCAATGCAGTTGAGACCGTCGCTGCCAACCAAACGGCCTCCAGACTCTCGGTGTTGCTTCTTGAGTTCCTGGTCGGCAAGATCCGGAAAAGGTTTTGGTGCAGCAACATCGGCCTCCAGCAAGGCGGGAACCAAGTGTTCGACGTTTTCTGTTCCAAACTGTGGCATTCGGGTCTTCATGTATGGCCGGATCGCCTTGCCTTCGACCAAAACTTGGCGAAGCCATTTCGGCTTCAGCTTGCGACCGACTCCGGTCAGGCTGGGTGGAAAACGTCCCTGGGGGCCAAGGTTCGGATTCGTGGTTTCGAAATAGTCCCGATGTGAATCGGGGACGCCGCCGAAGCTGCCGCGCCTATGGCAGGCGTTGCACCGGAAGGCTTGCAGCGAAAGTCGGATTTCGTTCTCCTGTTGAAGTCGTTCCTTCTTCCGTCGCCATTCGAGTGCAGCTTGGATTTGTTTGACTTCTGTCTCGTTCAGATCATAGGCGACACAGGTCTTTGTCGAATGCAATGATGGTGAGCGAGTGGAAGAAGTACCGGACAAGCAACCCTTCGCGATGTCCAATTCAACTAGAGCGGTATAGCTTTGATTGAAACCAGCTGATTCAGGGATCTGCGTTTCGTGACACCGAGCGCATCCAAGGGTCTCGAAATACTCCTTGCCTGCCGCAGACATGTTCTTCACTGGTTCACCCGATGGAGGAGTTTTCGTCGCATCGGGAAAACCTGTTTGGTGTGAGCTCAGCAAGTAGTTGGCGAGATCGATCGCTTCCCAGTGCGAGAGTCCCATGTTGGGCATGCGGCCAGATGGGCGGACGCGATGCGGATTTTCGAGGTACTCGACCAGTCCCGAAATCGAATAGGCAAGTGGCCCCAATGGTACTGGGCTCAATGAATCCAGATTGGAGGCACGGTCCGAACTCGATGCAACATTAGCAATGTCGGGACTGTGGCAGGCGACGCACCCGACCGTACGATAGAGAACCTCGCCGCGCTGCACTGCCTCGCCATCGACAGTCGGTTCCGTGTACTGCGACTCCGCCGCGTCGACCAAAAAGTCAACGAGTGCGTTGATCGCCTTGGGTTGTTCTTCGGGAGGGAGCTCTGACAGGACGTCCGGCATCGGTGTTCCGGGCTTCACTTTATGAGGTGCGGCTAGGAATCGGCGAAGGTGCTCGGGGGACAGCCTACCTGCTAGTGCGCGAAGATCTGGGGCTGACGGTTTGGGGAAAGGCAATGTTCGCCGCGATTCTGAGTGGCATTGAACGCATTGGAATTGATCTAATAGAAGCAGACCTTGTTCGGCAGTCGTTAACTGACTCGCAACGGAAGTGCGGCTCGGCTCTTCCTCTCGTGGAGTCTGCAGGTCCAATACATATTTGAGCAGGTCCAGAAACTCTTGGCGATTCTTCAATTGGTTCATCAATTCCGATGGCATCAGCGACGTCTTGGTGAATTGAATCTGCTCGATTTCAGATGGATCAATCTGGATCCGTTTTTGTGATCCTCCGTTCTCGCGCAAGGAGATTGGCCGATCGAACGCTTCGTTGTTCTCGTTCGCGACGGAATCTTCTGCACCGCCCGGAAGTAGACGTCCACTGAAAATTTGGCCGTCCGAATTCAATACTCGAACCGTCGCAAATCCTTCGCGGATGACCGCTGAAGGAGAGAGAAGCGATTGGACGGTGGATTCGATGGAGTCTGGTGCCGGCTGCAAGTTGGTCAGATCCGGGCCGAGTCCGTCTCGAATGCCCCGAATGTGGCAAGTCGAACAGCCAAGTTCGGCACGTGCAAAGATGATGGCTCCTTTTGCTGCGTTTCCGTTCTCAATTGCCTCTTGTGCAAGTTTTGCCGCGGGTTCGTTTTGCAAAGAGTCGGTTAACGTTTGGGCATCCGAATTGGCCGAAAGCAAAAAGAGACTGGTCGCTAATAGCGTCAGTTGCTGTATCAGTCGGGTACTACGCCATTTGGGCCCCATCGGATCGTTGAGCCGGGAGATATGGCGAGACACGAAGCGGTAGATCCGGTTCGTTCGCGGGAAGTGCGGCATAGCTTAATTCAATCCGGATGCGTCTTCGTTCAAGATCGATGCAAGGGTAAGTATGCAACGGATCGAAGCGAATTGCGAGCCGCCGACCCGGTGCGATTTTTGCGGGAAGAATAACAGATTAACTCCCAACCCTACCGAGCTGAGCGAATAAAGTCGAAGAGAGCGGCCAATTGTGATGGTTTCAGGATTTCGTTGAAGTTGCCAGGCATCAGCGAAGACGTACTTTGCTTCAGGCTAACGACTTGACTCCGTTCGATTTCACGTTGCTCCCCGTTTGTGTTTGTCAGCAGCAGAGTGTCATCGTCGATCTCTTGGACTAGTCCAGCGAGAACTTCGTCCGTGTCAAGCAGTATGGTGGATTGCAAGAACGCCGTATCAACGTTGGCGTTTGGAAGCAGAATGTCTTGCAATAGTCGGCTACTGGGGCGATTGATGACTCCGTCTAGCTGCGGCCCGACTAATTTGCCTTTCCCTCGTAGCTGATGGCAGTTCGCACAATGACTGAGGTAGATCTTTTCCCCATCCTCGCCTTCGGACCCAAACTTCGCGATCTGTGTCTCGATTTTGTTGATGTCGAAGTCGGGTAAGTTCCTAGCATTTTGGATTGCCTGCTTTAGGCGTTCCATTCGTTCGGAATCCAAGTCGGAGGGCAACTGATCTTCCGTCAAATTCGCGAAGGCATCGGATCCGAGGTGACCGGACGCGATGAGATCCGCTGCCAGCGCGATGCCCTGGCTGGAACGAGAAAGTTGTGTGGCCAAATCTCGCTGAACTGGCGTGGTAGCTTGTTGGCAAAGTTGCTTGGCCAGGTCAAACAGTTCAGCTGCCGAGAGGACTTGTCGATTCGGCACTTGATCCGATAGCCCGTGCCTAACGGAATGTTCGCAGAGGCTGGCAGCAAGAGGATTGTTGTTGCCTCGGTAGATCGCCGCCAGCAGATCCCCCCGATGCTTGGAGCCCCGCGGGAGTGACTCAAGCAAATCCTGTAGTTGCTCTTGTATCCGTTCGCCGCAGCCGGCGGCTAAGAGAGGAGACATAGCTGGAAAAATGTTCGAATTCAGACTCGCTGGGTTCAATATCGGGTTTCCGAATCGTCCGGCAGCGAGCCAAGCGTAAGCATTGAGTGAACAACCGTCGACGATTTCCAGGCGGACGCGAATGCCGCTCAGTTCTTGAGTGTCCCAAACGACCTGCTGTGCGGTATCGTTGCGAGGCGGGTACGCAGTACGTAGTGTTTTTCCAGATGCCGATTCGACTAAGCGGACGAAGTTGGCTTGCAAATCATCTTCGTTCGGAAATCCGTTGTGTCCAGCGACCCAGAACTCAATCTTTGCCGGGCATTCGAAGGAGTCCGTCGCAAGTGTACCGGTGTAGGATTCGCCCCTGGTATGACTGGAAAGCAGTTGAGCATCGATGCCGTCTGCCGAAGACCTAGGCTGGGCGTCCCAGGTCTGTCCCTGATTATCGAACCAGGCTACGGCGACTTCGTCTCTCGAAATTTCGATGGCCTGCTCGAGGAGTCGCGCGAGCATCTCGCCCCCTTCGCGGCGAAGAAGTTGGTTGCCAGAAGCGGATTGGTCGTTCGATTTGAAATGACTGCGATGCAAACTCTGGTGCCGTTGAATCATCTTGGCTAGCAGTTCAGCCTCGCGAACCGATGCGGCCGCTGTATTCGAGCCGGACGTGGCCGAATGAGCGTCGCTCGGTGATGAAGCGAGCAGCTGGATAGAGTCGATCGCCTCCGATAATCGATCTCCGCTGGCAGGCAGGTGCTTGAGAACCATTTCGCGAGCTGCTTTCAATAGCGATGCATCGGATGATTCCGAATACCCATTCTCGTGGTTCTTCGTTACGTGAGCAAGCAACGCGAATGCTGCAACTTGGCTATCAATGCCCGGCAGAACCCCGGCGATACACGGGGGCAGGTTGCCTGAGTATTCCGACAACATGGTTGGCAGCACGTTCGGTGTTCTGAGCTGGTTACGCATCGCGATTCGCAACGAATGACGCAAGGCTTTGTCGCTCTGTTGGGAGTTTTGGAATGCGAGCATAAGCCGCCTCACATCGGACGCGTCGCCGAATTCCGCCAAGTAGTCCGAGGCGGAACGCTTCGCGAGTCCCGCGAGAGTCGGGGCAGGCGGCAATCGCGGCGAGTTCGCGTGGCTTCGTGAATCGTTTTCTTCCTGCAGTGAGTCAGCCTGAAAGCGATTGAAGTCCGTCGCCAGCACGGCGCGGGCAAACCGGATGAAGTGTTGTCGGCTGGATTCACCTACGTCACGACAGACTCGCAAAATCAAAATTGACTTTTCGAGTGAGGCCGTGGTGTTCTCCCGCTGGACTGTTTCGGTGAGAGCAAGTGCGAAATCGGGCGAGATTTCTCTGCAGCGCAGAAGAAACCGGAGAGTAATTCTGTGCAGGGGGGGCGTTGTTATAGCCGCAGAGTCTTTCTGGAGAGAGGCGTTTGCTTTTGTGGATGCACTCTCTTCAAGCCAGACTTGCTTCGCCTGCTGGATCCAGCGGGGCTCACTGTTTCGGGCGAGGTGCTCAACGAGAGCCGACTCTAAATCCGGGCTTGTCACCGGCTGCGACGCGACGAACTCGGCCAATGAAAGATTCGTCTCTGCGTTCCCATGCGGTGCTTGACCTTGGCTCAATAAATCGTCTGCATGATTCGACTTCGTGTGCGAGCGATTCGGAGGAGTCGGTGATTGCCCCTCACCTCCGGCGTAAGTGATGCGCCATATTCGCCCACTTGTTCGATCTCGTCCGGGGTGTTCCAAAGGTACTTCGTAATGTCCGATGATCTTGTTGTAAAAATCTGCGACGTAGAGCGCTCCGTCCGGACCAATCTGGATATCGACAGGGCGGAACCAGGGATCTTCGCTTGTCAGGAAGTCATCGTATTCTTCCGCAGTGGCGGTACTGCCGGTCCAATCAAGACGGTTGCAATTGATGCGGCTCGTCATCACGTTACCGCTGTAGAGTAGATTGCGGTATGCCGGCGGAAACTGTCCTGCACGATACAGTGCTAGTCCTGAGATTGCGGTGCTGCCGTGAAGGTGTTCCATCATGGGCGGCGCGAAGCCGAGACCGTCGTGAGGACGGCTGAAACTCGGGTAGCAAGCTCCAGGCAGCAAGGCGGTGAGCGGCTTGCTGTGACAATCCGCTGAGAACCAGTTGCCAAACTCATCCTGGGTGAGTCCAAACGGATTGACCTGACCACGAGTGACCAATTCAATGCGAGAACCATCTTCTCGAAATCGAAAGGTATTTCCCGAATTTAGATCCACTTCAGAGCCGTCGCTCGCCGTCACTTTGGACTGGTTATTGAAGCCGTGGCACGCGTAGATCCAGCCATCCAATCCACGTCGCATCGCGTTGACCATGCCGTGCGTATCGCGAGTCGTATCGAACGGGCCGAGTAGTTTGACTCGTTCGTCGGCGATGTCGTCACCGTTTCGATCTCGCAAGTGCCACACGTAAGGGATGCTGAAGCAGATCACACCATCCGCGACCGGCAGCAAGCCCATCGGGATGTTCAACTGATCCGCGAACGTAGTGCAACGGTCTGCGTGGCCGTCTGCGTCGGTGTCTTCCAGGATCTTGATTGAGTCTCTGGCTTCGGAGGTGGGATCGGCCGGATAGGGATACTCGACCGAGTTCGTGATCCAGAGGCGGCCACGATGGTCCCAGGCCATGTTGAGTGGCTTCGCTATGTTGCCCTCTGACATGCCTTCTGACGCGAACAAGTTGATCGAGAATCCTGGGGGCAAATGGAATCCCGCTTGTTCTGCTTGGGGAGTCTGCCAGGATGTTTCCCGAACGCCTTGGCCAAAGATCTCAGCGGCGATCTTCGGAGCTTCCGCTCCCACATAGACCGACTCCTTCGACTGGCTGTCGTTCGCGGTCGCTGTCAAAGCTAAGCCGAACATGACGGCAAGTACAGATAAGAGATTAAGACGCTTCATGATCGAGCTGTAAGGCAGGAAGTGTGGACCGTTGGCCTAGCGGTTGAAATTCGTGACACAGGTTAGCTGGTCCGACGGGGAAGGTTGGGGGCGACTGAGGCCAAGTACGTCGAGGGGGCAAAAGCGAAGGTCCACATAGGGGCACCGCGTTCGAGGGTGGACTTCACTCAATGATCCGGTTTGTTGCACTACAATGAACACCTTCATGGCTGGCGCTCCGAGTGCTGAGTCATAGCATCCATTCTATCTTTGATTTGGTTGGGCGAATGAAGAAGTTCTTGCTATGGGTTTCACTTTTGGTGCCAATTCTAGTTTTGGCCGCTATTGCCCTGCGGCGGATTGGCAATCCATTTAGGTCAACGATTCGACCTGAGATGGAAGTGGCTTTAGTAGAGAGTGGTACCGACGAGACACCGAACAAGTTTGCCGTCGGCGAACTTGGGTGGAATCGTTTCCGCGGAGCGAATGGCACGGGGCTCGTCGATGACCCTAGCATACCGAATGTGTGGAATACGGAAGAGAATTTGCAGTGGAGCACCAAACTAACTGGTACCGGTTCGAGCAGTCCGGTTATTGCGGGAGGTCGTGTGTTCTTGACGTCCTGCACATATACCCGCGAGTCCAACGCAGAGATTTCCGAGCTAACTAGGTATGTTTCCGCCTTTGATCTCGAAACCGGAGATCCGCTATGGGAAAAGACGATAGAGGGTTTTTTGCCCGAAGACCCGTACATTGGAAATGGCTTGCCTGAACATGGCTATGCAACGAACTCGCCAGTAACCGATGGCCAGCGTCTATATGTGTTCCTGGGCAAGTCCGGCGTGCATTGCTTCAACCTCGATGGAGAACCGCTATGGAATCGGACGGTTGGAACGGGTTCGAATCCCAAGGGGTGGGGGTCCTGCGCGAGTTTGATCCTGTTTGATGATTTGGTGATCGTCAATGCAGCGGAGGAGTCCAATGCCATCATCGCACTTGACGGTGAATCAGGCGAAGAAGTTTGGCGGGCGGATTCGCCGGATCTCAACTTCGCATTTAGTACCCCCGCTCTTGCCAAGTCGGATGGAGGAGAGCTTGAGTTAGTCGTTGCGCTTGTAGGCGAAGTTTGGGGCATGAATCCAAGGACGGGAAAACTGCTGTGGTATGCGGAAGTCCCAATCAGCGGAAATATTTCGCCCTGCGTCATCGTCTCGAACGAGTTGGTTTACATCTACGGCGGGTTCCGGCAAGTCGGTTCCGCGTGCATCGAAGTCGGTGGGCGAGGTGATGTAACGAGTTCGCACGTCAAATGGACGAGCAAGATGACATCCTACATTTCGACACCAGTCTTGATTGGAGATCAATTGTTCTGGGCTGATGATCGTGCTCGTTGTTATTGCCAAGATGCGAAGACCGGCGAGCAAGTCGCAAGAGCGAGGATGCCAGGCGGACTTGGCGGACGCCCCATTTACGCTTCCATGATCAACTTGAATGGGAACCTTCTCCTGCAGAGTCGCTACGATGGCACGTTCATCATGGAAGGAAACGAAAGTTTTGCGTTAGTGTCTCACAACAAGCTTGGCGACAAGTCGATGAGCAATGCAACGCCGGCTGCCGCTGGGGGCCGATTGTTCTTGCGAAGCGACGAGTATCTACATTGCGTCGCTGGGGAGCCGTCGAAATAGTATTCGAATCAACTCGCGACCATCATTCATTCAAGCTTGATTCGAGGATAGAATGCATGGCCCGCAGCGAGCTGCGTATTTGTAAGCATTAAAGAAGACTCAAGGAGATAGATCGTGAAGAAGAAAATGGTATCCAGTGTGCTTGCTTTCCTGTTGTTCGGTGCCGCGTCGTCAATGACGACGGTTGGATTGGCTCAAGAAGCCGCGACCGAATCTTCGAAGACAGACGACGCGAAGAAGGAAGGCGTCACACTTAAGTTGGCGCGTGGTGGATTGCAAATGGTTGCACCGAGTGAATGGAAGCAGGTTAAGGCACGGTCGTCCATGCTTGCGTATGAATTCGCGGCACCTGCAGACGCAAAGAAAGATGATCCCACTGCAAGAATCACGGTAATGGGTGCTGGCGGTTCCATTAAAGCAAATATTGACCGCTGGATTGGGCAATTTTCTCAGCCTGATGGAAAAGCGACCAAAGACGTCGCGAAAGTCGAAGAATTCAAAGTCGGTGAACAGACGGTTCACTTTGTTGACATCCCAGGAACCTTCAGCGAGTCGATGGGTGGCGGACCCTTTGCTCCTGGGCGGACGGTGAAGCGTGAGGACTATCGCATGCTTGGCGCGATCGTTGTCACGAAGGAGAAAGGCCAATACTTCTTCAAGGCGACTGGGCCCAGTGAGCTGATTGAGAAGCAAAAAGAAGGCTTTGTGAAGATGCTGAAAGAGATGGAGTCAAAGTAACTCCACGTCTCCCCTGGCACACTTACGCATCTTGTTACGATCTTTGACGGTCGAATTTGTGGGACGGCAAGGTACATTTGCCTAGTTAGAACAATCCGACGTCGAGCATTCCAAACAATTGGCATCTTGCTAGTGTGACTAGAAGGTGCCATTTTTTGTGCGCTGATTTTAGCCAGCGGGTAATGCGTACTCAGCTTTTATGTGGAACGAATCCTAGATTGGGCAAGCATGATGGTGCGGGTGTGCTGGCTCAGATGACTGATGTTCCAGCATTGCAGTGGCTTGCTTGGATGCGCACTTTGGATTCATTCAAACCCAATTTTCGTAAACGGTGAACCGGATTGGCCGCATGCGCAAACGGGGGCGGTTCCAGCGTGTACGATGCGAGGTCGCAACTGGCGCGAGCGAGACGCAGCGGTAAGTCAATGTTGAATCGGAATACTCGGAGAAAGCAGGATGATGGCGAAACAGGCGGATTTCGTTCTGGCGTTGGATCAAGGGACAACTAGTTCACGTGCTTTAGTCGTGAGTCGTGACGGTGCGATCGTCGGCTCCGCTCAGAAAGAGTTTCCACAGTATTTCCCAAAGCCAGGTTGGGTGGAGCACGATCCGGCCGAGATTTGGAAATCACAGTTAGCCGTGGCGAGATCGGCTATTCGGAAGTCAAAAGTCGGCATCGAACAAATAGCCGCGATTGGCATTACAAACCAACGAGAGACCACGGTCGTTTGGGATCGCGTGACAGGTGAACCGATTCACCACGCCATCGTTTGGCAGGACCGTCGGACGGCGGATGTTTGCTCACGTCTGCAGCGAGGTCGCGCTGCTGAGGAGTTGACCGCGTCCACAGGGCTGGTCATTGACGCTTATTTTTCTGGGACCAAATTGGCGTGGATTCTGGACAATGTGCCAGGTGCAAGGAAGCGGGCCCGGACTGGTGAGTTGGCATTTGGAACGATCGATAGTTGGCTACTTTGGAATCTAACCGGAGGTAAGGAGTCCAAAGGAGCCGTTCACCGAACGGATGTTACGAATGCTTCACGAACGATGTTGTGGAATCTGGGCCAAGATCGTTGGGATGCGAGCCTAGCAAAGGCTTTGAAAGTACCGATGGAGGTGCTCCCGGAGGTAGCGGCCTCGAGCGGATTCGTTGGCGAGACGCAAAAGAAGATTTTGGGACGGTCGATTCCAGTGATGGGCATCGCCGGGGATCAGCATGCGGCCCTATTTGGACAAATGTGCGTTCGACCTGGGATGGTGAAGAATACCTATGGCACAGGTTGCTTCCTACTGATGAATACCGGTGGAAGGAATCGCACGAGCCGGAACAAGTTGTTGAGTACGACAGCCTGGAAGATTGGTAGCAAGACTCAATTTGCGTTGGAAGGCAGCGTTTTTATTGCAGGGGCAGCGGTCCAATGGCTTCGCGATGGACTGGGGCTAATCAAGAAATCGGCTGACGTGGAAAAACTGGCCGCCCAAGTTGACGATACTGAGGGGGTCTACGTTGTACCCGCTTTTTCCGGGCTAGGTGCTCCACATTGGGACTCGTACGCAAGAGGCGCTATGCTGGGGATGACTCGCGGGACGAACAAAGCTCACATCGCCCGCGCGACTCTGGAGTCGATTGCCTATCAGACCGCCGATGTGATTGATGCGATGATGGCGGACTCGAAAACTAGGTTAAAGAGTCTTCGTGTAGATGGCGGGGCGGCAACGAATGACTTGTTGATGCAATTCCAAGCCGATTTGCTAGGAGTGCCTGTGGTACGTCCGAAGATTTTCGAATCAACAGCGATGGGGGCGGCCTATCTAGCTGGATTGGCGGCCGGGGTCTGGGATAGCGTTCAACAGCTAGAGGAGCTTTGGGAGGCGGAGCACGAATTCGAACCACAGATGTCCAAATCGCGAGTCCGTGAGCTAAGGTCGGGCTGGACGAAGGCCGTTGAGCGAGCGCAACGTTGGGCGGATTAGCCAGGGCCTATGCTCGTGCGAGTGGCTGCGAACTCAATCGACTTGCGTGCTTCTTGGTTTAGTCTTCGAGACTCTTTTTGTAGGCATCGGCCAATGAGGTATCCATATCGGCCAGCCAGCGAATATCACCGGATTCGATTTCCGCGTAACCTTCCCTATTGTTGATCGCCAGCACTTTGCCTTTCAGGTCGCCAAGCTCGAACTCGGATCCTTCCTGCAACGCCAGCGTCCGGTCTTCAAGACGGGAACGAATCAGGATTTCCTTTCCTAATCGGCCGCTCATGATTCCGCTCACGAAGGCTTGCGTCGCGACATCCAGCGTCGGAAGCTCTTCTTCCGGCTCTTCGACTTTGGGTTCGGCAACGTTGATGACGATCTTTTCTTCGCTGGTCGCACTCGGCCATCCATCGTCTTCGACTAGGACCGTTAGTTCGTGTTTGCCAGGTTCTTCAGGAGTCCAAGAAATGCCCGATTCGGTTAGTGTGAGTCCGGCGGGGAGATCGTCTTGTCCATCTTTCAGTACATACGTGACTTTATGATTTTCAGCGTCCTTGTGCTCAAACTTGTGGTCGATTTCGGTGCCGGCGACCGCATCGATTTTGGCGTTGGTGATCGACGGTGCGGTATTTGGCGGAGCAAACGGATTCCGATTCAGAATGACGTTTTTGTACTCTTCGGAAGTCATCGCCAACCGCCCAGATGATACCGTCGAGCGTTCTTGTTTCGGCGAAGCCGAATTCATTGCGATGGCTTGCGTGTCCAGCGTGACTTGAACGATGTTTGCTTCCTTGGTCATTGCCATTTTGAAATTGCGGACGGAGTGCAAATATTGCTGATCATAGAATCGGCTGAGCAACTCAATCACTCGATCGGTGCGACAATTTCCTCGAAGCGTGAAGTTGTACGCAGAATACGCTTCGGTGCGTCGTGCGGGGCCACTTTGCGGCACGTCGATGTCAACTTCGGTCATGTCCGATTCCAATCCGAGTTCAAACAGCCAGTCTCGGTATTGCGAAATCGCGAGCTCTTCGTCCGAAGGGAGCGACATTTCCTCAAGCTGATCCAGCTTGCGGGCTGAGATCATGCCAGTGGTAATCTGACGATCCATGTCGTCGCGTTTTTCAATGGCACTGTCGATCGCATCCTGCTTCTCGGTCAGCGTATTCCTCACCTTGTTGAACGCGTATTGAGCAACAAAGAGAGTGATGACCACCCCGACGGCTATCGCCAAGAATCGTTCTCGTTTTGACATGGTTCGTTTCAGTCAAGAAGTGCTTGAATTGATCTTTTGCTGCTTTGGCTCTGGCCTTGGCTGTCGTCTGCTTCAACAAGCGACCCTTGAGCGAAGCAATTGTGTGTGCGTGGATCGGCTTTAGTTGGCGACGATTTTGTCGCTATCTGTTTTCTTCGCCGGTTCGTCGGGCTGCGACTTCTCTTCGGCGTCCCCCTCGGACTTAATACCCGAGTCATCCGTTGATTCGGAATCGGTCTCTGGGGCGGATGCTGGTACCGGAGAGTTCTCGGTTTCTTCCGCTGTTTCTTCGGTGGCGTCACCAGATGGAGAGGCCTCTGGGGTTGTGTCTGCTTCAGTTGCGCGCCGCGAAGTACTCAGGTTGTCGACTAAGTCCCATCCGTGGTTTCGAACGGTTATGGTCTGTTGCGCGACCCACTTGTAGAGCTCGGTCGGTTGCCTCGACATCTGAGGTTCGCGTCCGACAACGGCGAAGTCTTCGTTTCGGACGGACTCTTCAAATGCGCTGATGCTCTGCGCAGAGTCAGCTCCAATGTTGACTCGGATTTCACCGGTGCCATTGCTGAGGCTCGTAAATGTGGGGCCCGCCAGAATAATCTTCTTCGAATCGGGCATCCGCTCCGTGATATCGGCAAAGGCGTCCAGGTATTGGATAGAGCCATCGGTGAAGGCTTTGACTTCGGCGAGGTGCTGTGATTTGACCTTGGCTCGATCAACGAGTTCCTTCTTCTCTTCATTCTCAGCAGTCAGTAATTCGAGTTCGTTGTCGAGGTCGGCATTGGTCTTGTACCACCAACTAAATCCGGCCCCGATCACCAAGAGAGCAGCGACGGCCGCCAAGGCGTATTGCGCTGTTTTACTCTTTGGTGGTGGACGTTTCTTGGGCTCCTTAAAGTCAATGAAGTGAGCTTGGTCGGAAGTAGAAAGGAGTCCAGCACCACATACACCAACCAACCGATTTCCATGCTCAAGGATACTGGTATCGGTAGAGTCCACGCCGCTGCTGAGGAAGCTGCTCAGTGGGATGTATTCTGATTCGAGACCTAGAACTTGGTCGACCGCTATTTTGATCGATCCGCCGTCATCCGACCTGCCGATCACTAAGGCCTTGGAAATGGTGACATCGCCCAGTTCTCCAGATGCTGCGAGTAGCGAGCGCCGAATCTCTCCTTCCATGGCTTTCTCAGCACCCTCGCCTTCGTGTGGTAGCCGAGTATTCCGGAGAAGAACCGTTTGGCCGTCTTGAGTGAAGATCAGGTCTGCGCCCGAATCTGAGACACAAACGATCAACGCCATTCCCGAACGGAGGTTGCCAGCCGCGATCGCTTGCCTTGCAATCTCGAGCGGACGCAGGGCGATCTTCTGTAGCTGCAGATTCGATGCGTTGCAGGCCGAGGTGATCGACTGGATCGTGGCGGGAGCGACGGCTCCAACCAGTGCCGTCAGCATCTCTTGGCCGCTATCTGGCAGCATGACGTAGTCGAGCGTCCAGCCGTCGCCCATGTTGGCGAGTTGTCGTTGAGCTTGGAACCGAATGATGTCCGGGAGTTCTGCAGGATCCACCTTCGGTACGCTGATGGTTCGAACCTCGGCCATGCTGCGGCTGACCACGACTGTCACTGCAGACTTGCCCCATCCGAGTCGCTCGACGCCGGCAGCCACTGCGTTCTGGAGCGAGCCCTCGCCGGCCTCTTGGAGGCAGCAAGCATCCACGTTACCGACGCCGCTTCGGGCCGAAACAGTGGCGAGCAGCAGGCTGTCATCCTGCCAGTCAATGATGTGGTTTTTGGCCATAGTTGGTTCTCTTGTTGACTTCTCAGCCTCGATGCTCAGCCGTTTGTCGCGGTCGAACCTAATCGGAGTTTAGCCCGATGATTCGCTTGTATCGGACTCGTAAAAGCCGGGTGAGCGTTGTTTCTAGTTTAGTCGGTATGCAAGGAAATCAGATGCCGAAAGGGGTAAAACCGGCAGCGGCTTGCCGTGATTCGTAACTGAGGTTCCTCGTTAGCATTATTGGAAACCGCCTGGCATCGCGCCCATACTCTGGACCGGCGATGCGCCAGGTGTGCGGACATTGTTGACGCCAGATGCTGCATCGAAGCGTTGTCCCAGCGTTGAAATGTCAAAACCGCGTCCCAGGTGGTCGAGACGGCGGAAAAACTTAATTTCCGGGACGGCCCCGGCACCACTGATGATGGCTTCAATCCTGGAAAATGCAGCATCGCCTTCCATATATCCCACTACCTGGGCTTTGTAGACGTCGCCGCCACAGGTCACGAGAGGAAGGAGCGCTCGCATTTGCTCCATGGTTAAATAACCCTCGGCGGCCAGCCAAGTCTCGAAAAATCGAGTCTCCGATTCGGAGCCGTCGACTCTAGCCTCCAGGATCTGATCGGCTATTTCGTCGGTGATGCCTGGAATTCCCCGCAGGATTTCTTGAGGGCACTCCATGATGTTAATTCGTCCGGGCATTGATTCTGCGTCTACCGTGGTCAGTAGATCCATCAAGATCGGCGTCGCATTAGCGATGCTGAACGGGTCTGACAAAAAGGGAGATAGATAGGTCTGCCCTTGGTTGCCTCCGCCCCCGCCAATGGTGACGGTTGCGTCGAATAGGTCGAGCACTTGGTTGAACTGAACACTGCCGCCCTGAGTCAGATCTAAGGTGCTAAGCAGATCAGCGGTCCAGGGCTGTGCCGATGAGAGATCCGGTCCGCCACCGCCCGTAGCTGACGACAGCGCATCGAGTTGGGTTCCCAAGGCTCCTGAGGGATCGTCTGATTCTGCTGCTGCCATTTGAGCCAACGTGACAAGCGGACTCGTGTCTCCGCCACCAGAGGTACCACCGATTCGGTAGGCGACGATAAAGCTGGCCCACGCCTCGTTGCCGAGCGCCTCGGACAGTTGTCCATACAGGGTCGAAAGATCGTCACCATTGATATTGATACGTTCGTATTGGTCACGAGAAACGTTACGTTCCTCGGAGTGAATGGTGAGATAAGCTGCCCAGCCGAGCGGTGGCGGTGGGGTCGCGTTCGGATCCGTCGATACCGTGGCCATGGCACCGGGGGTGGCTCCGGGCATCTGGCCGGTATTCATCATGTTCATCTCATTTTGGTCGAGATAACCATTTCGATTTGTATCGTAGCCAAACAGTAGCTGAGGTGTGACGCCACGACATAGCAGGAGCTGCTCCACGGAGTTGAGAGGACCGTTCGGTGGTTTGTAAGCCGGTTGCAGATCCTGGTAGTAGTCCGAGAATTCGGCGCCGTAGGGTCGCGCTACATCATCCGCATCAATGAAATCTAGTATGGCATCCGCAATTTCCTCAGTCATACCTGGCAGAGCAAGCAAGATGTCGGCAGCTAAATTCGAGCCGACACTGGCAGTCATTTCGCTGGCTAATCCTGCCATAAGGTCGCTTTGGCCGTCTGCCGCGGAGGCACCTAGGTCACCGGAGGAAGCCAGTTCATCCAGTTGCACTATCGTGTTCAAGTTGACTTTTGCGGACTCGTTCTGCAGGCCGTAGCGAAATCCGCTGTAATTGCCAAACTGGTCGAGACTTGGTGAAAGGACAGAGAAGTTGCCGCGTCGCGACGGATCCGAATCGGGGATGACGTTCAGTGCCTGGAACATCGCCGCGTTGTCAAAGGTACCGCCCTGTTCCAGCTGCGTTGTCTTGGGGTAAGCCAAGAAGAGCCTGATCGACTGCATTCCAGATTCGGCGCACATGCGAGCCTGTAGACGGCCATTCGAGAACTGCGCGGTTGCTCTTGAGATCAGCATTGATCGTGAGAAATTCAAAGCCGCCAACGAGGCCATCGCAATCACAACGACGACGAGGATCAGAATAAATCCTCTCCGTCTGCCACCTGCTGACAAACGCTGACGAGTCGATTGCGATCGATTCAAGCTGTTCTTGGATTCTCTGGCCATTGGATGTCTGCTTTTGATGCTTGCTCTCTCGTTGGCTCGCTCACACTGGGTGCCCCACCGAGGGTAAAAGCCGCTTCACAGCGTCTCCCGTAGTTACTTTAGATCGGATGGTTACATACCCATCGCATCCATACCCGCGGCTTGATCTGCTGACGCACTGTCGGTTGCGAGTAGGTTTGCTCCAGGAATCGCGACGACCAACTCGTAGATTTCGATTCCGTAGGCTTGTTGGTCATCGAGTGAGATGGTCGAGATTTGGGTTCCTGGTGCCACGGCGCCTTGTTCGGCGCCACTTTCGGATTGCATTGCAATTGAGATTTGGATCAGCCACGGCAACGATGACTGCGAGGAATCCCATTCGTATACCCATTGAGCTTCGACACCATCGTAGTAAGCAAACTCCATTGAAATTACTTCGGGAGCAACGAGATCGCCGGTTCGCTGCAAACGCTGTGTGTCGCCGATCTCCTCTGCGTAGGCAGTTACGCCTCGGTCAAGTGCTCGTCGAACCAACCCGCTGGTGAATCCGGTCGCGGCTTGAAGATCTCCCGGGGCGGCACCGAAAACAGCCATGTCATCGTTCACGCCCATCGACGTTTCGGCTTGAACAAAATATTGAACCGTCTTGATATCTCCGGGTACATCCGCCAGTGTCCCGTCGACAAGATTGGTTTGCTGGACGACGTATTCGTCCGGCCTTGGCAGGCGGCTAACTTCGACCATGAGCGAAAACTGATCGCCATAAATGCCGGGCGGGAAAGTCAGAGCGTCGGCCGATGCAGGATCATCAATACCCTCGGAGGACGTATCTGTGGTTGTCGCAGCTGTATCGCTGGCCAATCCCGTAGTGGGGTCGGCCGGAGCTTGGGCCCCTCCCCCCGTGGATGCACCAAGCTGTTGCTCGAGAACGCTACCGTCATATTCTTGCTCTAAAACGACAGACCGGATGTCCTCAGCGATCATGTCCAGCAAAGCTCGTGCAAGTTGCTTTCTGCGAATGTCATCTGCGGTTTTCGTGAAATCACGAGAGTAGCTTGTTAGGATGAATCCGATCAGGCCTGTGGCGACGACAATCAGAGATAGAGATAGCAGGAGTTCGAGAAGGGTGAAACCTGCTCGTGTTGCCGAATGTTTGCGATGATTTGCAACGAGTCGCTTCGGTTTCGATGGCTGCCGCGCAGACGCCTTTGAAAACGCCTTTGAAAACGCCTTTGAAAACGCCTTTGAAAACGCCTTTGCAGTCAAAACGGTTGTCTGCACTTGGGGGGCAGATGTATCGATTGGATGGTTTCTATTTTGCATGGTTAGCGGCCTCCCGGTCCACCAGGTCCAAAGCCGCCGCCTCCGCCGCCTCCGCCGGCACCGCCGCGACCTCCACCACCAGCGCCACCTGGTCCACCGCCGCCGCGGCCACCACCAGCGCCACCTGGTCCACCGCCACCGCGACCTCCACCACCAGCGCCACCAGGTCCGCCGCCACCGCGGCCACCACCGCCAGCGCCCCCAAGGCCAGGCGGGAATCCGCCGCCAAGGGCTGGGGTAGTGCCACCGGTTGCTCCAGTGCCGCCTTGGGCAGAGCCCGCACCGCTAGAGCCACTAGCACCGCTGGTTCCGCCGTAGCCTTCACCGCCGTAGCCGTCTTCTTCCGCAGGCGGGACATCCAATTGCAGCTCAGGGTCAATGATCCACCGATTTGCAAACATGTCGAATGAGGTTTCGACGACACCCGTATTCGAGCCGAGTTGCTGTACTGCGACTTGGAATCCAACCATCCCTTCCAATTCGGTCTGTACCTGCTGGATCTGGTACATCCAGTCCGTCTCGCCACGCGAGGTAACATAAGGCGTCCAGGTAACTGGATCCGAAGGGATTACTCCGGCGATGACCTGATTGACGACGCTTTCGGCCACCAATTCGGCTTGGGTCAAACGCTGCGATTTCAATCCATTTGTCGTCGCCTGTTCCATCGCGGTTGCTAGGTAGGCTGTTGCAACCGCGAGGATTGCCAGAGCCAAGACGACCTCGAGTAATGAGAGAGCATGGCGGTGAGGACGCAGGAATCCTTTCTGCTTTCCGGGTTGGCGGGACGCAAAACGGTACGTCGGCCTGTTTGTGGTGAATGACATCACTTGCGAGCCTCTTCTTTCTCAGCACCAGAAGCGATGTTCAGCAGTGCAACCACTTGGCTGTGCCCGGTTAAGCCGCGGATGCGGACGGCTCGCACATCGCCACGCTTATTTTGAAGCTGGGCCTCAGCCGTGCTCGTGCTGCCGTCAGGGTAAAAGATGACCTGCTGCCCCAGGTTCTGATTGTTCACTTGGCTCATGCCGGCCATCTGTGACTCTTGCGCGACCGCAAAAGCTCGGACGTCGCTCGCGGATTGGCAGCTGAGAAACACGACGCCGTCCTCGAGTTCCTCGGCTTCCGCCATTTCGGTCGTGTCTGCGGCAACGACGAGACCATTGTCTTGCGTTTCCACCAATCCGCCGGCGCCAGCCATAACTGTTGCACCAGCCCCCGCGTTCGTCGCGTCGGATTGGAGCAAGAGAGGCTTGACCGTGTATTTACCTGACCCAACTGCGCACTCAAACACTTGAGCCTGTCCGGTCCTCATCGCTTCCAGCCGAGCTTCATCCCAAGCGAGACGCAGATTGTTGGCCGATCCATTCAGCTTCTGACGCTCAAATATGTCGGTAAGACGCGGCGCCGAGATCGCGGCGATCAAGACCAGAATGGCCAGCACGAGCATTAGCTCAAGTAGCGTAAAGCCGTTTGTTCTTCGCACGCTCAGAACTCCTCTGCAATACTGCGATACTTGAACTTAGGAAAACCGCGGCCAGAGATCCTCTGTCGCGCAAAGGAGTCGTCACTCCTCGATATCGATCAGGGCAAGTACGGAAGGCCCCAACTCAGTTAACCCAAGTCGGAGCCTACTTAACGAATCTGCCGCGGGAAGCCAGCGGCTAGCTGGTCTTGCTGCTGATGTCGTCTTCGTCACCAATCTTGCCGTTGGGCCCACCACTGGTGATTACGAAGTCAGCGCCATTGTTTTCGTATTCGTATTCGTTGCCCCATGGGTCTGGCTTGATGGGATCTTTACGGACCTGCATCCACTTGTTTGGGTCGGCCAAATCGGATGGCTGCTCATGAAGGTCATTCAGTTGCGTTGGGTACTGTCCAACTTCGAGCCGATATGCTTCGAGCGACTGTTTCAGTCCTGAGATGTCGGTCTTTGCAATCTTCTCAAATGCTCGGTCTTGGAATGTGCCCAAGTTGACAACTGCGATCCCTGCAATTGCGGCTAGGATCACGAGAACTAACATGACTTCCAAAAGGGTGAACGCGGAGCGTCGTAGGCTCTTTCGCATCGGTCGTTGACGTTTTAGGCTCTTCATTCGATTTCTCTCCTCAGAACTCATTGTGAGTGTAACTGTCTCTTGAATTTGTTTGCTTAGCAGCGGTAGGGCCCCGGCGTGGGTCCCATTTTCGGGATCCAGGTGTCGTTCGGCCAGAGTCTGCTGTTCTTGTCTGGAGGTAATTTATTTTCGCGGGTTGTCGACCTCGGTTGAAGGCCAATCCCGAGTATGTGGTCTGCTTCCTGAAAGTCTTAAACCGTACCCGCACTACTAAGTAGCGGTACCATGAGTGCAAGAACGATAAAAAACACGATCCCTGCCATGATCAAGAGCATCATTGGTTCCAAAAGCCGCACTAACACATCCATACGTCGGAACGTAGTACGTTCCAGGCTGTCGGCAACTTGATTCATGACTTTGTCGAGCGTGTTGGACTCTTCCGCAACCGAGATCATTTCAACAACCTCATTGGGGAAGTGACCTGAAGCTGCGAGTGGCGTGGCGAGTTTCTCACCGGCCGTGATGTTCTCACTCGCTTTTTGAATCGAAGTCGAGAGCAGATGGTTCCCGGCAGCTTCGCGGCTAATTTCTAAAGAACGCAAGATTGGCACGCCGTTTTGGAGCAGCGTACCGAATACGCGGCAGAAGCGAGCGACTGCCAAATTCAGGAAAATCTTGCCAAACAGTGGCACTTTGATCTTCACGTAATCCAAGGTGTGTTGGCCGCGCTCAGTCCTCAGGAACGCTCCCAAAGCGAAGAGGCCAATCACAGCTCCGCCCAACAGGAACATCCATGAGGTTTGCAGGAAGGCTGAAAAGCCGAGCAGCATGTCCGTCGCGGCCGGTAATTGGCCCTGTTTGCGTAAGTCCGCAAACAGGGGCTCAAATTTGGGCACGAAGAAAATGATCAGTACGGACACGACAGCGGAGCCGACGCAGGCCAAAAAGATCGGATAAGCCAGAGCTCCGCCGGCACGACCCTTGAGATCTTCCTGTTGCTCTGTAAACGCGGCTACTCGTTCTAGCGAGTCCTCGAGAAACCCGCCTTCAGTACCAGCACGGACCATATTCACGGCCATGTTGTTGAAGGTCCGAGGGTACTTTGCCATCACCTCGGGCAGAGGTTCCCCATCTTCAACTTTGGTTTTGACTTCCTCGAGCACTGCCTTGAGTGCTGGCTTGCTCGCCTGTTGGCTCATGACGGTAAGAGCACGCAAAAGCGGAACGCCGCTGCGAAGCAAGGATGCAAGTTGGTTGTACGCATTGGCCATGACTTGGCCACTCATGCGTTTGCCACTCATCTTCGCGGTGTCACGAGCGACCGTGATCTCGACTGGCATGAGTGACATGCTGTCTAGCTGCGCAAGCACATCATGCTGGCTGTTGGCCGTCAGCGTCCCGGACTTTTTCTGCCCGGTCATGTCTCGTGCTGTGTAGGCGAATTCAGGCATAGTGATGGTTGTCTTTGCGGTTCAAAAGACTTGCTAAGTCGCAAACAGTCGGGCGATCAACGCAATCCGTCGAGCGATCAAGAAAGCGTGTCACTCTTGGTGACTCGCATCACTTCGTCAAGGCTGGTATTCCCTGCCAAGGCTTTCTCCCAGGCGTCCATCCGTAGCGTGTGCATGCCGGCCCGAAGAGCCGCTTGCTTGATGTCCCAAGTGCTGACACGCTCGTGCGCGAGTTCTTTGATCTCTTCGTTGGTCACGAGCAATTCGTAAATCCCCATTCGACCGGAATACCCGACGTTGCGGCAAGTTCGGCATCCAACGCTGCGATACATTTTGCCTTCGAACCGTTCCCACGGGAAATCATTGGGAAGGTCTTCTTTGTGCGGTTCGTACGCTTCTTTACATTCGGGGCAGAGACGGCGAACAAGTCGTTGTGCCATGATGCCTTCGACGGTGCTTGATACCAGAAATGGCTCGATGCCCATGTCGACGATCCGCGTAAATGCTCCAGCGGCATCGTTCGTGTGCAAAGTACTGAACACCAAGTGACCGGTTAACGATGCCTGGATCGCATTCTCGGCCGTCTCGTGGTCCCGGATTTCACCGACGAGTACAACGTCAGGGTCATGCCGAAGGATACTTCGCAATGAAGCGGCGAAGGTCAAGCCGATTTTCGAGTGGACTTGAATCTGATTGATGCCACTGAGCTGGTATTCGACTGGGTCTTCAGTCGTAATGATTTTGTTTTCAGGGCTGCGGATTTCAAGAAGCGAGCTGTACAGTGTTGTTGTTTTACCGGATCCCGTGGGGCCGGTCACCAAGACGATACCGTGCGGCAGTCGAATCAGCTTGCCGAAGAGGGCATGCGTCTTCGGGTCCATTCCCAGACCTTGAAGATCGAACTTCATCGAACCTTTGTCCAGAATACGCATGACGAGCCCTTCGCCATGGATCATAGGGATCACAGAAAGTCGAATGTCGATCTCGCGACCATGCACTTTCAGCTTGATACGACCATCTTGGGGAAGACGCTTCTCGGCGATATTGAGTTTCGCCATGATTTTCAAACGGCTGATGATCGCGGCCTGGAAACGGTTGATCTCAGGTGGTACGGGTTGTTCATGGAGGATGCCGTCAATCCGGTAACGAATGACAATGCCATCCGCCTGCGATTCGATGTGAACGTCACTGGAACGAGAGTCGATCGCTTCCACTAGGATCTCGTTGACCAGTCGGATGACGGAGGCTTCTTGGACTTCTTCGCTGGCTTCGCTGCCGTCGAGATCTAGCTCTTCGAGGAGCTCGACCTCGCCTTCCTCTTCTCTTGCTGCAAGCAGGCCTTCCACGGTCTCGGACCCGACGCCGAGGTGCTTTTTCATCAGCCGGGCAATTTCGGCCTTCTCGGCGACGACAGGTACAATCGAAAGGCCCGTTGCAGAGCCGGCTTCATCCAAAGCGTAGACATCGAGCGGGTCACTCGTAGCTAGCGTCAACGAGCCATTTACCCTGCTGAGCGGGAATAGGTTATGACGGTAGATGAGCTTCTGCGGAAACGCTTTCACGACTTCCAGGTCGACTTCGGCACTACGGAGATCGACAAATTCCATGCCGAGCGCCTCGCCGAGAGCTTTCAACGCTTGCTCTTCTTCGACCATGCCCTGCCCAATCGCCGAGTTGATCAACTCAGCACCGCGGAGGGAGCTTGATCGCAGCGTCTGGAGCTGAGTCTGATCAAGGAGTCCGCTCTTGTGTAGGATCTCACCGGCTTCGAGCATAACCATCGACAATAACCTCAGTGGGCTTACGGAGCATCGACCGCGCAGTTGCGAGCAACCTATCGGGTCCATTGATTTTTGGTGGGGAGTGCGGGTGCTTCGAATTCCGACAATTCACCGGGCAAGCTAAAGCGGGGCAGGATGTCGATCGAGCCCGGACTGACTTGGCAAGTGAGTTCGTTGCGGCTGGGGACGTAGCTTGGAAAAGCTGCTGTCTCCGGTGCACCCAGGTGGGAACCCCATTGTACTGTAAATATTTCGATTCACGAGAATGTGATTCTCATTCGAATCTCTCGTTAAACTCTGGCAAAAAAACTCGAACCCTGAGGTCGCCATCAGACGCCGCGAGTCTGGTACCAGCTTTGGCGTTGCTGTTGGCTTAACCTAGCCTCCACGGCCGCCACGGCCTCCGCCAGCAGCGCCGCCTCGGCCTCCTCCGCCAAACGGTGATCCGCCGCCTCGACCACCACCGGCGCCGCCAGTGGTTCCACCGCCACGGCCGCCGAACCCACCGCCTCCGAAGCCTCCTCCACTGCGGATGCGCTCGAAAAAGGCTGCACGAGCGGCTTGACGCTGTGCGTCGCTAATCTGAGAGCCACCTCCTGAGCTGGAGGAACTGGAGCTACCCGAGCTGCTTGAAGTCGATGCGTCTCTGCCGGTTACGTTCGTTTGAGCCTGAGGACCAAGAAGTCGAGTCACGGAGTCGGCAAAGAGGTTCCCGCTAATGGCACCACCGAGCCGCGTCACCGCGATCTCCTCGGGGTCAGCCGCTCCAAACTGATCGATCTGCTTCACTAAGTTCCGGATCTCTTCAATCTGCTGAGGCTGAGCGATCACAATGAGCATGTTCGTATCTGGTTCAGCTGTGATCGAGATCTTGGGTTCCGCAATCTGGGTTTGAGTTGAACCTCCACGGCCCCCTCTGCTGCCACCGCGAAGCGCTTGGATCAAAGCAGCGGGATCAGGCTGGCCTCCGCGACCACCGCCGGCTGCACCTGAGCTGGCGCCTTGAATCCGGTCCCCATATAGCTCTTTGACGATCGTAACGACTTCGGACGCATCCTTGGTGATCACCTCGATCATGGCAACTTGACCGCGGGTCTCGATTTCAACGGGGCTTTCTACTTGGTCGATGATCTGCAGCAAGTCCTCGATGAGCATCATGTCCGACGGACTTGCCTTGATGATCAACGCGTTGAGTCTCGGGTCCGCGGTGATTGTGTAGTCACCGCTGGCGAGTCCTTCGCTGCTTCCGATCAGGTCGCCGGCTCCTCCGCCGCCACCCATCAGTGCCCCGAACATTCCACCCATGACACCGCTAGCCATATCGCCGAGAAGGCTTCCGCCACCGCCACCTGATCCGGCGGTTCCGCTGAGGATGGTTTCTAGGAGCTCCTTGGCTGCGTCGGCTTTGATGTTCTTGAGGTAAACGATGGCTGGTTCACCGCTTCCTGTTGGAACGGCTAGCATCTTCATCATCTCGTTGAACCGAGCGAGTGCTTCTTTGTCTTCACTGGTCACGATCAATCCGGTCGGGCCTTGCATGATGACGATGTCATCGTTGCTGATTGTTTCCGCTGAGTCGGAATCGGAGTCTGCGGCCGCTTCCTGGGGGAAGTTGACGTAATGCGCTGAACGAACAGCTCGGCTGGAGAAGTCGTCATTTTCTTCGGTGAGCGGTTCTTGGCGGTTCAACTTGCGGACTTCTTTTTCCGACTTGTTCGGCGCCATTGTTTTCTGCTTCAGACCCGAAGTTGGAGAGCCATCCGTTTTTAGGACTTTGATCCTGTTTCGGCCGCCAACCATCTGCCACATTTGCTGTGCTTGTTCTAGAGCACGCTCAGCTGCACGACCACTGAGCGGAATTTGTGAAATGCGGTCGCCCCACGGGTTTTGGCTGCGAGTGCTCTGCTCCAGGTTGGAGAGGAATTGCTTGATCTGTTCGACTTGCGTTGCTGAGCCTTTGATCCAGACCTGTTGCGCGAGAATGTCGCCGTCGATCACGGGCCCACCGTCCTCACCATCCGCCTCGTCAGTAAGGTTGAAGAACTTCTTGATGGCAGCGATCGCCAATTGGGTGTCCAGATTCTTGAGCTGGATGACTTCGAAGGCGCTGCCCTCCGACAGTAAGTTACCGAGTAGGCCTTCGATCATTTTGTGTTCGGACGGGCGTGCTTGTAGATACAGCTGCTTGGCCGCATCGTCCTTTGCCAATCGAACTTCGGGAATCCCAGCGAGCATCTGTGATGCCATCTCGTAGGCCAGCTGCATATCAATGCCGACGACCTTATGGCGGCGGATCTCAACGGTTTCTTCAACGCCGATTCCTTCCGCGTTCTCAGGCTTGACGTCCATCTGCAGGACTAGGTCCTTCAGCAACTGCACCTTTTCCGCTTGGCCCTTTGCAAAGATCTTGGTGCCAAACAACGTGGTCGAGATGCTGATCTCATCACTCGTGTTGACGTCATCCTCTAGACCCAAGAGAGGGCGTGCTGCGAGCAAAATCTCATCCGCAGTGATGTGATTCAAGGAGATCGTTTGGACCGTCGCACCGCGAGACGTGTTAGGGTCTTCTGCTCTTTCGATCATGTCTCGAATAGCACGGACCTTGCGGGCGACATCCGTTACCATCAGGTCGCCCGTGGTTGGGAAGGCTGTCACCATGCCTTGAACGCTGAGCAACTGCTCCACGTCTTCCTTGAGTGATTCTGGATCGAGACGCTCTAACGCGAATGTGTGAGTCACTGGTTCATAGTCACCGCGTTTGTCCAGCTCGTCAGCGGTGACGACGTCCGCCATTTCGCGGTAGAAAACGCCTCGCTCGAGTTCATCTGGAATGGATTCGAAGTTGAAGCATCTCAGGATTCGACCGCTACGGAACATCTGATAGCCAGTGCTCAGCATGGATCCATTGATGATGTCCATGGTTTCAGGAATGCTGTACGTCCGCGAGCGATCTCGGTAGGTAAACGTGCCGGGCGGCATGTCATCGGTCTGCAGCGAAAAGTCCGCTTGCTTGGAAAGCCACTTGATGACTTCGTCCCAAGGCGTGTCCTGGAAGCTGATTTGGAGCTGGATGTCTTCGAGCGCCATTTCGGCATTTTGGTCCGGAGAACCGGCCATGCCGATTCCGGTTGTGGCGATCGATTCTTTCCGCTCCGGCGGGGTTGGTTTCGCTGAGGGGGCTTCATCGATCAACCCAGCCATTAAACGCCACATGTCGTACTGGCTATCGGAGATGTTGTTGCGGATGGATCGCTCGGCGTCTCGTCTGGTTTGCTGTTTTTCGCTGCGGCTAGCCGATTTGATTTTGTTCGCCCAGATGTCAACTTGCTCAGTCTGCCAGTCAGCGAGCGCGAGTGCTTTGGCCACTTCAGCATCCTGGAGCGAAAGCATTCCCAGCCACTCAACTCGATATTTGGTGAGCTTCTGCTGAGCTTCCTCGCCTAGCAGCCCGAACGCCAGTTTCTCTGATTCGACGCTGAACTGCTCCTTCAGCTTTGCACCTTCCTCTGGAGACGCAGACCGGAGTTGTCCGGCGAGACCAATTGCTTCGCCACGTCGCTTGCGAATCAGGTCACTGACCGCCTTCTTTTCTTCGTCGGAGAAGCCAAGGCTGTCGGCTACTTCAGGGTTCTGTATCTCCGCTAGGATCCCGAGGTAATCCTGGCTGTGGGCCGTAAGTGGGGCAGAAAGGAACGCTGAAAACGCGACGACAAGACCCAAGAGGGGCCGAGTCGGGGCAGCGAACGATCGAAGCGAAGAGCAAAAGAATGACATCTTGATTCTCGGAAAAGTCTTGGTGACGAGCGCCTGAAGTCTCAGGGTGTAGTCCTAATGAGATAAGCCAGCGATACTGGTTCAACCTCCAAATGGCGTGCTCGAGTTCTACTCTAGTTGGGGGGCGAAATTAGTCAGCTTGAACTTCGGAATAGCCAGCATTATTTGCGGCTGGACCAACGCTCAGCGTTCGAAATTAGTTTCCTGGGGTCGATTCTGCATGGTATTGGGCCGAATCCAGAATCGAGCCGGTAAATCTTACGGTGAGCAATTCAGCTGGTCTGGATCGCACGCCGCCGGCTCAATGCCACCTTGGAGTCAACGCGGAATCGCATTTCGGCTATGGTTGCGACGTATTCGGTTCATCTATTCGCTCCCGAGTCTTTGTCTGTAACCCATTGGAATGTCCGAAGTTTCGCAGTTTGACGACAATCCAACCCACTTCAGGAGACCAAACCAGGGGCCGCGAGAGGCCGCTCCGGTCCTGTGTGCCATTGGTTTCTCTTGCCGAGGTCTCGTCGAGGCCATTCACGCTGCGGGGTTTCCTGCCATGGCGATCGACCATTTTGGCGACCATGACCTCCGGCTCCACTGCCACGAGGCGCCAAGGGTGATTTCCTGGGAATTCGACCCGCTGGATCCGGACTCCAAGAGCTCGCGTACTTTCTGCACTCAGCTAAGAGCTGCCATTGGCGGACTCCCAAGCAACGCTTGCTTTGTTCTGGCCGGCGGAACGGAGAACCTAGGCGCCCTTTTCTCCGGCGTTTTTGATTCTCCAGACAGCCAAGCAAGGCGAGGCACGACGGCTTTGGCCCCATCTGGCCAGCAAGTTGAACTTCTGCGGGATCCCGAAAATCTTGCTCTCTGGTGCGAAGATTTGGATGTTGGTTTCCCAAGCACCGTGAGTGTTGCGGACAAAGTTCACAACTTTGGCACCGATTTCGTGGGCGGAGGTGAACGCCGCTGGCTTCAAAAAACACGTTTTTCTGGCGGGGGGATCGGAGTTTTCGAGCTGAGTGCAGCATCGCTACCCACTCAATCCGGCGTCTACATCCAGCAGTATGTGCCCGGCGTCGTTTTAGGTGTGACATTCTGTCTCACGCCGCAAAATGCACCAATCATGCTCGGCGCGACACGGGCTTTAACCTACGAAGATTGGCCGGGGCCGCTTCCCTTCATCTACCGCGGAACAGTCGGTCCCCTGGTCTTGGCTGAAAGGACTTGCGAGCAACTCAGCCGCCTGGCCAGCCGCATTCAGGAGAGGACAGGTCTCCGTGGCTGGTTGCAAATGGACATCGTGATGTCCCCAGACGGTCGGTTGTGGTTGTTGGAGATTAATCCACGGTGGACGGCTGGAATGGAGGTACTCGCGCGCAGCGGTACGAATCCCGTGCTGTCCCACTTAGCGGCATATGGGGTGACCCTTAATAGGGCGGGCGACGCGTTGGATGCGGCCACTCGCGAGCAACCCGGTGCCATGTCCGCCAAAGCAATTCTATATGCGGATCGCGACTACGATCTAAGTGTGGACGATGTAAAGCGGCTGCAGGATCTGCGGCAGCAAAGCCCGAGTCGCTTCGCGGATATACCGTCAATTCATCAGATCGACGCATTGGCTGGGGTAATTCGAGTGCCGAGCGGACATCCGATATGTACGCTGCGTGCCGAGCGGCCGTGGGAGCCAATCGTGCCGACGGCATCCAATCCAGGCGGCGATGCTGCGAGCTCAAGCAAGATCGACCGCGAGCTGCTGCAGCGATTGCAGGTTGCAAGAGAAAAGGCGTTGTCACTTTTGCAGTAACAACGCCTTAAGGAATGTGAGGATCGCGAAACCCGAGGCGAGAACTAAGCCGGCGGCGAGATATTAGCCGGCGTCGAGATATTAGCCGGCGTCGAGATATTAGCCGGCGTCGGCGCTTTCTTCTGATTGGTCATTATCGCTTTGCGACGACTCGGTCGGAGATGGACTCTCTGGTTTCTTCGCGACTTGAGTACCGGGCATGACTCGCGGCCCAGGTAAGGTTTCGTCGATGAGTCGGCCGAGCTCGTCCGCATCCATGACTTCGATTTCCATCAATCTGTTCGTGACGCTTTCCAGTGCTTCGCGGCGTTCTTTGAGGATCTGGCGAGTCCGTTGGCCCATGTCGTCGACGATGCGAATAACTTCCTCGTCGATCTCACGAGCTGTCTGTTCACTGTAGTCACGGGCAAGTCCCTCGCCGCCGCCCGCACCCAAGAAAGGAGAGCGACCGCTTTCACGGTAATTCACGCGTCCAAGGCGACTCATGCCGAACTCCATCACCATGCTGCGGGCGATGGAACTGGTTCTTTCAAGATCGTTCTGGGCGCCCGTGCTAATGTCGCTGAAGACGAGTTCCTCGGCGAGCGTTCCAGCCAGCAGGACCTGCATTTGAGCTTCCAGCTCGGCCTGAGTCATCAGGAATCGTTCGCCAGAAGGACGCTGCATCGTATAGCCAAGTGCTGCCAATCCACGCGGGATAATTGATACTTTGTGGACCGGATCTGTGTTCGGAAGGGAGTACGCGACGAGCGCGTGGGCGGCCTCGTGGTAGGCGACTCGTTTCTTTTCTTCCTCGTCCATGATGCGGCTTTTCTTTTCCAAGCCGGCGGTGACTCTCTCGACGCCTTCGTCGAATTCGGCTTGGCCAACGGTGTTCTTTCCGCTTCGGGCCGCGAGCAACGCTGCCTCGTTCACCAAATTGGCGAGGTCAGCGCCGCTGAATCCGCTTGTGATGCCGGCGATACGATCCAGTTCAACGTCGGGCGAAAGCTTGACGTTCTTCACATGGACTCGCAATATCTGGGCTCGCCCTGATTTGTCAGGCCGATCGACCAAGACATTGCGGTCGAAGCGACCAGGGCGTAATAGAGCTGGGTCCAGAGTCTCTGGGCGGTTCGTTGCTGCGATGACAATAATTCCAGTGTTGGGATCAAAGCCGTCCATCTCGACCAGCAGAGCGTTCAATGTCTGTTCGCGTTCGTCATGCACTCCAACGACATTGCCACTACGACTCTTGCCGAGCGCGTCCAGCTCATCGATGAAGATGATGCAGGGAGATTTCGCGCTGGCCTGTTGGAACATGTCTCTTACGCGTGCGGCACCGACGCCAACAAACATTTCGACAAAGTCGCTGCCAGACAGGCTGAAGAAAGGTACGCCGGCTTCTCCAGCAATCGCCTTGGCAAGCAGTGTTTTGCCTGTACCGGGAGGGCCGACGAGTAGCACGCCTTTCGGGATCCGCCCGCCCAAGCGTTGGTACTTTTCGGGGTACTTCAAGAAGTCAACGATCTCACGGACTTCTTCGACCGCTTCCTCGACTCCAGCGATATCGTCAAACGTAATTCCAATATCATCCTGTGCGTAGAGTCGACCTCGCGAACGACCGAAGGACATCGGCGAGCCGACTCCGCCGATTCGACGAGCAGCGATCATCATGATTAAGAAGATGGCCCCAATCATCAGCAAGACGGGACCGTATTGATTCATAAAACTAGGGCCGTCTGAGAAGAACCAGTCCACATTGCTGGCTTTCAATGCGGTGACTAATTCGGCCGTCGTTTGTTCGTCGTCATTCTTGTTACATCGAAATGCCGTCCAAGCCGCTTCCGCCTTTGGTTTCCCATTTTCGAAGACCTGCTTGCGAATCTCACCAGTGATCGTCGTCTTGTCGATCTGAACGTTGCGGATCCCAGAAAGCTGGACGCTTCGATCGGCGGTCGTGGATTGGATTGAGATCTTGCCCGGCAAACTCACCGAGACGGCTTCTTCACCGTCTTCGGTCGGAATGCTCCTCGACGCCAGCAGCTTGTCACTTCCCTTGCTCTCGTACTGGACGGCGTTGAGAAGGGCCATCAGGTCTGGATATTTGAGCCGGTAGATGCTGTTGTTAACTACGAACATACCGACGGAGAGCAAAATCACGCTGGTTAGTACCAAGTACCAAACCCAGTTGTTCTGCTTGCCTTCGCCCTTCTTGTCCTGGTCGTCGTCCATTGAGGAGCCTTGTTCTGTCAGATAAGTGTTCGTTTGTTTAGTTCGTCGCCGCGCGTAGGGATCGCGTTGCCGACTAACGGAACTCTATGAAAAGAGTATACGGCGACCGAGTCTTTGTGGCGCTTTCCGGTGGACTACGGTACGGAGGACCAGGGAAAGCTGCGTCATTGGGGGGATTCCGTCGTTTCGTGGCATAATTTAGGCAAGTTCGGATCTAGCGGTATTCTCAACTGCCACGTTTGCCCGGATTGTATTGCTGAGATTTTAGGAAACCTTTACCCTTACCGGCCGAACGTGGCAAAACAAACAGGCATTGGGGCGAGGCGAGCAAGTTGCCGTCTCAACCGATCCCTGCAACCAGCCGTGAGCAATGAAGTTAGCTGGAAGTGGGAGCAGGGCCCGAGCGGTGGCTAAGTGCAATCGTCTTTGCAATGCAACTCTTCTTGACATTAAGTTCCTAACCCAAAAGTTGCCGAAGCCGTGCAAACCAGCCAACCCAAGACCGCCGTCGCCGTATTGGGGGCTACTGGAAGCATTGGCCGCGCGACAATCGACGTCCTTAATTCTTTGGGGACGCCTTGGAGGGCCGTGGGGCTATCTGCCCATTCTCGGCTCGACACTTTGGCGGAGTTAGCTTCCAAGCACGAGCCCGACTATGTGGCTGCAACTTGTCGAACCTCCTATGAATCATTCTCTAAGTCGACATTTCCTGCGAAAAGTCGGGTTTTGGTGGGACCGGACGCATTGACGGAAATTGCCACCGCGCCGGAAGTGGACACGGTGGTGGCTGCCGTGGTGGGATCCGCGGGCATGATGAGTACGCTGGCCGCCGCCGAAGCCGGCAAGCGGCTCGCATTGGCGAACAAAGAGTCTTTAGTGGTTGCTGGCGAGCTAGTGACGCGAGCCCTCGGGCAAAGTGGTGGCGAGATGCTGCCAGTCGACAGCGAGCACAGCGCGATCTTTCAAGCGCTTCAATCCGGCGCGGACAAGGAAATTGAGCGGATCGTGCTCACGGCCAGCGGTGGGCCGTTTCGCACCTGGACCGCCGATCAGTTGAGGAATGCGACCGTGGATGACGCCTTGGCTCATCCAACTTGGAAAATGGGCCGCAAGATCACGATCGACTCGGCCACCATGATGAATAAGGCCCTTGAAGTAATTGAGGCTCGGTGGTTATTCGACCTTCCAGCGGAAAAGATTCACGTGGTGGTACATCCTCAGTCCATCATTCATTCGATGGTTGAGTTTGTCGATGGCAGCGTTATTGCCCAGCTTAGCCCGCCCGATATGCGTCTGCCGATTCAATATGCTCTAACCTACCCTGACAGAACTACCTGTCCTTGCCCTAAAATGGACTGGCTGCAGGCCGTGCGGCTAGACCTCGAGCCGGTCGATACGGAGCGTTTCCCAGCGCTTACTTTGGGCTGGGAAGTTGCCCGCCGCGGAGGAACCTGTGGGGCGGTCGTCAATGCGGCCAATGAAGCCGCTGTCGGGCATTTTCTCGATGGAAAGATCCGTTTTCATCAAATTGTCGAAGGCTGCCGACGAATTCTCGACGAGCACACCTTCGATCCGAATCCGACATTAGAAGATTTAATTCGCCTGGATAACTGGGCACGCGAGGAGATAGATCGTTGGGCAACAGCTTGTTGATTTCCATGGAATCTTTACTGGCCACCGAAATGGTGACGCAGATGACTGCGGTCTTGCTGTTCGCGCAAACTGGCTTTTTGTCCGGATTGGGTGAGAAGTTTTTGGTCTACGGCCAAGTTGCGTTAGGGCTTGGTTTCGTAATCTTTGTCCACGAGCTCGGGCACTTTCTGGCCGCCAAGACGTTTGGCGTTCGATGTGACAAGTTCTACGTTGGGTTTGACGTTCCCATTTCGATCGGGCCAATCAAGTTGCCGAGTAGCTTGGGCAAGTTCCAGTGGGGTGAAACGGAATACGGCATTGGGATCATCCCTCTTGGCGGCTACGTGAAGATGCTTGGCCAAGACGACGACCCGAGAAAGGCTGAAGAAGAGGCGGCCAAGCTGCGATTGGGCGAAGGGGAAGACGCTCCTCTTGATCCCCGGAGCTACCCAGCTAAACCGGTTTGGCAGCGGATGATCATCATTTCCGCCGGCGTGATCATGAATCTAATTTTCGCCGTCATCCTGGCCGGAGCCGCGTTCTGGTATGGAGTTCCATTCCAGCCAACGATTGTTGGCTCACCGGTCGGAGGCGGGCCAGCTTGGGAAGCCGGTTTGATGCCTGGCGATCGGATCTTGCAGGTCGGAACGATCGACGAAGACGATCGCAAGATGTGGTATGAGGATTTTGCGACCGAAGTCGTCTCACACGGCTTCGAATTCAAATCCGATCCGCTCAACATCGTTTACGAACGTGATGGCAAGCGGTTTGAAACGACGGCATCGCCCTCTAGTAAGTTCTACCCCGGGAACTTCTATCGGGTCGGGTTGACGTTTGCGACCACACCTGTGCTCCCGAAATTATCGTTTACGCCAGAGTCTTATATTGCCAGCCAAGGTGCAGACCTTCAGGGTGGCGATGCCATCGTTGGAGTGAACGGCGAGGCATTGCCGGTTGATCCGGAGGTCGGCAAGATTGTCGGCAGCGAACTGACCGTGCGGCTGCAAGAGAACTGGCGGAATGATGTAACGGTTACGGTTTCGCGGCCAGGCGAAACACCTGAGACGGAAGCCACCGAGTTCGATATTACGTTGCCACCGGTGCCTGTTAAGGAGCTGGGACTCGGGTTTCAGGTTGGACCGGTGACCGCCATCCAGCGCGGTTCCGCTGCTGAAAAGGCTGGCGTGCAGAAAGGCGACCTAATTTTGTCCTACAACGGAACGGAAGTCAGCAATGCACTCATGCTTCCTAGTCTTGCTGCGAGGTCCGCGGGTGAGCAGGTCGTTTTGCTTGTCGAGCGGGCTGGAAGTGAAGTGGAGATCGAGATTCCCGAAGCCCCCAAGGCGCGTTTTGACGCTATCTCACGATTCGCGGGCGAACTAACACTAGGGAACTTGGGTGTCGCGTTCCGAGCGTTGCCCAACATTACGAGTGTTTCTGGCCAGGCGGAAAGCAAGTTCCAAGTTGGGGACGTACTGAAGCAGGTCCAATGGGTGGCTTCCAAAGAGCGCCAAAAGGAGCTCGACAAGGAATTCAAGGAACGAGCTTTTGAGGCGTTTCCGATCGACGACGAATTCACGGTAGCTTGCCTCTACGATTGGCTCCAGACTCTACCCGTTGATTCCGAAGTCGAGTGCATCGTCGAACGCGACGGCAAGATGAGCGATCCATTTAGGCTCACATCGGCCTATGCCGAAGACTGGTACTGGCATGTGCGTGGTATCGGAATGTCGGAACTCAAAGATGTCCGGGTTGCCGAGAACGTTGGTGATGCAGCTGCACTTGGCTTGTGGGAAACCCAGCGAAGATTCAAGGGAGTGCTCAATTTCTTACGTCTGCTTGTCACCGGTCGGATCGGTTCAGACGGAATTGGCGGGCCAGGACGTATCGCCTACGTGGCGGCCGCGGAAGCGGATCAAGGCCCATCACGCTTGCTGATTTTCTTGACGATGCTCAGCGCGAACTTGGCGATTTTGAACTTCTTGCCGATCCCCGCTCTGGACGGAGGCCACATGGTCTTCCTGACTGCGGAAGCCATTATGGGCAAGCCGGTGAATGAAGCACTTCAAGTGCGATTGACGATGGTTGGCGTCCTGGGTTTGCTAAGTCTGATGGCCTTTGTGATTGTCAAAGACATCATGTGGTTTGCGGGTTAAGAGCCCTACGTCTAGAAGCGGCCGCCGGAGCGTCGCGGCGAATGATGAACTCGCTGCGACGGATCTACGGGTGCATTTTCTCGGCAGCCAACGAACTCGCTCGGCTGCGAGTGTCAGCGCGGTCCCGAAGGGGACCGCTGCTTGTTCGAGGTTGAGTGTCGGAAGCTTCCGTTGATCACTCTTCGGTCGTTTCTCCGTCGGCGGTGGGTGGTTCGGGAGCTGTAGTGTCTTCAGCCGCTGGCGTTTCCGGAGTCGCGGGGCCTGCGGCAGCTTCGACCTCTTCGTCATCGACGTCTTCTCGAGGCACTCGAACGATGGCCGAAAGTGTATCGCCGTCGTCCATGCTCATAATACGAACGCCTTGGGTGTTACGTCCGATGATGCCGATCTCTTTAGCAGCGAGTCGCTGGATTTTGCCGCGGGACGTAATCATTAGGATTTCGTGTTCGTCCGTCACATTGACGATGCCGACAACAGGACCGTTTCGCTTGGTGGCTTTGATGTCCATCAGTCCGCCACCGCCCCGCTTCTGCGTTCGGTAAGACTGGCTCGAGTTATTGCCGCCTTCTGCAGTGTCGCCGCTTTCGGGATCAGCTTCTTCCGCTGTGGTGGCTTCTTCAACTGTGTCGGTTTCTTCTTCCGAAGATGTACTGCCGGCCCCAAACCAAGTGCGTTTGCCATACCCGTTTTCGCAAACGGTCAGCAATGTCGCTGATGGATCGGCCACGACCATACCAACACAGTGATCCCCCTTTCGAAGTCGAATACCACGAACGCCCGACGTGTTGCGTCCCATCGAACGAGCATCGGACTCAGCAAATCGGATCGCACGGCCGCCTGATGTAGCCATCAAGAGTTGATCCCCAGGTCCGACGACTTTCACGTCAACAAGTTCGTCATCTTCTTTCAGTTTGATCGCGATGATGCCACCACGCTTCGGACGCGAGTAGGCGTCGAGAGCCGTTTTCTTGACCAAGCCCTGCTTGGTTGCCATTGTCAGGAAGTGGCCTTGCAGGTTGAAGTCGCGAACGGCGACGCATTCTGCAATCTGTTCCCCTTCGGCTAGGTTCAGCAGGTTGACGACGGCACGACCTCGACTTTCGCGGCTAAGTTGCGGAATGTCGTAAACCTTCTGCCAATACACTTTACCCTGGTTCGTGAAGAACAGCAGGTAAGCGTGTGTGCTGGCAACGAACAGGTGCTCGATTGGGTCTTCACCTTCAACCTTCGCGCCTTTGATTCCTTTGCCGCCGCGTCGTTGCGCACGGTAGGTCGTCGCAGGAATTCGTTTGATGTAGCCACGTGTGCTGATCGTGACCACCATCGTTTCTTCGGTGATCAAATCTTCGAGGTTGTAGTTGCCAACTTCCTCGTCCGAGATCTGGGTACGGCGAGCGTCACCAAAGCGACGCGTCATCTCCTCCATGTCATCCTTGATGATCTGGAAGATCTTTTCTTGATCGCCAAGAATCTCGAGGTACCCATCAATTTCTTCGAGGAGAGCCGCATGCTCGTCGGCGAGCTTGTCTTGCTCGAGGTTGACCAACTGGCCTAATCGCATCGCAAGGATGGCGTCGGTCTGAACGCTGGTCAGCGTGTAGACACTGGCTTCGCCACGCTCCCGCTGGAACTCGGTGAATCCCTTTTCACCCAAGGCTCGCTCCATCATCGAAGCAGGGACCTCGACACCCATTAACCGCTCTTTGGCTTCGGCCTGAGTACGGCTCGAGCGGATGATCTGGATGATCTGGTCAATGTCGGCCAGAGCGAGAAGCAAACCTTCGACGGTGTGCTTGCGTTTGCGAGCGCGACCAAGCAAGAACTGGGTGCGACGCCGAATGACCTCGACGCGGTGACGCACGTACTCTTGTAGCATCTCCTTAATGTTCAGCTCGCGGGGCTTGCCGTCGACCAGCGCGAGGAAGATGATCGAGAACGTGTCTTGAAGCTGCGAGAATTGGTAGAGCTGGTTAAGAACGACGTCCGCATCGTGGCCTTGTTTGACATCGATGACGAGACGTACGGGTTCCTTCAGATCACTCTCATCCCGGATGCCCGAGATGCCCTTAATTTTTCCGGAGCTCACTAGGCCCGCGATGCGTTCGACGACGCGATCACGGAACTGCTGGAAAGGAATCTCGTGGACGACGATACGTGAGCGGTTCTTGACCGTCTCAATCGACGTGCGTGCTCGGACGACAATGGTGCTTCGGCCCGTCTTGTAGCCTTGGCGAATTCCTAGGTGGCCGCAAATGATGCCCCCGGTTGGGAAATCCGGCCCTGGGATCAGTTCCATCAACTCTTCGATGGTAATCTCAGGATTTTCGATCAGTGCGGTGACGCCGGAACAGACTTCTTTCGCGTTGTGCGGTGGTATGCTAGTCGCCATCCCAACCGCGATGCCCGTTGTGCCGTTGATGAGCAAGTTTGGGAATCGGGATGGCAGAACGACCGGCTCGGTTCGAGCTTCGTCATAGGTCGGAACAAAATCGACGGTGTCGAGCTTGATGTCGTCAAGCATCATGGCCGCCGCGGCACTCAATCGGGCTTCGGTATATCGCATCGCGGCCGGCGGGAGGCCCGCGATCGAACCGAAGTTGCCTTGCTTGTCTACGAGCACCTGCCGCATGTTCCACTCTTGGGCCATGCGAACGAGCGTTGGGTAGATGACCGCTTCACCGTGCGGGTGGTAGTTACCGCTGGTGTCACCAGAGATTTTCGCGCATTTGACACGCTTCGAACCTGGCCCCAAGCTCAGATCATTCATCGCAACCAGAATACGACGCTGCGATGGCTTTAGCCCGTCCCGAACGTCCGGCAGAGCTCGGCTGACAATCACGCTCATGGCGTACGTCAGATAACTGTCTCGAAGCTCGTTCTCAATGGGCTGGTCGATGAGTTCCGTTCCATCGCCCTTACCACCATCGTTGCCGTTTTCTCCGTCGCCGTTGGTTAGGTCGTCGTCTTCGGGTGGTGGTACATCAGACAATGCAATTTCCTTTGCAAATTCCTACATCTCCTGGTTTCAAACAGCGGATTTTGCTGCGAGTAACCGGGGAACGCGATTGCACCCACCTCAAATTGATCGATGGTCTGTTGCAAGCCCAAGGGTCGAATCTGAACAAGCAAATTGCTTGATTTTCGCGGTGCTTTGAATTTGCAGAATATACCACCGCGGCTGGTGATCAACAAGGACTTAGGCGGTGCATGGCGTCGCTGTAAGTCGTTTGCTGGAAGGGGTTTGGGGCGTATGTTTGGTGCTTCGTGCGGCTTCGGTGTGGCCCGTGGTTTGCAACCCCAAATCGTCGCTTTTGAGCGGATTTTTCAAGTTTGCATCTCCGTCTCCAATCGGTCCAATTGAGCCAGCCGCGAACCACTTTCGGTCGGCCTGTCTCTTCGCTTTCGTTGGAGGGCGTTGGGACTGCTTGGTTAGGGCAGTGGGACTGTTTGGATGTCGTACTGCAAGCGTCGACTCGTGTGTGCGAAGGCGAACTGGTTGACGCCGCAAACGCCAATTCGCAGGGCTCTTGGAGCGCAATACGCCACACAAAGGACGGGAAGATCGGAACGCATTTCTTCAAGCCGGGTGAGCTGAAGTCGTCTCAAAACTCGCCTTCGGCTGAGGGGCCCAGGGCTGCAACGAGCGGGCAGTCTTGGCGGCTAGGGTTCGGGTTTGCAATCGGAGGGACGTTTCTGTTTGCCCTGAAATCCATTTTCATCAAGCTCGCTTTTTTGGAAGGTAGCAATGCGACCGAGCTTCTGACCGTTCGACTCGTGTTGGCCGCTCCATTTTACGCCGGTGTCCTCATTTACCTGCAGATGAAGGAATGGCGCGCGACCGCCGACCTGGCGACGCTCCAGTCCTCCGCCGGCACGATCGATAAGCCGAGTCATCAAGCTGTAACTCCCGTCTCTCTGGCAAGATGTGTGTCGCTAGGCTTTCTCGGCTATTACTTGGCGTCGTTGCTCGACATGTCTGGATTGCACTACATTTCGGCGCAGCTAGAGCGTCTGACGCTTTTCACTTATCCCGCCATGATCAGCGTGCTCGCCTGGATCTTTCTTGGTGAAAGACTTGGGAAATCAGCATGGGTTTCTTTGGGGCTGTGTTACGCCGGTATCTGGCTGATGTATTTCCAGGAGGCCACGCTCGTCGGGAATCCCCAGCGAACATCCTGGGGGGTGGGGTTGGTCTTGGGCTCAGCCTTGAGCTATTCCGCCTATGTCGTTCTTGCAAAACCGCTGATTGACGAATGGGGAAGCCTGCGGTTCACGAGCTTGGCGATGCTCGGTTCCTGCTTCTGTTCGTTGATCCACAACGGAGTGGGAGCGTTGCTTGTTTCGGATTACGAGGGGTGGCCCAGCGCTAGTCCGGCGCTTTGGGGTTACGGACTCTTGCTGGCCTTTTTATCGACCGTTATTCCCAGCTTTCTGATCAGTGAGGCGATTGCAAGAGTCGGGGCAGCTAAGACATCCATTATGGGGTCAGTGGGGCCCGTTTTCACTATGGTGCTTGCCGTGGTTTGGCTGGGGGAGCCAACAACGACCTGGCACATCGTCGGAATGATGTTGGTGTTGGCAGGCGTCGCATTCCTATCACGCCGAAGGGCCTCGCCGTCGAAGGACTAGCCAACGCGTTCCTTCGGCTCCATGGCGGTCGTTCTAACGAATGTGTGAGCTACTCGATTGCAATACGGTCAATTTCAACTTGGAGATCGGGAGAGCCTTCGAATTCCAACTCCAATGACTCGATGTTCCCGTCGAGTTCTGGTAGGGGCATTCGAACGGTGTTAAAGCCACCGGAGAAGCAGATTTCGGCGTCGTCGATCTTCTGTTTGACACCACCTGCAGTGATCTGGGCAGAGAAGACGACATATCCGCTCGTCCGAACACTCATGGCGAGCGAGCCTTTATTCTGGCTCGCTGGAGCTTGCAGTCCCTTGCGCCGCAGTACGACCTTGCCCTCACCCAGTCCGAAATCCAAGAAGCCTTGCCGTCCCGCAATGTTGCCAGGCGAACCTGCGACTGTTTTCCAGCCTTCCGTTTGCCATCCGCCGCAATCAAACGTAAACAGAATGCGACCATCCTTTGGGTTACGAGAGTTCGCCGTCTCCCATTCGTCGGACAGGCCGTCCCCATCGCTATCTACGCGGACGGCTTCGTACTCGGGGTTCACCCCAGTTCCCCACTTGTGCGGTTTCGCCTGGAACGTCAACTCACCAACCGATTCGGGTTCGCTACCCAGGTCGCCTTTCGCAAGCCATTGATCGAGGTAGCCGCGGTGCAATTGGAGCTCATCAGCGTAATTCGGATTGTCGACAAGATTCGTGAGTTGACTCGGGTCTGCGACCACATCATAGAGTTCTTCTGCGGGACGTTCACCAAAGTAGATTTTTGCAAGCGCCTCAGGCAATTCGCCATTGGCGTAAAGTTCTCGCAAGTTGATTAAGTAGTCTTTCCGATCGCGGTATTGCGGCTGGAGCAAAACGCGATCCAGCTTGTAGTTGCGTGTAAAGCGAAAACGCGACGATCGCACCGAACGGACTCGATCGATCGTGTGGTCGAGTCGATCTTTTGCCGCAGCAACGTACGATCGAGGAATGACTTTGATGCCGAACAAGTCTTGTCCCTCGAAGTACTCCGGAATCTTGAGCCCGGCCCAAACCAGTGTCGTTGCGGAAAGGTCGAGCATGTTGACGAGATCATCACGAACCGACGGAGCGGGCACCCAAGGATCGGGGCCTGCGACAATGAAAGGTACATGTAACCCGCCCTCGGTGGGCATTTGTTTATGACGTACGAGGTTATTCGCACCATGGTCGCTGAAATAAACGACGATCGTATTGGCATCGAGTCCGTTTACTGACAATTGTTCCAGTACGGTTCCGATAAAATCATCGTCCATGCGAATGGCGTCGTAGTGCTGTGCTACCGTCGTCTTGTAGATTTCGTTGTCAGGGTAGTCCGCAGGTACAGTAACCTTGGAAGGATCTGCCTTCCGACTCTTGGGGAATCGACTGGTGTTGTTCTTGCCGCCCGCCGTTTGGATCTGTCCGAAAAATGGCTGCTGTTCCTTTAAGCGTTGCCAGGGGACTCCTTGCCGCGACTTGTTTTCAAAACTATAAGTAGCCGCCTCATCCCAAACGAAGTTGTAGTCGCTCTTGCCGCAGTTGAAGGTAAAGTACCCCGCTTCTTGTAGCATCTGAGGCAGGAGTTTGATTCCTGGTGGGAGTTGAAGTTTGGTTTCGCTTCGCGATGACCTGTGTTGGTGGGCACCAAAGCGAATCGAGTTTTGGCCGACCATCATGGCCGATCGACAAGCTGAGCATACGGGAGCTGGGACAAAAGCTCTTGAGAAGCGAACGCCGCGTTGAGCGAGAGAGTCAATGTGAGGTGTTTCGCCTTGGTTGATGCGATCGCCATAGCAGCCCATCCACGGTGACGTGTCTTCGGCGAAAATCCACAAGATATTGGGCCGCGTACGATCGGCCGCCCCATTGCTATTATCTTCGGCTTTTTGATCCTGCGCCCAGGTTGGGGAAAGGAGATTGAGAGCAACCAACGTTGCCATCTTGACGGTGTTGGGTGAAAGACAGTGAGGCATGGTGATCGCTTCGTTAGGTAAAGCAATAGAGAGGGGCAATGCGGCTGCCATTGTAGCCGACGGCGTATCTGCGAGTGGCGCTTTGGCGTACTCCTGCGTGAGCGTTCGTTCGCCTCACACAAACGTACCTAGCGATGGTAGACATTCTTAAACGATGTTTCGAAGCCGGCGTCCGGGAAAATCTGCCTGAGGTGATGCTTCAAGTGTTCGACATAGTCACTGACAATAAAGTCCAAGCGAAATGGCCCGATGCCATCGATCGTCATGCTGTTGCTTTGCACCGCTTTCGGTATTTTCGAAATGACATAAACCAAATGTCGGTTGTACAACCTCCAGAGCTGAGTCATCGATTCGAGATCAGCGTCTGTCCAGACTTGGACTGCTGCCCACTCTTCTTGGGCATAACCGGGGAAATCGAATCCGGTTTGACTCTGTAGCCGCACGAACTTCTGGTGATTATTTGCAGCCGAGTCGATCAAGTGGCCTAAGATCTCTTTCTTAGACCACTTCTTGGGATCTTGGCGGCCAGCAATGGACTCTGGGTCAAGGCTCGCTAGCATGGGAGTGACTGTTTCGACGAGCTGCTCAAGTTCAAGTTGGATCGATTCGAGATTGACGGGGTTGGTCATGGTCGTTTCTCAATGAGGCAGTTGCGAAAGAGTTGGTTTGCCGCCGGCTACAGGCGGCGTTCAAGGATTGTTAGAAAAAGTGCAAAGGTGGAGTAAGTTCATGAATCTTCGATGTGCATCCCTGTGCGTGACGGCAAAGGGCAACGATTACCCGTATTTGCGGCAGGCAGATCGAAATCACTCTGTTCGTTCTGCATGTTCAGCTCAGAACGTGAATCGTCGATCGATGCATGTATTTAGCCGACGCCAGTGGATGTGGCATGGCTTGGTGAGCTGGGTCAGCGCGTGGGCCATGCTTTGTCCATTAGAGTCGTCGACTTGGGCTGAGGTTCGGAGCGCGAAACCCGATGGATTCTCGATTGCGATCAAAGTTGAGTCTCCGCTGGAGGCCGATGCGACGTTTCGAGCCTTGGTGGATGACTTTGCGAAGTGGTATGACGCCTCGCATTCGTATTCGGGCAAGGCAGAGAACTTGTCACTGGATCTGAAACGCCATTGTATGTTCGAGAAGCTGCCGAATGGAGGCTTCGTCCGGCACATGGAGATCGCCTATTACCATCCCAATCAGCGAGTGATTCGATTGCTTGGGGGCTTGGGGCCATTGCAAGAAATGGGCGTTACCGGTGCCCTTACGTTTGCGGTGAAGCCAGCCGAGGGTGGAGGGGCAAGCACAATGCTGACGTATCGAATTACGGGAGCGGATGACCAAGAGTTAAACAAGATTGCGCCGATTGTGGATCAAGTACTCGAGGGCCAGATGGGACGTTTCGAAAAATATTGTGCTTCCCATGAAACTTCGAAATAGCCAACAGTTGGCATTGGAACATACGGGAGATCGTTGCAATGAGTGAAGAGACAAAGCTAGTCCGTCTAACGGAAGTGCAGCATGAGGCGGAAGCCGGCGTGCTTGTGGCCGCACTCGAGACAGAGGGGATCCAAGCCAATTCGACGGGAGACTTGACATCGGGATTCCGCGCGGAGTCCCCCGGGGCGATCGCAATTTGGGTTCACGCAAAGGATCTTGAAGAGGCTCAGCGGGTGGTTGCTGAAATTGAGCAAGGTGAGGACGAAGTGGACTGGTCGGAGGTCGATACTGGAGACGCGACTCCCGTTGGCGAAGATGAGTGAGTCGATCGCATCCTCGCTCTTGAAATATGGCTACTGCTGGAGAGGTGATGGAGTAGCGGCGTCTTCGGCTGCCGGCTGGTGCTCTTGGGCTTGCGCGGCAATGAACGCATGCGCTGAATTTGCGTCTAGCGGCCTGGAGATGAAATAGCCTTGAATGTAATCGCAGCCTAGTTCTCGCAATGCTTCGAGCTGTTCTTGCGTCTCGACCCCTTCCGCAACGAGATTTAGATTGAGGCTCCGGGCTAAAGCGATGATGGATCGGACGATGGCCATCGACTTTTCTGCTTGAAGCATTTGATCGACGAATGAGCGGTCGACTTTCAATATCTGCAATGGGAATTGGTGTAGATAGGCAAGCGACGAATAGCCCGTGCCAAAGTCATCGACGGCGATCGTGACTCCAATGTCGCGGACTCTCTGGAGGATATCGATGGTGTCTTCCGGTTTCTGTGTCAGGAGTGACTCGGTCACTTCTAACCGCAGAAAACGAGCTTCTAAACCCGTCTCCAGCAGAACGTCCTTCACGGTCGAAAAGAAGTCGGTGTCTGAAAGTTGTCGGATCGAAACGTTGACACAAATAGTCAACTCGTTCGCGAATTCGTCCTGCCAGGCCTTAGCCTGCCTGCACGAGACTTTTAGCGCCCATTTCCCGAGCTCGTTGATAAAGCCATTGGATTCAGCGATGGGAATGAAACGATCCGGGGAGATTGGACCTAGGGTGCCGTGATGCCAACGCGTCAACGATTCGACTCCGACGATTCTTCCGGAGTGGGCATCCACAATCGGTTGGTAGTGCAGTTGCAATTCGGATTTTTCGATTGCCTGCCTTAGGTCAGCGCCGAGTTCCAATTGTTCCGTTGCGTCGGCCAGCATTTCGTCTTGGAAGAGCGTTAGCTCAAGTTCCGGACGCACTTTGCAGAAGTACATCGCGGTGTCGGCTTCACGAAGTAGCGTGTCGACTTCGACCTTCCGACCGTCGCTGTAGCTGATGCCAATGCTGGCTCCGACAAACAAGTCCCTGCCACCGATGCTGAAAGACTCGGTCATCCGGTCACGAAGACGCTCCGCCACGGCCATCGCGTGATCGACGTGCTCCAAGTTTTCGACGAGCACCGCAAATTCGTCTCCACCCAGACGCGATAGGATGGCATCGGCCTGCCGGAGGCCTTGGTGCAATCTTTTGGCGAGGGCAACCAGGAAGTCGTCGCCGACGTCGTGCCCGTAGGTGTCGTTGATCAGCTTGAAACCGTCGACATCCAGGTAAAGTACGGCAAACTCCTTGTTGGAATTTGGTTCGTATTCCTGCACACACCGGGCGACTCGATCACGAAAGAGAACCCGGTTGGGCAGGCCCGTTAGCGAGTCGGCGACTTTGCCTTCTGTAATGTCCGTCAGTGAACCTGCGATTCTGTACGCGACGCCGTTTTCGTCACGAACGGCCATTCCCCGGCAAAGCATCCAGCGGTGCCCATCGCCGCAGGCCATACGCAATTCGGCTTCGAAATGCTGGCTGATTCCTTCGACGTGTCTTTGAAGCTCCGCGCGGACCCGGTCACGATCTTCGTTATGAATCAAATCCATCCACTCATCGCCTACTGGATGCCAGTCCGATGATTCGCGGCCAACCATGGTTCTCCACCTTTCGGAGAGGTAGAGCTGGTTGGTTTGTAGATTCCAATCCCACATGCCGTCGTTGGTGCCCTTGGAAACGAGGGCGTAGCGTTCCTCACTTTCAAACAACGCAGCTTGCGCGTCCTGAAGGTAGAAAATCGATTTGACGCGGGCGAACAACACATCAAAGTCAACGGGCTTCGCGATGTAGTCGTTCGCGCCGTTCCGAAAACTCTCCAAGATTTGATCGCGCCCCTCGAGCGATGTCATCATGATGACGGGCAGACGCGTTGCGCTGAATTTCTGCCGAATTAGTCGCAGTGTTGAGAAACCGTCAAAGACGGGCATCGATATGTCCATCAGGACAAGATCGACCGTTTGGCTGTTGAGTGTGCACAAAGCTTCTTTCGCGCCGCCTGCCTGAAGGATTTTCAATCCATGTGAGCCTAAGTTGCGAGCCAGCATCGATCGAGTCAGCTCTTCATCATCGACGATCAGCACAGTGCGGGTCGCATTTGGGGTGAAGTTGACACCGGAAGACGCGATCTTTTCATCAATCTGTTTGCCACCGGTATCCAAGCCGCTAATCCGTCTAGGCTCTGGGTACCCCGCTGGACTGAATGAGCTTAATTGGGCAACCTCAGCCAACGATGCACCGGGCACAGGAGCAGGAACTCCTATGGGGGTGTCTCTTTCGTTGATTGAATCAGGAGTTGCCATGTGGATGCGATTGGTGCTTCAGGGAATGCGGGTGTCTGGCCCGGGCTAAACTGACCAGGATTAATGGGCGGATTGGTCGAGCTGGGAGCAGTACTCGGTGACCGTCTCAATAGTTTGTTCAACGCGTCGCGATAGAGTCGCGATTAACGTGGGGACCTCATCTAGATCCCCCTCAAGTGATTTGGCTTCGAGGTTGGCTGCGATGCTATGGACTGCACAAAGCGCGCTGTCAGCGGCGGCCCCCTTCAGCCGGTGGCTAACGGCCGTAAGTTGCTCGATGTCGCCTTCATCGAATGCTTTCGAAATCTCCTGCAGTCGATCATTCAAATTGGATTGCATGATGCCAAGAATCTGACGCTCGAACTCGGGGTCACCACAACAGCGTGCACTGAGTGCCTCTGAATCGAGAAGCTTAGGCTCGGCATTGTTGTCAGCGGCAACCCGAGGTGAGGTCGCAACTACAGGTGTCGATTGAGTTTCCGTTGGTTTCACAGTTTTGGGCGGAGCGTGTTCCGTTGCTGAAGTCGATGCGGGGTTTGCTGTTTCCGAAGGTTCGGTGGTAAACGATCGCGGAACAGGCATGGCTTGCTGTGCGGAAACTGCGTCGGCGTGCGAATCTGCTGTTCCGGGCAGTGGGCCACAAAATCGCGATTCTCCAGGGTTGTCACTGACACGTCGGCCGCGACCGTCCTTGGTGATTCGTCTGGGGGCGGGATAGTTGGCTCGGTCTTGAGTAACTCGGTTTGCTCGCCTTAGGTCGGGGGCCAGTGGTGCGGCGTTTTCATCATGCGTAAGCTCGACTGTTGTTGCATTCGTAGTTTCGTTGCGTGGTGTCTCGATTGCCCTTCGTGGTGGAGGAGCGGTCGTTGCAACACGTCTGGTTTCTTTTGCAAATCGCGTGCAGTATTTATCGGTGACTTCGCTTAATCGCTCCATGGTGATGGGTTTGATCAGGTAGTCGTCCATGCCGATTTCGAGGCACTCTTCGCGGAAGCCCGCCAAGACATTTGCCGTGAGCGCGACAATCGCCGTGCGACGACGGTTGGGGGCTTCATTGAGCGTGGATTCTTCCCACTGCCGAATCGCTTTCGTCGCAGTTTGGCCGTCCATGATGGGCATGTGGCCATCCATCAGGATCAACTCGTATCGGTTCTTCTGAAACTTCTCGAAGGCTTCTTGACCATTCGAGGCGAGCTCCGCCGACAGACCTAAATTGGTCAGCATCTGCGTCGCAACCATTTGGTTGACTTCATTGTCTTCAGCCACAAGCACATTGGCCGTGAGGCTGAAATCGGAGCCGCGTGTGCGCGCCTCGGAATCTGCGGAAGACGAGGCCGATGTTGGTGTTAGTGGTGGTGTCACGCGTGAATCAGAAGGCTTTTGATGCGAACGGCTGCGATTCCTAGCGAGCGCGGAAGAAGCGTTGCCCGTTTCCCACGTCGTTGACCCGTTTGCAGGAAGTGGGTTGATTGCTGGCCGAGCGCTTGTGATTTCTTCACGCCTACTGTGCGCTTCGAAGGCCGACATGAGCGTATCCAGAAGTCGACTCTGTCTAGCCGGCTTGGTCATTGTGGCTTGAATCCCCAGGGCGAAGAGCTCGTCCTTGGTCATCAGCTCATGGTTGCTAGACAGAATCACAATCGGAATATGCGCCAGTGATGGCTCGCGACGAATGGCGGTGGCAACGTCTCGGCCATCCATTTCTGGCATGCAGAAATCGAGAATGATCAAATCTGTTGCCTTGTTTAGCTGCTCTGCAACAAGTAGCCGTTGCACCACTGTTTTAGGTTGCTGGCAGACTTGAGCCTCAAAGCCCCAGCTCGTTAGCTGTGTACTCAGGATTTCACAGTTGGTTGAGTTGTCATCAACGACCAGAACCCGACATCCACTAAATTGAGAAAGCATCGAATGGCCGATTGCTTCAGGACGCTCGATGAGGACTGGCAGACTGACATCGAACCAAAACTCGGTGCCCACACCTTCTTCACTTCGGACCTGGATCTCACCGCCCATTTGCCGGACGAGCTCACTGCTAATGGCTAGACCCAGACCGGTTCCCCCATAACGCCGCGTCGTGGACCCATCGGCCTGCATGAACGACTCAAAGAGTCGACTCTGCACTTCTCTATTCATGCCGATCCCGGTGTCTTGTACTGAGAACCGGATCGTATCCTCTCCACGGCTGACCCGTAGGTTAACTTCACCTGCTTCCGTAAATTTCAACGCGTTGCCGAGTAAGTTCACCAGGATCTGACGTAAACGGTCCGGGTCCCCTTCGACTCGGAATGGTAAGCTCGGGTCCAACTCACAGTTCATTTCGAGTTGCTTTTCGTGGGCCCGCACAGCGAATTGCTCGACAGTGGTTTCGACGGTTTCACGCAGATCGAAATCGATGCAATCGATCTCAAGTTTGCCAGCTTCAATCTTACTGAAATCCAAAATGTCGTTGATCACGCTCAGGAGCGACTCAGCGCTCGAACGTGCAACACCGAGATAGTGGGCTTGCTTCTCATCTACGTCGGAAGAGGCCAGCAAGTCCATCATTCCGATAACGCCATTGAGAGGCGTGCGGATTTCGTGGCTCATGTTGGCTAGGAATTCGCCCTTGGCCTTACTACGCGCCTCGGCAACTTCGATCTTTTCGAGAAGTTGTATTTTGCGTTCCGTAATGTCGTGAACCGTGCCGAGCCAATTGAGAAGCCGTCCCTGGTCGTCGCGGACGGGAACAAGGCTCTCCAAGAGCCAGAGTTTCTGGACGTCGTTTTTGAGTAAAGACTCCATGTCCGAAACTGCTTGGCCAGTGTCAAAGGCTTTCTGAATTAGTTTGCCTTCGTCCGATTCTTGGCTGTGCCAGGGTAGCAGGCCATTATGGTCGTGATCGATCAATTCGCTGGCGGAGCGATAGCCAAGCGTTTTGAGGAGGTGTGAATTCGCGGATTCAAATCTGCCGTTAGGTGCGAGTTGGTAGATTCCAACGCCTGCGTGCTCAAGTACGGATTGGAGCCGAACACTCTCGGTGAACAGGTCGCGGTTCGTCTCTTCGTGGCTCAGGATTTCGTCTTCGACTCGGGTCAGAACGCGATTGTATTCTTTGGCTATCTGGCCCGCCTCGGTGAACTCTTCGACGGCAATTTTTGAGGAATAGTCACCGGACTCACGGTGATCACGCATTGCCCCAAGGACCTGCATGACTTCGTTGGCGGCCCCATGTTCGCTCATGTTCAAGCCGATTAGCTCGTCGGCCGCCTTGACGCGAAGCCGCATAAACATCTTTGCAATTCTTAATGCAGTAAAGACTGCGCCGAAGCTAGCGGCGGCGGCAACAAGGGTCCCGAGCGACTGAACGCCTACCTGTTGTATCCGCGTTGGTGTGTTCAAGAATTCTGGACTGGCAAAAAGCCCGAACGCGAATGTGCCCCACATACCTGCGGCGCCGTGAACAGGGAATGCACTCACGGCGTCGTCTAAACGGAGGGCACGCAGGATTTCCTGCGATGCGATTGCAAAGAACGCCCCAACGAGTCCGACAACGCAGGCGGTCAATGGAGTCACCGCGTGACATGCCGCTGTGATTGCAACCAATCCTGCGAGTAGACCCGAGATCAAATCGACAACCTCGATCCGGCCACGCAATGCTCGCGATATGCAAACGGCTCCAAATGCACCCGACGCGGCACCCAAATTCGTGTTGAGGAGGATGAGGGGCACACGACCGTCAAGGACGAGGCCACTTCCACCGTTAAATCCCCACCAGCCAAACCACAAAATAAAGCAACCGAGTATCGCCAGGGTCAGGCTATGACCGGAGGAAAAGTTCTTTTGTAGTGCTCCGCGCCGAGGCCCGATGACAGCTACAGCTGCGAGAGCGGCGCTGCCTCCGACGACATGGACTACCGTCGCTCCCGCCCAGTCGACAAATCCAATCTGAGCCAACCAGCCAGTCCCTGTATTGGTCAGTAGGCCCCCCCAAGCCCAGTGCCCGATGATCGGATACGCAATACCACTCAAGACACAGACAGCGAGGAAATAAACGCGAACACGAGCACGTTCTGCAATGGCACCGCTGACAATTGTGGACGCCGTGCTGCAGAAGACCATCTGGAAAAGGAATAGGCTGAGGAGCTTAGGATCTCTCCAGAATCCCGCTAGCTCAGGCAGGCCAAACCAACCGGATTGACTGACTCCAAACATGAGTCCGAAGCCAACTAGCGTAAAGAGCAGCATCGACACCGCGCAGTCGATGGAATTTTTGACTGCGACGTTAATGCTGTTTTTCGATCGGACAAGACCGCTTTCAAGCAAGCAGAAGCCCGCCTGCATTAGAAAGACCGCGGCGGCGCAGACCAAGACGAATCCTGAATCCATTTGTTCTGGTGCTGCGATGATTTCCATGTCTCTAGCGCGGTGTGCGGAATGGGGTGAGAGCGGCGTTGACGCGAATTCGCACTCTTCGAACTGTTCAAGGACCAGTGCGAAAAAGTCGCGATCGAAGGTCGATTGCCCCTGCGTTGATCGAAATTCGGCCACTGAGCTGGCCGACTTGCGGCAAGTGCGGACTGGAACCGCTACCAATCATTCCCGCGCACTTGTCCCCGGTCGCGAAGATGATGCAATAAGGAAAGAATTTCCATCTAGCGAACGGGTGCGGTTCGCATAACCGCTACAGCCTGTAGAGAACGCTGCGTGGATAGCGCCCTGCGCATCGCACGCGACGCCGTGCGCAACGCACGCTATTAAGGCTATAGATAGCTCGCGCATTCAGGGTTTCATTCTGGGAGAGCAGGCTAGAACTCATGCCTGTTACCGCTGTCGGGAGCGGGATCGAGCATTTCCGAGAGGCTGTCGCTGGATGGCTCTCGGCTGCTGTTGCGAAGCGCAGTGGAACGCACCGAGTCCCCAGGCTAGATCGTGAGCATCGAGGGGAACTATAGTGCGGTTCGGAAAGAGGGAGCCAAGTAGATCAATCGCTTCGTGGTCCGTGCGTTCATTGCGGAATGTAGGAACGATCACAATCTCATTGGCAATCACAAAATTGCAGTAACTTTCGGGCACACGTTTCGAATCGATGAAACGAGCCGGTGGAATGGGAAGCCGGACAACGTTGAGCGGTTGCCCGGAGTTCAATCGCGTTTCACGCAGCGTCTGGGCGTTTCGTTCTAGCCCAGCATAGTTTTCGTCCTGTGGACTGGAGACTGCAACCACCAGGGTGTTTTCGTTCGTAAATCGGGCGAGCTGGTCAATATGACCGTCGGTGTCGTCGCCTTGGAGGCCGCCACCATCTACCCAAACGATCTGGTCTACGCCTAGCTGTATCTTGAGTTCGTTTTCAACCATTTGAGTCGTCCAACCGGGATTCCGGTTCGGGTTCAAAAGGCAGCTTTGAGTCGAAAGCAGCAGGCCTTGGCCATTTGTCTCGAGCGCTCCGCCTTCGCAATACAGTGAAGAGTTGCTGCGAGGGCAACCGATCGTTTCGACGATTCGGGTTGCGGCCAGTGCGTCTTTGTCGAACGGAGGATATTTCTCGCCCCACCCGTTGTATCGCCAGCAAACACCTACAAGAGACTGGTCGTCATGCCGCTTTACCAGCGTCGGCCCGTAGTCCCGGATCCAGCAATCATTCGTCTCGATGCCTACGATCTCGACCTGTGGCAGACGCTCCAAGGCGTCTCGATAACGCGATTCGATTTGGTCTTGTGGTGCCAGGATTTTGACTGGCTGAACTTCGCTCAGAACAGTAGCGAATCGAAAGAAGGCGGCTGGCACCTCGCCGAACCTTCCTGGCCAGGTCTCTTGATTGTGCGGCCAAGCGATCCACATTGCGGCCTGAGAAGTCCACTCCGCGGGCCAGTAGTGAGGGCTTGAAATGTTCAAAGTAGCGAAACTCTAAAGTGGCACATCAGCGTTGGATTCTAGCACTCAGCATGATAGCCAGAGGGCAAAACGGGTGAGAGCACCCGAATGCTAATCCAAGTACCGCTTGGTCAGATCGCCATAAGCATCGATCCTGCGGTCACGTAAGAACGGCCAGTGTGTCCGAGTTACGTCAACGTCGGCTAAATTGCATTCAGCAATCAAGACTTCTTCGGAATTGTTGTTCGCTTTCGCGAAAACTTGACCATAAGTGTTCGCAATAAATGAAGATCCCCAAAACTCGATTCCGCCCTCTGTCCCAACGCGGTTGGCCGCAGCGACGAAGACTCCGTTCGCGATTGCGTGAGCTCGCATGGCAGTTTGCCAGGAATCATGTTGGCCTTCACCGAAGTCTTCTTTCTCCTCGTGAAGCCAACCGATGGCCGTGGGGTAAAGCAAGATTTGTGCGCCGCGAAGCGAGAATAGACGCGCGGTTTCCGGATACCATTGGTCCCAGCATACCCCTACTCCTAAGGTCGCAAATTTTGTTTTCGCTACAGTGAATCCTAAGTCGCCCGGGGTGAAATAAAACTTCTCGTAATAGCTTGGGTCATCGGGGATGTGCATCTTGCGGTACCGACCGGCTTCCGAACCATCTACATCGAAAGTCACTGCCGTATTATGGTACAGGCCGGCAGCACGCCGCTCGAAGAGTGAGCAAGTGATGACGACGCCTAATTTCTGTGCGGCGTTGGCAAGTTCATTGTAAGTCGGCCCGGGCAATTCCTCAGCTAGTTCAAAGTTGGCATGATCCTCGGCTTGGCAGGGATAGAGCGTATTAAAGACTTCTTGCAGACAGATGACTTGCGCGCCAGACTGCGCGGCCTCGCTTGTCAGCTCAAGTGCTTTGTCCAAGTTCGACTGCTTATCTCCGCAGCAAGACATTTGAATCATAGCTAGCGGTACGGTTTTCTGCGTGGCCATGTTGAGCGACAATCTTCTTAGTGGAGCCGAGTCGGGCAAGTGGAGCAAAACGTAATGATGCGTGGGCGACTGTTGCGGAAATGGCTCCGCCGCGATTCGCAAGCATACTATGGATTCGCATCACGCCAATAATGCTAAACGTAATTTGCGTCGGGTAGCTCCGACGTTTTGCAGCGATGTTCTTTTGCCTAGACGAAACATGCAAACCAATCCGATTTTTGCATCAGCGGTATCTATCGTGCCCAGGCCGATTTTTGTTGTTGGTACTGATACCGAGGTTGGCAAAACCTTCCAGGCGGTGCGAGTTGTCGACGCGTTGAGTCGGGCTGGTAGAACCGTTGGCGTGTATAAACCAGTGCTCAGCGGCGTTGCCGATATTGAGACAGACAAACGGGGCTCGCCACCAGTTGGACTTCCGGCGGACGACGCGAGTCTCCTACTGAGAGCAACTGGTCAGAGGTGGCCGCTCGATCGTGTATGCCCCCAAGCATTCTCTGCACCGGTCGCTCCACCAGTTGCCGCGAAGGTGGAGGGAAAGCAAGTCGACGAGCAGCTGATTGTGGACGGTCTAACCTGGTGGTCGGGACGATGCGACATTCTAGTCGTCGAAGGGGCGGGGGGAGTTCTGTCGCCGATATCGGAATCGGCCACGATTCTCGACTTAGCGAGCCTTTGTTCGGCGCAAATGATCGTCGTCGCGGCGAACCGCCTGGGTGTTGTGAATCACACGCTGCTGACACTAGCGGCGATTCGCTCGCGTAGGCTTCCGATTCTGGGAGTTGTGTTGAACGAAATTCCTCGGTTGACCGAGAGGGGCGTCGCGGAAACGGATCCCGATTTTGAAGTAGATGCTTCCAGGGAAACCAACCTCGCGTTGTTACGCGAGTGGGAAACGGATGTACCTATCTCGCGGGATATCCTTCGGCTTGTAAGCTCTATATAGTCCAGCCACTGGGCGCAGGAACCGGCCAGATGCAAAAACCAGCTGCATTGGGGCCGCACCCAGCCTGCTAGACCACACACCTGTCCACGTTTGCATAGGGAAGATGTGGTTTGTGCCCAGAAAACAACGCACTCTTATGAAATCTTCCTCACTTGCGACTGGAAATGAAACGTGTCCACCGACGCTAGCGAAGCTCAAAATGTGAACGCTAACCATCAAAATGAAGATGATTACGACGCGATTCTGATTGTATCCTTCGGCGGCCCCGAAGGCCCCGACGACGTCATGCCGTTTTTGGAAAACGTACTTCGAGGCAAGCCCGTGCCTCGCGAGCGGATGCTCGAAGTTGCTGAGCACTATCAGCATTTTGGCGGCGTAAGCCCCATCAATGAGCAGAACCGTGAGCTGATTGCCAGTCTCCGCAAAGAACTAGAGTCTTCCGGGGTCAATCTGCCAATCTATTGGGGCAATCGAAATTGGCACCCACTTCTGACCGACACGGTTGATGAAATGCGACGCGATGGACGGAAGAAAGTGATCGCGTTCTTCACGAGTATGTTTTCATGCTATTCGGGTTGTAGGCAGTACCGGGAAAACATCATCGACGCGCGGGAAGCTTGCGGAGATGGAGCCCCTACGGTCAACAAACTCCGTAAGGGGTACAACCATCCGCTCTTCATCGAAGCCCAGGTAGACTTAGTTGGTAAAGCGCTTGCCCAGATCGTGGAAGAACGTCGTTCATCCGCAAAGATACTTTTCACGGCACACAGCATCCCGATGTCGATGTCGGATAACAGCCGATATGTGATTCAGCTACAAGAAACCTCTCGACTCGTTGCAGAGAAACTCGGCCATTCCAATTTCGAGCTCGTCTACCAAAGCCGCAGTGGCCCACCGCAGCAACCTTGGCTTGAGCCTGACATCTGCGACCGTATTGAAGAGTTAGTCAAAGAGGGCGAAAAGGACTTCGTAGTAGCTCCGATTGGGTTTGTTTCCGATCACATGGAAGTGATGTTCGACTTGGATACGGAAGCCAAAGAGGCTTGTGAAAAGCTCGGAGTGGGGTTTGCTCGTGCGGAGACGGTAGGCGTGCACCCGTCCTTTATATCAATGATCCGAGACCTGATCGTAGAGCGAATTACCGCTCGGGAGGACCGTCCAGCCCTTGGTGAAATGGGGCCAAGTCACGATGTCTGTCCGCAAGACTGTTGTCTCTATCCACGACCGAAACGCCCAGCCGGAGTCGGTGGTCCGCCCTCAGGAGCCAGCTCATGACCGTATCGAAGAATATTGTTGTTGTTGGCGGAACTCGCGGGATCGGGCGCGACATCGTTCGACGTCGCATTGAGGCGGGTGACTCCGTAACCGTCCTTAGCCGTTCGGATGCAGGACTGGAGGAGCTTGCGGCGGGCTTAGTCCAGCACATAAGTTGCGACGTTACGACCGATGATGTGGACTCGATTACATTATCAGACAGAGTTGATGGTCTAGTTTATTGCCCTGGCTCCATCAACTTGCGATCGTTCACATCGTTGAAGCCGCAGCAATTCCGCGATGACTTCGAACTGAACGTGCTGGGTGCTGTGCGATGTATCCAGGCGGCATCGAAGGCCTTGAAGGCATCCTCTGCGGCCAGCATTGTACTTTTCAGTACCGTAGCTGTTCAGCAGGGCATGTTCGCTCACGCATCCATCGCCGCCGCCAAAGGTGCGATTGAAGGTTTGACTCGAACGTTGGCTGCCGAACTGGCTCCCTCGGTACGCGTCAATTGCCTAGCGCCGGCACTCACGGAAACGTCTTTAACCGAGCGGTTTTTCTCGACGCCAGATAAGGCGGCCGCTCTGGCTGAGAAGTATCCAATGGGGAGAACCGGCAAGCCGAGCGATCTGGGCGCGATGGCAAGTTTCTTGCTTAGTGACGAGAGCAGCTGGATGACGGGGCAAGTCATTGGAGTCGACGGCGGCATGTCATCGCTCCGACGTTGAGGCACGCGAAGCCCAGGCCGTATATCAGCGGCAATATGCTAGGGTCTTAGGCTGCGTAGGACTTGGGCAGCTCGAGTACGACTTGTTGGACAATGTCAGCCGTAATCTGTTCGGCTTGGGAGACAGCTCCTGCGACCAAAGCTAGGTCGGTGATCTGAACGATTCTTCTCGGGACGCCACCACTGATCTGTTGAATGTGGTCGACCGCCTCGTCCGAGAAAATCTCTCTCTTTCCTTCGACTCGTGTCAGACTCCAGGCAATAAAGCCAGCTGTCTGAGAAAGCTCCCATGCCGGGAGGTCAATTTGGAGCTCGACGCGCTCAAGGAGGGACCGCTGGAGCGTTACCGCTGACTCAGACGCCGTTGCGAGAATGACAGTAACCGGAAACGATGCTGCAAGCAGACGGCACAGATCTGTTTCGGCAGCGGCTGTGGCGGCCTCCGCATCGTCTAGTAATAGGACGGTCTGAACGCCTTCTCGCGAGGAAGCGTTGAAGAAATCACTTAGTGCTTGCCATTCGAGGATGCCCTGCCGATCCATGTCGCAACCGCAGTTTGCTCGCGACTGAGTCAGTAAGGCTCTCGTAAGGTGGGAAGTCAATTCGCCGCTTCGCAGTCCCAACATCGAGAGACGCAAGCAGGCTACGTTGGGTACCTCCGACGAGACAGGCGGATTGGATGCGAGAAACCGCAAAACACTCGACTTACCACAGCCGCCAGGGCCACTCAGTAGCCCCAAGCTGCGGCGATTACCCACTAAGAAGTCGACTCGTGCGAGAGCTTCTTCAACTGTGGCGCCGCGAAATAAAGGCTGTTGATTATCGCCTGTGAAAGGTGCACTCGAGAGTTCCCAATATCGCCAGTAGGTCATCGGAGCGTACCCTATCGTCGGAAGTCAATCGAACGTTACTAGCCATGCATGTCGAGGACAGACGCGTTGCAGAACTTGCGTCTTCCCAGAACCGCTCCGCTTGGTTTCAGTCATCTCGATCGAGCTGGGAGCGTGGAGTATCGAATTCATCGTTCCCCCGGATCAGAATCTTGAAGACGATCCTTACGACCCTTACAGATTAACAGCCGACGGCGTGGCCGCTCGTTCCGTATGGGTTGGACAGGACCACTCGTAATTACATGAAGCTCGGCTTAAGCTCTCGCGTTGGGCCTCTTCAAGCAAGTATTCATTGACCGATTGACCCCATGAACGCGTCTCGATTCTTTTGTGAGCAGTTAGCAACCGGTGAGCTAGAACTCAACGCGGACGATTCGCAGCATGCTAGCAATGTGTTACGGCTTCAGGCTGGCGACGCTGTCGAGTTGTTTGATGGCCGGGGGAGCAGCGCGTCGGGAGAACTGATCGAAGTTCGCAAGCGATGTGTTCGGGTTGAAGTGCGTGCGATTGTTGAGGCAGTCGGGAATGTCGCCGACTTGGAGCTGTTCGTAGCATTACCAAAAGGAGACCGCCAGAAGGTACTCGTCGATGGCTTGACCCAATTGGGCGTCCGGAAGCTGACACCGCTTCTGTGTGAGCGAGCCGTGGCTCAACCTAAAGACAACGCAATCGCACGACTAAGAAAGTCCGTTATTGAGAGTTGCAAGCAGTGTCGGCGCAACGTGCTGATGGAAATCGGCGATCCTGTTTCGATGAAGGAGCTTGAGCATTGGAATCAACCGGAGAGAAAGCAGTTTGTTGCCCACCCTTACCCAACAAGTCTTTCATCGGCAGCCGCGGTCCGATCGCACATTCATGACGCGCAGCTGCGTGGTGCTCCCGTTTCTGTGGCCATCGGTCCCGAGGGCGGCTTTACCGCGGATGAGGTTGACCAATTCGTGAAATCCAGCTGGAGTTCAATTTCACTTGGGGAGCAGATTCTACGCATCGAGATGGCCGCGTTGAAAGTAGCTGCATGTCTGGGCACCTAGTTGGGTTGGTGTGCGACTTTTGGCTGTTCGTCTCTGTTGACACTCTCGTTGAGTGTGAGGGAAATGGCGGGTTCCAAACGTACGTAGCGGATACACGCTCAGGGTCAATCAAAGTTTGAATCTGGGTTGAGTGGCAATTCAATACCCAACCCTCCGTTTCCGGGTTTAGCGAGGAATTTACGGTGGGTCGAGCCTGAGCGACGGGGAGGAATTCTTCCCATTTTTAAATTTTGATTGGCCCTGGATACATGCTGCGGTGCCCCGGCAAGAGGCATGGGTTTGAGCTATATTGGACCGCAGGCGTAGCTCGGCTGGCGTTTCGTGACGAGTCAGAGCACAACGCCGATACTCTCCAATATCTCTCTCCCATGATTGCGAGACCAGCATGCTTCTCTCCCGTCAAGCTCGGAGCCAAAAACCGAATTTCTTAGGGCGCCTTGCGTGTCGGTGCAATGATCGAAGTCGTGGGCGACTTCACCTGTCGCGCCGCCAAGTCGGGTGCGGTGGCGATGCTAATCGTAAATCGGCCATGGCTAGTTTTGCACTCTTGGCCATGACCGTATTGGCGGGATGCGTGCGAGCCAATGAGCCAACACTCAATCGGGATTCTGCCGCTTCCGATCGATCACCCAACATTGTTGTGATGTTCATCGACGATATGGGGTATGCCGATATTGGGCCGTTTGGCGCGAAAGATTATGAAACACCTGTCTTCGATCAGATGGCGAAGGAGGGGATGTGCTTCACTGATTTTCAGGTCACCAGTGCGGTGTGTTCCGCATCTCGTTCGGCTTTGCTGACTGGATGCTACCACCGACGAGTTGGCTTTGCGGGTGCTCTTGGGCCGAGCGCAAAGACGGGGATTCACGAACGTGAAATGACGCTAGCCGAGCTTTGTAAGCAGAAGGGCTACGCAACGGCGTGTTACGGAAAATGGCACCTTGGTCACCACCCAAAGTTTTTGCCAACGAATCACGGCTTTGACGAATACTTTGGATTGCCGTACTCCAATGATATGTGGCCCAATCACCCTGGTGTTCGTCACTTGCCTCTCGAAAAGCGACTCGCCCGATGGCCTTACCTGCCACTCGTAGAGGGGACCAAGGTCATCAACCCAGACGTCACTGGCGAGGACCAAAAACGACTCACGAAGCAATATACAGAGCGGGCGGTCGACTTCATTCACCGCAACAAAGAGCAACCGTTTTTCTTGTACGTACCACATAGCATGGTTCACGTGCCGCTCTATGTCTCGAAGGAGTTTGAAGGCAAGAGCGGAGCGGGGCTATTTGGCGATGTTGTTATGGAACTAGATTGGTCGATGGGGCAAATCTTGTCAGCACTTAAGGAAGATGGAATCGATGAAAACACACTCGTGATCTTCACTTCAGATAATGGTCCATGGCTTTCGTATGGAGATCATGCAGGGTCGGCAGGGCCCCATCGTGAGGGCAAAGGAACGATGTGGGAAGGAGGATGTCGAGTTCCAGGGCTCATGAGATGGCCTGGCAAGGTCCCAGCTGGAACGACCTGCGACGAGCTAGCTTCGACAATGGACATTCTTCCGACTGTTGCCGCCTTGATTGGAGCCGAGTTGCCGGATCACAAGATTGACGGGCAGGATATTAGGCCGCTCATGTTTGGCGAGTCGGGTGCGGAGTCGCCCCATGACTACTTCTACCATTACTACGGTGGTGGGCAGTTGCAAGCAATTCGGGATCGTGAATGGAAACTGTTCTTCCCGCACTCCTACCGTACGCTTGCCGGTCGTCCCGGAGGAACTGGCGGGATACCATCGAACTACACGCAGAAGAAGATTGGTCTCGAGCTTTACAACTTGAAGGAAGACCGTGCCGAGCAAACGAACGTGGCGGCCGAGCATCCTGAGATTGTGGAGCGGCTGAGAGTTGCCGCGGAGGTTGCTCGAGAGGACCTAGGGGATAAACTCACGAAACGAAAAGGCTCGGGCGTTCGACCTCAAGCAAAACTTGCCGACGGTGACCGCCTGTTGACGGATAGCTAGCTCGAAAACGAAGTCGTCGAGGGTGGAAGTCGTGAGCTGCGGGCATTGCATGAGAAAGCGAACGTAAAAGTTGACTGATTCCTACTGTTCGCAATGTGGGGCCAAGTGCGATCATGAAAACGGATTGTGTGAACGCTGCCAGACTCAACCCACACTGAATCTATCACCCGACACGGAACTCGTGTCTGGGATGAAAACGCAGTCTCCCTTTGACGCAACGGTCGATCTTGCACCCGGGGCGATGGACGATGGGACCGTTCGAGATACGAAGTTCAGCGCGCCTTTTGAGGCGAATCAAGCCAAAGCTCAATCTCTCACTGGCATGACCGTCGGCGATTACTTGCTCGAGAAAGAGCTAGCTCGAGGCGGGATGGGGGTCGTCTACAAGGCCAAGCATCGAAAGCTAGGACGCCCAGCCGCGGTCAAGATGATCTTAGGTGGACGGTATTCTTCAGGTGAGGACATTCGGCGTTTCTACGTTGAGGCGGAGGCCGCCGCCCAGCTCGACCACTCTGGTATCATCCCGATCTATGATATTGGCGAGCAAGATGGGCATCCGTTCTTCGCGATGAAGTATGTTGAAGGCGGCTCGTTGGCGGATCGCTTTGAGGAAGTCCAGGCCGATGAGCGTTCGATCGTCGAGTTCATCGCGAAGGCTGCGCGGGCCGTCCACCATGCCCACCAGCGAGGCATTTTGCATCGGGATCTCAAGCCGGCGAATATCTTGTTGGACGAAAATGGGAGTCCGGTGCTAACGGATCTTGGGCTCGCAAAGAGTACCAAGTCCGATAGTAGGATCACTCAGACTGGCGCGGTGATTGGCACACCGAGCTACATGCCGCCGGAGCAAGCCGAAGCGGGAAATTCACTGACGACCGCAGCAGATACGTACTCGCTCGGAGCGGTTTTCTACGAGTTGCTGACTTCGCAGCCGCCCCACGTCGGGCGAACTGCCATGGAAACCGTGATGCGTGTGATGCGTGACCCGGTGAAGCCACCACGGGAAGTCAATCCCGAGGTTAATCGCGACTTGGAGCTCATCTGCCTGAAGGCTCTCGAGCATGCACCCGAGGATAGGTACTCCTCGATCGCCGCCTTCGCTGACGACCTCGAAAGATGGCTTGCAGGCCGACCGATCAGCGTCCGACCGCCATCTTTTTGGGCGCTGTTTACGCAGTGGGCCCGTCGCAACCAGTCGATTGGTTACGCGATCTTGGCCCTCCTTGCTGCGGGCATGTTTTCCATTCCGCTCGTGTTTTCCATTCTTGGTTCGTTAGAAAACCCGGCGAGCCTCTACAGCAATACCGTTGATGATCCACGGCCGTGGATCTATCAATTTACGGAGCTTCCGGCCGCGGTTCCGATGATTGCGATGCCACTTATTTTTGCGGTTTTGTGGCCGATGACAGGCTTATTGGTCGCTGGTATTACTCGAGTCGAATCTTGGTGGAAGGCTGTCGTGAACGGGTTTGCCGTCGGCGGAGTGAGTGCCGTTTTGTTTTTTCTCGTATTGGGTTGGATGGCTTTAGCCGCGTCGACGCAGGAGCAATCGGGCGCCTCGATCGAATTGCTCGCAGCAAGAATCTGGGAGCCGAATGGCTGGACAGGCGAGAGCTTTGAGGAGCAGATTGCGGAAATCATCCCTGGTATTCTGGATCGCCCGGTTGCCGAGAGGGCGGCCTACGCAAGAAATCGTACCGTCGCCGATACGATGGCGATCGCCCCGATCGTGTGGGGCGCTATGTTATTCGCCTCGGCTGTCATCGGTGCGCCGATCATGATCGGCACGCTAATCGGACATCTATTGATTTCGAGAGGCCAGCGCTGGTGGCTGTTGGTGCCACGATATTACATTAGCTGGATGATCATCACCGTATGGATATTGATGGTGACTTCGGCATTTTTCGGGGGCAATTTCAACGGGTCGAGCTTCTGGGAGCTCGCTTGGAGTATTGAACTGGCGATTCTTTTCGTGCCGCCAATTCTTGGTTTCTTAGTGCTTCGTCGCTGGCGAAGAAAACGTTTGCCAATGGAACCTGAACTCGCTTCCTAATTGCGACCCGCGTAATGCTTTCTGGATTCATGCTCCGCCTCCTCTCCTTTATTGATGGGTGCTCACCTATGTTCGCTCGTGTTTCCTTCGCTCGTGTTTCCGTTTGGTTGTCATTCATGTTGGCATTCGACGTTTCCACTCTCAGGTCACAGGAGTCGAGCATGGATGTGATGACCTATAACATCCGCTACTTGAACCAACGAGATGGGGACGATGTTTGGGGGAATCGTAAGCAAGCTGTCATCGAGACCATTCGAAATGCGGATGTGATTGGGCTGCAAGAAGTCGTTGCTCAGCAACTGGACGATATCCGGAGTGGTACGCCGAACTACGATTGGTACGGTGTTGGAAGAGACGATGGGGAGCTTCATGGCGAGGCGACTCCCATCGGCTGGAGGAAGTCGCGATTCGAGTTGTTGGCTAAAGGGACTTTCTGGCTGAGTTCGACGCCCAGCAAAGTTGGCAGCAAAGGTTGGGATGCCGCCCTGCCCCGTATCGCAAGCTGGGTGCGATTGCGGGACTCAAAATCGAACTCAGCATTTGTATTTCTGAACACTCACTTTGACCATCGAGGCAAGGAGGCTCGCGCGCAGTCCGCAGCTCTCATTCGAAAGCAGTCATTGGAGCTTGCGAATGGCTTGCCGTTCATCATGACGGGGGATCTGAATGCAAGGCAAGGAACTCGGCCGCTAGACAATCTGCTCTCGAATCCAAAAGGCGATTCAGGTGCTTCGGAATCCGGTTGGACGTTGTTCAATGCTCGCGACCGGACCGAGGCGAAAGATCCCGGTCCCAATAGCACTTGGAACGGCTTCAAGAAAATTGAGCCCGGCCAAAGAATCGACTTTGTGCTGGTCGGTCCGGGGGTCGATGTATTGCGATTCGAAACGCTCAACCCCAAAACGGAAGCTGGGCGTTTTGCGAGTGACCATATGCCCCTGTTGGCGAAAGTCCAAGCCGCAGACGACTAGCGCGTGCTCGATTTTGGATTCACTGTTAGCGCCGTTGCGGCGCGTAGACCAAGGACCACGGTGGAAAATTTCGCTCACCCGCGTCGTCGCTCATGAACAGCAATACCAATGCTGCTCGATCAGATACTAAGGATCAAGGGACGGGTAGCCACATCGGTGCTGAAAACATGGATGCTGTACTCAAGGCGATTGCGGCACAAGTCCATAACTCTAGACTCAACAGAAGCAGTTAGTCGTTGGATTCGAAAATACGCAATGAACGAACGAGTTTTTCACCCGGAATTTTCTCGGGATCAAAAACTCCCACGGGAAGCCGCTGATCGAATAGCCATGCAAATTCCATAACCTGCTCGATTTGAACGTTGGGCCTAGCCGCATCTCCAACTATGAACCAATGAGATACTTTTAATGGCACCCAGCCATCGCTCCGTTTTTCCCAACGAGTATCGATAGTGCAAAATGTCCTCAAGTCTAGATCGACTGATGTGCCTTCGTTTCGAAGCCATGCACAGCGAGTCGGCATATTGCCATATCGTTTGTCAAAAGTTACGTCGTAGAACACAGACTTGATTTTAAACCGAACGACAGTCTGATTGCTGGGGTAAGCAATCGAATGCAATCGGTTCAGGTCACACACCAACGACTCATAATTGGAGTCGACTTTTCCGTTCGCAAGAGAAAAAGGATTCGCTAGAGGTAGCGACCAAGGATCAAAACTCCCAGGTGGATCATGATCAAGAGGAGCTTTTAGGGAGTCGTACTCTTTGAGTAGATGCTCCGAAATATATTGCCTTCTTATTGTTTTGCTTTGCACTAGAGTTCGCCACGGAGTTCTAGCGATTCCATAATCTATGCCAGACTCCGTGTGTTCATCTACTCTCCTCGCACCAACACCCCGATATTCTTCATCGTAGACCTGAACATAACGTCTCGAAAAGACGGACGATTTGATATCATCTCGAAACGCTTGCTTGGCACCTTCCGCATCGACCACAACCGCGAACTTTCCGAATTCCGCCCTATTCTCGGTGATTCCGTTTACCAGGTCCGAAACTATAGCCTCATCTTCTGCGTCGGGTTCGGAAAACCTCTCACCTAGATCTTGTCCAGTGAAAAGAAAGAGCAACCAAATCGAAAAAGCCAGCATAAGAGAGCCTTTTTGAAAATCGTGGAGAATGCAGAAGTTGACTTAGTTGGCACGACCTATTGCACATATCCTTCGGGGCAAGACACGACCAAGGAGAAATGACTTTCCGGTTACCGGTTTTCGATGCGTTCGATTCGGTACAGGCTGCTTGTGGTGCGAACAATCAGACTGTCACCGACAATTGCTGGCGACGCATTGCACCCGTCGGGCAATTCGTTCGTAGCGATCAACTCAGGGCTCTCTGTTGCCGTGAAGACATATCCTTTTCCGTCGTGGTCAAACGCGTAAACATGGTGTTGGGTAGCGACAAGGGATGCACTGAACTTTCCACCAAGACGCTTTTGCTCAACGATTTCCCCCGATTCTGCATCGATACGTTCGAACACCCCGGAGTCGGTGACATCGAACAGCAGGTTGTTGACAAGGACCGGACTTGGTTTCGAGCCAATACTTCTCTTCTGCACCCATTTAACGTGTGTGTCCGTGACGTCACCTTTTCCGTCGACGGCGACACACATCATCTTCGCTTTGCCAAATCCGGTGCTCAGAAAGATTGACTCGCCATCGAACAGTGGACGAACGGTCGTTGAGTGTTCGTCGTACCGAACACGCCATAATTCATCGCCCGTTAGTGGATCCAGCGCGAGGCATGTTTTGCTGGCCGGGCTGATGAGTTGATCTTTTCCGTCCACATTGATGACGATTGGCGTTGAGTAAGCCTTATAGAAGTCTCCGTTGTCGGTCCCGTAGTCGATCTCACGCTGTTTGCGCCAAACCGTCTTGCCATCAGTCTTGTTGAGTGCAACCGCGTATTGGTGATCAAATCCATCCATATGAAAGATGAGTAAGTCGTCGTGAAGAATCGGTGAGCTGCCAGCGCCACGATAATGATTGCATGGTAGATCTCGACGCTGCCAAACGATGTCGGCGTTGTCCCGTCTGATGCAAGCAGTGCCATAGGATCCAAAATGCGCGTATACGAATTCGTCGTCGATGATCGGAGTTGGCGAGGCGTAGGAATTGGTGACGTGGTAATCCTCCTGAACGGACTCGTTTGTGAAGATGACTTTATCGTGTTGAGTCGCTCCACTCTTTAGGTCGATGCAGATAATCGACATCTGGGCCCCGTCTTCCGTCGCGGTGGTCAGCCAAATTTCGTCATCGCTGACGACTGGTGACGACCAACCTCGGCCGTGTATTTCTACCTTCCAGGCGATGTTCTCGTCTTCTGACCAGGTGGTTGGGAGATTGGCATGGAGTGAGATACCATCGGCGTTGTCACCACGGAACTCTCGCCACTGAGCGTTCGTGTGGCTCACGGCAAATGTCGCCAACTGCGCCACGAGGCAGGCAAAAGCAAATTTGCGAATATAGAAGTCGACAAGGACCAGAGGTGAGAAACGGAACTTAGGCATCATCGATTGACTCAACTTCGGCGGGATGGAAGGGGGGCTTTTCAGGGCCAAGCGACTTTGATTTTCTTGGCTCGTTGGCGACTCACGCGGCAGCAGGGTGAACGGCGCGGAGTGCGAAATCCAGTCTAGTCTACCAATATCGCTCCACCACGATCTGCCCTGGCTCTTTCTTTTTGTGTTTGCGCATTCCGCGTTCACCAAGTTGGTTCTCGACTTCGTTGAGCATGTCAGGATTGCCGCACATCATGACACAACTATCTGTCGAAAATGGAATCCCTGCTTTTTCCTCGAGCGAGCCATTTCCAATGCAGGTTGTGATTCGCCCCCTTAGTGAACCAGGCACATCTTCCCGGGAGACAACGGGCATATATTGAAACCGATCGCCGTAGGTTGACTTGTGTTGTGCGAGTTCGGGTTGGTATGCCAGGTCCGCAGCGAACCGGACGCCGTGGACGACGCAGATCTTCTCATAACGAGTCCAAGCCTCGTCACGGCGTAACATCGCGATGTACGGAGCGAGTCCTGTTCCGGTAGCAATCAACCAGAGGGTGCTTGCGTCAGGACAATGCTTCAGTGTGAAGCTACCTGCGGCTCGAGTGCTGACGTCGATCTTCGAGCCGACATCCATCTTCCAAAGATGTGGAGTCAGCCGTCCGTCTTCGACAAGCACGATGAAGAAATCCAAGATAGGTTCGTGCGGTGAGGCGACGCTGTAAGGACGGTGTAAGTGGCCCTCGTCTTGGTCGATTCCGAGTTGTAGGAATTGACCAGGTTCAAACTCCGCGACTTCAGGAGCTTCGATTTCCAAAGTGAAGAGGCCTTCGGTCCATACGGTTTTCTTGCGGACGATCCCTTGAGTCCATTTCATGGAGATATTCCCGGCTCATGATCCCGATGCGGCAATGCGAAGCCAAGTTGCGGATCGGGTCACTACTCGAATTTAGATGAGTCCCTGAGATTGTTCGGCGTAGCCTAACATATTGCGCACTCGCGCGTGGCACGCCGCCCTTAGGTTGCGCTGCTATTAGGTCGCGCTGCACTAGGGACTCATGCGTTTTCGTAGGAATCCATGATCAGCGGGCTTTGAGGGCGGTGGAAAGCTAGAGCGAGATCCCAAGTCGGTCTGTGATCTCATTCAGCAGTTGTTGGCCGGCTTTGCTGTCGAGTTCGTTCCATACGAGATGATGCATTGCAAAGGTTTCAAAGTCTTCGACTCCGTCGAGTCTTGCGGACTGCAGGGAAACGACGCCATCTCCTTTGCCTTTTTGCAGCTCACTGCAACGCAGAATGTCGGTAACGCGACGGTTCACCTCGGCTGGTTCGTCGATCGACTGCGCCACACTGGCCCAGATGTTGCCAACCAGGTTCATCAGCGGAGCCCGCAATGGACCATCATTTCCAGCCAGGATCGTGTAGCGAACGTTCGGGTTGCGTGCAGACTGGTTCAGTTCGCTTAGCAGTTTGGAGTCTGGTTGAAGGTCACGCGAAGCTTCATTGAAACCATCGACGATAGCTTGGAATAAAATCCGCTCGCTCTTGCCGGACCGACGACCGACCAGACGATAAGCTTGCTCGGCGCCCTCGAGCAGCGGGCCGTATTCAGCTAAGGCCGAGCCGTGGTTGGGCGGGCAGATCTGAATCAGCTGATCAACGCCGGTGCGTGTGGTCACATCCGATCTCGAGTTGGTGTTGCCGAGAGGAAGCTCTAATGCCGCGCGCGAAACAAGTCCTCCCATGCTATGAGTCAGCAGAGTGATAGGGCTCGAAGGATATTCGCGTCGAAGTACGGCTAATTTTTCATTCAGCAGTGCAGCGGATTCGAGGACGGGACCGTCATTTGGGTACGCGAACACACACATGGGAAGATTGGTGCGATCGTGGAGCGCTTCTGCAACGTCTGTCGCGGTCGAGTCGACACCGTGCAGACCTGCCATGACGACGACGATTCTGCGTGGAGTCGCCTGTGCCTCGTTCCAAGTCGCGCCCACTTTGGTGAGCGTCGCAAGCTGTTTGCCCTGCGCGCCGGCCAAAAAGGATCGCAAGCGACTCTTCCGATTCGCCAGCTGCCGCGAAAGTGATTCGTTGTCGACCAACAAAGCCGTAGCCTCGCCGGACTCGTCGACTTCCAATTGAAACGCGTCCGGAAATCGACTTGCGAGTTGTTGGAGTGTTTCAAGCGAAATACGCGGTTCAACACGGATCCCAGTCACATCCTCCACGAGCGTGCCAGTCGACGGTTGGGACGGGGTGAAAGCACGTGAAAATGCGGTGATGCTGCCAGCGACCCAGTGCAAGTCTTGTGAGACACCGTGAAACAATTCGCTCGATTTGACACCGCCACTGGTGATTGGAATACGCAGAGCTTTGGAAGCCGTTGTAGATCCTTCTGAATTCGATGGTTCAGATTGCGCCCACCCAATCGTGGCTGGAAGGACCAAGCTTGCCATCAACACAACAGCGAATCGTCGTGGCGTCATCCGAAAACCCATTTGCATTCGAGAAAATATCACCATTTACCGGCTGGAAGAATCACCGGATAAGGAAATGGCATTGTCCGTCATTCACTAGATGCTGGCGAGAGCGTTTTATTGCGCTTCAGGGGCAATCAAAGTTTGAACTTGGGTTGAGTAGCAATTCAATACCTAACCCTCTGTTTCCGAGTTTCGCGAGGAATTTGCGGAGGGTCGGAGCCTGAGCGACGGGGAGGAATTCTTCCCAACTTTAAACTTTGATTGGCCCTGTATTGCGCTTCAATCGCGTTTCAAATCGCTAAAACTTCGGTCGCCGAACGCAATGCTGCTATTTGCCGGTGTATTTCGCCAGGGTTAGATTGCCATGAGAAGACCATTGCGGCCATTGAGTCGGCAGGTCCATCTTCTGTAACTCGGCCACCCCTAGCCGTATGTTCTCATGACTTCTTGATTTCACTGGCTATGGAAAAGGCGATCTCCATGGCTTGTTCGTAATTCAAACGAGGGTCGCAGGTCGTGTTGTAAGCCGTATGCAAGTCATCTTCTGTCAGCCCACGTGAACCGCCGATGCACTCAGTGACATTCTCGCCCGTGAGTTCCAAGTGGACGCCGCCAAGCTGCGAGCCACATTCTCGGTGGACCGCAAAGGCTGTCTGTAATTCGCCAAGAACATCGTCGAATCGTCGGGTCTTCTTTCCCGAACCAGCAGAGATCGTATTGCCGTGCATTGGGTCGCAAACCCAGAGCACGCGGAGTGACTCGCGTTTGAAAGCCTCGACAATCATTGGCAAACGCTCCTGGACGGTTTCCTTGCCCAGACGATGAATCAGAGTCACCCTACCGGGCTCATTCTCTGGATTCAACAGCCGCGTTAGTTCAAGGACTTGTTCGGGCTCCGCCGTAGGGCCAATTTTGACGCCAATGGGATTATTGATTCCCTGGAGCAAGCGAACGTGTGCACCGTCTAAGTCCCGTGTGCGTTCACCAATCCAGGGCAAATGGGTTCCAAGATTGTAATACCCGTTGCCTCGAACGCTTTCGCGCGTGAGGGCACTTTCGTAGGGCAAGTGCAACGCTTCGTGAGACGTAAAGAAATCGACTCGTCCCATTTCTGGCATGGGCGTATCGGAAATCGCGTCGATGAATCTCAAGGCATCGCTCAGAGAATGAACGAGCTTTTGATACGATTCGTTGCGGTGGCCTTCGGCAACGAAGTCCAGATTCCAATTCTCTGGGTGGTGCAAATCCGCAAAACCGCCTTCGCTCAGAGCTCGAATGAAGTTCAGCGTCAATGCCGAGCGTTCGTACCCTCGGAGTAGTAGATGTGGGTTATTGCGTCGCTGTTCGGGCGAAAATCCTGGCTCATTGATCAAGTCGCCGCGATAGGACGGCAAGGTGACTCCGTTTTGAGTCTCCGTGTTGCTACTGCGTGGTTTTGCATATTGCCCTGCGATCCGGCCAAGCCGAATGATCTTTCTGCCAGAGCCGAAAATCAGGACCAAGCTCATCTGCAGCAAAACTTTCAGTTTGCTGGCGATGCTCTCCGCGTGACAATCGGCGAATGACTCTGCACAGTCGCCGCCCTGTAAGAGCCATGCTTGACCATCTTGTGCTTCGGCGATCTGCGCCTTGAGGCGATCTACTTCCCAGCTTGTCACAAGCGGAGGTAGCGAGCCGAGCTGCTGGACGATTCGATCTAATTCCGCGGGGTCATCATATTGCGGTTGTTGCTTGGCCGGACGTGATTTCCAATCCTCAACATTCCACAATTCTTCGGATGTCCCTGACATGATGGTACTTCTGTGAAATTCGCTGGGCTGGTGTGAAATGGGAGCGGTTTTGGGTTTGCAGGGTCTTCCGTCGGAGACCGCGGTTTGTGATCAGGAGTTCGCATTTTCGCCAAGCTCCGTTTCGACGGAAGTAGGCGATCGGGAGGCCACATTTTCCGATGTCACCCCTGGAACTGTCCTCGTTGCAAACGCTCCGCTGGATGAGCGTAATCCGGTCAGCACAAATTGAAAACGCAGGATTGCGAACATGCTCCGATTTGTTGATTTGTTCATCACTGTAAGTGTGTTGATACAGGCTGTCTTACTCGTCCAACGCTGAAAGAGAAAATATGGCCATGGATTCCTGGTCAGTTTGGCTCCGGTCCTCGGCCGAAGAGCGGCCACCGACTATCCTAGTGAGGACCTTTCTGCGCGGTGGGGCCCGGCCGGGGTTAGAGCAAAGCAGACTTGGACGTGGTAGTGCCCTGAGGCAGAGAGGTCGAACCAAATGAAAAGGCCTGCCAGGGCAAGAGGGACAGGAGTTGCGACGCGATGAGCGATGATTCTATTCGAGGAGAGCGTGCTGCCTTAGGCGATTCAGGTGCATCACCGAATGAGACCAACGCGAGTCGGCACACGATGATTCGAACTCTTTTTTGTGCTGCCGTTGTGGCTGCGCTATTGATTGCGACGGCGACTTTTCTTCACGGCAAGATTGGTTTTGAAAAGACTTTGACTTATTGCGTGAAACCGTTCGGAGCTTGTTGGATTCTGTTTACGGGGTTCGTCTTTAGCTCTCTCCGCCCATTCCGATTTGCCCAGCTCACTTTGGTTGTAGGTTGGTTGCTTCTGACACTGGCGGCCTGCGGCCCCCTTTCGTATCAAGTGACGCGATACTTGGAAGAGAGCGTTGATATTCCCGAGCTGAGTGCGGATGATCCGCTGGATGCGGTTTTGGTATTAGGCGGAGGAACCGCCGATGCGCCGACCCGTGCCCAGGTGTCCCACGCGGGCGATCGGGTGGTGTATGGCGCGCAGCTCTATCATCGCGGGATTGCGAAGAATTTGATCACCTCCGGGACGGCATTGAAATCGATGACCGGAGAGGCTGTTCGTGGGCCAGCGGATCAGACGAAGGAGATTTGGCGGGATCTAGGAATTCCGCAGGAGAATATTATCGTTTTCGAGGGACGCAATACGTTTGAGGAAATACGGACATTGAGCGAGGCACTTGAGGGCGACCTGGCTGGAATGAAGATTGGGATTCTGACCAGTGCGATTCACTTGCCACGTGCGATGCGTTTGGCTGAGGCACGGGGGCTGAAAGGAATCGTTCCGATTGCCGCCGACTATCGTTACCACGACGGCCCTAAGCCACTTATGTACTATTTGCCGGGGGCTCAACCGCTATCTCAATTGGCTGCGGCAGAGCATGAGATTATTGCCAAATGGGTTAGCCGCTGAGCGAGGAGGAGAATCGAGAATGAAGTTGCAAAACACCAACGCGTCGATGTTGCTGCTGGTTGCCGTTTTTGTTGCTGCCTCTGCAGGCTGCAATGATTCAGCTGTTCCACCGATTGCAAATCGTTCCGGAGAATCTGCAGACGAAATAGCGGACGATCGTACGGATGGGAAAGAATCAACCGACTTAAGCGTTGAAGAACCATCCGAAGTGCATGAAATGGAGAGTGCCGTTGCTGTACTCGACGAGCTAGAGCCGAAACCGATGACGCCGTCCGCCGATTTTGAACTATTGCGAGGTTTAGCGGATGCCTCGAAGTCGGATAGTGATGGAAACCTGACTGAGTTGCACTTTCGGAGCGAAGCGGTTTCGGATGAAGTTGCAAGTGAGATTGGGAATTGCTCGACGCTTGTGAAACTGACGATCAATCATTCGGAAATGAGTTTGGTCGGATGGGAGCAACTTGCAAAGCTAACTGAGCTGCAGCAGTTTGACCTTCGGGGGTGCGAAGTCGACAACGAGCAGCTGGCAGCGGCTGTACAAGGAATGCCAAAACTGAGAGCTCTGCGATTAAATGGCCAGAGCGGTGATACCACGGTCGATGACCTTGGTATGGAGGTGTTGAAAGGCTGCAAGTCCTTAAAGGCGCTTGCGTTGGACCATCTTTGGGTTGGTGGTGACGGGTTGAGTGAGTTGGTCGGTTTAAACAGCCTCTCGGAGCTTTATCTGGCTGGCACGTTGGTCGAAGATGATGCGATGAAGGTGATCGCGCAGTTCCGTGGTTTAAAGAAACTTCGCCTTGCGCAGACTTCGGTCGGCGACGTTGGCATGGAAGCCGTGATTGCATTGCCGCTGGAAGATCTGGATTTAAGCGAGTGCAGCCAGATCAACAATCAAGCTCTGGGGCACATCGGTAGCATGAAAAGTCTCAAAAAGCTGAATCTCTTCAAAACGGTCATCGCGGATGAGGGCATCGCCGACCTTGCCGCGTTGAAGCAACTTGCCTGGCTCAACGTCGATCAGACTCCTGTCTCGGATCGTGGGATGGAGACGATCGGGAAGTTGGAGAATCTGACTTTCTTGCATCTGGGGTCGACCGCGGTCACGGACAAAGGCATGCCAAATCTGAGCAGCTTGAAGCAGTTGGAGAAGCTGATCGTGACACGCACCGCAGTCACCCAAGCCGGCGTTGAGCCTCTAAAGCAGCAGAATCCGCAACTCTCTGTCCAGCTGAAATACGTCGAGGGCAGCTAGGCAGCTGGCAGGTATTTGTTGCCTTTTGCGGACCTCAAGTTTCCGCAAGGTGCACCGCAATAATGGATCACTGAATGAGCTCCTGCTATCCGAGAATCAGGGATTCTCTACGCTCACACCTTAGTTACCGGTGATTCAATCACAGGAATCAGTCTGATATTGGACCTTGGACGCCGCGATTCTCGATACCTGAGTGTCTGGTAATCGTTTACGATAAGCGTTCTAGTCGGTTGGATTCGGGCTTCAGCTTGGTGCGTTTCGAGCAATTCCCGGCCACGCCAAGGCGATTGTTTGCGGATCCGTTGCGGAATACCAAAAACATAGATAAAAGTCGGGTTGGATGCCGTCAGATGCATATGCGTCTCCTTGGCTAGTCGGGCCGAAATTGAATGGACGCGGGCCGGCGTTGGTTCGGGCGGCCTGAACTCGTACTGAGCAGAAGGTTGACAGGGCGGCATCGACGAGCTCCTTGTGGGCGGCAGCTCTGTGGAATGCGATTTTAGGAATGAGTCACTCGCATGGGTAACATCTCTTTTTCATTTGAGTATCCCTGGTTGCTCATCCTGCTCGCTGCCATACCCGTGCTATGGCTGACCAGCTACCAGTCTTTGGCTAGTTTAGGGCCGGGACGACGGATGGGAGCGCTGACTTTCCGCAGCGTTCTGATGTTGCTCATCATCTTGGCGATCGCGGGAATCCAGTGGGTTTGGATCAGCGACAAAGTCACGGTGATCTACTTGCTCGACCAGAGCGATAGTATCCCGCGCGCGAAGCGGGATGTGATGCTCGATTATGCGATCCAATCAGTCAAGAAGCACCGGGACAAGCAACGTGGTGATCTATCCGGATTAATCGTCTTTGGACGCGAAGCGGCGATTGAGTTCCCGCCGTTCGATGATGACTTGCCCTTCGTCGAGGGCGTAGAGAGTTACTTGGGTAGAACTGATGCGACCAATTTGGAGTCTGCGCTGAAATTGGCCCAGGCCTCTTTTCCGGAAGATTCGGCGCGGCGGATCGTCATCATTACGGATGGGAATGAGACGGTTGGTGCGGCAGCCAATGTTGCCAAGTCGATGGCGGATAAAGGAATTGGCATCGACGTCGTTCCTATCAACATGGCTTCCGAAAGCGAGATCCTCGTTGAGAAAGTGGATCTGCCTGCGAACATTCGACAGGGGCAGCCGTTTGAAACTCGCATCGTGATCAACCGCTACCAGGAAGGTGATGCCAATGAGCCTGTGCCAGGTAGGCTTCGTGTGATTCGGAGCGTTGGGCCCAGTGATTTTGTGGTGTACGAAAGTGACAAAGAAGAGCCCATCATTCTCGATCGCGACGTGAATGTGATTCCGATTCGGGACACGATCGAACAACCGGCTGGATATACTTATCGCGCCGAGTTTGTTCCGTTAGATCCAAAGGATGACTCGTTGCAGCAAAACAACCGCGCCGACTCCTTCACCTACGTTCGCGGCAAGGGCCGTGTACTGCTGATCGAGGATTGGAATGCGCCTGGTGAATTTGCTCCGTTGGTCGAGTCGTTACGGCGGAGTGAAATTGAAGTCGACATTCAGCCCAGTAGTGAGTTGTTTACTTCGCTCGCTCAGCTCCAAGCGTACGACTGTGTGATCTTGGCCGGTGTCCCTCGCTCCTCTGGTGACGAGGCGGACTCGATTGCGAGTTTCAGTGACGAGCAGATTGAGATGCTCGTCACCAACACGGAGCAATTCGGGTGCGGATTGATCATGATGGGCAGCCCCAATGCATTCGGGGCAGGGGGTTGGTCAAACACCGAGCTCGAAAAAGCGATGCCAGTCGACTTCCAGATCAAAAACAAAAAGATCGAGGCCGTGGGGGCACTGGCCATGATTCTTCATGCATCAGAGATCGCGCAGGGAAATTATTGGCAGAAGCGAATCGGGGAGGCCGCGCTGAAGGTTTTAGGCCCGATGGATTATTGCGGTGTAATTAACTATAGCGCACTTGGCGACAGCTGGCTTTGGGGAACGGGCGCCAAGCCGGCGCCCGGAATGCTGCGAGTTGGTGGCAACAAGGACGCGATGACAAACCGTCTTCGTCGGATGACTCCCGGAGACATGCCCGATTTCCAGCCCTCGATGCAGATGGCGCTCCGGTCGTTGGTCAATACGCCGGCATCCATCAAGCACATGATCATCATTAGCGATGGTGACCCCACAGCGCCCTCCGGGGGAGTACTGAATCAGTTTGCGGCCAATCAAATCAAAATTTCTACGGTCGCCGTCGGAGCTCACGGGGCCGCTGGGCACAGTACACTGCAAAACATCGCCAACAAGACTGGTGGAAACTACTACGTTGCTCGGAATCCAACAGCTCTACCGAAGATCTTCCAACGCGAAGCGATGCGAGTTTCGCGTCCCTTGGTATATGAGCCCGACGGTGGATTGCTTCCGCAGATTACTTATCCACATGAAATCGTTCAGGGGCTGCCACGAGATCTCCCTAATTTAAAAGGCTTCGTGCTGACAAGCCTGAAGGATAGCCCACTCGTCGAAGTTCCTATCCGTTCGCGTAAACCTGCCGAACAAGAGAACCAGACGGTCCTTGCGACTTGGACTTACGGTGCGGGCCGAACGGCCGTGTTTACCAGCGACGTCGGTAAACGCTGGGCTTACTTGTGGACGGAATGGTCAGGGTATGACCAGATGTTCGCTCAACTCGTGCGATGGGCCATGCGACCGACTCAGTCAGACGCCAAATTCACGGTCGCAACAAACGTGGCCGATGGCAAAGTCAAAGTTGTCGTAAACGCCTTGAACAATGAAGACGAATTCCTCAACTTTCTTGACATGCAGGCGGTGGCCGTCGGGCCGGACTTAAAACCCGTTCCCCTGGTGATGAGACAGTCAGCGCCGGGACGCTACGTGGGCGAATTCGAAACCGACGGAGCGGGAAGCTACCTTGTGAACGTCATTCCGGGAGCCAATATGGCACCGATTACCACGGGTGCCAGTGTTCCATTCTCGGATGAGTATCGTCTACGGAAGACCAACTATAACGTCCTAGAACAACTGGCCAATCTGGAACCTGAGGGAGGTGACTCCGGCGAAATGGCCGAAGCACTGGATCAGGCGACATTCGAAGAGTTGCTCAAAAAGAATACGTATCGCGGCGGATTGCCTCGAGCGATGAGTCTGCAGGATATATGGCCCTATTGCCTGCTTGTGGGCGCATTTTGCTTGTTTGGTGACGTTTTCGTTCGTCGTGTTTCCTTGGACTACGCATATCCCGTGAAGTGGGCTTACAAGAAGCTCCGACCTGGGGAGACGGCTCAGGACACCGAACGAAAAGAGAGTCTGCAGCGTTTGCGTTCGAAGAAGTCTGAGGTGAGCGGCGAAATGGAACAGGCCAAAGCCTCCACTCGATTCGAGGTTTCAGACGCTGCAGATACACAGACACTGGAAGAAGCGATGCAAGCCAGAAGCGGCGAGACGTCATCTCGCTCGCAAACGGTGGCGGGGCCTGGTATGTCCCAAAAGAAGGAAGATGAAGGCTATACTTCGCGTTTGCTCAAAGCGAAAAAGGCGGCTCAAAAGAAGTCTGGTGAGAATGAATAGCACGAGCGCTGGAGAACTTCGTGACTTGAGGACGATTCACATTGAATTGGCAAGCGAACGACTTTTGCTGGGCAAACTTGAAACCTGAATTCATCTAGTCAAATACGGCTGGCGTCCCTATCGGAAAGACAATCGAAAGTGAACGTCGGATTTCCCATTCCATCAGTTGCGATACCTGCCAGCGATGGCAGGCCATTCGATCTCAAGATCGCCTTCGGCCGGAAAAGGCTTTGGTGGTGATTGAAATATAAGAATTGAAAACTCATACGAGAAGATAACAACATGTCGAACGTTGCCGAACAAATGCAACAACAGGCCGAAGAGTTCCGCCAACGCTACCAGAATGTGCGTGATGAGATCGGGAAAGTGATTGTTGGGCACGACGAGATTGTGCATGGCGTGTTGACCAGCATGTTTGTCGGTGGCCACTGCCTGTTAGAAGGTGTTCCTGGGCTCGGTAAAACGATGCTCGTTCGTACGCTGGCGGAATCGCTTAGCTTGCCATTCAGTCGGGTTCAATTTACGCCCGATTTGATGCCGGCGGATATCCTCGGAACCAACATGATCGTGGAGAAAGAAGACGGTCGCAAAGTCTTCGAATTCCAGAAAGGACCGATTTTTACGCAGATTTGCCTCGCGGATGAAATCAATCGGGCCACACCAAAAACGCAATCTGCTCTCCTTGAAACGATGCAGGAAGGCACGGTCACGGTGGCTGGTACGCGGTACGAGCTCGACAAGCCGTTCTTCGTGCTGGCGACGCAGAACCCAATTGAGCAAGAAGGAACCTACCCATTGCCCGAAGCTCAGCTCGACCGATTCATGTTCAAATTGGTCGTGGGCTACAGCAGCCGTGATGAGTTGAACACAATCGTGGATCGGACGACTCGCGGGACTCGCATTGAGACGAGTAAAGTCATGGATGGCGAGGAAATTCGCAAGTGGCAGGCACTGGTGCGTGAAGTGATCCTGGCCAAACATGTTCAGGACTACATCGTCCGCTTGGTGCTTGCGACGCACCCGGAAGGCCCTCTGGCGCAAGACATTACCAATCAGTACGTCCGCTGGGGAAGTAGCCCACGGGGAGCTCAGACACTCGCCTTGGCAGCCAAAGTACGTGCCCTCTTGGATGGTCGATTTAATGTTTCCTTCGAAGATGTCCGGCGAGTCTATTTGCCGAGCATGCGGCACCGTACTCTGCTGAACTTCGAGGCTCAAGCCGAAGGAATCGACATCGATCAGGTCTTGCTCGAGCTGCTCGAAAAGGTCCCTGAGAAGAGCGATGAAGTTCTCGCCGAGGCTGGTTAATTGAAAGACCGCTCTTCTCTTGGACGGACACTTCCCTAACGAGCCACGCTGTACTCTGGCGAGGCGATTCGCCGACGTCTGGCTCGAACATGGCGTGCGACGACCGGTCGTATCGGATACAGAGCGAGCATGGCAACCCGTGAATGCTTTGGGCCGGTCGCATTGGCGAGATTCATGGGCATTAAAAGGATGGCTCGGGCAACCACCGAGTCGCCAATTCGGTAGCGAGCGCAATCTCAAGCGGCTCGACCGAATGCCGGCTTCTGTATTGCTTCTGACAAAGGAACTGCGGTATCTTGCCGCCGGTGACGCGTTTTCGCCTGTACACACCGCCGATTTACCGTGCATCAGAAAGCACGGGGGCAGAGGGTGTGAGTCTCTGCGGTTGTGCGTGGGTACGCAACTGAAATCGAATGCCGCTCCTCCGGATGCGTTCCGGGCTGAACCTTAGGGTGTCAGGTCTGAGACGATGCGGTGTTCTGTATTTCCACAACCAATCAATGGATGGGTGCGGCGAACGCCTGCTCCCTCCCCCCTTTCCCGTCCGAGTCCAGGAGTGTTGAAGTGAGTCTAATCAGCGAATTTAAAGACTTTGCCATGAAAGGCAATGTCGTCGATATGGCGGTAGGTGTCGTCATTGGAGGCGCGTTCGGCAAAATCGTGACCTCGTTTGTCAGCAACATCATTATGCCGCCTCTCAGCTTGATCACCGCGAAATATGGCCTCAATTTTGATGAGTTGGCTCTCAAGATTACGACCGACGGTCCAAAACTTGGGGACGATGGCAAACCCGTCTTGGAAGACGGGAAGATCGTCATGGAGGCAGGCGAATATGCGATATTGAAATATGGAGCACTGCTGACAACGGTTCTCGATTTTCTGCTGATAGCCATCGCCATTTTCATGGCGATCAAGCTGATGAATCGCGTTAAGGAACAGTTTGAGAAGCAACAGGAAGAAGAGAAGAAGGCTGCGCCACCATCGGACGAAGTCGTCTTGCTCCGCGAGATTCGCGACGCCCTTAACAAGTAGTGATGATCAGGCCGGCAGGTCGGTCACTGCCGGCGTTATCTGTTGATCGAACCAAAGCAGCCCCCGCTTAGGGGGCTACTCTTCTCATCGGAGTATCAACAGAACTCGTCGCCTGGCTATCATAGCGGCCAATGACTCCGTGGAATCTGACTGCAAGTTGGGTTGCATCTGGCATTGATCGATCATCGTATTCGACTACGCTTGATGGGAATTTGAAGGACAGCTGTCCTCAAAAAATGACTTGCCAGAGATCCAAATGCTCTGGATTCCACAACTCGATCCGAATTGAAACTTCGAGCCTACATGTCTACACGTCGCCGAGCCCGCGAAATTGCACTCCAGGTTCTCTATGAGGATGATCTCAACCCAGATCAGGACGTAGAACTTGCCGAGGGCTTCATTTCGACTCGACTGCATGCAAATAAGCCGCTTGTCACCTTTGCCAAGTTGCTTTGGCAGAGTGTTCTCAAGAACCGTTGGGAAATCGACAAGGCTCTATCTGCTAAGGCGACCAATTGGTCGCTGCGTCGAATGGCGGCGATTGATCGCAATATTCTGCGAATGGCGACTTACGAAATCCTATTTACTGACACGCCGGGCCGGGTGGTCATCAATGAGGCTGTCGAGCTTGCGAAGCGTTACGGCAATCACAATTCCGGTCAGTTCGTGAATGGGATTCTGGATCGTATTCTGAACGCTTCGCCAACGGACGCCGACGAAACGTCAGATAACTCGAGTGATGGAGATCCATCGCTCGAATCAGGCGACAGCTCGACTCAAGAGGCATTAGCATCGAACGAGTAGCGAGCCGCCCATCAAGTCTGAATTGAGCACAGGGATGGATCCATGTCTTCTCAAGATCTGAACACGCCTGAAGACGGAGCTGAGGAAGGCGAAAATGTCGAAATCGAATTGGATCTGTTTTCGCAGCTCCAAGAGGCATCCAAAGCTTCCGACGAGGATCTCGAGGAGGACTCAGGTGAAGTCACGCTAGAGCAGCTAAGTGCTTCTTATGCAGAGGCCATCCAAAATGCTGAAGGTTTGCCTGAAGACATGGTAGTCATGCCTCCGAACACCCCTGGGCAAGAGGGACGGCGTGATGATGAGGCGGAATACTCTGCAGAGAGTCCGGGCGCTGGGCTCGCGGTCATTGGCCTAGACGATTCGGATGAGCTACCTGAAGCGGAAGATTCCGAGGAAGAAGAGCAGAACGCCGAAGTCGCGGTGACACCTGCTTCGATCGTTGAAACCATGCTATTCGTTGGCTGCCCTGACAACGCGGGCCTGACTGCATCGCAGCTTGCCAAGACGATGCGCGGTGTGAGTGCGAAGGAAGTCGACAAGATCGTTCAGGATCTGAATACTTCCTTCGCGGAGTCTGGACGAGCGCTGCGTGTGTTGGATTCGCCTGATGGATATCGGATGGATCTTGCCGAAGATCTCGAGGTAGTCCGTGATCGCTTCTATGGGCAGCAACGCGAAATTACGCTGAACCAGGCTGCGATAGATTGTTTAGCACTGGTTGCTTATCAACCTGGAATTTCTAGGGACAAATTGGAAGAGCAGCGGAGCCAGCCTAGCGGAGGTGTCCTGAACCAACTTGTTCGTCGGCAGCTCTTAGAAATGAAGCGCAAGAAGGTCGACGGAAGAAACGTCGCCTGCTATTACCCCACCGAGAAAATGCTCGAGTTGGCAGGATTGTATTCGATCGAAGATCTTCCCCAGGTTGAAGACCTCGATTAGGTCGCTGGTTAGGGGGATCGGCCGGCGAACGAAGTTATCTTATTGTTCCGAAGATGTGAGTACACGGTTCGCTTCGGTTGAGATCTCGCGACGATGCGGTGGACTGAAGATCAGATCGATCTCTTCTTCAGTAGCACCGCAAGTTCGAAGGGCGTCTTCCAGTTTCGGTCGCTCGAGCCGGACGAGGTTTTGATATTTTCCGACGTTGACTTCTCGGCGCATCAGCCATTGGGTCTCAGTGAGAACGTTTCGGTCTGCAACTATGTCCAAGCAACTCGCCAACTGCCCGCGAAGCATTGCATTGGTCTCTTCTTTAGTGGCGGCAGGCAATGAGTACTCGTCAACGATGGCGTCCGCATAGAATCCCGCAAAGCGCAGTTGTACCTCATCGAGATCTCGGGAAAGTGAACTTGGGTTGTCCAAGTGTCTGAATAGGACTTCGCGAATTTGATCTGCTTCCTCGACTGTCCCGTATTTATACCGGCAGGATGTGTACAGGCGGATGCCGTTGACTGAAAGGTCACAGAGTGTGTCGCTCTGCGTGCCGAAATCCTCAATCATGTTGCAGTAGAGCTGATAGGCTTCGCGACGTGGTGCCAGGCTCTCAGCCTCGGAGCCTTCCTGAACCAACAAATAGTCAGCCAAGTTTCCATAGGCTCTGGCAAGCCGAACTTGGTAGTCGTAGACGAGAGGGAAGTGGGCCGTCAAATCGGTGAAATCGCGGATATTGCTCCGATGGAGTCGCTCTGATTCCATTGGGTTCATCCGGACCAAGGCCATGCCCAGCGTATTCCGGATATCGCCGCGAACTACGATGGCGCTGGGAGAGTCCGGAGTTTCAAGATGAACCAGACGTTCGAGTGCTTTACGCAAAACGACATCAGATGCAATTGAGTCTCCGGGAAGTCCTCTTGCTTCGAGGTAAGGTTTCGTAATGGTCTCTCCGCCTCGATACAGCACGAAACCGAGGTGAGACAACGCGCGGCAGCAAGCCAAAAGAGTTTCGTCGCTGGGGGCTTCCGCATAGATCTGCTCACGCAAGACAACTTCGGCCATGGAGGATCGATAAGCCGCGGTTAAACCCGGGCCTCGCCGGACTTGTAGAAATTGGCTGGTCGATCGAAGGTGGAAAAGATCTGCTTTCAAGTTGAGGAGATCGATTGATTGTGGCCTCGCTGCTTCTAACTTCTTGAGCTGTTTCTCTGCAGTCTGAGTCGTCGCGACGGCTTGCGCCCATGAATCCTGAAGATGAAGGGCTTCCGAGCTCACCACTTGCGATTTGGAGGTTAGGAACTGCCATTTGGCATCGCTCGGATGGACAGAGTCTGCCTGACCTAGTCGGGTGAAGTAAGCGACGAATTCTTGAGCCGTATGCGGTGAGCCAAGAGCGTTTGCAATTGAAGCGATCCGCAGGAGCTGCTCTCCGTAGGTCGCAGCGTTGTTTGCAGTCAAATCGTTGGGATCAAACTGGGATTGAATCTCCCGGTAAGCAGCAAAGACGTTATCGCATAGTTGTCGATTCTCTGGGCTCTTCAGTACGGAAGGCTCGTCCAGAATTTCGACTTGGGCTTCGAGTGCAGCAATCAAGCTTTCTGCAAAGCGACTGGCCTTGCGTTGTTGCTGGCTTGCATCTCGCCATAGAAAGCCCATCACAAGTGCGACAGTACATGCAAGTGAAACGAGCGCCGTCGATCTCGCATTGCGTTTGAAGAAACGCCGGCTGCGTCGCCACTTCGATTCAGGGCTGGCCTCAATTGGAGTACCATCCAGAAACGCTTGTAGGTCGTCTGCGACTGCGGCGGCTGATTGGTAACGAAGCTCCGGGTCGTGATGCAGGCAGCGTAAGCAAATTGTATTTAGCAGTTGCTCGCGATCATCGGGTTTGCTGCGAGGGGGCGAGGGGACTCGTGTTGAGTCTTTCACCAGCTCCAGTAGTTCATCCGCATTGGTACTCTGGTCGCCAAACGGAGTCTTCCCTGAGAGCATGAAATAGAGAACGCCTCCGATGCCATAAATGTCGACGGACGGGCCGTGATTTCGATTCGGGGCCGCGACCAGCTCTGGTGCCACATAGTGCGGGGAGCCAACGAAGTGACCGGTTGCTGTCAGCAGAGTTGCATCTTCGGCCACCGCAATTCCAAAGTCGATTAGCTTGGCCGCCGGCTCACTTGCCTTGGATTCAACAACAAGAACGTTGGACGGCTTCAGGTCGCGGTGAATTACGCCTTGGGAGTTGGCGTAGCTGACGGCGAGCGCGATTTGGCGAGCTATTTTTGCAACCAACCTAGTGGGAAGTGGAGCGTTCTGTTCCACGTAATCCTTGAGCGGCGGCCCGTTGATCAATTCCATCGTGAAGTAGGAGCCGTCTCGCGCTACGGAACGAACTCTCACAATTCCCGGATGAAAAAGCTGCTCGAGCGTTTTCTGTTCACGCTTGAATCGTGCACTATGGCTCGAGTCATAGTGAAAACCAGGTGCGAGGAATTTGATTGCGACTTCCTCGTCTCCATCCCAAGCGCGAAAAACCTGTCCCATTCCACCAGCACCGATCAAGTCCCCAACGCGGATGCCATCGCGTAGTCCTTGCATTTCGGAGTCGACGTCGGACGCCGGCGTCTTTCTCGTTTCTCCGCGGTCGCCGGAGGGGGCCGGCGGTCCGACAGGCGAAGTCGAACCGAGGCGTGTTTTTCTGGGATCTGAATTCGTCATCTTGTCCGTTCGCGAGCCATGCCGCACGCAGGTCGGCTTCAATCGAGGCCAATCCCGTTTCACAAGCACAAAGCCGCATGACTTCAAGTTGCCGTGGGGCGAGTTGATCGAATTCTCAAATCGTAATTGCCCAACCAGTTTTCCGACACCGCTTGAGGCATTCGAGGACGCTTGTAGTGCTCAAATTAATCGGCGGGGTTGAGTTCGATTTGGACGTCTAACTGTGATTCGAGAACAGAAAGTCGTTCTTCCAACCGGCTCACGTCGCAATTCGCGGGGATCCGCAATTGACATTCGAGGTGGAAAAGTGGCGTTCCCGTGGTCGGCGCTGGTTTAATGCTCGTCGCCATTTCGTCGACGTTGATGTTCAATTTTGACAGGGCAGATGTCAAAGGGCGAACGATACCTTCATGGTCTGCACCCTCGCAGGTCAAGGACATGACTTGCCCAACCAGTTGCTCTGATTCAATGGCAGTTGTTTGGGTACTTACCCGAATATTGTTTTGGCTTAGGCGTGAGAGTTCCTCACACAAAGCCTCAATATTCGTTTCTGGTGCAGAGACCAGTGCCAGGCCGGCGAACTCGCCCGCGAGGCGCGTCGAACGGCTTTCCTCCCAGTTGCCGCCGTGCTGCACGACCACCGAGGTGAGTTCTTCCACAATCCCAGGGCGATCTGGGCTCGTAAAGGTGAGAACAATCCGTTGCGTCATCTTTGATTCCGTGTTTCTTCAGTAACGGCTGAGATCATTTTTCAAGGCATAAGAGTGAAGGGAATCCATGTCCCAACTGATTACGACTCGCCCAGTAGCGATGCCAGTTTGTCTTCGATGGCTTCGGCCCAGATCTGGTATCCCTTTGCATTGGGGTGAAGCGCGTCGGGCATGATGTCCTCAGGGAGAACCCCCGCCTCGTCAAGGAATTTATCCCCAATATCCAGGAAGTGAACTTGCTTTCCGTCCGCGAATCTTTGGATCTGTTTGTTGACATCATTGTTGATCTGCCTCATCTCGTGATCGGGCTGTTCACCACGTGGGAATACGGCGAGAAGAAGTACTTTTGTCTCTGGCATGCGTTCGTGAAGCTGATCCAAAATTGCTTTGATACCAGCCGTCGTGTATTCGGCTTTCTCCTTCCGGTGTCCGGTATTGTTCGTGCCTATCATCATGACCGTGACTTTAGGCGACATGCCTTGGACAGCACCATTCTCGAGCCGCCAAAGCACGTGCTCGGTTCGGTCACCACTGAAGCCGAGGTTAAACGCGTTGCGTTTTGCATAAAACTTGTCCCAAACCGCTTTGCCGCCATTCTCCCATCCGTGCGTAATTGAATCGCCGATCCACAGTAGCTCGACATCCTTACCATCCCCCTTGGCCGCCAATTTCTCTTCATGACGTTTCATCCACCAGGATTGAGCCCATTTTGCATCTTGTACAACCGGGGTCGTCGACAACTTGGAAGCATCCACTTTTTCGGCGGTGGCTTGAACCAGATTGATGGCCAGTAGTAGCAAGACTGCATTCATGATTAGAAACTCGATCGGAGAGAGGGGGCTGGTTTACCTTGGGGGACCAATTCTAACACGAACCAACGCAAAGAGCACAAAGCGACCTTTGTTTGTCCAGGGCCAATCAAAGTTTAAAATTGGGAAGAATTCCTCCCCGTCGCTCAGGCTCCGACCCTCTGTAAATTCCTCGCTAAACTCGGAAACGGAGGGTTGGGTATTGGATTGCCACTCAGCCTAGATTCAAACTTTGATTGCCCCTGTTTGTCCAAGGGCTAATCACAGTTTCAAGCTAGGGCATGAACCGCGGCGCGTGAGCGGCCGAGTGCGTCATGAAACCCGTTGCTAGTGGGGCCGCCTAGGGGCAGCGCTGGGCCAGCAGCTCAATGGCGAAACAGCCTAGAGTCAAACTCTGATTAGCTCTGTTTGTCCCGCGAGGCTTGCATTGAAAGTGGGGTGTGAATTGCTTCCGACCCGAGCCAACGTTGCCAAAACGGTTTTACTCGTATCGCAAAGCGTCGATGGGATCGAGCCGGCTGGCACGCCAAGCGGGATAGTACCCAAAGATGATTCCAACGGCGGCTGAGAATCCCAGTGCCACGAGTGCAGCAGGAATGCTGACGACCGTTGGCCACGCGCGGCCCGTAGAAACGGCGTTAATTAGGCTCGTTAGTCCGATTGAAGATCCGATTCCAAGTGCAATTCCGATGGCGCCACCAATCAATGACAGAACAATGGATTCCACGAGGAACTGAAGCAGGATGTCACGCGATCTGGCGCCAACGGCCATGCGGATACCAATCTCTCGTGTTCGTTCGGTTACGGAGACCAACATGATGTTCATGATTCCAACGCCACCGACCACCAAGGAGATTCCGGCAATTGCCGCAAGCATCATTGTTAGCGTTCCGGTGATAATCCCGAAGACGTTGGCGATTTCCGTTGTGTTGGCGACTTCGAAATCCGCGGGTTGGCCAATACCGATTTTGTGACGGTCCAATAACAAATTGCGAATCTCGACTTCGGCTGGCTTCATCAACTCGGTGCTTCGTGCGGAAGCCATGATGATGTTGACCGTATCAAAGTTACTGCCTTGCAAGCGTTTTCGCACAGTCGTGTAGGGCATCACCAGGACATCGTCTTGGTCGTCGCCGACCATATTCGCTCCCTTTGTTTCGAAGACGCCAATCACTTCGAACGGAATGTTTTTGACACGAATGGTCTGTCCGATTGGGTTTGCCGTCTGAAAGAGATTTTTCACGACTGTTTGACCGATGACGCAAACTTTGGAAGCGCTACTTACGTCACGCGGGGTAAAGAAATCCCCTAGACGCAATTGCCAATTGCGTACGGTTGGGAAATTCTCGTCGACACCGAAGGTTTCCCGGGCCGTCCAATTGCAATTACCGTACACCGCGGGTGCTGCGGCAAAGACCATGGGAGTCGCAGCAAGCACGCTGGAGCATTCCTCCGCCAATGACCTAGAGTCACTTGGGGTCAACGATTGGATCTGTCGGCGGACGCCGCCTCTAGATTGTCCGTTTCCTGGGAGGACAACGATGACATTGGTGCCGAGATTCTCGAATTCGCCTTGAACGAGTTGGCTTGCCGACATGCCGACACTGACCATCGCCGTGACCGCAGCGATCCCAATGACGACACCAAGTACTGTCAATGCGGCACGCATCTTGTTCTTGGCAAGAGCCCGAATGGCGATACGGATCGTGGCGTTACCAAACACGCAATACTCCGATGAGATGAACCCTACTAGAACAACGGGACCGTTCGTGGAACGGCTGCGAACTAGGCAGACAATCCCTTTGGCTTGTGACCTTGTGTCTGCAAGCGTTTCTGGTCCTTCGTTAACGATAACTGGCAATTGGGATAACGAAGATGGCAATTCGGAAAAAGGCACGCAATTCCCGGCTGAGATTGGGTTTTTCGACACAATCTAGGAGCTGGATTGCTGCGACTCGGCCAGCATTTGGTCCTCACGAACGATTCCAATAAAAGCCAATTCATGTCCGCGTTATAAACAAGGCGTCTTGTGCTTCCGTCATGCAAAAACGGAATCCTGCAAAGAATGTCCGCAAATCGGTATTTACTTGGCCAAGTAGACTTTCCACAATGCCGCCGATCATGCCTTGTGAGCTCACTGCCAGGATATTGCGGCAGGACTGAAGACACTTGGCGTCCGGAATGGAATTCGGACACATAAATGAGTCTCGGGTGGCGATCTTCGCTGGAAAGAGACTCGAAAACACGCAGAGCAAGGAGTGCGAAAAGTGCGTATCTGGAGCTTAATTGCTGCTATTTTGCTTGGGACGGTAGCCTCAAGTGCCCTCGCCCAAGAAGGTGCGAAGGCGTCTCAGATGACTGTGGCCGTTGTCGACATCGGTTACATCCTCAAGAACCATCCGACCATGAAGGCCGACATCGAAAAGATCGAAGGCCAGATGAAGGCTGCTGACGAAGAGATGACTCGCCGACGCGATGAAATTCTTAAGCAAATGGAGCAGTTGAAGGAATCCATGGATGAGGCGTCGCCTGAGTACGCTCGGCGTGAGAAAGAGATCGCTGAGATGGATACAACGTTCCGTCTCGAGATCGTTCGCAAACGCAAGGAATTTGACAAGGCGCGGGCTCGCATCTTGTTCCAAATCTACAGCGACATCAAGAATCTCGTGAAATATGCGAGCGACAACATGGGCATACAAGTTGTCATGCGAGTTGATGGTTCGCGCGAGCAATTGGATCCCGCCAAACCAGAAATGGTGCAAATGTATCTGACCCAAGGCGTCATTCATTACGCACCGAACGTGGATCTCACCAAGTGGGTTCTCGATGGTTTGAAGCAGCGTACCGCGCAACGCGGTGGAGCCGCTCCAACTCGCTAATTCGTCTTTTTTCTGACGAAGCGAAATGAAGCAGCCAGATCACCGGGCGCCGATTCCATCGGAAGCGGCGCCGCGAGTTTACGGATCTGCAGACTGCTCGTACTCCACTCTGACGGCCAGTTTCTAGGTGCGAGCTCATCCGGAGTACTGATGAGCTGGCGCCGGTGGGCGTTGGAAATGAACCTCGCAAATTATACGTCGCGAATCGCATGCTGTATCCACGTCAACAGACGACTTTAGCCAACACGCTGACCGTTAGCGGTCGGGGCTTTTGGACTGGAGTCCTCAACACGCTGACAATGCGCCCAGCCGAGGCGGGTGAAGGGATTCAGTTTGTTCGCGCTGACTTAGACGGAAAACCGCGAGCTAAGGCGACGTGTGAATCAAGCCAAGGCATCGCCCTGCGGACTCAGCTTCAGCATGGTGCAGCCACCTTCGAAATGATCGAGCATGTCATGTCGGCCCTGTATGGGATGGGGATCGATAACGCTGTGGTCGAATCTACCGCAGCCGAGATGCCCGGCTTCGACGGCAGCAGCCACCTCCTGAGTCTCGCGATTCAGAACGCAGGTGCTGTGGGACTCAGCCAACCGCGCCCGATGTTGGTTGTCGACGAAGTGATCCAAATTGGCGACGCGGAAAGATTTATTCGCGTTGAACCGCGTAGCGCTGAGCAGACTGCCGAACTGGAAGTTGTCTACGAGCTAGATTTCGGTTCGGAATCACCGATCAAGGCTTGCCGCTTTCACGGTGTGGTGACACCAGAGAATTACTCGGAGAGTATCGCTCCGGCGAGGACTTTCATCTCGCAAGCAGACGCCACTGCGTTACAGCAATCTGGGGTTGCTCAACACGTGACCGAGCGAGATCTGCTGGTCTTCGGACCAAATGGTCCGATCAACAATGAACTACGATTCGCGAACGAGTGTGCCAGGCATAAAGCACTAGATGTCATAGGTGACCTAGCGTTGGCTGGCTGCAATTTGATAGGACGAGTCGTCGCGAGACGCAGTGGCCATCAGCTGAATGGCGAAATGGCAAATGTTCTGCGTGACAAACACTTGAAACAACAGAAGGGCTCATTAATGGCCGCTTGATCTGGGTGCACCAAACGTGAACCCAGTGAAGGCTGTCTCCCGCGAGCCAAAACATCCTTTGGTGAATTCCTTCGAAGGCTTATTGAATGGCCACCATCATAGCCCACACCGCAGTAGTCGACCCACGCGCGGAACTTGACGATGAAGTTCGCGTAGGACACCACTGCGTCATCGGTCCCAACGTTCGAGTCGGGCGGGGTACCAAGATTGAAAACAACGTCACACTGACGGGTAACACGAGCATCGGGCGGGACAATCACTTGTTCCCCGGGGTCGTGATCGGTGCTGAGCCACAGGATCTTAGTTACCAAGGGACGCCGACTCAGGTGGTCATTGGAGACGGCAACGTGTTTCGCGAGTCCGTCACCATCAACCGGGCCACAGAAAAAGAAGACGGTATCACAGCCGTTGGCAACAACTGCTACATGATGACTTGTAGCCATGTCGCTCATGATTGCAAGGTCGGCGATCGGGTGATTATGGCGAACAATGTCATGCTCGGTGGCCACGTCCACGTCGACGATGACGCTACGCTTTCGGGCGGTTGTGCGGTTCACCACTTTGCCTCCATAGGGTGCTACAGCTTTGTTAGCGGGCTGAGCCGAGTCCTTCACGACGTCCCCCCTTTCATGCTAGTCGAGGGCTTCCCCGCTCGGCCAAGAACCGTCAACGTTGTTGCATTGAAGCGAAAGAGTTTCTCCAGCGAAGCCATCAAGTCGCTGATGGAAGCCTACCGATTGCTCTATCGGTCTAAGGTCGGCATGGAGCATGCCCGCGAGATCCTTTCCAACGGCAATGAGATTTTGCCTGAGCTTCAAACGCTATTCGATTTCATCGAAAACTCGCAGGGCGGCCGCCATGGACGTGGTCGTGATCGGAGGAAGGCGGCGTGAGCCAATCTACGAATCCTACAGTGCCTCTACATCCAGCAAACAAAGCGATTGTGCAAACATCCCAACGAGACCGTGCCACCGGTCCGCTTCGCCTGGGTGTTATTGGTGGAGGTCATCTGGGACGGATTCACGCAAAGCTGGCAGTGGGTAACGAACAGATTGATTGCGTCGGGGTTGCCGATCCAAGTCCTGCTTCGCGTGATCTTGTGTCAAGCCAGCTTGGATTACCAGCCTACGAGAACTATCGAGAGCTCATTGGGAACATCGACTGCGCTGTCGTTGCAGCACCGACAGTCCATCACTACGAAGTGACGGCGGATCTGTTGCGATCCGGAGTTCACTGTTTGGTTGAAAAGCCATTAGCGACAACGAAAGACCAATCTAACCGGCTTGTTCAAATCGCCAAGAGCCATTCTCGAGTACTTCAAGTGGGCCACGTTGAGCGATTCAATCCAATGTGGACCTCGGCCCAAGATGCAATTGGAGCGCCAAAGTACATCGAGGCTGTTCGCGCCGGCGCATATAGTGGCCGCAGTACCGATATCGGTGTCGTCATGGATCTGATGATCCACGATTTGGACCTTATTCTGTCGATCGATCGCAGCGAAGTCGTTTCGGTCCAGGCTTCCGGGGTCGCGGTAGTCGGGACACACGAGGACATCGCGGAAGCAAGAATCGAATTTGCCAGCGGCTGTATTGTAAGCATAAGAGCATCCAGACTTGCTCAAGCACCAACACGCCGAATGCAGATCTATTCGGCCGCGGGCTACGCCGATCTGGATTTCTCAGCGGATGAGTTGAAAGTGGTTCGGCCGAACGAAGACATTGTGAACCGCGTCATTGCGTTGGACGAACTACCTTCGGCAGAGAGGATGGTAGCCAAGGACAAGATCTTTGAAGACTTCTTGCATCCTGAAGCCGTCGAAGTGCCGAAGCGAAATGCGATCTTGGACGAACATAATGACTTTGTCCTCAGCATCGAAACAGGCTGTGTGCCGTCTGTGTCCGGCGAAGACGGGGCTAGGGCCGTAGCTGTGGCTTCAGAAATCGTCGAAGCCGTGCAGCGGCACGCCTGGGATGGCCCAGCAAGTAAGCCTTGGAGAGTTGGGCCACTTGCGACAGAATCGCCGCGAATTTTACCGCTCCAGCCGCAGGGCCCGGTTCCTGCAACTGGCGAAGACCAAATCCGCAAAGCGGGCTAGTTGGCACGGCAAATTCGCTTGCCGAGGCGGTTCGGCGAGCTCTTGCCAGGAACGGGTTTGAAAATCCAAGATCCGCTCGCACGCTGGGTGCAAATCAGTCTTAGTTCGCTATGTACGAACTGGCTGTGAGTGGCTATCATCTGACGCTCCTGCAACGCAAAGCAGGGAATTCCGCTACTGCTTGTGCCGTGTTCCGTCCTCTAGGGATGTGCCGGTCGAGCCCGACAGTCGCTTCGGTGAATCCGAGTGAAGCCAATTGTGTTCGGCGAACATTATTGGAATCACCGAACTGGGGTCTGTCTTCGCAACCGGAGGGTAAGCGAATGGCTAGCGGCTTCATTGGAAATGAAGTGCCCCGTATGGGGTTGCGGGTTCGAGTCCCGTGCCCTCCGCCTCATGGGTATTTACCCAGGCATTCGACGCCGGCGTATGACAAATGTCATTCTTCGGCGTTTTTTTGTGCGCTCAACGTCGATTGAAGGTCGCAGCTGCCTCAGGAATGTACCCTCCTACCGCAGCGACGCAGGGCTACCCAGAGTTTCAGTTTGTGACATTGGTTTTTCGAGTTCATCCCAACTCCCCTTTCCGAGTGTCGGGAGGCATTCAGGGGGAGTCGGTCACTCCCCGCTACGCGCGGACACGGGGCCGAAGGGGGTGATCGCCTCACTTCAAACTCTCATTAGCCCTGGGGAGCAATGAGGAAACATCTGCCCAAGCGATTGAGGTAACTTTTTACGGAGGTAACTTATTACGGGCAGTGCATAACTCAAATCCGTTCGCAGGTTCCATATCGCCCGGATAAGCGATCAATCGCGTTCATGCTTCTTTCCTCTCTCCGAAGTCAAGTGTAGTCATGTCGAAGTTTTGGGTAGCGTTTGTGCTGTTACTGAATTGCGTTGGAGGTTTACTAGCGCAAGATCGTCCGAACGTTCTGTTCATCATCGTTGACGACTTGAACGATATGCCGCTGCATCCAAGCGGAAAGCCGCATGTGCCGACTCCCAACTTTGACAGGCTGGCTGCACGTGGAGTTAGCTTTACGAACGCGCACTGCAACGATCCCATATGCGCACCGTCCCGGTCCAGTATGCTGACCGGACTATATCCACAGACTTCCAGTCTCTACTGGTTTGAAGATTACCGCGACAACGCGATTCTTAGCAAATCCGTGACACTGACCGAGCACCTGGCTACCCATGGCTATGGTGTCTACACGGTAGGGAAGATCTATCACGGTAATCAAGATCCAAAAGGTTTTTACTCGGACAGAGGAAATGGTGGGAACATCGGGCCTTGGCCATGGGATGGTCGGAAGGAAACAAGACGAGGCCTCATTCCACACCCCCAGCAAATGTATCTGTTCGCGGACGATGCTGATCCGGATATGGACTACAAGTGGGAGCATACGTTTGGGCCGCTGACGATGGTTCCCGAATATGCGGCTGATGAAAAGACGGGAGCGCCAGGTTACCGCGGCTGGACGCTTTCCGGAAAACCATGGCGATACGAGTCTGACGACGACCGTGATGCGATGCCAGACGAAACCAATGCGGCTTGGGCCGCCGAGGTGTTAAGTCGAAAACACTCGGGCAAGCCGTTTGCGCTGTTCACTGGGTTCAGTCGAACACACACGCCTTTGTATGCACCACAGAAATACTTCGATATGTTTCCGCTGGAAGAGCTCGAAGTTCCAGATTGTGTGCTGGAAGGCGACCTGGATGACTGCGCTCCGACCCTTGCGAATACCAGCCTGTATGCGTTCCGGCGCTATCAGATGCTATTCCACCACAAGGATAAGCCACAGCTATACAAACGATGGCTCCAGGCTTACATGGCATGCGTAGCCTTCATCGACGATCAGGTTGGAACTGTTCTGGACGCACTTGAGGCGAGTCCTCATGCCGAAAACACAATCGTGATTCTTACGAGCGATCATGGCTTTCACGTCGGCGGCAAAGACGCAATCTACAAGCAAACTCTCTGGGATAGCGGAACACGGATCCCGTTCATCGTTGCTGGTCTTGATGGTATGCCTCAGGGACAAACCTGTCACCAACCGATTTCTTTGATCGACGTGTATCCAACTCTGATTGACTTCTGTGATTTGCCAACCGATCCGAATCGGAAACGCTCCGAGTATTCGTTGGATGGGCACAGCATCAAACCGTTGGTGTTGGATCCAGAAGGGGATTGGGATGGCCCGGATGTCGCTATCACCGCACTGCCCGGCAAAGATCACAGCCAACATCGTGAACACATCGGCACGCTGTATCCTCACTTCTCCGTTCGCGCGGAGGATTGGCGGTACAGCCTGACTTCTGATGGACAGGAGGAACTCTATCGCTACTCGACCGATCCCTACGAGTTTACGAATCTGGCGAACAACCCTGAATTTGCGGGCGTTAAGCAACAACTGCGAAAGCAACTGATCGCTTTGCGAGACGGCAGCGCCTGGGAAACGGTGGATCAATTGCCCAAGACAACCCTTGCTGGGTTTGAGTTGATCGCCGACGTGAAAGGCCAAGCGGAATTGAAGTTTGGGGGGCAAACCGTTGCCCGCACCAGAGCGGAAGATTGGACTCAAACACGTATTCGCGTCGCAGGCCATCGAAGCCAAGTTTGGGCCGATCAGCGTGTCGCTGAGGATCGGCAGTTCGACGCCGCACTGGAACCCGGAGTGCTGGCACTTATTCCGATCGAGGACCAAGTCGAGCTGCGCAATATCCGATTCCGCAAGCTCTGATCGGGGCGATGGCTTTCCATAGATCCAGTTCTTTTCGGTCCAGTTTTTTCGATGGAGGGATGAGTGAAACTCAGGGTCAATCAAAGTTTGAACTTGGGTTGAGTAGCAATTCAATACCTAACCCTCTGTTTCCGAGTTTCGCGAGGAATTTGCGGAGGGTCGGAGCCTGAGCGACGGGGAGGAATTCTTCCCAACTTTAAACTTTGATTGGCCCTGTGAGTGAAACTCCCTTGAGTTTTCACGTCTTCTTCATCGTGTAGACTGAGCGATGCTTGTTCCGCGTCCGCTAGAATAGAGGTGCCGTAGGACGCGGAATCTTGATTCGCGTCCAAAACACTTTATTGCAGGAACTCCATTGGTTGCGAAGTTTACTTTTCTTGTCTGAATAAATTGATGCTAGGCCTAGTGAATCAGATTGCCATCAAGATGTTGCCAAACCGTGTTTGGTGTGTGTGTGTGTTGTTTGTCTTTGGCTTTGGAGTTGACCCGGTGAATGCGCAGGCAATTGTGGCACATCGCGGCGCCTCACATGATGCCCCTGAGAACACGCTTGCCGCCTTTAAGCTCGCTTGGCGAAATGGTGCGGATGCCATTGAGGGCGATTTCTACCTGTCTTCGGACGGACAAGTTATTTGCATCCACGACAAAGATACGGAACGAACAGCTCCGGGGCAGAGGAAGTGTTTGGTCGCCAAGACATTGGCAGACGAGCTTCGGAGGCTCGATGTGGGGAGCTGGAAAAATCCGAGGTTCAAACGCGAGAGAATTCCGACTCTGGCGGAAGTGTTAGCTACGGTTCCAAGTGGTAAGAAGATTTTGATTGAAATCAAATGCGGTCCCGAAATTGTTCCCGCACTGAAGACGGTCCTGGATGAGTCGGACCTGGATACTTCGCAAATCATTGTGATAAGCTTCAGTCAGGAGGTTGTTGCAGCCGCACGCAGATCCTTGCCAGGCTGTAAAGCGAATTGGCTCACAAGCTATCAGTTCGGTGAAGACGGATCGGTTTCACCATCGTTGAATCAAGTGATCCAACGCTTGCGCGACTCGGGTGCAACCGGTTTAGGAACCAAAGGTGATCGTCGCGTCGTCGACTCCGGCTTCGTTAATGCCGTCCGGAACGCTGGATTTGAATTTCACGTGTGGACGGTCAATGAGCCACGAGATGCAGAGTACTTTCGCCAGCTGGGGGTCGACTCCATTACGACCGACAGGCCAAAGCTCATACGAGAAGAACTCGGACTCAAGCACCGTTCACAATCACCCGAAGCCGCGCTTTCGAGTCCGTGAGCGAGTCCGTGAGCGAGTCCGTGAGCGAGTCCGTGAGCGAGTCCGTGGGCTGCTAAAGACGATGCCGACTCGATATTTCTCCTCGTTCAGCCCGGCAGTTTGTAGTGACTGCTGCGGAATGGTAGCTCAGCGGCAAGAGCAGCCAGTCGAGAAATTGGTTTCTATCATTCTTGCAGCCCAAGCGCCAATTCGCTGGGCGCCTAGTCATTGGGCGCTGCGGATGACCGAGTTGAATCTGCTTTCAAACGCATCTTCCGTCGGCACTTCTGAATCCAATGCCGTTCGATAGCATCATGGCTTGTTGACGTATTGCATTCGACCGGTCGGGACGTGGTTCGCACTGATCTAGTCTTGGTCGATTCTCAAAAATCTCTTTTCGAATCTGTTCGTTCTCTCTCGCAATCCTGCTTAGACGGCTGAGGCAGTTGAGCATGGCCGACATGTTGGACGGTGCCTTCCTTTTCATTCATTGCTTTGAGTCCATTCAAACTACCCAACTCGCACGACACTACATCGTCAACTGAGTCGAGTTCTTGTCGCGGTAAATTTGGATAGCTCGGGTAAGGCAACTCCCGATCGCGGGAGTGCTTTTCGAGAGATGTTGGTTCGGTGTTAGGCCGAAGAGCCGATGCTTGGCGGCTGCTGTTTTTTAACTAGCAGGCGAAGGCAGACGGTGCACGGGCTGATCTGGCGACGCCACTGTGGGGAGACGTAAGTGAAGGCAAAGTTTGTCGCCAGGAACGGCAGAAGCGATCTTAGATCAGTGCAGCTAAGCGGCTTTACGCTGGTCGAGCTTCTGGTGGTGATCGCCATCATTGGCATCTTGCTCGGGCTGACTCTACCCGCTGTCCAGATGGCTCGAGAGTCCGCTCGTCGTGTAGCCTGTGTGAACAACTTGAAGCAGATTGGTCTCGCGGTATCCAATGTTGAATCCAGCTTCCGGCGGTTGCCGGCGGGCGCGGAACGCAAGACGGCGCACTCATGGGCTTCACGGCTGCTCCCTTCGCTGGAGCAGGGCAATCTGTACGCGAATATCGATTTCGAAAGCGCTTGGAACGATCCCTCCAATCGGGAGGCAAGTCGTCAGAATTTGCCCGTATTTAGTTGCCCAACATCTTGGAAGGAATACCCCGGGCTGACGGACTACAGCGGCATATCGGGCTCTTGGATCAACGCGTCGGGTGGTTCTCGTAACGGCGTGTTCTTCCCTATATCAAAACGTTACCCGCGAGTACGTTTCGGCGATATCACCGACGGTCTTTCGCAGACGATCGCGGTCGCGGAAGGCGTGGCCGTTGCTCAAGACAATGGCGGATTCTGGGCTTCGGGGCTCAATTGCTTCTCCCACGACGACGGCGGGGTTAACAACTTGCAAGGCGGCTACAAAGAGATCGCAAGCTTGCATCCGGGCGGCGCCAACGCAGTCCTTTGCGATGGATCTGTTCACTTTTTATCTGCGAGTATCGCTTCTGATGTCATCGGTGCACTGTGCACTCGAAATCAGGCAGAGGTTTTTGATTTGGAGTTTTAGGCACTATGGTGCCGCTCATTCTTTTCAGTTTCGGAGGGTTGGTTGTGAGAAATCTAAAGGTGTTTGCATTGGTTCTTTGCCTAGTTGGCTCGATCGGGCTGACCGCTCAAGCAGGTGGCGGCAAAGGGGGCGGAAAGAACAGTGTGGACGTTTATAACGGGAATAGCTACGACGATGCGGATGGCGACATTCGTGTATGGTTGATCAGCCCGGAAGAGGCGCCGTCAACGAAAGCAGAAGCGGACGCATTGCCTTCTGTGAATCTTCCAGGCATGGTCGGTCAGGGGTTCTTTAATCTGGACGACGGTGAGTACTTGCTGGTCGCAGTCGATGAAGGTGTGTACGAAAGCTTGCCGCCTGAGTTTGAGCTAGGGCCACCAGGTGGAAACTACGCGGCAAAGCTCATTGAGCTTGAGGGCGGTGAAAAGCTGCAATTTACCGTGACGGATGATCCCGAGGCTGTAGCTCCCATCATCACCGATGGTATTGATCCATCGGGTGGGCCTGGTGGTGCCGGCGGCGGTATGTAAGGCTGTCGATATGAATCCAAGAGCAGTGCTCTTATCGGTCGCAAGCGGCGTACTATTCGGCGCCGCTTGGCGGGGCTCAATCCCGGCACTCTGTGGAGTGTTGGGGTTGGGTCTGTTTTTCGTTGGTCAGCAGTATCTTGCGTCACGCAATTGGCTGCGTCGCTTGGCTATGGCTTGGCTGACCGGATTTACGGCGTTCGCCATCGCTTGCACATGGGTATTCGACACGGCCGAGTACCTGTTGGAAACGGAATCGATGTTCGTGCTTGTCCCCGTCGCGTTTGCGGTCTGGTCCATCCATGCTTTCCCGTTCTTGCTCTTTGCGTTGCTTTTCCGACATTGTGAAAGGGTTGCCAATTCCCTGGCTGTGATGCCCCCGTTGTGGCTGCTGTGCGAACAGCTTAGTCCGTCTTTGTTTCCGTTTCCGGTGGGCAGCCTCTTGGTTGATGTTCCATGGCTTGCACAGCCAGCAGAAATCGGCGGGGTCTCATTGCTGTCGCTCATAGCGGGGTGCTACGCATTGGTCGTTCCCGGTTTATACCGATTGTGGCAGCATTGGTGTTCTTGGAGACAGGAACGCCAGAACAGGGCCAAGGCGGCGGAACGTAGACGCGACCCGAAGGGAAAACGAAAGGGAAGGGGGCGCAAGAGTTCGGCCGAGCAGGAGGCGTCGGTCGGGATCGCCTCGACCTTAGTTGGTCATTGGCGCGTCGGTTTGATTCCTTGCATGTTGGGATTGGCTTTGATCTGGGGAGCCGCCCAAATTTCGCACTTAGAAAAAGCCGAAGGCGAGGGAGAGTCCCTCGATATCTTGATCGTTCAAGCTGATACGGCCCACGAGCGAGCCAATGCAAGGATGCTTGGGGCGGCGGCGAAGGTAGAGGGCAAAGCGGATCTTGTTCTGTGGCCGGAATGTTCGATCGGTAACTTTGAACAGTCGCTTATCGGCTTCGCGGATGATGCCGCTGTCGCAGAGGCATTCAAATCTGCCACAGAAGACGATGCGTTGAAGCTGAATCCGGTTGGCTGTCCCCAAACTCCATTGCTTCTCGGCGGTGATAGCTGGAAGAATGCAGAGTCCGGGGGCGAGACGCAGGAGTACGTGTCCGCTTATCTCGTCGATCGAGGTGGTGCGATACTAGGGCGACACGACAAAGTTAGCTTGATGCCCTATGGTGAATCGATCCCTGGTGAAAGTCTGTTCCCGTTTCTCCGCGACTGGTTTGGAAGCCAGCGCGTTATCTCACGCGGGGAATCAATTCGCCCCGTGGGTTTGGTGCAGGGTATGAGCCTCGGTGCTGTCCTTTGTTGTGAGGATATGGTTCCTGAGCTTAGCCGTACACTCGTTCGCGAAGGCGCCGATGTCTTGATCTCACTTGCGAATGGTATCGCATTCAAGAGTGAAGTTGCTCTGCAGCAGCATTTTCGAATCTCGCGTTGTCGAGCCATTGAGAATCGTCGCTACTTCGTTCGGTGTGCTAGTCGAGGCGTATCCGCGGTAGTCGCGCCCTCAGGAGCGATCGTTGAGGAACTACCGATTCTCGAAGATTGTGCCAAGGTCGTGCGGGTCCGGGCATCGTCACAGAAGACGATGTACAGCAGCTTTGGAATGCTGCCTGCTATGGTATCTGCATTGATACTGGTCGCTTTGGGTCTTCGTCTCCCGGTTCTCGCATTCGCCTCAGAGAGGTTTCGCTTCCGACCTGCTACAGCGAAGCGGATCAGAACGGAAACGCTCGTCGATGTTCATTGACTCTGTTAGGCCTCAATCAATGAAAGCGACCACGCTGGTGGATATTCGTTCTTTGTGAGTTGAGGGGGGGAACCCTAACCGCTGTTCGAGCAACTCCCCCTGCTCGTTTTCTAGATTGTGCACTCGATTCCATTTGCGATCGGAAGTCGTCGACTTGCGAATGGAAATGCAAGCAAAATTTACAGTGCTGGCATAGTTCGGCATGCGCTTTCGCAAATCGTGCTGCAAATCGTGTAGCAGGCAGGCGAAGACGCGGGTTCACAGCCGCGAAAAAAAGGGTTACCCCGCTTTTGAGCTGAACTCGGACACCTTTGGCAAAAGAGGAATCCGATCTGGCAAAGGATGTCCTAGCCTCTTTCTACAGAGTCGAGTTCGAGCAATGCCGAAGTTCGTGATTCTGGTACTCATGCTTGTAATGCAAGCAAAGTACCAATGTGTCTTGCATGCCCAGTGTGATCAGGGCGGATGTCCCGAGGCAGTAGACGAGCTTTCAAAAAGCTCTGAGACACAAGCATGTTCAATTTCGTCGACGGCTTCCCGGGCTGCTAAGAATTCTCTTCTGCTATGGGATCGGCTTGGCAAGTTGGATGAGTGGTTTGAAGAGACGAGAGCCGAAGGCGGGCGATGGTTTCTTGCCGAATACGATTTTGATAACCGTGGCTACAACGTCCTGCATTTTCAAGGTCATTCCCCGCTGCCTCTCGGTTTTAGTTTGTGGGGATTCATTGACCTAGAAGGGGCTGACAACACAAGTTCCGATCGTGAAGACATTAGTCGCCACTTTCTGGAGCTCGATGTGAAGCGAAAGCTTTGGCGCAATACCGGGGTGATTGCAGAATTGAACGATCTGCAAGGACAAGACAATGAGATTGGTCGGTTTGGATGTTTTTGGTTTCCGGACCTTGCCGACTTCGGTCCGGAAGAAGGGTTGTTCGCGGGGAAGTTTAGATTGGGTTTTAAGTTTTTCCCTGTTCAAACAGTCGCACGCACCGGCCAATGGAGTTTCAACTGGAATAAACAGTTCGACGAAGTCTGGGACGGTCGAGTTTCGGCCGGCGGATTTTTCGACCTCAACTACAACACAGGCAATAACAGTACTGCGATTGTTACAGAGCATCAAATTCGACTGCGTGTAGCCGAGGGCATGCACCTAATCACTGAGTTTCGGTTAAACGAATATTTGGCAGACGAATTTGGCATCGCACCGGGGATTCAATATCGGTTCTGAAAGACTCTAAATGAACAACAAGTCACGCTGGAGAGGGTGGTCTCAGGGGAGTAGGAAGCTCAGAACCTTTTGGGGGATTCTCGCCGCGGTCTACGGCGTGCTGTTGGTTGGATGTGGTGCGTCATCTGAGAGCCAGTTTGCGTCCGAAGACACTCCGGAAGCCTCGGTGACTGGAATCTATGTTTCTAAATTAGATCGGTCGCTGGCTGAACGAGAGTCGGACAGCATCGTTGGAGATACTCACCGGTCGCGTCGTCCGAATACGCTCGTTCCACAAGTCGAAAACTCGCTGGTAATTGGTCTCGATGCAGACATGTCGTCGGTGTCGGCTCGGTCTGGTGAAGCAATTCGACGCGGACTTGAATTGGCGATCGATGAGATCAACCAAAGCGGTGGTCTGCTAAATCGGCCCGTCGAATTGATGGTGCGAGACCACCGCGGCAATCCGGATCGCGGACTCGGCAATATGGCCGCGTTTGCCAAGCTGGAAAACCTAATTGGAGTTTTCGGTGGGATTCACACGCCGGTTGCAATTCGTGAACTCGAATTCATTCATGAGAATGACATTCTGTACTTTGGGCCTTGGGCGGCCGGGACACCCGTCGTCGACAATGGCTACCAGCCAAATAACGTCTTTCGCGTTTCGGTCCGGGATGAATACGCAGGCGGATTTCTAGTTCGTCGTGCAGTTCAAGGCGGTGGCAAGCGAATTGGGGTGTTGCTAGAGCGGACGGCCTGGGGGCGATCCAACGAGAAGGCGATTAAGGCCGCACTGAGCGAATACGACACCAAAGCTGTGGGCGTCGAGTGGTTTAATTGGGGAGAACGCGACCTGACGCCAATCACAAGTCGATTGGCGAATCAGGGATGCGACACGATCCTACTGGTTTGCAATGCACTAGAGGGTGCCACACTGATCAAAGCTGTTGCAGGGATGCCCGAGAAGGATCGACCAAAGATCCTGTCCCATTGGGGCATCACAGGAGGCAACTTCTTTGAGCTAACTCAGCCTTATTTGGCCGATGTCGACCTTTCGTTCCTTCAGACTTTTTCCTTTGTTTGCCCTCGCAATGAATCCCGAGTTCAGACTTTGCTGGACGCCTATATTCGCAAATACGATGACTGTGATCGACCAGAACAGGTTTTCTCGCCTGTTGGTACCGCGCACGCCTACGAGTTGATGCTGATGGTCGCTGAAGCGATCCACGCGGCAGGGACCATCGAGACCGCACAAGTGCGTGCAAGCCTAGAAGGGCTGCGCAACTACGAGGGAATTATTCGAGACTACGAACATCCGTTTCCGACGAACCACCACGATGCACTTGATGAGAGTGACTTTATTCTCGCTCGATTTGATAGCCGCGGCGTCATCGTCCCGGTGGAGGAGTGAACCGTATGTCCTCCCAACGATATCCAACTCTTCGCTATGTGACCCTCGTTCGCATCGTACCCGCGGCTCTGTTTCTGTTAATCGGAGTCTGCTTTGTTGTAGTACGTAAAGTCAATTTTGAAATCAGCAACCAGATTCAAGAACAGGTCAACAATCGGGCTGGTGGAATTGAGTTGGCGGTTCGGACGCAGTTGTTACATGCCCTCGACGCTTGCAGGGCGATTGCGAACAATGACATCGTCATCAATTCCATCGTGGATTTGGAGCATCGCAAGTCAACGCTGCAGCCGTTTATTCAGTCACTGGATTTTCCGGGGACCCCAGTTCACAACATCGCAATGCTGGCCTACGACGGTGTGCCGATCGCCCAGAAATATTCAGAGCAAGAGCAGCTCCTTTCAGTCAAAGAATGGTTGCTCGATGATCAAGCGAATTCCGCATTTGTTCAACTGAGCGATTCTGAGCTGATCGTCGCTCAGCCGGTGTACTATGGATCGGCGGTCGAAGGTGCCTTGGTCGTTGTCTACGATTCAAAAAGGTTTTTTGAGAAGTGCGTTGTTGGTGGTAGTGAATTCGCCGTCCAGTTGCGGTTTCGCGACGAGCTACTTGCTAGCTCAAAAAATCCAGCATTGCTGAAAGATGGAATTCTGCAGAAGCCTAAGGATTGGCTTGAATCCGATTTGGTGGTGTCTGAGCTTCCCGGGCTGAAAGGGGCTGTTTGGCAATCCAATCGACATGCCGTGGAAGCGGCGACTGCGGTTCGTAATGCACTCATCTTTGCTGTAGTAGGGATCAGCGGCGTAGTGCTTTTGGGATTGCTGCTTGCGGTTGGGTTTACAACGCGTCAGTTGAAATCCCTGCTCGAAGCGATCGAGGAAGTGAGGTCAAAGGGGGATCTTTCGCGGCGTGTTAGCACCGAACGCGTCGCCGAGTTTCAGCAGCTGCAAGAACAGTTCAATGGGATGTTGTCCCAGCTGGAGAGGACTACCGTTTCCCGTGAGACCTACCGCGTTCCGGCGCTGGTTGCCAATTCAACAGACAATCTCGTTGTCGTAACGGATGCAAAAGGACGCATTGAATGGGTAAATGAGGCATTTGTTCGAGTTTCTGGCTACTCCCCGCGCGAAGCAACTGGGAGAAAACCTGGAGAGCTATTGCAGGGGCCAGAGACCGATCCGCACACGATCGAAATAATGCGAAAGGCCATCGCCGAGGGAGTCGGGTTCGACGTCGAAGTCATGAACTATTCGAAGTCCGGTGATCCCTATTGGGTCTCGATCGAGTCTCGCCCTATTCGCGACGACGAAGGCAATTTAATCAAGTTCGTTGCCATTGAATCGGATATCAGCGCGAGACGCGAGATTGAAGAAGAGAAGGAGAAAATGTCTCGTGAGATGATGAGGCTCTCTCGTCAAGCGGGAATGGCTGAGGTGGCAACGGGAGTTCTTCACAACGTCGGCAACGTATTGAACGGGATCAATGTCTCAACCAGTGTGATGCGTTCGGAACTGAGGAAAAGCAAGGTGTCTGTGGTAGGTCGGGTCGCAGATGTTCTAGAACAGAACAGCACTGAGTTGGCCGAATTCATGACCGAAGGGCGTGGCAAGAATATACCTAGCTTGCTCACCGAGTTGTCCAAGTCGTTGCAGCAAGAGGCTGAGGTACACGGTGAGCAAGTGGAGCTTGTCACAAAAAGCGTTGAGCATATCAAAGAGATTGTCCGAGGACAGCAAGATAACGCGGTGGTTGTTTCGACCAACGAGGCTATTGAAGTCGAGGAGCTAGTCGAAGAGGCAATTCGGTTCAATCAAGCGAGCCTCGATGATAATGGCGTTGCCATCAAGAGAACCTTCTCCAAAGTTCCAGATCTCTTCACGGATCACCACCGAGTCTTACAGATTTTGGTCAACCTAGTCGCCAACGCCAAGAACGCAATTGTGGAGTACCGAGCGGAAGATCGAGCGATCGAGGTCGGCATTTCGCAAGGTCAGGCGGATTCAATCCAGATCATGGTCAAAGACAATGGCGTAGGAATCGCCAGAGAGAATCTAACGCGGATCTTTGGTCATGGCTTTACGACAAGATCCAAGGGGCATGGGTTTGGGCTACACAGCAGTGCCCTCGCGGCTGAGTCGGTAGGCGGTTCGTTGACTGTCCACAGTGACGGGATCGGTACTGGAGCCACGTTTGTCCTTAGACTGCCTTCAAATAAGAAGTCTCTGGAGTCCCGCGATCTCTCCTCGAGCGGAAGCTCCGTAGCCAAAGCCTAGATGTCCTTGACGTCCGCCCGGATGGCAATTCGTTAAATGGCAAGAAGCTGAGGTATTCGAGTTGAATTCAGATTTGCGACTTCGAGCTCTCGATCGATTTCGCGACTACAAGCCTTGTTCAGGCATGTTGCCTGGTGGCTCGCCGCCATAGCTTGCAAGCTGCTCAACATTCCAGATCTCGGCAGCCAAGGCGCTTGGGCTCTCAAAGAAGACCCGCTCCAGTTCGACCGCTGGCATTGCTGGAAATGAAAAAATGCCAAACATGGAAAGTCCATCGGTCATGACAGGTTGTCTCTGCCAAACGATCGTTGACGCCAACTGTGCCCTAGCCTGGCAGACCATACCCGCTTGAAACACCGCCGGGGGGATCTGAATTGACGATTTCATTGGTGAAGTGAACGGAGGCAACATGCTCGGCGCTTGGCTGTTTTCGAGTTCACTGTTTGCGACCGAACCGAGCGCGTTGGCGGCTTTGAAATTCTGTTGTAAGGCGGCGAAAGCGAAGCCACGCATGAGCTGAAAGCCCTGTGCATAGTGCCAATACTCGGGTAGTTGGAGGTCGTGCTTTTGTTCGACTGCTTTGACGAGTTTAAGAATCTCGACGTGCCTGCCTGCCCTTAAATGGAGCTCCGACACCAACAATTGAGCATCCAAGACCAACGGTTCGAGTTCGGAAAGATGCTGAAGCTTGGACAATCTTTGCAGTGCTTGGGTGACGTGTTCGCTGGCGCGCCGAAAGTCTTTCAGCCTCGCTGAGCACATCGCAATATGCAAGTGCAGCTCGGCTTGACGTTCTTCACAACCACCAGAAAGCATGTCGCGACAGTGTTGACGGATTGCGATACGTAGCTCTTCTTGGTCTGGGCTATCCGGCGCGTCACTAAAGATCGCGTGAGAGTTCAGTTCTTTGCTTGAGGCCAAGACAATCATTGCCGACCGGTATAGTCTCTCGTCGGCGAGGGATTTCTGTTCCAATTTTTCGTTTCGGGCTTCTTGGACGCGTAGCTCTTGTAAGACAAAGACCATCAAGAGGGCGAACGCTACGAAGCAGGTAGCCGTCGCAGATAGGACTAAGGTCTTGTTCGCCACGCACCATCTTACCGCCTGCCTGACAACGCCCTCGGGAAAGGCTTCCATGGGTTCACCCGCGAGCCAATTCTCGAGATCTTCCGCCAAATCGGCTGCGGATCCGTAACGCTCGTTCGGGGTCGGGCTCATTGCTTTTTCGCAAACGGCCAGCAGTTCTCGTGTCGGTCCCCAGTCGTCTTGTGGAGCCTGTTTCGGAGCGTATCCCGTTAGTGAGAAGAAAAGAGTGGCTCCGAGACTATAGACGTCGCTTTGTGTGGTGGCTGACTGCGGGTCATCGAGCTGTTCTGGGCTCATGAACGCTGGAGTGCCGAGCCGCATTCCGGCAACGGTGAGGCGTCCACTTAGATTGCTTGGTTCTGCTTCGTACCCAGCTTCGTTGGCATCATTTTGTGTTGTCTTCGTTTGCAATGATTCGTCTAGAGTAACATGGTGGACTTGGTCGGCAACCTGATCCCGAACGTAGCCAGCGATGCCCCAGTCAACCAGTAAGACCTCGTTCTGGTTACCGACCAGGATATTCGCCGGCTTGATGTCGCGGTGCAAAATGCCTTTCTCGTGAGCGTGCGACACGCCTCGGCATACGCTGACGATGTAGTTGACCAATCGCCGCAATTCGACTCGGTGTTCAGACCAATGGAATTCTGAGCTCCTAGCCGTCGTCAAATCGTCTAGACTCTGGCCGTCAAGAAACTTCATCGAGTAATAGAGTTCGCCATGCTCGTCAGAGCCCATATCGTAGATGGGGACAATCGATGGATGAGTGAGTTTGGCGGTTAGAGTGGCTTCTCGAAGGAATCGTTCGCGATGGTGCCGACTCTGGCTATATTGCGGCAAGAGCTTTTTGACAGCGATACTGCGCCCGAGGTGCTTGTCCAAAGCAAGGAATACTCTTCCGAGTCCACCCACACCTAATTCACGTTCGTGGGCGTAGCGATCACTGTACGCCGCGGCAGAGCATGTCCCTTCTTCTGCGGACTCCATGTCGAAGTCACGCTTCATCGCGTGGTGTACTTCGAAGAGCGCTTCAATGTCCTGTCTCAGTGCTGGGAAGCGAGCCGAGTACTCATCAGCTCTTAGGTGTTCGCCGGCGTCTTCGCGGCGACAGACTTCTTGGTAAAGCAAGTCAAGCATCAGCTCGGTATTCGGCTCATCTTGAAAACCGAACAGAGTCTCCAGTGAAAGCGGTCTGCCCTGGTTCCAGCTTGCGAGCTGCATTTCGAGCAGGCTTTTTCCTTTTCCCGGTTGCGTAGAGGCTACGGAGCGGTTTGAGTTCGGCATTATGACGCCTCTCCATCAAGGTAGAGCTGTCGCGCAACGCGGGTTACAGCACGCGTATACTGCATTCGGAGCGAATCTGGCGATCGGCCGAGCTGTTCTGAGATCTCTTTCCATTCGTTTCCCGCATTTCGGAGCTCGACGATCGTCCACTCAGCTGGCGAAAAACGTTTGCGGCATTCCTCGGCTAACTCCCTGCCTGCGAAGACTTGGCTGGGCGACGGTTGCTTTGACGTTGCCAATGCTTCCAACTGCACTTCGGCGGTCGCGTTCTCCGCCAATCGTCGCATGTCTCGTTTGGCGGTTCGGTGACGTTGCCAATGATAGAGCAGGCGACTGGTGGCGATTCTTGCCAATAGAGCTCGGAGCTGCCGCTCATTGTTGAGCTCATAGGATCCCTGTGTGTATCGCTCGAAAAACTCGGCCAGAACAGATTGGCAGATATCTTCCGAATCCATCAGGCGGCCCAACCTCCGTTGGGAAAGCCAAACCCTCGCCAGTCTGCGGACTTGGCCACCGAATCTCTCTTGGATCTTGTACGCCGCATCGGCCTCGCCGCGGCGAAGTTGCTCAAGGAGTGCTACAAGCGGCTCGTCGTTCGACACTTTTGAGAACCTCGATTCAGCTTTTGCATTGTCAGCTAGCTTTGCAGGCCGCCGGTCGACTAAATCGGAAGAAGTTGCCATCGCAGTGGAATCCGTGTTTCAAGCCTGGAATCGGGCGACGACGCTTCGGGGCGCGAAAGCAGCCTAAAGTCCCACGCTATCGGTTTGCAAAGATAAGGATGATAAGAGAGGAGCCGGCTAGCTGTCCGCGCATCGGACCGATCAAATTGCCTACCTGTATACTTTAGTTGGCTACCCCACCGGTCTGCAGAGGGGCGAGAGGCAGGATGTAAATCAAAATGACCATTCTATCGGCTGTCTTGGACGCTGCGGGATTCCCCAAAGGTTGGGTTTTGCGGAGTGTCCAGACCAACCCCGAGTAACAGAGAAAGAAAGCGAAGTTCGATCGAACACCGAAACGGGATTTTTCTTGAAGCAGTTTAAGAGCCTGGGGCTTTGGGGGAGCTGGAGCCACACTATTGATTTCCAAGCCGTGGACGAAACCAGCTAAAGAGACCACAGACTTCGGAGCTCAATTGCCCGCCATTTCGATTCGTTCTTCAACTCCACTTTTTGGGGGCTGTTGGTTCGGGTGAATTCATTGGAATCGGCAACCCAATTGGTGGGACTCGTCGATAGTAGGTTAAACTACTAATCACATTCCTGGATTCAGTTGACTAGACCTTCAGGCCATATGGGTGCTTTGGGAGCGGACGATGCCATTCCATTTCAAACGATCGACGACTTGGCTCTTTTGTTTTTTCCTGGGCGCATGTTTGGCTTCACTATCAGCTTTTGCTCAGGTTGTTCAGCAACCTGCGTTCCGCAACTTTAGCTACTCGGGTGGTGCATGGGTCCCTGATTCCGGAACAGGTTTCTTAGGTGGTCGCCAATATGCAAGCGGGAACCGAGTTTCGAGAGGCTTCGGGCCTTATTCTCCCACTGCTTCTAGTGGGCAGTTGGGAGGTAGTGCGCTGACAGCCTCCGTCACTATCATCGATTTAGACGCGTTGGATGAAGCACTTTTGAATGTACCCACGGGAACGCCAGCTTCGGCAACAGCGAATCCTACTGGTGCGGTAGCCGCAGATGCTGGGACCTCAGGTAGCAGCACGATTCAGGCACCCAGAATAGCTGGAGCACGACGAAAGGTTGTGACCACGACGAGTCACTATTTCGATGCGACCAAAACAGCGACCGTGCGAGATCACGGTGGCTATCAACGAGCGCTGAGCGGTCACTATCTTCCGTCGGTGAAGCCAGCAGCAACCAAATCACAGGTGGAATCGGACGTTCGCTATTACTTGAGCGAAGGCCAGAAAGCCGAGAGCGCGGGAAGCGTCATTGCGGCGCGGGTCTACTACCGCATGGCCATGGAAACGATGACGCCCGAGATGTTGCAGCGTTATCGCAAGGTGTTGGAGCGGCGCAAAGCCGAAGCCGAAGAGCGACGAAAAAAGAATAGCCCGAACGCGATTAGCTTCTGAGCAGAATTAGCGGATCGACAGTGTGTGCTCCGTTTCGAAAGCCGTGAAAAGTGGCTTTCAGACGAGCTTTCTTTAAAACGTGGAGTCAGGGGCGACAATTTCGAGCAGCTCGACTGCTGGCTCGCCGTCACAAAAGATCAGAGCCGTTCGACCGTAAGTGGTCATCCCAGTCGACGACTCTATTTCGAACAAGCCTGAAAGCTCTTTCGAGCACTGCACTTTCCACACGGCGCTAAGGTGGACTTTCCGTAGCACATCGTGCTTGATGAGCACGCGGCCGAGCGGAGTCTCTTGTGCCATGATTTCGTTGAGAACATCAGGCCGCAGCGAACTCGACGCAAGCCGTACGATTCCAAACTGAACGACACGGTTATCCGAGGTGCGTCGCAGTAGGATCTTACGCAGATAGTGGGCTCCGTCCTGACGGCTTTCCAGAACTTCGACTGCGACGGGACATTGGTGCCGACTCTCAACGGTCACTGTCATGTGAGCTTCGTGTTCAAGCAGGTCGGCGTAAGGAGCCGGACATGCTCCCCGATCTTGTTTCTCGAATTGACCTAGGAGCTCTTGTCTTTCGTAGAAAAGGGCGACTAGCTCATCTAGTTCGACAAACGGTGGCGTGACTTCAGTCAAGGCAGGCTCCAAAACAGCGCACCCGTGCAATTGGGTTTGAGCTTTAGGACTGAGGGTGTCGGGCGGGATCTACGACTTCGCAGCCTACGACTTAGCGGTAATAGGCAGCGTACCAACGGGTTGCATCGTTACCAAGGCTGGCTCTGGAGCTTCGGATCGCTCAAGTACGGTATCTACCAAGTAGAGCAATAACCTCTGCATAGGGTGGGATTCGATTTCGGCTGCAGCTTCTAGGGCCCGCTGTTCATGTTTCTCGACAAGTCGCCGAGCTTGTTCAAACACCTTTGCCTTGCGATAGAGTCGCTCGACTCGAGCGATTCTCTCCGTCGCAGTTAGTTCGCATTCAGTGGCAACTAGCGAAAGAAGCTCAGATTTTTCATGCTCCTCCAGACTCTGCAACGCGAGGGCCCACAACAGCGTTGGACGCCCGCCAAGAACATCGCCTCCGGCCGACATCTTGTTGTTCTGGTCTCCCTCCCAATCCTTAATGTCATTGAGGATCTGGAAGGCAACACCGATATTCCGAGCAAACGCGCGAATCGGCGCTTCGAGATGGGTTGCATCACCGGCAAGTCTCGCACCCGTATAGAGGGCTGCCTCAAACGCCGGTGCAGTCTTAAGTGCATAGACTTTCAGAGCGTCCAAGGGAGAAAGCTGTTTGTCGTGGGCATCTCTCCAAAGGATCTCGGCCCCCTGGCCTTCCGCCAATCGTGTGTGAGCACCTGCTAGGCAATCTAATATATCGGCGGCGCGATCCGCACCGAGCGTTGCCGTATCGCGACTGACCATCCGATAACCAAGGCCGATTAGATAGTCACCCGCGTTGATCGCTGTCGACAGTCCGAATCGCTTGTGCATCGTAGGTTCGCCGTAGCGATAGCCATCGTCATCTTCGATGTCGTCATGGATGAGGCTCGCCTTGTGGAACATTTCAATGCTCATTGCTGAACGCAAGATCGCATCGGAATAGCCAGCGATGACATCAGCCCCTTGTGGTCCCGTGGCACCACTTTCGGTCAAAGCGTCATAAGCAGCGAGGGTCATAAACGGCCGCGAGTACTTTCCGCCTTTGCCTACAAAATCTAATCCCAAGGTCTCGGTAGCGGCGATGGGGTCGATCCCGTCTAGCAGTTCTCCGCTCTCCGTAGGCCTGCTTTTCCGCGCTCGTGGAGCGAGCCGCTCGAATGTCTCTCCTTGAAAGAGGTCGTTTGCAGCCCGCATCAAGTGGAGATAGCTATTTGTATTCTCCACAGGCTGATCTGAGCGAGTCATGACCATGTCGCTCACCCAGTCTTCATCTACGCTCGTGTTGCGGCAGTCGCTCGAAAGGAGCGGTACCGCCATGCAAGGAATACCAGCGAGAAGAATCTTGTCGATCGCCTTTTCAAGCACATTCAGGCAGGCAACGCCGACGATGGCGTCGACATAACCGCTGACAATAATCTTCAAGACGACGGGGCTGCCTTCGGCGACCAGGACCTTATAGCCCATCTCTTCTGCGGCTGTTCGGAAGTCCGCGATGCTGCAAGCTCCGCAGGTCTTGCAGTTCATGCCAAATTCGTCGTAATCCGCAGGGCAGCCCTCCGCATGCTTCAGACAATGTGGAAGGAGGAAAAGACGCCGACTCGGGTCCGTGGCAGCGACTTGATCCCGATAGAAAGCACTGCTGAGCATCACCATGCTCCAGCCGAGGTAGCCTTCGGGCAGACCTTCCTCGTCGAGGAGCTTGCGTGCGACGACTTCCATTTCATCCTTGGTCAGCGGCTGCGCCTTGTCGAGACGACCGGCCACCTGATCGCATTTCGCTTTCAATTTCTCTCGCATTTCGCGAGTCTCAGGAACCAGTTTTAAATGACTGGTCTTTCGGCGACGAGACTTGCGGGCCGGCTTGGCCTCCGCTTGCTCAGTGGTGCTCGTTGGAGAAGGAAGCTGCTCTTGATTCGTGTTTTCGAGTGACGCGGACGACAATGCAGCAGCTCCTGATATGTTGTTTCCGAACTCGCAGGTCGACCGCTCGTCCGGTTTTGTAAGAACCGATTTGTTCTTGAACACCATCGATACGTCGGCGGATCGCCGAAGGCTCACAAGCAATGCACCATTGATGTTCTTTAGGCGGCTTTTTTTCTGTCCGGCAGACTGGGTTTGTTTGCCCGTAACGCTCTTAACACTAATCCGGGAGACGATTCCGGTCGGCCGAGTACCGCAGGGCGGTACCGAGTGCGCTAAGCGAAAAAATCGAAGGGTACAAGCGTTCGTGGTACCATAGCTTGGCGAAATAAAAGCCTATTGGCCAGGAATGATCGATCTCCCCTTTTTCAAGAGTCGCGACCAACCAGCGTAGGCCCGCCATTATAGTTGGATCCTGGGTGAACTCGCCAGCACACCGAATAAGTGCGTCAACCGCTACGGCCGTTTCTTCAATTGTGCTGGCTTTGCCGACGCCCGCTCCATTCTCAAGGCCCGAAAAGCCCCCTTGCTGGGGTCCCATCGACGGATAAAGTACGCTTACGCCACCACCCCAGCCACCATCCATGTTCTGTGTTTCACGCAAATATTGAATTGCCCTCTGGGCTGGCGCTGACATGGTTTCGCCAAGTTCCGCGTAGGCAAGTAGAACGCGTGAGGTGCCGTAAACCGGGTTGTCCTCGTCTGCTCGATCTTGGTTGCCAAACCAAAGTGGAAGCCAGCTGCCGTTGGTCTGTTGAGTTCGGCCCAAGTAGTTTTTGCCAATTTCAAAAGCCCGATCGCGAGCCGTAGCGTCTGGGAGACGGTCGTTATCCCGGTCCGAGACGATCTGCTCAAGTTCTGACCAGCCGCCTTTCCAGGCATGAATCGCGCGCAAGGCGTGCGCTGTCAGGTCCGTGCCGCTTCGGTCAAACGGTAGCTTTCCCCATCCACGACAGAAGGTGGGCCAGCCGCCGTCGCGATTCTGAAGCCTCAGCAACCACCGCAGGCCCCGACCGACCGCAAGCTTCACGGAATGTTGGCTTAAACCTGCGGAGTCTTCATCTGAATCACTCGGAAGACTGTCTAAATCGATGGAAGCCAAAGCCAATAGTGCGGCAGGCGTATCGTCTGCGTCGGGCACCGCACCACTCAGATTGGTCCAACCCCATCCGCCTGGATTGGCACCCGTAAAGGGGTGCCGCTCCAAATGTTGGCAGCTGAGCAGCCATCGCAAGACACCGACTGGAAGCTCAGGGCCTTCTGGGCTTTTGGTGTCGGGTATTTCATCTTGCGACGACGTCTTCTCCGAATCGGATTTGGATTCGGATTCGGAATCAGATTCGGATGTGACAGACGAGACGATCGTTGTTGGATTCGCAAAGCGTTGCGCACGAGCGTTGAGAGTCAAACTGGTGACCCAAGTTGCAAGGTTGGTGTCGATTGGCCAGCTTCCGTCCTCGAGGCATGAGTCCAGCAGAAATCGAAGGCAATTGCGGGCAACAGGTAATTGACCACGTCCGATGGCTGCAAGATTCATCAACACAAAACTAGTCAGTGGTGTTGCTTCTAAATAGCCACCACTCGTTGGTTGCATGTTCGCCAAGACACGGAGCGTCGGTTCCGTAGCCAGCCGTCGCGTCATTCGGCTGATGGGATTCCATGGTGGGGCAAAATGAAACTTCGCTTGTCCAATTGCGACTAGTGCAGGGATGGCGTAACTAACCACTGGCATGCGAGCGAGTCGATACCACTCTTGCGGTAACCATGCCGCTTCGAACGGCAACGCAGGCACTTGCTTCCACTCGACCAGACCGGCTAAAGCACAATTGGAAAGAATGGGTACGACAAAAGTCTTGTCCTTTCCGTAACGCTGCCTCAAGCCTTGCCTGCCGCCCTTTCGGTCGACGTACTCGTTCGCGGCTGCATATTGTTTTGGTACGCGATCGGCAAAGCTCGTCATCTTCCAAGCCGCGAGGACCAAATAAGTTGTGGCAATATTGGAATGGCTACGATCGGTATCACCAAAGCCGCCGTCGGGATTTTGATGCGCCGCCAACCAATCACAACCTCCTTGTATCACAGCAGCTACCGTTTCCGCGTCGACATCGTTGGATTTCGCGATTCCTGCTTTCTGTGCCTGAAATAGCGCGCTGATCGCTGTTGCCGTCGATAACGCTGACGTGGAAAGCTCCCCCGTCCAATGGGCTCCTTCGCCGCGTTCTCGCTCGAGCCATTGCCATGTGTTTTGCCATGCCTGCTCGATCGCGGCTAAATCGCAAGGGGCTTCTCCTCTAGCGACTCGCGAACGTGTCGATTCGTTCGTTATCGATGAATCCATGATTCCCACGATCTTAGTAACGGTGGCGAGAAAATGACGGGAAGGGCACAACTGCTAGTAAGCGTATCGACGTCAAGCGTTAAGATAAGCCAAATTTGATAAGCCAAATTTGCGTGCCTGCCTACGGAGACGAATTGCAACTTACGACAACTGTCCAAACAGCCAATGGTCCAATTGAAGTGAGTCACGGCTTATATTTGGCCAGCCTTCTCGGTGACTCCAGCTATTATGGGCGGGGTGCAGTTCCAGGCCAATTCGCGATAGACTACGAAGCCGAAACGAAACGGCTTCACTCCAGTATTCCACTTGGCCTAGTCGGTCATCGCTAGATCTTTGGATTGGCTTAAAACGACCGTTATGACATTTGAACCCGTCACCGACATTCAAAGGCTTGTCGAGCGCATTGATTTTGCCGACAAGGAAGCCGCACAGCAGTGTTTGTTGCGAATTGCGGATCTCAACGTACCATCGGAACTTTTTCGATCTTTCTTAGGTCAGCTTGCGGATGTTTTGCCCTCCGTCGCCTCAGGCGATCAAGTCGTCGGGAGGCTTGAACGCTTCTTGGAGGCTTGCCGTTCACCGCTATCTTGGCTGGGATTATTTGAACGCGAACCAGATTCGCTGCCGATCCTTCTTCGCCTGTTTGCTACCAGCGAATATTTGAGCGGCACTTTGATTCGTGACCCGGAGGCGTTCGACTTGCTGCGAATGACGGATGGGCAGCCGGTCGAAAAATCGCTTCTCAAGGACGAAATCTTGGCTGCGGTTGCTTCAGCTGGAGACACCAAGGCACGCGCTAAGCTATTGCGGGACTACAGGCATCGGGAGATGTTGCGGATCGCGTATAGCGATTTTATTCGCGGCCTGCCGGTCGACACGGTGATCAGCCAAATATCAGGCCTGGCAGACTGCCTCATTGAAGCGGCGGTGGTCGCCGCGCAGCTCGACCTCAAAAATTCAGGTAAGTCACTCCCCTTACAGCCAGATGGCCAGCCTGTCGATTTCGCCGTGCTGGCGTTGGGCAAACTGGGCGCTAGTGAATTGAACTATTCGAGTGATGTGGATCTGCTTTTTCTTCGAGATGACCTAAAGCCGACTCCAGCATGGGACAAACCGCGAACGACCGAATCTGCCGTACAAGAGTTCATGCAGAGGCTGGCTCAGAAGACAATCAAATTGTTGACCGATTCGATGCCCGAAGGGATCGTGTATCGGGTCGATATGCGGCTTCGGCCGCACGGGAAAAGTGGGCCGCTGGTGACATCCTATCAGGACGGCGTTGGTTACTACGATTCAGTCGGCCGAACTTGGGAACGCCAAGCATTCATCAAGGCGAGATGCATTGCAGGGGATCATGACCTCGGCGAACAGTTCATTGCGGAGTTGCAGCCTTGGATCTACCGGCGCTACCTGATGCGTGCCGACATTACGGGACTAGTCGCTCTGAAACGGCGTATTGAGCATTCAGCCTGGCAGCCCAAGTCCTTAGCGGCCAACGCAGCGAAGTCATCTAGCTCGGTCGGCTCGATACCTCAATCTGATTCGACGGCGGCTTCTCTGCCCGAATCCGTCGATCCCACTACGGCTTCAAACCCAACGGCCTTTGGTTACGACGTGAAGCGGGGCTATGGTGGAATCCGCGATATCGAAGCCTCAATTCAATTTTTGCAGTTGCTACACGGCGCGGAGCACCCAGAGGTGCGTGTCGGTTCAACTCTAGAGGCGATTCGGCAGCTGGAGGTTGGCGGTTGTCTAATGGCCGGAGAACGAACGATCCTAGAGGAGAATTATCGTTATCTTCGTCGCTTGGAACACTGCCTCCAGATTCATTCAGATAGGCAAGTCTTTCACTTACCGATCGATCACGACGAACTAGAGGATTTTGTTCATCGAGTGGCATCTGCCGAAAATGGTATCAGCGTCGATGAGTTTTCGGCTGATCTTGCGCGACGCACAGCTAAGAATCGCCAAGTGTTGGAGCATTTGCTGCACAACGCGTTCGATTCTCACGACCACGGCGAAGATGAGCTCGCCTTTGCCGAGAGTGACCTGGTTCTCGATCCTGAGCCTGATGTGGAGTCGATTCATTCGACGCTTGCTCCATACGGGTTCCACGATAGCCAAGCTGCTTTTCGAAATCTGCAAGATATGGCCCGCGAGTCCGTGCCTTTCCTTTCGACGCGCCGTAGCCGTCATTTTTTGGCGGCAATTGCGCCAAAACTGCTGCCAGCAGTCGCAAGAACTCCCAATCCAGATCGCACGTTGACGAGTCTGGCAAACGTGAGCGAGTCTTTGGGCGGGAAGGCCGTGCTATGGGAGCTATTCAGCTCCAACCCGCCGTCGATGGATTTGTGCTTGAGGCTATGTGCAACTAGTCCTTACCTGTCCGGCATTCTGACCGGCAACCCGGGGATGATCGACGAGTTGTTAGATTCGCTGATGCTTGGCAGCCTACCGACCCATGATGAGCTGGCCCACAACTTGGATACGCTTTGTCAGGGCGCTTCGGACATCGCACCCATTTTGTACAGCTTCAAAAACTCGATGCATTTGCGTGTTGGGGTACACGATATTCTGGGCAAAAGCTCGATTGAGGAAACGCACCAGGCGCTTTCTGATATTGCCGAAGTCTGCATGGAACAGGTGATACGCAATGAGTTCCATCGATTGGTTCAGAAGCTGGGAATGCCGACCAAACGCGTCGATTCAAAAGGCGAGAAAAAAAGCCAGAAGGTCGATCCTGCGGAATTAGTGGTACTGGCGGTCGGGAAGCTCGGCGGTCGTGAGCCGAATTACCACAGCGACATCGATTTGGTGTTCCTGTTTGATGAAGAGGGGCAGACTTCGAGCTTGACACCGAATCGACGTTTTGAACCCACTACAAATCGGCATTTCTTTAATGAACTCTGCGGCCGAGTCATTTACGCAGCGACTCACAGCGGTACCACTGGCCGACTATTTGATTTGGACGCCCGTCTTCGTCCGCTTGGGAGAGCCGGGGAGTTGGCGATCAGCTTTCAGGACTTGGAGAACTATTTCGCTGAAGGTGCGGGGCAGATCTGGGAGCGTCAAGCTCTTTGCAAAGCTCGACCCATTTGGGGCAGTGCTGTAGCACGGCAACGCGCGATGGAGACCGTCAGCCGCATCATGGTGACTCGGCCTTGGGAATCAAGTTTTGCAGACGCCATTTATGAACATCGGATGGCACTTGAAAAAGATGCCTCGGACGTCAACTTAAAGCGGGGTGTTGGCGGAACGATGGACATCGAGTTCATTGTGCAAATGCTGCAACTTGCCCATGCGGAACGACTTCCGGCGATTCGGGTCCCTGGAACTTTGGATGCAATCCAGAGCCTGGCAGCGGCAGATGCCTTGGAGCCCGCGATTGCCGAACAGCTGACGGCGGATTACCAGTTCCTACGCAGTATCGAATCCGCAATTCGCTTGATGAATTTGACCGCTCGTCATGAACTGCCGTCGGACGGAGAGTCATTGGAACAGTTGGCATTTCTGCTCTCGGCCAGTGGCAAGATTGAGGCCGAGGCCGCTGACTTGCGAGGCTATTGCGACGAGGTTCGCGGGCGGTGCCGTGCGGCTTTTGAAACCATCTTTGCCGAATATCGGACATCCGAAGAAACGGACTAGTCTAGCTCTGGATGCCAACCCGGCGCGTACTCGCGTTCCCAACGCACCTCGGGAATCGGTGTTAAGATTCGCCCCGTGCTGGTATCGATCTCAAGAGCTTTTTGTTCCTGATACGCAATGTTGCCGTAATGGCAAAGCAACGCGCTATCGTGTCCTATTTGGATGTCGGCGGCCGGACGCTCGCCAGAAGCGATGCAGTCGAAGAAGTTTTCGAGGTGCAGGCTGTCATTGGGACGGCCGTCCTTGGCCAACGTCTCGTTACGTTTCATGTCGAAAATCGTGTAGCCAGCGCTTCGCATGACCATCGTGCCTTCAGTCCCGTGAAAGCTTACTCCGAAGCTGACATCATGCTCTCCGATCGGGGACCAACTCAGCCCCTGCCAGGTGATGGATTGTTTGCTCGCGTATTCGTAGGCTACCGAAAGCGTGTCCGGCGTTTCTTGGTCGTCCTCATGACGGTATTTCCCGCCTGACGCGATGACTCGCTCTGGGTACTGTAATTGCATCCCCCAACGGGCAAGGTCAATTCCGTGGACACCGTTGTTCCCAAGCTCGCCGTTGCCCCATCGCCAGAACCAGTGCCAGTTGTAGGGAGCGAAGTTCTCTTGAAATGCGACCCGTGCGGCAGGCCCTTGCCAAAGATCCCAGTCCAGACGCGATGGAGCTGCTGATGGTGACTCTTTCCCGATAGATGGTCGACGATTGTTGTACCAGCAACGCGCATAGAGAATGTCGCCGATCTCACCGGAATGTAGCTTAGTAATGGCTTCCTGCAAGACCGGCCAGCTTCGGCGTTGTGTGCCGGTCTGTACGACACGATCAAATTTGCGTGCTGCCTCCACCGCCCAAACACCTTCGGCCGGGTTGTGGCTGCATGGTTTCTCCACGTAGACATGCTTGCCAGCTCGGCAGGCCATGATGGCAGCGGGAGCATGCCAATGATTCGGAGCGGCCACGAAGAGTGCGTCAAAGTCTTCATGCAACATTTCTCGGATATCGGCGAATGATCTGGCTGCCTCTCCTTGCAGAGACGCGACTGTTCGTCCTGCACTCTCTAGCACGCGGCTATCTACGTCGCACAGGTGTGTGACCTGGGCACGCGGAGAGCTGGTGAGCAGTCTGGTTAATGCGCCTCCTCGTCCGTTCAGTCCCATGACGCCAACCCGAAGCTTCGGTGCGGAATTGGATTCATCTTCCAGTTGCGAACCGGCGGCTTGTTCTACGTCTTGCCCGAATGTCGAGGACGAGGCACAAGCCGCCATTGAAAGGCCAGCCTTCAAAAATAGGCGTCGATCACGTTTCAGAATCCTGGAATCCAAAACATCTACAAGGGGATATGATTTCATCGATTCGCAATCGGGGGAGTCGGAGGGCCAAGTCTGTAGAGCGAGTACACCAATCACAATTCTAGTGCTAGCCAAGTCGCATCTCCAGCGCATCTCAAGCAATGGTAGCTTCAATTGCATACAATGCACGGCTCGGCGGACCTGCCCAAAAGCAGTCTTGCCAGCCTCGGCTTTCTTGCCGTTGCTCAAACCGGGCGTCGGTTCCCTAAGGAATCCAGACGTCGGATTTCTCTGTTAAGCCTCTCCTTAGACCTAAAGTACCCGCTATGACTCACTCTCCTCCAAAATCATCCGGGGCCGCAGTTTGGCCAACGCACATTTACGCCGCGGTCGTATTGGCGCTGTTTTTGATTTCGTCTGCCACCTTCGCGGCCGAGCAACCGAATGTGGTGATCGTCATGACGGACGATCAAGGGTACGGCGATTTGTCATGCCACGGAAATCCTGTTTTGAAGACTCCGAACCTGGATGCACTCCACGCTGACTCCGTACGTTTGGTGGACTACCACGTGTCGCCAACTTGTTCGCCGACGCGCAGCGCGTTCCTGACTGGGCATTGGACGAACCGAACTGGGGTTTGGCACACGATCATGGGACGCAGCATGCTCCGTGAGAATGAAGTCACCATGGGCCAAGTTTTCAAGGACGCCGGTTATGCTACAGGCATGTTTGGAAAGTGGCACCTCGGGGACAACTACCCCTATCGTCCCGAGGACCGCGGCTATACCGAAGTCATGCGGCACGGCGGGGGAGGTGTCGGTCAGACTCCAGACTATTGGGATAACGCGTACTTCGATGGTAGCTATTGGCACAATGGAACGCCTGAGCCAGTCGAGGGCTTTTGCACCGACGTTTTCTTCGACTACGCCAAGCGATTTATGAAGGCTCAGAAAGAGGCGGGCAAACCCTTCCTGGCTTACATCGCAACCAACGCGCCTCACGGTCCAATGCATTCACCAGAACAATTTAGTGCGCCTTACCAAGACCGCGGAACGGGGTTAGCCAATTTCTACGGGATGATCGCCAATATCGACCGGAATGTCGGCCAACTGAGGACGTTTTTGGATGAACAGGGGCTCACGGAGAATACGATCTTCATTTTCACCACGGACAACGGATCTTCTTCGGGATGGAAGACGTTTAACGCGGGAATGCGGGCGGGCAAAGGCAGTGAGTACGATGGCGGGCATCGCGTCCCATTCTTTGTGCGTTGGCCGACCGGCAAGATGCAAGGCGGTCGCGACGTGAAGCCGCTTACGGCGCACGTCGATGTTCTGCCCACCTTGATCGATCTTTGCGGGATTGCCGCCCCGCAGGGCGTTCAGTTTGACGGGACTTCCATTCGGAATCTGCTCGTCGGAGAAGAAAAGGAATGGCCCGACCGCATTCTGGTAACGGATTCGCAGAGAGTGAAAGACCCAATCAAATGGCGAAAGAGCTCAGTGATGACATCGCAATGGCGGCTCATTAATGGGAAGGAGCTCTACAACATCAAGGCCGATCCGGGACAGGAAAGTGATGTTGCATCAGGTTATCCCGAAGTCGTTCAACGCCTAACTGATTTCTATGAAGCTTGGTGGAAGGAATTATTGCCGACATTTTCGCAAGCCACCGCAATCTACCTTGGACACCCGAAGGATAACCCGGCTCGGCTGACGTCGCATGACTGGATTACCACTGGATCGACGCCTTGGAATCAATCACACGTTCGCCGTGCGGTGAATGGCAAAGGCAACACGGGATTTTGGTATGTCCACGTAGCTGAGGCTGGTACCTATGAGTTTCGCTTGAGACGATGGCCAGAAGAAACGGGGCTTCCGATCGACGCAAGCTTACCGCCCGGTAAACCGGTGCCTGGTGCGAAGGCGTACCGCACGACAGACGGCAAATCAATTGAGCCAGTGAAATCGTCAATCGAAATCGCAGGTCAATCTGCTTCCAAACTGGTATCGCCAGGCGATTTGGAAAGTACTTTCGAACTGCAGCTCGAGGCAGGTACGACCAAGCTGAAAACGCTCTTTACAACGGATTCTGGCGAAGAGTACGGAGCCTATTTCGTGTACGTAACCAAGAAGTAGCCGTCGCGAATCTTCCGCTGCCGAATCGTTGAAGGCACGGATCGTTGATGATGCATAAGGATGCGAAGGCTCGGCAAGCGAAAACCCATGCCGGGCCTGATTCTAAAGTTCTTGAATTGCTTTCTCGAGCCGTCGCACCTGAATTCGGACCGGCTCGAGGTCGGGAAAGATCGACAGAGCACGCCGGAACCAAAGAAGAGCTTCGAGCAGATCTCCAAGCTCAAGATGACAGTGGCCAAGGCCAACCATCGCGCCGTAATGAAAACGGTTCATATCGAGCACTTGCCGACAGTCGGAAAGTGCATGCTCGATGGATTCCAATTGGAAGAAAGCGAGTGAACGCTGGTGGTAGATTTCAGCAGTACCACCTTCGGCTTCGATGGTTTCCGTCGCCAGCTCAACCGATTTCTCGAACGTTCCGCACTCGTTGGAGCGAACAATCAGCTCCAGTTGTTGACGTTGTGCACTCGACCCCTCGCGGCTTGAAATAGAGCGCACCGCGTCATCGACAACCAGCCGTAGCTTTCGATCGCGTGCCGTAAGGAATGGACCAAGCGCCTCATAAGACCGCTCGTCGCCCAATAAACCAAGAGCGAGTGCAGCGGCACGCTGAGTGTGAACGTCTTCGCTGACCAACAATCGCTCTAGGGTGCCGAGTGTGTATTTGCCGGCCACGGAAGCAATGAATTGGGGAGTTTCGCTATCGTTCAAGTAACGACGGTAGAAACGAAGTAGGACTGCATTGCGTTGCGTAAAGTCTTTCACTGGGTACCCCGAAACTTGGCCCGACAACGTGGATCTGCCGCCGAGTAAGCAATCGCGTTCCCTCGTGATGCTTGAAGTGCAATACTGTGAGCGGTGCTATCATTGCACCGCTTACGATTCGAAACTCATGCCGCCAGTATAGTCAGCAGGTGTTCAAAGACAATTCGCAAACTAGTCGAAACCAGTGCGACATCCGCGAGAGCAACCACGATTTATTGAGACGTTGTGATTGGACTATCATTGAATTGGAGTCTCGAAACGGTGAGCCAAGTATGAGTTTTGGTTTTGTGATTAGGTGTTCCGCTTCGGTTGGATCGGTTCCGGCTCCGTCATCAGGGTAAATCACAGTTTCAATTAGTAGTGGTTTCGGTAAGGAATCCCTTGGACTTACGGCCTGGGAATGGAAGGGACCCTAAGCTCGTCCACTACGATCGAGTTTTCAAATTTTGATAAGCCCTGCTCCAGGCATAGAGGACTGAGGTATTCAGTCCGGTTAACCGTTACAATTGGAATCGCCGGTCGCCAGAGAACGAGACGCTAGCTCTTCGCGATGCCGCAATTCTTCGTTCGAGAAGACCTTGCTCGGGAAGATGCTCGCAACCAATAGGCAAAACGGAATGATTGATTTCAACTCTCGCACCGCGGCAGAAGACTTGAGCTTGCCTTTCGGTCGGCGGTCGAGAATTGAGGCTCGAACCGGTCGATCAATTCCGGCATGGTGTTTGACGCTTTTGCTCTTAGCGATTGCGGTTCCTCTAGATGCGCAGGAAAGCGGTCAGGGATCGGGGCGTACCTCTCGTACTCGGGCGGGTTTTTCGCCGCGACACAACCTCTTTCAATTACCAAGCGTCGGTGTCGCGTTGGGGAACTTAAATCGTCCCGCCGGTATTCGGTGGGAACAAAAAGAGATCCGAGGTGCGGTACAAGAGCTTTCGAAAAACGCTGGTGTAAGCATCTGGATCGATCGCCGAATTGACCCCAATATCAAAATTGATCTTCGGCCGGCGGCTACGACCACAGTTTTCGAAGTATTGGAAAGCACTGCTGTAGTCGTCGGCGGAAGTGTTGGGCTTGTAGAAAATATTGTCTACCTCGGCCCCAATCCGCAGTCAGCTGCGTTGGTGCAAGCCGCTGCAATTCGCATGCACGATGCGCTCGCCCGAGCGAAACACAGCTCGTCCACCGAGCTGCGCAAATTTGCGTGGGAGAGTGTCACGACTCCCGCAAAGTTGCTGCGCAGCATCGAAACAAACTGGCAATTCACAATAACTGGCGATGTGCCATATGATCTTTGGCATGCGATGGACCACGGGACCTGCTCGTTGGCAACCCAGACAACGCTGGTCCTTGCGGGGTTTGATATGAAACCAACCCTTCGAAATTCGACTATCGGATTCGAGTCGCTTGGTGGGGACATCGACTGGGAGTACTTGTACGCATCCACGATGCTAAACCCAGATTCTCTTTCGAGGCGCGCACGCTTGGCGACTTTGAGACAGTTTGGTGGCAGTATCCGGCAGCAAGGCGATTCGTTTCTGGTGAGCGGGCCCTCCAGCTTACACCTGCATTTGCTTCGACCAGCCAACGCAGGGCGTGCGATGCAGCAGAACTTAGACTCGCGAGTCGTCAGTTTAGAAGTCATCAAAGAATTCGAGCCGCTCATGAAAGAACTCGCCGTCAGCATTGGGTTTGAGCTCAAATGGTCGGATGCACTCCGTGATGGCGTAGGCCGCCGGCGAGTTGAATTCTCTGTGAAGCAAGTTACCGTCGATCAATTGCTTGAGAAATGTGCCAAGTCCGCTGGCGTGCAAATCAAACGGACTGGATCTGTCGTAACGGTGTCGCCCTGATGATGCCCGAACGCAACGACGTTGGACAGAAACGCAACGACGTTGGACAGAAACGCAACGACGTTGGACAGAAACGCAACGACGGTTACGCATATCGAATGCAAGTCGGCGATGCCCGGAAAGGCGAGTACTTAAGTGAACTGCTAGCTCGCAAATACCAACATTCGTCTCGTAAGACTTGGTTGAGTCGAATCCATACGGGCCAGGTCGTTGTCGACGAGAAAGTCGCTCAGGACGATTCCGTCATCCAGAATGGGGCGTGTGTTGTTTGGAATCGTCCGAGCTGGCTCGAACCGGCTACTCCGAAAACGTTTACGATCGAATTTGAAGACGATTCGATCATTGTGGTTGGAAAACCAAGTGGTTTGCCAACATTGCCTAGCGGTGGCTATCTACAGAACACCTTGCTGCACTTAGTCCGCGAGCAATGCTCGTCTTGCCACCCAGTGCATCGCCTCGGCACTGCGACTTCAGGCCTGGTGCTCTTCGCAAAATCAAAAAAGGTTGCCAGTCAAATCAGCACCGGTTGGGTATCGGTCACGAAGCGTTACCTCGCCATTGCGGAAGGGGATGTCGGTGAAGCGGAACGGGAAATTCGCGATTGCATCGGCAGGATTCCTCATCCTCGGCTTGGGACTGTCTACGGTGCTTCTGCGGCGGGCAAGGCTGCACGTACGACCGTGCGACCGGTTGAACGGCGGCCCGGAATGAGCTTGGTCGAGGCAACCCTCATTACAGGGCGACCACACCAGATCCGTATCCACATGGCTGCGATCGATCACCCTCTCGTTGGTGACCCTATGTATGCGGCAGGCGGAAGCCTGAGATGCGACCCAGGGATTCCGAGCGACGGCGGTTATTTTCTACATGCTCACGAACTGGTGTTGATGCACCCAACAAGATTAGACCGCTGCCACTTTCGATTGGACGCGCCGGCCGAGTTCAATCGACAATTCGCCGCTAGGGCAGGTTTGACGGCAAACGCAGAGGATTGCTGCTAGACTCTTTCATCTGCAGCACTTCCCCCACCCAAACAAAGCTCGCCAAGATCGCGCCTCGCAGACGGGATATCTGATTATGTTTCGATGTTTCCTATTCGCTTGCCACCCGCTCCGGTTTTTGTTGATGCTACTGTGCTGCGTTTCGTCGACGTTGGTCGGAGCAGAGCGGCCCAATATTCTTTTTCTTTTCTCGGACGACCACGCGGTGAACGCGATTTCGGCCTATGGAGGCCGGCTTCAAGCGGTCGCGCCAACTCCCAACATTGATCGCCTTGCACGTGAGGGCGCGATCTTTGAAAACTCATTCTGTGCCAATTCGATCTGCGGCCCATCTAGAGCCACGATCCTGACTGGGAAACACAGTCACAAGAACGGCTTTATGAGGAATGGGAATAACTTTGATCCGAGCCAATGGACTGTCGCAAAGGCTCTTCAGAAAAGCGGCTATGAGACCGCAGTGATCGGAAAATGGCACCTCAAATCGGATCCGGTTGGTTTTGATCATTGGGAGATCTTGCCTGGGCAGGGGAATTACTACAACCCCGTATTCCTTCAGATGGATGGCAGCCGAAAGCAGTTTGAGGGTTACGCAACGGACCTGACGACGGACAAGGCAATCGAATGGCTGCAAGACCGGGATTCAGCCGAGCCCTTCTTTTTGATGTGTCAGCACAAGGCGCCGCACCGCACTTTTGCACCAGCGCTCCGGCATCTCGGCTCCTTCGACAACGTTGAGATTCCGGTGCCAGAGAACTTCTTCGATGATTATTCGAATCGAAGTCAGACGCTGGTAAAAAACGAGATGGAAATCGACCGTCATTTCGACTGGGCGTACGACGCCAAGGTGCGGAAGGATGAACGCGGCGATGTGGTGCTGCCGAAACCGGATCGCTACGGGACGCCAGAGTACAATCGGATGAACCAATCGCAGAAAGCGGAGTGGGATGCCTACTTTGGCCCCAAGAATAAGGAGTTCTTGGAGCGGTTCGCTAGCGGTGAGATGTCTGACAAAGACGTGGTGCTTTGGAAGTACCGCCGCTACATGAGGAACTACCTGAGTACCGTGAAGGCCGTTGACGAAAGCGTTGGTCGGATGCTGGCCTACTTGGACGAGGAAGGCTTGGCCGACAATACCCTCGTTATCTACTCGTCCGACCAAGGCTTTTACCTAGGTGAGCATGGGTGGTATGACAAACGCTGGATGTTTGAAGAGTCCTTCAGGATGCCGTTTCTCGTTCGCTGGCCCAATCAAATTGAAGCAGGTTCGAGGCCAACCGAATTGATCCAGAATATCGACTACGCACCTACCTTCCTAGAGTTAGCCGGTGTCGAGATTCCTGCCGAAGTGCAAGGCAATTCGCTCCTGCCGTTAATGCGTGGCCAGAGCAATGGATGGCGTGAGTCACTCTACTATGCCTACTATGAACTCGGGGAGCATGCCGTACCACAGCACTTTGGGGTCCGAACGGATCGGCACAAGTTGATTTACTTTCCAAGCAGCGACGAATGGAATCTCTTCGATCTTGAAAAAGACCCCATGGAGATGAACAGCGTTCATGCTGAGGATTCGTATCAAGCGGTGCGGAGAACATTGCAGGCCGAATTCGAAAGACTTCGCCAACAGTTCGAAGCACCGCCGTTCCCAGCGAAGCAATAGCATCGCAGACGGTTGATGCGAGCTAACGGTTCGCGTTTCAGCGTTGGAAAAAATCCAGAAACGTGATGGACGACCAAATAAGTGGGGTGTTCGAGTGCAAAACGGGTGAACGCTAGCTAGCTGTTCTTCCATGTGGATAGTCCGATCGTCAGGAACACACCGGAAGCGAGACCGACGATGAGCATGACCATGAAAGGGAAAGGTGTTTCTGACCATGTCCACCCTTCGGTGAAGGAAGTACCGAAGATGGAGCTGAGCGTTGCGAGCGGGAGGAAGAATGCTGCCATCAGATTGAGCCGGTGGGCTGAGCGCTCCATTTTATTGCTGGTTGCCGCTTGCAGTTCGGCCCTCTTGATGACCGCAACGTCCATCTCGTTTCGCGTGTCTTGATAGTTCAGCTCGGCCATTCGTGCTAGTTCATAAGCTCGGTCTCTTAAGTCAATCAGTTCCGATGCTTCGGGCACCGCTTTACGTGCATCGGCAAGTACCGTAGAAAAGTGTTTCATAGAACGCGAGACAGGTGAAAGTCCTTCGAGGACTCGCAAGTACTGGTCTGCTCGTTCGGCGGCGGATTCATCATTGTCAAACTCCCGAATCCGTTGTTCGTAGCGGTCGAGCAGCATTTCAATTGCCGCTTTTCCCGGTTCACCGTTGCTCGCTCGCCATTCGCCCTCCGCTGACTTCCAGAATAATACGCCTTTCCTGCTGGTCGTATCCGGATCGGGGACTTCGTGAGCGACGATTAGCAAGTGGTCGTCTTCTAGCATCACTCGTTGGTACCCGACGGTACGACCCAGCCGGCGCCGAATTGAATCTGGAAGCTGCCAATTGGAGGGAATGAGCTGCATGTCTGCCATCAATTGGTTCCTGTTAAATGAATGAGTCGCAGGTTTGCCGTTTATCACTGAAGGCAGGCCAAAGTTCGCTTTAAGGCGCTCCTTGGGAAAAGGGGTGGCCGCATGAAGGATTCTTAAACAAGGCGTATCCGGACCGAGGCGTATCCGAATTTTGTTTCCACAGTGAATGGGACGACCGAATGCACTGGTTTGTTGGCGGCTAGCTTTCGCCATGTAGCGTGGCCACTAAGCGACGGGCGCCTCCGCGATTGCGGTGTTCGCACAAATAGATGCCCTGCCAGGTTCCCAGTACAAGGTCGCCATCACGTATGGGGATTTGCAATGTAGGCCCCAGAAGCGAGCTCTTCACATGGGCCGGCATATCGTCGGGCCCCTCAATGGTATGGACCAGCGGTAAGCCTTTTTCAGGCGCGATGTGGTTGAAGAAAGTCTCCATATCCACCCGAACGTCGGGGTCTGCATTCTCATTAATGGTTAGGCTGGCGGACGTGTGTAGGATGGTCAGGTGGAAAAGTCCGACACGAAATTCTTTCAGTTCGGGCACCGCGGCAATGACGTCGCGAGTGACCAAGTGAAAGCCACGTGATCTGGCTCCGAGCGAAAATTCAGTTTGGTGCCACATGGCTTTTCCTTTTAAGGCCGGGAGTTCAGACGTTGCGGATGTGTTATTTGGGCTGCGGGCGGAATTATGTTTTCTTTGCCCACGTGTCCCAAGAGTGTCCAAAAATCAGTGCTCCAGTCCATCGCCGCGATGGATTCCCGGCGGGGAACCGACCGATGTTCAGGCGAACCCATAAAAGACCGCAAATATCCCGGGAGGTGAGTCATTCGCCCCCTAGCGTTTCTCTAGGGCGTTCTGGCTGAGATTCGGCGGATGTGGCCGCAAAGTTCGCCTTGCCGAGCCAGATTGTCCCGGTTTCCGATTCGAAAACGGGATAGAGCTTAAGTTATGAAGTCACCTCAAAATTAATGGAAATTTCTTGACTCTGTGCATCGCGAGTTAATAATCGCAGCGTCCTGACACTGAAAAAATCACTGTGCCAAATACGCAATGCGTTGAGCAACCTCCAGCCAGAGTCACCTAATGTGACACTTCTAAACGAGGCGATCTAGGAGAGCTCAAGTAGGAATCGAGACCATCGATCTCCCGCATTGAAGCAACACTGCACATTGAGAAAGAAGTGGCCTGAGAGAGAGTCGAACTTGTAGCCCGATTGGGTGAGTCGAGTTCGGATCGTGAACGAACCCGGAAGAGTTAGATGACGCGCGAGTCGCGTCCCTGGGTACAGCCACATTCTGTCGCACGGACAGCATTTTTAGGTAATCGTACTGTCGGTCTAGCCGGCGGTTTGGCGGATTCATCACATTACCGCGGATATAGAATTATGAGTGAAGTTTGTAAGAACGTTTTCGAGGCCATCCTGAAGTACGGCCATGATGAGGATTTCGATCCAGAAGTAAATGAAGAATTTCTGCCTACCGATGCCCCAGCGGGTTCATCGGAGAAGATTGAAGTTCTTCGCGAGCGAGTGATCTCTGGTCAACCACTTTGGCACCGAGATGACCGAGTCGACTACGCTGGATTGACTGGAGTTATTCGCCCTCGCGAGTAACGCTTGTCGACAATCCGAGCACCAGAAACCCGGTAGCTGCTTCTAGCGAAACGGCATCGGGTTTTTTCGTGCGCTGCTCTCAGCCCTCTCTGGGCTTCGCTTCGCCTCTTACGGCACTGCGGGCGTGCGGACCATACGCCCCAAACGGTTACGCCGCTTCGGCCAACGCTATACATACACGCTAACTGACGTGAAGGGTGGTGCCGATCGAATCGGTTTTGACGACATTTGTAGTGAGCAGCTAGCGAGCAAGGCGACAATTTCGAAGCTCGAACTGTCACTCTGGCTTAGCCTTTTTCGTAGTGCGATGTGCCACGCATCCGTGATACTTCGTTTCGTTCGAAAGAGTGCTAAGACTGTGCCGATAACTGCTCCGCCTAAACTCACTCCTACGGTTCCCACTCCAGCTTCTTCAGTGGAACGACTGCCACCGGTTCCAGAAGGTGGTTTGCTGGGAGTCGATCTGGCTAGCCTCGAACCACCTTCATGGCTGCGTCAGCTCCATTTAGTCGAAGAGCGTGAGAATGTGCGTTGTCTATGTACGCGAACTCGGGTCGCAAAACGCGTTGTTGACATTGGTGTTGCTTCAACGCTTCTGGTTCTGACGTTTCCGCTGATGATCTTCGCCGCGATTGCTGTGAAGTTGACTTCGCCGGGGCCCATTTTCTTTTCGCAAATTCGTGTCGGGCTGAACGCTCGTAGTCGGTCTGGCGGTTTGCGACATTATTCGGATTGCCGGCGCAATCAGGCCAATTACGGCCGGCCGTTTCGGATCTATAAATTTCGGACCATGCGTGTCGACGCGGATAAACAGGGCCCTACTCAGGCTCAAAAGAGCGACACACGCGTGACCAGCGTTGGCCGGTTTTTTCGCAAGATGCGCATCGACGAATTGCCTCAGTTGCTGAACGTCCTGCGTGGAGAAATGTCGATGGTGGGACCGCGTCCTGAGTGCATCGAATATATGGAAGAACTGTCGCAGAAAGTTCCGGGTTATGTACAGCGTCTCGGCTTGAAGCCTGGACTAACCGGCATTGCGCAGATCGAATCCGGTTACGCGAATGACCTTGAGTCCTACCGCCGCAAAGTTGCCTACGATCTGCTGTACCTTCAGAACTGCTGTGTTTCGAACGACCTGCGAATCATGGCTCGCACGGTTAGAGTGGTATGCACCGGTTTTGGTGCGCTCTAGCGTATCGATGCGCTACAATCTATTGCGGCTCAAAGAGTTGCAGTGGCGGCCTGAATGTTGGCAAGCCCCAGCGGAATTGGGTTAGTCTTCGTCGGCCCCAGTAATTTCGAAGAAAACGTCTTCGAGCGAGTTTGCATTTGGGTGTGCGCTTCGAGCTTCTTCAATGGATCCGGAGAACAGACAGGTTCCACGTCGGAGGATGATGAGGTGGCGGCAGATGTCTTCTACCAAGGCGAGTAAGTGGCTGCTCACAAGCACCGTAGAACCGGCGTCCGCTTTCTCTTTCATCGTTCTCTTGAGTAGACGAATGGCGGCTGGGTCGAGACCGGTTAGCGGCTCGTCGAAAAACATGACTTCAGGGGAATGCAGGTAGGCACACGCAATGGCCACTTTTTGCCGCATCCCCCGAGAAAGTTCACTTGCTAGTGCTGACTTTTTCGCATCCAGCTTGAGTTCGGCTAAGAGTTTTTCCGCTCTGTCTTCGAAGTCATCGACGTTGTAGGCAGAAGCGACGAACTGGAGATGCTCACGGACGGTCAAGGTTTCAAAGAGTGGAGGATCGTCCGGTACATAGGCGACCCGCTTTTTGACTTGCAGGGTGTCATGTTCAACGTCAAAACCACTCACCGCTAGTCGTCCTGAAGTAGGACGGATAATCCCGCACAGCGCGCGTATCGTTGTGGTCTTGCCAGCCCCATTAGGGCCGATGAGGGCGGCAATGGTACCACTGGGAATGCTGAAGGAGATCCCGTCTGCGGCTACGGTGCCATCGTACTCCTTGCGGAAATTCTCGACGGATATAGCCATGTGGGCGATATTTTTTGGATCTGCATCCGACGAACGTTCCTTCGGATCGGTATCAGCATTTTCGTTTTGCGAGCCAGGTTTCAGGCTACTCATACGTCTGGTCCGCCGAGAAGAGGTTCATCCATCGAACGGATTTCGCTGTTCGGCAGTCCGTCAGGATGATCCTTTCGGGCCAAGGCGATCGCGTCACAGGCAACTTCTAAGTGTTGTTCTTTAGACTGCGAGTAGAATTCTTGAGCGGAGTCCGGCAGTTTGGGTTTGCCATGCAGTGGCTTGTCGGAAACGCATAGCAACGTTGCCGATGGTATGCGGTAGCGGAAGCCGTTGGCAGCGACAGTGGCCGACTCCATATCGACCGCCGTGCTACGGCTGCTTTTCAGATTCTCGAGCGTGCCACTGAGGGCAAATTCCCAATTCCGATCCGCCGTGGTGTAAACCGTGCCGTAGCGGTAGGTCAAACGATGTTCATCGAGCACCGTCGCAAGGTAGCGATTCAAAAGGAAGCTTGGTGTTAGAGGGACAGAGCGAGGTAAAAATTCATCAAGAACATGATCAGCTCGCATGTAGCCTGAAGCGAGTACAAAGTCACCGATCTCTTGGTGGTTCCGTATACCCGCGCAATGGCCGACCATCATCATTGCGTCGGGTCTAAGGACCGCTAAGTGGTCAGTGAAGTTCTTGGCATTCGATGGTCCCACACCAATGTTGACGATGCTGACGCCATCGTTGTCCGGAGTGACTTGGTGGTACGCCGGCATCTGAACGGAACCCACGGGCTCAATGCGATTGGGGAACATTTCACGGAACGCATCCATGTGCATTTGATAATTGGTTAGCAGCACATAGCGTTGAAAGTGAACCGCTTCAGTACCCGTGTAGTGTTCCAATCGTTCAATAGACAGCTCTGATCGCTCTGGCCCAAACAGGAATACTTTCTTCCGAGTATGGTCAAAGTCCGACTCATCGATTCTTGGCAAGAGATCTGGCGAGGCGAGGTCGATGCGTGGCCGACCAGCGCAAATTTCAATCTTGGCATTGTTCGAAGCAAGCTTAAAGAGCTCACGTTTGAGATACCAACGGAATGCACTGGGCTTTGCGATTTTGCCAGAGATCTCAGGATTGTGTTTGGACCAGCTCCTTATGACGGTGACACGCGCGTAGTATCCCCCGCGGTAAATCTCCTCCATGAAATCACAGGCTTCTTCAATCTTGGCCTGTAAGCGATCGAGATGGATGTCGGCGTTGGGTAAATCGGCTCCCTCGGCAGGGATACCAAAATCACTTGGGCAAATAACCAGAGTCTGCATCGAGTTGGTCGAACTTGAGAGCGTTTGACAGTGGAGTCGTGACTTCGGGGATCAGGACCTCAAAGCGAATTACATCCCGCTAATCATACTGGGTTCTGGTTGCCAGAGGTAAAGAAAGTTAGGCATCTGAGAACGATCCAATCCGGGAATCTTCAGCGGAATCAGGGACGACATCGTTGGCGAGTTTGGGGTGACATCGAGAAGTGTGTGGGCGCGGTCATTGTCTCTCCGAAGCATGACGACTGCTGAGGACGGTGATAGGCCAGCCAGTTCGCGGGCACGGACGACCGCGTCGTCCAAGTAACCTGTTTCATTCACTAAGCCGATTTCCGCAGCTTTCATGCCAGGCATCACGCGCCCGTCAAAGTTCTCTTGAGGAAATGATTTTGGCAGCTCGCGAAAGTGTTCAACTCGATCAATGAATCGCTGGTGGAAATCATTGGCGATCTGCTGCAGGATGAGTCGTTCGTCCGGCTTCATCTGGCGGTCTGGGGTTGCCATGTTGATCTTCTCACCTGCCACCACAGGCTTTGAAGCGACGCTAAACGTGCTCATGTCTTCCATGAAGTAGATATTTAGAATCACGCCGATGCCACCAACAAGTGATGTGGGATGCGCAACGATGTGATCAGCAGCCGAAGCAAGGTAGTAGGCGCCGCCGGCGCCCACGTCCATCAGGCAAGCGACAACAGGAATCTGCCTCTGTTGTTTGACTTGCAACAAGTCGCGGGCCATGACGTCTGCTGCGGTCACACCTCCACCGGGGCTGTTGATACGTAGAACTATCGCTTGGACGCTGCTATCGGCGGCGACTTGGTCAAGCTTCTCCCTGAACAAAGCCACGGGATTCTCGCCCATCGAGCCTAAGCCGCCGATGTTCTTATTGATGAGAATGCCATCGATGTCGATCACGGCAACTTTGCCAGACCTGTTCTGGATGCCGTCCGATCCGTTTTGATCGGATGCTTCGTAGACCGGTACTGCGGACAAGCGGGATGCCGTGTTGTCAGTACGCATGACCGTTGAGACTTCACCGGACATGTCCATCTTGCCAGTCATGTTCATGTCGCCTGCCATCCGCATCGAACCACGCATGATGGTTTGGATTGGACGAGATGTGCAACCGGAAACTGCGAGCAGTAACACCATCGGTACGCTGAAGAAGATGGCAGTGCCCGGCGAAATGCGTTTCCAAATGAGCAGCGATTCGTGCAGTGTTGGGCTGTCGGTTAATCGCTCGTTGGCGCGTGCTCTGGCTCTGGTGCGAAACATCCTTGTTTCTTCCTCATTAGCGCGGCAGGCAGTTGGTGATCTGGGGGGCGACCACCGAACCCGAACGTCGGGCCACAGTGCCCTGCAATGCGGAGCAACTAACTGGGCCGAGGGTCCTGTCTAAGCAACCAATTCTGCCTGTTCGGTGTAACGCGGACGGACCAGCCGACTAACTGGGCCTAGATAGCCCTTGATACATCCGGAGCCGTTTCTCGCCGCAAGATACGCAGCGCGACAACTCTAGTCATTCAATATCGGGGCAGATCACCCGCTTGATGCGACTAACGTTTTCATCCCATAGGAAGCGGAAAGCTAGGAAAGTTTGCGCCATTTACCTCGACTCCGGCGCGGGTGGGTAAGGGAGAGTGGCCAGAATCGGTAGAATTGGCAGGCTTTGACGATTGCGTGGTAATTACGCTGATCCAGTCTTCCGACTTGGGCAAATAGACGGGTTGCAGAGTTCTCGCAGCAGTCGAGCGTTGCGGGACGCCGAATATTCGGGGCGGAGGCAATATGCGTTTTATCGGACTTGTTGGGAAGAACCTGCTTCGCCGACCCGCGAGGTCAGCGTTGACTTTGATAGCGTTAACGACCGCCATAGCGGCCGTCGTTTCGCTATTGGGGATTGCGCGCGGTTTTACCGAGTCGTTTGGCGAGATCTACGAAGCCCATGCGGTCGATATTGTGGTTTCCCGGCAGGGAGCCGCCGACCGACTGAGCAGCTCCATTGATGCGGAGATGGTCTCCAAGATCGACGAACTTGAATCCGTGCGTCATTCGGCAGCAGTTTTGCTGGAAACGATGTCGCTGGAGGAAGAAGGCGTCTACGGGATCCCCACGATGGGAATTGCTTGGGATTCTTGGCTAATCGCCGACTTTAAACTGACTGGTAGTGATCAAATTGACCGCGACGGAAGTCCAATGAAGGACGCCGGATCGACGTTACTGGGTATCCATTTGGCCGAGCGATTAGGACTGTCCGCAGGGGACGATTTTGAGCTCTTTGGCGACGCCTATCGGGTTGCAGGGGTCTTCCAAAGTCCGAGTACTTGGGAGAACGGAGCTCTTGTGATGCGTTTGGACGATCTGCAGGAGCTGACCGACCGGGATGGCCAGGCCACTTACATCAACGTCGTTTTGCAGCCGCCCTTGTCCGCCCCGCAATCGTCAAAAGCAATCCAATCAATTAAGGCGTTGGACGAGAAGCTCCTACCGCTCGCAACCAATGAGTTTGTGGAAACGGACCGGCAGATGCAATTGGCTCAGGCGATGGCTTGGATGATCAGTGTCATTGCATTGGTCATCGGCGCGATTGGGACGTTGAACACCATGCTCACTAGCGTGATGGAGCGGACGCGTGAGATTGGAATCCTACGGGCCATTGGTTGGCCGAAGTCACGAGTAATGAAGATGATCCTGCTCGAGTCTTGTGGCTTGGCTTTGGGGGCTGGGATCCTTGGCACGATTCTGGCGATTTGGGCCACCTGGGCTTTAAGTCAGGCACCGGCGGCGAAGGGGATTCTGAATCCATCCATCGGAACTTCAGTAATCATTCAAGGGTTTTTGTTGGCGATTGGCATTGGGCTTCTCGGCGCGTTGTTGCCTGCCTGGAGAGCCACGAAGTTAACGCCCACGGAAGCGTTTCGAGAACAGTAGTTAGTCGTCCCGGTACAGTTGGCTAGTGGCGAGTATGTTCCAGCTAGCAGGGGTGCCAAATGGACCAGTGATAAGCAACGAGTGACTTGCGATGAGTGAATTTAGCCGACCTCTCAGCCGTTCGACGGGACGCCCTACAGCCCAGTTCGACTCGGCATCGGGTGCAACCGGAAATCGAAGTTCGAAGGAAGAGCCGCTAGCGATCATCGGTATTGGTTGCCGCTTTCCAGGCGGCGCCGACAGTTGGCAAGACTATTGGCATCTCTTGGAATCGGGCACCGATGCGATTTCTGAAACACCGGACTCGCGTTGGAATCTGAAGAAATTCTACGAAGCCAACGAAACGCTTCCCGGCAAGACGCAAAGCAAATGGGGCGGATACGTTCGAAATATCGAACGCTTTGATCCGCAGCTGTTTGGTATCTCGCCTCGCGAAGCCGCGAGTATGGATCCACAACAACGCATGCTTCTCGAAGTCGCATATCGCGCGATGGAAGACGCGGGGCACCCAACGCAGGCCTTGGCCGGCCAACGGGTTTCGGTTTTCGTCGGTATTTCGAGTTTTGACTACGCCGTCGCCGGGCTCAGTTTCCAAGATCGCGGTGTAATTGACGCGTACTCCAACACTGGCGGATCGTCGAGCATCGCGGCGAACCGTATTTCGTATTGCTTCGATCTGCGGGGGCCAAGCGTGGCCGTCGATACGGCTTGCTCGTCATCCTTAGTCGCCTTGCATATGGCTTGCGAGAGCATTTGGCGCGGCGATGCGGAGATGGCGATGGCAGGCGGTGTGAACGCCTTGCTGATGCCTGATTTCTATGTCGCCTTCAGCCAGCTCGGAGTACTTAGTCCCGATGGTCGCTGCAAGACCTTTGACTCGCGGGCGAATGGCTACGTGCGCAGCGAAGGCGCTGGGATGGTGATGCTGAAACCGCTGAGTGCGGCATTGCGCGATAAGGACGAAGTGTATGCCGTGATCCGAGCCACGGCACTGAACCAGGACGGACGCACTCCTGGAATGACCGTGCCCAGTCAGGAAGCCCAAGAATTACTGATTCGCACCGCGTGCGAAAAGGCGCAGATCGAACCACAGTCGGTCCAGTATGTCGAAGCCCATGGAACGGGAACGCCGGTTGGCGACCCCATTGAAGCTGGGGCCCTCGGTGCGGTCTTCGGTGCGGATCGCGGCGACGACGCAGATCCTTGTGTTGTTGGTTCCGTGAAAACGAACATCGGTCACTTGGAAGCTGGTGCTGGTATCGCCAGTGTCATTAAGGTGGCTCTTTCACTTCACCATAAGCGAATTCCAGCTCACCTGCATCTGCGCGAAACGAACTCGGCGATCGATTTCGAACGACTCAACCTGCGGGTACCGACTTCGACCGAATCTTGGAATTCGACGCAACCAAGAATCGCGGGTGTGAATGGATTCGGCTACGGAGGTGCCAACGCGCACGTGATCCTGGAGGAGGCTCCCGAGGCCGCTGACCGGAAGGTAACCTCTAACTATACGGGCTTCTCGAAGTTGGCGACAGAAGAACCGACTGTTGCACCTGTCCTTTTGCCGTTGTCTGCAAAGACTGCATCTGCCCTACCCCAAATGGCAGGCGATCTCGCCGAATGGCTCGGTGAGAGTACCGAGTATCCCATCGCTGAGCTGGGGGGATACCTGGCGCACCGCCGAAGTCATTCAGAGGTTCGCACGACCGTTTGTGCGAACACCCGCAGCGAACTTGTCAGTGAGTTACGCAGCTTGGCCGAAGGAAGTCCCGCTGAATACGCGGAGCGTTTTGCATCCAACAAGGTCGCCAAAGGAGTCGTGTTTGTCTGCTCAGGACAGGGACCGCAGTGGTGGGCGATGGGCCGAGGCTTGATCAAGTACTCGCCTGCATTTCGGACGGTGATCAAACGGTGTGATCATGAGTTTTCGAAGTACGGTGATTGGTCCTTGCTCGAGGAACTGACTCGTCCAGAGTCGGAATCCCGAATGCAGAAGACGTCCATTGCACAACCCAGTATCTTCGCGATTCAAGTCGCTCTGGCTGCGGTGTGGGAGAGTTGGGGCATACGACCGGCGGCCGTTGTAGGACACAGTGTGGGTGAGATCGCGGCTGCGTATTTGAGTGGGGCCCTGAGCTGGAATGATGCTTGCTGTGTCGCGTTTCATCGCGGCCGTACCATGGATCTGGCTAGCTCGCATGGTGCCATGTTGGCGGCGGGGCTATCACCGGATGAAGTTCCCGAATGGATCCGAGGCATGGAGCATGAAGTCTCGATTGCGGCGATGAATGGCCCCACGTCGGTGACGATTTCTGGTGACAAAGACGCGATTTCTAATTTGGCCGATCGACTCGAAGACAAAGGCGTATTCTGCCGACGTCTGGCCGTGGAATACGCATTCCACAGTCCGCAGATGGATCCGGTCGAAAGTGAATTGCTCAAGGCGTTGGCCCATATCCAACCCAGGACGACGCATACGCCTCTGATTTCGACGGTGACTGGAGGGCTCGTGAACGGGACCGAAGTCGGCGCCGAATATTGGTGGCAGAATGTGCGCCAAGCTGTTCGTTTTAGCGACGCGATGAGTTGTCTAGCTGAGGAGGGCTACGCCGTCGCAATCGAGATTGGGCCACACCCTGTTCTCGCCTATTCGATCAACGAGTGTTTTCAGGCTGCAGGGAAATCCGTTCGCTGTGTCAGTTCCCTCAATCGGCAACAAGATGACCTGCAATGCATCACCAAGTCGCTTGGGCACATGTACTCGCTCGGTTTTGACATTTCTTGGACTGGGTTCTACAACCAGCCAATTCGCAAAGTTCCTGCGCCGCGTTATCCATTCCAAACACAAGAATGCTGGTCTGAGTCTTACGAGTCCCTGACGACTCGACTGGCAGACTCAAAACATCCCTTACTCGGCGAAGCGTCGGATGATCCCGGATCGGTCTGGCAGGCCCGCATCGATCTGAAACTACAGGGCTATCTATCGGACCATCAGGTTCGTGGCGGCGTTGTCTATCCTGCGGCGGCAATGATCGAGACCACGCTCGCGGCGGTCCATGCTTTGCGTGACGAGGAATCGAAGAGTGAATCGACATCCCCAAACGTCGTGTTGCCAAACGTCGTGTTGCCAAACGTCGTGTTGCCAAACGTCGTGTTGCCAAACGTCGTGTTGCCAAACGCAGCATCCCGAGACGATGCATCCCCCAACGTAAGGCAGGCGCAAGCGTGTGTTTTGGAGCGTTTGCAGTTCCATAGTCCATGCACGCTGAGCGAGTCAAGACCTCAGTGGATTGAGAGCCGCTTTGACGATCGCCTGCGACAGTGTGTGTTGTCTTACCGCGAGTGTGGCGAGTCCGTTTGGAGCCGGTTGTCCACAATGGGAATCAGCAACGCAAAACCAAACAAGCCATTACAGATCGAACGCGACTTTAGCAACTCGCTGGAGTCGATCGAGCAACGCTGTGACGATTTCTTTGATCGCGAACGCCTGTATGCGTACTGTGATGCGATGGGATTGCGATACGGAGAGCGTTTTCAGGGCATCCTGAGCGGTCGTCGCCGCGTCGGTGAGTCCGTCGTCGAGGTCGATACGGTGAATCTTCAGGTTGATGACTCCGACTACTTCTTCCATCCTGCACTGCTCGACGCATGCTTCCATAGCATGATTGCGGCAGATCCGAATTTTGATCACACGATCGATGGTCTTTATTTGCCAGTTGAGATTGAGCGGTTCACATTCTATCGGCGACCAGAAGGGACCCTGCGCGTCCACACCAGCGTATTAAGCAAGACGGATAAGTTTTTGACCTGCGATGTGCGGATTTTTAACTCGGACGGATCATTGTGCGCAACGATCGATCGGTTCCAAAGCATGCGTGTCGCCGGCGGCGTCAATGCGGAGCGAACGGAGGATTTGGTATACGGGTATCGATGGCGTGAGGAGTCCCTTGAGGGAGATTTTGCACCAGAGGCTGAACCTGGGGCGCCGCTGCGGACGCTCGTGTTTATGGACGAGGGGCCATTTGGGAAAGAGCTAGTTGGACGTCTGGTCGCGAAAGGCGGAAGTGTGCTCGAGGCGTACCGGCACGACTCTCAGGTTCCACAGTCGGCGCAAGACTTTGTACAAGTTAATCCCGAAGACCGGGACTCGTTCTTGGGGCTGTTGCGTCAGGCTCAAAGCAAATTGGGCGGTTTGCCGGATCAGATCGTTTACTTTTGGGGGATCGATTGTCCTGCCAACATTGGGCTCGACGAAGTCACGTTACAGGAGAGCGCCGATCTAACTGCCTTGGCACCGCTTCACCTTATTCAAGCATGGGAGCAAGTGTCCGAGTCCATGCAAGCCAACTTTGCTGTGGTGACCTCGGGGGCGCAGTCGTCGGACGGACACCCAGAGCCTCTCGAAGTCGCTCAAGGGCCGTTGGTCGGATTTGGGCGCGTGATCGCGAGCGAGTACTCTAAGCTTCGAACGAAGCTCATCGACCTGCCGTTCGAGTTCTCGCCACAAGGGATCGATGACTTAGAAGCCGAACTGCTTTCGCAGGATGATGAAGACGAGATCATGTGGCGGGAAGGCCGACGCTACGTGCATCGCTTTGAGCCACAGGCCGGAGCTCCTGCCAGCGAGCAAGCTCGTCAGGAACTAGCTTGCCAGCTACGTGTTGGGGCGTCTTCTGGCATTGAAGAGTTGAGATACCAGACGAAGCCGAATCGGGAGTTGGAACCTGGCCAGGTTGAGATCGAGGTCTACGCTGCCGGGCTGAACTTCAGCGACGTGATGAAGGCGTTGGATCTATATCCAGGTTTACCCGACGGTCCTGTCGATTTAGGGGCCGAGTGCTCAGGGCGCATAGCCAGGGTCGCTGAGGGAAGTAATTGGCAGCTCGGTGATGAAGTGATCGCGGTCGCACCAGGTGCGTTTGGTACCAGAGTCGTCGTTAACGAAGCATTGGTCGCACGAAAACCGAGTTGTTTGACGCATGAGCAAGCTAGTGCCATTCCGGTCGCGTTCCTAACTGCCGAGTACGCGCTGAACGAGTGCGCGAGAATTCGTGAGGGCGATTCCGTGCTCATCCATTCCGCTAGCGGCGGTGTTGGGATCGCAGCCATGCAGTTGGCTAAACTCGCGGAAGTAAGGATCTTTGCCACAGCGGGGAATGACGAGAAGCGAAAGTTCGTTCGCGATTTCGGGGCCGACTACGTGATGGACTCCCGTAGCCTCGACTTCGCAGAGGAAACTTTACGAGCAACGGATGGCGAAGGTGTCGATGCGGTACTCAATTCGTTGCCGGGTGAAGCGATCCCCAAGGGGATTTCGACGCTGAAAACGGGAGGTAGATTCCTCGAGATCGGTAAACGTGACATCTACGGTGATACGCCGCTAGGATTGTATCCGTTCCGAAATAATCTTGCCCTGCATGCGATTGATCTAGATCAATTGTTCAAGCAACAACCCGGGCGAATGGGGGCGATGTTAGAACGGATCGTCGAGCGTTTTGAGGATGGCGTGCTACAGCCACTTCCGGTCAAGCGGTTCTCTGTAGACGAAACGGTGGCTGCATATCGATTTATGCAGCAGGGTAAGCATATCGGCAAGGTTGTTGTGACCTACGAAAAAGAACCTGCAGAGATCCATGTTGGTCCGTATGATCCGATCGCCATGCGTGCGGATGCAACTTACTGGCTCGTAGGTGGTCTCGGTGGATTCGGACTTGAAATCGCCAAGTGGTATGTCCGCTGCGGTGCGAAACACCTGGTATTGAGCGGACGCAGCGCCACGCCTAGACCAGAAGCAAGGGAAGCCCTCGCTGAATTTGAACAAGCCGGAGTTCACGTTGAAGTGATTCCAGCGGACGTTACCAAAGCCAGCGAAGTCCAAAGAGTGCTCTCGACCATCGATCGCGACATGCCACCACTTCGCGGTGTCGTCCATACAGCTATGGTCTTAGAGGACAAGCTACTAGTGGACTTAGACCGTCCAACTCTGGAACGTGTATTGTGGCCAAAGATGCTGGGAGGATGGAATCTCCATGAAGCGACGACCGCAAGGCAGCTAGACCACTTCGTTCTGTTCTCTTCGCTTTCGAGTGTCTTTGGCCATGCCGGACAGGCCAATTACTCAGCGGCAAATGCCTTGCTGGATAGCCTTGCCTATTATCGCAGATCGCAGGGGCTTCCTGCGACAGTGATGAACTGGGGGCATCTTGGCGAAGTTGGCTATCTGGCTGAACGTGAGCAGCTCGGAGAGCGTTTGGAACGACAGGGTGTGCTCAGTTTTTCAGTGGAGCAAGCGACGGATTGCCTTGAATACGCTTTGCAGAATCGGAGCCTACAGCTAAGCGTCTTGCGTATGGATTGGTCGGTATGGCGAGGACTTGGTATTACCAATCGAGTTTCGCCTAGGTTCGCACATCTTCTTCAAAACTCGGCTACGGCAAGTGCGGATGCGGGTTCAGATCGCTCAGCGGAATCGTTGCGGCGGATGGATTCAGCGTTGCGTTCAGAGCAGATCGAAACGATGGTGTGCTCCAAGGCGGGATTGCTGTTGGGAATAGCGGCAGATGATATTCCGAGGGAACGTGCGTTGCTGGAATTGGGCTTGGACTCACTGATGGCCGTCGAAATGCGTAACTGGATCGAATCGCAGCTCGAAATCAGCTTGCCGATTTCGGTTCTCATGCGGAGCGAAAATCTGACTGAAGTGGCGATCGCGATTTCCGACTTGATGGAATCAAGTGTTGATTCGCACAAGGTTGATTCTGGGAGTGCAGCGGAGATGACCGAAGTTATCTCGGCCGATGACGCGGAGCAATTGTTGGGAGAATTGGATGACTTGGGGGATTCCGAGGTCAACGATTTACTCGAGCAGATGTTGCGGGATGACCAGTAGACGATGGCGATATCGAATCGATCCTTGGAGGGCCTGAGTGGCGCGGAAAAGAGGGAACTGCTAGCACGACTGTTGAAAGAACGTGCAGCGGCTCAGCCAGATCCCGTATCGGCTATGTCTCTCGGGCAGCAGGGGCTCTGGCATGCATACCGCCGCGATCCAACGGCAACTCCTTTCAATGTCTTCTTACCGACTCGAGTGCGTCAGGGCCTCAGTGTGGAATCGTTGCGGGCGGCCATTCAATGGGTTGTTGCTCGAAACCCCGCACTACGCACCATCTTTTCCGATGAGGGTGGCAAACTCAACCAGATGGTGCGTAAGTCGATGCCTGCGGATTTTGACGTGGTGCCGATGCATGGCGCGAGCGATTCAGAGCTTCAGCAAGCCGCGATACGGGAGGCTGCGAAACCATTCGATTTGGAAAATGGCCCCCTACTCCGTATGGTTTTGCTGCAAGCTAGCGAAACCGATTTTGTGATTCTCGCCTTGACGCACCACATCATCGTGGACTTTTGGTCGTTGGTTCTGATCCTCAATGAAGTCCGTCATTCGTACGCGGCATTCTCTGACGGTAGGGAACCGCAGCTCCCTCCACCGGCTTCGAACTATCCCGAGTTTATTGCGGCCCAATCTCAGTACCTGAAATCGAAGTCGGGTGCCGCCGATGCAGAGTACTGGCGGCAAAGGCTCAGCGGTGTTGCTCCTGTGGTCGATTTGCCATGTGACTACCTTCGTCCATCGGCGTTTTCCGGGCAGGCTTCGAATCGAGCATTGTCGTTTCCCACGGGGTTGGGGGACCGACTGTCGACGTTCGCAGCCCAGAATCGGGCCACGGTCTTTTCGGTCGTTCAGGCGGCGGTGCAGACGTTTGTTTACTTGCTCACACGGGAAGAATGCTTCGCCATCGGGAGCCCTTTTGCGGGGCGCCATGGACGGCAATACGAACGAACGGTCGGCTTCTTCGTCAACATGTTGCCGATTCGATCGGACTTCAGGGATAAGCCTAGCTTCCAGCAACTTGTCCGTGCCACTTCGCTGGAGATGCTGGGCGCAATTGAGCACGAAGCTTATCCCATCGGCCGAATCGTCGAAGACGCGGACATCGCTCGGGATCCAAGCCGAAGTCCGCTTTTCCAAGTCTCATGCACGTTCGAGAAATCGCAGCTCAAGGAAGAGAGTGGTCGAGCCGCATTTCTGTTTCCTGGTGAGCCACAAGTCTGGGACTTTGCGGGGCTTGAGCAAGAGAGTTTCTACGTACCGGTCGAAACTTGTCATTACGACCTGGAGTTTGTTTTTGAGCAAGAAGCGGCGGATCTGCGAGGAATGATCTGCTACAACCGCGATCTTTTTACTGTAGAAACGGTCAAACAATGGTCTCAATTTTTTTCGCGTCTTTTGCCACGTTTGATGGACCACTCAACCGTTTCGTTAGCGGAATTTCCATGGCTAGAACTTCGAGCCGGTGATGAAGCAGGCCAGGGTGCGGCCCCGGCGACAGAACGCGTTGAAGAGCCACGCGACATTGATTCGGAAACGGCAAGTACCGTGGACGCGATGTTGAACGCGGGGATCGAGCTGGCCAATGCGGCAACTTCGCCAGAAGCGATCGTATTTCAAGGTGAACGCATAGCCTTCTCTGATCTTGAGCGGTGGAGTGACACGGTTGCAGCGACTCTCGATGGTCAAATCGATGGTCAGATCGATGGTCAGATCGATGGTCAGATCGATGGTCAAATCGATGGTCAAATCGATGGGGCAATACAGCAGCCCGTGCCGATTGTCGCCGAGCGAGGCCCTGGGGCTTGGGCAGCGATGTGGGGGGCGCATAAGGCTGGGAGGGCGTTTGTTCCACTAGACGCATCTCAGCCAAGCGCCTCGTTAGAACGAATTGCTTGCGGCGTGAATCCGCTTCGAGTACTCACTGATGACTCCAGTCTCAGTGAGCAAGTGATTTCATCGAGTCGAGAACACGGCACTGTGGAGCTTCAGGTTCAGGACGTTTCATGTTTACGGCAAGCTCACGGTGAAGGGAGACTGACAGGAGGCCAAAGGGCAGATGCAAAGCAACCCGCTTATGTAGTTTATACGTCTGGTTCGACTGGAGAACCGAAAGGGGTTGTTGTCGCCCACGATGCTGTTTGCAATACGCTGCGGTGGCGCGCCCGCTGCGTTCCACTCATGCCACAGGATCGAGTGTTGATGCTGCTGTCACACCAGTTCGATGCTGGGCTTGGAATTGCTTGGACGACGCTTACCCAAGGCGCTACGCTGGTGATGGCCGACGACGCGGACATCAGAGATCCGGCGAGGATTGTCGAGCTAATGATTCGCGAGGGAGTGACTGTACTGCCAGCTCCGCCAAGTCTGTTGGATGTGATTCTTGGACACTCGCGATTTCGTGAGTGTGCATCCAATCTGCGTTATGTGTGGACTGGTGGCGAAGCGATGCCGAGTACGTTGCCAGAGAGAGTGCGTGAGTTGACCTCGGCACGATTCTTCAATTTCTACGGTCCGACGGAGGCGGCGATCGAATGCAGTTACTGTGATGTGACGGATCATCGGTCGGATCGTCCCGTGACGATTGGTAAGCCTATCGACAACATGGAAATGTTGGTTCTGGACGAGGCTTCAAAAGTGTTGCCCGCGACTGTTCCGGGTGAGATTGCGATTGCGGGGCGAGGACTCGCAAAAGGTTACCTTGACGATGAATGTTTGACCGAACAGAGATTCGTATCACACCCATTGGACCCGTCGCGGCGCATTTATCTGACCGGCGACCGGGGCCGAGTCAACTCCGAAGGGCAAGTCGAGTTTCTCGGTCGAACGGATCACCAAGTGAAGGTCCGCGGATACCGTCTGGAACTTGGCGAGATTGAGAAGTGCGTCGAAGACCACCCCGATACACAGCGATGCGCCGTCATGGTGGATCGCATGGGCACTGCCGAAGCGAGTTTGGTCGCATTTGTGTCTCCCGGCACGGACGCTCCGCGGGATCGCACCAGCTACCTAGCCGATCTCAATCGATTTGTCGGACGCCAGTTACCTCCCTACAAAAGACCGGTTCGATTCTGCGTTCTCGACCAACTCCCGATGACATCCAGCGGTAAAGTCGATCGGAAACGATTGCCTTCCACTAGCGAGATTGCTGCATTGGAGCCAACGGCAACTCCCCCGGGCAGCGAGATTGAAGCGTATCTTGTCGAGTGTTGGGGCCGTAGTGTGGCTCGCACCAACTTGGGGACAAATCAGAACTTTTTTGAAGCCGGAGGAACTTCGTTGAAGGCGGCGATGCTGACTTCAGAAATCAGCGAAGACCTGGGAGTCGAAATTCCCACCAGCCTCATTTTTGACCTAGTCGATATTCACCAGTTTGCGAACCGTCTAGTTGAGCTCCATGCCTCAAAGATGGAAGCCCGTTTCGGTGAGGCCCAGGTCAATCTTCAACGCAAACTTCAGCGTGAATCCAGTGAGGCAACAGGCCAAGCGGATTTCCACGAGCTGATTGCACCCCTAAGTGGTAACCGCGAGTCACATCCCCTGTTCATGGTTCACCCACCTGGCGGGATTGTAATCTGCTATCGCGAGTTGGCGATACAATTAGACGGGCTGTTTGATGTGCATGGAATTCGCTCGCGCGGATTGCATGGTGCCGAAGAGCTACCACCATCGCTTGAGGCAATGGCGGCGGAATATGTCGATGCGCTGCGTTCGGTTCAGTCATCGGGCCCATACTATCTGGGAGGTTGGTCGCTAGGTGGTCTGTTAGCGTATGAGGCTGCTCAACAGTTGCTTGCCTCTGGTGAAACCGTTAGCCAACTGATCTTGATTGACACGACCATACCGGAGTCGGCAAGCGAATTGGTACCCGCGGAAGAAACCGTGGATGTTGGGCGCGAATATGGAATTGAATTGACGCTTGAGCAACTCGGTGACTTGCGTCCAGAGGAGCAGCTACCGTTTCTTTGGGAGCACGCTAAGAAGCTGGGCGTGTTAGAAGAAGACTCTCCACCGGAGGTTGTGGCCAAGGCTCTCGAGGATCTACAGGAACTATTTCACCACCACGTGTCGGTTGCAAGTGATTACCGCATGAAGCCGATTGCGTGCCCCGTTCGTTTGCTACGCCCTACAGAAGTTCCGGTCGAAGTCGTCGCTAGCGAAGATCGTGGTTGGAAATACCTTGCCAGCGACCTCTCTGTCACCTGGGTGTCTGGACATCATCACAGCATGGTCCAACCACCGCATGTCGTTCAGCTTGCTGCCGCGATTGCCGATCTCTCCCCCTGCGAGTGAACGGCAAATCACGACGATTTTCAGATACCCGCACCCAGCAAGGTCCGGGTGATGAGCAAAGCAATCGTCAAGGCCGTTGCGAAGATGAACAGCCACATTAAGGCTTCGCGATAGCGGACCAGTCGTAGCGTCTTTCTCATCGTGCTTTCCTTTATTTCCATTTCTTCTTTCGCGCGACCCACACCGAGCATTTGGCATGGTGAAGTAAGTGCCTAGAAACCGAGCCCAGCAAGAGGTCGGCTACAAGCGATTTTCCCGTGGCACCGACGAAAACCAAGTTGCGGTTTTCGCGGTCGATGGCTTCCGTCAAGCGATTGCCAATGTGGAGCGATTCGCAAGCCGTGCGCTCGACGGACTCGCAAACGTCTGCAATGTCAAGTTTGTCAAGCAGCTTGCGAAAGGCGTCGAGGGAAGGTGGATCGTAGACTTCGGATTCAGGGATCAGTTTGGGGCGTTCTAAAACCGTCATCACATGCAGTGAGCTATCCGAAGGCCAAGTCTGAGCTTTGAGTTGTTCACATGCTTCACTTGCTGCGGTCGATCCGTCGTGTGCTAGCAGGAGACGGTGCTGGTCATTATCACCTTCGCCTTTTCTTACGATCAGCACGCTGCACTTCGCATGGTTCGCGACATATTCGGCTGTGCTTCCGAAAATAACACGATACAAAGCGTTGTGACCAACGGCGCCCAATATGATCAAGTCGGCGTCCGCGTTTTCGGCGGCTTGCAGGATCAACTGGTTGGGGTGTTGAGCACGGGTGAGCCCTAAAAAGCTCTTCACGCAGCCCTTCAATTCCTCTTCGACCTCAGCAAGGTGCTCCGTGGCTGCCTTTCTTTCCGCTTCGAAGTAAGAGACGCCGTCCCAACGAGTATCCAGATCAAGCGGAGACTCTTGCAGTGCCGTTACCGCAGTCACTTCAGCCTCCGCGGCGAAAGGCATTCTCTTGAGAGCTTGGACAGCGGCGACAGATTCTTTGGAACCGTCGATGGCAAGCAAGATACGCATGATGGGATTCCTTGACCATGTTCGCACTTTTCTGACCGGGCTTCACTGCTCTTGGTGAGAGGAGTCGTCCGGTCCGACCGGTGCCTAATTCCGATCGAAAAGTGCGTTTGTTGAGAGGGGCCATTGAAACTCTGGCGGAGCCGTCGTTTCGTTTGCTGGACAAATAATTGATTAGGCAACTGCTGTGCCAATCCAGAACGAACAGTGAACACTTCTACGAGAACCACGAATTGCTGTGACTCGCACGGCGTGCGGGCGTCACCTTGAAACGCGGCGCGCTTAAGTGAGCGAATCCGCACGCCGTTCGGTTCGCCCGAGTGGAAGTGTGTGACCCCGTGTCGCATGTGCGGGCTGAGGTTAAATCCGCCCCGAATACTGCAGCTTGCATCTAGCTAGCGCTTGGAGCAACGGAGGAGCAAAGTCTGTTGTCGGCGAACAAGTGTCACAGGAACGGCATCCGGATTGCACCGTCGAGATGTTTGTGAAAACGCGCGCTTTTGCGCGCCAAAAGGATCCAGTGAAATGGCCCGATTTAATTAGGCCTGAGCGCACTCCATGAGTGAGTACTCGGGCTTTGGGAAGGAGTCGACAAAAATGAAGTCAACTGCGCGCGTTGAGGCAGTCCAATGCAGTTTAGATAAGTGGGCACGATCTCACCGACAGGTAAATGGATCACGGGCGCGACGTTTAGCCTGCTTGGCAGTCTTGCTGGGGGTGTGCGGTGTCCGAGGCGAAGCGTGGGCTCAAGTGCATTCGCACTCTGCCGGGGGACTGCAGGAGACAAAGGCAGCGGCTGAAGTCGAAAAGGAGACGACTCAGCAAGAAAATTCGCCCGCATTGAATCGCGTCGATGACTCGACTCCGCTCTTGAAGGAAGTCCCGAGAGTGACTGAGGATCGTCCGATTAGTTTTTGGATGAAGCACAAGCTCCAAGATACGCAGAAGCTTCTTGAGTCCATTACGCTGGCGGACTACGAAAAAACTCAAACGTATGCTGAGCAGCTGCTGATCCTGAGCAAGATCGAGGGATTTGTTCGCCGCAAGAATCCTGACTATCGCCAGCAGTTAGCGAATTTTCAGGCCACCTTGAAGCTCGTGAAGTTTCAAGCTGAGCAGGGCAATTCGACGGAAGTGCTTGCTGGGTTTGGCAAATTGACGCAAAGCTGCGTACGTTGTCACCAGGTTCTGCGCGACAACATAAACCCAAAGGTCATAACCCCCGAGAGGAGCGAGCCGCGTTAATGGAGCGTGTGCAGCAGGCGGTATTTCAAGTTCAAAACGTGGCCAAGATCTACCAGATGGGGCAGGTCGAGGTGCATGCCCTGCGGGGGGTGAGTCTCGATCTTATGGCTGGTGAATTCGTGGTACTCTTGGGTGCTTCGGGAAGCGGCAAATCAACGCTTCTCAACATCATTGGGGGCCTCGATGTTCCAACCTCGGGAAAGGTCACTTATGACGGTGGCGAGCTGAAAGCGGAAGACGCTGCGGGGCTGACTCGTTTTCGGCGGGATCATGTCGGATTCGTTTTTCAGTTCTACAACCTCATTCCAAGCCTCACGGCAAAGGAAAACATCGAGTTGATCACCGAGCTGGCGCCAAATCCAATGTCGGCATTGGAGGCCCTTGATCTCGTTCAACTATCCGCCCGAGCGGACCACTTTCCGGCGCAACTCTCTGGAGGTGAACAACAACGCGTGGCGATCGCACGCGCAATTGCAAAACGTCCTGATGTGCTGCTGTGTGATGAGCCCACGGGTGCGTTGGACGTCCAGACGGGGGTGATCGTCTTGGAAGCCATCGCTCGGATCAACCGCGAGCTTGGGACAACCACGGCGGTGATCACGCACAATGCGGCCATCGCCTCCATGGCGGATCGAGTGATTTCACTTTCGGACGGCCAAATTGCTTCTGTGCGAAGCAACGCAGCACGCTCGCCAGCGTCGGAGCTGGAGTGGTAATTGTGCGAACTCTTGACCGAAAGTTATTGCGAGATCTATCGCAGATGAAAGGTCAGGTCATCGCGATTGCCTTGGTCATCGCGTCCGGAATCGCCGTCTTTGTCATGGCGCTATGCGCGTACGCCTCCTTGAAAGAAGGCCAGCTTCGGTTCTATCGCGAACACCGTTTTGCTGATGTATTCAGTCACGTAAGGCGATGCCCTCGTTCGATCGTGTCACGCATCGAGTCGATTCCGGGCGTATCGACGGCCGAGACTAGGATCGTCTTCGACGTGTTGGTCAATGTGCGGGGGATGACGGATCCAGCCACCGGCACGCTGATCTCCATCGCTGAAGACGGTCAGGAAGCGGCTTCGCGACTCAATCGTGTATACATCACTCGTGGAAGGATGATCGAGCCTGGCAGATCTGACGAAGTCGTCGTCTCGGAAGCTTTTGCTGAAGCCCATGCATTGCAACCCGGAGAATCTGTCGAAGCGGTATTGAATGGACGATTACAACGTCTGCACATCGTCGGAATTGCTTTGTCGCCGGAATATGTGATGCAGATCCAACCCGGCAGCCTGCTTCCTGACATGAAGCGGTATGGCATCTTTTGGGTCGGCCAGCGTTCGATGGAGGCGGCCTTCGATATGCAAGGTGCCTTCAATAACGTGACGCTCAAGTTGACGCACGGTGCTCGTGTCAAAGCCGTCATCGACGAGCTAGACGACTTGCTCGATCCATATGGCAGCACTGGAGCTTTTGACCGTTCTGAGGTGATTTCGCACCAATTTGTCAACGATGAGCTGAAGCAATTGCAAACCATGGCCACGCTGGCGCCGGCCATTTTTCTCTCTGTGGCAGCCTTTCTACTCAACATCGTTGTGTCACGGATCATCACTCAGCAGCGTGAGCAGATTGCAGCCCTGAAAGCGTTTGGCTATTCGAATTGGGAAGTCGGCTCGCATTATCTCTCCCTGGTTCTCACCATCGCTTTGGGGGGGATGACAATGGGTACTTTGTTCGGAGTGTGGATGGCCAAGAACCTGACCGTGTTGTACCAGCAGTTTTACAAGTTCCCGGTCTTGCGACTGGAGATCGACGCATTGGCTCTGCTTGTAGCATTTCTATTGACCACCTTGGTGGCTGTGATCGGTACATGGTTGGCGGTTAAGCGTGCTATCGAACTTCCCCCTGCGGAGGCGATGCGACCGGAGTCGCCAGCGACCTTCCGCCTGAGTTTGATGGAGCGATGGCTACCCACCAAAGTATTTCCGGCAGAAATTCGGATGATCCTCCGCAACGTTCAGCGACGGCCATTCAAGTCGTTGGCGTCCATCTTTGGCATTTCCATGTCAGTCGCTGTATTGATCGTAGGCAGTTTTTCGCTCGACTCTCTGGACTATCTGATCGAGTTCCAATTTCGAAAAGCACAGCGGCAGGATCTAAGCGTAACTTTCAGCGAGGCGTCTGGCGCAGATGCTGAGTTCGAAATTGCGAACCTAAGTGGAGTACGTGATAGCGAGGTCATCCGTGCTGTGCCGGCACGCTTGCGGGCAGGTCATCGCGAGAAGCGACTTGGAGTTACAGGGCTGAATCCGAATCCCGAGTTGTTTCGGCTGTTGGACACGGATGAGAACGCCGTAACACTGCCACCGCGGGGAGTGACTCTGAATACAGCGCTCGCCAACATTCTGGGTGTTGAGCTGGGCGATACGGTCGAAGTCGAAGTGATGGAGGGCAAACGCCCGCGATTGACACTCGAGGTCACCGCTCTCGTCAACGAGTTCGGCGGCACCAACGCCTACATGGACAAATCGTATCTACATGAGTTGCTCGGAGAATCGGAAGCGGTATCGGGTGCGTTTCTTGCCGTCGACTCGGAGGCGGTCGATACGGTCTATAACCAACTCAAGCACAGGCCAGGAGTTCAAAGCGTATCGAACAAGGAGGCTGCTATTGAGAGCTTTATCGATACCATCGCCGAAAACATGCTGACGATGCGAACCTTCAATGTCATGTTCGCCGTGGCCATTGCGATTGGCGTTGTCTACAACAGCGCGCGAATCTCGTTGTCGGAACAGAGTCGCGATCTGGCCACGATGCGTGTGGTTGGATTCTACACCCGAGAAGTGGCGACGGTGCTGCTGGGGGAGATTACTCTCTTTACGGCGTTTGCAATTCCGATCGGCTGCGTCGTCGGATACCTGCTGGCTTGGGGGATGATTTTAGGACTTGCCACAGAGAACTATCGAATCCCCTTGGTCGTGAGTCCTGCGACGTTTGCGTTCGCGAGCACGGTCGTCGTGATCGCGACTTGTGTGTCCGCTCTTGTCGTCCGGCGACGGATCGAAAATCTCGATCTCGTCGCGGCGTTGAAGATGAAAGACTAAGTGTTTGTGGCCGGCGTTGGCCTGATTGAAAGAAAGTCGTTCGATGAAGTTTTCGATTCAAACTTTGATCTGGGGGAGCGTGCTTTTGGCCTTGGTTTTTGCGGGCAGTCTCGCTTTCCTGCCAAAGCCAGTCGAAGTCGAGCTTGCGAATGCAAGTGTGGGGCCGCTGCAATTGACGGTTCGCGAAGACGGACGCACTCGGATTCGAGAGAAGTATGTTGTCTCCGCCCCGGTCGCGGGACGGCTATCGAGAATCGAGCTGAACGCGGGTGATCCTGTCGTCAAAGATGAAACACTGATTGCGGTCATCTTGCCTGCAGAGCCAACGATGTTGGACGCGCGAGCGAAAGCTCAAGCTAAGGCGCGTGTCGAACAGGCGGAGGTGTCCCTGCGCCGCGCAAAAGCCACGGAGGAGGAAGTGAAAGTTGGCTTCGAGTTGAGTCAAACCCGCTACGAACGATTGGGCGCCTTGCTTGAGAAGCAAGGTGTCGCGCAAGCCGAATTCGAAGACGCGGAGGCAGACTATCTTGCCGGAACGCATCGGCTTCGAACCGCCAAATTCGACGGTGAAATTGCTGCGTTCGAACTTCAGATGGCGGAGGCTGCACTCCTTCAATTCGCTGAGGATGACGAACGTGTGGCAGAACCTTTCGAAGTCTTCTCGCCGATTTCTGGGAACGTACTTCGGGTTATGCAGGAGAGTTCAACCGTTCTGACCGTTGGGGTGCCGCTCATTGAAGTCGGGGACCCACAGAATCTGGAGATCGAGATTGACGTTCTTTCGACCGATGCGGTGAAGATTGCTGCTGGTGCTGATCTTGAAGTCCAACATTGGGGCGGAGACGAATCGCTAGCCGGTATGGTACGTGTCGTTGAGCCGGCCGCGTTCACCAAGGTTTCTTCGTTGGGGGTGGAGGAACAACGCGTCAATGTGATTGCCGACTTTGATGTTCTTCCCGAAAAGCTGGCACGCTTGGGAGATGGCTATCGAGTTGAAGCGGATATCGTGGTCCAAAACTTACCGAGCGAACTCAAAATCCCCAACAGTGCTTTGTTCCGTCATGAGCGTGACTGGCACGTGTTCGTCGTCCGGGAGAAGATTGCCTACCTAACGAAAGTCGAGATTGGGCTACAGAATGATCTCGAGTCGCAGGTTATTGGTGGTATCAACGCGGGAGACACAGTCGTCGTTTACCCCGCTTCGAATCTCGCTGACGGTGTGCGTGTCAAAACGCAATGATTCTGGCCGACGTCGAGAGTCTATATTTCGGGTGTTGCAATGACTTCGAGCACTTGGCTGACATCGAGCGGTTTGAAGAAGACTTCGACTTGGTCGTGTAGACTACATTGAGGTGTTTCGTCGCGGTGTCCTGTAATCAGACAAGCACGTACTTCCGAGTCTTTCTCAACAATGCTCTGAATTAAGTTGCATCCGTCGCCCTGCCCTAGCCTAAAGTCGACTAAGGCAATGTCAAAGTTACGCTGTTGGATCCGCTTCAGGCCTTCTTCTTCGGAGTGCGCGATGCAAACTCGGTAGTCGGAATCACGGAGGACCTGCCAGAGGCTGTCGCAGAAGTCAACATCGTCATCCACCAGCAATACCAGAGGCTGTTTGCTGCCGCTTTCAATCAATGGCAGAAGTTGACTCACGTCGACCGGCTTGCGGAGGACTCGCCAAGTGCCTGCCTCCAGTGCTTCTTGAACGCCTCCACTGCCCGCATGCGCCGTAATCATGATGGCCAATAATTCAGGCTGCAACCGCTTTAATTCTTTGTAGAGATCCGTACCGTTCATTCCCGGCATTTTGTAGTCGAGCAAGGCAATATCAAAAGGCTGTTCGGCAACGTAATTTAACGCCGATTCTCCATCGTGTGCGACTTCGGTGACGTAGCCGAGGTCGGTCAGGATATCGTTCAGATTGCTGCAGATATCGCGGTCGTCGTCGACGATAAGGACCGATTTGGAAGGAGCATTCATCGGTTTGTACCTGCGTTTTTGGGGGAGTTTGGAGAGAGCGGTTCAATTTGGGATCGCCAAGGCAGAATGACAACTCTGGGACGCAAACTCGCGAACTTTTTCCTCTGGGAGCAAGTCATCGAACGCAAACGCCTTTAGCACGTCACGCACTCGCGTAGATTACGTCTTGGGAAATAATACGGTGAAAGTGCTGCCCTGACCAACTTGGCTTTCGATTTTGAGTTGCCCGCCGTTGCGGCCAATAATGGCCTTCGAAATTGCGAGTCCTAAACCCATACCTCGCGCCTTTGTGGTGAACATCGGCTCGGTCAACTTCGCCAGGATATCGTCTGGGATGCCAGTTCCGGTATCACTTACGGAGAATGACGAAGACGCGTCGGAGTCGTTGACACTTATCGTTAGCTTCCCGCCTTCTGGCATCGCGTCGCGCGCGTTTCGAATCAAGTTTCGAACGACGATTGGAATCTGATTGGCGTCGACTTGTACCTGTACTTGTTTTTCCGGTTCGAGGACTTCTAGTTCAATCGCGTCGGGTAAGGCGACGACACCGACCGCATCCTGGACGAGCACTTTTAAATCTGTTTCAACGCGGTTGGGGGTTGGCATTTTGGCGACGTCTGTCAGCGCCGTGACTACGTTGTCGATCAACGTGACTTGTCGATCGATTCGCTCCAGGTGTTCTTTCCGTTTTTGGTCAGATGGGTTTCTTGCGTGCAGTAGGTAGTAAGCCGACGTTTTGACTGCGTTCAGTGGGTTCCGGATCTCATGTGCGATACCTCCGGAGACTTGTCCCAAGGTAGCCAGTTTTTCCTTCCGCACCAATTCGTCTTGGGCGTCCCGCAATTCGCTGGTCCGCTGCTGGACTCGCTGTTCCAGCTCCTCGTTTAGCTCACGGAGGCTGTTCTCTGCTTCCTTTAAATCCGAGATGTCACGCACAATGCCCGTGAACATCTTGCGGTCGGATGTGGCAACTTCACTTACTGCCAAGTGCATTGGGAAAGTTGTACCATCCTTGCGCTGCCCCACCACTTCACGGCCAATGCCGATGATCTTCGCTTCCCGCGTTTGGTGATACTTGTTCAAGTAGCCGTCATGTTGCTCGCGGTATGGTGAGGGCATCAACATCTTGACGTTCTGCCCGACCATCTCATCCAGGCTGTATCCGAACAAGCGTTCGGCCGCCGGGTTGGCGACTTCAATCATGCCGTTCGCGTCAATCGTAATGATGGCATCGACAGCGCCATCGAGAATGGCTTCGAGCATGCCACGATACTTGTCATTCATCGTCATTGATTCCGTGACGGTGTTTGATTTCACTTGTAGCAGACGGCAGGAATGTTCAGCTAGAGTTGCGAAGTCGACCACCAGTCATCCTGGCTCGGCCGCAGTCTGGCGGTTACCTACGAAAGTGGAGGCTGAGTGGGAAAGGTTAGCAGGAATCTCGCTCCACCGGAATATTCTGCATCGCATTCGATGCTTCCTTGGTGGGCATCCATGATACGCTCAACAATCGCCATCCCTAGTCCGGTACCCTGGTCTTTGGTGGTGAAGAACGCTTCGAAGATCTTCTCTTTTTGCTCGGCTGATAAGCCCGGTCCGTTGTCGGAAATCGATAGCGTTAAGGTCTCCGCGTCTGACGCTGAGGCTGCGAGACTAACGGAAATATGGACCGGGTCCGCAGCAGCATGTAGCGAGTTCTCGAAAAAGTTGCGAAACACTTGCTGAATGCGAACCGGATCAAAATCGACCTCGGTCGCATCCAAGTGCGGATCGAGCTGGAAATGGGCGTCGCGAGTGGCATGCTGTTGTTCCAAATCAGCCCAAGCTTGGCGAATGGTCGGGCCAAGCGGAGAACGCTGCTTACGCAACTGGATTGGAGCGGCGAAGGCGCGGACTTCTTCGAGGAGAATGTGCAAATCGCCCGCAGCACGTCGAATCTTACGTAGGTCGTCGGCCGCATCTGGGACTTCTTCGACTTCGAGTTCTAGTAAGTCGACGCTCGCTTGAATTCGTTGCAACGCATTTCGGCTTTCATGTGCTAGCGCTGCCATCATCTGTCCGATCGTGGCCAAGCGTTCCGCCTGGAGAACTCGTCTCTGCGATTCGCTAAAATCGGTGATGTCGAGACCAACTGCGAGTACGGCATATGTGGAACCGTCCTCGTGCATCAACGCGCTGTTCGACCAGCGAATCTCTTTGCGGCTACCGTCTTTGGCGACGATGGGGTTCACAATGCCCGAGGACTTGATGCCTTCTGCCGTTTCGATAAAGACTTGTCGAACTCGATCGCGGTCAAATTCAGGAATGAACATATTAAACCAATCTTGACCACGCACCTCGTCCATCCGCCAGCCGGTGAGCGTAGTCAAGAACGGGTTGAATTGTTGGATCGTGCCATCGAGGTCCAGCACGAGGACAATCGCTTCCGCAGTCTGCAGAATCTGCTCCGCAAATGTATTCTGCTTTTGATACTCGAGCTCCAAGGATCGGTGACTGATAATGCGTTGGATACGCTGTCGAAAGTCATCTGGCTGGATGGGCTTGAGTAAGTAGTCCGACGCGCCGGCTCGCATCGCTTGGATGGCGCTCTCCATATCTGCGTACCCGGTTACCACAATGAAGGCGGTGTGCGGAGTTCGTTTGAGTAGGTCAGGCAGTAACGTCTCTGCCATACCATCCGGAAGTTTGCGATCCAGAATGGCAATATCAGGTGAAGCACTTGCGAGGCAGTTCCGAGCTTCTTCGGCGCAGGCGGCTACAATGACCTTGTAGCCGTCTAGCTCAAGCAAGTCGCAAAGGTTTGCACGCGTATCGGCGTCGTCTTCAATGACAAGAACGGTTAGAGTTGAGTCGGTCGGCGAATTGAACGTAGGCATTGCCATCTCGCTGACATGAGAGAGGTGGAGAGGAGGGAAGTCGAAGCACCCAGTTCGAAGCACTCAGTTCGAAGCGAGGGGCTACTCTAGCATGTTGCCAGCCGGCGGAGGCTTTTGATCGGACTGGGGATTTGTCCCGACAGATTGCTCTGTAGGCAGTGCAGTGGATTCTGCGGTCGGACTACTGGCGACGCCGGGATTCACGGCACTTATCATCGAGTCGTCGTTTGCGTTTGCGTGAGCGTTTTCGTTTGCGTTTTCGTTTTCGTTTGCCTCCGATCCTTGGGATTCCACTTCCTGGAATCGTTCGAGGAGGCGATAGAGCTTGCGACGGTGGATCCCAAGAGCTCGCGCTGTTTTGGCTTTGTTTCCGTTGTGCTTCTCCAGCATCTCGAAAATGTGGGCTTTCTGCACATCATCGAGGCTGATCGAGGACGGCGCTGCGGTACCAATGTCTGCAGTTGCTACGGTCCCAACTTCATCTGGATTGGCAATTCTTCGATCTGCGATCGAAGCGGAGGAAAGCGTTGGAGCGTTTGTCGCTGCTGGTCTATCGACGCCCAAATCGAGTACGATCTCACCTGGGAGATCGTCAATCGTAATGTCCTTGCCATCAGCAAGGATGGTGGCACGTTGAATGACATTGATCAGCTCTCGTACATTTCCGGGCCAATGGTATTGATTCAATGCATCTCTCGCTTCCGAATCAATCTGCCAGTCGGCCGGCAGGAAGTGGCTGATCAACAAGTCGATGTCTCCTTGCCTTTCCCGCAGCGGAGGCAATGGGATCGGCAGCACATTGACGCGATAGAATAGATCCTCGCGGAACTGGCCCTCACGAACGCGTTCGCCGAGGTCGCGGTTCGTCGCTGCGATGATGCGTACATTGACTTTGCGTTCTTTGTGCGAACCAATGCGCCGCATCGAGCCATCTTCCAGGACCCGTAATAGTTTTGGCTGCAGCGACAAAGGGAGCTCGCCCAGCTCGTCAATGAAGAGAGTACCGCCATCAGCGACCTCGAAGAGACCCGGTTTCTCTGAAGTCGCTCCGGTAAACGAGCCTTTCTGGTGACCGAACAGCTCGCTTTCGACCAGTTGTTCAGGAAGGGCCGCACAATTGATCGTCACAAAAGGCTGGTTGGCGAGAGTGCTCGACTCTTGGACGGCGCGGGCGACGACTTCTTTGCCAGTTCCGCTTTCCCCGGTGATCAGCACTGGTTTGTCCGTTGGAGCAACTCGCTCGACCAACTTGGTCACCTTGCGCATCGCCGGAGAGTCCCCGACGATTTTTGTTTTTCGCCGCCCACGTGAAATGATTTCTCGTAGCTGCTGATTTTCTTTTCGCAGTTTTCCGCGCTCGGCTGCTAGTCGGCAGTGGTGTTCTAGATCGCCCAGCGGAAATGGCTTGGTTAAGTAATCGCATGCGCCGAGCTTCATCGCTTGAACGGCGGTTTCGATCGTCCCCTGCCCCGTGAGAATGATGACTTCAATATCAACTTGTTCCTGCTGAATGCGCTGCAGAAGTTCAATCCCAGTCATCCCTGGCATGTTCATGTCGAAGATGCCGACATCAAACTGCCGACGATCGAGCAGACTAATCGCTTCGGCGCCACTCGCAGCCGAGGCAACATGGTGGCCCTTGCGTTGCATCCAACGCACACTGGATTCGCGAAAGTCCACGTCATCTTCCACGATCAGTAGCGAAAGGGGTTGGTCAGTCACTTACGTTCCTCTGTTCAGAGCGTTCGGTTGCAGGCTCAGTTCTCGTTAATGGGCGGCATCGCAGCCATCGTTCGCACACAGCACTCACGGCACAATGTGTGCCAAACAGAAAGTGTGCATATTCGCACAAGAGGAGTGTATGCGGCTGGATCTGCGTGCGAATTGTCTCGTTTATTGCAGGCGTCTCTGTGCGTCTGGCCGTGTGATGGAATGCTGGGAACCATGCTGTTTTCCCCGACGACCGGCAGCAGGATCATGGTTGGAACGTCCGGAGCTGGTCGAATTCACAAGCCGAATATGGCATTCGCGACGAAGCCAATCTTTAGCGGCTCGGTGCAGTATCAAGCTTCGCTGGTGAGCTAGCCGAAGTGCTTCGGTAGGGACGGCGCGGGACTTGGAGCCTTCCCCATTCGCAGCCAGATCACGATGCTCAACAGGATCTGATTGCCGTGGTAAACCAGTGACATAGCCTTCCGCATAGGAAGCTCCACTGCCCCGCGAGTAGCCCCCATATAAAAGCTTTGCAGAGGTTGCGATGGATAGGAGTAGCTCGCGGAAGAGTTCGATCGCAATGTTAACTTCGGCACGCGGACCGTAGAAAGAAAATACAGTTCGATGTCCGCGTCGTGCGACATACCATTGCACCGTGGCGACAACTTCTTCACAAAGGTAAGCGGCTAAATCCTTTTCCCACTGGCAAGCTCGACTTCCGTTGACCAAGCAAGTCATCCGAGTGAATTGGACGAGATCGGCGTTTTTCTCTTGCAGGTCGTCACGCGTCAAGTTGTTGCTGAGCATGAGCTGCTGCATGGCTCGCAGTGCGTTGCGTTTCTCGGCTTCAGTGCTGCCTTCGTTGCTGGCTGTTTTGTCCAGTGCGCGGAGGACACGGAGCACACGTTCAAACTCTTTCTGCGACGCTTTCGATTCGAGGTTTGATGAGGGATGGTTTGGGTTCGTTGTCATGATCCACTGATCGGACTCGTGATTTCCCGAACTCGGCTTTTCTGTCGGCACCCAATAACGCTGCAACAGATAGTCGTCTTCAATCGGGTTCCATGTATCATGAACAACGCGATCGACGAACGTCGTTAGATGCTGGCAGCGGTCGTTTGAACGGCTGACGTGGGCGACGACGACCCCTTTCGGCAGGCTGCAATCGCGATCGATTTCCTGCAAGGACAGCCCTGTGCTCGTGACTTCAGTCCAATCCAGATCTTGAAGAAAACGAGAGACATGCTTGATCGGCATGCCCTTTCTTGGCGACCGGTTGGCCGTCTGTTGAAAGTGTTCGTAGATGTCGCGATAGGCAATACCAGTGGCGATCGACAGCGAGCGAACGACACAATCGTTCGTTGTTCCAACAAAGCCCGCCGAAGCTCGTCCACCGTCATTCCAAACAAATTCCATTAGTTCCAATCTACTTATGCCCTTCCGGACTGTTGCGTTGCCCTGGGGCTGATGTCCGTGTCAGGTCCTGAGTGTTTTCGAAACTCCGTGGGAGTTATTCCCATCTCTCGTTTGAAGGTGGCAGCTAAGTACTCGCCGTGTTCGTATCCTGTTCGCCGAGCAATCTCATGAATACTCAATTTCGTTTCACGCAGTAACGCTGTCACTTGAGCCAATCTCACACGCAGGATCTCGGCATGCGGTGTGATGCCGACTAGTTTTTGGAAACGGTGCTCGAGGGCACGCCGAGACAATTCGACGTGCCTGAGAATATCCTCTACACGGATGTTGTAGATTGCATTCTTACGAATGTAATGCAGTGCGAGCGAGACATGCGGGTCATCAATTGCTAGTGTGTCTGTCGACTGCCGCTCTGCAATCCCTAAGGGCTTCGTGAGCAGCGGACGTTCGGTCTCGATGAGCTCTCCGTCCATCATCTGATCAAGCAGCTCGGCGGCTTCGTATCCGGTCCGTTGTGTGTCCGGCACGATGCTGGAGAGAGTCGGCTCTGAGAATTCACAGAGTAATTGATCGTTGTCGACACCCAGGACGGCAACTTGTTCGGGGACGCGGATTTCAGCAAATCGGCAGGCGTCCAACACTTGCTGAGCCTTGAAGTCGTAACATGCCAGGAGCCCGACCGGCTGTGGAAGCTGGCCCAGCCAACTTGCGAGCCGCCGTCGCTCAAAGGTTGGGTTGTATTGGCGATCGTAGCGCGCGGTCGCTTCGTAGATGTCGCAACTCAGCTCTTCTTCACTAGCCAGCTCGGCAAAGTGTTCGGCACGCTTTCGAGACCAAGCGAAACCCGTGTCACCGCAAAACGCGAGATGGCGAAAACCGCGGTCGCGAAAGTGATGAAACGCAAGGTGCGCGATAGCTCGGTCATCCGTGTCTGCCCAAGGGATGCCGCGAACGTGTCGAGCTGCGCTCAAATCGACGGCTGGAAGACCGCATTCCGCAACTCGCTTTCCAATGGCATCGGTTTCGATTCTAGCGATGATCCCGTCACCGCTCCACTTGTGGAACCAGCTTGGCGGAGCCGCTCCGCGTTCTTGTTCCGTGATCTGCACCGACCAATGGCCTCGTTCCTTCGTGTAACGCAAAACTCCGTCAAGAAGCCCTCGGCTGTAGGCGTTCGAAGTCTCAATAAGTAGCGCGACGGAACGACGTTTTCTCATTGTGTGCAAATTGTAAGAGGTGGAAGGTTCATGTCAGCCAAGTATAGGAAAAAGGTGCGTGCTGGGTGTGAAATATCTACGATGCTTTGCGCGAAATCTACTGGATCTTTGGGTCGGATTCCCCAAAATGATCGATCAAACCAGAGCGATCTCCGGCGGTATTCGAACCGGCTATTTTTTTTTTGCCAATGACCTAGGGGAAGCCTAGGGCAATCAACCCTCCCCATCCGAGCACGCCGAAGCTGTACGGGAGGGGAACGCGGGTCTGGAGTGGGCCGAAACCCATTGCGCCTCCTGCTACGTCGCTCAAGTGTTCCCCAAAGCCACTACCCTTCCCCGTCTCAAGACAACAAGGAATCGATCACGATGACAGCTTTCCCTGAGGTTTCGAAAGTCCAGTACGAAGGACCCGAGTCAGACAATCCGCTTGCCTTCCGTTGGTACAACCCCGAAGAAGTTGTGGCCGGCAAAACGATGAAAGAGCATCTGCGATTCACGGTGGTCTACTGGCACACGTTCCGCGGAACAGGTAGCGATCCATTCGGGGCCGATACGATGCTTCGCCCGTGGGATGACGGAAGTGAGTCGGTTGAAAATGCCTGCAACCGCGCGCGTGTTGCCTTTGAGTTTTTCGAGAAATTGGATGCTCCATATTACGCGTTTCACGATCGCGACGTTGCGCCAGAGGGAGCAACCCTGGCGGAGTCGAATGCGAATTTCGATGCGGTCGCCAAAGTTCTTGCCGAGGAGCAGCAACGCACTGGAGTGAAATTGCTTTGGGGCACCGCGAACATGTTTAGCAATCCGCGGTTTATGCACGGAGCCGCCACGACCTGCAATGTTGATGTGTATGCCTACGCGGCTTCGCAAGTCAAAAAAGCGCTGGAGGTGACTCACTCACTCGGTGGTGAGAACTACGTTTTCTGGGGCGGACGCGAAGGCTACCAGTGTCTCTACAACACGGACATGAAACGCGAACTAGATCACCTGGGACGCTTCTTTCACATGGCCGTCGACTATGCCAAGGAAATCGGATTCACCGGGCAGTTTCTAATTGAACCCAAACCCAAAGAGCCTACCAAGCACCAATACGATTCGGATGCAGCTGCATGCCTTAACTTTTTACGCAGCTACGATCTGACGGATCATTTCAAGTTGAACATCGAGACGAATCATGCGACTCTCGCTGGGCACGAAATGATGCATGAGCTTGAATACGCGGGAATGCAGGGAGCCCTTGGGTCCATCGATGCGAACACGGGTGACTTGTTGTTGGGCTGGGACACGGATCAGTTCGCAACCAACTACTATCTGACGACTCAGATCATGCTGGTGCTCTTGAAATATGGCCTGTCGCCAGGTGGAGTGAATTTTGACGCCAAGGTACGTCGCGAGAGTTTCGAGCCGCTTGATCTGTTCTATGCACACATCGGCAGCATGGATGCGTTCGCGAAAGGGTTGAAGGTGGCGGCGAAGATCATCGAAGACGGTGCCCTAAGTTCGATTGTGAGTGATCGTTACGGAAGCTGGGATGGCGAGCTTGGCCAGAAGATCGAAGCGGGCCAATCTTCGCTCGCGGAACTCGAGGCTTACATGCTCGAAAAGGGCGAAGCTGCTCCCAATGCGAGTGGTCGCCAAGAGCTGCTAGAGAACATCGTGAATCGATATCTCGATCGTAGCTGATTTTTGCTTTTGCATCAAAATGGCGTATCAATAGGACGGAGTGTTGCCCACGTGCCGAGCCGGGCTCAACGAGCCCGGCTTCGATCTGTAGATAAACTCTGTTTCCGCTTAGGCTTTGGGGCTGACGGTTCGTTGAGCCCATTGCTAGGCCAGCCTCAAAGAGGCCCAGCTACAGTTCAATGTCTCTAGTCAGCGCCGGTAGCTTAGGGGCTGTCGTTCAAGACGGATACGCACGTTGACGCGGATAGGAGCTCGTTGACACAAATGAGACGCTTCGCTTGCTGAGTCTTCCGTTGAGAGAAGCGTGCTAAGCAGACTGGTGAGGGCCGTACCTGCGACTTGAGTTTCGCATTCCCCTCTCGCTCAGAAACCCGCTTTCAGCAGTTTTCGAACGCGCGCCTTGACGGATGCCGCCTCGGTTTCCAATGCGCCTTGAAGCATTTTGGTGACGGATTCCTGGTACTCCGAGTGCTGAGTCGCCAGCGCGTGATAGCCATGCATCGTCCAAGCACGGACGAATTTGTTTTCGCTTTCAAGGCATTCGGCTAAGAACTGCTCGCATGGTTTGCGTTCTGCTGTTGGAATCGTGAGCCGGTCGAAAATCTGCAGAACGTGAAGTTTCGCTCCCCAGTGCTCGAGTTGCTGGAGTCCGCGAAACAAGTCTTTCTGCAGTTCAGAGTCGAGCGAACCATCCTGCTCGAAGTGATGCTTGAGCAACCAAGTCGCGGCCGTTTGTAATTCCGGGACAGCTGCAAGATCAACGAGGTCTGATGCAAACTCTTCGCGGGAACAGTGCTCTTCAAAGGCGTCAACGAGGTAGTCCGTAGATTTGCCGTCCCATTGCTCGATCGCTTCAATTAACTCCATTTCGTAGCACCCTCAGCGCAAACGAGTCTAATGGACGTCGCCGATCCTCTCCCGCTTTCAGGCTTTATCGGGCTGCAGCCCGGGCGCGAGACTAGGTCGCACACTGCGGGTTGCGCTTGAAATCGAGGTAGAGAAATGCGACTACTTCGAGCTACCGACCGGTGCTAGCTGCGCGTCTTGGTCGAGCGAATCCGCGGCAATCCAGCCACTCATCATGACCATGGGCATTCCAGGCCCAGGGTGTGCGGCTCCACCCGCCAAGTAAAGACCATTTACGTCTCGGCTGCGGTTCGCAGGCTTAAACGCACCCAGGTATCGACCATGACTTGCAAGGCCGTAGATGGCACCGTTGAGCACGCGATAACGTTTGTGAATTCCTTCGGGAGTCAACGCGTCTTCAGTGACGATACGATCTCGTAGACCCGTCATTCCAGCGGTCCGTTCGAGTTTGTCAATGATGACTTCGCGATACTCTGGTAGCATCACGGACCAATCGTGGTTTGGACGGAGATACGGGGTGTGGACCAGGATATAGAGCGCCTCGCCACCCTCGGGTGCGACGCCTGGTTCGGTCGCAGCTGGTGCGCAGACGTAGCAGGTCGGGTCAGGGGCAGGCATGCCCTTGTTGTAAATCCAATCGAATTCTTCGTGAGGATCTTTGGAGAAGACGAAATTGTGATGCAACACATGCTCGTACTTTTCCTTCAATCCCAAGTAAAGCACAACGCCTGAGCAAGCTGGTTCAATGTCCTTTTTGCGAGACAAGCTTGTTTCTTTGCTGTGCTCACGAAGTAATTCGCGATGAGTACGAACTGCGTCACAATTCGAAACGATGGCATCGGCCGGGATCGTCTCGCCGTCAGTCAGCTTCACTCCGACGACTGCGCTGCCTACTGTCTCGATGGAATCAACATCGGCACTTGTGCGAATGACCACTCCAAGCTCGCCCGCCAACTTGGCCAGGGCTTCTGGCACGGCACGCGTCCCACCCATGGGGTACCAAACTCCTTCTTCGGTCTGCATGTGGGCAATGCCGCAAAGCACGGCGGGCGAAGCTTCAGGCGAGGAGCCGACGTACTGTGTAAAGTGGTCGATCATCTGTGCCGCACGCTCGTCGGGCACATGGTCACGTACAACCGAGGCAACCGACTTGCCCATTCGCAGCGAGAGCACGTCCTTGAGCACCTTCAGGTCAAACATGCCCTTCGATTTGAAGGTGTCCGCGATTCCGCCGACGCTTTTCCAAAAGAAAAAGCGATCGGATACGTCGTGAAGCTGCTTGGACATCTCGATAAAACGCCCGTAGCCTTCCGCCGCTTTGTCACCTGCGAACGACTTCAGATTTTCTTGCATCTTGGCGATGTCGGAGACGAGATCGAGAACGGATCCATCTTCGAAAAAACAACGCCATTGAGGATCGAGTGGCACTAGGTCTAAGTAGTCTTCGAGCTTGCGATGAGCCTCTTCAAAGATCCGTTTCAAGACGCTGGGCAAGGTGAGTATCGTTGGCCCCATATCGAAACGAAAGCCGTCGGTGTGGTGCACTGCAGCTTTTCCGCCCACCCAGTCATTTTTCTCGAGCAGGGTGACTTGGTGTCCTCTAGCCGCAAGAACACAAGCAGCGGACAAACCCGCCAATCCGCCACCAACAACCGCGACTTCCTTCTTATCCGACTTGCTAATCATGGCAACATATTCCTATTGGTCGTAGTGTGGACTGAATCTTTTGGACTGAATCCTTTAGAGGCAGTCGCCGTGTTGCTCGTGCAACGCTCCACTGGTGACGCATAAACGGAAGCTTCAGGCGGGCTGAATTGTTTTCCGTTGGGAAGCACGACAGGAGCTTCGTAAATGCTACATGGCGCTATGCATGTGCTAAAGTTACGTAAGGATTCTAGCGGTTTGTCTAGGGTCCAGCATCGCTAATTCGGGCGCCAACGGGAATGGACTTGGACATGGTCCGATTCGCACGATTCGCACGAGACTCGGTACAGGCCTGCCTCATAAGGACCATTTCCAGTCTTGAATCCTGTGGTTCGCGACTGCGATTGCTTCCATTGCAAATAAGTGCGTCGGAGAGTCTTGATGGCTGCCTTAGTTGGCCATCAGTGGCTGCGATCATGGCCTAGCTAACACAAGTCAACTTCGATGCATTCCTTTGATCTGCTCGATTGTTGCATTTTGACGCCGCCAAACCAAGGGCGGCTTACCAATCCGGCTTGATTGGTCGGGAAAACTAACGGGACCAAATTCATGAAAAAAGTGCTAGTAACCGGCGGCGCGGGCTTTATTGGTTCCCATATTGCGACTGCGCTGGTCAAGCGGGGCGACAAGGTACGCATTCTGGACAACCTCTGTACCGGCTTCAAACATAACTTGGAACATGTTGCCGGCGACGTTGAGTTCGTCGAGGGGGATGTTGGCGATGAGGACGCGGTGGCTCGGGCCATGGCCGGGTGTGAACTTGTCTTTCACCAAGCGGCATTGGCTTCGGTGCCGATGAGTTTGGAAAATCCGCTAGCGACAAACCAGGCTTGTGTGACAGGAACCGTCAATGTTCTCAATCAAGCGGTGAAAGCAGGCGTCAAGCGTGTCGTTTATGCGGCGAGCAGCTCTGCTTACGGCGATCGTCCGCATGCTTCGAAACGCGAAGTCGATTTGCCGCAGGTGCTCAGCCCCTATGCGGCAGCGAAATTGGCCGGTGAGCTGTATTGCGAAGCCTTCTATCACAGCTTCGGGTTAGAGACGGTGGGACTCCGATACTTTAATGTTTTCGGACCGCGTCAGGATCCCGCCAGTCCCTACTCTGCAGTGATTCCATTGTTTGTGACCGCGATTTTGAGCGGGAATCCACCGACGGTTTACGGAGATGGCGGTCAGTCTCGTGATTTCGTTTTTGTCGGCAATGTCGTGCAGGGCAATCTGAAGGCTGCCGAAGCTGAAGATGCCGCCGGCAAGATCTTCAACATGGCGGAAGGTCGGCAGACGTCATTGCTTCGCTTACTGGAGATACTCTCAAAGCTGTTGGGCAAAGCGGTCCAACCGAACTTCGAACCAGCGCGGGTCGGAGACGTACGCGAAAGTCTGGCAGATATCACTCAGGCGCGGACCGTGTTAGGGTATGAGCCTGAGGCTGACTTAGAGTCTGGTCTCCGAGAAACGATCGACTATTATCGCACGATCGCAGAAAAGAAACTTGCTGGAGTTTAGCCATGCCTTCACGAGGTGGGCCAACGCTTCAGTTCGAGCATTGTTCCTCCCTCCAAGGACCATGGCATGATTCGTTTCCAGCCTTCCGCATGGCCATTTAAGTTCGCGGTCTTCGCGTTTGCCTCAGTGACGCTGATGGGACCAGCGATTGATTTTGTTGCGAGCCAGGAGACGGTTGCCGGCCGGACACTTGATGGTTGGCAAAAGGACTTGGCCGACTCGAATCAAACTATTCGCTTGCGAGCCGCGAAGACCATTGGGATCTTCGGCGAATCGGCACTTGAGCAACTGCAACAAATGCTCGGACATGAAGATCCTTCTGTCCGCTATTGGGCAGCCAGTCACCTAGGAAACATTGGTTCCGCCGCCACCGCTGCCGCTGAATCGCTCAAATCGATGATTCAAGAGGAATCGTCAGCGATGCAGATAGCTGCGTCCTACGCATTGTGCCGCATCGAAGGTGTGCAGTGGTCGGAGCCGCTGCTCGAAGCGATCCAAAAAAACGACCGTGGGCTGGCTTGTTGTGCTGCGGATTTTCTAGCTCGGCTTGGACCATCTGCTCAGTCGATCTTGGAGAAGGTCGAGTCTCGTCACCGAGACTATCTCGAGAATGATACCGACTATCACATTCGTGGCTCACTAGAGAACGCGGTTCGGGCGATCAAAGCGGATGGGATGCTCGAGAACCACAAACGCCCGACGGGGGGAGGCAACCCTCGGGGCAACCCTGCGGGGCCGAAGCAAAGTGGCCCTGGCCCGCGACCTGCGGCCGACGCACGCAGCCGCCCCAACGTCTTGTGGATCAGCTGTGAAGATATCAGCCCCAATCTTGGTTGCTTTGGTGATGACTACGCTTCCACACCTAACCTGGACATGTTGGCTAGTGAAGGAGTGCGATTCACGCAAGCGTTTACCCCGGCCGGAGTCTGTGCCGTGGTCCGAACCGGCATCATCACCGGTATGTACCCGATCTCGTTCGGCGGACAGCATATGCGTTCGGTCATCCGGTTCCCCGAGCATGTCAAACCGTTTCCGCAATACTTGCGAGCAGCAGGTTACTTCTGCACGAATAAATCCAAAACGGATTATCAATCCAACATCGACATGGATGCAACATGGGATCGGCATGGTTCCAAACATAGTGATTGGCGTGATCGCGAAGAAGGCCAACCGTTCTTCAGCGTTATCAACTTGACATGCTCGCACGAAAGTCAGATCCGCCACGGTGAGAAAACGCACGAGAATATCCTCTCGCGTTTGGGTACCGAGCAACGCCATGATCCGGACCAGGCATCTCCATTTCTGCCGCCGATCTATCCCGACACACCCGAGGCGAGAAAAGACTGGGCTTGGTACGCCGACAACATTTCCGAAATGGACCGGCAGGCAGGGGAAGTCTTGCGGCGTCTCGAAGAAGATGGCTTAGCCGAGAACACGGTCGTCATCTTTTGGAGCGACCATGGACGTGGACTCCCGCGGGGCAAACGCTGGATTTACGATTCCGGAGTCCACGTGCCGATCATTGTGCGCTGGCCAGGTGTCTTAGCTGAAGGGCGTTCCAACGACGACTTGGTATCGACCGAGGATTTGACCGCAACGACTTTGGCACTCGCGGGCGTTGAGCCAAAGGAGTACATGCATGGTCGCGTCTTCTTTGGGCCGGATCAGCAGCCGGCTCCAGAATTGCTATTCTTTCATCGCGATCGAATGGACGAAGCCTATGAACTGATGCGAGCCGCTCGCAGTCATCGTTTCAAATACATCCGCAATTACGAACCGGAACGCACCTACGCTCAGCACATCGACTACATGGACATGATGCCGACTTTGGTGGACCTGAGGCAGATGCACGCAGACGAAGAGTTGACCGCAATCCAAGACCGATTCTTCGCGGCGTCAAAGCCGACCGAAGAGTTGTACGATGTCATTGTCGATCCGCACGAAACCGTCAACTTGGCGGCCCTCCCCGACTATCAAGACACCCTCGCGGCGATGCGTCAAGCCCTTGAAAACTGGCAAGTCGAAATCGGTGATATGGGACTCATGCCCGAACCGATCATGATGGAATCCTTGGCCCCATGAAATTGGCCGACGCGGTCCGGTTCTTCGGCCAGGGCAAATCAAAGTTTCAATTGGCGACGCTGGTTCGAGGGCATTCCAACTTCCCCTTTCCAGGCGGACCGCGCAGCGGTTCCTAGACGAACTCAGAGGAACTCAGGGGATTTGGCCACAACCCGCTACGAGTGGGCCCGGGGCCGGGTGGGGGCGACCACCTAACTTCGAACTTTGATTGGCCCTGGTTCGGCGAGTTACGCGGGCGACGGTTTCTTGGACGGTGTAAAATGTCGGACCCCACCGGAACTGACACTCTAACACTGCATTACTGCTGGACTCATGCAAATCCTCTCGCGTTGGTCGCTCTCCAATCCATCATGTCAAAGCTGGATTTTCGTTTGTCTGCTCACGCTGAGCGCAGGCTCGCAAGCGGCTGAGCTCAAGAAGGTCGCACCGCATGACGTCGGTTTGTCGGAGTCGAAGCTTCAGGCGATCGACTCGATGCTTCGGGCGGAAGTCGACTCTGGACACTTTCCCGGCGCGATTGCCGTCATCGCGAGGCACGGGAAGATCGCGTGGCTCAGTGAGGTGGGACGTCGCGGCGCTAGCCCTGCCGACGGCAGCAAAGATCTGATGAAAGCCGACACCCTTTTCCGTATCGCCTCGATGACCAAGGCAATCACTTCCGCGGCGGTGATGAGCTTGGTTGAAGATGGAGCCATCGAATTGGAGGCTCCTATTTCCAGATACCTGCCCGCACTCGCAGACCCACGCGTCTTGGCGGCAATCGACGGGGAAAGTATGGCAACAGTGCCTGCCAAGCGAGAGCCGACCATCCACGACTTGCTAACGCATCGTTCGGGGTACACCTACGGATGGTTTGGTCCGGATAAGCTCGACCGGCTCTATCTCGAACGGGGAATATCGGATTTCTTTACCCCAGTCCAAGAATCGCTTTCAACCCGAGTGCAACGAATTGCCAGATTGCCTCTGAAGTTCCATCCTGGTGAGATGTGGGACTATGGTGTCTCGACCGATATCCTTGGCTACATCGTCGAAGTCGTCTCAGGACTGACGCTAGAGCAGTTTTTTCGCGAGCGCTTCTTCCGTCCGCTACAGATGCATGACACGTTTTTCAGTGTGCCGCATGCTAAGATCGACAGGCTCGCAGGGCTTTCTACACTTGACGAAGACGGAAAGCTCATCTCGGTCGGGGCGACACCAGTTCAACGCGGGTTCCTGCGATTCTCTGCAAACGCCAACATCGAAAATTCGTTCTATTCGGGTGGTGGTGGATTGGTTTCAACAGCCGCCGACTATCTGCGTTTTCTGGAGATGCTTCGCCTCGGCGGGCAACTCGGAGACATACGGGTACTCTCTCCCGAATCCGTTGCGATGATGCGGTCGAATCAAATCGGTGAGCAACGTATTCCCCCAATGAACCACGGTGACGGTTTCGGATTTGGGTTTGGGGTGCAAACCGTGGATGGGATCAGAGCGGAACCGACCAGTGAAGGCACGATATCCTGGGGCGGTATCTTCAATTCCTACTACTGGGTCGATCCGCAAGAGGAGTTGACGGTCGTTTTGATGGTGCAGGTCTTCCCGCATGACCACACAAATGTTCGCAAGGCGTTTCGTCAGATGACCTACGATGCCTTGGATGATGGCGGATTTGAAAGAGTCTACCGCTATCAACAAGGCATGGAGTTTGGTAACCCGTTTTTCAACGCGAGACAGGTTCGTGTCAACGCAGGTGAAGTTTCTGTGCATCCCGATTTTGCTTCACGGAGTGAACCGCAATCCAGTGGTGCGGCTCGTATTCGGGTCGATGAGGACTTGCGGAAGATTCGCCGCGCGGATCTGGAACTCGAAGTCTGGGGAGGCCATCCTGGCACTGCGTCCAAACGTGTCACCGTCAACGGACGCTCGACATTTCCGTTTGCAAGGGTTGGGACAGAGGAGCACGAGTGCACCCACCAGTATCCCTCGTTCAATCTATCAGCCACAGACTTGGTCAACGGTTACAACACATTGCAATTCGCGTGTGATCAAGCCGACACATTCTGGGGGCATTACATCGTCGACAATGCAGCGATCCGAATTGGGCTGTTCCGTGATGATGAGCAGATTACTGAGCTTGGTCTGAAGGATTTCGATGCGAAGGTGACCGTGTCGGATGCCAAGCAAGCCGAATCCAAGGTGATTCGACTAGTCCTCCCCGAGCAGCATCGCAAACACATCCGCCAAGTTCACTTCGAAGCGAGGTACAACGGCTACGACGAAAACGGCAATCGTCAATCTGCAGACTGGCACGGCATGACCAAAGATCAATCTCCCTACGGACACCTAGGTTCAACGAGTGCAGTCACAAACGGCGGTTACGAAGTGAGCTGGGATACGTCGATGCTTCCTGCGCAAGAAGCCGTCGCGGTCCGTGCCATCATTGACTTTGAAACCGATGCGGCAGAACTGCAGTATCGAACTCCAGTCCTCGGCGGTCTGCGAATCGACCATCCAGAGCGTATCCATGTCGCTTTGATAGAGCCGTCTGATGTCCCCAAGCCGTTTTGGGCCCGTGCTGGCAACGAGAGAGAGTGCCGATTCGATCTGAGCGTTCCAATAGATCAAATTGAATCCGCCGAGTTACACGTGGTGGCATGGACCGGCGGCAGTGGTGAAGTGCAAGACTACTTCACACTCAACGGACACCAACTTGACGTAGCGGAAGGCGCTGAACATGAAACAGTGTACAGCACCATGAAGCTTGACCCGAAATGGCTGCAATCCGGCTCCAACGTCATTCGCTTGCTGTCGGACACGCACCATCACGGCATCGAAATTCTCTCCCCCGGCCCAGCCCTCGCAGTCCGTTACCGAGTCGAAGGTGAGGCTGAACCAACCGCTGCAATTCATTCCAACCCGATCGAACACACATCGCCGCCAAAACACTACGCGAACAACGAAACCTCCTCACTCAACCAACCCTCCCGATCCGAACCCCGCGAGGATATTCGGGAGGGGCAGAGCCCCAGCGAGGGGGAGGGCCTTCCCGGACCGAAGGCTCCCATCTTTGTTGCCCAGCCTTCGCCCATTTCGCTAAAAGAGAACCCCAAGCTCAAACTCACCGTGGCTCCAGACGAGTCTGCCGACAACCTGCCTTGCTACCGCGTCGAAACTCCCTCGGCAACCTACTTTCTCGACCGAGTCGGCGCGGGGCTGTCCAGCATGGTTGACCGCGAGGGCAACGACTGGATCAGCTTCCATCCAAAGAAGGGTTCCGGAGCAGCCGGCGAATACCGCGGATTCCCGAATGCGGTTTTCCAGTCGGCAGGCAGCTATTTCCATGCTCGGAACGCGGGAACGGATCCCTGTGTGACGATTGTCGAGGAAGAATCCGACGAACGGATTGTTATTTCCGCACTTGCGTCGAACGGCCGTTGGGCGGGCGAATACACATTCACTTCGGAAGCTTGCACTTTCACGCTGACGAAGAAGCCCGAAGACCACAGTTACTGGGTACTGTACGAGGGAACACCGGGCGGCGAGTACGACGATACGGACTGGTGGATGACGTCCGAGCTACCGAAACGAACACCGCTCACCAAAACGCATGAAGGCGATATCCCGGGCACCGAGTGGATTGCGTTCGGTGATGAAGAATCCAGTCGCGTGCTCTTGCTGACGCATCACGAGGACGATGATGGAGAAGACCGTTTCTACCAAATGCAGCGTCGTATGACGGTGTTCGGCTTCGGTCGATCGGGCATGCAGAAGTTCTTGAACTCCGTTCCGCAGAGTTTTTCAATCCAGTTCGTAGAGTCCACGGTGCACGCTGAAATCAGCTCGGCGGCATTGACTCAAATCGCCGCTCACGCCTCAACAGTGAATGGTACAGCGGCGAATACGTCTGGCGACAAGGAAACGCAAGCCGGTGGACTTCGGGCGGCCCTGGAATCGTACGCCTTGACGTCGCGAGGCAATCCGGAAGCAGGAAAGAAGCTGTTTTTTGAAGACCAACGTACGCGTTGTAGCGTCTGCCACCAAGTTGCAAAGACGGGCGGACAGGTTGGTCCGGACCTCTCCAAGATCGGTGGCAAGTTTGACCGACCGCACTTGATCGAATCGTTGCTTGAACCTTCGCGGCAAATCGTGGAAGGCTATCGAACGAGTTTGATTCTGACCGAGGATGACCAACTGCTGTCAGGCATCGTGAAAGCACGTTCGGATTCCGAGATTAGGATCGTCAACCAACAGAACGAAAGTTCAACAGTTGCTGTTTCCGAGATTGTCGAAGAGACGACGGCGGAAGTATCGCTCATGCCGACGGGACTGGCCGATCAACTGTCTCCCGCCGAATTCGCTGACCTAGTCGCTTACTTAGAAACGCTGCAAAGTGGCAAAGGCAAATTCGGATCTGGAGTCTCGGGGCCTGTCGAACTGCCTGCGGGTTTCGAGATCGAAACGGTAGCAACGGGACTCTCTGGTGCCGTCGCCTTAGAGACCGCACCGGACGGTCGAATCTTTATCTGTGAACAAGGTGGCAAGCTACGCGTCGTGGAGAATGGCGAGCTGCTGGATGAGCCCTTTGTCGAAATCCCCGTCGAGATGAATTGGGAACGAGGGCTTATTGGCGTCACCGTATCCGACCAGTTTCCCAAGGATCCGTGGGTCTACGTTGTGTACGTGACGGATCAACCCTACACACATCATCGTGTCAGTCGTTTTCGTGCAGATGGAAACAAGGCCGCACCCAGAAGCGAAGAAGTTCTTCTGCGTGGCGATGACCAGTCGCTGTTCGGCGGAAATGTTCCAGCTGGTCACCAAGGCGGTGCGATTCACTTTGGTACCGACGGCATGCTGTACATTGGCCTCGGCGAGCAGACGGCTGGGAGCCCATCGCAACGTTTTGACGCACTGCAAGGCAAGATCCTGCGAATCCGGCCTGACGGCGGCATTCCCGACGACAATCCGTTGCTAGGAAAGACGGTGGGTAAATATCAGTCGATTTGGGCGTACGGCTGCCGCAATCCGTTTACCTTCTCCGTCCGCAGTTCCGATGGTCTGATGTTCATCAATGATGTCGGTGGAAAGTACGAAGAAATCAACTTGGGGGTCGCCGGAGCCAATTACGGTTGGCCTGGAGTTGACCATGGTCCTACCGACCGCGATGACATCGTGGGGCCAGTTCATATTTATCCGCAGGCTTCCATTTCCGGTGGAGACTTTGCCAAGCACAGTGATTCTTGGCCAGATTCGTTTGCCGGCAAGTATTTCTTTGCGGACTTTGTTCATGGATGGATTCACGCTATTAATCCGTCTAGCCCCGCCAAAGCGATGGGCTTCGCTAGCGGCCTCCGCCGTCCCGTCGATCTGCGTTTCGACCGCAACGGCGACCTCTACGTCTTGCTCCGCAACGCCTGGGTCGTCGACGACAAATTCTCCGGCGGCACCGGCTCCCTCATGCGCATTCGCTATACCAAATAGTCGGTACGAGTTGAGTCGTCCTGATCCATCGATGTAGGCCGGATCGAGCGTAGCGACGATGGTTTGGTCTATTCAGCTCTTTCTGAGTAGGTCGGCTGTCCCAGCCGTTAGCCACGACCGCTTCGTCTGAGACAGTCGGGCTGCTATGGCGCTGAGCAATCCTGTTCCATCAATGTAGGCCGGTATCGAGGAGCGCAGCGACGATGCTCCGGCGTCTTTCAAGCTGGTCTGCAGGAACAAAGATTTCAGGCGAGCATTTCGATGACGTCATCAGCAACCCTGCCGGAACGCCGCGGCATGACGATAGGTCGTAACGCCTGCAACCACCTAGCCGCTCTGGTCCGGCCTACAGTGCCTTTGTGCTTGGGGGGAAGGAATATCCAAACTCACATTACCGAGTCCCATGGAAGATCTTGAGGGAGTCGGCTTATCCGCCTGGGACGGAGGGAGAAACGCCTATCTTCAGCCTCTGCGTCCGATGGATTAATCGCTACCAATCCGGCTCGGAGAACCGCTCGCGGCTCCATTCGATCCAACGAAATGGAAATGTTTTGGGGCGATTCGGTGGGTTCTGGCTACAAGTTGTGGTTCACCCACCTCTGCAAGCAATCCCAAGAAGTCAACGAAATTGTTCAGAATTCCACCAAATGTGAATTATCCCGGTAGCGATTAGGGCGAATGTGCGCCTTAAAACGGCTACAATGGGTTCCTCTCTCGTCGGTTCCCCCTCTCGGAACCATTCCTTCGCCTTGCGCGAATTTGTATTTTCGAAGGACACAGAATGAATCGGAAATTCAAGCGTTCGAAGCTGACATGTGAGCAATTAGAAAATCGTCAGCTCCTTGCTAGTGACCTTGCTGGTGGATTTGGTTTTGGAGACCAAGACGCTTCTCCTCCGCCAGGCGACTCAAACGATCCGCGGGAAAGTATAGGTACCGTTCAAGTCTCCGATGATCTTGCCTATACCGCCGACGGTCGCGATATCCCGATCAGCTTCCACCCAAACCGGTTGGCAATCGCGACACCTTCTCGTGAGCACTTCAGCTACGAGAACCTACCCGGCGATCTGCAATTGGTTCGAACCATCGGAAATGGGCTAACCGTTTTTGAGTCCGACGTACTGACTGCGTCCGAATTGCAAGACGCATTGGAGCTCTTCCCAGGAGTTGGCGAAACCACCGAAGTATTTGTGATTAAGGAAACGAATACCGAAGTTGCTCTCCTGAATGACATCATCGCCAAGTTGCCAGAGGGCGTAACTCCCGAGCAAGTCATGGCTGAGAACCCGGAGATCACGGGTTACGAACGATTGCTAGGAACGCCGGATCAATTCGTCTTTGAATTTGGTGACGCGCGTGGCGTTGAGACGTTGAGCCACGCCAGTGACCTAGGCGAGTCGAAACTCGTTAGTTGGGTCACCCCGAACTTCTACCAAGACTGGCAGCGATTCTATACGCCCAACGATCCACGTTTCGGAAATCAATGGCATCTTGAGAACACCGGCCAGGGAGGCGGCTTAGCGGACGCGGACCCAGACCTTGCCGATGCCTGGGATATCGTCCAGGGTGGGTCGGAAGATATCGTCATCGGAGTCTATGACGATGGTGTGCAGAGAAATCACCCGGACATTAACAACTGGGTGAACGCGGGAGAGGCTGCAGGCGATCCATTCACCGACAACGATGGCAATGGTTGGGTCCACGACCTGAACGGTTGGAACTTCGTCAATAACAACAATCAATCTGGACCAACCAACGCCTCGGACAATCACGGTACGGCGGTGGCCGGTGTCGCAGCAGCGATTGGAGACAATGGCATTGGTGTTGCCGGCTCGTCCTATGGTTCGCCTGTCATTGCAGGTCGACTGTTTGACGGTAGCGGCGTCGCTTCGACAGCCAATATTGCCGCGGGTATCTACTATTTGGCCGGACGGACTGCGGATGGGACCGGACAATGGGATTCGGCTGACGTCGTCAACAATTCGTGGGGTGGTGGTGGACCCTCAACCGCGCTGAGCGATGCGTTGACATGGGCAACGAACGACGCGAAGGGAGGCCAAGGGGTTCCGTTTCTATTCGCCTCAGGGAACGGCTTTGGGGACTTCCTGAGTTACCCGGCTCAGTACACGACTTCCATTGACGGTGTGATTTCCGTTGGTGCGACCAACAACTTTGGTGAACGATCGAATTACTCGCAGCACGGCCCTGACCTCGATATCGTCGCGCCCAGTAACGACACGCGAGCTGGCTATTTGGCGATTGATACGACCGACCGCACTGGCTCGGCAGGATACAACAGCAGCAGTGATTACACGGGAACCGGCGGGACTGGTTTCGGCGGGACCTCATCGGCAACGCCGCTGGCGACTGGAATCACAGCCCTCTTGCTGGCACGTGCCGATACATTGGGGATGACTCTTTCCGCTGCGGACGTGAAAACGCTGTTGCGTGTGAACACGGATCTGAATGGTCCCGACCGAGATTTTGATACCTCGACCGGGAAGGATTTCGAAATGGGGTTTGGACGCCTCAATGCGGCCCTCTTGGTGGAATCGCTTGGCAAGCCTGAGATTTCGGTTTTAAACAGTACGGAGGACTTGGAAAGCGGTGCGAGCTCGACAAGCTTCGGCGAAGTGATTTTGGGGCAGACTGCGTCGCAAACATTGCGGATCCGAAACCAAGGTTCGGAGACATTGGACATCTCCGATATCTCTGTTGACTCTTCTCATTTTGCCGTCGACACATCTGGCACCGAGACTTCCTTGGCATCGGGTGAAGCAACCACGTTTGTATTGATCGCATCGCCAACGGCCGGCGGTACTCAATCGGGAACAGTAACGATTGTTTCGAATGATGCCGACGAAGGAAGCTTCCTGCTGGGAGTCGATGCCGACGTTGCCGTTCCAACCGTTGCTGGCACCATCTTTGAGGATGGCGATGTCAGCGGTGATCACGGTACGGGGGAATCAGCGCTTTCTGGCTTGAGCGTCTTTCTCGACGCCAATGACAACGATATCTTCGACGTTGGCTCGGAGACGTTCGAGAATACGAACGAGACTCCGATCCCTGACGTAAACACGGTGACTTCGGACATCGTTGTGTCTGGTATGGCGGGCAACCTATTCGACGTGAACGTCGGACTCGATATCACCCACACCTGGGATAGCGATCTCATTGGAACTCTGATTGCTCCAGACGGCACGCGAATCGAGCTATTCAATCGCATCGGTGGCAGCGGCGATAACTTTACTGACACCATTTTTGACGACGAAGCAGCTGATCCGATCGCTAGTGGTTCTGCACCATTTACTGGTACCTTCCGACCAAATGAACCACTTAGTGGGTATATGGGAGATCCCAACGGGACTTGGCAGCTCGAGATCTCTGACAATGCGGGCGGTGATACTGGGACGCTGAATCGTTGGAGTCTCGAAATATCGACTGGGGAATCGTCGTTCCCAGTTGACGAAATCGGGCAGTTCTCGCTTCTCAATCTTCCCGTTGGCACCCATACGGTCCGCGTCGTTCCAACTCCGGGTGACGATTGGGCTACGGTGTCACCAGCTACTGGTGAATATACCTACGACGTTACCGGGCCGAATGACAGTTTTGTCGGTCAAGATTTTGGGCTAGCACACAACGATCGCTTCTACGCTACGGTGTTCAATGACCTCGATGGCGATGGAGAAGTTGATCCAGATGAAGCTCCGCTCGCTAATTGGCCGATCTACATCGACGTGAACGATAATGGCATCTTCGAGCCACCCGTTTCGCACAGCTTTGTGAATGGAACCGACGTGGCGATTACGGATAATTCGACTTCAACTTCTGAGATCAGCGCATCGGGAATCGACGCGGCAATCGCGGACCTGGATGTAAGACTCGAAATCGAGCACACGTTCGCCGCTGACCTCGAGGTGACTCTGGTTGCCCCGGATGGAACAAGCGTCCTGATGTTTGCTGACGAAGGTGGCGGTGGAGATAACTTCACGGGAACCATCATTGACGACGAAGCGGAACAGTCAATCACCACCGGATCCGCTCCATTCACCGGACGCTTCCGGCCGGAAAATCCACTTACTGCCTTTGATGGATTGAACGGTAACGGCACATGGAGGCTCGAAGTCTTCGACGACGCGGGAGGTGATGTCGGTACGTTGCTTGAGTGGGAACTGATGATCACGGAGGAAGGACCTCAGGAACCATTCTTCATGACGAATGAGGGCGGCCACGCTCATCATGACCTTCCAGAGGGAACCCATTCAATTCGTGTTGCCGGGCGACCTGACTGGGAATTTACCATGCCCGTCGATGGTAAATACTCGGCAACACCCGATGGAACTCCTATCACGGCCAATGGTTTTGGGGTTCGCCCTGTCAATGGCGTTGGGGGAGATATCATTGTCGACACCGTTTGGGACAACACAGACGAACCGTACCGGTTGGTAAGTGACGTTCGTGTTCGCAACGGCGCGACTCTCACGATTGGTGAGGGCGTCTCCGTAGTGGTGGCCGATCCTGATTTTGAACTTCATATTGGCACGTCGACCGAGACTGGAGTTCTGGATGCCGAGGACACCACGTTCAGTGTTGGTCTTGTGATCCAGCCTGACTCCTCCGCGGAATTGGATGGCGGCAGCTTTAACAGCGGAGATGTCGAAGTATTTGGATCACTTAGAGCATCCGAAGTACTCTTTGACGCGAACTTGATGACGAAGCCAGGTTCCAACGCGGCGATTCGTTTCGCAAACTTTGCTGCTGATAATGTATTCGAATTCGACAGCGCTTCGGTTCTCAATGTCTTCCACAGCGATTTCTCTGCCGCCAGCGAGAATAGCGTGCAAGCGATTGGAACCCCGAGTGACACCATCAACATGGTGGGCAATTGGTGGGGTACGACGGATGCAACTGCGATTGGAAACATTGTGCTCGACCGTCTGGATGATGATTCTCGACCTTTGATGGATATTTCTGATCCATTGATCGTGACTCCAATCCTCGGGGACGCAAACGGAAGTGGTACTTTCTCCTTCGGAGACATTTCTGCTTTCGTGCTGGCCCTACAAGACCGAGATGCATTCGCGTCGACCTATCCTGATGTTGACCCTGATATTGTCTTGGATATGAATTGGTCCGGATCCCTGACATTCGGTGATATCGCTGGCTTTACGGCTAAGTTGCAAGGGAACTGATCTGTTATTCCCTTGCTGCCCAGTTGCCGCGGATGAATCGGCAGGCTCTGGAAAGCAATAATGCGATCGGCAGGCCACGTCTACATGTTGGACGTGGCCTTTTTTATTGGCGGCCTTCAATTGGCTGCAGGGCTGAACAAAGCTTGAAGACAGGCAATAGGATCGTCGTGTATGAAGTTACGAGTACCTTCCATTCTCGGGCTGTACATCCAGGGGATTCGTTACCTCATCCACTAAAAATTGCAACTTGGATTGCCCCTCAATTGGCTGAATACCTGTCTTTTTCCGGGCTCGGATTAAGTAAACTGAATCCAATGCTGGTGCGCTTTCGTCTCGATGGCATTTGACCAAGCCTAAAGAATTGGAACGGATGAGATCACCGTGGTTTTTGCTGAATTTTCGCCTTCTAACAGTAGCTTGTTTTCGGTGCGCGTCTTGCGTGTACTCGCATCGCTTGGATGCGTCGTGATCCTTGGTAGGTGTTCATGCCTGCCTTTGTCTGCCGCGGAGCCAAGCAACGAGCAAAACGGATTTTTCGAAGAGCATTGTCTGGATTGTCACTCAGGAGATGAAGCCGAGGGCGGCTTGGATCTAGCGAGCCTTCGATACGACTTGTCGGAGGCAAAGCAATTTGCAGTTTGGGAACGAGTCTTCGATCGAGTCGAAGATGGTGAAATGCCGCCGGATGGCTTGCCCGATTCTGCCGATTCACAAGGCAAGCAATTTCTAAAGCGACTCGGAAACGCCTTGTACACAGCTCACGCGAAATCAAAAGAAACGGTTTACCGTCGGCTTAACCGTCGCGAATATGCGAATACGCTCAACGACCTGTTCGGGACTCACATCGATGTCGAAGCAATGCTTCCTGAAGACGGGCGATCGCACGAATTTGACAACATTGGGGATGCCCTGCAGGTCTCGATGGTCCAGCTAGAACGCTACATGGCGGCGATGGACCTAGTTCTTGACTCGTCCATTGCCAAGACGACGGTAGCGCCAACCCCGCGCCGAGTAGTTACCAACTATGCCGAAACCCGGGAGGGGAAGAAGCACATTGGTCAAGCGTGGGGGCAAGCTGATGACGGTGCGGTGGTGTTTTTTCGGGATCTTTCCTATCCGACGGGTATGCTCCGGACGGCTAATGCCAATGGAAGTGGGCGTTATCGAATTCAGATCCGAGGCTACGCGTACCAATCCGATCGTCCCGTTACGTTTGCTGTGGGAGCGACGACCTTTCAGCGTGGATTGGAAAAGCCTACTTTCGGATACTTTGCGTTCACACCCGGGGCGCCGCAGACCATCGAACTGGAAGCTTGGTTGCCCGATCGCTACATGGTTGAAATTTCGCCGTGGGGGATTTCCGATGACAACTACGAAATCAAGAAACACGGCATCTCAGCCTATCGGGGTCCCGGATTAGCGATTAACGAAGTCGTCTTGGAGGGGCCGCTAGTCGACGAATTTCCTAGCCGCGGGCATCGACTTCTATTTGAGGGATTGGACCGCCAAGAGATTGAACCATCTAACCCAAGTTTGAAAGAGAAGCCGTGGTACAAACCCAAGTTTGAGCTTCCGGCCCAGGGCACTGATGGTGCTGCGGATGACAGCATCCGGTCATCGATTCGTCGCGTTGCCACTGTCGCCTTCCGGCGCCCTGTAACTTCCAGCGAAGTCCAACCCTTTGTCGATTTGTTTACCTCATCGATCAGTTCCGGGGAAGACCGTGAGTCAGCGTTGCGCACCGCGATCGTTGCACTATTCTGTGCACCCGAGTTTCTCTTTCTTGCGGAGTCTGGTGACCCAGACCAAATCGGAGGTCATGCTATCGCCGCACGTCTCTCGTATTTTCTTTCACGTACGACTCCCGATCAGGAATTACGGGTCATCGCGCAGCAGGGAGGCAATCAAGAGGACTGGGCGTCGCAGGTGGAACGACTTCTTGCCGACGCTCGCTTTGAACGTTTTGTGAACGACTTCGCGGATAGTTGGCTCAACCTACGAGACATCGATTTCACGGCTCCAGACAAAACGTTGTACCCCGAGTTCGACTCGTTCCTGCAATTTTCGATGGTTGCGGAAACGCGAGCATTCCTATTAAACGCGTTTCGGGAGAACGTGCCGATTCGCGAGCTGATCCAGCCTCGTTACGCGTTCCTGAACAATCGTCTTGCGAAGCATTATGGAATTCCAGGTGTGTCAGGTCCCGAGATCCGCAAAATTGCGGTACCCAATGACTCGGTTCGAGGCGGTTTGCTTGGGCAAGCCAGTATTCACAAGGTGACGGCAAATGGAACGAACACTTCGCCGGTCGTGCGTGGCGTCTGGGTGACGGAGCGTATCCTTGGCAAGCATGTGCCGCCTCCGCCGCCCGGTATCTCAGGAGTCGAGCCTGATGTTCGTGGCGCGAGCACTTTGCGGGAGCTGTTGGCGAAGCACAGAGATACCGTCGACTGTCGCAGTTGCCATCAGCTAATCGATCCGCCCGGATTTGCGATGGAAAATTTTGATCCGATCGGTGGCTACCGAGAGCGTTTTCGTAGCCTGGGCGAAGGTGACAAGGTGAACCTCGTCATTAACGCCCGAAAGGTTCGCTATCGACTTGGTTTGCCGGTCGATAGTTCAGGCCAAACTGTGGCAGGCCAGGCCTTCACTGACATAGCAGAATATGTTGATCTCGTTGCCTCCCATCCAAGACAACTTGCTCATACACTCGTTAAGAAACTACTGACCTTCGCGACGGGTAGAGAGATGGGGTTTTCCGACCGCACTGAAATTGACGCAATTGTGGAGCGAACTGTGGCAGACGGTTATCGCGTCGGCGATCTGCTGCGGGAAGTCTGTTCTAGTCCCATTTTCTTCCATCGCTAATTTCCAGCTTCGACAAAAGTGTTGGCCAACGGGCTCCGACCATTCAGGGGTATTGTCGTAAGCCACCGTTCGTACCGCAAAAGTAAATCGCTTCGGCATTCTGAGAAGTCATTCATTAAGGATTTGCGAGATCATGTATTTTACAACTCGAAGCTCGCTATCCCGGCGACATTTGTTGCGTGGATTAGGTGCCGCTGCTGTTGGACTACCCATGTTAGAAGCGATGGGACCGACCGTTGGTTCTGCAGCTTTTGCTTTAGAGCCCGATCAACAGCCGCGTCGATTCGTGGCCATCTGCGCCACACTCGGATTCCACACACCGTTCTTGTTTCCCGCCCAGGAAGGACGCGACTACAAGTTAACACCATATTTGTCCAAGTTGGCTGAGCACCGTGATGCCTTGACGGTGCTTTCGGGATTAAGCCATCCTGACCAGCAGGGCAATAACGGTCACGCATCGGAGCTGACTTGGTTGACTTCAGCTCGCCGTCCGGGGTTGGCTGGTTTCCGCAACTCGGCATCTATTGATCAAATCATCGCGTCAAAGGTTGGCCTTGAAACCCGCTTGCCGTTCCTTGCTCTTTCCACTAGCGGACGTTCCATGTCTTGGAATGCCAGTGGTGTGGAGATCCCAGCAGAGACGTCACCGGCCAAGCTCTTCAAACTGCTATTCACAGAGGGAACGACACAAGAGAAAGAAAAGGAGATGCTCGCCATCCGCCGCGGCAAGAGCATTCTCGATACGGTTGGAAACCGCGCAGGACAATTGCAAGGCCAAGTCAGCCGCAGGGATCGGGTGAAGATCGATGAGTACCTAACGGCTGTCCGAGAGTTGGAAAGCCGGTTGCAACAGAGTGAGGGGTGGGCCAAAAAACCGAAGCCACAGACCGATGCAACTCCGCCTAAAGATATTGCCGATCGAAACGATACAATTGCTAAACAAGACTTAATGTACGAGATGATCTGCCTGGCACTGCAGAGCGATTCAACTCGCACGGTGACGCTCCAGTTGAGTGGTCTGAATTCGGTGCCCGTCATACCCGGTGTACAAAGCGATTGGCACGGCCTGTCACACCACGGTAAAGACCCGAAGAAAATTGATGAACTGAAGATTATTGAGGAGGCCGAGTTTACGGCGTTCGGGCGATTTCTAAGTCGACTGAAATCGATGGAGGAGTCTTCCGAGACCCTCATGGATCGTACCGCTGTTCTATTCGGATCCAACCTTGGCAACGCGAGCGCACACGACTGGAGAAATCTGCCCCTGCTCGTAGCTGGCGGCAACTTCGAACATGGTGGGTACGTGGCCCATAACAAAGATGCGAACACTCCGTTCGCCAACTTGTTAGTGCAGCTAGCGCAGTCCACTGGTATCGAAATCGACGAATTCGGTTCTAGCACGTCCCACCAAGTGCGTGGCTTGAAAGTCAAACGGGTTTAGGCCGGCATCATATTGGGGGATTCGTTTGCCCAATCCAGACGAAAGTCCGCCCCGCTCAGTAAGATAGGGGAGGTGCTGTTGAAGCCGCGGTAGGCTATGTAGAACGAATTGTTATCCTTCGTCGAAGTTCTCTTGATGCCTGGCGTCATTCCTGGGATAAGCCCGATGCAACAGAATACGGAACGCCCGCCACGTCGTATCTACAAAGTGCTTGGACGGGAGCCTTGGAATTCAGCCTGTATAGAAGGTGTCTTTGAAGGAGCCGCAATCGATCTCCAGGATGGGTTCATTCACTTTTCTAGTCGCGAGCAGGTCGAGGAGACGGTCCGAATTCATTTCGTGGGGCAACAGAATCTGGTCCTCGTCGCATTTAGCGAGGAATCCTTTGGCGATGAACTCCGGTGGGAAGCATCTCGCGGTGGAGACTTATTCCCTCATCTTTACGCGAAGCTAGATCCGAGCCTGGCGATCGATGTCTGGGAGTTGCCGTCGAATTCAGATGGTAGCCATCGATTTCCTGACGACTACTGAAATTCAGTCGCATTGACGATAAGTCGGAAATCGCGACCTGGGTCCCGCATACAGCTAGCGATTGGACCTACTTGCCAACGCACCGCGGCTAGTTTTCTCGGTACTGCGACATCCTGTTTCCGTTTTCCTGAATGGGCGATGTCAGAATACCCAGGCGGTCACGGCGGCGATGAACAGCAGTGTGATTGCGACGGAATCTTGTCTTGTCCAAGCTCCACTGTTGCCCCGGTATCGAAGAAACCCGAGCATCGCACCGGTTGGGCAGCCGAACCGGCAATATGCCATTGGGCTGATCAGGGAGATGCCAAGCCCGACTAACGCGACCGCCACCGTTGGCCAACCGGCTAGCCGAAAGATCCAAGCGTCAAAGGGCTCAATGTCGACCAAGCTGAAAGCCAGGCCGGACACCCCAACAACCACACACCAGGCGAGCAAAATAGGTGGCAGACACTTGAGGCTAGTGCTCAACCATTTCGGTATCTTCCACTGCCAAGGCAGTCTTGAGCGAACCAACTGTTGCACTGATCCATGCGGGCAAAGGTGGCTGCAGTAGACGTTTTGTTTGCTTACCACAGGTAAAAGGATGGCAGCGAGGCACAGCACCACCAGCGGAAACGCACTGGCCCAGGGAATCTCATTTCGGGACCAGCCCGCAACCACGGCTTGCGATAGCATGTCACCGTTCGCAAGCCCTACCAATGCGATCAAGCCGATTTGAAATAGGAACCGCAACCAACGTTTCCCACGCAAGCGGCTGTAAGCGATGGCGATACCGAGTCCAATAAAGCTGAGCGTAACTGCGCCTCTCGCTGTTAGCCATTGCCTTTCGTTCATGGTTGGTGTCGTTTCCAACGCTAGGATCGCCGCCTTTGCCGTGGCAATGAGAGCGTCCGTCGCTGAGAGACTTGTCATTGTTGCACCTGAAACGCCTTCGACTTGGGCTTCAAATGGATCGAGAGCCGCTAGTTCCCTGATTGTCATCCCTTTGAACATCGACGGGAAATACTTGTCATCGCGGACATATCCGACGTACGGGTCGTTGTCGAAGCTGCGATCAATTGCCAGGTCGATCAATTTCGAGTTCGGCGAAAGCTGCTCCCCGTTGACAGCGATCCAGATCTCGCTGGGACCTTGGTAGCCAACGATTGAGTCGGCTGCCGGCGAGCTATTGAGTAGGTGTCCGAGCACGTTACCCGAGTCATCGATGACAGTCCAAGCAGCCCTGGTCCGCTCGTTGGGCTGGCATCCAGATGACTCCGGAAACCAATCTGCGCGAAAACGCTGAACGTCGGGATCCGAAAACATGAGGGAAGTGGACTTGCCGGTAAGACGTTTCACGACCGCCGACTGTATCGCGCGGCTAGTTAGCGTCGCTCCGGAAACGGCATCGATCGCCAAGAGGGTGTTCGAATCTGCGACGGCAACACCAGAGAACGATTGTAGGAAATTAGGGGCTCGCTCGATCTGATCGACATGCTCTTGTGTGTCGAGACTGCTGAGGACCTGTACGCCCAGTATGTTTTCGCTATCGGTGACCACCAGCACATTGGTGGGGCCGGAAAAACCAACAAAAGAGTCACCGTCTGGAGCCGTCTGCATTGCCTTGGCTATGACCTGCCCGGCCCCGTCAAGGACGCTTAGCGAATCACCATCTGACTCTTCTAGCATTGATGCAGCAGGGAGAATCTGTTTTGTTACCGCCAGCGTCGCCGCCGAATTGGCCAAGGGGGTTGGCTTGCGACGCTGCTCGAGACCTTGGTGTCGGACGATGCCGAGGATCGCCAAAAAGACACAAATTCGAAACGCGTGCATCGCGAGATTGCGCCCACGTGAATGCGGGTGCCGTACCGCACCGCGTTCAACAATCGGTAATGCATTCTCAGTCAACTGAGTAAGCTCGACACGAGTAAACAAAACAGAGCACTGGAGCAGTTCCCGTACAGCCAGCAGCCTGCAGCGGATTGCGCAAACGTGATGAGAAATCCCCGTCGCTACCCTACGACCAGGCTCGCGGCCGCAGTTACTTGACCGGCAGCAACTGAACCGCGTCGGCGTGGACCATGCCGCCCGCTCCATTCGAAGAAAGCGAGACGACAACTCGCTCATCTTTCTCGAGATTCACTTTGGCGACCGAAGTGAAACCGTCTTTTCCAGATGCCTTCTTCATATTGATCTCTACACGCTGGTTCTCGATATCGGTTGCGATATCCACAGGAACATGGGCGCCGCGATTCTGATGTGGTTGGTGTGCGATTCGAATCTCGTAGGTACCGGATTCCTTGGCCTTTAGCGTAAATCGCATTACCGAGTTTGAATCTGCGGGAGCGTACTGGTATCCCCAACCGTAATATCCTTTGAGCCCAGTGCCCTCAGTCCAGTTGCCCTGCTTCTTCGCCTTGCGATCGTCCACAACGGTCCCCGCAAGTTTGCCTAGGTCGCGTCCGGTAGCCGGACCGTCCGGACCCGCAATTGGCAACGCGTCTGCAGGGATTTCGATCTCGTCATTCACAGTCGCGCGGCGGGCCTTACCTGGCAGCTTGAGCAGTTTATCCATCTCGGGCCAATACTTGGCGTAGACGTCGCGGGGGGAACAATTATTCGCAACGCAGATACTGGCAGCTCGACCAACCACTTCGCCCATCATGCCGCAGGTCTTCATGACACGAGTTGTTCCGAGTGCCTCGTGCGTGACGCTGATGCATCGACCTGCCATGAATAGATTGTTGATATTGCGAGAGTAGAAGCAACGGTATGGCACGGGATAGCCAAAGCTGCGATCGATCCGGCGGTCGTGCACGGCCACTGAAATGAACGGGTTGTCCGGGAACTTGGACGAGTATTGCTTTTTCGGGTAGTGCAAATCGATTGACCAGGTGCTTGGAACGCAACCATCTGGAAAATCCGTCTTCTCAACGACGTCGTCTTGAGTCAAAACGATATCGCCCAGTAGCCTACGCGACTCGCGAGGTCCGCCGATGTAGGCAATCCAAGTCAAAAATGCCGTCTTGTGCTGATCCGCTCCGCCGCGATTCTTCATCGCGTTGAACGCTCCGTAGACCGCCCGCAAGTTCCAATCGCGAATCCCTTCGGCGTCGTTGATGGCGTCCTTATCGAAACCGCTTTCCCAAAACCACTGTCCATGGTGATCGCGTGGGTACGGAAAGTCTTCCATCTCTAGATCAAGTGCCCAGGGTGTTTCGGGAAAATCGAGTGATTCCTTGCCCTCGTCCCAAGCCCACATGTTGCTCATGCCCATGCGACCCTTCGGCGTCATTTCCCAGTCGGCTTCAGCCAAGTAGCCTATCGTTGCGTGCCCTGTGCAATCGCTGTACAGCTTTGCCATGAACTTCTTTTGGCTACCTGTTCGAGTGTCAAACGCGTAAACTGCATCGATCGATCCCTCTGAAGCATCGACCTTGTAGGCGTGGTGATTCAAAAAGAGATCGATGTTCGGCTCGGCCCGTATGATTTCTTCTTTCTTGCTGTCCTCGAATTCCTCGTAAGTCCCTGGACTCTTGGTGGCGCTGTCGCTGAACTCCGTCACAATCTCGCCCACGCGAGGATACTTGCCACGACGGATCAATCCCATCGACCATACTCGGACTTCGCTCGAACCATTTCCCCCGAGCACCGGCCGGTTCTGAATCAACGCCACTTTCACGCCCATTCGAGCAGCTGAGAGTGCCGATCCCATTCCGGAGTAGCCTCCACCGATCACGACCAGATCATATTGATCAAGGACTTCTGGCTCGGCTGGCAGCCCTAAACGCTCTTTTCTCCAAGCACCGAGCACCTCCGAGGAATTCGGCGGAGCTGCATTGCCAGTCGTGAAGTAAATTGCATCGCACCGACCGTCGAAGCCCGTAAGGTCCTTCAGTTCTAAAGTCGCCTCCTTCTTGGTGATGATAATTTTGCCGCCGTTCTGCCAGTGCCAATCCGCCCCTTCGCTGCCAAAGACCGTCTGGAACTCCGCGCCATCCACGGACAACTTGAACTTGCCCGGTGCACCCGGCGCTCCCCAACGGGCTACCCAATCCTTGGTGCGGACAAAGACGTTGTATTCGCCCAACTCGGGGAATTGGACTTTTTTCGACGCTGGGGCAACAGGTTGTCCGAGGCCATGAGCCAGTAAGTAGGGGGACCCCATCGACTCGATGAACTGAGTATCTAATTTCCAGCCGCCCACTTGCTCAAAGGACTCCGCCTCGACAAGCAAATCAGCACTGCTTGCTGAAGATCCGATCGCGAACAAAGACAAAACTACAGAGAGGATCGATCGATATTTCATTGAAAGGGTCACTGGAGGTAGGAGGGAAGCGGCGTCACGGGCCCACGATCCAACTGGTTTCAACGAGGTGATTGGAGCCCCGCCGGAAGGAGTGATCTTGAGGAATGCACGTGGATTCTATGATTGGAATTTCCGATGAACGAGTCTGCTATCTACTATAAATGAAGTTGTTGCTCCACGGTGAAGACTGGGATTGGTCATGCAAAAAACGAATTCATGGATTTTGTGTTGCTTGATCGGGCTCCTTGCAAGCCCTTCTCGAGCGGATGTTATCTTGAATCCGACCTACGTCGATTCCGCGGCAGGGTCTTGGAATGCGACGCGAATCGCCGTTTTTGACCAGGCGATCTCTGACTGGCAGAGTATTTTCTCAGGTGTCGACGACGGCATGGGAGGCACCATGTCCGTAACCATCGATTTTACTGCAACATTTTCCAATGTTGCCAACGGATATCTCGGGCAATGGGAGGGAAGCGGTTCTTTTTCTTCGGGCACGGATATCCGGCCATGGTCGCCTGGCGTGTCGCATACCATCCGTATGAATAACTTTTACGATACCGGTGCCAATACCCTTTGGTACGATCCGACTCCGTCTGATGATGGGAGCGACAAGGCGTTTGCGGATTGGGACGCGCTGACTGTAGCGCGGCACGAAATCGGACATTTGCTTGGCTTCACAGGTTTCTTCGTCGATGACTTCAACACAGGATCCGAATCAAGTCCTTGGACAGCACTGATCGATGGTTCCAACGTGTTCGATCCGGGCGGACTCAATGTCGCTATGGAACCTGGAGACCCAGCCCACGTCCTAGATGATGGACTCTTGATGGATGTAGCTCTCAGCAATGCGGAGGGACGCATTGCGATATCGGCGACCGAATCCCAGATGTTGGCGTTAGCATATGGTTATCAGCTAAACGCCGTACCCGAACCTTCCGCTCTTGCCGTCGTGGGTTGCCTCGCGACGTTCGCTTTCGTGCGCCGAAGGCAACGCTTCTGCGAGGCGAAACGGTGAATTCGACTAATTCGAGATCCGGACGCCCTTCAACGCCGATGCGAGTTCAGCAACTTCATTTGGGCTGATTGAATTGTTGTAGCTCACGATGCGTTGAATGTGCCTCAGTTGCTTCATTAGATCCAGGCTTTCTGCGCTCATCTGGTCAGGCGACATGATGTACAGGTCGGTCACGCTTGAATTCTCATTCAGGACCTTGAGCGAAGCCGCGTCGATGGGCCGCTCCAAGTAGACGGACCACTTTCCATTGTTTCGCGGCTCATTGGCTAATGTCCCGAAATTCGAAACCGACTCGTTGAGGCTATATGTCTCGTAGTAGTCTGCTCCCTTCCATAGCCCCCAGATAACCGGCGAGACGACGATGCCAATGACGCTCAGCCGCGTTGCGAATCGTAGTAGTCTTGCCAAAAGGGGCCGGGAGGTAGGCGACGTGGATCCATGAAGCCTCGGTGGAAGAGCTCTTAGACCTACCGGCCGGAAAACGAGCACGGCGCTAGCCATCAATCCAAAGTGGGTTGCACTCCAGATATACATGCCTACGGCGCTGTAGTTTGGTGGCCCACCTGCAAGGTATATGTGCTCTCGTGCAAATTCGACGGTCCAAATCACGGCAAAACTAAAGCCGATGCAAATGCACATCCCAGTGGCGATACGGAACAGGAGGTTTGATGGATATCTTGCGAAGAAGGGGAATAGGAATCCTGAGCAACAACCGATGAGCGCTGACCTGATGCCGATGACCCAGAAGTACTCATTTGCTGCCTCTCGCCATATGAAACCCCAGTAGTAACTGTAGCTCAGACGCGCTAACACGGCTGCGATCGCACATAGGCCTCCAACCAGCAACGACAGTAGCATCAACTCGCGGATTGCAAACTGCTTTGCCGCTGGCTTATCCGCTCCGGGTAGTTCCAATTCCAATCGCCAACCGCCGACTCGGTAGAAGACGCTAGGCAGAATCGTCCCAAGGCAAAGCCAGCCAAACAGAATCAGCAATTGAATCGTTGAATAGCCGGCATTCATCCGAGCCATCAGGATGACCGTCACCGTAGTAACCGCCACGGCCCAACCGGCCACGCGAGTCAAAACCAACCTTTGGCTGTAACAAGCCCATATCGTCAGTAGAGTGACCTGGGCCGAGGTAAATCCGAACACGATCGCATCGACGTTGTTCCAAGCGTAATGAAACGGCCGTGCTAGTAGATCTCGATTCTCGAAGATACGAGACGGTTCCCAGCCGTAACCGGTAACGGGACCAAGCACTAAGACATCAAGCAGAATGACGAACGCGAGAATACAAAGGTCGGGAAACTTGAAGAAGAGTCTCTGGGCCATCTCGAACAAGCTCTCGCCCTCGCGAAAACGCGACCGCGTGTCATTTTCGGGCGATAGATCGTCCAGCGGATGCGGAGAGACTTTGGTTTCCGGCATAGTGGTTTCCTGAGATGCACAAGACGGTTGATCTGCAGCAGGCCTAATGCTGAGGGGATGCGGTACAGAAATAAGTTGGACTCGAGTCTGAGTTGCGGGGCAAGCCTCGGCCGCTTCGATTTCCGGCCGCTTTGCGAGGCGGCGGAATCTCTTCATGTTTGATCTCGACAGCGATTGGATTTGCCTACCTGATCTTCACTTTGGGCCTGGCTGGGACAGAGATTTGTTGATTAGCTTCGGGGCAGAGCCATTGGAGCATGAAAACGGAATTTTTCGATCTCGAGATGTAAGGATTGTATTTTGGCCCCGTGAAAGAGTGTAAGTTCACTCAAACGGTGCTTTATGACGATTCCTGACACACGAATATCGCTGCTCCAGAGACTGCACGACCGGCATGATTCGGCTGCTTGGATGGAATTCTGCGCGGTTTACGAACGTGTGATCTATCGAATCGCCCTCCGCTTCGGGCTACAGGACGCTGATGCCAGGGAAGTTTCTCAAGAAGTTTTGCTATCGGTCAGCCGCCGGATCAAAGATTTTGATCCCCACGGCCGTGGCAAATTTCGATCTTGGCTAGCGACGGTTGCACGCAATGCCACTATCGATTTGCTCCGCAAGCGGAAGCCTGACACGGGCGACAGTGATCTGCAGGCTCACCTGGCCGCCATTCCTGATTCGGCATCAGGGCGCGGTGAAAACGACACTTCGAGTTTTGATCTCGAGGCCCGCCGCGAGCAATTTCGTTGGGCTGCCGCTCAAGTCCGTGTTTCCGTCGCCGAGTCTACTTGGGCCGCGTTCTGGAAAACAACCGTCGAGGGTAAGTCGGCTAGGGAAGTGGCCGAGGATCTGGGAATCACCATCGGTACGGTTTACGTCGCTCGCAGCCGAATTCTGGCGAAGGTGCGAGCTCTCGTCGAACCGTTTCGTGGGGTCGACGGGGGGGCAGGTGCAACTCATTCAGAACCAAAACCAAAGCCGCCCGAATCTGGCAAATGGATTGATGATGGAAAGCAAAAGACACTAAACAAGCCGGACCCCGGTAAAGGTGGCAAGTCATGATCAGCCGATTGAACAACTTACTCGATCGTCCCGATGATAATGCTTGCAACCCCGTCCGGATCGAGCAACTGCTGGATGATGCTCTTCCGCCTGCTGAGCAAGTCGCATTGGCAGAGCATCTCTCGACGTGTGCAAAATGCCAGCAGCGGATCGATGGGCTGACAGCTCAGTCGCAGTGGTTCGCCGAGACTCAGGAAACACTTGCGACGTGGACTGACACCGAACTCAGCAACTCTTGCCACGCATCGGACTCTTGGATCTCATCCGAGTCATCATCCTTAGTGGCAGTTTCCAACGGTCATCAAACTGAAGAGCTGTCAGGCGTAGGTGATCCGTCGGATCATTGGGTTCTTCAGTTGATCGATCCACCGGCAGAAAAAGGGGGCTTGGGGACTGTCGATGGGATGCGCGTCGAATCGATCGTCGGGCAAGGCGGCATGGGGGTCGTGCTGCAGGTGCACGACGAAACGCTTAACCGGCAGCTGGCCGTAAAGCTTCTGTCTCCGATGCTTGCTAATTCGGGGGCCTCGCGCCAGCGATTTTTGCGTGAAGCCAAAGCCGCTGCCTCGGTTGTCCATCCTAACATTGTGCCCATCTATGCCGTGCACTCCGATCGAAAGCTGCCTTGCTTGGTTATGCCATTCGTGGGCGGTGGGAATCTGCAGCAAGTCGTTGATCGCGATGGGCCATTGCCGCTGGAGCGTGTGCTTTCCGTAGGTTTGCAGGTAGCCGAAGCGCTTGCCGAGGCGCATACTCAAGGCATTGTTCATCGCGATATCAAGCCGGCGAACCTCATGTTGGACGAAGGTGGCTTCCGCGTCTTGCTCACGGATTTCGGATTGGCTCGTGCATTGGACGATGCCACGCTTACGGCCAGCGGCATGATTGCCGGAACACCCCAGTTTATGAGTCCGGAGCAAGCCCGCGGCGGTAGTGTTGATCATCGCAGCGATCTTTACTCACTCGGGGCTGTCCTTTACACGCTTGCTACGGGGTATCCGCCCGCGAAAGGCGATTCGGCCCTGCAAGTACTTCGCAAGATAGCAGAAGCTGAGATCCGTCCGGCGACCGAGCTGAACGAACAATTGCCTGCCTGGTTCGAGCGACTACTTGAAACGCTGATGGCGAAATCGCCAGAGGACCGCGTTGAAAGCGGGCATGAGGCTGCGGATATTTTGCGATCCGCCCTGGCGCATCAACGCAGTCCGCATCAGGTCCCGTTGCCCGAGAACTTGCGGTCTTCGAGTTCTAGGACACGTCGGTGGATAATGAGTATTGCGATTTTGGGTGGCAAAGTGGCGATGCTCGTCGGAGTTGCGGTGATGGTAGCGGTCGGCATTCTCGGCTTCTGGCCAGAGGATAACGGCACACAGATGAGCAACTACAGTGTTTCCAGGCCAGACAGGTCCACGCAAGACGCAGGTTTGCCACCGCCTCAATCCATTCGTTCCGCAAGTGCAGAGCGAGAGTTCGCACCATCTTGGGAACAGCCGCGGTCCGGTTCGATCGGAAACAATCGTTCATTCCCTCCATCCACTCTAGGCCTTGCTGCGGCGGGAATGCGATCGGCTCAGCCGAGCGAAAACGCGGCATCACGAAACTACAATCCCGATGTGGATCCAACGGAAGAACTGCCGAAGCAGGACGATTTAAGTGATCCGGTGAATCGAGAGTGGACTGGGGCTGACGTCGATGAATCCATTCGCGAGCTTCAAACCCAAGTGCTAGAACTTCAACAGCAACTCGGCTTCGAGCTCGGGGGCGATTGGGAGAGTCCGCCAACGCAGAAGTAAATCGAGAGAGACGCACAAGCGCGCCGTGGCTATCCATTCGAGATGGTTCGGCGTAGACGGCTACAACGAAGCAACTCTCCCTCGAGGAGCGTCAAGCTGCAAGCTCCGAGAGGGCGGGCTCTTGTAGCCACTTTGCAACCCAAAATCGGGAATGGAATAGCAACTAAAAGTCGTCACCACCGATGCCTAGCAGCTGGTAGATCGACTCCGATACTGAATGGATTCCAAATACTCATACGCGAGGAATTGAATGATGGCTGAAATCGAAATTGCTTCCGAGTCTCCTGGGGCTGACGAGGCGGCAAGTGAACTTGTCGCGAACGCTCGGCCACCACGAAAGCGATCGTGGCTGCGCCTGATGCTGCTAACTACCGGAATCGGTGGGATGTTATTCGTCGTTGTCGTTGTGGTAGGGACCTTGATCAGTCAATCTATGCGCATACAAAGGGACCGGGCCTTCGCGCGAAACAACGTCTTTGTGGATCCGAGTAGCCTGACCAACTATCCGCAGGGAGCCACCAGGACGCCGTCCGATCCGATGGCTGCTCCGCCTACCTACCCGGGGATCGACCGATTGGTGGAACAACTGCAGGGGCAGCCCGAGGCCAGCTTGTTGGCCGTGCAGGCGCCTTATTCCGAACCGACTCGGCCTACTCAAACGCTGCGGAACGGCTTGCCCAACCCGAGCTATGTGCAAGGCCCTTACTACAACGGAAGCCAGCCGACACCATATTACGGGACAAAGCTGGCGTTCGAGCCGAAATCGCCGACGGAACTCTTAGTCGAGTCGCTCCGTGATCCAAACACAGCAGAAGACGCAAAGGCACAGCTGCGAAGTCGATTGATGAAGCTGCTCGACACCGAATTCGCATCGAAACACCAGCAGCAGTCTCAATATCTAGATACCATGACGGCAGAGATTGCGCGTCTCAAGGAAGTGCTCGCTGAACGTATGAATCGCAAGGACGAAATTGTTCGTCAACGATTTATTCAATTGATTGGCGAGCGTGATCCGTTTCGTTGGGACTACGATGTCGAGTCGGACGCCCGTCCCATCCAGACGCCGCCGACTGGCTTGCCCTCGGCCAACGTGCCCAATTTCTCATCGCCTGGTAATTCGCAATTCCAAGCCAACGGTTCCGCCCCGGTCTCTAGCTTGAATACACTTAGTCCTCCCGGATCGGGATCCACTGGTCCTCAACTTCCAGGTCCTGGGGTGTCGGGGCCAGGAGTCATTGGTAACAGTGGATTGCCAGGTCCAGGAAGCTTGCCGCCCGGCGACAACCCGACTTTGTTTGAGCCTCAGTCCGCAAATCAAGTCGCACAGGGGCAACCTAGAAGCGGGGCCCTTCGGCAAGACCAGGGGCTCAATCAAGGGCTTTATGACAACTTGCGATCGAGTAACGGATCCAGCTCTGCATCGAACTCAGGTTTCTTGGCCCCAAGTCGAAACCCAGGCCCCCCGCCCCTTCGCGCACCAAAAAACCAAAGCTCAGCTTCTCGAAGTCCGAACACTAGCGGAGGTCTTCGCGGTCCAGGGCCGAGCCAACTTCTAAATAGCGGGAGTCGAGCAAATACCGCAAGTAATCGTTTTCTGAACGGTAGCCGCGGCAACGGGGCACCGCGACTCAACAATGAACGCGACGTTAGTGATACCCGTGCTCTCATCGAGCAGCTCCGTGCACGTAACGCCGAATTGGAAGCAATCATTGGTCGCAACTCGAGCGAACTTCAGCTTCCGGTTGCTTCTAGTGACACTGAATCAGACGTACAACTCGATCTTGGCACGGCGGAAGTCGGACTTGGTGCGGCTGAAGTCGAGCCGGGGGAGTTGCCAACTCTCGAAGAGCCAGTTGAGCAAGAGCCTTCCGAACCGGAGCCGATTGAAGGCGAATCTGCGGGAGATTTACCACCTTCGCTTCCACCGGAATCAACTTCAACTGAGTCCTCGGTTTCAGAAGACGACATTCGGGCTGCGGGAACATCGGAACTTTCCCTAGATGGGGATGGCACTCAAGCCGATGCAGTCGAAACGACGGTTGAAGAACCGGATCGTAGCCAGAACAGTTACTAAGTCGGAAGTGTAAGTCCGACCTGCGAGGTCGAAGTGCAAGGTCGACGTGCAAGTGCATTTGGGCTTCGAGCTCTTGGTAACATGTGTGAACTTCGGGATGTCCAAATTCAATCGTTTTGGGCGTAACTCCCCGAGGACTCTTCACGTCGGCTGGCGAAGTCGCAAAATGAGTCGACCCGGCCAATGAGAGCGTTTTGTGCTCTGGCGTTTTGTGTTCAGGTATAGCCACTGCAGCAAGACTCGGCTCCTGTCTTTGGGCAGAGCTACAGCGTGCTCGGTGGCTGTGGATCGCGAAACTACTTCGGTGACGGGATAGCACACTCGCAGTATCAAGAAAATCACTATGAATTCGGCCTCATCGACGGTCGCGGACACACGTAGGCACGATCTAGATGCGCTACGTGCCATCGCGATGCTTTTGGGCATTCTTCTGCACGCCGCGATGTCCTTCATACCGTTTGGTTGGGTCGTCACCGACAAGTATGCGTTCCCAGAAGCCAAATTGATCCTGGACTCAATCCACGGCTTTCGGATGCCGCTTTTCTTTCTCCTGAGCGGCTATTTCACGTGCATGCTTTGGGAAAAGCGTGGAGTCAAGGGATTACTGATTCACCGCGCGAAACGCATTCTCCTTCCGCTCGTGGTCTCCATGTTCACGATCATTCCAGCCGTTTGGGCGGCCACGATCTACGTGACAACGGCTGCTGTCGCGGAGGAACGGACTGATCCAGAGGCCGCTTTCGACGAGACGGATAGCAAAAATCAAAAAGATGAGTCGGGGTCAGAATCCGAGCTGCTGGATCCGGAAGCACGGCCGCGAAGCGTGATTGAGTTGGCTGCGCTCCGGCAAGATGAGACGCTCAGCGCGGCGATCGCCGCCGGCGCCGACGTGGACGCGATCGACGACAACGGTTCCACTGCGTTGCATGTCGCTTGTCTATTTGGCTACGACGATATTGCTGAGATCTTGTTGGAAGCCGGCGCGGACCCGCTGATCCGCAACAAGGACGGTAGCACTGCCGTGGACACGTTGTATGCCAGCATGGATGTAACTCGCTTTATCGCGGGGCTTCTGCAGATTGAGTTCGACGAAGAACGCATTACTGAGGGGCGTCGCAAAATCGGCGAGTTGATGGAGAAGACCGGACAAGATCTAGGCGACGGAAAAGACGAAGTGGAGCAGCTCATTGAAGGCATTATCGTGGGCCTCTTCTTTTTCCCCGTCTTTCATCATTTGTGGTTTCTCTGGTTCTTGGTGTGGTTCGTCCTCCTCTTTGCGCTCGCTGCGACTGTGGTAAAAGCCCTTGAGCTAAGGCCGCTTCCGAGCTGGTTGGTTGCCAGCCCAATTGCCTTGCTTTGGCTTGTACCTGCGACGGCGATTTTGCAGTGGTTTCAAAGCGGATTTGGACCGGATACATCCATCGGTCTCATCCCGCTGCCGAATGTGTTCGCGTATTACACTTTATTTTTCTTCTTCGGTGCGATCTACTTCTCTGCAAAGGATCAGGAGTCAAGGCTGACACGTGGCTGGTGGTTGCATCTCATTCTGGCTCCAGCGATTTTCTTCCCAGCCGCAGCATTTTTCGAATCGGAATCGAAGGTATTGGAAACGGCGCTTCGGACGATTTCGGTGGCTTGCTACACTTGGTCAATGACCATCGGATTCATGGGAGCGTTTGAACGTCTGCTCTCGAAGCCAAGCCCAGCGATGCGATACGTATCGGATTCATCCTACTGGCTTTATATCACGCACATTCCGTTCATCATGATGCTGCAGTTTTGGATACGGGATTGGGATCAACCAGCTTGGATCAAGATTCTCGTTCTCTGCGGTATCACGACCTCTACTTTGTTGATTAGCTACCAACTGCTGGTACGTCACACCTTCATCGGGACGATGTTGAATGGTGCACGGCGGGCGAAAATCCCAGCTTCTCACTAAGGTCGCCAACTGCCGAGTTTGCTCTCCACGACGAAGTTGGCTTTGGACGCTATGCAATGATGGCAGCCACACTCTTGTGACGCTGGACCAGAATCACCAAGGTGACTGCGTAAATCGCCACAATGGCCACCGGTATGGCAACAAAGCGAAGATCAGGGAGCCGGTACCAAATGGCGAGCACAGCCGCAGTACGTGCGGCGGCATGAAAGATGCCAACCCAGTGGCCGACGAAGCCTGAAAATGGCAACCACATGAGACCGGTCAAGATGCCAACCGTCATGGGCAATGAGGAACGGTCGACGAGAAAAAAAGGAATGGCAATCGCATAAACAGACACTGCCTGGGCAACGGTGAGTAGAAAGTAGGTATCAAAGACGTTCTTCTCACGGTTTCTGCCGAAAAAATCCTCGCCCGTGAACTTGGCCACAAACATGGCCAAGTACAGGATCATTCCGGTCCCGACAAAGACACTCATGCAACGCGCAAATTCGCTTTCGAAGGCCGCTCCGGCAATGCCGATCCCGGTCCATGCGATCGCGCCAGCGAGAGGTGTAGCGAGGAACTTACGCTGACGAAACTCAGCAAGCTGCTGATCCAAAGTCATCGTGGTCTCTGACATCGTGGCTCCGATTCCGGTGGTCATCTTTCGCACCGTTTTCGCCAGCCAGCTTGAGATCTTGGAAAATACGATACGATTTTTGGGCCGGACTTTTGCAAGAGACTCATACAGAAATCAAAGTTTCGATTTGCGGAGTCTTTCCGAGATTATCCCAACCCTCCCATTTCGAGCGGGCCAACGCGAAGCGGGGTGGCGAAGCGGGTTGTAGTGGGATTTGGGGGCAGTCGGCCTATTCGGTCCGGAGAATGAAACGCATGCACTCCGATGGCCATGGAGTCCCAGTGTGAGCCTGTGATTTCGGTAGCCTGGCTAGCCCGCATCGTTTTTCAATGCCTTGACGTAACGGCGAAGCACTTTCAAGGCCCAGTCATAGTGGGCTGAAGTGGCCGAAATAAGATAGGAGCCTAACGATGTGGAGCCCGTCCAATCAAAGTGCCGTTTGGTGAATAGTTCTTGATTCGTGTGCGCGTCGATGATGGCAATCATTGAGTGATGCGAACCTTCGAGCTGTCGACGCACTTTGGGCAACGAGGCCTTTTGGTAACGAAGCCAAATTTCTTGGTTTAGGTCTCGAGTCGTTTTCCAAGTGTAGCCGGGGGCGGGCATGACGGGCTGCTCTCCTTTCATCCCAACTTCATACCAGCCAAGCATCATTCGCTGCCACTCGTGCAAATGAGCAAGCACATCACGTACATTGCGGTCGCGATGTTCAAAAGGAAAGGCTCCCTTCAATTCGGCTGAAGAGAGGCTGCCTAGACTATCTTCGAGCTTCGCATACTTTTCACTCGCTACGTTCTGAAGCTCTTTCTTTGTGTTTGGACGCGGCATAGAGAGCTCTGAATGACGGTTGGCCGTCGGATCTGATTGTGACTATTCAGGTTTTAGGGACCTGGTTTCCAATGATGTCCGGCTGAGCATTCTGCTGCATGTCGCCGCTACCCAACCGAAGATGATTAGAACCAAAAAGCGATGCGATACCGGTTCGGGAAGCACTGAGATCGCCTGTAGGATAACCACGGAAATGCAAGCCGTCACAATGTATTTTGCCAATCTGCGCTCTGATCCCGACGCGTGTTTCGATCCGCTTATACGTGACATCGCGAAGCACCAACCACCAAGGGCGATGCAGATTGCTGCGAAGTGGATTTTGGAAACGGTTGATTCCGCGTTTGCAAAGTCCGTTGGTACTGCGGCGCATGCGAAGCCGGCCCCTGCCACAACAAGGAAGGCGGCAATCCAACGATCTTGTGAAATCAAACCGTAGGTCCACCCGAAGACTGCCAGCAAGATCCCGACTAGCGCGAAGGCCGTTAGTGACCACGAAACCCCCAGGCCTTTTTCGGCTGTACCGAGTGTGCTGATGTAGTCTTGAATCGGATTGAAGGTTGGCACCATGTTGGAGCCGATCAAAAAGGCGGCAGCAAAGATCGCGATTGCAGCTAAGCCGGCACATGCTCCGATTCTTTGGTAGTTACGACTCATCTATCCTCACGGGTAGTTCCATATTCGAGGTGCCTCGAATCCTACTTTAGGCATGTTGTCAGGCACGGCTTAGAAGCCGGATTCCGTCGGTCTGTATGAAATCACAAGAATTGCATCCGTTCCAGTTGGCTGAATTCCATCGGAAGAAGGGCGGCAAGATTGTCTGAACAACAACTTTTTGCAGCATTTTCATGCCGAACGTGACTCGTTTGTGTTCCCGCGTCGGGAAAACCGTTAGCTCGCGGCAATCGGCAATCGAACGATTGCGATAGGTCGTGGAATAGCCTTGGCGTAGCCGACTTGTTTAGGCTGTTAATCCTCGTCAATGTCACGGGGCTTATTCGACGACGCAAAAATGTTTCGCAGTACCCAGCGGCCGTCAATGACGAAATAAAGGCCGGCGAGCATATAAACCCCTGGTCCAATGTACAGGTAGAAGCCGTTCCGAAAGGACGCGGCACCGTAGTTCGCGTTGGAATAGAAAGTCGCGTCGTAGGTGATTTGACCGATCATGCCAGAGACACCATCGACCAAAAACATAATTCCTAACAGCCGCAATCCGATTTGAGCGAGCTGCAATGTCCCTGGGAAAATGGGCGGATACGTTGAATCTTCGTTTGGCTGAGACGCCTCGGGCATTCTTTGGCTCCTAAAAGAAGCGGGGACCGTGTTGAGAGATCGTTATGGACTGGGATCGCCTCTCATCCGTTTGGAAGCGTCGCCCGCCAGTTATGCGATCGCTCCCTGTGTTGTCGGAGGATCCATTGGTTTGACCCCGGCTTGAGGCAACTGCGGGTGGACTCATCCCCGTATAGGAGTGCCCTTCATGCGCGACCAAAACTTGTACAAGGGTGAACAGCGCAAGGGTGAAGTACAAAGTGATATTCCAAAAAGCCTATATCGCATAAGTCATCCGACAGTAAAGTTGTCTTCTAGATCATGATTTCAACCTGAACGACGCTGCGAGAATCGGCGGGGAAAGAAGTTGGGTCAAGTGGACTCCGAGCAAAACGCAGTTGCGCGTTCTTTCGTCAAAGAACGAGTTCCATTTCGAGAAAATAATGCGGCGCGATGGACCATCGATGCGCAAGTATTTGCAACGTTTCCCATCTGGTGCGATGGCTTTCGTGTTCTAGCGGCGGACACGTTTCGGGCAGGTTCTCAAGTACAGACTTCTGTATGAGCATCGCACGGATTTTGTGCGTCCTGACGGTACCCGCCTGCTCGCATGTGAGGCAGATGAGATACGTCACACGATTCGATGCAATTCCTGCATCGTCTCGGATAAAGCCATCGGAGAAACGCTCGCTGACTTCATTCAATACAGAGTTGAGGTAGTACCAGCAGTCGTCACGTGGTACGGGAATGATCGGATCCTCGGGGGTTGTGCTTCGTGCAAGATCGGTCACCGTTTTTGCGGCAGATCGATTGAGGAAAACCGATTCAACATCAGTTTCCAGAATCGTTCGAATTCGAAGACCGTCCGGAGTCACGCTGTTGAGTGAAACATTGAGCCGGTCGAGGAAGCTGCGTTTTAGCCACAGTGACCGATTTCTTCGCCCGGCCAGATACGACGCCGTAGCGGCAGCGGCGACAATCCAAACAAGCTCTGGCCAGTTTTCGAAGAGATAGGTTTGCAGTGATTCGAAGATGGGTGGCATCGTTTGCGCAGGAAAATTACTGCCCTATTTGACGGTTTTCAATGTAGGTTTCTGTTCGACCCACTTTGGGTTCAGGAACGCATCGATCGTTTGGGGCTTGTTGGATAGGAATGCCCCATGATCCTGCGTGGTCCAATACTCGTAGGAGTAGGCGGTGGAGCTCCTGTTTGGGCGAGCTGCCGGGCTGCGCTTCGAGTTGATCGCGGTAGACCGGCTTGCCGAGCGACTCCCCGATCTGTTCCCGCTCGCTATTGGGCTTCTCCTGATCCGCCGCGGGGTTTGACTGTGCGGCTGGTATCCGTTCTGCCAAAGTGAAAATGCATACGATCACTAGACATGCTCTAACTCCAATCATGGTTCTTCCGTACGCGGGTGTGCAACAGAACTTGCATTACTTTGGGCCCACAGAACGCCCGCGATCGTACCATAAAGCCATAAACGGGGAACGCAATCTAGGAATCGGTGATGAAGTCGAGCCGCTGCACCGCATGTCCAAAGTTGAGTTCGTTAGCGGTATGCTCCCATATAACCGTAAAATCAGGCTTTTTCCCAACATGATCCGATTTGAGGCGGCGCTAATGCAATGCATGTCTCAGGCTAGATGTAGTGAAGTACTTTTGGTCCTGTTTTGTGTATTTGGGAGCCAGTGCAATGGAGTTTGATTCCGCTGAAGACTTCGAATCCTATCTTCATTCGACGAAACGACATGAGGAGGAGGCTTCACGCAGTCAGCGAAGAGTATTCTTCTGGCGGTCGATTGCCGCCATCCCCAGCGTTCTTTATTGGTTTGGCTTCGCGATGCTTGTATTGTTCAGCGTGTCGGAATCGCTTCGAAATGCTGTGTTCGGTCTGTTTCTTTCCGCATGCCAAATGATCGTAGGGTGATTTCCAGATTCTTAATGTTGCGCGAGTTGCATTTCAATTAGTTGGAATCCCGGCTTGTTGGTTCTTATTTCGGACTGGGAGGTCAAATCCGTCAGGCGGTGCCTCGAGAACAATGGGATGCCCTGTCCGAGGCGAATCGGCAGTTGAGTAACGGATATGTCGGTGATGAGATTCTGGTCCAGAAACGACGAAGCGAGCTCGCCTCCGCCGACTAGCCACATGTCCCTAAGTCCTTGTTCGGTAGACTGGCGGAGTACCTCTCCTACTGATTTCGCCGTGGTCAAGATGGCGCCGTCAAGTCGAACGATCTCGGTTGTAGTGCAGACCCAGGCGGGTGTCACTCCGTAGGGCCAAGATCCATAATCGACAATGAAATCATAAGTTCGCCGGCCCATGACCATTCCGTCAATTCGAGTCATGAATTCGACCAGCCCGGTTTCCGCTACATCAATGTCCGCGTCTTCTAGCCAGGTAATGTCTCCGTTTTCTGCGGCAATGAAGCCGTCTTCGCTGGCAGCGACATGGTAGGTGATCCTCATTTTGGCTTTCCAGCTCTGGATAAGACACAGTTTCGATTCGCGGAGTTGATCGCGTGCATCCCAACTCCAACTTTCCGAGCGGGCCCACGCGGAGCGGGGCGTCGAGGATAATCAAGGATTCGGCCTATCCCTCGAGAAGGGAGAAAACGCCGATCTACAAACTCTGATTCGTCCTGCTTTCCAGCTCGAGCAGTTTTGAAGCCTCACATCGACACGCAGCTAGATGTCGTCAACGGGGAAAACGATCTGCTTTCTAGGGCCCAGCAACATCCATGTTACGAGAACGGATGCAAGCATCGAAAATAGCATCGCGACACGAGTTTGTTGTAACATCGTCATGCCCGGCCACTCGATTTCCAACCACACCATCAGGCTTGTTGTGGCGGAGGCGGTCGCCATACCGACTACTAATGCCCACGCAACGATCCAAAGTGTCTTGTCATCAAAATGGGGTCTACGGGAATCAAGATTCAGCATCACTGGGATTGCCGCGACGGCTAATCCGCCTAACGATGAATAGGCGACTGGCGTTGTACTTGCGAATGAAACAGGAGTTATGAGGAAGACAGAAACGCTCGGGAACATCCAGATTACTGGGATCAGCAATGCAGGCGCCAGCGGTAGCAAAGACTCTCCAGAACCTAGTCTGCTGATTTTCTTGATGGCTGAGAGCACAAAGATGATCAGCAAGAAGAGTAACGCCGCGCTGGAAACGAGCAGAATCGCGCTCGTGATGATGTCCTGCTGAAGTAGGAGCAATGCACTGAGGGTGGTCAGTATTCCAATGTCTTTGATGGACATCTGTAGTTGCTTTGGATCGAAACTGAGCCTAACTAAAATTGCACCCGCAGCATACTACCACTTTACGATGCCCCTCGTGACGCGAATCCCACCAATAATCGTGGAGCCGCCGTAGTCTTTTGCGAGTCGAAGAAGACTCTTGTGGAATCCGCAGTTCGGGAATGCAGCTTCGACTTCGGAAATCATCGACCCAGGCATTCCTTTGCGTATCCAACCCTGTGACGCGTCGATCCAGTCTGCTTTACGGCATGCTTCGATCACTTTCTGGTGCGGTCCACGGTATCGAAACACCTTGTGGTGCCAATGGATGATGCCTCGTAGTGCATCCTCATCCAGTTGCCAGGCAAACTTCTTGTTGTCTTGTAAAGCAACGAGGATCGACGGTTCCAAGTAAGCCAATTCATGATCGGTCCACAAACCAATGTCGTGGTAGACGAAACCCGTTTCGACGAGCGGTTCTAGTTCTGTCGCGTCCGCCAAGAAGTGCATCGCATAGGTGATGGTGCGATACACGTGGTTGCGGTAACCAGCAAAGTCATCGCCGATCGCTTGCTCGTAGCGCCCCAGCAAGTCATCTACCCTGGGCCGCACTGATTTGATGCTGATCTTATTCATAGTCGTTTAGGTCGGCGATGTATTGTGCGATGACAGCCTCGGCATCCTCTTGTGAGACTGAATACTGAGTGCTGTACTCCTGTACCGCGTTGTCCCGGTCTTTGAGCTCGGCGAGCTGTTGCCATCGCTCTTTGTTTTTGGGCGTGTAAGAAATTCGACGTTCTGCGAGCAGTAGGTTGAGTTTCTCCTCGACTCGCATCAAACGCTCGCCCAAAGCCGCCGTCGAACCAGAACGTCCGGAGGCAAACGACGTTCCCCCAGCAAATAAGGCAATCAAAATTGCAATCATGATGTAGTCGAAGAAATCCAGTGCGGCAAAGACCATGCGTCGACTCCGATACGTTTGGATGTCCCGTTGTCACGAGCACAATCGAGAGTTTAGCATGCGTAACCGGCTGGCATATTTGGGCCACTCGGCTTTACAGACAATTCCAATCAACGTTGACGTCGGGGTTGGCCGAGCGGATCTCATCGAGGATATCCTGCCAGTGGATTCTGACGGGCCCAGGTCGCCTATCGGAAAATCCTCGTGGAGGTCCCGTTCGGATTGCTTCATCATCAGCGGCCCAGATGGTCATTGGGGAAGCAAACGTTTGACTCTTCAGGTCGGCCAAGATCAGCATGTCGCGATTCGTCGGTGAATAGATCGCGGCCAAATTTCGATCTTCGGAATATGCGACTTCTACATTGTTCGCCGGTCCCTTAAAGCTGACGTCCATCTCTCGCAAACCAAAGACAAGCTCGCCTTCGGCGGTACGGACTTCGGCGAAGAGAGACCGGCCAATCTTAGGCGGCGAGATGATCGTTTTCATCTGCCCGTCCAAGTCTTCCGGTCGTGCGGAAGAAAAGAAGTTGGGACGAACCCAAAGTCGCAATTGGTGGCCGTTGATGAGGTTGGCTTTCGCGGTTGGATCTGGCGTTTCCTTCTGTGTCGTACTATGCCGAAGGTACTGGGTCCATTCGATGGTGGTTTGCTCTTCAGCTTCGAGTCGGGATATGACTAGGGTTGTTGAGCTGTTCTGTGTGTTGACAACGATGGTGTGGATTTCGACCGGGCGGCCTGGCGAAGTTTCACGGATCAAAATGGACTTTCCCTCGGTCGAGTCAACTCTGAGGAGATTGTTGCACTCCTTCCCGGGCTCGAGAAGATTTTTGTAGAAGGCAAGTACCTTGGCGGTCGACGCGGGGGTTGCCATCGTCGTTTTTAGAATGGCAGAAGAAATGGTTCGCTCTCCGTCTTGTGCGACCGTCGCGCCATCAGCCATTTCGGACTTCGTGATAGCAGCTTCGGATAACGCCATTTCGAAATCGTACCAATCAGACTGACGGGTTCCTGTCCGAATACGGTAGGGCAACCAAATGCAAAATGAATCGCAGCTAAAGCTATCGTGGATTTTAGGAATGGACGCATTGGAGTTTTCTCCTAGTTCTATATTGCGAAGAGTGAGCCATTTCGAACAGATTCGCATTTTCGGTTGCCTACAAGAGCCTGCCGGGTGAACGAGACATGGGCCGTGTCAAGCTCCTGTCGAGCGAGGGCACAACGGGAACGCTAGAGAGCGAATTCGCTTTGGGCGCGTAATGACCTGAAGATGTTTCCAGCGGGCTAGGAGGGTTAGCCTGTTCAGCTGCTCCCAAAAAAGGGAACGCTCTAATAGATGGACCCAACCAGCGGGGAATTCTTAGGTTTCAGCCGAAATTTTTGATCGAAAGAGCTTTTGGGAAAGCGGTACTGAATGCGTTTGAAGCATGCCGAAAGGAATCAAGAGCATTGGACGCAACTAGAGTGCGTTCGTAGCACGCCCTAGCGACCGAGCGCCCAGGTCATGGCTTTCTTCTTGGTGGCACGAAAAATCGTGCTGTGCTCTTCACCTGGCTCGTCGGAGTAAATCCAGTCCAATCGTTCGGGTGCCTCTGACTCAAGGATTTTCGCTAGCTCACGAGTGTGCGGTTGAATATCGACAACACTGGATCCAGCGAACCAAAAACAAATTTCGTCTTCGGGTAGTTTTCTGAGATGTTTGGCTGCTGATCGAACAAGATAGCTGTCGTTCCAGTAAATCGCGGGATCCATCGCGATGTAAACGCTAAACAGTTCCGGTTGCAGGAAGAGTGTCTCAACAACAAACAATCCAGCGGCGGACTCGCCGATGATCGAGCGTTGTTCGGTAGTACGGTAGCGTCGACCGACTTCGGGAAAGAGCTCATCAGCGATGAAGGCCCGAAACTTGGACGATCCATCTGACGTTGGCGCGATCTCACCGTCGGCTTCGACTTTTGACGGGCCCGTCAAGTCTCGGCGACGTTCCGTATTCTCGATGCCCACCAAGATCATTGGCGGTACAGTGCCTGCTGCAACAAGCCCTGCGAGCGTATTTGCGATATGAGGGAAGTCTTCTCTGATTCCACCGTCAGGCATGTAGAGGACCGGATAAGACTCTCCGGAATCTTCATAACCCGGTGGGGTCCAAATACAGAGAACGCGCGTTTCTCCAAGTATGCTCGACTTGATCTCAAAGCTCTGGTGTTTGGGAATCGGATCACTCGGCGGCGCAGTGCAGCCAATGAGAAGTCCGAGCAAAACGTAAATCGATTCGATTCGCAGGTTCATCGCTCGACGTTCCAGATTGCAGAAAGACTAAGAACAAGGATAGGAAAGGTCAGGGGTCGAGTGTCTGCTGTTGTTAAAAACGAATGAAGTGGCTCGAGAAAGCGAGAATACGGATGGCACTAATACGGATGCCAGATCCAATGATATCCGACCGCGAAGGATAGAGATGCGAAGAGTACCGCGATGCAACTTGCAATCGTCATGCCGTGCCGAAGAGTCTGCGCAAGAGACGCTGTTACAGCGAATGGGATAAGTAGAAAGATCAGGGTCGGACCGACCCAAGCGGCTGGGTGCAGTCAGCAGTAGGCTCTGGCTAGTGGAGCTCCCAACGCGCCTACGACGGCGGCCATGACTCCCACCGGAACCGGAAACGCAGTTGCCGGCCAAAAAATAGCAAGCACCAGTCCATAGCCGCCGAGTGCCATTAAGAAACTAGGTTCATCCCAATAGACCGCGAAGCGTCCGTAAGCAATTCCAGCCAACAGTAGCGTTGCGAAGATCGCTAATTTACCGAAAGAATTTTTGGTGGACTTCGATTCCAAGGTATCGTCCCCGGCCAGGCGGGTCATGAATTCGAATGGTTGTTCGAGTCATCGACCCGCAGCGATACAGCCAACTTGCTGAAAGATGTTTTGCTCTGCGGAGCAGCCGAAGTCAACGATGTTGGCATGTTTCTCAACGTGACAGAGCAGTCGGAAATCTCAGAGGTGAAATGGACTACATGCTGTCCGCCCATCTCGCATTGGCATATGCCCAAACGTGATCGCAGCTAGTTTTCCTGCAATGCGAAATAGACGCCGACTGGGTCACGGATGATGGCATGCTTGGGATCTGCAAGTTCTCTGACCACACTACCGCCGAGTTCACCAACAAGTCGAAGACTCTCTGAAAGATCCCCCACAGGTAAATGGATCAGCCACACAGCAGGGATTTCCAGCGTCTCCGGATCGCATTGGACAATTTCGGCCGCTGAAATATCTGGAGCCGTTAGCATCTCAAATCGCGGCGGTTGTTCTGCACTAGCAGGCGAATCCGAATCGACAGACCAGCCAACAACTTGCTCGTAAAATTTGCAAATTGGTTTCGAGTCCGCGACCCACAGTGAAAGCCAGGCTATTCGACCTTGCTGATCAAACGCTTCGGCGTCCCCTTGGCTTTCAGGGACAACTGGAATCACGCCGAACGCGGTTCCGTTCACATCTTCAATACAAGCCCATTGGCAGGGTGACCCTTCACTTTCATCTCGCAAGATGATCTTGCCGCCCAGCTCGGTAGCCAGATTGGTACTTGCTGCTACGTCGGCGACTTGAAAGTGAGGCATCCACTGCAGTGGCACCATTTCGTATTCAGGCGTGCGCTCTCCCAGCCCGATTACCGGTGTTCCAGAGCTGTTGAGCAAATCCTCCTGCCAGAGCGGATTCGGGCCGGTGGTAAGGATGGCCTTGTAGAAATTGAGTTCAACGTCATGTTGCGGGACAGCAATGTCCGCGCTGACGATGCCCCCGGGGCTGAATGTGAACGGTTTACGCATTTTAGAGTTCATCACCTAGACATCGAGTTGTTCGAATTCACCGTCATGGATGGAGGGGCTATGGCTATTCACTCCGAAGGATCTTTTCCATCTTTTTGCCTTTGGCCAGTTCATCGACAAGTTTATCCAAGTATCTACCTTTTTGGAGAAGAGGATCCTCAATCTCCTCGACGCGATAACCGCAAATGACCCCTTTGATTCGTTTTGCATTGGGGTTTAGTTTGGCTTTCTCGAAGAACTCCCCAAAGGTGACTTCCTTCTTAATAATCGATTCCAGCTTTTTTTTCGCCGTAACCGGTCAGCCACTTGATGACTTCATGCAGCTCTTTCTTCGTTCTTCCCTTCTTCTCGACTTTCGTAACGTAGTGAGGATAGACAGAGGCGAAGGTCATTTTGGCGACACGCTCGGAAGTGCCGGCTGGAGGTTGCTTCATCGTTTTCCCCTCAATGCGGTTGCGGCGTCAATCGCGTGGCTATCGAGGACTTGTCACGCGGTCATATGGATATGGTTGCAGGTTGGTTCAGTCGCCGTTGTTGGGCTTTGTGCTTTTTCCTCGGTTTGAACGCGGCGCCAGAGCTTCGGATGCTGGCTCAATAACAGAAACCGTGACGCGAACACGTTCGGTCCCTACTAATGCGTCCGTCATCGTCGAGATGACACCGTGCTTCGTTTCTCCTGTTGCACGAACCCTGGCCTCGCGATCATTGCTCCAACGTAAGTCGACAAACTGGCCTGAAGGAACCAGTTCGACCGGTTCGCTCGCAGAGATACGGATGTTCGTCTGGCCGTACGAATCCAATGCCGTCACAAGTCGACGAATCTGGCCGAGTCGAATGGAGTCCGATGCGGCGATGGTACAGCTTTGGTCAGCAATTTTGACCACGACGCGAAAGCTGTTTTCCGTTTGATCTGTTGCCAGGCCGGAACCAGCAAAAAGCATGACTAGCAAGAATACTCGAACCGCAACCATCGGATGCTCCGTCTAGATACGCAATACGTGGAGGAGGACGATATTAACGCATAGAGGAGGCGGTAAAGCAACTAGTTCATCCAATGAGGCGCTGTTGCATCAACGTTCGTGAAAGTACGGGGCCCCTGGAGAAGAACCGTTCGTAAATCTTATTCTGTCAATCTGCCTTCTAGATCTTCCGGTGCGTCTAGCGAAGTTAACCGGCCTAGGTGTAGTAGATGCCAGCTCAGGATTCCGATTGGTACGAAGACGACGGCGGTCGCAATACGCTGGAGCAAACCAAAATTTTGGTTAAGAAAATCCTGGTACCAGACCAACTCCACGCCAAACCATCCCTGCGCTCTCTGAATCAATCCGCTCATAATTGGGAATAAACCAATCAACATCGACAAGTTGATCCAGCCGTAAGTGTTGATCGCTCGGTGGTTTCCGTTCCGCTTGAACAGAAACGGGAACACAAATGGGAGCAGGAAAAAGAATCCTCCCAAGCTGGCCATTAGACCACTCACGTGCTTTTCGTCCGGCATTGGATGCAGGGCCGCGTTGAAACAACCAACGGCGCCGGCCAGCATACTGATGGCAAGAAGTACCGCGGGTATGAGCCGTGCTCGAACGTTTAACAGGCCGCGAAATACAGCGTATGCGGCCACGAGCATAAGAACTCCAAGAACCGCTGTACCGCCATTAAATAGGGCGGGAAACGTCGATCCCGGTGAACCGAGCGTACTCGCGTCGTCGCTGAGGAAACTGTAATCCGCGTAGAAAGGTGCGGCCGCAACTTGGACACCGAAATAGGCGACTGGCACAGCCATACCACAAAGGAGAAGTAGCGATTGGAGTGCTGAGTTTTGCTCTTTGTTCATCGGATCTCGCTAGGAAGGAGTGGTTCAAACTTCCTATTCGGGATTGCCACCGACTTCTTGGAAGGATCCACCAAATACTCTGGGTGCCGGTTGATGGTTGGCAGAGGGGAGTCAGCCAATTCGAACTGGAGGTGGAAGAGCGGATCTTCAAACTCCTGGCTAGCTCTGCCTATTCAGCCTTGTGAGTTGAAGACCGTGAGGGCCAAACCCATCCTCGCGTCATAAATCTCGACCGAGTTGAACCCGTCCGTAAGAAACGCCTTGGATCGTGTAGGACTGCTCGTCACAGAGGATTTCATAGAAGCCGTGCTTTTCCAGAATGCGCTTCGACGCCGGGTTGTTATCAAGCACGTATCCAAAAAGCTTGTTCAGTGACAGATTAGTGCTGGCAAACTGGATCAAGTGTGCCAAGCAGGCGGATCCAAAACCTTGGGCTGTAGACGATTTGCCGACGCGATAACCGACCTCCGCAGTTCTTGTTCTAGTGCAGATGTTCTTCAGGTTCGCTCGGGCAACAATCTCATCGCCATTCAGTGCTAACCATGACATGGTCTCCCCGATATCCATCGCTTCAATCTGGGACTGGATGTGCTGTCGTACGCCACGCTCGGAATAGAAGCTGGCCTCTCGAGGTGCGATTAATGACTCGAACCACTCACGATTGCGACTCTCAAACGCATACAGTTGACGCAGGTGCGAACTAGATAAGATTTCGAAGACTAGCATTGATTCATCGCCAGCGAGTGAACACATCCGCGAGCAAGGCGGTATGCACCTTCTGACCAATTTCCATTGTCCTCATTCGGCTTTCCAACGATAGAATCGATCCACCACACCATCTTTGTTTTCGATTTCTTGGACAAAGTCTAGGCGGCTCTGGTCCAGGATTTTGACTGAAGCGATGTTGCGAACGTCTACGTAGGCGACGAGCTCCGTTAGTTTTTGCTTACGTATTCCAAATTCGACCAGGCCGTCACAGATCTCTCGGCCGAAACCATTGCCGAAGAACCTTCGCAATAGTCGATAGCCGATTTCTGGTTTCCCTTCATTGGGGACGATCGCACAGGTTCCAACGAATTGTGCATCCTTTTTGCGGGAAATCGCCCAGACCCAAAATTCGTTCTGGGGTTCTGAGTACTTGGAAATGCAGTCGTGAAGCTGGCGGTGATTTTCGGCTTCGTCGAATCCGCTGCCGGTCGTATATCGCATGACTTCGTCATCCGACTGCATCTCGTGGAAGTCTGCGATGTCGGAGTCCAACAATGGCCGGACGGACAGTCGAGAGGTCTCGAAGACAACCGTGCTGGGATTGCAGCCAGGTTTTAACGGCTCATCATGGTTCATGGCAAATCAGGACTCACTGATGGAGTCGCATCGAATGAATGAAAGGTGGTGCTCGCAGTGGCGCAAATGAAATCCGATCCACTCTAACCTTGTTAGTTTTCCCAATACTGGGTGAGCAGGATGATCTCCTGTAAACCGTTCAAACTCGCTGATCGCATCCAGGAGACGACTTTTCTCGCATTCGAAGTCGACATCCTCCGGAGGGGACAGCTCTTTCAGGGCCGAAGACGGAATTGGGAGCATCGGTGGGAGCTTCAACTTGGTAACGAACCAACGCATTGGCCGAATCACGAACCGAACGATGGCTGGATAGCCAGGTGGCAGGCCATGCATTGACCCCTCGAAGGCGGCAGCCAGATGGAAGAAGATTTGGCCGGCCGTCCAAGATCGAGTCCGAGAATGTCGCTCGACATGAATCCGCTCGACGTAGGTGACCAAATCGTCAATTCGTGAGAAGCGAAGTTTCACGCGGGAGGCTCATCGATCTGAATGAGAGATTTATGACCGCAGTCGACATTGATCGAAGCAATGTCGCCTACGGTGGTGTGATGATTTGTTGGGTTCATCTAGACGTTCAAAGAAAGGATCCAGAATGCAACTTGGACCAATAGCATGAGTCCCAGCCAGCCCGCACCGTAGGCTACAAATCGAATTCGATTCGCCGAATTAAATAAATCCAATGCGAATTGTCCACACGTGAGGACGAGGCAAGCCATGATCCCCGCCAGTAAGCCTGTTGAACTGTTGGCCGAAAAGTAAGTCACTGGGTAGAGTCCAACGAAATGACCCATCAGGTCGTTCAGACTACACAGGATACCCAGCGCCAAGAAGAAGATTGCAAACGAACGGCGACATGGGACTGGGATGAATAGAATTAAAATTGGCATCGCCATGCGGTAGATTGGAATCCAAGCGAGCGATTGATTCGCAAGCCGAAACAGAATCGGATCTCCGATCGTTCCAGTGCCGGCAGAATGATACAAGTAGATCGCAAACGAGCTTAGCAGCGTCGCGGCTAACGCAGCAGCTGTAAGCCAGTCGAGCTGTATGGCGGTCACGAGAGTCGAATGATGCTCGCGAGAAGCTCTTTGGGCGACGGAGACCCTAGGGGGCTCGTACGGATTGGCAAACAATAGGTTGCGAAGCCTATGCCCCGTCACACGCTTATGCAATTGCATGAATCGGCCCCTTCAGGTTGGAAGAATCGTTACCAGTATGCAGAAGATTGGTAGGTTTTTCCGGTACGCGTATCGTGAAAAAAGTCGTGAGCACCTCCATTGCTGGCGTAATACGTGTACACGACGGTGTCCTTAGTCACGGTCCATTTTAGTGGACCGATCTCGGTTCCGATTTTGTCTGTGGCGGCTGGGGTCCGATCCCCGAAGGAATCCAACGTTTCCCCATTGCGAGCAAACCGTCGATCCAAGAACGCGTTCAGTTCTCGCTCGGTGATCTTGTAAGTCGCGTAGTGGTCCAGAATATCTTGGTGCAAAGTAATGTCTTTGGCCGCCGGCGGAATCAGGCTTCGACCCCGCTCGGACCACCAAATGCTATCGCGACTCGCATGATGAGTATGCGTACCGTAGATCCAAAACAGCGGCAGCGTGATCAAAACGAAAATAGCAGCGACGGCTACAAACACCTTCCATAAGCAGCCGCGAGTGCGGGATGCCTCAGGATCGCGCGGAGAGCTCGACATATTCGGGGGCTTTTTCAACGGTCATGGAGATGAGTTTGGCAAGAGCTCAGGTAACTCCCCAGCTTCGCAGATGTGTCACGAGCATTCTACTGCGACGAGAAAACAACGATTTATTGGTTTTTGCTTGAGTGGCTTAAACCGCGTTGGCAGCGGCTCAGCCGTCGGACCCGTCGCGGAAACTCTGAGATTTCAAAGGTAATCGGCACTCTTCCGTACCACAAACGAACAGGTTTGACGCGCGAAACCACGCCCAGAGTTGGAATGTGTAAAATGAGGCGAGTTTTCTGCCTGGGGTATCCAGGCGAACGTTTCGCCACGCGTGTTTTCGGAGTCAACAATGAGACTAGCCTTATTAATAGCCTTTGCCATTGGAACAGCGTCATGCAGTTCGGCAGATGGGCAGTGTTACCAATCCGCAGTTCCAACGTGTTACACCCTCAACTCCGAAATGTGCAGGATGTGCGAGCACGAAACGGTTGTGGGTGGCCGGACGATGCTCGAGATTGTCTGCTACAGCGATCCAAATACGGACTGTGGCAGTGGTAGCAATGATCTAGGAACGGTTGATTGCGACTTGTGTCCGACTGATCCGGCGCAAATGTCGTACCTGCGAGCCTGTCCTCAATTCCGGGTAGAGCTTGAATTTGGCCTCTGCTGCGCCGATGGCAGCGGATGCTGCACACACTACTGCCCGCTGACCGCTTGCGGAAACGACATCGCGCGGGTCACTCGGGCTCTAAAGTATGCAATGTGCCGGCATGCTGCCTCTGCTAAAAAGCAAGTCTCTTGGTACCGGATTAAGATCTTCGATTCCTGCGGAGACTGCGCAAATCTCTGCTCTTGCTACTACTGGGAGAAGAGTAAGCCCAAGTGCCGTCCGCTGCGTAAGCTCTTCAGACGCCGTCGGTAGAGACTCGTTCAACGCTATTGATAGTTGCAAGTCATAGTTAGTTTTCGAGAAAGAGATCGCTTCTCTCTCTCGCGGTTAACCCCCGGGGTGCCATTTGTTTCGCATGATTTAATGGCGACCGGGGGTAACTTATTGCGTGTAGATCTCTTAAGAAAGTCAGAGCGGCACCGTCGCCGTGATTGAGTTTCCAGCGATCGTATTCGCTGTGAATCCGTAATGGCGTAACGACCTCGGATAACTCGAACTCTTGCTCACCCGTCTTGGCGTTCCAGCCAACCACGGAACCATTTACAAAGCAAAAGAAGGTCGGAGAATCTGAGTCGACTCGAAGAAGTCGTTGCGCTGCACCGCTCGAAACAGATCTTGATTCGAGTTCGTTTCCATCTTGCAAATCGAACAGGTTGACCGTTCCTTCGTATCCCAAGACCGCGAGCTGCTGGCCTCCATTGCAGAACACGGCATCGGCAATTCCAAGTTCGGAAGGCAGATTCCTTGGTTGCCGGCTGACCAGGTCGATAAGTACGGCCGTTTCAACTTCGTCCTTCTTCATGCTGACAGTGTAGTAACGGCTGGGTGAAGGGTACCAATTGTCTTGCCCAAAGATGCAGACGAACGATGCCGCGTCGGGCGATAGGTATGCTTTTCGTATCCGGTGCTCAAATTTAAATTCATCAAGCAATTTACCTTGGGTCCCTGTCCGCTCCCAAACCAGGACGCGATCGTCTTCGTGCACTGTCAGAAATCGGTTGTTCTTCTTTCCGAAGTGAATTTGGCGAGCGATCGAATTTGCTTCGTATTCAATTGCGTTCTGGGGCTCTCCGGTTTTCCATTCGGTCAGCCGCCCTGAAGCATCAGACACAAGAACAACAGTTCGGTCGGGAGACAGCGCGGCCGCCGTGACGAATTCGCGGTGTTGCCCCAAGCGAATGGCGTCATCAATGCCTCTACCATTGGAAACAACACCTCCAGATTCGGACACCGTGATCACCCGGTCCCCCGTCGCGTCGAATTCACACAGAACCGTCTTAGGGTCTTGTCCCCAGACGGCATAGTCCTGGACCATCGTTTCAGCGTCAACGACTCGAAAGCCGACCGACTTGCCCGCGGCAAAAATGTCGTCATTCTCGATGGATGGGTGTAGGGCAGTTGCATCGAACGGTAATCGAAATTCCTCTACGACTTCGCTCGACGTGACTGAAGCTCTTCGAATAACTGAACGCATGCCGGACAATGCTTCATCCGATCCGGACGAGAGCCTCTCTGAAAACCATAGGTCGTCGCCATTGCGTTGGCTCCATACGCAATCACCCGCTTGGAACAGTTGCGCTTCAGCCAGCTCGAAATCCCATAGATAAACGCCATTTTTTGTTGCCACTGAGCAGGAGTTTCCATCCTTTGCAATGGAAAGATCTGAGATCCCTTGCGGAAATCCGATCTCTCGCTCAACGCGTAGATTCTCCGATTCCAAGTAGAAGACTTTGGAGCCCAGTCCTCCTTCGTAGACCAGTAGAGCCTTTCCACCCTGAACAAACCGAACATCGGCTACGTTTGATGGAAATTCGAGTGAGTCTCTCCTTTCCTTGGACTCAATATCCCACACAGAAAGAAGTCGGTCTGTACTTAGCACAGCGACTTCGGTTCGATCCGGCGAAACCTCGACGTCGATGGCTCGAGTCGTCAATTCGTTACTGATGGTGACCCTCGAAAAATCCGCCATGTCAATCAAGAGCAAGTCTTCGCCCGAAGTAGCGATGATCTGAGAAGTTGTTGGAATCGCGGAAACACGCATGCTCGAACCGGAGCTATTGAGCTTGGTCGCGACGGGGGATTCCAGGTCCCAATGAAAGACATCGCCGTTATAGGTTGTTATCACGACGCCCAATTTCCCGACCTGTTCAATTGCCTCAATCCCATCGCCAATCGAAACTCGAGATTGCAGGGCAAGCGATTGTGCATCGTAGTGCAGAACGCTGAAGTTCGAAGTTGCGAGAATATGACCATTCCCAAGGACTAGCTCGATGCTCCCCTCTAAATCGGAGAACGCGTCGGTACCTCCTTTTCGGAAGCACCTCGTTATCTCTTGGTCGAAAAGCCCAAGTACCGCCTTTTTTGCGTCGGGAGAATACCCAATGGTTGGCGTTGGATATCGGATCAATTGTTCGGATTGTTCTCGCCTGTCGCGATCGCTTTGGCGGTCCCAAAATCGACACGTGCCGTCCCAACTGACACTGGCAATCAGGTCTGAGTATTCGGGGCAAATCACATCAATGATTCGGTCCGAGTGTCCGTTCAGCTTCGCGGCAATGGTTGCATCTGAAAAATCGACCACGACGCAAGCGGAGCCTCGGGAGTCGGCGACCACAGCACTGGAGTTGCCAATTGGCGATGGTGACCCGCTTTGAAATGGCAGCTCAACTTCTTTCGTGACCAATTCGAAATCAGGGTTGAATAACCGAGCAACGCCTCCGGATATCAGAGCAACGTCGTGGTTGGGCCCGATAAAGCATCCTCGTTGCCCTGTTTCCAGTATGTGGGGGGCATTCCAGTCTGCGGTTTGGAAGAGCCAGGTGCCGCTATCACTGCTGGCTAGCAGCCAATTCGAATCCGACGAGAAAGAGACTTTCAGCGAGTGCTCGCTCCTTCGCTTTATGGGGAATTCCTTAAGCGAGGTACCGCTCCTTGGGTCGAATACGGCGATGTGACCATCACTTGCCCAAATCGCAACAAACCGTTGGTCTTTCGAAAATACGGCCCCCATGACAGCGGAACCATCGTTGGCGTCCTGAGGGCTCAGGCTGATGGATTCTGCATCATCCACCAGGCTGTAAACTTTGGCTCCTTGACTGCGGAGCGGCAAAGCTAACCATCGACCATCAGAAGAAAAACTTTCGGTGGTGCAATTTGCAAGCCGAGCGTCAGGAAAACGCTTTTCGAGTTTCCGCGTTTTGGCATTCCAAAGAGTGGGAGTTGAGAATTCTGAATCGACATAGGTGTCGGTAACGCCAAAGGACGAACCTGTAGTGAGCAGAAGATTGCCTTGCTTGCTGAAGGCTGCTGAAGTCACCGTGTTCTCGGACTCCAGTGTCTCCGAAAGTTCGAAAGTTTCCGTATCGATGAATTGGGCTCGCTCCTTACCCCCGAACTGCCTCGGGTCCGTGCAGACAAGTAGCGAATCCAAATTCGGGTTCCATGCAAGCTGACCAGGAAACCGTTGATCAAGGTAGACGGTCTTGATCTCATGGCAGTTGTCTACCGCCTGCATGAGGATATTGAGTCCCTTCGCATCGTGTTCGATCCCCGGAGTTTTCAATCCGAGCGCGATGGCTCCACCAGGGTCGATAAACAGCTTCAGCGCCATTTCGGCAATCATCCGCTGTGCCGTCATTCTGGTGAGAGCTTCATGAGTCCTCGATTGCTGTACCGCCAAGAGAAACGTGGCACCGAGCAACAGAAAGATGAATCCGACAACTCCCGACAGCACTCCGAAAGACAATTTCGGACGCCGCAGCAACCAGTCTGATCCTCGCTTGAGCGGACTGACTTTCTTGGTCGTAATCTCGTGTCCTTCGGCAACACGCAGGAGGTCATCAGCGAAGTCAGCAGCTGAGTGATATCGGTCATCTGGGCTGCGCTCCGTTGCACGAGAAATGACGGTTTCAAAGTCCTTCGAAAGTCCTGGATTAATCTTCCGGATCGGAATTGGTCGCCCAAAGTGCAACTGTTGCAGGATCTCGATCTCGCTTTTGCCGGCGCACATCGGTTGAAGTGTAGCCAGCTCGTAAAGGGTAGCCCCCAATGAGTAAATGTCCGTCCGATGGTCGACGTACGAACGTCCCCCAAGTGCTTGTTCCGGACTCATGTATCGATACGTCCCAAGCAGATCTCGGGACCGAGTAATCGACGGGGCATCTCGCATTTGAGCGAGTCCAAAGTCGCTGAGCCAAACCTTATCATCTTTGTCGATCAACAAATTCGACGGCTTAATATCGCGGTGGACAATCGCGTGTTCGTGAGCATGGTCAAGTGCCCTGGCAACCTGGCTGCCCAAGAAGGCCACCGAGCGTATCAAGCTCACTGAACTCTTCGAACTTGCTTCCTGGTGACTCTGGTGAAAAGCTCTCCCGGAGAAGTCCTTCGCAGTTTCGCTGTCTCCACGCCCCTTACCTATCATGGGAATCGTCGAGTCCTGCGCGGCATCCTTGGACGAATTCATGAGGTCACGAGTTGTGTTTAGCACCGACGATAGATTCGTTCCAGAAATCAGCTTCATCGCATAGTAGGGAACCCCTTTGTCTTCAGCGACTTCATAGACTGGAACAATGTTCTCATGGTTTAGGCGAGCGGTCGCTCTAGCCTCAATTTGAAATCGCATGACAGACACACGTGAATCGCGCGCGTGTCTCGGCAAGACCTTCAACGCGACATCTCGGTTCAGTTGTTTGTCGAACGCGCGATAGACGACGCCCATTCCGCCGCGTCCGATCTGCTCTCGAATAACAAAGTGCCCTAACCGAGTGAACTCGGCTCCGGTCTTTCCATCGCGATTTGAATCCTCGTCATCTGGCCGCGTTGGATCTGGAGCGTTGTCTTGATTCATTGCCACACTATTGATTTTCAAGGTTCAGAAAACTGCCCAACGGTGTCTTGAGCCTGCTTCCCGCGTCCTGCTGGTGCCAAGCTGCAAAGCCGTGGAGCCTATGGGGCTTGGTGCAACCGGGGCAGCAAGCGAGCGCGTTTCCGATTCGAAAGCAGATTCCATTAGGTATGCCAAAGGCCAAATGGGTCTGCCGATGGGATCTTGCAAACCGGAATCTCGGGGAGGCGGTGTTGCGCTTTGACTCGCTGGGATCGTTCCGCAACATGAGCAATCCATCATAGCAAATGCTGCGGCTGCCTATCCCCCCGGATTTAGGGGCGTCTCGATGCTAGTCAGAAATAGCGATGCCAGTCAGAAATAGCGATGCCAGTCAGAAATAGCGATGCCAGTCAGAGATAGAAGACTGGGCAGTTTGCTGCTCCGCCCGAGCCGAACTCACCGAGGAAATCCGGAGAAGAGACGAAACTTTCTAGCTGGCCACTGTGAGGCCAGTCATGCCCCGGCAGCAGCGAGTCCGGTACGTAAAGGAAATAGGCGACTATTCCGCGATGATGTCACTAAAACGCTGCCGAAACGTCTCCATTCGTTTCCTGTTCGCGCCGAGGTCCGAATAGCCAATCCGTGAAGCCGAACGAAAATGGAGTGTCCCCTCGGTTTCGTCAAAAAGAAACTCGACATCATCCACATAACGCATGATCAACGTGGTTGCTGTCGCATGCAGGTAGTTTCCTTCTTCTGAAACCACCTTCATTCGTGGCATGGACTCGAGCGTTTTTCGCACCGCCGACAAAGCTTCTTCCGCTGTTCCGCTGAAAGCGATCGCATCGATTCGGTGCCCCTCATCCTCCGCTTGCGTCGACACACAATTCGGTGAATCCGGACACGCCCCCAACTGCCGTCCCTTCACTCCCAATTCACTCGCAGGGTTTGAATTCGAGTTCATCATAACAATTCCGAGCCAAAGGAACGCACACGCTACGCCAAGGATTATGACGCCAGTTCGAGCCTTCTTTGATGCCATCGCGGTTGCCTCATCAATCAACTGAAGGAATGGTAAAAGCTTGACAATGTCGAGAAGCCCTCAGACGGACATGATTCAGTGATTGCTTGTACCAATGGTGGTCAAGTCTCTAGGGTAGCACCAGCGCAGGTTAAGTGTTCTGAATTCAAACCTTCCAACAGGAAGTGAATCAGAATACCGACAAATTACTCAGAAGCGGATGTCGTCAGGGTGGATCGTGGTGAGCACTTCGCGGGTGAGTGGTGTGATGGAGACGATGCGGGAGGACATGTGGCGGATGGATTCTTCGAAAAGGTTGCGCGCGAGGCGGCCGTTGCCGAAGTGTTCGTCTTTTTGATCGATCCGCTGCTGGAAGCCTTTGAGCAGTTTGATGCGAGCTTCTTTGGGCAAGCGATAATGGTACTGCTTGCAGAAGGTGTAGAAGATTCGGAGCAAGTCTTTGGCACTATAGTCCGGGAACGCGTAAGTTCGTTGGAATCGCGAAGTGAGACCGGGGTTGGACTTGAGTAGTTTTTCCATCGGCCGCGGGTAACCGGCTAGCACGGCCACGAATCGGTCGCGGTCATCTTCGATGCGTTTAAGCATCGTTTGCAGAGCTTCTTCGCCGTAGCTATCTTCGCTGCCCTCCGATACGAGGCTGTAGGCTTCGTCGAGAAACAGAACGCCGCCGAGTGCTTCGTCGATCTTGGCATTGGTCCGCGGTGAAGTCTGGCCCGCGTATTGGGCGACCAGTCCAGATCGGTCCGTTTCGATGGTTTGGCCCGTTTCTAAGATGCCTAGTCCACATAGCAGCCTCGAGATGATGCGCGCGACTGTCGTCTTGCCGGTGCCAGGATTGCCTTCGAATACGGCGTGTAGCCCGACGGCCGCGGTGGGAAGACCGTGCTCGCGACGCGCGGATTGGACTTTGAGAAAGTCGACGAGTTGCCGAACATCGGACTTGATGGAGTCTAAGCCGATGAGTCCGTCGAGCTCGGCCATGGCTTCGTCGAACATGGCCTGGCGCTCTTCGGGCGTGAGGGAGGATTCGTCGGAGGGGGCGTTTGAGGAGGAAGAGTCATTGGTAGAACAGCCCTCTCCGGGCCGATTAGGCCCGACTCTCCCAGAGGGAGAGTGAGTTGCACTCCCAGAGGGAGAGTGAGTTGCACTCCCAGAGGGAGAGTGAGTTGCACTCCCAGAGGGAGAGTGAGTTGCACTCCCAGAGGGAGAGTGAGTTGCACTCCCAGAGGGAGAGTTCGTTTTGCCTGATGATGGAGCCTTGGTTACTGGCGAGTTAGATGTGCGTGGGGAGGGGGAGTGGGTTGCGTTACTTGGGTTGAGTGCGGCGGCGATTTGCTGGGCAGGAGCGACGGGGTGGAGTCGAGAGTCTTGGGTGGAGACACTTCGCTGGAATAGGACTAGGTCCAGATCGCGTTTGAGTTCTTCGAGCTTCTGTGATTCGGCGGGCGATACACGACTATCAGCCTTGGCAATGATGCTGGCGAGCCGCAAGATCAGCGACTGGATCTCACCGCGATCATGACTGAGCTCCGGAACCGTTGCAAAGGGCCTGAGTAGCTCCGACCACTTGAGGACTTCAGAATGCTTGATGACGTTTTTCAAGGCCGCCGTAAGTCCGTCGCTGTCGACCGATACGCCCCATACGTGGTGTAGCACAATCATGGCAGCTTGGCGTTCGGCTTGATTCCACTTCTTATCGCAGTGTGCGATTTCGACCAAGGTCTTGATCAACACGCCACGGTGGAGGTCGTCTAGAAGTTCCGCGTATTGCTCTGGTGAGCTGAATGGATCGGGCTTGGAGTGAGCAGCTCGTCGGGCGGCCGAGCGGTACAGCGATTGACAGTCTTCCAGCAACTGGCGGAGGGTTCGTTCCAGTCCACGCGGCAAGAGGTTTGCTTCGCCTTGGGGTGAGGATCGTCCGACTGGCAAGTCGTCCATGTCAAAGAGATCGTTGATCCAGTCAAGCATCGAATCCTGCCATGATTTTTGCTGCGTGTTTGGTGGGTGACTGCTTTCCATGATATCGCATGGTGAGCATTCGGGGATGCCGCGGCGCGAGCCGGCTAGCGGGAGAAGAGCCCTTGGCGGGCCACATAGTCCAACTCTCGCAGAGGGAGAATTGGAGTGGCGAATTCGATTGCCTGTCGGGCGCGAGGGGAAGCTTGAGGCCGGGTGTTCGAGCCGGGTTAGCGGGCGTTGAGGAGTAGGATTACTTTCTCGTCCGCGCTTGGAGCTAGTGAGCGTTCCAGCCACAGTGGACGGGTTTTTGTCTCCGCTGCTGAGAGAGCGATTCCATTACCGCTCGAATCTCCGCCGACGCGTGCTTCAGCATCCGTTTTCATCTTTTTGATCAAGGAAAGAGCTTCGCCGCGTGTCAAAAATACTAGGGTGGCACTGCGGCTAGCATCAGCATTACTCGGCAGCGCAACTTGGAGCGTTTCGGGCAAAACGTTTCGCCAGCTATTCGATCTTCTGTCCGCGTTGACTGAAGTGGCTTGTGTTGCCGTCACCGTGGCGATCACAATCGTAGGTGGGCTCGCGGGTTGCGCCGCCTGTGTAGCACTTGAGGTAACGCCCAACAGACGAGCGGAGTTTTGCAATGCCGCGGCGACCTCCGCGTCGGTCCACATGTTCGCAACCAAGACTCGTAGAGGAGGGAGCGAGGCGATCTGTTCAGTGCTATTTCTATTGAGTGGATTAGCGCCGCTTTCCGTTTGCGTCTGTGGCTGCGGAGCAAACTGCTTAGGTGCAGGAAGTTCAACGACTGGATCAATAGACTTCGACTCGGCGCTATCCGGCGGAGAGTCTAATTCCATTGGAATCGCCAGATCAGAAGGAGGGGAAGGAGCTACACCATCGCCGCCGTCAGACATAGAGAGAGCCATCGGTGGCGTTGCACTTTGGGCTGGCGTGGCACTGGCTGGCGAATCTGCCCGCAATTGCTGATCGCGAATGCTGCCCCTGGCGATCTGAGGTGGCTGATTCAGCTGAGCGATTTCAGGGCGAACGGGTTCAGGAACCCGACTTTCAGTAGAGCTGCTTGAGTTCTCCATACCGCGGCCAATAGACGATTCTTGGGCGTCGCTGCGTATGCCTAGCGCATTGGATTCAGGCTGCATCGCTCGCATCTGGAGTTGATCGTTGTCGATCGGCGGTGATGCGGCAGCGACCGAGTCATTCAGGTTGTAGGAAGCTCGAGCGTCGTCCGGCGGAGGCAGCAAGCTTTCCATTGCCGGCGTCATTAGACTTCCTGGTTGATCGCTGACTCCACCTGGCAATGGAGGGAAGTCGTTTGCCGCAAGTGCGTTTTGCGTTGGAGCGTCGCCGATTACATTTGCAGATGGTGCTGGCGCGGCTCGGGCACTGCGAGACAAAGCGGTCTCCGGATCACGTCCGCGTGCACGGGAAAGAGCTTCATCAAATGTGGTCGAGCCGTTCGTTATGTCGGCATCCGATGAATTGGCAAGTTGCCGTTCCATCGCCCGATTTGATCTTTGGCTATCGGTGGGGGGAGCCTGGGCGCCAAAGGAGTCAATCGACAAACTCTCACCAGCGAAAGCGTCGTCCCTTTGGTCGTCGGGGAGTGAAAGTGGAGAAAGCGAATCCGTCGCCTCGGATTCGAGAGCGGCGCTCGCGTCCGTCGACCTGGCCAGAGATATGGGGCTAATCGGGCTCGTTAGCCCCCAGTATCCTATTCCAGCCATGCACAGAATCAGCCCTGCTGCGATTGCTGGACGGAACCAAGCGAAGCGGCGTTGAGGCAGCGGCTTACGAGCCACCACGACCGACTCTACTTCAGAATCGAAATGTCCGTCCGCGGATTCCTCAGTGTCCTGAACTGGTGCGGAGTCATCCAGGTCGGAAGATTCATATGCCGTTTCGTCGGAGTGCTCGATTTGGTCCTCCAAATCAAGTTGCGGTTGGCTGCGCGGTTCGACGGCGGAATCGTCGGGTTGTGCCGCCATCTCAGGAGTGGTCTCCGTTTGCTTTGACGGTTCGCCGACAGACTCTATTCCAGCCGGCCCCTCGGATTCAATGTTTTGATCAGTGCTAACCGCTTCGGTTTCGATAGAGTCAAGTTCTGCAGAGGCGGGCTGCGTCTCAGCCCGCAACTGGGTGCAATCCAAATCGTCGGCGTCGTGTGACCTATTGGAATCGATCGACTCGTCGGATGAAGTGTCGGTATCAAGCCGATTTTCTTTTGGGGGTGGCGACGTGTCGACGCTGGCCTGGGAGGCTGCGGCTTGCAGCTGAGCTGCGGGGGCTTCGACTGGCTCTCTGTCCGCTTCACCTGTGGTAGGAGGAGACGGATCGTCTGTGTCGATCGACGCGCTCGCTTCGTCATCCATTTCGCTCAATGGAGTCGATTCGACGACGATGGAATCGACTTGTACCGATTGGTTCTGCGTGACGTCCGATTGGGGTGCCTCGGCATCCATAGTGTGGTCACGCCGCGTGTTGGTCGCTTCTTCCGGATCTTCGTTATCTAATGTAGCGTCGTTATCTAATGTAGCGTCGTCTTGAGACGAAGAGCTTGCCAGTGGGACCGGGCTAGGTTCTGGATCGCTCGTTACTCCATCAATTGGCTCTGCAAAGCTTGTGGCCTCAGAACTTGGTTCTTGGGCGTTCGCCTTCACCTGCGAGTCTACGTTTGTCGCTGACGGCTGTGTCGAATCTATGCCCTCGCGCGATTCTGAGTCGGAATCTATTGTTGATGGATCTTCGGATTCGGCTTTACTCGGTCCACGTGCGTTAATACCCGCGAACTGGTCACGCAGGCTCGGAGGCGGTGGAGCTAAGTCTTCAACAGAGCGGATTCGGGGAGGTGACACGGTCGTGTCGCCGTCGACTAGGTCATCCAAGTGCTTCTCGAGCTCACTTTGAATTTCATCTTCTGACTTTTCTGCAGTCCTCCCCGTGCTTTTTGAAGCGGGCGGCTCAAGCGCGGCATCTAAATCTGCGTCTTCCTCGAGATGCGCGGAAGCGGCCACAATACTTTCGGTGCTGAAAGGAGTTGCTTCGACAGGACGAGGGAGCTCGGAAACTAGGTTGCGAACCTTTTGCAGATCGAGCAACAGCAGCTGCGCGTTGGAATCAAACTGCAGCCGCCTGTCAACGATGGCACGCTGTTCAGGAGACAGTTCCCCGTCGATATACGCGGACAGCCATTCCTCTTGGAAGGACTGGTCGTTTTCGTCCGAATTGTCAGGCGATGGTTTCATCGTAGTTATTTAACATTGAAGCTTGGGCATCGCATCCTGCTCAGGCTGTCCACTGGCATCCATTGGCCTCCGTTGGTGAGCCTCGGTCAAAATGTTTCCAAAGGTTTACCACGGTGCACTAAAAGAATCCGAACTCACTGGCTTTGCTTTTGAGGATCGATTTCAATTCCAAACGGGCTCGATGAAGTCGGCTGCGGACCGTACCGATGGGCACGTCTAGGGCTTCGGCAATTCCTTCGTATTCCATTCCATCAAAATCACGCATGACGATCACGGCTCGGCGATCTTCGTCGAGCATTTGCAGGGCATCGTGAACCATGCGTTGTGTTTCGCTAAGTTCCATGGCTTGCTGTGGCGAATCGCTTCTATCGACGGAGTCTAGGGCGACTTCGATGCCTTCGCGGGAAACCTGGCTCTCGATCCGTTTCTTGCGGCGGTCACTGGCCAGCAAGTTCATGCCGATTCGTGCCAACCAGGTATAGAACTGGGATTGGCCCGAAAACAGGTCCAGCTTCCGGTAGGCTCTTGCAAAAGTCTCCTGTGCGATTTCTTCCGCAATCTCTCGGTTGCCACAAGAGTGTTGCAATAGACCGACCAGACGCCGCTGGTATTTCTCTACTAGCAGACCGAAAGCCGATGAGTCACCGGCTCGCACCTGATCGATAGCCTGTTCGTCGTCGCTTTGCATTGTCTGTTGATGGAAAGGGACGCGGGATCGCCAGTCATAGTTCCCGAAACGGCGAAATTCCAAGAAAAGCAACCAAGACCCAGTGAGTCGGGATGCACCGGCTGACGTGACATCGGCCGTGAGCAGACGCCACGGAGATTCTTACATCATAGCGATTGAGCCTACGTGGAAAGGCTCTGCTTGGTCACGAAGTACCCGCGAAATCGACACTGGGAGCGGTCGTAGCGGTCAGGTATTCTGCAGCGACGCCGTAGAAGGGGCCCTCGAAATGGAGCTCTGGCGCTTTCAAAGTGGCCTCGACCTAGGGATTCATCCTCAGGCAGTGAGCCTGGAACGAGTTTCTAGTTCACTGTACTAGGCCGCGCGGCGATTTTGCGTCGCTCGGACGCTCTCTGTAGCCGACGGTTTAACCTCCACGGCACCCGACCGGACAACGGAAGCCAGGTCGGCTTCGACCATCATGGCGACCAATTCGTCGAACGTGGTCGTGGGCTGCCAATCAAGTAGTTTCTTCGCTTTGCTGCAATCCGCCGAAAGCACTCCGCGATCGTTCGATCGAGCAAAGGACGGATTCGTCGTAACATGTTCTTTCCATTCGAGTCCGACGTGTCCGAAGGCAGCGGAGGCGAAATCCTCGATGGAATGCGTCTGCCCGGTGCCAATGACGAAGTCTTCCGGGCTGTCGATCTGGAGCATTCGCCACATCGCATCGACGAAGTCCCCAGCGTAGCCCCAATCGCGTCTCGCGGTTAGGCAGCCGAGTTCAATTTGCGATCGAAGCCCGTGAATGATTTGGGCGACGCCGCGGCTGATCTTTCGAGTGACGAATTCTTCTTTCCGTAGCGGCGATTCGTGGTTGAATAGGATCGCATTGGAGGCAAAAAGACCGTACCGTTCACGGTAAGCATGAACCATCCACCGCGCGGAAGCCTTGTTGATTCCATAAGGAGTGGTCGGACGCATTGCCGTTTCTTCGTTGACCCGACCTTCGAATGCGTGGCCGAAGATTTCCCGCGAGCAGGCGTTTAGAACGCGAGTCTTAGGACTGTGATGCCGAACCGCTTCCAGAATTGCAATCGTCAGGCCCGCATTGACTTCCAAATTCTCAAGCGGCGAATCCCAGCTATTGGGGATGAAGCTATCACTCGCGAAGTGATAAATTTCATCGGGCTGGATATCACGAATGAGCCTGCTGAGTCTGCGACTAACAACCGCGGAGTCGGACTTGTTCAGGGCGTGTGTCGTCGTGCTGCCCTGTTTGGAAGATTCATCGGTGTGGCTGCGCGAAATGGTATGAACGACATAGCCTCTTGTCGTGAGTAACTGCATTAGCAGGGCTCCGTCCTGGCCGCTGGCGCCCGTGATCATAGCGATTGGTGCCATGATGTATCTCCCCTCGCCCTTGGTGTTTCCTTGAGGTGGACCAGAACGCCGCAGCGTCTGGAAGAGCCGCGAAGCAACGTGATCCTGATCTTCGCAAGACTGTACTAAGCCGCAATTCGCAAGCCGGTCCGATTGGTGGCTTGACCAAGTTTAGATATCGTGTCTGTGATTTCTTCGATGTCTGAGTCTGCTAGACTATTGTATGTTGGTAGCATTAATCCACACTCAGCGAGTCGGTTTGTTTCGTGTAATGGTTGGTTCTGGTTCTCGGCAGCTCTGCGGAACGGTGGTAACCGATGGAGCGGGAAGAAAAATGGTCGGCTGTCGATCGAAGCTTCCTGCAATTTGGCTGCGAGCGAATCTCGATCCATGCCGAACTCCTTCTCGTCTACGGTGATGCTATACATCCAATGGGAAGGTGTGGCCCAATCGGCGACTGGTTGTAAGCCGATGCCCGGAACATCCGACAAGCGTGCATCGTAGAGGGAGAAGATGTCCTTGCGGCGTTCTAGTATCTGGTCTTTTCGTTCGAGTTGAGCACACAAAATAGCACATGCGACGTTCGTCAGCCGGAAGTTATATCCCGTGATTGGGAAGTAGTAACGACGCTTGGGGTCCATACCCTGGCCACGAAGTAACTTGAGGCGTGTGGCAAGCTGGTTGTCGGAGAAAGTGACGGCTCCACCTTCTCCACATGTGAAAGTCTTGTTTCCGAAGAACGAAAACGTGCCGGCAGTTGCCAGTGAACCGACGGGTTTGCCTTTGTACTTTGCAAGCGGCGCCTCTGCGCAGTCTTCGACGACCCACAATCCGTGCATCGCGGCGACGAGGTTGATCGCATCCATGTCAGCGGGGTGTCCCATTAGATGGACGGCGACCAGGCCTCTAGTGCGTGGAGTAACTGCCGCCTCAATCTTTTCTGGATCGATGCACCAAGTATCGGGATCAACGTCGACGAATACCGGTTCAGCCCCACAATATCTCACAGCATTGGCGGTTGCTACGTAGGTTAATGATGGAACGATGACTTCATCACCTGGTCGCAGTCCCATTCCCAGCAATGCGAGGTGTAGGGCGACGGTTCCGTTGGAGCAACTCAGTGCGTAGTCGCTTTGGCACAGTTCCGCGAAGGTTTTTTCGAATTGGTCAACGAACTTCCCCGTCGAGGAAATCCAAGAGCTCCTAATCGCCTCTGTTACGTAGGCTTCCTCGCTTCCGCTTACATCGGCACAAGCGACAGGGATTCTTGGCATGGTGGCATGCTCCACTTTACGCAGTTGAGTCAAAACTTAATCGGTCGACTGAGATCCGTTTATTCCTGTCCCAGTCGTAGGTCGGGACGTCGCTTGTAACAGACCGCTGGAACGTGCAGCAAGTTCAATGTTCGTCAATGAGGTGGTGTTGCAAGGTGCAAGAATCGTGGTGTGGCCGAATAAGGAGCAACTCTGCTGATACACTTCCCTCTTGGTCCATGCAAAAGGATTTGATAACGTCCCAAAACATTGGCCGAAACACCCCAGACGGAGTTGACTTCTTGAAACAGAAAATCGCGATTCTGGGTGGGGCAGGCCACGCAAAGATGGTAATTGAGGCCATGCAGTCGACTGAAGACTACCTTGCAAGCTGTTGCCTCGTGCCTGAGATTGAACCCGTTGGCAAAGTACTTGGAGTACCGTTGAAGTCAGAATCCGAAACCCTGCTTCGCAGTCTGCCGAGTAGTGGTCACGGAGTATTTGTTGCCATCGGCTGCAATCGCTTGCGTCGGCGCCTTACGGAGCGATTGCATACGCTGAATCTAGAGTTCGCCACTGTGATTTCGCAAGCTGCTTGGGTTTCACCTTCAGCTCGCCTGGGACCGGGGTGCGTCGTTATGCCAGGCGCCGTGGTTGGTGCATCAGCTGTTGTCGGAGAAGGGTGCATCATCAATTCTGGCGCCACAGTTGATCACGATTGTCAACTAGAGAGTTTCGTTCATGTCGGCCCCGGAAGCCATCTTGCCGGCAATGTGACAGTCGGAACCGGGAGTTTCCTCGGTGTTGGATGCAGCGTTATTCCTGAGGTCAATATACACGCCGACACAATAGTAGGGGCTGGGACCGTGGTTATCGGTGACCTTCGCGAGCCAGGGACGTATGTCGGCGCACCGGCGAAGCTGCTAAATCCCAAGCGAATACGGCATGCCGCCTGAGAGCCGAAATTACGAAGTCGCATAGAAGCGAGATGGTCGCCTTCAGCCTGCGGCTCGAAGCGGGGCGTTGTTTATGTCGAGGGCTTCTTCAAACAGGGAGTGCCAACGCGCGGCCGCGTCAACCCAGTCGAAGCTCCGCATAACATCGAATCCAACGCTCTGCGAACATATCGTAGCTTCGCGGTGGGAAGCGATTTGCTCCAACACGGAGAGGAGAGAATCTGGGGAGTAAGGGTCGAAGTAAAGCATCGAGTCTCCCATGGTTCGGAAAGCCTCTTGCAAACTGGGAGTTTTTGCTGAAGCCACCGGGCACCCATGAGCGAGTGCTTCCATTAGCGGGAACGAGCCCTGCTCATAAAGCGAGGGAACAACTGTGGCAAAAGCATGGCGGTAAAGCTGGTCTAGTTCGTCACGCGAAACCTTGCCCAGGATAGCAACGTCATCATCGATTTCTAGCTTACGAATCTTGTTCTTCAAATCCAAAGGGACCTTGCGGATTCCAGTGAATGCAAGCTTGAGATGTCGCAGGAGCGGAGATGCTTTGCACTGAGCCAAAGCATCTATGAGTAGGCCGTGATTCTTGTAAGGGCGAAACGCTGCTGGGTAGAGGATGTATTGCAGTTGTTTCAATCCACCTGGTGGCCGCCATGACTGAGATCGGCATGCGTCGCAATTGAGATCATCCGGAACCGCGGGCGGTATGACACGCACACGATCTTCAGGCAAACCCAGGGTTCCAATAAGATCATTGGACTTGATGAACTCTGACATGCATGCGACTAGAGTAGCTCGACCAACGGTGTGGTCGACCATGCGTTTGAGATCGATAAGACTCGACGGCTTGGTGATCACGGGGTAGTGGTACGAAACCAAATCGTGGACTACGACAACCGTCGGTATTGTGAATACTCGATCGATCCCAACATAGGGCAAGAGCATAATGTCGCAAGATTCTACATGCGAGTCGATCTCTTTTTCGCGGGAACTCTCGAGTCTGGTGCCTAGGTGCCTAAGGGAACTTGCTGCAGAGCCGAGTGCTTGGCCAGTTGCCCCGAGAGAGTTCGAGTAAGGGCCAATTTTCTTTGCGACTTTTCTCAAATGCCTCGCAAAGAAACGGTGTGGTTGTGGTGAACGTGCTACCGAGCAAACTGAAATTCGGCCATATCCCGCGCGAGTTGCAGCAGCCAGTCTGTTTTCTTGCCCAGGGTGTGCGAAGAGTAGGATCTCACAGTTTGGATCTGATCTGACCAAGCCGCGGGCAAGGTTATCGACGAAGACGCCAATACCCTCACTTGGCTCTAGGGTAAAGCCATAGTCGCACCAAATGCCAATTCGCACAGCCGATTTTCTCCGTACTAAGTTCTCGCGAGTCGTATTTCTATTTTCAGTCTATTCGCGGTGATTGATTTTCGATCGCCGAGTACCTACGCCACGCGGCTTGCTTGGTTTGGTTTTCGAAAAAGCCTCTCCAGAACTCGGTAACGCGAATTGCGGCTTTTCACCTTCGCGGACTTAGCCGAACTCAATATTTTCAGGGTTTCTTCTCCAATTTGCTCCCAGGTGACGCGACTCGAGATGTTGTTCTGCGCCTTCCGAATAAGCTCTTCGTGTTCATCACACAGTGTGTCCCAAGCAATCGCAAGTTCAGTTGGGCACTCTTGGTCAACCCATAAAATGGCGTCGGAGCGATGTGAGAAATGTTCTCGCAAAACTGGGATGTCTGAGGCGATGGCTGGCAATTGGCGATTTAGTGCTTCGTTAATCGGCAGTCCCATCCCCTCCGCACGCGTCGGCATGATGAGACCGAGAGCTCCATGCCAAAGTGCTTCGACAGCGGGATCGTCCACATAGCCGTGTGCTTCAAAGTCTTTGCCGACCACCAGATGTCGGTCGCGAATCAACTTGTTTAAACGGTTAAGGTAAGCATTGTCCGTTAGGCCTTGTTGCCCGATTGCTTCGGTTCCATAGCCGCAGAGAACGAGTTTGACATCTCTTCGCTTTCTCTTGCTCAATGCTGCAAGCAGCGAAACATGATTTTTGTGTTCCGCTACGTTTGCAGGATAGAGGATATAGGGGGCCTCGTCCCGGCTCGTTCGATCTTGGGCAGAAAGTAGACCACTCTCGTGAGGCTGGCTGCTGTGTTCATCGCACGCTATGTGCGGCAGGACTTTGATCTTCGCAGACTCTACCCCAGGAAGGAGTGCGCAGATGCGTCGTTTCGTATAGTTGGAGGTTACGATCATGTATTCGTAACTAGCAACGGTGCTTTTGAGCGTAGCAAGCTGGGCATTTAGAAAACCGTCAGTCGAGTGACCTCCATACGCGTCTAGCAAAATTGTGTCTTGGTAAACACATACTGTCGGTCTATCTACAGCCGGGGGGGTTATGCCATGAGGCCAGGGAATGTAGACCACGTCGTGATCTGCAAGATATGCCTTTATGTTGTCTGAGTTGGAAATCCTATGCTGGGAAACGGAGGCGGACCAAGAGCTCGTTACGCTTTCATGATATTGCTCGTTGAAGGCAACGGTAACTTGCTTGACGCCATCGTGTTCGGCGAGTGTACGCACCAGTTCGACGAATAGGCGGCACCCCCCGCCAAGGGCAAACACCGGGTGCCATACTAGGATTTTCATGCTGCCCTCCCCATCGCAATTGGTTGGAACGATTGACGCCAGACGTCAGTGCAGTACTGGGAAAGAAAGGGGGCGAGAATCTGCTTCTGGCTCTCACATACTTCTGCGCGGAAGGATTCATCTCCCGACTGAAGGCGCAGAATTTTTGCGCGAGCCTCTTCGAAACTCCGGCAAAGCCCTGGTTGGTCCGCCCCTCCACAGGACTCGAGCAGGCCACCGGACATGAAGATGAGCGGAAGCCCAATCACGATAGCCTCCAGTGGGTGGTAATGGAGATGCCTGGGTTCTTGAGAATGATAAAACATGCAACTGCAGGTTCGCATCAATTCGTCAAGTTCTTCGCGAGCAATGTATCCAAGAATCCCAGGGTCATTCGTAGTGAGCGGAGTCTCGACACCGTCCAAGTCCTGTCGACCGGCGATACAGTAGGGAAACTCGCCGAGCTCTTCTTTGAATGTCAGGTAGATTCGACGGTAATAGTCGATTTGATCGATATTGGGGCATACGAAAAGCACTCTTTCGTCACCTCCCTTCCATGATCCCTCCGTCTCCATAATCGACGGCGGCAACGCAAGTGGAAGGTAAACGGATCGAGAACGAAGAAACTCCGTTTCGTTTTCGATGATCTCTTTGTACGCAGCGGCAAGGAAAATACGATCCCGTTTTGCAAACATTTCATCCATGATCAAGTTGTGATTCTTGATCTTCGCCAAATTGAATACACGATTGAGCAGGTAGTCGTTCCAACGCTTCCATCGGCTTCGCTGAAGCTGCGGTGCACTCTGTTGCAAACTCGAGAAGTCGACTGTGTCGGTCGCTTTCTCGTAGTCTATCTCCCCCGCATGCCCGAACGCACGCATAAAGATGTTGCCTTCAAAGGCTTGTAGCATGTAGTAGAGGCCAGGAAAGATGTATGCGGAAATACAGGTCCCAAAGTGTTTGTTGATGATTGCGGCTGTCCGTTCGTCAATCGGATCTTCGTAGAAATTGATTGTATTGAGATGATCGAGATCCGCCTGCGGAATGCTCAACGAAGCATCGTACTCATCGGTTACGTTTGCGGTCCGGCTGTTTGGGCCTTCCGGGAGTCGTTTGGGTACGAAAACCTCAAGCCCCATATCTAGTAGAGTGGGGACTTCCCATTCCATCAGGGTCGTGTGGTTGAGAACCCACATCACTCGCTTGTTTTTCATAGACATCTAATTTGGCTCTTGCTCGGGTGCGTGCTTTGGCGGGTAGAGCTTTCCGATGTTGCTGATGTAGCAGATGCGTCTGCCAGCAGGCAAGATCATTGCTGACCGCAATGCGTGCAAATAGTCCTCAAGCGGCATTTACCTGCCCCCGCAGTATTGCTAACAAGATCTGTAAGCGATTGGGAGGGTTGTGCTCCTGTCCTTGGATATGCCGAGCCACGTACGCTTCAAAGCCATTAAGATGCAGCTGGGAATTCAAAAAACGCGTAGACTACCGAGAGGCGTTCGCGTCGGCATATCTTGTCTCGCAGATACGCCTGAGGAATTCCGCCGTGCATTGGCTTTTGTTAAAGCCAATGCTGTTTCCATATCGCAGAATTCGCAATGTGGCTCCCTAGAGCTACTCACTGAGGAGCGGCACCGGTGGCAGCTTAATATGCTTTCCGGCGCCAAGACGCGCGTATGTAAGGAACGCTCAAAGGCGAAATGGCAGCTACCCAATCTTGCTGTCACACAGCTGTTGAAAGCCGAAAAACAGCTAGCACTTTACCGGATGCGCGTCAGCAATGCGAAATGGAGTCGACTGAAATCGTTAGCTCAATCGCGGCTTGGGGTACCATCGGGAGATGTAGGCCAATCAAAGATCAGGCGAACGGTTGCCCAGCTAGTCGCAGGTTTGAACCAGCTCGGATTCGCTGCAGGTCGCATTGCTATCTCTCCAACAACAAGGTTCATTTGGTTGATCTGCCGCTCCATGGTGGGTATTCAAACGAAGTGGCTCAACGCAGCTGCAGCGAAGAGGGGGCCGTATACTGGTTGTGATGTTTGGATTCTAGCGGGAAAAGCAGCCACTAACCTGCCGAAAACGGCCCGGTACTTCAGAGTCGTTGAGGAAGGGGCTCGAGTGACGCGAGAGATTCTGCCGCTCCATTCAAAAGTATCGGACAGCAGCAACTTAACCGACGTTTGTGAGACGGTATTCGGTGTCGAAACCCAAGGGGCGGCACCGCAAGAACCGGCTTCGTTCAGTATCGTTCCCGGTGACATTTCTGAAGACGCCGAGTTCGCCGAACTACATCATGGTGGATTCGTCTGCCTGCTCGGTGCTTCGCCCACTCAAGCCGATGTACGTTCTTTGCTGGATGCTTTTGCGATTGCAAGAGCCCAGAATCGCTGCTTGGGCCCTTTACAGTTTATTGCGGAGGCACCAATTGGCTTCGAGATCTCAGCGTTAATTCGCCGTCGAGGACTTTGCGATTGTGTCGAAGTTCGTTCGTTCTCGCATCTTAGAGAAGTTCGACTCGGGTTGAGTGAGACCGCGACGATCATCGCAATCGCTTTGACGTCAAGTGTCGCCCTTCAAATAGCGCGAGCCCTCGAAGCAAAAATTCCGATTCACGCGAAATACTCCCCCGATTTTCAAAAGCGATTTCCAAAGGCGTCATCATGCATTGGCTGGATCCATGGCGATGACAGGTTTCGCTACCTTGAGCCACTAATTCATGTCGACAGTGCGAATCGAAGTACCAGTTTTGGCGCTGGAGAGTTCCCTTGGGTCGGACGCAGCGCGGAAGACGTTGCAGAAGATTGGATGAACCTGATGACTCGAACGCATGAATCTGAAAAAGTGTTACCCATATTGTCGCGGGCTGCTTAGTCTTGCAAGCTGCTTTCCATTTCTACCTTGAGAGGTTGTCGTGAACGGAGTTGCTTCTGCGGACAAGCACAAGAGCTGGGTCTACTACGGACAATTTGATCCACCGGTAGATCGTACCTTGCACGAGAGATATTTTCTCAATGCGTCTCCCAATCTGACACTGATCGAGTGTGGGGCATTCGATGGCGAGCTTGAATCCACGGGTAAGTTTTTCGAAGAGAGCCTGGGTTGGAATGCTTACAATCTGGAGCCCTCGCCCAAAATTTATGAGCAGTTGGACAAGAATCGTCCCAATGCCGTAAACATTAATGTTGCACTCAGTGATTCCATCGGTACTGCTGAGTTCGTAGATGTAGTCCATCCGGATTTTGACCTTTGTACGAACGGATCGCTGAGACACGGGCAGGAGCATGCCGCAAGTCTCGAGGAGATTGGCTGTAAGTTCCAACGGTCTCGGATTGAAACCACCACTTTTGACGCTTTCGTTGAAGGGTTCCAGCTGTCCGAAATAGAGTTGATGATTCTCGACGTGGAGGGCCATGAACCTGCCGTCCTTGAACGTTTTAAGTTCGCGAAAGTCCTCCCACGAGTTTTGTGTGTCGAGCATGGTCATCTAGGAGTCGAGCGTCTGGTGCCCTTCCTTGAGCCCCTGGGATATCGCTTGGATTTTGTGCAGTTTGTCAATTCCTTCTACGTACTTGATAAGAGTTGAGTCCGTTGCGTTAGCGAGCTCTATTCTTTGCAAATAGGAATGACCCCGACCAGTCTGCAAATTGGGTCCCATGTGTTTCACGGGGCCTCCGCGATCTATTCTCTCGAGCGCCTTCGCCGAGGTGGCGATGGGCATGCTTCCCACGCGCGGTGATATTTATCTACCAGATTTGCCATGGAGCCCCGGGCAAGCGGAGCCGCGGTTTTGGGATTTCAGCTTGGTGTGAGAACTGCTATAGGTGATTCGCCGATTGGAGTAACTCGGCACTGACTTGCTCGCTCATCAGCACCTAGAACGGAATCAATGAATAATTTCACACGAGCATTGCTACAGGCGAGTCGCTATTGGCCATCTCTTGTGCTTGCGACACTTTGTTCCTTTGCAGTTGCAGGATTATGGGGGGCAAATATTGGCGCTTTCTATCCGATTCTTGAAGTAACGATAAAGGGACAGTCGACTCAAGAATGGTTGCAGACAGAGATTGACAGCGCGGGATCCGAAGTTCGCGATATTACTGCTCTGATCGTCGAAGAGTCAGCGCGGTTCCAAAAAGCCAATGACGACGAGTCGCGATTGAGACTTTCACGCTCCATCGATGATCTTCAGAACAGTAAAGCAGCGGTATCAAGTCGCCTCATTAGTTATGAAAAGATGCAGCCTTGGGTCGAGAAATTCGTCCCACAAAGCCCTTTTGCAACAATCTCCTTGATCGTCGCGGCGCTCATCTTTTCAACCCTTTTGCGCCACGTTTTCCTGATCTCGAACGAAATGCTCGTCGGGCGAGTTGCCCTCAGCATCTCGCGTGGATTTCGAAATAGAGTGTTTAACCAGGCATTGCTGATGGACAAGGCGTCTTTTCGAGAAAGAGGCAATGCGAACTTTGTCACCCTCATTATTCACACCACCGATATGCTTTCTGCGGGGCTCATGAGTGCTTTTGGTGCAGCTATCCGAGAGCCTCTGAAGCTGATAGCTTGCTTAGCGGGTGCCGCTTATATCTGTTGGAAACTGCTAGTACTTAGCATCGTTGTGGCTCCAATCTGCGGCCTATTGCTTTACGTTGTAACGCGGAAGCTCAAAACGGTTTCCCAGCGAGTACTGGAGCGAGCCACGGGCTTTCATGAAGTCCTTTTGGAATCACTTGAGAACATAAATACGGTCCAGACGTTCAGGCAAGAATCCTATGAACAAGGCCGCTTTGAGGACGCGACGCATTTGATGAAGTCTTTCGGGTTGAGATTTCTCTTTCTCACATCCCTGTCGAAGCCCATTATTGAGTTCCTTGGCGTGGGTATGCTCGGTACAACGATCATCGGCGGAGCATATTTGGTGTTGAACAACGAAACTCATCTGTGGGGCATTCAGATTTGTCCTGAGCCACTCAGCGTTTCTGCACTGCTGGTATTCTTTGGGATGCTTATCGGAGTTAGTGACCCGCTCCGTAAGCTGTCTGCCGTATATGGATCAATTTATGCCGGAACGGTGGCTGCTGATACGCTTTTTCCCGTGTTGGATCAGACGACGAAGATTGGTGATCCTGATGAACCTGTGGAAGTAGCCAGACCGCATGGTAAGGTGACATTCCGCAATCTTGGATTCGGCTACATCTCAGAGCAAAGAATTCTCGATGACGTTTCGATGGAGATTGGCTTTGGGTCAACCGTCGCGGTCGTTGGCAGCAACGGCAGTGGGAAATCGACACTGATTCATCTGCTCTGCCGCTTCTACGATCCTAGTAGTGGCTCGATCGATATGGACGGGATTCCGCTTTCGTCACTTCGACTGGACGACTTACGGAGTCGTATCGCGTTGGTCAATCAGCAGACCGAATTGTTCGACGAATCTGTAGCCTACAACATCAGATACGGTCGCCCTGATGCGACCGACGAAGAAGTTCGTGACGCTGCTCGAAAAGCACACGCTGATCACTTCATCATGCATTCGCTAGAGGATGGTTACGACTCTACGGTAGGAAGAAATGGCTGCAAGTTATCCGGCGGCCAACGCCAGCGTATTGCGCTGGCACGAGCGTTGATTTGCAATCCTGAAATCCTCATCTTGGATGAGGCAACGAGCCAAATCGATATGCAGAGTGAACAGGCAATTCGAGAGTCACTCGAAACACTGCGCGGGCAATGTACAATGATCATCATCACGCACAGAGAGAAGTTACTTGAGATCGCAGATCGTGTTTTTGAAATGCGTGACGGGAAGCTAGTTCCGCAGGGCGACCTCGAAGCACGAGCTGCTTAAGGCTCGCACAACGTTGGCACCTTAAGTGCCCATTCAGTTGGCTACACTCCCACAATCAATAGTTCTGCATCAAGTTGGGAGTGAAGTTCAATGCGACCATCGCCGTCGTAGTCTCCGGTTTCATTATTCCTCCAAATGGAGCTCTGTTGGGTTGTCAGCAATGCGTTGGTAAATGATGAGTCGCCTCCTAGAGCAAGCCACCAGCTGCCTCCGGTGCGGCCCACGATGTCCTGCTTGCCGTCACCGTTGAAGTCACCCGTCTCGACATCGAACCAGCTCACTGCGGTTGACCAGTAGCCCCAATTCTGGTTCTGCATGCTTGTTCCGTTGGACACTGCAACCCACCAGTTTCCTCCAGCCCGTCCTGCGATATCTGCTCGCCCGTCGCCGTTGAAATCAGCGAACGTGACCTGTTGCCAATCGACGGCATCAGACCAGCTTGTCCAAAGTGAGGTGCTGAAGCTACTACCTGTCGAAATACCGACCCACCAGTTGCCACCGGTTCGTCCTGCTACATCAAGTTGTCCGTCACCATTGAAGTCTGCGGCGGCTACATCTTCCCAATCGACGACACTGCTCCAGCTGCCCCAATAAGCATTGCTAAAGTTATTCCCGCCCGAGCTAGCGAGCCACCAATTCCCACGTTCACGTCCAATAATGTCGTCTCTTCCGTCTCCGTCGAAATCGCCGTAATCGACGTCTAACCATTCAACCGCTGTTGACCAGCCACCCCACCACTGTGAGCTTAGTGTTGAGCCGTCCGAAAGCCCCACCCACCATTGCCCGCCCGTTCGTCCGACCACATCAGTCCGTCCATCTGCATTGAAGTCTCCAACGCCTAAGTCCTCCCAGACCACGCTATTGGCCCACGTGCCGATGGAGCTAGCGTTCGAGTTCCCAGCAGGGGAAAGGACTACTTCCCAGCTGCCATTCGACCACGTGATAAGATCATCAACTCCATCCCCGTCAAAGTCACCCGAGAAGACTGTGTTTTCGACTGTAACCAGGATGTTCTCGGAAACGCTAGCACCACGGTTATCAGATGCGGTAACAGTTATGGTCGCTTGGCCAAGACCGTTGAAGGTCAACCCTAACTGAGAGCCGTTGAGGGTGCCGTTGGCCGTCGCGCTGTCGGAGGTTGAGACGTTGTAGGTGAGTGTGTCGCCATTCGCGTCGTAAAAGATCCCTGCGAGGTCGAGAGTTTGAGGTGTGCTGCCCGATTTAACAAAGACATCGGCAATGGGGGATGCTACGACCGGAGCGAAGTTTTCGGGGAGTTCGACGGAGAACTGACTCGATAGTGACGTGCTGATCTGGGAATTGTTGAGCAGCTCGCCATCGTCCATGAGGTTCGGTGTGTCGACGACGTGTCCAAGGCCCAAATTGTGTCCGATCTCGTGGGCGACGACTCGAGCAACAGTCTCTCTGCCACCGGACCAAGATACAAGACTATCGCCTACATGGACGGTGCTTCCATTTGCTCCGACGTACGCGAGTCCGTTTGCATAGTTGTTGCCGAGCTGCGTGAATCCAGCTGAGATCTCAACGAAGTACATGTCGAGAACGAGGGGATCGGTATTTCCTACGCCGGCCGCGTCTCCGCTGCTACGAATGGTTCCGAGATCGCTTGTTGGGCGAGAATTCGATGCCGAACCATTCCCGACATTGGCGAACGTATCGTTCCAATAATTGGGAGCCAACCAATCGATATCAATACCGGCTTGTGCCCAGATCTGGTCGATTAGATCGTGAATGATGGCTTCTTCGGTCGAGCTTCCAAAATATTCAGCCGTATTGGAGCCGTCTGAGTTCGAGACAATGACGGGCTGAATCGTCACGACATGGGTAATATCTTGTGGCGAGCCCGAATCCCATCCAGAAGCCGCCCCATCGCTCTCGGCGGCGTATCGCCAAATACTGTCCAAGGCGCCTAAGCAAGAACCGCAGCTGCATCCTAGCCCATGGTTACCGTGCTCGTGACCATCATGATTACCAGAATGCTGGTGGTGATGATGATCGACAAAATTTGAGGCAACTTGAGTTACTGAGATGTCAGCCAAATCCACGCTATTTGGAGCAGCCGTCATCAGCTGCCGTTCTTCGAATCGCTCGAACAGCGCACGTCGAAATTGGTGTTTAGACTTCATTGGCAGAGATCGCTCCGGTATCAGGCAGACGTTCTACCTAAACCATATGCCATGCATCGTACTGCAAGTAGAACTATCGAGGCGAAACCCATACAAACCGAAGTCTCTAGGGTTAAGTCGATGTGTTTTTGCAACACAATCCCTAGATTTTGGCAAGGATTGTCTGCGGAATCCCACAAGTTGCTCATATGCAACCAATGCTCTCGAGTGATGTTGCCACGAAGTCTTCGAGCTGTCTTGGTCGCAAGCTAATTCAGGAACAGGCAACTGTTCTGAGTGATGACGTCAGAATCGACAATGACCTAATCGCTGGCGAGAATGGGATTTCTACATTCCAAGGGCCTCCCCACAACGCCGGGGGCGAGTAAGGGGTGTGCTAGAAGATGCTGTAAATGAACGGAGCAAGAGGACTCGCTCCAAGCACAATCAAAACGGCCAAAAGTCCCAGAACCAAAAAGATGGGAGTCATCCACCATTTCTTGTTTTCAACGAGAAAGGTTGCGAACTCGGCAAAAAAGCCGTCGGCCTCCTTTTGGCTTTCAGCTTCGAAGTCTGAGTCGACCGTTTGCTCGTCGTGTGACATTCCGGTTCCAATTTAGAGCCAGTTTACGCCCAATTCCAAGTCGCTAGCGAAGAACATTTTCGGCGATACGATCGTCGAGGTTGGGACGGAACATGGTGAGGAGGGTGAAAGGCAAAAACCAAGCCATATAAAGTCCACCGCCGAAGCCGTGCCAAAATTGGACGGCAATCATGCTGGCTGCACTACCGCACAGCAGAGTCGCAAGTGTCTTGCGCGGTGGCCAAAACACAAAGCTACCCGCTAGCAGAATGCATCCAACCAAGATCGGTAAGCGGAATTCGGCCGCCAAGCCGTAGTCCGTCGCCCAAATGCCCTCGAGTCCTTTCATCCTTGGGGACCAAAGTCCAAACATGGTTTGAAAGCTATCGCTGAATGAAGAGCCAGAGAAGAAAAGCATGATGATCAGCACACCGACGCCGATCCCAATGCCGGTCAGGAATTTGGCGAGCCCACGGTGCCAATAAAAGCTGATCCAGAGTGGTAGCAAAAAGAACGGGTAGTATACGAGTCCTGCGGCAGTACCAAGAAGTGCGCCAGAGGCCACGGGTTGGCGATATGCCAGCAGAGCAGCGACGAGAAACGCGGCTGGTACTGTGTGCTCTACATTTCCCGTCATCTGCGCAGTGTACGGCAATATCAAATACAACACCGCGCAACCGATTCCCGTATTGATATTTCCGAAATGCCAGTAGCCGATCCCAATGATGCCAGCGACGATTGCCAGGTTACTTAGGATCGAGAGGATTCGCGTCACGTTTGGCAACCAAGGGCTAACGGGACCGCCTGCCACGCCATCCTCATTCCCAACGCTGGAGCCCTCCGGTGTTGTGGGTAACGAAGGTAGCATATTGAGCAGTACGTATCCGGGACCGAGAGATGGCCCCCGTTCGGCTTGTTCCCGAGGAGTGCTTGTAGCCACATTCGCCATCAAGAAGAGAAACAAGCTGATCCCAATGAAGCTGAGTCCGCCGATGGACAAGTTCGGAAGTAACAACGGACGTCGAACTAACGCTGGGTCGACCAGCATTCGAATCATCAAGAACGCGCATGCAACTAGCAATACGACGAATCCGTAGAACTCGATTGCGCGCGGCTTCCATGAAGGGTTGAATTGAGGAACCGGCTCACGTGGGTAGGCATCCTGCTGATTGGACCCATCATCGCCTAACCCTGAAGCTCGCGTCTTTCCCCCCGTTTCGTCAGCAGTTTGAACTAGGTCAGCAGTTTGGAGTGGCCCACCCGAATTGCCGGCTGAGGCTACGAAACTGAGGTTGGCTTTCGGGAATAAAATATTCTTCGGAAGCGAGTCGTCCCAGAAATTCGACTGTCGTTTTTCGCCTGTCGACCCGGTTCGCGACGAGTTTCTGCTGGCGTTAACCAGTTCACCGGTCGTGGCCACGATGGTCGTTTCTTCAATACGTTGCCTGCGACCTTCGTAGACCATCATCAAGCCTGGTGCTAAGAGCAAAAGCAAAATGATGTCGAGGTTTCTTACGCTGAAAAAACGGTGGAATACGAAATACAAGCTCAGCAACAGGAACGACGAGAGAAAAACCCATGTCGCTGGTTCTGGACGCTGGTAGTAAAGCAGTAGTTGGCTCATTGAAATACCAGCAGGAATCGACTAGGCCGAACCGTAGACGCAACCGGTTCAAGATACCAATGGAAACACTAGCTCAAATGGTCGAAACAAGGCCACACGATCTGGCATACCGCGCTGGGGAACCAACCAGGCGATCGGTAGGGTTCCATGATTTGGGCGTGAAATCGCCCCTAAGGATACGATCTCCTCCTGTTAACGCAAGTCCAGGAAGCATTGACTCGCGCGGAGCAAGGACGTATCAGGTCTAAGGCAAATGCTTGGCACGAGAGAGTGCAGCAGCCGGCAATGTTTGATGCGCCAGCACTCCAGATTTCGTTGGGGCAGAAGGACTATTCCCGACTGTTTTTGGCTTTTCTTCGGAAAAGGAACCAGCCGATTGCGGCGGTACTGATTCCAAAAGCGACGGCAATAGCCTTGGCGGCATCGGCTTCCATCGCATAATCAACGCCCGCAACGATGGCGATGAAAAGGCCGATTGCGATCAGCGCATTGCCGATCCACTCCAAAATGATGGCTAGCATTTAGCTTCCTCAGGTTGGCATGAAGCCCATGAAGGTGCTCAATCACGCGACTCACCTGAACCGTATCGCGTCAATTGGTCTCAAAATCCGAGCTTTCGATTCTACCGTCGACACTCTGTTCTTGGACGCAGCCCGTTGATGTTGGCTATCGGTAAACTGACTTTCTCGCGACAGACGGAATAATGCATGGCTCCACGACAGAAGCCACGGCTTGTTGAGCTGTACGCCGGACTTGGTGGAGTTTCAACAGCATGGCCCGAGGCTGTTGGTTTAGCCGCTTACGATATCAATCAAAACGCACGGCGGTTGTTTGAAGCAAACTACTCGACACCCTACTGGATCCGTGAGATCGAGTCGCTGCCGATAGAGCAAATTACGGATCACCAAGCAGACCTTTGGTGGCTGTCTCCGCCCTGCCAGCCATTTACTCGTAAGGGAGCCCAACGCGCGAGTGATGATTCGCGTTCGAAGTCATTCGCACGATGGCTGTCCGGTGTCGCTTCTTGCGCTCCCGACATTGCGTGCTGCATGCCAAGCCACATCGTGGTAGAGAATGTGGTCGGATTCGAAGAATCTGAAATGGCGAAAAGATTCGAGCAAGTTCTGCAAGCTCATGACTACAGAGTTCGCGTTGTGAAATGTTGTCCAACGGATTGGGGATGGCCTAATCGCCGCCCCCGGGTTTACGCGCTCGCGACGCGGATGACATACCAGCAGCCGATCCAACTGCGTTTTGATCTTCGACCAAAAGAGTTCCTAGTCGGTCCCGGCGAGTCAACCGGATGCGAAGCAGCAATCGAGAGTTCATTGTTGCTTGAGGAATCCATTGCGGAGCAATACGCCGAGGCGTTGGATACGATCGAGATGGATAGCGGAAGGCCTACCGCGTGTTTTACTTCGAGCTATGGTCAATCCTGGCTTCGAAGTGGTTCGTATCTTTCATTAGAACCGGGGGCGGTTGGCGGTTCTATGATGAAGAAGCGATTACGCTACTTCTCCCCTAGGGAGGTAGCGAATTTCCTTGGATTCCCGGACACGTTCGATTTTGCTGGTCTCGGAAATCGCACGCTATGGAAGCTGCTTGGGAATAGCCTTTCGCTGCCAGCTGTACGCTTCGTCCTATCGCACTTTGAAAATGGGCCACGCACGGAATTACCGTGGTGGCCCAAGTGATGCATGTCATTGCTGCGTGCTCGAGTGCTTGAACGGATCGTATGTAGGCGTGACCGATTACTGGACTTCATTTTCTCCGTTGTCGGCGGCACTTCCGTCAAGCGATGCAAGATAGGCGACGAGGTCTCGTAGTTCTTGCTTGCTCAGGTTCTTGACCAAGTCCGCTGGCATGCCTGAAAGGGCAGGGTTGCGTGCGACGATGTCGTCTTTGAGGAACTTCGTTACACCGCCCTGCGCGTCAACCAATGTAATGGAGTCATCATCTTCTTCTCGAACAACACCCGTATGAACATTGTCATCGATATCGAGCAGTAAAGCCGATTCAAAGCCCTTGGCAATCACTTTGTTCGGATCCACAATCGCCTCCAGCAGGTAACGCCGATCTTTGTCGACTCCTATTCGAGTCAGTTCGGGACCGACTTCGCCGCCATCGCCACCGATTTTGTGGCAGCGTACGCAAGAGACGGAGACCTTTTCCCAGAAGACTTTCGAGCCAAGCTCCGGGTTGCCACCGAACATCGCTTCGCGATAAACGCTGACAGGGCTGCTTTCGTCGCGATCCGCGTTGGCTTCAGCGAGTAGTTTCGCGACATCCGGGGAATCCGACAAGTTTTCGGCGGCTTCGAGAGCTTCGAGTGATACCTCCGGCGGAAGCTTGCCTGCGACCCACCGCTGGAGGACTTCGATGGCTTGTGCGCTGGTCTTTCCAGTGGATCCGAGTGTTTTGATCGCTGTCTGCTGTTCGCCAGTCTCCCCCTTTGTAGCAGCCTTAAAAAGCAGGTCCAAGCTTCGTTCGGGCATAATGCTTGGCAGTAGTGGCAGCGCCGCCGCGCGCAGTGTCACTTTGTCGCTATTGAGCGCTACGGTCAAGTCCTCCTCGGAAGCCGCTTTCAGGTTCGCGAGAGAGACGAGAGCTTGAGCTCGGTCGACTGCGGAAAACTGCTTGTTCAAGAAGATGGAGCGTAGGATACCGGCGGCGGATTCCAGTTTGTAGATGGAAGCAACTTGGCCAGCCTTGAGTCGGACTTCATCTTCGGCTGATTCAAATTGAGGCAGGACGGATGCGAATGCGTCGCTGGCGGACTCAAGCGAACGAGGCGAAATGGGTCTCCACATTCCCGTCACGCGATCGCGGCTGCCCGGAGTTTCCCAATTCGCAAGCATCTCCAGTGCTTCCAATCGCATGTCGAATGCATTCGATTGATCGGCGGCAAACGCAGATAAGGCTGCCGCGTTGTCGGCCTTGCCAACGCGATAGTTGGCATTCAAAACACGGCGCACGATCACAGGGTTTTCGCTCGTGTTGCTGATCAACACGGCTAGGTCCTGCATCGCAGTGTCGATGGGGGCGTCGTTGATCGCACGTGCGGCCTCGGCGATGACTTGTTCATCTGTGTCCGCGAGGAATTCCTTCACCATCTTGGACTGAAGTCGACGAAGTGCGACGACAGCTGCGATACGAACGTGTTTCGAATCATGCGACTTGAGGCCAACAAGTTGCTTAGGCTGCGCGACGCCAGTCAATGCCATCGCTTCGCCGTGCCGCAAGATCGGGTCTTGTCCGGCGTTTTCTGCAATCATGCTGACGATCTGTTCGAATGAGTTTCGGAGTCGAAGCTTGCGAGCCGAAACCAACGCACAATAGCGGACTCGCGGATTCTCGTCCTTCAACGCCTCGGCAACAATTCCGGCAGGCTTCGCAGAATCTGTTATGAATTCGCCGAGCAATCGGACCGCGTGAGCGCGGATTTCCGCGTCTTCGCTTTTCGCAAGGCCAAGCCATGCTGCCAACGTTTCTTTGCTTGGTCCTTTGTTAATACGTGAAAGGTGGTCGAGCCCCCAGATACCATGCAATTTTTCGATTGTTGTTTGACCTGCGTTGGCCGCATCCAAAAGCAGCTTTGCCTCACCTCGAGTGGCCAGTTCAAGTTGCGACTTCAAACGAACTCGGCGGTCTGGATGGGAAAGATGACTTCTCAAGTCGGCTGACGCGACTTCCGCAATATCACTGGCCAAGAACTCACGAACTTGCTTGACCACTTCGTCTTGTGAGTGAGCTTCTGAGGTGAAGCGATAGATGCGTCCTTTGCCCTCTCCTGCCCAGCCGTTGACCCAATCGCTGATGTAGATTGCGCCGTCCGGACCAAATTGAAAGTCGGTGGCTAGGATCTCCCAGAATGGCTGTGAGTCTTCGGCGATCTTGAAGAACGCGCCATCCGGTTCATTGCGAATGGCTCGGATACCGCTCTTGCTGGCAGTGCCGCGGAAGTCAGCAAGAAAGAAGTGATCATCAAAACGATTGCCGAAACCGGAACCCGGGTAGAAATCGAGTCCGGAGGGTCCATCGGAGATGTTGGCGATTGGCGGCACAATGAACGCCGGCTGACCATCATGTTGAGGTTTCCAAGTTCCCTCGCGGTTGAAGGGGCCACGATCGGCAAGGTACTGGTACGCCATTCGCCAGCCCGCATCACTGTCTTCAACCAGGTAGACCCAGCGAGCTTGGTCGCCGCTGTCGGAATTGTTGTCGCCAGTGAATAAGTTACCGTGATTGTCGAAGGCCAACTCTTGCGGATTGCGCAGTCCGGTTGCGAAGAGCTCTAGGTTCGACCCGTCTAGTTCGCAGCGAAAGACCGAGCCGCTTTCAACGTTCTTGACTCTGCCGCTTGGCGTTTCTATGTTCGCACCACGGTCTCCAATGCTGAAATACAGTCGGCCGTCAGGGCCGATGACGAGTCCGTGGAGGTCGTGGCCGCGAAATGCAACTCGGGCTCCATAGCCTGTGTGAAGAGCGGTACGGCCGTCGGCCTTGTTGTCGCCATCTTCGTCTCTCATCAGGTAGAGACTGGGGATGCAGGTGTAGTAAATGTTGCCGCGATATTCCAGAATGCCAGCCCCTGTTCCGTCTACCAAATCGTTGAAGCCATTTGCGAAGACGTAGCTGTCATCCGCGACTCCGTCCCCATTGGTATCGACCACGATGCGGATCTGATCGTCTTCTTCCATGAAGCGTTTGATTCGCTCCGGTGTCAACTGATTCAAGTGGTATTGTCGCCGGTCCTCAACTGACTGTGAGGCCAAGTCGGCGTCGACCCAAGCTTGATTGAAGTCCCGATTGTCCACGACGCCGATATCCTGCCTAAACGTCTCGCAGACCAAGACCCGGCCTTTGTCGTCCACATAGAAGGCAACCGGATTAGCGAATAGTGGTTCGGCGGCAAAGAGCGACCCGTTGATTCCATCGGCGATCTTGAATGCATTCAAAGCGAAGCCGCCTTCGTCGGACGCTTCCACGATTGCCGGAGCCTTCGGCTCTGGGCGATCTTGCGCCAAACTTGGACTCGGTGCCCAACAAAAGGCGAGCAAAACAATCAGAACAAGGTTGGGTTTTAATTTCATTATTCTTCGGTGGGTTTTATCGAATGTGGTTCGTACTGTCGAAGGACCGAGCGACCACGGTCGTCCGTAACGAATTTCACTCTGTTGCAGATGAGACAGCCGTCTAACCAGCGATTTCTAAGGCTAACTTGGCCCCGGGATGGCTCCCAGGACGGCGCCATGGCGAACATCCCATTGTAATCGAGCTTTATTCAATCGCGTCAGTCCAACCTCGAACACGCGTGATTCTCGAACCTTCCAGTTGGGATTGGGGCTGCTTATCTTTGCGTCGTTGACCGCGAAAAGACGGCAAGATGGAGGGAAATTTGGATTGCGGCAGTAGATGTGAATTGTCGCGAAGTCGATTGCGGAAGTAGAAAAGAAGCACGCGAGGTTCATCCCGCGAGCGAAAGAAGGTAAACGAAGAGCATCCTATGGATTGGATACAGTGGACAGATGGATGGAGGGTCTTGGTCGATTTCGGCTTGGGGCTGCTGATATGGCTGGTGCAGATTATTGTCTATCCATCCTTCCTTTACGCCTCGGAAGATGACTTCAAACGGTGGCACTACTCCTACACCGGCCGCATCACGTGGTTTGTAATGCCACTCATGTTCAGCCAACTCGCCGCGTTTGCGTTTCTTGCCGCCGTGGCCGGACGATGGGATGACTGGACGGGGTGTGGGCTGATCGCGATCTGCTGGGTCGCGACGTTCTTCCTAAGTGTGCCATGCCATGACAAGATGCAGAGAGAGCCTAAGGATCTGGCCGTCATACGAAAACTGATTTGGACGAACTGGATTCGGACGATCTGTTGGAGCCTCGTCTTTGCGTGTGATTGCTTGGCAGGACGCTGGCAGGTTGTTGCATTTAGTGCCTGAGGGGAAAGCAGCGTTTGGGAACACGCGTCGTCAGCAAACTTTGGCTTTGGGGGTTCGGTTCGGTTCGGTTCTGTTGTCTGTTAGAACCAGCCTTGGCTAATTGGCTTAATGACCAACTCGGGGATATGCACTGCGGGGGGCAGTGCGATCAGTGCGACCATAGCAGCGGCAACGTCCTCGGGTTGCAAGATACGTTGTTTGTGCTCTTCCGAGACTGGAGCAGGCCTTTGCTCGAGCAGCGGTGTGTTGACCTCGCCAGGATACACGTTGGTCACGCGGACTCCATCTTCCGCGACTTCGTTCGCGACGCAGGTACCCAGCGAAGTCATCGCAAACTTACTCGCGGAATAGGCGATTCCGCCCAGAGCGATCGCTCTTTTGCCGGCTACCGACGTCACGTTGATGATGAGCCCCTCTTTTCGTTCTCGCATTTGAGGAAGCACTGCGTGCAAGCAGTTGTAGGCTCCAGTAGCGTTGATCGCCAACACTTGGTCCCACTGCTCCGGTTGCATTTCAGCCATGCTTCGATTCTTGATGTTGATGCCTGCCGCATTCATCATCACATCAATTTGGCCAAGCTCATTTGTCGCCCAATCAAAGAAGGCATTCGTGCTTTCTCGTGATGCGACGTCGATGGTGTGGGAACGGATCGGAAGCCCTTCTGCGGCTTCGTCCAAGATCTCCTGTCGGCGTCCGCCGATGACCACGTTTGCCCCTGCCTCGGCCAAAGCTCTCGCAGTTGCTTTGCCCATTCCTGTTCCACCGCCAACGATGGCTACGTTCAAGCTGGAGAGTGAAGTCACTTTTGTCTGCCTTCTCGGTGATTATGGGGTGATTGATGGGAATGCCTGGGCTCGAGCGCCGTCCGCCGCCAAACGCTGAGAAAGATAGGCGATTCGCTCGGGTTGCTAAACCGCTGATTTCGACATCGGCTTGGTCTCTCAAAGGGCTCTTTGCCGCCTCGCCGCAATATCAGAACACCAAAAGGGTGGTTTTAGGCTCGCTTTGGCGAAGTCAGCTTGACCAAGCCTTGCCTGAAGCTGATAATTCAACCATCCGGATAGACGGATGGATGGCCGCTTTGGGCCAAATTGAGTAGGTAAGCGGTCAACTGCTCCCGCGAACGGGCAGATTGATGGTTGGGATCATTTGGCGATGGCAACGGTGAATTCGTTGGATTGGCTTCAGACGCTGGCAGATGGGACGCGGGTCCGGCTGTTGCGGTTGCTAGACGCAGAAGAGCTGTCTGTTTCTGAACTGTGTACTGTGTTGCAATTGCCACAGAGCACTGTGAGCAGGCACCTGAAGGTACTCGCCGCGGACGACTGGGTTGCCAGTCGCCGAGACGGAACAAACCACCTTTATCGCATGCAGAGGGAGAACTGGTCAGAGCCTCGACGCGAATTGTGGATCTGGGTTGAGAGTCAATCCGATTCGCCAACGACGAAGCAGGACCAAGAACGACTTCGACAAGTCCTCTCCCAGCGGTCGCGAAGCCAGGAGTTTTTTAGCTCGACAGCTGAGCAATGGGACCGGCTTCGAGTGGAACTGTTCGGGAAACGAATCGACGCTTTTGCCCTGGCAGCTGCCATGGAGTCGAATCGCATCGTGGCAGAGCTCGGATGTGGTTCAGCACCATTGTCGCAGCTGATCGCTCCCTATGTGAAACGTGTGTATGCGATTGACGGCTCGGATGCAATGCTGGCAGCCGCTAAGCAAAGATTAGAGCCATCCGCTGGGCGAGAGCCTGGGGCGTCGGCCAATGTAGAACTTGTGCATGCCGAACTCACAAAAACCTCTCTGCCAGATTGCAGTGTGGATATTGCTTGGATGGTTTTGGTTTTGCCTTACATTGACGATCCTAGCGACATCTTTCGAGAAGCAAAGCGGATCCTAAAGCCTGACGCAAGATTGATCGTCGTTGATTTGCAACCGCATGAACGAACAACTTACCGTCAAGAGATGGGGCATCTCCATCTTGGGACGGAAAAAGCGAAATTGAATGAGTGGCTTGACGCGTCGGGATTGCGGTTACGACGGTACGATGCGTTGCCACCAGACACTGAAGTGAAGGGACCGGGGTTGTTTGCCGCGGTTGCTTCCTAGCGAACATTAGAACTTTGCACCAGAATTTGATTCTCAGGAGACTCTGATGAGTACGATTACGAAACCAGAAACGACACAAGAAACCGCAGGATCGAGCCGATCGCCTTTTAAGGTACGTGCGTTCGATCTTTTGGCTGAAGGCAAGCGAGCTGAAGCCCAAGAGCTAGTCGACTTGGGGCGCAAAGAAATCTCGTTGGCGGAAGAAGAGATGCCAGGCCTGATGGCATTGCGTGAGCGTCATGGTGCTCGCCAACCGTTGGCAGGCGTCAAGATCATGGGGTCGTTGCACATGACCGTGCAAACAGCCGTTTTGATTGAGACACTGGCCGATCTCGGCGCTGATGTTCGTTGGGTAAGCTGCAACATTTTCTCCACTCAAGACAGCGCTGCCGCAGCGGTTGTCGCCGGTAAAGATGGTTCATTGGATGACCCTAAGGGGACTCCAGTGTGGGCTTGGAAGGGCGAAACGCTTCCTGAATACTGGTGGTGCACAAACGAAGCTTTGGTATGGCCTGACGGCACGGGCCCTGACATGATCGTCGACGACGGTGGCGATGCGACAATGCTGATCCACAAGGGAGTCGAGTACGAAGCGGCTGGCGCCGTGCCCGCTTTCGATGCTGAGAATGAGCCAGAAGAATGGGGCGTCATCCTCGAGCTGTTGCGTAGCGAGCTTGAGTCCAACCCAACCAAGTGGACTGAAATTGCCAAGTCTGTTCGCGGAGTCAGCGAAGAAACCACAACGGGTGTTCACCGCTTGTATGAGATGGAAAAGGAAGGTAGCTTGCTCTTCCCAGCCATCAACGTTAACGACGCGGTTACCAAGGCGAAGTTTGACAACGTCTATGGGTGTCGCCACTCGCTGATCGACGGGTTGAACCGAGCCAGCGATGTGATGATGGGCGGCAAAGTTGCCGTCGTCTTCGGTTTTGGTGACGTCGGCAAAGGCTGCTGTCAGTCATTGCGTGGCCAAGGTTGCCGTGTGATCGTGACCGAGATTGATCCTATCTGTGCACTTCAAGCCGCAATGGAAGGCTACGAAGTCAAAACGCTTGATGACGTTGTCGAATTCGCGGACATCTTCGTTACCACTACAGGTAACAAGGACATCATTTCCGCTGCCGACATGAAGCGTATGAAGACCGGAGCGATCGTTGGTAACATCGGTCACTTCGACAATGAAATCGACATGGCTGGTCTGCAAAAGTTGGAAGCAGACGGCAAGGTTGAACGCACGAACATTAAACCTCAGTACGATCAGTTCAAGTTCACCGATACCGGTCGCAGTATCTTGATCCTGGCGGAAGGCCGACTGCTTAACTTGGGATGTGCGACTGGCCACCCAAGCTTCGTGATGAGCGCGAGCTTCACGAATCAAACACTGGCGCAGCTTGAGCTTTGGGAGAAGCGTGATAGCGGCGAGTATGAGAACAAGGTATACGTTTTGCCGAAGCACTTGGACGAGGAAGTTGCTCGACTCCACCTCGAGAAGCTGGGAGTCAAGCTAACGACTCTGACTCAAGACCAAGCGGACTACATCGGCGTTTCCGTAGAGGGTCCATTTAAGCCTGCTCACTATCGCTACTAGGCACCGCGAAGACGGTTGGCTCCCCTTGTGAGCGGTTACCGAAATCCACCGCTGTAGCTCGGGCCCTTTCGGGGCCTTTTACTTCGAGTCCGACATCTTCCGTAGTGAATTCGCGCGACCATAAGCACCTCGTTCCGATGGAGCGAGGTGTTTTCACGCGCTGAGGTTACCCGCACAGGAATCCGTCCTTGCAATCCAGACGTCGCACCGCGACTCCAATCACCCCGGGGAAAGGTACCCGAGGGGAGACGAATCGTTCAAATTGGGCATGCAAGATCATCTTGCCTATTGTGTCTATCTTGCCCTCGTGTTAGCGTTCCATGCTTCGAGAATTGCTTCAGGAGAATCGAGTTGGAACACTACACGCTGCTAACCGGCGCAACTGGGCTCGTGGGACGGTATTTGATGCGGGACCTTCTGAAAAAGGGGCACCGCTTAGCCGTTTTGGTTCGCAAGAGTCGCCGAGAGTCGGCCAAAGCACGCGTCGAATCGATCATGCAGATGTGGGAGCAGCAGGACCACGTCAGCTATCCTAGGCCTATCTGTATCGAAGGAGACGTGAATTCTCCGGGCCTCGGCATCACCGAAAAAGCCGAGCACTGGCTCGAAGAGCATTGTGGCCGAATCCTTCACAACGCCGCGGTACTGGAATTCAAGGGCAGCGATCGCAATCGTGAGCCATGGCGTACAAATTACGGCGGGACGAAAGCGATTCTTGAGTTTGCCGAGCAGATTGGCGTACGGAAATTCGACTACGTTTCGACAGCCTACGTCTGCGGCAAGCGGCCGGGGCCAATTATGGAAAGCGAGCTCGATTGCGGGCAAGGGTTCCGCAATGACTACGAACAGAGTAAGTTCGAGTCGGAACGTATGGTCGTTAACAACTCCTTTATCAACCCACCTCGCATTTTTCGACCTGCTGTCATCGCGGGTGATTCGCAGACGGGCTATACCAGCACGTTCCACGGTCTCTACGTCTACATGCGTGTTATCAGCACGCTGGCGATGATTACACCGAAAGACTCAAGTGGTCGCCGCTACACGCCATTTCGTGCACCCGTCAATGGCGACGAACTGCGAAACATCATCTGTGTCGATTGGGTCTCGGCCGTGATCGCCGAACTCTTCGACAAAGAAGAGACTCGGGGAATGACCTTCCATCTAACCCCAGACCGTCCAACGACGGCGAAAGAGCTGATGGATGCCTCGCAGACTTATTTTAATACCTACGGCGTCGAGTTCGCGGGTACGGGTTATCAATACGGCCGCGATATCACTCTCTTCGAGAGAGCGTTTCAGCTCGATACGGAGACTTATCGCCAATATGAATCCAGTGACCCGGTCTTCGATACGACGAACCTACAAAAGCATTCGTCCCTGCCCTGCCCTGCGATCACTGAGCAGTTACTGCATCGCTTCTGGGACTTCTGCCATGAGTGCCGCTGGGGCAAGAAACGTTCAAAGAAATTGCGCAAAATGACTTGGGCCGAAGATTTGCTGAGTGGTGCTTCTGCGAGCCAGCATCGAGGTACCCATGACATCTTAAAGGACGCCGATACCACCGGAGTCGACGTGCTCGGGCCCGGTGGAGGTCAATTCCATCTGCGGCGCGACGGCCAGCAGATCCAGGTTCACAATGGCTTGCCGAATCGGGATGCACGGGTCGTCAACACGAGCGTACCTGAGTTGCAGGAGCTCCTGCGCAAATAAAGCATCATCAATGTTGGAGGTCCGTGTCAGCTAGGGGCTGTTTTGACAGATATTTTGTGCTCTTCCCGGTCGGCTAGAGCATTTTTCGTTTCGGTGTAACCATAGAGTCCGACAGCGTGACCAAGGCATTCTTTGCCGGCGAGACTCTTTGCAAGCATTCGGAAAATGCGAATCTGCTCTAGATCTCACTTATCGAGTGAAGCAACTTTTCGACTTCTCGTTTACTCAGACCCATTGCTGTTGCTAGTTCGCGCGTTTTTTTCGCGCTTAGATCCAACCTGGTGGTGAGTTCTTCTACGAGTTTGGCTCCGTGGAGATTACTCGCGAAATGGTGACCTTCCTCGTCGATGAAGATCGTTGTTGGGAACACATTGATCCTGAACTGATTGCAGATTTTTCCATCGTCGATGATGTTGCTCCAGGGCAGCGGGTGCTCTTCGGTGTACTTGGCAACACTTTGGAGGGAATCTTGAGCAACACCGAGCAGTATGAAGTTTTCGTCTTCCAACGCTGCGTGCAGTTTCTTCAGTTTCGGGAATTCAGCGATACAGCCTTTGCACCACGTTCCCCAGAAATCGAGCATCACCAGCTTACCGCGATAGTCCTTTAATCGGATGGATCTTCCGTCAGCCGACTGGCCATTGAAATCTGGACTCTCAATCGTGGGATGACTACGCAATAGCTCAGAATCATCGATGGCTGCACTCAAGCCATTGCATTTCCACTGTCCATTTACCTGCAACAAGTCAATGTTGAACAATGGGAGGCCTGCCAATTCAACGTCGATTTCGGGCCCAAGCTCCTTCTCGAGATCAGAGCTGAATTCGAATTCCTCGCTGCCGAACGGAGCATCTTGAACGTCCAATCCCGGAGGAAGGGCGTCACCGGATCGGAGTTCGAAAAATTCGCTTCCCGGTCCCACCAGCATCGGAGGCGGTTCCGGTTTCAACTCTAGGTACAAGTGATTGCCACTGCGGATTGAGCTCTCTATGTTGCCGCGGAATGGTGAGATCTCGATCATTTGCAAGATCGCGCCATCTGGTCCCATTCCACTGGGCTTGGTCAACGCCGACTTGATTTCTTCGAGCATTTGCATTCGGCGTTTGGGGGCTTTGAGGCTGGCCAGTAGGTCTTCCCCGTGTACCGCGTCCGGGGCCGGTGCCGCATCGATGTCGTACTTCTTTAGCACGTTGGCCAGTGCCTTGTTGTTACCGAATTCTCCCGACGAAACGATGATGGCTTCCTGGATCCGGCCGCGACAAAATTCATCCCAAGCAGAGTCCGTCATCAAGCGTCGGAGTGCGGTAAAGTTAGATTGGGATTCTGCATTGGCAAGCTGACCCAGCAGGCATTTGGCAGCCTGAAGTTCGGCTGGGCTTGCGGGGGATTCCTTCTGCGTTTGAGCCTGCGTTAGGTTCGTCGTAGGGGCTAACAGGATGAGTGTAAGGGCGAACGTCGTACCCAAATGCGATCCAGATTTCATGGGGCAAAACCGTGATAAGGAATTAGAAGTTGGCCGGCCAATGACGGCTCTCGATGAAGTCTTGCGTCGTCCGCTCCTGTTTTCCCTCACTCTGCGATCGTTTTTCGTCGTCTTTCCTGATATTTCAAGGTGCCCGCAATCGATATTAGCCGTTTGGCATTCGCTAGCGTCTATGCTCTTGGTTACCCGAAGAAGCGGAGCCAGGCAGCTAAGCATCCACGTTCTGGCATGGCCTGGCAAATCATCGGATGAAGGTGAATCGATGAACGAGTTGTATTGGCTTGGCATTCCTGCTTTGACAGTTGCCGTACTTATTGCGATATCTTGCGGTGCAAAAGTCCAGCAAGCAGATTTCTTTGCAAGGTGGCCTGCGATCAGCGATGAGGAATTCGTGGCCCGATGTTCCCCAGGAACCAACCGCGATACGGCTTTGCGAGTGCGTCGCATTGTCTCGGAGCAACTTGGGATTCCTTACGAAAATGTCTATCCCGAGCAACATTTCCTCCAGGATCTGGACTGCGATTAGTTTGCCAAGAGTTCGAAATTCCGAGTTCCAAGTCGCGTTTGGTCTGGTCTTTCTTTCTGTTGCTATGTGTGGCAAGACTGCGAAAACGCGTTAGCGAGCCTCTTTGCTACGCGGGTCCACTGCTACGCAAGTTCCGGTATACTGGCCAGATTGGGAAACTGCCCACTTTGAATAGCGTCGAGCTTTGGGGAGGCATTGGAACGCATGGAAGCAGCCAAAAGAACAGTCGCGGATAAAACCAGAAACGCGAGAAAACGCCCCACGCGGATGGTAACCGCCGGAGACTATCGGGCGGAGTCGAACTGGTTAGCAGCGGCGACCGTGGTTTGTATTCTTCTCGCTGGTCACGCGATTTATCGACTAACTGAATCGACCGATGGGAGTTTTAACGCGGCCAATGAGAATGCGTTGCGATTCACGATCAACGTGAATGAAGCTACGGCTGCCCAGTTGCAGGCTCTTCCGGATATTGGGCCGACCTTGGCTCGACGTATTGTCGAAGACCGAGAACAAAACGGTCCATTTCGATCGATCGAGGGCTTGACCCGGGTTCACGGGTTCGGCCCGCAAACATTGGCGAACTTGGAACCCATGTTGACGCTCGGGAGCCCGCGTCTGGAATCAGCGATCCAGTTGGCTGAGACCGGGAATAGATATCCATGAAGTCATCCGGACCCCGCGAATTCCGCCTGAAAGATGGGAATCGCCGTTCCCTTTCCTCTCTCCCGTCGTTTTGCGTCGCTACCAGCGAGAGTGCTCCTTTTGGCAATGTGGTCGTTTCATTGCATCGCGAAAATTCGTGGCGGTGATCCAATGGTCGCAGAAGGACTTCTGGCGGTTACACTTCGATCGATAGTTGTCTGATTGGCTTTGCGGTACCTTAAGCAGAACGCCTATGTCTACTGAAACCCGTCGCGCTTTTGATCTCGTCAGCCCTTTCGCCCCGTCGGGGGACCAGCCGCAGGCGATCGAGTCGCTGGTCAGGGGGCTACGCGAAAAGAACCAGCATCAAGTGTTGATGGGGGTAACCGGCTCCGGGAAGACGTTCACGATGGCGAACGTGATCTCTCAAGTTCAAAAGCCGACGCTTGTCTTGAGCCACAACAAAACACTGGCTGCTCAGTTGTATTCGGAGTTTAAGGAGTTTTTTCCGAACAATGCGGTGCACTATTTTGTCAGCTATTACGACTACTATCAGCCAGAGGCCTATATTCCACAGCGGGATGTCTATATCGAGAAGGATGCCTCGATCAATGATGAGATCGATCGTTTGCGGCTAGCTGCGACCAGTGCCCTGGTCTCCCGCGAAGATGTAGTCATCGTAGCGAGCGTTTCCAGCATCTATGGATTGGGTAGCCCAGAAGACTATCGCAACATGGTTGTGCCATTAAAGGTTGGGCAAACCATCGATCGCGACGAAGTTTTGCTCAAACTGGTCGACGTGCAATACGAGCGAAATGATATTGCATTCGAGCGAAGCCGTTTTCGCGTCCGAGGTGATAGCCTTGAAGTTTGGCCATCATACGAAGAGTTCGCATACCGAATTGAGCTGTGGGGTGACGAGATCGAACAGATCTCGATTACGAATCCATTGACTGGCGAAGTCATTCAGCGTCTCGAGGAAGTGTTTATTTACCCGGCGAAGCACTTCGTGACTCCCGAATCGCGCATTGAACGCGCTATCATGTCGATCCGCGAGGAACTGCGTGAGCAGTTGGCAAAGTTCGAATCAGAAGGAAAGCTACTTGAAGCACAAAGGCTTAACGCGAGGACGCGTTTCGATTTAGAGATGCTCCAGGAAGTTGGCCATTGTCCTGGTGTCGAAAATTACTCGCGACCCTTGTCGGGTAAGCCGCCTGGGGCTACACCCGACACGCTCTATGACTTTTTCCCCGATGATTTTTTGGTGCTGGTCGACGAATCGCATGTCACCGTGCCTCAGGTTCGAGCTATGTATGCGGGTGATCAGAGCCGTAAGAAGACGCTGGTTTCACACGGATTTAGATTGCCGAGCGCGATGGATAACCGACCACTTAAGTTCGAAGAGTGGGAAGGCAAGGCCAAGCAGGTGATCTTTGTCTCGGCGACACCTAGTGATTATGAGCTGGAGAAGACATCCGGCGAAGTTGTCGAGCAGGTGATCCGTCCAACAGGCTTGCTTGATCCTGAAATCGAGGTCGTGCCAGCTCGTGGGCAGGTTGCCCACTTATTGGAGGAGATTCGTATCCGGGCGGAACGCAATGAGCGTACTCTGGTGACTGCATTAACGAAGCGGTTGGCCGAGGACCTTTCCGGTTACCTCACGGAGCAAAACGTACGTTGCCGTTGGCTTCATAGTGAGTTGGATGCGTTTGAACGTGTTGAATTACTTCATGATCTGCGAGAGGGACGCTTTGACGTTTTGGTCGGAGTTAACTTGTTGAGAGAGGGGCTTGATCTGCCCGAAGTCTCGATGGTCGCCATCCTGGACGCGGACAAAGAAGGATTCTTGAGAAGCGAAACATCGTTGATTCAGACGATCGGTCGTGCTGCTCGGAATGTAAATTCCAAAGTGATTCTCTACGCTGACAAAATTACTGATTCGATGCGTGCCGCGATCGACGAGACAGAACGTCGTCGTAAGATCCAGATGGAGTACAACGAGGCCAACGGGATTACCCCAGAGTCGGTCGTTCGCAAAATTAAGGCAGGGATCCAGGCTGCTGCACAGGCGCATCAGCGTGCTCGCAACGCGATTCAGGGGAATGCAAGCGAGCAAGTCGTGACCGAAGAATATTTAGATCGACTTGAGAAAGAGATGTTGTCGGCTGCTGAGGATATGGAGTTTGAACGTGCGGCATCATTGCGCGATAAACTGATGGCGATGCGTGAGAAAGTCGGCGAGACCGTTCAAGAAGACGGAGAGACTTATCAGCAGCCCAAGGGGCCTCGGCGCGGTCGTAAGAAAGGAACTGGACGCAAGATCCCGCGTCCCAAAAAAGGCTAGACCCCTCGTCTCGACGAATTGAAGATGGCTCCATTTCACAACTCAGGTCCAATCAGAGTTTGAAGATAGGCGTTTACCCCCTCGGGCCTCGGGCCCACGCGTAGCGGGGAGTGGCCGCCTCCCCCATCATTCCTCGCGAAACTCGGAAGGGGGAGTTGGGATAGTCTCGACTCAACGTCGCAGTTTGAAATTATGATTGGCCCTGTTGCACAACTGCCTGCATTTACAGTCCTGCATACACGAACGATAGAGTTAGGTGACTTCGGACGATGAAGATTGAACAGATCAAGGTTTACCAAGTCGACTTGCCGCTGCACGAAGGCAACTACAGTTGGTCGGAAGGAAAGAGTGTTGATGTCTTTGATTCGACTGTGGTGGAAGTTGCAACTGACACCGGAGTGGTCGGATACGGAGAGGTCTGTCCACTGGGCCCCGTCTATCTGCCGGCGTACGCAAATGGAGTGCGAGCTGGAATTGCCGAGTTAGGACCGAGTCTGATCGGCGAGGATCCTACGGGTTTGATGAAGCTGAACCAAACGATGGACTACGCGATGAAGGGCCATCCCTATGTCAAGTCGGCAATTGATGTTGCCTGCTGGGACATTTTGGGGAAGCAAGCCGGATTGCCCGTCTGCGAACTGTTGGGCGGCAGATATGCCGACAGTTGTGTTTTGTATCGCGCGATTTCTCAGCGTCCTCCGGCCGAGATGGCTGAGAATGTGGCTAGCTACCGCAACGAGGGCTACAGGCGATTTCAGTTGAAAGTTGGTGGCAATGCCGACGACGATATTGCGCGCATCCGCGCCGCACGCGAAATTCTCCAGCCTGGCGATAAATTGGTGGCGGATGCGAATACGGGCTGGTTACGGCACGATGCGGTTCGAGTAGCCAATGCCGTCGCAGATCTTGATGTGTACATCGAGCAGCCATGCTTCAGCTATGAAGAGTGTCTGTCCGTTCGGCGTTGCACGACGTTGCCTTTCGTGCTGGACGAAGTCATCGATAGCGTGCCAGCGATCCTACGTGGGCACAGCGACAATGCGATGGACGTGGTGAATATCAAGATCAGCAAATTTGGTGGGCTGACCCGCGCAAGTCAGGCTCGAGATCTGTGCGTGAGCCTGGGAATTGCGATGACTCTGGAAGACAGTTGGGGCGGTGACATCGTGACCGCCGCGATCGCGCACTTGGCACAAAGCACTCCCGAGCGACATCTGTTTTCGTCTACGGACTTCAATAGTTACGTGACGCAAAGTATCGCGGATGGTGCCCCCCAACGAGTCGATGGTCGTATGAGCGCGTCGGCAGAGCCCGGACTAGGTGTAAGGCCGGATCTAGCTGTATTGGGCGAGCCTGTCTTGGTTATTCGCCAGTGAGGCGAAAAGTCGACTCCGTTTTGACCAGAGCTAAGTCATCGGGGAACGTGTGGATCGCCTGCACGTGGAGGCTCTTGAGCCTCAGTTCTAGATTGACAAAGCTGAGTCCGCCAATGGGGATGCGGCCACTCGAATTGAATACGTGGATGAGCTCATGAGTTTCGTTTGAATCCTTCAGCTGGTTCTGGATCATCCAGAACATCTGCTTAGGGACACGCTGAAGCTCGTATTCATACTCGTAGACACAGTCCTCGCGAAGATCGATCTTATCCTTGCCACTATTACGCAGCGGAAGCGAAAAGATGTGTCTGCCTTGTGGGACCAGCTGCAATGTAGATGAGGCTATTTCGGTGAAGGTCGTGCCGCCGGACACAAACTGGACGACGTGTCCATCCGAAGTAATGTCGACACGAGCTTGGTAGGCTTCTCGCTCGATCCGCTGGCTCTTATGGATCTGAAAAAGCTCTGGATGCACCGATCGCCCAAGGAGCTGGAATGTCAGCTCTGCTACTTTGGGACGAACAGTGGAGATATCCATAATCGATACAGCTATTAAAAGCGTTTCATTTAGCCAAAGCATTTTCCTCAATCGTGACGCAGCTACATCTCGCTGACGATTGAAGTTTGGTTGAATCAGATCGGTCGGCAATAAGCCGTTCGTTACCCTTAAGTATAAACTGGGAACGGAAAATGGACCAAGGTCTTGACTCCAGGTTTCAACTCAAATGAACTTTGTGGAGTCTCGAAAAAAATCCTGGCTTCAAACTATGTCGTATGCTATGGGGTCGAGCCAATCGCTTGCGATGGTGTCCAGAGTGAGGTCTCTCGAATCGTGTAGATCTCTGGTGGTGCATGCCCTTGCGGAGGGCGAATGGCGGAGAGCGAATGCCTTCGCGCGTGAAGCTTGTGGCGGATGCAAGTTCTATGTCATGGGTATGGCAGACAGCGAACGGCAAACATGGAATGAGCAGTTCAATCGCATCGACCGTGAGTCCGACAAGCTGGACGCTCGCGTTTGTGCTGCAAGCCGCCGGCTAGTAATCGCCCCTTGTCAGGATTTTGATCGTGAACGCGTTGAATGTAGTTACCGTTTCCAGTGAGATGGTTCCGCTCGCCAAAACAGGCGGGTTGGGAGATGTATGCGGTGCCTTACCCATCGCGCTCAGCAACCTTGGTGCAAAATGCACCGGTTTTCTGCCTGCATTTCGAAGTGCAATGCATAGCGGTCTAGCGGTCGAGCCGACCGACCATACGTTCACCGTTGAGCTGCCCAACAAGCATGTAGCTTGCAGGCTGCTGAAGACGACGTTGCCCGGAAGCGAAGTCGTGGTTTACCTGATTGACCAGCCGCAATACTTCGACCGCGACGGTTTGTACTCAGATGCGTCCGGCGAGTATCGCGATAGCTGCGAACGGTTTAGCTTCTTTTGTCGTGCGGTGGTCGAAGCAATTGACCATCTCAAGATTCCGGTCGATATCTTACATTGCCACGATTGGCAAACGGGATTGCTGCCCGCCTACTTGAAAACGAATTTCGCGTCGAAGCCTTGGATGGAGCAAGCTAGGTCGGTGATGACCATCCACAACCTTGCTTATCAAGGGAGATTTTGGCATCTCGACATGCCGTTAACAGGGCTTGATTGGCAGTATTTCAACTGGGAGCAGATGGAGTTTCACGGCGAACTGAATCTGCTCAAAACGGGCATTGTCTTCGCGGACCGCGTCACCACGGTGAGCCCAACCTATGCTCGTGAAATTACGACGCCTGAGTTTGGATGCGGATTGGAGAAAACCATTGCATCTCGCGGTGAGAGCTTGCTTGGGATCGTGAATGGCGTCGACTATGCGGAGTGGAATCCTGCTGAAGATCGGTTCCTACCTGTCCAATACGATCACAATAATTGGCAGGAGGGAAAGGCTGCGTGCAAGGCCCAGATTCAGGCCGAGTTTGGCCTAGAGCAACGGAGTGATGTTCCACTTGTGGGTATTGTCAGCCGGATGGCCGATCAAAAGGGTTGGGACCTGATCATCCCAATGCTCCTCCATTGGGCCGCGGATCGCGACGTTCAGTGGACAATTCTGGGCACCGGAGAAAAAAAATATGAAAATCAATTGGAGGAACTGGCAAGGGTTCACCCGCAGCGAGTTGGCGTAAAAATAGCGTTTTCCGAAGCTCTCGCGCACCAAATCGAGGCCGCAAGTGACCTGTTTCTAATGCCCAGCCGCTATGAGCCGTGTGGCTTAAATCAGCTTTACAGCCTCAAGTACGGAGCGGTTCCCGTCGTAAATCGGACTGGAGGCCTAGCAGATACCGTAACCGATACGAATGACGCAACGCTAGCGGATGATGCAGCTACCGGTTTCGTATGCGAGCACTACTCAGTGCATGCACTCGACCAAACCCTATCGCGAGCCGTAGAAACCTATTTGCATCGCAAGGACATATGGGCTCAAATTGTAAAAGCCGGCATGAGCCAGGACTGGTCTTGGGAGTCCAGCGCTCGTGAATACCTGAAGCTCTATGAGCAAATGGTTGCAACGCCGGACCATGCATAGACTGCGGCTGGCGATCGTCGAAGAGGATTTTTCGACACAAGCGACTTGTTGGCTGGCCGCAAATGGAAGCGGGCGGACAATTTGCGAATGATAGCGCACAGCAACACCAGTTCCCCTACACGGGAATCCGAAACCTCTAGCGAGATGCGGCATGATTGGCTAGCCGACCGCTGGGTTATCGTTGCACCTCAGCGCACTGCCCGCCCGAATGATTTCGTAGCCGTCACACCGCAAGTCCAAAGTGCGGACGGCTGTCCATTTTGTGCTGGACGCGAAGTCGAAACACCCAGAGCCGTTGCTTCCTACCGACTCGATAACGCGTGCGGTGATGACTGGAGTGTTCGAGTCGTACCGAATAAGTTTCCCGCCGTAAATGCCGCCAAGAGCATTGGATTGCCTGAGCTCGACACAGGAGCAATGCCGGAATCAGCGGCTGATGATTCCATTGAGTTATTCCGTCGGCAGGATCTTTCTGGTGGCCATGAGGTTTTCATCGAAAGCCCGCGTCACATTCTTTCTCTGACGGAGCTTGACCGGAAAGAGGTGACGCTCGTCTTTCGAGCATATCGTGATCGGTTGGCACATTGGCTCGGCCAAGCGGGCTGTGGCTACGCCGTGCTTTTTAAGAATGTTGGTTTGGAAGCCGGTGCTTCCCTCGCTCATTCACATAGCCAATTGATTGCGACCAATATTGTTCCCACTGAGATCCAGCGAACAATCGACAGAATGCGGATCTATGAGCGTAAAGAGAAGACATGCGTCTTCACACGCATGTTGGAGAACGAGCTCGAGCAGCAAGTTCGTATTGTTGAAGAGACACCAGACTTTGTCGCCTTCTGCCCTTTCGCGAGCCGAACGCCTTCGCTGGTGCAGATTATGCCACGTAAGCAATCCAGCCAGTTTGAACGAATGGATCGATTTCAAATCGAGCAACTTGCCTGGTTAACGCACCGGATGCTGCGGCGGATTGAAAAGTGTTTTCCAGACGCGTCCTACAATTTTGTGATTCATACCGCACCACGAAGTGTCGGAGACGCTTCTTTCTTTCATTGGCGGATGGAATTGTTCCCGCGGCTAACTAAAGTAGCCGGATTCGAATGGGGAAGTGATTGCTACATCAATCCGCTCACCCCTGAAGCGGCAGCTCAACAGCTCCGCCAAGTTGGTGTTTAGTTGAAAGCGATCCTCAGCTTCTATTCCCTGCGTCCGCGTAGATGCAGAGATACACCCCGACTGGTTTGAGCAGGCGTACTCGCCCGCGCAAATCGGTAACCGCTTTATTCCGGACGCGATCCGGTTGGAATTTGCATGGCAAAAGTGAAGCAGCGCCGCGAAGACTTCGTGGTGCGAGAAGTTACCAATCTACGACTGGCCGATGGTGATTTCTCCGTCTACCGACTTGAGAAATCGGGAATTGGCACATCTGAGGCGATGCAGCGTATCGCGCGAGCCTGGGATCTATCGAATTCTCAGTTGCGATTCGGTGGCCGTAAGGATCGCCATGCGATTACATCGCAGACCGTCACCATTTTGAATGGGCCTGCGCAGGACTTCGAAGCCGAGAATTTTTCACTTCGGTATTTAGGCTCCGCTGCCGCCGCGATGAACGCGAAGGCGATTGTGGCTAACGATTTCGAGCTAACGATCCGAGATCTGGACGCCCTCGCCGCCGAGCGTGTGTCTCAAACACTGCAGAATGCAAACTTTGCAATCCCAAACTATTTTGACCTGCAACGTTTCGGTTCCGTGACCAGTGAAGGAAACTTTGCTGCCGTCCCGTGGTGTTTAGGTGACTACGAGAAAGCCGTCTACTACGCACTTGCGGAGCACACGCCGCAGGATTCGGCTCCAGAGCGTGAGCAACGTGCCATATTGCGCGACCATTGGAAAGATTGGCCAGCCTGCAAAGCTCGACTAGATCGGAGTAATCGTCGCAGTGTGGTGACGTATCTGGTTGATCACCCGGAGGGGTTCAAAAAAGCGGCTGGGCTCATTCAACGCGATATGCGAAGCATCTACGTTTCGGCGCTCCAGTCGCGGATATGGAACGAGACGGTAAGCCGGATCATCCAAGAGTCACTTCGCGTTCAATCGAATGACGGCGTTCAATCGAATAGCGACGTTCAATTGCAAGGCGATCCGATTCATGCAGGGGGCACGCTCAGGATCCAGAAGTCGCCAGCGGGTTCCCTCGCGTATCCTGCATCGGCAGAAGCCGTCGAAGGACTGGGAGAGATGCCTCAACTCCCGACGCACCTTCCGCTTCCTTCTGCGCGGCCCACAAAATGGCCTGAAGGAATCCGCGAGAAACTAAACGCAGTTTGTGCGGAGTTTGGTCTAACGCTACACAAGCTGCGTCTGTCCTATCCTCGCGATGTCTTCTTTTCTCGTGCAGCTCGTCCGACTCGATTAATTCCCGAGCGGGTGGAGTGCGAGATCGAGGCGGACGAACTATCTGATGCCGAGAAGTCGAAGGCCGTTCTACGATTCCGATTACAGCCTGGGCAATATGCGACCACTGTGATCAAAAGCCTGATGTTAATTTGCAACCAGCAGGACGACGACGACGCGGCGTTGGCATAATGCCAACGGGCGTGCAATGGAATCCTGACCGCAATTCGTGATTATCGTGGCTTAGCGGTCGCAAGCTGACGATTTGGTTCATCCGATCCAGACTGTTTGCCTGCCATGGCGTTTTCGTAGTCTTCTGCAGTCATCGAGATGATATCACTCGTGCGCGTCGACTCATTTTTGACTGTGTGTAGATAGCAGCCAACGTATGGTTCGGTTATGCGAGCCTTGGCGTCCAACGGTGCTACGATGAGTAATTGCAAGCCGAACTTCTCGAAAAGCTGCAGCGCATATTCAGCGTAGCGGTCGTCGACTTTCGAGAACATTTCGTCAACGACGACAAAATGAAAGCGATCGTCATCATCCTGACTGGGGTCAATATCGAATTGGTACGCAATTGCGGCCACCAGGATGGTAAAGGCCAATTTGGCTTTCTCGCCGCCAGACTGGCCGGAGCTATCTTCGTAGCAACTCCTCTCTTCTCCACTAATGCTTTCCAACTCACGAGCGGTGAAATCAAACCAACGTCGCACATCGGTTACTTTTTCACGCCAACGCTCTTCGTCGCGGAAGCGAGCGATCAGCTTCTCAATCCGTTTGAAGCGAGCCTCATCGGCTTGGGCGTCGCCATCGAAGGAGTCGTCTAAGCACTCGCGAAGCAACGATTGGAAATCGCGAATTTCGCGGTCGCTGACGTTCCGCGGCTCCAGCCTCATGTGGGTGCCAGCCCGATACTCCAGTTGCTCGAGCGAAGCGTTGAGGACTTCGATCTTGGAAATGATTTCCTGTCGCTCACACTGCAGAGCCGCGTGGAAGACCCCAATCTCTTGGATCACTTTGTCATTCAAGCGTTCCTGGAACCGCTGTTCGTATTTTGGAAGATCGTCTTTGCGGAGCTGTTCGAGTAAGCCGATAAAGCCGTCCAAGTACAAGAGGTCCGCACGCAGATCATTCTTCTCTTCAGGGCTATCGCTCAGGAATTTTTGCATGGCCCGAATGATATCCGCTTGTAAAGGCTCCGTCTGAGAACTCAAGCGATTCAAGGCCTGCTGGATGTCCTGGGTGGCACGGTGCTGGAGCTCATTGAAGTCTAGAATGTCGGTGAGCTTCGCTAACTCTGCTCCGAGAGTTTCTTCTAGCTGTTCGAACATGACAACATGTTCGTTCAGCGAGCCATCGGCGCGGCGTTGCTCCAGCACGGATTCATATTTCTCACGTAAGTGAGCCGACTGTTGACTTTCGCGAAGCATATTGGTTTCGGTTGCAACGGAGTCATCTCGCTCTTGCTGAGCCTTCCTGCGTCGCTCGGTTATCGAATCGAGCCGTTCACGCAGGAGACGCACCGTGTCGTTTGATTCCTCGATGGCTTTGCGTTCCTGTTCGAGCTTCGCAATTTCGCCTTCATGCCGATGCGTATCGACGGCATCAAAATCGTTGAAGCTCTGGACCGTTTCGATCGCAGACAGCTGTTTGGAGATTCGCTTGGATTGAGTCTCTAGCTCTTGAATCTCCTCCAAAATGCTTGCTTCCTCCTCGCGCGAATCGGCAAGGCTGGAATGCAGGTCGGTCAGTTGGCGAGCGTTGTCCCATCCGAGCACAAATCGGCGTGGGTCGCTCGAGTGGTCGCGGTCATCCTTTTCGTGATTCTGCTTTCCAAATTTAACATGGCGTTCTTTGGTAATGGCCAGGCCGGGAGCCCTTTGGAATTGCTCTAAAGACTCACAGCAGCGGAAGTCATAACGACTGGCTAGCTGTGCTTGGATCCACGCTGCTAGGCGATGCTCGTCAAGTAGCTTGAGTTTACGAACCAGCGAGTCCGAGTGAAGTTTTCCCGCAGCCTTGGGTGGTGCCGACTCTACTGCTCTGGAGTAAACAAGCTTTTGTCCGCGACCACGGCGGTCAACTAAGCGATGATTGTTTACGTATTGGCTAACCGCACGATAATGCTCGTCCGGCACGATCATCGTCAACGCAAACCGACGCAGCACGAGTTCGATGGCAGGCTGCCACTCTAGAGCGTCTTCAGCAACGGCAATGAGCTCACACGCAAATGGTAGCTCCGAAGCGTCTAGGCCCAGTTCGCGAGCCATCTCATCGCGTAGCTCTGCCAGCCAGCCAGGTAGGTTCCCTGGCTGTTGCTCGAGGAATTGAATCTGCGTCTGTTCTTCGTCCAGTTTCGACCGAACCGCCGTCAGTCTACGAGCGAGCTCGAGTCGTTTGCTAGCGATTTCCGTGGACCGGTGCGTCTGATCTTCGTGGACGGCTTCGAGCGCTTCGGGTAAGCGTTCGAAGTCTTCTCGGCCGTTGATGACGTACTCCAATCCGGCTTGTTTGACCGCTGCGAGTAGACGACTGCGCTCCCGTTTCTTTCCGCTCAGCATGGCGTGCTGTGTTTCGAGCTGCAGTGGAAGCTGTCTTAGACGTTCGCCGCCGGTGGTATCGATCTCGTTGCGGATTTGCCGCTGGCTGTTCTCTAACTGTTCGATCTCGTCATCGAGCTGAAGCTTACGTTTTCGAGATTTCTCCAGTTGATCGGCATTGCCAAGGATTCGCGGCTCAAGCCAGTCCATCGCTTTCTGCTTGAAGAAGCTATCTGTCGCATCAAGTTGTTGTTGGTACAGCGACAGTTCAGATGTCAGTTTATTGAGTTTGGTCGAAGCCGTCTCGATTGGCTCAAGCAGCTCAATCTGACGCCGAGCTCGAACCAAAGACTGATGCGCTTGGCTGAGCTGACTGAAGTGACTTAATAGATTTTCGATTCGATCACGCCATGGCTTGCCTTCGAGCATGTGGTCGCGGATGAAGCGATTCAGACTCTGGATGTCTTTGACTGCAACCGTTTGGTTGAAGATGTCCATCGCCTTTGCACGCATGCCCGTTTTTTTGGCGACCCAGGGTTGGTATTCGCTGTACTTGGTGGTTGCCTTGAAGCCACGTTCGATCAGTTGCTTGCGAATCTTCTCGCTACGGGTAAGTCCGGCGAGGTCATCGGCGATACTCTTCTCGCACTCAGCGAATGCATAGGTTTTATCGACATCGCCATCGCCCAAAATCTGTAGGACTTGGGCTACAGTGAACATATCGCCGGTGCTCTCACGCTCGAAACATGCCAGCAGCACTGAATAGTGTTTGTCGTCGCCGCGCAGGTAGTCGGTGACTGAGCCAGCTTCATCATCGCTGGAGCGACCACATGCGCCTCGGATATAGGTCCGCTCATCACGTTCGCGTTTCTTTGCCCCGGCCGCCACGTTGTAATTGCGTACGCCAGGCTGGACGAGCAGCGTCAACAGCGTATCCACCAGAGTCGATTTTCCCGAGCCGTTCTGGCCAACCAGAAGCGAAGTTTTCCCCTCAGGCGCGAGTTGATAGACTTTGCCGCTCGTGCTGTCGAACGTGCCCCAGTTGGTGACTTCAAGTTTCTTGAGCCGGAATCCAGGACGCAGGTTGGGGATCCAATCAGATGTTTCCATGACGGTCTATGTCGGCGGTGAGATATGGTTCAAAAGGCTTCTGGTGCCTGGGGGAACCGACGAGTCAATCCAGAAGTTCGTCGGCTATCTTCTTTGTGCGATCGTCGCTATTTGGGACTGGATGGTTTTTCCGCCGGATCTGATTCTGGTACGAGCTGTTGCTTCAGGTTTTCCAGTTCCGACACCGGAATGCGGGCTTTGAGAATACGGCGTACTTCCCAGCATCCTGCCGCATCGCCGAAACGCGTCACAAACTTGAGCGTCTCCAGCTTGCGAAACGCGGTCTCAAGCGTCTTCGATAACCGGACTTCGTCTTCCTTCGATGGAAAGAACGACTTCCAGCTTTCGAGCAGCTCGGCTTGCGACACCACGCAGCGGTGATTATCCAGATCTTCTTCCTCGAATCGACGTAGATGCTCGCGAAGTAGCACACACAGAAGCGTTGTGTCGTAACCCAGTCGTGTTCGCCGGAACAGGCGTGGGAGATTCCCATATTCTCCCGGGGCTTCCAGTTCGGTTAACTGGCGGACGAATGCGAGTCCCTCGGGTTCGTCTACGATCAGAAGCAATCCAATACGCGCAAAATAATCCTTGAGCGGGGACTGGTATCGAAGTACGAGGTCCCATCCGTTGTCGTCGCTGTAGACAACGCCTTGCAAGAGCCGGACGGCTGCGAAACTCCAGTCCTTGTAGGCAGGGAGATCTTCGGTGGCTTGGTCAATCACGTTGTGTTCCTGAATTGTCAGCGCCAGATCACCGGAGCGTCTTGGGCCTGGCGATGCGATGCGTAAGTGGGGGCAAGTGGCTGCAAGTTGGATTGGAAATGGATTGCGGTTCGTACAGAGGATTGAAGTTCGATCTTTCCGGCTAAGGCGTGGCTTTAGCCTTGCCTTTCAATTCATTTGCCTGTTCTGGTTGCTGGTGCTTGGTTCGTTTGCCGTTGACGAGTTCTGGCATTGGCGGATGGCACAAAAACGACATGTGGAATCGTCAACTGCCTTCCGAGTCGACCCGTGGCCGAAGCGGGCAGCTGCGTTGTTTGAGTCCGGTCGATTCGATGACCATCGTCATGGGCGATTTGGAGGTAACCGAGGACCTCTATTGCGCCGGCTTCGATCGGGAAGCGTTCGAGCAATTCGCTCAACGCACATTCCTTACCGGCAGAGGTTGCCTCCCGGATTCGGCTACGCATCTGAGTCCAGTGCAATCGCTCGAGTTCAACGAGTTGCTTCAAGGCGGCTTGTTGTTGCTCCGGATCGGATTGCTGCGGTTGCAATTCGACTTCTTCGAACGGTTCCGTTGCCGACCAGAAGGGGCGGTCAAAGGGACATTGAACTTCGAGCTCGACTTCGACGTCTAAGCCGACTTCGGTCGGGGGGGTATTCGACTGAGCCGCTGCGGCACCGAGAATGTCACGCAGAAGATGGGATAGACGCTGGTGGTGCCGCGTTGACCGTGAGTCGAGGAGCCTACGCAACGTTACTGACAAGTGTTGTGTGGTTCTGAGGATTTTCTCGGCTTCTGCAATCAGTGTCGGGACCATCAGACGCAATTCCTGAAGGTCTTCTTCTTGCTCTGCCAGAGCTTCGATTTGGTTGAGCTGCGCGATCAGCTCGTTGATCCGATCTTGATTATCCGGGGAATGGAGCAATTTGAGGAACTCGAAGAAGCTCTGGCCTTGGTCGCCGTGTTTGAGCATGTCCTCGCTGTCCAGTGCGAACTGCAGTATTTCGCCTCTTGAATCGCTAGCAGCCAAGATTCGCTGCTGGACTCCGCGGGTAATTGCTTTAAAGCGATCTTCGACGGATCGGAACTCACTTTTAAGCTGCCGCAATTGCTGAAGAGCAAGTTGAAAACGCTCGCGGACCTGAGTTTCGTTAAGTGTTTTCTGAGTTGGCGAGTTTCTTAGCTGCTGGATCTCATTTTCGAGACGTTGTTTCTCAAGTTCGAGATGGCGTAGGCGTTCAGTGGGATCCGTTTCGACTCCTTTTACGACGTCGCCGAGTACCTCTAAAATGGTACGCATCTTGGATTCGGTTCCAATGAATGCGGCCGGCCGCGTAGCGCGGTCGACGAAGTCCAACGCTTTCTCAAATTCGGCGGTCAGCTGATAGCAGGGCTCCTCTACGTCTTCTTCCACAAACCGCTTGAGCCAGCCGATGGAAGCCGAGCACCAGGCGGATAAATAGGTATCGGCTTTTTCTCGGGAATCTGATTTGCCGTCGACGACCAACAAACCGTCTTTCGTGAGTTGGTCCAGATAGGCGTCGAGTTGAATGGTTAGCTCAGAATGGCGACGCGTGATTTGCCCCGCCAATTTGAACTCGGTGCGCAGGAAATCCACGATCCAAAACGCGTGCGGAGAACGGATAAGCCGTACCGCCGGCGAAGAGGCGAAGAATTTCTGGAGCGAATCAACTTGCATGTTTGTACAGTGAATTAAGAGACGCCAAACGTACCTGTCGTCGACGGACGCCAGTGATGACGGTGGGAAGTGCCTGGATGGAAGGCGTATACGACCGCCACCCCCTCAGTTGGTGGGTTCGGCAGTCGGGCCAAACTATCGTCACCCGATTGGATGCGAGTGTCGCCCCAAAAATCAAGCAGAATGGCCAGAAAGACTCGGAGAATGCTCGGGCCCAATCCGCGCAACTGACGCGACCAGCACGATTTACCTTGATTCAAGCCAATTCGACGGTCAAGCGTCTCCGGTCGGACATCTATGGCATTTCTGTAATTGCGGTCCAACAGGCTTTATTGGCGGAATATTGAACCAATTGGACAGCCGCGGCGTTCTGTGTTCTGTGTTCTGTGTTCTGTGTTCTGTGTTCTGTGTTCTGTGTTCTGTGGGCTTGCGAATTCCCATTCAAGCGGCTGAGAGACGCCAGCACATGCTAAGGGAAGATTCGAGGCTTGGATCTTAGGAGTCTACCGATTCACTGATGTTTGGTCTTTTGGGATGCACTCCGTGCAAAAGACTGTTAGGCTTCCAGCCCGAAGCGGGCGGTCGCTTCGATGAAGACAGTTCGATGCGTTCATGGCACGCATAATGTCAGGGCGGCAGACGGACAGATTGGAAAGCATAGTGACCAACAACCCAGATCATGCGGATTCGGATCCGAAGGCGGATGAGCTGGCGAGCCAACTCAAGCTTGCGGCGGCATATCAATCCGAGTTGGCTGGGCAGGGCAAGCCACATGGTCCAGCAGAGGTACTACGCGAATTTCCTGTGTTGCATGGTCAGCAGCATGCGGAGCTGGCTCTGGCCTACCAAGCGACACTCCTGGCACATCCACAAGAGCGGCGCGAAAGCCGCGAACGTGTTCTGCAGCAAGTTCCGCATCTCAAGGCTGACCTGATCCGGCAATTCGATTTCGCTGACGCGATTCGGATGCAGGCCGACACGGTTGTCGCTGCCCCTGCCGACTCAGGAGCGGACCCTGGCCCCGAGGTCCCGTCGATGGTTGGCCGTTTCGATATGGGGCCTATGGTTGGTCAAGGCGGGACCGGCATGGTTTTTCAGGCTTATGACACACTGCTCGATCGTGATGTTGCGATTAAAGTCCCGCGTGTCGAAGTTCGGAGAGACGCGGCGGCCGAGCAGCGATTGGTTCGCGAGGCTCGAATCGCATCGCAGCTTCGGCACCCGAATTTGGCTGAATTGCTTGACATTGCCGAGCATGGTGGAGCCCGATACCTTGTTAGCCGCTGGGCCAATCGGGGCAGCCTGCAGCAGTTGCTTGCCGCGAAGCAGGCTCCAATGTCTGAGGAAGCGGCTCTTTGGTTAATGCAGCAGATCACGTCCGGTCTGTCCTATTGCCATCGTAAGCAGGTTTACCATCTCGATTTGAAGCCAGGCAATATCTTGTTTTCGACGGAGTCCCAAGAGGGCGGCGAAATTCCAAGCGAATTGCCGGGTGTCCCGCTCATTACTGATTTCGGAATAGCTCTTTTCGCGACCCAAGATAGAACCGTTAGTTTTAGCCACACAGGTCTCGGGACGCCGATGTATATGGCTCCCGAACAGATTAGCGGTGATGTCGCCGCGTTGGGCGCCGCTACAGATGTATTTGCATGCGGCCTGATTTTTTACGAGTTGCTCGCTGGTAAACACCCGCTGGCGGACGCATCCATTGCGGATGCCGTCAATGGGATCCGTACCGGTCTGATTCCTGATCTTCCAAACGGGATTCAGGTGAGCCCGTCTGCAAAGGCGATCTTATTCAAGTGTCTGCAGGATGATCCTAGCCGGCGTTATGAGCACGCCGAAGCACTCAACGCGGATTTGGAGCGAGTGCTCGGCGGAGGAAGCGTCACGCCGCGGAAGCGAAGTTGGGCCTCACGACTCCAAAGCTTTTCGAAACGCAACGAAAGCATAGACCAAGCCGCCTTTGTTAGCCTGGGGCTTAATGGGAGCCTCTTTACCGGTTTCTTCTTTATTCTCTTTGCACTCGCTCTGAAGATTTGGCCTGAATTCGACGGCGACCCTGTGGAATATACCTTGGACGTCTTCAAGCTCTTCGTATTCCCGCACGGACCGATGATCATCAATTCCGTGCTAGTTTTGCGTGGTCTTCGGCGTCTGCATTTGATTAATACCGTGCTCTCAGCAATTCTGGTCGCGATGGTTTCGGTGACTTTGATTTCCGGAGACAGTCCACTCCGAATCTACGAAGGGCACCTCTTTACGTTTGCGTTCCTGCATCTCACCGTACTTGGTCTCTCGTTGTGCATGCTTGCAGCTCACATGCTCGCGATGCCTGCTTGGGTTCGGCTAAATGCACAAGCCAAAAGCAGAAACGGCCGGAGCATGAAACCCGATTAAAAAACGTCCAGCGCACAGGACGCTGGACGTTGTAGTAATTCCCATCTGAAAGTCCTCGACTAAACAATCGAGTCAATTGTTGCGATTTCCACCATTTGCAGGAGGTGGTCGGCGATTGCGAGTGCTGGCGAACTGAACTTGGGGGGGCTGTCGTTGTGCTCCCGCAAGCTGGGCTGACGCCATCGGGCTAGCTGCGTCGCCGATCTGAGCGAGCAGTTGTTGGTTCTGCTGCTGGAGCTGGGCGAGCTGCTGTTTCATTGCCATGAGCTGCTGCTGCAGCAGCTGATTCTGTCGTTGCATCATTTGCATCTGCTGCATGGCCTGAGCGAAGACTTGAGGATTGCCGCCAGCCGCAAATCCTCCCCCCATGCCACCGCGTCCCTGCATCCCACCACCGAAGCCGCCACCTGCCAAGGCAGCTGCGCCACCTCCCATTCCGCGGCCGCCTGTTTCGCCACCACCACGACTGCATTGCGCTAGTCCCGGCGCAGCTAAGAATAACACTGTGCTGACTGCCCCCAATAGCATGGTCGGCTTTTGAATTCGTCGTCTCTGCATCCTTCTGTCCCCTACTCTTTGAAAAGACTTTGCCGAAGCGGAAGAGTTGCACATAACACAGATGGTCGAATTTGACCAACTGCGCATGCGAAAACGCATTGTGCCTATGTTGGCAGGGGGGACGTCTCGCGGAATGTCACGAGAAAACTGCAAAAAGATTCGAAGGTTAAGTTGCTTAAGTTTTGGCTGGCAGCTTAGTCTTCGGGCAGTTCGACTTTGGTGATACGCAGCCGTGTTGTGCGGTCATCTGAAGCTTCCAAAACTTTTGCTTCAGCTACTAGGTAGTCTTCAACCGTCAACGGGATGACGTCGCCCGGGTGAACAATACGTTGGGCGTAGTGCATGAGGAGTCCTGACATCGTATCTTGCTCCGTGACTTCGAAACTGACCTCGAGGGCCTCCTCCACGTCTTCAACTGGGGTTGCTCCGTCCACCACAAAGACATTCGGGCCTTCCGGTACGATCTGGGGATCTTCGGTATCGAACTCATCTGCCACATCGCCGATGATTTCTTCAAGGACGTTCTCTAGCGTTACAATCCCAACGACGGTTCCGTGCTCGTCCAAGACAAACGCCATCAACTGGTGTGTGCCCCGGAAATGTCGGAGCAGTGTGCTGATCTGCATGCTCTCCGGAACCTTCTTGGGTGGGCGCATGAGAGATTGGAAATCAAAGTCTTCATTGATATCGCGCCCTATCAAATCCTTGACGTGCAAGACGCCGAGCACGGAGTCCAAGGATCCGTCGCAGACTGGATACCTAGAGTGTTTGGTTCTTCGGATCAGCTCCATCGTTTCGTTGACGGGGATGTTGATATCAATGATTTCGGCTTCGCCACGGGGAAGCATGATCCGCCGGCAAACCATGTCATCAAACTCAAAAACGGCGTCCAGAAGATTGGCTTCTGACTTGGTCAGGTTTCCGTGGATGTGAGCTTCGCTAAGCAAAGCACGAATTTCTTCTTCTGTGTACGGGACTTCGTGCTCGCCCGCCTCTTTCATGCCGACCAAACCCAGTATCCACGCGGTCGAGGCATTCAGGGCAACCATAAGCGGGTAGGTCATGATGTAAAAGAACTTCATTGGTAAAGCGCACCAAAGAAGCATCGTTTCGGGCTGTCGAATCGCGAAAATCTTGGGGGCCTGCTCACCGACGACCAAGTGCAGTGCGGTGATCAGCGTAAAGCCGATGATGAACGAAACTGTATGAATCACAGTCTCGTTCTCGACTCCGATCAACGCGAAGATGGGTTCAATCAGGGCAGCCACTGCAGGTTCACCAACCCAACCGAGAGCCAATGAGGCCATGGTGATGCCCAGTTGGCAGGCGGAGAGTGTTTGTTCGAGACGCTTTGCCAGCCACAGTGCAGTCTTCGAAAAGAACCGCTTGGTGACAACCATCTGCTCAACTCGGCTTACGCGAACTTTGACCAATGCGAATTCGGCGGCGACAAAGAACCCGTTGGCTACCAGAAGTACAAGGGCCAGCCCGAGCATAAACCAGTCTTCGCCAGCCGAGTGTTTCTCTTTGCTGTCGGTATTGGTCTTTTGTGTGGATGACGAACTGGAGTCTGACGAGTTGCTACCCGGAGCGATTTCTTCGGATTCACCTAGAGGGGCTTCGGAATCTTCTGTAGGTAACTCGTCATCGGCGGGAGAACTGGCGGGGTCGGCTGCCCAAAAAGAATGCGTTAGCGGAAGAACATTCGCCGTGACTGTAGCAGTTAGCCATTGGGCGGAATTTGAACCGGGACTGGCAAACGTCCGACCCGGTGCCGCGCTAGCGAAGATGATGGACGCTGCAATGACCGCGTGGCGAATAGTGAATGGTAGCACTGGTTAGAGCATCTAGAGAGATTCAAGTGTTCGTTCAAGGGACCTATTGTAGCCGTTTTGCGGAGAACTTGGGGCGTCGCTAGAACGTCGCCAGGCCGAATTGGACTCGTCCAACACCACGGGGATGTGTTTGCCGATGAGCGGGTCGTTATTGCGTCCCGTTGGTGGTCCAGACCAAGCGGAATCGTTCTTGAAGCCGTCCGCGCGAGTGAGGGAAGTAGCCGTCACGTTTCTTAGCCTGGCCATTTCACGTTCGAGAACCTTGTTAAGATGGTCGCCTGTCAAATCCAATTCGGCGACCGACAACGCTACCTGCTGTCGGCGTCCATTCCTTTTTTGTGGTCTACATTGGAGTCAAGCGTGGGAATTCTGCGGCCTTCCGTGTGCATCGATGCGGTTTATGGTGAGATCACTCAGTCCGAAGCTGTTTCTGAGGTATCGAAAGCTGGGATCAATGCCTTCGAATTTTGGGGCTGGTGGGACCGGGACCTCGAATCTTTGTTGAACGCGAAGCAAGAATTTGGTCTGTCGGTTTCGGCCTGCTGTACCCACTTCATTAGTTTGGTCGATGCGACCAAACGCGATGCCTACTTGGAGGGACTTGCGAGCACGATTGAGGCCACGAAACGGATTGGGACACAGACGATCATTTCTCAAGTTGGCGACCTGTTACCAACCATCGGTCGCGACGAGCAACGGCAATCACTTATCGATGGCCTCAAGGAAGCGGCTCCAATGTTGGAGGCATCTGGTCGAACTCTGGTGATTGAACCTTTGAATGAGCTCGTGGATCATGCTGGATACTTCTTGATCCGTAGTGATGAGGCGTTCGAAATTGTGCGGCGAGTCGGCAGTTCCGCGGTCAAGGTTGTCTTCGATATCTACCATCAGCAAATCAGCGAAGGCAACTTGATTGCGAACATCGAGCCGAACATCGATCTGATTGGGCATTTTCATGCTGCAGGCAACCCAGGGCGAAATGAACTGTCGCGAGGCGAGATTAACTACCGCGAGGTATTTGCGGCTATTCGTGAAACGGATTACGACGGGTATGTGGGGCTCGAGTATTGGCCCAAGTCGGATCCAGCTTCAGAGCTTCGAATGATTGACGAATGGTTGAGCTAGTCGCCGCCGCGGGGGCTTGTCGATCGTGCAGGAAAACCTAAGTCAGCGTGCAAGTCCGAGAGCGTGTCGAGATTGAAAACCGTGGTTGCTCCAATTTTGAGAGAGGAGAACTTGTGTCGCAAGAAAATCCCTTTGCCGCTCCGAAGTTCACGGAAGAGACGGAGATGGATGAGATTCGCTCTAAGACTCAGGGCGACCGACAGTATCTCATACCCTTGAAATGGCTATTTGTCTGCGTTGTCAGTGCGGCACCTAGCTTTGGTTGGGGCCTAACGATTGGCCAGACCAGTTTAGGTGAAATCCTCGGGATGCTCGCCGGAATTGCCGTCTTCGTCGTCGTCTACTCGCTTTCGGAGTTTACCGATGCAGTTCGAAGGATGAAGGCAAACACGGATCTGAGGCGGGCCCTGCGAATCGGCTACATCACACGCATCGCGATCTCGATTCTGTTCCCCGTCGGGCTCTTTCTTGATATGTTCGTCGGGATCTTTAGCGTTCGAATCGTAACCGTGTCGGCAAGCGCACTGGGGTTCATGGAAAATGGAGGCGGGGATTTTGGCGCGGGGAATGACTTTGGATTCTTTTTTGCTACGACCCTTGTCCAAGGCGTCTTTCTGAACTGCATCTTGTTTGCCTACATGCTCGTCGTGTACGCCATCATTCGCGGCGTAAAAGGGGTCCATAACCTGCCTGCCGCGTAAGCTCCGGCGAGCGGTTCCTGAGCCAATACCAATCAATGCTGGACCAACGAATTCAATCCGCGTCAGAGATTTGGTGTCGGCCAGGTTGGAATGCCTTTGGATTCAAGCTGTTTGGCGTACCGAACTGCTTGTGGCTGTTCCGGGGCCGGTTCGACGCCTTCATTAATCATCAGAGGCAGAGTGGCCTCCCACCATTGGTCGTAGGCTGCTCGAAGCTCAGAGACGACTTCAGGGAACTGGTCGATCACATTTGATTTTTCGAACGGATCGTTTTCAATGTCATAAAGCTCCTTGTTGTTGACGAACCGCCACCGTTGCGTTCGGACGGCACACAGTTTTGAGCTTGCAGCCTGTCCGTTCTTCCAGCGACCGACGTGGGTGAAAAGTCTTCGGTCCGGTAGATCAGTCGTTGCGTCCTCCAGCAACGGAAGCATGCTACGGCCATCGCGTGGTTGAACATTGTCCGGGATATCTACGCCAGCCAAATCGCAGAATGTGTCGAATAGATCAATGTGTGCGGAGAGCTCGTTGATGTCGACGCCTTCGCCTAGTACACCCTTCCAGCGCCAAAAGGCGGGGACATGAGTGCCGCCTTCGTACGGGGATCCTTTTCCGGTCTTAAAGCCGGCCGTGTGGAGCGTGATTTTCTTGCCGTTTAGCTTGGCGGTTCGCCCGGCTTGACCATTGTCCGTCATGAAGATGACCAGCGTGTTTTCCCACGCCTTCCATTCATCCAATTTTCTAACGAGCAGGCCCATATTGTCATCGATGTTCTCTAGCATCCCGTATCGCCCCGCGGTGTTGCCGTCGTAGCCAAGATCCAGGAATCTCTGCTTATAGCTGTCTGGCGCGATCATCGGTCCGTGGGGCGCGTTGAGCGTCAAGTAGGTGAAGAAGGGTTGGTTGCTATCCAACTTTTCTTTGGTCCACTGCAATGCAGCCTGAAAGAAAACGTCGGTGCAGAAGCCCGACGTTTGGACAATCGTATCGTCGTTCAAAATGCAGCAGTCAAAATAGCGATTCGTACGGTTTGGTGGGAAATCGGCGCAGCTGCCTGGGAAGGACTGTCCGATACCACCGGCGCCATGAATAAAGGTCTTCGTGAAGCCACGGTTGTACGGCTGGTACTCGTCTTCGTCGCCAAGGTGCCACTTACCAAAAATCCCGGTCTCATACCCATTCTCTGAGAGTAGGTCGACGAAAGTGACCGTGCTCAGAGCCATTCTTTCCCGTTCTTTGATTGTGTGAGTCACGCCGTTGCGGAATTCATGCCGACCGCTGAAAATCGCCGAACGCGTTGGAGCACAGGTTGGGCTGACATGGAATTCAGTGAAGTGAGTCGACTTGGAATAGAATTCATCCAGATGCGGTGTCTGCAAAACGGGATTGCCCAGACAGCTGAGATCCCCCATGCCTTGGTCGTCTGTCATGATCAGAATGATATTGGGGCGACTTCCTTTGAGCTCTGCTGATCTAGCCAGCTTGCTAGAGAAGAGGAAGGCCGCGAATATTGAGAGCACCAACGCGACCAACTTCCGTTGATGGCGAAAGCGTGGAACGCAAGGCTGAAAGCGAATCGGCTTGTCAGGACGATATGGGCCTGTGTGAGACGGCATGGCGGGCTGTCGCTTATGGGGGACAGGAGGCGATGAAGGGACTGGCGATCACAGAAGCTGGGGATCACGCGAATGACGCAAGCGACTAAGGCGTGAGCTGCGTTTGGCGTTCTTTGACTGGATACCAGTCGGCGATTTTGGCCGCGAGCTTCTGAACCACCGCCGGATTCTCGGCGGCTAAGTTGATTTGTTCAGTTGGATCACTGAGCAGATCGTAGAGCTGTGGTCCTTTTTCTAACCGCGGGTGCGAGCTCTTGTAGCGATTGACTTCGCCGTCGTAGGTGAGAAGCAGTTTCCATTTGCCTTGAATCGTCCAGCGATATAAGAGGGAAGCCTCAGGTTTTTCGACGTCGGCAATGTCATGTGCGAAGCCCTCACCGAAGATGGCTTCGCGTTGAATCGTCGCTCCGGTTTCTAATGCATCGACTAAATTCAGACCCGGGAGTTCGTCATTGGGCTCAATACCAGCCGCTGCCAGGAGAGTCGGTACGATATCAATGCTGCTGACCACCTCTGGACGGTCAGCTGGTTTCCAATGCCCGGGCCAAGAGAAAGAAATCGGTGTGCGGACGCCGCCTTCGTATGGAGTCTGTTTCGAACGCGGGGCATACCCGTTCTTCTTGGGGTTTTGAATCCAGCCGTTGTCCGTCACGTAAACAACAATCGTGTTGTCCCGCACTCCAGCCTGATTGAGTCCGGCTAACAGTTCGCCACATGTTTCGTCGAACCATTCGCACATGGCGTAGTATTTGGCGATCGTTTTCGGGCGTCCGTCTTTGGAGTACTTTTGGAACAATCTGGCGGGAGGTGTGTGAGGAGTGTGCGGCAAGAATGGGGCATACCAAAGGAAGAATGGCTTTTCCTGCTCAGCAGCTTGTTTCACAAAATCGAGCACGGGCTTCATTCCTTCACGTCCGATTTTTAAACCGTCATCACCATGTCGACCACCCGGCTCGGGAAAACCGCGTGTCATTCCTGCAGTAAACCCGCCTCGTGTGAAATTGCCTTCCCACCACTTACCACTTTGGTGACTCACGTAGCCCTTCGTTGCCAACTGCTCTGGCAACGTATCGAATCGGTCGATGTAAGAAATCAATTGTGCACGGCGCTCGTTGTACAGTTCGGAGCCGCGTTTCGCATACTTTGGTGACGGGTCATTACCAGTGACGCCGTGCTTATGCGCGTAGTGGCCGGTAACCAGTGTCATCAACGACGGGCGGCAAAGTGCAGTTGGCACATATCCACGGCGAAACAGCACGCTGTCCGCGGCCAACCTATCGAGATTGGGAGTTTCGATTGCCTCATGCCCCATAAATCCATAGTCCGTCCAGGCCTGATCATCTGAAAGGATCAAGACGATGTTCGGCGGTTGAGCGGCCTGCGAAGACAGCGGACCAGCAAAAAGGGAAAATGAGAAGAGGAGCGTGCACAAAGTGATGCAACGTAAAGTGGCTAGTCGAGGGCTCATGATGGTGGGACTCATGGGGACGAAAGGAAGATTTCTAGGCGGGTAACAGGTGGAGTTTGAATACAGGGACTGGCCTAATTGGTTCCCTCATAGCTAGACGCATTCATGTCCAAGCAAATCAATTTTGCTTCGTTTCGTACGTACAGAAAGCCGCCAGCGAACGCGGGAGGACACCACACGTAATCGCGTCCGCGGGTGCTGCCAGTTGGTTCTAGGATTTTGGACCGGCCAAGTTCTTCATAGCCATCTGGAGACAGTTTGGCCTGGATTAGGTCGCCGAGGTCGGTGAATAACCAATAGTGGTCGGTCTGCGGCGTGATGAACAGCGATGGGAATCCATTGGTGCCCCGCGGTCGCCGCGAAGGATCTTCACCCTCGGCTAGCAAAGCGTCATAGCTATACCATTTCATCGATGCATCATCATCGGCGATACAACGGATCTCTCCACTGCCAGATACGCCGTAGTAGTATCCGTCTTTGTGGATAACGGTCGACATGATCGTGTTGATGTCGCTGTCATGTTTCGTTTTTTCCGTCGACCAGATTTCGGATACACCTTCGTCCGTGACTTGGACCAGGGCCGAACCGTGGTAGTAGTTGGAAATGAAAATCTGATTGCCATCTACGTGTGGTGGCACAATCGAAACGATGGGACGCTGGGGCTTACTTTCGGGGAAATCGTACTTCCATTGTTCTTCACCCGTCTTCGGATCCAGTCCGACGAGGGCGACGTCGTACCAAACGACGAGCTGGGGCTTGCCCTGAAGTTCATGAACAGCGAGGGGCGCGTAGCCGATCTCCCTAGCCGTTACCGCGGACCATTTCTCTTCGCCCGTTTTCTTGTCGAATGCGACGATTCCAGTTCCTTCACCACCTACGGCACAGATGACCGTGTCTTCGTAGACAAGCGGGTGTGATGCGTAGCCCCAGATCGGAGGTTTGGTTTCATAACGTTCTGCTACATTGATTTCCCATACGATCTCGCCGTCTTTGGCCTGGAAACAAAATAGCTCGCCCATGGTGCCTTGTGCATAAACGACATCCCCATCAACAAAACAGGTTGAACGCGGGCCGCCTGGGTAGCTGACTTTCAAATCAGTTTGGTAACTGTGAGACCAGATTTCTTTGCCTGACGCAGCATCTAAACAGAGGACGCGTTCTGTTCCCGGTTTGCTGGGAAGTCCGGCTGTCGCGGGGGCGGTTTCTGTCTCATCTGCGACAAAGTCCATGACGAATAGGCGGCCATCGGCGATTGCTGGGCCGGAGTAGCCTCCTTGGATGGGAGTTTCCCAGACGGTCTTGAGTCCTGCTTCGGGTATCGAGTCGATGACTCCGGATTCACGCCAGACGCCATCGGATTTTGGGCCGAGCCAATGGGGCCAATCATCCGAGTGCGCTAGGTCTGCAGATAAGAGAAGGAAAAGTAGGGCAAGAATCGGTGGTGCAATGGGCGCGGGCCTCAGCGAGTGCCCGCACGTTTCTGCGCAGCAACGATGGTCGGAAATGGAAGCCAACATGGTCTGGAAAAACTCCTTGGTAAGCGTGAAAGGGACCCCGCGGTTTCGCCCCTAGCCAGGTACCGGTTGAGAGTTTCGGAAAGGCCTAGCGACGGGCATAGTTTACCCAAAACAGTGGGCACGAGGTTCATTGCAGGGATTGAAGCACAACGGTCACTCTGGCAGGAAGTGGTGGCCGGAATTGGCCCACGCCGGTCTCGCGTCCGATACCGAAGTGAATGGAACCGAGGTCGCCGGAGCTTGAACGAAGCCTGAACTACCGAAGCTCAAGTGGTGTCAAATGGTGAAATTCGTACAATTCGGGCAAATTGACGTCAAACTCGCGAAGCCACCTAGCTTCGCAGAGCCGAAGAGAGGGTATCGAGCTCGCGACCGGCGATTTGCTCGGCCTTGATTTGAATACTTGGATAGCAATTCCATTTGAGAATGTTGGGCGGAAGCCCCGATTGGCGCCAAGATGATTGGATTGGCGCTACGAGGAAAAAGATGAGCGATTTGTCAGACCAGATTCCGAATCGATTCGACTACAAAGCAGCCGCACAAGAGATCTATGCGGCCTGGGAAGCCGATGGCTGTTTCAGCGCGAAACCGAACCCAGATAAGCCGCCTTTCACCATTGTGATTCCACCGCCCAATGTGACTGGGGCTCTGCACCTCGGGCACGCCTTGAATAATACGCTGCAGGATATCCAGGTGCGTTGGCATCGAATGAGCGGGTATGAGGCTCTCTGGATGCCAGGAACGGATCATGCCGGCATCGCAACTCAGGCCGTTGTCGAACGGCGACTGAAAGAAGATGAGAACAAGACACGCCATGATCTTGGCCGCGAGAAGCTCGTCGAGCGGATTTGGAAGTGGAAGGACGAATACGAAACCCGAATTCTAAACCAGCTGCGATCAATGGGGTGCTCGTGTGATTGGCAACGAACGCGATTCACCCTCGACGACGTTTGCGCGAAGGCAGTTCGTACGACATTCGCCGATCTCTTTGCGAAGGGGCTGATCTTCCGTGGGAAGCGTCTGGTCAACTGGGACACATTTTTGCAGACAGCGGTCAGCGACGATGAAGTATTTCATGAGGTCGTTCAAGGTCACTTTTGGCACTTCCGCTACCCAGTCATCGACCCGCAACCTGGAGAGCCTACCCATGTCACAATCGCCACGACCCGTCCAGAGACCATGCTGGGCGATACAGCCGTAGCGGTTCATCCCGATCCAGCTGCGGCGCTCGATAAGGTCGAATCTCTGTTGCGCGAGAAGCTCGAGGCTGCTGGCCCGAAGGAAAAGGAGCCTATCGAGAAGCAGATCACGGACCTCGAAGAACGTCGGTCGACGCACCTGCCACTGCTGATTCAGTTGGCTGAGATGGCAGCTCGTGGCGCGAAGCTCATGCTGCCGCTGGTTGATCGCGAGATCAGCCTCGTGGCAGATGAATGGGCCAAGCCAGAGATGGGAAGCGGCTGTGTAAAGATTACTCCGGCTCACGACCCGAACGATTACGAAGTAGGTCTGCGGTGCGACCTACCCATGATCAATATCCTGAATCGGGATGGTACGCTCAATGAGCACGCTGGTCGGTTCAAGGGACTGACCATTAAGAAGGCTCGGCAGGCTGTCGTCGAAGCGTTAGAAGAGCTGGAGCTGATGGTTGAAATCGAGGATCGAGAGATCGATCTCGCCCACAGTGATCGGAGCAAGACGGCCATCGAGCCCTACTTGGCGGATCAGTGGTTCGTCAAGATGGAACAACTGGCTCAAAACGCCATGGACGCGGTGACGGATGGACGTGTCCAGATTTTCCCGGACCGTTATGCGAAGGGCTACCTGGATTGGTTGAGTGAGAAACGCGATTGGCCTGTCGGACGTCAGCTCTGGTGGGGACATCAGATTCCGATCTGGACGCGGACCTTCGAAAGTGCAGATTTAGCGAAGTCGGCGACCGAAGAGATCAATGCGACTGAGTGCGCGAAATCGGGAGCGGTTTCGGCGACGGTCGAGATCGCAACCATTGTCCACGTATGCGTTCGCGATGAAGCTGACGCTTGGGAAGCCAAGCTAGAAGCTGATGGCTACGTGCGGCAAGAGGATGTGTTGGATACTTGGTTCAGTTCCGCACTGTGGCCGCACTCGACGCTAGGTTGGCCACAGAAAACGCCAGAACTAGAGTACTTCTATCCGACTAGCTCACTGATCACCAGCCGCGACATCATTACTCTTTGGGTCGCGCGTATGGTTCTTATGGGACTCAACAACGTTGGTGAAGTTCCGTTTAAGGAAGTTTACATCCATCCGAAGATCCTCGACGGTTCCGGCGAGACGATGTCCAAGAGTAAGGGCAATGGAGTCGATCCGATCGATGTTATGGACAAGTTTGGGGCGGACGCGCTTCGCTTCGGACTAACCTGGCTGGCTGCTGAGACGCAAGACGTTCGCATGCCAGTCCAATTCGAGTGCCCGCACTGCGAGTCGGCGATTAATCAAACTAAAAAGAACCGTCAGCAGCCGACTATTGCTTGCCCGGATTGCAACGGTATCTTCTCGACCCAATGGGCAACGTCGGATGAGGACAAAGCTCACCCAAGAGGGGCGGTCATAAGTGAACGGTTTGAGCAGGGCAGAAATTTCTGCAACAAGCTTTGGAATGCCGCTCGTTTCGTCATGATCAACTTGGAGGGCTTCAAGCCGACTGATCTGGACGTCTCGCAACTGCCGCTGGAGGATCGTTGGATTCTCTCACGACTTTCGACGACGACCGAGCGATTCACCGAGGCGATTGGACAATACCGCTATAGCGAAGCTGCTCGATTGGTTTACGATTTCGCTTGGGACGAATTCTGCAGCTATTACGTCGAAATGGCGAAGCCTCGGTTCAAGGATCCGAATCAGAAAGCGGTCGTTCAGCAAGTTCTGGCACATTCTCTCGATCAACTGCTAAGGCTGCTCCACCCGGTCATCCCGTTTATCACCGAGGCGATTTGGCAGCAACTTGCTCAGTTCGGCAACCTCAGAACGCTAGGCGGCGTAGTGGAGCCGAGTAAATGGCTCATGGAGTCAGCTTGGCCCGTTGCTAGAGCGGAAGACCAAGATCCGAAGATTGAACAGCAATTCGCAACCTTCGTTTCGGTGCTCGGTGCGATCCGCGAGATTCGTTCTCGGCAGAACATCAAGCCTAAGGAAGAAGTCGAATTCGTGGTCGAATGTGATGCAGAGCGGCTCCAACTTCTGGAGCCCATGCTGCCGTATTTCAAGGCGTTGGCCAAAGCGAATTGTGCCGGATTAGGGGCCTCATTTGAGAACCTAGAAGTTCCTCCCGCGGAGATGTCTGTGGACGGTATGAAAGTGACGGTTGATCTGGGGCAGTTCATCGATGTCGAGGCGGAGATTAGCCGCAACGAAAAGCTGCTCGAGAACTTGGTCAAGCAGATCTCCGGCAAAGAAGCAAAACTCAGCAACGATAACTTCGTTAAGCGCGCACCTAGTGATGTTGTCGACAAAGAACGCGCCAGCCTGGCGGATCTCAAAGAACAGCAAGAGACAGTGACTTCTGCACTGGCGAGATTGAAGAAGTCAAATGGTTAGGCCCACGCGAGGCCCCAGCGTTGATAGCGTGGCCTGATCCTTGTCGTTGCAAGGCCACGGGGCCGCGCACGAAAAAACCGAGAGTCGCATGACTCCCGGTTTGGTTCTTTGGGTGGTTCCAAGCCGCTAGGGCTCAAGACTCGCTTTAGGCTTTGCGGCGACGTCGTACAAAGCTCGCAACCAAGCCGATTCCGACGATACCTAGCGAACCAGGCTCAGGAACCGCTGTAACGTTGACGATTCCGCCGCCGAGCGTTAGATCGCTGTCAGGGATGTCGCCATCACCGTCTGCGATGTTGTTGCCACCGCGCGTGATCTGAAGATCTGTAGATCCGATGCTTGTTGCTTCGAATTGAATCTCGCTGTGTAGGACAAACGTGTTTTCGTCGGCGGTGTTGATACCGTCACCGTTAATCCCTGGCAGTGAAAATGCTTCTGCATCCGTCACCAGATCACCCAAGGTCCCTTCGTCTGGTGTAGCCGCCCATCTTCCCGATGGGTTTTGTGTCGAGTGATCGGTTCCTTGGAGAACATCAAGATCGCTGCTTTCAATGTTCATTGAGATCCCAACGATCGTCTGATCGCCGCGGGTTGATACCCAAACAAACATCGAACCCGTTTCATTTAGGTTCAGCGACAGACTGTTCCCAGCATTGGGGTCCGTAGCACTCGTACTGAGTTGTAGTACCGCAGCGTGCGCAGATGAAGTCGCAAAGACCATCAGCGCCATGGCTGCAGCAGCCATTTTCTTCATAGATGCAATCCTTCCTGAGATGAGCAAACGGACTAGCAAAACTGCCGTCTTGGTACCCATGCGGCTCGTTGATTCGGGCGCGAGTTTGAATCATCAAGCTCCTGGGGCACACGGCTTTGGAGCGGGTTGAGCTCCAGCCCAAGTATACTAATCGTCACGACTAGATTCATCGATATAGACGACAAAAGAGGCAATCTTCGAGTAATTCGCGAGGAGAAACGCCGTTCGCTACTCAACGTCCCAAAAGCTCAAATGATCAGACCGCCGGCTGTTGTTGTCTGTTATCCGATGTCGGCTGGGCGTTAGTACCACCTAAAGGGAGGGTCTTATCTGCTGGGAACGGGGGGCGGAGAGTGCGGGTTCACTTCGTCTCCAGCTGGATGTGGACGCTTGGTCACGTGCAGCGAGATGCTGTTTCGGACGACTCAAGCTCTAGGGTTCCTACACCTTCTTCAATGGTTTGGAGCTAGATTCGGGGCACAACAGGGATTTCGAGCATGCAGCCAAACTCACGAGCGAAGTCCACCGATACTCTCGCGTGGACTTTTCCTTGGCGGCCGAAGAATCCTTGCTTGCCAAATGCGGGGAAGACGCCTTCGTGCCAAATGTTGGGATGAATGTAGCAACCCAGGTTGCCCGGAAAGCGGAAGCAGACGAAGTCTTCTGGACGCACATCGTCGCCCGGTAAAGCGACGGGCATGTAGTAGTCGCCTGGTGTCTGTGGGAAGAACAGTTGTCCACCGTCTGGGTGGTAGTTTGCGTGCCAAATCAACAGACGCTCGGGTGCTCTTGTGTGCCCTGTCGAAGCCGTTAGTGGCTCTTGTCCATATGCGAGTAGGTACTCTCCGCCAACAGCTTCGTTGAAGCCGTTCAAGATATCCCCGTCCCAATTGGTGAGGAAATAGCCTTCAGTCGTTCCGCCTTCATCCCCGCTGTCTTCATCGACAGGCCGCCATCCAGCCGCGGGCCAGCGCACGATTTCGATATCGCAATCGTCAATGTTCTCCACGACTCTTCCGAAGGGTTCGAAACGGCTGGCGTCGACGTCGATGACCGGGACCCGATGCTTTGTTAGGTTCGGCGGAAGGTCTGGATTGAGGTAGTTGATAGGGTGAACTTGCTCTTTTTCCGGCACGTAGAGTCTCCGCAACATGGGGAGCGAGAAAGTCCAACGCGCGGAATCGACTTGCGGCAAGCAAGGTCTCAGCGAGCTAGAGTCTCTCTACGCCCAAGTTAGGCTTGAGTATTCGGATCAATTCAGAACGGGCGGATGCCAAAACGGTTTGGCTTTGGGGGGCGTACCAAGTACGAACGCAGCAAACTGTGATCGGTGTTTGCTCGGGATTGTCTAACTTATGGTGGGCGAAAAAGCTGAATGCTGGGGTCTCTTCGGCAGATCGAACATCCGGAGCTTTCGGGTTGGCTGCGGGGTCCACATCGACTGAGTCTGAGGTGAGCTGGTCGGATTCAATGGAATCGAAGTCGACTTGTGCAGATTCCAGATCCAGCCCTCGGGATGCGAGCAACGAGGCGATTTGCGCATCGGTCCGGTGCCCAGCAACGAAAAGCAACTCGTCGCAGTAGATAGATTTAAGCGAGTGTCCAAGGTAGGTTTCCGTCAACTGTTGATCTGCGAGGAAAACTGACCTACGAGGTGTACTCAAGCTCAGAGGCGAATTGGCCCCGGCCAGTGAACTGAGGAAGGGCCCCGCACTATCAGGCATTCGCGCGTATTCGGTCGTTTTCGTTTCCGATTGAACGGCGAATACGATTCCGCATCCGAGCTGAACTACGGCTAGGGCAATGGCTACCAACGCAGGCCACGAGCCAGGCGTCACCTGCAATTGACTGTCGGTTCTCCACCAGTTGAATTCAGCCGGCTTCATTTGTCCGAGCTGTAGGGCTGCGTTCCAAGCGGCAGCCAGCGGGTTGCCTTTCCCGCCAAGGTGCCCGGCCGAAATCGGACAGAAGATGACTGAAATGAGCCTCTCGGCGCTCAAGAAGAACAGGGCACCACAGAGTGTGATGAGTGCCGGAGTCGTCCAGTTGAATTCGGGGGAACCCCATGCAGCCACTGGTATTTCGTTAATCGCCAAAACGATGGCGAAACTGCTCAAGCTAACTAAGCAGGTGACGCAGGCGACCGCTAGCGTAAACAGCGACGTTAGTATATCTCGGCCAACGAGGCACAGAAAAATGGCGGCGGCGAAGACCGCGGCGTAGTAGTGCCAGTTGTGAGCCAGCAAGGAATAATCGAAAGAACCAAATTGATAAATGAGACGTTGTGGCTCGCTAACGTGGGCGGTCTCGAATGTACGTAGGGAAATATCAGTGATCGTGCGGACAGCACGCAATGCAAAGAACTGAACGGCCGGCATCGAATAGCCCCACAGCACAGTGGCGCTGAGGAGCAAGGGAGCCAAGCGAAGTCCAATCTGCGAGAACAGCTTGCACGAGCTCAGCGAAAATAGAGAACTCAGAAGCGCTCCCGCGAGCATCAGTGGCGTATTGGAGATGGCTAGGCCAATAACGCAAGCAGCAACGGCGGCTCCGGCAACGTAAAGTCTTTCGATGCGCTGCGACCGCAACTGAAATTTCTTCAGTGGGAGCGAAAGGATGACGCCCCCCAGAACGACGGCACCGCTCGCGTAAAAATAGTAGCCGAGCCACCAGTTCGTTTGAGCTAGGTTGTACGCAACGATGCCCCAAAGTACGGAAGATACGCAGAGGGATACCGCGAAACCGACGAATCGGATAGGGGCTATCTCTTGCGGTTGGTAGGGCATGGTTCGTTCGTCGGACATTCTGAACTCCGGAGGCCAGATCCTCAGTTGACTATTGAAATTGCCACTATAACTGGGACGACTGCTTATTCGTTAATACTTGTTGAAGAAATGGTTAGCGTTCAGTTGCATTGGATCTGTCGCCGAGTTGGGCAAGAGAAACTATGATGGCGATTAACCCGACACACTATTTTGACATCGGTAGAATTCATCTACGCCTGCCACCAAGATGCTCGACGCCCTTTCTGACCCTGAACCATCAGAAGACGAATCCCGGGAGGACTCGTCTGTGCAGGTAGAGTCCGCGTCTAGAACAAAGCCAACGAGGAGAAGACGCTTTCGTCGCCGGAACGCTGATTGGGAGCGAAGCTGGGCTGACCCATTCCTGTGGCCATTCAGGAAGCTGAATAGCTTTCTCAATCACTGGGGATTCGGGCAGCTTTTGGGGACTGGCCTGGGAGCCGTTGTCGGCTTGGTACGTCGATCAATGCGTTTTCGAGATACACGCTCTACGGTTGTGGAGACGGATCGGGAGTCGGAGGTCATTGCGATCCCGGATAAGAAGACTCTCGCAAATCCGCTCTGGTGGTGTTTGTGGGCGCTCCAATTTCCACTGACTTGGCTGGTTTCGCGACCCTTTGTCGGCTTGGTTCTTTCTGTTCCCGCTGTCGTGGCATTGGGAGCCATGTTTTTGGTTTTGAACCGCGGAGCGCAAATCAAAGAAGATCGCCAAGCCAGTCGACTTCGTAAGGAGTTTGTCGCTGCCGTTGACGCGGAAGAAATAGACAAAGCTCGGTTTCTTGGCAATGCCATCGTTCGATTGCAACCCGATAGTGCCCCTGACCTTTTTAATCTTGCAATTGTCGAAGAAAGCGACGGCAATGCGGATGAGTCTGAATTCCTGATGTCCGTCGCTGCCGAGAATCTCAAATACGAGCAAGCGGCTCTGTGGCTCGCAAGTAGGTCAGGCGATCGGCAGGCGATCGATGCCTGGGACGACAAGCAGAAGTCTGATTATCTAAAGTGGCTTAAGGTTGCCAACGAATCGAATCCCGAGTCGGTCGATACCATCAAAGCTCTCGCGGACGCTCAGCGTGCGTCCGGTGATTTAGGTGCTGCGTACGAAACGTTGCTGAAGCTCGAGGAGCCTGATTCGTCGATCAAGCTATTGCTGCTGCTGCTTGAGAAGGAGCTCGGTTATCCGGAAAAGGCACGCAAGCGTGCGATTGAGTCCGTGCAGCAGCAGATGCAGTTACTCGCCGACGTTCCTGGATTGGTCGATGAGCGGATTTTGACTGCTAAGATGCTCGTTTTTTTGGAGTATGAGGAACGAGCGAAGAATCTCTTGCTCCAAGGCCTAAAGCGTAGGCCAACCGGTGAGGATCGTGCCAAACTGATGCGTGCAACTGCCGACGCTTTTGTGATTCTGGCAGACAAGGAATACAAGGCGGATAGCTCTCCACGCGGTTTGATGAAACGCATGGAAAATTTAAAGACCGCCGTCAGTGCCGATCCGGCCAGTCCGGCTGTGATACAGGCAGTTATGCAGGCATGCCTGGACGCAGCAAAGTCAGATGAGAAGCAAATAGCGATTCTGCGGGAAGCGATCGTCCAGGGCGTTTCTGCGGATGCCGCCCACTTTATTCTGGGGACCACGGCACTCATGCAAGGCGAAGTGGAAGAAGCGAAGGGCCACCTCGAGCTTGCTGCTGAAACGATGCCGGGGCTACCTGGTGTGCTCAACAATTTGGCCTACGCAATGTGCCAGGAAGAAGATGCGGATTTGGATCAGGCTCTGCAATTCTCGGAAGCGGCTCTGCGGCAGACCCCTGGCAATGCGTTTGTGCTAGAGACACGCGGCCAGATTTTGGTTCGCCTAGAGCGTTACAAAGAGGCGATTCCCGATTTAGAGGCTGCCCTCGAAAACGAAGATCTTCGAAAGCTTGTCCGGCCAAGCCTAGCTATTGCTTATGAGAAAATCGGCCAGCCAGCCATCGCCAAGCGGCACCGAGACTTGCACGCCAAAGGTCGCTAGTACATTTAGTTTTCCAGGGCGGAAAACAAGCCTGCCGGCTCGGCGACCATGTCGGCGTGGCTTCGACCACCGATTCAAGGCTACCGTAATCAGTCATGATTTCCGTCCATCACAAGACGATTCCACGTAAGTTGCTGCGGATACTGGTGGAGTCGAGAAGGAATGAAGAACCAGCTGCTTTGACCAGCTGCTTTGACCTATAGGAACTGCGTTACCAGGATTGCCAAGCTTGCTCTGCTAAGCCAAACGAGAGCGTCATTCCAGCGCCACCAGGGCCGACCAAGATATTGACCTGAGGATGCGGAGAGTCTTCATAGACCGTTTGGGTCGGGTGCTTGGCGTAGATACCCGACCAGCGTTCCCGCACGGTCCAATCTTCAAGATGGATTAATTTTCGCAACTCGCGAAGCATCAATTCGTCAATCTCAGCTTTGTTGAAAGGCGAAATGTCATCGTCGTATTCGTGGGAATCACCCAGCACGACACGACCGCTATCAAAGTGGGATGCCATGACGTGGATGCCATACTGATCCAATTCAGGACTCTCATTTTGAATGCGTTCAACTAGCTTAGGCAAACTTGGGCACTGTTGAAACGACGTGTAGTGCCGTAGGGTCAGTCCGCTGGCCAGATGCGCGCGATTTGCGCTACTTGTGGCCGCGGATTGTGATTCGCAGCTGAGCATCTGCAACTTGCAACGCTTCAGGCCAGAGTCAGCGAAAGCACTTGGGAAAAGCGTTTCAAAGTCGCTTCCACTACAGATGACGGCTCGACCTGAGGAGTACTCCTGCCCGTCACCCGTCACGATGCTTTCGGGGCCGGCTTCGACTACGGCAGTGTTCCAATGCAGCGTGACCCCAAATTTCTCTTGCAGCCAAGCTGCTATTTGTGACGGTGCGGTCCGCGGGTCAACGCGAGCTTCCGTTGGGCTCCACATTCCGCCCAGAAGTCCATCTTGTTTCGCAATACAACTTCGTGACGCAATCTCTTCGGCGGAAAGCATCTGAACATCGTGAGACCCCAGCCCCACGAATTCCTCAAGAACGGCCAATTCGTCTTCGCGAAATGCCAAATGAATCGAGCCGCATTCTTCGACGTTGAGTGCTCCGGATTGGTTCAGCTCAAGCCAGAACTCCCGCGAACGCATGGCGATTTCGTGTGGAGCCCCGGCTGGCTGGCCGATCGGCCAAACCATGCCAAAATTGCGGACCGTGGCTCCTTGGGGCTGTGGGCTTCGTTCAAAAACCCCGACTTTTAGACCTCTTTTTGCAGCGCACCAAGCGTTCGCCAGCCCTATAATGCCTGAGCCGATGACGGCAACGTCGTAGGCAGTTGTCATCTTGTTTCCAACGCGAGTGGTTCGAGAATATTCCAATAGTGGTCCAGGCTCGGTGTTTCTAGCCCAACGACTTTCGCCAAGTCATCCCAGTGTCGCAAGCGAACGGCGTCTTGGAAATACGGGGAGGTTTCAAACTCGGCGACTTCGGCATCCGACATTGGGCCGCCTTGTAGTTTCAGACTCAGCTGGGAAGGTTCGCTTAGTTCTTGGTGGTAAGTCGCATTGGTAGCGCAGAGGTAGCGTTTGGCTGGAACATGTAGACGAACGGGCTCGATGACAGGAAGATCGAAAAGCCCGTCAAGAGCCCTGGCTGCCAAATCTTCGTGGCAGTCGTCGATTCCGTGCTCGGGAGCATCCTCAGGTAATGTGTGAAGGAGATGTCCGACGTCGTGAAGCAAGGCTGCCGTGACGAGCGCATCGGAAGCTTTCTCTTGCTCAGCCAGCCAAGCCGCCTGCAACGCGTGTTCAAGTTGTGTCACGGCTTCGCCGCCGTAAAGCGAGTCGCCGCCGAGGTCGAAGCATTCTCGCAATTGCTCTAGATTCATTCGTTACTCCATGCGTCGCTCTGTATCGAACGTCGACTCTCCGGTTGAATAAGGGAGGCGAGGGGGATTGCTTGAAGCGGACCGCTCGGGGAATCCGCAGCGGTCTAGGCTACTGGTCAGGAGGCTTGCCCTGATTCGCCAGGCAACATTGGGTGGTCGGCTTCTTTCACCTGCGAGGTGACGACTTGCTGACCGGCAAATGTTGCTTGGAAATAGAAGACAAGGAATACGATCATCACACTGGCACCGATCGAACAGAGCACGAGTATATCGCGAAATGCGGGTAGCACTTGGCCAGACTCAGTTAAGGCCGGGGCGAGAAGAAGCGCCGCGGAGTAACCGAGATATCCGATGGCATCGGCGAGATACATCAAGAATCCGAGATTGCCAACGCGACGCGACAACGCAATCAGCCGTTCGAAAATAGTTGTGTGAAAGGCGACATAAGGAATATAGAGACCGATTCCGCAAAGGATCATGAATGTCATTGGTGACACGATTCCGCGTGGCTGAGCAAATGCTGCGAAAATGGTCAACGCAAATGCGGCCGCCATGGTAGCGAGGCAAAGTTGAATGGCTTGCAAGTTGCCACGAATCCAAATCATCAGACCGCTGATCAAGGTCACCACGACGGCGACGGAAGTTTCCGAAATCGCGTAGACTTCTGGTTGTCCGCCTTCGTTGAACTCGGACCAGAGCTCAACACTGAAGTCATCCCTCAACGTTCTCACGGTTGTTAGCACGACGTAGATGAGAAGCAACAGAGTGAGTCCCGGCCAATAGGCACGAAAGAACGTCCAACGTTGCTTGCCGTTCATTTCCGTACGTTCCGAGCGAAGCTCTCGGTCTTGCTCATCAGGCGGAGGCGTGTACTGCAGCAGCCAAACTGAAATCAGTAGCGGAATGGTAAACAAACCACCTACAATCATCGGCATTGCAAAATCACTAACGCCGTAGTTTTCGATCAGCGTTCGGCCGATCGATTTGACGACCCCCGATGACATGATGAAGCTCGCGCAGAGAACGGCCGCCAATGCCTCGGTGTTCTTTCTGCCTTCGAGGTATCCAAGAACCAGACCAAATACCATTCCTAGGGGCAGTCCGTTGAGGAAAAGGCAGACGACCTTGGCCGGCGTTGGCAATGTTGCGAAGCCGACCAATGCCAGTTCTGCGAATCCGATCAGTCCAAGAATGCTGATGGCGCGATACTTTGACGGCATCTCGGAAATCACTTTGATGCCGATGAATTTCGATAGCACGTATCCGAGCAATTGACTCGTCACCAGGAGCGACTTCAAGCCGAATCCCCACAGCTCCTGATCCTCAAACGTCCCAGCAGAAAACGGCTTGCGGAATGCATACATACAAAAGTACGTCGAGAACGCGGCGCAGGCGGAAAGGACTAATGCTGCGTTGCGATGCTTAAGCCAAACCATAATGTGCTATCTCTGTTCCTACTGGATGACGAGCGGCTTTGAGCTGAACGGCCGAGCGCGGACTCCTAGTTCTCCTCAACGGTCTCGCGGAGATTTTGCGGTACCTCGGGTTCGAGTTCCACTAGTTGGTTTTTCTTTCCGGGGCGTTTGGTCAATTCGAATGCGTCGTATAGATCGCCGACCGCAGTTCGAGCTTCGAAACGCAGCTTCGATCCGTCGATGTGGATGATTTGGTACAGCTGCGTATCCTCGGCAACTCGCTTCATGAACGCATGCCGCGTGTTGGGATACATTTTGGGGCCGCTAACGGAAACAACATAGATGGTGCCATTCTTGGGGTCCTGTTTTTGCACGCCGGTTGGCAAGTTCTGTTCTTCGGCGGATGTATCGGCGTCGCTTAAAACCTGATCTGGAACTTCGAACCCGGTGCGTCCGTAGGTGTGGTCATGTCCCTGCAGGACCAAATCGACTTGGTAGCGGTCAAAGATCGGCTTCCAAAGTGCTCGTAATTCGGGGTTGTCTCGGCCTTTTCCCGTGGAATACATCGGGTGGTGAAAAGTACATACGACCCACTCGCATTCGTTCTCGGACAGAACTTGCTCGAGCCACTTCGCTTGGACATCTTGCTTGGATGTGCTGTTCAATCCAATCAGACGCATGTTGTGATAAGTCAGCGTGAAGCAGGTTTCTTCCAGACCCTCAGGACCGTTTTCCGGAAAGGTAAAGATTGGATTCCAGTGATGTGAAAGTCGGCGAGTCCCATCTTCCTGCTTTGCATGCTCATGGTTGCCAGGGATGGCTATGTTGCGAGTCATCGCGTTGAGCCAAGCACCCGCACCAAACCACTCTCCCCACTCACCATCGCTTTCCGCGCGGTTGATCAAATCGCCAGCGTGCAACAAGAATGCGGCTTTGGGAGCGTCCCGATAAGCCTCACGGATGACGCGGGACCACATCGATCGAACATTGTTCTGAGCGTCGCCGAAATAAACAAAGGAAAATGGTTCGGGTGACTCTGCGGCAGTAGTGAATTGAAACCACTCACTCCAATTCACCCCGTCGCCGACCCGGTATACGTAGGTCGTACCTGGCTTCAATTCCTTGAACGTGACGCTGTGGTAGTGAGCCGTGCTGAGGTTGGTTTTTAATGCTTCCGAAATCGCAACGTATGTCTTTGCTTTGTCCGTGAAGTTAGGCCCCGCCTCGGCTTCCGCAATTTCTGCCAACGCCGTTGCGACTGCGACTGACGTCCGCCAGTTTACTGACTGCGTTGTTCGCGAGTCACCGCTCATGGTGAGGATGATTCGATCCGGCATGGCACTCGGAGCATACATTTCTGCGTGTCCGACCGCCGGAACATGATGATGGTGGTCTTCGTCACCGTCGTGCGCGAGCAATGGTGAAGCGATCGACCCGAAAAGCAGAACGGCAGCGGATAAGCTCTGCATCAACGAACGAATATGGATGTTGGACATGGTGTGCTTTCTGACACGGACTACGGTTGGCCCAGCCGGCGGACTCCCCCTCTGTGGGCGAATCCAATAGACAGATTGGGGCGGAGCCTTGGCGACTCATCGACGAGTACAGGCCCAAAGCGAGCTACACGACGAAACCGGTTCGAACAGCGGTTCGAACAGGGCGACTCGCTTCGCTGTCGGTTAGCGAAGCCTAAAACAGAACGGCGGGTGAATGTTAGCTGTTCTGTTAATTGTTCATTTATCTTAGAAAAAGAACTCTGTGACGACTCAAGCTAAAAAAGAGATAGGAGTCCTCGTGGACTCGGTCGGTCCCCAACTCGGTCGGTCCCCAACTCGGTCGGTCCCCAACTCGGTCGGTCCCCAACTCGGTCGGTCCCCAATCGCTTTTGTGTAGCCACTGAGGCGAAAACCATCCGACGCACTGATGCGCTTGACCTCTGCAGGGCGGTGTCAGGAGACACGCAGCCTCAGTCGACGCGTCGCACGTCGACGGCGTCGATGACGTCTTCGGATGGACTTCCCGAGGAATGCGGGCCTTGCGCGCCTGGCTCACCAGGATGGAAGCTACCCTGCTCTGGCCAAGCCTTGGTGAACCAAGGAGAGCCTGCTGAAGCATTCGGATCGAATGTACCTGGACCAAAGGGACTTTGGCCTTGTCCTTGAGCGGCAGCGCGGAATTTGGCTTGCAAGAGTTCAGCAGTGCCGGCGAAGAAGATGAAGCCAGCAATCAGCAACAATGAAAACCCGTATCGAAACGAGAGAATTAGAAATAGTAACGCCATCCAGCGTCCGACTCTGGCAGCGATTTGCGTTGCTCTCAAGTGGGGCATACGCATTGCCAAAAGTCCTCTGAGAACTCGTCCGCCATCCATGGGAAAGGCCGGGAGTAGATTAAAAAGGCACAAAAATATGTTGGCGGCGATCAACTGCGCTACCAAGTCCATTTCCATTCCCAGCGACGGTGCTCGGCTGCCAATGATGAGACCGGCTGCGTACAGTCCCCAAAGCCCGAACGCAATGACGACATTGACGGCTGGACCAGCCAAGGCGACAACCAGCTCTTGCATCGGCTTGTCGGGAAGCCGCGTCAATCTTGCTACACCGCCGATGGGCAAGAGCGTGATGTCTGCCGTTTTGATGCCGTAGTACCCGGCCGCCGCCGCGTGACCAAACTCATGAGCAACGACGCATGCAAACACTCCCCCGATGAAGGCTGCGGCGGCAACAGCCGCGTCGAAGCCTTGGCTGGCAAGGACGGGAAGTAGGTAGACGGCCATCAGGATCCAGAAGGTCCAGTGGATCTGCAATTTGATGCCGCGAACAGTGCCGATATGCATGGTCTTTAATCAGATTTGCCGTGGTGTTCAGTTGGCTTCAACGCGAACGATGCCTTAAATTCAAAGAGAACGGTGCCCTAAGTGCGACGGGAACGATGCGGGAGGCTTCAACCAGAACCACTCAGCTGGGTTCGACAAGAACCAAATTGCCGCGAACTTCCACAACATGAACTGGGACGCCGCGGTCAATCATATCACCGGAGCCCACCACGGGAACAATCTCATTGCCAAACTGAGCTTTACCGGATGGGTTGAGTCGAGTTGTTGTTAATCCGGATTGTCCGACGAGGTGATCTCGGTGGGCGACGCGTTCACGGTGGTCAAGTTCGTCTGGGTCTTCGTCGGGCAGGATGGAAATCCAGCGGAACATGGGGAGTCGCTCCAGTTGTTTGTGCATGACGAGTAGACCGACCATGCCACCCAGAGCCAGGCAGGCGGTCCAAAACATGTTCGACGCAATTTCGGACAGTTGCGCCGAAGTCGTGGGCCAAACAAAAGTCTGACTTGCGAGTACGACGGAAACAAAGAGCATCAGCAATCCACCAATCCCAAACAATCCGAATCCTGGAACGACGAATATTTCAACCGCTAACGCGAGCAATCCTGCCACGAACAGGATGACTTCCAACGCTTCAACATTTCCGTTGAGGCCCTCAATCCAAAAGAATCCGAGGAAGCACAGTCCGGCTAGGAATCCACCAGCTCCGAGGCCGGGATTGCCCAGTTCTGCCATGAGAGCAAAGAAGCCAATCGTCAGCAACAGTCTCGGTAACCAACCTTGTGCCAGCAGCATTTCGATCGTGCCGTCGATCCAAGGGCTCTTTAGGGTGTCCGGCAGTTCTTCGAGGCCAAGTCGGCTTAAGGCAAGGCCGTTTGTTTCGTCGATGGAATCGACTAATCGGTACTGCAGCGCCGTTTCCGGGGGGATGGGTACGCCTCCAGCGACCGCCTGTTTGGCAACCCATTGCTGAGCGTCAACTTGACGCCCGACCTGCCAGTCAGCGTAGATGGCTTTGCGGCCATTCTGTTGGTTGATGTATTCCTGTACCCGAACCTGAGAACTCAACAAAGCTGACATTAGCGCCGCAGGACGCTCTGAACTGGACGCGAGCTCGATCAAAAATCGCTGGTTCGTATCGTCATCGATGTCGGTTAGGGTTGTGGAGCTTGGCCCAAGATCACTTTCGCCAATCAGGCAAGTTTCGCGGCAAGCAACGGCAGCGAGCCCCAATGGTCCTCGTAATGATTCCTGGACCAATCCTAGCGTGTAGACCTCGTTGTTCTGCAAATCCGCAATGTAGTTGGCTAATCGCGAAGACTGCTGGAAGTCGGCATCCACATTATCGAATTCGAAGATGGCCAGGTTCGTACCTGCGCGATCAATCTCCTCGTTCAGTCCTCGGATGATTTGGTTGACGCGTGTCGACAATAGTGGCCCGTCGATTCGAACGGTGACGGCAGTCCATTCACGCGGCAACTGTTTCGATGTACGAAGGCTGTTGGATAGCCCCAGCGCCGGAACGACTTGCGAGCTGTCAGCGACGGTTCGAGCAATCCACCTCCGGGAACGTAGTTGTTGACCCGAAAATGTGGCTAAGGCACCACCCGGCCAAACGTTATCTTCGCTGAGAATCTTGCCTTCGCCGCGTAGTTTTTCAGTTTCGTTGCGGTCCGTTGTTTTCACGGAACCGTCGGCCAACGACAGTTCGTAAACTTCGACTTCGTTGGAGAGCATCGCCAAGACGACTGCTTCCGGTAGCGTTGCACGTCGGCTCACGATGTCTTTGTAGGCACCTTCGACGGTCGCATCGACGGCCTCATCAATGGCGGCTCGTCCCAATTCCGCCGTTGGGGAGCAAAGGATCTCCTCGCATGCCAAGATCGGCAATACAGCGTGGCCTTCGACTGTTTCTGGGAGGTAGGCTACCAACCGAACGCGAGCCGCAGTGCTGCCCGTCAAGAAACGTGCCAGGGAAAGACAGCGTTCGAATTGACTGCCCCTCGTCTTCATTCCACCGTTGTCGGGCTCGCCGCCCAATTCGGCTAACGGCGAGGCAGCGAACCGGAGAACAACGATTGGGCGCGGGGATGCATTGGAGTTTGCATCAACGATGCTCTCGATCTGCTTCCGTACGACTTCATCACGATCGCCGATAATGGGTAATTCGACTTCGACCAAGAAGCCCTCGCGATTCGATCGTTCAGAAGGGACTTGGGGCTTTTCTTGAGCTTGTGTAGGGGCGGCGAAAGTAGCGACCGAAATCAATGACCAAACCAAGCAGGTTGCAATCACGAACCGACCAGGCCAGTCGCAACGGGTAACCGAGGGACCGTGCGGCCGCGCGGAGACGTGGTCGTCAGGCGAGGACATTCGATTGTCGGTGAGTGTTGTCATGGTCTTGCGGTGGCTCATTCGCGTGCTGAGTACCAGCGACTGGCGGCGTTTCTATGTCCAGTCTTTTATGCTTCCGATTCAAAATCCAGCAAAAAGGGCGATTCGTGTGAACTGAGGACCAGAGTCGCTATTGTAGCGAATACTGCCAGGGTCCCATTCCCATCTTCGGCGAGGCTACGCCTCGGGAATCCAATGCTAGTCGTGGCAATGGAATCGACTCGTCGCTGAACCTGATTCTTGGTTATCAAGGCTTCAACGAGACCCAGGTCGGCTCCTAGGGCATTCGAAGTCCCGCCCTCATCCTTGGCCTGTTTGCAGACGCAATTGGTCACTGGAACCGAAAATTCTGTTGAAATACAACCAGCGCCCTGTGGCACCATCCGACCGGACAGTTGGTTCCTGGACACCTGGTGAGCATCGACGGGCGATCCGGACGCGATCAGCCTCATGATGAGAATGAGTCATCGGAATGCAGCAACGCGAACCAAGCAATGCGGTTAGGCTTGCCCACATTGTCCTTTGTGCCAGTGGGGATGGGCGTAGTGGACGCCGCTAGATACTTGCTCAGCGGGGAAGCTTGGCGGCGCGCAGGCTATTTGACTTCAAGCATGCGTTCCAGGGCCACCAGTGAGTAGTGGGCGGTGTCTTCGTCGACTTGAATTTGGTTCACGATATCGCCGTCGACCAGGTTTTCGGATGCCCAAGCGAGGTGTGCGAGGTCGATGCGATACATGGTCGCACACATGCATACGACGGGAGACAGGAAATGAACTTCTTGCTCTGGGTGTTCTTTCTTGATTCGATTGACCAAGTGCAATTCCGTCCCGATCGCCCACTTCGTACCTGCAGGGGCGTCCTGGACCGTTTTCAGAATCTTACTTGTCGACCCTGAGATATCGGCGATATCGTTGACTTCCTGAGGGCATTCTGGGTGAACCAAGATCTTGATGCCGGAAACGTTCTTTCGGAACTGATCCACGTGCTCCGGACGGAACATCTGGTGAACGCTACAGTGGCCCTTCCAAAGAACAACGCGGCTACTTTCGATCGCTTCATCCGTATTGCCACCTAAATCTTCATCGTAAGGATCCCAAACCGGCATCTGGTCGTTGGTGATACCCATGGTCAGAGCCGTGTTACGTCCCAAGTGCTGATCGGGGAAGAAGAAAACGCGTTTGCCACGCTCGTAAGCCCACTCCATCACGGCGGCTGCGTTGCTGCTCGTGCAGACAATGCCTCCGTTTCGACCGCAGAACGCTTTAAGGCTCGCTGCGGAATTGATATAGGTGACTGGAATCAGTTCCTTGGTGTCGATGACTTCGCCCAACTGGTCCCAAGCATCTTCGACTTGCCGAATCGCAGCCATGTCGGCCATCGAACAACCTGCTGCCATGTCTGGCAAAATCACATTGACGCGGCGTCCGTCACGCTCAGCTAGTTTCGCGGGGCGATTAGCGAGGATATCGGCGGTTTCCGCCATGAAGTGAACGCCGCAGAAAATGATCGTTCTGCAGTCCTTGCTATTCGCCGCCATCTGGCTCAACTGGTAGCTGTCGCCACGGAGGTCGGAGTGCTCGATGACTTCGTCTTGCTGGTAGTGATGGCCGAGAATTAGCAGTTCATCGCCGAGTTTTTCACGCGCTGCCGAGATCTTCGCAGCAAGTTCTTCATTGCTGAGCGGCTTGTATTCGCTCAGCGGAAATTTGCCAGGCGAAGACGGGAGGATTGGGGCAATGGCCATGGAGGACGATTCCTGTGGACGTTTTCGATGAAAGCGTTAACCGTTAGCGCGAGACGGGAGCAGACCGAACGCTGACAATGGGACCCTAGTTGGGACGCTGTTGGCGAATTATCGGCGGAATCGGTCTCCCCGGCAATACGCGGACCGACTTCCCAATCGCCCGTCGAAATCACAGACGCCAGCATCAAGGCAAAGGCTCGGCGTCTAACGCAGTCGACGACCGAAATGCGGGCAACCGAAGTGCCATGCGGTCTTCGGCCTTCGAACTGCCCTGTTAACCCTGCGCCCCAGAAGGCGTTATTAGCTGCGGCAGTCATTGAAGATTCGCCGAAGCCCCTGAACGGGACGACTTCCGGAGTGCGAATCACGAAGCCCCACGTCTTCGCAGCTCGCATAGAAGGCATTGAAGCGATTCATGGCTCTCTGAGTCACGAATTCTGGTCCACCGACTCACGGATGTACTTGTAGATGATCTCTAATTTAGATTGACGGAGTGAAAAGTCATTTGAGACCTGGTCGTTGTGGATGATGCGGCCGTCGGGGCCAAGCAGGATATAGCTTGGAAAGCCTTTTACGCCACAGGATTTGTAGGCTTCCAAGATCGTACCCTCGGGGTCGTCAACGACGATCGGATAGTTCATGCCGTGTTCTCGCGCGAATGCCTTGACGTCATCCACTTTCTGTCCGAGGACATTTACGCTGACAACGGAGAAGCCGTGCTTCGAGAACTCTTGGTGAGCGAGTTTCACGCTTGGCATGTCTCTCATGCAGGGCCCGCAACCGATGAACCAAAAGTCGAGCAGCACGTACTTTCCGCGAAAATCCTCGAGGCTCTTGGCATTGGTGTTCAGCCAAGTCCCGCTGCTCATCTCGGGCGATTCTTTCCCGGCAACGCCATCAGCATACAGCTCTTTTAATTGGTCGATTCGACCACCCCAAAGCTCCTGCATTTGTTTTTGCTCTTGGGATGGCTCGATGGCATTCAGTGGCCAGTCTGCGGATTCAGGTTTGATCTCGACTTGAATCTTGGTGGATGAGTCTACTTTCGTTAGATCGACTTCGGTGATGCCTGCTCGATCAGAATCAGGGTCAAAAGCAAGTACGTAGACAGTCGTCTCTAGACTGAGGCTGGACCAAGAGTAAGGAATGCGGCTGAGTTTCAGTTCAAAGGAACCGTCTCCTGAAGTCACGCTCTGCGGATCCGCGTCACCGCGCCCACGATGCCGGACTCGAACGACGCTTCCGATGACTGGCTTGCCGTCGACGTCGACGACTTGTCCGCGAAGCTCAGGAATGGGCAGCATCACTTTTTCCGGCAAGTGATCTTTGATGTCTCCCGACCAAACGCATTCCGTCGTGACAGGGGTTGAGAAATATCCTTCATGAATCACTTCGAAGGAGACTTTGCCTGGGGCAATTTCGATTTCGTAGTTGCCGTCGTCGTCCGTTTCGGTGCTACCGGCAGACATCCACTCCTGGGCATACTTTCCGGTGAGGCTTGCCGGTTGTCCGTCGCTTTCCGCTCTCTTAAGAGCTTCTGTCGTATCCTTTGGTAGCCCAATCGAAGCTGAGACGTAGGCGTTTGCGATTCCCTTGCCTTCGTTATCGACCAAGCGTCCGCGTGCCTCTCTTTTTGGCAACGCATCAAGTTCGAATGCGACTTTCTGTTTGCCCTCAAGATTGAATCTCGGATCCGGACGATCGGGATAGTTGGCCAGCATCGGCCCAGTGAAGAAGTCGTCGACGGTGAAGCGTAGCGATTGGTACTCAACTGGACTCGCCGTAAATCTCACTCGTCCATTCTTGACCGGGAAAGTATGTCTGATCGTAGTTAGATCCCGGCTTCCTCCGGTACTCGTGAACATCATCACTTCTGCCCGTTCATCCTCAAGGCGTTTGAGGTCGTCGGGACTCTGTGTTCTCAACTGTACTTCGATCTGGACGCCTGGTTGCAGATCCAACTTTCCTACCTGACCAGGGATCGCTTTGGTCTCGTTCCGCTTCGCTGGGCGATACTGCGGGTGTGTTACCGTCAGGGAGACCGAAGCGTTCCGTGGCAGCGAGGGCAGCACAAGCTTCCCGTCCTTATCACTAGCAAGCATTTCGTACCCAAGCTGCTGGCCGATCTTGTGCGTCAGTGTCACCTTGTTTGAGTTCACGTCGGTAAATTCAAGCATGGAGATTTCAGCTCCAGCAAGTGGCTCGCCCCCAGCGGTAACTTGGACCCATGGGCTGGCGGGTTTGCTAAGCTTGAATTCGATTTGTTCCTGCGATCCCGCTGAGATGTGGAGCAAATCCCGAAGGTTGATCGCATAGCCTTCAGCTTCGAGGCGTACATAAAAGTAGTTGTCTGTATACGGAAAACGTAAGTCGACTTTTCCACTCGGATCCGTCTCTGCTTCGACATTGATGTCTTCGTAGTTGCCCGTCCATTTGAGAACTTGGGCTTTGGCGCCTTCCAGCGGCTCGCCAGCCTGGTTGGTGATGAGCAAGCTGAGCAATACATCGTCCGCGTCCGCCGTCGCGGATTCCTGCCCCAACCCTAACGACGGAAGTGCGAACAGCGTCAGGATCGATAACGTAAGAGCTTGAAGTTGCTTAGTCATGTCATCTCTGTTTGAAAGTTGTTCGCGTTGAGGTCCCGCCAAAGAGACTTCTGTGCGTTGCCATTGCAGCGCTGAGCTTACCATTGCAGATGCGCCGTCCATGCGATTCTCTTTAGAATTTTGACGCATGCCAGCACGGTTTAAAGCTGGAGGATATTCGCTGCTGCGAACTGGGCTATCGCTGGTCAAAGCAGGACGCCTCCTCGAAATTGACTCAATCCGCGAATCGAAGGTTGGGTGGCTGGTCCGGTTGTTGCCAGGCGCTCATACCACCGTCGACGAGGAGAGTTTGACCGTGGACGTGCGAAGCTTCATTGCTCAGCAGGAACAGCGTGGCGGCTCCGCAGGCATCGGCACTGGGAACTTGTCGATTAGGGGTATGCAGCTCCATCCATCTGCGACTTTGAGACGACTCGAGTGCAGGTGCGGTCAGAGGTGTGACCACGAGGCCTGGTGCGATTGCGTTGACTCGAATTCCGTGGGGCGCTAAAGCAACGCACAGCGTCCGGACCATAGAGTGCACGGCTCCCTTGCTGGTGTCGTAGGCCGTGTGATCTTGCTCGGCCAGAATGCCATTGATCGAGCCCGTGAAGACGACGCGTCCGTCTATTCCCGTCGCGATCCAACGTTTGGCGAGAGCTTGAGTAAGAAAGAAGCCTGTTTGAACGTTGAGCCGCATGGTCCGTTGGAAGGACTCGTAGTCCATCTCAAGAAAGCTAGGCTCAGCGAATGTTCCTGCATTGTTCACAAGAATGTCTGGTTCAAGGCCTGTGGCAGCGGTGCTTTGCAGCAGATTCGGAACGCAAACCTCAGTCGGGACCGAAAGATCTTCGAATACGGAAGTCACCTGGACGCCCATCTCGCGGCAGGCCGCTTCGGTGGCTCGACTTTCGTCATCAGCGTGTAGGCCATGCAAAACAAGATCACAGCCCGCTCCGGCGAGTGACCGTGCAATGGCCGCTCCGACACCTTGGGTTCCACCGGTAATCAAAGCCGTCCTGCCATTGAGCTTCATTGGGTGCTATCCTTCATCTGTAGCAACGTTGTTACGTCGACCGGATTTTACATCGAATTGTTTCAAGCCATGCAACGCGACCAATATCAGAAGCTCATCGATACTTTCTTCAAATGGGATCAGGAGGCGATCGTGTCCATTGTGGAGGAGTTATTGAGTGCTGCCGCCGCGGAAGATGCTCTGAACCCTGCCAGCGTCATGTCGCAGAATTATGAGACGGCTCAGGCAAATCCGGAAATCCACATGCTGCCGGGCAATCTCAAAGACGCGCGGGACGCGATCTTTCCGTACTTTTGGGGCACTGATGGTTGGAATAGCCCATTACATCTTGAAAATGTTCGAGGCCCGGCCAACCACGCTTCGTTAGTCGGTGCTTTTGCTTGTCTGCTCAAAAACCCCAATCTTTGCACGGATCGCTACAGCCAACGCTCCAACGAGCTAGAGGTCAAAGCGGTCACCGCGCTGGCCAATCTGATCTTTTATCACACCCAGGATCCATGGGGAGTATTTACGATCGGAGGGACCATTTCCAATTTTTACGGCGCGAAGATTGGAGTCGAGAAAGTCGTTCCGGGCGTGATGCACGAAGGCATTGGGGCGGAGCGAATCGTTGGCATCTGTTCGGAGGCCAGTCATTATTCGAATCGCACGGTGGCCGGTTGGCTCGGCATTGGTACAAAGAACTTGATCGCGATTCCTACTGACGAGTCGCTGTCGATGCGTATCGATCTGCTGGAAGCCAAGCTGCACGAACTGTACGGCGACGGATGCAAAGTTGCCTACGTGGCGGCGACTTTCGGCACTACGGATGGCTTCGGTATTGATGATTTGCAAGCGATCCGAGACCTCATTGATCGAACTTCGGCCGAGTACAACCAGCCCGCACCGCAATTGCACGTGGATGCCGCAGTGGGATGGGCACTGACTTTCTTGACCGATTATCCGCTTGAAAAGAATCCGCTGCAGTTTTCCGAGTCGCTTTCCAAGATCGTGGCTCGAGTCCAAGAGAAGTGTGTTGGGCTGCGGGTGGTTGATAGCGTGACTATTGACTTCCACAAAATGGGACGCGGGCATTATCCGTCGAGCGCCTTTATTGTGAATCGGCGTGAGGATCTTCAGTATCTTTCTCGTGATGTGTCTGACACGCCATACTTCTCAGAAGCCGACGCGCGACGCGACCCCGCGTTGTTCACGCTCGAGTGCTCCCGTCCTGCATTAGGGCCTTACATCGTGATGGCGTCATTGAATGGAATCGGCCTTACTGGCTGGCAGATGCTGATGGCACGAAGCCTGGAACTGGCGGACCGTTTGAAACAAGGACTGAAGAAGCTCGAATATTGCCGTGTGTTAAATGAAGATACGGTCGGAGCCTGCGTGGATTGGTGGGTTCTACCCAAAGGAAGGAATGCTGGGGAGATCTACGATCGTTTGATTGCTGGTGAACTGCCGGCCGAGGAACGAGAACGCTACTTCAGCGAGATTAAGAGTCTACTTTCGAAACGCGAGAAGATGATGGATCGTCGACACGATGCCCGGCTCGGCTACACCACGAACTACGGTTACAAACCCGACGGGATTGAGATACCCGCTTGGAAGGCTGTCTTCTTCAATCCCGCTACATCCGACGAGATCGTCGACCAAGTACTCAAGAGTATCGAGGAAGTCGCGTAGAGGGCCAGGGGAAGCTAATCTCTCGTGACTTGACCACGAAGGCTACTTTGCATCAGAATTGCGCTGGGTGGAAACACAAGGTTTCCAGTGCAATGCATTGCACTGAGGTGAAACATGAGTCCGATTGCCAAGCTCCGCGATTGGTGCCATTTTTGGGGATATCGCCTTAAGTTCCATCTATCAATCGGCGGCGTTAGTGCCTGCCTGATCGGCCTATATGCGATGGTGGCCGTCAGTAGTCCGCAGGACACCGAACTCGAAGCGTGGCTCAAGAAACATGGGGCCGAACTTCAATTCCTTCATGACTCAGATGCTAAAGACAATGATCCGATTGTGACTCTCTTGTTGGATCGCACGCGCGGTATTGATCCAGGCTTTGTGCAAGATGGGCTTGCTGATGAAGATCTTGCGATGCTTCAGAGGATCCCTGCGCTCAATCGGCTGAGCTTGGCCAATCGGCCCAAATACACTGACAAGGGGTTGAGTTATCTTTCGGGGCTCTCTGAATTGACTGAGCTCAATTTGTCGCATTCGGATCTTAAGGGGTACGGGCTAGGTCATCTGAGCGGACTCAACAATTTAAGGCACGTCGATCTGTCGTCTTGCCATTGGCTGAACGATGAGTCGGCGAAATACCTTGAGCACCTCGGGCAAGTCCGCTCAATAAGCTTGGATGGAAAATCCAACGAATGGTTTTCCAACGATATTTGGAAAAGAGCAATCCAAGTCGATCCCAGCTATCACGAACAGTTTTCTATTTCGATGCTGGAACGGCTTCGTGGCGGATTGACGGATTCTGGCCTGGCCCATGTTGCAAAGCTCGACAAGCTAACGGAATTATCGCTGGTCAAAACACGAATCACGGACAAGGGCTTGTCGAGGTTGGTAGCGCTCAAACAGCTTCAGCGGCTGGACCTCAGCCGCACTGCAGTCACCGACGCGGGCTTGAAACACCTCCTGCAACTTAAAGACTTAAGAGCCCTGAAGCTAAACTACACCTATGTCAGCGATGTAGGGCTCGCGCACCTTGCGAAGCTACCTCATCTGGAGTCGCTTGAGCTAGTTGGAACAAACATAAGCTCGGACGGAATTCTAGTGCTCCGGCATTTGGAGTCGCTTAAAACGCTGGCGATTAATTCGACTCGCATGAGCGACGAAACGTTAGAGCACCTAAGGCATTTCCAAAACCTGGAGCAGGTCTCGTTGTCTGGGTATCGGCACTCCTTCAAGGGACTGATCCGGCTGTCGAGAGAGAATCCGAGGCTTGAACTCTTCGACCTACTCGTCGATTCCGGGCTGGCAAGTTTGGGGATCGATGGCCAAACAGTGAGCCTGGATTTGAAGGAGCAATCTGTCGGTAAGGCCGAACTTGCAGTGGTCGCAAGTCTTCGTGACATCGAATCACTGGATGTCTCCAATTCAACAGTTGGCGACGAAGCGCTCAAGGTGATCTCGCAAATGCCAAAGTTGAACTACCTTAATCTGATCGGCTCGCGTGTTACCAGTGAGGGGTTAGATCAATTGCAGGGCACCAGGCTTACTCGGCTACCAATAGGCGAATCAACCCTGTCATTTGCAGCCGCGATGAAACTTCTCACAGACCGTCAAGGCCTGAGCGTTCAGGAGGCTTTAAAGGCGATTGGTGTTTTTCCTTATGGAGATCGCATGCCAACTGAGGTCGACTGTCGCGCTATCCGACTCGCCGGTACGGATCTCGCGAAGTTAAGCCAGTTCAAGCCAATGACGAAGCTGTTGCTACCCAAAATGCGAATCTCGGAGTCTGACTATGGCGATCTCGCATCCTTACCCGTGCTTCGTCAACTCTGGCTACGTGGTGCCCGCGTTACTGCTCAAGCGGTCGAGTTACTTGGAAGTCAGACATCGATTCGAGAGCTATTCGCCACCGACTGTGAGATGGATGCCCAAGCTCTCGCAGCATTCAAGACGCTGCCGAATCTTGAGGTTTTGAATTTGAGTGGAACTCTAAAACGCGACTCTGATTTCAAATTGATGGCGGTACCTGACAGCTTGCATACCCTAATTCTGGATAGCCAGATCGTTTCGACATCGCGATTGAAGGAACTGAAGAAGCGGTATCCTGGCGTCCAAGTCATTCTCAGTCAGAAAATGGCGATTGAGGCAATCCGAGGAACGTCGAGGGAATTCTCGACGTTGCCGCAGGGCTATCACAGAACTCGGGAAATGGGGGCAATCCGGACGGAAGTCGCCGAGAGTCCGCTTATTGAGACATACGGAGATGCGTTCTTCGAGCAGGCAACTTCCGTTATGGTTCGCGATGAGAACAGTGCGGAATCGATCGAATGGCTGCGACACCTCCCCACGCTCAGGAGAGCCAATGTCGAAAGCACGCACGATATGACAGCGACTTTGGCCGCCCTGGCGGCACTACCGAAACTGGAGGAAATCAGTCTTTATCGGACGAATACCAACGATGATGACTTGAGGGCATTGGCATCGGCTGATCAACTGCAGTCACTTGACTTGCAACGATCTAAGATCACTGACGCTGGTTTAGTCCACCTCAAGGATCTCGGAAGACTTAGGGTACTTCGGTTAGGCGGGTATGGAACAGAGATTCGCGATGAGGGATTTTCCTATATAGCAAAGCTGACCAATCTCGAGGAGCTCATCATTAACCGCACTTCGATTACCGATGCAAGTTTGGACCACGTGGCACGCCTGAAGAAATTGCGGGTACTCAGCATGAGAGAAGTGCGAGTGGACGAGGGGTTATCCGTCTTGCCGAGTCTCACCAAGCTGGAAAGGCTCGACCTGGACTATACCAATCTGTCGGACGAGACCGTGGATCAGTGGGAAGCACTTCCAGATCTTAGGTCCTTTAGTGCCGCACAGACGATGTTGTCGAAGCGCGGGGTTGCGCGAATACAGTCGCTTGCTCCGAACAGTCGATTTCGAACTCCCCAGGTCTACATGACGAGTGAGTCCAGGCAGGCGTTAAAGCCTTTGTTGATGTTTGGAGCTGGTCATTCTCGCGACTCGCAAGAGCAAGTCTACAAACTTGATCTGCGGCCGCTGAAGTCACTAGACGCAGTTTGGGGCAGCGTTGAGAGACTGCGTGACACGCTCACTGAAATTTTGATAGGTGCGCACGCTAACGATGAGCTCATCGACAAGATAGCCACTTTTCCCGTTGTTGATTCGCTCGATTTATCTGCGGGCCATATCTCGACGAGTGGTCTGGTACGACTTAGCGAAATGCCGGAGCTTACAGTACTGAAACTCGCCGGGTGCAAATTGGGTGAGGGAGATTGGGAGGTAATTGGGAAGCTTGATCAACTCGAGTCACTCAACTTGAATGGATGCGAGTTTGGCTCGGCTCGGCTTGAGCCCGTATCTAGTTTGCAGAATCTCAAGAAGCTTTTTCTCACAGGCGCGAGCATCATGGGTGATGACCTTGAGAGCCTCAAGAAGCTGGCTAACCTCGAGCATCTTTCGCTAGCCCGAACGGAAGTCTCCCAGGAATCAATCCAGTGGATCCAGCAGTTGAAAGAGTTGAAATCCCTGTACCTGGTCGATTCACCGCTTAGTCGAAACGGCCAGGCTCTGGAAGAACTGCAGAGGCTCATGCCTGACTGCAAAATAACGACTGCAGATTGAGTCCATTGCTGGAGTTTCGCTACCACAAAAACACCCACATGATCGTAAAGTGCGTCCTCCGACGCATTGCGATTCTCAGGAGCTGCTCGTTCTTTCCTGGATCCACGCAATTCTACCAACACCAGCGAGCAGAGCTTCGGCGTTCATCCAATTCGGATTCAGGGTATGAGAGACTATACAGCAGATAGAAGTAGTCGACACGAAAAATGCCGTTGGACGGGAGTCCAACGGCATTTTGTATTTGGGGTCGATGGGGTCGATGGGGTCGATGGGGTCGCTGAATCGCGTTCAGCCGCTTTTCGATTTAGGCTGTCGCGATTTCGCGGCTGTTAGAGGCCCAGGCGATCCAGTCGTTGACTTCTTCAAGGTCGGGTTCCTTGCTGCCGCGAAGGATGCGTTGCCCCTCTTTGCTTCCGGCAACTTTGCCGACGTCTGCAAGGAGTGCTTCAGCATCCATCAACGCAACACTTTCTGGAGAAGTGATCTCGCAAGCAACTAGCAACTGAGCATCGTGGCCACGTAGATTGGGAATCCGGCAAACCAAACGAGCTTGGTTCTGCCAGGCGAGCACCGTTTCCTCGTCCACGCGGCGATTGTCCAACTGTTCAGCGAGCGTTGCCGCGTCCGCTTCGAGCAAGTCCGAAACCGTTTCGACTCCATGCTCTTCCAGTCGCGAAGCCATGCGAGGTCCAATGGATGGTGCGTCGACTACCGGGCTGGCCAGTTCCAAGTAGAACTTCCACTTGGTTTCCTCCGAGGATGAGTCGACTTCGGTTTCCACAGATTCGCTACGAGCCTTCTGACGCTCGGTGCCGCTGCGTTCGACGGAGCCGTTACGAGACGAGTAAGATCTTTGACTGCTACGCTCTGATCGACCACGTCCCGAGCTTCGAGAAGTACGCGATGAGCTGTGGCTGTTGCCGTTGCGCTCATAACGTCGGTAGCCATCTCGACGGCCATTTTCCGAATCTCGTTCCTCGTAGCCGTAGGAATCATATTCTCGGTCATCCGCGTCGTAGTTGCGGTCGTATCCGTCTAGTACGCGACGTCGATTGGTGTAGCCGCGACGATTGGACGACCGAACGCTACGGCCTCGTGATCCGTTGGAGTATGGGTTGTATCGTTCTGGATCGCCTTCGCCAAAGCCGTTGAATCGGCCTAGGCGATCGCTACCGCCTTTCGCTGCGGTAATCCAAGCTGTGATGCGAGACAATTCGTAGCTGCTGCCGCTGCGAAGGATCTGTCGTCCACGGTCCGTGTTGAGGAAGTACTCAACTCGATCGAGGAGTTGGCTGGGGTGCATGTTGGCCAGCTGCTGTGCGTCTCGAATTCCGGCGCCAACGATGATTCTGGCATCGAAAGGACGCAAGTTGGGCACGTTGCAGAGCAAAATTGCTATGGATTGCCAAGTGCCAATCGTGGCATCGGAGACTCCGCGAACTCGAATCTCACTGGCAAGCCACACTGGATCTACATCGAGCAGATCGCCAATGCGGTCGACGCCGCAGCCTCGACAACGAACCGCTAGATCCGGGTCGATGGCGGGCAAGTCTTCAACGAGTGAGTTTTCGCTGAGATAGTACTGGCTACTGCTGGTGCGAGTGTGTGTCACCACGGGCTGACGCCATTTGTCAGCTTCATGATCGTTGGCAGCTGCGGCCAAGAGCCGATTGGGGTCGTCTGCGGCCGGCGCCGGCTGCATCACTGCGGTCATGTTGCCAATCCATCCGCCTTGAGCTCGAACGTATTCAGTGACGTTCGTTTCGGACGTGAGCAAGAGGATTTGCTGGTGCTTGTTGGCAATGATCGACAGGTATCCTATGGCCGAAGCTTGTAGGGCCGAAGGCATATTGTCCAGTGACTCGTCGAGTACCAGAGGAATGGACTCGCCACGCTGAGTCAGGGTTTCGACAATGGCTAGACGCATTGCCAGGCGAATGATCTCGGCTGGCACGGCTTGACGTGTGGTCGTGTGATTGGATGTCGACGCAGAGCTTTCGCTGACCACCCCATCGACGAGGTCGTAGCGTCGGCCAGTGGTGTCGCTGTGGTAGTCTGCTAGCCGGTTTGTGGGGGAGACCACTGGTGCGCGGTACTGGCTCATCAGCTCGGCGATATGTCGGTGGACGGAGTCGCGGAACGCGCTGTGCTGAACTACCGGAGTTGCATTTCGAAGTTGGCTTCGTACTTCTTCTAATTCGGCAGTCAGCCGGTCGGCGTCGGCAATCGCGGCTAAATCACTGGCGACTTGTTGTAGGTCGTATTGGATCTCCGCTTCAGTGCGTCCACCAGGTTCTGCCTTGCGTGCCACGACGCCGCGTCGGTGGATGTCGGCATCGCGTATTTGGCGGCGGCACTCATCGGCTCGAACGCTGGCGGCGGTCCTGGCTTTTTTGAGTGCCTCGATGCTGTCTAGCATCTGTTCTCTAGTCGTGGAATCGATTCCTGCAGGTCGAGTCGCCGAATTACTTTCTTCGCTTAGAAGCCAGTCATGGAAACTAGGGTGGTCGTGGCACTGACACCATTCACCAAACGCCAATGTGAGCTGCTCAAGCGACACGTGGTGCTCGTTGGCAATGCGTCTTAGCAACGCGGAACGTTCGTCGATCAGTTTTTCAACGCTATGCAGCAACTCTTGCTCGCAACGCTTGAGTTGGGCCGCTTGGGCTTTCAGCGTTTCCGTTGCGGCGTTCGCTTCTCGACGAGACAGCTGTTGGCAGACTTCGTGCAAGTCTTTTTGCATACTGCGAAGGGTTTCCGGCAAAGCCGACGCATCGGGCAAATACGTTGGGTGCCCAACGTAGGTCCGACCCGAGAGGTCTCGGTAGACGCCGTGTGAGCTGGGGACTTCGTTCGGGCGAAAACCAGTTCCGGCGACTGCGGCGGAAGCGGATCGGTAGTCGTATCCGGGCACAGAAGTGTATTGATCGACAAGGAGATCTAACTGCTGACGCGTGCTAATGATCTGGGCTTCCAGTGATCGCATCGGGGCACGCGGATCGGGTTCTTTCGACGTAGCGAGTTGATCACCGATTTGCTTGTCGAGCCGAGCATCGGTGGCGTTGTATTCAATCGTTTCGCGATGCGAACGCAGGTCACGGAGTGTCTGTCGCCAGCGAGTCAGCCGGTCGTCCAGATCTTGTAATTGCTTTCGGTAGGAGTCGCCAACCACCGCTGCGGTCGGATCCAGCTCCAGCATCTTGAGCTCAGATTCCTTGCTCGCGATTTCGCGATCCAGTCGTTCCACTTCCGCAAGCGTTGCCTGGAGGTCGCGGTCAAGCACGCCATAGCGTTCATCGATTCTGCGGACCTCGACGCCCTGTCCTTCGTATCGAAGTGTCTGGCCCGTTGCATGGAGTGCGTGTAGCTCCGCTTCCAAATTCTGTTGACGCTGACGCAAGACTTCGCGATTGCCGCGTAGACGTCCAAGCCGCTCTAGCTGAACAACGAGTTCGTGTTCGCGTGCGGCGAGTGCATCGCGGTCATGCGTGTTCGTATTGTCTTGGGTATCTATTCCCAGCCGCTGTGCCAATTGCTCGAGCGCCGCCTCGGTGTCGTAGTTTCCAACCGCGGCTGCCAGGCCAACGAATGCTTCGCGTTGAACAGGAGTTAGGTTTGAGTTTCCGATCTGGTCATCGACTCGGCCATCCCAACGGGTCTGCGTGTGTCCCGCGTAGGAAGAATCCGTCCGCAGGTGATCAAAGCGTATGCGTCCGTTCCGATCGGTGACAACTCGGTACTGGTAGCCGCGATTTTCGATTTCCGCGGCTCCTGCCATGTTGGGGTCGGAAGCCGACCAAACGGGCGCGGGGTACGAGTGCGACCGATTCTGGTTTTCCTCGGCGACCATTCTTAGCCAGTGCAGAAGCGTGGTTTTACCTGCACCCTGGGGGCCGTAGATGGCATTCAGTCCGGCGCTGATTGGGCCGAGCTGGATACGTTGCTGAATTCCGTGACGTTCCACGTCGATGCTGATTAGACGCATTAGGCTCCTCCTTGTGCCTGTATTCAAACTGTGGCGGCGCTCGTCGGGACGCAACTGCTCCATTTCCCGTCCAGAGCCTCGACTTTGGGCAAGTCGGCCTGTTGTGGCGGGATAGCCAGCCAGTCCCAACGGCTTTCAACTCTCCGAATCTTCCTTCAGTGGATCATCCATCGTTGAGAGCGAACCGCTGCCAGCGTGATCTGCCTTGATTTGGGTCTATTGCAGCACGCTTTTTCGGGCTTCTGTTCAACCTAACACAGTCCGAAACGGACGCCCAATAGCAGTTTGGGACCATCTGAGGAATTTTGTGGGGCTCCGTTTTCCGTTCTTCGGGCCAGTTTCTTTCAACGTGGGTGAGTGCGGATGAAGCTTTGGCAAGGAAGCCAGAATGCCAGCTCTCTGCGATCTCTTTCCCTCCGCGTTTCCATTCCTGAGCGCAAGCATTTTCGAAAACGGGCTCGCAGCGCCTTTATACAGCGAGTCTGAGGCGGTCGTGACGGAAACGCAAAGTCGCCGAGGCTCGGGGATGCAAAGACTGGGACCACTGCTATGTGATCTATGTGCCTGCGCGTGGCTAAGGCTTCGCCTGGACGTATCGCAGTGAGGAGGAAGAGCTCGAAACGCGGAGGTAAGGAGGTCGCAGAGGAGCGCAAGAGTCCCCCCACGTTGCAGGTCCTGACTCTTCGGGACCCATTTCGGAAAATTCGCATTTTGCTGCTTAAGGTTCTCCACCACGCCGGGTAACAGTCCCAGATCCCACGATCCGGCCCTTGGAATGGCCTGCCTTGGATGTTGGAATGGCCGCCTCGGTCGTTGGATTTGACCGCGACATGAATTTAGGGAGAGTGCCCCTTGGAGGCATGGGAAGCGAAATGCAAAACGGCCGCGCAGTTGATCTAGGAGTGGTTCCATTGAGATTTCTCACAAAAACGGTCGTCCCAAATGCCCGATTGGCCGTAGCGATATGCTTGGCGACGATGGCAGGGATGAAGTTGGCTTCGGCGGATGAAGCATCCGTGCCAGTCCGTCTCGAAGCGCGGGTCACTCTGATCGACGATGTGCGTTTGCCGGCTCGCCAGACGGGAGCACTGCTGCTGCTGAACGTACGTGAGGGGCAAACGGTCCAGCGCGGTGAAGTCCTTGGTCGAATCGACACTTCGCTGAGCGAGCTCGAGGCCGAAGTAGCCAGTCAGCAAGCCGACATGGCCAAGGCTCAGATGGAGAATCAGGTCAACGTTCGCTACGCACAAAAATCTCTTCAGGTTGCTCAAGCTGAATTCGAGCGGCTCCGCGAAGCGACTCGCTCGTTCCCCGAGGCGGTGACGAAGGCAGAGCTGGACGAAGCCCAGTTTGTTGCCGAGCGCTCGCAGATGAGTATCGAGCAAGCGGAATTCGAACTAAAGACTGCCGGCATGACATTCACGCTACGTGAGAAAGAGGGCAAGTTGGCGGAGACCCGTGTCGCGCTAGCTCAATTGGTCGCACCATGTGAAGGCATGATCGTCGAAATCGCAAAGCGGCCGGGCGAATGGGCCGAAGTCGGCGAGCCCATCCTACGGATCATCGGGCTGAAAAAGCTCCGGGTCGAGGCGTTTGTCGACTCCGGGCGTAGCTCCATGATTGAGTTGGGCGAAAGGGTTCGCTTTGAGTCCGCTTTGGGGCGTCTGTGTGAAGGTCAGATCTCGTTTGTTAGTCCCGAGGTGAATCCGGTGAATGGGCAAGTTCGAGTTTGGGCTGAGGTCGAAAATAAGGATCTTCAATTACGGCCCGGTACTCGTGGCAAGCTGGTCATGGCCGATGTTGAATCGTCCAAGCCGGCGGCCAGACAAACCGCTGCGAAGTAATCCTTGAAAGGGGGGCTGAGCAAGCGAGTTCCCTGATCAGGTTTTTCCGTTCGTGAGTGTTGGATGGTCGTGGTTGGTAAGGGTGAATCAGAGTTTCAAGCTTGGGCGTGAGCGGCCGGGTGCGTCATGAAATCCGTTGCAAACCCGTTGCCATAGGGGCAGGGTTGGGGCAGGGTTGGGCCAGCGGCTCAATGGCGAAACCGCCTCTTCAAACTTTGATTTGTGCTGGTGGTGGGAGCGTTCGGCGGCGTTCGTCGAGAGAGATAGTCTAAGGGTGGTTAAGTCATGGCGACAGTAAATGTAAATCGAGCTCGAGAGCCTCGTGGTTCAGGCTCGGTCCTGACCGATGTAACTCGATTGGCACAAGCTGATCTGTCGACGGAGCAATTTTACACCTCGTTGCTCGAGCAGTTGCCGGTCCCCTTCGGCACCATTCATCGAGTGGCATGGTTGGTGGAATCGCACGATGGCAACCCACGGTTTCGAGCTGTCGGTACCGCAGGCGATGTTCTACTTCCGCTTGAGGCGGATCCCCACAACGCCATTTTGGAGCAAGCGTGTGCGCGTGACGAGGCGACGGTGCTAACGCCACCTGCCTCGCAAGCCGAAAGCGAAACGCTTCCGATCATCGTGATCGCTCCGTTGGTTCTCAACGGCGTGACCGTCGCCTTGGTGGAAGTGTTGCTTCAAGAAAGTGTTCACCCGAGCGCTTTGCAGAAGTTCGTTGGGGAGCTTGAGCGAGTTGCCGCCGTTGCTGTGACTCACCATACCCGACAGTCACACGATTCGCCCGCGATGCAGCTGGGGCAATTCACCAACTCGGTGCATCGTTCACGCCGCACGGAAGAGACTTGCTATGCGATCGCAAACGAAGTCAGACGCATCTCGGGATACGATCGAGTCTCTGTCTTGGTACGCCATGGCCAGCGGTATGCACTCCGAGCCGTGAGTGGTCAGGAGTCGATTCATCGACGTTCCAATCTTGTCAGGCAGCTCGAGCATTTTTCGTCCGTTGCCCTTAAGGTCGGCGAGCCCTTTTGGTTTCCTTCCGCTGCCGACGTGGAGTCTGCCGGAATCCGGCAATTTGCAGACCTGGGTGAGTTGATTGATTCCGCCGCGATCCATGGTCTTGATGAGATCAACGGAAGTGTCGCTGGGGCATCGGAAGAAGTTTCGGAGGCGGTGCAACGGGAGGGCGGTCTAGCCCCGCAAATCGAATCTGCACTCAATGCGTATTTGGATACCTCACACTGTTTGGAAGTCGGCTTAGTTCCCTTGTACGGAGCGGCGGTTGAGCTGGAGCCTGAGGATCAGGTGCAAATCGGTGAGGTCAGCCGGAAGCCAGTCGGGGCGCTCGTCTTCGAAAGGTTGTCGTTAACCGATATCGCTGAAGTCCCCTCCCGGGTGACGCAGGAATTCTTGACTGAGCAATCGGGGCTCGCCCTCGGTCACGCTTTGGCGCACGATCGGATATTTCTATTACCGTTGTGGCGTTGGCTGGGCGGCACACAACGTTATTTCTATGAGACGCGCCGCAAGCTGACGATTTCTGTACTGGTGGCGGTGGCCGCGTTGATTGCTGTTCTTTGCTTTGTTCCCGCGCCATTTCATATTACGAGTCCCGGGCATTTGGAGGCGCTCGAGCGCGGCAATGCTTTCGCTCCGATGGGTGCGATCGTTCAAGAAATTCATATCCGTGAAAATGAAAGTGTCCAGGCAGGGCAGCTGCTGCTCACGCTGCGGAGTCCCGAGCTTGAACTAGAGATGCAGCGATTGGGCGGCGAGGAACGCACTTTGCGAAAGGGTATCGACGCGATACGAGCGCGTCGGTTGGTGACGCAACAGATTGATGATGAGACCGCAAAGGCTCTGCAGGACGATGCGGCTCGCGAGCAAGAGTTGCTGGAGCAATTACGCGGAATCGAAAAGCAAGTGGCGATTCGTCAGCGTATGCAGTCGACGCTGGAGGTTAAGAGTCCTATCGCGGGGCGTGTTGTGACCTGGGATATCGAGAATCTTCTCGAGAACCGTCCGGTGAACCAAGGGCAGTTGTTGCTGCAAGTCGTTAATGCAGACGGCGGTTGGGAGCTGGAATTGGAAGTCCCAGATCGCAAACTTGCTCACGTGTTGCGTGCAGCAGGGGATGAGAAGCCGCTTTCTGTTACGTACTTACTTGCCAGTGATCCTAGCCAAAGATTCCAGGGTGAATTGGTATCGCTCGAGCAGCGCATGAATACAGGCGGTGATCAGAGTCAATTTGCTCGGGCAAGGATTCTGATTAATGGCACCGACATCCAAGTCAGTCAGCCTGGCACGGAGGTGCAAGCCCGAATCGACTGCGGTCGGAAGCCACTAGGATACGTCTGGTTCCACAGCGTTTGGGAATACGTCCAGGCACGAGTGTTGTTCCGTATCTGGTAGGTCCGATGAGTCTCGATCACATCATTGCTGCCGAACATCGACCGATGGGCTTTCGCCGCCGGGCCGATCTGCAATTGGAAAGGGTCTCCAACCAAGGCGAAATCGGATGGGTTGCGAAAGACCCGATAGCCTTGAAATATCACCGGCTTACTGAGCCAGAGATGCTTATCTGGCGGGCTCTTCATACGGATTCTACTTTGGCCGATCTCCATGCGTTGATGCAGAGTCGGTACCCCACTCGAAAAGCACGTTTCCAGGACTTGCAGTTTTTTCTGTCGCATCTGCATCGGTCCGGACTAATCGTGGCGGACAACGAAAGCCAAGCAAGCCAGTTGCTTTTTCGGAAACGCCGTTCGGCTCGGCAAAAATGGAAGCAGCGACTGGCAAGTCCGCTGTCCATTAAATTGCCTGGCGTTGATCCGGAACCGTTACTGCGTAAATTGACCCCGGTGTTCGGTTGGACATTCTCGCGCGGCTTCCTTTGTGTTTGGCTCGCCGTGTTCTTATCGGCCAGTCTGTTGACGCTTACCAACGCCTCTGAATTTCGGGCTCGACTGCCAGAATTCCAACAGTTCTTTTCTGCGCACAATTTTGTTTGGCTGTTGGTCATTACCTCAGTGGTCAAAGTCTTGCATGAACTGGCCCACGGTGTGGCTTGCAAGCGATACGGTGGTGAGTGCCATGAGATCGGACTGATGTTCCTCGTGTTCACGCCGACGCTCTATTGCGACACTTCTGATTCGTGGTTACTGACGAATAAGTGGCGACGCATCACGGTGAACGCGGCGGGTATGCTGATGGAGGTGGGACTCGCTTCCCTGGCTACCTTCTGCTGGTGGTACACGCAGCCAGGACTGCTGCACTATGCGAGCTTGAACGTCATGTTCGTTTGCTCCGTGAGTACGGTCATTTTCAATGCGAATCCACTTTTGCGGTACGACGGCTACTACATCGCTTCGGATTGGTTAGAGATTCCGAACTTGACGGCCAAATCCAAAGCCGCACTCATCAGCGTCCTTCGCGTCCTCTGTTTAGGAATGAAGCCGATATCGCAGCGTCATTTGCCTGAGCGAGGGTTGTTCCTGTTTTCCGCGTACTCTGTGGCTTCGTTCATTTACAAATGGTTGCTGCTTGGCACGATCATGTGGTTTTTGTTCAAAGTGTTTGAGCCCAGGGGGCTCGAGTCCATCGGCTACACGCTGATCGCATTGACCGTCGCCACTACGGTTGGGGTGCCGGTATGGCAGGTCATGAAGTACTTCCGTACACCGGGGAGATTGAAGGAAGTGAAACGCAAACGATTGGGAATAACCGCTGGCGCCGCAATGGCCTTTCTGTCGGTGTTTTTCTTGGTTCCCTTGCCGGATCACGTTTATAGTCCTGCGGTGATTCGGCCGAGCCGCAGCCAGAATCTGTATGTGACCAAACCGGGCCGCTTGACTCATTCGCCAGTGCAATATGGGCAGCGAGTGAATGCTGGGGATCTGATTGCAACCTTGAAAGATCCCGAATTAGAAGTCGAGTTCGTCCTGGCAGAAGCCGAGTTGAACCGGCAAGAAGCGTTGTTGGCTGGCTATGAAGTTCGGCAGGGCTCCGACGCCGAGATTGCTTCTCAGATCCCGCAGACTCAGGCGGCCATTTCTGAGCTCAATGATCGAGTTGCTAAGCTCGAAGCGGAAATTCAATCGCTACAGCTGCTTGCGCCCATCAGTGGTGTTCTCATGCCGCCGCCGAGCAAGCCGAGAGAGGGATGGGTTGAACCGGAGCAGCAATTGGTTTGGCAAGACCTTCCATTGAAAACAGAGAATGCAGGTGCCACTCTGGCGGCTGATACTTTGGTTGGGCTGGTGGGATCCCCCAGCGAGCCGAGAGTGCATCTTTTCGTGCCGCAACATGAAGTTGGACGTGTTCGAGTCGGCCAACGAGTTCAATTGATTCTCGACGAAATGCGTGGCAGTCGTTTGAAAGGCTGCGTCATGGAGATCTCCAAAGCGCCCGCACGCGAGGTCCCTCCCGAGTTGTCCGTGGCGTCGGGGGGGCCGCTCTTGGTCGACACCGAAGCAACCGATACCACCGGGCGGTTGCGACCCGCACTCGTCCATTACGAAGTCTTGGTGGCGATACAGCCTACCGACGAGTCCCTTTTGCAAGGTTTTCGTGGGCAAGCCAAGATCCGCGTTGAGAATGCCTCTATGGCGACTCAAATCGCAAGGGGAATCGGAAACTTGATCAACTTCCGCTAGCCGTCGAACAGTTCAAGCTGAAGTCCGAATATTCGTTTTTTTCAGGTAATCCGGCGCAAGAATTTACTCCAGCTTGGGTAGCTAGGGTGTCTGCAAGTCTTTGCCAATCTTGGCCAGCCGTGTTCGGGCACTGAAGATCTGATCTTTGGCTCTCAGCGAGCCGGTTTGCGGAGCGTTAGCTCTTGGACTTGTAGGGAATCGCTTTCCTTCTCTACGGATTCAAAGCTGCTATGCACTTCTCGCCACGCCAGAACGCTCGTAGAAATCGCCGCCGATTTGCCCAAATGCGACACGCCTTCGTCAGCGCGTTGCGAAGCGGTCTTCGAACGAGGTTTGATCAAGTACGGAATTGGAAGCGGCTCCTCGGGTTGACGCGGCCGCTACGTCAACCGCTTGAGTTCAATGTGGAGACTCTGGAGCCACGTCAGTTACTCGCCGGTACCGATCATGAGTTGAACGAACTGTTAGGGCCCGATCTGGTGGCATCGCCGCTCGCCGCAACGAAAGCGGCCAACAATGACGCGGGCAATTTGATCGTCAACGGCAGCTTCGAAGAAGGTCTAATTCAGCCGGGTGATCATCACTATTCCGCCGCCGAAATTCCGGGTTGGCGGCTGGCCAGTGAGACGAAGTTCAATTGGAAAACGGTCGGCTTCGAGATCGTAAGCGATCCAGGTTTGGCTTCCGACGGAATGAATGCGCTTGAGCTAGATACGTACTACTACGTCGACGACGCCGTGTTCCAAGATCTAGCAACGGAAGCAGGAGAGCGATACTCGCTCAGTTTCGATCTGCACGCACGTTTTCCGAACGGCGCCTGGAACACGCATCACGAAATCCATAACCAAGTTGAAGTCTGGTGGGAAGGCAGTCTTGTCGGTGTCTATAGCGCCAGCACTGAGCCGGAATGGAAGACGTTTGATCTTGAATTGATGGCGACTGGAGATCAAGGCTCACGCCTGATGTTTCGCGAGCGCGTCAATATGCCGTATCGCGGCGGTAATGGCTATGGACCACTGATTGACAACGTCGGTCTCTATGAAGCGAGTCAAATGGCGGACAGCTTCCAAATCACTCCGGTTGAGAATCGTGTGCTGAACGAAGGTGAACAACTAGCCGTGCAATTGCAGGCTGAGGGTGAAGGCTCCGGTTCGGCAATGTACAGCTTGGTCAGCGGCCCCGCAGGAGCCCAGCTCAATAGCGAGACAGGAGAACTGACCTGGAGCACCGACGAAACGCATGGACCAGCGTTATACGATTTTGTCGTAGCTGCCAGCGCCGGGGCTAGATCGGACCAGACCACATTCTCAGTGCAGGTGAATGAGGTTAATTCAGCGCCGGTTCTGTTGGCGATTCCTGGTCGAGTCATGGAGCAGGGGCAGGCTTTCAGCTGGAACGCATCAGCGATGGACGCGGATGTGCCGGCGCAATCGCTAACTTACTCTCTGAGTTCCGCCCCTGCTGGAGCTAAGATTGACTCGAGCACCGGTGAGATTGGGTGGGCAACAACCGAGGCAACGTCGCTTGGCGATTATGAATTCATCGTTTCTGTTTCCGACGGCGAGCTCCGCGATGAGACTGCTTTTACCGTTTCGATTGCGGATTCCAATACAGCACCTGTCATCGAGGCGATTGGGGATCGTTCGATCGTCGAGGGCAGTCTACTGGATCTAACTGTCGAAGCCTCAGATGCTGACGCGCCAGCCGGAGGATTGCAGTTCGCATTGAGCACCGCGCCGGATGGGGCTGCGATCGATTCGATGGGTACGATACGCTGGCAAACCGACGAGTCGGATGGGCCTGGGGTATACGATTTTGTCGTCTCAGTCTCGGACGGTAGTCTCGCTGCGGAGCAACGATTTCGCGTGACGGTGACCGAGGAGAATCAGGCTCCAACGATCGAAGCCATCGCGGATCTCGTGGCCAACCAAGGCGACATGCTGCGGATTAATGCAATCGGTAGCGACGCGGATGCGCCTGCTCAGACGCTGCTGTACAGCCTGGATCGTGGGCCGGAGACTGCGACAATCGATGGAGAGACGGGGCTTATCAGTTGGGATGTCGATCAAGAGGGGATCGTCGAATTTGCCGTCCGCGTGACGGATTCCGAAGGTGCTTCGGCGGCGACTGCGTTCCGTGTTTCGACTTGTTCGTTTGATCCTGCGAATTACGAATTGGACGATCCAAGTCTTTCCATGACCAGTGGCGACGTTCAAATCGTCGACTGCGACTTGGTGCTCACTGAACAACAGGCATTGGTGACTGAGTACAGTCGTCGGCTTACGATCGAGAATGAGAATACGGCCTTGCGGATCCAGTTCACCACGCCGGAGTTCGACGAAACTTCGCAAGGCGACATTCGCGACGCTTTTGAGATTGAAGTGCACGATGCGGATGGTAACTCACTTATGCTGCCATTCGATGCCGGACGCGACGCCGTGTTCAACTGGACGGAAGTCCTAGAACCAAGCGCGGGGCCAAACGCGACGCTCAGCCAAGATGCGGGGACCGGCGTTCAGACGCTTGCGTTGAACCTAAGCGGTCTGGCTATCGGAACCGAATACACTTTCTCAGCGCGGCTGGTCAACAACGACGACGATACGCAATCATCTGTACGTCTTTTGGGTTTTGAGATTGGCGAGGCGATGGGGGATGCCGTCGCAGGGGCCGCCTTTGCGAGTCTGGCCAGTGCCAGAACCGCGGTCGCGCCTCTCGACTGGTCACGGCTGGCGGATGTGACCGGCAGCGTCCGTCTTGCTTATGGGCGGACGAACCTGGAGGGCGAGAATCAGCGTCTTGGGACCGAAGCAACGCTCGAGAACGTGGGTGGACAAACTTATCTTGAGCAAATCGTCCTCGTGATCGACCAAGTTTCCGATGTCGACATCAACGCCTGGCAACCGGATGGCCTGACGTCAGACGGAAAACCGTACGTCAACTTTTCTTCGCTGCTAACTCACGACGGTATTGGCGCGTCTCTCAAGCCCGGCGAGATGACTGCAACCAGAGTGCTGCGATTTCTCAGTGAGTCCAAAGATCAATTTGATTTTGAGTACCGCGTTTTTGCTCGCGTGAATGCCGAGCCTTCAGGCTTTTCCTCGGAGCCCCTGACTGCGGTCGAAGCGGGAAAGTCTTACCAGTACACGGCTGCGGCAACCGATCCAGACGGCCAGCCGCTGGTCTACTCGGTCGTGTCAGGACCGGAAGCAATGTCCATCGATGAGAGTAGCGGTGCGTTGGTCTGGGAAACGACCGAAGGCGATGTTGGCAATCACAGTATCACACTGCGTGCGACCGATCCTTACGGTGCTTTCGTCGAGCAGAGTTTCACGCTTGAGGTCATTGAATCGCTGCCCAACCGGCCTCCCGTCTTTGTAACCGATCCAGTTACCGAAGCGACCGCGTCGAGCGGATTTGAAATCACGACGGTGGGTGTTGGCAATCTGCCGGCCGGGGTTTCGATCGTCAGTGGTTTTCAAGGACCGAGGTTGGTGACTGCCAATGAAGGCGATCAAACGATTGGTGTTTACGCAGGTGAAAACAACGATCGCTTTGACAATGCGACGAGCTATTCGACGGGCTTTCCGACCGCTGATGGACAGCTGTTTGATGTGGGTTACAGCGTTGATATCGGCTTGCGGCCTTTCCGGACTCAATCCGACAGGAACGAAGTTTTGGGCCTCGACCAAGCCGATATCAATGGCGATGGCATCCTGGACATGGTCGCGATGGCCGTGAACCAATTCACCGAAAACGGCACTCAGTATGAGTTCTCGATTACCAGCTTGATTGGTGATGGAAATGGAGGCTTCGAGGGTAGCGAAATTTACTTCGGCTCCATAGGCACCAACAGTTACAGCTTCCAAAATCTGCTGCTGCGAGACATCAACGGCGATGGTTGGGCAGACGTGTTGGCCGTCGAACGGGCGCCCAGCGCGCGACTGATTACGTTACTGAACAACGGGGATGGCACTTTCGCAGATGCGACCTTTCAGACGTTTAACAATGGCAGGCTGAGTGATTTTCGCGTCGTCGATGTTAACGGTGACGGCGCTGCGGATCTTATTGGTCGTACCGCACAGGTCGGGGGCGGTTCTATCTACGAAGCGGTCTGGCTGGAAGGCAACGGCGACGGCACATTCGAAGAACCCGTTGTCATTGCATCGGCTGGCAGCAATGGAAACGGACCTCGAGCCCCCATGCAGTGGCCACACGATGTAGGCGACGTTAACGGCGATGGGAATGTAGACTTCGCCATCGTTACCCAGGCGGGTGTCGGGGTTTACCACAACGATGGAGCAGGTAATTTCACACTGGCGAACCAGGTGCAAACCTTTGTTCCGAGGCCAGACGACTGGCTTCGCGTAGCCGACTTCGATGGCGACGGCAACATGGATTTGCTGCGATTCGATACCTTCAATGCACGACTTGAACTTTTCACCGGAACAGGTGATGGCATCAATTTTGACCGACGAATTGTCGCAAACCCCGACGGATCCGGCGGCAACGCGGCGGGCGGGTTTGAGCCGACGGATATCGATGGCGATGGTGATTTGGATATCGCTCTGGGCGTCAGCTCATCCAACCAAGTCTCGATATGGATTGGGATCAATGACGGAACTGGTGATTTCGAAATTCGAGAGTACGCAACGCAGGATTTCTCGGGCAACATTAATCCCAATCAGTCCTCGACCATCGTGCGCGGCGCGATGTTTGGCGACTACAACAACGATGGTGTGACCGATTTCTCGTACTACACCCAAAGCGGTGATTTTGACGGCGTCGGCATTCGACTAGGAACGCGACCGGGCGAATTCGGTACATCACGGAGTATTCCTTGGGTTGAGAATCCACGATTCGAAGTCGCTGTACCCGGTGATATTGATGGCGATGGCGACATCGATCTCGTGGATACCAACAACGATCGTACCTTCCTCAACCTAGGCAACGGCACGTTCTCGGATCCGATTCCTGCCAGCGGTCAAATTGGTGGCGGTCCTGCAGGCACCTCGGCGGACTTCAATCTCGATGGGTTGGACGATATCGTGGGTCCCTATAGTACGCGTAGCACGGGAGGCTACTTTGTCGGACTCAGCAACGGCGATGGCACCTTTTCTATTACCGAGCGAGTCTCCAGCGGCACTTTCTACAATTACGACAACTTCGCTGCCGCAGATCTCAATGGCGATGGGTATCCGGACTTTTATACCAAGAACGCAATCGACAACTACATCGACTTTTTCATTAACGACTCTTCAAATCCTGGTTTCTTCACCCGCTCGCTCCGCTACACACCTCCAGCCGGGTCGCAGGGCGTCAATGTCTCCCAGTGGGACAGCGCCTACGACGTGGGCGATTTCACAGGCGATGGAATCTTGGATTTTGCGACCGCCGAACGCGAAGCAATTGGCGACATCATCAAAGTCGTTGTGTATCAGGGGGATGGAACGGGCGCGTTCACTCGCTACAGCGAACTAGCAGGATTCGATGAAGACAACCAAGCATCTATTCTTGGCAGAAGCGTCGAGCCCGGTGATTTCGTCGGCGGTGACATTGATGGCGACGGTGACCGAGATCTAATGGCCGCATCGTTTCTGGGGACGCGCGTATTCCTCAACGATGGCACTGGCAATTTCTCGTTTGAACGTCTGCTGCGCACGACCGGAACCGATCAAAGAAGGCGGGAATCGTGGTTGGTGGATTTCAACGAAGACGGCAACTTGGATTTCTTTCAGACGGGTCAGAATAGCTCCGGACCGCTTTCGGTTTGGCTAGGCGATGGACAGGGTAATTTCTCGTTGGAAGAATCCGTCGGCGTTGTCGCATCGATTCCCGCCGCAGGGAATCCCTTCGCCGATATTGACGGCGACGGGCATTTGGATTTCGTATACGCCACGGGCGGCAACGGCAACTACGGCAGCGACGATGCAGTCATCTTCGCCGGCCGCCGCGATGATTTGGTTGATGTTGTGGCCATTGATTTGAATGGTGACGGCAACGAAGAGATCCTGGCCGTCCAGGAGCAGATGGATCGCTTGCAAATTTTTGTCGGCGACAATCTTGGCGGACTCACTCGGCAGCCCGACCTACAAACTGGACGCGCTCCTCAAGCGGTGGCCGTCGGTGATCTTGATGCAGATGGACAGTCAGAAATCTTCACCGCGAACCGTGCTTCGCGAACGCTTGGGATATTCATCGGAGATCTGGAAAACGGTTACGCCCAGTCAGAAATTGCGGTGGGCACCGGGCCGATTGATGTTGAAACAGCCGATGTCGACGGAGATGGTAATGCGGACGTCGTCGTGCTCGACGATGGGGAAAACGCGCTATGGGTTCTTTCCGGCAGCGGTGATGGAAGTTTGTCGGCGCCGATTGCGATCCCACTGGGCGATCGGCCCTCGCGATTCGTGCTCGCTGATGTCGATGGCGACGGCAATGAAGATGCGGTCATCACTTTGCCCGATTCGCAGCGGTTGATGATCGTGCCGTCCATTGGCAACGGGACGGCGGCACAGCCCGTCTATGTTAGCCTTTCCGAGACGCCCACCGACGTCGCCGCGATTCAACTGAACGATGATGGCAACTTGGATTTGGCGGTCGCGTTGGGCGATTTGAATACGATCGAAGTGTTTTACGGGCTGGGACAAAACCAGTTCGCACGTCCGCAAGCAATCGCCGTGGGCGAGTCTCCCAGTCGTATCACCGTCGCCGACGCCGATGAAGATGGCCGACAGGATCTCGTCGTTTCGAATTCTGGCGATGCAACGGTTAGTGTGATCTACAACCGTTTTGATCCGAATGAAGTCTACCGCTACGATTCGGATGCAATCGATCCGGACGATGATACGTTGACGTATGCGATTGTTGAGGGGCCAGGCGGACTCATCATTAATTCTACGACTGGGGCTTTGCTCTGGGCCGCATCGCCGGACCAAGTCGGCGTTCATGACGTCGTCATCTCTGCCGATGACGGACGCGGTGGAGTGGCAACGCAGTCTTTCAAAATCGCAGTCAAACCGGCTCGGGAGAATTCCTCGCCGCTGATCGCCACGTCGCCAGATTTACAGATCGGTGCAGGAGACGCTTTCACCTATGACGCCTCGGCCATCGATGGCGATGGTCATCCACTGCGTTACCGCTTACTCGAAGGCCCTGAAGGTTCAACTCTTGATCCGGTGTCCGGCGAACTTCGCTGGGACACTCGCAACGACTCGGCACTGAGCACTTTTATTCCTTGGGCGAGCACTGGCTACGTTCGTACTCCGGTAAACGAAGCACTTCAACCGGAGTCAATCACTGTCGAAGGTTGGTTCAACTGGACTCAGTTGCCTGCTGGAAACGGAGCCGACTATGTATTTTACCGATCCAACGATTCCGGCTTTGCCTACGGATTGTCCAATCGCTTCAATAACACCTTGCGGTTCGAAGCGCACACCGACGGCGGTTACCAATTCTATGATTTCCCGTTCTCGTTCGAAGCCAATCGGTGGTATCACTTTGCGATCACCATAGACGATGCAACGAACGAAATCTCGGTCTACGCCGATGCGCAGTTGCTGTTTACCCGACCACTACCGGGATCCATAGCCTATTCGAATCGCAGTCCATCGATTCATGACAACGGTAACCAATTTCAGGGTTCCACTGAAAATTACCGAATCTGGAATGTAGCTCGTGATGCCGAGCAAATCCGAGAAGGCCTAACAAAGCAGTATGACAACGAACTATCGCTGGTACTCGATTATCGATTCGGCGAGGACAACGAGACTTCAGTCCGCGATTACAGCGGCAATGGAAATCATGGCTACCGCGTAGCTAACGGCAATCCGCCCGGAGCTGCCGACGGACTGGCCGATCCCGGTTCGTATGACTTTACGATCGGCGTCGAGGACGGTCGTGGCGGCTACGACGAGCAGAGCTTCACACTCGAAGTCGTTCCTGAGTTGCGAGGTAGTATCGTCGGGAATATCTTCGATGACGTGAACGGCGATGGCCTTCGCAACGACGGGAGCGAAGAAGGCATTCCGGCCGAACTGGGTCTGGAGGGCTGGCAGCTCTACATCGACGCCAATCAGAACGGCTACCCGGATCCTCATGAGTGGCAGACGGTTACCGATGCCGACGGGAACTACCGTTTCGAAGGTCTATTGCTTGGCGAATACGAAGTCAGCGTTTCGCCGTTTGCTGGCTACGAGACTCCGGATTCCTTTACGGCGACGGTCATTAGTCAAACGTTGAGCGACTTAGATTCGTTTGCCTCATCACCACTCGACATCGCAGCGAGGCAATTGGAACTGAGCCGCATTGAAGGTCAACTGCGAACCGAAGACGGAGCGGCGATCAGCTACTGGAAAGTCTTCGTCGACGCGAATGCCAACGGCTCGCGAGACGAAGACGAAGCCATGGCTGTCTCCGATCGCTTTGGCAACTACTCGCTGTTCGGTCTTGAGTCTGGCGAGTATTCGGTCCTGGCGGACTTGCCTGCCGGCTGGACGACATCGACTGGTCCCGGTGTTGTTTCGCTTGCTGCCGACGAGGTGAATTCAGGCAACGATTTTGTCTTGGCTCCAAGCAACACATCGGTAACCGGAGGCGTTCACTTTGTGACGATGCCGAACCAGGAGTTGGAAGCGAGGCAGACATTTAGCTACGCGTCGATCGCCATGAGCATTGGTGACGAACCACTGACATACGATCTGTCTCTCGCTCCTGAAGGCATGACCATTGATCCTCAAACCGGTCTGGTTGCCTGGCGGCCGACGATTGGACAAGTCGGCGAGCACCTCGTCGTGTTGCGTGCGACTAGTGAATCTGGATCGGTTTCCTTGCACGATTTCTACCTGACGGTAAGTGCGCCGAACACACCACCGACCGTTTTGACTGAGCCCGACAACGCGAGCTTGCCGCTGGGAGTTCCTGGCCAAGCCTTCGTTGGTTCAAACTTCGCATACGTTATCCTCGCCCAAGATGCAGAAGGGCAAGAGCTGCAATATGCATTGGCTGCGGGACCCGCTGGTGCGACGATCGATTTGACGACCGGAAGAATGGATTGGACGCCTGAGCTGGCGCAACTCGGGCAGCAGGATTTCGAAGTTCGCGTGTCGGACAGCCTCGGTGCCGAGTCAACATTCGCGTTTGCGGTCAACGTCGTCGAGAACGCTCCGACCGCTTTGCCAATTGAACTAACGCAGCCACGTTCGACAGCAGCCATTGGCGTCGACTATTTCGGACGAGTCCAAGCAAGGGATGCACTTGGACGAGATGTGAATTGGTCGCTGGACAGTGGCCCAGATGGCCTGACTCTCAGTGAAGATGGTCTGATCGAATGGACCCCCACTGCGGCCCAGTTGGGAACTCAGACGATTCGAGCCACGGCCATCACCGTGGACGGCGTGCAAGAGGCCGTCGCTTTCGATATCGAAGTACTCGGGCGGCTGCAAAACGCGGCGCCCGTCTTTGTGTCGGATCCAATTGAATCGGTTTCGCTTGGAGAAGAATACTTCTTTGAACTAGCGGTCCAGGATACGGACCTGGACGTCCTCGCTTTCACGCTGCTCGAAGGCCCGGTGGGCATGAGCGTCCATCCGTCTGAAGGCTTTCTGCATTGGACTCCCGAGCAAGATCAACTGGGAGAGCACACGGTTCGAGTTCAAGTTGCCGATCCCACCGGCGACATGGATGTGCAAGAGTTTACGCTTACGGTCAGCCGTTTTGGTGGGCCGCCACGGATTGTCAGCTTCCCACCGACGCAAGCGTTTGTGGGCAATAGTCTGCGATACACCATCGACGCGGTGGACGGAGAAGGTGATCCACTGAAGTACTCGTTGCTGACCGCACCGGATGGAATGTCGATCGTTGAAGAAACTGGCGAGATTGTTTGGACACCGACGATCGATCAAGTTGGCAACCAGCAAGTGGCCATTCAAGTTAGCGATGGCATTGGTGGTGCGTCCACCCAAGCTTTTGTCATTTCCGTCGCCGATGGCGTTCCCAACTTGGCGCCCGAAATCAGCACCAACGCGCCTCGATTCACGGCCGTCGGCAGCGAGTACCAATACAGCTTTGCCGCAACGGATCCAGAGGGCACTGTTTTGACGTATTCCTTGGGAAGAGGACCTGATGGAATGTTGGTGGACGCAATGAGCGGTGCGGTGACCTGGACGCCAACCGTAGATCAAGCCGGCAAGCACATCGTGACGTTGATTGCCACCGACGAGGGCGGAGCAACCGCGATTGAATCCTTCGAGATCGATGTGCTCGCAGCGAACCGTGCACCCGAGATCACTAGTGTGGCTCCCGTGCAGGCCACGGCTGGAGCCGCGTTTAGCTACACCGTGTTGGCGGCTGACGCAGATCTCGATCCGTTGCAATTCGAGTTGCTCGACGCACCCGGCGGCGCGTCCATCGATCGTTTTGGTCAGATCAATTGGACTCCGGCAATCGTTGATCTTGGGCAGCACACATTCAGTGTCCAAGTCACAGATCCGCGTGAAGGCGTCGCAGTTCAGAGCTTCGACATTGAAGTCGTTGAAGATACGGTGGCGCCGCTCGTCAGTTTGATTGAGGTACCGAACGACGGCTCGCGAAACATCCTGCCATGGCAGGGACCATTCGTTGTTTACGCCCGGGCGATCGACAATGTCGGCATCGCCTCGCTGACGCTCGAAGCCAACGGCCAAGAGATCGCACTGGATGCGGCTGGGACGGCAACCTTTACTTTCGAAGATTGGACATTCCAAACCATCACTGCGACTGCAACTGCCGTTGATACCAGCGGCAATGTGGCAACGCAGACGACCGTCTTCAACTACGATTTCCCCGAGGGCTGGAGCGGCGCAGGCACTGAGAATATTCCGACGGCCATCATCAGTTCGCCTTCGGAAGCGGATTCGGTCGTTGGCATCGTCCAGATCGAAGGCACGGCCGACCACGAAGATTTCGATTCCTACCGTTTGTCCTATCGTCGAGCAGACGAATCCACCTACACCGAGTTCGCAAGAGGCGATACCGCGGTGGTCGACGGCGAACTGGGCGTGTGGGACACGAGCTTGCTGCTGAATGACGAGTACTTCATCCGTTTGGAAGTGGCCACAAGCGAAGGCGTCGTCAACGTGGCTGAACATAACGTTGGTCTGGCCGGCGAATTGAAGCTCGGGAACTTTCAGTTGAGTTTCACCGACATGGTCATTCCCGTTGCAGGGATCCCCATCGAGATTACTCGCATTTACGACACGTTGCAGGCTGACCGCGAAGGCGACTTTGGCTTTGGCTGGAGGCTTGAATACCGCGATACGGATCTACGAGTTGGCTTGCCAAGTAGCGGACTCGAAGACATCGGTATTTTCCCCGCGTTACGATCCGGTGTGAAAGTCTACTTGAATGTTCCGGGCGAAGGCCGGCAGGGATTCACCTTCAATCCGGATATCCGTGTGTTACCTGGGTTCGGCGGCAACAATTTGGTACTCGCTCGACCTCGATTTACTCCCGACCCAGGAGTCACCGCGACATTATCGACCGGCACAAGTAGCTATTTGCAAGTCAACGAGCGCGGCGAACTCTACGCTCCCGGCGGCATTCCCTATAACCCCGCCTCTCCCGACTTCGGCGGCGCCTATGTATTGACGACACAGGAGGGCATCACCTACCGCATCAATGGCGCGACTGGGAAATTGGATTCTGCTCGCGATGACGAAGGCAACAGCGTGCTGTTTGAGGACGACGGAATCTTCGTTTCTGGCGGCGAGCAGCTCGTTTCGATTGCGCGTGATTCACAGGATCGAATTACTGAGATTCAAGATCCCGAGGGAGGAACGCTCAACTTCAGTTATTCGAATGGAAAGCTCTCAAGCTATTCGGATCGCGAGCGCAGCGAAGTGCAATTCACCTACGATGTAGCTACCGGCTTTCTTGATGAGATCATTGATCCTCTTGGGCGTGCGGGTACTCGATCGGAGTATGACGAAAATGGTCGGCTGCGTAGGGTTGTCGACTCAAATGGGAATGCAATCGATGTTGACCATGATGCAGAGACACGCGTTCAAGTCGTCCACAATCGGCTAGGGAATGCAACTACTTTCTTCTATGACGATTCAGGGAATGTCGTCCAGGAAGTTGATGCTTTGGGTGGGGTGATAAGTCGTGAGTATGATTCGCGCGGAAACTTAATCGAAGAAGTGGATCCGTCAGGTGTTCGAGTTCGTTTTCAATATGATGCGAATGGGCGATTATTGTCCGAGACCGACGGCGGCGGAGCCACAACTCGCTACGAATACAATGTGGACGGGCAACCCGTGGCCGTTGTCGATGCAGTTGGTAATAGGAGCAGTGTCGTCTACGAGGATGGTCGCGTGGTGGCCGTTCAGGGGCCTCTTGGGACGCGTACTTTCTCACAAGAAGGTGGCGTCATCACTGAAACTGATGCGACGGGTAGGATCACAACCGTCGATATCAATGCGAATGGCCTTGTCAATGGAATTAACGACGGCCAGAACGCCTCTCTATTCTCCACCGATCGAAACGGCAATGTTCTTTCTGAGACCCAGCTCACGCAAAGCGGCAATCTGGTTACCGAGTTCACTTGGGATGGCGAGGGACGCCTCGTCGCAACTCGGGATTCGTTTGGCAACCTAACTAGGAATGAATACGATGCGATCGGTAATCGGGTCGCTCAGATAGACCCGTTGGGCCGACGGACGGAGTACCGATATGACTCACTGAACAATCTAGTCGAGACGATCTTTCCTGATGCCACACCGGAAGATCTATCCGACAATCCTGTCTTGCGGTACGAGTACGATGAAAACAGCCGTCTCATCGCCGAAATCGATGAGTCGGGAAACACCACCAGGTTTTCCTACGATCGGCTTGACCGGCTTATTGAGACTCTGTTTCCCGATGATACGGAAGGTGATGATTCGGATAACGCCCGCCTTACGCGGGAATACGATGCGGCAGGTAGGCTTATTGCCGAGATCGACGAGAGCGGGCATAGGACCGAATATGAGTATGATTCCATCGGTCGGCTCCAACTGATACGAGACGCCTTGGGCGGCGAAACTCGCAGAGCTTACGATTCGCTTGGAAATCTATCAAAGGTCACTGATCCGAACGGGTATATGACCGCATACTCCTACGATGCAGCTGGGAATCTTATCCAGACTACGTACGCAGACAATACTGTCGTTAAGTCCGAGTATGACCAAGCTGGACGACAGATCGCATCTGTCGATCAGTTGGGCAGGGCTACACGTTATCGCTATGACCGAAGTGGGCAACTAGACCAGATCACAGACGCGCTAGGTAATTCAACGACATATACCTACGATGATCGCGGCAACGTCATTGAAGTCGTGGATGCGAACGGAGACAAAACGAGCCGTGAATTTGATATCTACGGTCGGGTCCTTGCCGAGACAGATGCATTGGGGCAACGAACGTCATACACGTTTGACTCAATCGGACGCCTACTTGCGACGACTGATTCGAACGGAGCAACGACGACATTCGAATATGACGAGCGAGACCGTTTGGTCCGCGAAGTGCGCGTTGACGGAAATTCATCGTTCACATACACGCCAACAGGTTTGTTGGAGTCGTATTCGGATGTGGACGGGGCCTACTTCCAAACTTGGGACAGTCGGGGACGTCTACTGACAAAGGACAATCCAGATGGTCAGCAGATTTCTTACAGCTATGACCCAACGGGTAACATCACTCGTATCGAGTCTGAGGCAGGTATTCGCAGCTATCTGTATGACGAAAATGGCCGCATGGTTTCGATCGTCGATCCATCAGGTGGTCAAACTGAGTACGAATATGACGCTGCTGGTAACCTCGTAAGCATTGTGCTTCCAAATGGTATCTCTGAGTCTCGTCAATTTGATGAGTTAAATCGACTCGTTCTGAGTCAAACTAGCGACGAACAAGGGCTAATAGAAGTTGTTCGATACTCTTTCGACGCAACTTCGCGGCTTGAAACGGTGACTAGCACTTTGGGCGTGATGACCACCTACGCGTACGATGCCGTGGACCGTCTTATATCGGAAATTGCTGATGACGGGACATCTCGGAATGTGCGTATTTACGAATATGACGCGGAAGGAAACAGGCTACGACAAACCGATAATGGTCTCGAGACGACTTATGAGTACGACTCGGACGATCGTTTGATTCGTGAAGTGACCAATGGGGCGGTTAAAGAGTATGAATATGATCGCAATGGCAATCTAATTCGCGAAAGTAGCTCAGGCAGTACCAGTTTCTACGCGTGGGATAGCAGGAATCTGCTTGTCGGTGTAGATCGAGATGGAGACGGTACATCCGAGATTAGGTACGGGTATGACGCTCAAGGTATTCGCGATGAGATGTTTAGCGATGGCGATAGGATTGGCTATGTCGTTGACACGAACCGCTCGCTAGAGGTTGTCTTGGAAGAGGTTTCCGAATCAACGACTACGCACTTCACCTACGGTGATGGAATAGTCTTTAGCTCTTCTAGTGGATCGCAAGATTACTATTACCATAGCGACATTCGCGGCAATGTTGTGAGGCTGTCTGATCCGACCGGTACCGTTATTCAGGAGTACTCCTACTCGGCATTTGGAGAGATCTTGGGATCGCCAGAGCTAATCGTAACCAACTTATTCCTTGGTGAACGGCTGAGTGAGGATGGTTTGTATCACCTCCGTGCACGTAGCTATGACTTCCGAACCGGACGGTTCATCAGTAAAGATCCGTTTCCCGCCGATTACGAAGATAGTCTGTCCTTTAATCGCTTCGTTTACGCACAATCCGACCCGATTAATAACAATGACCCGACGGGCTTATTCTCAGTCAAAGGAGTTCTCGTGTCGGTCGCGATCAATGCGACGATATCGGGTGCAATCGTTCTAAAGACTGGCGGAGGAATCAAGGATTTCGCTCAAGACTTTGCCATTGGCATGCTCTTTGGGGGAATTTTCAAGGGCATTTCGGTTGGTGTAAAGTCAATCCGCGGACTCTACGCCGCGAAGGCTCTGGGGAGCACAGGCAGTACGGTCGCTAGTACGGCGGCAAGCCAGGCGGCTAAGGAAGCGGCCAAAGAAGCCACCAAAGCAAGCGTCAAACTCGCAAACTACCTTATTCGAAGAAGTATTCTCCGTACGTCGACCAACCAGAAGCTTCTTGCACGTGGTGCGTCCATTATCAGGAATTCCAGTAGCCCCGCTAAAGCAGTAAGAAGTCTCACTGGGGGTGTGGGCACAAATCGCTTCAACTCCTTTATCGAAACGCGCTGGATTGCAAATAAGATTGCTCCAGAAGTGTGGAAACAGGTTCCGAATCGAATTCGAAAACTCGCTGGCGATGCGGCTCAGAAACTCGATCTTCCGGAAAGCTATGTGGATGACTTAATTACGTACCTGGATTTCGTCAGGCCATTTGCGTAACAAGAGCTTACTGAAGGGAGCCATCGTTTGAGCGAACGCTCGAATTGCGACTCGCCTTTACCCCTCAGCAGTGGTTCTGCTAGTCTCGGCTGAATAGGTTGCTGGCGTGAGTGTTGCCGGAAATGGCGACGCGTTTACGGAATGCGAGATTGCGATGAAGTCTCTTCGGTGGATGGCGATGGTTGGCCTTCTGTTAGTGGTGCTGCTGCCTTCAGGTGGCTGCCGGTCGATGGCAGACGGTTTGTTTGAAAGTCTCTTTGATTCGATGGTGGACTCGGCCTTCGACGATGAGGATCGTTATTCGCGGGTAGGCGGAGCCGATATGCCTGAGCGTTATCAGAAAGGGTTTCGCGAGCAGGAGCGAATCAATCAAGCACTTCGCGACTTTGACGAAGGTCGCTAAGCGATGAGGCAAGCGTACTACCGGCTCGCTGGCCTCTCCTCAGCTTCTGGTTCTAGTATTTTGGGGTGACGCCCTCAGACTCTAACTCAACGGGATTTCGCTGACTCGGTCGCGGAGGGTGTCGTCTTGGCCGTCGGTGCCGGCGGCTAAACGGAGTCGATAAAGCTCCTCGATTTCGTCGTGCGTTAGCTCGATATCGAGATCTCCAGAGAATTCGACGCGGTCATTTCCTTCCAGCGTTTCGTAGATGGCATCCACCACCTCAAAGCCTTTGGCGTTATTGCTAAACCCTCTGCCGAAGACGGTAAGGCGATCTCCGTTGTAACGTACGGTTGATCGCGAGGAGTCGTCGTGGAAGGTTGCTCGGTCTGTTCCACCGTGGAAGCCTTCCGCGACCACGCGACCGAATCCAACGGCTGCATTTTCGAAGCCTTCACCTGCGAGAATCGCCCGATCGGACCACATGTCCAACGCATCATCTCCGGCCGAGTCATAGAGATAGGCGATGTCACTGGAGTCGGTTGCCGTGGCAGTGACTCGCTCGAATCCGCGTCCGATCAGCCGCTGGCCACTACCAACGAGGCTCCAGCGATCCGACCAGCCACGGAACACATCGTCTTCTGCTCCGCCACGAACGGCTGCGGTGTCCTGTCCGCCTTCGCCGAAGACATCGACGGTCTCAAAGTCTTGGATGGTTACCGATGCGGCGCTGGAGGCTAGCGTTGCCACTCCATGATCCGAGACGAGATGCTCGTCGAGGTGTGAGCCTGCGAGCCTTGCTTGATCATTGCCCCCTCCGCCAGCAATATTGACGGCTTCGAAGCCTTTCAACACGAGACGGCTGTCGGATTGATCCCAGATCGACGTCGTATGTTCGGACCGGAATTGATCATCTGCCTCTGAGCCTTGGACTTGAGCGTTGTCGCTTCCACCCACACCTGCTGATGCGAGTGTGTACGAGAAGCCACTGGCTGCGATCGCGTATTCCGTTCCGCTGAGGGATACCATCTCGCTGTCGGCGAACAGTGCATCGTCACCAGATTGATCGCCGTGCAAGTAGGCGCGGTCTTCCGCTTCGTTGGCTGATGCCGATACTTTTTCGATATCCACGACGCGGATATAGGATTGCTCGCTGTAGAGTTTGCTGTCACCAGGTCGGGCGACGAAATTGTCGCGGCCCGTGCCACCACTGAGCTCCGCCGTGTCTGAGCCACCTTGGCCGCCATAGACGTACATCCGGTTAAAGCCGTTGGCTGAGTGAGCGAAGCCGTCGCCATTCCATGTGGCTGATCCCGGTTCAAGGACGAATGAGTCGTCACCGGGCGAGTCATAGAATCTGGCAAGGTCTTCGCCGCCCTCGCCCGTGAACTCAAATCGTTCTATTCCGTAGAACAGAACGTTGAACCAAGATCCGTGGAGACTGGCCGAGGATTCTCGGATGCCGAGGTCTTCGTTGCCCGCCGAGCCCAATACGCGAGCCGTGTCGGCGCCAAAGCTGCCCAGGACTCGGACTGTCCAGTCGTCCTCGGGGGATAGCTCTAGGGTTCCGCCATTGAAGCTGATTTTGCCCGTATCGGATGAGAAGTCAAACTCGAATTGATCTTCGGCATCACCGCCGTTCAAGACCAGTTGCCGATCTCCTTGCCCGCCGATCTGTTTCGGATCGGTATGTCCTATGTTGTAGTCCAAGCCGGTTCCGCCAGCTGGAATCTGGATACCAGTGAAACCGTAGTTCACGCTGGTCCCTGACTGGAACGTACCGATCGTGGAAGACCCGACATCAAATCCGCTAATGATTTCGGACTCAAGCGAGTAAACACCCGGCCGCAGATCTTCAAATCGATAGATACCGTCAAAGTCGGTGGTCGTTTCGCGACGCACGGCGTCGCCTTGATCATCGATCCCCGAGAGGATCACTTGGAGACCTGCGATTGGACCGTCGGTGGAACCGTGTTGATCATTTTGATCGATGTCGAGATAAACGCTGCCTTCGATGGAGGAAGTGCTTAGTTCCCCAAACAAGTAGCCTTCGCCGGGCTGTCCTACCTGAGCCGTGATCTTGGAGAAGCCGTTCGGCTCGGCATGGCCTCCTGCGGTTCCGACGATCTCTGCTCCATCTGCCAGGCCGTCTGGTTGAATCTGCTTCAACGAATAGACGCCCGCGGGCAAGTTGAAGAACCAGTAGTTGCCGAAACCGTCGGTCCGTGTGACGCGTTGTATTTTTTGCCCAGTTTCGGTTTCACCCGTCAGTCTCAGCTCGACGCCCGCGATGCCTTGTTCGCTTCCTTCCATACTTCCATTTCCGTCGGCATCCAGGAAAACGCGTCCGGAGATCCAAGTGAACGAAGACTGCGTGAAGTTGTATTCTTCGCCGTGATGTTCACCGCCCTTGGGAATCTCGATGGCGTCAATCCCGTCGTACACCAATTGGCCGCCAAGTGTGCCTACGTAGTTGTTACCAGCACTGGCTTTGGTGGAGGAGATCATTTGGAGCTTGTACGTGCCTGGTTCAAGCTCGGTGAACTCGTAGGAGCCCTTTTCGTCAACTTCAACTTTGTTCTCGAAAAATTCCCCTTCGAGTGTGACTCCGGAAAGCACTATGATGGATCCAGAGAGAGGACTATCTTCGTTCTCGAACAATCCATTCTGATTGGCGTCCACGAAGACTCGACCGGACAGAGACGACCCCTGTTCGAAACTCTGCGGGAGCAGACCAACCGCGCGTTCCGCGCTGCGGTCGGTATTGCGGCCCGCATTTCGATCCCGAACATCTTGGTTGCGTAGGACGTTGTTTTGAATCGGACCGACCCGTCGCTGTCGGGCGTCGCCTGTATTTGGACGGGACCCCGCACGTTTTCGATTGGATCGATTCGATTGTTGGGACTGGTCAGCATTCTGAGATTCAATCGTGCGAACCTCGGCCGGGGCATCATCCTGTTCAAGGGAATCAGCCTCGAAACCAGCAGCGAGATCCGCGGCCATTAATTCGCGAGCGCTGAGGTTTTCGAATGTGCACTTGCGAGGCTTTCGATAGCTTGCCTCCCTCGATTTCGATTCCTTCGCATTGGTTTCGCGCGTCTGGTTGGATGATGTTGCGGTTTCAGGGTTGAATGAGGCTTTTCGAGCGTACTGCCAGTTCATTGCTGTGGTTCAAGATGCGTGGGGCGAATCAGGTTGTGAATATGGAAAACACTAGAACTGCTTCTGCGTAAAAGACGCTGTAGCGATGAAATGGCGTTCAATCGTCAATGGCGGTATTCCTTTTCGTTTCCAAGCACGATTGCTTACCAATCTTCCGTCTGGAACAGTAAGAACTCGTGTGAGCGCAGCGGGTTACCGCAGTCGTGGAAGGCGGATGGGGGCCAGATTCGCCATCTTGGCGGTTGAAATCGACGCCCCTCAATGTGGTGTTGCATGTTTCGTAGCGGTCGTAAGGAGGCGACCCTGGAACCGGTTTCACGCGAGGCTGAGCCTTGAACGAAGGCCGCCAGACTTAGAGGCATGGACGCATGGGGCTTTCGCGGACGCGGAAACAGCCAAGTCCTCACTTTCGCGGCGACCAAAGTCCACAAAATGGTGATGCACGAGGCTTTTTGCGGTGCAGCCGGTTGAAGCGGAATTTATTCTGAATTTCCGCGCCTGGATCCGTAAGTTGGATGCACTAGTAGGCTGAAATGAGTGATGTACTGCAAAAGATCGAACCTTTGGACCAATTGCGTGAGCTGCAGAGGCGGGCGCAGGATGGCGAGGTGCAATCGGATGCAGAGCTACTGTCACTGTATGTTGAACACGGTAGTCGAGAGGCGATTGAGCTGCTTATTCGGCGTTATTCGCCGATGGTAGCAAGCGTCTGTCGACTGACAGTTTCGGATGCCACGGCAGCCGAAGATGCGTTTCAGGCGACATTCTTGGTGTTGCTCAAATCGGCAAAAAAGATCCGCAAGCAAGGATCCGTTGCTGCTTGGCTGCACGGAGTCGCCTACCGAAACGCGGCGAGGATTCGCAAGAAAATGGGAGATGCTGCCAAGCTCGAGGCTGCAGCCGACACCGTCATGAACGTATCGTCGGATCAAGACGAGCCCATCACGAAAGTGGCTCGGCAGATGGAACTGGAGGCGCTCGATCGCGAGTTGGAAAACTTGCCCGATCGAATCCGTGGGCCGTTAGTCGAACACTACTTGATGGGCTTCTCGGCGCCCGAGATCGCCGAACGCATGGAGCTATCGGTTGCGGCTGTCGAAGGTCGGCTCAAGCGTGGCCGAAGGACATTGCGTTCGTTGTTGGCTCGGCGCGGCATCAGTCTTTCCGTTTTGGTAGCCGGAAGTGCTTACTTTCAGCAGCATGTCACAGCGGCTGAAGAAGTTGCTTGGACCAGCGCGTTTCTCGATCGTCATCTGCCTTCAGATTCGACAACAGTCACGGAAGTCGACATCGCTTCTCATAACTCTCAAGTCTCATCTTTGGTTGAAGGGGAAATGGCCATGATTGGATCAACAGGTAGTTTGAAAGCGATCGCTGCGATCGGAATCGTAGGCGTAGCTGGTACGTTGGCATTGCTGAATGCAACGGCACAGGACGCCGGATTTGAGTCAACAAGTCGTCACTCTGGTGCGCAGACTACCATCGAAGCAGCCGCCGCCGCAGACGCGGCACCGACCGTAATGCTTTCCGCGTTGGCTCAAGCGGGAGATACGGTTGCCAGTGCCGGGGGCGGTACGGTTTCGTCAAATGAGCCAGCCCAAATTACGTCGGCAATGGTGGGTACAGCGGGAACCCCGGATTCCGCTCGTGAATTACCCGCTGCATGGTCGCCTCCCAAGAATGGAGAAGTGCCAAGCTGGATGCAAAGTGGTAGTGAGGCGAAGCAACGCAAGCAAGTGAATGAAAAGGCCTTGGCCCAATTCATGGATGCAGACTACCCAGGTATCAGCCTTAAGCAGATTTGCGAAGGGTTAGCGGCAGACCTGAATACCAACGTACTGATCAAGACTGAGGAGCTCGATCTTCTTGGAGTCGATGCCGACACACCCGTAACGTTACAGCTTTCAAAGGTAACGGTCCGGGAGATATTGCGCGTGATTCTGGAGCCTTTGGAGCTAACTTACCGAGTAACCGAAAGTGCCATTGAAATCACGTCACGAGATGACGCTGAAGGGCAGCCCGACATTCGCTTTTATGACCTTTCCTATCTTCTTCCGGATTCCGGACATGCCGAAAGCGTGCTCAATGCAATTCAACAGTCTATTGAGACAGACAGTTGGTTAGCAAACGGCGGAGTGTGCTCAATCTCATTGGTGGGATCCATGATGATTGTGGCGACAACCGATTCTACGCACCGTCAGATTGAGTCGTTTTTGACGGAACTGGGGCGCATGAATCCCAGCAATCAAGGGCCAACCGGCGTCTCTGGCGGCATGGGAGGTGGCATGGGAGGTGGCATGGGAGGTGGCATGTTCTAGATCTTCTGCCGCCAAGGGTTGCAAAACATACAACAACGAATCACGGCCACTTCGACAACGAAGTGGCCGTTTTTATTTTCGACCCAGGACGCGATTCAGCAGGTAAGCGAAGGGAGAACTACAGCAGCGCTCTGACACGAAACGGTTTCACGAAGCTGAGTTTTCAAAAGATGCGTCGCCGATACAAATCGTGCTTGGCGGCGTAGGCAGCGAGCCCTGCGATGAAGCCGAGTCCGACAATCCACTTGATGGGCCATGTGTAGGCCCAATAATCCACGGGTTTCGGCTGGTTGATGAACGGATCGCCTACAAAGGTGATTTCGCGCAATACGAATTCGCCGGCATCTTTCTTGGACCGGTTGGGTAAGCAGACCACCTCGACTCCTTGGATCGCTCCCTTTGGACATGGCACTGAAGCAAATGGTCGCAGCGTCATCTCGGTATCGCCTACGGAGACTTCGAGGGTTTCTGCGACCCGCGTGATGGCGAGTTTGCAACGGGAAAGATCAAAAGGGACAAAGTCATACTTCTGTTTGGAGCTGCCTTCGTAGGATGGCGTCGATGCAAAAGACATGGGGGTTCGCCGTGCCGCCAGGAGACCGACAGCCGGTGAAACGACCTTTGGATCTTGGTAAACCAGACGGATGAGCAAGCCATTTGGAGAGCCCGTGTTGACTCGCGGTTTCTTGACGACTTCACAGTCGACCATGAATGAAAAGTGCGAGAGCGCGGCAACTTCAACTTGGAGGCCCGTGGGCAAAACATGGGAGCCAGCGGGTTGGGTGATTCTGGCTCCGTCACTCGCAAAAGCAATCAGCTTTGCATCGCCAAGGACCGAAAGCTTCCGGTTTTGCCCGGCCTGCGTGTCCATCACAATATGGGTGATCAGTGACTCTTCGTCGCTCGGTTCCTCGATGATCTGGTCACCGAAATCGGATTCCTGGGCAAACGCAAGGCTGGGTGCTGCCAGTAGGAATACGGCGAGCCTCAACTGTTTCCCTGCGGTGCGCAACCAAGAATGAAGAAACGGACGGTCCGGGAAATAGAATTGTGCATGGTTTCGATTCGAAAGTTTCATCACTTACGATCCTCCGCTCCGACCTAAGAGTGTTTCGATTCATCTTCCAACGGCAAATGGGGCCGAGCAGACAGCAAGGCGGTTTGACGGATCTGGAGTTCATCCGAACTCGCGTTCCTCTACACCTCTGAACCTTCGAATTCGCCATGTCACTCACTATGCGCGTTTTCGAAGACTTCGCCGCTCGAGATTGTGGAGACAGCGCCCCAGACTCCGTAAGGACTCGGCCCCGAAGAATCTCCGTTTGGAGATCGGTGAAGCAGGTTTCCGTTGTCGATGCTCTCGGCGATCGTGTGCACAGAACCATCGACATAAGCGACTTGGATGATGCCGGGGTGGTACGAACCAGCGGTGAAGAGGCCGGTGACCAAGTCGTGAACAAACATGTTGCTGGCACTGATGTCATTTGGTGACAAGATTGCGTTTACCGCGGTGTAGATCGGGGCTCCATCATTCCATCTTCGACCTCGACCAAAATACGGTGGCGAAACGAGCGGCATTCGAGGAATGAATTTTTCCACTGGGACACGAGGGGATATCTTGCCCGGTATGCTCAGCTCTTCCGGCGTGTACCAGCTGGTGAGCCCGCCAATTCTCATTTCGACATAGGCCATCGTCATCGACGTCCCGTCGGTGACTTCCGCGATTCGTCGCCAGGTTTTGGATTGAAAGAATCCCCGAGTCTTACCATTGGCAACACCGATCACGTTGTCACCAACGCTGAAGCCAAAGTTGGTGAAACCAATATCGGTTTCGGTATGAATCTCTTTTTCACTGGGGCAGGTTAGCTGCGGAAGTTGAAACAACCATGGCTTGTAGTTGCCCCCGAATGTCTCCCCTGGAAACGGACCCCCACGCGCGATTCCCGACTCTAGTGGAGGACTTTTGATGATCTCCATCAGGTTGCTTTGCTCTAGAAACGGTAGCAGAGCGACAAAGCCGCTCAACCGTTCGTGGTTGCCTGACGCCGTATTCTGAAATCCTTCGGTTCCGGCGCGCATGGCGGGGAAACGGCGAAAGGTGGATTCGTAATTGAGAGAGGCGAGCCCGATGTTGCGCAAATTGTTCATGCATTGCGTTCGCCTAGCCGCTTCACGGGCCGCTTGGACGGCCGGCATAAGGAGCCCAATCATGACACCGATGATGGCGATAACGACTAGCAATTCAACTAGAGTGAATGCCGCCCGCGCAGCAGGCATTGTTCGCGTTACTGTACGCATTTGCTACCCCTTCGAAAAAATAGCTACGTTCGCTGGCTACACTCTGCATCGCGGCAGATAGAAAAGCAGTCTTATGCAGCCCTTCCGCGATCCACTACACCAACTGCAGCTCAGTACTGCTGATGTGTTCCGGGCAACAGCAGGTTCGACGGCAGCGATGCCGCGACGACACTGTCGAATTCAACGCGTGCGGCGCTGCCAAGCAACTAGTGTCTCGTGCGAGTGAAGTGAATCTTCTCAATCAGACAAGGCCCGCAGCGTAACATATCTTTGGCCCAGAGCAAAACTTTTTTTCTCGGATGCAGGGCATGGAAGCGGTCGTCCGCCGGGCGTTGGTTTGCAGTGGACCGAAACGCGTTAGCTCTTGTTCCACGAAAAGATCCTTGTGTGGGCGTTTGCGCGGCCTGGGGGAGGAACGCAGAGTTTGCATTCAATCGACGGCAAACGTCCGTCGCGAGGCCTCCCTAAAGAGCGTCTCCATGTCGGGGCAGCAACAAAAAAAGCTCGAACAGGGCGATGACCCATTCGAGCTTTTCACGATTGACGTGGATTGAAACAGCTTAGACTTATTCGGATTGAAATAGCGACCGCTTATCAGGGTTGAAACAGCGAATACTTATTCAACGTCGGTCGTGTTCTGCATCTTCTCTTGCTTGACATCTGGTCCAGTGTATTCCTTGGTGTCGAGCTTCAATTCGTATCCACTCCGGTTGGCATCCGAGACGTATTTTAGGTCCGACTTGAGCGGTGAATACCGGTCGACAACGTACTTATATTTCTCGGGGTCAGGCGCCTGCTTGCTGGTGTCACCACCATCGGCTTCCGCTGGATCTAGAATGTGGATGTTGTAGTTCCCTGGGGGAACGCCTTTCTTTCGGCCCCATTTCATTTCGAACTCGCCGTTTTCATTGGCCATCGCCCTTGGCGGGCGTGTCGCGTCTGGGTTTTCAGGTTCGAAAACGATTTCGAGGTAGGGCACTGGCTCACCATCATGAGTCACCGTCCCGCTGCAGCTGTATGTTTCCGGTGGCCCACAGCCTACGAAGAGGAACAGGCACAGACCAGTCGCGACTAGGCTAGCAATTTTTGTGTTCATTGATCCTTCCAGATTCAGTTCTCGAGGATTGTTCGTAGTAAAAGAAACAAGCGTCCGATACGGACGCTTGTTCGTTTGCAATTCATTTAGGTAAAGCTGACTTCGACGGACATCGAAGCGAAACTACTGGTTGACGCTTACCGTTTGAGCATCATCACGACTGTGCAGCCGCCGCCACGGAGGTAATGCAATTCCGTCGGAAATGAAGTGAACACTGCCATCGCTCATGCCAACCATCACGCCGCCAATGTGGTAGCTCCAAGAGCAACGTCCGGCGAGACCCCAGCCAGGACGATGAGTAAAGAACTCATTAAATGGGTCAGGGTTTGGTGGGTAGTTGCGGCCATACTGCAACGCCTGTGCGAGACCTTGGCTGTTGTGGTTGACCCAGAACAGCGGGTTCGTCGGCGTGTTGAAGTTAGGAATGGTGTGGTTCTGTTCTAGGATCAAAAGCGTGTTCGAGGTGCCGTCGACGATAGCACCCATATTGACATAGTCACCGCGGTAACCGATGCCACTCGCCCGCCAAGACCTTTCCGCACAGCAAGAGCTCTGCCGCGTACCCACGAAGGCTTGCGCAATACCATCCGCGCGATTCAGAGGGTATGGGCCCATACCCGCGTTCATGGCATAGTCCTTGTGTCGACCTTCTTGTCCGAGTTGAGGTCCACTGGGGCAACGGAACGTTGAAGTACCCGACTGCGATGCCAATTGGTTCACCACGAAACCGGGGTTACCTGGATCAGGTGTTTGGGAATTCCCTGGGTCGGGACCATATTCGCGGAACCATGTATCACAGCGCTCCGCAGTGAAAGGACGCTCACGGAAGTCGATTTGATTGTAAATCGAATTGGCTTCGATAAACGGCAGAATGAACGCAGACCAGCTCCACATTCCGTTGTACCAACCGTTGCTGCTGTTGTTGTTTCGGTCGTTTCGGAATCCGCGTGATGTTGGCGTCGGCAGAACATTCTGCGGGAACCAAGCCGTGTTGCCAGCCGGGAACTTGCGATATGCACTTTCATAGTTGTGCATCGCCAGCCCGAGCTGTTTGATGTTGTTGCTGCATTGCATACGACGAGCAGCTTCGCGGGCGGATTGAACCGCCGGGAGCAGCAAGCCTACGAGCACGCCGATGATTGCGATCACGACTAGCAATTCAACTAGTGTGAATCCTCTCCTGTTTCTGCGCATGAAGACACCTTTCAAAAAGGAATATGAAGCGCGTGAACCGAAACCGATTCCGCCTAAAACGCAAGGTCATTGGGGGTGGGGTGGACTCTGCGAGCTAGGTCTTCGGGCGGGAGGTAGCACTCAGAGTAGGGGTTGACGGATTGGAGCATTCTGTCCGGGCTGTGTCAACAAAAATTGGAAGGTTTTGTCAATGTAGTGTGGTCCAGAATCTCTTGGGAGGCGTTTAAGGTGGGTGTGGTGTCCTTAGTGGGCTTCGGGGGGTCTCTGGGACGCGGCGCAAGTGCTCAAGGTCGCATTGGATAAACGTGGCCAATTTCACAATGAAACCGGTTCCAATGTGGGGTGCCGGAATCTATTGCGTCGAAAAATTGGTTTTTTTGAATAGGGCAGAATTGCCCTTAGCCGCTGAAGAAAAGTACCCAAAAAAAATGGTCGCGGCGAGGGCTCGACCAGCTTGCGCTAGACAAACAAGTCGCGGAGCATGGGCTCGGCGATCATTTGGTCGGCAGATCGTTCGGCGAGGGCCGATATGGTGAGGAGTGGATTACAGGCGATTGACGTTGGGAGCATCGCTCCGTCAATGACGTACAGTCCCTCGTGAACACGTGGTTGGCCTGTAGCCGGGTCGATGTCGCCCCCGTAGGTGGCGTCAAAGACTTGGCCTTTGTGATTGGTGACTCCGCAACCGGGATCGTCGGACATCCCGCAACCACCCAGCGGATGCACTGAGATCATCTGTTTGCCGAAGATCTTTAGGTACTCGTACTTACCGCCCATCGCGTCGGCAACGCGAGCGAATTCGCCACGAATCATTTTGCGATAGTCGCTTTCAAGTAAGCCTGGCCACGAGATACTGGCCCTTCCCTTCGAGTTCAATCGGATCTGGCCTTCGGATCCATCATGGCCCATTCCGAGGAGAATCTGCAGGTGGTCGAGATCCAGGTCTCGCATCAGTACACCCAGTGCGTTGCAGTAGGCACGAGCTGCTGTCCCATCTTGAATCAAGACACGACCTGCCAAGCTCCGATAGGGGTACGTTAGATTACTCTCGATCGTCGGGCCTACTCTAGCTCGATCCGTCGGGTATGCACTGTAGCCGCCGATTCCGGTTGGGTAGTGCGTCTTTCGAATGAAGCCCAATGCATCGCCGTTGCCGGTCCAGGCTGCACCAAGGCGTTTTGAGAAACGCATGTTGGTTGCTTCGGAACGCATGAGAATCTCGGTACTGCCTAAGCTGCCTGCGCCAAGAATCAATACTCGTGTCGTAGTGATTCCGTGGCAGGGGATGGTTTGGCCTCGATCCTCACGGTGATATGTGAAGTGAACCTTGTAGTAGTGTCCGCACTTTTCGATGCGGTTCACTTCTACTTGCGGGAACATTTCGGCTCCAGCACGACGCGCCATCGGCAGATAATTCATGGCGAGTGTATTTTTGGCACCGACATTGCAACCAGTCAAACAATCACCGCAGTCGATACATGGACGTTGAATCTGCCCCTGACGATTGATGATGGGCAAGCCTTGGGCGTAGCCGCGAGTCAACGTAAGGTTCGCGGCTTCGAAGCTGGCGCCCGAAGCCACGAGTTGTTCCCATGCTTTACGTTGGGCGACCATTTTGTGTGTGTGGTCCCACGGTTCGCGAGCAACACCGAGTTCCATTTCAGCGAGCGAGTAGTAGGGATCGAGGAATCCACGGTCTCGCAAAGCTTGCGGCCAGACTCGCTGGGTGAATACGTCCGTGTCAGGGCGAATGGCTACGTTAGCATTGATGAGCGATGACCCGCCGAGCCCGCTTCCGCTGAGAATCGTAATCTCATCGAACTGCTGGACGTTGAACAAACCGGTCGCTTTGTTGACTTCACCTTTGTCGCGGCCGAGCACTTTTAGCCGAGATTCGGCTAAAACATCCGGGAGTCGATCCGGGAAAGTGCCGGGGACCCACTCTTTTCCGCGTTCAAGAATCCCCAGCCGGCTTCCAGGTTTCATGCGGGCTGCGATGCGGGCAGCGGAGATCGAGGCGCCGTAGCCGGAACCAATTACAAGCACATCAAACTGCCATGGAGCATTTCGGGGGACCGATTTTAGAAGGCGATCGATGGGGGCGGAAAGACGGCCACCGAACGCAGCCATATTTTGGCGATAGTCATGGATTGCTTGGGTTTTGTAGACGGATGGACCTGTTTGACGTCGGCCTCCGACTTGGCCAAGTTCTTTGCCCCAATTGTCAGCCTTGGCTTCAACGGTTGCCGCAACGCTCGCTCCGGCGGCAACGCAACCAGCCGTTTGCTTGAGAATGCTCCGCCGCGATACCACTGGATTGTCCGACTTCGGGTCGGTCTGCGCAGCTTGTCGAGGCTGTGATGAAGCGTTGTCAGATGGATTCGGGGACTTAGGCATCGTTAGGGCTGGGCGAGTTTGCACGCGTCGAAGCGGAAAGATTGGCTTCTATCCCGGATCGTTAGAGGGGAACACACCACACTCATTGATCGACTCGACCAACCCGCACAATTGGTATTTTGCTGATGGCCGCTAACGCCTCCGTGAACCCGGATCATTGCCTAACCGTCACAGATTAACGGGGCGACGCTAAGGACGACGCTCAAAAGCGATTCAAGAACCTAGCGGGTTCGGTATTCACTCTTCCGTAGCGGACTTCTTCGAAGCCAGCTCTGCGCGGAATAACCCCGGTCACGGTTCCCAAGCTCAAGTCGCGTACGATTCTGCCCATTCGATGTTCCCGGGGCACAGCCCGCGGCTACAAGAAAAAGGGCAGAGCTCTCATGGGCGTTGTGGGCACCGCCCCGGCTACGGAATCCGCGTGATGAGGCTAGGTACGGACCTACGGAACTGCAGCGAGCATTTTCTCAACGGCTTGGCGCCCCGTTTCGCCGAGTTGGATTCCATACTCTTCCGCCAGAGGCGTCAGGCCAACAATCTTCGCGTCGAGCAAATCTTCGGGGTAAGTCAGGGGATTTTCAGGCGTCCCTTTCGCGATGGCGATCGCTTGGCCAAACTCGGCAGGTGTTTCTAAGTCGTAGATGCCGCAGCCAACGATGCCTGCTTTGGTGAGAATCGAGCAGTATTGGCCGCCCTGCCAGCGATGGGACATTCCAATCGCTTTGCCACCTTTGAATGCCATCTCTGATTGAGTCGATCGGGGGAGTTGGTCGTCGTGCATGAGAATCTGGGCGCTAGCTTGAGGAGACAGCAGGAGCGGAGGAGTCGCGATTTACAGAGGCTCTAGCGGGGCAGGAACGTGCCGCGCGTCGAAGGAGTAATTTCCGCCCGAGGGCGTGGCCCACAAGACCGCATTTGCGAGCACTCGTCGAATGTCTTTGTGGAAGTAAATCGGATAGGTCTCGTGACCGGGACGGAAGTAAAAGATGCGTCCTTGTCCGCGTCGATAGGTGCAGCCACTGCGGAAGACTTCGCCACCGGAGAACCAACTGATGAACACAAGTTCGTCTGGGGCCGGGATGTCGAAGTGCTCTCCGTACATTTCCGCTTGTTCCAGCTCGATGAAATCACCATCGATGCCTTTGACAATCGGGTGTCCTGGCGCGGTGATCCACAGCCGCTCCCGCTCACCTGCCTCACGCCATCGAAGCAGGCATTCGGTACCCATCAGCCGTTTGAAGATCTTGGAATGGTGACCGCTGTGGAGAACGATAAGACCCATGCCTTCGAGGACTCGTCGATGAACTTTCTCAACGACTGCATCGTCAACTCGATCGTGGGCCATGTGTCCCCACCAGAGCATTACGTCGGTTGATGCAATAACTTCATCGGTTAGACCATGTTGAGGTTCACCTAGGGTCGCCGTCGTGATTCGGATTCTGGAACCCAGTAATGACTCGAGCCCTTCTGCGATCACGGTATGCATTCCGGTGGGATACACCGCCCGCACGACTTCGTTCTCTTGTTCATGAACAAATTCGTTCCAAACCGTAACCCGGATGGGAGTCGTTTCAGAAGCGGCCAAGTTCCTACTCCTCGTCATCTCGGAGCGAGGCCAGCACGGAGAAATCTTCGAGCGTTGATGTGTCGCCCGACTGTTCTTTGCCGGACGCAATATCACGCAGGAGCCGTCGCATGATTTTGCCGCTGCGTGTCTTGGGGAGAGCTCCTGTGAAGCGGATCTGGTCAGGTTGAGCCAGTGCACCAATTTCTTTACGGACGTGCATCCGTAGTTCGGTCCGCAATTCTTCCGTTGCTGCCACACCACGCAGCGTGACGAATGCAGCAATGGCCTGGCCTTTGATTTCGTCGGGTTTGCCCACCACGGCGGATTCCGCTACGGCAGGATGCGATACCAGGGCACTTTCGACTTCGATGGTCGATAAACGGTGACCGGAAACGTTGATGACGTCGTCGATACGTCCCATGATCCAGTAGTAGCCGTCGCTATCTTGGCGAGCGTTGTCTCCGGTTAAGTATTTGCCAGGGACCTTGGACCAGTATTGATCCTGGAAGCGTTCATCGTCTCCCCAGATACCACGCAGCATCCCCGGCCAAGGGTGATCAATGCAAAGCATTCCCCCACGGCCCTGAGGGACTTGGTTGCCGTCGTCGTCAACGATCTTGGGGATAATTCCGGGCAATGGTTTGGTGCAACTGCCAGGTTTCGTGGCGATGGCGCCCGGGAGTGGTGACATCATGATGCCACCGGTTTCTGTTTGCCACCAAGTATCGACGATTGGACAACGCGAACCCCCGATCTTCTCGTGGTACCACATCCAAGCTTCAGGGTTGATCCCTTCGCCGACGGAGCCGAGGAGTCGAAGGCTGCTGAGGTCATGTTTTTCGACGTGCTCGTCTCCCCATTTGATGAAGGCCCGAATGGCCGTCGGAGCTGTATACAAGATGGTGACTTTGTATTTTTCTACGATCTCCCAGAAGCGATCTTCGGCGGGATGATTGGGAGCACCTTCGTACATGACGACTTGGGCTCCCGCGGCCAGTGGTCCGTAAACGATGTAGCTGTGTCCGGTGATCCATCCACAGTCGGCCGTGCACCAGTAGACATCGTCTTCGCGGTGATCGAACACCCACTCGAACGTGCGTTTGGCATACAGGTTATAACCTGCCGTGGTATGACGGATGCCCTTCGGCTTGCCTGTGGATCCGCTGGTGTACAAGATGAACAAGGGCGCTTCACTGTCCAGCGGTGTTGCCGGGCAATCGGCGTCAACGGAGTCTGTTAGATCATGCCACCAGTGATCCCGACCGTCCTGCATCGGAGGTTCATTTCCGACCCGCTTGAGAACGATACATGTTTCGACGGATGGGCTTTTGGCCAACGCCGCGTCTACGGTTTCCTTCAGTGGCAGGACTTTACCGCGGCGATAGAGGCCATCTGAAGTGAGTTGGACTTTGGCTTGTGCATCGTTGTTCCGATCAGCGATCGCTTCTGCTGAGAAGCCCGCAAAGATCACTGAATGGACGGCGCCGATTCGAGCGCAAGCCAACATGGCAATTGCAAGTTCGGGCGTCATCGGCATGTAGATGCTGACGACGTCACCCGGTGAGACGCCCACCTTTTTCAGGGCGTTGGCAAATAAGCAGACTTCATGATGGAGCTCGGCGTAAGTCAGTGTGCGCGAATCACCGGGCTCCCCTTCCCAGAGAATGGCCGTGCGATCGCCTTTACCGGCCTCAATATGGGCGTCAAGGCAGTTGTAACTGACATTCGTTTGCCCACCAACGAACCAGCTAGCGAACGGATTCTTCCAATCCAGGGTCTGCGAAAAATCGGTGAACCAATGCAAATGCTCACGTGCTTGGGCTGCCCAGAATGCTTCTGGATCGGCGGCGGCTTCTGTATAAAGCGATTCGTAGGCAGCTTGGCCTGGTACGACGGACTTGGCGACAAAGTCATCGCTCGGTGGAAACAAACGCGATTCCACCATGACGCTGTCGACTTGGCCTTCGACGGATGAGGCTGGGTTGGATTCACTCATGGCAAGACCGGATATGTCAGGAGGTGACGGCTTGAAGCCGTAGGGAACGTAATCGGGGACGGTGTTCTCGTGCGCAACACCGCCAGATGAGGTCACGGGATTGCATGCACCCCGCCCAAAGGACGGTCGATCATGGTAGCAGATTCGCCAGAAATGTAGGACTGTGGGTAGGAAATCCCCGCTAGCGATTTTCGGATGCGGGTAAACGGTAATCGCTTCGGGGCACACGCGGGGACTGACGATCGCGAGAGCATTTGTCTGGGACCGGTGATGTTCACGGCGAAAAAAGTCGGTGCTGCTGTAAGTTTCAGTGATCGAAGGCGTCTTCTGTTTGTTGGCAGAGTCAGTGGGTTTAGGCGGTCAGGCTGGCTCAAGTATCCAATTCGGTGAAACCTGGACGAACGTGTGACGGAGAATTGCAATGAGTTTTGAAGTAGCAGGTCGAGTAGCTTTGGTTACTGGTGGGAATCGTGGTATCGGTCGCGCCATTGTCGAGCGGTTACTTGAGGCGGGCGCAAAGAAGGTCTACGTGGCAGTTCGGCGGCCAGAATCGATTCAAGAGTGGACCCAAGAGTCGCGAGGGCGAATTGAGGCCATTCGGCTCGATCTTCAAGATGCGAAGTCAATTGGGGAGGCCGCAGCAAGTGCTCCAGACGTCGAACTGGTGGTGAACAATGCAGGCGTATTGGCGGTCGCTGATCCGCTTTCCGCAAACGCGTTCGAAGCGTTGGACTTTGAGATCGACGTGAATGTGAAGGGGCTGATGCGAGTGGCCCAAGCCTTTGCCCCCGCGCTGAAGGAAAACGGTGGTGGCGCGTTGGTGCAGCTAAACTCAGTTGCATCAGTGCGAAATTTTGCGGACTTCGCGACTTACAGTGCGTCGAAGGCGGCTTCCTATTCGATGACTCAAGGATTGCGTGACAAGTTGGCCGAGCAGGGAACCACGGTTGTTAGTGTGCACCCAGGACCCATTGCCACGGACATGGCCGATGATGCTGGACTCGGCGAGGTTGCTGAACCCCCGACCGTTGTCGCGGATGCGATCGTTGAGGCCCTAAAAGACGGCGAGTTCCACGCTTTTCCGGACACAATGGCGAAGCAATTCTGGGAAGGCTATGAGTCGTTCGCTCGAGCCGTCGTGGAAGGTGCTTTTTCGGAGGAGCCTGCGGAAGAGTCTGTCGCTTAGCGAGCGCTTAGTCCGCGTTTACCACGATCAAGCTTAGCACACCGAATTCCTGCCTACCGCATCCATCACGCTGGTTCTCTGACAGAATTCGCGTGTAGAATTGGAACACCCCGGCACGGCAAGCTGACAGGAAAGTTGGGCTCGTGCCGATGCTTGTACGTGTCTCGAAATGGAGGGCGCGGTTGGAAACCCAGAACCGCGAAAGTGCTAATGCCTGAAATCGTACTCGGCAACCTGAGGCTCGAGGCCGGAGAACAGCGTTTGCGGTGCATCGATGTCGAAGCGGAGCGAGAGGTCGCCCACTTAGAAGGTGAGCAAGTTGGGGAGTTGCTCGATTTTGTTTTGTCGATGGCCCAAGTCGAATTGAACCGGCGAATGGCCTTTCGAGTTCCCGCCAAGGATTCTTCGGGGCTAAGTGCAGTCCTGGAGAAGGATGGCGTCCGTCGTGAGTGCCGGGTGTTGGATATCGGTCTGACCGGGGTGGGGCTTTCGAACGAAGCTACATCTGAACTAGGGCTGGAGATGGATGATTCCGTGGTAGTGCATTTGGATTACCTCGGACAAAAATACGGCATGGATGGCGTCGTGAAACGCGTCGCAGAGGATTCGCTAGGCGTTCTATTCCCGTGTTGTTTCGACGGCGAGATGGTAGACCCACCCGTAGAAATACAGCGGATCGCCATGGAGCTACAACGCCGCTGGATTCATGAGCGCGGTCGGTAGGAGTTGAATGCGACCGGTAGGAGTTGAACGCGACCGATAAGAGCGCGATCACGTTACTTCGTCGCTGCCATTTTTCGGCGACAGATGACTCTGCAAGTAGGCTGCACGTTCGATGTTGCGATCTGCGACCGAGAGTGCTGAGCCTTGCAATTTCTGTAGATGGGCAGGTTGAATGTGCACGAACAGCTTGTTAATCGTGGCTATATCGACTGATCGAATCAGTCCAAGATTCACACCCATTCGGACTTTCGACAAATAGTGAAGCGTTTCTTCGCTGCTAATCTTCTTGGCTGTACACAAGATGCCGAATGCTCGGCTGACGTCATCGTGCAAATCCTGCTCGCTCTCTTCCATGAGAAATTTTCGAGCTCGTCGTTCATAATCGATAATGCGAGGAACGACTTCCGTAACCGTTTGGACTAATTCTTCTTCGGTGCGGCCAAGCGTGATTTGGTTGCTGACTTGGTAAAAATCCCCCATGTACTTGGAGCCTTCGCCGTAAAGTCCTCTAACGGCGACATTGATCTTCTGCAGGCTTCGGAAGACTTTTTCAATTTCTCGGGTGATCACAAGTGCGGGCAGGTGCACCATCACACTGACGCGCAGACCTGTGCCCACGTTCGTCGGGCAGGCAGTCAAATAGCCGAGCGTATCATGGAATGAGTAGTTGAGGTGTTTCTCAAGCTGGTCATCCAGAGCATCCACTCGCTGCCAAGCGGCGGACAGATCGAGGCCGCTGCACATAACCTGAATTCGAAGGTGGTCTTCCTCATTGACCATGATGCTGAATCGCTCTTCCGCATCAATGGCTACCGAACGATCTCCTTCGGCCTCGGCCATTGCCCGACTCATCAATTGCCGCTCAACCAGCAATTGGCGATCGATGTCATCGAGTTCTTGAACATCGACGAAGAACATCTGCTCCCAATCGGTTAGCCTTTCGAGCTTCGAAAGGGCCAGTTTGGCGAGCTGGGACTTCTCTTCGTCGGTAGCACGCTCTACGAAAGGAAACTCACTCAAATTACGTGCGAGTCGGATACGGCTGCTGATGACGATATCCGATTCGGGACCGGACCCGCGCAGCCACTCTCCACAATTTCCAGCAAGTTCTTTGAGGTCCACGGAGCTAACTCGCTACCTTCCAGATGGTTCGCGTGCAAAGTTGAATTGCTCGGCAATTTGGTCCGAGCAAAGGGTTGCGTGACGCTGCGGGTCGCGCCGACAGATAGTTTACGCCCCAAGACTCACTTGTGATATACCGCCAAAACTCATCAGCTCATTCAACAGCTCACCAGCCACCAGCGTCATTCTCGATGCCAACCGTGCCAGGGCCGGTGGACCGTTTCAAAGTAGGAGCGCAACTACGCTTCTGATTCCTGTCCGGCAGCCTCGCCGTCGCCTGATTCTTTTGGCATTTCGCCGCCGTCGTCAACGGCATTTTCGATATCTCGGATCTGATCTCGTATTTCCCCAGCACGCTCATAGTCTTCTTGTGCGACGGCATCCTGCATTTCGCGACGTAATTGAATGAGCTCATGTTGCCGATCCGGTGCACCTGAATTCCGAGTTGGACGCTTGCCGCGATGCGTTCGCGTTCCATGGATGTTGGTCAGTAGTGGCTCCAGATCCTCTTGGAAGCACACGTAGTCGTACGAACAGCCCAAACGACCGGCCTCGCGAAATTCGGCGAATGTAATGCCGCATACAGGACACGTTTTCTTGTCCAATTCCGCAAGTTCTTCGGCTGTCTGCTCCAGCTTAAGTTGCTTCGCTAGCATCCCAGCAAGGGCATTTGCGGGAGCTTCGTCGTTTCCCTGTGCCAGGTACGTCCTCGCACACTCCTCGCAAAGGTGCAGCATCATGGGCCCCGACGGCTCCGTGAGTTCCGTAATATGGAACGTCGCCGGCTTCTCACACTGTTGACACTTTTTCATGTTTCAGCACCTGGGCTTGATATTAGCATTGGAGCTAAAAGGGGATCGAATCCGCCCTGAAAAACACGAGTTGTACGCGATGCGGAAAGGAACGTAAACGTAGGGTCTTCTTGGCTGCAGTGGCGAATCAAGGTTTCAATTTGCGACGTTTGTTCGAGCGTACCCCTACACCCCTTTCCGAGTTTCGCGAGGAATTGAGGGGCAGTCGACCACTCCCCGCTACGCGTGGGCCCGGGGCCGGAGGGGCGATCGCCTATCTTCAAACACGGACTAACCCTGATCGCCGTGGGATGTCCCGTCGCCGTTCTTGAAGATCGACCTACAATGGGTGCACTTCGTGAACCCAATCCATCCCAGTCTTACGTGGCGGGCGATCATGTGCACAACGTCACCGTGATGCGTCTCCAGGTGGACGCAGCTTCCCTGCGAAAGATCGTTGCGAGCCTGAATAGCCCTCGTGCGGACCTTGTTGGTTGGGTCTCCCGTCAATAGATCATAAGCAAGATGGCTACCCCGGAGTCGACGAGCGACTTTCTCTTCTACACCGTCATTGAACCACCGTCATTGAATCCAATGCCTGCTCAGCCCAAACTCGACCGTTTCCAAGAACTGGCCTCCAAATTTCAGTTAGTGCCTGTCTACCGGAAGCTCTTTAGCGATTCTTTGACACCTGTATCTGCTTTCCGGCTTCTAGATGATGGGCAATCTGCAGCTTGCCTGTTCGAAAGCGTTATCGGTGGTGAGAAAGTGGGGCGTTACAGCTTCATTGCCGTACGTCCTCGTGGTCGAATTCTCGCTCGCGGTGACGAAGTTCGCCAGGCGATGGGAGTTGGAAAAGAATCCGTCGAAAAAGCGGACGATCCGTTGGACAATTTGTGGGATGTCGTGTCGGGAAAGCGAGTCGCTGTTTTGCCCGAGCTGCCTCCGTTGACAGGCGGTGCGATCGGCTACGCAAGCTACGATGTTGTCCGTTATGTCGAAGAGTTGCCCAACGTTCCCGACGATGATCGTGGGCTGCCGGATCTGGATTTTTCTCTTTTTGATGATCTCGTCATTTTTGACCATGTGACGAAGAGCTTATTCGTGGTGGCACATGTCCATGTTGACGAATTCGACAACGCAGATCTCGCTTACTCCGATGGCGTACGACGTTTGGATGAGCTGACGGAAGCACTGCAGAAGCCGATTCAGTCTATGGCGGTGACGGACGTTGATGGGAGTGCCGAACCGACTCTTGAGCCGACGAGTAACTTTTCGAAGCAAGATTTTGAAGCGGCAGTCGAGAAGTGCACTGAGTACATCCGGGCTGGCGATATTTTCCAAGTCGTCATTAGTCGCCGCCTAGAGTTGCCGCTCGTGTGTGATCCGTTCGAAGTGTACCGAACACTGCGGATCGTCAATCCGAGTCCATTTATGTTCTTTGTGAGGACGCCGGAAACGACCTTGGTCGGTTCTTCTCCGGAAGTCATGTGCCGTGTGATCGATGGAGTGACTACAGTTCGGCCGCTAGCGGGCACTCGTCCGCGCGGTAAGACGGAAGAAGAGGATCAAGAGCTCGCTCGCGAACTGCTGGCGGATCCCAAAGAGTGCGCTGAACATGTCATGCTCGTGGATCTCGGCCGCAACGACGTCGGACGCGTCGCTGAGTACGGGTCCATTGAGCTGAGCGATGTCATGGTTGTAGAGCGGTACAGTCATGTCATGCATATCAGTTCTAACGTACAAGGCAAACTTCGCGACGGAACCAACGCCATGGACGCGATGAAGGCGTGCCTGCCGGCGGGCACGGTGAGCGGAGCTCCTAAGGTTCGAGCGATGGAAATCATCGACGAGATTGAACCCAACAAGCGTGGTCCTTACGCGGGAGCCGTTGGGTATATCGACTACTCAGGGAATATGGATACCTGTATCGCCCTGCGCACGATTGTTTTCTCCGGGGACAAGATCTACTTGCAAGCCGGCGCCGGCATTGTGGCCGATAGTGTGCCAGAAAAAGAGTACCAAGAAACACTCAATAAGTCGGGAGCGATGCTCAAGGCAATCGCCGCTACGGTGGCACGCACGGGAAGGTCGGTCTAGCGCGTTTTTCGTTTTGCTGTAGCCCGAACATACTGCGGCAATCCGTGTTTTACATGGGCAAGGCAACTTTACATCGACACGTCAAACGCGAATATGCACTAGCTCTCGCCCTCTCAGCACGCGACGCAATGATGTAGCCGATCGCAAACAAAGTTGTTTAGCTAGTGCAAATCCAGATGACGGTGCGCCCAATCCACAGAAGCGCCAGGATGCTGGACACGACGACCAATTGAGTTTTCGTCCAGCTACGTGATTTCCAAGGCAGTAACCAAGTTGCCCCAGTCAACGAAATCAGGCAGAAGGCAGTGGCCAGTACCGTGATGGAGTAGAGCCAGCCCCACGAGGGTTCGAACAGCCAGGCAGCACCAACACCGGCGACCAGTAGCATGGCGAAAGCGAGATGCCCCATCGTAAACTGGAGCTTCTCTTTCGGCCGTTTCTGGAACACTCGTTCTTGGATGGTTGGACCTGCCGAACGGATGGAAGCCGCTAGCCAAGCCAGTTCGGCAAACGAAAGTTGTTCGCAGCACTCTACCGTGTTCGTTTGTCCGTGACGGTCCAAGAAATGAAATGCAAGTCGAGCATCGCTACTCGACTCATCGTTGTCCTCGAGATCGCTATCCATCACTTCGATGCCTAGCAAACGGTCCGAGTCAATGATTTCCTTCAATACTCCCAGCGGTCGGTCACGGCGGATTCGGATCTGTTGCTTCGACGCCGTAATCGTCACAAACTCAAACGCATCACCGGCGGGAATCACAAATCGGGACAAGCCATTCTCGGACTGCTGAACTTCGATCTTGGTTTCCGCCGGTCGTTTGGCCTTCCGCAGCAAAGCCGCCTTGCGTAGCCCATCGCAGACGGGGACGTAATTCGCGTTCTGGGGGATCCGGATGCCAGGGTTATGTTTGGCAAGTTGTTGGTGATACTCGGCTCGAATTTCATTCAGCTTGTTGCGTAGACGCAGGGCAAATTGGGACAGAATCTCTTTGGGATAGCCGATCGCGATAGGGAAGATCGGCTGGCCTTCTACCCCCTCCGCAATCAAGGCGTACTGAGGCGATTTGGCACTCCGATTGAGTGCGTACCAGCACCGCGGGAATTTCGGCGCTTCCTCGTCGTATTCCCATGCCTTGATACAGTTCGCGGGAAGCTGGAGTAGCCGCAAGCGGCTGATGTCTAGCACGTTATGTTTGTTGCGTGCGAACACAGACCACTCACCATGCTCAATCAGGTTGATTGTTCGCGTTGTGATATGCACGCTAGACCAAGTGGCTTCCTCTTGGAATCGTCGATCTGTCTGCCGAAGATGATGTCGATACTGGAAAAAGGCGCCAACTACGGCAGCGGCACCTAGGCCAATGGTGCCTAGACCAATGGCGACATCCATTTTCTTCCAGAGTGCGAGTCCGAGAATGCTCACGAATACTGCGGCGACCCCGAAGACGACAAGAGACTCGATCCAGCCTGCGGCGGACGAGGATTCGTTGAATCGGAAATTCTCCGGGTCGCGAGCTGGTAAATCTAGTTCCCAGTCGGAGGTGCTGTGTGCCGGTCTAGCAGAAAACCACTTCAAGTCAGAAGCCCTGTTTGGCAATTCCAATATGCAATTCCAATGCGCAATTCCTGTAGGCCCAATGTGACCCGTCGAAACGGAGTCGCTATCATGCGTTTATACCCTGCGACGAGGCGTCGGAACCGGCAAAAACGAAGATCGCGACGCGAGATCCCTTTGCAATGGGTACAAACCTCCAGTTTAATATCCAGACGATGGGCGGGCGCAGAATGAATCTTTTGAAACAATGTATTGCACTGTACCAGCTTTCTGCTGTCGGCGTCCTCTGGCTGACGCTACCAGTCTGTGTTGGGCAGGTTCTGGCACAGGAAAATGCCGAGCAATCGACTCAGGCAAGGCCGAACATCGTTTGGATCATACCGGATGATATGTCGGCCAACTTCTCTTGTTATGGCGAAACTGCCATTGAGACACCGAATGTAGATCGGCTTGCGAAACGTGGCGTTCGTTTTACGAATGCGGTGGTCACTGCCCCAGTTTGTTCGACCTGTCGGTCGGCATTCATCACCGGAATGTACCAGACAGCCATCGGAGCCCATCACCATCGCTCGGGCCGCGGTGAAAGGAAAATCCATCTGCCAGAGCAGGTGCAGTTGGTGCCCAAGCTCTTCCAGGATGCCGGTTATTTCACCACAATTTCGAGCTGGCCGATTAATCCAAAGCGATTGGGCAAGACGGATTACAACTTTGAATGGGACGAGTCGGTCTACGATGGCTCGGATTGGTCGCAACGAGCCGAAGGGCAGCCCTTTTTCGCACAGATTCAGACTCAGGGAGGCAAACTTCGCGGCAAGGACTCGTCGGGATGGGACAAAGTCTCGCAGAACGCAGCTCGGCGTTTCGGTGAAAGTACGCCCGAATCAGCGGTGAAGCTACCGCCTTACTATCCAGAGCATCCCGATGTGGTGCGAGATTGGGCCGCGTATTTGGATTCGGTTCGTCTGACTGATGCGATGGTAGGTGAAGTTTTAGATCGATTGCGAGGCGAAGGCGTGTTGGACAACACCGTCGTGTTATTTATGACCGACCATGGCATTAGCCACGCACGCGGCAAGCAGTTCCTGTTCGAAGAAGGCATCCACGTTCCCCTCGTGATCGCGGGGCCAGGGATCGAGGCTGGAACGGTGCGCGATGACGTTGTCGAACACATTGACATTGCGGCATTGTCGTTGGCAGCGGCGGGGATCCAGGTGCCCGATTGGATGCAGGCGCAAGACATTCTGTCGGCGACTTACCAGCCGCGTGAGTTTGTCTTCTCTGCTCGCGACCGGTGCGACGAAACCGTGGACCACATTCGGTCTGTGCGTAATCAGCGGTTCAAGTACATTCGCAATTTTTTGCCAGAGCGACCTTATCTTCAGCCGTGCGCATACAAGGATGCCAAGTCGATATTGATCGCGCTTCGAGCCTGGGACGCCGCGGGGAAATTAGACTCGATCCAATCAACACTGTTTCGTCAAACGCGCCCGACGGAAGAGCTGTTCGATATGCAAGCTGATCCGCACGAAATTAAGAACCTGGCTTCTGACCCCGCCTACGCAAAGCAATTGAACACGATGCGTCGCGCCCTAAATGAGTGGATGGTACGCACGTCCGACTATGGACGCGAGCCGGAGACACCCGAGATGTACGACAGTGATATGGAAGTGTATTTGACTCGGCTACGGCAACCTCGTTTCCCACCAGAGCAGGCTGCGATTATTAAGCGCAATATTGCTCTGATGAAACAATGGCGAAACGAAGGCAAGTGACTCGATCGACTTCCACACTGAGACGCCAATCGGATCCGCCCGCGGACGCCGAGAATCCGTACGAGCCGACTTGGGATTGTGAGAACGAGGGGAGTCTGGCTTCTGGAAAACGCAAGCGGCTTGGGTTCCGATGGGGAGTTCGTCGCGTTCGGGGCTGGCAACTCGTCATTCTGGTGCTGGTGCTCTATGCGTTTTTCACTCTGGTGATCGTGCCGCTCGTGGGCTAGGCTCCACAGCCGAATCGACGAGCCCAAGCATGGGCAGGCGACGAGCTGCGTTGGTTGCTCGGGTGCCGCAGCATTACGAGAGATTATCTTCGATCCATTCTTCCAGCTCATCCCAGTCGACGGGCGGTAGCTTGGAAAGGTCTGGACGTAGCTTGCGTGCTTCGTGGATGTAGACGTGGTGAATGTCCGACTGAGGTTTGTCGGTATTCCAGTGGAGCAGAACGCGGATGCACATCGGGAGAGATCCATCGACTGAGATCTCGTAGCCGCAGAGCAGTGGGACTTCAAGCCAACCAAGTTGTCGAGCGGCGAGAGCCGGGAATTCTGCGTCCAGATCCTTTGTGACCGTAAAAATCGCGCTGGCCAGATCCACCGACTCGATGCCGTTGCGCCGAATCATCAGGGCCAGCATCTGACGCGTCGCGCGTAGGATGTCTTCCTTCGAGTTCGCATCAACAGTGGTCGCGCCTCGGACGCCACGGCAACTTGTCATGAGGACGGAATTCCGAAAAATGGGGTGAGAATCTTGCGATTGCGTCCACTGCCTCCACTGACCCTAGGGCCTGCAAACTTGGACTGGACGGCGATGGACCGGAGTCGCGACCGCTTCGCGTCATTGAGGGACTACGGTACCATATGCGTGGTCAGAACGCAGGCGGTATCCAGGGAGAAGGTTAGCAAAGTGGCTTCTGCAACGCCAGAATCAGAGCTGGATTTCGATCCCAAAGAGTATTCGATCCTCATCGTCGATAACGACAACGCTCACGCACGCGCGATGACGGAGAGCCTTGAGCGAGTGGGGTACCGCTGTACGGTTGCGATGAGCGGCCCTGAAGGCATCAAACAGATCGAAAAACACATGTATCATGTCGTCGTCACTGATTTGGTGATGAATGATATCGATGGTATGCAGGTGTTGCAGAAAGCCAAAGCTTCATTGCCTGATTGTGAAGTCATTTTGGTGACGGGCCATGCCACGGTTCCGACCGCTGTCGAGGCGATGCAGCATGGAGCTTTTACGTTTCTCGAAAAGCCAATTACGCCCAGCCGACTGCGTGCAGTCACTCAAAAGGCGATCGAGGCTGTTAACCTAAAGCAGACGAATACCGAGCTGCGTGCGCGACTGGATGAAAAATTTGGTTTCGAAGGAATCATCTATTCGAGTCCAAAGATGCAGGAGGTCATCGACCGGCTGAAACGGATCTCTCCAACGGACGCAACGGTTCTGATTACGGGGGAAAGCGGCACTGGTAAGGAGATGATCGCGCAGGCGATCCATCAAAACAGTCCTCGGAAAAGTAAACGCATGAAGGCGTTGAATGTTCGGGCGGTTTCCGAAACTCTCGTTGAGAGTGAGCTGTTCGGGCATGTCAAAGGTGCTTTCACGGACGCTGCCAGTGATCGCATGGGGGCGTTTGAGTATTCGGATGGAGGTACGCTCTTTCTGGACGAAGTTGGTGATATGCCGATGAGCACGCAAATCAAGCTCTTGCGTGTGCTTGAGGAGCATCGAATCACCAGGGTCGGCGACAACAAGTCCATCAAAGTCAACGTGCGGTTGCTCAGTGCAACCAACAGACCGCTTGAGAAGATGGTCGAAGATGGGACTTTTCGTAACGACCTCTACTACCGGTTGAATATCGTTACCGTTCACTTGCCGCCGCTGCGTGAGCGGGCTGATGATATTGTTCCGCTGATGGATCACTTCCGGAAGATGTTTGTGAAGCGGCATGCGAAAGGGCAATGCAGTTTCTCCCCCGCCGTGACGCGACGATTCTATGGCTACGAATGGCCAGGCAATATTCGCCAGCTTCGAAATTTTGTTGAGACCATGGTTGTCTTGGATACGGACGGTGTTCTCGATATCAACGATCTGCCACCAGAGTTAGCGGAAGAGGGCGATTTGCAAGATGCGGCGACGCCTTCCGCTGCCACTGATGCATTGCCTGGTTCTGGGGATAGCCAACTCTTGGGAAGGTCCATGGCAGACATTGAGAGATGGGCTATCGAGGAGACGCTCAAGCTGACGGCCGGCAATCGCGAGGAAGCCGCCAAGATATTGAGCATTGGGGCTCGAACGCTGTACCGCAAGCTCGACAAGTATCGTCAAGAAGATGAGGAGTCCGGCGATGGAGACTCGCCAGCAGCAGCTCCCACGTCTTTATCAGGCGAATCGGACTCAAGTGCGGGCGATGCCGAATAGACGGTCGATGCCGAACGGACGGACGATTGGGAATGGGTCCAAGGACGATCTCTCGATCGCTCTTGATGCAGCCTGATATTCTCAATTTCGCAATTTTCCCAATTCCCTAAATTTCCCATAGACGGCGAAGTGGATTTTTCATGCCGACGATACGACAGCTTTCACAAAGTCTCGTGAACAAGATTGCAGCCGGCGAAGTCATCGAGCGGCCTGCTAGTGTCGTGAAGGAACTGCTCGAGAACAGTGTGGATGCGGGCGCGACCTCGATTGAATTGTCGATCGAAGGTGGTGGTATCGAACTGATTCGCATCAGCGATAATGGCTGTGGCATCGAACCGGAGCAAATACCACTTGCGGTTGCCAGCCACGCGACGAGTAAGCTCGAGACGGCGGAAGACTTGTTCGACGTGCGTACTCTGGGGTTCCGCGGCGAAGCGTTGGCCTCCATCGCCGAGATCAGCCATATGACCATGCGGACACGTGTGGCTTCGAGTGATTCTGGGGCCGAGGTCTCGATCCGAGGTGGGGAGGCGTCGGAGATTGTGCCGACCGGTTGCCCCGTCGGAACAACGATCGAAGTGCGTCACCTGTTTTTCAATACACCCGTTCGCCGCAAGTTTTTGAAAACTCCGCAGACAGAAGCGGGTCACATCACCGAGGCGTTCACACGGATCGCTCTGGCTTATCCACATGTGCAGATGATGCTCACCAGTGGTGAGCGGACCGTTTTTGATCTGGCTGCGACGGATTCTTGGAAAGAGAGGATCCGAGCATTCTTCGGAGATGAAGTTGCCGATTCATTGATGGCAGTTGAGAGCGAGTCCGAAAACGCATCGCTGAGTGGCTATGTTGCGGACCCCACGGTCAGCCGCAGTAACAACCGTATGCAATATCTATTTTTGAACGGTCGGCACATTCGTGATCGATCGCTGCAGCATGCCTTGGGCGAAGCTTATCGTGGACTTCTGATGGTCGGACGTTTCCCTGTTTGTTTCCTGAGATTGGAACTGCCGCCAGCTTCGGTGGATGTCAATGTGCATCCCACAAAGATGGAGGTTCGTTTCCAGGAGAGCGGGAAGTTGTACAGTCAGATGTTGCGAACGCTGCGCCACCAATTTCTGACGAGTGACCTCACCGCTCGTGCACGCCCCAATCCGGGACCGACCCCTGCCGGGTTAAGGCCCACCGAAGCTCCGTCGGATAAATCGGATCGTCGTTGGGAATCCCATTCGGACAAAATGAGCCAAGTCACACCGCAGTTGGATCTGCAGCAAACCGTACCCGAGTTCCAGCCTTTCTCGGCTGGAGCGTCAGCCGGCAGCCTGGCAAATTCGAATAGACTTAGTGGTCCTGCCAGCAGCTATCCCTCAACATCTCAGCCTCCTGCTGCGGGGGGGATGGGCCCGTACTCAGCGGCTGGTACGGATCATTATCCTCAAGCCGGCCAAGAATCGAATCCAGGGACAGCAAGTCCTGTTGTACATCATCGCGTGGACGTGGGGGAAAGCGGCACGCCTGCGTCAAGTAATCTTGGTTTCCAAGTGCACCAGCGGTATTTGGTCACACAGGACGAGGGCGGCATGGTTGTCGTGGACCAGCATGCTCTCCACGAGAGGATTCTATACGAGCAGCTGCGAACCAAGTCGGAAGCACGCTCGCTGGAAAGCCAAAAGTTACTGGTGCCAGAGCCTCTTGATCTGTCGCCATCCGAGGCAGCGGCTGCGTTGGACTCACGGGAGATGTTGGCCACCATCGGGATCGGGATCGAACCCTTTGGGGGTGATACGGTGCTGATGACCAGCTACCCTGCCATCCTTGGGCGAATGCGCCCGGCCGAAATCCTGCGTCAGGTTTTGGAGCCACTGATGTCCGGCGGCAAGGAACCAAGCGCACGCGAGGTACTCGACGAGATCATGCATATGTTGGCATGTAAGGCTGCCATTAAGGCGGGTGATAAACTGGCGCCGGAAGAAATCACCGCGTTGCTCGAGCAGCGTGACCACTACCAGGACACTCACCACTGTCCTCACGGACGTCCAACGGCCTTATTCTTCAGTCGTGATCAACTCGACAAGATGTTTGGCCGGACTTAAGAAGAATGCTTTGGCAGGAGCTTGAACCTAGTGCCGGAGCGTGAGCTTGGGGCCGCGTTCAGATGCTTTCGGATGACGTATCGGTATTGGTTGATCAGGAGTCACCGCATTGCAACTGTCCGACAAAGACAAGGTTGAGTGGGCTAGTTCCATCTCGCGTTTCACGGTTGCCTTCATTTGGGTCTATCACGGCCTGGTTCCGAAGCTATGGTTGCAACACGCGACGGAACTGAAGCTGATCCGCAATGCTCCGCTTCCCATCGACCCTGACTGGGCGATGGCGATCGCCGGGATGGCCGAAGTGATCCTTGGCTGCTGGATTATGGTGTATCGGAACTCCTTGCTGCCGATCTATTTTTCGATCGCCGCCTTCTTGGTCCTCTTGAGCGGCGCCGCTGCCACAACGCCGGATATTTTGGGGGCAGCATTCAATCCTGTCTCCTTGAGTGTTGCTGCGATTGCGTTGGGCTGCGTGCATATCTTGCTCGAAAAATCGAGCTCCAACTCGGACTAGGTTTCGTTTCGATGTGCTTCAATTGGCATGAGCCCCATTCCAAGGGCCAGTTGATATTTCGGCGGTGTCTCGCGCTGATCGGGCAAGTGGATAGCCGGTTTGCTCGGATTGCCCTGCCCTTGTGCATCCGATGCGGATCGCGAATATAGTCGGATGAGCCTTGAAGCGTTCGGCTGGGAGCTTTCGCCTGAATTGGAATGAGGAACCATCTTGATGCGGCATCGATTAGCAATGTGGTCTGCGGCAACTTGTGCTGCGATCGTTCAATTTGCGGCAGTGTGTCTGGGAATCATCGGCTTCGCGTCACTTCGCCATGAAGTTTACGCACAACAGCCTTCTGCTTCGCCTGCGTGGAAGCCCTCGGAGGGTGCAATTTCTGCAGCTGGCATGATTCGCGACAGTGTGTTTCGAAGCCACATTCGATTCCTGGCTGACGATCTGTTGGAAGGTCGCGGTCCGGGAACACGTGGCGATGCTTTGGCTCAGCTATACATTCGAACACAGCTTGAGGCGTTGGGTTTGTCCCCGGGTGCCGGTGGCGAGAGCTGGACTCAAGACGTTCCTTTGGTCGGAGTTTCAACATCACCGCCGACCAGTGTCGAGTTTCGCGGTGAGGGAAAGAAAGTCGTACTCAATCATCATGACGACATGATGCTCGTAAGCGGGAAACCGGTTAGCGAGACGATCACAGTGAGCGGTGATCTTGTCTTTGTGGGATATGGGATTCAAGCACCAGAGTACGATTGGGATGACTTTAAAGGAATGGACATGACCGGAAAGATTCTGGTCATCATGAATAATGATCCCGAAGATCGCCCCGACCTATTTGGTGGACGCAAGCGTTTGTATTACGGTCGCTGGGACTATAAGTATGCGAAAGCAGCCGAAATTGGTGCTGCTGGAGCTCTGATCATCCACACCACGCCGTCTGCCGGATATCCCTTCCAGGTAGTTCAGACGTCGTGGGCTGGAGAGGAGTTTGGGTTGGCTAGCGACGAGGGGGCTCGGACTGACTTCAACGGCTGGTTAACCGAGGACGCTACGAAACGCGTGTTGAGCCTGACCGAAAACGATCTTGAGCAGTTACGGCAAGCAGCTCAGTCGCGAGATTTTCGACCCGTTGAACTTGGGGTCAACACAACGGTTTCGCTGACTTCTCTGGCTCGGCCAAAACAAACGAGAAATGTGATCGGAGTGTTGCCCGGGAGTGATCCCGTTCTCAAGGACGAGTATGTCGTCTTCACCGCACATCATGATCATATCGGGCTCGCGGCCGAGCGCGACGAAACCGGTGATCATATTTACAACGGCGCGATCGACAACGCTTCGGGTACTGCAGCTTTGCTGACCATTGCCGAGGCGTTTACCCATCTTGAGCAACGTCCGAAACGCTCGATACTGTTTGCGTTTGTTGGTGCAGAGGAACAAGGTTTGTTGGGTTCGAAGCACTTAGCTCAGAACCCGCCAATACCAGCTGGATACATGTCGGCTGTGCTGAATATTGACGGCATTAACTTTCTCGGCCGAACCCATGATCTGAGTATCGTTGGGAGTGGGAAATCGGATCTGGATAGTTTGGTCAATTCGGTGGCGGGTTGGCAAAGTCGAACCGTTGTTCCAGATCCGAATCCGGAACAAGGCTACTACTATCGGTCTGACCAATTCAGCCTCGCTCAAATAGGTGTCCCCGGCGTTTACCTTGACAGCGGAATGAACTTCGTGGGGCGTCCAGACGGATGGGGTAAGCAGATATTCGATGACTGGATCGAGAAGACTTACCACCAGCCAAGCGACGAGTACGATGACAGCTGGAATTTAGAGGGTGCCATCGAAGATGCACAGCTTTTGATGCACGTGGCCATTGAAGTTGCGAACCAAGAGGAAATGGCAAGCTGGACGCCAGGTGACGAATTTGAGCTCGCGCGGAAACGGGCGTTGGTGGAAAGAGCTGCCGCGGCTCGATAAGGGAACTTGGCGAGCCGTCTTGCCTCGCTTCATGCAGGGCTCAGCGTAGTTTGGGCCAACGCGCCGATTACGTTCCTAGCAGACGAAAGCAGACGAAAGCAGACGAAAGCAGACGAAAGCTGACGACAGCTTCTGACAACAAAACCTGGAAAGGGACCGATTTGAGGATCTTGTTAACGAATGATGACGGCATCTATGCGCCAGGGATTGCGGCATTGAAGCCTGGGCTCCAGTCACTTGGCGAAGTCTCCTTGATATCGCCGGCGACGGAGCAGAGCGGTGTGAGCCACACGATTACGTTTCTCGAACCGCTTGTATGTAAAGAAGTCTATGACCGAGACGACCAATTGCACGGAATTGCCGTCGAGGGGAGTCCTGCAGACTGTGTGAAGCTCGGGGTGTCCGAGTTACTAAAAGATCCCGTTGACGTCGTGATCAGCGGAATTAACGGTGGTTTGAACGCGGGGATCAACGTCCTGTATTCTGGGACTGTTGCTGCGGCAATCGAGGGCGCTTTTTTTGGGCTGAACAGCTTTGCTGTTTCCCTGGAATATGACCCACATGCCGACTTTGCGACGGCGGCGAAAATCGCTGTGCCTTTGATCGAACAGATCGTCAAGAACAAAGGCGAAGAGCCGCGGCTATATAACCTAAATATCCCAACTGCGGCTGTTGAGGCTTACAAAGCTGGTCGCATGCCGCAGGTGAGGATCGTGCCCATGGGCGTCGAACGTTATGGCGAGCATTACATCAAACGCCAGGACCCGAAGGGCCGCGACTATTACTGGGCGACCAATGATCCGCCGCCGAAGCAAACAGAGCATCCGACGGATTTGAATATGCTAGCTGAAGGGCACGTTACTGTTACGCCGCTCAAGTTTGACATGACATTCCAGGAGGAACTCGATGACATGGCCAAGTGGCAATTAAGTCTCTGATCCGATTCCAACTCCGCGGGCCTATCTTTGACGAGTCGCGGGAGTCCGAGACTTGGCCGTCTTCGGAGCCGGGATTTTGGTACCTGAAACTCCGTGGGATCGACTGAGACGCTGTTGAGTCGACTTCCAAGAATCGGCCATCGCCTTTAACGCCTGTCCGAACTCGGCGTCGTTTTCCAACGTGTTGTCTTCGGCGGCGAAATGGCCGTTTAAGTATGGACGCCCGGCGATATGTCCGTGGTCAATTCGGCTGGCAACCTTCTTTTCGGGACGATAATGAGCAGCAATATTCGCGTAGCTGTCACCAAAGTCGTCTTGGAGGTTATCGATCGCTGGGATCGCTTTTTCGAGCAGCGGCTCGGCATATCGAAATAGCTTTTCGGCAATCAGTGGCAGCTGCGGAACCGTGTCCGCACAGTGGAGCGATCCTGACAACGCGTACGGTTTCGTGGTTGCGATTCGCATGTGCCGCAATGTGCCTTCGCCGCCTACGTTTTCGCAGTCTTTGGCGATTCCCTTGAATAGGCCGTTGAGCGCGATGCCATCGCGACGGCTAAAAAAGAACCAGCACTCGCGGGCGAAGCGATAGACGAAGTCGCCTTTAGTGGCGGTTTCTTGGATAGCTCGATCAATAAAACCAACGGAGTGTGGGTTACTGGACTTCAGGCCGAAGACCTGAAACGGCAGTGCTTGTTCGCCCGGTTTGGTCGACTCTTGCAACTTCATCAGCCAGCCACGAAGTAGGGAACGCAGCTCGTCGGTTGGTAGCGAGACTCGGACCGAAGTTCCTTTGGGGGAGAGTCTTTGGGCAGAGAGTGCTCCGCCGATCTCAGTGATGAGCCGGCGAGATGTTGCGATGCCCAAGCCCTTCGACGACGCAGTAAATGCACTAGAGCGATAGTCCATCGGAAGTAGTTGGCCGCTTGAATTAATCGCGCTGAGCAATTCCCGCGACATTCCTTGTCCTTGGTCTTCGACGTGAATAACAAATCGTTGACCAATTTCACCGGACCAGCTCGCACGGATAGCAACTTGTCCACCGACCTCGCTAGCTTGAATCGCATTCGTGACGACATTGAGAACGGCACGTGAAAGCATGTTGACGTCGAGATAGAGCTTCGGAAGTGAGCGTTCCCAATCGATCCATAGCAGGCGAACATTGTGCTCGTCGGCGATGAACTGAAGCAAAGGCTGCATCAGCTCTTGCCATTGGATCGGGTAGAACCGCTTAATGGCAGAAAGCCCTGACGAATTAGTGAGGCGATGGCTTGCAAGGATCCCTGAGGCCCAGTTGTTGGCCTGTGCAAGGCGCTGGTTGGCGACTCGGAGTAAACCCAGTTCTTGGTCGGAAATGGTGCGATGGATCGCGGCTCGTCGCGATACCGAGTCGATGATCTGTCTTGCCGCAGCAACCGGGGATCGGACATCATGTGCTGCTTCAGCAAGAAGCAAATCGTATCGTTCCCGCAAACGTTCTTCGGCAGCCAATACGGCTCGGTCGCTCATGACGCCCGAGCCATTACCGAGCTTGGTAAGCGGAGCCATATGGTCCGTGCGATATTGGCTGACCCGACCACCGCCAGCGATTGGATCGACGGTTTCGGAGTGGCTGATGGCAGCGGCTTCCTCGGAGAAATCGCCTCGAAGATCGGTCCAACACAGATTCTTCGGGCGCAATACGGATTGCGGAGAATCGAAACGTCGATGCGTTGGAGGCGTATCCAGGTCTGCCGCAATGGACTGAGACGTGAAAGTGGCAATTTGCCACTGCACGTCATTCCACGGCTGTGTCAGGGCGGCTGGGATCTTCGGTTGGGAACGCAGCGATAACAGCTGGGCGGAAGGTTGGCCAAGGGGTCGGCCAAGGCGTTGGGATTCCGAGCTCATTTCAAATTCCTTTACGGCAGTGCGATGGAGCGGAGCCGCAGCTTGCCAAGCAAGTTGGACTTGGCGATAAAGGGTCGGATACAAAGGCTTCGTGCCTGGGCGCGGCTATTCGCATCTCTGCGTCTAGCGTTTGCGAACAGCCACGCTGTTGCTATCGGTCCAGTGACAAGCTGGTCTATGCACGGGAGCTATAATGCTCCAGGATTTTGTCACGATGCGGCAACATCGTCCGGTTATGCGGGATCTGCGCTCGCGCGAGAGTCGCTAGTGCGTCAATCTCGCCCCAGAGCCGGAGGCGGCAGACTTGACCGGACTTACTTTGGCCAACAACACGCAAGAATTTCGCATGGCGCAATCATTTCGACTAATGGCGTACAATCCTTCTTGGCCTCAAGAGTACGAGCAAACACGTAGCTCCATTTTGCAGGCGACCGAAGGGTGGGTCGTCGATACGGCGCATATTGGCGGGACTGGGATTGTTGGCGCCACTTCACGCCCTGTCATCGATGTCATGATCGGGGTCAGTGACTTGCAGGCGTTAAATGAGGTCGCGAACCTAGTTGAGGGTCTTAACTTTCGACGTGAAGCGACGCCCGAGTGGTGTGACGGTGAATTGTGCGCATTTTTGATCAAGCCGCGCAATGCGGAGGCGACACATACGGTGCTCGCCGTTCGCCATGACGGTGAGCTTTGGAACCAGACAAAAACACTCCAATCGAAACTTGTCGAAGTCGAGGTCCTAGCCGATGAGCTTCAGCAGGCTAAGCTGGATAACTACAAAGCTGACTGTAACGCTGAGAAGCGGTACGAGGTGGCTAAGACAGCGTATTATGAAGAATTGGTTTCACGACTTGCTGGCAGCTGATTGTCGGGAATCACTTCGCTGGCTGCTTCTATCTTGGTTTCTTCTTGTTTGAGATCATTCCTTCGAATGTGAGCACATGCTGACAGCTTACTTAGATACGACCAGCGGTATTGCCGGCGATATGACTCTTGCCGCACTAGTCGATGCGGGAGCCGATCGTGCGTACATCACGAACCAAGTTCGATCTCTGGGGCTGCGGGACGTTGAGCTCAAATTCACGGAAACGCAACGTCATTGCTTTCGCGCATTGCAGTTGGATGTCATCCATCCTGCTGAACACGAACATCGACACTTGAGTGACATTGAGCAGATGATTGCTCAAAGTTCGCTTACAGATCGAGAGCGAGATTTGGCACGCCGCCTTTTCAGAAAGCTTGGTGCAGCGGAAGCAAAAGTGCACGGGACGACACTTGAAGAAGTGCACTTCCATGAAGTCGGTGCTGTAGATTCGATCGTAGATATCGTTGGTGTGGCTGTCGCGCTCGCCTCCATGGGAATCGAGCGAGTTATCGCCTCGCCGACGCCGACCGGGAGCGGGATGATCGAAATCGCGCATGGGACTGTAAGTGTCCCGGCACCGGCGACTGCGGAGTTGCTTATTGGAATTCCCGTCCGAGAGTCCTCGATTCAGGCAGAACTAACCACTCCCACGGGCGCAGCGATTCTCGCGACTTTGGCGGATGGATTCGGGCCGCTACCGAGTTTTCAAATCACGGCAATTGGCTACGGTGCTGGGCACAAATCGCTTCAAGAGCAGGCGAATCTTCTCCGGGTCATCGTTGGCGAATCGGCGGGCACGAGCCAAGACGAAGTGCTATTGCTGGAAACGAATTTGGATGATGTAACGGGGGAGCAGATCGGATTCGCGATCGAGCACTTGTGGAAGGCGGGCGCGTTGGATGTTTTTACCACTGCGATCAGCATGAAGAAGAATCGGCCAGGTACTATTCTGTCTGTGATCGGAAAGGTTCACCAGCGCAACGAACTAGAGGCAGTGCTCTTTGCACATACGGGTACGCTCGGCATCCGGCGATCTCTACTGCAACGTAGCGTGTTGCGTCGCGAGATTATCGAAGTTGAAACGTCAGCCGGGAAAGCTCGTGCGAAAGTCTCCGGAAACCCGGCTGATGGTCAACCGTTTCGGGTTGCACCTGAGTATGATGACTGCCGCAAGTTGGCGCAGAGCTCGGGGGAAACTCTAGAGCGAGTGTTCCGCTCCGTCATTGATGCAGCGGTGACGATGCTCGAGCAGCGGAGACTCACGCAGGATTCAGACGGCGCTAAAGATCATGGGCACGATCATGGGCACGATCACCACTGATGCCC
>JBKAHA010000007.1:0-367138 GCA_046290675.1 Aureliella sp.
TTGCCGCCAATCCACGGAAACTAGTCGCTATCTTGAAACTATGATTAACCCTGCTTTATAGCCTTCTACAGTTGATTTCGGTCACCTGTATCCACTACATTGGAGGGGCTTGTTGTGGCGGTATTTTTTTCGGCCACTCCATTTCTTTTCCAATTGGGAGCATCTTATGAAGACTCTGAGACCGTCTCGGCAGGGCTTTACGCTCGTCGAGCTGTTGGTGGTCATTGCGATCATCGGCATCCTGGTAGGGCTGCTACTTCCTGCAGTTCAGGCAGCGCGTGAGGCAGCTCGCCGCATGCAGTGTTCGAACAATCTGAAGCAACTCGCTTTGGCCTGTCACAATTACGAAAGCGCTCACAAGGCGTTTCCGTACGCGTTCACACCGGCGATCACTCCTTACGCCCGAAACGCGGACAATAACAACCAAGAGTCTTGGGGATGGGGTGCATTGATTCTGCCATTCATTGAGCAGGACAACATGTATCAGCAGTTGGGGGTCACGAGTTATTCGCTTCGAGCATTGATCGCCAACGAGAATCCTGGTGTCTTGAATACCGTAGCTCGTCCTCTTCTCGAAACCGGCCTAGACGCGTTCAGCTGTCCTAGCGATGCCGGCACTGGTGAGCAAATTGCCCAGCAGCGTCACTTCGGCGGCGGCCGCGGAACACAAATCGCGGGTTGGGGACAATGGCGTCCCGGTAAGTCGAACTACATCTGTAACCGAGGTACCCGTGACCAGCCACAGCGCGTCAATGATACGCACGGGATGTTCATGGAGAACACCACGATCCGTCACGGTCAAATCACCGACGGTACGAGTAATACATTCCTTCTGGGAGAGCGTGATAGCTTGAACGGCCGAGGTGGTACTTGGATCGGTACTCGGAACCCACGTGGTGCACGAGCCCGCGGTATCTACTATGTGACAGCGAACGTCCGTCCTCCATTGAACTCAACAAATCCGCCATATGGTTGGAATAGTTCTTCGAACCGAGCCAGCCAAGCTGGTTTCGGTAGCCTGCACACCGGTGGAGCCTTGTTCGCGTTTGCCGATGGTTCAGTCCACTTCATCAGTGACAGCATTGAATGGCGAGTAGACCGAGCTGGCGGTTGCAATGTTTGGGATATCTCTCCATGCGAGCCGACCTACGGTGTTTACCAGCGACTCGGTCGTCGAAACGATACTTTCGTTTTCAACAACGACTTCTAAACGAGGCAGAATCTGATTCTGTAAGTTGAAAGAACGATCGAGAGCGGACTTCCGCTCTCGATTTTTTTTGCTTGCTCCCCATCTCAAGTCCTTCCGCTCAAAGCCGTCCATTTTTGCCTTTCTTCCAAAGTTTCGTTCCTGGACTCGTTCCAGGCATGCTTCGAGATTATTGGGGATCGGCTGATCGATCGCTATCTCAATGGCTAATGATTTTGCTATGAAGCGCAGCGCTTCTGATCTGAGTCCAAGCGGCGGGGCCTGTTCTGGATACGCATGGACATTTGCTAAATCTTTGGCCCATTTAGTCTGCCTACTGGCGACCGGTTGCTCGCAGCCTTCGACACCTCGCGATCCATTCGCTGCCGGTACTGAGCGTACGCAGCAGACTGGGGCCGCAAATCAATCCTACCTCTCAACGATTTCCAGACGAGGTTATGTCGAGGACAGCCTTTGTCGGGATTGCCATCAAGAGCTGTATGACAGCTACCAAGGTGTTGGGATGGCCAAGTCGTTTTATCCAGCGACTGACGCGGCGGAGATCGAGGACTTCAAGAACGCCCATTATTTCCATGAGCTTTCGAACAAGCATTTTGAGATGGAGCGTCGGGACGGTCAGATATTCCAGACGCGTTACCAACTCGACGACTCGGGACGCCGAATTCATGAGCTGACGGTGAAAGCGGACTTTATCCTTGGGTCCGGCAATCACATTCGTAGCTACCTTTACCGCAACCAAGCTGGCGAGCTCTTTCAGATGCCACTGGCCTGGTATAGCCAGACAAAGGAATGGAAGCTGAACCCGGGATATGACCGTCCGGATCACCAGGGGTTTCAGCGTCGCATCACTCGTGAGTGTTTGTTCTGTCATAACGCTTATCCGACCGATGCCCAAGCTGTCGACGATCGGCATTGGATGCCTTCCGTTTTTCCGAATGCACTACCTCACGGTATTGGGTGCCAACGCTGCCATGGCCCGGGCAAGAGTCATATCGACGAAGCTGAATCCGCGACCTCCACTGAAGAGGATATTTTGGACTCAGTGATCAACCCCGCGAAATTGGATGATGAACGCTACGAGGACGTGTGCAATCAGTGTCACTTGCAGCCGGCCACACAAGTACTAACCCAATTGGTGAGGGCAGAACGCGCCGAGTTTGATTTTGTTCCGGGACAATCTCTGGCCCAATATCGAGCCCTACTTGATTACCAAGAGCCCGATGAAGAAGACGGAAGATTCGAGATCAATGGCCACGCGTACCGTTTTCGGCAAAGCGAGTGTTATCTGCAGTCTGCGGGGCAAATGAAATGCACAACTTGCCATGACCCACACCGGCACGTTGAAGCCACTGAGGCATTGAGCCATTTTCGCGAGGCCTGTTTGCAGTGCCATCAAGTTAAGCAATGCTCACCTGCAGTGGAGATTGAAGGGGCCGAAGGTGATGGCTTGAACGAAGAAAACTGGGCCGACTGTCAAGATTGTCATATGCCCAAGAGACGGACCCATGATGCGATCCATGCATTCATGACCGACCACAAAATAGCGATACCGAATCCAGAATCCGATTGGATGGAGACGCGTTCCGAACCGACGCCGCCACCTCCAAACACGATTGTCCGTGCTTATGTGCCGTCCGAGTGGGAATCTACCGATGGCTTGACTGAAGTCGAGTCCAATGACCGCAATGTTGTCCCTGATCGGGTGTATGAATGGATCGCCCAGGCGAATCTAGGGGATAGCGCGAGTGTACAGAAATTAGTCGAATATTTGCGTCCTATGGCACAATCCAATAAGGATATTGATCGTGCGCTGTTGATGCCACTCCTTGAATTGGCCAATGTCTTGCAGCTTCAAGGCGCCTATGACGCTGAGTTGGCTGTTCTGAACGATGTGGTTCGATTGTTTCCAGCGCATCCGCGAGTCAATCTCGAATTTGCGATGGCTCTGTCTGCCGCTGGAAAGTGGAATCAGGCGGAGGCGTACTATCGTCGGAGCGTTGGATTAGAGCCAAACCTACCAGAGGCGTACATGGGAATGGGGCTGGACGCTCTGAAACGCGGAGAACACAAGGTCGCGGAATCGCGACTCAAGAAAGCACTCGAACTTCGACCTCTTTACGCGGATGCGATCTTGAATTTAGGCGTTGTCTATTTTGCGAAGCAAGATCTGGAGGCAGCACGCGAAACGATGTTACGGGCTCTTGCAGTGGACCCAACTTTGGCTGAGGCCAAGCAGTATCTCGAGCGACTTCAGTGAGCGATTCATAAGGTCGGCTTGACGAAGCTGAAAATGTGTTTTTACGAATTACAGCAATGATGCTGAGACGCGACTTCGATGCAATCAGTTGCAAATCGCAGGTGGGTGGATCATTGCGAATTCAGATTTGCTAAAATTCAGGGCGATCCGTCGATACGGTGGGCGATTGATCTATTTTTTTTATTGGAGAATGAAATGCTCAAAGAAGGTATTTGGAAATCGACGAGTCGATTTGCGATGATGGCAATGGCTGGAGTTGTTGTCGCAGGATTGGTTGGCTGCGGAGACGGCAGTCTTGGATCTGTTTCTGGCACGATCCACCTGGATGGAGAACCGCTGGAGGGTGCTGTCATCTCTTTCTATCCCATTGTGACTGATGCTGAAGCGGCATCGATGGACCGCGGGCGGGCTTCTCATGGTCGGACAGACGCCAGTGGGAAGTACAGTCTGATTTACACACGCGACAAGAATGGCGCGGAAATTGGAAAGCACAAAATCGTGATCACCACATTGGAAGAAGGTGGCGGTGGTGACTATGGCGGGGGGCAGAAAGAGAGAGTTCCGAAAAAGTACAATGTGGACACCACGCTCGAAGCGGAAGTAACGAGTGGGAGTAACACAATCGACTTCCTTGACCTTGACTCCGAAGGTGAAAAGCAAGAGGCCCGTGGCGAGCGTTATTAACCGCCAAGAGCAAAGTGGGGAATCCATTTCACTTGGAAATGCACCTCACGAGCCCCATTTAAAACCCTGGCCGATGCAAACTGTGATGTTTGCATCGGCTTTTTTTCTTTTACAACCGGTCGTCTTCAGGTAGCCCGTCGCCAGGCCATTCTCATCACTTGTGGTTACAGCTCGCCGTTGACTCCGAAAATCAGAAAGAACAATAAGATGAGCTGGGCACATGCGACGGCAACACCGACAACAATCGCAATGCTTCGCTTCCAGCTTGAAAGGAATTCAAGTGTGGCCAACGTGATGAAGTTACCCGCAAATTTCGATGTGATAAAGCAAGCGATTTGATCGAGCTCGCAGTTCGGACCTGTGTCCAGTTGCATTAGCCAACGGCCAATTGGGTTCAATTCCATCGCGGGCAGCGATTCGTAGTACTTGATGGTCAAGAAAATGTCATAGGCTGAAACAAAGCCGATGATCAATTTGCAGCTAAGAAGTAGCCAAGGGCTGGCGAATGCCAGTCGAAGCCGCTCCGAAAGAATTCTCTCTAGTTCAACAAAAAACGAGGCGTATGGGTTGGGAATCGCATTTCCCAGAATCGGACTCATCTTTATTCTCGTCTGTATGTGGACGTCCATGTAAATGCCAAGGTTGGCGTTAAGGCGGGATCCAGCTCGGCCTGTTTCAGCCATACACGCAAAGCCAGTGTGGTTTGAGGCGATCCGTACAGGAGCAACAGACAGATGGACGAACTGTGTTGAGGCAAAGGGCGTGCCGTTTCTCGTTAAGTTTTCATTTGGGTATTTAGTGGTGGAATTGGGCCCCTTGGGTCGTTTTGGGGACGCGGGGTTGCCTTAGCGTCGCGGCGGGTCGCAATGACGCCAAGCAGGAGAATGTAGCGTCGCTTCGCTAGTTGCTATTAACTTGAGCAGGGCTGCACAGGAACCAGTCAGAGTGGCCCTCACCGAACAGGCAGCTCTAAGTGAGCGCATCCGGCGTTCTTGGTGCGTTTGAAACTTGAGAGGTAGCCGCGCGTGGCAAACGCTTGCGCTACCCAACTCTTACAAGAACGAAGAATGCTTGAGTTTGGCGCAGGCAAAGCGGCTCGGGTCCAGCGAGCGTCGCCCATTCTGAGTCAAAGGGAGAGCGTGGGAGCGGATGGAGAAGGTCCAAGGAAGCCTGACTAGTCCACGTCGTCAAACTTCGATGTTGCCAGGGCGCTTGGTGTTAAGTTGTAGCGTTCGGCGAAGGTCTTTTCGTCGATCTGAGTATTCGGAAACGGATTTTCAAAGCCGGGCAGATCGCCGAAGCTGACCGACATGGCTCGCGCGGCCTGTACGGCGGAGCCGTTCGGATCGACGGTCGACAGTTCCTTCACGGCTTCCGTAATTGCGATGCTGGACACATTTGGTGGATCGTAGAGAACCATTTCGCCGAACTTCTTCTCTTCGACTAGCCGGACTGCGTGGGCACCGTATTGGGTAGCCAGGCAGCGATCGAAGTAGGTTGGCTGACCGCCGCGCTGGAGGTGTCCTAGCACGACACAGCGAGTTTCGACTTCCAGTCGCTTTGCGATTTCATCGGCGACCAGTTGCCCAATCCCACCTAGCCGAGTTTGCGCGTGTTTGCTCTCGCCGTCCAAAGTGACAAGCTGGCCTCCGGGGAGCTGTGCGCCTTCGGCGACAACGACCAAGGTGAATTCCTTGCCCATTTGTTTACGATGGAGGACCTTAGCGCAAACATTCTCGAAGGTCCAGTCAATCTCCGGTATCAGAATGACGTCTCCGCCTCCGGCCAATCCCGAGTGCAGCGCAATCCAACCTGCGTGACGCCCCATGACTTCCAAAACCATCACTCGTTCGTGGCTCGAGGCAGTCGTGTGAAGACGATCCAATGCATTCGCGGCGCAGGCGACGGCACTATCAAAGCCAAACGTGAACGCCGTGCATGCGAGATCGTTATCAATTGTTTTCGGTACGCCTACGCAGGGGGCTCCAGCTTCGAAGAGTTGCTGAGCGATGGATAGCGAACCGTCACCGCCAATGCACAGCAGACCATCCACTTCCAATTTCTCAAGGTTGCCCACTGCGAGGTCAATCAGGGCGGGATCGATTTCCCGTGATTCGTTGTCGCCAACTTTCGCGGAGAATCGTCCTTTGTTTGTAGAACCGAGGATGGTCCCACCCTTGTTCAGGATCTCAGCCGTGTTGTGGAAGGTAAGTTCCATCGTGTCCAGATCAGCCAAGCCTTCATAGCCTTTCCGAAAACCGATGACTTCGTAGCCAAGGTAAATTGCGGAACGCGTGGCAGCACGGATGACAGCGTTGAGGCCGGGGCAGTCGCCGCCGCCTGTTAGGATGCCAATTTTTCGTCTTTCAGACACAGGGCGTCTCGTCTCGTTGAGCCTACTTAAATGATTTGCTACAGACTAACGCTGGATCTGCTTCTTAGCTCAAGCGGAATGCCCATGCAACGCTTTTTAATGGCCTTGCGAACCAGCGCAGTCAAAAGCAGCAGATCAACGTTTGTGTCAGGACAACGTGAATACGGCTGCAATCGAAAATACAGCCGCAGTGCAGAGGTCTGCGGAAAAGTGTATCGGATTCGAACTGATTTGTTCAGCTAGGATCGACGCATCAAATCGCGTCGCGGAAAATTCAATTCGGGGAGCCAAAACGTTGTTGCGTGGGTTGCAGATGGCGTCACCTGAGGCCAACTAGGGTTGGCAAGTGTTGAAGCTTGACCAAGATGGAGACGCGAACTGAGACAGACGAAGTAAGTAGCTGCGGGCTACTGGGATATGCGTGCGCCTTCCTGTACGCATTCCTGTGCGCCTTCCTCGAAGCAGCGCCGAGCAAATGAATCATCAGGAGCATCGAGAATGAAGAAGATCAACGAGAAGCGAGCCATTGCATTGGTCATGCGTTTAATGGCAATTCCAGGCAAGAGTTGCGAGGAGAGCAAGATTGCCGAGGAAGTGGTTGCCGTTCTCAGCGCGGCTGGCGTGCCTAGTAGCGCCTTTAAGTTCGATACGGCCCATCGAAGGTCACCTGCCGGAGGAGCGTTGGGCAATCTGGTGGTGAAGCTGCCCGGCTCAGGTTCGAAATCGCGCAGTTCCAGGTTGATGCTTTCTGCTCACTTGGACACGGTGCCAATTTGTGTTGGTTGTGTGCCGAAGCGCAAGGGGAAGGCGATCATCTCTGCCAATCCCGATACGGGGCTGGGGGCGGACGATCGAGCAGGTGTTGCTGCAGCGATCACGGCATTCGTCGAAGCTCGCGAGTCGGGGGAAGACCTGCCTCCGATTACGCTTTGCTTCTTTGTTCAAGAAGAGATTGGCTTGCATGGTAGCCGCTACATGACGACGTCCAAGCTAGGGGCGCCGAGTATGGCACTCAACTTTGACGGTGGCGACCCTTACAAAATGACTATCGGTGCAACTGGTGGCGAGCGAATGAAGTTTCATTTGCGTGGTTTGCCTGCGCACGCCGGGCTGGCACCTGAGGAAGGCGCTAGTGCGGTTCACGCGGCGGGCGTGGCGATCGGACAGCTGGTTGGGGACAAGTGGCTGGGACGAATTCGCAAGGACGGCAAGCAGGGGACGAGCAATATTGGCGTCGTGCAGGGAGGCAACGCGACCAATGTTGTCGCGCCGGAAGCTGAGGTCACCGCTGAGGCTCGTAGTCACGACAGCGCATTTCGCACTCGTATCGCCGACGCGATCGAAAAGGCGTTTCGCGCCGCTGCGAAACGAACGAAGGCAAAAGATGGGACGGTCGTTCAGATTGAGGTCGAGCGGCGAGTCGACTACGACTCGTTTCGGTTGGCAGCGGATTCCGAGGTGGTCAAGCAAGCTGCCACTGCCATCAACACTCTCGGAGTGAAGCCAGAGAAAACCATTTCGAACGGTGGAGTTGATGCCAATTGGCTCAACAAGCATGGCATTCCCACCGTGACGGTGGGATGTGGTCAGCGTGACGTTCATACCAAGAACGAATCGTTGGATATCGACGATTTCATCGCGTCATGTGCAATCGGAAAACACATGATTCTGAATGCCGGCTAGCGGCGAATGGGCCTGTAGGCCGCTCGGATTCGTTGGCCAATCGCGGCGATGCGTTTTCGTTAGAATGCTGCCGTCCGTGCGGCGAGGCCCAACCAAAAGAGATTGCGATAGCTGATAGAGGGTTTATGAAAGTCGATGACGAACTTTGCATGTGCTTTCATGTAAGTTGGCGGAAGGTAATCAACTTCATCCGAATCGAACGTGTCCGCGTGCCCAGCCAAGTCGCTGAGTGCCAAAGCGCAGGCACTGGCTGTGGATGGTGCCGGCATGCCATTCGGCGGCTCGTCGAGAAAGTGAACGCTGACTGCCCTGATGCCGATGGATTGCAAGAGTGGCTTGAGCAGCGTTATCCCAATCGAGGCGAATATGCGAGTGGAAGAGAACAACATATTGCTCAGGGGAAGGGGAAGCCGCCTGCCAAGTGATCATGGCATTTAATCTTACCAAAGATGCTGTGTCTATTTTGGTTTTCAGTACAAATGACTGTTCCTGAAGACGGTTGTGTTTTCTCCGGTGTGAGGCGCTGTCAAGCGTTATTGCAGGAAAGTACTTCTCTTTCTCCGAGGAATTCAAAGCCACTGGGAAAGCGCGCGCAAATCCGCTATACTGGTACGTGTTCGAGCAATTCATTTTCGAACACTCTCAAGCTATGCGAATTATTTAATTTGTGACGTTTAGCTTTACGAGAGTGCACCTTGCCATAATCAAAATGTTGGCCGGTGGGTGTTTTAAGAGGCTCCACCATTGGCTCGCATACCCTCCTTGATTGGACGTTGTTGCTCGATGAACAGGGATGAGGCTTGCTGACGGGGCGTCAGGCGAAATCGATTTCGAAATAGCTCCGCAACTTATTTATCTATTTTCTTCTCACCTCCCTACTCTGCGAAGGAGACTCAAGCATGGCTGGTCGCGCTGCTACTGCTGTGAAGTCGAAAGCTGCAACGAAGACTCGTGCAACGGCTGCTAAGAAAACCGTGGCTACGAAAAAGGTGAAAGCGGAAGCAGGCTCTGAGTCTGTGGAAGCGACTGCTGTTGCCGAAAAGCCGACTCGCACTCGACGAAAAGTGAAAGCGGAAACTCGTACTCGAATCTATTGGGCCGTCTTTAATCAAGCACTCAAGAGAGTTGCGGTTTTTGAGTTTGATCAAAAGGCCGAAGCGGAGAAGCGGGCGGAGAAGTTGCAAAAATCGTCCGGAGAGGATCACTTCATCCAGAAAATCAAAGCAACCGTGAGCGTCTGATTTGCCAGCATGGTCACGAACAAAGAGAACCCTCAGCAAAAGCTGAGGGTTTTTTTGTTGCCAGACTTTTTGTTCCCAAGTTCTCAGGGGGACCGAGAGTTCGGTGTTCTCAGTCGCTCATGTAGTCTTGTTTGCGTGAGCATCTTTGCGTGTGCCTCCGTGAAGGCTCGAATCGAGTGGCAAGGATGTACGCCGTAGGCATCAGCTTGCTTCGCTGCTGATCCATTGCGAAACTGGAGCGTGCTACTTTGCATTTTCCAGTTTGCCGGCAGCCCACAAGGCGCCCCGGACTAAGACGGATTGGAATGTTTCGTCCGCAAATGTTTCATTGCTATGTCCGTAAGTAGTCCCGAAGACTCGCGACTTACCGTAGTCGTTCACCCAAAAGCATGGGTGAGAACTTTCGTCACGCTCACTGTTCGATGTTGCTAGTGCGGTAGCGGATGGCCACACCGTTTCGATGATGTAGAGTTCATCCTTTGGCGTCACCCAATCTCGGGGGAATTCCTTCATGATGGGATGCTCCGGGGCGACAACTTTGACGGGGTAATTCGATTGGTGATCATGCCTGCGGCTGGTGACACCAAGGAACTCCCGCCACTCATCCTTTTTCGAAGCGCGATAGGTGTGCATCGCACAGTGGATGACGATCGCATTCGTGCCGTTCTTGTGTGCTTGCGTGATCTTCTTGATATAAGCTTCGTCCGTCGTGTTTGCAAAGCACTCATTGTGAATGACAACGTCGAAGCCCTTAGACCAATCTGGATCGTCGTAGAGTTTGATTTGGGCCTTCGTGCCCTTCCCTCCGTCATCGACAACTTTCCATTCGACGTCGACTCTAGCGTCTTTGAAGGCTTTCTGCAGTTGTTCGGTTTGGAATTTGTAGTCGTGGCAGCAGCCACCTGTAACAAGGAGGATCTTGAGGTCTTCCGCATTCGAAACGGCGGAAAAGCAAAGCATGATTGCTAGGGGAAGCAATAGTTTGTTTCGGAACATAGTGACTCGCTAAGGAAAGGTAGTGGAGAGGAGACCCGTAGAATTCTCGTTCCGCCGGCACAACCGGCCTGCAATAGGAATCATACGATGATGGATTTGAATTGAGATTGGTCTAAGGTGTTCGGCTAAACCTTGATTCTTCGATGACGCCGCGCAGCGACTAGCTACGGGAAGCCGTTGAAGACTCAGCAGGCAATTAGGCGAGCAGTTCTTTGAGCTGAGAAAGGTACTTCGGTATTTCTTGGATCGGTTCGCCCTTCGCTTCAAACTCGAGCGTGACCCAGCCGCTGTAACCAGCTTCACGCAAGATGTGGATGATCCTCGCAAGATCGGCTTCCTGTTTCTTCCCATTGGGGGCGATCTCCGTCTTGATTTGGGCGTTGATCGCATAGGGAGCAATCATGGCCAACTCGGCATAGGGATCGTTGGAGGAACGGAAATTACCGGAATCGAAATTGATACCCAAGGCAGGTGAGTCGACACGTTCGACGAGACTAACGAGGTCGGTCGCTTTCGCAGTCACACCACCGTGATTTTCAAGTGCGAGCATCACTCCTTTTTGCGCCGCGTATTCGCAGGCAACCGAAACGTGCTGTGCGCAGCGATCCAGTGTTTTTGTCAGCTTCTCTCCCTTGATTTGATTTCCTGCGAAGATTCGGATTGCGGGTGCTCCTAGCGTTGCGTAGTGGTCAATCCAATTTCGGGTGTGCTGGAGATCAAGTTCAAGCTTCGCTGAATCGGTTTGGCAGAAGTCATTGCGAATAGCGCCTCCGGAGATACTGATGCCTCGCAAATGGCAATGTCTTTTCAACTGCACCAGGTAGTCCGAAGGTATTGGATCAGGGAAGTAGTAGCTCGTCAGCTCTGCACCCGGGATGCCCTGCGACTGACAAAAGTCCACGAAGCCAAAAAGATCCATCTTGTTCGGTTCTGAAGGCTTGGGGGCTAAGTATTGTCGCATTGAATACGCGGCGAGGCTCAGCTTCAGGCTGGCGGGTTGCGGGCGTTCAAACGGATCGATCGCGTGGGAAACTCGATCCAATGACGATGTGGCGAGCGAAAACGCGGCGAGACCACAGGTAAATTTGCGGCGGTGCATGACTTGTCCAATACGCGGGGGGATGAAGGCAGAGATACCGCTTCGAGGCAGGGATATTGCCTCGAGGCAGGGATAGGCTGCGATGGCTGCGATGACTTTTCGAGTCGACAAAGCCAAAGGGGATTTGAAGTAGGGAATTCTAGATCCAGATCGAGGACCTAATTATAGGCCATCTCTTCGCTGGAATCTTTTGGCAGGCTTCCATGGCCAGGGCTAATCAAAGTTTGGTTCTAGGCTGTTTCGCCATTGAGCCGCTGGCCGTAAGGCAACGGGTTTCATGACGCACCCGGCCGCTCACGCGTCGCGGCTCATTCCCAACTTTAAACTTTGATTGGCCCTGCTTCCATGGCAGGGCTGAGTCGAGTTTGAAGATAGATTCAGCCGAAAAGCATGGTTAGGAAGAAAAATTACGAGGCAGAGAATTGCAGGATTGCAGAAGTTAGCGAGCTGGAGAAAACTCTTCGTAGAATCGTGAGACTTGAAGTGCCAAGTTGGGAACGGAGGTTCCGACAGCTCTGCGAAAATCGGAAAGCCGTGATTCTGCCGAATAGCTTCCGAAGGGGTGGCTGGCCTGAGCACGCATCAGCCGTTGATATTGCTGGGGCATCCGTTCAGCCAGGTAGAAAGTGAGCGACCAAGAAAGCGCGTAAGCCAAATGTGGGTCACGACGGAAGAGTTCATCGGACATGATCAGCCCCTCAAATTCGTGACTTAGCTGCTGCGGATTCGTCAACGCGTTTGCGGCTACCTTCAGCTGCCCATAGTGCACACGGCTGGCAGCCTGGGAGCGTTCCACGCCAAGTTCATATACGGCGGGCCTCTCGAACATCGTCGCGAGACCTTCTACGAACCAAAGAGGATTCTGGAAGAGTCGTTCGTGAACGCCAGAATTGTATGCCAGCTGGTGCACGGCTTCGTGAACAATGGTTGCTTCCGTTTCGGACCAATTCGTTCCCTGGTGTCCAGGAATCTGGTACAGGATGCAGCGGTTTGACGATGGAAAGTAGCTACCCACGGCTTTGGGTGGTAGCGAGCCGATTTCATGGCTTGCGTATTGCAAGAACTCGGAGCGGCTCGGAAACACAATGACAATCAATGGGAAATCCGCACGGCGAATCTGCCATCCTCGGACCTGGAAGTAGCGTTGGTAGCCGCCGAGTAACGAGATGAATCGCGACTGCCAACGTTTGCCTTGACCGCGAGGGGTTGCGAGTACGTAGGGGCCGGCGACCTGGACTTCAAATCGGTTGCCGAGTTCTTGCTGAAGCTGGTTTTTTGCTGCGCTGAGACTTTGCGGTACGTAGGGATGATTCAAGACTTGGTGATGAAGAATTTCCGAAGTCTTCAAGATGTGCATTCGGCCGGCAGGCGTGAGTAGAGCCGCATCGGCTCGTCCCCAGTGTACTGGCATCCCAAAGATCTTTCCTCCGGCGACGTCGACTTCCATGAGCCGAGGCTCCTCCGCCCAGGTAGCCGTTGGAGTCGAGGCAAGTAGAAGCAGCAGCAGGGTCAAGACCCGTGAATTCACCATCTTGCTTCGTGCTCGGACACTCATGCTATTACCCCTGGCGGACTTCGATGTTCTTTCGCGCTCATCGGACCGTCACGCCCGATCTGACGTTCGTTGCCTGAGATGAAACCGGGTTAATCGCCACTTTTTTAGGAATACAAGACGATGGGTTGCATCGAAGAACTGCCCGCACTTCCGAAGCTGGAATTCGGGCTTTTGAACCGAATCTCATAGACACCAGGAGTCTGGGGCTTCACTGGAAGCCTAAGTCCCGGCCGGCTGGCATGGCTTGCCGCGATTAAGTTAGGATTGTGGGATGGCCGCAATGCTGTCCGCTACGGGCGATTTTGCCGATTCTACGGCTCTACAGATTGGTTCACTGGGGGCCTAAGCGTGATGGCTGCAGGTTGGTCACGGGCAAGCAGTCGTATGGTTTCCCGCGAAATTTTCCTCCGAGGTAATTGGCATGAGGTTGAGCAGTAAGAAGGTTGTGATTGCAGGTGAAAATCGGAGCAGTAATTGTTGCAGCCGAGCCATCGAGGGGAATCCGAACCGGGGCGAGGGGGATTTGAATCCGAAGGCACGCCGCAAACCTGCATGCGCCCACCGACTGATTGGGAGCACTCGCTGGTCCTTGGCGGGGGCGGATTGCTTGCTCGGTCTACTCTTGGTTTGGGGCACGGCTGGTCTGTCTAGCGTGGCGTTGGGCCAGGAAGAAACCCGTGAGGTGACTTCTGAGATCGTCCGCGAAGAACTACTGCTGCTCGAATCGGCAGATCTTGCTGATCGTAATGCGGCAGAAAAGCGTCTTGTCGAGCTAGGCGCTGGTGTGCTCAAGTTTTTGCCGGACGTGGATTCGAATACGTCAGGCGAGATGAAGATTCGTCTCCAGCGGATTCGCCAGTCTTTCGAGAGTCAAGATCTTGGGGCCTTTTTTGAGGCTTCGAAGATTACTCTCGAGGGCACCATGTCAGTCCGTGACGCGATCGACAAGATTATGGACCAAACGGACAACGTGATCACTCTCCAAGGAGAAGACGCTTTCGGCGATACGGAAGTTACGCTCGCCGCCGTCGATGAGCCGTTCTGGAGTGTTATGGATACGATCATGGCGACGGCCGGTCTGCGTGTGAATGCGTTCGGCACAACGGATAGTGACTTGGTTCTCGCGCCAGGGGGGCAGTACACCGAAGATGCACCTCCTGCATTCAGTAGCGGACCTTTTCGTGTTGAGCCCACTTTCGTCCAGGCGACGAAGCAATTCAACGCCCAGCTTCCCGGGCAATTGCAGGTTTCCATTTTGGTCACTTGGGAACCGCGGCTTGAGCCGGTATTCATGCAGATACCGATGAGTAGCGTTGAGGCTTCTGTCGGCGAAAACAAGATTCAAGCAACCAACGCTCAGGCGGCTCCCGAAATTCCACTCAACTATGGAAGCACAACTCAAGTCGATTTGCAGTTGGCGTTGCCAGAGCGGAAAGAGAGCAAAATCGATTCTCTGAAAGGGGAATTCGTGATTGCTGTTCCCGGGAAGCGTCACAAATACGAATTCAAGAAGTTCGGAAACGGCGCGAGACAATCGCAAGAGTTTGGCGATGTCAAAGTCGTTTTGGAAGGCGCCCGGCGGAATGGCAAGGTCTATGAAATGCGAGTGCTCGTCGAGTTCGATGATGGACAAGGGGCACTGGATTCATTTCGTGGCTGGGTTCTATCCAATGAGGCATTCCTTCTGGATGCGGGCGGTAGCCGTGTTGAAAACCTTGGATTGAATACCTACGCGGTAACCAACAATGCGGTGGGGATTGCTTACCTTTTTCAGATCAATGATGACCCCAACAAATTCACCTTGGTCTATGAGTCGCCGTCTTCGATCTCACGTCAAACGGTCGCTTATGAACTGAAGGATATCCAGTTGCCATAAGCTTCCCGCTACCTTAACGGCTACTTGCTAGTCTACGGTGGTCTCGTTCACTTGGGTTTCGGCTTGCTGAACCCGCTGGTTCTTGTCTTGCCAGGGAGGAGTTTCGCAATGAGCTACCTGCGTGCATTGTCTTGCTTGGCGATTTGGGTCATTGCGAGCCAGCCCTGCCGCGCCATGGAGGGAGAAGCATCAGAGAATGGGCGATCTGAAGCTGATATGATTGTGGCCTACGTTGGTGTCGAACCCATCACGCTTGCTGATATCGACTTTCACCTCGGAAGGCCCGCAAACACATACAGAGATCAGCCGCTTTCGGAAGCAGTGAAGAATCGGGCGATCGATCTAATAGTCAAGCAGCGACGTGCCTTGGAGACACTACGAAAAGCGAGTTTGGCCGCGACACGTGAAGAGGTCTACCAGTGGGTAAGCGAGCAAAGTCGCGAACCGAATGCAGAACGGTCTGCAGTTGCGATCATCCGGGAGAGAGCCAAGAGGGCCGCAGTCGCGGATTCGACGGTCATTGAGCAAATTGCGTTTCGACTCTCGTGGCAGAAGTATCTGGCCAAGCATCTGAATGAGAGCAATCTAGCTAAATACTTCAGCGCGAAGCCCGCGCGTTTTGACGGAACTTCCTTTGAGCTAGAGATTGTTACACTACCGGTGAGGATCGGAGGCTCTGCCGAGCGCGACACGGCCAGTCAGCAACTGAGGGAGTTTCGAAATCAAGTTGTCGGAAAGGATGTTGCCACCTACGTCGAAGGCGCCAAAGCGAACGGATGGCGGTGTGCTCGTTTTGAGGATGTCCGTGTGCTGGGAGATATCGAGCCAGCGCTTGTTGACGCAGTCATCGATATGGATGTGGGGGACGTGTCCGAGCCAACCAATACGATTGATGGCGTGCATTTGATTCGGGTGAACGACCGCAAAGCTGGCGAACGTCAGCTAGACGAAGTGCGTTCCGAAGTACGTCTGCATATGATTCTTTATTTGCTGGATAGGCTCGCTGCGCAGAGCAAGAATCGACTTCCACTGAGGCCAGAGCTATCCAGCTGACTCTTGCTGATTGCCAGGGAACGTTTTGAGGATCGGAGCAGTATGAAAATCATTCGTGGATCGGAAATCGAATACGAAGCAGCTTCGCATGAAGATCCAAGCGATCCGGGAGTGGTGAAGAAAGTGCTTGGAACCGCAGCAGATTTGGGAAGTGGTGAAGTTCCCATGCTGAACTGGTCGCTACTTCGAGTCGGCAAAGCGTTTCAGCGACACTATCACGAAGACATGCGCGAAGTTTTTGTCATCCTTGCAGGAGAGGTCGACGTTCAGGTGCAAAGCTCCGAGAGTGTAACCTCAGATCAATTGCGTGCTGGTGACGCCATCATTATTGAGCCTCGCGAGATTCACAGTATGTCGAATTCCAGTACCCGCGATGTCACCTATCTCGTATTCGGGATCTCAGTGGGCAAGAATGGCAAGACTGTCGTCGTCGAATAATTGATCCGATGTCCGACCGGCGTTTAGGGGTTTGGGTCCCGCGGAGTGGGGAATGGGCCGTAGAAGACAGAACGAGGCCGGGTCGCACCGACTGGGCGTAACGGTTGGTTCGGTTGGCTAAGATATGCAGGCTTGTCGATATGGAGGTTCAGCGGGCCGTAACAGTGATTGAACTCTTCGATGAATTCACACTGGTCTTCTTCCGGAAGGCAGATGTTTCCGACGACTTTGTGATCCTGGCGAATGACTCCATCCAGCGATTCTCTTTCTGGGCTTGATGACGCCATAGGGACACCACTTAACGAGAATGTTGACGGAGACCTTGTACCATCGGTTCAGTTTATCGGCCTGGTTCAACCTTCGCTATGCCTACAGTCGAGATGAATGGCTAGCGATGAGCCGTCTGGGGTTCAAAGACATCTTTTTTCGAGTTGAATTGTTCAACTAAGTTACGCAGTTGTAATTCACAGAGTGAAGAATTTCGTTCACCCTGACATACTGCTCCTCGGACACCAACTGCTTCCGCGCCAGTTCGGCGAAGTTGGAGAACCGCTGCGGCGTTTAGACTCCCAGCCAATAACAGTCGAATACCGAGCGACGCGGCGTCTGAGCACCATTTGATGAGTTCATCAACAGAATAGAAATCGAGTAACGTTCGGCCGTCTTTCAGTTTGGTGTCGATCAAGACTCTTGGAACGCATCCGTCCAGCGATTCGGAGACGTCATTGTCGCGACGGTTAGCTTGAACCGGTGCGGACCTATTCATCCAGTCGAAGATTTCTGGCAGCGGGACTCCTTTGCATTCTTTGAAGTCTGCGTAATGGACGGGAACAAGTTGGCAAGGAGTGACCAGTGATCGTAGCTGGTCCAAATTTTCGCGCCAGCCCGGACTTGCCTCCGCCAAACCAACTTTGGCGACCGGGAAGCGACGCGAGTAGGCTGCAATCACCTCGTCGGCTTTTGGCATGACTTCGCAAAGCTCACCCAGGGCGACACTCGACCTTGACCGAGCACCGGCATCGCAGAGGAGTGTTGCGACCGCGGCTGCCGTCTCGAGCGTCGGCAACCCAAGCGAGCCGTGATTAGGCTCCTTCAAGTCGATCCAGTCGACGCCAGCATGCAAGGCAGCATTTGCTTCGGTAGCATTGCGAATACTGACCAGAAGTTGGGCAGGACTAAATCTATGGTCCGAATCCGCGGTCAAAAGTGCGTCTCCCGTCATCGAGCTATTGTTGTGATATCCTTCCCAACCTTGGCAATCGGGCTTAACCCGGTTTTAATAAAGCATTCCTATTCTTTACAGATGCCGCAAGCAGACAGGAGCAATTCGGTAGCGACTTCAGTCGGAACGAGGAGAAGTTGGCCTGAGTTATAGAGATAACGCATTGAAAGCGAGAGGATTTTCCGCTCACGCCTGAGATTTGAGCCGGTCATTGAGTGACCGCCAAAGGCAGCAACAGGAAGATCGGAAGCAGCGGTCGCGAGACGCTCTGTCGAAATGTTTTCTTTCCGCGACTCTCAGCCCAGTCGACGACTTGCAGGCGATCTTGCGTTTTTTGTTAGTGCGGGAAGGCCCATCTGTGAAACTGGTTTCGTTGCTCGATGGATCACGTTGAGCCAGTTGAATGACAGTCTAGAGTATGAGATCGTCGAGGATCGAGATTCCTTCGATGCCATGATTGGTACGTTGGAAAAATCCGATTTCATCGGCTTTGATACGGAGTTTGTCGCCGAAGATTGCTACCAGCCTGACTTATGCCTGGTGCAGTTTTCGACCCGAGACGCGATCTTCATCGTGGATCCACGTTCGCTCGGTGATATCGCGCAAGCATGGTCGTTGCTCGTCGATGGCCAGCGACAGGTGGTCGTGCATGCGGGGCGCGAAGAGATCCTGTTCGTGCGTCGTGCTACAGGCGAGATGATGCCGCGGCTGTTCGATGTTCAGGTTGCCGTTGGGTTACTAGGGGGCGAGTATCCCGCGTCGTATGGCAAGCTATTGCAGCGTTTTCTTTCGGTGACCGTGGCGAAGGGCGAAACTCGCACGGATTGGCGGAAACGCCCGCTGACCCAGGCACAGTTGGAATATGCGGCTCTGGATGTTCTTCATCTACCGGCTCTCTACGATCATCTCTGCGGGGAATTGGAACGGCTTGGGCGGCTGCAATGGCTTGAGGATGAAATCGCCAATCGTCAGCAGGCACTTGAAGAATTCATTAATCAAGAGGCATGGGTCCGTATTTCCGGTGTTCAGTCACTGCGTGGGAAGCAGCTTGGAGTTGCACGAAATATCTGGCTGTGGCGTGAGGAGAGAGCCAAGACGAAGGACATGCCGGCTCGACGTGTTCTCCGCGACGACTTGATCATTGAATTAGCGAAGCGTGGAAGTACGGATCAGCGGGCCATTTCACAGATTCGCGGGCTGCACCACGCGGGATTCAAACGGTTTTTGCCCGAGATCGCCGGTGCAATTCGCTCGGGATTGTCCTCGGAGACTCCGTCTGCACCATGGTCTAGAAAGCAACGGCGTTCGAAGCCCCCTGTGCTGTTGCAGCAGTTTCTCACAGCCGCGATGAGCTACCTTTGCCGAAGCAGCCAGATTGCTCCATCCATTGTTGGGACTTCCGATGACGTTGGCAAATTGGCCAGCTATTGGATCGAGGGGCGAGAGCTCAAGCAGGACCACCCAGACTTTCCAAATTTATTGCGTGGGTGGCGGAAAGAATTTGTTGGAGACCCACTGCGCGATATCTTTTCCGGCAAGCGAGCTTTGCGAGTCCAGAACCCAACGGATGATATGCCGCTTTGCTTGTGTGACCCCAAAACAGAAGACTAGCGCGGTAGCGCAGGAGAAAATCGATGGCAGGTTTTGGCATTGTTGGATGCGGCATGATTGCCAATTTCCACTGTAAAGCGATCGCGGATATCGAGGGCGCGGAACTGATCGGTTGCTTCAACCGCACGCCTGAGAAGGCAAACCAGTTGGCGGCCGAGTTTGGCGGTACTGCCTACGCAGAGCTCGATGAACTGTTGGCGAACCCGATGGTCGATATTATTTCGATTTGCTCTCCCAGCGGTGCGCATCGCGACGCCTGCCTTGCAGCAGCTAAGGCGGGTAAGCATGTTGTTGTCGAAAAGCCGCTAGATGTGACTGTGGCCAAATGCGACGAAATGATTGAGGCTTGCAACGAGGCGAACGTGAAGCTGGCAACTATTTTCCCTTCTCGATTCCACAAAAGCAGTCGGCTTATGAAGGAGGCCGTGGACCAAGGGCGTTTTGGGCGTCTTGCGCTCGGCGATGCTTATGTGAAGTGGTACCGAACTCAGGAGTACTACGACAGCGGAGCTTGGCGCGGGACATGGGAATTGGATGGTGGCGGGGCACTAATGAATCAAGCGATTCACAGTGTGGATCTCTTACTCTGGCTGATGGGGCCTGCCGTCGAAGTGGTTGCACACACGGCGACGTTGGGCCACGAGCGTATTGAAGTGGAAGACGTTTGTACGGCGAGTATTCGATTTGCCAGCGGCTCTCTCGGTGTCGTTGAGGCAACGACCGCGGGTTTCCCTGGTTCTCTTAAGAAGATTGAGCTGTCGGGCACTCAGGGTACAGCTGTGCTCGAAGAAGAGGACATCATCAAATGGGAATTCGCGGAACCGCATCCTAGCGACGAGGCGCTACGCGAAGAGATGATGGGCAAGACAAAGACGGGAGGCGGCGCCGCAGATCCAGCTGCAATTGGCCATCACGCCCATGCTGAGCTCTTCCGTGACTTTCTTGAGGCGATTCACGACGACCGCGCTCCTGCAATTGATGGAGTCGAGGGCAAGCGAAGCGTTGAACTGATCGAAGCCATCTATGAAAGTGCAAAGACAGGCAACGCAGTCAAATTGAACGGCTAGAGCGGAGTCGCATTTTCTGATGCTGCAAAAGGGCATGAGGGAAACGCGAGACCAGGTCGCGCCAAACTTTGCTTGGCGACAGCGAACCGAATACGGCTTTGTCTTGCATTGGTTCGGTTCGCTAATGGTCGTTATTCGCCCTCGACCGATCCGTAGCGTTGATTGACTTTCCGCATAGGCACCAGTAGTCTAGCTGGGCAATGGTGATCGAGAGGTGTTTTGGGGCACTTTGGGGAACGTTTTGCGTCACCCCATTTGTGATTTGCGGCAAACTCTTTCGTCCGCGTGATCAATCAGCTCCATTCGAGGTTCTTGGTCCCAAGACTCGCGGCGACGTCATGATACATAGCTCCTCCTGGTGATTCACCGCACCCCCTGCAAACACTTTCCGACTGATTCAACTTTCCCCACGGAATGAGTTAGCTCTATGCTCCGAAAAATTTTACTGATTGCATCTTTGGGTTGTCTCGGATTCGCAGGCTGCAATCCAGATTCTTCGGCAACATCCGCCGGGGGTAGTTCCGCTAGCTCAACGACTGGTAGCGATGAACGGCTGAAGACGGCATTCGTGACGAATCAGATCGCCAGCTTCTGGAATATTGCCAAAGTCGGATGCGAAGACGCGGCGAAGGAATTTGACGTCGATTGCGATGTCAGGATGCCAGCGGTCGCCACCGCATCAGAGCAAAAACGAATCGTCGAGGATTTGATTTCCGGGGGCGTTCAAGCATTGGCGATCAGCCCGATTGATGCTGCAAACCAAGTTGATCTACTTGACCAATGGGCGAGCAAAATACCGCTCATTACCCAGGATTCAGATGCGCCCGATTCGCAACGCATTATGTACGTTGGGATGGATAACTATGGCGCGGGACGTATGTGTGGTGAGCTAGTAAAACAAGCTTTGCCCGATGGTGGCCGAGTCATGTTGTGCATCGGCCGCACTGAGCAAGACAATGCAAAGCGTCGTTGCCAGGGCGTCATTGACGTGTTGATGGGCCGCGAAGAGATGGGAGAATTTGATTCACTTGGTGGTGAAATCGTTGGTGACAAGTACACGATCATTGATACGTTGACAGACCAAGGTGACGAGGCCGTGGCAAAGCGAAAAGCGGAGGATGCCATAACGACCTATCCTGACATGGATTGCATGGTCGGTTTGTTCGCCTACAACCCGCCTGCGATCTTGGCTGCCCTCAAATCGCAAAGCAAAGTCGGCAAGATCAAGGTTGTAGGCTTCGATGAGGCGGATGATACCCTGCAAGGAATCAAGGACGGCGATGTCATCGGTACTGTCGTACAGAATCCTTATGAATATGGCTTCAAGTCCGTCGAGATTCTGGTGAGCCTGCTCAAAGGCGATGAGTCGATCGTGCCAGAGAGCCAATTCATTGATATTCCAGCGCGTGCCATCACTTCAGAAAATGTGGATGAGTTCTGGGACGACCTGAAAGCCAAGCTTGGCGGCTAAGCGGGCGGCGAGCGTTTGTTGCGCTGACCCATTATCGGGGCAGTATCTGACCGGGCGTTTGTGCTTTTCCTGAAAGCGTGTGTGCTTTTCCTCAAAGCGTGTGTGCTCTTCCTCAAAGCGTGTGTGCTCTTCCTGAAAGTGTCTGCTGGACGCCAGCCTCCGGCGTGACACGAACTACTGGCGAATCATCGGTCCACCTAGACAATGACGCAAGATCATCCCGAAGCTTGTTTGCTCCAGGTGCGAGGGATTTCTAAAAGTTTCCCTGGGGTTCAGGCGCTTCGAGACGTCAGTCTCGAAGTTCGGCGTGGCGAGGTCTTGGCTGTGCTCGGCGAGAACGGTGCTGGGAAGAGTACTTTGATGAAGATCTTGGCTGGCGTCCAAGGTCAAGATTCGGGGGAAATGCTGGTCGAGGGGGAGGTGGTCCAATTCTCTTCCACTAGAGATGCGATGGAGCACGGAGTGGTGCTGATCCATCAGGAACTAAATCTATCCGACAACCTGGACGTCGGCTCCAATATCTTTCTCGGGCGTGAGCCAGGTCGCAACGGTTGGATCGATCAGCGCCGTATTGAACGCGAATCGCAGCAGTACTTGCAACGTGTTGGACTGGATATTTCGCCGAGGGTCGTTGTGGACACGCTGACGATTGGCCATCAGCAGCTCGTTGAAATCGCCAAGGCATTGTCGGTCGATGCCAAGATTCTCATTATGGATGAGCCGACGTCGAGTCTTTCGAATCGTGAATGCGAAGCCTTGTTTGCGGTCGTCGACGATCTGAGAGACCGAGGCGTAAGCATTATCTATATCTCACACCGTTTGGGTGAGATAACAAGGTTGGCCGATCGTGTTGCTGTACTTCGGGACGGAGAGAATGCCGGGGAACTCGAGGGCGATGCCATAACGCACGACGCCATGGTGCGTTTGATGGTTGGGCGTGATGTCTCCCAACGATACTCGCGTCAAACGAGTTCTACGCAGCCGGAGACCTTGCTTTCGGTTAACGGGTTGGTGACGCCACATTGGCCCGGGCAAGAAGTTAGTTTTCAACTTGGCCGCGGGGAAATATTGGGTATTGCTGGCCTGGTCGGTGCCGGCCGCACGGAACTACTGCAATCGCTATTCGGCGTTGACCGGCGTCTTGCGGGGGAAATTGAGGTCGACGGTGTACCCGTCGAAATCGAGTGTACTTCGGATGCCATCGCTGCCGGAATGGCGCTGGTTCCGGAAGATCGAAAGCAGCATGGATTGGTTCTGGGGATGAGCGTTTGCGAGAACGTGGGGTTGGCTGGGCTTCTCAAAAATGCATTCGTTGCCGGAGGCTATAACCAGCAACAAGAGAAGATGGATTCGCTGGCGGCGATCGAAAGCATGCGAATTCGGACGCCGAGTGACCGGCAACACGTGCAGTTTCTTTCCGGTGGGAATCAACAGAAAGTTGTGATTGGAAAATGGATGGCGCTTGCGCCTAAGGTTCTGCTATTGGACGAGCCGACTCGCGGGATCGACATCGGTGCCAAAGAGGAAATCTATCGATTGATGGAGCAGCTTGCTGAGGATGGTATGGGGATTGTGTTTGTCTCCAGTGAAATGGAAGAGATATTGGGGCTGAGCGACCGTGCTCTGGTGATGCACGAGGGACGACTGTCCGGCGAGCTGCAGAGGACTGAGCTTAGTGAAGAGTCGGTCATGACATTGGCTACGGGTGGAGCGGTGTAGTGCTTCGGGACGGGCATGCGAGTGCTTCGCCATCGACGGAAGCAAGTCATGTTTAACGGTCGGTAGTTGGGCTAATGACCACAGGTAAAAGAGTTTCGAATGAACGCAAAAGTCCTCGGTATCTTCCTACTACTAGTCGGGTTATGCCTCTTTCTTTCCTTCTACACGCCCGAGTCTTTTCTGAAGGGCAACAACGTCGAAAACCTCTTGCGGCGTACCTCCATGTACGGAGTGCTTGGGATCGGCGTGGCGTTCGTCATCATTACAGGTGGCATCGATCTTTCGATTGGTTCGATGGTCTGCCTGACTGGCTGTCTATTGGCCCTATTCCTGGGAGTTGAATATCAGCCTTTCACGTTGAATTCGGTGCGCGACGTTTCAGAGGCTGAGAAATCCATCGTGTTGGAGAGTAGCTCCGAGCGCTTTTCGCCCGGAGACAAGATTCGTTATTTTGGAGGGCGACGCGCGCGGAGTGGCGTATTCACTGTTGCTGAAGTCCAAGAAGAATTGGGAGGGATTAGGTTAACGCTCGACGAAAAGCCCAGCCGCGATGACTCGACGGGCAATGTTGCCAAGCTGTTACCGATTCAGAATATTGTGGCTGGGCAAGATGCTGGCGACCGGCAGGCGAAGTCAACAGTCGAAATCAGTGCTGAGCTACCTGAATTGGCGGCGCGTGATCAAGTATGGTTTGTGGCGGACGGGCTTAAGCAACTGAAAATTGAATCGGCAACGGCTGCGAATGGCCGGACGAACATTCAGCTGAGCGATGCGTTGAACGGAGTTGATGAATCGTGGATGGTCGTTCCGCTCGAAAGGCGGCAGCGTTTTTCTGTGCCAGTCGCGTTGGGGTTGGTGATACTTATTGCTCTCGGCTTCGGTGCACTACATGGTGTGCTGGTGACCACGCTTCGGCTGCAGCCTTTCGTGGTGACGCTTTGCGGCCTACTTTTCTACCGCGGGATGGCACGTTGGATTGTGGACGATTCGACAATGGGGTTTGGAGATGAATTTGAAGGTTCGTTGAGCCTACTCGGTACGGGAAAGCTACCGATCTGGGAGGCGGCTGATGGTTCCGATTCTTTCGGAATTCCCTACCCTCTTTTTGTGATGGTGATCTGCGCTGTGGCCGCAGCCATCTTCTTGAACAAAACGATTTGGGGGCGCTACATGCTTGCGCTCGGCCGGAACGAGCAGGCAGCGATGTACTCCGGTATTAACACCAATCGGATGAAGATGGTCGCATACGTGCTGTGTACTCTGATGGCGGCAATCGGCGGCGTGCTTTTCGCATTGGATTCGAATTCGGTTGCTCCTTCCAGTTTCGGTAACTTTTTCGAGCTCTACGCCATTGCGGCCGCTGTTTTGGGTGGATGTTCCCTTCGTGGTGGTGAAGGCGGGATTCTGGGAGTCGTTGTTGGGACGGCGTTGATGCAAACGCTCTACAACTTGATCGTGCTGGTCAAGATCTCTGACAAACTAGAGTTTGCAATCATTGGTGCCGTGATCTTGCTTGGCGTCATAGCGGATGAACTTGTGAAACGAGTTGCAGCCAAACGGCGTGCAGCGGCTAGGCTCGCTTCCAGTTGATTCCCCGATTGGTCCGTTCCCCCTTCCCCGTTCCGAGTTCCGCGGCTCAAAAGGGACTCGACACTTCCACCACGCCATGGATAATCGGCGCGGTTCGCAGACCAGCGCTAGCTGCATCCTGTCCTGCCTGCGACGACCGCATAACGGCAGACCTTTTTGGAATGTGGACGATTTGTCCGCTTGCCCGCATTAACGAACTTTGCACGGCGACTCGCCCAGTTGAGGAAAGATATGGCTAAGAAGCAAATCACAGAGATTGATCCGAGTGGAAAAGTAGTCCTCATGCGTGTCGATTTCAACGTGCCCCAGGATGATGCGGGTGTCATCACGGACGATCGTCGTATTCGCATGGCGCTTCCATCGATCGAGTCTGTCGTCAACCGCGGTGGGAAGCTGGTTCTCATGAGCCACATGGGGCGTCCAAAAGGAAACGGCCCTGAGCCTGAATTCACACTCGCTGGCGCTGCGAAACGCCTTGGGGAGCTATTAGGCAAGGACGTCGCGTTCGCATCGGATACCGTTGGAGAAGACGCTCAGGCCAAGGTATCCGGGCTTGGGGACGGCGATGTGCTTGTCCTGGAGAATCTCCGATTCAATGCGGGTGAGAAGAAGGGCGATGCCGAGTTCGCGGCCAAGCTCGCTGGTTTCGCAGACATCTACTGCAATAACGCATTTGGCACGTGCCACCGCACTGACGCCTCGATGGTAGCCGTTCCAGAGGCAATGGCCGGAAAGCCGAGAGTTGTTGGGACTTTGGTAGCAAAAGAGATTCAGTACCTCAGCGATACGATTTCGACCCCACAGAGGCCCTTCGTCGCAATTCTGGGCGGCGCGAAAGTTAGCGACAAAATCAATGTGATTCAAAACCTTCTCGGCATCTGCGACCACATTCTCATTGGCGGCGCGATGGCGTATACGTTTTCGTTGGCGAAGGGTGGAAAGACTGGGAAGAGCCTAGTCGAAGAGGACAAGGTTGCGCTGGCCAAGGAGCTGATGGAAGCGGGCGGTGAAAAGCTCGTGTTGCCTGTCGATACCCATTGCGGTGACGATTTCTCCGGGGACTGCAATAAACAAGTTGTCAGCGCTGGCGAGATTCCCGACGAGTTCGAAGGGTTGGACATTGGGCCCGAGACGGCCAAGCAGTACGCTGAGCTGTTGAAGAGCGCGAAGACAGTAGTCTGGAACGGCCCTATGGGCGTGTTCGAAATGCCTCCATTTGATGCTGGGACGAAAGCGGTTGCTGAAGCCATTGCGGAGAGCGATGCAACGAGCATCATTGGCGGTGGTGATTCGGCCGCAGCTATTGAGCAACTCGGGTTTGCCGATCGCGTGACTCACGTGAGTACCGGTGGTGGGGCAAGTCTTTCTATGCTTGAGGGCAACAAGTTCGCAGCGGTCGAACTTCTGGACGACGCCTAAGTGTCTGGTCGGTTGTGGCTCAGCCGGTGTCGCAGCTCGCGGCAAGCAAAGTCGATACTTCCAATCTGATTCATTGAGAGCAGGCGGTCCTCGCCATTGTGTGTCGAACGCGACTCGCCTGTTTGGAGACCGCTTTCATGCGTTGGCTACGCTCTATTGCGTGAGCTGCTGGCATCGGCCGGAATCGCCTTTTGGGGTTTTGGGTTATCTATTTCGCCTTAAGCCATACCCAAACCCCCACTCATTTGTAAAATTTGGGTGTTCTCGCCTGGGTTGTTTATTCGATACAACCCATGCTTTCTGCATTTTGCGCTACCGTTAGCGTATCGATTTTGCCCGCAGAAGTTACCTATCTGCAATATATTTACAGGCTCTCTTTGAATGTCCCAGGACGCAACTCAGGAGAATCCCTCCAAACAGGTTGAAGTCGTCAGTGGTATCACCGTCCGCCTAGCGGGCGATTCCGGAGACGGGATGCAGTTGCTCGGTACGCAGCTGACAAATACTTCTGCGCTGTCGGGAAACGACGTCGCGACCTTTCCTGACTTCCCGGCTGAGATCCGAGCACCGCGAGGAACACGCGCTGGAGTCAGTGGATTCCAGGTCCAATTCGCGTCGCACGAAGTCCACACGCCCGGTGATACTCTGGACGCGTTGGTTGCGATGAATCCGGCTGCGCTCATCACCAACTGTGAAGACCTGCGCAAGGGTGGGTTGCTCATCGTCGATGAGGATTCCTTCGAAGCCAAGGATCTGAAGCTAGCAAACCTTCAGACAGATCCGCTGGAAGAGCCGTGGGTCGAGCAATACCGTTTGGTCCGTGTGCCCATTACCAAGCTGACCCGTGGCGCAGTTTCGGAATGCGGGTTGAGCGTGAAGGAATCCGACCGATGCCGGAATTTCTTTGCCATGGGGTTGATCTACTGGCTTTATGGTCGAGATATGGGGGCGACGCTGCGGTTCATCGAGAACAAATTTGGAAAACTTCCGTCCGTTCAGAAAGCCAATGAGAATGCGTTGAGGGCAGGTTGGGCGTTTGGCGAAACGACTGAACTCCTTGGGCAGTCGTACCAAGTTGAGTCTGCGACATTACCGCCTGGAAAATACCGCAACATCATGGGGAACCAGGCTTTGGCGTGGGGACTGATGACGGCGGCGAAACTCAGTAACAAAGAGATGTTCTACGGGTCCTACCCGATCACTCCTGCGAGCGACATTTTACACGAGCTGTGCAAATACAAGAATTATGGCGTTTGCACTTTCCAAGCCGAGGACGAAATCGCGGCCGTTTGTGCTGCGATTGGTGCTTCCTTCAGTGGATCGATGGCCGTCACTACGAGTAGTGGTCCGGGTATCGCATTGAAGGGTGAAGCCATGGGATTGGCGGTCATGATCGAGTTGCCGCTGCTGATCATCGATGTTCAGCGTGGTGGACCGTCGACTGGGTTGCCTACAAAAACGGAACAAGCCGATTTGCTACAGCTCATGTTCGGGCGAAACGGTGAGGCTCCTGTCCCCATCCTGGCGGCATCCAGTCCCGGTGATTGTTTTGATACGGCCGTTGAAGCCTGGCGGATTGCAACCCAGTTTATGGTTCCGGTCGTGATTCTTTCCGATGGATACATCGCGAATGGTGCTGAACCGTGGTTGATCCCCAATGTCGACGATATGGCACCGATCGAAATCAAGCATGCGGAGTCGGATGGTAGCGAGTTTTTGCCGTACAAGCGAAACGAGGATCTGGCGCGGCCTTGGGCCATTCCAGGGACGCCGGAGTTGATGCATCGTGTCGGTGGACTTGAAAAGCAGGATGGGACTGGGAACGTCAGCTACGATGCAGCGAATCACGAGCACATGATCAAGACACGTGCTCAGAAGGTCGCCAACGTGGCCAAGATCATTCCGCCGCAAGAGGTTTTTGGACCGGACAAGGGGGAGCTCTTGGTTCTCTCGTGGGGCGGTACGAAAGGGGCCTGCCACACCGCAGTCTCCAAAGCGCAGCAGGCGGGAAGAAGTGTTGCTCACTGTCACCTACGCCACATGAATCCATTCCCAAGTAATCTGCAGCAGATTCTAGAGAGCTACGATCAGGTTTTGGTGCCGGAGTTGAATGCCGGTCAGCTAAGTATGCTGATTCGCTCCAAATTCCTGATCGACGCAGTCGGTTACAACAAGGTGCAGGGCAAACCGTTTGCCGTGACCGAGTTAGTCGAGCAGATCAATAACCTGACGTCCGGCAGCGACGAACTTTCTAAAGCCGGATAGGTCGACGCAGCACGCCTCAGCTGGCGGAGGCTGTTGCCGGTTTGTGGTAGGTTCTGACACTTCGCGGGCCATCCCCAAAATCATAAAGAATCCGATTCGAGTTCCGAGAATACCATGAGTACTGATCTACCCGTTCTGAAAGCAGGGGATTTCGCGAGTGACCAGGACGTCCGCTGGTGCCCTGGATGTGGAGACTATTCGATCTTGGCGCAGATGAAGAAGATGCTGCCGGATCTTGGATTGCCTTTAGAGCAGATCGTCTTCGTTTCGGGGATCGGTTGCTCGAGCCGATTTCCCTACTACATGAATACCTACGGCATGCACAGCATCCATGGTCGTGCGCCTGCTTTTGCGACAGGTATTCGAGTTTCCCGACCGGATTTGAAGGTCTTCGTAATAACCGGAGACGGTGATTCCTTGAGCATCGGTGGAAATCACTTTATCCACCTGCTTAGAAGAAACGTCGATGTGACTTTGGTGCTTTTCAATAACCGAATTTACGGGCTCACCAAGGGGCAATACTCGCCGACTAGCCCTGAGGGCCAAGTTACAAAAAGCACGCCGATGGGTGCAGTGGATCATCCGTTGAACCCAATCAGTGTCGCGCTCGCTGCGGAAGCCACCTTTATCGCTCGTAGCGTTGACTCTCAAGTCAAGCACCTAGCGGAGACCCTGTACCGCGCGGCACAGCACAAGGGCACGAGCGTGGTCGAGGTCTATCAGAATTGCAACGTGTTCAATGATGGGGCGTGGGACTACGCAAAAGAAAAAGCCGTCCGCGACGATAACACGATTCTGCTCGAAGATGGCAAGCCGATGATTTTCGGCAATGAACGCGACAAAGGGATTCGGCTGAACGGCTTGAAGCCAGAGGTCGTGGATCTTACCTCGGGCGTTTCCCAAGACGACTTGCTGTTCCATGATGAGAAAGCCGACTCAGCGCTGGTACATATCTTGGCCAAGATGCGACATCCGGAATTTCCCGAACCGATCGGTGTCTTCCGAGACGTTGAGAAGGATCTCTTCGAAGATGAGGTTCGTGGCCAGATGGTAGCTGCGACTGAAAAGAAGGGGCCAGGCGACCTCAATGCACTCTTTAATAGCGGCGACACCTGGGAAGTGGCTTAGCCGTAGTAATCGAATGGTCCCGCGGGATTCGAACGGTCGTCGTCCGCGGTATGTCTCATTCGTCGATCAGGCAAAATAATCGAATAGGAACTGTTTTCGGTCGTCTTCGGTGCGGGCAAATTGGACCAAGCTTAGCAATTTCTTTTGGTCGTTTTCTAGCTTCGCCGCCATCGTCTTTGAGTCTCTCAGTTCAGCCGGCAATTCTTCCACACGATTGACTTTGAGTGGAGCCACGCTGCCGTCGATAACGCCGTATCGATCAAGCATTCCCAATGCAGTTTCTAAACGCCGGTCATGTTTCTGCTTGGCGTGAAGGCGTTCTCTAAGCCATTCGAGCCCAAAGGCGTTGATCGATTCTCGGTCGTGCTTCAAGAAGTCATGGATGCGTGCATAAAAGTCGGCATCCGGATTGCTCCACTGCATGAACTCCATCTGCGTGGCCAGATCTGCTTGGTCGTAGAGCAACAGACACTCGGAAAGCCCTCCGTCGCGTCCTGCGCGGCCAATTTCTTGATAATAGGATTCAATGGAGCCGGGTAAATCAGCATGAATGACGAAGCGAATATCTGGTTTGTCGATTCCCATTCCAAAAGCGTTGGTTGCCAGAACGACATGGTCTTCTTCTTGAATGAATTGATCTTGGACTGAGCGGCGAAGATTCCGTGGTAACTCACCGTGGTAGACCAGGTGCGGTAAGCGGAATTCTTCGAAGTACTCGCTGAACCGATAGAGTGTTTTGATCAACGTGAAATAGATGATGCCGCAACCCGGGTTTCGTTCAAACACCCCTCGGATCTGCGCGAGTTTGTCGTCGTCTCCCCAGACCTCAGCGACGTCGATGGATAAGTTGGGACGTTCGATTCCAGTGTGGAATGTCTGAACGTCGGTGTCCGGCAGGCGAAGCTGTCGAATGATGTCTGTTTGCACTTCGCGTGTCGCAGTTGCTGTGAGCGCAATCGTTGGAGGGTTCTGCATCAATTCGCGTAGCTCGCCAACGCGTGTGTAGTCGGGGCGAAAATCATGTCCCCATTGGCTGATGCAGTGTGCCTCGTCAACCGCCAGCAGTACTATCTTGCGTTTGGACAGGACGCGTAGGAAATCTTGCTTGCGAAAACGTTCTGGCGTGACGTAGAGCAAGTCGAACTGGCCGTTTTCGATACCCGCGTAGCGTTCGCGTCGTTCTTGGCTACTCAAGGACGAATTGATGAAGGTCGCGTCTACGCCTTTGGACAAAAGTGCATCGACTTGATCCTTCATCAATGCAATGAGCGGGGATAGGACGAGCGTAAGTGGGGGGGCGGGAGCGGAGCTCGCCTGTCGGGCCAGCACAATGGCTGGTATTTGATAGCAGAGGGACTTTCCTCCGCCCGTCGGCATGATGACCAGCGAGTGTTCTCCGGATATCGTTCGGTCAATGATCTCTTTTTGCGGCGACCGAAATTCGTCGTGTCCGAATCTACTCCGGAGTATTTGCTGGGCGTCCAAACGGTGTCCCTTTCTGGCTTCGGCCCTGAGTTCGGTACGGTCCTAGTTCGCGGCACCCTTGAAAATAGTTGGGTGATCGGCGTGACTGCTTATTTTGCCGCTGCGTTGCGTTTGTTGTCTTGCCACCAGCCGCCACGCGGCTGGAAGTCCGCTTTGAGGTAGCTGTTGTGCTCCCGTTCACGTTTGGCCATGCGGTGTAGCTGCCAGTCGGCCACGGACCGGGCGTACTTGTCGGAATCAAAATTCGAATTGGCCGAGGGAAATTTGGCATCGACTGATTCGAGCCAATTCGAGAGCATCATGTTCAATTTTTGAACTTGGGCGGGGTTTTGCTCCGCCAAATTGGTTTGTTCGCCAATGTCTTCGCGAAGGTCGTACAACTCCGTTCTCTGGTCTTCGTAGTATCGGATCAGTTTCCAGTCGCCGTCGCGCACGATGCCTGAGGGTTCTCCGCCTTGGTTGCCATAGTGAGGGTAGTGCCAGAAGAGCGGTTGACTCGGTAGTTTTTCGCCGTCCAGTTCAGCCGCAAGGCTGCGCCCGTCCAAGTCGCTCGGGATTTCGCTCGCACCAGCTAAGTCCAGAATCGTCGGGAAGAAATCAACTCCATTGGCGAGGGTGTTCGTGATCTGTCCATTCGTTTTGCCGGGAACTGAAATGTAGAAGGGCTGGCGAATGCCCCCTTCCCACTGTCGGCCTTTACCACCTCTCAAAGGTAATGCTGAAGTGGCATATCCGTCCCCAGAGGAAACTCCTCCGTTGTCGGAGGTGAAGATAACGACCGTATTTTCAAGTTGCCCAGACTCACGCAAAGCATCCATGACAAGCCCGACCGAATCGTCCAAGGCTTCCATCATCCCGGCGTAGAGAGGGCTGTCTTGAGTTTGTCGGACTTCTTGCGTCCGATCCCAAATAAATCGTGTTCGATCCTTATTCAGGCCCATTCGATCTGCTTTGGCTTGGTACTTTTCCCAGAGCGATTCGGTGGTCTGAATCGGACCATGCACGGAGTAGTAGCAGAGCATTGCAAAAAACGGCTCCTTCTGCCCTGCTCTGCTCCGAATGTATTTGGCCGTCTCCTTGCCAAGTCGAATCGGCAGGTGTTCGCCTGGCTCGCCGGTCAGCACTGGATTCTTGTAAGGGGCAAAGTAGCCGCCCGGTGGTGTCCCGGCTTCATGACCGCCTACGTTGACGTCGTAGCCTTGGTCCGTGGGCCAGAAGCCTTTCCCGCCTAAGTGCCATTTACCGGCAAAGTAAGTGTGGTAACCCTGAGCCTTGAGTGCTTCCGCAATTGTCGTTTCTTCCAATGCCAATTCTTTTTCAAAACTGGCTGGTAGCAGCTTCGTGTTTCGATTCCATTGCTCGGGTTGATTGCGGCCGGCGGGGCTGATGTAGTCAGTGATGTGGACGCGAGCGGGTGTTTTGCCTGTTTGGATCGCCGCACGTGAAGGACTGCAAACCTGGCACGCCGAGTAACCATTCTCAAAACGGAGTGAAGTTGCCGCGATCCGGTCGATATTTGGCGTCTCGTAAAATTGGCTTCCCTCACAACCCAGGTCCATTTTTCCGAGGTCATCCACCAGGATGAATACGAAATTAGGTTGCTCTCCGTGGGCTGGGCCAACCAGAACCGCAGTTAGCGTCAGGATGGCCAATGAAAAAATCTGGTGGGTGTATTTGTTCAGACGACTTGGCAATTTTGTGGGGGGCGAGCTTCGCATGCGTGCCTGCGTAAATTAAAGCGTGAGTTGAGAGGAAGATGTTCACTCTGGCCAGACAACTGACGGAGCGCCGGAATTGTATCGGTTTTTCGCTTAACTTTCTCCTGTAGGCAGAGAGACAGGTTGGCTTTAAGCTACCGATTCGAAATCAGTTGGATTCCGCACCTTGGAAAGCGTGCGGCGCAGGTATTCGTTCCATGTTGGTAGGTGCACAATGGATCTTTCGCTCGCTGGGTTCTTATCGCTTTCAGGTCTATTTACGCTCTTGATGCTGGTGCTGCTGCAAGCCGTCTTGGGGTTCGACAACTTGCTCTACATCTCCCTTGAATCGAAACGCGTTGAAGAGTCGCAGCAGAGCTATGTGCGCAAGATGGGAGTCGGCATTGCCATCTTTCTCAGGATTGCATTGTTGATCGTATTGTTGCTTGCGATCGACAAACTGAAGAGCCCTTTCTTCACGTTTGGGCTCCAGGAAGTGGCTGGAGACGCTGCGGCCCATGTCGACGAATCTGACGACCACGGGGGTTCGGCACAGCATGCCGCCATGGAGCTGACTGAGGCTGGCAATTACTTTGCAGCGAGCATCAATGTGCATTCACTGGTCGTACTGATCGGTGGGATTTTTATTATTTACACCGCCTTCAAGGAAATTATGCACATGATGCATATTCACCAGGATGACGATGAGCACAAAGAGAAGAAGCCACGAAGCACGGGATCCGCCATCTTTTGGATCGTCTTGATGAACCTTGTTTTTTCGTTTGACTCGATCCTCAGTGCTATTGCTTTGACGCACAATGTTTGGGTCATGACAACCGCGATCATCATTAGTGGTGTGCTCATGATTTTGATGGCAGATCAGGTGTCTGCTTTCATTCAGAGGAATCGCATGTACGAGGTGCTTGGGCTCTTTATCCTGTTCATCGTTGGCATCTTGCTGGTGTCTGAGGGCGCACACCTGGCGCACTTACATTTCTTCCGGTACGAGATTCATCCGATGGCCAAGGCGACGTTCTACTTTGTGATTGCGATCTTGGTCATGGTGGACATCATCCAATCTCGCTATCAGAAAAAATTGCTTGCCGAAGCGGATGCTCGGGCGAAGCAAATTGCGAGCAAGGCTTAAGGCAAATGGCCTACGGCCACTGGGAATGTGGCGACATGCGGTTTGGGGTGTCGGTGGCATGCCGGACGCCTTCGCCAAGGACAGGGTTTCTAGGCGTCGTTCGCTAAGCAGGATGGGGCATGCGATTTGGGCCAACGCAATCGGACGAATGCGAGCTCGGGCTAGCGGCGTGAACGCAAAATGCCACGGCGTTGCCCGGATGGCGCTGCCGTCGCAGGGCGACTGCTAAGTGGTGCGACCAGGCTTGGAGGTGTCATGAACGGCGGAGCAATCGCTGGACTTGCGAAGCCTGGTGGGGTGAATGGCAATCGAGGAACGATTCCCGATGTGCGCGCGCTCAGAGGGTTTGAGCCAACTGAAATGGAGGGAGTTCCAAGACCGCTAGCAGACCGACGCGACTGTAATATTGCCGACGAGAGTGGCGATGTAACGATGGTGGCTGAGCCACGTGCGGAAGCACCGGACTGCGGAAATCTGTTTAGCGTCGGAGCAACGCCCGATGTGGAACGCGTGTAGGGCAAACGAACTTCGCCAGGGTTCAGGACACGTGATCTTTCTGACGCATTGACTCGCGATTGTTGTGGCGGCGAGTAAACGGACTTACTCGTGTCGGGGACTCGGATTGCTGTCGAAGGGGTGAGACCCGGGATCGAGCGTTCTGTTCGAAGCGCTGGGCTGTTTGGGCTCAGTGATTGGTATGTTCTTGTTTGGCTCATCGGGCCAACCATGCCGCTGCTGGCCGAATAGCGTGCCGGTGCGAGGCCTGCGAGCGGGTTCCGAACGATTGCATCTAGCGTAGTACCAAGGGGAGAAACGGAGACGGACGAAAATGGCTTGCCGGTTACATTGATCCCGACCCTCGCTACAGATCTCGCTGCGGGGTGCGAAACCATGTAGTCGTAATACTGGTTCAAGTTGCTGGAGAGTGGGATTCCCATGGCATTGTATTTCCAGCTGTAATAGTCCAGCAGCGGTGAGCTCCATGGCGATCCACCCAGCCCACGATACCAGGGCGAGTAGCCTAGCGTTGCGGCTGAATAGTAGTCGCCGTAGTAGTAATTTCGGAAGCCACTGCGCACAAACAGGTGCACCATCAAGTTGCCGGGGGCTGCAATTGGAATGTTTGGTTGGTAGCGAAATCCAGGGAGGCCATAGGCTATTGGAGAGATGACCACCGGCGCAAACGGTGTCCCGCGAACGGTTGGCTCATAATCCCAGTAGCCTGAAACGAATACAAAACCAGTTGGCGTGCGAATGTAGCTTGCTGGTTGCCAGATCCAATCGCTGTAGCGATCCGTCCAGTAGCCAGGGGTCCATTGGTATTGGTTCTGCTCATAAGCCCAGTGCCCCGGGAGCCAGAAGGATTGATTCGAAGGAGCCAGGCTTGGAGTCTCGAGTCGCGGAGCGGGCGGCGTTGGTAAGTACCCTTGAGGGCTGCCTGCATCGGCCCAATAACCACCAAATCGCACGTATTGACCGTTGTCGCTTTCAGCCCAGACGCATGGAACCCAGGTCCGACCTGGAGGGGCGATTCGGTACAAACCGCTGATCCAGATGTATTGCTGTTGCTGGGTGTCCCAATGCCAGTAACCCGGGATCCACGTCGAGCCTGAACTATTGGGCATTGCGATCGCAGGATCTTCTCTGATTGGCTCCGGGGGGGCGTAGGGAGCGACGTCGCCGGTGAAAGTCGGCGTCGGAGCTGTTGCGAACGCTTCATGAATCGGGCCTTGTTGCAGCGGTTGGACTGCCGCTTCTTCCGCGGGAATGCTCGGGCTCGCATCTACAAGTGGCGAAGGACTCGGTGCTGGCGGCACTTGATTCGGAACAGTCGGCGTCGCAATTTCGTCCTGCTCAAGTACGGATCTGAGGCCGTTCGTCGGAAGTTCTTCGGTAGGTGCTGGGGCGGGCAGCTCTTCTAGGATCGAAGGAGATGACTCCTGCGCCACTGTGGTCCCTAGGAGCACTGTTGAAAACAGAGTGACGCTGACGTAAGCGAAAACACTTTGCCGATTGAATCGCACGAACATAGGCGAATTCTCGAGTAACGGATTGATTGTCATTGGTTCGTCTCGGTTCAAATAGGATCGTTCGCTATTTCCTTCCGAGCCACAGCGAATCGTTCGGTCTTGAGGGGGCTACGAGGATCTGTTCCTCGGGATTTCGAGAAGCGCTTCGATGACTTCTTCGACGCGGTTTTCGATCGTGCTTGCGCGTTTGGCAGATCCAACTCGATGGGCAAAACCTCGTCGCCTACCAGGTGTCAGTGACTGCCAGACTCGGTGTGCTTCTTCACGGGCGTTCAAGGCAAATTGCAGTTCACGGGGGACATCGACTGCATTTTGATCCGCCACATCGATTCGTATTGAGGTTCGATCTCCAACGGATAGCTGGGCATCACGGCAGAACTTTTTCGACAAAATGAGGTAATACTGCCCTGCCCCAGCTGGCTGAGAAGCTCCCGCGAACTCCTTGCCGCCGATGTCTCCGCAGACTCGGAGTCGCGGTGATTCCTCGAGTTTGAGTTTTTGGACGATATCGTTTGGTGCGTAGACTACGGAATACGCCATGCTTCCGAAATCAAGTAATTCGACTGAGGCTGGAAATTCGTAGCCGTAGCCGCCCATCTTGCATTCCGCCTCATCTCGTTTGACTGACTGGTCCCATTTAATTGTAGCTTGGGCGGCCCAAATTCGGGGCAACACTCCCGCGAGGAACAGCATTTCGAATCAATGACAGAGTCTTTCTCCCTCAAAGACTCCAGCGTATTTAGCTGTTAGCAATTTCCGGGCCAGCCATGTGGGGGCAAATGACTGAATGCAAACAAATGCTTTTATGCGTCAAGGCATCAGCTACCCGTGGGAGCGTTGATCGAGGGCAACATTTTGCTCTAACTCCCGTTGGATGGATTCGACATGCTGGTAGTAGTCCTTGCGGTCCAGCAATTTGGCAGCTGGCTCATCCACTAAAATGGTTACGTTTGGATGCAACTGTAGTGCTGTTGCCGGAACGGAGGCGGTGATCGGGCCTTCGACGGTGTCACGAACCGCAGCTGCCTTCTTCTCACCGGTCGCAAGTAGTAGAATATTTTCAGCCTCTAGAATGGTCGCGATGCCCATCGTGATGGCCATTTTGGGGACATCGTCGATCTTGTCAAAGAATCGTGCATTGTCGGATCGAGTCTGATGCGTGAGTGCCTTGACGCGAGTTCTGCTTGCGAGTGATGAGCCCGGTTCGTTGAATGCGATGTGGCCGTCCGTGCCTATGCCCAGCAGCTGTAAGTCAATGCCTCCTGCGTCGTCGATGGCCGCTTCGTATTCCTCGCAGCTCGATTCTAGGTTTGACAAGTCGGGGCATGGTAGATGGCAGCGGCTGAGATTGAAATCTGCTTTTTCAAACAGATGCTCCATCATGAACGATCGATAAGACTGAGCGTGATCCGATGGCAAGCCGACATACTCATCTAAGTTAAACGTAGTGCATTGGCTGAAGCTCAAGTGGCCTGCTTCGTAAATGCGTAGCAACTCGTTGTACGCCCCGACTGGCGTTCCACCAGTCGCCAAACCAAGCACACTGTCCGGGACGGCTTCGATCTGGCGAGCGAGAAGTTGTCCCGCTCGTTCATCAACGTCCGTTTTTTCGTCAAGAATGACAACACGCATTTTTGTGCCTATCTGGGGGTGCGGCGGGGGGAGAGGGCGAAGGACCGTATGGCGAGTCCGTGTCCGCGACCAAGCTTAAAGTCTACGCGTTTCAGAAATGCTGCGGCACCCCATGTCGCCGTCGGTATTAGATCAGGCCGGCGTGATTCGTAGGTACGATACGGTTTCATGATCCACGGCGGCGGCTACAATCCCAGACCGCAAATCGCTTCGTCCAGCCCCAGTGTTTGGGGCACGAAAAGCGATCAACGGCTGCCTTGCGCTATGATCAGGGTAAAGTCACAAGGCTCGGAATCGTTGCCAGACTGCGTTTTTGCATTGGAGATCGTAAGGTGGAACAGTCATTTGTCGCTTGGGCAAAAATGCGGGCTCAAAGATTGCCGCAAATCAAGCTTGGCATTGGCGATGACGCGGCCATTCTCGAATCCGTGGGCGAGGACACTGTTGTTACTACCGATACATTGATGGACGGAGTCCATTTTAAGAGCCAGGAAGTGGAGCTTGAGCGTATCGGCCGAAAGCTGGTCAACGTCAATGTGAGCGACGTTGTGGCGATGGGGGCGAAGCCGAAATCAGTTTTTCTCTCAATGTGTATCCCAACGAATGAGGACCGTGCGAGCGATGTTATTGCAGCGAGAGTGTACGAGGGAGTCTGCCAAGCTTGCGAGGCACATGGAGTTGCCATCGCGGGGGGAGATACGAACTGCTGGGATGGTCCTCTCGTGCTATCGCTGACGGCCATGGGTTGCATCGAAACTGGAGAAGGCTGGAGACGAAATGGGGCTCAGCCTGAGGATCTGATCGTGGTGACAGGCCCACTGGGCGGCAGCATCTTGGGGCACCATCTCGATTTTTCGCCGCGTACGGATTTGGTCGACAAGCTTGCCGGACATCCAGCAATCCATGCGGCGATGGATATCAGCGACGGTCTGAGTGTGGATTTGCTGAGAATGTGCGACGCATCGCGCTGCGGAGCGATCTTGGAGCTAGATCAAATACCAGTTACGGAGGCAGCCAAAAAGCTTGCGGAGACCAGCGACAAAGAACCCGTAGAGCACGCTTTGGGAGACGGTGAAGATTTCGAGTTACTGTTTTCTGTTTCGTCCGATGGGCTGGAGGCGTTAAGTGGCCTAGTCGGCGACGATAATCTCTACGTCTGTGGCGAGTTTACGAGCCGAACTGGTTTGTGGATGCGAGTCGGAGGCAAGATCTTTCAGCTTACGTCGAGCGGGTACGTTCACGGGCGGTCAGGCGACGCGAAGCCCTAAAACGAATCCCGGTCGGCTGAATCCTGGTCGCTTTGTTCACCGTTTTCATTCGCCAGCTCCCGCTTCCCTTCCTGTTCCTTTAAGCCGCGGGACGGCAGCTGATTGACGCGACGCGCTGCCGTCGGTGCAGGCTGCCACGGTGCGAAAGTTTACCGGCTGGGGCGGCTTTTCCTATGCGGCCGACTCCTCAGCGAGGCCTAATTCGGAAGAAACGTATTGGGCCGGTTTTGACGTCTAAAGCCTTCCGATCCATCAAGCCGATGTTCCCATGGTGGATTCATATTTGACTATTGTGGTCAAATTAGTATTATTGGCGTGCGGTGTGACGATCAATTGCGGAACCAACAGGGCAGTGGCGATGGGCCAAGCATTCAAAATCCTACAAGAATCGATGGTAGGCCATCCCGAAGGCGCGAGTGATCCCGATTCGGGCCTTCATGGTCGGGAACGCTACGAAAACGGAGCTCCCGTTGAGCGCCCGCAGCTTCGAGTGCTTTCACCGGCCGAAGTAGAGGAGGCCCAAGCGTTGACGCAGCAGGATCAGCCAACCGAGGCCTTTTTGAAGGAGCTTGCGCGCGAGAGCGAGGCACTAGAGAAAGCGACTCCAAGAGAGATTTTGGCTTGGGCGATTGAGCGTTACGCCCCAAAATTCTCGATGGCGACGGCCTTCGGACCCGAGGGAATGACCATCATTCATATGTTGGCCGAGATCGCGCCGGAGACTCCAATTTTCAACCTCGACACGGGGTATCAATTCCAAGAGACACTCGATCTTCGAGAGGAAGTAAAGCGTCGCTACGGAATCGAAGTGGAATTGAAGAAGCCTGAGTTGACGGTCGAGGCTTACGAGCTCGCCAACGGAGGACCTGTGTACAAAACGGACCCTGGGCGTTGCTGTCACGATCGCAAGCTGTCGGTATTGAAGAAGGCGGCCGGAGAGTTTGACGCTTGGGCCAGCGCGATTCGCCGTGATCAGAGTCCCGATCGAGCGAAGGCTCCGATTGTAGGCTGGGACAAGAAATTTGGTTTGGTCAAAGTAAGCCCACTTGCGAACTGGACCAAGAAGGATGTTTGGGGCTTAATCGCTTCGGAGAATATTCCGTACAACCCATTGCACGACAAAGGCTACCCAAGTGTTGGTTGCTGGCCATGCACCCGCAGCGTTTTGCCTGGTGAGGACGAGCGCGCGGGGCGCTGGAGCGGATTCGCGAAAACGGAGTGCGGTCTTCACACTTCCAATTAAACTGAACGCGAAGAGAAGATAGGTTTCGTGATTGAGGCGACTTTGAGAGGCATGTTTCGTGTCAAACCAATTGCCCATTAAAGCGCACTACGCTGCCCTCGCGATGTTGGCACTGGCTGAGCAGCATTCGAGGGGGGAGCCGTTACCTGCACGCGTTATTGCAGAGCAGCAGCGAATTCCTAGTCAGTTTCTGACTCAAATTCTTCAACAGTTGCGCTCGGCGGGACTGGTTAGCAGTACTCGCGGTGCAAATGGCGGCTTTGTCCTCGAAAGCGCTCCACAGAGAATCACCTTGGCCGACATAGTGGATGTGATCTGTCCAAAGCAAGGCTGTGAAACTGAGCCCCGTGAGAACGAGTCCTTAGGTGACACGCTGCAATCAGTATGGGACGAGCTACAAGCCAAGCAGCGGGAGATTCTCGAGGGCGTTTCGCTTTCTGATTTGTTGGAACGCCATCGCCAAGATGATGTTATGTTCTACATCTAACGAATCTATCTGTCCGGCTCTGCGGTAGAAGCATCTTCAGATCAAAGTAGAACTAGCGAGCGGATTGCTATGACAAAGCCAGCGGTGTACATCGCCAGGCCCCTTCCCAAATGCGCTACGGAACTCGTTGAGTCAGTCGCCATTGTTCGGCAGCATTCTGGGCCGATGCCTCCAAGTCGGAAGGAGTTGCTGAATGGAGTTGAAGGCTGCGCGGGAATTCTGAGTCTTCTAAGTGATCGTATTGATGGCGAGGTGTGCGACGCCGCGGGCGAATCCCTACGCGTGGTAGCCAATTTTGCGGTTGGCTTCAACAACATCGACGTTGTTGAAATGAAACGCCGCGGGATCCAAGTCGGCAATACTCCTGACGTGCTCACGGATGCGACAGCCGATATTGCGGTTGCATTGTTGCTCGCAGCTGCACGCCAGCTCGCTAACGCGGCCAATGACGTACGTGCTGGAAACTGGCATACCTGGGAGCCCCTGGGGTGGCTGGGTTTGGGACTTGGCAATCCGAAATGCCCTAAGACTCTTGGCATCATTGGCATGGGGCGAATTGGTCTCGCTGTTGCAAATCGGATGCGGGGTGGCTGGGGAATGGAGGTCTTGTACACCTCACGTTCGGAGAAGCAGGAAGCCGATGCGATCGGCGCCAGACGCGTTTCGCTCGGCGAGTTGCTCGAACGCTGCGATTTTGTCTCGCTCCACACACCGTTGACTGACGAGACGACTCATCTGATTGGCGCTGCGGAGTTCGACGCGATGCAGTCCCACGCAATCTTCGTGAATACCTCTCGTGGCGAAGTTGTCGATCAAGCTGCGTTACGCGAAGCGCTAGCGTCGCGTAATATCTTTGCCGCTGGACTAGATGTGTGCACACCCGAACCCTTGCCTGCCCAGGACCCGCTACTTGAGTTAGACAATTGCATCGTGTTACCGCACATCGGCAGCGCTACGCATGACGCTCGAGATGCAATGGCAGAGCGAGCGGCTAAGAACATCATTGCCGGCATTCAGGGCAAGCCGTTGCCCTACGCCGTCGGTTAACCGAACAATCTCCGAACAATCTCCGAACAGTCGATCTGGCGGCGGATCGGAAGAGTTGGAAGATTCGTCGGATCTTCTTGCCCTACCCCGATATCGACGAAGCAGCTACATTCGTGCCCGAGTGTTGGAAAGACCGGCGGCATAAGTGAAAAAATGAGCAGATCCAGACGCAGGAAACCTGGTCACGGCGCGGTGGCGATCATTGTCGAGGACGGCAAATTTTTGGTGATTCGACGCAGCGCCAAGGTTCGAGCCCCGAATCTGCTGTGCTTTGCCGGCGGGACGATCGAAAGTGGCGAAACCCCCGAACAGGCGATCGAGCGAGAGTTGCTTGAAGAACTGAATTTGGTTGGAACTGCTGTTCAACACGTCTGGAAAAGTGTGACCGGCTGGGGAACCAAGTTGGAATGGGTGTTGGTCAAGCGTGACGCCGATAGCCAACCAGAAGCGAATCCGGAAGAAGTTTCAGAGTGGATGTGGTTATCAGGGGCTGAGCTTCTGGAGCATCCCAAGCTTTTGCCAAGTGTCCCTGCCTTCTACAAGGCTTGGGCCAAGGGAGAGTTTGAATTACCGTCTCGCGCCGGTGACCCAGATCCGACTTGGACGCAAATTGCCGACTAGGCGATTTGCGTTGCTGTCGATGCCGCGTTCTATTTTTGTTTTCCCATTTGGACGTTGTGCCAGCGCGACAGGAATTCGATGTGCGCTGAGCCCCAGCCCCTACGTTCCCATGTGGAATCGAATAGAATCATGGGGCCGATTGCATGATCCGGGCAGCTTAGGTCCCGGCGATTGTTTCTGCATCATGCAATCACATCCGCGATTCAAACTCGGGTGGGCTCGGGTGAGCTCGCGATGCCGCGGGATGCAAGCGACGAAGAAGGAGGCTGATTGTGGCGGATAACGAAGGCTCGTTGATCGGTGACCTCGTCAGGATGATTCCTGGCTACGGTGCTTATGTAGATCAAGAATCCCGGCGTGACGATGACCGCAAGACTCGGGAATTTTTGGTCGGTCGACTTGGGGATTGCAAGTCGACGCTGGCAAAAATTGGTCGTGCGGCTGTGGAAAAGGCCGATTTGGAAACTCCTGCTCGTGTCGAGCGTGTTCGCGATGGAGTCGATCGGGCTGCTCAACGCTTGTCGGCTGCGGTCGAGGGCTACGCAGGTTGGTTTTCTGAACGCACTGTGGATGCGGAGCTTTTGGGCAGAGTCGCAGAGCTAGACGCCAATTTAGTTTCGCTCGTGGATCAGATGGATGCAGACGCAAAAGTGCAGCTCGAAGCTGACAAGCCTGATTTTGGCACGCTTACCGAAGCCGTGGATCGACTTCATCAACGCATCGATCGCCGGTCGGAACTGCTCAAGACGGGAGCTTAGGTCCATTCGTCGCGACGATGTGGGCGGGCTTCCCAAGTCTGTTGCTGGCGACGCTGTGTCGACGTCATTCAGGTACCGAATCGGTTAGTTGGAAACACTGATTTAAAGAGAATTTCGTTATGTTTCGTTTGGAAGTAATCGACTTCATTGACCAGAGCGGTCAGGCCTTGGTAGCACGAGTTCCTGAAATGGGGACGGCTGCGATTCAAGCTGGAGCTCAATTGATTGTTCAACAGAATCAGGAAGCCGTGTTCTTCCGTGACGGCCGCGCGATGGACTGCTTTGGACCCGGGCGGCATACTCTGACGACTGCCAACATTCCGATCTTGACCAAATTGCTGACAATTCCCTGGGAGAAATCACCCTTTCAAGCTTGCGTCTATTTTGTGGGCAAGCAGCGCTTCATCGATCAACGTTGGGGCACCAGATCACCAATCACCATGAAAGACCCTGACTTCGGCATCGTGCGGCTTCGTGGTTTCGGCAAGTATTCCTATCGTGTTGCGGACGCTTCGCTGTTGATCAATGAAGTCGTCGGAACTCAAGGCAAGGTCACGACTGAGGAAATAGGCAGTTACTTGAAGGACGTTCTCATGTCCGGGCTGACGGATCTGTTGGCCACTTCTGGCATTGGACTGCTTGATATGGCTGCCAAGTTTGATGAGCTGGGGGCCGCGGCCAAGATGAAGATTGGCGAGCGATTCGCTTCGCTGGGTCTCGAGCTAACCGACTTTGTCATCAATAACATTTCCCCGCCCGAAGAAGTGCAAAAGGCAATCGACGCGCGTAGCAGCATGGCTGCGATCGGAGATCTTCGGTCCTACACGGTCTATCAAGCTGCCAATGGAATGGGGCGGCTAGGGCAGGCGGAGGGAGGTGCTGCAGGTTCGGCAGCCGCCATCGGAATGGGAGCCGGGTTGGGCATGATGCTTCCCCCAATACTCCAGCAAGCGATGCAGCAACCTTCGCCCGCGTCAGCCGGAACGCCAGCTGTGGCACCCGCCGCTGCGAGTCCTGCACCGGCTGCCGGCCCGCCGAGAGCGATCGATTTTTCGCAGCTAGCACCCCAGGCTGATGCGAATGACGCAAAAACGAGTCTTCGGCAGATTGCGCAGACTTCAGGCTGGAGGATCGAGGAGGCAGGCGAGAAATGGATGTTGACTGTCGACGTTGGGCCGCTCCGGAAGCAAAAACTGCATGTCGATTTTTCTGCCTCCGACGATGCTGGCAACAAGCTCATTAGCTTTTGGTCCTCCTGCGGAGTGTTGGATCCGAACAATGCAGTGCTTCTCTTGCGATACAACTCGCAACTCATTCATGGTGCGTTTGCAATTAAGCAAGACGATGGCGCCGAACTACTTGTCATTCGCGGCAACCTTCTCGCCGATACCGCGGACGCGTTGGAGTTGACCCGGACCGTCACGTCGATCGCTTGGCAGGCCGACCAGTTCGAACAGCAACTCCTAGGTACAGATGTAAATTGATCCAACGATGATGCGGGACGCGTTACGTGGCGACACTAGTGATTCAGACGCTCGCGTGAATGGTTACGAACTCCTTGATTTTGGCCGGGGCCGAAAATTAGAGCGTTTCGGCCAAGTGGTTCTGGACCGTATCTGTCCTGCGGCGGACGGTTTGCAGCCTAGACTGGATAAGTGGGAGAGCACGGCGCGACTCGATGGACGAGGCCGAATCGTCGGCGGTGAAGAGTTAGTCGATGAATGGCGGGTTGAGTTGGCGGGTATTCATTTCACCCTCAAGCTGACTCCCTTTGGCCACGTGGGCTTGTTCCCTGAGCAGGCGGAGAACTGGGACTGGATCGCTTCCTGGTGTCGCGATTTTTCCGCAAGTGGTCAGCCGCCGAATGTTCTCAATCTCTTCGCCTACACAGGAGGTAGTACGCTAGCGGCTGCGAAAGCTGGAGCACAAGTGACTCATGTCGATGCGTCCAAGCCGGCCGTCACCTGGGCGCGACGTAACGCAGATATGAATGGGCTAGGAGATGCTCCAGTGCGATGGATTGTAGAGGACGCTCAGAAGTATCTTGGTCGCGAGTTGCGTCGCGGAAATCGTTACGATCTCATCATCCTGGATCCACCCAGCTATGGTCATGGACCTCAGGGCAAGCGTTGGGAGTTGGGTGAGAATGCTGCGGATCTACTGCAGTTATGTCGAGACTTGCTCGGGCCCAGCTCTCGCGACAAGACGGAGGGAAAGCCTTGCTTGCTTTTCACCGCGCATAGTGCTGAGCCAACTGACGAAGAACTATGCGAGTTGGCGGAACGCGTTTGGGGAAGTCGCATGACTCTTCGCAGAATGCAAATAAGGGATGCGACCGGGCGTGCAATGGATGCTGGTTTTTGCATTCAACCCGAATGCTAGCATTCGTTGGGCAGCTTCTTCTCCAACGGTTGTTTGGGTCAAGAAAAGAGGGCAACTCAAAATCGGTGAAATAGATTTTCAACCGCGCTTTACAGGCGCATGGCAATCACCCACAATGCTCCCTCTTGAACTAATCAAGTCTTAACGAGTTGAACGCTCTAGCGATGAACTCACATCGCTTGTGGATAGAAGTGATTATTCGAAACGTTGTCGACGAAATCTTCTCGACTCTTCCTTTCGAACAATTTGCCAGGACGTAGAGCGTCGAACGGCAATCGGATTGCAATCTAATCGCTTTTAGGATTGCAATCTAATCGCTTTTAACTAGATCGTCTGCTCGCTGACATACTCGATATGTGGTAGCAGGGATGTTGCGCCTTTCCGTAAGCGAATTATCTACCTATCGTTGGACCTTTGAAGAAGATGTACTCCACTACCACGACGCCGGATTTGAAGCGATCGGCATATGGCGTCCTAAGCTAGCCGATTACGGCGAAGAGAAAGGTCTGGAGCTCATTCATGAGCACGGGCTGAAGATCTCTTCATTGCAGTGGGTCGGTGGATTCACTGGTAGCGATGGAAGAAGCTATCGCGAGGCCTTGCATGATGGCCTCGACGCCGTTCAGCTAGCGGCTGATATTGGCGCTGAAACGGTAACGGTTATTTCCGGTGGTCGAGCTGGCCACACCAAGGGGCATGCCAACAGGCTTTTTCGTAAGGCCCTCAAGGAGCTCGCGGAAGCATCTCAGGCAGTCGGCGTTCAAATCGCGGTTGAACCAATGCACATCGGATGTGCATTTGATTGGTCGTTTGTGAATTCGGTGCCACAGTGCCTTGATTTGATCTCGGCGATTGACAATCCGAATCTTGGAATCGTCTTTGATTGCTATCACGTGGCTCAGGACGAGAACACACTTGTCTGGCTCGATTCGATCATCAAGTATGTGAAGCTGGTTCAGCTTGGCGATGCGAAGCATGCTCCGCTAGGCGAGCAAAACCGCTGCTTGCTAGGGCACGGGCACGTTCCGCTGTTCGATATCGTCCGTACCTTCCAAGAGCACGGCTATGGCGGATTCTATGAAATCGAAATTGTCGGTCAGGAAGTCGAGCATCTCGGCTATGAAGAAATTCTTGGGGAGGCCAAGCAAGCGACTTGCGCTTGGTAAATCCCTGATCTCACCGCGTGGCACCACATTGGTCACGGTTCGTCCTAAGCCAAAAGGCTAACCGCATAAACGTGACAGGCCGACCCTAGCATCACGAAGATATGCCACACCGCGTGGGAGAAACGGATGCGTGAGCTCTGTTTCAGAAATAGCACCCCCACCGAATAGCACACTCCCCCAGCTAACATCCAGACGAAGCAGATCCAAGGTGTGGTCGCTATGAGCGGTAACGCAGGCAGCCAACCCAGGGCTAGGTAAGTCAACGTTGCCACGGCGTTGATTCGATGTGTTGCGAAGACTTTGGAATAGAAACCAAGCAACGCGATTCCCCACGCGACGGCAAAGAACCCAACTCGGAAGCTTCCCTCGGTACCTTCCCAAATGAAGGGCGAGTATGTACCGATGATCAGCAAGTAGATTGTGCCCTGGTCCCAAGCCCGCAGTCGATTTCGCCAGTCCGGTTTTTCGATTGCATGAGATAGAGTCGAAAAGGTGTAGACCAACGTCATGCAGCTGCAGAAAACAAGGCAGCTAACTCGGAGGCCGAAATTTTCCCCAGGGATGCTCGACCAGAAATAGGCCGCGGCAAAGAGGCTTAGGACGATACCCAACGTATGAGTTATCACGTTGGCTAGTTCGTCTTCGCGGCTAAGGTAGGTAGATTCATCACCACCAGCGAGCGAATGTTGTGGATCCGGGGTGTTCTCGGCATCAGAGGAATTCTGGGAAGGACGCTCTGGTTGTTTGGTCATTGCGAATGTCTTGTTTGCTCCGTATGCGATTGCACGTTGATGTGCATCTTGCGTGTGATTGATTCCGACGGTTGTCTTATTGGTAGCAAAGGGAAGGTCGCAAACGAAGGGCTGCAAACGGAGCTGGTGGTCAGGAAGGCTAAAGTCCGAACGTTCCAGGGCTCGCTATGTCCAACTTCGTCAATGAACCTCAAAGGGCCGGATCTATTTTCGGTCGGCCGCGCTGTTCGTGTATTCGGTCTTAGTCCGTCATTGACTTGGCGGAACACGCAGTGTGGGGGGCCAATTCGCCCTGAACGCACTGAGATATCAAAGCGAATCTCTCTAGGGCTAGTCTCGCAATCCTGCTAGTGTCCTTTTAGCCCGAAGAGGATATGCAGGGACGCCAATCGCCCTCGCATTGCGGCAGGGTCGAGTCGGCTTGCTCTCAGGTTCGAACGGAGCTTGTTACAGGGCTTCTGATTCACAAGCTGAAAGACACAACTATAGCGTCACGGAAGATGCAGATGAACAGATTGCTCCCCAAAGCCCTCGTAGCATTCATGCTCACGATGTCCACGGCGACCTATTCGATGGGTCAAGTTGCAGCTCAGCAGCCTCAGAACATGGCTCAGGCCGGACAGCAACCAGCGGGGGCGCGAGGCGATCAGCGTACAGTACCGCTCATGAACCCGCAGCAAGCTGTCCAGGCAGGGATTGCTCAAGTTCGCCAGCAGCCGTTTCCGGCGCTGCCAGCAGCCGAGCAGCAGTTTGTCGATCAAGTACTGAGCGTCTGGGAGCAGCGAACCGCCCAAGTCGATAAATACGTTTGCCAATTCAAACGCTGGCAATACGATCCGACTCAATTCGCGGAGTCGTTCTATTCGCAGTCAAGTGGCGAGCTGCGATTCATGGCGCCGGACAAAGCGTCATTTGTGATCAACAAACTCGAGACGATATTTGATAAGAAGTCCAACCCGCATATCTACAAAGAAGATCCTCGCAACCCTCACGGAGAGTATTGGATCTGCGATGGCGAGTGGGTTTTTATTCGCGATCGAAACTTGAAGAAAGAAGTTCGCATCCAGCTACCGCCCAGCATGCGGGGGCAAAATATTCCCAATAGTCCCCTGCCCTTTTTGTTCGGTGTGAAAGCGGCGGAGCTGAAACAAAGGTACTGGATTCGTGATGTGACAAAGATCGCGGCCCCGCCAGGCGGCACCACGGTGTGGTTGGAAGCATGGCCCAAGCGAGCCGATGACGCTGGGAACTATTCTCGTGTCCAGATCGTTTTGGACCGTAAGGATATTCTTCCGGCTGCATTGATCGTGTTCCTGCCGCAGTGGACTCCGCAGCAGCAGTTTAAGGAGATCTTTGAGTTTACAAACCGCGAGATACCACAAGCTAACTTGTGGAATGCCGTGAAGGAAAAGGTTTTTAACCAGGCGTTCATCCCAACCAAGCTGGACTCGAGTTGGACGATTGAGGAAGAGCCCTTTATTCCTCCTCAACAACAACCTGGTGCTCCCGGGCGAGTGGCTCAGCCTCCTGTCCAAAATCAGCTCAATCGCTAATCGCTAATCGCGGCCAGCTTTTGGGGTATCACGACAAACCAGAGATCCGGTTCGAGTTATCCATTCGGGCCGGATTTTTTTGTAAACTCAAAATAGGCGTGTGAAATCTTTGAGCGCGATGGGCTCTTTCGATGCGAACGGTTCGCCATATTTTGCGCCGATCATCTTGCCCCAATAGGCCGCTTCGTCGCGGATTCGATCGTGAAAGGACGGATCCAAGTGTTCACGGCCCTTCGTGAATTGGCTCTCGAAAGCACCGATTGCGGCCGCCTTGTCCGCCCATTCTTTGGAGATGTCTAACACAAACGCGGGTTGGGCTACGTGTTTCAGATGGACGCAGTAGTAGTAAAAGATGCGTTCTGGGTGGTAGGGCTCGCCTTCCAATTCCGACTTGGTCAGTTTCGACCAAAACCGTGCGTCTTCGACTAACTGTGTCGCTGCGACGTGATCTGGATGAGCGTCGACCCAGAACGGGGCAAAGATCCACTTCGGGCGGACTCGGCGGAAGACGTTGGCGAGTTGAGCCCTGGATTCCAAATCTGCCTCGAGGAATCTGTTCCGGAGTCCCAGGTTTTCCCTCCAGGCTAGGCCGAGGACTTCCGAGGCTGCTGCCGTTTCTTTTGCTCGAATCTCGAGGCTGCCGTGCGGTGTCGGTTCGCCCGTGGTCAGATCTAGCACTCCGACTTTCCAGCCGAGGCGGAGCATCTTGACGATGGCGCCACCCATACCAAGCTCCGCATCGTCCGGGTGTGGAGCAACGACAAGGATATCGAGCAGTTCCATGAGAAGTTCCTTCGCAATTCGCGAGGAGTTGCGTAACTGTGTGGATGCTTTTGCTTCGAACGGTGTGGTCTAGCTCGCGTCGCCGTTTTCCGTTGTAGGACCTGCCGTTTCAGAGGTGTTTGAAGTGGACGGCGACTGAGTGTTCAACAATGGAAGTTTCACCATTGCGGCTTCGTCGGAGTTGCGGACCAGGAGGCGGTTGCCCGAAATCGCGAGCGTGTTCCAGCTGACATTTGTAATGACTGGAATACTTGCGAGCTCTTCATATTTGTCCGGCGTGGCTTCGACCAGAACCAAGTTCCCGGACTCAGCCAAGATTAGCAGCTTGTCGCCGAGCAACAACAATTGCCCATGTCGATAACGACCGCGTTTCCACTGCCGCTCTCCGGTGGCCACCTCGATGCATTCCAAGATGCCATCGCTCAAACCATATGCATAATCATCGAGCACCACTGCAGTGGTGAATTTGGTTTTCATCACGCGTTTACTACGCCAGATTTCTTTTGTCTGCCAAGAACCTGGGTTGGAGGCAGCTTGTGAAATCTCGAGCAGCTGTGATCCTTCGCTATAGCCTTTGGCGAGCAGTAACTGGGTGTCGGAAATCTGGATTGGGTGGGCGACCGCCGGGTCAGCGCTGCTCTTGCCCGGCCAATCGGATTCCCACAATTGTTCACCACTCTCGATATCGTAGCCAGCGACTCTGGCTTCAGACACGAGGACGATTTGTTGGACCCCATCCAGAGTCAACGCCACTGGTGATGAGTAACCAGCTTGTCCTTGCCCCGAACGCCATTTTTCTTCGCCAGTCGCGGCATCAAAGGCAATAAGAGTGCTGGCGAGGTCCCCTTGGCCTCCAAGCGGGATGACGACGAGCGAACCCACGACTAGTGGCGACGCGGAGCGACCCCAAGCTACACCAGCTTCAAAATCGGCCTGCGAGGTTTCCGCCAACGCCAAGAGGTCTTGGCTCCAGACCTTTTCCCCAGAAACCAGATCCAAGCAAATGAGGTTGTCGACCGCGGAGCAAGCGTAGACTTTCCCGTCCGCGATCGTGGGAGTGCTCCTGGGGCCGAGGCCTCCCGGAACGGTAGTGTGAACAGCTGCGTTTTCGTACTTCCAAATAATACTTCCGTCTTGAACGGAGTACGCGGATACCCACTCCGATTCATCTCGTTGTTCCATCGTGATGGCAACGTCACCCTGAATCGCAAATCCGCTCCAGCCTTCACCGATGGATTTCTTCCAAATAATCTCGGGTGGATTTGTATTCCAGTCCGCCTCGATTGCAGCATTGATGACCCCATCTCGGTCAGGTCCCAAGAACTGCGGGAAATCTGTCTCGCGAGCCACGAAGATTGCATCACCGGCATCGGCGTTGGAATCGACCTCTTGCAATTCACTATCCTTGGCGAATCGCCAGGAGAATTGTGGAACCAATTCTGCGTCGAGCCTTTCAAATCGGAAACACGTAATGAGCGCAATCATCGCCACGGCAGGTGCGAGAAATAGGGCGATGCCAGCGACGCGAAAAGTGCCGCCTGCGATGAGGGCAAAAACGATGAATGCCCAAGCTAGGATTCCTAAACCCACCGTCAGGATATTGGCGAGAGCGTGATCCGCATCTGGGGCGGTCATCCGCGCGGCGACAATGCCGATCAGCGAGAGGGTACCTAAAATCCAACCGACGATTCCGGACCTGCTCTTGCGTTTCGTTTGATCCAACTCAATTTCGTTCATGGGAGGGTCCTACCACCAGCCTTTGCATTTCAAAACGGATTCGACGACTCTGTTTGAGCGGCCCTTGGTTTGATGGCCACCATTCGCATGCGAGTCCACACGATTCCGCGAATCCGATGCCGTTTTACACGGGATTGTCGAGGCGTAACACACCCATTCCAAAACTTGGATTTTCCCGTTTGTTGCGGACGATTGAAAGATGTGTGTCGTTCCTCACATAAATGAATGAAAAACGACCGACCATGGAATCAGCGGTCGCTGGTGCGGCAGCAGAGTTTTCACGGACGGGGGATTCGAACGTGGCGGAGGCATTACACGGAATCGCAGTGAATCATAGCGCATTGCAGTGAATCATAGCGCATTGAAGCGAATCATAGCGCATTGCACGGAATCGCTGCGCATCGCCGCTAATGGACGGGAATCGGCGTGAATCAATTGCTGCGTGGATGGACCATGTACCTTGGCTCCGGATTAAAGTGTATAACCAGAGATTCCTATGCGATCGGGACTCAGCGGTGAGAACTCAGGCGGGATGGACTGGTGTGATAGGCGGCCAGCACTCCACGTTTGCGCGGACTTCAGGCGTCCGCCGCCACCGCGGAACATATTGCTTCGTCGGGAATTTTTGATGCAGTGCGTCTTTATGAGGTTCAGACGCATTCCTTAATTCACACGCTGGTGTAGCACCTAATGCCATTCGAAAACGACTACGAAGATTTACGCAAGCTTCGTGAGAATATTCAGCTCGCCGTTCTGGGTAAGGACGATGTTGTCAAGCTCGTCGTTGCAGCGCTCATGGCGGGGGAGCATCTTTTACTTGAGGATGTTCCGGGAGTTGGCAAGACCTTAATTGCCAAAGCGATTGCCAAGAGTATCGAAGGCAAGTTCACGCGTTTGCAGTTTACGCCTGATCTGTTGCCAACGGACATCACTGGCAGCAGCATTTACAACACCAATGAAGCGAGCTTTTCCTTCAATCCAGGACCCGTGTTCGCGAATGTGGTGTTGGCTGATGAAATTAATCGTGCACCACCGAGAACCCAGAGCGCTCTCCTCGAGGCCATGGGAGAAGGCCAGGTCAGTGTCGATGGCGAGACACACCATCTGCCCAATCCATTGCTCGTCATTGCCACCCAAAACCCATTCGAATTTGAGGGCACATACTTGCTTCCCGAGAGCCAATTGGATCGCTTCTTGCTACGCATTAGTGTTGGCTATCCTCCTCGAGAATTAGAGCAACAGTTGTTGAAGTCCCATCAGGTAGGTGAACCTGTCGATGGTCTGAAGCCCGTCTTGTCGCTCGAGCGAATTCGTGAATTGCAAGCCGCCACCCGGTCGATTCACTTCGAAGAGTCTCTGTTGGACTACTTACTTGATATCGTGCATGGGACTCGCGACAGCGAAACAGTGCAAGTCGGTGTCAGTACGCGTGGCGCATTAGCCTATTTCCGAGCTGCCCAGGCGTATGCTCTGGTTGAGAATCGCGACCATGTGATACCTGATGATATAAAACGCTTGGCGATTCCAGCCCTTGCTCACCGGATTGTTCCGAAGGGAATGTTGCCTGGAGCAGATCGGTCGGCAGCGGAGGATGTCGTGCGTGAGATTCTCAATGGGGTTCAAGTGCCAACGTAGTTTGGTTGCCTTGGTGTCATCTGGCTGATGCTCCTGGTGTCGATCCCACGTGGCCACTGAGAAGACGGATACGATGACAAGATGTCGGTAGTCAATTCGAAATGTTAGTTGGGTAGTGGCAGTTCAATGGCAACAGCCGACACAGTAGCGGCCAAAGAAGAGAGCCAGAGTTTCCTGGGCCGACTGTGGGCGAGTTGGGGGTTGCTGAGCCGCCGTAGTCGTGCTCGCTCTCTGGCTCACGTGCGATTTCGGCTGACCCGAGAAGGCATTCACTTCATCGGGATTTTGATTTTTATTTTCATCGGCGCGGTGATTCGAGAAATCAGCCTCCTGATTCTCCTCGCCGGGACCATGATTGGATTGCTGTTGTTGCAATGGAGGTTCAATACCAGCACCTTGGTTGGGTTAAACGTCGTTCGTCGCCTCCCCCGCAGCACTTCCGTCGGTGAAGAATTTGATGTTGAGCTCCGCCTGATTAATCCCAAAGCTTGGTTGAGTGCTTGGTTGGTATTAGTCGAGGACTCTGTTCAAAAGGTCGCTCCGGAGAAAAAACGCGTTCCTGAACACGGTGTTGCGTTGGCAGATACCGTGAGGCCGCGGGGCGTGACCGACAGTCGCTATCGTCTCAAGCTACTTGAGCGCGGTCGTTACGAGATTGGGGTATCTAAAATTTCGACTCGCTTTCCGCTCGGACTTGGGCTCGGCTGGAGGACCATCGACGCGTCTTCTTCGATCACGGTTCAACCGAGGCAAGGTAAGTTGCTGCCAGCTTGCCGTTCCCTGTTTCATGTTGGACAAGTTGGAGCGTCGCGGAGTGCTTCCAAGGCCGCGATGCAAGAAGGCGAATTTTTCGGGCTGCGTCCCTGGGCGACAGGCGATTCACGCCGATGGATTCACTGGAGGACGACGGCGCGGTTGGGGCAATTGTCTGTTCGACAATTTGAGCAGCAGCAACAGCGGCAAATCACTGTTTTGCTTGACTTAGCAGAAGTCGAAGGCGAAGACGCCAACGAAGCTTGTGAGAAAGCAATCTCATTTCTGGCGACGCTGACTTCACATACGATCCGACAGGGACGTGAGCGGCTCGCGGTCGCCGTGGCAGGCAAGTCGGTCGACTGCTATCCCGCGATTCCAAGCGCTATCATGGTTGAGAATTTGCTCGATGATTTGGCCGTTGCAGAGGCCGATGATGAGCCTGATCTGCTTTCTGCCCTGCGGGGGCTGAGCGTTCCGATATTGAACAATCCTAGGGTGGTCGTCATTAGCACCCGTCCGAGCATGGTGGATCAGTTGAAGTCCCTGGAGTCGGAAGGGATTGAGGATCGTATCCTTACGGCAGTGCGAATGAATTGGGTTGATGTTTCTGCTGGCGAGCTGGAGCCGTATTTCGAATGGATCAAAAGCGAATAAAGAGTTTGCGGCTGAACATGACGGCCCACTTCGCTGTGATCGCTTGGTTGACTGCCATGCTGGTCGCAAGTGGAAGCGGTACGTTCTTCTTACCCATGTTCATTTTTGTGGTGAGCGTAGTTGCATTCTTGTTGGTTGATTACTTCGAGCTTTTCGAGCTAAACAGCATTGCGAGCGCTATTGGGATGACCGTTGCGACGGCAATCGCAGTCGCAACTTATGTTGTTAGCGCGCTCAACGAGTCAGAGAGTGGGCAATTATTGGCCGTTGCCGGCTTGCTGGTTTATCCAGAGGCCGTTCTGTTCATGCAGCGGAAAAATTTGCGCGTTTTTGAGCAATTGGCCGTGTTTTTATTGCTTGAAATGATCGTTGCCGCACTCGTCAATGACAACATTTTGTTTGGACTTCTGCTTGCACCCATCGTGATGATCTGGGTTTCGTCGCTGTTCTTGTTCTCGCGTTACGCGACGTTGGTCAAGATCGATCCAACGATCGAAACGCAGCAGCCCAAACTGGCAGAAGTGCTTTTCAAGAGGTTTATGGTAACTGTCCTTGGTCAGTCCAAGCGGTCGCCAATCGTTGAGTCGGAATTCATCCCTAACTCGGAAGTTCAGGGCAGTCGTACATTCCGACGCGCATTGCAATCCATTCCGATCGGACTCGGGGCTGTCGTATTTGCAGGATTCTTCTTTTACTTGGTACCACGCACTGGGACGGGGGGATTCGGTTCAGCTTTCAACAATTCGACGGCTATCGGTTTACCTGACCAGCTGACATTTGGCAAAGTCGGGCGGATCTTGAAAAATCCAGCCCAGGTGATGCGTGTTACGCTCCGCGAGAACTTGACCGGCGAGGAATTTAGACCGGAATCGCCACCTTATTTGAGAGCCAAGGTCTTCGACTATTACGGGATGATCCCGGGTTCGAATCGCGGGCGAGGCGAATGGAAATTTGTATCGCAATCGAGTCCCAGGGCATTAGGAAGCCGGTTTTCGAACCAGGCAACTGAACGCGCTCGTCTTGCGGAGGAGGGACGCGACCAAGTGCTGGCCGAATTTCGGTTGAAGCGAGAGTTTGCGTCTGAGCTGTATACGATGCCTCCCATTTTCAAATCGAAGAACGCTCAGAAGGTGCCGCTGACCTACGATGAAATCCACATGGTGTTGCAGAAACTGGACAACACCGGGATGTCGACACCAAAATCGGTTGGCTACGACGTAGTTTCATTGGGGTTTAAAGACCGTACCCAGCTGCGAGTGACTCCAGCAATGTTGTCACTAGAACCAAGGGGGTTCTATAGTGCGCTCGAATCGAATCGTGATCTGTTGACTCGTGGCTTTACGGCCTTTTTCAACGGTCGACCCACAGGTCAGTATCAGAAAGCAGACTCTTACCGCAAAGAGATTTTGCGGAAGGCCTTCATTACCGAAGAGCAGAAGTTTGCAGCCGCCATTGCCTTCGAAAACCATTTGGCGTTTTCAGGTGCGTTTGGTTACACGTTGGATATCAAACCACCGCTCGATTCCGGCATCGATCCGATCGAGGACTTTATCGTTAACCAAAAGATGGGGCACTGCCAGTATTTTGCCACTGCAATGGTTTGCTTCTTACGGCAAAGTGGCATCCCGAGTCGATTAGTCATTGGTTATAGGCCAACGGAATACAACAGCATCGGTAACTACTTTCAAGTACGGCAGAAAGACGCTCATGCTTGGGTCGAGGCGTTGTTCTCGCATGAGGAGCTGGAAAATACATCGCTGAAAAGTCAGCTTACAAACGACCGCTACTACTGGGTTCGGTTTGATCCAACGCCACCACCTGATGGGGAGCTTGCGATCACAGATCAGGACGGTCAGGCGATCGATTATGCGGAGAAGCTGTGGCAAGACTATGTGGTCGAAGGTCAGCAACTAAGCGGTGAGAATAGCATCTATGCTCCAGTTTCGGAAAGCAAGGAAGCCTATGCCGAAATGGTCGAGCGGTTTAAACGCTTGAGCACGGACATCACGAACGGTCGATTTTTGACCGGAGAATTTGGTGTTATGCTGCCCATTGCAATCGTTGCAATGGCGCTTTTGTTGGGGTGTGTGGTTCTCTGGCAAGGTATTAAGCTTTTGCCAAAGTTCTCGCCAAAGTGGGCGCGGCGATTAGGGTTAGTTCGCAACGAAATGCAACTGACACATCCCTTCTATGCGCGATGCCTGCAGCAACTTCAGAAGCTTGGTATTCGTCGCCCCCAGTCGATGACTCCTAGGGAGTTTACAGATAAAGCGCATGGCATTCTCGAAGCCAAAGGTGTAGATGCGCGGGATTCACTCGGGTTCCTGACGTCACTTTATTATCGTCTGCGGTTCGGCGATCAAGGAGAAGCCATGGATGACCGAGCCGTGAACGAACGACTCAAGCACATTGAGCAAGCAGTGAACACGGCCAAGGCAAAATAGCTACCGGTTCCGACTGAAGCGGGGCGTTTTCACGCAATCGTATTGTTCGCCAACCGCACATCTAGTCATTGATAAACGAACGGCACGCATAAATGAGCAACAGTCCTGCCGGTCATACTTCGCCACGTTGATCAAAAACGGATGGACAGTTCCGAATCCAACTCGATCAGCTTCGAAGCGAGCAAAGCTGAGGAGGCCTGCTCCACATACGTGCGATTCTGAAAAAGCATAAAAGGGATCCCGATGCATGTCCATAAACGTGACGATTGTGGTTTTAACCTCGACGCCGATGAAGTTTGCGGGGTATCACCCTCCAATTTCAAGAATTACAAGAAGGTGACTTTTCCGCGAGTCGTGCCAATCAACATCCACGTTGCGATCACCACTACATTTTCATAGCTGATCTGTGGACCGTTACAATAGACGGTTGGAACGCAACTCGAAGTGCCGAGCGCAGATTGATTTTAGGTCAATATCAACTACGGCAACTCGGTGTCGCCGACGTTCTTCACCTTGAATCTCCATGGACCTGAGGCAGCTTGGATATCAAGCATGACCAAAGTAGTAGGGTTCTTGGGGAGCATTGCTGGTACTCTTCGGACTCTGGAGTTTCTATGCGATATAAAATTGCATTGGTTGTTGCTCTCCTGACTGGCGCGTCGCCGAGCAGTGTTAGTCAAGCCCAGGAACTTGAAATTCTGACTGAGCGAGTTCGGAATTACTCAGATCTGTACCTTGAAACAATTCAGAATATGAAGTGTTTCGTTGAGGGGTCTGTTGCGGAACGTCCCTTTCACGGGGAAATCGCCTTGCATAACGGAGTGATTCCATTTCACCTTCCTTCCAAAGGCGGCTTCTTTTCTAGCAAGGTAGTCACCTCGGGTCCTGGCGATGGGCAGGCCGAGGAAACAATTATGAAGATAGGGAATCCGCGATACTCGTTCATGCTAGTTCGCCAAGGACCCGCGTCTTCACTTCGGCTCGATGACTTGTCGGTCCAGATTGACGATCCGTGTCGAAAAGAAGTTGGGAAGGATCTGGTTTTCTTCTCGTTTTCTGCAACTGACTCCGAAGGCGTCTTCGCCCCGATGATGGTACACGACATCTCCACGGTTGATTTACTTAAGGGTGATCGAGGTGTTCAAAGCCGCATCGCAGCAATTGACAACTCAGAAGAGATTGATGCGAGGTTCATTTTTCCAGAAGAGCATCCCTTCGGCCACGCGAGTGCTTACGTGAGGTTTGGAAAGAATGGCGAGGTTCTTCGCTATGAGTTACGAGATCGCTCTGAAAACGGAATAGAAGTGTCTTACTTCGGCAGTGTGCGGTACTCGGAATCGCATAGAACTTCAAAGGGACTCGCAATGCCTACCGAACTGCGTGTAAGAGCAGAGACTAAGATTTCCGGAAAACTCACCGATGAGTCCGAAAACTGGTACAAGCTAAGCAACTTCGAATTCGGCAAGAGTACAATGACTCAGTTCAATCTCTCGCATTATGGGATCCCAGAACCTGAGGGAGCCAAAGAAAATGGTCGGCAGTTGCCGTTTCAAAAACAGATGACGCCTCCGCAAATGGAACTGTCGGAGGTCATGTTGAAGTTTGGGAACAAGGCCGACTTCTCAGTCGCTTTGCAGAATCGAAATCCACACCCCATCCGAATTGTTGGGATCGGGGGTAGTTGCGGCTTAGGCGGGTGTATCGAACCAAAGAACTTTCAGCCATGTAAGGTAGAAGCACATGGCAGTAAGTCAATTACAGTTGCCCTGAAGCCGAATAAGCCTGGAAGGTTCGAAGCAGAATTGACGATATATTACGGAGTGGAATCTGTACGGAGCGTATCGTTGGTCGTTGAGGGAATCGTAGAAGACTGATATTCCTGCACCCCACCGAAAAACCGGGTGCATACCCGCAGAACATCCGGCTCAAACGCAATCGGCAGACCGAACCTTTGCTTAACTAAATTGATTTGACCGGGTGGATTACCGGTGGCGTTCTCCAGATATTTACAGATCTCTGAACGACCTGTCTGAGAAACGCAATGGCGTAGCAACATGAAGCTTCAACTGCGTTCAGTCTTCGCTCTTGTGACGCTATTCGCGATCTTGATCTCAACTCTACCCAGGTACTATCATTTTCCCCTGAAGCTTCGCCGGCTATCGAAGGAACTAGATCAAGGTTCCCTACTGCACGCGAGTGAGATCACCAATATGTGCAGCAACAATGGGTTGCGATTTATTCTGATGAATGTCGGCGATAACAGTCTCCACTACGGATACAAGGAGTCTGATTGCGTGTATCTTCTTTCGCTTTCTTTTGGCGGACCGCTTGCTGACAAAATGAATCCTCAGATCGCAGACGCAAGCATCAAGAGAATTCGCATATCGCAACGTCGCCGAACGGATCTAAAGATATGGGAGCTGGCCAACAAATCCATTGACGGCACAAACCTACGTGCATGGAACCGCTCTAAATGAGCATTGAAAAAATGCTAATTTGGAGGATGCTCTCAAAGACAAGAACAAAGCGGTCAATTCGCGGTCGACGGGATCTCACTAGTTGTACTTCAACATCAACCACGGCAACTCAGTTATCGCCGACATTCTCCTACGCACAAAAAAACCGCTCCTGTCAAAGTCGATCGACAGGGCGGTTTTCTTTGGTGGATCTATTTGTTGTTGTTGTTGTTGTTGTTGTTACGAGAAGTGTTGTTTCACATCTTGGTTGACGATGACCACAATTCCCCAGATTCCAATCGCGATTGGGAAGATGCAACCGCAGCATGCCGATAGATAGGGGACGATTGCGCAGATGCAGCCTGCCATCGCCATGCCGAAGCTCTGTAGCGATTTCATCTTCATAGCACCGAGACAAATGATTACGCCGCCGATCAATCCGATGATACCGGAGATGTACATGGAAATTCCGCCGGTCATCTGCATGAGCTGATCAAATTGCTCTTGTTGTTCAGCACCAAAATTCGGGTCCTTGGCCATCTCTTCGGTAAAGCTCTGCAAGATCGCAGGCAGAAAGCTTGGCATGGCCAGTGTCATCACCGAACCAAGAACGCTGAAAATGCCGGTGATCAGAAGGAAGGTGCCGGGAGTCTTGACTTTGGCGAGCGCCTGTTCGCGGGTGATGCCCGTAGATTCAGGAACTCCAGGGGCTCCGTAGGGATTCTCATTCACTGCAGCAGTCCTTTCCTAAATTAGTGATTGTGCGACGAGAACGCTATCTTATCGTTGCTACACCTACGATGAAAGAACGGAGGCCGTCGTCTCCGCACCGCGTTGCTTCTGATCGTCAGGGATCGATTTCCCAATCTTGGATGTGCAATTGATACCAAGCGTTGTCTGCCACAGGGATCAATGGCGGCTTTAGATTGACCTTTGGGCGCGCTTTTTGGGCGATTGCGAGAATTTGGCAGGGGATGCAGAAGCCAATCGAGACGGCCCGCCAAATTTCAGGACTAGTCGAGTGCTTGGCCAATGGCTCTTTCGATGATCGTGAAAAGCACGTTTGGGTCGTAAGGCTTACTTAAGAAGAAGCAACCGCCGGCCGCACGGGTCTCTCGAATCATCGATGACGAGTTTGAACTACTGAGGACGACAATCGGTAGGCCCAGGTGTCTGGAGTCGAGGTCGATCTCCGCGCAGAGATCCAATCCAGATCCATCTGGGACCTGGACGTCAAAGATTCCTAGGTCGAATTGCTCTGACGCCAAGTGACCTCTTGCTTCTTCCAGCGTGGCAGCGGATTTGATGACAAAGTTCAGAGAGTCTAAATGCTGGTGCAGAAGAAAACGCTGTGCTTCATCGTCCTCCAGAATGAGCGCGCTCAGTGGCAGGTCAGCCGGTGGGAGCGGTGCTGGCAGAGGTTCGAGAAGCGAATCGCCGAGTAAGTCTATCGCTGTTGTGGGCGACCCGTGGGGGCCGGTCGAGTTGAATTCGAGGAGTTCATAAGCAGAGGAATCGGACATTCGGAACGCTCATACAGACGGAGAGACTCGATTCGCACGACGGCTGACGACCAGGATCGGCACAAATTCACGGTTTCGATATCGCGTCGGCGATTCATGGCCGTTGAGCCAAAATTGGGCGGCAGCTTGGGTTATTGCTGTAGCCGACCGGCTACAACGGTTGCGGCAAATGTTGAGCCAAATGTGGTGATTTCCTCCTGGGCAAAAACGACGGATTGCGAATGACACAGACTCCACTACGATTCCGACCGCAGTATCGCAGACGTTGGGCTAGCCAACCTTAGACATCAATTTCTTGGGCGTCTTCGGCTCGATCCATGATGAACCGGAATCGAGCGGAAGCGTCACGGCCCATCAAATCAGAGACAACTCGATCCGTTTCAAGTTGGTCATCAATTTCGACTCGCAGAAGTCGCCGGGTCGCCGGATTTAGCGTTGTCTCCCAGAGCACTTTAGGCATCATCTCACCGAGCCCTTTGAACCGAGTGATTTCTGGTTTTGCGCGGCCATCGGCATTTGCCAATATTTCAATTCGTGCATCCTCATCAGCGGCCCAAAATGTTTCCCGACCAATATCGATTCTGTAAAGGGGCGGGACTGCGATATAGACGCGTCCATCAGCGATCAACGCCGGCATGTGACGATAGAAAAACGTTAATAGAAGTGTTGTAATGTGGTGACCGTCGGAGTCGGCGTCGGCAAGTAAAATGACACGGTCGTAGCGAATCTTGGAGACGTCCAGGTCTTTACCGATTCCACAGCCTAACGCCGTCACGACATCCTGGAGCTCTTTGTTGTCGAGAACTTTTTTAAGTGTGGCACTTTCCGTGTTTAGTACCTTGCCCCGTAGCGGCAGAATAGCTTGATGGTTTCGGTCACGACCCTGTTTGGCACTACCGCCTGCCGAGTCACCTTCGACGATGAAGATTTCTGAATTGCCTCGACCTGCAGAAATGCAATCACTCAATTTGCCAGGCAGCATAGCGCCTCGAGAAGTGGCGCTCTTCCTCGAAATTGATTCGGAAGCGGCCCTGGACGCGGCTCGAGCTCGAGCGGCTGCGATGATGCGAGCCACGACGGATTCGGCAACGGAGCGGTTGCTGTTGAGCCATTGTTCCAAAGCAGAACGGATGGCCCCGTCGACGGCAGGTTGAACTTCGGGGTTGTTAAGTCGGTCCTTTGTTTGGCCTTGGAATTGTGGATCGCCTACGAAAACAGAGACGATCGCCACGATGCCTTCGCGAATGTCCTCTTGTGAGATTTTCACGCCGCGAGGCGCAAGGCTATGTGTCTCGAAGTAGTTACGAATCGCTTTGCCGAGACCTGCCCTAAAGCCGTTTTCATGGGTGCCACCCGTGCCAGTCGGAATTCCGTTGACGTACGATCGGACATGTTCGTCGGTCGATTCCGTCCAACGGAGTGCAATTTCGATCCGCTCGTCGCCGTCCTTGCTTAACGTAAATGTTGGGTCATGGATTGTCTTGGCCGATCGTTCGTCGATGACTTTTGCCAGGTAGTCAACGATACCGTTTTCGTGGTGAAACTGATCCTTCTTTTTGTTGACTTCATCAACATATTGGACTTTGACGCCTCGGTGGAGGAAACTGGTGATCTCGAGACGTTGCCGAATCGTGTCGGAGTTGAAAACCGTCTTGGGGAAGATGGTGGGGTCGGGCGTGAAGGTGATGGTCGTGCCTGATCCGCGGAACGTACCTTTCGCTTTTTGTAGCTTGCTAGTCGGCTTGCCCTGCGAAAATTCCATCTTGTATTGAGATCCGTCCCGGCGCACAACGGCGACAAGAGATTTGGACAGGGCGTTCACTGCAGAAGCTCCCACACCGTGTAAGCCCCCGGAAGTCTTGTAGTTCTTGCCTTCGAATTTTCCACCGGCATGCAAGATGGTCAGGACCATCTCCAACGCGCTCTTCTTCGTTTTGGCGTGTTTGTCGACGGGGATTCCGCGACCATTATCCGACACCGTGATGGTCGAACCGTCTTTATGCAGAGTCACGACGATTTCGGACGCGTGCCCGTTCATCGCCTCGTCGACGGAATTGTCGAGTATTTCCCAAATCAGATGGTGGAGTCCCTGTGAGCCGACGCCCCCGATGTACATCCCTGGACGTTTGCGAACCGGTTCGAGTCCCTCTAGGGCGACGATGTCATCAGCACTGTATTTTGTTGCGGTAGCCATAGCTCTCGACTACTCCGTTTCTTCGAGTGGTTCTGGCGATTTGATCGGCGGCCAAATGATCTTGGCGATCTTACCGTTCTTCTGGATTTCGTTACCGCGGCCGCCTCGTGAGGTGGTGCGATACTTGGCAGTCGAGACGGTTTTCTGTGCGCCGCGGTTGGTTTCGACGACCAATAGGTCACGATCACCAGTCGAGGCTTTAAAGCCCAGCAATTCGTCGGTCTTAGCCAGCTTAATCAACGTGACTCCCTTGCCTGGCCCCGACAAATAGTTGATTTCGTCGATAGGGCAGATCACAGCACGGCATTCCTTTGAAATTGCCAAGATCGTTTCATCTCCACCGATGGGGACAACTCCCACGATGGCGGCTCCGGCGGCAACACGTGCATAGCGGCGGCCGCTCCGAGTGGATGGTTCCGCGTAGGGTTCTAGTGAGAAACGCAAAGCGAAGCCGTTACTGGACGCGGCAAATCCGTGGACTTCAGGGCAATACTCCGGCTTTTTCGGATCTTCGGCAATGTTTCCAATGCTGCGAGGGTCTAGTGATATAGCGGCGACGATGCGCTCGCCGTCTTTCATCTTGAAAAGCTTCTGGATTGGCTCGCCATAGCCCGTTGAGGCTGGGATGTCGAGCATACGCGCTGTGTAGCACACGCCCAGCGAAGAGAATAAGCCAATCGTTTCTCTTGTGGATCCTGCGACACAAGCTAGGACGCTGTCACCTTCCCGCAGTCGACTCTTGCTAGGGTCCGCGATCTGCTTCTGCCTCTTTATCCACCCGTCGGCGGAAACTAAAACGTGGCATTCCTCGGCGACTATGAAGTCTTCTGCGGTGTATTCAGGTTCCTCGTCGACACTTGCGATGATCGTGCGGCGGGCGCCATCTTTTGTCTTGGCGTAGTCAGAGATCAGTGCTTCGATTTCTTCTCGAACGATAGCCCATCGTCCCGAGTTATTGGTGTCTTCGGTGCTTTCCTTAAGCAGTTTTTGGATCTGCCGAGCTCGCTTCTTCTTATCTTTCAACTCGTCCATCACGAGGTTGATTTCGAGTTTTGCGAGTCGATAGAGTTTTAGCTCGAGGATGGCGTCGGTTTGTTCTTCGTCTAGTCCGCCCTTCTCCGCGGGGAAACGCTTCATGATCTTCTTTGCGGCATCGGCCTTACCGTCAGAACGGCGAATGATGCGAATGATTTCATCCAACGCATCAAAGATAAGCACGAAGCCTTCCAGAATGTGAATGCGTCGCAGGAGGCCTTCGAGTTCATGCTCGAGACGCGCCGTAACAACGTCCAAACGGAAGTGGAGGAAATGCCAGAGGATCTCCTTTAGCCCCAAACGCTCTGGTCGACCGACTTCTGGATTCTCGGTCGGAACGAGGCATGTCAAGTTAACATTGAAGTTGGTTTGCAGCGGCGTATTCTTGTATAGGTACGCCAGAACCTTTGCTTCATCGGCGTCCTTCTTGAGCTGCAAGTCGATTCGCAGCTCTTCGGTGGACAAGTCCTTGATGTCCTCGATGAGCGGCATTTTGCTGCTGAGGACAATCTCAGCGATGCGTTCGACCAAATTCGCTTTGTTGACGCCGTATGGAATCGACGTGAGTTGCAGCACCTTTGATCCTCTGGAACCAGCAACGATCTTGCTCGTTCCGCGAATACGCAATGTGCCTTGGCCGGTTCTGTAAATCTCCCGCAATTCATCTTTTGTATTGATCAGCTGGCCGCCAGTTGGAAAGTCTGGCCCCTGAACCGCGTCATTGGCGACTAATTGATAGTCTTTGATTTCTGGGTTTTCGAGCAGCTTTAAAAGCGCCTTGCAGACTTCCCCGAGATTGTGCGAAGGGATGTTCGTTGCCATGCCCACGGCGATTCCCATCGCGCCGTTGACTAGCAGGTTTGGAATTCGGCTCGGAAGAACGACGGGCTCCTTTAAAGTACCGTCGTAATTCGGCTTGTGCGGAACAATGGTGGAGCCCAGGTCACGCAGGACTTCGGCGGCCAACGGGGCCATTCGGCATTCGGTGTAACGCATCGCCGCTGCGTTGTCGCCGTCGATCGAGCCAAAGTTGCCGCTTCCGTCGATCAGCGGTGAGCGAAGCGAGAAAGGCTGAGCCATCCGCACCAGAGCTTCGTAAATGGCACTATCGCCATGCGGGTGATATTTACCCATGACGTCACCGACGACTGCCGCACACTTGCGATGCTTCGAAGTCGCCGAGAGCCCTTGCAGATTCATCGTATAGAGAATGCGGCGCTGGACGGGTTTTAGGCCATCTCGGACGTCGGGCAAAGCCCGGCTGGTAATGACGGAAAGCGAGTAGTTTAGATAGCGTTCTTGTGTCGCCAGACGCAACGCTACGGGTTCGATCTGCGTGTTCTCGTCGATGTTTTCGAACAAGTCAGATTGCTTGGATTTCGAATCCTTTTTCTTCGATGGGCGGCGTTTCGCCATTGCCTGCTTTTCCCTAGGAGGACGTTTCCTATCCGTCGCGGATGCTCCAGCTCTCAAACGTTTTTTAGAGCGGCTTTACTTTGACCAAGCTGAAGATTTTACCTGTTGCGTTGTCCAGTCAAAGAGGGGTGTTTAGGAGACGTCGCGATATCGAGCTGCCGAACTGAATGCTGTAACCCAAGTGGGGAACGGCGGAGGGGAGCAGGCCCTGATCAAACCACGCTTCGCTGAGCCGGACCCCTGGAAACTCTCTAGGTTTGACTTTGCTGATTAAGCCGCTGAGGCACACCGATGCACAATCCGTTCAAACCTTCGGAACTCAGATTCCGATTCAGGGTACGGGGATAGTCTGCCTAGTGACATTCGGGAGACCGTAACCCAATCCAGGGGCCGGAGTGTTCCGTGGACGTTCGCAACCGATTCACCAAAATTCGACTCACTGTGGCACGATCCGCCTGCAGTGAAGATTGCGTCCTTTAATCGAGACCAAGCGCATCCAGGGAAGGAAACCAAAATGCTCGTTCGATCCAAGCTTTCGCTAGCCGCTGCTGTCGTGCTCGCTTTCGGACTTGCCAGCTCGGCGAGTGCACAAGAATACGCACCACAGTTGTTTGCCAATCAATACACGCAAGGGATGTCCAACCAAGCGACGGCACAAATGTACGTTGCGCCCGTTGCGACTCCGGCATGGGTTGGTCACACCTACTACACCTACCAACCATTTTACCCTCACGAAATGATGTACGGTCACAGCGACCGATTTCACAATTACTACGACATGGGGAACGGTTTGAATCGTACGCGAGTTCACTACTCGACTGCCCCGATTCAGACGGGAATCAAAGGCTTCTTCAAGGGCTTTTCCATTCCTCGGTGGTAATTCGTATTCCACTGAAGCGACCACCACTCGCGTAATTCATAGGGACGCAGACACATTGGCTTAGCTTGGGCTGTTCATCAGGCTTCGCCCGCCCGCACGCGTCTCGGGAAGAAAGAGAACGAAGATGAGAAATATGCTGCTAGCGTTGGGTTTGGTCGTCGCATTCACGGCGACCGCCGATCAGGCGAATGCTCAGGGTCCACTTGGCGGATTGCTGCGGCATGGGATGTCTACGAAGGGTGATGTTTGGGCCCAGTCGCATGCAGCTGGACGTCCTTGGCACGGTCAATACTACTACCTACCATCCGGGCAACCCACGGCACTGGTCGTTCCTCCGACTGCCATCATGCAGTCGAATTATTCCTGGGGCGTTTCCATGAATACGATGACACCAACGTATCATCAGTACGGCCCGGCAGCGATGTCTTCTGCCGGCGGTGCCTTTTACGCGACGCCCATTTGGCCAAGCCACACCAACCAATTTGGCATCTATCCCGTTCGAGCTCCTTGGTAGAAGCCAATTGCCATATCTGCGCGGGTGTCGAAACACCTGGATGTAGACGCAAAATTTGACATTAACAAAACGCCGGAGTGTCCAGCTCTGGCGTTTCGTTTTTGGGGTTTCGGTTCTGAGTTGGTCAGCCAAGCGAACTTTTTCTGCAGTAACGCGTGTCTCGATGCTCGACACTAATCGGGAAGTTCACCGAACTCCGTGGGCTGCTCGCCGTCTTCGATTGCGAACGTTCGATGGCTAGTCAGCGTGCGTGACGGAACCTGAGAGCCACGTTTGGCTCCACTTTTTGCGTACCCGAAGCCGCTGGAGCTTAGCGGAAGAATGCACTTTCTGGTAACGTGAAGTGCGGTTCGCAAATGTCCCCCACCAATCCCACTTCTCCACATCTAAGGTGCGATATGTCTTCCGTCGACGTCTACATCAATGGCCAGTTCTATCCCAAAGCGGATGCCAAGATTAGCGTCTATGACCATGGTCTTCTTTACGGCGATGGCGTCTTTGAAGGCATGCGAGCTTACAACGGAAAAGTGTTCCGGCTCAGGGAGCACATGGATCGGCTCTACGAATCCGCACGAGCCATTTTGCTGCAGATTCCCATCGATCCGAAGGAAATGGAAAAAGCTGTCATCGATACGTTGGCTCGAAACAACCTGACCGACGCCTACATTCGACTTGTTGTAACCCGCGGTGGTGGCGAGCTCGGATTGGATCCTGACAAAACGGTGGATCCGCAAGTCATTGTGATTGCCGATCACATCAAGATGTACCCAAAAGAGCTGTATGAAAACGGGCTTGAGATCATCACGGCCGCGACGATTCGTAACCATCCGGCAGCGCTATCTCCGCGGATCAAATCGCTGAACTATCTGAACAACATTATGGCCAAGATCGAGGGCAAGCAAGCGGGTTGTGCTGAGGCCCTCATGCTGAACCACAAAGGTGAAGTCGCCGAATGCACCGGCGACAATATCTTCATCGTCCGACGCGGGATTCTGATGACTCCGGCAATCGACGCGGGAATCCTCGAAGGGATCACACGCAACGCCGTGATGGAACTGGCTCGAGAAGAGGGCATTGAAGTCCGTGAGCTACCGTTTACTCGTTACGACATTTACGTTGCGGACGAGTGTTTCTTAACCGGCAGTGCTGCGGAAGTCATCCCGGTCATCAAGCTCGATCAGAGATCGATCGGCTCCGGCGCCGTTGGACCCGTTACCAAAACGCTGCACGCCAAGTTCCATGAATTGGTTCGAAGCTAAGCGGAAAGGTAAGCTGTCGCACCAGTGGCGGCTGAGAATCGCGGTGTGGATTCTTTTACGCCATCTTTGATTTCGCGCTCATTGTGAGTTCTGCTCACTGTCGTGCGAAGCGATCAGCAGTCGAACCTTCTTTTTCAACCGCTCGGGAAGTTGGTTAAGCAATGCAGCAGCAAACTCCTGATCTTGCTCTTGAAAAACCGTGAGGTAATCAACAATTCGGTTAGGGGGCAAACCAGCGAGCCACCCGATGACTTTCTGGGCTCGCTCCTGGGCAGTAAGAGTAGCTGTCTCGGAGAAGTTCCTTTCCAGCTCTTCGATCTTCTGCTCCATCTCTTGATAGGTCTCCTGCAGACTATCGATCGCTCGTTTTGTCGCAGTGGCGCGTTCTTCGTCGCCGTTCCTTAAATCCGCTTTCATCGATGCGGACATTTCGTGAATTTCCCGGCCAAGGTTATCGCGGGCATCGCGTATGAGTTCCAGGATTCTGTCGTTAGACGCACCTTCTGCTGATGCAGATCGGTTGAGGAAGTCGACCAGTGCATCGCCGAATTCGACGACTTGCTCTCTTGGTCCGGAGATCTCCAGGTGACCACGGGGATGAATACGCCACTCCACTCGGGACTTCTTTGGGACGGCGGCGATCGCCTCCCCGATCGTTTCTTTTCTGCCCGGTCCTAGAAAGACATTGAAGCGAATGTAATCTTCTTTCAATAGTTCCTTCGTTCGTTCTATTCTCGTTATCTGTTCCAACGTTCGGACTTGAGACGGGTGTCTGCTCCCCAGTCTTTTGGTCAGTTCCGCTTGCTCTGATCTGAGCAGGGCAAGCCGCTCGTCTAGAGTCTTCATAGATCGCAGGCGTTCACTTTGGGAGGGGATGGCAACCAAGTAGGGAACTTGGGCATCGGACTGCTCGAGCCACGATTGAGCTCGGACTTGATCTTTCTCATTGCCGACAACGACGATGCGATGTTCGCCAGTAGGTCCAACTTGGGTTGACTTTGAATTGCGAAACAGGTGGATCAGGCCCTTGATGAGCATGTCGCGATTGCCCTGGACCTTGTACTGCTTAATGAGAGCACCATCATCCGAGAGTACCGTTTCCATCGATTCAGACGCGGAGCTGTCTGCTACCTCCACTGCGACGTCGATAAGCTGAATGAAATGCTGGATCTGCTGCATCGCTTCGTCATTAGCCTGAATAAGCAAACTGTTGAGGCGGTCGTCTCTGGCCAACCTGATGTTCGCGCGATCGGCCAGGAAGTCAGATAGGAGGTGGTAGGCATCTTCGGCCTTGATGTGGTTCAGATAGAACACGACCAGTTTGTTATCGCCGACTCGAACGGATTCAGGTGATTCGCCTGAATCCGTATGCTTGTCATCGGGATGGATGTCGGGGGTGGTCATGACCGTGACCGGATCTGCTTCGTCGGTGCTAACTTTATGTTCGCTGCGGAGAAGGTCTTTGACTCGCTTCTCGATGATTTGCTCTGCCAATGCTTCTCGGCGATCGATATCGGACCGTAAGAGCTCGACGCGTTTTTCCATGAGTTTTAACTGAGCACGGTGTAAAGCTTGTTTCGCTTCAAAGCCTCGTTTAACCAAAGCATGTAGCGTCTCAGCATCGTCTTTCAGTTGAGCTTTCGAAGCGAGGAGTTCGTTTAGCTTTGACTCGACTTTGGTGATTTGATCACGCAAGCCATCAAGGTGATCTTGCCCTTGCACCGGTGCTCTCAACAGCAAAACGCTTACAAAGCAGATCGTGAGTGCGGTTGTCGATTTTCGCTTTGCCATTTTGAGACCCAATCTAAGGGGGAAAGGATACGTTGCTTGTTTTGAGGCTACGTAGAATGCGGAACCAACCGTTCGCTCGGTTCTGGTTGACGTAAATCGCCACTAGCGGTGAACACTGCCTTCGAGCTCATCTAATTCCATGTCAATCGCGTCGAGTTGAGCTTCGGTATAGTCCCAGTTGAGGAGGACAGGATCGGCGTATTTCAGTTCGGGTGCACGCTTCGTGGGCCCAGCGGGATTCGCTGGCGGAGAATCGGTAGCCGGAGGCACGTTGTTCTCCTGCGAAGGTGAATGCCAAAGCATCAACGGATTGTCGTATGAGACAATGAGCGGCAAAGTAGCAATCATCAGCACAGCTACAGCAAGACCGGCCGTCAGCACTCTGCCGAAGATGGTTCGACTTTGCTTTCTTGGAGGCGATAATTCTGAAGGAACCGCCGACTTGCTGGGTTGTCTCAGATGTGCCAGAGCCCGTTCCATCAAATCGGCGACCAAGGCGGCAGATTCCGGACGGTCTGCTGGCTTCTTGGCGAGCAACCAATTTACCAGCCGTCTAAACCAAGCAGGATGACGGCTGCCTTCAGGCAAGCCGTGAAAGTCGTGCTGAGCCAGACGCTCGATGGCTTGACTGCCAAGTTCTTCGTTGACAGGGGAATGCCCGGTCAGCATGGCATACAGTATGCAGCCGAGGCTGAACAAATCGCTGCGTGCATCGACTTTCTCACCTTTGGCCTGTTCTGGCGACATGTAATGTGGCGTACCCGCGAGGACGCCAGCTCTAGTGAGCGATGCATCATCGGCTGTGCGAGCCAATCCGAAGTCGGTAATCACAGCTCGCTCGGTACCCTTGCTCAACAGCACGTTAGCCGGTTTAACGTCGCGATGAACCAGTCCTTGAGTGTGTGCTGCAGCCAGGCCTCTAGCCACCTGCATGCCGACTGAAAGTGTCGCTTCGATCGAAAGAGGGCCATCGCGCTCGATTCGCTCTGCCAGCGACGGGTCGGGTAAATATGGCATGACCAAATAGGGGAGGTCATTCCATTCGGCGACTCCGTAAATCGGTATGACGTTGTCATGAATGACAGCCGCCGCTGCTCTCGCCTCGCGGGCGAACCGCTTGCGAGCGCTCTTCGACGAAGCCAAGTGCGGAGACAGAATCTTGATCGCGACAATGCGATCCAGGGCGGGTTCTCGGGCTTTGAGGACAATTCCCATTCCACCAGTCCCGATAACGCCGAGGATTTCAAAATTCCCAACACGACCGGCAGCTGCGGGATCGTCGCTCGGTGCGAGTGCTTGGAGCAACAGTTGCCAAGCAGGTTCTTTGGTTCCGGCTGTACGCTGGCCCGTGGGCAGCGTTTCCCCGGCAGTCGCTTGGCTTGAGTCGGGCCAGGCTAGTCCCGGCAAGAACTTGGTTGCCCCGGTGGATGACGCTTCAATGGGAACTGCGTTCAACGCCATGTGGATGTCTTGCCAGGAAGATTCCGACGCCGCCGACGATTCGAGCAATTTGCGGCAAGAATCACATCGTTCCAAGTGTTCGAATAATGCGCTCTGTTCTCTACTAAATTCTCCGGTCTCGTCGGACGGATGGTTTACTTGACTGACCAGCGCCAGCAAGGCATCAGTTGGGCAGTGGCTTTCGTGCCTCATTGCTGACATGGGGTTCGGCCTCTAGGGGACGACGAGTGACGTTGCTAAGTGCGACGTCACATCTTGGTTCCGAAGTGGATTGATACTACAGTTCTGAGTTGACTTCATCGTTCGCCTGCAATCGTTCCACTTCCCTTCGGATACTGGCCATGATCCGGCTACGAAGTGCGTAGATTGCCCCTAGCGATTTATCCATTGACTGAGCGACTTGCTCGAACGGTTCATTCAATACTGTGGTACGGTAAAAGCATTCCCAGCTGTTGGCTGCGAATCGTGATTGAACTCGGGTGGCAGCTTGGCGGTAGAGTTCCAGGCGATACTCTTGGTCCCATAAGTCAGTTAGTTCCGGTGGGGCTTCAATGCTCTGCAGTAGGGCCCAACTTCCGGTGTCGGCACCTGCGCGGTGCCGACCGTCGCGTTGCAGCAAGTTGAGCGAGGCGTTGGTCGCACAGCGTTTCAACCAACCTCGAAAGCGTCCGCTAGGATTGCCCTGTTTCCAGTTGTCTGCTTCCCCCGCAACAGCTAGCAAAACACGTTGGCTGACATCGCGTGCGTCAGCATCTTGCAAGCCGAGTCTTGTCGCAACGCGAATAATCAGCGGTTCGTAAATCTGTGCGAACTCTTCCCAAGCCAGCTTGTCGTCGGGTTTATGCAGCCGCGCCAAGATGGTCTCGCGAGTGTCCGGCCACGGTTGCATCATCGGGGGGCCTTGAAGGTCGTTGGCTGGGTGGAAACGCGAGCAAACTGCGGCTTCAATTTTTGGTTGGGCCGGTCTTGTTTGCGACAATCCTCTCGTCCCACTAGTAGAAACACAGCCGAACAAAAAATCTAACGCCAAAAATGCAAAAGAAAGCCTCCATTCTCTGCCGTCATCACGGCGAGACGAATTTTACGGTGTTCAGTCGCAGTTCTCGCGTGTGGCGGACAGAATAGCCCTGACTAGGCAACTTCTGCATCAAACGCTGACGATCGTAGGATGGTCATTGCCTTTGCCGATGCCGAATTGCTTTGTGCTTCACTGATCTTGAGCGTGACGGACGGCTAGAATAATGGCAGAGCCTGCCATGTTGGGTGAGATTGCAGTGCTGCCATTGATGAGCGAAACGCCTGAATCTTCTAAAATGAGAAGTGTCATGAGAACGCGACGGACTAAATTGCCAATCGTTTTTTGGTATCAGGCGAAACGGAGGTCTGTGATTTGGACGCTTTTGATTGGTCTTGTCGTGATTCCATCAATCGCTCCGTTCGTGGACGGTGGGGCAGCGCTTGCCCAAGACGAAGAATCCCAGTCGGACATTCCACCCGCGCGTCCGTTTTACATGGGGCGACGCATTGCTCAGACGATGGGGCATCAAGGTGCCGGGTGGTTGATTCGCCCGAAGCGAGAGTCAGAAGAACGACCTAGCGAAACGCTGAAGCAACTTGGGCTAAAGCCAGGCATGGTGGTTTGTGATTTGGGGTGCGGCAATGGTTACTATTCGCTTCGAATGGCTAAGGCGATTCGTCCGGACGGAAAAGTTTTGGCAGTCGATATCCAGCCTGAAATGCTGCATTTGCTAGAGCTACGTGCAGAAGAAGAAGGTGTTACCAATGTCGAGCCAATTCAAGGAACATTGGTCGACCCCAATTTGCCGCCTGGCGGCGTCGATCTTGTGCTTTTGGTCGACGTGTATCACGAGTTTTCTCATCCCGAGTTGATGCTGGCAAAGATTCGTGAGAGTCTTAAGCCAGACGGGGTTGTAGCGCTGCTGGAGTATCGGTTGGAGGATCGGCGGGTTCCGATCAAGCTGTTGCACAAGATGTCGAAGCGACAGATCATGAAAGAGTACACCGCCAATGGCTTCAAGCTGGATAGCCAGTATGACAAGCTACCGTGGCAGCATTTGATGTTCTTCAAACGCGATCCAGACTGGCAGCGTGGAGAAAAGAGAGAAGACGCTGAGGCGTCGAAGTAAGCGACAGCGCGGCAACTGTTGGTAGGCTATCCGAGCCTGCAGGATGACAGGCCTCATAGAGGCCAGCAACACATTTGATTCTGAAATGCATCGACCATCTCCTTCGCCAATCACTCTGCGACCTCCTTGCCTCCGCGTTTCGAGCTCTTCCTCCTCAGCTCGATAAGTCCAGGCGAAGCCAAATCTACGAGCAGGCACAGAGATCAAATAGCATAGGTCTCAGTCTTTGCATCTTCGCGCTGCGGCGACTTTTGGTTTCATCCCATAACGACCGCCTCAAAACTCGCTGTTGCAGAGTGCTTCGAGCTCGTTTTCGAAGATTTTGCGCTCAGGAATTGAAACGCGGAGGGAAGGTGAACGCAGAGAGTTGGCATACTGGCTTCCTTGCCAAGACTTCAGTCCTAAATACTCGCCCACGTTGAAAGACCTGGCTCTGTGAGCCTATTCACGCGATGTTGAAGTAAGCTCTCAGCTTGCATATCAATCCGAAGAAGCCTGCGAGAATTCTCTTAGTAGCGTTTCAATTTCCGATCCAGCGTGGACCGTTCGATGCCAAGCAATTGAGCCGCTTTCGTCTTATTGCCTTCGGTGTGTTCCAGCATCGCAAAGATATGCTTTTTCTCGAGCTCCGCGAGCGAGATTGGGCTGAATGCAGATGTTTCCGTTGTTGGAGATGAGGTAGGCGCTTCCGTCGAGAGAGTTACTAGGCTGAGATCATCGGTGACAATCTCTTCTTCACCCCCAAGGACAACCGCGCGTTCGATGACGTTGCGTAGTTCGCGGATATTGCCTGGCCAATCGTGTTGTGCCAAGCGTTTTAGAGCTTCTTCCGTGATGCCGTTCAACCTGCGTCCCGCGTGGTGCTTTAGTTGCGATACAAAGTGATGGACTAACGGCTGAATATCTTCTTTTCGATCTCGCAGCGGCGGTACGTAAACTTCGATGACGCGAAGACGGAAGAAGAGGTCAGCACGAAATTCTTTTTCTTGCACAGCCTCTTCCAAGTCGCGATTCGTCGCGGCCAAGACGCGGACGTCGGTCTTGATCGACTTGTTGCCCCCCAAGCGTTCGAATGGTTGGCCTTCGAGTACTCGCAAGAATTTGGCTTGGAGCTCAGGGGACATCTCGCCGATCTCGTCGAGCAAAAGAGTCCCTCCGTCGGCAGCCTCAAACTTACCGATCTTGCGCTCTGTCGCGCCAGTGAACGCTCCTTTTTCGTGACCAAACAGCTCGCTTTCGAGTAGCGTTGGTGCTAAGGCAGCGCAATTAAGGCAGATTAGCGGTCCGCTGCTCCGTTTGCTCATCGCATGCATGGCACGCGCGACCAACTCCTTGCCGACTCCGCTTTCACCGCGAATCAAAACGGTGGCGTCGGTCGGGCCTGCGCGTTCAATGGATTGTTTTACTTTCGCAAGTGCCGCACTTTCACCCACCATCTGTAGAGATTCGTCGAGCTGCTCCTGCAGCTGCGCAATACGACGGCGGCTGGACGCAAGGCGTTTGCTGAGATCGTCCTCGTGCTTTTGTTTGGCAAGTGCGATCGATAGGTTGTCGGCAACGCCGACCGCGAGTTCCAGATCGACGTCAGTTAGCATCCGCTCGTTTCCTGCCGTGTAGACGTGGAGCAGACCGGTGACTTGTTGGTTCCCGTCTTTATCTGGTGCGGACCTGAGTGGGGCACAAATGATGCTGACCACATCTCGGCTAGCCGAAGCCTGCGCGAGTGCGAGCTGCGAATCATCCTGGACATTGCGAGCAAGCACGGCTTGTTCATCGCGGGCGACACTCTCGACGAGAAAGTCGCTGATGCGGCGGTAGCTTTCGCCTTTGGGCTGGAAAGTTGCTAGCACCGCCATCGATTCCTGCAAAGATTTGGATTGAGGGGCGATGCTGATGACGCCGCCGAAAGACAATCCTAGCTGCGAAACCAAGCGTTCGAGAGCGAGTTGAGCGGCAGACTCGCGTGAATCCGTGGTGACGAGCTCAGCGATCAACTTGTAGAAGAATCCCCACTGATCCGTATTCTCAGCACGCGAGACCATTCCCTGAACCGGAATACCCTCGCTGCTCCACTGCGAGTTGGCAATTCGATTGACGATGGTAGGGGGGATTTCCCGAGTTGCTTCGGTGGCCCCGCCGGGCAGGGGCCCGGACGCTCGGCCGATTCCAGCCAATCCCATGGAATACGTGATTCGGCAGCCACCGACGTCGATCGTTTCACCGTCACGCAGAGAGTGCGGTTCTTGGATTGGCTCCCGATTCACCAGCGTGCCATTGCGGGAGCCTAGATCTCGGATAAGCCACCCTCCGTTGTGGGGGGTGATTTCGGCGTGCTTTCGACTGACTTGGTCATTTCGGACGACGATTTCGCATTCCGAGGACCTTCCAATCAAAATGGGCTGATCCGGCCTAAGACGCATGATATCGGACCACCGATTGCCGGATTGGATGACCAAGTAAGCAGCGACGCTTTGTTGCATTGAAGTTCGACGCTAAGTATTCTGGAGCTATCTTTTCTCAAACTGCCAGCCTCAATCTTAGCCTGTTGAGCGCGGAGCGCGCTTGAGGCTTATTGGAAATCTTCTCCGGAGTCCGAGAATGATTAGCGGATATCACCGTCTTTCTGTCTTCGCACGCCATACATTGGCGTTCGCAACGATCGTAGCTGCGTGCGTAACAGCCATGCCGGCATACGGTCAGGGATTTGGCTTTTTCGGCAATCGAAATGGCGTTGTAGGTGGCGTAAGTGTTGATGCTCAAGGAATGCTTCAATCCGCTTCAGCGGTCGAGACTTCCGGACAGTTGAAGGCACTGAGGAAAGATGTGGGCGCGCCGTCTGACGCGATGCGTGCAGGTACCACATTACGAATGGTCTCGTTGGGCAAGCTGCAGGCTGAAATTGCCGCAGCTCAGTCAGAAGGCCGTCGTCTGTCGGAAGACGTTCTTTACCTCGCGGGTCTTCAGAGGATCGAATACGTTTTCGTCTATCCAAAGCAGAACGACATCGTGATCGCGGGTCCAGCGGAAGGCTGGGTAGTACGTGATGACGCAACGGTTGTTGGTGAAACAACCGGACGTCCGGTGATCCAGCTCGAAGATTTGTTGGTCGCCTTTCGGAACACAGAAGCGACTCGTCAAGCACCGATGTCTGTGTCGATCGACCCAACGCCGGAAGGTGAAGTTCGCTTGCGACGTTTGTTGAGCACTATGGGCGGCCGTGGGTTCAATCCCGCCCAAGCTGAGCCAGCAATGAAGAAAGCTCTCGGAGCTCAGTTGGTTTCATTTAACTCGGTTCCAACGGACTCGCGAATGGCGAGCACGCTGGTTGCTGCAGACTACCAAATGAAGCGTTTGGCGATGGGGATCGACGCTTCTCCTGTAAAGGGCATGCCGAGCTATCTCAGCATGATCAAAAACTCAGGGGCCAGTAAGACTCAGCCTCGCTGGTGGATGGCATGCGATTACGATGCCATCCTACACAGCGAAGACATGCTTGCTTGGAAACTGACCGGCCTTGGCATCAAGGCGATGACAGAAGAGCAGTTTGTGGACGCTTCGGGCGTGAGAAGTCAATCCGGGCGATCTAGCAAGGCAGCTCAAGCCTGGGCAGATAACTTCACTTCTAAATTCGAAGAACTGTGCAAGACGAACTCGGCCTTCGGTGACCTCCGCAATGTGATGGATCTGAATATCATCGCGACGGTAATCACTGCCCATGATCTTGAGTCCGTAGCCGGTTGCAACTTGAGCCTGATCCGTGGTGAGGCAGTTGAGACGCCTGCTTATGCAACGCCAAAGACGATCGCGCCGCACTGCAGCTTTGTGCGTGGCGCAGCTGGGTGGACCGTTTCTGCGAGCGGAGGGATTGAGATCAATCCTTGGAAGCTAGTATCGACCGAATCGAAGATGGATAAGTCCATTGGCTCAGTCCGCAGTTCGGCACGTCAAGCCAGTGCCAAGTGGTGGTGGAACTAGGTCGTCTGGTTCGCCAGGTTTCAACGCATCGGTGAGCTTGCGATATTGACCAAAATTGAAGGGCCGTGCTTCTAGTGCGGTCCTTTTTCTATGCGCACCTTTTTGCTCACTCTTCCGAGTTTCACCTATCTTGTCGTGAACCGTGTAGTGGATCCGGCTCTCCTTGAGGTAACCCACCGATCGAAGTATGATGCTGGCCTCCAGAGGCGGATAAAACGCCACAACTTGTAGGCCTTTTTCCAACTTCGACATGGGATTTGTCGAGGCGGGTCCGCTGATGTCAAGCTGGCCCTTGGTTTAGGGGTCCAAAAGGTTTAATCGATGAGACATGTTCTTTCTGCGTTAGTGCAAAACGTTCCTGGCGTACTGTCCCATATTTCGGGGATGCTCGCGTCGCGAGGGTACAACATTGATTCACTCGCCGTCGGGGAAACAGAGAATGCCGATCTATCTCGGATGACCTTTGTTGTCGTCGGTGGGAACGATGTCCAGGACCAAGTCCGAAAGCAACTAGAAAAGCTTGTCACCGTTGTCGAAGTCGAAGACATCAGCGCTCGAGACTTTGTCGAGCGTGATCTCATGTTACTGCGAGTCAAAGCCACACGCGGAGCTGAACGGAGTGAGATTCGAGAGCTCGTTGAGATCTTCCGAGGGAAAGTCGTTGATGTCGGTCCTGACGAAATGATGGTCGAAATTTCAGGTCGCGAGAGCAAAATTGAAGCCTTCATCGAACGAATGCGTCCTTACGGAATAACGCAATTGGTTAGAACCGGTCGTATTGCACTTATCCGCTGTGGTCAGGACGACGAGCCCGCTGAATCGTAGCCCCATTTGGCAGTAGCGCTGGACTACCGAAACCTGTCCAAGGCCAGATGGATATTCCATCATTGCAATTTGCTTCTAGCTCCGAGCACTTTGGATTCAGACACTCCAATGAGGAAGCGATTAGTCTCGGTCCGGATAAAGCCCCAAGGTTCGACCTCCAGAGCCCCTGATACCACGAGACGGGACACCCCAATAGAAGCTGAAATTTGACCGCGGACCTTGGTTGCATCGCGGTAGAAACATAACTCTTAGCCCCCAACTACTCAGAGGATTTCCATGTCCGCCAAAATTTATTACGACAACGACGCTGATCTTTCGCACCTCAAAGATAAAACGGTTGCAATTCTTGGCTATGGCTCGCAGGGCCATGCGCAAGCTCAAAACCTACGTGACAGTGGTTGCAATGTTGTCATCGGCCAACGCGAAGGAAGTGCCAACTACGATTTGGCGGTGAGCCATAACTTCAAACCTGTTTCCGCAGCAGAAGCCACGAAGCAGGCCGACGTCATCAATATTCTTCTTCCGGATGAAGTCCAAGGCGACGTTTATCGAGACCACATCTTGCCAAACCTAAGTCCTGGCAACGTATTGATGTGCTCACACGGCTTCAACCTCCACTTTGGTCAAGTTGAGCCCCCCTCCGGTGTCGATGCGTTGTTGGTCGCTCCTAAGGGGCCTGGGCACTTGGTACGTTCTGAATACGTCAAAGGTGGCGGGGTGCCCGGTCTCATCGCGGTCAGCGAAGACGCTTCGGACACGACTTTCCAGATTGGTCTAGCGTACGCTAAGGGAATTGGGGCGACTCGCGGTGGTGTGATCCACACTTCCTTCGCAGAAGAGACCGAAACGGATCTATTCGGCGAACAAGTCGTTCTCTGCGGTGGGGTCAGCGAGCTTGTAAAGGCAGGGTTCGAGACACTCGTTGAAGCTGGTTACCAACCCGAGATGGCTTACTTTGAATGCATGCACGAGCTAAAGTTGATCGTCGACTTGTTTTACGAAGGTGGCTTGAACTACATGCGATATAGTGTCTCCAACACCGCAGAGTATGGTGATTATTCGAGTGGTCCCCGGATCATTACCGAAGAGACCAAGAAGGAAATGAAGAAGATTCTTACTGAGATTCAGAACGGTGAATTCGCACGCAACTGGATTCTGGAGAACCGGGCTGGTGCGGCGTCGTTCAAAGCAACGCGTCGTCGGGAACGAAATCATGAGATCGAGCAAGTTGGTCGCCGATTGAGAAAATTGATGAGCTGGATTGACTCGAAAGAAGTTTAGGCTAGTCCGTTCCAGGTCGCGAGCGCTGCAATGCGACTTGAAACAGCGGTATATTGAATCGTGAGCACTGCTTGGGTTTCCAGCAGTGCTCTTCTTTTTTGTTGATTGCCAGTTTCTTTCACATGGCTCACGTGTGCGGGCCGTCGACAGAGCAGATTCGTTGAGCATTTGGTGCCGTTTGGTCCATGAGTGATTTTATTCGCGCACGTGGAATCCGAGTCCACAACCTCAAGAATGTCGATGTCGACCTACCTCGAGGGGAATTGATCGCGGTCTGCGGCGTTAGCGGTTCTGGCAAAACGTCACTCGCGTTGGATACTCTCTATGCCGAGGGACAGCGACGCTACATCGAGTCGTTTTCTGCGTATACCAGGCAGTTTCTTGATCGACTGGAGAGACCCGATTTCGACTCGATCGAAGGCTTGCCACCCGCGCTCGCAGTCACGCGAGGCCATGCCGCTCGGGGCAATCGCAGTACAGTTGGTACAGCCAGCGAAACATTAGATTACCTACGTCTACTTTTTGCGAACGTAGCTAACCTGAGCTGCTACTCTTGCGGCCGCAAAATCCAAGCCCATTCTCCGCAGTCCGTTGCCAGTCTCATTGAGCGGATGCCGAAGGTCAGGTTAATGGTTGCCTTTCGTTGTGAATGGCAGGACGTGGGCGAGCGAGCTTCCGTACTTTACGATCTGCAGCAGCTGGGCTTCGTTAGGCTTGCTACTGAATCGACGATTTTGCATCTCTCTGATTCGGATAAAGAGAGCCAGTCCTCGGCCTTGCCGCGCGCAGGCAGCGTATCCGTCGTCGTTGACAGGCTTCAGGGAGGCGACGCGGCAAGTCGGACAACCGAGAGTCTTGAGACCGCTTTCGAGCAAGGTTACGATTCGATCGAGCTTTATATTGAGCAGAAGGCGGAACCAAGCGATGCGCTGATAGGGCTCGGCGTTGAAACTGGTGCTGTTCGGTCGCTTGACGGACGCGAGTGGAGGACTGCGTGCCTTTCAAGGAAGCGTATCTGCAACTCCTGTGATATCGAGTATCCCGATCCTGAGTCGCGACTTTTCAGTTTCAACAGTCCGCTCGGAGCATGTGAGCAGTGTGAAGGATTCGGAGATACGATTGACTTGGATCGGGATCTGATCGTTCCAGACAGGTCTTTATCGATTAATGAAGGGGCGATTGCTCCATGGAATTCGCCTGCTTACGAACATAACTTGGAGGAACTGCGGGATGTGGCACCAGATCTTGGGATTCCGCTAGACCTGCCGTTTTCCAAGTTGAACGCGCAGCAAGTGGAGCTGCTTTACGAGGGAGAAGATACTCTTGGGTACGAAGGCATTGACGGATTCTTTCGCTGGCTCGAACGGAAGAAATACAAAATGCATGTTCGTGTGTTTATTTCACGTTGGCGTTCCTACAATCGCTGCTCTAGTTGCCACGGTAATCGTCTGAATGAGCTCGCGTTGTCCTATCGCGTCGGCGAGAAAAATTTTGCAGAGCTTTGTGCGTTCAAAATTTCAGAACTGGCACGATTCTTGGGGAAACTGCATTTTACGGAACGCGATCGAGAATTGAGCGAAGGGCCGCTGGAGCAAGCTCTCTCTCGAGTACGGTATCTAATGTCAGTGGGCCTCGGTTACCTGCAACTGAATCGGCCCCTTCGTACTTTGAGTGGTGGAGAAGCTCAACGTACGGCGCTGACGGCGGCTTTAGGATCAAACTTGGTCAACATGCTTTATGTGCTTGATGAGCCATCGGTCGGCTTGCACTCGCACGACGTAGGGATGTTGGTGAAGGCCATCCGCCAGTTAACCGATCGTGACAATACGGTTTTGGTGGTCGAGCACGAAGAGGAACTACTGCGTGAAGCGGATCGAATCATCGAGATCGGGCCCGCGGCAGGGCGGCTTGGGGGGACCGTTGTCTACGACGGCCCCGTACAAGGAGTTAGCGCCAACAGCCAAACGCTGGCTTATCTGAATCGAGAAAGACAAGTCGCCACGCCAGCGAAACGTCGTGAGTCGAAGCGAACCCTCCGCATTACCGGATGCAACGGAAACAATCTTAAAAAGCTCGACGTTCAGTTCCCACTTGGAGTCATGTGTGTTGTCAGTGGCGTGAGCGGCAGTGGTAAAAGTACCTTGGTCCAAGACACCCTTTACCCGGCTGTCTGTGCACGACTAGAAATAGCCCGCAATAAAGCGGCACCATACAAGTCGCTGACGGGGTTGGGAGCGATCAAAGATTGTATTTCAGTCGACCAGAGCCCCGTCAGCAAATCGCCGAGAAGTAACGCGGTCACCTATGTGAAGGCGTTTGACGAAATACGCAAGGTCTTCGCGGAGACGAGTGATGCCCGTGTACGTGGGATGACACCTGGACATTTTAGTTTCAATAGCGACGCAGGGCGATGTGGAAACTGCAAGGGGGACGGGCAGCTCGAAGTTGACATGCACTTTCTTGCCGATGTGCGGATGGTCTGTCCGGACTGTCGTGGTAGTCGGTACAGGCCAGAGATACTGAGCGTTCGCTATCGGGATCGCACGATTGCCGATGTCTTGCAGATGACAGTTCGGGAAGCTCTGGACTTCTTTCGGCGTGAGGCGAAGATTACCACCAAGCTTCAAGTATTGGATGACGTCGGGTTGGGCTATTTGCAGCTTGGTCAGTCGGCAACAACCTTGAGTTCTGGTGAAGCTCAGCGTCTTAAGCTAGCTGGGTTTCTCGCAGCAGCTAGCAAGAAGCGAACGCTTTTCGTCATGGATGAGCCAACGACTGGGCTGCACTTCTCCGACGTAAGCAAATTGCTTCAGTGTTTCTCGGTGCTCCTACAAGATGGGCATTCTCTTGTGATTGTGGAGCACAATATTCCGCTGATTGCTGCAGCGGACTATGTGATCGATCTAGGACCAGGTGCTGGGGACGAAGGCGGTCAAGTCATCGCCAGTGGCACGCCTGAGCAGGTTGCGAAGTCGGGCGAATCCGTAACCGCAAAGTACCTAGCACCCTATCTTGCTGGGACTTCTAATTAGCCGCTTTCCTGACCAGCCGCTTTCCTGACAGCCGCTTTGGGGATCCTTGGGAGGGAAGCTGCAAAGCCGTGAGTAAAATTTCCGACCCCACTCCAACGGTCGGTTAGCACGGCGGAAAACCAATGTTAGTCGACGGGAAAACCACGCTTTTTTAGGAGTGCAGACGTATCGACATCACGACCGCGGAAGCGTCGGAAGCCTTCCGCAGGGTCAATCGTATTGCCGACTGAAAAGATGTTATCGTGCAAGCTCTTTGCAACTTCAACATCGTAATAGCTGCCAGCTTCCTCGAAGACATCGGCGGCGTCGGCAGTCAATGCGTCGGACCATAGGTAACTGTAGTATCCAGCCGAATATCCGTCGTCAGCGAACAGGTGCAGGAATTGTGGTGTGCGGTGACGCATCGGGATTTCTTCGGGCATTCCTAATTCAGCAAGAGCATCGCGTTCAAACTTGTCCGGATCAATGTCAACATCGCCGGCCAAATGGAGTTTCATATCGACGATCGCGCTCGCCAAATACTCGACGGTTTGGAAGCCTTGATTGAACGTGGCTGTGGCCTCGATTTTCTCGATCAGCTCTTTGGGCATCGGTTCACCAGTTTGGTAATGCACCGCGTACTTGTTGAGAATCTCTGGCGTCATCAACCAGTGCTCATTTAGCTGTGAGGGGAATTCGACATAGTCCCTGGCGACGGAAGTCCCGGACTGGGACGGGTATTTGACTTTGGAGCAGAGTCCGTGGAGCGCGTGGCCAAACTCATGAAACATCGTGTCGGCGTCATCCCACGAAATGAGAACCGTCTCTCCGTCAGCGCCTTTGACGAAGTTCGAATTATTTGAAACGATCGTGGTGATTGGCTCGTTGATGTTGGACTGCGCTCGGTAGTCTGTCATCCATGCACCGGAGCGTTTGCCCTCGCGGGCGTATGGGTCGAAATACCAGAGTCCTACATGAGCGCCTTCGCTGTCGAGCACTTCCCACACGCGTACATCTGGGTGAAAGACGGGTAGGTCATAGAGTTGTTTGTATTGGAAACCGAATACTTCACCGGAAGCCCACATCATGCCTTCGCGGAGTTTTTCCATCTGGAGGTAAGGTTTCACTTCGTTAAAGTCGAGGTCGTACTTGGCCTTTCTGACTTTTTCTGAGTAATACCGATAATCCCATGGAGCGATCTTGATCTTCGCGTCTGACTCATCTGCGATCTGCTGCATATCGGCAACTTCTTCGCGAACACGTGCGACGGCCTTCGGCCAGACTCTGAGCATAAGAGCCATTGCATTGTCAGGAGTCTTGGCCATCTGCGGTTCGAGCCGCCAGTGTGCATGGGTTTCGTAGCCAAGTAATTTTGCACGGGTGGCTCTCAGTTTGAGTATCTCAGCAATAATGCCGTTGTTGTCGTGCTTATCTCCGTTGTCACCGCGGTTGTAATAGTTGGTCCAAACTTGTTTCCGCAGGTCGCGATTGTCCGCGTACGTCAGGAACGGATCCATCGAAGATCGAGTGTTGGTGACCGCCCATTTGCCGTCCTGTCCTTTTGCCTTGGCCGCAGCGGCCATTGCAGAACGAACGCTGACCGGCAGACCGGCAAGGTCCTTTTCGTCGGTGATCCAGGTAACCCAGCCAGCCTCGTCGGCGAGTACGTTTTGCGAAAAGTCCGTGAACAAGCTAGCCAAGCGTTTGTTTATCTTGGAAAGACGCTCCTTATCGCCGTCGCTTAGCTGGGCGCCCTGGCGAACAAATTGCTTGTACAGATCTTCGACAAGACGTTTCTCAGGCGTGCCCATCGCGGACAACGCTTCGCTTTCGTAGACCGTGCGAATGCGGGCGAAAAGCTTTGAGTTTTGTATGACGGAGTCTTCGTGCTCGGTCAGCATTGGGACGATTGATTTTTCGATGTCGGCCATCGGCCCAACGTTTAGATTGGACGAGTGCACGCCGAACATGGCGACCAATCGGTTGAGCGTTTGCCCAGCCTGCTCTAGAGCTATGACCGTGTTTTCAAACGAAGCTGGAGCTTCGTTGTCTACGATGGTATCGATCTCACGGTTGTGTTGATCGATCGCAAATTGAAATGACGAAACGAACTCTTCTACCCGCACACGATTCCACGGAGGGACTCCGCCATACGGTCCTGCCCAGGGCTTGATAAGATCGCTTTCCATCGCTTTGTTCGACTCCTGCGCTGTACAAATAGAGGATACCTGCGGCACGCAGGCGGAAATGATGGTGGACAAAGAGAGAACGACAAGGAGGCTGTTAACCCGAAGCATTCCGTTCAAATTCATCTCTTGTACTCTTTCTGGAGATCGGCCAATTGCGAATTAACGCAGAAATTCGTTGCGATATATGAGTTATCTCGTGGTAGATGCATTGGCAACTGATCTTTTCCGCTCAGTCGGCGTGGTTGAAAAGTTCAGGTTGCGTGAAGCGTATGAGAGCCAAGATCATAGCATGCTCGTATAGAGCTTGACGATCAATGAGGCCGCCGGTTAAGGAACCGACCGCGCCACCGGCATGCTTTGAGTTGACTTGATTGAAAACTTCGTCATTTGCCAAGCCAAGTTCCATCCCGGAATCGACCAGTGCTTTCACACGCGGAGGCAGAGCGAACGTGCCACTACGGCTACGGCCGATGGATCCGTTTTGATCAATGACAACCACCCAAGCCGCGGCGAAGAGCTGCTCTTCTATCGTGACGATCCCACCTTCAATGCCAACCGCGAAATCAATGCTGTTGTCGTCCCGAAGAAGCTGAGCTCGGTTTGTTGCTCCTCGCAGTGTTTCCTCATCGGACATGGGTTGATCGGAGACACCTGATGGAACGGCCGCACCTTGCGCATCAATTACATGGCTAGGGAAACAACACGCAAATCCAGCTTTCGCGGCGTTGACCTTCACTGGGTTTTGGGAGCCGACTTTGATTCGAATCTCGGAAGACACGTTTGGGTGAAACTTTCAGCGGGTATTGGACCAAATTTCGATACCATCTGCACATTGCCCTGGCAGCATAAGGCTAGATTGAGAACCTCTCAACCGGTCTGTTGATGAGTGCCTCAAGAGTGACGAAAACGAGGCGTTCCGAGTTTTCTTGTCGGAAGAAAAAGAATGCGGCGCCTAGGGTAGATCCTTTGTCTCAACAAACGCATCCGGCGGCAATAGACCGACCATGTGCGCTGTTCAAACATGTTGGACTACGCCCGCGAGACGATTGATCCAGCGCTGCCGGAGCCGTCCATGAGGTCAGGAGGACGGGTGCGGAAGTCGCATTGATCTTGTTTATAACGAGCTCTCACCCTCGTTGCGAACATCGCCTGCACGAGTAGACGCCGCCCCCGCATACCAAGAATGGTTCCGAAGAACCTTGCGGGTGTTTCCTTATTATTCGATAGTTAGTCGTTTGCGTTGCCCGTTGCCATCGGTGTCGGTGACGAACAGGAATTCGCGAGTCCCCATGCTTGCTTGCTTCGGACGCTGCCGCAAGTGGTAGGTTCCTTGGAAGTAGGTCTCCCATTCGGAAGACTCAGCATTGAATCGTTCAATCAGCTGGTGGACTTCGCCATCAGTTTTGGGTTCCAGCTGCATCCGCGTCTGAAAGGTCTCCCCAAATTTCATGCGCATGGTGCCTGCATATCGCATCGCTCCATCCTTGAATTCTCCCGTCATTTCCAAGATGCTTCCGTCGTCGTCGACCCAATGCTGTTTCCATTTTTTGTCTTCGGGGTGGAAGTAGTTCATGCTAGTTCCCGTTCCACCCAGGTGATTGGTCCATTTTTCGACGATCAAATGTCCCTTCTCTTGCGCACTGACCCGGCTGGTCCCAAGCTCATCACCGTCCGAGTCACGAACTTTCCATTCGCCAAGCCAGAAATCAAGTTCGTGCCAGCTGCGAATCTCTTTGACCAACGATTTGAATCCGACTGAGTCGCGGATACCCTCAAGGTCAGGATCCCTTTCCAGCGAGGACCCGACAACGAACCCAGCCCGGATGGACTCACGGACTTTTTCTAAGGCCGCGTCGCTCTCCCCAAGCAAAGCCAAAGCACAGCCCCAGTTGTAGAGGGCGGCCGGTCGAGTGCCTTCGAACTGAGTCGCCCTTTCATGAAAGTCTTTCGCTTTTTTCCATTGGCCGTCAGCGTGAAGTGCGTAGCCCAGATAGAAGATTGCTGAAGCGTCTTGTGGGTCGTCTTCGACAATGGGTGTTAGTAGACTGATTACGGATTGCCACTTTCCGTTCTCCAGTCCGTAATTGACTCGCTTACGGATTTCGTCTCTCGAAAGTGATTTCCAATCCATCGGTGTTTCATCGTTCTCGTCGACCGTATCTGCGACCAATGGACGCGAATCGGACCTGTTCTCCTGTTGCTGCGAGGTCCATTGAAGTCCCGGGATCACGAGGATTGCTAGACCAAGTGTCAAAGACCAACTCGCCAGAGCAGCCGGATTCGCGTGCCCATCCTTCAAATTCATAATTTGCTGGAGGCGGGTACGTGTGATCTGTGTTGCCGACATCGCGCTCGAAAGTGGCACTGGACGAAGCGACGACTTCAACGCGAGAACTCGAACCAAACTCTCCGCATAATCGCTCGCCTTGCATTTGGCTGTAAGTACAACCTCGGTGTCGCAGCAACTTTCGCATAGATCACTAGCTCGCCGCCCAACCCACCAAACGAGAGGATGAAACCACCATACGATCTGGGTCAAGAATTGAAGGTAGCCCCATAGTGCGTCTCCACGCCGAGCATGGACCAATTCGTGAGCCAGAATGGGACGAAGTAGTCTGGTGGGAAAGGTATCGACCATTGTCTGAGGCAAAATCAGAGTGGGGCGAATGATGCCTAGGCAGGCCGGGCCGTAGTTGTCTTCGGAAATCAAAACACGGACTGGTCGAGTCAATCCGATTTCTTTCTTGAGCTCAGCGGTGAGACGTCGGATTGGCAACGAAGCTGGGTACATCTCCGCTGCCATCCGCGAAACTCTTGCCAGCTTCCGAAAACCGTCCAGCCCCATGCATAGCAAGCCCCCGATCCATATCGCCAAAAACGTCCACAGCCAGGGACTGGCGATCGGATTCAGTGGATGTGACTGGAAGGCCGAAGTTGCGAGCGTCTGATACGGATTCCTAAACGCTTCATCGTTGCCGTGGCTTGGGCTGAATCCACTGTCGACGCTCCCAATGTCAACATCGATTACTCTGGGGTATCGACCAGCAGGAACCTGTTTCCAACGGACGACATCTTGCTCTCTAGGCTCACTAGGAAACGGATTGAATGCGACGCTTTCCGAACGAGTAAATAGTCCCGCTGGGCTAGTGATGACCGGCGGTACCAAGCATTTGGCGAAAGCGAGCATGCAAAGCAAGAAGGCAACTTGCGGCCAACGTTTTCCGGCTAGCCAAATCAGCGCGGCGACGATGGTGATGCCGATGCTAAACTGCGCGATATGAGCCCACAGGAATGTCGGAAGGTTGAGACTACTTCCCATCATTCTTCTGCTCCTTCTGCAATTCTTTCACGAGTTTCATCAGGTCCTTTATCTCCTCAGGCGATACGCCACGCGAATCGACTAGCTGTCGGACCATGGGCAATAATTGACCGTCAAACATGCGGTCGACAAAGTCATCGATCGCCTCGCCGAGAACTTCTTGCCGTTCAACGGCTGCCCGGTAAATTTTGTTTCGGCCAATTCGCTGTGCGTCCAAATATCCTTTGGCTTCCAAGCGACGGACGTAAGTCTGAACCGTTGAATAGTCCATATCACGTTCTTCACAAATGGTTGCGTGGATCTCACCAACAGAGCCTTTCAAGATTTTCCACAATGCTTTGAGAACTTCCGTTTCTCCACGAGATACACTGGGGCGGTCGACCATTTGAAGAGTCCAATAAGAAAAGTCCGGTGGGAAGAGACGTCAAAAAACGATCCAGGCGATGACTGTTTTCTGAGTTGCCTCGTGTCGCAGATCAAATGCAGAATAGCGGTTCGGTACAGTTGTACTTATTCTGCGCGCGAATTGCAAGAAGATTCCGTCGGATAGGCGAGGTTGAGACGATTTGGGCAGAGCGCGACCATTCGGCTCATTCCCACGTGCGGGGTGAATTCGCCGACGACAAGCAAAATATCGTTGTCACGGTGAATGTAGACGCCGGATCGACTACTGGCTGGAATCGGAACTGACTAACGCTTCGCGATGCCTAGACGGCGATGCTTAGTGACTGCCTGTTTCCGATTTTGGGGCGTTTCCAGGAGCTTCCTTGCCAATGTAGAGCGGAGAGAGTTTCAGCATTAAGGTTTCAAGCCGGTCCAGGTATTGAGATTCCGGAATGCTTGGCTTATTCCTTCTTAGTTTTTCGAGTTCCAATTCGAGTTTGAGTCGATCTTGTGATTGCGCTTCGTCGAGTTTCGGCAAGTCGGGCGACTCGAAAAGGATAATGCGTGAAGCTCGTGCGCCATCGATTTCCCTTCCAGATTCGGACTTCTGTGAAGGACGGATTCCCGTGTAGAACTCTCCGGGGGTACCCAGTGTATCGGAGTTGTCATCCAGCAAGGCGTGTTCTGTCGCGAGTCGAGATTCGCTTTCGTAGAACTGCTGGGTCCGATTGTTTGCCGCGAGAAAAGCTTCCAGTAATGAGACGGAATCATCGTGGTCAAGGTCGTTGCCTAACTCGTTCATGGCAACGCCCAAGTATTTTCCGAACCGCGAATAGTTGTACTCCGCTCCGCTCTTGGTACTCGTGACAACGATCCGACCGGGGCCCGATAATGCTTTCATGAAGGGTGCTGAGGCAGAAAAGCAATGAATTAGGTAGAGGTCGTTCTTGAATGGCACGAACCATTCTGCAAGTTCCTCCGACGAAACGTCCGGACCTGGTAGATTGAACTTTGCCGAATTACTCGAAAAGGTGCCGTGACCGATCATGACGACCCAAAGTGATTGACACTCCATCGAATCATGTATGGCGTTTCGCAAGACATCCCGTGCTGGTTCTTCGGTCTCCGGTTGAATCTCAATGACTTCAAAGTTGTTTCGTTCTGCGACCTTGAGCCAGCCCTGAGCAGCCTCGCCAAAATCAGATGCGAAGTCCGCATCGCCTTCGGCTCCGCGCACCATAAGCAACCGCACTGCGGGGGGCTTCGGCTCAATCGGATCCTCAGTCGGATCCATATGGGATTCTTGAGCGTGCATACGCGCCAAGGTCAACCATGTCGTCATTACGACGATGAGCAGAGGAACCAATTTAGGTCCAAAATGCCGACGTTTGTTGAACTCGTCGTGAATCATGGTAGTCCCTTCCAACGTCGAATGCCCCATTCACCGCATAAGCAGATTATGGCAAGCACAATGAGCCACGGGCGGTGCCAAATCGGTTCCACACGCGATTCGGTGATGGGCACTTTCTTGCTTGGTAGGCTCTCAACGAAGCTCTCGAGACGGTCCAGTTCGACAACTTCTCCGCCGCTAGCTTGGGCAAGTTGATCGACCAGCTTACGATTAAAACGGACCTGAGAAAACTCGAGAGCACTGGGCTGGGCCGTCCAACCTGTCTCGCGGGGTTCCAGCTCTTCGCCGCTCGGGCCTTTTGCGAGCACCGTACAAGCGTAGCCACCATCCTTCAATGCCCAGTAGTCTGCCACATAAACACCCCGCTCCGTCGGATGCGGAGTCGCAGTGGCAGTCACCGTTTGACCATCGGGCTCTTTGACTTCGATGCGAACTTCCGCATTGTCGAGCGGCATGAAGGCCTCGTCTCGAATCGTGATACGAACCTTCGTGGGTTCTGACAGGTTCGTTGATTGGTCGATCTCGACTTCCAGTCGTCGCGGAACATCAGCAGTCAGCCATCGCGTCATTTGCCGCCAGCTCTGGGCCAAGTCATCTGTCTCTTTCGTTGCTCGCCGCATGCTCCAACGCCAGAAATCCCCGAGCATAAGGACCATGGCTCGACCGCGGCCGAAACGGTGGGCCACTAAGCCAGGTTGTTCTTGTTCGGCAGATGAAAGAGTCGCCAAAACGCTCGCGCCAGGCTTAACTTCCGTTGCTTTGTTCCAAGTGGCGAATTCTGGCATCTGCCGCACACGCTTCTGTTCGTCAGAACGATTGTCTCGCAATCGCAGCCAAGGCTCCAGTGAGCCTTCACGTGAAAGTCGGTAGCGCATTGGGAGTTGCGAAGCAGATTTGATTTCTGTGCCACGCAAGTAGATGGGTAGCACGTCACCGAGAGGTGTATCGCGGTAGCCACCACCAATAAAACTCTCTTGCCCACCAAGCATCATGAAGCCTCCACCTCTTGCTGAAACGAATTCACGCATGAGCAGCATCTGCTGTTGAGTGAAGAACGAGGCTTCGACGTCATCAAGAATGATTCCGTGGTAAACGAAAAGGTCTTCTGCGACACTGGGGAAACCAGACTTCAATTCTCCTTCATCGACACCAAGTCGCAGCAGAACGGGTTCATCGTATTGCTCCGCGGTGTCGTCCTCAGCGAAGCCCGCCAAGAGTGGGTTAGAAGTCTCTACACCTCGATCCCGGAAGCTGAATTTTGGTTCCTCTTTGGCGATACGTACCAATCCGTCCAGGTCAATCTCGACATCTTCTTCTAAAGCACGCCTCAAAAACTTAAATTCCCAATTCGGGCGACCACTGACATAAAGAATTCGATAGGGGCCGCCACCCCGATCGACAGCGATGACGCGGGTGTTGTTCTCGCTAGTCACTTCGCGTTTGCTTTTCGTGTCGAGAGCGTCGCGGTCCTCGTCGTTCAGCATGGCGCGAACGGAAACGATCTGAAATCCCGGCTCTGCGGGTCGATATTGAAATTTGACCTTTTGTTGAAACGGGTCAGCATCACATTTGAATGTTTGTTTCTCAACACTGACGCCGTCTGCGTCATAGAGCCGGACGGCAAGTTCCTCTCCCGCGAAGCCAACCGCGTTGACGCGCACTTCGACTGATGCTGGCGCCAATTCGAACGGTGTAACCGATGTCGAGGACTCGTCGATTGAAATGTCTCTTACGATTTCGTTTGAGCCTGAAACGACCGGGTAGATCGGGAAGTTGGCTGCATTGCGCCCTAAAATCTGGGCGTTATCATCCGTTGCAACACCGTCCGTAAACAGCAGCACGCCGGCTACGGGACGCGAAGAGAATCTTTCATTTAGGGTACCGATGGCCCCTGCTAGCGAGGAACTCTTGCCGTCAAACTTGAGATCAGCAAAGTTGTTTTCGACGTGGAGACGCTCGTCAAACGCGTAGCGGCGGACATCAAAGTCTTGCGAGATTCTTCGTTGCCATTTCCGCTCTGCACCCAATTTCTGGCTGAATAGCTCGGCCCTGCTTCCAGCTGCTCCTTCGGGACGGATCTGCATACTCCTACTGTTATCGACGACCAAAGCCAGCACGTTGGCCCCCGGTAGCGGTCGTTCGGTACGCTGCATCGGCTCGAGTAGGCAGAATGCGAGCAAGCCTGCGCCAACGACCTTTAGAGAAACGGTGGCCAGCCGTAGCCCGTGAAGGCTTGTGGGGGACCGCAAGTAGCTCCATATCGCGAGCACCGATACGACTATCGCAAGCGCACTAGAAATCCAGAGCCAGCTCTGTGAACCAAAGAGCAAGCTTCCGAATTCCGAATTGGTTTGAGCAAAGAGCACGATCATTTCGAACTTGCTCCTAGATTCTCATAGTATTGCTGAACACTCCGGCTGAAATTAGCCGGTACTGGGTCGCTATCGATCGGAACGATCTCCGTTTTCTTTGCGGCGCGTCGAAGGATCTCGTCGCGGACACGGCGTTGTAGGTCACGCAGAGGACTAGCGATCAAATCTTCTACTTCACTCCATTTAGGATCGGCTGCATGTTGCTTCAATTGCCGACGTACCTCTCGCGCAGTTTGACGAATCTGCGTCGCTTGCCAACGGAGCTCCTCGTCGGTCACTAATTCTTCGACGTCACGCAGTTGATCTGACCATTGTTGGAAGTTCTCACCTGTTAACGGACGTGGATTGCCGCCGCCTGTCCGAGTCTGAGGACTTGATTGAGTATCCTCACGAGCGCCTCGCAGACCCGGACGTTGGCTGTCGGTCGATGGACGCCCCTGTGGTGATTGTGACGGTTGGCTGGATTCAGGCGAATCTTGATCTGACTGGTTCGCGTTTGAGTCCTGTTGCTCTTCACCCGATTGCGATCCCTGGCCGCGTCCCTGGGCTTGCTCGTTCTGCTGCTGCCGGTTCGGTGGCTGGCCGTTGCTTGCCGATTCTTGTTGCTCTGGCCGCTCTTGGCGTTCTTGGTTTTCTTCCTGGTTTCTGTTGCTAGAAAGACTCTCTTCATCTTGTTCTGACTCGCGAGAACCGCGTGAGCTGCCACCTTCGTTGCTATTCTCTAAAGTGTCACGTGGTTGCCCGTCGCGGTCCGATTCGTTGCCGCTCTGCCTCCGGGGGGCCCCTTCTCCAGGCTCCGCATCGGAATTCGCTTGTGACGGATCCTCTGTCGAACCCGAATCGCGTTGTGACTCTTCCCGGCTTATTCCGGTAGCATCTTCGATTTCTTGATCCAAGTCCGAGGTTAAATCTTCGAGCTGATTCAATGCCCTTTGAAGTGATTCTACTTCACTCCCAAGCACGGCTTCTGCAGCCTCCTCAATGCCCTCACGCAAGTTGGACAAATCTTGTCGTGATTCTTCAGCAAGCTCGATTGCATCCGATTTGAGATTTCGCTGCAGCAGCCTTTCGGTAACGTCCATTCGTTCCTCAGCCCGCTCTTGTTGCGTGGTTCGAAAAGTATCGTAGAGCTTCTGGGCAAGTAATGGTTCAGCTTCTTCAGCGTCGACTACCGTTTCTTGCATCTGTTCGAGAAGGTTTGCTAGACGTTCGCTTTGTTCTTCAATTCGATCGGTTACATCGTCCGCAGGTGATTTTTCTTCACGAAGTCCGGCGCCGCTTGGTTCGTCGCTTTCGGTCAGCTGCTTCAGGATTTCCTCTTGAGTCGATTCCAGTTCTTGGGCTTGACTCTGCATGTTGCGCATCGTCTGCTCAAACTGGTTTGCGGCTTGCTTCCTAACTTCTTCCTGTAGTTCCTCCAACTTTTCTTGCGCTCGCGTTCCTGAAGCCAGGGCCTTACTTGTGTCCCCCTTTTGCAAGGCTTCATTCGACTGCTGGATATTCTCCCGAGCTTGGTCGAGCTGTTCCTGTGCCTCCTGCAATTCCTGGCTCTCGCTGGATTGCATGCGTTCTTGCGTTTCGTCGGTGTCTTGGAGTAGCTGCTGTTGCTGTTCGCGAAGCCGCTCTAGTTGGTCTTCCAACTCTTTGCGTTCCTCTTCGCTTTTTGCAAGTTGGAGTGCGGCTTCAAGTTCGCGGAGCTGCTCATTCAAGTCTTCTTGTCGGGCTGCCAACTCGCGGAGTCGACTGATGACCTGTCGCAGCTCCTGTTGGGCGGCACTGTCTTGCTCCTGTGCGACACGTTCTTCTTCGTAGCGGTTTTCGTCTTGCTCCAGCTGGAGTTGGTCAATTTGCTGTTGGCGGGACTGTTGACGTGAAGAACTGGGCTGGCCCTGTTGCTGTTGTTGGCGACTAATCTCGAATTCTTTGGCTTGCAGCTTTAGCAATGCTTGGTAGGCGATTTGTTCGAAACTAAGTGCTTCCTTTAGATCGTTGGGTGCGAGCCCACTTGAGGCTAGGCCGAGGGTTACCGCGGCTTGTGTCATTGCTTCGCGTGCAGAGTCGAGCAAGGCGGCAGCACCCTCTGCGGTCTGTTCTTGGGCTTTTTGCTCAAGCAATTGGATTGCTGATTGTTGGGACTCTTGCAGGACCAGAATGTCCGGCCCGAGCTTGCCTGGCATGGATTCCCTCGAGCCGGCTTTGCGAAGGACATTCCAAGTGCCGGCTACGATCTGCTTCTGCAGTTCGAGCAATTCTTCGGTCTGCTGGTTACCACCTTGTTGTTGCTGCTGTGATTGTTGATTCTGCTGTTGGCCTTGCGGTTGCTGCTCTCCCTGACGATAGATTTCCTCAAACGGCCGTACTTCTGCGAAGAAAATGTCACTGACGCTTCGTCGGACTTCCCCACTAGAGTCTTTGTCTTCGGCCCAAACATAGTAAGAAACGAATTCCATCGGACGCGCGCCAAGCGCTTCAAAGTCGATTGTCTCGGCGAGTATCTTTTTCCTGCCCTTCGACGTGAGATTGTCGGTGGCGTCGAGCTCAATTAGCTCTCCGGCTGCATGCTGAAATCCGATTCCCGCGCGGTGGATTGCGAAGTCATCCGTAAGTTCGGCTTGAATTTCGAATTCCTCGAGAGGTGAAACTTGCTGGTCCCCGCCAGCCGTTAGCCGAATGGTGGATTCTTTGTTCGGTAAGACCTTGGCTCGCAATGTGTATTCGTTCGGGTTCGCTCGCCCGTCAGAGTCGACCAACTCGATATTCCATTCCTTCGATTCAGTCAGCAGGAACTCAGCCTCGAATAAAAGCGGATTTTCGACAGTTGATTCCAAGATTTGTTCAGCGCCGGGCTCTGCGCCATCTTCTGCGATCCTGACGACCAAATCTGGCTTATTGACATGAAGGTGCCATGCCAATTGAGTTCCTTCGACGGCGGTCACACGGCGAGTATCAAGAACCGTTTTCGACTCTCGGTCCATGTAGCTAGGGAAGTTGAGGAGGGCATCGGAACGAACGAGCTCGGGGTACTCGAAAACGTCGATGCGATACGAATCCGTGGAAGCGTCGTCGTATTCGACTAGGTATTCTGTTGGTTGCTGGACATCATACAGATAGGCGGCGAAAATCGGATCTTCGAGCGATTGTCGCATCATGATTTTGCTGTTCTCACCCGTGAGTGATGTCTTTACCAGCCAAACTTCTTCGGGAAGTCTGCCTTCAAAGATAGCTGTCACGATGACGCTCGATCCCTTTTCGATCTCTGTGTTGCCAGGCTCGATGACCGGTGGCCGAACGCTTGCCGCCATGACGGCATTTGATGGCGCTTCGATGAGAGATTCGGGAAGAGAACCAACGGGGGTTCGCCACAGTGTAAAGCCAACGAAGACGGCGAGGACGAAAAGCGAAATATTGGTGAGCCAAGCACACGCTACCGAAGAGCCGGATACAACTGTTGGCCAGTGGTTGGTAACGTCGTGTCGAATCGCCTGGCCGATGACATTGCGCTGCAAGAACGAGAATTTTCCGTCGCTGGGGCGTTGTTGCGTGGCAGTGAGCAGGCTGTTGTCGAGTCCTGGGAAGTGCTGCTCCAAACGTTTGGCTACATCGACTAAGTCGCGGCTGCGCCGGATAATCAGGATGGCGGCAAGCAGGCCGGCTAGCGCGGCGGAGATTCCCCATCCCCAATGCAGGTTTGGCCAAGTAACGTAACCCGATTGTTTCCCGACCAGGAGTGCATAGCCGATTGCTGAGGCGATGGCCCAGACCGCAGCCAGCCCCCAGCCCATCTTGAGGGAGCGAAGTCGACTCGCGACGCGGTGTAATCGAATTTGAAGTCGAGTATCCATATTTCACTCTCCGGACTGCTCAGGTTGTGATAACCGAACGGGAGTTATTGGAGCGGTTTTCAGTAAATCGAAACGGGCCAAGTTAGGTTGGGGATTCGGCAAGTGACGGCTCGAGTAATCTTCGTGTCTTCCAGCCAGCAATCAGCGTTTCTAGGGCTAGAACGCACAGGCCTGCCGCCAAGAGCCATTGCCATATTCTTTGTTTTCGCTCGAGCTCTTCGACTTGCAATTGTCTAGCTCGCTCTTGAGCTTCTTCCGAATTCTCTACGATACCGAGGTTGATTCCAAACTGCTCAAAGACAGATGGATCGTTGGCGACGACATCGCTTTCGTCCATTGGCATCTGAGCTGCAATTTGGCGGGGCGAGTCTTTCGCTGAATCTTTCTCCGAATCTAATCGCTCGACGGTGTATAACCCAGGCGTTTCTAGGCTCAGACGCTTAGCGGACGCATCGGCGGACTTGTCGATTGTCGATTTTTCGCCTGTTTGGCTATTCAAATAAATTGCGTCGTCTGGAAACTCGTCGAGGAAGTCACCGCAATAGGTGATTGCTAATCCAATGGGATCTGCTGCGCGCGGATCCAAGAGTTGGGAGAGGATCGGGATGAATTTTGTCGATAGAGCAACACCACTCTCCTTTGGTTGCCAACCCGCAGTGATCAGCCACACCGTGCCGTCACCCACTTGGCTTCGCACTAAATAAGGCGAATCATCGTCGTATTGAGCTAGGATTTCGATGCGAGGATCGTCCGGGAAAGAACAGCGGCGATGGCTCCAGAAACGAATCTTGCTGAAATCGTTGAAGCGAGGGTCGGCGAAGGGTGCAAACACTGGTGATTGGTAGTCGACACTGCCGAGCAACGCGAAGTCCGTAGTTGTGGCTTCTTCGACTGTCACCGAGTCTGCTGGCAGTTCAAAACACGCTGCCAGCTGGCTGCAGACGTTCGCGGACTTGACCGGTTCGGCCAAGAGTAGCACTACAGTGCCGCCCTGCTCTGCGAAGTTCACGAGCGGCTCGGTGTCTAGAACTTGGGTCGCGGAGAGGTTGACAAAGATTGCGCTGAGATCTGGTGCCGTTATTGCGGCGGACAGCTGCCCTGCATCGATGCGGTTCACTTCGCGATTCTTGGTTGGAGTACTAAGAGGTGCTGCGGCAAGAAAGAATCCAGGGTCATCCTCTGGCGTCGCCGTCTTCTGCGAACTCAGGTAAGCGATAAGCTCAGTGGTGGGTTCAAACGCCGGATAGAAAGCGGCATTGTCTCCATCCCATGCATCACCTGCTAACGTTAAGCGATCAGAGTTATCTGGATTCGGTGGAGCCTCGAGAATGCGAACTTGACCGGGAGGAACTTGTAGCGTGGTAACCGCATTCGATTCGAGGCTTCCTCCCCAGGTCAAGCTGAAGGTGCTCGACAAAGAATCTTCGGAATTCTGGATCCGGACGGCCAATGATTCATCATCGGTCGACATGAGCGACAGCCGCGCGTTGCCGGGAACATCGGGTCGAATCACACGAACATCGAGCTGCAGACCCTCCGGCCACGCGAAGCCCTGCAATGCATCAATCTCGGCGCTGCGTTGAAGGTCGGTGATAAGGACAATCTTTGATGGTACCGGGTTGGCCTCTCCGAGACGATCTGCGTCCAGTAGCTCAGCCAGTTCGGCGATGCCCTTCGCGAGTTGAGTGCGTCGCCATGTGGGAATCAACTCGTCCAGCTCGGATCTGACCGCTTGTTGAGTCGCGAGCGGATCGGTTACCTCCTGCTGAAGGCCCACAATCGTATTCAACTCTCGATCAACGGTGTAAAGGGAGACGCTGTCGCCGGGAGCCAGATCATCCAGCACCTCGCTTGCCTCGTCTACCGCCTCTTGCCAAACCGACTCTCTTTGCATGCTCCCGCTAGTATCGATCAGCAATGCTACTTTGCGTCCGTCCGCGTCGATCGACAGAAGACTCGCTTCTCGGAAGTACGGACGCATAAAGGCGAAAGCGATCAGTCCAATGGCCAGGGCGCGGAGCAGAAGGAGCAGCAGGTTGTCCAAGCGGCTTCTTTGTGTCAGTTTCGGAGGAGTCGGCTTGAGGAATCGAAGAGAACTGAATTCCGTTTGCCCTCTCGGTTGCCTACGGATGAGGTGAAAAAAGATTGGACCCGCGATGGCGAGCGCCGCAAGGGCGTAAAGAGGTGCGAGTAGACCCATGTCCTAGCTTGCCTCCTGACGAACCGATGGCGGTAATCGGGACGCATCTTTTCTTGCTAGCCCTGTGGGTTTTGCACCCGCGTCTAGCGTCCGGGTGTTGCTGATCAGTTCAAGTAGAGCCACGTCGATGGGGTCGTCTGAACAAACGGTGATCAGCCGTCCGCCTCGTCGGTGGAGGATATCGATCAATTGTGCTTCATGAGCATCGAATTCGCTGCGATAGGATGCCGCCGCTTGAGCTGGGTCGACGAAGATCTGCTGGCCTGTTTCCATGTCTTCGACCATCGTGCCCGAATCCAATTGGAAATCGATCTCGCTACGATCCAAGATCCGAATGACGATCGTCTCGTGTCCCCTGCCCTTCAAATAGCCTAAGGGTTGAAACAGTGGCTCGAGCTCCGCCAGCATATCGGAGAGCAAGATGACCAAACCTCGCCTCTTTGAAACGCCGGCAAGCTGATGAAGCGTTTGGGAAAGATTGGAATCGGTCCCTTCGCTCTCACGATCTAGCATGTGCATGATCTGCTGAAGTTGACCAGGGCGATGCCGGGGAGGGAGATACTCCGGATTGTTAGTACCGCAGGTTTGAAGCCCAACGGCGTCGCGTTGGCTGTGCAGATAATAGGCTAGCGTCGCCGCCAAGGTGCGAGCGTATTCCGCTTTCGAATATCCAGTTTTGCCGGCGTAGGCCATCGATCGACTCTGGTCAATCGCTATGTAACAGCGGCGGTTGGTTTCGTCCTCATATTGCTTGACGTAGCAACGATCGGTGCGCGCTAGCAGTTTCCAATCGAGATTGCGCGGGTCATCCCCAAGCACGTAAGGGCGGTATTGCGCAAACTCGACGCTGAATCCGTGCAGGGGGCTGCGATGTAAGCCGCTCGTAAAACCCTCGACGACCGTCTTTGCTCGTAATGTCAGACTTTTGATTTGCATCAAGGCCTGAGGGTCAATAAACCATCCACGGTTGGAACGACGTGATTCAGTCGCTTTTGCAGACGCAAGATCGGCAGACGCACTTGTTGCATTCTTGCCGCCAGTTTGTGCCGGCCCTGAGTTCGAATTTTGAAGTGAGCTAGACAATGAGCGGTAACCTGAAACCGTGCTTAAAGGTCGGCCAATGGATTAGCCGTAAAAAATCGTGCTTCGAGCAAGTCGCTGCACGCTGTCGTTTTTGCACTGAATGAGAGTGCCTTAGTTCCCGACTGAGCTTATCAATTCTTTGATGCAATCCTCAGCTTGCACGCCTTCGGCCTCAGCTTTGTAATTTAATAGGACTCGGTGGCGTAACGTTGGTGCTGCTAACGCGTTGATGTCGTCGTGGGTTACATGTGAGCGACCTTCGAGCAAGGCACGCGCCTTTGAACCCAGGACGAGCGTCTGCGCAGCTCGGAGTCCCGCACCCCAGCTCACCCATTCGTTCACGAATGGAATGGCTGTCTCTCGTCCTGGCCGTGAGGCTTCAACCAGCCGCACGGCGTAATCGGCAATTTCGCGAGCGATTGGGACCCGGCGCACAACCTCTTGGAACTTGAGGACATCCTCACCGCTGAAAAGATGCTCGATCTTTTCCGCCTTCTTCGAAGTGGTTTGAAGGACGACATCTAATTCCTCTTCGTGAGGAAGATAGTCAATGAGCACGTTAAACATGAACCGATCGAGCTGGGCCTCTGGAAGCGGGTAAGTGCCTTCCATTTCGATCGGGTTTTGCGTCGCTAAAACGAAGAAGGGTTCCTCGAGAATGTATCGTTTACCGGCAACGGTGACTTGGTGCTCCTGCATGGCTTCCAGTAAGGCGGCCTGTGTCTTCGGCGGAGTTCGGTTGATTTCGTCAGCCAGAATGACGTTTGCGAAGACCGGGCCCTTCACAAACTGCATCGAACGTCCACCCTCCGGCGTCTGTTCCAGGATCTCCGTCCCCGTAATGTCGCTGGGCATCAGGTCCGGCGTGAACTGGATTCGTTGGAATTGCAGGTCAAAGATCTCGGCTACACTTCGAACTAGCAGGGTTTTGGCCAATCCTGGGGCACCCGTGATCAGACAGTGCCCTCCGCCAAGCAGGCTGATCAGCAGCTGCTGGACGACATCTTTCTGCCCGACGATCGTTTTGGATAGTTCTTGATCGATTCGTTCGCGACTCGCCAGGAGATGTTCGACGACTTGCTGCTCTTGTTCGTCAGTTAGCGTTGCTGTCACGTTGGCCTCGTGCTGATTCAATGTGGTGCGAGTTCGATTGATGAAAGCTGACTTAGCCCTCTAAAGTTGGATCAATGGGTCATCGCGTAGGTGACAATGTTGATCCCAAGTGGATACGATTTTTTCACTGCAAACTCGGCAAAGTACTGTTTGTTTTCGCCTTCGCGTTCCCAGCCATCGCCGAGATCCGTATTGTGGCAAATGAAGACCATGATACGGCCCTCATCATCGTAGATGGCTTTGTAGTGCGGTGTCTGGGTGTCATAGCCGCGTTCGAATGTTCTTCCACTTTGGAAAGCGTGGATGCTGGGAACCTGCGGTTTTTCCGTAAGCGGATAAACGCACTGAAAGATCTCGTGCTCAAGCGGGACTTCCTCTGGCTCCTTCTCTGGAAACACACGCTTGATCTGTGAGTAGAAGTTGAAGTACTCGTCGTCTCCCCAGAAATCATCGACCATCATAAAGCCGCCGTTTTCGCAGTAGCGCCTAAGAGCATCGACTTCAGCATCATTAAAAATAAGTGCACCCGGCTCAATCATGTATACGAAGGGGTAGTCGAACAATTCTTCGTCAGTGAGCTCAAGGTAGATGGGGTTGGGATTGACTTTGAGTGAAGTCAGCTGCTGGAGCCGTAGTGAAAAGTTAAGATCGCTATCGGGTGCATCCGTCGCCCAGCGACCGCCTCTCCTCCAGCCACCACCGTAGTCTGTGTATTTGATTCTCACGAAGGTGAACACGTCTTCCTGGAAGTTTGGATCAGTGTCCCACTGCGGCACACCATTGCGTCCGCCCATGGAACCGCGGCGGAAAGATCGCCCATACTGCATCGCGCCGACGGTAGTGGCACCTAGGAGTATGACAGGCAGCAATAGCCAGGTTTTGCGTGAACGCGGCAGCAATCCGCGAAACGTTGTGTTCATCATCTTGATTCCTCCTTGCTGTTGCTTGCCTTGCTAGCTGGCTCGGAGTTTTCCAGAACTTGAGACCCAGCGGCTTCCTCCGTGGCGTTGGCCTTGGGAGGAGTCTCTTCAGGTGCATCGATTGCAGGATCGACTGCCGCAGGGCTGTCCGCTGCTGGAGAGAGCCCCGGGAGTTCGAAACCCGTTTCTGTCTCGCTGTTCTGCGCCAGCACCTTGTCTCGCTTGGCCACAATTTTCACAAGTAGCTTGTGGGCATCACGATAGCGTGGCGCAAATTCGAGTGCGTATAAACACTCCCTCCTAGCTTGGTCGAGCTGATCCGATTTGAAGTAAGCGCCGGCGAGTTGAAAATGGATTTCGGCAGGGTCGAGTGGCTCTAGCTCCAATAGAGCCTTCAAGGAAGGGATCGCGACGTCATCGTGTCCCAAAGCCAAATTGGCGAGGACCGCGGCTTCGTGACCCTCTTTCAACAACGGGTTTACGGCGAGCAATTTATGGGCGTGTGTCGCGAGCAACCCATAATTTTCGTCTTCAGTGTCCATCACGATCAAACGACGAAGGGCGGTCAGATTGTCGGACGCGTGCGTCAGGACTTGGTCAAGGTACTCACGTTCAGAGTCGCGATCCCCTTGTTTTCGAGCGACCCGGATCGCGAGGTCTAGAGAGCCGGAGGGTGAAGTATCTTCCGGGTAGAGCTCGATCAATCTGCGCACGCTTACCGCGGCTTCGTTTAGTTTTCCAGCCTCGAGAAACTTCTGAGTCAGTAGCAGCCGGCCAAAATAGTTGTTCGGATTCTTGGTGCTCCACTCTGCAATCGCATCGGCAGATGCTTTTCGGGGTAGACCCTCTTGGGAGAAATCCGTTTCCGGATTGAAGCTGAACGCGACCTCTTTGACGTATGAGTGGAAGTCGTCATCCAATGCCGCTAAGTCGCCGACTCGGCGCGAGAGTGCCTCGTTCATCCCGACACCCATTCCAAGGTCGTCCAGCAATTTAAGGAGAGTGGCGTGACCGTGCTTCTCGATAAGGTACTTTACCGCCAGAGACGATTCGTAATATGCGAATTGAAGATGAAGCCCACTGGGTGGACTCAGGAATGCGCTGCTCAATTCAGAAAGGGGCGTATAGGCATCGCCAAGGAGCATTGCCTTGTATTGAGGGTTGATCGATTCACCCCAGCTCGAATCGCGTTCAATTTCTTCATAGACCGAGATACCTTCGCTAAGCCAACGCGGCATCCTATTCTGCGTTTTCTGAAGCGTGACGACATGACAGAACTCATGCCACAAAACGCTAGCCCAATTGGATGGGGACTCTCCCTGAGACGCAGGGCTATTCGCTGTGATGAGGGAGCCGAAGCAGACGCCAAGAAATCCATCGCCGCCTGGTAACCCAAACGTCCGAATCGCAAAGTCACGCTGCTTCGGAAAAATCTCGACGGTCGTCTTGCGTTCTAGTTCAACGTCATATTTCTTACATAAGGTTTGATGGGCTTCGGTGAGTAATTCCAAGACAAGCGGCCCGTAAACCTCCGCTTCAAGGGCATCCATTCTCAGGATGAACTCATCCGTCTCCAATGTCGTGAACTTAGAGAGGTTTTCGCGAAGCGTTTTCAGGTTGTATGCGACTACGTTGTAGCGATCTGCATCCGCAACCTCCGCAACCAATTCCCATCCCTCCTGGTCCTTTCCCACCCGCAATAAATCTTGCGCGAGTTGGAAACGCGCCGGACGAAAACCCGAATCTAACTTCAGAGCTCTTTCCTGATAGGTTACGCCTTCGGAAAATCGATAGTGTTTTGAGAGTAATTGACCGATCTTGTAGTCAACAATAGGGTTCGTATCCCATTGCGCGAGACCACGCGACCGATACTCGCCCTCTTTTGCGTACTCACCTTGGAAGTGAGCAATGGCGGCTCGCAGTGCCCATGCTTCTGGACAATGTTTGTTGACCTTCAATGCAGCAGATATAGACTCTTCTGCGTCCGCATAACGCTCGGCATCAATCAACTCTTCGGCATTCAGCAGTAAACTTGGAATGTGCCGCGGATTCAGGTCCAGCGCGGCCTGGAGATAAGTCGTCGCCTTGGAAGGATCCGAAGGAGCCCAGGCTTTCGCAAGCAAGTATGCAATGTAGGGATCGTTATCGCGGAGAGATTGAGCTTTGCCAAGCGAGGTCACTGCCTCTTGGAAATCCGATTTGTCTAAAGCCAACTCAGCGATTGCAATGTGAGCGTCGACGTATTTTGGATCCGACTTCAAAATACGGTCAAAGCAAGACTCGAGTATGTATCGAGCGTCTTCGCCTTCTTCGAGGAGATACCTTCCGACGGCCAGAAGGTTTTCTCGGTCGGAATATCGCCATGGTGCGTTTTCGACCAGCTCAGGAATCTGGTCTAGCAGTTGGTTCGCCATCCTCGCGTCGCCGGAGTAGCGATAGGCCTCGCATGCTAACACTCGAAGTGGGATGCTCCGCGTGCCAAACTTCTCGGCGACGGATTCGTAAACTTGTTTCGCCTCGTCATACTGCCCCGTAGTTAGCAAGCATCGAATCAGTTGCTTTGCCCAGAAGTCGTTCCAAATGCCTTTGTCGACTTGCTCACGAGTCAGCTTGATGCAGTCCGAATAGTCGCCGGCGTAAAACGTGTTGCGAGCATCGTCGAGGTCCGACGCACACACACGACTCTGATGGCTGCCACAATAGCAAAGTTGGCAGAGCAGGCTCGTAAAGAGAAGGAACTCTTTTGAGACGGAAGCCCAACCAGTTCTTCTTCGTGCTTCATGATCGTAAAGGAAAGGCGGCATCTACAAAGCGAACTTCTACTTGGGGGCGAAACGGGGATAGGGTAAGTGGATGGTGCAACGGAGCGTTACCGATTTGTAACCAGGTATCCAGTTGCTTCGACGAAATCGCAAAAATGAGATGGCCAAAAGCTTTTTCGTACGTCTATCTACCAACATAGCGGAGTTTGGTTGCCGATGCACAACTTGGTCACCGCTTTGCCGCTATCCGGCTTGAGGGGGGGCGAAGGATGGGTGCCAGGTGCAGAGCGAATCAATGCAAACTCGCTTCAAAACTGATATGAGAAGACTATGACGGGAACTGGCGACAAGGTACCGAATCACGCAGCTAGCTGGTGGCAAGCGGCAAAGGCTTTGAAATGCCCTTAGATCCCGTTGAGGTAAGAAACCCCGCTGCAAACCATAAGTTTCGTAAGTTTAGCAAGCTCTGCGGACGCCGCTGGTGACTGCCTTCCAAGGGGGGCAGCCGTGCTCTGTAAGACTCCAGCGAAACGGAGGTTCTGTGCATCTGTAGGACGCTCCACATTGTGCGTTAGTGTCAAGCGGACTGATCCAGAGTGACTGGGCTCTAGCTAAAGGAGTCACTGCTACAGCCGCAGCGGGCAGCCGAGTTCTGTGGCAAGGCAGGCCTAAATGGAGATACGTAAATTCACGGTGATACGAAAAAAGCCTTCCGCGATGGGCGGAAGGCTTTTGGTTGGAGCAGCGTTTTCGTTGCGGCTGGTGTCTACTTTGGAAGTCGTTCCATCTCTACTTTCGGAAACTCGCCGGTCAGCGATTCCATGAACGCAACCAAGTCTTCGATGTCCTGTTCGGAAGCATCGAACTTCTTGATTTTGTCGCTCAGCGTTGGGTTGGGGTGACCGCCCTTGGCATACCACTCAACGACTTCGCGGAGAGTCTTTTGGCTTCCGTCATGCATGTACGGAGCCGTCAGTGCCACGTTGCGTAGTGTAGGTGTCTTAAATGCACCCTTGTCTGCTTCTTCGCCGGTGACATCGTGGCGACCTAGGTCAGGATTCGTTGCCGTCATTCCAACACCGAGGTTATGGTATTTTTCGTCAGCGAAATTGGCGCCAACATGGCAAGCGGTGCAATTCGCTTCCTTGCCGAAGAAAATCTCTTTCCCGCGAATAGCAGAGGCGCTCATTGGTTTGGCAGCAAGCTTGGCTTTGAGAGCGGTGTACTTCTCATACATTTCCGGCTCTTCTTCTTCCGCTTCGCTGATCTCGTCAAATTCAGAGGCTAGGTACTGCTCCAGTTTCACGAACGGTTCGTACGAGTCGTAGGGGCTATCGCCAGTAACGATGGTACGCTCAAAGGTTGCAATGGCTCGGCCGACATCGTCAATGTTGGGCGCACGTCCAAAGACCTTTTCGAATTGGAGGCTGTAAACATCGTTCGATTTTAGAAACGCAACAACGGCTTCGTGGGTATTGCCCATCTCGATGGGGTTCGCGATCGGCCCCACGGCTTGGTCCTCGAGTGTCGCAGCACGCCCGTCCCAGAATTGCTCTTTGCTGAGAATTCGGTTGTAGGAAGTCGGCGAGTTACGATTGCCGGTTTGATCGTTGATACCAACACCAAATTGAGTGTCTTTGGCGTAGCCGTTCTCTGGGTGATGGCAGTCCGCGCAGCTAACTGATCCGTCCTTGCTCAGGCGACGGTCAAAGTAAAGCTGACGTCCAAGCTCGATTTTGGCGCGCGTGATTGGGTTGTCTTCGGGAATGAAGATAGAGTCTTTGCCGACGGCGAGGCCTGATGGTAGTTCGACGTTCAGAGTCGCATGACGCGACTCATCTTCCAGCCATGCCTTTGCCTGTTCAAGGGTCAGTGGCCCTTCCCCGGGGATACCAGCGGTAAGTGACGGGTCGCCGAGCTGTACCGTATCCGCTGAAAAGGCAACCGGTGAGAAGCCAATGCAAGTTGCAAGAAAGCAACTCAAGAGGAGTAGGCGTTTCAAGGTGTGATCCTCCAAAGCAAGTGGAAATATCTTGTATGATCGCAGGGCGATACTTAAACCGTTCCCTCAAGTGTTCGAATGAGTCGGACCAGCAATAGGATCTCAACTAACTCCGCAATTCAGATGCCACAGTTTAGCTAAAAGTCAAAATACGACCGCCCAGTGACGACGTTATTCGAAAATAAAGATCGCTGAATAATCGTGGGCGGGGACACGGGCGAAAAAGACTGTTGCTCGCATTGGGGGCACCGTTCACCCAAACACTAGTTAACTCCGCTAGGGCAGAATTTTGGTGCTGATTCGAAAAAAGCCATCCAATTTTGTTTTAATCGGTGCGGACGGTCGGATTGGCGGGCAAGCCGCGGCAAGGCGATCGAGTTAAGGGTTTGCGAATGAACCATGAACAATCTGGGAATGGCGGCTCCGGCCCTCGTCGTCTTGAGGCCCAGGTCGAGCCACTACGAGGATTCGAGGTGCCAGTAGAGCCGTCAGAAATGGCCGCACGTGCGGCCAATTTCCTGGCGGTTGCGCGTCGACGCCGTTCAATCCGTGAGTTCTCGGATCGTGGAGTCCATCAGTCGGTCATCGAGGATTGTTTGCGAGCGGCTGGTTCGGCACCAAGCGGCGCCAATCAGCAGCCTTGGCATTTTGTCGCGGTCGGCAGCCAAAGCACCAAAGAGAAGATTCGTGCTGCAGCTGAGGTTGAAGAACACGAGTTTTATCATCAGCGTGCGCCGGGCGAATGGTTGGATGCACTCGCACCCATCGGCACGGACGAATTCAAACCTTTTCTCTCAATCGCTCCGTGGCTGATCGCGATTTTTGCGCGCACGCACGGAGTTGACTCTCACGGAGAACGAACCAAGCACTACTACGTAAACGAATCTGTCGGGATCGCGTCCGGGTTGTTGATCGGTGCGCTCAACCATTGTGGATTGGGCACACTCACGCATACGCCGAGTCCTATGAAGTTCCTGAACGAGATCCTCGGTCGGCCGAACAACGAACGCCCATTCCTGTTGCTGGTGGTAGGATATCCTCATCCAGATTGCAGTGTTCCCAAACTGGAAAAGAAATCCCTGAAGGACATCGCTACTTTTTTGACCTAGGGTTGAAGTGATGGCGATTGCAATCAGCATTCCAGTGCGACGATATTCAGGCTATAGAGTCTGACCGCCGTCCACCACCAGGAGTTGTCCCGTTGTCATTGCTGTCCCTGTGGCGAGAAATAGGACTCCGTCAGCGATCTCGTCTGGCGTCGATGCTCGAGGCAAGGGGAACGACTCGGTCATTTCGTTGAGGTCCCAGTCGTTGTCGCCATCGCGAATCCATCTTGAATCGATCGGCCCGGGGAGAACTGCATTGACGCGAATTTTGGGGGCCAAGGCGACCGCCAACGATTTGGTTAATGTATTCAACGCTCCTTTACTGGCGGCATAGGCGACACATGAGCCGCGCCCCGTCTGTCCAGCGACAGAACTGACATTCACCACTGAACCGCCTTTCCCAGCGGCTAACATCTTCGCGGCTGCTCGAACGCAAAAGAAGGGTCCCTTTGTATTCACAGCAATCAGCTGATCCCACTTTTCAGAAGACATCGCATCCAGATTGCTTAGCGGGATGAAATGCGTTCTCGCCGCATTATTGACCAGTGCATCGAGGCGACCGAACTCAGATTCGACTCTGTTCATCATTGCAGAGACCGCTTCTTCGCTGCTCACGTCGGCAGCAATACAAAGGCAAGCCGTTCCTTGTTCTCGGAGCTCTGCAGCAGTTGCTTCAGCTTCTTTCCCACTGCGTGAATAGTTCACCACGACCCGGTAGCCGAGTTTGGCAAACCGCAAGGCGCAGGCACGCCCCACCCCCGTCCCCGAGCCAGTGATCAGGGCAACAGGTGTCTCGCCGACGCTGTTTGACGCATCGTTTGCTGGTGACTGAGTCGTCATTTTCTGCAGGCTGCCTAGGTGACGAGAAACGATACAGTTTTTGGACGTTATTGCTCGTTTATAGCTGTATGCATGGAGATGCCAACCGTGGTGGGGAAGCGTCCTTGGATTCGTCTTACTGGAATTCTTCCTGTTTTCAGTAACGATTGGATCTGATCTTCGCTGAAATGGATGTGGGTTGTCCGGTTTGGCTGGCCCGCGACAATCAGTACGGTGAGGCAATGACAAACTAGATTTGAAGCGTTGCCTGCCTGGAATCGCAATTTTCAACAGACACTTGGAGTCTGGATTGGCAACTACGCAAGAAGTTGCCGGCTCCCGAGGTCGAAACGAGAGGAGGCCTACAATGGCTGTTTACAAGAAGATTTTGCTTGGTGGATTGATGGCTGTTGCTGGCGGATTGTTCGCGAGTTCCGACGCGCAGGCACAGGTATTCATAGGGCCACCTGTTGTTGGGCCACGCGTTGTAGCCAGAGCGGTACTGCCTCCGGTTCCGGTGGTTCGGCCTGTCATCGCGGCTCCGATCGTGGCGACTCCAGTGGTGCGGACTTACGGATATTCCTCATATCGTCCGAGCTACTATTCCGCGACTGTGGCTACACCGGTCGTTCGTCCCGCTGTTGTTGCCCCAGTAGTTCGCACTACACCCGTCGTTGTGACGACCCGGGTCCGGCCTGCCTACGTGCCGCTACAGCCTGTTCGCAACGCCATTCGATTCGGTTGGCGATAATGATGTAGCTCCGAGAGTATCGCCCGGCCAACCCCGGCAAAGTTAGCGGTGCTGAGGCGGCTCGACTGAAAACGCATTGAACGAGAGTGGTTGCCGCGGACGGTCGTCACTCTCTTGTTTTTGCGCTGGTTGATCTAACTTCGGTTCGATCGACGGCGGTAGTACTTCAGGCCTGGTATGAAGAAGCTAGCTGCGGCAACGATGCCGAAAATTAAATGGGCAAAGTTGGGCAATACAGCCATCAACAGAGACGTCAAAATCAGGGCGATGGCTTGGATATAGAACCAGCCAGCGAGAACTCCAGCTTTGACAAAGAAGACCATTGCCCCAATGACCGCCAGGATGGGAGATAGGGTGAGGGGTTCGAGATCCATCATCCACTCCAATGGCGTCAACGCGGCAATCGCTAACAGACTGGCACCCCATATGTGGGCAATCTGCCGTTCCACGAAAGTGACTGGCCCCATGCGGCGTCGCAGCGCCCAGAATACAGCTGCCCAAGTTCCGAGGCCAAAAACCCAGAGTGCGGAATAGCTAAGCCGGGAATCAATCGATAACCAAGCCATGCACTCGGTTGCCAAGCAAACAAGAAGCAGGACAAGGCTGTGCCACATCCAAAGTAGGCCCCAATTTTCAAGTACGGCGGCATGGTGGGTTTCTCGGAACCAGCGGGCGATGATCTGCGCAATCGTTCCCCCGCGGGCCTTAATCGGTTCGTCACGTAGGAAGCACTCAAGTTCATCCGCCATTTCGTCGGCGGTGGCGTATCTCAAGTCGGGGGGCTTTTGAATTGTTCGTTGGACGATCATTTCCAGATCGCGGTCAATGCGTGGCTCCAAGAGCCGCGGTGGAGGCGGATCCAATTCCAGGATCTGCATGGCCAATTGCATCGGAGAGTCGGCGATAAACGGAGGGCGGCCGGTAAGCAGGTGATAGAGCACCGTGCCCAGGCTGTAGATATCCGAGCTTGGTCCGACTAGGTTTCCATGTCCCGAAGCTTGTTCGGGTGACATGTAGCTGGGGGTACCGATGACGGCTCCAGTCCGGGTCAGGTTATCGCCGGAATCCGCAAATTTGGCCAAGCCGAAATCCATAATCCGAACTTGATCGTTTTCGTCGATCAAAATATTCGAAGGTTTAATGTCGCGGTGCAATACGCCCTGGGAATGCGCGAAGCCGATGGCGCGACATACTTCGATCATGATTTTGGCGGCTTGTCGTTGCGGGACAGGTCCGCTTTTCAATCGTTCAGAGAGTGTCTGCCCGACAATGCACTGCATGCTGAAGTAGGGGTGGCCCTGATATTCGCCAACTTCATAGACCGGGACGATGCCTTTGTGTTCGAGCCTGGCGTTGGCTTCGGCTTCGGCGAGGAATCGTTGCTTGTTCTCAAAACTATCCGGTCGGTTCTCGCTGATCATCTTGATCGCGACTGTACGATTCAGGCTTTTTTGTCGTGCTTGATACACGACGCCCATCCCGCCGCGTCCAATCACTTCTTCCAAGACATAATCACCGAACTCGAACGGCAAGGTATGGATTGGCAGCTTGGCCCACGCTGAATTTTCATCGCTGATACTGGACTCAGATTGACGCACTGAGGCAGCAACTGCATCCGTGACGACAAGTGTCCCCCAGATTTCGCGCAGATCCTCGCAGAATTCGGGATTGCGTCGACAGACTTCCTCGAAGTGCAAGCTCTCTCCGGCTTGAACTTGATCGGCAAGTTGACTGACGAGAATGGCCAGTCGTTCCTCTCTCTGTTCTCCCGAGTCGGGGTCCACGGTAGCCATGAAGAACTCAAATGAGGGTTAGTTCGATCGGATACACAACGAGAGCTTGCAAGCTTTTGATGGCGGTACGAACCATACAAACGCAGTCACTAAGCTCACTTTATTCCGTTTGTGAAATCGGGCCATCGAGTTCGTCGAGCTTCTTTCGCAGCTTCTTCAGTGCTCTCAAGTATCGCATGCTGGCAGCGGGCTCGGTAAGTTCCAACGTCTGAGCGATGTCTTGGTTACTCAGCTGTTCGTAGTGACGCATAAGGATGATCTCACGATCACGGTCATCCAGTAGCTCAATGGCTCCTTGGACGTGGATGGCAAGCTCGCGCTGAGTCGCAGCGGCTGCTGGAGTGAGTTCCGGATCACAAAGTTGAGCTGCTAACTCGATCGTCGACTGGTCCACGGGACCTGCGGCAGCCATCGGCTGTTCACGATCGATGCTGCGTTTGGCCGAAGCGCGGTGACGGCGATGCGCGTCAATGATGCGATCCTTGGCTATCTGCCGAATCCAAAGGTGGAAGGCCATGACCGGGTTGGCCAGGTAGTCCGTCAAGCGGCGGTTGGCTTCGACTAGCACATCTTGCACGACATCGCTGACGTCGACGCGACGCATGATCTTTTGATCAAGCCGCATCCCAATCATGCGACGGAGTGAGTCCCGGTGACGGTCTAGCAGTTGATCTACAGCGTGGCTGTCGCCATCACGGGCGCCGCTCAAGAGCTCTTGGGTTTGCTCGCCATCAGGCCAAATCGATTTGTTCATGGTGTACGAGCTTACTTCCTTTCCAGGAATTCGGGCAAGCGACCTTGCTCGCCTGAACGTTCTCTTGCCGCCCTGAATGTTCTCTTGCCGCCCTGAATGTTCTCTTGCCGCCCTGAATGTTCTCTTGCCGCGTTTAGCCGGTTCGACCTTCACATAAAGGGTCCGCCGTGCTTTATCGGTAGCAAGCAAGTTGCCTTTCAGATCGGCCTAAGTACGCTCCGGCCAGGGTTTATCGAGCCGCACGAAGCGATTATGCCGAGAATGCGAGCCCGCGAGGTTGGCGATCTTAAGCCGCCGATTGGTAACCAGCGGCAATAGGCAGCTCCGAGTGTGAGGCAGCTCCGAGTATGCGTATTCCTTGCCACGTACTATAGCGTCGAAGCAATCCAGCAGAAAAACCGCTGCCACTGGGCATCGCTGGAGATGTTACTGGAAAACCGACCACATGACCGCGTGTCCCACGCCAGCGGCGAATTGACAACTAGAATGCATCTGACTGCGGAGCAGAAGACAACCGAGTTTCTCGTATCCAGACTTTAGGAATAACAGCATGAGACTGAGCAACTGGCTCGTGGGGTTGGTTATCATCGCGGGCTTGCAATGGTCACCTGTGTCCTCCCAGGCCCAATTCACGGCCTCTGAGCGGCAAATCGATCCCGATGTGGGAGTCCGTTTTCTTCCGCCAGCGGATATCGCGATCGTGAATGCGAGGATTGTCAATGGCGAAGGTGTTGAAGAAGAAGTAAGCCTGCTTATTCGCGACGAACACATCGTGGATGTTGGTGCTAACATTGAGTTACCCGCCGATGCTCAAACCATCGATTTCGAGGGTGACTATCTCTATCCCGCCTTTATCGATGCCTTTGTCGAGTTCGGCCGACGAAAACTGGACACGAACAACGCTCACTGGAACGCTAGTGTCAATCCGCAGGTTGAAATGGCATCCCTGATGGAGCCAGACAAAGATCTGTTGAGCAGTCTCCGCAAGGCAGGTGTCGGAATCGCGCTTGCCGCGCCGGACTCCGGGATCTTTAAGGGGCAAAGTTGCTTGTTGACCACTGGCGACAAGGACACGTCTACCGAAATCCTCAAGGACCGCGTTTTCCAACACTTGCGATTGTATCCGAATCGAGAAGTGTCGGGATATCCGAATAGCCCGATGGGGGCTCTCGCGCTAGCGCGACAGACATTATCGGATGCCCAGTGGTATGAGCAGGCGATGCAAGCAGCCGCGTCCGACCCAGGCACCTCGGCGCCGGAATACGACTCGGCTTTAGGAGCGCTACAAGCGTTGATGGGCGGCAGTCAGTCGTTGGTGATTGATGGTGCTAACGAACTCTATGCACTTCGGGCCGACCGGCTGGCACGCGAATTCTCGTTGCCACTCGTGATCCGCGGCTCGGGCCGCGAGTATCGTCAGATTGACGCACTAGCGAAGACAGGTCGCAAATTCATCGTCCCAGTGGATTTCCCTGATGCGCCGGAGCTCGACAATGACGACCAAGTCTCCGATGCAACGCTCCAGGAGTTGATGCACTGGAAGCTCGCGCCCAGCAACGCAGCCCGATTGGAGGAAGCTGGAATCGAATTTGTCTTTTCAACCGATGGACTGGAAGACAAGTCTTCTTTTATGGATGCCGTACGAAAAGCCGTTGAAGCGGGGCTGGACCGAAAAATTGCTTTGGCGGCGATGACAACTAGGCCGGCAAAGTTGCTTGGTGTCGAACAATTTGCGGGGGCTATTCGACGCGGACACCTCGCAAACCTCCTACGCTGCGATGGAGATTTGTTCGATTCCGATACCGAAATCGTCAGCACGTTTGTACGCGGCGAGGAGTATGAACACGAATCGCAAAAATCCAACGCGTCCGAAGGCTTGTGGACAGTCAAGTTGGAACGAATGTCGTTGCTATCGCTCGACCTAAAGATCGGTGGGGAATACGAAGAACCAACTGCGACGCTTGGATTGGAGGGGACGTTCGACGATGAGAAAGTTGCTACCCCAGAGAGCAATGAAGAGACTTCGGAGGCTGAAGAAGCAGGCGATGATGAATTGCCGAATGAACTGCCTGAAGAGTTGCCTATGGTCGACCTGAAGAATGTGAAGCTAAACGAGCTTGCGTTTAGCGGCTCTTTTGAAGTTTCTAAATTGACGGATGACTCGGCCCATGGCATCGCTTTTCTGGCAGCAACCGCGATTCCCCAGGATGGTGAAACCGTTTGGGTCGGCACGATTCGCTGGCCCGATGGCGACCGCAGTCCGTTTGAGGCTATGCGCAAACCTGTCGAGTCGGACGAAGCAGAGGGAGATGCTGACAAGGACGATGCGAGCGACGAAAAAGAGCAAGAGTCTGCCAAAGAGGAAACGGAAACAAAGCTGGAGATCGCAGTCAACTATCCGCTTGGTGCCTTCGGTCGTACAAGTCAACCTGACCAAATCGAGGCGATTCTGTTCCAGGGAGCTACCATCTGGACAAGCGGTCCTGAGGGCATCCTAAAGGAGGCGGATCTCCTAATCGAAAAGGGTAAAGTTTCGGCTGTCGGAGAAAATCTAGTAGCGCCAGATGGGGCGACGGTCGTCGATGTGAGCGGAAAACATATCTCGCCGGGCATCATTGATTGTCATTCTCACATGGCAACCGATGGTGGTGTCAATGAGTCGGGACAGGCGGTCACCGCGGAAGTTCGCATCGCTGACTTCATTGACCCGAACGATATCAATATCTATCGGCAGCTGGCCGGGGGCGTTACGACTTCCAACATCCTGCATGGATCGGCGAATCCGATCGGAGGTCAGAACCAAGTTATCAAACTTCGCTGGGGTGGCCTCGACGAAGATCTCAAGATGAAGCGTGCTCCTTCAGGTATCAAATTCGCGTTGGGTGAAAACGTGAAACAATCGAATCGTGGGAACGAGTATCGGACCCGTTACCCACAAACCAGAATGGGCGTTGAGCAGATTATGCGAGACCGTTTTGAGGCCGCAAAACTGTACCGCCAGCAATGGTCGGAATGGAGCTCGAGTCCACGAGGATTACCTCCACGCCGTGACTACGAATTGGAGGCGATCGCAGAAATTCTGGAAGGTGAACGATGGGTGCATTGCCACAGCTATCGCCAAGATGAGATCCTGGCGTGCATGCGAGTGTTGGAAGACTACGGTGTCACCATTGGAACATTCCAACACATTCTGGAAGGTTACAAAGTCGCTGATGCGATGGCGAAGCATGGGGCGATGGGCTCCAGTTTTTCCGACTGGTGGGCCTACAAGTTCGAAGTCTTCGATGCGATTCCGCACAACGGGGCGATCATGCACAACGCTGGCGTTGTCGTGTCGTTCAACTCAGACGATCGTGAGCTTGCACGGCATTTGAATCATGAAGCCGCGAAGGCAGTGAAATATGGAGGCGTATCCGAAGCCGAAGCGTTGAAGTTCGTGACGCTGAACCCAGCCAAGCAGCTGCGCATCGATCAATACACCGGCTCGCTTGAGGTTGGGAAAGACGCAGACTTTGTCGTTTGGAGCCGCTCGCCACTTTCGACCATGTCGGCGTGTTTGGAGACGTGGGTTGACGGCAAAAAGTACTTTGATCGCAAGCAGGATCTTGAGGACCAAAAGTACTTTGAAGAAATGCGATTGGCATTGATTCAGGAAGTCATCGACACGGGCGCCAAGACCGGATCTCGTACGGATGAGGATCCTTCGATGTGGTGGGCACGCCATGACGAGTTCTGTCATCACTTCGACGGACATGATCATGATCACGAAGGAGGGGAGGAGCACTCACATGAATAGACAACAAAATGCTCTCGCTTATTTGGACTCCACCCGCCGTTTCGCAATGTTGCCAGAGGTCTCAGTCATGATCCAACCATCAAACCAATTCGGTATCAATACAGGGTCTTACCATGCAGCCTTTAGGTTGGGCAGAATGTTGTTTGCCGTTGCGTTGCTGTTTAGTTCCGTACTAGCCCAAGCATCCGACCAGATACCTGGCAAACCACAGCAACAGCCCGTCGCGATTGTTGGCGCGACTCTACACACGGTCGAAGCGGGGGACGTCCAGGGGACGATCGTATTCGATGACGGGAAAATCAAAGCGATCGGGAGTTCTGTTGTGCTGCCGCCGAATTGCAAGATCGTGCAGGCAGACGGGAAACACGTTTACCCAAGTCTCGTTGAAGCAAATTCCGATATCGGACTGGTTGAAATTAATTCTGTACGAGCCTCTTTGGATTCACGTGAGGTCGGCGAATTTAATCCGAATGTACGTGCTGTGGCGGCCTTTAATCCCGATAGCGAGTTGATTCCCGTGAATCGCTCCAATGGGATCCTGCTGGCAGTAACTGCGCCACGCGGTGGGATCATTTCCGGTCGATCTTCATTGATGCTCATGGATGGTTGGACCTGGGAAGACATGACCTTGGCCTCGGATATCGGGATGCAAGTCGGTTGGAGCACACGTGAATCCGAGCTGGAAGAGATCGAGGCGTTTTTCGATCAGTGTGAGCTCTACGCCAGGAGTGATGGTCCGCGGGATCTGCGGCTGGAAGCCATGCAGCCAGTTTTGAGCGGTGACTTGCCGCTGATCGTCAGTGCGAATTCTGCAGCAGAGATCCGTTCGAGTATTGGATTCGCGAAAAAGCGTAAGTTGAAGCTGATCTTGCTAGGAGCCTCCGACGCTTTGCAATGCGCTGATTTGATTCGTGCGACAGAAACTCCCATCATCATCGCTGGGGTGTATCGAACGCCACGTAGACGGCATGAACCGTATGACGGGCCCTATGCACTTCCTAGCAAGCTAGCCGAACAGGAAATCGCATTCTGTATTTCGGCCGGTGGACGATTTGGTGCAAGCGGGATTCGCAACCTCCCCTACCACGCGGGCACGGCGGTTGGTTACGGGCTTGATGCAACGAAGGCACTCGAAGCAATCACTCTCGCACCAGCCAAGATCTTAGGTGTTGAAGATCGAGTTGGCAGTCTTGCCGTCGGTAAAGACGCGACCCTATTCATCGCTGACGGCAATATCCTCGAGACGCCGACACAGGTCGAAGCAGCGTACATCCAGGGACGAACGGTCGATCTGGATAACAAGCATCGCCAGCTATTCCGCAAGTACTCATCAAAGTACGAGTGATTTCACTTGGCCAACGCGTAGCAGTTGGCAACATGCGCGGCCCGAAACGCCGAGGTAATGCGGTGGTAATGCGACGAAGGCAAGATCCATTGTCTTGCCCAATCAACGCTACTCTTCGTTTTGAGTCTGAGCGGCGCTGCTGGTTTCCTGACTTTGGTTTGGTTTCAGAACCAAGCCGGCTTGCATCAGCGGTTTGAGGGTGGTGATCGCGTCGTAGCCCCATATCCCGGCAACCAGAAACGCGGCTACGGTTGCGACCAAGCCAATGTTCAGAGCTAAGCCATTGATCGTCAGTAAAACGAGGCCAACAATCAGCCCGATGACGGAGATTGAGGTCTTGAGTGCGAGACCACTGACGTGTCGCTTGCGTGTACTGCGATGAATCGCGGTCCGAGCCGATGAGTTGGCCAATTCACGCATCGCAGCCAGACTCTGGGTTTGCTCTGGCGCTGAGACTCGAGGAGTGAAGTTGTCGAAGGACATTTTTTCCTCTTCCGCGGTCTCCGCCTCTGAGTTGGGCTCAGATACCAGATCCATTAGGCTGGCAGCTTTGTCTAGATCGCTGCCCGGCGCGGGTTTCGTAGGTCCTTGGGCTGCGGGCGCTGGAGATGCTGCTGCGTTAGGTTCTTCGGGGGCGCCTGGGACCTCGACCTCGTCTTCAGGGACCCCTCGCATGCGAGCGAGGAGCTTCTTCATGTAGTCTTCAACGCTGCCGTCCTCTTCTTCATCGTCCGCATAGCTTGGGCCGCTTCTCTCGAGGTTCGGTGAGTTCAGGCTCGCAGTGGCTTCGTTCTCTCTCTCTGCTTGCTCCAGTTCAGCCAGCGTGAGCTTGGGCGTTGCTGGCTCTACTGGTTCCGCGGGCGTTTCCGCACCTAGACCAAAGAACTGCTCTGCTTCTTCCTGCGGCACCGACACGTCCGCAAGGGTGTCTTCCGCCTGAGCCTCGCTCGAACCGGCATCGTTCACGAGTGAGCTGAGTGCTTCCAAGTCGGTTTGGCCGAAACCTGACTGTTCCGACGGGTCTGTGGCTTCTTCCTCAGCTGCGGAAATCGATTCGCTAGTTCCTTCCAATTGGGAGGAAAGGTCAATTCCTGCCGGTGTCGAGTCATTGAGATTGTCGGCTGTCGCGTCGCCTTTTTCTTCCTGGCCGACATCCGACTGCTCATCTTCGTGAGCCAACAATGCTGCCAGGCTGCCGGGCTGTGGAAGCTCAGGTGTTTCTACTGAAGGTGCAGAATCTTCGTTGAGATTCGTTGGTGCAGGCGCTGGAAATGCAGATTCACCAGCCAAAGATGCTCCGCCGAAGGAGAAGTCGCCAGCCTCATTGTCGTTGGCACCATTCTCGTTGGCTAACGGGCTTGCAGATGAGAAGGCCTGCTCGTCTGCTTGCGGCTCTTGTTCAACCGTTTGCTCGATGTCGCCTTGGCCGGTGGGATTATCGTCATTGGCATTGAGTTGGACGGAGTCTGGGCCGCCCGAGTTTTCGGTCCACCAGCTTGGCAAGCCTGATGAGCCCGCCTCTGATTCGTTGATCGATTCGAATGTTTCTGCGGATGGCACGTCGTTGGACGGAGTTTCAGACTCCGGTTCGTTTGCCGCCGGTTCTGATTCGCTTTCCGTCAGGGAAGATAGATCTTGGCTCTCTTCCAGTTGGTTCGCAGGCGGTTGCTCAATCGGCTGGCCAATTTGCTCTTGCTGTTCTAACTGTTCCAGCAACGATCCGGATTGGAGATTGCCGCCTACGCTGGGCAATGCAGGCTCTTCTGCGGCGAAAGTTTCAGATGCGAACGCATCGGTTTCGCTAGCTGTCAGATCCCCGTCTGCAGTGGTTGTGTCGCCTTCGGCCGGCGTCTTTGAGACCGATTCGAAATCCGGGGGAATGGCTGGAGCCGGATCTGCTTCATAAGCGTTGGTGTCAGCTAGGTTGCCCGCTTGCGGTTCAGCAAATAATGCGGCGCTTTGTTCGCTGAACGAGGCATGTAGGTCTTCTTGCTCGTCAACCGATTCGGGCTGATCGTCAATCGATTCGGGCATGGCCGGAGCTTCAAAATTGCTGACCGTGTCCGTAGCCTCAGCGCCGGTCGCCTGATCCAAATCTGAAAACGGATTTTCGGCCTTGTCGGACACCTCTGCGAACTCATCGTCTAGCTCTTCGCGACCGACCGTAAGCGAGCCAGGCGAGAAGTCGTGTACCGTTGGATGACCCTGAGCACTTGGCTGTTGCCCGAATTCGTTCGGTTCGGGAGCTTCGTCCTCAGGAGAAGCAATAGGACTCGAATCAGCGAAAAGATGAGCTTCCGCCGGGGCGTCGTTGAAGGAATTGACGTGTGGGGAAGGTTGAACCTCGGCAAACGGATTTGATTCGGATGCCGTGTCTGCTGAGTCATTCGGGGATTGGATGAACTCATTGACCCCTTGCAAGTCTTCCCCAACGTCCTGGTAAGCCACGGTTGGGCGGCTCGAAAAATCTTCAGGTGTCGCCGGCGCAGTTGACGTCAGTGAGGCAGTCTCGACAGCCGAACGCAACTGCTGGAATTGATCTTCGATATCCTGCTGCCACTGCGCCGCGGCGTCCTGGGCATTTCGACTGGCGAATCCAGCTTCGGTTTTCGCCGCTAGTGAGGAGATATTCTGCGCGGTGGTTTCAGCCAGCGATTCAATGGATTCGCGAAGAGATGCGACCTGCGTTTGTACGGATTCTTTCCACTCGGAATCGTCCTTGGCCGAAAGGTCGGACAGCGAGCTCTTGAGATGCTCGACTTCGGAATGCATCTGCTGTCGCCATTGCTGATCATTCTCTCTTGCAGATTCCTGGCGATCCTCAAGGCCTTGAATCGCATTGGAGACACTTTGCATGCCTTCTTGCAATTGTTGGATCGCTGCAGATTGCCCCTGCAAAATTGGAGAAGACTCCACGTCGGCGGCTGGAGTCTCGTCTTTCGGACTCGGCACCGAAGCAATGATATGTTCGATCGCAGAGAACTGCATGTTTAGATCAGAGATGCGTTCTCCAATCACATCCATGGCCGCGGACTGCCGCGCTGAGAACTGTTCCATCGCCTCTCGAAGCTGCGGGTCGGATGCCGTTTCTTGCCGCGGTCCATCCGAAATCTGTCGAGCTGATGATTGGCTTTCAAATTCGTTGCTGGATCGCTCACCGGCTGCGTCGCGCTGCTCCTCGAGGATGGCCCGCTGGGCAGCCGATTCAGCTTGCAGTTGGGCGAGAGGCTGCAGCACATTCTGTAGTTGGCATTCAAGTGGTTCGATGGCGGACTGAACCATCTTTGCGAGCACGCGGCTGTTGTCGACATCCTTATCCGCAACTTGGGCTGCTTGACTTACTTTTTCGGCCACACTTGGCAGCGAGTCGTTGGTGCGATTTTCGAGTGCAAATGGTCGCGCGAGCGTGAATTTGAGTCGTTCTTGATTGGATGGTGCGGTGACTTGCGGTGCTGTGTTGCCCTGGGGAGGAGCTTGCGTCTCTTGCAAGGCCAGCTCGAATCTTAGCTCGCCAATCTCGAAATAGTTCTGGTCTGAGCTGAACATCAGGTCGTTGCTTGGTACGCCATCTCTTGAGATTTGCGGGGCCAAAGCCCGCAAGAAGGCCTGCCTGGCGCCAATCACAATGATGGCGTGGTAGGGAGCGATGCCGGGACGATCGCATCGAAGATCACAATTCTCCGCACTCCCAAAGGTGCACTTGCTTTGTCGAATCAACCATTGTTGGATGACCTGACCCCGTTCATCACGCAACAAGAGTCGCGCCGAAGCTGCCCTCGATCTGGGCGGCTGCACGATTGGAGTTGGGGTGTCGGTTTTTGTGTCCACGAGCATGGCTAATGTGACTCCAAATCAAAACGCGAATGCTTGCATTCGGCGCGCAGGGATACACGATTCAGGCGGAAAGCCTCTGATTCGGCTATCGACAACGAATCGTTCCAAATTTGCCCATAGTCGAACATCTGCGGTTGTTCGAAAACGAGTTTCTCTCTGGTGACGGCTTTGCCGGTTAGTGCGGGCGAGCCAGATTTGGTTCGGCTTTTTACGTAGAATGAATCAAGCGAATAGGCCACTTTGCCGACGGTTCGAATTCGTCCAAGAACGTGTCGACTGGCGTTCGACTGTTCGGGGCTCCTTTCGCGTGCTCCTTTCGCGTGCTTCTTTGGGGCGAGTCGCATTTAGTCAGGCTGTATGTTGGTGCCATCGTTGCACAATGGACGGAGGATTTCTCGTGCCAATACGGGCCATCCACATTGATTGGGACGATTCCATTCTTCTGCCGCCCGCCATCGACGAGTGGATTTCGATGGCTGGTGAGTCCATTCAAGCATTTTGGGACTCAAGAAAAGAGAAAATGCTCAAGGGATGGGTGGAGTGTGACTACCGGCTTGTCGCTCAGGCCTTGCTCCAACTTTCACCGTCTCACGCTTCGTCGCACGCATGCGTAGTGAGTGGACCCTTCTTAGAGTGGGGCAGTGGCTTTGCTGTCGTGGCTGGCATAGCCGCGAAAATGGGCATGGAGGCGACCGGAATCGAGAGTGAGGCGTTTCTGCATCGAGCGGCGCTGCGTCTTCACCAACGCGAATCGTTGGATACGGAACTCATTCACGGGAACTTCCTCCCCAATGCCGCAAAGGAACTCGCGGAAGCATCGGACCCCGTCGTCTCGCTAGCTGTTTCCGCAAATGAAGCCTATTCGCAGCTAGGTCGAAGCCTGAGCGAGTATCGTACGGTTTTCGTCTACGCCTGGCCGGGAGAGGAGCATTTTCTCAAAGCGGTGTTTGAGCGTTATGCAGGTGCGAATACGATTCTGCTGCTCTATCGAGGCCCCTATCACCTGGAGATCTACCGCAAGACGCTCGCCCGCACCGGGAGCGAGAATCTTTAGGAAACCGAAGTCAGCGTTGTGAGACTTATGCGGGAGCGAGCTCTTTTTCTACTCCAGCTGATTCAGGCAGACGCAACGCGCGGCTCGCGACTTGAGTGATTTTGTCGATGTCATCGCGACGGTCGATGTTGAGGACCTCTTCAACTGCGAAACCGGCAGCCCAGAAGCCATGGGCGACGGGATGACAGTTGCGGAGAATGCACTGCATCGTCACTGGTTCGTCGTAGGTTTCGTGGTTTGGCCAAATCGAGACGAAGTACTTTTCGTCGCTCAATTCTTCCATTGCAACGATGGAGAGTCCGCGATCGCACAGATCGTGCGTCAACGCCATGATGGCCGTGCTGGGATCAGGTTTGTTGCCTTTCAGCTGCGAAACAACGACCGGTAACGTGCGATTGAATCGGCGATCGCTTCGGGTGTCGTCAGCGAACGGTTTGTTTGGAGTCGTCACGTCGATAATGCGGCGGATGATCGGCGCGGCGTCGACAACAGTTTTTTTGGAGAACAGACCAAACACGAAAACGATCTCACTGTGATGCCGCTTTGATCCGACGTTTGCCGGGATGAATTGTTAGTCTCTTAGGCAACGTGATGAGGAATCGCAGCTTTGGGCGACAGGCCTGAATTTGGTTGCAATGAGACTACCACCTACTGGTTCATAGGATTGGCAGCTTACGGCGTCAAATTTGGCTGAGGTGGAAAGCCTTAACGTCTTTGCTTAGGTGCCAACTGGTAGGGTTGTAACGTTTGGGCGTCGAGCAAGCGTTGCCCATCAAATAGAAGCTGTTTGGGGCCGCCTTCCACGTTCGAGCGTTTGTCGATGAAAGGGGTTTCACTGGGGAGCTGTAAACTTTGCAGTGTGAACACGGAGTCGGGCAGCTCGATGTTGGGCGAAAAACTATCGTACTCAACGCTAAGCCGTCGAATCGTTGCCCGTGTGGCACCTGTGTCTGGGTTCGCCGTCGAGCGAAAGTTGGCGAAACGTTTGATGAAATGGATGTCGTTTTGGTTTGCCCACTCGATAACGTAGTCGCGGAATGGATGGGATTCGCCGGTGCGGAAAGAACTCACTCGTCGGAGGTCGTATCCAAAGTCTTGAAAGAAAACGAACTTCATGCGGTAGGTGTTCTTTTGTAAAACTCCAGAAAACCCGCCATCCACGAGTGGCGTTATCTTCAGTGCCCGTCGATCTAAGCCTTCCAAATTGAGGGCTTGGGTCCAAAGAGTGACGGGGTCTTCAAACGGAAAGCCAGCAAGTCGCATGACCGCCATTTTGGCGAAACCGAAATAGATGGTGCCTCGATACGTACCGTCCTTGCGTCCTTCGATGGAGATCATTCGCGAACCATCGTAGATGATGATTTGCTCGGCACGGTCCGTGACTTGCCACTTGCTACGCGGTTCCGCAATGTGGTCCGCGGGCTCGGCTGCACCTCTTGCACGCTCTGTGAGGAACTGTTCGTAGGAAAGGTGGATTCGAAATCGAGGAGCGTCGTAAAACACTTGAATGTCGGCGTCGATAAGTCTTGTCTCTGCACCATTTTCTTCGATGGTGTGCAAGACTTTTCCAGTGCCGAAGGCCGTCTTTAGTCGCTCCGCGTTCTTGTCTCGTTCTTCGACCGCGGTTTCGAGAATTTGTTCCTGTTCTCGAGAGTCCGATTCGGACTGCGCGAGGGATGGTTGCGCTGAAGCAAGACCGAACGCCAAGCTCAATGCAAGGATGCGGAAATGATGGAAGCTGGTGTCAGGCAGGAAAATCAACTGGAGAGACTCGATGCTGATATGCACCATGTTGGGTGCGATTGGTTCGGAGGGTTTTGTTTACGCACATTGTAACTTGCTAATGGCCGTCTAGCAGGTTTTACAGGAAAACGAGGTGCACGAAGATCGGAGCGACCAGCTTTGGAGCCCCGTCGCTAGCTTCGCCGTCGCTAGCTTCGGATTCCTTCTAGTGGCATGCATGGGGCTTGGGCGTGACCAGCAAGCGTGCTAACGTAGCGCAGCTCAGTCGAAAACGATGGCCGTTTTCGGCTGCAGAGCTATAGGCAAATTCGAAGAGCAATTTGACTCTGGCAGGTGTGCCGGATCTGGAGGATGTCATGTCAAAGATACTAGCGTTAGCGGGAAGCCAGCGTAGCGGATCGTTCAATCATCAGTTAATTCGGGTCGCATGCGGGATGGCTACCGATCGCGGAGGAGACGTGACGCTGTTGAATCTTTCGGACTATGAAATCCCATTGTTTGACCAGGACCTCGAGGCCAATTCTGGGTTGCCCGCCTCGGTTCTTGAAATCAAAAAACTGTTTCTCGAACACGATGCATTGCTCCTTGCTTGCCCCGAGTACAACGGTTCGATTACTCCGCAATTGAAGAACGTCATTGATTGGGTTTCGCGTCCAGCTGATGAAAGCGAACCGTCACTGTCGGCCTACCGAGGAAAAGTGGCTGCGTTATTGGCAGCTTCGCCCGGTGGGCTGGGGGGCCTTCGCGGATTGCGTCATGTCCGCGAGATTCTTTCGAATCTAGGAGTCCTCGTGACGCCGAAGCAAGTTGCGTTATCGAAGGCTCACGCCGCATTCACACCAGAGGGTGCCTTGGCCGACATGGCCAACGCAAAGTCAGTCCAAGCTTGTATTGATCAATTGCTCGACACGGTGCAAAAATTGAATACCTGACCGGAAGCGATCTGCGTCTGGTGACGTGACCGACTTTTCGAAACGGCTTAGCGCAGCGATTCGGTGAACGGCTCAGCGCAGCGATTCGGACGACTTTGTTGTTCGGCGACTTGATGTCGGCATAGATCAGCGTATGGGTTCGTCTTTCGAGTTTGCGCCAGAGTTTTACGACGGTGTGTGGATGGAGTCCAAATGTCACTCCATCGCGGTTGGACCTTCCCCCGAGAAAAGGGGCAGCGAAAAAAAGTCGCAGAAACCACGCAACCTTCGTGACAAGACTGGGTTGAACGGTCTGAAGCTAAAGGAAAAAGGCAAGTCATCCATGTTCTGGGATGAAATTGCATGTCGCACCTAATGTGACTGTTTCCCTGCGTTTCAAGAAGTACATCCTATTGTTTCGATCAAGCGTGTGCCGCTGGCTCCAGATTTGACTCCAACATGCGTTGAGTCGTTGGGCTGCGAGCTTCCTCCTCTCTGCACGCTTGCGTCAATAGCCACAGCAACCCCTTTTCGAAGTGGCATCTATGCACACCCTAGTTCGTCATGTTGGCTTTCATGCTCTGTTGATTGTACTGGCACTTTTGGCGACGGTTTCAAACGCTCAGACCAACGCTCGTCCGATCGGAGATGCTGGGGAAGGCGTCACGTTACCTGCGACTCTTTCGACAGGCCTCTTCTTTCACAACGGCAAATACATACCGCGCCCCTATGTTGTGAATACCGATGCAAATCGAGTTGTTATCAACGGGCGAGTTATCGACATCAGTGCAGAGATTAGAGGGGATGACGAAGATCGGCCCAGCAGAGGTAATCCCGGCCGGCGACGAGGACCGAGGAATGGACGGTCTGGTCCAGGCGGTCCACTTATTTGGCAGCGTGGGGCGAATGAGTTTGACGTGGGTCGCAAGCGAGAAATCTCGCCGGAACGAAGTTCGCTCACGGAGAGGGACGCGGAGAAGGAGGCACGGAGAATCGCTGCTAGCCTCAGCCGAGGCGAACATGTTATGGCCTTCGACAGCGCGCCAATAACTATGCTGGGGAGCTCGGCTGATCGGTTTTTTGTCGCAGATGCGTTCTTGAGCACCCAGTTAACTGACACGCAACGTCGTGAATTTGTCGGGCTGGGGCCTGCAGGGGCAAGAGACGATTGGAACGTCTGGGTTGACCAGTTATCACTGACACCGGAATTGCGCCAGCAACTTGAAGAAGACAGGGAGGCGTTTCTGACGATTGAGCGACGTGAACAGGCGACGATCGCGGCTCGCAGTAGGCTTGACTCTGCGGCCTATCCATTGACGATCGCGGCAATGGTGCTGGGCGTGATCGCGTTCGGGCATATGTTGCAGTGGGTGGCTCAGGGCTTTGTCATCAAGGGCGAAGAGTCGATTTTATTGGGGGCTGGCTTCTCATCCAAAGCGCTGCTGTTGATGCTCGCTATGTCGGTACTCGACCTAACGTGGACGATACTGGCTCTTCAGGCCGGCGCTATGTCGGAGGTAAATCCTCTGGCCGGGCAATTTGCGGGCAGCCCTGTTCAATTGACGCTGTTTAAGATCGTGGCCACGGGCGGCGCCCTCGGAATCCTCTATGCATGGCGGTTGCAACCGAAGATTCAAAAGGCCACCTGGTGGATGTGCTTGGTTTGCATCCTGCTCACATTCCGCTGGGTCATGTTTGATTCCATGATGCAGTAGTCCGGTGACGCAGAAGGCGTCGGCACGCAGTTGTGAGAGACTGCAAGTCTCTGGGCTCACTCAAGCATGCTGCTAATCATCGGAGACGATTGCAAACTCGCATGCAACGGCGAGATGATCGGACAATGAACCTTCGGGCACGTTGTTATCTTGGAAAGGGATGTGTTCGTAGCGATGGAGCCGCAATCGAACTGACTCCGGATCCGTGCCATTGGAAAAGAAAACGAAGTCGATTCGGTCTCCTCCATCCTCAAGCATCGCATCACTGGTCCCCTTTGGGCCCTCTTTGATTTCAAGACCGGCGTCGATCACAGGTCTTGGTCTTAGTGCGGCTAGCCGTGAGTGTAAGTCGCAGTAGGCATCGCTTGGATCGCTGACGTGACTGGGGCGATAAGCAATGTTGAAGTCTCCCATTAGGAGAACTGGGACGTTTGGATCCTGGTGTGCCTCAACGAATTCACAGAACTCGGCAACCTGCCCCGCACGAGCTTCGGGTGACTGGCTCTCCAAGTGGGTTAAGAAACAATCGATGTTGGCTCCTGAGTTTTGATCAACCAAGATCCGTATATGCAAAACGCCTTTGGCGGCAAAACCATCTGATTTCAGGCCGTGAGTCATCAGACGCGAAGCACTTACGTATGTCTTCGTGTGCGTCGTCACAATCGGGTATTTGGAGTACAACATCAAGCCGCTATTGGTGAGATGCCGACCAGAGCGGGCTGGGCCCGAGGAGATCGTGAACGCGTCGTCGCTGAATTCTTGGAGTGTTGTGGTCAGCCTCTTCCGGCTGGATTGTTGGAACACTTCACTCAAGGCAATCAAGTCATAGTCGAGCAAGTTCCTGGCTATTGCTTCACTTCGGTAGCTGGCATTGCTGCGCTGACCGGCAAAGGGCAACGCGACGCGTGGCAGTAGATGGACGTTGTAGGCGACGACTTGCAGCGTTCGTTCAGGAGTTGGTTTCACGAATTGTGGCATGTTCGAAGCACTTGATTCTTGCGTCTGAACCGGTACGGAAGACGGATTGTGGTTTGCTTCGTGAGGAGCCGTTGCCTTTGGGGACGGCACGCACGCAGTAAGCGTGACGAACAGGAGAAACGCGGTCGAGTGCAATAGCGATGGTCTCACTCGTGCCTGCACTCCGTTTTGAGAAGCCGTTGTCCAGTCAGGCTTGTGGCAACGGATGGATTCCGAGGAGCCGCGATCCAAGTCTGCGAGTAAGTCTGCGAGTCGCTGGGCGTCATTAAGGCGTTCGACCCATGAAAAAAAGCCGCAAGTCAGAGACTCGCGGCTTTCAAGGTGGAGGATAACGGACTTGAACCGATGACCTATTGCATGCCATGCAATGGGAGCAGGAGCGATCGGCCAACAAAAACAAAGATTGAAAGTGAGTCTGTCGCCAGCATGCACCGTAGCATGCACCAGCTAGCCGAGTTGGATGTAAACGAGCTAGCTGATTTGCTGCTGGCCGCACTAGGCGATAACGGTTATCAGCGACTGGTCAACGCCATGGTCGACCGTGCAAAATGTCTGGCAGGCGGCAGGGATGACCGGGGCATATCGCATTCTACGGATTAGCTTTCCACGACCCATCGAACCCGCGTATTCGGTGTAGACGAGCAGATGGTTTTTTGGCTCGGGTCCTTCCTGGAGGAGGGGCAATCCGATCTCTCCAGAAGCTATCGCATTTATGAGCTCACTTGCTTGCCTGCCCATTCCCTAGAAACCCCACTGCTGGCTTCTGCGTTAGCTCTGGGGGTCAGGGGGATGGCGTACACCGCCCCCGCGTATCGGGTCCTTCTTGGCTATGGTTCTGGGTGCGGTGGTGATTCATCGCAGCATGAAAATGACACAGTCCGTCCGCAATAACGGTGGCTTTCGGTAGCCCACTTACGCCTTGAGATCTATGCGACATACTGAGATGGCCGGATAGGGTAGCTCCCGAAGAACGAAAGTCTGATCGTCTGCCGGCATTTTTTTCAGACATGCTGATCGTTCAGACGGATCAACAGCGATGGAAACGAAAGAGCTGCCCTGGGAGCATCTCCCAGAAGTGAGGCGATTGATAGAGGAGGCTTTCGAGAATGCGTGGGATCTCCTCCGAATCCTCGATCTCACACGGTGGCTGAAGATCAACTCCGGTATCTTCTCAACCAGCCAGTGGGAAGGCGAGTCTCTAAGGGACGCAGTGAAACGGCACCATCTCAAAGTGGACGAAGCTGAGAGAAGCCTTCGCGCCCGCCGTAAAGAGTTGCTACGACTATCCGAGCGTTTGAGCGGAAACTTCTCCCCATTGCATAGTCTTTCCCGGAATTACACTTACTCGAAGTTAGGCGATTTCGTCACGAATGATTCGGACCGTGGCGAGAGAAACTGGGGTCGTAGCTCATTCCCCGCATTGCAGTTGCTTACGCACGATGTCGTCGAGTGGATCGATAAGAACTTACGCCTGTCGTTTCGACTTGAGACAGAAGGAATTGACGCGGCCAAACTAGAACAACTACGCACAAGCGAATTTCCATTTGGAAGCGAGACCGAAGCGCTCCTTCGAGAACGGCTATATGCAGAGCAGGGATTGATCGAAGAGAATCTTGAAAAGGCGCAACGGCTATATTTAGAAAGTGAATCGGATACTTCCGTCGCTTTAGGCACCGAGCAGCTAGTTTCGATCCCCAAAATCGAACGTCTACTGAAGGACAAATACAAGCACGATGCGGTAAGTCGCAAGACGCTGGAACGATGGTTCGAAAAAGAAGGCGTCACGATCAAGAAGTTGGGTAATGCGAACGCTGTACCTGCCGCCAAGATCCCCAAAGTGCTTGAAGCCAACGGGCTATCACTCCCTGACACCATCGGCAGGTCGTCAATCTAGTCGTCAATCTAGTCATTCTCGACAACTGCGATCATTGAGCCTTCAGACTATTGAGGACAAGATTTAACCCCCTAGCCTAGGCAGTTCACCCGCCGGACCAAACGTTACACCGGTGGACTGAGTTCCCTTTTGCTAGGAGGTTGACATGCAGTCAACAACTCTACCTGACCGAATCACTGACGGTCACATGCAATCGCTGCTGGACGTCGAGGACGTTGCAGCGCGTCTCAAATGCTCCAGCCGGTCCGTCCGGCGACTGGCTGACGCCGGCAAGATGCCGGCACCCGTCCGACTCGGATCGATGCTGAGATGGCCCATCGCGGTTATCGACGAGTGGATAGGCGAAGGCTGTCCGCCGGTCAGTCGTCGAAGGCGGTAACCATGCAGGGCTATCTATTCGATGTCGGCAAGCCGACTTGGGACGCATTCGTCGACTTCGACGTCGTTATCCGCGAACCGGACGATAGGCGACGAGCGGTCCAGCTAGCCATGCTGGACCGCATGTTGCAGACCGGAAGGCATACAGCCGTATGCGATGTCTTACGCGACCTAGACGCAACGTGGAGCGACGGTGGTTATTGGGTCGGTCCAGCCGTTAGGCAACTCTGCGATGACGGAATCATCGACGCCGCCGGACTCACCTATAGCCGTCGGCTAAGCCGTAACGGTTGTCCAGTACACAACTGGACGCTTACCGACCCCGAAGCGGCAAAGCAACGAGCCGAACAACTGCGGAGCACTCTGCAACTGTCGGAACCAAAACGAAAAGACGACTCGTCAGCCGCAAGTACCGACGAGCCGTCATGTAGCAAAACCGCTAACCCAAAAGGAGTTTCTAGAAATGGGGAAGCTAAGTGATATTTTAAAGAACCATGGCGGCTTTGGCGACTTTGGAGGCTTTGATTTTTCGGAGCCGATAGCTGGAGAGGATGACATACTGCCCCCTGGCTGGTACGTCGCCGACATCACACAAGGCGAAGCGGTCGAGTCACGGTCCAAAGGGACACCTGGATACTGTCTGACGTTCGTGGTTGCCGAAGGCGACTACAACGGTCGCAAGCTGTGGCATGAGCTTTGGTTCACGCCGAAGTCTATGAGTCGGTCCAGGCGTGACCTGAAAAAGCTGGGAGTACCTGTCGACTCACTAGAGACAATGCTAGCCGCCCTAGACAACGACCTGCCTGCAATCTTCCGGTGCAACGTCAAGCTAGGAGTCCGTAAGGACGACGATGGCAATGAACGCAACCAGATTAGACGCTTCGAGGTGGTCGAGGTAGTCGAGCGGCAACCGGACGATTTTGCACCGGAGGCTGGATCTGATGACTAACAATGCGACACCCACGTTGGGCTATCGCATTGTAGGGCAAGTACACAACGACCGCCGGCTTGTAGATTATGAGTCGGCATTCGTTGCGTATTGCGAATGCGATGACCGAGCACGAATTGACGAAGGCGGTTTCTTGTCGCCATTCGTTTACCCGGAGTCGATAAGAGAGCGCGATAACTGTTATCGTCTGAATGTCCGAGGATACGACGGACAAGTTTGGTCGCGCTATCTGTGGTTCGACATCGACGACACCGATCTGAATAACGCACTGGAGCGGACACGACGGTTAGTGTCGCTGCTGCTGGACCGTTACGGCCTGGCAGATGACGAGTTGCTAATTTTCTTCAGTGGGTCCAAAGGGTTTCACGTTGGCGTTCCTGTCAGCGTGTTTGGCTCCCCGGACGCTTCGGCGGTGTTTGCGGCTATCTGCCGACAACTAGCCGAGCGACTAGCGGACATGGCAAAAACGGACATCGACCCAGTTGTGTATCAAAAGGTTCAGCCGTTCCGAGCACCCAACACCCGCCACCACAAGACCGGACGCTATAAGCGGCTGGTATCCGTGGATGAGTTGGTTCACCTTACCGCTGACGCAATCAGACAACGAGCCGGCACCCCGTTACCGTTCGAGCAACCGGACGCACCGGACCCAAACGACCTGGCAGTCGAGGATTGGCGGTTGGCTGTCGACACTACACGCAGCCAAGCCGAAGCGACCGAGCTATTCGAAAACGACCGAAGTGTCGTCAACCGTTCGACACTGGAGTTTATCGCCGAGGATGTTGAACAAGGCGACCGCCATCGCCTGTTGTATTCGGCAGCCGCCAATCTATTTGAGTTTGGCTGTCCGCCACTACTCGCACACGGATTACTCTCCGAGCCGGCACGCAATGTTGGGCTAGCCCCCAATGACATCCGCCGAGCTATCGACAACGCATATCGAGCAAGCACCAGAACAAGAGCTTAGGACAACGAAAAATGACCGACAAATTCGTGAATGTAGAGATCGAGAAGCTGAACCGGGACCACACGCAACTACGAGTGAAGATGTCCGCCGATGCCGTGGAGGATTACGCTGAGGCAATGCGGAATAAGCGGAACGAGTTACCGCCTGTCAAAGTCTACCGTGACCCAGAAACGGGCGAACTGTACCTGGCTGACGGCTACCACCGGACCGCTGCTGCCGAACGACTCGAACGCAAGACGATTAAGGCTGAGGTAGTCGACGGCACGCTGTCAGACGCAATCCTATACGCCGCAAACTGTAACAAACACAACGCTGTCCGCTTCACCAACGCAGACAAACGGAAAGCGGTTCTGACGTTGCTAGAGACATTCCCGAAAAAGTCGCAACGCTGGATAGCCGAGCAATGCGGAGTGACGCAACCGTTCGTGTCCAAGATCCTGAAGGACGCCGCTGGAGGTGGCGACGAACCGGAAACCAAACGGGCCAAGAAAACGCACGCTGAGCGATTCTGTGAGGCCGTGAACGCTGCCGAGCGGATGCACCGCACAATGTCGGACGAGGCGGCTGAGGACTTCCCCGTTATGTTCTCGCAATCGGCTGACCTAATGGCCGCTGGCGAGAAACTAGCCGAACTGGTTGGCGACCTTGCACGCATCATGCAGGCGGTTAATTATCAACACGATGAACCGGAGAGCGATAACGGTTATCAAGACGCTGAACCGCCGACACCCAAGAGCAAGAGGCGAGGGCGACCGAGAGCTAGATTCCATCTGGAAAGCCACAACGACGGCTGGTACATCGTCGACTCCGAAGGCGAGTTTAGTGACGAGGGGCCGATCGAAACGAAGGCGAAGGCTGAGAAGCGACGTAAGCAAGCCAACGAGTCGATAGCTGCGGAGGTGTCCGCATGAGCAATCACGTACTGACTGACGACCTACTGGACGATTGGCGTGACGACGTTCTACACGGCGAACCGCCGAAGCGTTACGCAATGGGTGACGGCTTGGAGTCAATCAGCCTAGGTCCGGGGATGGTCGCACTGATCGGCGGGGCACCTGGAATGGGCAAGACGGCTTTCGCCATGCAATGCGTGACGGACGCTATGGTCGCTGACGAATCGCTAACGGCTTGCGTCTGTAACGTCGAGATGCCTGTGGAACGGCTGTTAGAGCGGCAACTGAGCCGCCTGGCTGACATTCCACTGTCGGACATCTTGCACCGTAGGCTAAACGACAAGCAGCGTGACGCACTGGAGCCGGCTTTTGAAGTTGTCGAGTCGATTGCTGACCGTCTCGTCTGGGTGAAGTCGAGCTACACGCTAGAGGCGGTTGCTGAGGCTGCGGACAGTATCGACGCGGAGTTGATTGTTTTGGATTACATCCAACGCATTCGTTCTGGCGGAAGCAAGGGCGAGGACAAGCGTTCTACTGTCGATGCCACGATGGACAGCCTTAGACGCTTTGCCGATGCAGGCTGCTGTGTACTCGCACTGTCGGCGGTTGGACGCTCCAAGGATAAGCGAGGACGGCAATCCTACGCTGGTGAGGACCTGTCGCTTGCGTCGTTTAGAGAGTCGTCCGAACTGGAGTTTGGAGCGGATGACGCTTTCTTGCTGGTAGCTAGCGACCCGGACGCTTCGCCTACTGATGCAGTAGCGGAAGTGACATTAAGGCAACTGAAAAGCCGCTACGGACAGCCAACGGATGTCGAGTTGCTTTTCGACAAAACTGTCCAATCCTTCCGAGTTGAGGGTGGCCGGCTAGCGGACGCGATTGCGGAGGCATGGAAGCCGTGACCAAGCGAAGGAAGAGCAAAGGCGGGAAGGCGGCTGAACGTTGGTTAATACTAAATGCGTTCGTTGACTTTACCGCATGCGAGCTCAAACGGTCCGAATTGTTAGTGTGGCTGACCATCTTTCGGGACTCGAAAGACGGCATAGCTTCTAGCTCCCAACGTGACATTGCAAGGCGGACCGGCCTGGCACGCAAAACGGTCGAGCGCTCGATTGCGAGCCTGTCGGAGTGTGGGCTGCTGCTGGTTGTCTATCCGGGCGGGTACCGGAGAGGAACGGCAAAGTACCGGACGCGACCCGTCACCAAAGAGAAGCTAGAGGAGCTCAAGTCGGCTTAGCTTACCCCCCAACGAGCAGGCGACATTTTGAAACCTCTAGGCGACACCCAGATGTCGCCTAGAGCGTTCTCCCTAGGCGACATTCCAGTACCTCCCTAGGCGACACCCAGATGTCGCCATTCCCACTAAAGGGACCATAGAAGAGTCACCCTTTTATGGTCTGACGACCAAGGGTGACTCTCCACCATAAAACCATGAGCAACCAGCCGCCAACCGCCACCGAGCTAGCCGCACTTTGGCACCGACCACCGATAACGGCTATCAGCCAACCCGATGCAGAAACGCCAGCCGAAGCGTCCGAGACAAGAGTGGTGAATATCCGCACCGATACATACGACGTACTGATTGACCGACGAACGAAATGGGGCAACCCTTTCGTCGTCGGTAGAGATGGCAACCGTGATGCTGTTGTCGGCAAATACCGCCGATGGATAGCTGGTCAGCCGCACTTGCTGCGGGCACTGCCGCAGTTGCGAGGTAAAGCGTTAGGCTGCCACTGCAAGCCGGCTGCTTGCCACGGTGACGTGCTTGTCGAGCTTGTGGCTATGCTGCCGCCCGGAGCCGAGACACCCGTTGCGAGCGTACCTCAAAGATGCTGGCATCGCGGCATGGCCTGGCATGACGAGCCGGCGGACAACCGACCTGGGTGGATACGGACGACATGCTGCGAGTGTGGTGGTTTCGTTGGATACCGACCCGAAAACTGATCATTGGTCGCTCACTTTGACGATACAATCCCGATGTCGGCTAGGCTTAGCGGCTGAACGTCGGGAATAACTCACCTGACTGCCGGCACTTTACTTTGAGTTAAACGCGATAGGAGTTAATCGCATGGCGACTGTTTTCAAAAAGAGCTTCTACAAGCCAATCCCTGACGGTGCGGAGGTCATCACTCGCAAGGGAATCCGGTACGCAACCTGGAAGAACGGACGCAGGACCGAAAAAGCTGAACTAAGCAAAGACGGCACCAAGATCAAACGTGAGTCAGCCGTCTACTCTGCAAAGTACCGAGACGGTGACGGTATCGTCCGCACCGTATCTACCGGATGTCGTGACAAACAAGCCGCACAATCCGTCCTGACCGGCCTAGTCAAAACCGCCGAGCGTGTTCGCTCCAAGGTCCTGACGCAAGCCGAAGCGGAGATCGGCAAGAAGCATGCGGACACGCTGCTGACGGTCCACGTTGGCGAGTACATCGACTACCTGAGCGAACGCAAGGTAGACGCTGCCTGGGTGCGGACGACCAAGAACTACATGGCGAAGTCGCAAGACGGCTGCGGGTGGAAGTATCTTCGCGATATGTCGGCGGACAAACTGACTCGCTGGTTGTCCGAGCAGGTCGACGCTGGGATGTCTCACCGAGTCCACAATGTCTACGTTCAATCCTGGGTGGCCTTCGGTAACTGGTGCATAGGTAAGCGTCAAAGCGGCAAGTCGACTCGGACCAATGGCGAGAAGCGGCTACTTTCCAACCCATTCGCCGGCACCGGCAAGCTAGACGAGAAGGCCGACGTAAAGCGGAAAGCTAGAGCGTTGACCGCTGCCGAACTAGAGCGGCTACTAGACGCTGCCGAGCGTCGTCCGATGATCGAGGCCTTAAAGATCCGTCGAGGACCGCACAAGGGCGTCCTGGCCGCTAGGCTGACGAATGAACGGCGAGCCGAGTTAGTCCGAACTGGACGAGAGCGGCGGCTGATCTACAAGACGGCTATCCTGACCGGACTACGCTTGAATGAGCTACGGACGCTCCGGTGTTGTGACCTTAGTTTCGGTGACGTTCCGTTTCTAAAGCTGGACACCCAAAACGAGAAGAGCGGCAAGGGGTCGACTTTGCCGCTGAGAAGCGACCTAGCGGGTGAGCTGAAGGAATGGACAAAGGGTAAACAGCGAACGGACAGCGTGTTCTACGTTCCTGCTGGTTTGTTGCGGATCATGGACCGCGACTGCAAGGCTGCTGACATTCCAAAGAAGGACGCTGACGGTTGTGTCGTCCACGTTCACGCATTGCGACATAGCTTCGGGACTCACCTGTCGCTAGCGGGTGTCGCACCACGGACGGCACAAGCAGCAATGCGACATTCTCGGATCGAGCTAACGATGTCCACGTACACGGATAGCCGACTGCTAGACACGGCTGGAGCTATCGAGTCGATAGGCGTTGTTCGCCAGCATGCACCACAGCATGCACCAACTATCGACCAAACTGGTCAAAACGAGTCCATTCCTGTCCAAGACGGCGAGAATGCAGACACGAAAAAACCCAGCGAATCGCCAGGAAACGCTGGGTTTTGTGTAGTGGAGGATAACGGACTTGAACCGATGACCTATTGCATGCCATGCAATCGCTCTCCCAACTGAGCTAATCCCCCGCGTTGGTATCGTGGTCAAGAAAATATCAATGGCTGGATTCGCTGTCAAGCAGAACTTGGCTGTTTGAAAGCAGCGAAAACCGACCATCTTGATCGGCTAGAAGACTTACCAATGCAGGTTGAGTTGAGGAGTTGAACGAAGGCGGGCGCCTCTTCTGCGATACGGTATGAGGGGGATCTCTGAGTTCCAAGGGAGACGAAGCTGTGGTTTCACTCGGGGCTTAGTCGGCTTCGACAATGAGTGGCACCGCGTCGCATGGCGATTGCGAAAGCTTGAAAGCACTCGCGAGCTGCCCGTGAATGGATTTGTGATTCGAGCCATCTTTCGGGTAGTAGCATTCAGCAATTGTTTGCCCCCGTGTGATTTCGTCACCGATTTTGGCGAGGCATCGAATACCTACTGAGTGATCAACCGGCTCGGTAGCCACGGTTCTGCCGCCGCCCATGGCGATGATAGCGTTGCCGATGTCATTGCCATTCACGGACAGCAGCCATCCGTCGTCGACGGCGAGGATCGGCTGCGATGGGGCGAGCGGAATGGATTCGCGATAGGTTCCGCCTTGAGCTTCGATCATTTGGATAAATCGTTCCAGTGCCAGGCCATTGTCGAGATTGGTTTCACAGGACGTGACGGCTTTGTCACGGCTGGCCACCGTGTGCGTCGCGCACAAGAGCTGAGCAGCCAGTGCGATGGTCAATTCACGAACGTCCCGAGGGCCTTGCCCTTTCAAAATCTCGATCGACTCATTCGCTTCGCATGCGTTCCCGACCATCTCGCCAAGTGGCTGTTCCATACTGGAGAGCAGTGATGAAGCGGGAAGCCCCATCGCGGCAGCCGTATTGCGTAGGCTGGTAGAGAGTTCCTTTGCATGTCCGGCTGTTTTCATGAAGGAGCCAGAACCAAACTTGACGTCGAAGACGAGCCCATCAAGTGACTCGGCGAGTTTCTTCGAGAGGATACTTGCGGTGATTAGTGGTACTGAAGGTACAGTGCCGGTCACGTCACGGAGTGCGTAGAGCGACTTATCTGCTGGCGCGATATTGGGAGTCGTTCCGGTGATCACGCACCCAATGGTTTCGAGCTGCGCTGAGATCTCTTTTTCAGTTAGATCGCACCGGAATCCTTCGAACGATTCGAGCTTATCGAGTGTGCCGCCGGTGATGCCGAGTCCCCGTCCGCTAAGCATCGGGATATGTAAGTCGAATGTGGCTAGGAGAGGAGCGAGTACCAGCGAGACTTTATCGCCGAGACCGCCCGTCGAATGCTTGTCGACACGCAGTTTTGCCTTGCTGCCGGCCGATGGAATGGGCGGGGTTAGGCGTTCGCCACTCTCGAGCATGCACCGAGTTAGATTTGCTGTTTCGTCCGGATTCATCCCTTGAAAGTAGACTGCCATGGCCCAAGCTGAAATCTGATACTCGGGCACATCACCGCTGACCATGCCTTCGATCAAGAATCGAATCTCGTCATCGCTCAGCGTCGCTCCGTCTCGTTTCTTGCTAATGATTTGAGCAGCAAACATGAAATGCTTTCGGTTCAGCCAAGAGTCTTGGCGTTGTCGGACAATCGGTTTTGATTACGCGTAGGTAGATTCGATCAATGCGTTTCATTGGTGCGGTCACTGCGATCCAGCAGCGGGTGGCGTTGCCTTGGCATGTAGCGATCATGGCTGAATATTGAGCCTCGGTTCGCGGGTGCGGATCAGTTCGCTTTCGTACGCTCGGCGGATCGGAAGGCTTTCGCCTGGTGAACCCTTCTCAAAGATGTGCAGTTCGAGGCTGACTGAATTGTTGCGTGCCCTGCCCTCTTCGGTATGAGCCAAGTAGTCGGCCAACGCAACTCGGTCGGAATCGGAGAGATGGCTTCGCAAACGCGAACGTAAGTTGGCGGCTTGTCCGATGTAGAGAAATCCCGTCCCATCACGGAAAATGTAGATTCCAGGTTTCTCGGGGATCTCGAGCAAACGATCGGAGAGGACAGCGATTTCGAACTCCGCGATCGATCGCTTCCAATCGGTGACTCGGGACAGGAGTTCGGGCTGTAACCGGCGAGTCTTGCGTAGGCGTAATGCAGATTTTCGAACGAGGTACAGGTCCCGATCGGTCGCTTTGGCCGAGTTCGTGATCGATTCGGATTTGGACTCGGTTTTGGATTCTGCGGTCAATCGTCGATCCGACTTTGGCGGTGGCCCGCTCGACGAGATTTGATACCGAGCAAGTAGTTCCTCTGCGATGCGATTAAATCGGGTACGTACGACTGAATCGACCAGAATCGCATCCGTGTGAGCTAGGAATTCATCGTGGATTCTGCGGGACGCGATCTCTGCGACAATAGACATCTGCTCACGTGTTGAGACGGAGAGTTCTGAAGTCGGTGCTCGTCGAGTTGCTTTGGCAAGTATCCCGCCTCTTTTCCTCAGATGAATTAGTGCGCGGCAGAATGCATCCGTCTCTTCCGTCGAGGGAACGGCGCCGTCCTCACAGCAAGTGGCAGCAAATCGACGCCGCAGATTGTCTTGCAACAAAACTTCGTCTGTACTCCAACCTTCGTGCATGTCGTTAAAAGCAGCACCGACAATTCGTTCAATTTGGGGGGAGGGTGGAGCGAATGCCGGACGCTTACCAGCTGCCTGGGCTTCCGGTTCGATCTGAGCGACGATCGTCGAACCCAAAAAGACAAAGCAAAGCCCACACCACGGTGCAAGCGAGTTTCGAGCCCGAAACGTCGTCGGGCGAGTGCTTTGAAAAGTCGGCATTATCGGAAATCTTGACGAAGATGCTGCAAATTGCGTGAAATACCTGATCTGCTAATTCGCCTAAACTAGTACACTGTGCCCCAAAGCCAGGTGTGGGGACGACGGTTTGGCCGTAAGCGGTCATGGACGAAACCAGACGCGTGGGTTTTCAAGAACGGTTCGTCTGACCCCGACACCCACTGTTTTAGCCCATCTCGCAGTTTAGTCGCTATTCAGGTTCAAGTTATGTTTGCCCAGTTAGGCCGCTTTCAATCGGCCACGTTGCTTACCGAGACCGAGTGCTTCGTTGGGGATTCGATACCAAATACCCCAATTTCCCGTTTGGGCATTTTTGCGTGGGCTTCAAGCGGATTTGGGGTTGGCCTTGGGCGCTCCGTTGTGGCGATGATGACGGCGATCGGGTGTTGTGGATCCGCAGGTGCTCTGTTTGCGCAAGCAGAGCACCAGTCGTCGGCTTTCGTCATTCCAATACCTGCGGCGCATCAAATTCAAGTGGCTGACTACCAAGTCGCAAGTCGTCCCGTCCACGTGGTTGAATCTTCGGCTGTTCGGACAGTGTCACTGCCCGGTAATGCCACCTTAACTGGCGAAATTGATTTGCCTGTAGCGACATCGATTTTGGTACAGCCAAGCAAAGTCAGTCCGGTATCGGCAAATTCGGTTGCCGACGATTGGAACTTGGAAGCGACGGATTGGCGTAACCGTCAGCTTCAATCCAAATTGGCCACAGCAGCAGAGGGGCTCGAGCAATCTAGGCTGCCGCAGCTGGAAGAGGCGAAGGACGCTTTGAAGTCTGCGTTGGTTCAAGTCGAATCTTACGTCGGCGTTGGGACGGAGAATGGTCAGCGATGGCTGAAGTTCCTTAGAGTGGACGAGATTCGCGCCGAGCTCGAGAACCAACGACTGCAGCCTGCGAAGTTTGCCGAGTTGGAAATGAACATGCGGCAAAACTATCTTGGGCTTGAGAATGCACCGATGATTCAGCTGCGTTCGGCATTGCACGATATGAAGCTAGCGGCCAAGTACGGCCAGACTCCGCCGGATCGCACGATTCAAAGCCTGCAAAGTGCGCTGCAGCAGGTGGCAGAGTCCCTCAACGGCAGCGAATCCAATGGGGCTGGCTCTCAACGTTCAGAAGCGGTCGGTCGTGTATTGAACTTGCTCGTCGAAACGAATCAAGTTCCTAACTCGGTCGCAGAAGTGCGATCCGTTTTTTCGACCAGTAATTTCCAGGTTACGGTTCGAGAAAATGGTATCAATCGATTGATTTCGCGGGCCGTTGCCGAGCCGAGTCCGGTCAACGAGTGCATTCTTGGGACTCGTGTGATTGGGCGGGCTTGCTTGACCGGAAACATAAGTGCGGATCTCTTTCCGGTTCAGTCTGGCCTTGGCGTTCGAGTCAATCTGAGTGGACAACTCACGAGTCGCAATCGAGGGTACAACCGAGGCGTCGTGCTTGGGACATCCAGCACTTCACCTGTGTTCTTATCGAAGCCCGTTGTGGTCAATCAACAGGGGGTTACCTCTTCCCCGTCGAGCATTTCGACCCGACTGCAAACATCGATCAACAGCATTCAACACCGCCTGAAGATCGTGCGTCGAATCGCGAAGCGTAAAGCGGCGGAACAGAAATCGCAGGCGGATGCGATCTCAGAGTGGCGTATGCAGAAGAAAGTCAAACGTCAGTACGAAGAGCAAGTCGAAGAGCAGCTCGCTCAGGCTCGAGGTAAACTCGCGGAGGTCAAAGAACAAACACAGAATCGACCGGAGTTTCAACGCGTGGGTTTCCCCAAGCCGCAGGTCTCTTTTGCGTCGTCCGATACTACGGTTGACCTGAATGCCGTACAAGCCGCGAGCTATCAGCTAGCCGCAGATACTTCCAGCCCGATTCCCAAGCCGCTCGACGCACTCGCTGTAATTGATTTGCATCAGTCAGCGATCATCAACGCACTGGAGACTTTGCTTGCGGACCGAACCATTCACCAGCATGATCTCGATGATTTAGCCAAGCAGATTCTTGGAAAAGTCCCAGAGGAGCTCCTGAACGGCGAGCCTCAGGATCCATTCACCGTCACGATGCTCGGCTACAACCCCGTTCAAGTTGAATTTGACCAGGACCAGGTCAAGATCTCACTTCGCTTTTCACGCATTGATGGGAACGATCGCAAGATTCCGGGCGCAATCGTGACCGTTCAATACGCTGTCACCATGGATGACAATCGCTTCGTCTTGTCGCGGCAAGGCGATTTAGAAATTGAACTTCCACGGGTTCGCAGCCGCATTCAAGCCACGAGTCTTCGGTCCGCGGTAAAGGTTAAGCTGGAGCCGGTCTTTAAGGAGACGATTGTTTCCGAACCGGTCGATATTCGAAAGTTGTTTCCGAACGCTCCGCCGATCTCGCTCGCGTCCGTGCGTTTCGACGATGGCTGGCTGCAAGTTGTGGTTCGGTAGCCGCAGTTGCCAAGCGTCGAATGGTGGTTCTACTGAGCCGAACGATTCAGGATGCCTTTCAGCTCCGCTTGGATTTCCGTGGCGAAGTAGTCGAGGGTGTAGCCTGGTGCTCGGAACATGGCTCCCTTCTCCTTGTTTGGCGTCTGGCCGTCTTCGCCGCCGTATTTACGTCGATTTTCCCAGACTACTCTTTTGTCGGGTGCCACTTCCAAGACCCAGGCTTGGTGACCTGAGCAGACGAGAGTGTTGCCATTGGCTAGGCGTTCTGCGCCGCTGATTCGGAATGAGTACATCTCCGGGCCCCGTGAATAGCTCCAGACAACTTCTGGCGATTCAAACCGGAACTCGGAGAGCATCCGGTACTGGCCGTCCTTTTGTAGTGGCAGTCGGAATTCATCGACGGATGAGAAGCCTGTTCGGGGCTCTGAAGTTCCGTTGTTAAACAACGTGATATTACCCTCGCCAGGATAAGACTCGGGAATCCACATGCAATTGTGTTGTCCGAACAAGATCTTGTCGTTTAGGTCGCCCTGACCATAGCTCATTGGATTTCCGCAGCGGTACAGCAGATCGCCACCGTGTCCGTAGCGTCCTCCCTTGGAAGACATGGCCTCTTCCGTCGTTGTCGAATGATCGACGACCCAGAATTCGTCGAAGAACCTCGGGCTCATGATGACTTGGTCCAGACCGGGGTGATAATCAACCGCATTCATATGAATCCAATCTGCGCGGTCGTTACGCATGTAGTTGATATCAACGCGTCTTGGAGTTTTAGATGGGTCGCCGAAGTTCGGTAGTTTCTCATCCTGGTTTTGCACGAGATGATCCCACAGACGCCACCGCCAGACTTCTTCACCACCGGTTTTACCAACAGGTTTGATCTCGACAAGCTTCTCGGAATACAACTCGTTTTGGCTCAAACGTTCCGGATCGCGTCCTGCTTCCACCGCTTCGTCGCGGCTGATTCTCTCCCATGCGATCAGCAAGACGTTGCCGTTCGGAAGCAGCTCGAAATCGTGGTGCTGCAGCAGGTCTTTTCCGGAGTATTTGAAATTCCAGATGAGGTTGCCGTCCCAGTCGACTTTCTGAATGCGACCAGCCGAGCCGCGGCCGTCGAACAGATCGACTTCTGGCTCCTGCGACAGCCGCATGAGTGTTCCGTCTGGGAAAAGGTAAGCATTGCTGCCCGTGACATCGAACTTCCATTGGTGAACAATGTCGCCAGCCGCATCCACGAGGTATACGTACTCGCTGATGAGTGGTGCGATGAGTGTAAGCGTATCGGAGTTGACTGACTTACTCTCCGCCTGCTGTGCAGGGCGGCCTAATGTCTGCGGCCCCTCTTGCGCGGAGCCAAGTGATGCCGCTCCGCACAGTATGATGAAGCAGAGTGCCACGTGTTGAATCAGAGGGAATGATGTAGTCGGATGAATCGTTTCATGTAAGCCTTTAGCTGTGAGCGGGCTAAAACGAAAACTCTTGGTGCGATCCAACATTGGAAATAGCCTCTTGATGTGTGGAGATGTGGCTGCACGAGGTGACGGGGAGCAAGGGGCTGCTCCCGGCAGGCGAAGCCTAAATGACAATGGGCTTGCCAGATTCTCGACGAATGATAACCCATTGCCCGCAGTGCATGAGCCAGTGGGCGCCCTGCATGGCGAGCATCGAACCGCAGGTCGGCGCGAATTCGACGCCCGTTGGCTTATCTAGGTCCTCTGCAGAGCAACTCGAGAGAAATTCCATGGTGGCGGCACGCTGTGACTTGTAAGCCGCCATCAGCTCGTCCTTCGTGGCGAAATCGGCTGCCGAATCGGAGCTCGCCGTCTCCTTCGTGTATTTGTCAGCAAATCCTTCCGGCAACGCGGGAATGCTGTCACTGAGAGAGCTCATCATGCTGTTTTCTGAGGCAATTAGGTGTCCGACCTGCCAGTTGATGTGGTTGCAATCGGCGTGCGGCCGCTTCATCAAATCCTCATCGGAAAGATCGTTCAGGTAAGACATACCCACCATTTCGGCAAGTTCGATAGAACCCTTAATTGAAGCAATAGCGTCCATTTTGAAATAGCTTTCATTGAATCGAGTTCGGTTGATCAAGATTAGCTTCGTTGTATCCCAGGCCATGTTCGATGCAAGAGTGACCGATTAGCTGCGACCTCTTTTCCGGCTGGAATCCTAGCCAAAGTGGAACAATTCACCTGGAGTTCGATCCCATCGTCTCGGGGGAAGGATGCTCCGACGTTGGCCGCCTTATGGCGTTTTGATTTACTTCTCTGGGCGTTTGCCTGGCAGAAGAGTGTGTTAAGGGCGACGGCTTCGCCTTGTGCTAATAACGAATAAACGGAAGAATCCGGTCCATCGGATCCTCTGCTGAATAGAACAACCTTGCGAGTTCAACAACGCATTAGCTCAGGGTGCCTGAGCCCAGAAACACGACGAGTTAAATTCATGAGTTCAACGCTTGCGACTGCTGAAATGACCAACGGACTTGCTTCACTTGAAAATGAAATTCAAAGGCACTTGGAATTTACCTTGGCCCACCACGCCAAGAACGCGTCCAAGAGCTACCTATACCAGGCGGCGGCGCTCGCTATTCGTGATCGGTTGATTGCGAACTGGCGGCAGACGCAGGATCGCGTCGCCGAGTCCAACGAACGACAAGTCTACTATTTGTCACTCGAATTCCTTGTCGGTCGTTCCTTTGCCAACGCAGTTCAAAACCTGGGGCTCGATGAAGAGACTCGGGCGTCGTTGCACGAGTACGGTGTGACGCTTGAGGAGCTCGTCGAAGAAGAGCACGACGCCGGGCTCGGCAATGGAGGCTTGGGACGCCTTGCAGCGTGCTTCCTCGATAGCTGTGCGAATCTACAGCTGCCAGTTGTGGGTTATGGCCTGCGATACGAGTATGGAATGTTCCATCAGCGTATCGAGGGCGGTCGGCAGATTGAGGAGCCTGATCATTGGCTGCGTGGAGGCAATCCTTGGGAAATCGAACGGCCGGAAGCAACACGCCGCGTAAAATTCTACGGGCGTTCGGAATTGTTCTATGATGCGGATGGTGTTCATCACAGCCGATGGGTTGATACACAAGACGTTCTAGCGGTTCCCCATGACATGCCGATTCCTGGGTACAAGAACGATACGGTGAATACGCTGCGACTGTGGCGTTCGTCAACAACGGATGCCTTTGATCTGAACGAGTTCAATGCGGGCGGCTATACCGAATCGGTAGCGGCGAAGAATCAGGCTGAGCAAATCACCATGGTTCTTTACCCGAATGACTCGAGCGAAAATGGCAAAGAGCTGCGCCTGAAGCAACAGTACTTCCTGGTCTCGGCGAGCCTCCAGGATGTACTCGCTGGATGGGTTGAGAAGCACGGTCGTGACCTGTCGAAATTTGGTGAAAAGAACTGTTTTCAATTGAACGACACGCACCCCGCTTGTGCCGTACCTGAGCTAATGCGTTTGCTCATGGACGAGTATGGACAAAGCTGGGATGAAGCTTGGGCCGTGACGACGCGATGCATGGCGTATACCAATCACACCCTGCTACCTGAGGCATTGGAACGTTGGTCCGTTTCCCTGTTCGGCCGTCTCCTGCCGCGATTGACGGAGATCATTTTCGAAATCAACCGAAGGTTTCTGAAAGAAGTTGAAGCCGAGTGGCCGGGAGATGCAGAGAAACGCCAGGAGCTTTCGATCGTCGAAGAAGGCCACGATCCTCACATCCGAATGGCCTATCTCGCAATCGTCGGGAGCTTTTCGGTCAACGGTGTTGCGCAATTGCATACGGAGTTGCTCAAGTCGGGGCTGTTCTCCAACTTCTACAAGATCTGGCCACAGCGATTCAACAATAAGACAAACGGTGTGACGCAGCGTCGATGGTTGTCGCACTGCAACCCTGGCTTGCGCAGTTTGATTAACGAGGCGATCGGCGATGGGTGGGAAACTGATTTGAGTCGAATTGAGGACTTACTCCCGAAGGCGGGTGACGCCGATTTCCGCGAGCGTTGGGCTCAAGTGAAGCTCGACAACAAGAAACGATTGGCTTCGCTGGTCGAGGAAAAGACGGGCATCGTGTTCCCTTTGAATGCAATCTTCGATGTCCAAGTGAAACGAATTCACGAGTACAAACGTCAGTTACTGAACGTACTGCATGCGATCCATCTGTACGATCGGATCAAGCGAGGCGACGCCGAAGGGCTGCAGCCGCGTTGCATCCTGATTGGAGGCAAGGCCGCTCCTGGCTATCACGTTGCCAAGTTGATCGTCAAACTGATCAACAACGTCGCCGAAGTCATCAACAATGATCCCGACGTTGGCGACTTGCTGAAGATGGTGTTCTTCCCGAACTACCGCGTTTCGGCAATGGAAATTATCTGCCCCGGAACCGAGCTGTCGGAGCAGATTTCAACTGCCGGAAAGGAAGCATCCGGCACCGGAAATATGAAATTCATGATGAACGGTGCCCTAACGATTGGCACCTTGGACGGGGCCAATATTGAGATTCGAGAAAAGGCCGGTGCTGAGAATTTCTTCTTATTCGGTCTCGATGCGCAGCAGGTCCAACAGACTCGGAAGGCTTACGATCCGAATAGCATTATTGCCAGCGACAATGACATTCGGCGAGTGATGGAGTTGTTGGAAAGTGCGACGTTCAATCCTCACGAACCGGGAATCTTTGACATCCTGATTGGCGGGTTGAGGAATCCAGGCGATCAATGGCTTACCCTCGCAGATTTCCGAAGCTTCATTGACGCTCAGGAACGGGTCAACGTTGCTTACCAAGACCAGCAAGACTGGAATCGCATGAGCGTCATCAACGCGGCGACCAGTGGTCACTTCTCAAGTGATCGAACAATTGGTCAGTACGCCAGCGAGATTTGGGGAGTCAAAGGAGTTCGCTAGAGTTCCACAGCGGATAGCTTTATGCGCGAGTTGCCGGGCCACGATCTGAATTCGGGCTCGCGGTAACCGTGTCGTATTGCCTCACTCGTAGGGCGATTCTGAGAATGAGACTGTGGGCTACTCGCACCGGTTGTATCGGGAGTCAACCAGCTTGTCTTTGCCGATTGCTCTGGGTGGGGAACACCTCTCAATTGCAACAGTCGCGCAATCTGCCGCTGTCCGGTGAGATTCCCCTAGGAATCATTACGGTAAAACTTGCCCGATCGTTACGGTGTGCTCTACTTTGGCAACCGCGAACGGTTATTGGTCACGTTGGTGATGCAGTTTGCAATTCGACTTGGTTCGTTCCCATTCGGTCCTTGGTGCTCGGTCCTTGGTGCTTCTAGCGGCTGCAAACCCCGGCATCATTGATTTGGCACCATCTTCATGATGTGCGTACAGAGTCTTCGGGGAGGCTCCTCGCTAACTTTCGGAACCCAGCAGTTAGGAGAAAACTGCGATGCAACTCGAGCGATCCGCCGGAGTGCTATTGCATATCACGAGTCTGCCTGCAGAGTTTTCTCGGCGCAATGAGACTGCCAAAGCGAGAGATTTCGGTGTGGGAGATATTGGGCCCGCAGCAAGGCAGTTTGTCGATTTGCTCAACGCTGCAGGTCAAAAGGTTTGGCAAGTTCTTCCGCTTGGGCCGACCGCTCTCGGTGATTCTCCGTACAGCTGCTATTCCGCATTCGCCGGCAACCCATTGTTAATCAGCATCGATGACATGGTAGAAGATGGATTTGTGACTTCAGCCGAGGTCGAGGATGAGTTTGAGATTGTTTCTACGAGCGGATCGGTTGGTCTGGCTGACTACGATTTCGCGCGACAAGTGAAGCTCAAGCTGCTGTCTCTCGCGTTCACGAGGTTCCGCGAGTCCGCCAAGTGCGCGGCGGTAGACGAGTTTGAAGCGTTTTGCGTTACGAACCGCTCGTGGCTAGATGACTATGCCTTGTTCGCTGCGTTGCGAGAGCACTTTGGCAACGACAATTGGTGTGAGTGGGAATCTGGTTTGGCGAATCGTGAGCTGGATTCGCTCAACGAGTGGCGTGAAAACCTCACCAAGGAAGTCGAGTTTGCCCAGTTTGTCCAATACTTGTTCTTTCAGCAGTGGGATCGCTTGGCAGCCCATGCCAACGGCAAAGGGATCCTCTTTTTTGGGGACATGCCGATCTTCGTAGCCTATGGCAGCGCTGATGTCTGGGCAAATCAAGACCGCTTCCAGTTGAACTCCAAGGGACGACCGACTCACGTCGCTGGCGTTCCACCGGACTATTTCAGTAAGACGGGGCAGCTCTGGGGTAATCCCTTGTATAACTGGGATGCGATGGAAGATGCGGGTTATCGTTGGTGGGTGCAGCGATTGCAATCCGCATTTGAGCAGTTTGATCTGCTTCGCATCGACCACTTTCGGGGCTTCGAAGCTTACTGGTCCGTACCCGCACGGAACAAAACTGCCGTAGGCGGCGAGTGGGTGAAAGGACCTGGAACGGGGCCGTTTGATGCAGCGCAGAAATCGCTTGGCACTCTGGAGATCGTGGCTGAGGACCTCGGGCTCATCACCGAAGAAGTACACCAACTAAGGGAAGAACTCGAGTTCCCTGGAATGCGCGTTCTCCAATTCGGCTTCGACAACGACCACGATGAATTTCATCGCCCCAATTCGTATCCCGAAAATTCGGTTGCGTACACGGGCACGCATGACAACAGTACGATCATTTCGTGGTATCGCAGCGGGACGGCAAACAAGAAACGCTGTGAACTACTCGAGCCTTGGCTGGAACAGCAGGACCAAGACTTGCGTTTGCACCAGCAATTGCTATCGATGGTCTATGCATCCGATGCGCGACTCGCAATCGCGCCGATGCAAGATATTCTGGGGTTGGATGATAAAGCTCGGATGAACTTGCCTGGGACAGCAGAGGGAAACTGGCGTTGGCGACTTCAGAAACACGACTTTGATAACGAAGCCGTCGAGCAACTCGCCAAATTGACCCGCGATTCGAATCGCTAGTCAGCCGCTCGCTTGGCTCGTTGCCCTGAACGCTAGCCATCGTTGTAGGAAAGCGGCATCACTGAACCTTTTCATCTTGTTCTGGCTGAGCCGAATCCTCGGTCCTGAGTCATTTTAGTTGTTCTCTTCTAGTCCTTCTTTGTGGCCCACATTTCGAACAGGCTCAAAGATTTCTTGAACTTCGGCAAGAAGCTCGTTGTCCATCGGCTTGTTCGCCCAATCAACCCATTTGCGAATGTTGTTTGGGTTGGCACTGCCGGCAACCGTCGTCGAAATATCGGTGTTTTGAAGGCAGAACTGCAAAGCGAGTTCCGCAATATCGACGCCTTTGCTGTTGCAATGCTCGGCTGCTCGCTTCGCGGCATCTTGGACTTCCTGAGGATCCCGGAACCACGGTGGAAGCGTTGAATTGGTAAGCAGTCGGGCGCTGAAAGGGCCCCCGTTCATGATTCCGACGCCTTTTTCTTTAAGCATCGGAATCGTTTCGTCAGCAAAGCGTGTGTTTTGAAGTGTGTATTGGTTGTAGCTGAGTACGCAGTCCACATCCGTTTGCGAGAGGATGGTGTGGAATATCTTTTGCGGATAGCCACTGATGCCGACGTAACGGATCTTTCCCGCTTCTTGTTGCTTCCGCAACGCGGGGATGGTCTCCTCCACAATCTGCTGTAGCGGTACAAATTCGATATCGTGGCAAAGGACGATATCCAGGTGTCCGCACCCAAGTCGGTGGAGAGAAACGTCGATGCTCTCTGCTACGCGTTTTGCGCTAAAGTCGAAATGGTCTACGTCGTAGCGGCCAAATTTGGTGCACATGATGTAGTCGTCGCGGGGGACGTCTTTCAAAGCAACCCCGAGCAAGACTTCACTCATTCCACGTCCGTAAAATGGTGACGTGTCGATGAAGTTGAGCCCCAATTCCATAGCAACACGAATGGATGCGAAAACTTCGTCGAGGGTAACTCCGCGAAATTCAGCGCCGAGTGAGCTTGCACCAAAACTTAAGATTGGCAGTTCCAGTTCCGTGTTGCCTAATTTTCTGCGTTCCATGGGATTCGTTTCGAGCTAATGATTCCGGATGATTCGAATTTAGCCACGGTGACCGTGGGGAGAATGAACTATTCAGGTGTTCTTACACCGACACTGAGCAGGAGATTTGCCCATAAAGCCTGATCGGCGGTCTGGATGGTAAGGACGTGATCGTCAGAACTGACCGCGTCATAAAAATCCCACTTCTTAATTGGCTCAAGGCTACGATTCGAACCGTGAGATTGCATGATTTCTCGAAACTCTTTCCAAACCGGCGGATCTTCGTTCGAGGCGTACTCGTCGGTTTCGTCGATCCCCATCGTATTGAACACGTCGATTGGGACTTCACTCAAAATCGCGTCTAAGACTTGGGCAACCGTCGGGACTCCCGGCATCAACTGGAGCGATACGAGTTCCGCCTTGGGGCCGATTTTTGAGGCTGCTGGGTAGTTGCCGTCCGCAATGAGAATCTTTGAGTGGTGCCCAGATCGGGCGCACGCACGGAGGATTTCGGGGTGCAGAAGCTTGGTTTTCAGCATGTCTAGCCTCAATTGGAGGTGGGGCGGTTTGGGGTCGCATTGTCGTCATCGTGCATCAGAACGGCAAGAACAGGTGCTGTAATTCTTAACGAATTCCAATGGAGACACTCACTGCCAGCGGTTTGCAGAGCGTACCGCCGCTCACACAAATAGCGTGGTCGGTGCGTCAAGAATTTGAGTCAGCCAAGAGAAGCAAGGCTAAGAACCACTACAACCGTTAAAGCTTGTTTAGCTAATGCGCCGCTGAGCCCCGTTCAGAGATTGCTCGGATTCTGATCATTCCATCACGCAATCACAACTTATCTTTCCGTAGATCAGTCTTTCCGTGAAATCGTTGCGCGCTGCCGAAAATGGCATTTTGCGTCGCAAGTCGCGGCGGAAAGGTCGAAGAGGTCTGATCTGCACTGGAATGTTTGAGTTGTTCTCTCGCTGAATTAGTAGGGTCCCATGTCCGACGCTAATGCGCTAAATCGAATTGCCGAAAGCGAATCGAACGTCCGAGGTTATGTCCGACTTTTTCCTGCCGTCTTTGATCGTGCGAAAGGATCGGAGCTTTGGGACACAGAAGGCAAACGATACATCGACTTCTTCTGCGGGGCTGGGACGCTTAACTACGGCCACAACAACGACCGGGCGAAGACGGCTTTGTTGTACTACATCGGACGCGACGGGATCCAGCACGCGCTCGACACCGCAACAGCGGCCAAGGTCGAATTCTTGGAAACGTTTCAGTCGCTAATTCTAGAGCCACGCAACCTAGATTATCGGGTCCAGTTCACTGGACCAACCGGTACGAATGCTGTCGAGGCCGCGGTCAAGCTGGCAAAACTCTACACGAAACGCTCGCACGTAATCTCCTTTACTCACGCCTACCACGGCCACTCGCTGGGGGCCTTAGCGTTGACAGGGAACTCTTACTACCACAGCGAGTACTACGGATCACGCAACAACGTGTCGCACTTCCCCTACGACGGATATTGCGAAAGTCTCAATTCAGCAGAACTAATCGACCAGATGCTTTCCGATCCCAGTTCTGGTGTTCCGAAGCCAGCTGCCATTATCTTAGAAACCGTACAGGGAGAGGGTGGAGTCAATGTTGCGAGTATCGGATGGTTGCAAAATGTTGCCAAGGTTTGCAAAAAGCACGGCTCCCTGTTGATCGTCGATGATATCCAAGTCGGCAACGGACGCACCGGTAAGTTCTTCAGTTTTGAAGATGTTGGGATTAAGCCCGATCTGGTTTGCATGAGCAAGTCGATTGGTGGCGGGTTACCCATGTCGATCGTCTTGGTAAATCCGGAAGTAGATGTTTGGCAACCTGGCCAACATACAGGGACGTTCCGTGGTAACAATTTGGCCTTCGTCGCTTCAAAAGCCTTACTTGAGTACTGGCGCGACGACGAGCTGGAACTTCACACTCGTGCGCTATCGGCATTCGTGGAAGCGAGGTTGAGCCAACTCGTGTTTCGGTATCCGGGCCTTGGTTTCCGCACACGCGGTCTAGGACTGATTCAAGGCTTGGACGTCCGTCGTGGCAAGCTAGCACGAACCATCATTGATCTGTGTTTCGAATCCGGCTTGTTGATCGAAGCTTCCGGCGCGGACGATGAAGTGTTGAAAGTGATGCCTGCTCTGACGGCAGAGCCGGATCTTGTGAGCGAAGGCATGGAGATTCTGAGCGCGAGTGTTGAAAAAGCAGTGAGAAGATTTGGCGAAGATGAATTTGCCGACAAGGCTGGGGCACAAAAAACAGTTGCTGCACCTGATTTGGGAAGCCTAACGGATGCGGGCCTCGGAAACCTACCTGGCGCGAGTCTTTAGATGAATTCTCATCCATCTTTGTCTGCGAACACCGGCGGCGGTGCGTCCCCACGGTCGGCCGTAGAGACGAACGTGAAAACGACGCTTGAGCTCTTCCAGCAAGTCGTGCATGACTGCCCAAGTTCGGAAGCTGTCGTTTTCGAAGAACGCGAACTTAGCTACCAGGAATTGGATCAACTTGCGGACCAATTTGCTGCGGCGCTGGTCGAAAGTGACGTGCAGCCCGGCGAGTGCGTGGGTCTTTCGATAGATCGGTGCCCAGAAGCGATCGCAGCCATGCTCGGCGTTTTCCGCGTCGGAGCCGTTTTTGTGCCGTTGGATCCGGAGTATCCCTTGGATCGGATTCAATTCATGGTCCAAGATGCGGACATTCGCGTCGTCGTGACGCACGATAAATCAGCCAACCCGCTTGCGGCCAGGATGGATGCCCTCCTTCAGCTTGAATGGGTTGATAGCTGTTCGATTGAATTCGCAGAGAAGCATCTGCAAGATGTGCTTGCCCAACATGGCCGCACTCTGACGAGACCGCAAGCCAGTGACCTCGCCTACATCATGTACACCTCTGGTTCGACAGGAAATCCGAAAGGTGTCCAGATCGAACATGCCGCGCTGACGGCGTACTGCATGGCTGATATCGAGGTATATCGGCTTCAGGCTTCGGATCGAACCCTGCAGTTCTCGACACTCAACTTTGATATTGCGATCGAAGAGATATTTCCGCCACTTCTGATCGGCAGTTGTGTCGTGGTGCGCCCGAGCGAACGTTCTGAACAAGCCAACGAGCTGTCAGCTATCGTGAATCAATATGGCATCACTGCTCTGCACTTGGCGACGGCCTATTGGCACGAGTGGGTGGACCTGATGAAAGCGAGCGGAGATCGCGTCCCCGAGTCGCTAAGAATGGTGCTTGCGACAGGCGAAAAAGTCTCGGTCGAGCACTATCGTCGTTGGCTGACCTTGTGTGACCACGACGTGCTTTGGTGCAACGCTTATGGTCCTACCGAGACGACCGTTACCGCGACCGTTTTTATTCCCGAGCCGGACTTTAATGAGGATAATATGCCCATCGGTCGTCCCCTGCCGGGCTATTCGGCTTTCATTCTTGACGATCAGATGAAGCCGGTCGCCGAGGATGCGACTGGCCAGCTATTCATTGGCGGGAATGCACTCGCGCGCGGCTACCTGCATCGTGACGATCTGAATGACAAGGCGTTTCGCGAGATCGAGATTGAGGACGAGTTCCAACGCCTTTACGCAACGGGCGACCTAGCGCGATGGTTACCAGACGGCCAAATCGAATTCGCAGGTCGCATTGACCACCAGATCAAACTGGGATCGTACCGAATTGAGCCCGGCGAGATCGAAGCAGCAATTCACAAGCATCCGGATGTCTTAGAGTCGTTAGTCGTCTACGAGATGGTTGGCACTCAAAAATTCTTGGTTGCCTATATCGCGACTGGGGACAAGACGATCCGACTCGAAGAACTAGACCAGTTTCTCCGTGAGAGTCTGCCGCCCTATATGGTGCCTCCACGATTCAGTGTCGTTCGCGCGTTTCCGAAAACAATTAATGGCAAGATTGATCGGCAAGCGTTGCCGGCTGCCTCCGAAAGTCGGACCGTTCATTCCAACTGCTACGCGGCTCCACGCAACGACTTGGAATCACGTTTGGCAAGCATATGGCAAGATGTACTCAATCTTCCGCAAGTAGGCATCCATGATGACTTCTTTGCTTTGGGCGGAAGTTCACTGCTGGTGACTCGGGTGGTCACTGAGCTCACGAATCACTTCGGTATAGAACTGCCTGTTCGAGACTTTTTCGCGAATCCAACGGTCGACAGCAGCGCTCGCCACATCGCCCGACTTCTGGGACAACATGTTGCAACGGAGGACAAGACTGGCACATCGAATGACAGAGGGTCTGAAGCACTCCGGAGTCGTCTACCCAAGTTGCAAGCCTGTTTCGCAGGCACGAGCGACCGCCAACTATTTCAAGTTCACTATTCGCCCCCCAATGATTTCGCTCCATCTCGCCGCCACCACGGCGTGTTGTTGTGTCATGCGATCGGTCATGAATATACGCGGGCGTATCGGAATATTCAGCAGCTAGGTGTACAGCTCTGCGAAGCGGGTTTTGACGTGCTTCGGTTCGACTATTTCGGAACAGGGAACTCATTTGGCGACTGCGACGATATTCGCAGCGAGAGTCTCCTTTCCGACGTAAAACGGTCTGCCGATAGTCTCCTGCAGATGCCTGGCATTGAGCGGTTTTCCGTCGTCGGAGTTCGGCTGGGGGCAACGTTGGCGGCTAACTGTCAGTTTCAGGAGCTACCTCAGGCTGGCATTCTTTGGGATCCGGTGATTCGAGGGCAAGCGTTCCTAAGCACACTCGAGCATCTTGACCACTATGCACGGAATAGTCAGACCAGGTTTCCACGCCGTATTCCGAAGGGGGCGGTGCCTCAGCTGTTTGGACACGCTTGGCCGGAGGAGAAACGTAGCAGCATTTCTAGACTCCAGCTGCCTGCCGAACCACCGGTCGGGACGCAATGGAAGATTGTACATTCGAATGCTTACGCGGCAGAAGAGAATGGATTTTCGTCCTGCCAATCGCGATGGGAAACGCTGTCTGCGGCAGACGATATTCGATGGCATTCGCCAGAATGTACCGAGAGTGCATTTGCCTCGCCGCGGACAAATCAATTGGTTATCGATCTGCTTAAGCAGTTGTCGCGATAGGCTAAGACGGCGGCATTAGGTCATGGGGACTGCGTTGGGCAATGAAGGGCCCGCAGTTCGAAACCTTGAATTTTCACAACTTTGCGTACGAAAAGCCCTGAATCATGTCACAAGCATGCGTGTTCGGTGAATTCGAAAATCTGGTTGGCATTTACCAGGCTGCTTCGAAGTCGGCAGTGGCACCGCGGCTGGCTGTTCTGATTCTGACGCCCGGAATGTTACACAGCGCGGGCCCGTTTCGATTGCATACCGCCATCGCCGATATTTTGTCCCAGGCGGGAATTCCGAGCTTGCGGTTCGACCTATCTGGAATCGGAGAAAGCCTAGCGGTCGGTGCAGTTGGTAGTTCATTGGAGCGAGCCGCATCGGAAATCCAGCAAGCGATCGACTACCTGGAAAAAGAGCACGAAATCACACGTGTGATCTGCTTCGGCCTCTGTTCTGGGGCAGACGACGCGGTATTCGCGGCGCTGCGTGAGCCACGGATCGCCGGCGTCTACGCACTAGACGGTTGTGGCTTCCGGACTTGGAAATTCCATTGGCATCGGCTTTGGGTTCGCTACATCCCCAAGCTGATCAGTCTTTCGAAATGGTGGGACAAGCTTACGAAGACGCTGGGTATGAATCAGCAAACCCCAGCTTCTCTTCAGCTCGGCACCGACTTGCGTGAATTCCCCGACCGCGAAACCGCGGAGGACCAGCTTGCCCAGCTGGTTGAGCGTGGTGTCCATTTGCATTTTCACTACACCGGTGGCGTTGACGACTACTATAACTATCCCGATCAGTTTACCGATATGTTCCCACGACTGAACGCTAGGCAAGCGAAAGGTGTGACGTGGAATTATCAACCGCAATCGGACCACGTTGGGTTCCTGTGCGAACAGCGAAATGGAATTGTGGACGAAGTCAAAAGCCGCGTCATTGCGATGTCACAATTTTTGGCCGAGGAAATGGGGCCGCAAGTTGCTTCTGCATCGGACGCGGGTGAAAAATCCCAACCTGGCAGCGAGCCGAGTGAACCATCTTCTGCTATTTGTCCTGTTGATTACCCTGCAGGGGTGACATCCGGCACCTATGGAATTCGAAGCACACCTCTAACCTAGGCGTGGTCAGCCCAGATACGGGCTCAGTTTCTCGCCGCTTATTCGGACTCGAGAGAATCCAAGCCGTCTAGCAGCTCATCGGCGGGTAAATCAAGCAAACTGTCCGAAGCAGCGATGTCGCCCGCGGCCGCATTGTTGGCACCCATTGCCTTGGGGGGTGACGTACTTCCCGCCGTCGGCGGTTTTTCCGTCTTGCGGACAATGAGATCGCGTCCTCGTTCTCCTACCACTTCCACGTGGTCTCCTGCATCAATCACCCCGCTGCGCACCGAAGCGTTGCGAAGTCTGCCGTTGATGCGAATCTGGCCGCTGGGCATAAGCGGATACTCCGCGATAACAATTTGCCCGATCAGATGCGAGGTGTCGACAGTTCGATCTTCAGAAGCGTTGGTTTGCGTTTTGGGAGGCCCCAAAATGATGCGTTTGCCGAGCGGCGTTTTGGGCCATATCTTGATCGCGGCAAATGCAAAAGCGGGTATCGACGCGCAGATGATGGCCAACATGGACATGCCCATGTTGATCGATGAGCTAAAGCCAAAGAAGATGCTGGCTGCGGCCAAGACGCCGCCAATGATCAAGAGCAGTCCGCCACTGGGAATGAAGAGATCGACGAATGCGAAGACGATGGCCGCCAGGTAGAGCAAAATGGCAATGAAGAATGGATCCATTGTGGTCGCTGCAAACTGTTGGCCAGATGAGGTTGGAAACTGGGGGCGTTATGAATTTCGGCAAGCCTGTACTGTCTTAGGCGTATTGCCAAGCACTGCTGATAAAGCCGCCAATCGTCACGACTGAAAAACGGGTTGGAGTGGTTGCGGCCACCGATCGCTGAATTTGCAATTCGGCAGGAACTGTGGTCAACTTGATTCTGAATCAATTTGCCCCTTGGTGGCGGTACTTCCCCGCCGACGTGAGTTTATCGCGTAGTCTATTTAGGCACGACCGGGCATCTCCGACTTGTCACATGGGTATCTATCCTTTTGCTGGGGCTTCTATGGAGTTCATCGCGTGTCTCGCTGGTGGGATTGCTTTGATGGTATGCGGCGTGGCTCTGTTTTGGTTGCGGCCTCCCAATTGGCAGTCGGACGGTGATCTTGTAGATCAACATCGAGTCGCAATTCAGCGTTGGGCTCGCGTGCAAATTGCGGTGCGGTGGGCGAATAATGCCCTGCTGGTCGCAATCGGAGGACTTATTGCTGCTACCGCTTTTGTCCCTCATGGTAGGACATGGATGTTGTTCTGGAGCGGTATTCTTCTACTACTCCTGGTTTGTATTCTGTTGGCGATGATCGATGCCATGAGTTCGCTAGCTGGTTACCGGAGGGCTCTACCTGAGGCAGCACGCCGCTCATTCAGTGGCAGCCCAGATCTGGCTGCCATCGCGACTGAGTCCGTCGATTCAAATTCTTCATCTGCCAACGGCGATTGAATTCCGAATACGGAAGTCTGCCGGTTGCCGGTTGCCGGTTACCGATTGGGCGTCGCAATGCCAGCATTGGGTGATCGACGGCCTGCTTTCCATGCTCTCAATGGCAACCTCCCTGGTGATCGCTTGAAGCGATTAAGTACCTCATCCAGATGTGAAAAGACTAGCTCTACATCGAGAGTGGGGGTATCGCAAGAATCGAGATTGGACTCATGCTTGGATGCCGAATCGGCGGCAGGGAAGTTGCCGTTCACTCGGCTTAGAGAAATAGCTAGACTCGCCGCGTTGGCAAGGATGCCAATCCCACCCTTCTCTGACTAACGATCCGCTATTGATTGAGCGAATCTACGTTCAGATGTCGTAAACGAGCCCCCTTCGTGGGCATGTTTTTGCGGCGTCAACATGACTGGTGAATGTGGTGGGACTCAATTGCATTGCAGCGGGACCATCCCAAGGACGGCAGAATGTATCGATGGTTATTGTGTTGGCGTTATCTGCGCACACGTTACATCGCGCTCGCATCAGTGGTCAGCGTTATGCTGGGCGTGGCTACACTGATCATCGTCAACAGTGTGATGGACGGGTTTACTACGGAAATGCAAGATCGCATGCATGGGATCTTGTCTGACGTGGTTGTTGAGTGTCACGGAGCCAATGGGCTTCCGAATCCAGAAAAATTCGAAGAGCAGATCCGCCAAGTTGCAGGTGATCGGCTAGTGGGACTCACCACCGTCGTTCATGTGCCAGCAATGGTCTCCATCGATCATCGTGGTGAGACGATCACTCGGCAGATCAATCTCATCGGTATCGACACAGATTCTTATGCTGATGTCAGCGACTTTAGCAAGTATCTCTTGCACCCCGAAAACCAAGAGAGCATCAGGTTCGCCCTACGCGAATCAGGTTACGCTCCGGACCGTCCAGACTTTCCTATGTCTGGTTGGGAGCATCGCCGTCGGACTGCACAGGCGATCAAGCGTGTTCGAGAGATGCAAGAGAAAATCGACCAGGAACGCAAACGTAGCGAATACCTTCGTCAGGTAATGAATGAAAGAGCTGTGGCGAGCAGCCAAAGCGGCACGCCTGGTCCCAATATGTCGGTGGAAACTGACGGTTCTCTTTTAAGCCTTGACTCGGAGGGGGCGTTGGCACAAGCAGCGGACCAAGCGTCCGAGCCTTCGCATGGATTGAGCTTCCCTGCTCTACCCGATTCTGGCTCCAGTTCTGGCAGCATCAACCGCTATCAAAACGACTCGTCGGCAATTGCAGCCAGCGCATCTTCGTCCAGTTCGGGGCCGCGTTTTAACTCGGTGAATACATTGCCTGAAGATGAAGCGACTGTTTTCGATGCGGAGACAACGCAGCATTCCGGCATCGTGCTTGGCATTAGCATTGGAAGCACTCGCTATCGCAATGCGGATGGCGAAGTCGAAGATTACTACTACAGTCGCCCAGGCGACGACGTAACGGTGACGTTCCCGTCAGCGGGCAACACACCGCGTGCGATCAATCAAAAATTCACCGTGGTTGATCTCTATGAAAGCAAGATGAGTGAGTACGACGCGACGTTTGCATTTGTGCCGCTCGAGCAACTCCAAGCCTCCCGCGGGATGGGAAAGGCCGTCAGCAGTATTCAACTGAAATTGCGTGAGGGAGCAAACTTAGATGAGGTGCGCGACGACCTTCAGGCACTTTTCCCGATGCAGTTGGGTGTCCAAGTTAGCACTTGGCGTGACTTGCAGGGGGCATTACTTGCGGCCGTTCAAATGGAAACGACGATTCTGAACATTTTGTTGTTCTTGATTATTGCGGTCGCCGGTTTCGGAATCTTGGCGACGTTTTTCATGATCGTTGTCGAGAAGACAAAGGATGTTGGGATCTTGAAATCGCTAGGTGCGAGCGGCGCAGGCGTAGCCTCGATCTTTCTTGGTTATGGCGTTCTGTTGGGGGCTTTCGGAGCTGGTGTAGGCGCGATTGCGGGTTTGTTGTTCGTTGCCAATATCAACTCGATCGCAGACGCATTGGAATCGGTAACAGGCCAGGAAGTTTTTGATCCAACTGTTTACTACTTCGATACGATTCCGACGATCGTGCATCCTGCAATGGTCGTCTGGGTCATTATCGGCGCGATTTGCATCGCCGTCATGGCGAGTGTTTTGCCCTCCATTCGCGCTGCGAGAATGCACCCCGTAGAGGCACTGCGATATGAGTAGCGTTCCCGCAAGTCTTCGTGGATCCCCGGCTGGCGATGCCATTGAAGTAAAGCAAGCCGGTTCAGGCAAAGCTAGTGATTCCAATACCGTCCGAGGCACCAATTCCAAGTGGGAGCAAGCCGTGGCAACAGGTGAGATCAAGCCTCGTCGTCGAGAAGTAGTGACCCCCGTTACGAGTCTTGAGGAGCCGGCGAAACCGCCGCTGCGACTCGTGGACAACTGCATCCTGCAAGCGAAGCAGTTACATAAGACCTACCGCAAAGATAACCATGCTGTCCCTGTATTGAACGGATGCGACTTTCACGCGAATGCAGGAAAGATGACCGCCATTTTGGGGCAAAGCGGTTCCGGCAAAAGCACGCTGCTGCACTTGCTGGGGACGCTCGATGCGCCGGACGAGGGAGAGATCTTTTTTGACGGCGAACGGATCGATAATCTCTCACGTCGGGAACGTGACCGTTTCCGGAACGCCAAGCTCGGAATGATTTTCCAGTTCTACCATTTGTTGCCAGAGATTACGGCGTTTCAAAACGTGTTGCTTCCGATGATGATTCGACAAGGCGTGTGGGCCTATTTGAAAGATCGGCGAGCGATTCAGGAGAAAGCGAAAGAACTGCTTGTCCGCGTTGGGCTGGAGCATCGCCTGCATCACAAGCCAAGGGAACTCTCTGGTGGAGAAATGCAACGAGCCGCCATCGCACGTGCGCTGGTTGCCGAGCCGGAGCTACTGCTGGCAGATGAGCCAACGGGTAATCTTGATCGCAAAACGGGAATTCAGATTTTGGATTTGCTTCGTGAGCTGAATGATGAGACTGGTCTGACAATCGTGATGGTGACTCACGATGAGCGGATCGCCAACGATTGCGATGCGACAATTCGCCTGGCCGATGGACGAATCGAGTCGTAGATGTGCTGAATGGCACAGATTTGGAACCTCGCCTGTAATTCGTCCGTGCTGGCATGGACGGCATGAGCGAAAGTGTGCGTAGTGGCGCAATCGTCTGGCGCAATCGTCTGGCGTAGTGCGGCCAATGAATTCCGGCTCTGAAAAACACTTTATTGGCCACTCTTCTCGAGCCGTATATAATGTTCGTGTCCGAACGTTTTCCTGCCCTTGAACCGCGCAACAAGACCTTCGTTGATGAGATGCCAACGCATACCCTAATTGGGGTAGCGCGGTGCCGCCGCAACGAAGACGCGTGCGTTCCATCGGACCCCCGCCTTCAGTCCTGACAGAGATGAGAGTTTCGTGACAACATGCTCAGTGTTGCCGGAGCCGAAGTCTTGCCAGGATACCCCACGCTTACGGTACGCATGTTGAAGCCATGTAAGTATTCGTTTCGTAGAATGGGTTGCCAGCCCTGGATCCGTTTTCGATCTGGTCCATATGGGAATAACGAAGTGTTTTCCGTTTCCAAAGAGAAAGAAACAAGCCTTATGCGCTCAGGCCGACTCATGGAACCCGTGGTGCTCATGTTCCTGGCAATTCTCGTTGGGAACGCCGGTCAACAGCATGTCTTTGGGCAAGACGAAGGCAAGCCGACTTTGGAAGAGCTACGAGAGCGTGGCAAGACGATCTACCTTGAGAGCTGCGCAGATTGCCACGGGGAGAAGGGTGAAGGAGTTGAAGGTGCTTATGAAATGGCTTTGGTCGGTGACGATTCGATAGGCCAGTTGGCGCACGTTATTAGCAGAACGATGCCTGAAGGCAGCCCAGAAGATTGCGTTGGAGCAGATGCGCAAGCCGTGTCCGAGTATGTGCATTTTAGTTTCTATAGCGAAGCGGCTCAGATTCGAAATCGTCCTCCAAGAGTCAGTCTTGCTCGACTAACAGCGAATCAACTTCGCCAGAGTCTAGCCGACGTTTACGCAAGCTTTCATGGACTTCCTGCAACCACGATGGAGCATGGAGTTAAGGGGGCATACTACTCCGACGACGATATGCGATCCAAGAATAAGAAGCTGGAACGCGTGGAACGAGTTCTGGATTTTGACTTTGGTCGAGAGAGCCCTGTGGAAGAATTGAAACCCGAGGAGTTCGGGGTCCGCTGGGAAGGAGGACTTTACGTCGAGGAATCCGGTGCATACGAAATCGTCGTTCGCAGCACTTGCTCCTTCGTAATGAGTTTTGGCCATTCGGGACGAGAGCTGATCAACAACCATGTTCAGTCTGGTGATAAGACTGAATTTCGTGTGCCGCTGATGCTGACTGCGGGGCGCGTGTATCCATTCAATATTTCGTTCCGGCAGCGGAAACGAAAGACAGAGATCCCACCAGCTTCGTTTTCATTCAATTGGGTTACCCCAAGTGGCGAAGAGCAGGTCGTCCCAAATAAGAATCTGCTAAGCGGATGGGCGCCGCCTGCATACGCGCTTCAAGCTAAGTTGCCACCTGATGATCGCAGTTACGGTTACGAACGCGGTATCGCGGTCAATCGCGACTGGGATGAGTCGACCACTGCGGCGGCACTGGAGATTTCCGGAGTCCTCTACCGTGAGCTGTATCCAGATTTTGCTCGGCGAAACAAAAAGAAATATCCGGAAAATCGCGGAGTGTTGCGGGCATTTGCCAAGCAATTTGTTAGCACCGCATTGCACGGGAGACTCGCGGAAGATGAGTTGATGGCTTTGATTGATCGCCAGCTGGCGAAGGAAGCCGACGACGCTGAAGCGCTGAAACGAATCTGCTTGGTCGCCCTCAAATCCCCCGCTTTTCTCTATCCGTTAGCTGATGCGGATCAATCGGAGTCGCAGCGGATCGCGAATCGTCTGTCTTTGGTGTTGTTTGATTCGCTGCCGGCCGACGATTGGATTCGTAAAGCTGCCGAAAAGGATGAATTCAAGGATGCAGCGACAGTACGAGCGTATGCGGAAAAGTACGTGAACGATTTCCGTGTGCGTGCGAAGACTCGCGAGTTTTTGCACAGCTGGCTCAATCTAGATCATCTATCTGACTTGGCGAAAAGCGAAGAGCTGTACCCGGAATTTGACGAAGCATTGGCCAACGATCTCCGGAGTTCGCTCGATCGGTTCCTGGATTCAGTTGTTTGGTCGGACGAAAGTGATTTTCGCGACTTTTTTCAAGCTAACGAATCCTTCACCACTTCGCGGATAGGAGAATATTACGGTGGTGTTTGGGAGCCAGCCGAGCCGTCTAACGAGTTGGTGAGGACAGCGAAGTCGGATGAGCTCCACGGGCTTTTGAATCATCCGCTCATGATGAGCGGACTCGCTTATCACGATACGACGTCGCCGATTCACCGGGGCGTTTTCCTGATGCGTTATCTTCTTGGGCGTACCATTCGGCCGCCTGCAGACGCCTTCTCGCCATTGAGCCCTGATCTGCATCCAGATCTGACGACCCGTGAAAGGGTGGATCTTCAGACGAGCCCCGAGAGTTGCCAAGCTTGCCATTCAAAAATCAATGGGTTGGGTTTTGTCCTCGAAAACTACGATGCGGTCGGGAAAATCCGAGAAATGGAGCGGGGAAAAGCAGTCGATACCACTGGCCAGTATGTATCGCGGGCCGGAGACCTAGTAAAATTTGACGGTATCGGTGATTTGGCTGACTATCTGGCCAATAGCGAAGATAGCAGGCGAGCCTTTGTTTCACGGGCGTTCCAGCACTTTGTGAAGCAACCCCCGGCTGCGTTTGGTGCCGATACATTAGATAATTTGACACGCCAATTTTCCGATAATGGTTGTAACATAACGAAGTTGTTGGTGGAGATTTCCCTCGTTGCCGTGGGGCCTTCCACTGAAGAACAGGCGGTGAATCACGAACAGCTGACTAGCGTTGACTAGTTGCGGTTCGAAGCCGAAGTCGCCGGCATCGAACTTCGGTCGATCGTTTTGTCATCGAGACTTTGCCGGCAGATCATATCCCACCTAAATCGCATTCATCCTCAGAATGCACCGACTTGGCAACAAATGCCAATGGAGATCATCATGCAACGCGAGAACACTCTTTTAGGTCGTCGAAGGTTTCTCAAATCGATGGGGGTTGGGGCTGCAGCCCTGCCTCTATTGACGAACCTGCCCAGCATTGCCCATGGAGCTGCTTCGGCGCGGAAGCAACGTTTGGTGTTCGTCTTTTCTCCGAACGGTGTTATTCCAAAACACTTCTGGCCTGACCAAAAGGGCAGCGACTTTGAGTTGAAACGAATCCTGCAGCCATTGCAGGATCTCAAGTCGCAAGTCATCACCATGCATGGTATCTGCAACCGCATTAAAGGGGATGGCGACGGCCACATGCGCGGGATCGGATGTTTGCTGACTGGCATCGAGCTATTCCCCGGCGACATTCAAGGTGGATCAGATACGCCAGCGGGTTGGTCGATGGGGATTTCGGTCGATCAGTACTTGAAGAACCGATTACAGCAAGACCCCGCAACTCAGACGCGGTTCGGTTCACTCGAAATGGGTGTCATGGTGCCGGAGCGTGCCGATACTTGGACGCGGATGTCCTATGCTGGGCCAAATCAGCCTGTCGCTCCGATCGATAATCCTTATCAGATGTTCGACAAGCTCTACGGTCAGACCAAAAATCGGGCCATGCTGGCGAGCGTTTTGGATGAATTGAAAGAGGATTTCAATCGCGTTGGTCGAGTTGTCAGTAGCGAAGATCGTCGAATGCTAGACGATCACATGACGATGGTTCGCGAGCTCGAGCAGGAGCTGCAAACCGAGATGAAACTGACTTCGGTCGCCGCCGCAGAGGAGCCGGGTGATGTTGGGCATGCCACACCTGAACTGCCTCCCAACATCCGCGAGGAAAACGATAACATGCCACTGATTACCCGCATGCAGATGGACATGCTCGTAAACAGCTTCCAAGCCGATTTCGCCCGCATTGCGACGTTCCAGATAACCAATAGTGTTGGTCAGCCGCGGATGCGGTGGTTGGGCATCGACGAAGGACATCACCAGCTTTCGCACGAGCCAGACAGCAATGAAGATTCTTACGAGAAGCTGATCCGCATCAATACTTGGTACTGCGAGCAAGTCGCCTATCTTGCCAAACGGTTGGATTCGATCCCTGAGCCCGGTGGTGAGGGGTCGATGTTAGACAATACGACCATTGTCTGGACCAATGAGTTGGGTAAGGGGAATTCGCATACAAGAAACAATATCCCATTCGTGATGGTGGGCGGTGGCCTTGGTTTTAAGACTGGGCAGGCAATGGATTTCGGGGCGGTCTCCCATAACCGCCTATTGATGAGCTTCTGTGAGGCGATGGGCCATGGAACTCCGTCATTTGGAAATCCAGATTTCTGTGGCGACGGAGCACTCACTGGCTTGTCGTAGTCACGCCCGATTGACGAGTGGGGAGTTCAACGACTGATTCCTTCTCGATAGCGGCGACTTGAGGAGTGATTTGGCCCGGCAACAACTACGCAGGCCTTCAGCTAGGACGAGCAACAAAAAGTCGTTTACGTTCGTCTCGGTCATGCAGGGATGTTGCTAGATTCAGGCAAAAGAGCTAATCTTTTGCCGAAGTGGCTTATTTGCCTTGATCCCGATTGTCATTTTTGGTGACTGGTCGGGGGGAGGATGTTTCTTTCACGCGCATTCTTTATCGCGTGATTTGCTGAGAGGAGTTCAGCCGTGTACGTTGCCGTTTCGACGGATTGCTTTCCCGACCAGTTGATGCCCGATGTAGTCGATTCATTCATCGACCTCGAGTTTACGACCGTCGAGATAGCGTTGCGCGAAGATGGGACAGTGCTTAGCCCTAGCCGCATTGACGCGATGCAAGAGAAGGCAGCACATCTCGCAGTGCGGAGCCACCGCCTGGACGTTTGCAGCTACGACGTCCACATCGAAGCGGAAGGTGATGCGTATTTCGAACAATTTGAGGCGATTTGCCGACTTGGGAAGGCAACCAAAGTTGTCACCCTAACGGTTCCTTCAGGCGAGTTGGGAACACCTTTCAACGAAGAAGTCGAACGGCTTCAGCGGCTGGTAGACTGCGCCGACACCGAGGGTGTCCGAGTCGCAATGAAATCCCAGATCGGACGGCTTAGTGAAGACCCAGATACGGTCAAAGTACTTTGTGACAATGTGAAAGGACTTGGGCTGACATTGGATCCGAGTCACTACTTCTGCGGCAAATATGCGAACAAGAACCTAGATAAGATCATGGAGTTTGTATTCCATGTTCATCTCCGCGACTCGAAGCCAGACCAGCTCCAAGTGCGTGTCGGCCAAGGCGAAATCGACTATGCCAAAGTGGTGAGTCAGCTTCGTCGGGTTGGATACAACCAAGCGTTGAGTGTCCAGATGGCACCAATGCCTGAATTCGAGCAACGCGGCGAGCTTCGCAAACTGCGACTATTGCTGGAAACGCTACTTTAGGCGATCGGCTTTTTTCCGCATCTAAACCGCACGGACCCTGGACTCGCAAAGCCATTCTGTTGCGACTTCATCGCGATGTCCGTTCGTCTTGCTCACCAAAGGCCCGCACCTACCGTGGCTCGCTTTTGATGAGGCACATCACCGTGATGCCTGCTTTGTTGCCGGGCGGAAATTCAAATCTTGCGGACCTGCATCCGCCGGCAAAATCGGATTAATCCGAAAGGTTGGCAACTCGCCGGCAACAAATCCTCGATGCGGCACTTGCGACTGCGCGTGCATGTAGGAAACGAACTACGGTTCAATGCCTTGATCTTGGGAGCTCCGTTAGTTCACGGGAAGCGAGATCCATGGCGGCAACACATTGGACTACGTAGAGGTTGAGCAATGTCTCATACACGCGGCAAAATATTCATTGATCGAACCGTTCAAGGCGCGTTGGCCAAGCGGATTTTCGCACACTGGTGCATTTTCTTCGGGCTATCCCTGCTGAGTCTCTTTGCGATCGAGTACTTCGTCGGTGATCCAAAATTGACCTTTGGTGGCAAGCTGTCTTTGATCTGGGAGAAGTATGCCTTTTTCATCTTGCTAATGATCACCATTGTCCCTTCTTTCATCTATGACTCGATCAAGCTCAGCAATCGCTTCGCCGGGCCTATGGTGCGTTTGCGAGATTCGATTAAGCGAATCGCGGATGGAGGAGAAGTCAGCGAACTGAGTTTTCGAGACGGCGACTTCTGGCAGGACGTATCCGTGGAATTCAACAGAATGAATGACCGCATCAGTGAGACGCGTCAAGAAAAGGGGCGGCGTGGCGCAAATACGGAGCAGGAATCCGCTGAACTTGTCGAAACCGTTGTCTAGGAAGCCCATAGGCATTCGACCGCTAGCGATCGAATGCGTCCGCGCGTCGTCACGACACGATTGTTGCCCACCCGCCTCCTATGGTTCTTGCTCCACGAAAATGATTCCGGAATCTGGAAATGCACTTCTCATCTCGTCATCGTAAACAAGCTCGTCGTGGCGCGGCAGTTGTGGAACTTGCGGTCTGCTTGCCACTCATTGCATTGCTCGTGTTCGCCTCTTTAGAAGGAGCCAACATGCTGTTTCTGAGGCAGGCTGTAGTTCAGTCCGCCTACGAGGCAGCCAAGGTGGCCGCACGTGCAGACGGCAGCCAAGCTCGTGCTCAACGACTTGCCAACGATATTTTGGCATCTCGGAACATCAATCCAAGCCGGATTTCCTTCAGTCCAGGAAACGTGGATTCGTTGGACGCCGGCACCGTATTTACGGTGACAGTATCTGCGGCCGGTGACCAGAAGAGTATTACCACGATCGGTCCTTTCAATGGGCTCAATATCGAAGCTCAGGCAACGATGCACAAAGAATAAGCCCGAGGGGTACATGCCCCCACGTAATCCGCGGCGGGGCTCACAAATCCCAACTCAAAGATCTCTAGTGAGACGATCCATGAAGAATATCCTTCAGCAACGACCAAAGTCTCGGCAAGGCGCAATGCTGGTTTTAGTCGCCGTTGTTTTGGTCATGCTTCTCGTTGGTGCGGTCTTCAGCGTTGACGTTGCGTACATGCATATGGTCCGCGCTGAACTAAGAACGGCGACGGATGCGGCGGCACGAGCGGGAGCGGAAACACTCGCAAGAACACAAGATCCAGGGCAAGCCAGGGCCGCAGCGATCAATATCGCAAACCGTAACACGGTCGCCGGAAATGGCTTGACCGTTCGAGGTGGCGACATTGAAATCGGTGCCGTGCGATCGTCCGGTTCAGGCCGTTTTCAGTTTCAGCCGGGAGTCTCGCCATTCACCGCTGTCAGGGTCAATGGAAGTCGTGAGTCGGGTTCGCCGGATGGCCCCGTAGGCTTGTTTTTCGCCCGCGTTTTTTCAACCAACGAGTTCCAGCCCACCGAGACGGCTACGTCTGCTGCCAGCGTTCGCGATGTAGCACTCGTTCTCGACGTGTCCGGTTCGATGAACGCTCGCAGTGGAGGTGGAACGCGTTTATCAGCTTTGAAAGATGCCGTACGAGTATTCTTGGATGAAATTACACGTAGCAGTCCTTCGACTCGAGTGTCGTTAGCCGTTTACGCGACAAGTCCCACGAAGTTGCTGCCACTCACGGATAATTTTGCCTCTATTCAGAATACGGTTAATCGCTTGCGAGCTGGTGGTCTGACGGCGATTGGTAACGGGCTGCTCGTTGGAAGCGACTCTTTGGTGAGTGATCCGTTGCGTCGAGACTTCGCTGCGAAAACCGTTATCGTGATGACGGACGGAAACCACAATCGTGGGCCTTCGCCAACTCAGACGGTGAACACGGCAGTGGCGCGTGATCAACAAGTCCATACGATCACGTTCAGTGGAGGGGCTAATCAAGGACTGATGAGGCAAGTCGCCCAGGCTACGGATGGAGGAATTCACATTCATGCAGATAACGCGGGAGATCTGTCAAACGCGTTTCGCGAAATTGCACGAACCCTGTCCGTCATTCTTGTCGACTAGCTTGTTTCCTTCGCCCGTGATCTCACTGCCGCACCGGAGTTGAAAATGAAAAATCGAATCCCCAAGTCAAATAGAAATGGTGCGGTCGCTGTTGAGTTTGCTCTAACGGCTCCCCTGCTTTTCATGATCTTGTTCGCAGCTCTTGAATTGGGGCATGCTAACATGGTTTTCAATGTGGCGGAGGCTGCAGCTTTTGAGGGGGCTCGAGAAGCAATTCTGCCTGGAGCAACCGCAGGTGAGGCGACGGCGGCAGCTCAGCGACTACTAGGAATTTCGCGGGTCCGAGGGGCCAACATAAGCGTGAACCCGGGAAATCTAGCCGTTGATTCGGACACCGTAACCGTTTCGATAAGTATCCCCTACTCGCAAAACACAATCGTACCGCCGTTCTTCACTCGCGGCATTACGATCAATCGGTCTTGTCAGCTGACACGCGAAGATGCGAGCTAAGATCATTTCGTTTTGAATACCAGCGTACGAGTACAAAGAACGATCAAAACAAAAGGGGCTACAACCACGAAGGTTGTAGCCCCTTTTTTTACTTTATATGTTTTACGCGGGCGCGTGATGAAGCATTTCACACGTCGTAGCCGCGATTCGGCGAGCCTCAGCTAAGTGCTAGGCCGGACAACCTAGTTGAGGATCTTTTCCAATCCGCCCATTACGGACTTCATTTCCAAGTCCTTGAGCGAAGCTACCGAGTAGTTTGCTACAACTTTGCTTTCGTTGGCAAAGATGATAGTGACTTCAGCCTTAGGGTTGATACCGTAGTTCTCTGGGCCGTTCTCGAATTCGACAGGAACAACGAAAGGAATGTTCTCTGCCTTGCTTGCTTCGGCTAGCTTCTTGGCTTCATCCGAAGCGGCATCTCGGCTTTCGCCCATCACGTTGACGAATGCACGCAGTTGGCTGTCTTCGTGCTTAGCTACGGCCTTGTCGAGTTTGCCGAGCAGCTTTGCCAGCTTCTCGTCGGTTGTGCGGGTGAAGACCATTACTTGTGGTCGAGAACCGTTCTTGCAGCGGTAGCAGAGCTTATCGCCAACGGCGACCTTGTCTGCTTCTGCACCGGCGCACTTCGTTACGTTGAATGCACCGATGCGCTCGCCTTCCTTAAGGCCGCTTCTGATGCCTTCTGCAAACGCAGCGGACGTGAACATAAGCATGCAGGCAACAGCCAGACTCGAAACTCTTCTCATCGAAATACTCCCAAGATCGCCTTTTGGCTTCTTAAAATGTGGTGGCCGCCGGCTCCAAAACCGGCTTCGCAATTTTCCATATGGTAGACGTTCGCAAAGGGATGAGAAGTCAGCCCACCCCCAATTTCAGCCCAATTTTGCGCTAGAATTACAGTTTCCTGTTAGCTGGCAAACAGCATTGCGAATGCTCGCAGACGCAGGGCGAGTTGAGGATCCCCTAGTTTCACGAATTGCAGTCGCTCAATGTTTTGTCGGTCCTCCTAAGCCTTTGGACGAGCCCGTGGAGATTCAACCAAACCCTTACGAACTTGTTAAGAACTTCGTTTCCTCTTGCGTCGTGCCGATAAGCGGATTTCCTGGTTTGGTTTTCCACTTAATTGGACTAGCTGCTTACCCCACTTGAGCATCAATTCGTCGGCACGTGACTCACTGCTCGGAGCATCGTTTCCCGGTTGGACAGTCGGGATGGGAGTCCCAAAAGTGATACGGACATTCGCCGCCATGGTAACGGGACTCCAAACTGTCCGGCGGTAGGGGCTACCTTCGATCCACAGCGGGATAATCGGAACTCTGGCCTTTTCAGCGACGACTGCAGCGCCGCTACGAAATGAAAGCAAGGCTTCGTCGGTCTTATTGAGCCTCCCCTCTGGAAACATTCCCACTAGTCGGCCTTCTCTGGTCATGCGAATGGCAGCTTTGGTCGACGCCGTATCCATGCCACTTCGGTTTGTTGGAATGACCTGGCACAACTTTAACAATGGGCCAAACGCAAAGTGATTGCAGTACTCCTTGGCCACCATCCAGTGAACGCGGCGTCCCGCGGAGAGCTGAACAAAAAACGGGTCGACACTGCTGCGATGGTTGGCGACTAAGACGCCGCCTGATTTCAGTTCTTCCGGCGCTTCGTTCGTGAAGTGGACTCGCCACAGCAAACGCCCAAATAGGAAGGTTGGGATATAGAGTATGTTCTCCTCAACGTTGTAAACGCTGCGTCTGGCGAGGGAGATTCCGTACAACGTGATAGCCAAGAGCAGTATCGTGAACCAAGCGTAGGCAAAATAGAGTGAGACCAAGTGGCTTACCGATGCGTTGAGTAGAAGAATTCGACAATCTCGTTTACAGTCGTCTCTGCTGATTTGTCCGGGCTGGTTTCACACCATTGCAGCTCTCTTAATCCCCGGAACCAAATTTCTTGTCGCCGCGCGAATTGTCGCGTGTGCGCCTTGATGGCTTCGACCATTTCCGTGTGATCGAGCTTGCCGGATTGATGCTCAATAACCTCTTTGTAGCCGACAGCTTGCAAAGCGGTACGGCCGAGTTGGCCATGCTGAGACTGTAACTGTTCAACTTCGCTGACTAGCCCCTGTTCTAGCATCTGGTCGACACGTCCGTTGATTCGCTCATGCAGCCAAGCGCGATCAATTTTTAGGACCGCAACAGGACATCGATCTCGAGGTGCCGGCTTGTCGAACTGTTGCTGCCAGTGAGAAAGTGGGCTACCGGTAACTTTTGCGACCTCAAGAGCCCGGATAATCCTGCGGTGATCATGAGGGTGGAGTTTGTGTGAAAGAAGTGGGTCAACTTGCTTTAGCCGCTCCAGAAGGGCTTCTTCTCCATGCGATTTAATGTCCGATTCCACCGATTCGCGGAATTCCCAATTCGCTTCAGGGCCCAAGAAAAGCCCACGAATCAGGCTCTTCAAATACAGCGGAGTTCCGCCGCAGATCAGTACTTTTTTTCCACGCTCAACGATATCGCGAGCAGCTTGATGAGCTGCTGTCACGTAGCTCGAAACGCTATATGGCTCAACTGGATCCACGATATCGATTAAGTGGTGGGGGACACTCGCTCTCTCATCTAGACTGGGCTTCGCGGTACCAATGTCCATTCCGCGGTAGATCGCCATGGAATCCATGGAGATGATCTCGGCGTCTAGCCGTTTTGCAATTTCAAGAGCCAACGGCGTCTTACCGCTGGCTGTGGCACCAGTGAGGTAGAGGCAATCGTAGAGTGGCGGGAGGACCCATTCGTCATAACGCTCTGCGCTGGCTCGCTTCATCGAGTCTGTCAACGTGGTCCTTTCGCTTATGGATTTGGAGTGCGTAAATTGTCTAGCCGAGTTTCAGTCGGCACCTGTTGCGGGAATGAATTCCTGTCGGAGACCCACAAACGTCTCGTTTGAGCTGCTGACCCAGTCAAGCCTACCGCGAGAGCTGTAGGAGAAGTTATAGATTGGACCATTGTAGGCGGGTATACAAATGGATTGGATTGCTCAGCGTAAGCAAAATTGAATTTTGCAATCTTGGAATTCCCCTAACGCTGCCCGAAGGCTGCCCTAACGCTGCCACTTGTGGATAGACTCCGCACAACGCATCTGCAGGCAGCCGAACGGGTGCCGCGATCGTTCTATCAAGGTTATCATTGCGTTTCCGTTGCTTAGGGGGCGACCGATACGGCTTTGGAAGCTTGATGTTAGATCGCTTTCCTGAGGCATTAGCTCTATTTGTGGACTTGAAACTAGGGTTACTTGGGTGAATGACGACACGCTTGATCGTCTGATGGGAGAGATCCACAGGAGGGCTAAGACTCTTCCGCCGGGGTCTTACACGACGAAACTCATCCAAGGCGGTGTCCCAAGAATGGGGGCAAAGATCCTGGAAGAGGCTGCAGAGGTGGTTGAAGCCGCGGAGAATGCCGAAGAAGGGGACAACGGGCATCTGATCTACGAGGCCTGCGATGTGATCTATCACTTGTGGGTTCTCCTCGGTTCTCGAGGGATCACGGTCGACGACTTGAGGTCCGAGTTAGCTCGACGTGAAGGAACGTCAGGATTGGTCGAAAAAGCCAATCGTAGCCGTAGTGATGCAGCCGAAAATGGTGAATGAGTTTCGCCTAGTGAAAGCAAGAGTGTTTCTCGGGCCATCAGTTTTGGACTTCTGCCAAGTCTTAGCTCGCCCATCCATGGCCTTGAATCGCGGTCCAATGAGTCTGAATTTCTCATCTACATCTTCGGTACGAACCCAAGGTAAAACGCAAGTGTCCCGACGAGTATGTGCGGCGGACAATGAGACGAAGTGAACTGGTGAAAAAGTGAAACAAGATCAAAGTTTGAAGGTTGGCATCCCCAGTAAGGGGCGACTCAGCGAACTGGCAACCGGATTGTTGAATCAAGCAGGTTTGCAATTTCGCAGGCAGGAGAGGACTCTGTTTGCCAAAGTTCGAGAGCTGCCCGTCGACATCATTTTTCTTCGAACCGACGACATCCCCACGTTGTGTGCTGAAGGCGCCATTGATTTGGGGATCACCGGCAGCGATCTGGTGCAAGAGAGTTGCCAAGAGGTTGAGCAACGAATGCCGTTAGGAGTCGGTCGATGTCGTCTAAGCGTCTGCGTGCCTGAGTCGGCGCCGATCGAAACTTGCGAGCAACTAGATGGCCTCCGAATCGCAACGAGTTTTCCCGAGGTAACCAAACAGTTCTTGGCCAAGCATGGCGCCAAGGCTCACCTGGTTGAGCTTTCAGGCTCGGTCGAGATCATGATCTCGCTTGGCATTGCAGATGCCATTGTCGACTTAGTCGAAACGGGAAGCACTCTGGCAGCAAATCGGCTGCGTGTGCTGACCGATATTGGGACGTACGAGACCGTTTTGATCCAAAATCCGAATAGCCAACATCAGGAAATGGCGGATCGCATTGTGCGTCGACTGGAAGGCGTTGTCATCGCGCGCGACTATTCTCTTCTGGAATACAACGTATCTCGCGAGAATTTGGAAGCAGCCGAGGGCATTACACCAGGGTTCAATTCGCCGACGGTGAACACTCTTGAACGCGAAGGCTGGTGTTCAGTTCGCGTCATGGTGAGGCGGAAAGAGGTGATCACTGCGATGGAGAAGCTTGAACAGATTGGCGCTTCTGCGATCTTGGAAACGGAGATTGGGAACTGCCGCCTGTAATCACGCAGTACCAACGCGGCCGACCTGAGCAAGTGTTCGAATCTCTCAAAGCTCGGTTCATTGCGTGGCTCAATCGTGGTTCACCTCGACTGCGGGCTGGTGATTTGACTTGACCTTCCCGCACTCGCCCATTACGGTGCTCGCTCTACGTCCTTGGCATTGTGCGAGAATCTGTCCGAAGCAGCTTTTCGCCAACTGTCCATTCTGCATTTAGAATGCAGTCGCAGCAGATCTTATCCGATTTGCAAACGGAAATTACTACTACTCAAGCAGGGAGATGTTGGAGTGTCGATCGTACGTGTTGGTTCGAACGAGAAGTACGCAAGCGGGTGGGATAAGGCTTTTGGCGGCAAGAAGCGCGCGACCACGAAGGCGGCCACAAAGAAGAAGGTAGCGAAGAAGGCCAAAAAGAAGGCCAAAAAGAAGGCCAAGAAGTAGCAAGATTCAATCGCGTCGGAGTCATCCCAGAGCCGGCGAACTCCAATCGTCTGGCGATCCTCGCGAGTCGGTCATTGCACGAGAGGCAACTAAATCGAGTCCCGATTTGCCTGATCTGAAGCCGGTCTCCTGAGAGATTCACGTGTTGAGTCGGTGATGTGCGGCTTGGGCACTATGGATTTGTCCTGAGTCGGTGTTCTGTCCGAAGTTGGATCGGTGACTTCGTAAGGATCGTCATACCGAGACATGTATCCCGGCTCGCGAGCGCGCTCCAACTCGATCTTGTACTCGCCGACCACATGCTGCTGGATTTCGTCGCGGCAAGCTTGATTGATCGGATGGGCCACGTCCGCATACAACTTGTTCGGCGCATCCTCATCCTGGGAGTGCCTGTGAGCCCGTAGCTTGGAACCACAGTTGTTGCAGTAGTTGCTGCGGATGTAATTCTTATTTCCGCATCGGTTGCATCGATGTGTTAGTTTTCGGCTTGGCATCGCTACGAAGGGGCCTTGGCTGCCTTCGATGATTTTCAGGTCTCGGACTACAAAGCAGTTGTCGAAGGTCACTGAACAGAAAGCTCGAAGGCGGTCCTCCGAATCTTCCATCAGTTTGATCCGCACTTCGGTAATCTGCACTGCTGTAGCTCCTGTGCTTATTAAGCACTCAGTCTTGATTTTCTTCTAAGGCTAAGAGCTGCCGTTCGATCGAAGGCTGATACCATGAGCTTACTAAAAAAGCTCTAGGAACCTCCTGTTGGACAGCGTTGCGCTTAAACGCTCCGAAATCGAATTCACTTGCATCCTCGACTAATGCAATGCAAGCTGAACCACTTCCGGTCATCAAGTTGTACATCAAGCCCGCGTCTGCGAACAGATTGAGTTGTCTTTCAATCCATTCACAGGTCTGCGATGCAGGAGATTGTAAGGCATTAAAGAGCTCGGCGCCAATCTTTGTGAATTGCCCAGCTTCCCGCGTTTCACATGCGGCCAAAAGTTTCTTGCTGCTGCGTTCCGTGTTTGACGGTTGAAAAAGCGAGTAAATCTGTCCGGTTGAGCATCCTTGGCGTGGATGCGTAACCACGAAATCAAGTTTCGGCTGACCAGGGATCTGAATGCATTGTTCCCCACGGCCAGTCGCCAAACCGAGTCCGATTTGCTTGTAATCTCCCAAAAAAAAGGCGATGTCACTGCCCAGTGATTGGCAGATCTCGGTTGCCAAAGTTCGGTCCCATTCAGCCCAAAGATGAAGGCACGCCACCACAATCGCGGCTGCATTGCTACTACCACCTGCCATTCCCGCTTGAGCCGGAATGCGTTTCCGCATCTCAATGCGAGCCCCCACCGGGGTGTCCAATCTTCCTGCATCCTGAAGGGAACGCCGAACCGCGTCCGCGGCTCGCACGACCAAATTTGAAGAGTCGGCAGGGATTTGCCATGCAGGATCGGGGATCGAGTCGGACGAATTGCGGCTGACCGCTTCGTTCGCTTCAAACGACAGGTCTAACTCGATATCTGAGTTATCGAGGCGGGTGACCGTAACTTCGTCGTAGAGTGAGATTGGGCACATGACAGTTTCAATCTCATGAAACCCGTCAGCGCGTTTGCCCTTAACGTCTAGAAACAGATTGATCTTTGCGGGTGTGTGAAGCGTGACTCGAGCCGCGCTTCCTTTGTCCGCGGCTGCGAGCATTAACTTCATTCCAAAAGCTCCAGTGCCGAGGGTGCATCCAGCTACCGCTGAAGCAGGCGTCAAAGCGATCTACCACAGCACCCCACTGCAAGTCTGCAGCCGGTCTCCCTAAGACGGCCGCGGCCTCGGTCATACTTGGTTCTACGTGTCCGGTTGATCCAAGTATGCCGAGTCTTTTGATGAGGCTTACAGGGGGCAAGGATAACCCTCGCGGTTTACTCGTCTGCAGCACGCAGTGAAGGGGTTAGCAGAAGATTGTGGTCGCAGAAGTCGGGAGCGTCGAAGTACAAGTTCAGTTCACGCTGAGCGCTTTCTGGACTGTCGGAAGCGTGCACCAAGTTCATTTGTCGTGACGATGAGAAGTCGCCGCGGATTGTTCCAGCGGCTGCGTTCAAACCGTTGGTAGCACCAAGCATATCGCGAATCACGCGAATTGCTTCTAGGCCTTCGACAGCGAGGGCGACGACGGGAGCCGATGTGATGAAGTCTTCAAGGCTAGGGTAGAAGGGCTTGTCGACGTGCTCAGCGTAATGCTGCTTTGAAAGCTCGGGGGTGACTTTGAGCATTTTCATCGCGACGATGTTGAGCCCTTTGGCCTCAAACCGTGCGATGATTTGACCCATAAGCCGTCGTTCGATGCAATCTGGCTTCAGTAAAACAAGACTGCGTTCCATGGCAAACTCCTATGAGGTTGTGATTCGGTGGCTGTCCAAAAACAGTGGGGTTCTTGAACAGGCGAAATTCTCCCGACTGGCCTCGTCGCGCGAAGGCGGTGTGGCGACGAAATTCGAAAATTCAGGGCGCCTCGCCCGAAATGGCACATCTACCCTGCCCCGTCGGGCACTTCGCGACGACACAAAGAGTGGTCGATTGGATAGCGATGCACACTGGAGTCTTTTCGGGCGTTGGCCGAACGGGTTGGCAGCAGCACTCAAGTTAGTTGCCGCGATAGCGATTTCGGTGCGAAACGGGCAGCGCGCGAACGCCGGCTCCTTGGTTCTGGGCAGTCGTGGTGCCAGTTCGCGAACGTGGACGTTGTCTCAGCGTAAAGTCATCGTCCAAGAGAAGTAGGTCGTCGTCATCGTCCCCGGACTCCAGCAGGTTGTCGTCGAGAGTAGGTTCGTCGAGCAGTGAATCGCTGCTTCGATCACTGGGACTGGACTCTGGAGACTGGTCGTAGCCGAATGGATCGCCCGCATTTCTTCGTGCGGACGGTTGAGGCAAAGCTTCGTTGCTTTCCGTTGGTGGAGGAGGCGAGATTTCCTCCTTGTCGTCCGTCTTCTTCTCTTCCATGTACTGCTCCAGCCACGCGGGCGGTGGCCCGGCCGGGGGCTTGAGCTGCTGGGGTTGCGTCGCCGGAGGTGCTGGTGCGGGGGTCGGCTGCATATAGCCGCCTTGGTTCCACTGGTTTTGGCGAGCGGGAAGACCATAGTTGACTGGTGCGGCTCGCATCGGCTGGTAGCCGGGGCTGTATGGGTATTGCAACCCGCTGCTTCGGTATGCATGAGCTGGATGTCGATGCTTAACGACGGCAATCTGAGCATTCACTGGGGCATGGTAACCACCCTTGGTCCATCCGTACCCGAGGAATCTTCCGGCATAGTTGATTACGGGAAATCCGCGCTCTTGGCAAAGGCCTGCTGGCGCAGTCGCGATCAAAGCGGCAGCCGAAAGTGCGAGTCGTCGAAAAGTATGCACGGCGAATCCTCCTTGATTCTTTGCTACGGGGGCGGCCCAGCTAGCCGCTGTTTTCATCGTCGATCGTCGCGCAGAAGCGCTTTGACTCAGGATTTTGAAACTCGAGCGCAGCAATGAACCTGAGCGTCTTCCGGTTGTACGGGCTTCACGGATTGAGCTAGGCTCACGCGACGAATGACGGCTCAGTGGTAATGCTAGCAAGAGGCAAGTGCGGGCATATGGCAGATGGCACCATAACAACTTTGCCGTGTAGTGAACTCGGCGTTTCGATAGGCGACCTGAGTTAGCCAATGAGGCCGTAGAACAAACCTGCGATGCATGCCGTCATGCTGGCGGCGATGGCGCCACCGAACATGGCTCGCAGACCGAGTTGGGCCAAGTCGCCTTTGCGTTCTGGAGCCAATGGCCCGATCCCACCCAGTTGGATTCCGATCGCGCCAAAATTAGAAAACCCACACAAAGCATAAGTCAAAATGGTTCTCGTGCGGTCCGAAATCGCGCCGGCTGCTTCTGCAGCACTCGCCGTTGCTTCAGAAGGTGTCGCTGAGAGCTCGATGTAGGCTAAAAATTCGTTGACGACCAATTTCTTTCCTAGAAGCTCACCGGCAATCAAACAATCGTTACTGGATATCCCCATGATCCAGGCTAATGGGGCAAAGGCGTAACCGAAAATCATGCTTAGGGAAACGTTCATGCCGAATAGTCCGAACACATTCTGCAAGCAGATGTCGATGAACATGATCAGTGCGAGAAACGCAATCAACATCGCCGCAATATTGATCGCCAATTTCATGCCTTCTGTGGCGCCATTTGCAGCGGCTTCAATCACGTTGCAGGCTGAGTTTTCCATTTTGGCTTCGGCGACCGCCAGGTCGGTGGGCGTTTCCGTCTCAGGTTGCAGGATCTTAGCAATAACCAATGCAGCAGGAGCGGAAATGATCGAAGCTGTCAGCAAGTGACCGGCACTGACGCCGAGTCCAGCGAAGATGGCCATGAGGCTTCCGCTGATCGTGGCGAATCCACCCACCATTAACGCATTTAATTCGCTACGCGTCATCGTGGCGATGTAGGGCTTCACGACAAGTGGAGCTTCGGTGTGGCCGACGAGTACATTGGCGGCGGCCGCCAAACTTTCGGCGGCACTGGTACGCAGAGTCTTTTGCATGACCCAAGCCATGACGCGTACCAACCGCTGCATGACACCCAAGTAGTAAAGCACGCTCATTAGAGCCGCAAAGAAGATGACTGTGGGGAGCACTCCAAACGCGAATGTGGTCAAGATTGCTTTTGGGTGAGTGCGTGGTACGTCATCAGGTTTCGGGTTGGCTGCAAAGACGAATCCGGATCCCGCATCGACACTGCGTTGAATCAAATCAAAAAACGATTCGATTCCATAAAAGACAACACCATTCGGAAATCTCGGAACCGAGACTGGTAATTGAGCTTCTGCCAAATTAATCGTGCCTTGGGGGGCTTCCGACAACGATGACAAGATTGCATCGACTTGCTCGGTCGAGTCTCCACGAGCTTCAAGAGCGCTGCGAACGGAAGAGAGGGTGAGCTGTTCGGATTCGACGGCTTCGGCTAAGTCAGCAAGATTCGCAAAGCTACGATCGAATCGCCAACTCTGCGAATTAAAGAATACCGCCGCGAAGACGAACTGAGGAATGACCCCAAACACGACAAGTCGCCAATCGATCGCCCGGCGGTTTGAGCTCATGGCAAACGCGAGTCCAACCATGACAAGCAGGCCGATGCCACTAATCAGATTCAGCATTTCGGGGCACCTGGTAGGAAGAGGCTCTTGATTGGTTTGCCCTACAAGTTGAACGGCTCTCGCTAGCCAACTTGGAGTTGAGATTCTACGTGACGAATCGCGTCCCGCACCGTTAGGCCTCGTCCCGCGTCGAGGTTAGCATTTTCTCCTAACCAGGTCTCGACCGTCTTTTCTGCGGAAATGACGGTGCTGTGACGACGGCTTCCGAAATACTGACCAATCTCTTGGTAAGCAGCTGGAGTGTACTTGCGGGCGAGGAACATCGCTAACATACGTGGTCGGCTGACGCGACGCATTTTCGTTTTTGAACGCAGGCTTTCCGGATCGAGTCCAAACACATCGCATACAACTCGATCAATGTCAACAATTCGGACGACCGGTTGAGTTGCCTGAACGAGGTCCGAGATCGCGTTCCAGCACTGATCCCAATTCAATTGACCGGCGGAAAAGAATTGTGTCGCCGCGAGACGTTTTGAAATCCCACTTAAAATGCGGCCATCTCCAGTGACCCGTTCGGCAATCTTGGAGACTAAATCGTCGGCGATCTCCACTTTTTCGGAGTTGAGGAACCGCCGAAGTACAGTGGATCGAGTGGCGTTGTCGAGTGGAAAGATCTGCGCGGAAAGCCCACTCTGGAGCCGTGCGATGAGTTCCGCTCCCAGGGGACGCAAGTCATTGAGAGACCGGTCCGCTGTAAAGATGACCTGCTTACCAGCTCGAAGCAGGTTATCGAGCGTGTTCTTGACTTCTGTCAGAGACGACTTCTTGCCGGCAAAGAACTGGATGTCTTCGAGAATTAAGGCTTCGACGCCACGGTACTTCCGGCGAAACATCGGCAGGCCACCGCGGCGAAGGCCATCAGTGAAATCATTCAGGAACTGTTCGCTCGTCATCAAAGTGACACGACGAAGGCGTTGGACAGTCCGCAGCTGCTCGGCGATGCCAGCGACCAAAAGCGATTTTCCAACTCCGCTTGGCCCATGAAGAAACAGTGGAGTCATGCCTCCCTGCTGCGCAACGACCATCTTTGAGGCCACATAAGCCAGTTGGTTTGATTTGCCTTCGACAAAACGGTTCCAGCTGCCTTCGGCTATGAGCGAGTTAGCGGGAGATTCGTTGCGAGGAATTCCGCCTGAGATCGATTTGGGATGCCTTGGCTCTGGCTGCCACACGGCTGGGCGATTCGAACGTTTGGGAGGATCATTTTCTGCCGAGTTCAGGTCTGCTGCGGCAGCGGGTTTGGACAAGGATGACGAAGGTGAGGAAGTGTTTGGGAACGCGGAAACTTCGAAGACGAGTTTCGTTGTTTCACCATCGAGCTCACGTAGGTGCCCGGCGATTTCCGAAGCCAGCATCTTTTGGGCGAGTTCGCAACTAAAGCTATTTTCAAACTCGAGTCTCAGTTGGCCATTGTGGTACGACCAAACGGTTTCTGGCGGGATCCACAAATCCATTCGTTCTGACCCAATCCGTGAGACCAGAGCAGATCGCAAATATTCGGCGATGTCCTTCTCGCTCCGGTTCACCTCGTGTGCCATGCTCTCCACGCACTCCTAATTGTCGTGATCCGCGAATCCTCGCGAACTTAGTTCCTGCTTCACGCACGTGGCATACCTTGCCACGCGTTTTCCGACCTCAGTCTGTTTCGCTTTACCGCGCCGGGCTCTTCGGTCGAAACGAGCTGTCTCACTCTGAACAGAGCAGAGCGAATTTCGATCTTTGACCGTTTGTCGCGGCCATGTCAAAAGGCAATTCCAACTCGAGCATTGCCCCTGCCCAGCCGCACCTCACGTGACGATATCGAATACACGTTGATCGCTTACGGCTGACTGTCTCTCGACTGCGGGGTGATTGTAGGATTGCTAGCATTGGTGTCAAACAATCCCCGGGCCGGACAAAATTGACCAGGCTCGGCGGGGGAAGTGAACTCCGGGTTTTAGGTCGTTTTTCACCTAGTGAGTCGGTTATCGCTAAGCCCTGCCAATCGCGCCACGGACATCGATTTAATCTTACACCCCGATTCTGCGGCGCGTGGAAAATCTGTTTGTTTCAATACTGAATGTTGGGAAGAATTGAGTCTCATTGGCCGCAAAGTGAACCTGTGTGGGAGTTTGCGGCTTCATCAAACAATCATCATGGAGAACGTCGCCCGCTTTCTGAATACCCGGATGGCGCCTTCCTATTGCGCTGTACCTTAAACGGGTGGCCTACATCGCTGCGTGGCTGGGCTCGGGCGGCCGCTCTCGCTACTACCCATCGCTTATCCCGTGTCAGAGTCTTTTCCCCCAGCTCGCGGAAGTTCCGCCTCAGAGGCAGAGATCTGCTGGCTGGTTCCAATTCGCTCCGGCATTCCGGCGGTTCTCGCACTAAACTGTGCAATCGATAAAGGCATGTCGCCGAACCGATTTTGCGGGGGCCCAAAAAGTGAAAACAGTTTCCGAGTTGCTGGATGAACACGGACCACCGCCCACCGAAGTGGCGCTAGACTGGGCGTGGCAGCTACACACGTGGTCCCAACGATCGAGCGAAAGCGAGAGCCCCAAAGAAAAGGCAGGTGCCGGATCGGCTCTGTTGACCTGGGACCAAGTTCAAGTTGGCGACGACGGATTGCTTCGCATCCTAGCGAATGAATCTCAATCGGATTCGGTCCCGCTTCACCACGAAGTAGATCGGAAGGCGAAGTCGACCGTGCGTGGCAATCCAAATGCAACACCGCTCATTCGGACAGCCATGCTTTGGACTGGTGAACCAGCTGGATTCGGGGCGGAGACAGGCGATGTTGAGAATTGGAACGTTGATCAGCGAGAGATTGCGCTCGTCAAAGCGACTAAACGGTTGGCCAGTGTCGTTCAAAAAGACTCGGATGAAAAACCTGTCAAACGCGACCCCGTCGCGCTGTCGATGGCTTCGAACTCCAGATCTCGCACGCGAGGTTTAGATGAAAGAAAGTCTGCAACAGCCACCAAGAAACAGCGTTTTCTTGTGGCGGCAAGTCTTATGGTTGGGGTGTGTGGGCTAGCGGCGCTATGGCCAGTCTTGGTGGGTGGGGGCCCAGCGAAGCAAACTCTCGCGGATTCCAAGGGCGAAATCATCGACGGTCAGCGGGCAGGTTCCAACCTTCGCGCCGGGCCGAGCGGGGAGCCTGAATACCGGTCGACCTCTACGGGGGCTGACTCGTTGAATGACGGAGCGAATTCAATGGGCAGTGTAACAGAACTGAAGCTAGGCACATTGCCGCTCGAGGATTCCGCATCGAATGACGCCGGCGAGATCGGCTCCGACTTTCGCGATTCTGAATCGACCTTGATTGAACTCTCTTTGCTTGGAAATGGTCTCCAAATCGGCAGCATGTCTGATCCCGAGGTAGCGGACTCCGATTTTGCTGGAGATGCGGCCGTTCCTGAAAATCGCTCGGACTCTGGCACGATGGATTCTGGCGAAGTCGTCGTCTCTGAAAAAAGCGATCTCGATGGACTGGCTAGTGAGGTTGTTATCGGCGCAGAGCAAGCTTCCGCGGAAGCCGCGGCCGAGTCTGCTGAGCAGGAAGTCAATGCGACTTTGGCGGCCATGGCAGAGCGAGCCGAGAAAGATGCGCCTGAAACCGAAGTGCTCGCGGCTAGTTCCGTCCCTGGTAAAACTGGCAATCAGTTGGCACCGCTTCAGGTTGCAACCTTTCCGATGATTCAATGGCAGAAGATGCCGGTACAAGGACGCATCCGCGAGCCCGAGTGGGAGATTCGAATCGCTGTGTCGGAAGGATTTGTGGTTCGTCCTCCGTCAGCGCAAACCGTTCGACCGCGGGAGCCGGCTAGGTGGTATGTGCAAGAAGTCGATGCGGACCAAGGCGATACGCAGATGGTTGTTGTCGCGCAGGTCAGCGGAGGCCGCGGAGACCGGATTCGCTGGCTAATTGCGGCCGGTTCCGAGGACTCCCCCTATACGGCCTTGCCGGTGGGGCAACGGTACTTAGATCTGTTACAGACGAATTTACTCCGGTTTCAACAGCAGCTTCGTGTCGCCGTGGAAGGCTCGAAGCAGCTCGCCACCATGGACGATCTCCCTAGCCAGGCAAAATCCTTGTTGCGGATGCGACGTAAAGCCCTCGAAGCCAAATTGGAGGCTTCCGAGAATGTTCGCAAGCTGGCGGCCGATGCGAATCGGATGGAAGGTTGGTTGGACGGGCAGATTGAGGTTCACGCTCGCTTGGTCGACTCGCGGGCTGCAGGGTCGCCACCAGTGCTACAATTCGGGAGTGTGGAGCCGGAGACAGCATCCCGAGACTCCGATGCCCAGCCCCCGGCCGAACCCAAATCTGCGACGGGCGAGGGTTGAGTTTCGATTTAACGAGTATCTGATTTCTGCACCCACCGAGTTATCTTTCCGTTTCACATCAAGGTATCGTTCGCTTCGTGGGTGCTGTTGGACTCAAAGTTGATGGTCTGTCGTTCGCTTACCCCGGCAGTCCACAGAATGTGCTGGATAAGCTCTCGGTCGACATCGAGCCAGGCGAAATTGTCGCGTTACTTGGAAGCTCGGGGTGTGGAAAGAGCACTTTTCTACGAGCTGTGGCCGGCTTAATCACACCTCAGTCAGGCGAAGTACACTTCTGCGGCGATCATGGCAATCGACGTGCGGGTGATACCGCTTTTGTTTTCCAGGATGCAACATTGTTGCCTTGGCGAACGGTGCGGCAGAACGTTTGCTTGCCTTTTGAACTTGGGCGACGCAGTTCGGGCGATTCTTCGCAGGGCACGGACACAGCTCGAGAGTCGTTGGATCGCAAGGTGGCTGGAGCGTTAGATGCCGTCGGGTTGGGAGCTCAAGATTTTGCGAAGTTTCCGAGGGAGCTCTCAGGAGGCATGCGGATGCGCACGAGCATTGCTCGGGCACTGGTAACGGATCCCAATGTCTTGCTGCTCGATGAACCATTTGCCGCGTTGGACGAAATTCTACGAATGCGGTTAAACGATCTCGTCTTGAATCTCTGGCAGCAACGTACGCGGACCATTTTGTTCGTAACGCACAACATTGCCGAAGCGATTTACTTGAGCCATCGAATCGCGATTCTGGATCGGGGCCGAGTGCAGGCGATCGTTGACAATAGCTTGGATTGGCCGCGCGAGGCGAGGCAGCGAACCACTCGTGAGTTTGCAGAATTGTTTGGCAAGATCAGCGAACAGCTTGCGCAGGTGACACATGAATCCTAGATCAGAAACGGAGCCAGGTCCTGAAGCGAAGGAAAACGCTTGGGTGCGGCTCCTCACCAAACCGCTTCCCGCGTTACTCGCATTCGTTGCCGTCTTGTTGATTTGGCAAGCGGCAGTCACGTTCCTCGAAATTCATCCGATTACGCTACCAAGTCCTTCCAAAGTCATGGCGGCGATGTGGAAGGAGAGGGCGACGTTGGCGGAAGGGTTTATGGCTACCGGACTTGCTTCCTTACTCGGCTTGGGAGTGAGCGTTGGCGTCGGTGTTCTAATTTCAATTCTCTTTAGTCAGTCTCGTTGGATGCGATCGGCTTTTTATCCTTATGTCGTTTTTCTCCAAACGGTACCCATTGTGGCTATCGCGCCGCTGCTGATCACTTGGTTTGGTTATGGATTTCGGACGATTGTCTTGGTGTCCGTCATTATCAGTTTATTCCCGATCGTATCCAATATGACGACGGGGCTGATCTCCATTGACCAGAACTTGAGAGACCTTTTTCGACTAGCTGGGGCGACGCGCTGGCAGGAGCTAACGAAGCTCCGCATACCACATGCACTTAGCCATCTCATCTTGGGGATGAGAATCAGTGCCGGCCTCGCCGTGATCGGAGCCATCGTTGGGGAGTTCTTCGTAGGGACGAATGCGACGGGCTTTTCCGGCTTAGGAACCGTCATGACTGGTTGGCAGAATTTGGCGCGAACAGATGCAATCATCGCGGCCATCCTGATAAGCACGCTGTTAGGGATTTCCACACTGGGTGTGGTGAATCTGTTTTCCAGGTTCGTGCTAAATCGCTGGACAGCAAGTGCGGATTTTGAAAACGAGTAAGCATCACGGAGCGGCGAATGTCGTTATGTTAGAGATGTACGTCTGCGATGTTTTCGGGGCGGCCCGTAGAGAGTCACGGGAGTTGGGTTTGGGTTTGGATTCCGGTTGGGAGTTGTAATGGTTCTTCTGGTGTCAAAGCATTTGTTCGCGATTAAGCTTGCTGCGTCAGCGGCATTGCTTCTGGCCATCGGCATCTCCGTTGGGTGTACCGGAACGGGAGGGTCGGACACTACGTCAACCGGCTTGGATAAGGTCACGTTGATGTTGAACTGGTATCCCGAGGCTGAGCACGGCGGGTTTTACGCGGCTAAGGTACATGGGATTTACGAGAAGTATGGCTTGGAAGTCGAAATCCGACCCGGCGGCCCAACCGCCCCAGTGGCTCAGGAACTTGTTGCAGGACGTGTCCAGTTTGCGATCGGAAATGCGGATGATGTATTGGTCTTTCGAGAGCAGGATGTCCCCGTCGTTGCCTTGATGGCTCCTATTCAGAACACGCCCCGCTGTATCCTCGTCCATGCCAGTTCAGATGCGACGTCGCTTAAGAAACTTGGTGGTATGAAAATGCAAGCTGGTGCAGGACGTCCGTACTTGGCGTTCATGGAATCCAAGGGGCTGCTCGAGGACGTTCAGCTCGTGCCCTACTCGGGAGTGCCCAACTTAGTTAGCGACGCGAATAGTGCAATGCAAGGGTACTCGTTTAGCGAGCCGATGCTTGCCAAGGAGGAGGGGCTCGATGTTCGGATGATGATGGTCTCCGACATCGGTTTCAATCCTTATGCTTCATGCCTAATCGCAACGGAAGAGTACATCGGCGATGAGTCGGGAGTCGTGCAACGAATGGTAACGGCCAGCCGTGAGGGCTGGGAGAAATACTTGCGCGAGCCAGCGGAGACGCACAAAGCTATTTTGGAGGCAAACAAACACGGTATGACCGAAGCTGCGCTCGATTACGGTGTTCAGGAACTGAAGCCCCTGTGTGTGACCGACGACGTGCCATTGAAGGAGGTCGGCAGTATGTCGGTCGACCGATGGGAAACATTAGTTCAGCAGTTTAGCGAAATTGAACTGTTGTCGAAGGATAAGGTCGCAGCGGGTGATGTGTATACTCTCGACTTTCTCACGAATTGAGGTTGAGTATTGAAGATCGTCATTTTCGATTTTGGGCACGGAGTTTTAGCCGGTTGAAGCTTGCTGATTTAAGCTTGCTTGTGGCGGAGAGCAGGTTCATTTGTGTTTGTGCCTACTCCCCATACGCAATGAGCCCGGATCTGGCGGAGGTTGATTGCGATGTGGCGAGCTCTAATTGGATTGTGGGTGACGCTCGCTGTTGCCATTTTGGCTGTCGTTGCCCTGGCACGATTCTGGATTTTGCAACGGTCCGAAGCTGGGGTTCAGCGGGTCGAGGAGATTTTGCAAGCACAGCTGGCGCCGGTCGATCGTACGGTCAGCGGAGTCATCGAGGATTACTCACGCCGACTCAGACGCGAGCTGGCAGGTAAAGACCTACGTAATCTTGAGGCCTGCGTTGAACTTGGGCGTTCGCCGCTGGTCGATGCCCTCATCGTTGCGGACGACCAAGGTCAGCTTCGTTTTCCAAGTTTGTCGAATGCTTCAACAGATCGACAAACTCTCGTGGATGAGGGGCAGCAGGTACTGAGGGAAATCTTCGTTCGATTCCCAAACCCAAAACGTTCCGCTGGTTCGCTGCAAGATTCCGCAATGAGCCAAAACGCAAATGAAAACTTGCTCGGACTCAAATCCCAGGTGACGAGTCCGAGTCAGTCGCGTCGAGTGGATCCGACACCTAGATCAAACGTCTACTATGAATCGCTGCCCGCTCAATCAACCGAAGAGGCTGAACTCGATCGGAATGTCGAGGGGCAGACGGAGGCGCAGGAACAAGCACGGGCGGCAGTAAAACGAGACTTCGGCTGGGTAACTTGGTATCACCGCCGAGGCATGGTGCTCGGGTATTGGTGGAATCAACGCGACCAACGTCGCGCGATGGTTGCCTTGCCGCGAGCGCGTTGGATGGCGGACATCGTTGCTGCTTTACCCGATTCGGCCCAATATCTGAAGAAAGCAGCTGACGGTTCCGCATCCGTCGAGGAAGCGGCCGTATCTGGGCAATTGGCGGGGGATATTCTTTCCGACTGTATCTGGCAGCTCGTCGACGTCGAGGGCAAGGCAATCTACCAATGGGGAAATGCGGAAACGGATCTGTTTGATCGGATCCAGTCTGGAGAACCGAATGCAGAATTGGCCGTGAGTCCACCATTGGAAGGCTGGCGTCTGCGTGCTTTTGCAAGTGAATCGGCTTACGCACGGCTGGCAGGCGATGACCTCGAATTTCCGATCTGGCTAGCCGTAGCCGGGATAACGCTTTCGATGCTGGTTGGCGGTCTGGTTGTTTCTTTCAACTTGAATCGGCAGTTTAGGCTTGCCGAAAGTCGCGTTTCGTTTGTGAACCAAGTGTCGCACGAGCTACGTACACCTCTGACCAACATCCGGATGTACGCAGACCTGTTGGCGCGCGAAATTGAGGCAGACTGTCCCGCTGAGCGTGACGAGGCGCATCGTGGGGACGGCGATTTAGGGGCGCAGCGCCGCAAGATCGAGATCATTCAGGCAGAAAGCGATCGGCTAAGTCGGTTGATCGGGAATGTGTTGCAATTTGCTCGAATCGGACGAAGCAAGGCCGAGTCCAATCATGTCGTTCAGAGTTTGGATGCGATGGTGGAGGAGGTGGTCGCTACTTTCGCGCCGCGTTTCGAAGAAGCCGACTTTCGAATTGTGCTTGATCTTCGAACGCCAAATCCCAGGCGAATGGACACTGACGCAGTGGAACAGATTTTGGTCAATCTAATCGGCAATGCAGAAAAGTATGCCATGGATGGCAAGCAGTTAAGTATCTCTACACGCGGTGATGAGCAGAATGTGCTAATTGATGTTGTGGATAACGGGCCCGGGATTCCTAGGCGGCTTGCCAAAAAAGTGTTCTTGCCTTTTGAACGTGGGAGCAACCGAATCGACGCTCCGGCAGGCACTGGAATCGGGTTGTCGATTGTCAAGGACTTGGCAGTTCGACACGGAGGCGACTGCGAGCTATTACCTGCTACTCAGGGCGCCGCATTCCGCTGCCGATTAGTCGCACCGTTGGAATAGTTCTCTGCTCGATTGATGCAAGTGGCGGAGATGAGGTTTTCAGGTCGGCGGGCTGCTCAAGCGATAAGCACCGAATTGCAGAAAGAAAGAACTCCCCTATGCAAATGAAGGTTTTGGTTGCCGAGGATGATGCGGTGACGCGCGAAGGATTGATCGAAGTGCTTCAGAGCGAAGGAGTCGATACGGTTGCCGCCGCGGACGGTATGCAGGCTTGGGAGCTGTTTCAACGCGAACGACCGGATTTCGTCTGTATGGATGTGATGATGCCTGGTCGGAGCGGTTTTGAAGTCTGCCGGAAAATTCGGCATGAGGATTCGAATGTTCCGATCGTGTTCATCACGGCCAAAGGTGAAGAAGTCGACAAAGTTGTCGGACTAGAAATTGGAGCTGATGACTATATCGTCAAGCCATTTGGCGTAAAGGAAGTCATTGCTCGCATTCGCGCGGTAGCGCGACGTTGCCTCAGAGATTACGAGTCGCAGGCAAGCGACGGGATCCCCAGCCTGCCTTTCGAGATGAGGGGCCTGACCGTCTTTCCTAAAGAGCTACGCTGCAAAAGAGGCAGCGTTGTCATCGATCTCAGCCTTCGTGAAGTCAAGATTCTCTCGTTGTTATACCGCAATGCAGGCAATGTGGTGGACCGTAATGAACTGATGACATTTGCATGGCAGCAAAACTATTTTCCAAGTAGCCGAACTCTGGATCAGCATATCTCTCAGCTCCGAAAACGCGTTGAAGAGGATCCCAAAAAGCCCAAGATTATCCAGACCGTTCACGGCGTTGGGTATCGCTTCGAGGTGTGCGCTGAGTCGTAGAGTCAATCGGCCTGCATTGCGTAAACGCAAATCGCCCTGTCGTAAGAATACTCCATCGCTAAACGCTCTTTCTCTGGCTTGAGTCTGTCGCGGCATCCTCACGGTCAAAGCAGGTTAATCTGCTCCACTGCTGGCGAGGTAACTTGAGCAGGCGCGGTCAAACCTACATACAAATGGCAATGCTTGCAGAGTGTGGCTTCTGCAGACAGCGGCTTGCGGCATCTGGGGCAGCAGCGTTTGGCAGATTCTGTGGCAACGCCTTTGCTTGGCGCCAAATCTGCATCACCTAGGACACGCATGACCCCGGACTCAGTGATGGATCGGGGCCGTTTTTGGTCCGCGGGAGGAGACGGGACCTGAATTGGAACGCGACATCGTGGGCAATTGCCTTGCTGCCCCGCGTGTTTTTCATCCGCGCGAATTCGATGACCATTTTCGCAATTGAAGTGGATTGTCATCGTTGATTCTCCGACCGGGGTGGGGATGTGGGCTTCAGAAGCCGGGGTGGGAAGATCCGTCAGGAATCACGACGGCTCTGGAACTAAACACCATGGAAGCGGGTGAGTTCCGTGTGAATTCCTCGATGTCTCGTATTTGTTGCTGGTGACGAGGGAGTGGGGGGAGAACTCGATCAGAAGAATTTCGCGCTTCATCGGGAATACGAGTGAGCGATGTTGCGTCTACTCTGGCAATAGGCGGCGAAGTCGTTTGAAGATGGCCGTGCAATCAAGATGCGTTGCACTAAGCCGACTGACCAGACGCTTTGGCGGGCACGTCGGGTTTGCTGGCATGGCTAGAGAGAAGAATGGAACCAAAATGATGCGTCATAAGCAACCAACGCAATTGGCGGCGACGTTGTGCTTTGGGGTTTTCGGGCTCGTCTTGGTTGGCTGCGGTAGGCAGGTCGCTTCTGATGCCAATATGCGTGCTAACGCATTGGCAACGGATGGAGCGCCATTGGGCATGCGGCAGAACGGTATCGAAACTGGGGTCGCGTTGAACACTGAGGCCTACGATTCCGTCAAAGAGAATCCGTTTCACAGTGCGTTAGAGCAACCGCAGTCGACATTTTCAGTTGACGTCGATACGGCTTCTTACGCCAACGTGCGTAGGCTGCTGACGGATGGGCAGCGGCCGCCTGCGGGAGCCGTCCGGATTGAGGAATTGATCAACTATTTCGATTACGAGTATCCCCAACCAAATGGACCTCATCCGTTTTCCGTCACAACCGAACTGGCAACTTGCCCATGGCAGCCAAAACACCAATTGCTGCGTGTGGGCTTGCAGGGGCAAGCAGTGGACTTTACCAACAGGGCGCCCTGCAATCTTGTTTTTCTGCTGGATGTTTCGGGATCCATGCATTCCGCCAGGAAACTGCCGCTGGTCCAATCAGCAATGAAGATGTTGACTGAGGAGCTGCGTCCTAACGACCGGATTGCAATAGCCGTTTATGCGGGCGCATCCGGCTTGGTCCTGCCTTCAACACCGGTGAGCCGTTCGGCTGAAATTCTGCAAGCGATCGACCAGTTGCAAGCCGGCGGTGCGACCAACGGTGCTGCGGGTATCCAGTTGGCTTATCAAACGGCAGAAGAGAATTTCGTTTCCGAGGGGATCAATCGAGTCATCTTGTGCACCGATGGTGATTTTAATGTTGGGACAACAAGCCAAAGCGAGTTAGTTGATCTGGTTCAACAAAAGGCGAAATCCAATGTCTTCTTAACCGTGCTTGGTTTCGGTAGTGGCAATTTGAAGGACTCCACAATGGAGAAGCTAGCCGACAAGGGAAACGGAAACTACGGCTACATCGATAGTATGTTGGAAGCACGCAAGGTACTTGTCGAAGAGATTGGTGGCACGCTGATGACCATCGCTAAGGATGTCAAAATTCAACTTGACTTCAATCCAATGCACGTCCAAGCATATCGGTTAATCGGGTATGAGAATCGGGTGATGGAAAATCAAGACTTTCGTGATGACTCAAAGGACGCGGGGGAAATAGGTGCAGGCCACTCGGTTACTGCACTGTATGAAATCGTACCTGCTGGCGCCGACGGTGTGGGCGACGGCGAACGGAAGTCCGAGTTTGTCAATAAACAAGTTTCGTCGTCGGCTGATCACGCAACTCAGCTGACGGTGAATGTGCGTTACAAACGTCCTGACGAAGAGGCTGTTCAGGAGTTTCAAGTCCGAGTGGCAGGGAGCCGAGATCTACGTGAGCCGTCACTCGATTTTCAATTTGTGTCCGCTGTAGCTGGCTATGGCATGCTTCTTCGAGGCAGTGAATTTGCGGGGGCGGCTAGCTGGGATTGGGTCATCGAGACGGCGGACGCGAGTCTGGGAAGCGACGAACGCGGGGTGCGCGCGGAGTTTCTACGGTTGGCCAAAACGGCGCGCCGTGTTTCGATGTAAGTCGTTCCTGTATCTCATTGCCCCCAGCGCCCCTGGGGATTCTGAATGCTGGCCGAGCGCAATATCTCTCATTTGGCCTCTTGCTCGGCTACAGGCATCAAGATGGCAGGTTCGCCAGGTTGGGTGTTGTGACGGCGGCTCTGGCTTTGGACGCATCGTCATCAAAGGCGATGGCCAAGTTTGGGGGCTAGTCAGGGCTCTAGTGGCCCGCGAACCCCCTGAACTTCGCGGAGAGTCTTTTCGTAGTGTGCCAGACGTGGCTGGTCGGGGACTCTTTCGGGTGCGCCGTGTCGCCAGCTGAACTGCGAAAGCTTGAGTGGAAGTTGATTCTCGGGTTTTTGCCCTCGCTGCCCTATAGCCCATATCGTCGGGGGCTCGGCGGGGCTGTACAGTACCGGCAACGATTTCGGCTTGAGGATCGATGACAGTCATTCCCGTGGACAGTCGAGTATCCGCCGCGGATGGTGCGGTTTTGAATGCCTCTTCAAGAAAGTGACTCGTGATTCAAACAGACTCGTTATCGAAGAGATTTGTTTGGTCTGGTAATGAAGTCCAAGCTCTCGATGGGGTTTCGTTTAAGGTCGAAGCCGGAGAAGTCTTCGGTCTACTCGGGCCCAACGGAGCAGGCAAGACAACGACGTTGCGTATTGTGATGGGGTTGCTCAAGCCGGACAGTGGGACTGCCGAAGTCGACGGGGTACGCGTTGACACAGAGGTGGCTCAAGTCCGTTCCAAGATTGGGATGGTCTCCACCAATGATGGTGTTTACCCCTGGCTCACCGCACGCGAAATGCTCATGTATTTCGCCGATCTCTATGCGGTGCCCTTGGGGGTCGCGAAAGAGAGACTCGCCAACCTAGTCGATCAACTGGACCTGAAAAGGTTTATCGATCAGCGGTGTTGCACTTTGAGTACCGGACAAAAACAGCGCGTGATTCTCGCACGTGGCTTGATGCACGATCCTCCCGTCATGTTGTTGGATGAGCCGACGCGCGGGTTGGACGTCGTTGGTAGCCAAACGGTTTTTGACTTTATTTCGCATTTGAAAGAGCTGGGTAAAGCCGTTCTGTTGTCGACGCATCGCTTGGATGAAGCCGAACGTGTGTGTGGGCGGTTCGGTTTGCTCCATCGTGGACGTTTAATGTACACAGGGTCTTTGGCCGAAATCCGCGATGCGACACAACAGAAGCATTTGACAGATATGTTCTTGACCATGATGCGTAGCACGGATGCCGCCGGTGCAAAGGAGCCTGTATGCTCCCAAGCGTAACCCCAGCTCGTTTGATTCGACTGTGCCTAAAAGAACTGCGGGAATCACTTCGGGATCGGCGCACGATAGTGACGCTCATCTTGATGCCCTTGCTCGTGTATCCACTGTTGAGCCTTGTGCTCAATCGAGTGCTGCTGAATAACGTGACGACGAAGGCAGAGAGCATCGTCACGATAGGAGTTTCCAGCGAACTCAAAGGCTCGCAGCTCCCCGTTTTGTTGCGAATCGGATTTGCCTTGGTTCAGGATCGAGAAGCTTCACCGACTTACTTGGAACGCGAAGTCGAGGATGGGAAGGTTCGAACTCCCGACCAAACAATTCCCCTTCCCCGTCCTTCACTGTTGCCACTTCGAGATGACGGGCGCAGCGCGCTTCGAGACGGATCTGCGGATATTGTTATTGTGCAACGGGCGGAAGAGCCCGTTTCGTCAATGAGCCAAAGGAATGCTGACCGACGTCGGCAGATACAGGAAGCTGGCGTTCAATCATTGGCTCGATTCGGTTCCATTCCGGGCATGGAGGAGTTGGAAATTGATCCCGCCGGGATGCAGGAATTAATCGGGCACTTGGATATTCGTTTTCGAAAAGGGGACGGCGCTAGCGAACGTGCACTCCAAGTAGTTGAACGGATCCTGGCTGCGGTTAATAACGAAGTTTCACGGGAAGTTATCGGAAACTCGTTCGAGGCGCCTTATCGCGTTTATGCGACGCCGGTGGTGATGAAGAGCAACTATGCCGATCTCTTGGCAACTATGGTTCCGTTAGTCTTGGTGCTCATGACGATGGCAGGTGCCGTCTACCCAGCGATCGATCTGACTGCGGGTGAACGCGAGCGGGGAACGATGGAGGCGCTGATTGTGTCGCCGACGCCCAGCTACGCACTGCTACTGGCCAAGTACTCCGCGGTCGTGACCGTGGCGTTGTTAACCGCACTTGCGAATCTCGCCGCAATGACCATTACCCTTTGGGTCAGCGGTATCGGAAAGCTGATTTTTGGTGATGGTATTTTATCGACTGGCGTTATCGGGACGGTGCTAATCTTGCTCGTTCTCTTCACGATGTTTTTTGCCGCGTTGTTGCTGGCCGTAACGAGCTTTGCCAAGAGCTTCAAGGAGGCGCAGGCTTACTTGATCCCGCTGATGTTGCTCGCGCTCACACCTGGTGTGATGAGTCTTTTGCCGGGTATCAAGTTTACGAATTTGCTGGCGACTGTACCGCTGGTCAACATCGTTTTGTTGGCCCGTGAAGTCTTGATCGGTGGCGCCGAATTGAACACCGCCTTGGTCGCTGTTTTCTGCAACTGCATCTACGCCTTGGCAGCGCTCTCGGTAGCTAGCCGATTGTTTGGCTCAGATGCCTCAATGCACGGGAGCCAAGGCAGTTGGAAAGATCTCTTCAGCACTCCCAAAGAAGCGAGGAGATTTCCAGCGATCGATCAGATGGCACTGACGATGGCGATCATGTTTCCGATGTATTTCGTTCTTTCCAGCGCCCTGCCCTCCTTGAGCACTAGCTTGGATGCGAGATTGTGGATTTCAGCCTTGGTTTCGTTCTTACTGATTCTAGGGCTCCCCTTGTGTGTATGTCTTCTTAGACGCATCCAAATCGTCCCGACATTCAGACTGACCTTGGCTATCAATGGTCGATGGTGGATCGTGTTTCCAGCCATGCTACTTGTGGCCTCGACCGCTTGGATGGTCGCCCATGAGATCTTCATTGGGGCAAATGCAATTGGGATTGGTTCCATTGGCGAACAGCAATTCGATGAAGTCGCTGCCTTTCGCAAAGAGATGCAGAAACTTCCTCTTGCACTGGTCCTATTCGCGTTTGCGTTCACTCCAGCGGTCTGCGAGGAACTTCTCTTCAGAGGGTTCGTGCTAAATGCCCTGCACCGGTATTCAACGTGGTGGGCAATCGCGGTTTCGTCGATCATGTTTGGACTGATGCACGTGCTGACAAGTAACGTGCTGGCGGTCGAGCGTTTTTTCCCCACGGCGTTTATGGGCGTGCTACTTGGTTTCATTGCGATTCGCACGGGGTCGATCCTCCCCGGGATGGTGCTGCATTTTCTCCATAATGCTTTGCTTCTTTGTATGAGCCACTTTTCCGATCAGCTCAAGCGGATGCAGATACTAGTGGAAGACGAAACACACCTCCCAGTGGAGTGGCTTGTAGTGGGTGGAATTGCATTGGTCGTGGCCTTGGGAACCGTCTTCCTGGTCACCAAGAGTTCGGTGGCTGACGATGAGGGCGACAGAACTGAAAACGCGACAGCAAGCTTGACGGATGATGGCATTGCCGCTGCACCGGACGAAGTCTCGACCGTCGGCTAGTCGGGTATCAGATCCCGGACGCCAAGATTCGCGATGCGTTACTCCCTAGTGACGGCTATAATCAAGGACTAGGGAAACGTGGCTATCCCATTTCGTGTTATGGGACGCGTGGTATCGTTTCATCCGAAATGTCGGAGTTCCTTTGCGGGCGAGGAGAAACAGTGGGTTTTCGTATGCTTCCATCCTGCCCTGTGAAAGAGATCCGGAAAGTCCTTTTATGCGTGCTCGCTTGGGGCGGCTATGCGGGCTCCGTCGTCGCGCAGGATCAAGCTGCCTCGAAGGCTAGAGCGCCGGAATCGGTTGTGGCCAAGTCCGGTGAGCAATACGACGAGTATCACAGCTCTCGGCTGCCCGATAGCTACCCAATGTCGAATCCATCTTCTGGGAGTTACACCGACGCGTATGCTGCCAGCAGTGCGTATGCTCGTCCTGGCTATCAGGCGGGTTACGGTGCAGAGTACGAAGATCCCTTCAGCGAAGCTCGCGCTCGAGTCCCTGACTACGTTGCCGATGGAGAGTACCGGAAGCCAGCGAATCTGTGTTTCGTTACTGATGCACTGGCGCTAGTTTCTACCGAGGCATCCGGGCAGATCTTTTCAGTCGATGCAGCTAGTCATGTGGTCAGTGAGTTTTTCGCAGAGGAGAAGGCATCGTTTGGCCAAATGGCTGTGATTGACGCGACGACGATCGCGGTGCTGGATCGAGCTGGCAGTCGAGTGTTGCTACTTGAGCTTACTTTGGACGACCCGGAGCATCCGAAAGCCAGGAAATCGTTTGAGCTGGATGCCCCGGGACTTCCTTCGGCGGTGGCTTGGGATGATTTACGCAAGGAATTGCTGGTCACCGGTACATGGTCGCAGCGACTCTATCGATGGCGACTCGAAAAGCTTGATGTGGACACAAACCATCGGTGGCAGGTAACTCACCGGCAATCCGCAGACCTTCCAATGTGTGGCGGTCAATTGCTGGTTTTGCCAAAGAGTCAATCGATCATGGTGGTTGATGCTTTTGGTCGTGACTATGTGATGTTGCAATTAGATTCGCTGGAGCGAATCAACCACCAAAAGCTGTATGGTCACAATGTCACTGGCTTGCTTGCGACCGCGGATGAAGAGTTCGTCTTCTTTCCCCATCAACTATTGAATGAATTTGCACGCTCTGTAACCACCGATATTACTTGGGGTGGTTTGATGAGTAACAACATACGCTGGCTTCGCACAGAACGCCTCTTGAATGAACAAGAAGAACAAGTGTTCAAAAAGGGGCGTTTCTTGCCATTGGGGACTCCAGGCAATGGTGCAGGTGATCCATCGAGCATCGCGCGTTCGGATGAGGGCCTGTTGGCGGTGACTCTAGCGGGGACAAATCGAGTTGCTCTTGGTAGCGAAGCGGACTATTACTTTCGACAGTACGCCGTCGGATACCGTCCTGTAGACTGCGAATTCAGTCCATCTGGTGACGAACTCTGGGTTGTGAATAAGTTCTCCGATTCGCTGACTTGCATTGATGTTGAGTCGGGCGAGCAGAGCGAAATCGAATTGGGACCATTGCGGTCTCCCACGATCGAAGAGCGTGGTGAGCAATTCTTTTTTTCCTCCCAGCTGTCACATGATGGTTGGATGAGCTGCCACAGTTGCCACAGTGAGGGGCATACGAACGGGCAACTCAATGATAACTTTTCTGATCAGACCTTCGGAACACCGAAACGGATTTTGACTTTGCGAGGTCAAGCTGACACCGCTCCATACGCTTGGAATGGAAAGATCGATAGCTTGGAGAAACAGGTCGGCCACTCGATTGTGTCGACAATGGCCGGTGCAGAGCCACCACAGGATGTGATTGTGTCGATCGCCAGGTTCGTGGCGACTTTGGAGAATCCACCAAGTTTGGCTGATGCTCGAGCCGCTACTAAACCCAGTGACTTTGGTAACAGTGAGCACGAAGTTTGGGCCACCAAGATCCGCAAGGGGCATCAGCAGTTCACGAAGTTAGGTTGTGCAGAGTGCCACGCAGGGAAGAACTTGACTTCTCCAGAGACCTATGATGTTGGCCTTGTGGACGAAGCGAACGAGAGACAATTCAACCCGCCTAGTTTACGTGGCGTTAGCCAACGTCAGACGGCATTACTTCATGATGGACGAGCCGGATCATTGAGCGAAGTCTTTGAGAAGGAGCAGCACCAATTGGATGCGCCGCTGACCAAGAAGCAGCTGGGACAGCTAGTAGCCTATTTGCAGTCGCTGTAGTGACGCAAACGTTCCTGCGGACGATCCTTACACTCGCGCTCATAAATCAGGTGGTAGCCAGGCCGAATCGCCGTGAGTGGCACTAGCTTTCGTGGGTGTAAGATCCCATAGCCTTGCCTAATCGCTTGAGGGCGCGAACGATTCGCTTTGATGCGGCATCTGGAGTAATCCCCAAGCTTGCCCCAATAACGCTTGGCTTTAGCCCGTCGAAGTATCGCATGCGAATTAAGTCCTGATCCGTCTGGCTCATCGTGCTGAGTGCTTCGTTCACACGGCTGCGATTTTCCAAGCGAATGAGTTGGCTGCGAGGGCTTGGCTCACGCCTCGGGCCGATCTCGTCTAACGGCGACGTCCCACTATCTGATTCCGCATCTAGTGATGCTTCGGCTCGCACGGATCTCTTTTGCGTGGCAATGTGATACCGGTAGGCGTCGATCGAATTCTGCTCTGCAAGAATATGTAGCCAACGATCAAACGGTATGGCAGGGTTCGCAAGATATTCGTCCAGCCTGCGGCTGGCTTCGATCATCGTTTCTTGAATCACATCAGACGCATCGATGCGACGAGCCAATCGGCGATCGAGCCGTGACGCGACCAGCCGTCGCAACTTCTCACGGTGCTTGGCAAACAGCTCGGCTAGTGCGCCGGCGGGTCTACAGCGCAACGCTGCCAAAGTCGTTTCCGACTTCGGAGCGGCATCAGGCAACTCGGAGGAAATCTGGTGCATCTATTCGTTTTCAACGGAGGGCGATTAAGATCACCAGTGTTATCTGAAAAATGGCTCATGCCAGACGTGGACAGGGTTTTCGAAGGATAAATCAACTTTTCAGGTCCATTTTGGTGGTGTTTTTCGGTAACCACAGAGACGACGAAGTCAGCGGAGGGCAAATAACACGGCTACGTGGCGGCGGAGTTCCGGTGTCGTTCTGATTTTCGCCCTGCCACCACCAGGTGGCTCTACTCCTCCCTGACGGGTCTCATTTTGGGGACCCAGATCGATCGCCATGAGAACCAACCGTCGCTCCAACAAACTACTCCAAAACGAATTTTCATCTCTACAGCAACGTCAGCTGCTTACCGCAGCCCCCATCGCGTGCCCGCTTGGTGACGTCGCCTCTGTCGAATCGGGGGGAGACGATGCGACCGCGCTAGAGCAAACCGATCAGCTCTCGGAGATCGATGCCAGCGAGGTTGACTCCGAAGCTTCTTCCGACGCATCAACTGATGATGTTGCTGCTTCAGCTGAGCAGTCTGACTCCACGCAAACCGATGTGTTCGTTTCAACCGACGAGTCAGATGACTCTGGTTCGGTTGAATCAGACACGAATTCTGATGTGGTGACCGTCGGTGATTCGGCTGGTGAGTTGGAGGCTTCGGCTGTCGGATCGGATTTGGAAGAATGTCCAATCCCAGACGGAGGATTGGTTAGCGACTTAGGCGAGGTTCCCGACGGCAGTGCTGAGGATTCAGTTAGCGTCTCGAGCGAATTGATTGCAGACGATTCATCTGAGGGCATTGACGTTGATTTCGGTGAGACCGACCAACTGATCGATGAATCCACCGAGGCGGAATCTGAGGTAGCTTTGGTATCGACCGAAGACGGGCAATCTGACTCCACAGACGATTCAATTGTCGGCGACGATGTTGCTTGCATTCCCGCTAGCACACTCGCAACGGCGAGTTCAGGGGAGACCGATGGATCCGCAACAGACGCGTTCGCAGACGATAGCGGTTCATTGGAGCAGGATGATGAATCAACGCAATTGGTCAGCGCCGAGGCCTCGACTGGTGAAGAAGTCGCTGCAGTAGACGAAGTGACTGCGAATGACATCTCTACTGAGGAAGTTGCCACCACGCAAGAAGATGCCTCGGTTTCAACGAGCGAGACCGTGATGAACGATGATACCTCGACGACAGTTGGAGGCGATGGGCAAGAGGAATCGCAAGAGGAATCGCAAGAGGAATTAGACTCCCTAGCCGAAGCGGAGTCAGAGGGGTCGCTTGGGCCGGAAACAACGCAACTGGTAGACACCGTTGCTAGCGACGCCGAAGACTCTGGTGAAACGGTCGAGACTGAGAGTGTTTCTGAAGGATCTGAAAGCGTGGCAGTTGACGGCAGTTGCATCGAGTCTGACGAGATAGTCGAGGTGGTTGAAGCGGGCGCAGTCGACCAGCAATTTGAAGCTGACCAGCAATTGGAAGCTGAACCCGACGATGGCAGCAGCGAAAGTTCTGTAGATGAGATCCAATTCGTTAGTACCGAAAGCTCAGACGACTTGGGTCCCAACGAAGAGGGCTCCGATCTCGGAATGGCTGAGGAAGAGGCCGATTTAGCCGCCGAGACGGAGGGATCCAGCGGCGGAGACGATCTTGGATCTGCTTCTGACTCGGCAGAAAATCTCGTTGGCTCAGACGAGCAGGAATTCGTGCCAGCCCAATCCGCATTCGATACCGTCGACAACCTCGATGAGATGCTGGTTGCGGAAGATGTGGTTAGCACTACGGAAATGCCGGTCATTGAGATGGTTGAAAAAACGGAGGTGGTTGAAAGTGAGTCAATGAATGAATTGGATATGGAGTTCCTTTCCAGTTCTCAGTCCACCATGACAGCTCAGCTGATCGAAGCTACCAAGGATGATGCTGACGAATCGAACAGCGAAAACAGTCTTTGCTAGCAAAAACGTTCTGTTGGTCATCTGAACGTCATCCGGCGATTCAGAATGGCAATGTCTTCAAAGCGAAGAGCGGGTCCGGACGCACGAATTTGTGCGACCGCGAACAACTTTCATTTCGGTTCACCCGCGAGGCTCTTTCTTCTGAGCTTCGGTGGGGAACCTAGCTAAGTCGCGGCGATTGGGGGGGAACTTGTTCTTGTTGTTCCGCGGGCTGGGCGAATACGCCTAACGCACTTGCTGGAATGGATCAGACCTCTTCCGGTGATAGAGTTTGCTCGATTCGCAACCCCTTCCTAACCGATACAGATTAAGGCTCTTTGTTTCCACGTTTTCTCTAAGCAAAGTCCTTGGGTGTTTAACGGTCCCCGATTCGAAACTGTGTTTCGAATGACTGCAATAAGGATCGCGACTGTAGGCTGCTGCCTTGCCGTCGGCGCGTGCGCTGCACGGGGCGTGACGGCACAAGAATCGAGAAACAGCAAGACGGATCAAGAGCGTAGGACATCGGCGAAGTTTCGGCCGCCTCCCGTCCAGAAGGTACTTGGTTCATCCCCAAAGCGTGTTCAACCTGCGCCCAACAATACTCGGATTCAGGAAGCTAGTCGGCAAGAGGCCACGCCATTGGCACACAGCACGGCGCCAATTCTGAACGGGCGGCAAGTTGCTTTTGGATCTTTGGCGCACTCGTCATCGAATAGATCCGGTGCGGCGGCAGCGCCGAACGCACCGGTCAATCCAGAGCCCCCGAGTTATGTGGGCAGCCTCTTTTTTGGCGGCCCTCGCCAAAGTATGCGGGAAGCGGAGGGCCATGCACGTTCTTATGACCTGTCGAACGAGCTCAAGGCAAACGACTTCGTCACCAACACGAAATTGAGGGTCTTTCCCACCGTCGCGCGGAAAGAGCTGCCCGGGAATGAATCAAACGTAAGCATGAGTGGAAGTGAATTCTCGACTGGTGGAGTTCAGCGATTAGGAACGGGCCTCATACTTGCACCAAGCAGCCGAGTGGCGGCGAATTCGATGCAGGGAGAGATCCTCGCGGAGCCCATCGGAGACGGAATTGGATCCCTACCCAGGCCTTCCAGTGACGATCCGCAGAAGTACGCGAATCCATTTTCGAATGAGTCGGTGCCACCCACGATCCCATTAGAAAGCGTGCCTGCTCCGCTCCCCTCAGCTGCTGAGCAAGAAACCATCCAAGATATAACAGGACGAATTGCCCGGGGAAGAGTTCTACCCGAACGAACAGCTGTCGCCATCGGCTTACAAGAGGTTGTCAGCCTGGCTCTTTATCATGCAAAGGCATTGAAGGTCGTACGGATACAACCTGCCGAAGCCAAGCAGGTTGTAAATCAGGAGTTTGGCCAATTTGATTGGAACACGTTCGTCGAAACTCTGTTCTCCTCGAACGCCAATCCCGTTGGGAATCTATCGCAAACAAACCTCAATCTGAACCAAGTACGCAACGATGAGAATCGGGTGGATGTTGGTGTTCGAAAACAAACTTTGACTGGCGGTCAGCTAGAGCTGCGTCAATCACTGGGGACTGCGGATAGCAACTCGGGACTGTTGAATCCCGAAGAACCAGGCAATGCACGGATCAGCATAACCTATTCGCAGGAGTTCCTCCGGGATGGCGGCCAAGACGTCGTGTTGGGACAGGCGCTCATTGCTAGCCTAAATGCCGACGTCGCCCATGCCGACGCGTTCGCACAGATGTCGGATGTGCTCCGGGACGTGCTGGCACAATACTGGAATCTATATCAAGCAAGAGGCGACTATTTTGTCCAGCTTTCGCTCGTGGAGTGGGCGCGGGAAACTCTGGAAATCTTGGAAGCACGGCGAAAGATCGATGCGGAACGCAACTCGATCGAGCAAGCTCGTGCATTGTGGCTTGAGGCACGAGCCAATCTCGAAACTGCACGCGCAAATGTGTTGACCGCACAGGACCAGCTCTATCGCTTGGTAAACGCACCCGAGATTGATTCAAACGCATTTGAGCTTGTTCTGACAGCTGAGCCGCAAAGCACCAGTCGTCCGCTGGACGTACTTGTCGAGCTGCAAGAAGCAATTCGTTTTCGCGCCGAGGTAGCCCAGAAGCTCATTGAGATTCGCGCGGCGGCGGTTACCCATCACATCTCGCTCAATCAACTACTGCCGCGGCTCACATTTTCCATTGAATCCTCACTGAATGGAATCGATGAGAATCGAGATTTCTGGGGAGCGCTGCGCAATACGTCCGACGTCGATCCGTCCTACGCAGCTAACGTGGCGTTCGAATTCCCGATTGGGAATCATACGGCGAAGGCTCAGAATAAGCAGGCACGGTTGACCCTTCAGCGATTGCAATTCGAGTACGAAGATGAGATTGAGCAGGTGAGGCTGGACGTCGCTGCTGCGATCCGTACTCTCAATGCCTCGAATACAATTCTTGAGCAGCGGAGACGCACGCTCGCGGCCAGGGAAGAGGAAATTGAGTATCTGCGAATTCGCCGAGATGTCATTCCTCAAGATGGAGCATCGCCTAGTCTATTGTTAGAGCAGCTCTTTCAAGCGATCAATCGCCAAGTTGTTTCTCAGCAGGCTTACATTGCCGCTATCAGCGATCAGCAAGACGCATTTGCGGAATTGCTCCGCGCGAAAGGGCTGCTTGTAAATCTCTCAGAAGTACCTCGCGATATTCTGATGGCGGTTCCAGTACCATCCAGGGCATTTCGCGAGCAAAGGAGTAACCGTCGAGGCTTCAAGTCGGAAGCCTACGATCGAGCCGTGTTACCAGGTTTGGCTGACCCGATCCCAAACTACCGCTAAGAAAGATGCTGCGTCCTCGAACGGCCCTCGCGTCACACATGTGGCATGACGAGCGAGTCATACCGCTCCCTCAAATTGGCATGTGATTGCTGGTGGAAACTCGGCTCTGTGCCCTTACGTTTCTACAAAGGGTTTTCCTCTCAGGAGACCAGCGGGAATTGCTGACGCGTCTATTTCAGCGCTTACGGACGGTGGAAGGCCCCCTAGAAGAAGCGAAAATGATACGGTTGTGCAGGTTGCTTCGGTAAAAGCAGGCAAAGGCTATAGGAATGGTGTTCAATCTCCTGCACAAAACCTCCTCCAACTTCAAGAGTCAGTGATACGCACGAAATCAGAAGGGAAGTTGTTCTGTATCCAAGTGGCGCCTTGGCGAATTTGCAGCATCTACGTCTAGAAGGTTGGATGAATAACCTATCCTTCTGAGTGGCTTAAGAGCCTCGCTCGTATGCGTTTTTGGAGTCGGGTTTAACCGCTCGATCATTGAGGACGGCGAGCAACTCAGCAAAGTAGACTGTAATTTACCATCGCCCCTTGGGGTGGAGTGCCAGGAAGCAAAGGGCTGGTGCCTTGGCGATCAGCAGCGAGAACTTGATTGACGATGTTGGCAACGTTGAGCAAACGTTGCGGGATCGACTTCCAGCGTTGTTGACTTCTTTTGATGCTGAGGTCGGCATCCTTTGGATTCGAACGCCTAACGGTCAACTCCGCTGGGCGGCGAGTCAGGGTATCGAGGTTGATGATATTCCTGAACAATCCGTCTTTGTTCGCGATCTACTTTGGAATGCGGAGGAGACGATCGAACTCGGTTGTTGCCAAATTTATAATGCTTGCGACGAAAACGCGTTCAAGACGCTGTCCTACGCCGATTACTCGGCAGTCGAGCAGACCATGTGCGAGCCCGGCAATTCTTCGGATGTGGGGGAGCGTCGTCAAAAGACGGACGAAAGGACCTGCGACGGAACCGATCGGAAAATAAAAGAATTGGTGTGCAATAATGCACAGCTTTTGATGCCGATCGAACTGCCTGGGGTATTAGCCCTGTACTGCGTCTTTGTTAAGTCTGCCCCCAAGTTCACGTGCGGAATTCGCATTTTCCAGCTTGATAATGCGATTGATGCGCTGCTTGCAGACAGTTTAGCGCCGACTACGATCAGTCTTTCGCGGGGTTGGTGATCGCATCGCCTGACTTCGGTTTGCTCTTTTTGAGGATCGTGGGGTCGTACTTGGAGCCATTGGATACCTGAATGGCGGTCATACGGACTTTCGTTGGAAAGAACCGTTCATGGTCCTCGCGTTTGTGGGCATGTCCTTGTCCACCGCTATCGTCCTTGATGACAAGATCCATCTGCCGGATTCCCTTGTTCCACACGATACGATCATTCTGCCAGAACTGCTTCATTGGGATGTCTTTTTCGAAGACGCCGGTTGTTTTGTAGACCGGTGTTCCGACGCATCCGTACCCTTCTTTAATTCCTTGGTACGGGATGTAGCAAACGCTCCAAGTGGTTGGTGCGTCTCCCTTTGGCTTATCAAGTACCTCTATCCGAAGGTGAACGCTTCCATTGCGATAGTCGACAGGAGCCGTCCAATCGCTCGGGCGATTCGGATTGAGAAGATGTTCTCTCACATAGAAGTGCGATTTGCTTGGCTTGGAATTGTCTGCGTCGCTCTTGGTGTAGGTGAACTGAACATCAAACAAGATGAACTGCTCGGCTCTAGCAGGGCACGCCAAGGCGGTGAAGGAGAGCAAAAAGCAATTGGAAAGGATTGTTCTCAGCATCTAGATAGATCCAAGGGATTCGAGCGAGGTAAGCGGTGAGGATGAGCGCGAGCAATCGGGGTTCGTCGAACTGACGGCACTTTGAGTGCCGCCAATCATTCAGTCCAATGAGCGATCCCAACCGTGCGGCCGTGTTCGGATTTTACGTGAGTCCGCCATGCAAATGGGTGGTGTTTTTTCACAGAGACTATTCAGTCGGAACAATCCATACAAAAGGGCCTTGAAACCGGATTCAGATGGTTGAATTCCACGCTGTCCGTAGTCTCCGCATTGTAGGTTTTATCGACGCTCTTACGTCACGTTTATCTTCAAAAGCAGAACGTGCCGGCTGGATTGAGACGCCTCGACCGTGCCGCGAAACACCTCCACTTTGATTTGAAACATCGTGAACTCGCAACCGTTACGCTACTTTGAAAACGCTGAAGGTGACGGCCAAAGCCGTACATCGGATGTTTGCGTGACTTGTGCCCGCAACGTGGAGGCTACTCCCTTTCGGGTGCAATTGGTGGAGCTCAATTCTTCTGCCATCAAGTTTCTGACTTCGGAACCGCTATCTTTTCAGGATTTGATTCGCCTTCACTTCACATCAATCAGTTGTAAGCTCGAAGCCAATCTACAGGCTGAAGTCCGCTGGCATCGGCGGAAAGGAAAAGACTGGATGGTCGGTGCAGTGCCTACCTTGGGGATTCCCGATTCCATGTTGCAATCATTGGCGATTGCAGGCGCGGTGGAGCGTCGGGCCTCCGAACGCTGCCAAGTCGACGTGGCCGTTCAAGTTCGAGAGGTTGGACAAACGGAGCGCAAGGTTGCGAGAATCGTTGAGTACTCGGAAGGTGGTGTTCGTTTGAAGCTCAGCTCGGAATCTCTCGAGTACGGGCAACCGCTCAAGCTATTCCTCGAAGTGGACGGTCGCGAATCGGCTTTCCAACTGAACACGTGCTGGGTTGGAAAAGGTAAGACCCGCCTCGCAGGGTTTGCAGTTGCCGAGTCGCAAGCGAGTGCTTTCCGCGCCGCTCTTGCAAAGCATACTGGCGACCAAGTTTCAAAAGATGGCGCAGCCGGACTCAATCGTTGGTTACGGAAGGCAAAACGCTGCGTGACGGATCGGCCAACATTACGTTCTTAGCCTATTGAGTTTGCTTTCGCCGAGGCCTACCAAATCTATGGGCCGCCAGTCCAATGCATGCATCCTCAGGCGTACTTCCTGGAATGTGTGTTGAACGACTACATTTCTTCAGACGACTTCTCCAGCCAAGTTTGGAGACGCATTGCTCGATCCTCTAGGTCTGCCCGAAGGTCGCTCTGTTCCCTTTTCATCAAACTCTCCCGCACTTTGGTCAGTGATGCACGGAAAGCGTTAAGATCCTGAAGAAGCTCCGGGGTAGTTGGGATATCAGACGCAGTGGACGAAGCTGCGAGTGGCGTTTGCTGATTGTTGGCAGCTCTGTTTTGAACGAAGGGCCGAACTGGGGTGGGTGGCTTCATCGCTGGGCGGTTTGTTTCATACTCTTTGCGGATTAGTTGGCCCCATTGATCCGCAGATTCCATCGTCAAACGCGCCTCTCGGATGCGAGTGTCAAATCTGTGCCTAGCTTCTTCCAATGCAAATTCGGCTTCGTCCTTGATGATTTCTGCGTCTCGCAGAGCGAGTCTCTCGAGTTCCAACTGGTCCTCGATGTTGCGACGTTCTGTTCGGTCTTTTGCTAGATTGAGTCGACGTTGAGTTTTGCGTGTCGCTATTTTTCGTTCCTCCAACAAAAGCTCAGCCTTGCGCAGTGCGAATTCCGCTGACTTCTTTTCGACTCGCTGGAAATCGTCTTTAAATTTTTCCAGTGCTTCGACCTGAGCCTTCGCCTCCAGGTACCTAAGTCGACTTTCGATGACGGCAAGGTCGATCCTTGCCACGGCATTCATGCTCGGTGTGTATCCATCGAGCAGGAAAAGTGCGCCAGTTGCAGGAGAAGTCGTCCACTCCCCCGGCTGTCCGCGGCCTGATTCGACTCCGGCTCGCATCGGATGAGGGTTCTGAAGCTTGCTTGATTCGAGCAGCCCGCTGATTCGAATCGCTTCCTGCTCTAGTTGGGCCAGCTCGACTTCAAGCTGTTCGTTCGAAAGCACGGATTCGCTGTTGCCAAAGTCTTCGGAGACCCCTCGCTCATCCTTCGTTGTCGTTTCCTCTGCAGGAAGAGGAGGAGAGGGAACCGGGGACTGAGCTTGCACTCGACCAATCGCGAAAAGCTGCACAAGGAGAAAGACGGTAGGGATTCGAATCATAAGGTGCCTCCAATGTTGGATTGAGACAGGGGCAAATTCGCTGCAAGGGGCAAATTCGCTGCAAATGGACCCGCCAATTCGCACCATCGCCAGTGACGTGCAACGGCGGAGACGGCAACATAGTCTGGAGATTAGTTGTTCAGTTTTCGCTCCAACATTTCCAATAGTTCTTGGGTTAGCTGGGGAGCTGTCGCTGCCAAGTTCGTCTCTTCGAATGGATCAGAGCGATGATCATATAGCTCTTTGGATCCATCCTTATGGGCGATTAAACGATGTGATGCCGTTCGTATCGTCTTAGCGTTCCGAAAGTACGAAATGGCAGACGGCTTTGAGTCCGCAAGTTGAGTCGGCAGCAGCATGGAACGACCATCGGTCCAATCTGGATTGGGAAGGCCCGCAAGGCCGCACAGCGTTGGGAAGATATCGATACTTTCGACGACGGACTCCGTGAGTTTGGAGAGTCGAGCCTCTTCGGATTTGTTGACATCGGGCGCACGAATGATCAGAGGCGATCGCAGAGATTGCTCAAAAAGTGAATGCTTGCCCCAGATAAAATGCTCACCTAGATGCCATCCGTGATCGCCCCAGAGTACAACAATGGTATCGTCGTCTAACTTTAGCTCTTCGAGCTTGCCCAGTAATCGACCAACTTGAGCGTCCGCATACGACACACAAGCGGCATAGTGTTTTCGAACTTCATCAGCGAAGTCGGCGTCCTCATTTGGATTGCGACCCCAGCGGTTGTATTTCATGAATTCGCCTGAGCCATGCCAAGTCGTCTTTCCCGGTGGCTTACGGTAGGCAGGAATGCTCGGTAAACGCACTTCTCGGTAGGGAGCCAGGTAATTGGCCGGAGCTCCAAATGGTAAATGCGGTCGAAGAATTCCGACGGCCAGGAAAAACGGTTTTTGGGTGTCCGCCAGTTGTTGCATCTGTGCCAAGGACTCAGAGATGGAGTTTCCGTCTGGGTAGATCGAGTCGTCTCCTTCACTCGCCTGGAATACATCCATCTCACCTGCGCGAATTCGAATTTCGCCGTTGGCAAGTCCGTGCATCCAGCCACGCGGATGTTGCCAAACGCCAGCGGGCAACAAATGGCGATCCCAAGAATTGGGCATTTCTGGTTGTCGATCATCGTCCCAATTCGGTCCACCGCGCCCGCCTGGGTGATGGGATACTTTGCCGACGGATACGGTCGTGTACCCGGAGTTGCGAAAGTAGGCAGGCATGCTAGCGGGAACTTCCTTGCCTGTTTGAATTCGTTTCGCACGCTCAAAGAGGGCCCCGTTCGAGGCACCACCGTACGTGCCGGTGAGCAACGCGAAACGCGAAGCTCCGCATGTTGGAGCTTGAACATAGTGATTCTGGAATGCAAAACCGCTTGATGCCAAGGAATCGATATGGGGAGAGGAGATGTAGTCCACTCCATAGCAAGCCAATTCAGGCCTTAGGTCGTCGACGCATATCAAAAGCACATTCTTCAATTCCTGGCCGAGCGTGCTCGGGCAAAGCGCCAACACCAAAATCGTGAATTGGCCGAGGAACCGGCCTGTGAGGGGGCGTTGGAGTGAAGGTCTCATCGGTCCATCATCCTCGTAGCGTGAATCGATCCACAGAGTGCTCATTGAGCGGGGAGCACAGGCCAGCGTTGATGGGCGGGGCTCATCGGGTCGCCCAGTCGGACCTTGATTTTAACAGGATCCGAAACTGGCATGCTTGCGCGGGAGTCCGGCAAACGTCTGCGGGGCGACGAGTCGAAGTAAGGCGGATGTCAGATCGGCAAATTCGGACTGGGAAGACTCCGGTTCGGTCGTGAGAACGATGGGAATTTGCCTGCCGCAGACGCGGTGCTGGATCGGGAGAGTCCTCACGCAAGAATCGCATGAGACGAAGGTGTTCGTTGGCGAACCCTGAAAATCGTCACGTGCTATTTAGAGTCCTGAGGCTGCGGTGACTCAACCCCCGTCAGTTCACTCAGCAATTGTTCGGCCTCATCCAGACGTTCCTGCGCCTCAACAACATTTGCATCTTCGTTCGAGTGGTCGATTTCATGAGTGAGTTCGTGGAAGCCCACAACTCGATTTCGGCCAGAGCGTTTCGCGTGATAAAGAGACTGATCGGCTTGCTCCAGCATGGCTTCCGCTGTTTCCACATTTTGTAGGCGATCTGAACAACCCAAGCTCGCGGTCACCTTTAATCCGTTGAAGTCAAGGTCTGCGATCGCGAGACGGAAACGCTCGGCCGCCTGCTTAGCGCCTTCGATATTCACCTCTGGAAGTAAAACGCAGAACTCTTCGCCGCCGTACCTGCAGACGATATCGGCTTCTCGCGCGGTGTTCTGCAGTGCCTTGGACACCCCCTTCAGGACTTCGTCGCCTGTCGCATGGCCGTGGTTGTCGTTGATGGATTTGAAGTGGTCGACATCGACCATGATGCAACTCAAATCGTGTTCATATCGGATACTGCCTTGCCAGATTTTATCGAACGATTCGAAGAACGAACGCCGATTGAAGCATCCGGTCATCGGGTCACGCGTCGCGAGAAACTGTAGCTGTTCATTTTGCGATTCCAACTCCGCCTTTGAGGATTCAAGTGCGTTCAACGCTTTGCGAAGTTCGGCTCGTTGCGACTCCATTTCAGTCACGTCATCTAAGCTGATCAACGTTCCACGCGGCGTGCCTTGGTCTTCGATCTTTGAATGGTTCATCTTGTAAACGTGGACGCTGCCTTCGCTGTCCTGCAATTCAACGAGGCAATCGCGTCGTTCTGCTCGACCATTTTCACCGTAGTTGTCGCCGTCCAAAACGCTTTGCCAATGACTCTGCCAGGGCAACGAATCTAGCGGTGCGCCCTGGAGTGAATCAGGCGAACAATCCAACGTGTCCGTCAACCGGCGATTCGCAAGCATGATCCGTTGTTGTGGGTCTAGTACGAGTATCGACTCCGACATGGTGTCAAACGCGGATTGCACTCGCGTTGGAATTGTCTGGGATGGATCGTATTGCCGAAAGCTTCGTCGAAGGAGGAACAAGAACCCTGCGAAGTTGCAGAGCGTTGCTACCAAGATCAGCCGAATCGATGGAAGTTGCAGTAACCCAAGGAGTCCAGATTGAACCAGTGGCTTGAATGTGACTTCGAACTGCCCATATCGCTCGTCCCCCTGAAAGACAGGCACCGAGATTTGGTTCGCGTCTGGGCTGTGTTCCCAGGTTGAGGCATGGTTTTTAGTTCCGAAGACGAGCAGTCCGGAAGAGTCCCTCAGCCCGGCTGAAGTAATGTCGTTGTGTCTTTCTGCAAACGACGCAATCAGGACTTGGACTTGTTGCGGAGCGTCGTTGGACAAGTGCTGCGAACAGCTGATTGCAAAAAGCTCGCTGAGTTTTGCGCGATCCTTGAGTTTCGTGTCATGCCCGTCGCTGAGCACGCCTGCCGCACAGAGGATGAGTAGGGCCGTAGCGCTCCACATCGCCATCGCAAATGCGATGCGTGTCGTTGTGCCGATGCGACGGTGGAGTGATAACCGACGAATGAATCCTGGAAGCGGGATCTGCATGGTAACGTTGGGTTTCAAATGGAATACGGTCCGTTTTTTGTCAGAGAGGTTTTCAGCTCTGGGTCTGGATGTTCGCATCGGTCCTGAGTACACCATGCTGAGCGATTTCAGCAAGCGAAAGATCTGGCCGCAGGTCGCCGGGAGCGGTGCCTAGCCCGCCGCCTCCAGTTTGGTTTAGGATCGGGAGTGGATCGAAAGCGACAAATACCGGAAGCGACGACATTAAATTGCTGAGCAAGATGCTGCTTCGAAGTGTCCAAGCAATGTTGGCGATCGAAATGCCCGTCGCCAAAACAACGGCGGAGCCAACGATGATCTCAGCTTGGTTCAGTTCCTGTTCGATGGTTTCTTCGACTTCATCCAGGCCTGCAAACATCGCTTCCTGCTCAAACGCCGGTTCAGGATGACTTGCTACGTAGACGTTTTGATTTTCAATGGTTTTTTCCGGCGTGTTAAACAGTGCCGGATCGGTCGAAGTGCCAATTGAAGTTGTGACGTCAGGAACGTGGACCGGTTCATAGGAAGAAGGAGCGGGGACGTGGCTGAGATTGTTTCGTTGCACCACGACGCCTTGCGTTCGGTGTGTCGAGCCTAAAGAGGGCGCCAACTGTGCGGTATTCGGTGAAGTGAATTTGTGGACTTGCACTTGCTGATTAGCCGCCTCCGCTGCAAGCAACTGGTTGGAAGGAGCGCTACGTCCTGATGCGTCCAGGATGTCACCCAAGTCGATTTGCCCAGGATTCTCGGCGGATCCTTTCGCAGAGACGGTGCCGAATGACTCGGCTTCTTCTTCGAGACTCGATCGGCTTGGCCCACGCTCACGGACCGAAGTAGGACGCTCGGCTGACCGACGGCTAGCTGAGCTTTCTTGTCCCCCTTCGCCTTCTGCTGAAAGTCGATTCAGCTGCTGGTTTGAATGTGACGAGCTAGAAGCGACACCAATTGAGGGCTCGCCGTAGTGTTGGGAGTTTTGCGGATTTCCATTGGGTGATCCTCCATTTGAGCCGAATTTCGGGCTCGCTCCTGGTTTGCCCGCATGATGAATTGGATTAGGTGGAGGAACGGAATCGGTCTCATTACTGCTATTGAGATCAGTTGGTGGACTCGAACCAGGGTTTGCCTGCTCAATTGCGGAAAGGAACTCCGGCAGGGTCAAGTCTAAATTGTTGACTTGGAACTGCTCAATGGACTGGATGCGTAGACTCGACTCATTGCCGTGGTAAATCCAAAGGTCATTGCCGTCTTGGGCTGCGTTGAGATCGGATAGTGGGAAAGGGATCTGGAGTGTATCGAATCCGGCGCCGCCATGGATTGTGCCGTCAGGAAAGACCGGATCGAGGATGTCGGCGCCTGGTGAACCGAAAATGTAGTTGTGTGCTGCCAGCAACTCTTGGTTGCCCGATGCCCCGTCCTTTCGCAAAGTGACCTGAAGATCAAGGGGGAAAGATGAGCTTGGAGAAATTGCCAGGACAGTTTCTTCGCCATCGGGGCTGAGTTCAGACGCCGGGATGACCCAAGACGTTGGACTTGTGCGGAAGCCAATGTCGAACCCGGTACTACCAGTTAGGCCGAGAATCTCAATATAGGCGTCATCGAGTGCCGATGTGGAGTCGTCGCTAGCGATGGAGATATCGAGCTCAGCAAATTCTGGGCGATAGGTTCGACTAAGGATTGCAGAGCTTGCTCCGTCGAGCGCTAAACCGTGCCAGTACGCGGCGACACCACCATCGGTCGTTGGGAAAAGTACACCTTCTAATTCCGGTGCTAGATTGGCCTGGTTGACTCGAACTGGTAATCCGATGGCGTCAGCAGATTCACTGAATGTCTGCACAAGGAAATGGTTACCGTTCGCGGTCACTTCGAAAAGACCTAGATAAACCACATCGTTGGTGCCGACGATGAGCCCATTGCCGTGAGCGAATGAGTATTCAGGTGGCAATGCGTGACTATGCTCAGGCTGGAACGAAGAATCAAGGACTTCAAATACGACTTGTGTGGAGCCCGCTTGGTTTCGCTCCCCCGCAACCAAGATACCTCCGTCTGAGCTCAAGGCGATTTCCGGTGGGGAATCGTAGCCATAGAATGTCCAGCTTGATTCAATCGGAGTGCCATTCGTCGGAAAACGAACGATGTATCCCGTCCACTCACTCGAGACGCTGTCTGAAGTGGAAAGCCATGTCAAGCTAAACTCTTGTTCTTCAACGCTCGACAATTTGAAGTCGAACGAATCGTCGCCGGGAACAGCGGATGAGGATTCCCAGCTAAAGAGTTGCTGCTGTAAATCCCCAGAATAAACCTCAAATTTGGGAATCGAGGTCGTTAAGTCCGCGAAAGCAATCCCGATATGCCCCTGCTCATCGATGTGCACAGCCAAATCAAGGTTGTCGCTAGGACGCACTGACGTTGCGATTGAGATGGGCGAACTGATCGGTTGGAGGTTGGTGTCGAACTGCTGAGCGAATAGTTCGCCGCCTTCATGCCACGCTAATGTCAGCGTGCCGTCGCTGGCTAGTTCGCCAGCAAATCGAGCGCCCCCAGTGGGAAGCAACGACGAAGTAAATGGAATCTGGACAAGCCGCACTGGCGGTGGACCGGGAGTCCCATCGAAATGGGTAAGTCTGCCAGTGATCTCGAAATGTGTATTGGTTGCCGTCCCGTAGAGGAATAGATGCCCACCGTTTTCTGCAGCCGCGCCAGCGACCTCAAAGACTTGGTCAATTCCCGCAATGGTGTGTTCGGAAGGAAGAAGACTCTCTTCGGCTGGTCCGAGTTCGAGATCGATAGTGAAAGCGTCTGCAGCAAACGGTAGTCGTGCTTCCAAAGATTCGAAGCCCAACTTCATCGTCGTCTTGCTGATTTTACGTTTCCTAGACATCACTTCGTTTCAAGGCATGGCGGTACGAATTCCTGATGAAACGTATGTCAACCATTACAGGGCGTTCGGAATCGACGTCCAAGTTGTTATGCGAGGCCGAGGGGTGAAATCGATTGTGCGGCTTTTTTGCTTTTTCCTGGCAATTATCGACTTGGGACGTCCAGATTCATGGCCCTTTGGAGTAGCACAATCGGATGGGCGAAACCGTTCGCGACTTGAAATGCAAGGTAGCAGCCCTTCAGCCGGAGACCTCTCGTGGGGCTCCAGATCGGCTGTTGGTTGATGATGAAGAAAGTTCACAACTCCGGGCAAAAGAACGCAAATTGCGGACGGAATGCGAAATCGGCTTGATTTCGAAGGGCCGAATTGAAACCATGGAACAGGTTCCCGAATTAGCTGCGGTTCTCCGGGCTAATCCACATTGGCAAACAGGACCGCAAGACGCCGGGTATCTTCGCACTCTGGTTGGGAACTAGACCATGACTTGTGTGTCCCCAACTTTCCCCGACATCGTCAAGATTAAGTTCAATTTGATTGGATCAACATGAGTTCTCGAATCCTATGTCTGCTGGCGATAACCGCGATCTTCAATGCTGGGCTCTGCCCAGTCTGTGCAGGGAAAACAACCCAGCCAGCAGTAGCGAAAGCGAACCATCAATCGTTGTTCGAGACGGTGGCTTTGGAAAACAACTACGGCAAAAAAGTCTCTCTCGCGGACTTTCAAAATGCGAAAGTGGTCGTCCTTGCGTTTCTTGGGACCGAGTGCCCGATGGCAAAGTTATATGGGCCGACACTCAGCCGATTACAAGATGAGTTTAAGGGGCGAGATGTCCAATTCTTGGGGATTAGCTCAAACAAACAAGATAGTTTGACGGAGCTGACTGCCTATGTGAATCGTTACAAGCTGAGTTTCCCAATGCTAAAGGACCTAGGGAACAAAGTTGCGGATAAGCTTGGCGCCAAACGCACGCCCGAAGTATTCGTTTTGGATTCGGAACGAAACGTCTGCTATCAAGGAAGAATCGATGACCAGTATGGTGTTGGGTACGCGCGTGAAAAGGCGCAGAAAACGGAATTGCGAGACGCCATCGTTGAGTTGCTAGATGGGAAACCCGTTTCGAAGCCGAAGACCAACGCGCTGGGCTGCATTATTGGTCGTGTCAAAGAAACAAAGTCGACCGGCGATATCACATATACGAAAGACGTGGCAGCAATCCTGAATTCACGCTGTGTCGAATGCCATCGTGAAGGTGAGATCGGACCATTTGCTTTGGAGTCTTACGACGATGTCCAAGGCTGGGAAGATATGATTCTCGAGGTGGTGTCGGAAAATCGGATGCCACCATGGAATGCCAATCCGGCGCACGGCGTCTTTGCCAATGATGCACGGCTTTCAAGCGAAGAGAAAGCGACACTCAGAGAATGGGTTGAGAACGGCATGCCTGAAGGTGATGCAAAGGATTTGCCAGAGCCTCCGAAGTTTGCCGACGGTTGGAAAATCCCAAAGCCTGATGAGATTTTTCAAATGGCGGACAAGCCCTTTACGGTGCCTGCACAGGGGATTGTTGATTACCAACGCTTTATTGTGGATCCCAAATGGGAAGAAGATAAATACGTCTATGCGGCCGAAGCGCGACCGCAAAATCGGGCAGTCGTTCACCACATTTTGGTTTATATCATCCCGCCAGGCTCGCGGCGTGTTGACCTGGAGAAGGTATTGGTTGGCTACGCCCCAGGGAGCCTACCAATCCATTACAAGGATGGCCTTGCGATCAAGGTAGAAGCAGGATCAAAGTTCCTTTTTGAAATGCACTATACACCCAACGGAACAGAGCAGACTGATCTGAGCTATGCCGGCGTGTGCTTCGCCGATGAGGAAGATGTCGAACGGACCGTTCGAGGTTTCGTGGTTGCCACTCGCGATTGGGAAATTGGACCTGGAGACGCGAACAAAGAAGTCACTGAATCGCGTCGCGTTCGAAGGGACCAATTGCTGATATCGATGACGCCGCACATGCACCTCAGGGGCAAGTCTTTTCGCTATGAAGCTTTCTATCCTGGTAAAAGTGAGCCAGAGGTGTTGCTGGAGGTTCCCAAGTACGATTTCAATTGGCAACTGAAGTACATCCTAGAAACCCCCAAATTCATTCCGAAGGGAACCAAAATCGTTTGTACCGCGGTCTACGATAACTCGGCTGACAACCCCGTAAATCCAAACCCAAATCGAACGGTGACATGGGGTGACCAGAGTTTCGATGAAATGATGATCGGCTTTGCCGACATGGTTGATCCGGGCACGGAGTAGCTCCGCACGTTCGTTCGAATCGCAACTAGATCGATGAAGCGTAATTAGAATACGGATCATTGCCCCCGGTTCCTTGGCGGTAACGCTACTGAGTCCAGTCCCAATGGCTCAGCTCGATCGCCAGAAATAGTCGTCGGGCACTTTGCCTCGCAACGCGGCTTGAACTTTAAGTTGGAAGTGGGATATCCGCTCTTCACGGACTGAAATCAGGCCGCCTGTGGGAAGAAGTGTCGACATCAAGCCTTCTTGAATTGAGGGGATGACGTCAAAATCCTCTGCGAGCACTCGACGGACCTCGCGAACCGCCCATCGGGCAGCAATGCTAAATGCAATGGTTGGCAGGATTCCGCTGCGAAGACCGCGATTGCCAAAGATACGCAGGTGGAAGCGACTGGATGTCGGCGTGATTGGCTCGACGAACATCATCACCGAGATGATTTTGCTGGCTGATAGCATCCAATTTGGGTAGAGATGGCGTTGTTCGTAATGTTCTCTGTGGGGAACCGCGAGTTGTCGATGGATCCATCGTTCGCCATAGCGCAAGACTGCTGCGGCCTGAGACGGAAATGTCGTTTCGAAAACAGTATGGTCCTCATGCAGTTGATGTTCGCAGGTTTCGGCTGTAGGCATTACTGAGAAACTATCCGCGTGAACACAGCCAACATGGTAGCTCTCGATTGCATTCTCGATGATGACTTTCCAGTTGGCGGGAAGTACAGTCGATTCCGAATGTAACTCTAGCATGGATGACGGAATCAGTTCAGCGGCCGCCTGAACGGTCTCCGTCCGGCGATCGGATTGCCCGTCGCTTTGCGGTAATCGCGCCAATACCATCGGTCCAACTTGAATCGTCTCGATCTTGGATAGTCCTAAGTCGGAATTCGCCAGCGGTTTGAAACTAACTGCGTCAGGTATACGTTGTGTTTTGCCTTCGGAATCGTATTGCCAGCCGTGATATTGGCATGTCAGCTTCTGAGCATGGCCACAACGTTGATTCGTGAGCTTTGCAAAGCGGTGCGCACATGAATTGACGAAGCCATGCAGTTGTCCTTCTGCGCGGCGGACGAGAATGGGAACGCTCGAGATATTGCGAGTTACGAAGTTGCCGTCGGACGCTAACTCATTTTGAGTGCATACAAAATGCCAAGCTGGGCGAAAGAGGTGTTCCTGCTCCGCCTCGAAGAACTCGTCGTCGTAGTAGCAAGAAGGCGCGAGCCGCTGTCGTTCGTGGGTATCGCTGAGGAACATGAACGCCACAGGAGGGGTTAAGTCAATTGGCTGAGATCAATCACCTGGAGCCGCTCCTTGCCAATTTGCTCGAACAGCAGCCAAGCACATGTGTCGTTGAACAGCACTCGTGAAAAACTGCTCGTTCTTGTAGCTTGAGCGTCCAGTTCGTTCGGTGTGAAAGTCTGCGGCCAATCTGCGATTGAAGGTGGATCTTGTTGGTGGTAGCCGGCGAGTACCAGAGTGTTACGTGACAGGAGACCTTCGGCAAAGACGCGGAACTCAGGAGAATGCACGACGTCATTTACCAAAACGAAGTCTTGCTGCAGTTCGTCTTCAGTTACGCCGAACTTCTGCAATAGTTGAGTTTCAAACCTCCGCAGCGGCTCAACATGCACTAGGGCTTGAACGGCATACTGCGAGTCGAGGTGATCCAGGATCGATGTGAGACCAATTGCTTCCGCGTCTTGAGGATCACTAGGATCAGCCAATAGGAAATCTTGGCTCGAGCGCACGAAACCGAGGCTTTCCCAGAAATCGAGCGATGCCACTCGATTGCGATACGTTCGCTCCATCAAGATTTCGCTGTGGACGCGACTGGTTGAATCGCCGTCGCTATCAAGCGACGGTAGTTCGTCAGATTCGCGTGATCGAGGCTTTTCGGGAGGCTTGGTGTCTGAGTCCGTAAATTCGTCTGATTGCGGTGGTGTCGCCGACTGCAGAATGGACACTTCAAAGATCGAGTCACCGGCTCGGATTCGGTCGCCATCGCACAACTCAATGGATCTGACCTGCGCATCGTTCACAAACGTACCGTTCGTGCTGCCGACATCACGGACTTGAAAACCCGTCAAACGGCCTTCCAAAACCAGATGATGCCGAGACATCTGCTGATCATTTGGAATCGAGAAATTGGCGGTCGAAATTCGCCCCACCTCGAATTTCTCATTAAGCCGGATCCAGAAGCGTTTGCCCTTGGCTGGGCCATCGACAACATCGAAAACGCAGATCATGAGGCAGGCCAACTGAAACAACGACTCAATGCAAATGTAGCTCGAGTTGTGCAATGTGCGAAAATGACAAGCAAAGTAGGACAGGCTGTATCAATATCAGCCGCTTTGATCGCACTCCAACCCTATCAACCAATTGACCCCACTCACACCAGTTTAGAACGGTCTGCGGCGATAATCTAGATCTTAGGATGACGCCCACAGCGGTTCTTGATGCAATCGGCCAGCAGAACTGATTCGTTGTACTCCCCCCTGCCCTTTTCGGGAGGCTGCGGTAAAATCCCTGACGTACGATACGGGGTCGACTCCCGAGACAATCCGACTTGTGATTCTCACGATTTTCGTGCTCCGATGACGGGGTTCCGAACGTCAGACTCCAACCGTGATCGTGCGGATCGGGCTATAGCGCAGCCTGGCTAGCGCGCTACCTTGGGGTGGTAGAGGTCGTGGGTTCAAATCCCGCTAGCCCGACTTCAGAAAACCCGTTGTTTCCATTGGGAATGACGGGTTTTTTCGTGTTTTGACCGTCGTTGTCAATGTCGTCATCTTGGTCAGGGATAGACTCAATTTGACCAGTTTGGTCGCTAGTTGGTGCAACATTTAGTGCAACGGTTCTAGCCACGCTTATCGCCTCGATAGCTCCAGCCGTGTCTAGCAGCCGGCTGTCCGTGTAGACACCCATCGTTAGGTCCAGCTTGGAATGTCGCATTGCTGCTTGTGCGGTGCGTGGTGCCACCCCCGCTAGTGACAGGTGAGTCCCGAAGCTATGCCGCAGTGCGTGAACGTGGACGACACAACCGTCAGCATCCTTTTTTGGAATACCTGCAGCCTTGCAGTCACGATCCATGATCCGCAACAAACCAGTAGGAACATAGAACACGCTTTCCGTTCGTTGTTTGCCGGCGGTCCATCCCTTCAACTCAGCCGCCAAGTCGCTTCGCAGAGGCAAGGTCGAACCCTTGCGGCTTTTCTCGTTGTGGGCATCCAGCTTGATGAACGGAACGTCACCGAAACTAAGGTCACAACATCGAAGCGTCCGTAGCTCGTTTAAGCGTAGTCCGGTCAGGATAGCCGTCTTGTAAATCAATCGCCGCTCTCGTCCGAGTTGCACTAGCTCGGCTCGTCGCTCGCCGCTCACTTTTGCGGCTAAGACGCCTTTGTGCGGTCCTCGGCGGATCGTCAATGCCTCGATCATTGGACGACGCTCGGCAGCGTCTAGCAGCCGCTCTAGTTCGCCAGCGGTCAACGCTCTAGCCGGTCGTCGCTTGTCCGCTTGTTCGTCGATCTTTCCAGCACCATCGAACGGGTTGGACAACATTCGCTTCTCGCCATTCAGTGCGGCACGTTTGCCACTAATTCGTTTGCCGATCAACCAGTTACCAAAGGCCGTCCAGTGGCTCACGTAGTCGTTGTGGACGCTTGCGGACATTCTGCGTTGCTCGTCGCTTCGCTGGTTGTTCAGCCAACTGGTCAGGTCGTCTGCCGACATATCCCGCAGATACTTCCAGCCGCAGCTAGCAGCGGTTTCGTTTAGCCGTGTCTCGGTCGTCTTGATTCGGTTAGCGTGGACTCGGCGGTCTGTTAGATGTGCGATGTACTCGGCAACGTGGACCGTCAGCAGCGTGTCCGCATGCTTCTGGCCGATCTCCGCTTCGGCTTGCGTCAGGACCTTGGAGCGAACGCGCTCGGCGGTTTTCACTAGACCCGCCAAGACGGATTGTGCGGCTTGCTTGTCACGGCATCCCGTCGAGACTTCGGTGACAACACCGTCGCCGTCACGATATTTTGCGTACCAGGTGCCGCTCGTTGTCTTAATCCGAGTACCAGACTCGGTTAGTTCCGCATTCCGCTTCTTACCGCGGCGGTCGTTCCACTCGGCAAACTGCTTGCCTTTACGAGTGATGATCTTTGCGTCCGCTGGCAGTGGTCGTGTGATCGTTTTTTTGTACACGGTGGCCATGCGATTAACTCCCATCGCGATTAACTCGATTTAAGTGTCGGCAGTCAGGTGAGTTATTCCCGACGTTCAGCCGCTAAGCCTAGCCGACGTCGGGATTGTATCGTCAAAGTTGATAACGAACGATTAGTTGTCGGGGCGGTATCCAACAAAGCCGCCACAGTTACAGCAGGTCGTCCGTATCCATCCGGGTCGACTGTTTGCCGGCTCATCTTGCCAATCTTCTCCACGGTGCCAACAGCGGTCAGGCTCGCTTGTGACGGGCGTGACGGCTTCAGCCGGCAACATAGCCACTAACTCGACAAGTACGTCACCATGGCAAGCAGCCGGCTTGCAATGGCATCCCAACGATTGCCCCCGCAACTCTGGTAATGAACGCAGCAAGTGCGGCTGGTCAGCAATCCATCGGCGGTATCTGCGGATGACAGTTTCACGGTTGCCGTCTCGCCCAACGACGAATGGGTTCCCCCACTTCGTGCGTCGGTCAATCAGTACGTCGTATGTATTGGTGCGGATATTCACCACTCTTGTCTCGGACGCTTCGGCTGGCGTGTCTGCATCGAGCTGGCTGATAGTCGTTTTCGGTGGCCGTTGCCAAAGTGCGGCTAGCGCGGTGGCGGTTGGTGGATGGTCGCTCATGGTTTTATGGTGGAGAGTCACCCTTGGTCGTCAGACCATAAAAGGGTGACGCTTCTATGGTCCCTTTAGTGGGAATGGCGACATCTGGGGGTCGCCTAGGGAGGTTCTGGAATGTCGCCTGGGGAGAACGCTGCAGGCGACAACTGGGTGTCGCCTAGAGGTTTCAAAATGTCGCCTGCTCGCTGGGGGGAGCTAAGCCGACCGTAGCTCGTCTAGCTTCTCCTTAGTGACGGGGCGCGTCCGGTACTTTGCCGTCCCTCTCCGGTACCCGCCCGGATAGACAACCAGCAGCAGCCCACACTCCGACAGGCTCGCAATCGAGCGCTCGACCGTTTTGCGAGCCAGGCCGGTCCGCCTTGCAATGTCACGTTGGGAGCTAGAAGCTATGCCGTCTTTCGAGTCCCGAAAGATGGTCAGCCACACTAACAATTCGGACCGTTTGAGCTCGCAGGCGGTAAAGTCTACGAACGCATTTAGTATTAACCAACGTTCAGCCGCCTTCCCGCATTTGCTCTTCATTTGCTTGGTCACGGCTTCCATGCCTCCGCTATCGCATCAGCTAACCGTCCGCCCTCGACCCGGAAGGACTGGACCGTCCTGTCGAAAAGCAACTCGACATCCGTCGGCTGTCCGTAGCGACTCTTCAGTTGCTTTAGTGTCACCTCCGCTACTGCATCCGTTGGCGAAGCATCCGGGGCGCCAGCGACCAGCAGGAAAGCGTCATCCGCTCCAAACTCCAACTCACTCGACTCTCGAAACGACGCAAGCGACAGGTCCTCTCCCGCGTAGGACTGCCGCCCTCTCTTGTCTTTGGAGCGCCCAACTGCTGACAATGCGAGTACACAGCAGCCGGCATCTGCAAACCGTCTAAGGCTGTCCATCGTGGCGTCGACAGTAGACTTCTTGTCTTCGCCTTTGCTCGACGTTGACCGTATCCGTTGGATGTAATCCAAGATGATTAGCTCAGCGTCGATACTGTCCGCAGCCTCAGCGACAGCCTCTAGCGTGTAACTGGACTTTACCCAGACAAGACGGTCAGCGATCGACTCGATAACCTCAAATGCTGGTTCGAGTGCGTCACGCTGCTTGTCGTTTAGCCGACGGTGCAAGATGTCCGACAATGGGATGTCAGACAGGCGGCTCAGTTGCCGTTCCAACAGCCGTTCCACCGGCATCTCGACGTTGCACACGCAAGCCGTAAGCGACTCGTCAGCTACCATAGCATCTGCCACGCATTGCATTGCGAAAGCCGTCTTCCCCATTCCGGGTGCACCGCCAATCAACGCGACCATTCCCGGACCCAGGCTGATTGAATCCAAGCCGTCGCCCATTGAATAACGCTTCGGTGGTTTGCCGTGTAGAACGTCGCCACGCCAGTCGTCCAGCAAGTCATCCGTTAGTACGTGATTGCTCATGCGACCACCTCCGCAGCTATCGGCTTGTTGGCTTCCTTACGTCGCTCCTCTGCCTCCGCTTTCGTCTCTATTGGTCCCTCGTCTGTAATTTCGCCCTTCGAGTCGACGACATACCATCCATCGTTGTGGTTTTCGAGTCGGAACCGCTTCGGCCTGCGTCCTTGACGTTTGGGTTTTGGCGCCGGAGGTTCCGTGTCTTGATAACCGTTATCGCTCTCCGCTTTGTTGGGGTGATATTGAACAGCCTGCATTATGCGTCCAAGGTCGCCAACTAGCTCAGCTAGTTTTTGGCCAGCAGCCATTAGGTCAGCAGAATGTGAGAACATGACGGGGTAATCCTCAGCGGCTTCATCCGACATCATGCGGTGCATCCGTTCTGCTGCATTCACTGCCTCACAGAATCGTCCAGCGTGCGTTTTCTTGGTCCGCTTGGTCTCTAGTTCATGGTTGCCTTTAGCAGCATCCCTCAGGACTTTGGACACAAATGGCTGAGTGACTCCGCATTGCTCAGCTATCCATCGCTGTGGCTTGCCAGGAAATGTCTCTAGCAGAGTCAGGACGGCTTTTCGCTTGTCTGCGTTCGTAAACCGGACAGCATTGTGCTTGTTGCAGTTGGCGGCATACAGGATTGCGTCGGACAACGTACCTTCGACAACTCTAGCCTTAACCGTTTTGCGTTCGAGCCGTTCGGCGGCGGCGGTCCGGTGGTATCCGTCTGCGAGGAACAGCTCGCCACTCTGCGGATCGTGGTAGACGACGACAGGCGGCAACTCGTTCCGCTTGTTCCGCATCGCCTCGGAGTAGTCCTCGACAGCGTCGGCGGACATTTTGACCCTTAACTGCGTGTGGTCCCGGTTCAGATTCTCGATCTCTACGTTCGCGAATTTGTCTGTCATTTTCCTGTCTCCTCGGGTCTTGTTTTGCTACTTGCTCGATATGCATTGCCGATAGCTCGGCGAATTTCATTAGGTGCCAGACCAACATTACGTGCCGGCTCGGAGAGTAAGCCGTGTGCGAGTAGTGGCGGACAGCCAAACTCAAACAGATTGGCGGCTGCCGAATACAACAGACGATGACGGTCGCCTTGTTCAACATCCTCAGCGATAAACTCCAGCGTTGAACGATTAACAACAGTCCGCTCGTTTGCGAATTGCTCGAACGCTTCGGCTTGCTTATGAGTAGCGTCCGTAGCCAGTTGCCAATCCTGGACAGCCAGTTCGTGTGGTTTTGGTGCGTCCGGTTGCTCGAAGGGAAGCGGATTGGCGGCTCGCTTCCTGATTGCGTCAGCGGTCAATTGCACCAACTCGCCCACGGATACCAGCCGCTTATAGAGTCCGGTCTTATGGTGGCGGCTATTGGGTGCTCGAAACGGCTGGACCTTCTGATAAACAGCCGGATCGGTTTCAGAGTTAGCCATTATCACTAAGCGATTAGCTAGCTGCCGACACGTTGCGGCGAACGCCGCCGAAGCGATTGGGGAGCCAAATACAGAAATTGGAACGCCAAGATGGAACCCCTTGCTGCCAGAGAAGAACACTAGCAACTCATCATCGGCCAGGCAGTAACGCTCCATCAGCAGCGATACTATGCGACGAGTCCGCCCAATTGCATTTTCCGGGTTGGTGTCGTCGATGTCGAACCACAGATAGCGCGACCAAACGGTTCCGTCATAGCCACGGACGTCTAGCCTATAACCGTTATCACGTCTTCGGATGGAATCCGGGTAAACGAAGGACGACAGAAATCCGCCCTCGTCAATCTTTGCTGGGTAATCGCATTCGCAGTACGCAACGAAAGCCGACTCGTAGTCAACAAGCCGGCGGTCGTTGTGTACTTGTCCAACAATGCGATAACCCAGTGAGGGCATCGCATTGCTAATCATCAGCTGTCGCCTCCGGTGCAAAGTCATCCGGTTGCGGTTCGACTACCTCGATGACCTCAAAGCGTCGGATCTGATTGCGTTCATTGCCATCGTCGTCCTTACGAACTCCTAGCTTGACCTTGCACCGAAAGACTGCAGGCAGGCCACAATCTAAAGCAGTCAGCATCTTCTCTAGTGAGTCAATAGGGACTCCCAGCTTTTGCAGGTCGCGTCTGGAGCGACTCACGGACTTCGGCGTGAACCAAAGCTCATGCCACAACTTGCGACCTTTGTGGTCGCCTTCGGAAACCTCGAACGTCAGGCAGTATCCGGGGGTCCCGTTGGTGCGAGACTCGACCGCTTCGCCTTGGGTAATGTCCGCGGTGTAGTTGCCTCCCGGAAGCACGTCGTCCTCGGTTGCAATCCTCTCCGAAAACGCAGATTCAAGGTCGGCAAGTCCATTCTGGTGACGTAAGATGTCACTTAGCTTTCCCATGGTTTGATACTCCGTTTGGGTTAGCGGTTTAGCTACATGACGGCTCGTCGGTGTTTGCGGCTGACGAGTCGTCTTTTCGTTTTGTTGGCGACAACTGCAAGCTACTTCGCAGTTGTTCCGCTCTTTGTTTTGCTGCCTTCGGGTCGTTGAGGGTCCAAGTGTGAACTGGACAACCATGTCGACTTGGCCTTCGGCTGTATGTCACTCCGCGGCAACAAGTCAGGCCGTCGTCTGCTAGTTGCCGCATAGCTGGACCGACCCACTTCCCACCGTCGTCCCAGATCGCGTTTAGGTCCCTAAGGACGTCGCAGACAGTAGTTGGGCGCCCCGTGAGCAACATCCTGTCGAGCATCGCCAACTGAAACGCTCGGCGTTTGTCATCTCGTCGCAAGATGACAACATCAAATCCCGCGAAGGTGCTGCATATTGGCCGGCCCGCATCGAATAGATTCAGTTGCATGGCTACCGTCCTCGGCGGCTAACCGACGGACAACCCTCTGTTATCCACTCTTCGATAACCGCGACGGGCCATCTCAGCATCGATCCGAGTCGGACGGGTGCCGGCATCTTGCCGGCGTCGGCCAGTCGCCGGACGGACCGGCTGGAGCATTTGAGACGCGCTGCAACGTCCTCGACGTCCAGTAGCGATTGCATGTGACCGTCAGTGATTCGGTCAGGTAGAGTTGTTGACTGCATGTCAACCTCCTAGCAAAAGGGAACTCAGTCCACCGGTGTAACGCTTGGTCCGGCGGGTGAGTTCTCTAAGCTAGGGTGTCAATCGCTGTCCGCAATCTAGATAAAGGGGCCTGTTAGCGCTAACACTTATCCTTCAGCTCATCTCGTTCAGTTTCTTTGATCTTTTTTCATGCATCCTGAGAGCCGCAAGGGCCCTTTTGGCTTCCGCTGGATCATCGAAAAAATCGGTCGCAATACGGTTCTGCGACCGTGTGTCGTTTGGGTCTAAAGCCGCAGTGTTTATTTCTGCAGCTAGATCCCTGAAGTCGGGATTTGAGTGGGTAGACGCATAAAGAAAAACCAAATTGTTAGCGCTAACTTGCTTCGACTGCGTGGGCGCCCCCAAATAGCCTGGCAGAGCGTTTATCATGACGCTCTTCTCAACCCGAAGTCTCCTAAAAATCTCGCTCTGGTCAGCATCCAAAATGGGAAATGCCTCGGTAAAGGCTCGTCCAGTCCGAATAGACGAAATAAGTTTCTTCACCCAATGTTCGACCTGATATTTCCAGTGCAGATCAAGCAGGTAGATTGCAGTGAAACCTGATTGGCCTTTTGAGTCTGTAACGGTCCACTCTTCTTTGGTTAACCTGCCTGGCAAAAGATCCATCACCGCTTCTTTAATTGACTCGAAAGTCCAATGAAGATCGTTGCCAGCTAACTTCACTTGTTCGAGTAAGTCTTCTGCATTGTCGGCACGCCGTCCTTCAAGTTCACCCCAGTCCTGGAAGGCAGTGTCAAGCGGTAGATTTTGAGACATGTCACCTAGCGAAATTATCGCTCGTAGCAATTCATCTCCAAACGAGTACGTCCGTTTTACAGCGTTCCTGGCATCGATATGCGATCGGCCCTCCACCGACGGAATGGCACTCTTGTTGTAACGCAGAACGTCCCTTAGTCGTTGCAGTTCGTCGTAAGCTGGATCACAAAAAGACAAACCAAGCTTCTTAGATTTTCGTTTGGCGTATGCAACGCCGATTCGGCGTTGCGAGTAGACAAGGTTTTCCAACCGAATGAGATCTTCGGGGCTCAGCTTTGCATTGTGAGCAGTAGCCGCGAATTCGTCGAATTCTCTCGGCAATATTAGGGAGCCCCAAAGGGTTTCACATGGTATGCACACGCTCTTATCTAGAGACGCTCCACACTGCGGGCATTGCGTGCGGGTTTCTTCCATCGCTGTTGATCCGTCTGAACGATCAGCATGTCTGAAAAAAATGCCGGCAGACGATCAGACTTTCGTTCTTCGGGAGCTACCCTATCCGGCCATCTCAGTATGTCGCATAGATCTCAAGGCGTAAGTGGGCTACCGAAAGCCACCGTTATTGCGGACGGACTGTGTCATTTTCATGCTGCGATGAATCACCACCGCACCCAGAGCCATAGCTAAGAAGGACCCGATACGCGGGGGCGGTGTACGCCATCCCCCTGACCCCCAGAGCTAACGCAGAAGCCAGCAGTGGGGTTTCTAGGGAATGTGCAGGCAAGCAAGTGAGCTCATTAATGCGATAGCTTCTGGAGAGATCGGATTGCCCCTCCTCCAGGAAGGACCCGAGCCAAAAAACCATTTGCTCGTCTACACCGAATACGCGGATACGATAGGTCGCCTAACTGTGTCTGCAGCTTTTGCCCCCCCGGGCATCTTACTGCCTCTACCAGAGACGCTTTGGGGAGGGGGGCGGCGATAGCTTTGACGAGAAGTCGATAATCGTTATCGTTGGCAGATCAGAATGACGACTGCTACGCTTGAGTCTTGGATTCGTTGGACATAAAACGTATTGGCGTTCCGTCTATTTCGTTCTCACGTCGCTCTATCTTCCTCGCTACTTCGACAACCTCTTGCCATCTTTGCGCGATTACCTCGTACGCCATTTCAAAAACACGGCGTTGCGATTCAATTGCAGGGCTTGAATCCCGTATAGACCTTCGGTCGCCTCCCCATTCCGCTGAGTGGATCTGGATACCAGGGTACTTGCCCAACTCTTGGTACCGGATGATATGAGCACTTTTCTGATGCTCATCAACAATAGCGTCAAAAAATGCTTCTCGGCGATTCGCGTCGGACCAAAGTTTTTCTTCGGGGTATTCAGGCGGAAGCGGTTCCCCGGAGCGTTCGCGGTATTCAACCTCGAACATGTACCGAACTTCCGCAATTGGGCCGGCCATCGCAATACGTGCAAGAGCTCCCGTTTCGATGTTGCCACTTGTGGCTACGCGTCCCGACCATTTCTTTGAAGCGTCCGATTCTGTCGGTTCGGAGATGACGACCTCTTGTGGCTGGACTCCTTCCGCAACCATACAGATGTAATGACCAGCTTCGTGGTGTGCTGTTTGAGCTAAAGAATGGGACATTTAATCCGCCTCACAATCAAGTCGCAATGCACTAGTTAGGTATAACAAAGCGTTGGTCCCTGTTGCTAGAACTTCCAGTAACTACGGTCTGCACTAATTATTTTCTTGGGCTGTTTTCGCTCACGAAACCCAGCAGCAATCCGGCAACTTGTTCGCGATTAACTCGGCCATCCCGCGTTTGCTGCTCAGCGTATCAGTTTGATCGCCCTCTGATCGCATTGAGCCTAGCGTGCAAACACGGCTAGTTGGCTCAACCTGAGTGCATCTTTCCTATGGCGTTGAGAGTAAGTAAACTTTAGAGCAGTTCGTCTTTTGAGCAGACCAGACTTCCGCCCCCGCAAGTTTGATGCATGTTGGGGGGATGGCCTATTCATTTTCAGTTCCAACCAGCAATTCTATCGGTGGTGAAGTGGCGGAATTGATCTCTTGCCTGATTGGTGCTTTTTTCCTCAGCAGTCCATTGTGGGGGCCATGCCTCATACTTTCTTGGTATCAAGAACAGAAGGCGCAGAAAAAACGGAAGCCTAACGGCGAGCCGCAAAACTTGAAGTTGTTCCTAGTGTTGCCCATTGTCGCGCTCCTTGGTTTTGCCGCTTTGGCCTTAGGGATCGTAAGTGGTCCGTACGCTGCTTCCTCCATCAGCGGGGGAACAGGCAGCACAACGCGATCCAACAAACCGACCCAATCGTTGGATGTCTATCAAGGAAGGAACACAAACATTCAAGAGAACGAGCTGGAACCTAAGGGCTCAGACATAGCTGTGAGGGCCAGTTATAACGCAGACGGCTCGTTGAGACGAAGGGCACATATCCGCTCGTACCCTGATGGCGTGAAATCAAATAATTACGACGAAAACCCTGGAATGTTTGAGAGCGTGTACGGACCAAGGAGTACGACGTTAACTGCCAAATCCGATGATTCTTATTCTCCAAGCCAACCTCTTGATACCTTTCGGCACATGAACGGCAACACGAAGGCTGCCGCTCTAGGCAAGCCAGGAGAGTCTTCGGATGGCCTTGGGACAACCCTCGCCCTGGGGTCGCCGAAGAAAAAAAAGAGCTCTTTGTACTCAACTAAGACCTCGCAAGATCCCGGCGTGCTCCAATCGGACCAACGAGACTTAGATACGCAAGAAGACCCATTTGGAGGTGCCCCAGTTCGAGCCAAAGTCAAACCACTGCGATATTGGGCGGTTGGGGTAGGTGGCCGAACTCACCAATTCTATGGTTCAGTTGCTTATTCGGGAAAACAGCATGTTAATTTGGTTGATGAAACTGGAAGAAAGCAACTGTCCATATACCTGAGCGAGCTATCCCCACTCGACAGGAAGCATGCGTTGGCGAGATGGCCTCTCTGGACATCCGCCGTTGGCAGTCAAATCCGCGCCGTTGTGGTTAAGCATGACACTAACCAAGTGCTGCTCTTAACTCAGGAAGGGAAAAAGCTCACGCTGCGTCCGGGCGACTTCTCTCAGAAAGACAAGCAAGTCCTTAGTGCCTCCCTCCGTACCTTATGATTCGCAATCAATCGACTAACACTTTCCGCAATATCGATTTCACAAGGCTACTGCTTATTTCGAATCCGATCCTTGCGGTTTCTCCTTTCCTACAATCCTCAGTGGCGTCCAGCTTCACGGTTCACGGAATACTGGTCTTGGCGTTGATCGCCTTGATAACTTTCAGGTGGATGGAAAGCAGTTTGGTATTCACAAACTCATTCAGATCCGTGAGTGGCAATTCCATATAGAATTTTTGATTTCTGCTTTTGTCCTCGAAGATCACTACATCGTGAGCCCGAAATCCCACACTGCCATGGGCCACAGCGTTGCGAATGTGGCGGCAGTACTGATGGCCATGGCTCGGGCGTGACTTGTAGTTGTAATTTGAAATGGTTTTCGGAGCCCGAGATTCTATCCATGCGTCTAGCCCGTCGAAATCGGAGCTAAATGCAGGGTCCTCTGCGAAGTACTCCCACGGTACAACAAGCATCGCATACAGCGAGATAAGTGAGTGGCCCTGATTGCCCAAGCCTGTTTGCTCAATGAGCTCTTTCGTACCGGGCATCGCCTTCATCCGAGAGAAGAACTCTGAGTTCAAGAACTCATTTTCTTGGAGAGCGCCCAAAACTGCTACGATCGAGAAAGTCTGAAGCAACAGTTCATCTTTTTGCGAAAGATACGTCACTTGATTGCGTCCAATGAGGTACTCGTTCAACTCGAATTGGCTCTTCAGTAGGCATACGCTACGGAGGCTCTAAGCTTCTGCCAACTTCTCTTTGTTTCAGTCGGCATTCTAGTAACGCTTGTTCATTTCTGCCACCAATTGCGAGCACTGGACTTTTCCAAATGCTGACAGCAACAAATCCGCTAGCTCTTTTGCGTCCAACTTGGCTATCTGGTGCAACATTTGGTGCAACGGTTCGCCGCACTCAATTTTCGACATTTGTTTTGTTAGGTTTGAGTCAGCCTGCTCTAACCTTGGGGTGGTAGAGGTCGTGGGTTCAAATCCCGCTAGCCCGACTCCAGAAATCAAAACAGCTCGTCGCATTGATTTGCGGCGAGCTGTTTCTCTTTTTCTCTTTGAATAGCAGGATTTTTTGCTCTTTTGGTCGTTTCAAACGATTCCCCGGCTCCTCAAGTGTCGGCACCTTGGAGCATCAATAGCTGTAAACCGTTGATCGGGAAATGTTTAGCGAGTCCAAATCCCGGCGCCATGATCAAGCAATGGAACGGATTCACAGAGCACACCCATAAGTACAGAGGTCGGCTTCACCGAAGCGACTTACGAGCAAACGCGATCTACTGAGGCCGATGCAACCGATCGCAGGTGCGCCAATACAGAAGTCGCATCGGTGTTTGAATATTTGTCGTTTTCGGTATTTCTGATCGCTTACGAATTGGGGGACGGATTCTGAGGTGACGCACCAAATCCTATAAAATTTGAGAATGTAGCGCGTTGGCCGAATATTGTCCTCGTCTTCTCTCTTGAGGACTCCAATGAACGAAGAAAGCGTCGCAATTTCAAGAGATCTGCTAGAGCGCGGACTAAATGGCGAAGCAGATGCCATCGGCCAACTTCTGGAGTTGCATCGCCCTTACCTACATTTGCTTGCAGATCGGTCCTTACAAGGAGATATTCGGACCAGAATCGGTGCTTCTGATATCGTTCAACAGACTTGCCTTGCCGCCATCAAAGGCATTGGCGATCTAAATGGAAATTCGCCACATCAATTTCTGGCGTGGTTGCGAACCGTGCACCAACGCCAAATTGTTGACTGCCTACGAGCTCACGGGTTGACCGCCAAGCGCGCGGTTGCAAGAGAGCAAAGACCCGATGGCGGCTTACCAATCGAAGACGGAATTGATCCGTTGGCTTCTTCGCCGAGTCAGAGGCTGCTAGCCGAGGAAGATGCGGTCATGCTGGCCAGAGCACTCGAACAACTGCCTAAAACGCAACGGGAAGCAGTTCGTTGGAAATACTTAGAAGGCCTGACACTCACTGAAGTGGCAGAGACGATGGCGACTACGAAGTTCTCAGTGGTTGGGCTCTTGAATCGAGGGCTGAAGAAGCTTCGAGCGATTCTTCTAGACGAAACGGAGCGGGATGCATGACTAACGACATCGAGCCGGATTCCAGTGACCCGAGCAGTTTCGAGGAGGTTCTGATTGCCTACCTGGAGGCTGTCGAGTCAGGAGCAGGGCCAAACAAACAGGAACTCTGCAAACGCTTTCCTGACCTTGCTGATGAGTTGCTTCAGTATATCGACGCAGAGCAGAATCTATTGCAAATGGCCGGCCCGACGGTTGCGGAGCAGGCGTTGACGCAAGCGTCCATTGATACTTCGAAGATCGCTGGACCAACCGACACCGTTGCTACGAGCTTGACCGGTTCGACAAATGACCTTCTAAAGCTTGAAACACCCTCTCAGTTTGGAAGGTACCGAATTCAGAAGTTCCTAGGCGAGGGTGCAATGGGTACGGTATATCTCGCATTCGATGAGAAATTAGAGCGCAACGTGGCTCTCAAGGTCCCTCGTAGAAGGCTAGAAAGTGAATCGGAACTTGCTAAACGATTTGATCGCGAAGCCAAGTCCGCAGCTGGGCTAGAACACCGAAACATTTGTGCGGTACACGATGTCGGTGAAATAGATGGCACCCGCTATCTGGCCATGGCCTACGTCGACGGAGTGAGACTTAGTGATGTTCTCGATACGTCACAACGAATGACGACTTCCTCCGTTATCGCGTTGGTTAAGAAGCTTGCCTTGGCGTTGCAGGTAGCTCATGACAAGTCGGTGGTTCATCGTGATCTTAAACCCGCCAACGTGATGATCGACGCCGAAGGCGAACCAATCCTCATGGATTTTGGCCTAGCTCTGCAGGGAGATCGCGAACACGAAGTACGCGTCACGCAACACGGAGCCATAATTGGCACGCCTGCCTATATGTCACCGGAACAGATTGATGAAAGTCTTGCTAGAGTTGGTCCTGCCAGTGACATGTTTAGCCTTGGTGTGATCTTCTACGAGCTGCTAACAGGACAACTGCCATTTAGGGGTGGTCTCTCGACAGTCATCCATGGAGTCTTAGGGGCAAATCCTACCAAGCCATCAGAATGCGTCGAAGACCTCGATCCAGCCTTGGACGCAATCTGTAGGAAGATGCTTTCCAAGAAAGCGTCGGATCGATTCGGTTCGATGAAGCAGTTGGCTACCGCCCTGGAATCGATCAATTCGGACAACAAAGACGCAGTTGTTGAGCTTCGCAAAACAGAAGCAGAACGTGATTCTCACCGCCGCAAAAGTCGTACTTGGCTTGCAATCACAACCAGCTGTTTGGCACTCATCCCACTCGGAATTTGGTTGTCGATCATCGCTTTTAAGACTGAGTTTGGCACGGTCGAAATCGAAATACCTGATGGAATTGATGGTATACAAGTCCAACTCGCCCAGAAGGGAGAACCGATTCGTGTCCTTGATCCCGATGCCGGCTGGGAATTCTCAGTAGCAGAAGGTCGTTACGAAGTTCACCATACAGGGGATAAAGATCGTTTTCAGATCGACCGAAACTCGCTGACGGTAACTCGCGGAGAAACCGTTCGCTTGCGTTTGACACGCAAGCCTCAGACTCGGCTCGGCAACCTCCCAGCATTGGAACAAATCAAGGGACTGCAGGGTCCCGTGAATGCTCTCTCGCTATCGCCCAACAACAAGTGGTTGGTCGTTGCCGGAATTGTTGATACACGTAATGGCTACATCATGCTTTGCGACTCCAGCGGCAGGCCAGGCCCGTTGATCTCATTGTCCGGGCGTGTGACCGGAGAGCACATTGCTTGGTTTGACGACCACCGCTTCGCGATCGGCACATCGGTTGGCGGAGTTGTAGTCATCGACTGCAATTTGGGGCGGATTGTTGACGGAGTCCGCCGTTACGGAAAGGAACAGTTGGAAGTAGCGGCCGTTCCTGACAATAAACTGCTGGCAATCGCCAATGAAGCCGGGAATATATCCATCCTGGATATGATTCGCGGCAAACTACTCATCGATCAGTTCGAGATTGGACAGCGTTGTCGAGCCATGGGATTTGCTCGCCGCCCAGAAGGGACAAGACTTTTGGTCTGCGGCGGCCACGGACGAATTTTCGTTCGTAATCTCGGCACGCTGAAGCTACGCTCGTTTCGATTTGCTGGGACGCAAGTGCACGACCTGCATGTCATGGAGGATGCAAAGCGGGTCATAGTCGCCGCTGCCGATGGCAATGTTGAACTTGTTGATCTAGATGATGGGGAAGTCCTTACCAAGTATCTCGGGCACACTTCAGGAGTCGAGTCAATATCGGTGTCGCCGGATGAAAAGCTCTTAATAACGGGGTGTGTCGATGGCAAAGTACGCCTTTTCGAGCTCGAGACTGGAAAAGGCCTACACGCGGGAGTTGGCAAGCGTGGTACGACGAAGCAGATAGCAATTAATTGGGACAGCGGATTATTGTTCGCCGGCGGAGGAAGTTACGTCACTGCCGCCGGTGAATGGCGGATAATCGAAGACCCATCCATTCTTCGCTGGACGCTCCCCGGCGGAGAGCCGTCACAACACCTCGATACACTTGAATCAACTGAACCAAGTAGCCAGCAGCCGGCAACGAACCTGGAACCTGAAACGGATGCGTCAAGATCTTTGCCAACAATAGACTCTGAGAAGCCAGCGAACGCTGAGGCGAATGTAAGCACCTACGAACAGCACATGCTGGAGGGAAAAAGATGGTTGAAACAACTCAATCCGAGACAAGCATTTTCCGAATTTGAGAAAGCGATTCACCTCTCCCCAGACAGTCTTATCCCACGCGGCTATGTGGCATTACTAGCCCAAGGCTCTCACCAAGACGCTCTTGCGGCCACACAATTGGACATAGCACGCCACCTTAAACTTGATCCGACAACTCCTGAGTCCTCATACATTGCAAGAGCGATGCTGAAGGGACACCCAAAGTCCGGTGTTCCTCCACTCTGGGAAGATGGGCTCGCCAAGTTAGCCCACAATTTTCCAAATGACTGGCATGTTCAGCACACAGTTGGTTTGTGGAAGCTTGGCGATCGGGTTAAAGCATCAAAGGCATTCGATCTAGCGCTCACTGCTGCCCAGAGTCCATGGGAGACGGCGGCGACCAAACTTGCACAAGTAAAACTGGCCGTTCTTGAGGGCCAGATCGAGAACTGGCATACATGGTCGAAACTCCTTCCTAAGGATCAGCCTGATCTCGCGATTGCGGAAGGGCGGTGGTTGTCGGCCTACGAAGTTCACCTCATGTCCGAGGAACTGAGGGACCTCGATGACTACGTGGCGCGACTCAGACTCAGGACACAAGCATTCAACGGAGTTTCCATCGCCTATGACTCGACGAAAGGTGTGCAATACGAGAATTCGGAGTACGACATCAATGCGGCAGCATTCAGCCCAACTGGAACGAGAGCGGCGTTGGCTCCCAACAATGCGGATAGCCTGTATCTTTGGGACCCGGAATACGGCCTAAGGTCTATCGGAGCAGGTGGCGAAATCCGTGCCTTAGCCTTTCTGGCTGATAGCGAGCGCTTGCTCATCGGTCGGCCTGCAGGTCATATCGAGTTGCTTCGCCTCATTTCGGGGAAACCAGAGGCGACATTGCCTCGCATCGGTAAGATCAATGGCATGGCCGCCGACGCGGAAGGAAAGCGAGTTGCCGTGTCCTATCGCAATGCTCGATGCGCAGTCTGGGATATCACCGAGCCGGAACCAACGAACGAACAAGTGTTTCTACCTGGCAACGGCTGGCAGTTGGCATTCAGCCCCAGCGGGGAGTATCTCGCGGTGGGTGTTCAGGGACAGAAAGTGCTCGTGTTTGATCGTCAACTTGAACAAGTGTCTTCGCTTGAGAGTGTCTCCCAAGCACGCTTTACATGGCTATCTGATGAGCGAATCTGCTTTGGATACGCCGAAACCAACAAGATTGCGAGCTACTCGCCGGTGACAAAGAACACGGCTGCGTCCGTTGAGGTCGGCAGTAGCGCCGCGGTCGTATTCGCCACTCGCTTGGCAACGAATGTCGTTCTGACTGGCCATTTGGACGGTTCGATTTGGGCAGTCGATCTAGGGAGTGGCGAACACCGTCGGGTCGCAAGACTTCCAATGTGCCGCTTCGCTCATCTAAGTTTGTCTGCCGATCACCGTTATTTGCTTGCAACCGGCAAACGCCCCAAAAAGAACGATGGCGGCGCTTGCTGTACGGTTTTTGAAATGCCGGCGGAATTTGTCACTGATGCAACTGTGTGGGTCGCAAACAATCCCTAACGCAGAATGTTTGGGACACGCAGCCGTAGGAAGCTAAGCAAATGTCGAACAATACGACCGCCTGCGCTGGACCATCGAATCATTTTCGATCGGAACTGGAACGAAGAAGACACTTGGAGAGTTTTCGTGCCTTGCGTCGCGAGCTACGTCGCCAAGGGTACTTTGACAAGGATCCTGTGGGTGTACTCGCGTTACTCGTGATGCATTGCACGCTATTTCTTTTTGGACTGACGATCTTCCTTATCGAACACCGACTCTTTATGACAGTGGCCGCAACCGTAATGTGGGGGTATGGCCTGACTGGTATCGCTGCGAATACGCATTCCTCGTCGCACTACGCCACCTCTAAGAAACGATGGGTGAATCGGCTGCTGACATACTTTGGCTATCCATTGGCAACGGGCTTTTCAGCCTGTTACTGGTGGCACAAACACATCGTTTTGCACCACAGTCACCCGAATTTAATCGGTCACGATGTCGACATTGATTGGATGCCATTGTTCGCCTTGACAGAGTCTGACCGGAGTCGCGCCGGCAGGCTAGGTTGCTGGTTCTATCGTTGCCAGGTCCTACTCGTGCCATTTGCAATTGCATTTAATATGACCTACGGGCAATGGCATTCAGTTCGGTTCCTATGGCATCACATGATCTCGAATCGTGATCGTAGGTGGGCACATTGGGTTGACGCATCCTGTCTGCTACTACACATTCTCGTATGGATCGGTATACCAATGCTGTTCCTACCGTGGACATCAGTGTTAGGATTTTACCTCCTCCGCAACACCGTACTTGGATACACATTCTTCTTGCTCAATGCACCATCACACTATCCCGCCGAAGCAGCATGCTTCTCGCATCCGCAGGAAGACGATTTCGTGTTGAGACAAACAAGTACGACGCTCAACTACCGAGTTGGCTCCATTGGCCGTGCTTTGTGTAGCGGAGTCGAATACCAAATTGAGCACCATCTGTTTCCAGCCATTTGCCATACACGCCTTCCTGCTGTGAGCCGATTGGTTAGAGAGTACTGCGAGTTTCACGGCTACCCCTATCGCACTCTTTCGTGGTCACAGGCGCTCGCTAAAGCAATTTGGGCTTTCCACTCGCCGAAACGTCCGGAATTTGCGGGCACCCGCGAATCAGTGAGTTGCAATTGTCTGTGCTTGAACACCGATGCAAATTACGAGGAGTGCTGATTCGCTTCGGCTGGACAACTCGATGTTTGGAACGAATCCAGCTTGCTGCCAGAGGTGTCAATTCCATGACGACAAGTCTGCGAGTTCGACGGATCGCTTAGAGCTGTCGGAGTGAAACACTGTGGTGCATCCGAGCGCAGGCCAGAATCGACTTCGGGCGATGTGCCGACGTCGAATGGCCAAATGCCAAAGTGCGAATGGCCTTGGCGTTTAGGCTCCACGGCAATTGGTGGCGCTGACATGAGCGCAAGCGAATCGGAAAAAACTTGCGATCCACGCCGCCAGAGTGCTACTTCTAGTCGCTCTAGTTGGGGATCAGAGAGATGACATACTCCATTGATTTGATCCGATTCTCGAAAAGGCTACAACTCTTAGTAATGTTGCACATCGCGAGATGATACGTCACATGCTGGGAATCGTTGCAGGTGAAATCGATATAGAGGAACTCAGAAAAAGAGCTGAATCACGTACAGAGCATAGAAAAAGAGGGACTCGTGGCCTTGTCCACCGCCTTCATTCTGGAGCAATGTCGCAGCTAGAAATTCTACAGAATCACAACCATAGCGTTGACAACTGCGTGAGCCAGAGCGCATGTAACCAGGCTTCTTCTCCACTCAAACAGCAATGCCAACATCAGTCCGGTCAGGAAAACAATAATGATGCTCCAGGGCCCTAATCCCCAATGTAAACCGACGGCAAATCCTAAAGTCGTCACGATTATTCCCACGACGGTTCCCAACCGCGCAGTCAGCTGCCGTTGGATATAACCTCTGTAGACGGTTTCTTCGACGATTCCGGCAAACAGTGTTCCGGCGATTAGTCCGGCTATGTTGAGCGTCAAGACCGGAGTTGATGCGGGGCGTAGCGTACTGACTTGCAGGCTCGTTCGAATGGCGGTGATTGCCGGTTCCGCAACGCACGTCTGAATTGAAAAGATTGCGATTCCCGCCAGTATGCCGATCGGAACTTCCAACTTCCAAGTCCTTTCGTCATGATTCCAACCGAGTTGTCCCAGCGAGATTCCGTCCGCCTGAGCAAGCCGAACAGCTATCAGAAAAAGCAAAGTGTGATTTATCATTGCAATGTAGGGAAACCATTCGCTCAGCTCTCGAGGGATGACGGAAGAATCACCGCCAGCCTTGGCAACTATCAGAAATATGGCGACAGCGGTGACTGCCAAAAGGAGAGATGGAGCGATCAACGCTAGCAATACCCAGGACCTCCTGGTTGGGGGCCGAAGAGGTTTACTCTCTTGTGAAATTTCAGACATTTGGATCACCTCTTTGGCCCGTATTGGTAGTCGCCTGCTTCAATGCTCACTAAGCTCGTCAAGCGCTTCTCGGCACCACTTCAGCCGCGCATCGCAAGAAAGCTGGCCAGCACGGAGCACCAGACGCCAATGCTTGAAGTCTGGCGATTCTGAATACTGTGCCTCCAACTCACACATGCGTTCAGCCAACTCTTGATTGAGCGCTAGGAATTGAGTCTGTTGTTGCTCGATATGTGACCGATGAACGTCAGCGGGAACGAACGTCGCGTTAAATAGCTTTAAGTACAGTTCATCGCGCAAGCTCCTCTCTACTGGCGGTTTTGACAGCCAGGTGCGGAGCGCCTTTCTGCCGGCCGCTGTAATTTGATAGACGCGCCGCCTGCGACCACTCGTTTGTTTGTCATCCTCATGCGAGCGCACTTGGTGCAAGTTTTCGAGCTTGTTGAGAATCGGATAGATGCTTCCAAAACTCTCTGTCCAGAAATGTGAAAAGAGCGATTCGCAGGCGGTTTTGATGTCGTAGCCCGACATCGGCCCCAGTCGCAACAGACTAAGGATTGCATATTGGGAGCGGTTTTCTCGCACGACTCTACGTTTCCGACAAGATGTATCGTTTGGATATATCATAACGATATGTCAACCGCCGTCAAGGTCGAACCGAGAGTAGGAACCTTTCCGCCTAACCAAGTCGGAGACCGATGCATCTTTGCTGCCGGGCTAGCTTCAGTCGGTTGGACAAGTCGAAGTGGGGAGGAAAGTGGTGTTGAAACCATCGGTCTGGTGCACCTCAGCAGCTCTGAATCCAATTCGCTGAGGTGGTTCTCTCCTCCATCGACCAGCTCAGATCGTTCGAAACTGGTGTCGATGCAACCGAGGCGCCTGTGTAGCTCGAGAACTCTGCATCGATGTGTGCCACCGCACTGATTGACAAGTCCGTTCCAGTTCAGACTCGAGACCGTGAAACGCGCCGCTTCTGCGAAGCAAAATTTGAGGGGGCCTATGCGAATCGTTGTGTCCGATCAGGCCTAAACTTTTCTGAATTCTCTCCCCACCTTGTGCTTAAGATCGCAGTTACGTCACTTCGATTGGAGGACAATCCGTGAGATCAATTCGCTCGCGTCGTTGGCGTGCTTTAGGAAAGAAGAGAGCATTTCCGTGCCTTCCAGGTAGCCGTCACGGTAGCGGTCAATAAGCCTAGTCTTGATTTCGCTGAGTTCTTCCTGCATCTCCTGGAGTTTCTGTATTGGAACTTCGGCGTCGTCCTCATAGCCGAGTGCTTCATTTTCAATTTGCACCACACGATCAATACAGCTCACGAATTCGGCGTCCTTGCGGCGCATTCTCATTCTCCTCAGCCACTGCCATAGAAATAGCCAGGTTCCAATTCCCGCTCCAAAAATGCCGATCAATTGCTCGGTGATCTCGATCACCTGACGTGTCGCCAGCGGTTGCTTGCCGGCCAGATAAGTCTTTGCTCCCGCGTGCAGCGGGAATTCGGCCAGTTCGCCCAGTTCATCCCAACGCAGTTTTTGTTCGGTGGCGCGAGCGAATTCGGTTTCGTAGACCGCTTCGGCGATTTCCGCAACGACTTCGGAGGCAACGTGCTTGCCCGCTACCAAATTCATCCGTGTTCCAATCGTTTCGACGCCTTGAGCCGGACGCGGTGGATCAATCTGGTAAGTAAACGCGGGGATCTCCAATCGATCCACTCGACGCAGCGCTTGCTCCAGGTCATCCTGCGCGCTGGAATCTGCGTTTCGATATTGGGCCAACCAGGTACGGCGAATCGGTACCGAGAGTGGTAGCGGTACTAGCCGATAATCGAAGTCCGAAATCAAATACTCGGCAACCGGACTGGGTAGCGTTGACACCAAAAAGACGGCGTCTGGCATGGATTCTGCAGCCTTGCCCGATCCAATGAGTTGAGCGTAGCCGAAGTTGCGTTCTACGAAGTCCTTATCCCCCAGAGAGGCGAATCGCAGTATCTGTTTGCTCAATTGATATGTGCCACTCCCCGGCGAACTGACATTGATCGTTTTTCCGCGTAACGCACCCAGGTGATCTTTCGTTTCTTCATAGAGCGATGCTTTCACAAGCAAATGCAAAGGCTCTAGGTGTAAAGTTGCAACCTGTCGCACCGACGCATACGAGTTGGTCGCAAGACCACCCTGCACAAAGGCCAAATCGAGTTGGCCGGAGTCAACGCGGCGGAGCGCGTCAACCGAGCCATCGGTTGGCTGCCGCAAAAACGTCAACTCTATTCGCCCCATTGTTTCGTCGGATTGGTCAGCTCGCGCGAATCCGTCAGCTAAGAGGTCGATGAATCGGGAACGCAGCCCAGCGCTGCTGCCTGCAGAGATTCTCAATTCATGGCGTCTCGCCTTCCTCGGGCCCAAGTAAAGCATCAGTCCGGCGACAACACACATAAGACTCAGCGAGAGCCCGATCCACGGCAGGACGCGATTGCGAATCCACGCCCGACGATCCTGTGCGACCGCTATTGAGTCTTCATCATCTTGCTTGTTTTGATCCACGTCTCATGCCCTTTCCCATTGACTCCCGAGGAAAGCCGGTTTTCTGTCCCGTATAGGCCGAGTTTGAATTGACCATGCTCAAGAAACGGGAGAAGAGGCGAAGGCCCCATGAATTCAATTTTCCGCAACAGCATCGGCCAAGTCTTGGATCTCTTGGGCAGTTATCCGCTAACCAGTGGACGAAAGCATATTCGCGAAATGCTCAAACGTCAGCGCAGCCTTGAGTTCCATCGTAGCAAAATGCAATTGATCCATACCGATGCGAATTGTAGCGTGACTTCTGATGGAGGTTGGACCAACTTTCGCGGCGAATGGAAGTCTTGGATAAACGTTGGTCTCCGCTATTTGCGAATACCGATGCGAGTTGCGGGAGTTCGACCGTAGACCGGCTGACCGAAAGACTTTTGGAATCTGTCGCTCCCCCCAATACCCAAGGTGTCGGCGATGCGCGAATCTCAGCCAAGAATTGGCACAAGTGCTTTGGTGGTATTGGTTAAGTGACTGGGATGGTCGCGAACACCAATCCGAAAAAGTCCAATAGCCGTCTTATCGGCCCGATGTCAGAAAACCCAGCGATGCCGCTGGTTTCGCTGGGGTTTTCGTAAAGACTTCCCTGTGTCGCGTCCCCGATTTCCAACATTGGGAGGTTGCTGATCAATTTGTCAGGCGAGGATAGGGGTGATGACGTTTCCGTGAACATCAGTCAGTCTTAGATCACGACCGCCGAAGCGGTAGGTAAGCTTCTTGTGGTTGACGCCCATCAGGTGCAATACGGTCGCCCACATGTCGTAAACGGTGCAGACATCTTCTACCGCGTGGTAGCCTAGCTCATCTGTCGCGCCATGCACTGTGCCTCCCTTGATTCCGCCTCCGGCCATCCAAATGCTGAATCCAGAGGGATTGTGATCGCGTCCATTGCTGCCCTGAGAGAATGGCGTGCGACCAAACTCGCCTGCCCACACAATGAGAGTCTGATCCAGCAGCCCCCGGTCACGCAAGTCGTGGATTAATGCAGTGATGGGCTGATCAACTTGAGAGCTCATTGCGCGGTGCCCTTTCTCAAGATCACCATGTTGGTCCCATGGGTTCGGACCATTGCCAGCACCGATGCCTTTTGTCAGGCAACTGAGTTCAACAAATCGGACTCCTTTCTCGACTAGTCGTCGTGCGAGGAGGCACTGGCGACCGTACGCGGCTTTGGCGTCGTCCTGCGAGTCTAAACCATACAGCGTTTTAATCCTCGCGCTTTCATTACTGATGTCGCACAATTCGGGAACGGCGGTTTGCATGCGAAAAGCGGTTTCGTAGTTGCGAATGGCAGCTTCGACTTGCGACGCCTGCCCCGATTGATTGAGAAACTCCTGGTCGAATCGTTCCGCAAGCTCTAGCCGTCGCCGCTGCGCGTCTGAGCCATCGATTGGGCGTATATTGCGAATCGCTTCTTCCCTATCCGCACGCAAGATGGAACCTTGGTGTTGGGCCGGCAAGAAGCCATTGGTGAAAAGGCTAACTCCGCCGTGCGGTGGAACGGCATTGCCGCTTTGCAGAACAACGTAGCCTGGTAGGTTTTCGTTCTCACGGCCGAGTCCATAGGCACACCAAGCGCCCGCGGCGGGATGCCCCATAAATGGAAAACCGGTGTGCATGAAAAAATTGGCTTGGGCGTGCTCGTTCACTGGCGTGGTCATCGATCGAACAATAGCGAGTTCGTCGGCAACCTCTCCTAAGTGAGGAAACATGTCGCTAATTTCTACACCACTTTCTCCCCACTGCCTAAATGGGAACGGGCTGGCCATGACCTGTCCATTGTTGTTGAACTGAGTCCGTTGCACCGCGACGGGCATCGATTTGCCGTGCAGCTCCTTTAGTTTTGGCTTCGGGTCAAACGAATCGACATGCGATACACCACCGGACATGTAGCAGAAAATGACCGACTTCGCTTTTGCCGGATGGTGTAATTGGCTCATTGCTGCGTTTGATGGCAGCTCGTTGGCGTGACAGGCCGAGTCACGATCCATCATCATGGCTAGTGCGGCGGCACCAAATCCAATGGAGCTCGTCTGCAAAAAATGCCTTCTCAGAATGTTTCCGCTGCCACTCATGTTTCACTGGATGAAGATAAATTCTTTGAAGGTAAAAATGGCGCGAGCCAATTCGGTTAGGGTCGCAAGGTCGCCGTCGTCCAAAGTTGGTTCCGCATCAGCGAGCGTTTGCAAGATGTCTTGTTGCTGCGATTTCAGTGCGGCAAGTTTCTCGCGTTGAACCGGTTCCAATGCGTCGCGGATTTGTTTTTCGGTGACGTAAATGCCATTAGACTTGGAGGTCGCCAATACCTCACCATCCGTCAACGCTCTGTCATAAAGGTTCGCACGGGTAATTTGACCTGCAAGTAGCCGGTTTCCGCTCGCTGGTAAGTGTCGGACGCCAAAGCTAATGATCGTGTCACCAGCTTGGAAAGTTTTGAGTCCGCGAGATTTGTACGGCTTGCCGTAACGGACTCCATTGCGATAGCCGGTGATGGTTCCGTCGCTCTGATAAGTGATCGCGATGTGAATTGTTTCCTTTGTGGCGAGCGTTTCGGCGGGACCACCAAATGACTGGGTCCGCGCGAAGTTATTGCTACCAGCTAGCCATTGCCCAGGAGATTGCTCTCCAAAAACGATTGAGTCAAAGCTTACGCCATTTCGTGTTTGAACCGTCATGACTCCACCCCCACGCTGCCTCAAGTCGTCGAGCTGCACCCAAGCTTCTAGCGTTTTCTCGGCTAAGTCTTTTGGAAGCGTTCCGGAGGTGACGTACCCGCCATCACGAATGATTAGAGCACCGTCCGCTATGTGGCTCCCACCATGAGCCTTCGCTTTCAGGGTATTGTCGTCGTCCGAAAGGCTCGATTCAAAACTCCAACTTAGCCACGGCTCGGGAGGTGAAGCCGAGTCAGCAGGTTCGTCCTTGCTTAGTGACTCGATTAGGAGGTCACGGGCTGGATTTCGTAACCCATCAATCTTTCGATTGATGGTCAATAATTTGGTTTCTAGGGCGAGTTTCCTCGTTCGGGCTTTCTGCGCGTCGACACGAACTGCTTCCAGAAACTCTGTTGCTCTAAGGACTTCTGCTTTCGTCGGATGGCGGCACAACGCTTGGTTGAACATCCAGCGTATTCTCTCTTCCGTGGATGCGTTTGTGCGAATCGAGTTGTCAGCCATGGATTTTGCGTATTCCAATACTTGACGATCATTCATCAGCGTCAGCGACTGCGCCGGTACGTTTGTCACGTCGCGTCGGCCTTTCGCGGTGAACGGTTCCGGAAAATCGAAAGCCCGCAAAAGTGGGGGCAGTGAGTTGCGAATCACTCGCACGTATATACTTCGGCGGTCTGATCGCTCATCGACTGAAGCTCCGAACTGGCGCGCGTCCAATCTTCCCGAAGCCAACAGCATGGAGTCGCGGATTGCTTCGGCGTCCAAGCGTCGCAGGTTGGTTCGAGCCAAATAGAGATTCCGGGGATCCGCTTCAGTGATCTCTGTCGCGACCACCGAGGATTGTTGCCAAGTCTTCGATGTGACGATCAGGCGAATTGCTTTCTTGATCGACCAGCCATCATCTTTGAACCGCGTTGCAAGGTAATCCAGCAATGCAGGATGTGTTGGCTTGGATCCGAGGCGACCAAAGTTGTCTGGTGTGGCGACGATGCCATTTCCAAACAAGTGATGCCAAATTCGATTGACGATCACTCGCCTTGTCAACGGATTGTCCCCGCGGAGAAGGTCCTTTGCCAATTCGAGCCGCCCGCTTTGTAGGGTTGGATAAGGAGTCGAATCAATGGCTTCGAGAAATCGTCGTTCGACAAGTTCCCCGGGGGTTTTATGATTTCCGCGCACAAACAGGGCTTGTTTACGACCATGTGTCTCGTCGAGCCCTGGAACGCGTGTTGGAACCGGGATTTCGGACTCGAGACTTCGGTATTCATTGACGAACGGGGCTGCGGTCGGCAGGAGATCAAGCTGATTGGGGAGTAGCCTTAAACGGACACACTCCCATAACAATTCGGCTTGGGCGTCAGTCGACGACCCACGTTCCCAAGCTTGAACGGCGTCCTCGATGGCTTTGGTATATTGTTCCGCAACTGCATTGAGGCTGTCGAGCGGCTGATCATCAGCAAAGATGCAATCCAGGAAAGCCGGGTAGTCGACTGGCCCAGTCGTTCCGCGCCGAACGAGTACTGCTTGGCGGATCCCAAACCACGAACGATCCGAGTTTTTGACCAACAGTGGAGCGTCTTTCCCAGTTGCGAGCTCGATGTGGACGGAATCGCCTGTCCAGTACTGCAGGTCGTATCGCTGCCACTTCCAAGTCGGTGACAAGTTGGTCACCGGGTAGACCGTACCATTGCGAGGATAGTCTTGTACAACGTATCGGCTTTGCGCGCCAGAATCACCGATAACACGTATCCAAAGCTCTGTTTCATCCTTCAGATCGAAGTCGCGGGACGTAAGGCGAGCCGCCTGTTTAGCGGAAATGAGGTGGCTGTAGATTCCAGAGGGATAGATTCCTTCTAGCACGTCTCCGTCGCTCTGCAAGGCAAATGCTCCAGCCACGCTGGGCGTTCGCGCTAGTCCTGCTCCATGGCGATACCATTGTGAGTAATCCGCTTGCTCGGCAAGATTCCAATGGGTGACGATATTCTCAGTCCCAAACGTCTCGCGACGTTTCTGTTGGTCTGCATGCCGGTTGGCTTGCGCTTGCCAGGAGGATGTCACTGGGTGTCCACGTTCGCCTTGCTGCTTCACCAGGTACAGGGGGTGGAGCAACGCGTTCGGCTGTTTCGCCTCTGATGACAATTCGATGAGCCGGTCTTTGATCGGCAGGGTATTTTGCCAGTCGCGAGCGATCGCTTGGCGGATTCTCGGCTTGAGAGCTCTGAGTTTTTCCTGATTCAAAGTTTGCCGTTCTTCGGTATCGATCACGGTTCTTGCTGGTCGGCAGGCAGCCAAGATCGCAAAAAGAGAGTAGTAATCTTTCTGGCTAATGGCATCGAATTTGTGATCATGACACCGCGCACAAGAAACGGTCAGCCCCAAGAACGCTTTGGAAAAGGTGTTGACCTGATCGTCGATGAAGCGAACTTTCTCATCCAAGGCATCGGTTGGAGCAAAGCCGTGAAACACCATTCGCCAGTGGGTTGGTCCGACTGCAGATTCATTAATCCCAAGTCGGTCATTGATCCGGGGCTTCTCCAGCAGATCGCCGGCGATGTGTTCGCGGATAAGCTGGTCGTACGGAACATCGAGGTTCAAGGCGCGAATTAAGTAGTCTCGGTATTGCCAAGCGTTGTCAATTCTGGGATCGCCTTCACTGCCATGGGATTCGGCATAGCGAATCCAATCCATCCAGTGGCGAGCCCAGCGTTCGCCAAAATGTCGGCTCTGCAATAGATGGTCCACAAGAGCTTCATAGCCTTCCTGCCCAGCTTCAAGTCGCTCGACCCATTCTTCGGCTTCGCCAGGTAAAGGCGGCAGACCTATCAATGCAAAGTACAGTCGTCGGACCAGGACGCCATTGGTGGCGCGTGGCGCTGCGGTTAGACCATGTTGTTCCTGCAAAGCCGTCACGAATTGATCAACCGGGTGGTCGGTACTGCCCGCGTTGGGTGGCAGCTCACGCCGTATAGGTTGAAAGCTCCACCATGATTTTCGGCGTTTGAGCGTTGCCTCCCAGGATATTGCGTCTGCTAATTCACCTACGTCGGGCGGGGTGTCCCTTGGATCTGGGGCCCCCATTTCGATCCAACGAGAAAAGTCCTCGAGTACACGATCTTCTAGTTTGGGACCGTCTTTCGGCATCTCCATGTCTTCGACTTGATGTCGAAGTACATCCATCAAATAGCTCTTTTCAGGAAAACCGGGTTCAATGATGTCTGCATCTAGAACACCTTGTCGCGAGTCAAGTTTGATTCCGGCTTCTGCGGTTTCTGCTGAGTTATGACATGCGTAGCAATGCTCAACCAAGATCGGTCTAATCTTGTTTTCGAAGAATTCACTTTGTGTGTCTGCTGGGCTTGCCGCGAGAAGAGTGTTGGTGGCGGCAGTGCTGATGCATGCCAAACCAATCGCGTAAGCAAACATAGAGAAATGGGAGAGGATTCGAATCACATTCTTGACTTGTAGAAAGCGGTTTGAGTTAACCCGATCTTGCTTGAACTGCGTTCCCGGACATCCAATGTCAATTAGTGGGAGTCAGGTGACGTCTTGACCCAAGGCATGGGGAATTGGCGTGTTCCAGCCTGCTGGGCAGCGGCTCGTTCTTTGGTCGTGTTGTCTTTATGGTTCTCTGTCCATCGTGGAGCTTCAAGCGACTCGCTCCAGATTGAGTATTGTCGCTGTAGGCTCCGGACTAGTTCGGGATGCGTGGCAGCGAGATCTTGATCTTCTGCCAAGTCATTTCCTAAGTCGTAAAGCTCGGCCCTTTTCATTCCAACATCTTTGACTAACTTCCAGTCGCCTCGCCGCACGGCATACCCTTCACCGCCGCAGACACGCCAATAAAGGGAATCGTGAGGTGCCCCAGGATTCTGGCCTTGCAGGAACGGTAGTAGATCGAGTCCAACGCAATGAAAGGGGATTTCGATGCCCGCTAGATTCATTGCCGTGGGCAACAGATCCATGGCCGTTACAGGTTTGTCGTACACCGTGCCCTGAGCCAGCTTGCCAGGCATACTAACGATGAACGGGACCCGAATTCCACCTTCGTGGAGCCATCCTTTGTTACCACGCAGGGGGCGATTGTCGGACACTCCAGAGCGTCCACCATTGTCGCTGAGAAAGACGAACAATGTGCGGTCGGCGAGTCGCAGTGTTTTCAGCTTGGTTCGAAGCCGTCCAACGCCTTCGTCAACGCCTTGCACCAGCGCCGCGTAGCGACGACGTCCCTGGTGTGCGATTGAGCTGACACGAGATTCATACTTTTCGGTAACGTGATCGGGAGCATGTGGTGCGTTGTACATCATGAGCAGGCAGAAGGGCCGCTCCTGATTGCGCTCAATGAAGCGCTCTCCTTCGGCGGTCAAGTCATCAGTCAGATATGTGAGCTGGTCGTCGGTCGGGCGATCGTTTCGCCACATGGGGCTGTCGTAGTGTTTTCCACGGACTTTGGTTTTAATGTAATGATGGCCGCCTCCAAGAAAACCGTAGAACTCATTGATTCCGCGACCCGCAGGCCGAAAAGGTACGCCGGCTCCGAGATGCCATTTACCGACCAAGCCAGTTGCATAGCCCGCCGTCGCCATTTTGGCTGGAAGTAGCTCCGTGGCGGTGTCGATGCCGATTTCATTGTTGGATTCGTCGTAGGGCGGGTTATGCTCGTGCCCGAAAGACTGCTGATACTTTCCCGTGATCAAACCCGCACGTGAAGGGCTGCAATAAGGATGAGAAACATAGCCGCTTTTGCAGCGTATCCCCTGCATCGCCAAGGCATCAATATTCGGCGTATCGAAGTCGATGCAACCGTAGCAGCCAACATCGCGGTAACCCAAATCATCGGCCATAACGATTACTACATTGGGCCGTTCTAAACCCGCAACATCTGTTGTGGAAACCGTCCCCGGCTCCAACGCTCGTATTTCACCTTGCAGCAAAGCGCATGCCAGAAAGAGGAGGATCGCAACGTATGCATTCGAGTTCATGTTGGGGTTTTCTCGAGTTGTAACCAGCTGTGGATGTGAAACCTCCATGACGGACTAGCTGCGGGCCAGACGCCGGACGGCTTCATTGATCTTTTGGTTCGCTTCGCTAATTTTGATCACATTTTCTGTGTCCGGTTGCTCTTGTTCATTAAGGAGTCCATACCGGCGGGCTCGATTTCGTTGATAGGCACCGCAAAGGTGAAAACCGACGCAGCCGGGATTGTTAAATAAGTCAGCGAGCGTTTCCGAATACCAATCACCCTCGTTTCGTGTGAACTCGCCTGGCTTCGTCTGCCATTTCATTTTGGCTGCATCTGCCAGGAGCACCGGCTTGCCCGTTCGCTGGTGCCATTCCTGAAGATGTGAAACAGGTGCTCGGAAGTCTTGAAACGATAGAACATCGACAAAGGGCAATGCAGATTGAATAACCTCTTCCGCAATTGGCGCATTGGCCTCGTAGCGATCACCCAGGATCAAATGATGCGGATCATACCTGCGGATGGCATCGTGGGTCGTCTGGTAATAGGTGCTGGCAAGTTCTCGTAATTCTTTGCGACCGGATTCGGATTGGAGCCGTTCTGGGTCAAAGATCGGTCCCCGCCACTGATTGGCCGGTCGGCTGTGAGTCCACGTCGGGCAATCGCTGTAGAAGTATCCGATCAGGTTCTTCTCTTGGGCGTGTTCCGCACAGTGAGACCGCGCGACATAGTCGCACCATTCTCGCCAATCTTCACTTCGGAAATCGTAGTGGACGGTGTGTTGTTCCCATTGGTGAGCTTCCGTAAAAGGGAGCAGATGGCAGTATGGCATATCGAGTTTTCGATACTCATCAATCGTAAACGATCGCGAATGCTGCCACTGGCGCACGGTGACTTCTTGTACCCAGCCCACGCTATTGAAGCCCCAGCCAAGTAGATTGGGACGTACGGAACGCTCGATCCATTTCAAGGTGCTACCGTCATATTTGTCACGCCACAATTTGAGATTCTCTGCGTAACGCAGTGTCGCGGGATCAATATGATTGAGACCGATTGAGAAGAACGGCTCGCCCTGCGGAGTCAAGAACCACCAATGATTTCGCTTCTTTCCCAGACCGAAAAAACCATCTGATTGTGATTGTGATTGTGTAGTGTCCGCCTTTGTGGAGCCCTGAGCTAGCAGTGAGCGAGAACTGGCAGCCATGCCCGCGGCAGCGAACGTGCTTTGAAGAAAGCCACGACGGTTGGAGTTGGGACGCATGGAGTGACTTTCGTGAATTGAATGCGCAGTGGGAACCCCGCCATTTTACTGGAGTGAAACGGAGCTTGGGACCGCATTCCGTTTATTGGCCAGGGCCAATCACAGTTTAAAATTGGGAAGAATTTCTCCCCGTCGCTCAGGCTCCGACCCTCCGTAAATTCCTCGCTAAACTCGGAATCGGAGGGTTGGGTATTGAATTGCCACTCAACCCAGATTCAAACTTTGATTGCCCCTGGTGTATTGGCCTTCCAAGAAGTAGGTATCGTCTCATTTGCAAGGCTGCTGCATGGTCAGGTGTTCTCATGCCTGGAGTTCTATGGAGACAGCTTCGGCGGCTGAACGACGTGCAAGATCGCGAATGCGATAGCGTACGAGATCAAGAGCCACTAGGATCAGTGCATCGACTCATGCCGTTTTGTTTTGGGAGATTGGATTGTGTTTGCCAGCCATTTGGAGTGCCCAAAATGTGAGGCGTCTTATCCGACGGAGTTGCCGCAGCAGTTATGCGAGTGTGGTCGTCCACTGCTTGTTCGCTACCATTTGGATCAAGTCGCCGAGGCTGTGACAAAAGAGGATTTATCGGAGCGAGCACCCGATCTCTGGCGCTACCGTGAGCTCCTGCCGGTCGTCGATTCCTCGAACATCGTCACGATGGGTGAGGGGATGACGCCGCTTCTGCGGCTGGAACGTCTGGGAAGACAACTGGGAATGTCGAATCTATACCTGAAGGATGAAGGGGTCATTCCCACGGGCAGCTTTAAGGCACGTGGTGCTGCGGTGGGAGTTTCTCGAGCCAAGGAACTAGGCGTAAAAACGCTTGGGATGCCTACGAACGGAAACGCAGGTGGAGCTTGGGCGCTGTATTGTGCCAAAGCAGGCATCGAGGCTGTCGTGGTGATGCCCAAAGACGCACCGGTGATCCCCAGAAGTGAGTGCGCGATCGCGGGCGCTAAGTTGTCACTTGTTGATGGTCTGATTAGCGATGCTGGCCAAATCGTAGGGAGAGCTATAAAGAAGAACCAATGGTACGACGCAAGTACACTCAAGGAGCCCTACCGAATTGAAGGCAAGAAGACGATGGGCCTTGAGATCGCAGAACAGTTCGGCTGGCAAATGCCCGACGTTATCTTGTATCCGACGGGTGGCGGCGTCGGGCTGATCGGGATCTACAAGGCACTTTTGGAGCTGAAGGCCATTGGCTGGGTAAGTGGTAAGCTGCCACGACTAGTTGCAGTTCAAGCGACGGGTTGTGCTCCGATTGTGGAAGCGTGGAAGGCAGGAAAGCAGGAGTCACAATTCTGGGAAAACGCTCAAACATGTGCCTTCGGAATCACGGTGCCGAAGGCTATCGGAGACTTCCTCGTTTTGGAGGCCGTCTATGAAACGAATGGGTGTGCCATTGCCATTTCCGATGACGACACGCTAGCAGCGGAAGCCGCTTTGGCTCGGCAGGAAGGGGCGTTTGTTTGCCCGGAGGGTGCAGCATGCATGGCGGCAACAGGGCAGCTACTTGCAGACGGTTGGCTGCAAGCAGATGAACAGGTGGTCGTCCTCAATACCGGCTGCGGAATAAAGTATCCGGAGACAGTTTCGTCCAATCCGCCCCTGCTTCTGCCGAGCGATGACCTGAAATAAATTGGCCAACTGAGTACAAGCGTAAACGCTGTTACAGGTTGTCTTCGTGGCACGACCGACCCACGTGTAGATCAGCTTGCCAAGTGTCTTCGTGTTGATCGATGTCGCCTGATGGCCGATTCATCTCGATTCTGGAGCGGTAACTTGCTGGGAAAAGATAACGGGTCACCGAGTCAGGTTCTTCAAACTGGGATGCGATTCGAGTGTTAGACGCTAGCGTCTTCAGGTTCGGTTTCACGCGGGATCTGCAGCATTTCAATCAGTTCATTCTGCGTAAACGGTTTCTTGAGGAGTGGCAAATGGTCTGTGCCGACCGATTCGTAGTAGCCTGACATCAAGACGATTCGCGTTTCAGGTTTCGTTTCTTCAGTCCAGCGAGCAAGAGAGACACCGTCTTGGGGTGTTTGCATTCGCACGTCGGTCAGAAGCAAGTCGAAAGGCAGTTCTGAATCAAGGAGATGTCGCGCTTCCTCGGAGCTTCTGGCGGACTTTGCCTCGACACCCAGCATGCCCAGCATCGTCTCGGTCGAGCGACGAATCTGCTCATCATCATCGACCACAAGGACGCGTTGGACCGAATTCTGGTGTATTGTCGAATTGGATTTGCGTGGCGGTGAGGGGCGTTCGGACGCAACGGGCAACAGAATGTTTACTGTGGTGCCAATTCCCGGACTGCTGGTAATTCGCAAGTCGCCTCCAGATTGCTTTACAAAGCCATGGACCGTGGAGAGCCCCAATCCCGTACCTGAGCTGGGCGGTTTTGTCGAGAAGAAAGGTTCGCAGGCGCGGGCTAACTGCTTGTCATCCATTCCGACACCGTTGTCGCGCGTTGATATGACGATGTAGTCGCCCGGTGGTAGATCTTCAGAGCCTTCGTCGGTCGAATGTTGGCGAACATCGATCAAGATCTCTGCAGCATCTACACCTTCTACTGCGTGTCGTGCATTGGAACAAAGATTGATCAAAGCGGTGGTCATTTGAGCGCGGTCAATTTTGACCCAAAGTCGCTCACGTCCCTTCGGTAGTCTAATTTGGAGACAGTTCAGTGGACTAATGGACTTGGCTATCAAGCCCTCTGTCGATTCGAATAGCTCTCTTAGGTCCGTGACTTCGGGGCGTAATTGTTGTTTTCGCCCGAACGCAAGAAGTTGTTGAGTAATCTGAGCTGCTAGATCCGATGCATTCTGGGATTGCTCGATCAGTGCAAGGCACTCCTGGTGCGCCTGATCGTTTTGCAATTTCAAATTGAGCATTTCATTTGAGTTCACAATCACTGTCAGGAGATTGTTAAAGTCATGAGCGACCCCTCCTGTCAGCTCTCCAAGTGCTTCAAGCCTTCGTTTCTGTTGAAGACTGGATTCAAGTTTTTCAACTTCGGATGCAAGCAAGAGCCTCTCTTTTTCCGACTTCTTCCCTTTGCTTTCCGCAGACTTCTGGCGATCCTTGGTACGCTGCAGAACGACATAGCCTATGCATCCTAGGCAAATCGTGAGCGTCGCCACACTGACAAGCAAACCACGCAACCAATTGTCTCTATTGTTGAAGAGCCGGGATCGGGCAGCGAATCGCTGCTTTTCGATTCGGGATTCGAAGTCGGCGAATTCATACTCGCGTTCGAGTTGATCGACGTAGCGGTTCTGCATTTCAGTTTGAAGCCGCCGCATCGTCGCGATGAATCCTTCTGTGTCGCCCTTCAGGTCCATCGACTTCGCTTGTTCTCTGAGGGCGTTCACCAGGTGGATTGGGTCGCGCTGCGGCTCCGTTTTGAAGACGGGCTCTAGTGCCAATAGAGCTTCGTCATACTGACCTAGGGCGTTGTGAAGCTTGGCGAGATCGACGACGGCAAGTAGGTGGGCACCTGTGCCGAGTGTTTCGTCGTCAACAAGTTTTTTCGTTCGATGCAACAAATCTTCGGGTGTGTCTGGGCTGAGGTGTGCATTGATCACGTTGGTTAGCCGCCGGACTTTTTGCCGACGGTTTGTCGCGACTTGGACGCAGTGGTTGCTTGCTTTTGTAATGAACTTTTTGGCCTGGTCGAGATCGCCAAGTTCAAGAGAACAAGCTGCGGCGGCGTGATAGGTTTCGACGACCCAATCTCGCTTTTCAACTCGATCCGCTAGTTCAGCTGCATTGCGGAGGGAGTCGACGGCTCTTCGGTAGTCCCCGTGTCTCCATTGCAAGAGCCCGAGATTGACTGCAGGGAATACACGGGGTTCATCCAGACTGGCGGCAGTTTCGACGGCTAATGCTGCAGTAAAGTAGTTCTGTGCCCGGAGGTGAGCCCCTCGTACCATGGCAATGGCACCTTTGCCATTGACTGCGCGAATGCGAAAGTCTCCACAGTTTGGGGCGATACGAGTTTGTTCTTCAAGCTCATCGAACAGTGTCAGCGCTTGTTCCCATTTCTGGCTTCTCCAGGCATGACGCGCGACTGCGAACTTCGCGAAGCAGGCGGCGCGTGGCGGCGAGTCCGCGTGGATATACCGCATGGATATCTTGGCAAGTTCCTCGGACTGCTCTTTATTCTGATCGTATTTCGCGATGCTCAGAGCGGCATAAGCACAAGCGATCTCTGACGGGAAGTCCTCGGCCGCACAATTGCGGGTAACTTCTTGTGCAAGCTCGACAGAGTCTTCGGGGAATAGCTCACGCGTTAACAGCTCGGCTATGATCGAATACCGAATCTCTGGTACGCGTTCCGAGTTTAACTTGGCCTGAAGCTCGTCGGTCGACAACGTATGCAAGGCCGTTTCCGGCTGCGAGGTTTTGCAGCCTCCATAGGCCAAAATGACCAGCAGGATGCCGCACAGCCGCATATGCTTGTGGAGTTGAATCATCTGGTGGCTCAATGAGCGGGGCGATTTTGTTGGGTGGGCTATGAGTCGCCGGTGGGATTCTGATTCTCAATTGCAGCGGTTTCATTGGCCAATCGAGTCAACATCAATATGAAATCAGTTTATACGTTCATGGAGGCGAAGGGGGATCGCTATGGATCTTATCCGTCTACGAGATGGACGGTAACCAGAAAAAGGGAGTGAATTGGTGGCGCACAGGTGAATTGAATTCGCATATCTGTTGATTTTGGGGGGCAGGTTTCAACCAGGTCACTCCGAACTTTGTGATTTGTTGTCTACGAAAGCGTCAACCGAGTTAGAGCTATGTTAAATGAGAAATGCATCAACTACATCGAGTTCCCCGCCCGCGATCTCGATGCGGCGGAGCAATTTTACTCCGACACGTTTCAGTGGCAGTTTACTTCATATGGACCAGAGTATGTTGCGTTTACAGATGGTCATCTAGACGGTGGGTTTTATGCTGCAGATTCGGAGAGTCGTTCCGCTTCAGGGGCCGCCTTGGTCATTCTTTATTCGGCGGATCTGGAGGCGACATTGGGCTTGGTCGAAGCGAACGGTGGGACTATTTGCAAGCCAATCTTCTCCTTTCCTGGCGGGCGACGGTTTCAATTTTTGGACCCTAACGGAAATGAGCTGGCAGTCTGGTCCGACTTAGGAGGATAAATCCGAGGCAGAATGACACCACTCTACTAATTTGTATTCGTTTCGTTCGACTGGTTTGCCGCAATGTCGTCCAGCATTTTGACTTGGAAGCGGCAGCTGAGAATGTATGGTTGCTCGTCCGGTTGCCAGTGTCCATAGGTCGTTGTGACGATGGTGTCATCGGGGAGAATCTCGACTCCAGGATACGCCGTATCGTAGTTCTTTAGATTGTCCTTCAGACGAACCAAGTATTGGCCTGGAGCACCGTTGGCGATATCTTGCCAAGTGCCGACCCAGGCCACCCAGTCGGTTTCAAACGGCCGAACGTTCGTTTTGTCGCGTGGAGCACGGCAGCGGAAGCTGATCACGAGCCGGCCATCTTGAGTGTAAACGCCGGTGTGCCGATCTCCGGTCAATGAAAGCGGGAGTGGCTGTGGGCGGGTCCAGGTCTGACCTTCATCCGAGCTGAAAATGACGTGTGAGTTCTTGGTGCGTGAGTTTTCACGTAGCAGGACTGCGAGCTGCTTTCCATCTGGAGAACGAATGCAGCCTGGTTCGCATAAGTGAATTTTGGAAGATTGAAAAACGGCTCGAGGCTCCTCCCAGGATAGGCCGCCGTCGCGAGATTGTGTTTGGTAGAGGTGGAAGATACCGGTTGGCTTCTTTCCGTTCTTAAAGAAGCGACCGTCATCATGAAACATGGCTATGTAAGTCCCCGGCTTATCTATACTTCGTTCGACAAAGCCCATGACAACGATTCCACCCCAATCGCCTACGGGGGTGAGTGGAGACCAGCTTAAGCCGTCGTCTTCTGACACGGCGAGTCGCGCTGGGTAAAGCCCTGACCACATAATGATTCGCTTCTTGCCGTTGCCGTCGACAACGCGATGCAGAGTGGGAACTTCCTTTGAAGTTTGCCAGTTGTCAGGTGTCTCTAAGCGTTCGCTCCAGGTCAGTCCACCGTCAGTGCTCCGCTTGTAGACGATGCCGCCTTTGCCGTGTCCCTTCGGGTATACGCACAGCATGGTCTTGCCATCCTCAAGTAAGCAAGTAGTCGGGTGACCGAGATACTGCCCTGGTTCACGGTCAACGGTAACTTGCAGATCAGCCCGGTGGTCAAGATCGATGTAGGTGACCCCATCGATCGGTGCTGACGAGTCTTGACCGGCATCTTGAGCGTGAGCGGCGGGCGGAATCGAGAAACAAACGCCAGTGATCATGGCGATGGCGACAAAGAGGAGATTTGGACGTAGCATGACTCAAGCAACGTTTGGGTTGGAGCTGGAATTGGAATGGGGGAGAGCGGAATGTTTTGGAGTAGGTATTGTCGGCTTAGTGCCAAGGGATTGCCCTCGGCATAGGCGTAAATTTTATTACGATACCTAGAAGCTAAAACCTCGCCACGGAATGTGGTTGCACATCCAAAATGCGGACGCGCATCGTATCATGGGATCGAGCCGAGTGCCGTTGCGTGGATGACTTTTCTGGCCGTAACACTTGTGGAAGAGCAGCTATTGCTTCTGCACATTAAGTGGCTGGAAGGATTGGTGGCGTTACCTGACTTGCGTGACCGTCGATGGCTGACAACTGATTAGATTGAAACAAACATGGCAATCGAAACAACAGACGAACGGTTCGAAACCGACGTCACCGTTCGCTCTCAATTAGAGTTGGTCGTCGTCGATTTCTGGGCTGAGTGGTGTGCACCTTGTCGGATGCTCGCGCCCATCCTCGAACGCTTGGACGCAGAGATAGAAGGGTTTACTCTCGTCAAAGCTGAGACGGAGAAGAATCAGAATGCGGCTCAGCAGTATTCAGTCTCAGGAATCCCTGCTGTTTTTGCCGTACTGGATGGAAAGGTCGTTGATTCATTCCAAGGTGTGCTCCCAGAAGCACAACTCGTGGAATGGCTCCACAGTAACCTTGCAAAGGCCAAGCTCTATCGCTTAGAGAGTCTGCTTGAGTCGGATCCGCAAGCCGCGTTGGCAGCGGTTAAAGAGTTGCTCGCCGCAAAAGAAAGCGATGCTGGTCGAGTGATGCTTGTTCGTGCACTTCATCGTGTTGGCGACGCGGACGCTTGCCAGGCCATGATTAAGCAGCTCGAAGAACGTGGGTTCCTGGAGCCCGAGTGCGAACGGATCAAAGCCGAGCTTGAGTTGGGAAGCAAGGCGAATGTTGATGTGGAAACAGTACGAGCTGCTGCCGAAGCGAGCCCTGAAAATCTCGAGCGGCAGTATGAGTTAGCCGAGGCGCTAGTCGCCACAAGCGAACTCGAGCAGGGGTTTGAGATTTGCCTGCGGTTAGTCCAGGAGGATCGACCTGGCCAAGGAGAACGCGCTAGGTTACTCATGCTAGAAGCATTCAAGATGCTTGGCGATGAATCCGAGGTCACACGTGACTATCGACGCAGGCTATCGATGGTTCTGTACTAGTCGCGGTTGCAACGCCCAATCAGATTTGGACCGTAACTAACAGGTTGGGTAACGATCAGGGCCTGAAGAGACTTCAACGATGGACACGGCTTAGCGAACCGTTGAAGCTGCAGAGGAATTCTGGGCATCGCGGTGAGAAACAAGTTTGGCTTTCTCAACAAGTCCGCTAATCGTTGGTTTCAGAACGTCGAATGGTAGTGCATACGATGTGACGCGACCCGCCCGGGCTATGTTAAGTCCCACAACTTGACCGTCAAGATTGACCAAGGCCCCGCCACACTCATGTGGCTTCAATACAGTGTCGTGGAGAAAGACACGATCAAAACCCGTTGCACGCGCGCTGACACGTCCGTTGACTTCCATTTCTGTTTCGTCGAAGAGCTCTTCTGTTAGGTCCATCAGTCGGGCTCGAATGCTCAATTCGGATTCGCCACGCCGCAGACGCAGGGCGACAAAATCGCCTCCACGGGCATCACGGATGGCCTGCTTGAATCCTGAGAGAGTTTGTACTGGCGTACCGTTCACTTCATAGATGACATCTTTTTCACGCAAGCCGGCATCAAAAGCTCCAGTTCCGAGAAGGACGTCAGTCACATAGGCACCCTCCCGGGTGTTCTTTAAGCTGACGCCGAGGACGGACCTCTCTCGCGGTATACGCTGGATTCCGGTGCTGACTACGCCCAGAGAAGTTGGAGTGCTTTTGACATCTGCTGTAAGAACGAAGTTGCCGCGATTGGGTAGCGTGTCGGCCCAGCGAGCTGCCGGCAGTCGAGAGGCTTGGACTCTGAGAAGTGCGATGTCCATTCTCGTGTCTGTATCGACGATCTCCGCACGGAGCTCCCGATAATCAAACAATCGGCAGATAATCGCCGTCTCGTCGGGTAACTGGCTTGCCTTGGTTACGATCCAACCGTCCGGATCGACGACTAATCCAAGCGCTACTTGTTCATCATTGGCAAGCAGTCGTACCGACGCTTTCCAAGCCTCATCCATCGTCTGGGAAAACGCACCGAGTACGTTGGGGCTGGTGCGGCGGTTGTAGAGAGAGCGATTGAAACCACCACGTCCAAGCGACGACGAGCTGTAGTCACGGCGAAAACTCTGGCGCTCCTGAGGCTCCTGAACAAACCTTCCGGACTGAGGCGGTGCAATTTCCTCAGTGCTCGCAGGCTCATTGGCTTGTACTGGCGCCGAACGCAGGTGGACGCCCAGGGCAATGCCCAGGCAAACAGACACACAAAGTGAGAGGGAGATGATGAACGACTTCAAGTTGATCTTCACGATGCACTTTCACGGGAAACGTGTTTGATGCGGATCGTGGTAGTCTCCTTACTCACCACTCCATTAAGAACGCCATTGTAATCGAATATTCACAGCAAAAGGAGCATGGGCGCGGTCTCGAACCTTGCGTATTTTGAGGTGGCCCGCGTTCTCTGGAAAATTCTCCCAGTTTGAACAACGTGCCGAATATTTGTTCAAAACACAGGTGCTTGGCCTAGGTTTCCAGGATTCACTAACTAGGAATCTTGCAAACTGCTGTGCTTGGTCTGGATCAAGAGTATGCAGGGGACGGTAAAAAGTCCACGTCTCAGTTAGGTCGGCTTCAGCGGCGAAGCCGACGGACGGGACACGCAAGGGCCATGCGGCAGACTCGTGTTTTCACTCGTTCACGAGTAGTCGCGGACGCATTTACCGAATGCAACTTTGGCGTCGGTTACTTACACCATGTATCAAGACGAAATCTCGAATGATACACCCTGTTCTCCGCGACTTGAGAGAGATGAAATGCATCGACAAAGTCCGGCGAGAAGTAGAAGTAGAAGTTGAGTCTAAGGTTCGATATGTCCAATCACGACGGGAATGCGGAGAACTTCGCCTTTTCGTCGAATCGACAGGACAATCGTGTCGCCTGGCATACGAGCCTCGACTCCCATTTTCAATTCGTCGAATGTCGTAATCTTGACACTATCGAACGTCAAAATGAGGTCGCCAGGAAGAAGGCCGGCTCGTTGAGCCGGGGAGCCTCGAGTCACTTCATCGACGATGGGCCGATCGTCTGTCGTCGATCCCTTGACGCCCAGCCAAGGTTGATATCCCGGTAGGACACCCCATACTTCACCATCAACGAGACGGTCCCAGCTTTCGTCAAATACATCAATTGGGACATGCATATTCTCTTCGACCTTAGTGCCGATTCGGGAGTGAATTCCAACAAGGCGGCCTTCTAGCGTAAACAAGGGTCCACCACTGTCCCCACCGATCAATGCACAATCCGTGAATAGTGTATGGGCGGATAGCTTTCCCGATTCCTGATTCCGATTGGCCTTTATCTTTAGGATTCGTCCGCCACGAATGACTGAGCCACGGTTCTCCTTCCAGCCACCCGGATGCCCAGCTGCGATGACCCACTGACCAATGCTAAGCTCGCGACTCTTGCCAAGCGTTGCGTAAGGCCAAGAATCACGCTGTCCGGGTTCAATCTGAAGCAATCCCGCGTCTTTGTACTTGTTCAGGCCAAGGGTCCTCGCGCGAACGCGAGTGCCATCGGAAAGGATGAGCGTCGCACTTCTTCCCGCACCGCCTGCGACGTGGGCTGCGGTTAGGACGTAACCGTTCGGTGTGATGATCACGCCGCTGCCCTGCGCAGCGCCTTGTTGAATGTTGACCGTAACCGCTTCGATCTGGGATGCGACGCGCGCTTGCTGTGATTCGAGTGAGCGTAGATCAGCCAACGAAGTAGGGTCGGCGCCTTCGGATAGACGCTTGAGTCCGCTTGCCAGGGCAACATAGGTGTCTCCCCGAACCGTTGGTTTCGTCTCAACCCGTTTGGATGTTCTTTCCTGCGGCAACGGAGTCGCAGTCGAGCTGCCCGGAATCGAACGGGGTTCTGTCAATCTCGCCTGTCCGCTGCTGCTGTTGTTCAAGCAGATAAGTAACGAACATGCGAGCAGGACGACCCACCTGCTCTGCAAACTGGAAGAGGACTTATCGCCGGGGTATGAATCTAAAAGTGCAAGCATTGGGCTTTGCCTATGGACACGATAAGTTGACGAAATGCAACGCATGATGCGTAAACACATCATACTGGAGCCGATCTGATTATTCGCAGTTGTGCGGTGAAATGAAAGATGCCGGCCAGCCGAATTAAACCAAAGTGGCGACTGAGAGCAATTCCACTGCAGAAAGGTTGGGGTCGTGACGGTTAGGTGGCTTGGACACTGGCAAAATTGTCAATGGACGAGCTTAGACTGAGCCCGCGGGTACAAAATACAGACCACTTGACTTCCGTTAAGTCGCTGCCGAAGACGGTCTCGTTGAAGGGCTTACGCCTTGCCAGCGTTGATCCGCCTCGATCCACTTCCGGTGCTTGAGAACTACAAATTGCGTGCCAGAACGAATGGACAGAGTGTCTGTTAACAGACCATGCTCAACTTCTGTCTGGCAGTCATCTAGAGTCTGTGAAATGGATTTCCATAGCCAACGACCATGGATTCGATATGTATCTCCCTGATGTTCTACCGCGAGTCGAGTATAGCTTGGTAGACCTTCGAACCCGGTCTCCGAAAATGCGGTAAACGTCGAACCTCGTTGTCGGAACCATCCAGGGGCAAGCCATGCTAGGACCGGACCAGCGACGGTTTCCCGGTAGTAACCAAGTCTCCGATAGCACCACCCGAATACGAGTGCCGCGCCAGCAAGGATGCCTAGGTTCACGATGGTTGCTAGTGTTGGGCTGTACAAGTAGAGCGCCATGAGCCCGGCACAAATCGATTTGTTCGCCGCTTCAACCATGGCGTCGATCGTTGGGAAGGGGATGATCCAGACCAGAAATTCAAAAAAGAGTTTGACCACGTTTACGACAAAGATATTCAACGCCGCGAAGACGGCCATCGCAACGTCCAGTGGCAGTGAGCCAACGCCCGCGACGAGGAATCCATTCTGCGTAGCAGTGGCGATGGTATCCGATTCAGGCAACCCGACGAACCGAACAATGATCATAATGATGATCGCGGAGTAGCTTTCCAGATTCTCAGCAACGAGCGCGATTGGCTTGCTGACTTTGGTCAGTCGAGGCAGGCTTGTGACCACAGCCAGCGTTACCATCGTCCAAAACAGCACCGGATTATTAAGGGGGCTGCCGTCTGCAAAGAGGCTGCTACGTTCTTGAAGCCAGTCGGGGCCGTAGGTTGCGACTCCGGACAGCGTCGCTAATCCGAAGAATGGAGATAAAGCGATGGGTGCAAGGGGACCGAGCCAATCGCTGGTAGCAAATTGTTGAGCAAGAGCGTTTCCTGCTGCCAGTGTTTCCGCATCTAGCCTGGAGTTCGCTGGTTCTTGGATCAGGTCAATCATTCCAGCGTCGATCATATGGGCGTTCTTTGCAGTGGATGGGAAGTTGGCGCTGTATCGGCGGCGCGAAAGCCGTATCGCTCAAGCCGGGCTAGGGGCATTTCGCCATCGACAGCTCTCGGGCCAGAGACAAGAATGGCCGCCCGCTTGTGCACTCAAGGGCAGGCGTTCAAGGAAAGTCGTACTGTACATTCTTGGGATCGAAGTCAGCGTCGGTCAAGCCTACGTTGAGGGTCAGATCCTCGTAGGCATACCTTTCTTCCAGTCTCGGCTGGCCTCCCGCTTCGGCTGGCCACATGTACGCTTCGTATAGGACTGGCAATTGCAGTTCGTCGTCGATGTAGATTCTGGCGATGTGAAAATCGGATTTTCCGTTGTCGATCGGGTTGTTGACTTCGATCAACAAAGTGGATCGCTCCCCCAGCTGCTGATTTGGATAGACGCCAACGACTGCTTGTCCAATCTCTAGCTCGTGCTCACCTTTCTCGATCAACTTCACTGCAAGATTCCGCAAGCCGATGTCAGTAAGCGGGTATTTCTGGCCCATCATTGCTACCGGGCCAGTTGGCTCGAGATGCAAGGTTCCGACCATGCGTTTGAATCCAGCTTCGTGGACAAGTAGCTTGCCGTCGTTGTCTCCATCGATCCAGATGACTTCCCTGCCTTTTGCCGAATCGGGACTCTCAAACTTGAGGTAAACGGATAGACCTCGGTCATCACTCGCCGAGCGAATCTTGACCTGCATGCGGGATTCGGCCTTTAGGCTTTTGCCAATACGTTCTTGGCTAACGAGAGTCGCGGTGTAGTCTTGGACGCCCGCATCGATTTTCGCACAAATCTGCTTGGCGACATCAAGGACTTCACTAAGGGAGGCATCGGGGTGCAACCCGAAAAGCAGATCTTCCTGGGAAAGCCTTGGGAGCGAGTCACCCTCAGGATCTAGTTCAACCAAGCTATTTGATGGTGGCGTTGGTTCAAAGGTTGAAGCCGCTTCGATTTCAGCTTGATCGTAGCTTCTCTTGATGAGGAAAGAAATCACGACGAGGCCTAGCAGGCTAAGCACCAGAAGGATGTTCGTACGATTCATAAGTCAATTCCACCGGCTGCGCTCGGCTTGTTCATGCTGCTTGGAATGAAGGCATGAAAGTAGGGTCAATCGTGCAAGCCAAATTCGGTTGCCTGCTGTAACTCCGTCTCTAATTCCTCCCTGCTCAACCCCGACGCAATTTGGAAGGCTTCGGAGGTGAGCGAGAAATCGCGATAGATGTGGTGCAAGACTAGTCCGTGCTTGCAGAGCTCTCGAAAGCCCTCCAAGAATCGAACTGTGACTGCCGGCTTGGCTGCGTCCCTGAAAGCAATCGTTTGGTCTTCATCGACTTCAACGTAGACTGCTAGTAGCCTTGCGGCAGCATCGAATGCAGAATTCACCGCGCGGATTTCTATGGTGCCTCGTTTGCGAGCTGCATATAGGATCGCTTGGGCTGGTTTAGAGAGCTGTCCTGCGGTTTCGGTATCCGCGTCATGACGGACCCATTGTTCGCTACAAAGCTGCGCTAAAGCGACGAGCACCGGAGCCCCATTGCCAAGTGCCTCCCAGCTGCCGTGCAAATAATTGTCGACGGGATTTAGATCTTTCATGGTTCCGTTTCCTGACCCGTAGTCCATTCAATCGGCAGCGTTTTCCAGCTTCAAACGGCAGATGGTAACGCGGAAGTGCAGTTTGCGCCTTGACGTGCCGTCTGGGCTCCGTTTCGAGAAAGACATGGGGTTTGAGTGTACGACAAACCACAGTAGGTGCAATCAATACGATGCCTGGAAGCCCACCGTAGGGCCTTTGTGGCGGTTTATCGACTGAGCAGTTCGACTCTCCCTGTAGCTGCGTCCTCCCCTGACTATAACGGGACGTTGCTACGCACCTATAGTATCGCGTCGGGCCCGACCCTTGCCTAGCGTTTGCAGGCGGTCGCCCTGGTCCGGAGTAAATCGATCCTAACTTCAGCACCCGTAGTGGCTCGCCCGGCCACGAGATAAACAAGGAGATAACATGAAGACAGCACTAGTGAATTCGTTTGCATTCGCGGTTGCAATTCTGGGAAGTTCCGTAGTTGCAAATGAGCCAGAAAAAGCCGGCAAGGACAAAGAAGTGACCGCACATAGTTTCAAAATGAAGTCTCTCGAAGGCAAAGAAGTCGACTTGTCCAAGTACAAGGGCAAAGTTGTTTTGGCTGTCAATGTGGCCAGCCGATGTGGCTACACGCCCCAGTATGAAGGGCTGCAAGCATTGCATGAAAAGATGGGCGAAGAGGGGCTTGCTGTTGTCGGTTTCCCATGCAACCAATTCGGCACTCAAGAACCTGGTACTTCCAAGCAAATCGCCGAGTTCTGCTCCACCGAGTTTGGAGTGACGTTCGACATGTTTGAAAAAGTCGAAGTCAATGGAGATGACGCCTGCGGGCTCTATAAGTTTTTGACGGAGCAAGAGTCCAAGCCAAAAGGCAAAGGAAAGGTTCGCTGGAACTTTGAGAAGTTTCTCATCGGTAAGGACGGTCAAGTCGTTGCTCGATTTGGTTCCGGAACTGGCCCCGACGACAAAGAGCTGATCTCAGCAATTGAGAAGGCTTTGGCTGCGAAGTAGCGCCCGGTCCCCTTGGGCTTCGACCGATGTGGGCGAATGGACGACTCAGAAAAACCAACATTTGGTTAGCGTGACGACACGGCGACTCTGCGGAGTCGCCTTTTTTTCTGCGCAGTCTGGATGTGCTGTGAAAACGGGCCATTTACCGAAGTGGTCGCCCTGCGTTTCTGCCGGGCTGGGATTACGAATCCGCGTCCTATCTACAAATCCGCGTCCTATCACCAGAATGCTTACTGGATTCGCTCTCCGCTCATTCTGTCAGGATGCGATACAATGGGAAGCGTGGCGATGAGTGTGTTGTCAGGGACGCACCGTACGTGCCCATGAAAGAGTCTCAGTGATGGCGAAGCGGGGAATAAGTAATGAAGCGAACTAGGAATCAACTCCCTGGTAGGCTCGCTTGCTGCTTTCTTCTTTACTTGGCTGCAGGTGTGCCTGTGGCCTCGTTTGCGGCCGGCCAAGCGGCTTCAAAGTCGCCCGCTGAGCGCGGGAGGGGATCATTAGAGTTACTTGAGGCTGAGATCGAGGATCTGATCCATGACCTGGGCAGCACCAGCTACCAGACTCGAACCAATGCTCAGCGAATGCTCCAAGAGCATGGGCTAGCAGCGTTCGAGCAGCTATTTGATGCTGCACGTGATCCCGAAACGAGTGTTCAAGTCGCTAATGCTGCGAACTATATCATCCAGAGCCAAGACGTTGTTTGGTACTTGGATACCGACTCCATCGACGTTCGCGGTTATCTCACTGGCTACGACGAGCTTTCGCAGTCGCAGCGCGAGAAACGAATGGAGCTGCTGAAGGCGAATGGGACCGACGATGCGTTGCTCGCCCTCGGGCGTCTGGCTCGTTACGAGCGATTTGATGAGAATTCGCAGACCGCAGCAATCGCGTTACTGACCGCGTTGGCAGAACGCGAGCAGATCGGCACCGACGTATGGCAGCCGCTTCTGCGGACGGTCGGTGATTCTTCGCGACCTGCCGTCCAGTGGATTTCGACCGCCATTGGCGATCTCCAATCTGGAGAACCTGACCTAGAAACATGGAAACAATTCGCAAGTGAGCAAGCCGCTATCCCCGAGCCACGAAATGTCATTTTTGCTAGCCAACTACGGAGTCGCACCTTCCGATTCTTTACTGCAGCCTGCGCTTGGATTCGAAAAGTCGGTGATAGAAAAGCGGCGCTGGATTTTGGTAATTCTTGCATTGAATCCGCGTCGAACCATTCGATGATCCGCATCGAGGATCTTTGCAGCCAGATTATCGATGTTTGGGAATTGCCCGAAGCACTAGTCCAGCTGCACAACTCGAAGCCAGGTTCGTTTGCAAACAACCCCCGGGCGTTATATATGCTGGCGGAAGCTTGTCGCAAATGCGGGTTAGATTCACTAGCGGAACGTCGTGCTGATAGTGCGCGAGAGTTGGTTGAGACCTTGGCCTCTCAAGGCCGTGGTAGTACTGTCGAGCTGGTCGCAACGAATCGAGCCAACGTTGCGAACAACTTGGCGATCCGTGGGCAGTTCGACTGGGCTGAGAAAGAGTATTGGGCGGCGATCGAGGCGTTAAAGAAGGCCCGCGCTGAAGATAGTGAACTACCCAAAAGCACTCTACTTGAGATGGAAGCTTATGAGCTCGAAATCCGATATCGGCTGTCCGAGTTTCTTTGGCTGGGTGGTAGGAATGCTGAAGCGGCGGGGGCCCTGCAGCCTGCAGTTCAGGATCGTCTCGGCGATCGTTCCGAGGAGCAAGCTGCCGAGAATGAATCCAAAGGACTAGCAGAGCAAAAACGATTGGCCCGTCAGATGTTGTGGGAGCAAGGCATTCAGCGTGCTGAAGCGAGCTATCACTACTACGCGGGACTGGCTGCTATTGATGCTGGCGAAGACGACGCGGCACGCGATCATCTGAAGACTGCCATTAAACTGCAGGATGATAACCCTGACATTGTAATTGCGATGCGTCGAGTCGCGGACTCGAGCGAATTTCGCGAGCTCTACGAAAGCAAATTCGAGCAGATGAGAAGTGAGTTTCGTAAGTCTGTCATCGAACGCCAAGATGAGCTCGCAGCGAATCCGCTGCGGATCCAGAGACGCTCGGTCGAGACGAATTTGGCGATGGCCTGTAATCAACTCGCTTGGTTACTCGGCAAGTGCGAAACAGATTTGGATGAGGCAATTCAGCTGAGTGAGTTATCTAATCGGCTGGTCGAAAATAATCCAGCGTATTTGGATACCCTAGGACGATGCTACTTTTCCGCCGGACGTGTTGAGGACGCAGTGGAAACGCAGCGCCAAGCTGTAAAGTTGGCTCCGTTTGAGCGTTTGATGGTGATGCAACTTGAGGAGTTTGAAGCCGCTTTGGCGGAGTCTTCGGCGGATGAAGTGAACGTTGATGGAGATCGCTCCGAATGAATGGCTTCAACTGTGATCTTCTCTTGATCGAGAGACTGGCACATTTCTAGGTGTGGAAACGGTGGATATTGATTGATGTCGGTGCTTGATGAGCTGCCCAAGTTTTTCTCCGTACAGCAGTCTTTTGCGCGGCCGCAGGTCGCCGACGTTGCGGATGAAGTGGCGCGCCAGTTGGCGTCGGTCTGTAATACGCCCTTGGCGGGAAAAACCGTAGCCATAACCGCAGGTAGCCGCGGTGTAGCAAATATCGCAACCATCACAAAAGCTTGCGTGGATTTTCTGTTGGAGCGGGAGGCTCGGCCGTTCATTGTGCCAGCGATGGGCAGCCACGGCGGGGCGACAAGCCAGGGACAACGCGATGTTTTGACATCGTTTGGCATCACAGAGGAGCGGATGGGTTGTCCAATTCACAGTTCAATGGACGTCTGCAAGGTGTGTGATGCCACCGAAGGGTTTCCTGTCTATTTCGATCAGCATGCGTTCAATGCTGACCACGTGTTGGTTGTGAATCGGATCAAACCGCACACTCGATTTGGGGGTGAGATCGAAAGTGGTCTCATGAAGATGATGCTGATCGGTCTTGGCAAACAGAGAGGCGCTGAGGTTTATCATCGAGTCATCCACAACTACTCGTTCGACCAGATCGTTCGTTCGGTTGCCCATGAAGTTGTCGAACGGTGCTCAATTTTGGCTGGCGTTGGAATCCTCGAAAACGCATATGAGGAAACTGCAGAGATTTGTGCGGTCTCATCTCAGGAGATCGAAACGCACGAGCCAGATATGCTTCGCCGAGTCAAGGAGTGGATGCCCGCCCTGCCCTTCGATCATTCGGAACTCTTAGTTGTCGATCGGATCGGCAAGAATATCTCTGGAACGGGGATGGATACGAACGTCATCGGTCGCAAGCGTAATGATCATGCCGCGATTGAGGGAGAATTGCCGGACATCCACCACATTTATGTCCGGGATCTGACAGAAGAAACGCATGGGAATGCGAGCGGAATTGGCCTCGCTGAGATGTGCCATCAGCGAGTGTTGCAGAAGATGGATCACGATTACACGCGGATGAACTGCATCACTGCCGGGCACATTACGGGCGCCATGTTGCCGCTGGGATTCGCATCGGACCGAGAGGCGCTGGAGGTCGCATGTAAACTGGCGGGTTACGTTCAGCCCAATGACGTCACCGCAATGTGGATCCCAGATACGTTGCACCTAGGGAGGGTTGTCTGCTCGGAAGCATTCTGGGATATCGCCCAAGAGAAAGAGCTCGAGTGTCACGGCCCGCCGATGCCGCTGCAATTCGACGGAAACGGGGATCTGCTTCCATTTCAATAAGTCTGCTTCACGCTGCATCCGCTAATCATGCTAGCGTCGCCAGTAGCGAATGGCTTTGGAGAAGTCGGGTGAATCAGAATGGATGACCGCTTGCGCGTTGATACGACTCGCGATTTTGACGGTTTCGAAGGGACCTTCTACGGCTAGCAGTCCAAGGTCGTAGGCGAGTCGGTCTGAATGCCCCGGAAGTACGACTCGCAAGTCTGGCCGGATCGAGCCTGGCCGCAAGCTATTGACTAAATCGACAATGTTCGTGGTGCAATTGTTGGTTACTAGGTCGTAGAATTCGGGGGTTCGCGCGACTTCATTGACTCTTGCCAGCGATGCGAGGAAGACCTTGCGGACTTGTTCGGGACTAGCATTGATCGGGTAGAGGTAAACATCGACGTTTCTGACGTCGGTTCGTAAACGGATTAAGTCCCGCTCGGTTCCGACGACCCACATGAGCTCGTACTGTCTTGAGGCACCAGCGAGGGCAGCGTAGTCTTCCCCCTGTTCTAACCGAGCCTCGACCGAGAAAACGATCTGCTGGCCGTCGGTCAAGCCAAAGCTCAGCATCGTGTGGGCGATTGCCGGAGTCTCCTTGAATGGCACAACAATGAAGTCCACCGTTCGTACATCGTCGAGCATGATTTGCCGATCAAAGTGTCGGACGTCGTAGTCCTCTTCGGTCCGATACTCGCAGTCACGAATGTTGTATAGACTCACTCGATCGCTCTGGATTTCCGCAAATGGCAATACGGAAAGGTCTGGACGCCAATGACGCTGGTGAGATGGGGATGGGCCTTGCGGTAGCGGTATATTGCGAAGTGTGGCCGCCGCTTGCGAAGCAATGCGTTTCGCTCGCGCACCTTGGGCCTCACTTTGAGAGCGAATCCACTCACTCACCGCTGGTCGTTCGGTGGTGTTATTCAGAAGTGTTCGGTTACATCCAACGCAGAAGAATGCGACCAAAAAGATGACCCCAAGAAGGGACCACCCCACGCTCAAGTTCGCGGCAAGCTGTCGGTTGTCGACGGGGTGGAGCACAGATGAATCAGCCGAGTACGGTGCTTAATGACTAGAACTTCAACGATCGGGGCTCGGCAAGCTTTTTGGATGGCTACTAATGCGAACTCCCGCTTACCGCCACTTGAGGCGATGGTCCACATGCCGATTGCAGAAATCCTCTGGATAGCAAATTCGTTCCGGCGTTGCCAGCGGAGTCCGGGCTGGCGGGGGCGGAGCGAGCGATTCCACTAGTGGAGAACGCCCGGCGGACTGTGCTAGCATTCACGCAGGACGGATGGAGCCTGATAGGACACGGCGGCGTTTTGATGAAGGACTCGGCCGAGTCTCAATGCCCCCTTTTTCTTATTTGAGGAAACACGTCCTTGTTAGGCGAGGAGGGTGCCGCCCAATTCTGATTTGCAGCTTTCGACGATGTCTCGCACGGTCGCGTCAATTTCCTCACCGCGCAGGGTACGTTCCATGCTTTGGAAGTTGAGGGCCATCAGCAGACGTTTCTTACCCGCACCGTCTTTCTTCTCGTCACGATAGGTTTCCAAGTAGTCGACTTTGGTAAGGTCTTGTCCACCTTTCGATTTGCACAACTCTTCCAGCTGAGCCCAGCGAACTTGTTCGTCGAGAACGAAATTAAGATCTCTCGTAATCGCAGGGAACGAACTGACTCCCTTGGCTCGGCGTACTTCGCACAGATGCTCTGTCAGCAGATCAACATTGAGCTCTGCGATCGCAACTGGCTGATCGAGTGAGAACGCACCTTGCAGCTCGGGACTTGCGAGACCTAAGTAGCCGAAGGGCTTGTCTGCGATGGAAAGACTTAAACCGCTACCGTCTTCGAGAAGGTTGTGAGTAAGTTCCTCAAACCCGATCTGCTGGTCGCCGTGCGTCACTTCGTGGGCGATAAGCTCCACAATTCCTTTGGCCCTACGCAGATCACCGGAGGTGATGATTCCAAGGGTCGATTGCTCAGCTGGAAGTCCGCCTTCGGAGTCACAAGGAAGGAAAATGGTTGCGACTTCGTAGAGTTCCGCATTGCGAACAGACTGAGATTGGTTCCCGTAGCGGCAGGCAAGCAAGCTGGGAACAACCGAGCGACGCAACAGCTTCGCGCCTTCCAGTAGCGGCGTATCGACTTTGAGTGGTGGTTGGGTCGACCAACCACTGCCAAGCGATTCGGCTGCTTCGCCAACCACGCTTGGGGTCATGGCTTCATCGATGCCATGCGACGAAAGAACCAATCTGGCACGTGCCAACGCGATGTCTTTCCTGCGCGGTGCCGCGACGCCGATGGGGACCGCTACATCTTCGGGAATTCGTTCGTAGCCATAGATCCTGGCAACCTCCTCGATCAGGTCACACTCGCGTTCCAGGTCGAGCCTCCAGGTCGGAGGAATGCAGCCAAGCGATTCGCCATCGTCCGCGGAAATCTCGCAACCAAGTGCCTCCAGGATCCGTCTCGATTCATCTTTGGGAACAACAATGCCGAGAATGCGTTCGATCTGGGCGTAGCGAAAACGGATTGGGGCCCGAGCCGCTGGCGAATCGCCCGATTGAACAACTCCGCTTTCAAGCGTTCCTCCGGCGAGTTCCAGGATCAACTCACAGCAACGTCGGCTCGCCCAATCCACACCATGTGGATCCGGAGTCCTTTCGAAGCGATAGGACGCTGGACTGTGCAGCTTTAGCTTGCGAGCTGCTCGGCGGATCGAGAGTGGCTTGAATCGTGCCGCCTCGATCACAATGTCCGTGGTGCCGTCGGAGACTTCACTATTGAGTCCACCCATGACACCGGCCAGGCCGATGGTACGCTCTTCGTCCGCAATCACGACCATCTGCGAGTCTAATTCGTAGGTCTTGTGGTCGAGTGCTTCAAATTGTTCCTTGTCTTTTGCTGCCCGAACCGTAATGTGCGAGCCTTTGATTTCTGCGAGGTCGAAGGCGTGCAAGGGTTGCCCACATTCGAACATCACGTAATTGGTCACGTCGACGATGTTGTTAACGGAATTGACTCCGATTGATGCCAGACGCCGGACGAGCCAACCAGGGCTTGGACCGACTTTGACTCCGCGAATCACTCTTGCCGTAAATTCAGGGCAGCCGTCGATGAATTCATTCGTGATTTTCAGACTTTGATCTGCGGAGTCTTGGCCAGTCAGCGGAGCTGCAGCAGGAACCTTGAGCGGCACGTCCAATAGCACAGCGGCTTCGCGCGCGACGCCAATGTGCCCTAAGCAATCACCGCGGTTGCTCGTGACCTCCAAGTCGATGACAACATCGGAACCGACTTGCTCGGTCGATTCATGGTTTAGCCCGGACATAGCGAATTTTAGAGCCATGTCCGTGTGCGCGATGTCGAGTTCGACATACTGTTGCAGCCATTCCCAGCAAACAAGCATCGATTCGAGCCTTGTTTTTTCGTTTCAAATTGATTGGGGAGTTGGAAAGCCGGTCCACAATATAGAGCGAATGTGAGTCGGCGTTGCTTTCGACTAAAACTGACGGAGAAAGCGTAAGTCGTTTCGATAGAGGTCGCGAATGTCGGTGACCCCATGCCGTCCCATACACAGTCTTTCGACGCCAAGACCAAAAGCAAACCCAGTAACTTCGTCTGGGTCGTAACCCACTGCCTTCAATACGTTTGGATCCACCATTCCGGCACCGCCGAACTCGATCCATTCGCCATTCCACAAGAAGTCGGCTTCGACGCTGGGCTCTGTGAATGGGAAGAAGCTCGGGCGGAAACGGATGGATACATCAGAGCCTAGATAGCTCGTCGCGAATAATCGCAGGACACTCTTGAGTTGCGCCATGTTGACACTGGTATCGATCCACAACCCTTCCATTTGGTGAAACATCGGGAAGTGCGTCGCGTCGGGCTCGTCCGGGCGATAAACCCGACCTAGCGAAATGATTCGCACGGGAGGTTTCGTCTTTTCCATGACCCGAATCTGCACGGTGCTTGTCTGGCTGCGCAGTAATCGAGCCTCGCTATCAGCGGCGTCCACGACTGCTTTGCCGGCGACTTGAAGGTAGAAGTTGTCGAGCGGGTCACGCGCCGGATGGTCCTCGGGGATGTTCAACGCGATGAAATTGTGCCAGGTATCCTCCACCTCTGGGCCTTCGACAACTGAGAATCCCAGTCTGCCCATTATGTCTTTCAGGTGTTCAATCGTTTGAGTGATGGGGTGAGTCCGTCCAACGTGCATCTGCACGCCGGGCAGCGTTGGGTCCAAGCCACGTTGCGAGATTCCCTGCGTGGTGTGCTTGAGACGATCCAACGCCTCGTTCAGGGCCGCCTGAACACGATTCTTGGCTTCATTGAATTTCATCCCCCCGTCTTTTTTAGATTCTTTGGGGAGAGCGCCCATTCCCTTCTGCAACGCCTTGAGCTGGCCTTTCTTGGCACCCAGGTATTGCACTCGGAATTCTTCTACAGCGTCGACGCTTTCGCACGACGAGAAGTCCGACTCCGCCTGCAGGGCGAACTCATCGAGAGACTGGATATACTCGTTCAGTTCCATAGCTTGCCCATGAAAAAAACAATGGCCGAGTCTCGAAACGTGTTTACGTCTCCAGATTCGGCCAATGAGGAAATGCGATTACCGCTTTCAAATTTCAGACGAAGGTCGGTATCGTCTGCAATGCTACGTGGAATGTTCGCCGTCGTTCAGTTCACTCTCCGCAATCTGGGAGGCCCGGCGTCCATCAGCACGCCAATTTGAACTGGACAGTGAGACGAACACCTACGCAGCGAGAGTCGACTTCACTTTTTCGACGACTGCTTGGAAGCCAGCCGGATCGTTGATCGCCATCTCTGAAAGCTGTTTCCGGTCCAAGCCGATCTGGGCTTTGTTGAGACCGTGAATAAACTCGCTGTATCGTAGATCGTGCTGTGCACAGGCGGCACTGATACGCGTAATCCAAAGACGTCGGAATTCTCGTTTCTTAACGCGACGGTCTCGGTAGGCGAATGCTCCAGCTCGTGCCAGAGTTTCTTTGGTCGTGCGAAGCAGATTACCGCGTCCACCGCGAAAACCTTTAGCACGCTTGAATAGCTTCTTCTTTGCCTGGTGCCTTGCTGCACCTTTTCTCGTTCTCATCGTTTCAACTTTGTTTCAACTTTGTTTCAGTAACTCAGGTCTCTGGAGAATCTGCATGGATACGGAACCACACTCCAGAAGTTGCAACCCAGATACTTGGCCTAATTTAACATCGGGCTCCTGCCCAATCCGTATTCGATCTAGCTCCTAGTAGCTGTTGCCGCGTAGGCAGTCGACGACTTGTCGCGTCGAAGCTTGAGCTAGAACACGTGTGCCACGCAAATTGCGACGGCGTTTCTTACTGATTCGAGTCGCCAGGTGACTCGTGCCAGCGCCACGATGCTTGGCTTTGCCCTTCGCCGTGAGGCGAAAACGCTTCTTCGTGGACTTGTGAGTTTTCATCTTTGGCATATTTTTTTCCTTGGGATTCGTCCCAAAATGAGAATCCAATATCGTATCTTCGGCTTTTTAGACCCACAAGGCCTTTTGAATCTGCCCGAATCGAAAAACCGAGCTCAGGTCAAGGTTCTCAAGGGGGCAGTCGGGCAAGGTGCTGAATTCTCGTTGCCTTTTGTGACCCAGAGTCTCACGCGGGTGGTCATCAGGGACCAAAGCATCTGGGGCACGCTTGGTCGATCGACGAAAGGGTGGGGAAGTTTCGTCGGGATTAGTGCTCGTGCTTTGTCTCAAAGCCCATATCCCCGAGGAATTTCTCCCAAGCGTGGGCGGCTTCGTGTGTCGAGAGTTCGATCTCCATCCACTTGCTGCACCTCGCTTTCACGTCGGTGTGTCCGTTATGACCTGCGGTCTCAACTTCGCATCCCAAACCCCGATACAGTGCGATTAGCTGTGCTAGTTCATCATTGTCATGGATATGGCGAGATTTCCAGTCGGCGAGCCGATATTGGATTACTTCGCGGTGAGCGCCCTCTTTGACCGCGTCTTTCTGGGATCCAACAGCTCGGCCGCGGATGGTCTCAAACCCGGATTGTTGCAGCCAAGTGACCCACTGCTGTGCTTGATCATCTGAGTCCAGGGCCAGCGACTTCCAGAACACGGTCCGGCAGGAAACATCCATGTGTCCATTGTGGTTGGCTGTCTTGACTTCGCATCCAAGTTGCTTGAGCGTCGCTGCATGCTTGGTAGCGACATCATTGTCGTGGATGTGCTTCGATTTCCAGTTCTCCATCCGAAACGCCACGTAGACTTTGGCTGCCTTGCTAGCACTTCCGGCCTCCTGACAAACAGCTGGCAAGCAAGCGAAAGTGAGAATACCTGCGATCAGAGTGGAGAGTGCGATCTGAGATTGGGCTCGAAACAGCATTGAAAAATCCATCTTGAAATATTTTGTCGGAAGGAGCGAACAGGCCTTGGGCTCGTTCACTCGCAATGGTGGGCAAAGTGCAGTTCGCCTGGGGCACACAGCACAGTCCAGGGAATTGTATTCCTTTGACCCAATGGCGACATCCACGCTATGCAGGTGAAGTGATTGGGGGACTACGACGCGACCTGCGGAGAAATTTTCGCGGAGTCTAGCAGGCGAGCAGTCAATCGACGAGGGTGATCTGGCCAGAGCGCTGACCGAGCGAACTAATGTTACGGCCGCGGCAGTTTGAAATGACCGGTCCGACTCATCCCAGCCAGAGCGGGAAGAACAGCAGAGTTAGTAGAAGCACCGCGGCTACAAACTGTATGAATAACGAGCGTGCCGCCTGTTCCAATGGAGATTCGCCTGGGGGCATCTCGACGGTTGGCTGACCAACTTGTGTTGGCTTGTAAGGGTTGCCGTCAGCGGGGTCCATGATCCGACGCGGTGGGTTGGGAATTCATTCCGCAGGCCTGGATTGAGTTGCAGTCACTGGGGGACACCATGATTGGCCGCAACAGACCGCACTTAGGTATGTTTGCGAATTCGGTATTCTGATAGTTCGGCCAGGAGGGACTCGAGTTCAGAATCGATGGCCGTCTTTTTGCGTTCCGTTTCCAGCGAGAAATCAATTTGCGCGGCGTTCGGAATCGCCCCGGCGTATTCGCCTTCACCGCCGCCTAGATCGCCGGGGTCCTGCCTATTGAGTTCATTGATGAGCTCGAGTACGTCAATCGGAGACAAAATATCGTCGCCGTTTACGTCTGGGAAGATCGGCGATTCCCCATCTGCGTAGGGGGAATCTCCATTTCTTGGAGGGAGTTGGCCGCCGTGTCCACGATTGATTTCGTTAATCAAGAACAGGACATCCAGCGGGCTAACGATTCCATCGCCGTTAATGTCGTGCCGATCAGCCGGATTCTGGTTCGGCGGTGGGGGGGGCAGCACATTGATCGGGAAAGTTCGGCTAAGTTGGTCACCAGTTCTTGCCCTGGCCGTCAGCGTGAGGGGGAATTGGGACAAATCTCCCTGGACCGTTTCGCCAGGACGTAGTTTCAAAAGTCCATCTGCGACTTCAAAACGGCCATCGGAAACGTAGATGTCATAAGCGTCGCCGTCTTGGTCTTCAACAGACACGGTCCCGATGACAGCGCCTTCCACTCCCGCGATCAAGTCGAAAGCGGAAACGCGAATCGCGGTCGGTTGGTCATTAACATCAGATACGTTGACGCTTATCTCTTGGGTGACCGAATCGTCACCGCCAACTTCATTCGCCGTCACGGTTAATGAGATCTCATCGGTCTCCTCAAAATCTAACGCGACATCATCCGCAAGCTTGAGGATTCCATCAACGATTTCAAATCGCTCGTCCGAAAGCTCGAATTCGTATTGGCTGTCTGCATCTGGATCGTCGACTTGAACCAGCCCAAATTCGGCACCAGCGAAGTTCTCAGGCGCGAACTCGAAATCTGTCGTCAATCCCGTGGCTGGCTCATTCACGTTCGTCAATTCGAGTGTCGTCTCACTTGAGATGACATAGCTCGAATTCGTGGCATCTGTCGCAACAATCTCGAACTCGACATTGGGTTCCGCGTCGAAATCGAGCTCTCCGTCAACAAAGAAGATCTGTCCGCCTTGAATGGCGAATCTAGGATCCGAAGTTGTTACGAGATATTCGGCGTCTTGATCGGGGTCCTCAATCGAGATGAATCCAATCGACGCGCCTGCTTCCGGGTTCTCTGGGATGGCAGGCAATTGAATGTGAACGGCCACGGGAGGATCGTTGACCGCTTCTACATCCCAGCGAAGTACTAATTCGGTGGTCGCTTGGCCGTCATGTACACGCAGTACCGCAGAATCTGACCCGGCAAAATTCGGATCGGGCTCGTAACGCCAGTTGTTGTCGACATCAACGTGCAGCTGACCATTGCTTGGCGGAGTTGCGAGCGAGAACCAAAGGAGGTCGCCGTCGGCATCCTGGGCCGCGTTCGCGTTGCCTGCGCTGAATTGATCTTCGGCATCCTCGAGTACCTCCCGCGTTGTCTCTAAAGTCTCGGGCGCCCGATTTTCTCCATTGCTTCGGACTCCAATTGATGCGATCGCGCCGGAAGTATTGGTGCTTGCACGCGTGGTCGCGGCCGAGCCAATTTCGACCTTATAGAGTCCCGAATCCGTACCGATGTAGGCATAGTCTCCGAAGACATCGCTCGTGATGGAGGTAATCGCACCGGCGTTGACCGGTAGGCGTGAGGAACCCAGCGGGAGCCAGGTATTCGGATCCCAGACGATCAGTTTGCCTTCGTCACGAGTGCTGCCCGTCAGAATGCGCCCATCACGGCTTCGAGCCGAAACGATGCGGCCTGCATCAGCAAGAATGGCTGTTCGGCGAAGCGAACTATCCGATATGGCAATCACGTTCACACCACCATCGGCCATCGACGCGAAGAGCAACGCCCCATCGTCAGATAGGTTGACTTCCGTGATCACTCCATCGATGTCGACAAAGTTCGGTGCCGATTGAATTCCATCATCCAACAACACCCTGCTACTCGAGGGAGAGTTGGTTACGGTGACAAACGATTCCAGCGTCGGGGAAGCCGTGGCTAAATCAAATTGATCGGCCAGTTCGAATCCAAGTCGGCTGTGATCGGGGCCAAGCTCGAGCTCAACCAGCGAGCGAGAATACGTAGATTCGACTTCAACTAGGAATCCATCTGCAGAACGAAGCAGATTGGTCGGTTGTTGGTCCTGTTCGAGGCCGTAGAGAGGAAGCTCCGCGAAGTTACCAGAGCGAGTGTCGAATCGAATGATCTGGCGGTCTTCGGACTCGTAGGTGCGGACTAATAGGATTTGACTGTGTTCGGTCTCTGCTACCGAAGCTTCGATTTGCCCGGGCAGTTCAACAACTTGTTCTGGGGATTCAATGTTGGCTAATCGCCCGATGCCGTCAAAGCTCCAAAGACTTTGGTCGTCTTGACCGAGCAGGATGCGATTTGCTGGTAGATCTGATATCGCTTCCGCTGTTGGCGAAACACGTACACCTGAGACTACCCTTTGCGTCTGTGAGTTCGCGATGAGACCAATGGCGTAGTCCCCAGGCTCGATCGAATCGAACTGAACGATTCCTTCGGAGTCGGTGACCGCAACAGGCTCTCCTGGATTGCGAATCGAATCCTCATTGAGATCCAAAAAAACCAGCCGATTCTCCGCTGGGGCGTCTCGCGATGATTCGTACTGCCGAGAGCCATCTTGATCAATGAAAACGGATACTTGGAGCGATGCGAGGAGGCGGCGAGCTTCAAGCGGCTCGATGCGCAGCAGCGAACTGCGTCGGCGCCTTGGAGACGCATTTCCGTTCGACGACGAAGTTCTCGAGGTACCGTTCGGTGCTTGATCCGGTTTCTGCTTCATACGTTCCTCAATTCCGCAACTAAACCGCGTCTGTTCCCTGGCATCCATTAAGCGGGTTGCATTCCGGTAGCATCCACGCTGAGGTTCGGTTGAACAAAAAACCGACTTAATTCCGCGCGAATGATTCCGGCAGGCCTCTATGGTATCAATTCCCCCCAGTTTCGGCAAAGGAACCGCATCGTTTGCTTGTCCTCAATCGGTGTTTTTATCCTTCGGTGGAATACGGCAGACGCCAATTTCGGCGGCTATTCCATTGGCTCCTCGTTTCAGTCCACGGATGTGCTCCTCGCAGACCAGAGGCTGACGCCCTGCAATTTGTATTTTGCCTGTGTTTGGACTGGGTTTTGATCGGCAAAACATCAAAATGGAGCCCGCCGCTTCGTTCGTTGCTGTTTTCTTGAGTTGTACTGATGTCCACTACTGAATCTGCCGACCATCCGTCCGTTGCCAATCAAGCAAGATTCACCAATGTCGCAGCCTACAAATTCGCCGCGTTGGAAGATTTGGAGGCGTTGAGGGCCGAGTTGAAAACGAATTGCCTGGAACGAGGCCTGCGTGGCACGATCTTACTCAGCCCAGAAGGTATTAATCTTTTCCTGTGTGGGGCCAACCCGCATATCCATGAATTTCTCGACGATCTAAGGCGGCTGCCTGGGCTCGAGACATTGGAAGGCAAGTTCAGTTATTCGGACAAAGTTCCGTTTCGCCGAATGCTGGTACGCCTTAAGAAGGAAATCATCCCGTGCGGGATGGAGACGATTCGACCCGCTGAGCAGACTTCGCCAAAGCTGTCGGCCAAAGAGTTAAAACGCTGGTTGGACGAAGGTAAAAAAGTTCGCCTGTTGGACACTCGCAATAACTATGAAGTTGAACTGGGAACATTTGAAGGTGCAGAGCAGCTAGATATTGGCCACTTCCGCGAGTTTCCTGATGCCATAAAACGGTTGCCAGAAGAAGCCAAAAACGAACCGCTCGTCATGTTTTGTACGGGCGGAATTCGCTGTGAAAAAGCTGGGCCCATCATGGAGCAAGCCGGATACAAGGAGGTTTACCAGCTTGACGGAGGCATCTTGAAGTACTTCGAGGAATGCGGCGAATCTCACTACGATGGTTCTTGTTTTGTCTTCGACGGTCGTGTCGCATTGGATCCAGAGCTGCAGCCCACCGGTGACTTGCTGTGCTTCGCATGCCAAGCCGTTCTGACATCCGAAGATGTCGCGTCCGGGAAGTTTCGCTTCGGGGAGTATTGCCCTCGATGTTATGTGGATCCGGAGGAAATTTACCGCCAGCAGTATGGTGAGCGACAGGCAAAGATCTTATCGGAAGCCGAGAAGCAGCCCGGATCGACACCCTATACGAACAAGCGGCAGATACATGTTTCCGGCAAATTGGCTGGAACATCGATGCTTGATTTCTTGGAGAGATACCAGCCACGAATCGGGCGCGAGCAATGGGAAACTTGGTTGGCTGCGGGTGACATCAAGCAGGAAGACGGCTCTGAAGCATCTGCTCAACAGGTTGTTCGGGAGGGCCAACGCTTTGTCCAGTTGATGCCCAACACGGTTGAGCCTGCAATCAATTCAGATATTCGTTTGATCCACGAAGATGAAGCACTTGTCGTTGTGAATAAGCCGGCTCCTCTGCCATCGCATCCGAGCGGAAGATACAACCGCAACACACTGCTATGGATTCTCAGCCGGGCTTATCCCAATGAAAAGCTGCGGATGCCACATCGCTTAGATTCGTTGACGACTGGAGTGATGGTGCTGCCGCGCAAATACCGGCCTGCCCGCCATGTGCAGCAACAGTTTGAAGAACGAAGTGTCGACAAAACCTACTTGGCAAGGGTGCAAGGATTGCCGGACTGGGAGGAAATCGACTGCAATGAACCAATTAGTTCAACACCTGCAGATGAAGACGGCATGCGAATAATAGACTCCAGCGGGAAGGCAGCACGGACTCGTTTTCGGCGCTTGCTCGATTTCGGAGATGGTACGGCCCTTGTCGAGGCGCGGCCGCTGACAGGACGCACAAATCAGATCCGCATCCATTTGAAGCATCTCGGACATTCGATCTGTGGTGACCCGGTTTATGGCGATGCGGAGCGGAATGCCGAATTGCCGCCAGCGCAATCGACTGGCGATGGCATGATGTGTTTGCACGCATGGCGCTTGCAGCTCGAACACCCGCAGAGCGGAGAACTCGTGCAGTTTGAGGCTCCGAAACCGAGTTGGGCAGAACAGCAAGGCTAAAAAAATGAAGTAGTCAGCGTCTAGCTGGAATCATGGATTAGGCTCAGGTTGGCAGAGGGTTCGGGCAATCTCGGGCAGCGCTGCATACTCGGGGATCCGCCCTTTCATATATTCGAACCGACGCCCGCAATGAATTAGATGAACATGATGTTGGCACAGCTGAGTAGCGATCTCGTCAGTGAAGCAGCACTTGTCACTGGGCTCAATGGAATGTTACCAAAGTTGCTTTTTGCTTTGGCCGGTAGTCTTGTGTTTTTGCGGTTCTGCGACCGACGCTTAGCTTCGCTTGGCCCTGCGGCTCTGATCGCCGTTGGCATCCTGGTAACTGCAATTCCCGTTCTGATTCGCTCGTCTGGGCTACTGGCCTATTTGATTCTTGGCACGGGAGCCGGAGCCTTCGCCGTCTTGGCCATCCTTTTGACTGGCCGTTGGAGTCGATTGTCTCCAGGAGATCTGCAGGCGGAGGCTGAGGATCGACCTGCCAGTTCCAAGAGAGCCGCACGCTCGCGTCGTCGCGGAGCGGATAGTCAGGAAACGAATCCAATCTCCTCGGTGGAATTCGGTCTACTGCTAGTTGGACTGGTTGGCTTTGGCATTTCGGCTTTGATGCCGGTGTCGGCTGGTGGCGTCGAGGCACCCGGAGCGCTGGCAAGTGTTGGGCTCGATCTGCAGAGACAATGGCTGCCGCGTCTATATGGATTCACTGTCGTCGGACTGTGGAGCGTATCGATTTTCTATGCCGTCGAACTCACGTGGCTAAGTAGCCCTGAATCGTTCGACGTAGAGAGGAACGATTTAGTCCAATGGCGACCAGCAATGGTGGTGGCTACAGGGCTCTTTTGTCTTGCTTTGCTGACTTGTTTGGCCGTTTTTCTTCGTTCCAGTGAAATGGGAACACGAGCCGAATTAGCGGAGCGGGTTTTTCCCGTCGTCTTCGCGTTGACCTGGCTAGTGGTGAGCTTCATCGCATGGATGATTCCAGCTCGAGTCTCGCGATTCCAACGCGACGGACGTGCTGAGGGCTGGACCTCACTGACACTGGCGGGCTGGCTGGTGTGCTGCTGTTTGGCCGTGCTCTGCGCGCTGCCCGAGGATTGGCCATGGCGATTGTTTTAAGGCAGATAAGCATTTCCTCGCATTTTTGTCAGCCCTGAGGAAACGCTTTTGAGCAGTCATGACCTGGCTCGCATTGAAACGTGATTGCGGTGTGTTAGCCAAAAATCCCATTAGGCCAATTCGCCTTTCAATGATTCGACGGTACCGGCTCGCAACCTTTTTTGGGCGACGTGGCGGATTCCATTTACCAGGCCAAAGGAGTGCTCTCGCGTTCCGTAGCTATCTTTGGAAAGCGTCTTCCGTTTCGCGTTACTTGTAGCGAATAGCATTGGCGAGGGTGATGGTGGATTCATCAAGTCGCAGCTTGGCGATCACCGTCGAAACGATGCTGGCGCCTACTAGCAGGAGAGCGGCGGAACCGAGCAAGAACCACCAGGCAAGATCGGGACGCATTGCCAAGACGGATCCAAGGACGCCAAACTGAATCAAAAGAATAGCTGCAATACTAAACAGGCTCCACGGTAGTACCACCAGCCACCAGACTTGCCAGCAAGATCGCAGATTGCTCGTCACGATCGAAACGTATAGATAGACGGCGATGAGTAAACTGGCTAGGCCGATGATCAAGGGTGGTTGAACCACCATGTTGACAGGGATGTCCGTGAATAGCAGGACGCCGACCGCGATGAACCAGCCCGGTATGGCGTTCCACAAGAAGAGCAAACGATTCTTCAACAGTGCCAAGAGTAATTCACCGCCCGAAAAGGGTTGCTGGACACGAGGGGAAAAGACGCCGCCCGATTGAGATGCTTCCGAAATGGCTTGGAAAATACGGAAGTCGATCAACGAAAGTGCAAATCCGATAAGCAAAGGGATACGTAGGAACCGAGGGAAAGCAAAGAGCGAAAAATACTGATTGGAAATTAGTAGGGCGATGGCGAAAACGATCGGCCACAATCCCCATTTGAACTCGGAGAGATGAGATCGCCGCGGGTGGTGGATCCCAGATAGTCCCAGGATAGCGCGCTCTCGAGCGCCAAGACGCCAAGGCATCAGTAACGTGGCGATCCGTGAGCGTTTTTGTTGTCCGAGTTCCCTTCTCATCAGAGTTGAAAGCAACTCCGCTGTTTTGACATCATCATCTTGGATGGGCTCAAACTCGCTTCTGGGTTGTGGTTTCTTCCAGGCACGAACCCACCCATGTCGCAACGCTGGTTGGCGTTGGCCGTTGGTGATGCGAATGTCCTCTAGCTGCATCGTCGTTCTGACGTGGCGATAAAGCAGGGCCATCGTTATTACTGCGAAGAACGGAAGTCCATATAGGTTCAGCTCCGGAACGTCGAGCAATCCGCTGATCCCAACCAACCAGCCCGCCGGGGGAAGGATCCAGATCGGGCCAAATGATTGAGCCTGGCGGATCTCGATAACCGTGCGTGGCACCGCCCCGACAACGACTCCGAAGAGGAAAAGTAAAATGCTTGTGGTAATCAGGATGGAAGCGACTAGGGGTGTAACTGGAACATAAGATGCGATCCACTCGGCGAGCAACCAAACGAACAGCACCGACAGCAGCACCATGGCGGATAGCCCGACCGCCTGCGGCCAAGTGATGTCCCCCCAGACAGCGACTGGAATAAGTGCACCGCATGCGACGCTCAGAAGAGCGACTGACAAACCGCCCAGCGCGTTGGACCAGGGCGAGATCAGCGTACGGTCGTCCAATGGAAGATGAGCTGCGTAGGGCTGGTATTTCAAAGCGATCGTTGTGTTCCGAATCTGGTAGATCGCGGAGAGTAAACCCACCCAGCAAAAAATGCACCAGCCGGCGATGACGGGAACAGGATCGATGGAAGGTGGCAAACCGGCGCCGATCAACTTCCCGATGCTGGCGGGACCGTGCAGCATAAAACCGATCATGACCATCATCAAAATACCAATCAACACCCCGGCACAGACAAAGCCTAGCACGATCCAGCGGGCGGCGCGATTCAATCGTCGCTGCCAGCGTCGCTTGTGGTGTTCAGCGGCCAAGGTGGCAGAATCTGCAATCTCCGACCTAGCCAGCTTGAGCAGCCTGCGATGGGCTGTCCGTTGGCTAATCCTCGTGTGGTTCGGAGCGGAGGTGGTTTCACGCATAGGATGTTGTTCGGGCATTTGGTGAAACCGGATGCTTTGACGCTCAGCCGCTTCCTCCACGTTTCAGCCTTGTTCGCTAGCCTTGGTCGAGATTGCCAGATTCATTCGCGTCGCTGTCAGCAGGCGTCGTGATCTCGCGTAGTTGCCCAAGTAGCTCGCGTAGGCCAGGGGTACTGTCCGCGTTGTCTTCAAGCGAATGGATTGGACCCAACGCGGCAAGCTTCGAATCTGCCAGGATACAGACAGTGTCGGACAGTTGTTTAGCCACTTCGACTAGCTGAGTCGAGTAGACAATCAAGCGGTTGCGCAGTCGAGCCTTCTCCATGTGCCGACGCAACAAGGTTAATCCCAAAGGATCCATGCCGCTCGTGAATGGTTCGTCTAGGATCCAGATATCTGGATCGACTGCGAGCAACGCCACTAAAGTAGCTTTGTACTTCTGGCCACGCGACAAAGTCCTAGAAGGCGAATCGGACAAAGTCAGCAACTCGAACTCCTTGAGAAGTTCGATCACCTTCCTTTCGACAGCCGAATCGCCGTCTTGGAAACACTCGTAGCACTGTAAAACAAATGCAATGTACTCCAGTGGCGATTGGGCGGGGCTGATGGTCGGAATATCGGGGAGGTAGTGCAGTCGCCGCCGCTGATCGAGCCGCGATCGGCACAGCGGCTTTCCATCCAATAGCACCTGGCCATCGTTCGGCTGATAGAGCGATCCCATTAGGTGCAAGAGGGTGGTCTTGCCGGCACCGTTGGCTCCGAGCAGGACTACGATCTGTCCGCCATACAGTTTTAGGTCAAAGTTTTTGAGTACATCGGTGCTGCCCAACGTCTTCGTAACGTCACGCAGCTCCAGCGACGGCACGTCCTTCGGCTCAACCGGTACGCTCATGGTTTGCGGATAGCGTACAGGGCATTGTAAGTTCGCAAATACAGCGTGCCGCCGGCGACAACTGGCGATGCCGTGATCGGTTCTCCACCCATATCATTGGTTGCTACGATCTCAAAGTCCGGACCTGCCTTCACAACGGTGCAGACTCCATCTTTCGCGCAGAAATAGATATGGCCGTCCGCGTACAATGGGCTAGAGCGATGTTGCACGGAGTGCGTCCTTTCGTAATAAACCTCGTTGCCTCCAGCAAGTTCGACACACTGAAGTTTGCCATCTTTGTGCAGTAGATAAACGTACTGGTCGACGATCAGGGGAATCGACACATCTGGTGTGTTCGAAAGGACCCAATCGATGTTCTCGGAGTCGTTGCTGCCGGGATTCAAAAGATCGGAAACGGATAGCGCTACGGTGGGGCCGCGTTTCGCAGTCGGGACGATTATCGTACCATCCGTTGCTGCCGGAGAGGCGACAAAACGGAAGGTCGGGTCATGTCGGCCTGGGTTAATCTCTGTTGGTCCATTCAGGCCCGTGAATCGCCAGGCTTCTTCGCCGGATTCGAGCGAGTGTCCCGTTGTGCAGTCGGCGCCATGCACGATCAAGAATCGTTGGTCGCCGTCGTCGTAGATAAACGGAGATGCATAGGAGTGCTTGCACTCAAAAATGACATTTGTTTTGCGATCGAATTCCCAGATCGTCTCACCAGTGAGCTTGTTGATCTTGACTACCTTACCGGTCTGGTCCTGATTGTTGCGTTTCATCGGCCCATGAATGAGCTGAAGGTAGAGAGCGTCTCCGTCTAGCACGGGCGTGGATGTCATCCCGAATTGGATGTCGATCTTCCCATAGCGATCACCGACATCGACTTTCCAGATTTCATTGCCGTCGAAGTCGTGGCAAGCAAGTAAACCGGTGGCAAAGAAGCTCCACACATGGGTACCGTCAGTGCTCGGTGACGGCGATGCGGAATTGCCCTCTCCGGCACGGGCATCTTGATTGCCAGAACCCACCTTGGTTTTCCATTGCTGCTTGCCAGATTCAGTGTCAAAGCAAAGCAGGACGAGGTCATCGCCTTCTGCTGAGGTGACGAAGATACGATCTTCCCAAACAGCCGGAGTCGCCCCGCCCTGCCCTGGCAAAGGTGTTCTCCAAATCACGTTCTTCGTCTGCGACCACTCCGTGACAATGCCGCGTTCGGTCGATATTCCATTGCCTTCCGGGCCACGCCATTGAGCCCAGTTGTCAGCCCTGGCTACTCGGGAGCTAGTCGCCAAAGCGATAGTGATGATCAAATAGCACAGCAGTTGAGCTGACGCATGGATACTCTTTGGAAATTGCGGTTTCATCTGTCGATATACCAAGGTGAAAGGATGTTGCCATCGAATGTGCGGCATAAGCTGCGGAAGGCAATTATAGGGCAAACCAGCGACGGCCGTTTGTTGCTTCAAGCATCTAGCCAAACTTGGATGCGAGCAACTTCAGCGAGCGATTCTAGTGCGTTGAAGTGGTTCAAGAACAGACGCGATAGGACGCAACGATCCGCTGAATGCTGAACGATTGGATCATCTAGTCTTTGGTTTTGGGGAATCATCCCCGACGCCGAACGACCGGTTTTCTTCGAGAACCGAATTCGTAAGTCGTTCGGCATAATCGTTAAGTTTCCAGTGCCCTGGCGACCAGCCGCTCAGGAATCGGCAGAAGTCGGCCCAAGCAAATGGGTAGAGCTCACGCCACTCGGACTCCAGTTGTGAAAATTCGACTGCAATGTCGCGTGTGGAGAGCGCGTCTTCAAGTGTTTCAAAATAATAATTCAGTAGGAGCTCGTGATCGCGCGTAGCCTGATCGCCGCTCACGCAGCTGCTCACAAAATAAGCGACATCTTTCATTCCACAGCCACGACCGACATATTGGAAATCGACAGCAGCGACATGGGGCACTGTATTCGTCTCTTCGGAAGTGCGGGAAAAGCAAAAGTTGGCGATCTTTGCATCGCCATGAACGAGGGTTTGAAATACCGCATGATTGAGTCGCGAATCAATCCGGTGAGCGGCATCCTTCAAGTGGCTCTGTGGCATCGCTTCGAACTCGTCGGGTCTCGTTGCTAGATGCCAATAAGTTCCGACGGGCCATAGCCCAGCCGCATCCTTTCCCAAAAAGTTCGCGTGGAAATGCGCAAGCCATGCCAAGCAAGCTCTGACATCGGTGTGGCTCGCCAGATCTTTTCGCACAGGAAAACCAGCTCGGTCGAGATCTTCAAGCACCATAATCCAACCACCCTGTCCTTCACTTTCAGTAGCGGCGATCAGCTTGGGAACACGGCTCGAAGGGGAGCAGTTCGCTGAATACGACTCATAGAAAATTTTCTCAACTTCGTAGGACTGAACTTTCCGTTCATGGGAATTGGAGCCACCCCAACCGCGGCGATTCGGACGAGCTAGAGAAAGGTCGATGTGCTTAATGACAACTTGTTGCGTTTCCCTCGCCTTCCGCAGTGTCGCGCGTTGGATCAAGCCGTAGCCGCTCCAAAGCTCTTGGATGACGTCACCCAATTCCACGGATGCAGAGTCCGTTAGTTGGCAAACTAAATCTGCAAGTTTATTCAAAGCAAATCGGCCTACGAGAAGTGAGCTGAGATGTTCATTCGATTGCTCAACGTGATCAGTCGGCCAAGTCGTCAGGCCAGATCGTGTTGGGCCGCAGGAGAATGAAGGGAATGGGACTTAAATTGGCTTAAGACTGAGGCATGTCCTTTAGGCCGCGGATGCTCCGATTCGGGCCTCGGAATCGTTCTCGGTACTTTCTCGGAGTCATACCAGTGCTGGATTTGAAGTGCCTTGTCATGTGGCTCTGATCTGCAAAGCCGCACTTGGTAGCGATCGAGCTAAGCGGAAGATCGCTACACTCCAAAAGGTGTCTTACGACTCCGACACGCACTTCCCTTAGATATCGACCAGGCGTGATTCCAAAGTTCTTGGAAAACTCGCGTTGAAGTTGGCTGACGGACAGCAGGACATGTTCTGCCATGTCCGGAACTTCAATTCCAGTGGCGTAATTCTCCGTGACAAACTTCGTCACGCTAATCAGCCTCGAGTAACCAGCAGAATCGTCCGCCGAATATTCATAAGGCCGCTTCAGGCCCGCAATTCCGACAACATTGTCTTTTCGATCAAGCAGCGGAATCTTGCTGCAAAGGAAGAGTCTTGGAACACCGTTACTGCCGGGAACCATCCAGATTTGATCCGACAAAGATTGACGTGAAGTAATGACGCGTTGGTCTTCTGCGACGTATTGCGCGGCGACAGCTGGAGGGAAATAGTCAAAATCCGTGCGGCCGATTAAACGGTCCGGGTGTTCTTCTCCGACAACGTCGCAAACGACGCGGTTGGCTCTCACAAAGCGGCTCTTCACGTCCTTAATATACATGTAGACATTGGGGATTACATCAAACAGGTCAAGCAACGTTCTTGGACGTGCCAGTTGTTTGAAAAAATTATCTTGCCATTTTGATGGCTCGCTAATCTTATTCTTCGACAGTGGTTTCTTTTTCGCCATGCTTAAAATGTACAAAATTTTGCGGCCTTCCGTCAAGACGCCGGAGGGCCGATTAGCGACTATGGGTTCAACCTTGGTGACCAACAGAATTCGAAACTGTTGCCAAGACGAATTCTCAAAACAATGAAGTTGGAGCAAAGCAAAAGGATGCAAGAGTTGGATACTCAGTTGGCAGAGACGATGTTGAATGCAGCCATCGCAAAGTCGATTTCGATTGGAGCCAAAATGAATATCGCGATCGTCGATGCGGGGGCGAACCTGAAGGCGTTTCATCGCATGGATGGGGCATGGCTAGGCAGCATTGATATCGCATGCAAGAAGGCGAAGACAGCGCGGCAATTCGATATGCCGACTGGTGACATCGGTTCACTTTCGCAACCCGGAGGGGCGTTGTTTAACATTGAGCATTCCAACGGCGGTCTGATCACGTTTCCCGGAGGATTGCCCGTGCACGGCGAAGACGGTGCCGTCATTGGTGCCGTGGGCGTTTCGGGTTCTACCGTTGCCGATGACCACGCGGTGGCGTTGGCAGCGATCGAATCGATTGCTGCCGTGTCGGCTTGATCAATGCCGGTTTGCCCGTGCAAGTAGATTTATACTTGATTGCAAGTGAATGTTGAGTTGAAGATGCGAATGCGAAACTCCGTTGGTGCTTTGACGAGCTGCTTGGCTGTAGCCGGTCTCCTGGCCTGTCTTGAGGTTGAATTCGTTGTCGCTGATGAGGGCGGCACTCTTCAATACAACCGCGATATTAGACCGATTCTCGCCGATCATTGTTTCGCTTGTCACGGGCTCGATGAAGCGAGTCGAGAAGCAGACTTGCGCTTGGACCAGAGGGAAGCTGCGGTCGAATCGGGCGTGATCGTACCTGGTGAAGCTCAAAGCAGCGAGATGATCGCCCGTATCCTGTCCGAAGACGCGGATCTTGTGATGCCGCCGCCAGAGCTCAAGAAGCCGTTATCGGAGGAGCAGATTGAGCTGCTGCGACGTTGGGTCAACCAGGGGGCCGAGTATCAAAAACACTGGGCTTTTATCAAGCCGCAGAAGCCTGAGCTACCGGTCGTTTCTGATTCAAGTTGGGCCAAGAATGAAATCGACCGTTTTGTACTGGAAGGTCTCCAGCGGAACGACCTGAGGCCTGCTGAAGAAGCCGAGCCGAACTTGCTCTTTCGTCGGTTGCATTTGGACATCACGGGACTGCCTCCGTCGCCAGGCGATGTCGCCAGGTTTGCTCGAGAATACGCCGAAGACAATGAAGAAACGCTGGCGGTCTGGATCGATCGGCTAATGTCCCAACAATCCTGGGGTGAACACCGTGCTAGAGCGTGGCTTGATGCTGCCCGTTACGCAGACACCCACGGGATGCATTTTGACAACTATCGCGAGATGTGGCCCTATCGCGACTGGGTCATACGTGCGTTCAATAGAAATCAGTCGTTCGACGAATTTACTGTTGAACAATTGGCCGGCGATCTTCTTGAGAATCCGACTCTGGAGCAGAAGATTGCTACAGGGTTCCAGCGATGCAACATAACCACGAACGAGGGCGGAACGATCGAAGCGGAGAATCTCGCGCTCTATGCTTCGGATCGAGTGCAGACCTTCGGTTGGGTTTACCTCGGATTGACCACCAATTGCTGCCAATGCCACGATCACAAGTTTGATCCACTAACACAAGAAGACTACTACTCGTTGGCAGCCTTCTTTCGCAACACAACCCAGACCGGGCTCGACGGAAACGTCAAAGATGGTCGCGGCCCTGCCATTCGCGTCCCGATGGGCACGGACCGACAGCGCTGGATGGTCATCGACGACGAGATTGCAGCAGCGAAGGCCGAGCGGGATCAGTACCGCAGGGAAGCCAAACGGGCGTTCGAGTCTTGGGTGGAAGGGATCCATCCAGACGAACTTCGGTCGAGCTTTCCGGCAGCGGATCGAATCGTGTCGGTCCCGTTGGACGAGGGGGCCGGCAATGAGCTTTGGGTCCTAAGGCTATTCGATGTTCACAAGTTGACCGTTGGCGAAATTGATTGGTCTGTCGACGGTCGATATTCCAAGGCAATTCAGTTGGGGGCTGGTAAGACTCTTGAACTGGGGCAGATCGGAAACTTCTCGCGGGATCAGGCGTTTTCGCACTCGGAGTGGATCCGTACCGAGAAATTGAACCAAGTCAGCGCGCCGCTCGCTCGGATGGACGAAGCGAATATGCATCGAGGCTGGGATTTGTACTTTGAAAACGGTGAACTTGCAGTCCACATCATTGACAGTTGGCCTGGTAACGCGATCAAAGTGCGCACGAATAAGGCGGGCTTGAAGGCGAAGCAATGGCATCACGTTGCCGTCACCTGGGATGGAAGTGGCAAGCCGGAAGGCATCTCGATCTTTGTCGACGGTGAAAAGAAAGCTACGCGAGTCGCGACAAATACCTTAAAGGCAGATGCCGACGTTCGAACGGACACTCCGTTTCGAATCGGACAACGCTCCACAGGCTCCACGTTTGACGGTTCAGTCCAAGATCTTCACTTTTTTGGCAAAGCGTTGAGCCCTGATGAGGTCAATCAGGTTCGGCTCATCGGTTCGCTCACTCACACCTTGGAAACGGAGCCAGCGTCCAGGACCGGTGCCCAGGTCACGGAGTTGTTTGATTACTATCTCCGAACGTACGACACGAAGTTCCTAGAGTTGGCCTCAGCCGTCAAGACGTTGCAAGACGAACGCGGCGCGATCGAGGCACGGAGCCCCGTCACACACGTTCAAGTCGAACGCAAGCAGCCCGCAATGGCAAACATTTTGATGCGTGGCGAGTACGATAACATCGGCGAAGAGGTTTCTGCCAAGCCGCCCGCGGCACTGCATGCGTTTCCCACCGATGCACCCAAAAATCGCCTGGGTCTTGCTCGGTGGGTCGTTGACGAGAGGAATCCGTTAACGGCTCGTGTCACTGTGAATCGCTTTTGGCAGGAAGTCTTTGGCCAAGGCATCGTAGTGACTCCGGAGGACTTTGGAATCATGGGGGCTGCCCCCTCGAATCCTAAGTTACTCGACTGGCTTGCAGTCGATTTTGTAGAGAACGGCTGGGACGTCAAAAGACTCTTCAAGCAAATACTGATGAGCGCGACCTACCGTCAGGCCCCAGTGGTTACGCCCGAGAAGCTAGTGAAGGATCGGGACAATGCTTTACTTTCACGTGGACCTCGATTCCGGATGGACGCGGAGATGCTTCGAGATTTTGCACTTTCCGTCAGCGGTCTACGGTCCGCAAAGATGTTTGGCCCAGGTGTGAGGCCATACCAACCGGACAATTTATGGAACATGGTCGGGCTGCCCGGAGGCGACACACGCGAGTACCGACAAGACTCCGGTGAGAATCTATACCGGCGTTCTCTGTATACCTTTTGGAAACGCATGGCTCCACCGCCAGCATTGGAAACTCTAGGTGCTCCCAACCGCGAAGTGTGTACGGTTCGTCGTGAGCGAACGAATACTCCATTGCAAGCGCTGGTTACCTTGAATGACCCTCAGTATGTGGAGGCCGCTCGGAAGCTTGCAGAGCTGTCGATGCAGTCTTGCTCGAAACCAACCGACATCGCCAATAACGTTGCGGTACGGGTATTGGGTAGGTCCTTTGAGAATCGAGAGCAACAAGTCGTACTGCAAAGCTACGAGGACTACGCAAACCACTACCAAGAGTATCCGGATGCAGCCAAGGCGTTAATCCAAGTTGGAGAGTCGCCGACCAATTCCGAGCTCGACGCGTCTGAGCTTGCAGCTTGGACAATGGTGTCTAGTCAGATCATGAACCTCGACGAAGCGCTGAATAAATGATGAGAAATCAATCGTCTGTCGCTCAGGATGTCTTGCAGCAGACTCGTAGGCAGTTTTTTAGCAGCGGCAGGAACCTGCTGGGCGGCGCCGCACTAGCCTCGCTTGGGCTTCCCGCCGCATTTGCATCAGAGCAGCACGGCCAGGTGCGACCGCATTTTGCGCCTCGCGCAACGCGAGTTATCTATTTGCACATGGTGGGGGGGCCGTCACAGATGGATCTGTTTGATCCGAAGCCGGGAATGGCCGATTGGTATGACAAAGATCTGCCTGAGTCTGTTCGGAACGGGCAGCGGTTGACGACAATGACGAGCGGGCAGGCCAGGTTTCCAATCGCCCCTTCCAAATACAAGTTCAGCAAGGCAGGCGAATGCGGCTTCGAAATGAATACTGAGCTGCTACCCAACCTGGCCAAGAAAGCGGACGAGATTTGCTGGATGCGAAGCCTCCATACGGAGGCTATTAATCATGAGCCAGCAATCACCGCAATGCAGACTGGCAATCAGGTTACCGGTAGGCCGTGCCTTGGTTCGTGGGCATCGTACGGCCTCGGTTCCATGAACGAGAATTTACCCGCATTCGTGGTCCTGATCGCAATCCCGAAGAATCGAGAGCAAGAGCAGGCCATTTCATCGCGTCTTTGGAGCGCGGGGTATCTACCAGGACGTCATTCTGGTGTTTCCTTTCGCAGTGGCAATGATCCCATCCTCTACATCAACAACCCTCCGGGGGTTTCCAGTGAGGTCCGGAAACGCAGCATCGAAGGCATTAACGCGCTGAACCAGTTTGCTTACGATTCCATCGGTGATCCTGAGACGCAGACGCGCATTCAGCAATACGAAATGGCTTATCGAATGCAGGCAAGCGTTCCGGAGCTTACGGATATCAGTTCCGAAACGGAATCGACGTTCGAGTTGTACGGGGAGGATGCGAAAAAGCCTGGTTCGTTCGCGTACACGGCGTTAATGGCGCGGCGGCTCGCTGAACGCGGAGTTCGATTCGTCCAGGTTTATCACAATAATTGGGACCACCACGGCAACGTCGCTGGACGACTTCCGGATCAGTGCAACGACGTTGATCGACCCTGTTATGCGCTGCTTGAAGATCTGAAGCAGCGAGGAATGTTAGACGATACGCTCGTCATATGGGGCGGGGAATTCGGGCGAACGATCTACTCACAAGGAGGCCTAAGCAAAGAGAATTACGGTCGGGATCATCACCCACGCTGCTTTAGCATGTGGATGGCGGGAGGCGGAGCTAAAGGTGGTGCGGTTTATGGCGAGACGGATGAATTCTCGTACAACATCGTTAAGGATCCGCTTCACATCCGAGACTTTCACGCAACTTGTTTACATCTGCTTGGTTTCGATCACGAACGGCTGACTTTCCGATACCAAGGGCTCGATCAGCGGCTTACTGGAGTCGAAACGGCTCATGTCATCCAAGAGCTGATCGCTTAAGTGTACTCGGTAGCGGTTTGGGGGCAGTCGTGCACTCGACGGCTATTTTTGTGGGACCTCGACTTCGATTTCGGCGCTAAAGACATTGCTGCGGTCGTGGCATTCGTTGAATGTCCTCTCGATGACAGTCTTGTTTCGAGCAACCAAGCCTTCGAAAAGGACCTGCTCATCGTAGGTAACTCTGATCGGTTGATTGAAATCAATCATGTCGTCGTTCAGTCGGATCGCTAGACGCTCGACTCCGCATTCTTCTACATCGAAATTCTGACCGTCGCGTTTGACGCGTACGACCGCCCGAGCTTTGGCGTTTTCGGCGTCGACTGCGAGCCAATAAAATCGTTGGTGAGTTCGATCGTCTTGCTTCCAAACAACGAGCTCTGGCGTCGTATTTCTCGAGAATTTGGACATCCAAGGTACGGCGACCGCGTCGCGACGTTGTACCCAGTGTCCGAGTCCTTCGTGAATCGTAACTTCGTGTGTGTAGCCGCCTGGATCTTTCTGATGTAGATCGGCGAGAGCCTCCTTCCATTCAGCTGCTTTTTCATTGCGTTTATAAGCGGCGTCTCGACCGCCCATGTGAATCGTGAAAGGCAGATTGCGGAGACCGTCTGGAGTCGTTTCGTTCGGGTGGCCTGCCATCATGGCTGCTGCGGCCAGTCGGTCCGCCATGCGCGGTGCAAGCTGAAACACGCCGTCGCCACCGGCAGAGTAGCCCATGATGTAAACCTGATTGGGATTGACGCCTTCCAGAAGGACCATGTTCTCGATGACGCGTTGGAAGAAGTCGTCGATGTGCCCTTCGTGCCAGAGGTTCCAAGTATTCGTTGGTGCACGCGGGACAAAGTAAACGCCTTCTTCGGGCTCATACAATCGCTTTTGATTCTCATACTGTCGATCGTTGACAGCTGGCGGAGCAGAACCACCACCGTGCATCGAAATGAAAAGCCGTCGGCCGTTGTCCGGTTTTTCGCCGAAGACTTTGTACCAGAAAGGCATCGTACGATTTCCAATCTTGATTTCTCGACTCTCGTTCTCAATACGCCGATCTTCTTTTTCGGCATCGGAATATGCCTTCCAGAGTTGATTGATCAGGTCATCCGCTTGTTGCTTGGATAGCGAGGCTGTCTCTTCGTTTTTGGAAGCCTCGCCTGACGGCGTATCAGTCCCATCGGAAGATCCTGAGGGTTTCAGCTGGAAAACGACGAGCTGGTTGTTCCCTGTTGCTTCGATTGAATCTGCGGGGGTGTCGCCGAACTGGACTTGGTAGGTACTGCCGACTTCCAACGGAACACTAATGTGATCATTGCGGTCGAAGCTCTCATCATTTGTGGTGCCTCGGAAAACCTCCTGGCCGTCGGAGTCGGTGACGACCAACGTCAAAGGAACTCGATCACTGGAGCCTTCTCGCATGGCAACGAACATCGTCCGCTCGACGCCTTCAGGCAATTTCTCTTTGAGGCGTGTGTAACGGTCCGTCACGTTGACCGCATTGACGTAATCTGCATTGCGATCCCACACCATCGGGAACTTGACGGAGGTCGACTTGTAGGACGTGGCATAAATCGCGTGAATGCGGCTGTCTCTTTTGGCCTGAGAAGCTCGGTCAACGAACCAGCCCTTATTGAGATCCGCTCCAGTCGCTTCGCAGGCGCCCGTAAAATGCCAGCCCTGATCGTAGATTTCGACCCAGCTATGGTTGCCCGATCGATTCGACCAAAGTGGAGTGCCGACGAACCTCGCTGGAATGCCGACTGCGCGACAAGCATCGATTAGCATGACGCTCAGTCCGGAGCACGACGCCAATCCTTGCTCGATGGATTCACTTGGGCTCTGATCTGCGCGTTTGCGTTTCGTCGAATACTTGACATTCAGCTGTTTAAAAATGTTGTTGTTCAGAATCGCTGCGGCTTCACTAGTGGTCTTGGCGTCTTTAACCAAGTCAGAGAATCGGTCGTAGAAATGGGAACGCCAGTCTTCGCGAGTCTCCGTGATACTCGCATATGGGAGAATGTCGTTCAGGAAGACCTCGGTAGGAATCTCGTCATACCAATTCGAATTCTCCCAAGCCTGATAGGCCAATCGGACATTCGTGAGAAGAAATTCAGCCTTGAGCGATGTTAGGTCCCTCTCTGGCATGTAACGGATCAGGAACTCCATTCCCTCACGCTGCATTTCGGGGACTTCTTTCAACGCGAGCTCAAGTTGGCTCCGGTTCTCCCCTGCCCGCCCGAGGGCTGAGTCGAGCGAAACGTCGGCGAAGCAACACGGTGAAATGCAAAAGAAAATCAGGCTTAGCACAATACGCATGCGGGCAATTCTCAATCAACAATAGAAAGTGCGGTCGGAGAAATGAAGGCGAAACACCCTGGGGGGAAAGTGCCGAGTATTCCATTCGCTCGCGGTCAAAGTTCGATTTGAAACCGCAAGCTTCTGAGGATTGGCTTTGGGGAAGGAACGCCAGATACTAGTACCACTGTACTACAAAAATCACTTCATGTTTTCCCAGCATTATCTTGATGTCGTCGGTGTGGACTGGGCTCGGGGGTTCTGTGTCCTTCGGCTATTCGTAGTAAGGAAAAGCTACTCTGCAGGTGTCGTTTCACATTTTTCGAGCAACTGCATCGCGTGGGTCTCGCCCCATTCCTTTAGCGAGTGCAGAATCGACTCGAGCGATTGACCATCCGATGTGAGTTCGTATTCGACCCGGGGGGGAACTTCGGCGTAGACGATACGATTGACGAGTCCGTCGCTCTCAAGTTCACGCAGTTGTTTGGTGAGCATTCTCTGAGTTACGCAACCAATCTTGCGTTTGAGTTCGCTGAACCTTAGGCGACCATCGAGTAGATAAAAGAGAATGATGCCCTTCCATTTCCCGCCAATTAGCTCCAATGTCGCTTCGACGGGGCATGCGGGGAGGTCGTAACTGGTATGTCGCGTCTCGTTTGTGGTATCCATTCTGTGCCTACGTGTCCAAAAAGTGCTTTCTTGTCGCGAAGCGGTCGAACTGTAGCATGATCGCGTGCCGCATTTCTCACAACTGCCAACGAACAATCGAGCGGTAAGACAAAAGAACAGCCAAAGGGAACGGACATGGAATACACAGGGTATCAGACATTTTCAACGGAGCAAAAAGCCGGAGTGCTCTATGTCACGATTGACTTTCCGCCTGTCAATCTGCAAGGTCAAGAGATGCTGGCGGACCTGAACACCCTGTGTCTTCGATTGGAGCGAGATCGCGATGTGAAGGTCGTGGTCTTTCAGTCGGCTCATCCCGAGATTTGGGTCTGCCATTACGACACTAATTTGCTGAAAGACATGTCGACTAATGCCGTTTCCCGCAGCGAGGCGAAGTTGCTCGACCTGCAGACGGTACTCGAACGAGTCAGCAAATTGCCTCAAGCGACGATTGCGAAGCTTGAAGGATTCGCACGCGGCGGCGGGCATGAATTTGCGCTTGCCTGCGACATGCGTTTTGCAGCTCGCGGCAAATACAAATTCATGCAAATGGAAGTCGGGATGGGGATCCTGCCCTGTGGCGGCGGGGCATCCAGAATGGCTCGCCAAGTCGGCTTAGGACGGGCATTGGAGATAATTCTCAGCGCCCGGGATTTTGATGCCGATGAAGCCGAGGCTTACGGCACGATCAATCGCGCACTCGATCCTGACGAGATTGGGCCTTACGTCGAGAAGCTTGCTAGCCGGATTGCCACTTTCCCGGCAGCTTCGATCAACGCCTGCAAGCAAACCGTCTATGAATCCATCGATAAACCGATTGGAGAAGCTCTCGAAGCCGAAGCTTATTGGTTATACCAAGCAACTAGCCAAACACCCGCAATCAAACGCTTCACCATTGCGGACGAAAAAGATATGCAACGCGATATGGACAACCAACGCGACTGGAATGCGTTGGTGGAAGGGGTGCAAGAGATTCAGTAGGACCTGACGCCCTCTTCATCACCAGCCGCAGACCAGTTCAACTTGGCTGCCCTCTGCTGGAAGCGGAGTTTGGGACGGATTGGAGGTCAGCGACTGTACGCGTTAAGTCGTGCGACTATGTGATTGAGCGTTTCAAATCGTCAAAGTAAGCTCGCCACCCTTGGTGCTCTCGACCGGCAGCCGTCGCGTAGTGACTTTCGTTCGCGACGGCGCCTTCGAGAATTCCTTCGTAGATGCCAGCAATGACCGTACCTAGAAAGTCTCCGAGTTCGGCGATGCGGTCGTTTCGGTACTCTTCAATGGACATGTTGCGGAATGTCAGCTGGGTTCCGAATGCGTCGTTAAGAAAGTCAGTCACTTGCTGCTGGGTGAGCAACTCACCGTGCAGGTTGTACGTCTGACCGACATGCTTGTCTTCGGTCAGCATCTTGGCGTACGCGGCAGCGAGTTCCGTGCGGATGGTATAGCCGCATTTTCCGTCGCCCGCACAGTTCGCTATCTCGCCCGATCTCTTGTAATTCTCGATGTACTCGATGTCGGGCTCAATGTAGATTCCGTTGCGTCCGATGGCCCACTCCAGTCCACTCTCGCGGACATCTTGCTCGGTTTGACGGTTACTCTGAACGATGGGGGAAAATGCGTTGCCTTCGTCAGCGCCTTGAATACTTGTGTAAACGACTCGCTTCACACCGGCCTTGGCTGCGGCTTGGATGACATTGCGATGTTGGCCAATGCGATCTTGCGGCGGAGCCATGCCCGAGACTAGGAGCACTGCAGTGACTCCTTCCAGTGAGCGTGCCAGTTCGGACGGTGACTCGTAGTCACCTGCGCGAATCTCAACTCCCAGGGAACTCGCTTTGCTAGGCGTTCTGGCTAGCCCAATCACATTATTTTTGCCAATGATCTCGGAAGTCGCCTCGACGATAGACGCTCCCAATTTTCCGCTCGCTGCGGTGACTGCAACCTTTGCCATTCATTTCTCCGTGGGCATGGTCTCAGATCAAAGGGTGCTCGACCCGTTTGGTTTTACGTGTCACACAATTTTGGGCTCTCATAGCTTCGTAGGGAAGTCGGGCCTCGTGTAAACCACACGAATCAGAGTTTGAAGGTATGCCATGATCCCTCGACGACCCCGCCGCGTGTGCCTGCTCGGATAGGTGGAGTTGGGATACTATCCAATCACCACACAAATTGAAAATATGGTTTGCCTTGGTATGTAGCCGCATTTTGTAGACTAAGGGGTGGTCGATTTTCGATTCAAAGAGGCGTGGGGCTCGCCTCGCCCGGTGGAAAAAACAAAAAATAGAAAAGACTGCCGGTAAATTGGGAGACGAGTGGAATTACATAGAAAGCACATTCATTCCGTCGGAAATACTTCAATGAAAGAGTCAGACAAGGACTCACAATCTGATTCGCAGACTGACTCAACTCGAGAGCAGCAATACGATGCCTTTGTAGCCCTGCTTGCTAGGCACGATGAGGCTATTCGCCGATTCGTACGTTCGTTGCTACCCCAACGCGATGGTGTCGACGATGTTGTTCAGGAAACGGCGTTGGAATGCTGGCGAAAATACGCTGATTTCGCTCCCGAGTCTCCTGAAAGTGAGTCGGAAGAGTTTATCCGGTGGGCTTGCGTCATTGCACGCTACAAAGTGCTGAGCTGGACGCGGGATCACGCACGTGACCGTCATGTCTTTAAAGACAGTGTGATTGAATTGCTCGCGCGAGATTCGATGGAGTCTTTTGGCGAACGGGCTAAGGAAGATCAAGCCGTGGAGCACTGTTTGGAGAAGTTGCCCGCGGATCAACGACGCCTCGTTCTGAGTGTTCATGCGCCGGGGGAATCGGTCGCGGAGATCGCCAAGCGAACAGGTGTGAAGGCTAGGCGGCTCTATTCCAAAGTGAATGCACTGCGACGAATGTTGCAGCAGTGCATTGAGCAGCATGTCGCGCGGGAGTCTGCCAATGGATTCTAGTAAGGTACAGCAGCTGATTTATCAGTTGATCGACGGCACGATTTCCGAGGACGATTTCGCCCGTCTACAGGACGCGTTGGATTCCGATGCAGACGTGCGGCAAGGTTACCTCCGCGCGATCGGACTGACGAGTCACCTAGAGCGAGCAGCAGCCGCTTCCGGTGGCGTTGACATAACTCCTAGGTCGCTTAGAAACCGAATGGTCGCCGAGCACCGTTCTGGTGGAACCCATTTCAGTTATGGCGTGTTGGCGGCGGCTGCGGCGATGATGTTGCTGGTTGGTGCCGCTGCATTCTGGTTGGGGAACCAGTTTTCAGCTCCCGAGATCGCCGGTGGAACCAAGGGCAGTCCAGCTGTTGAACCACTAAATCAGTCGTCCGTTACGAATGACGCCAGTGAAACTCGCATTGCTGGTCACGCTACCTTGAGGCGTATTGTCGATCTGAAGTGGTCGGCCGGTGCGAACCAATTTCGCGAAGGCGATGTGCTGCCTAACGGATCGTTTCAGTTTGACGAAGGTGTTGCGGAGGTTGATTTTTTCTGTGGCGCGACTCTCATTCTCGAGGGGCCGGCTGAACTAGAAATTGAAAGCGACTGGTCCGCACGGTTGGCCGCGGGCCGGTTGCGGGCGTCGGTGCCCCTAGCGGCCCGTGGTTTTGTTGTGTACGCCAAGGACTCGGAGATCATTGACTTAGGAACTGAGTTTGCTGTCTCCGTTGGCGAGGATTCGGCGAGAGTTGAAGTGATCGATGGAGAAGTCGAGCTACGCGGGGGCGAGCATGACGGAAAGCATCTACTCACGGGAGAACGGGCAACGCTAGAGGGACCTGAGTTACAAACTGCGGTGGCGCAGGGGCTCAGCACGGTTGCGGATCTGCAGCAGCGAAGGCAGGCAGCGGAGAAACAGCGGCATGGGGATTGGAAGACACAAGTACAGAAGTTGTCGGAGGATTCTCGGCTGATCGCCTACTATCCAATCGCCTTTTTCGACGAATCTGGTGAAGGTGCGTTTAACGCTGGAGCTGGTCGGCGGGCACGTTCGTGGAATGAACGTCGTGTTCCGAACCAATCGATGCATGGCGATTCGCGAAGCGGTTTTTTGGTAGGCCCCGTTCTTCGAACTGCGGGCCGGTTTGGAGCCAGCACCGAAGGTTTGGACTTTAAGCGGGCAGGAGCCAGGGTTCGAACACGGATCGAAGGAGAATTCGATGCATTTACATTTGCGTGCTGGGCTAGGATTGATCGACTTGAGCATCGATACAACGCACTCTTCATGGCTGACGGGTATGAGACAGGAGAACCTCATTGGCAGATTCGCGATGACGGGCGAATGATGTTTTCCGTCATGGTCGATGATACGCAAGACGTGCGGTTCTACAACAAGAGAGAGCAGCGAACTGTTCGCGACGCTGGATTGCATCGGGTTTACTACACCGAGCCATTCTTCGATGACTCCGATCGTGGCAAGTGGTTTCACTTGGCTGCCGTTTATGACCCTGTTGGCAAGAGAGTGAAGCAGTTTGTCAATGGTGTCGAGATTGCCAGTGAAGCCATCGAGGCGAGATACCAGATTTCAGCGCTGAAAATTGGCGCTGCTGAGATCGGGAATTGGGGACAGCCCTTTCGTGATTCGCCTTGGTTCGCCGTCCGCAATTTAAATGGCACTATAGACGAATTGGTGATCTGGAACGCTGCGTTGGGAGCAGCGGAAATCGAGAATCTCTATCAGTACGGAAAGCCACTTGGGTATTAAAGTTGAGACGTTGGAGTTCGGGCTTTAGCCTGTCCGGTGCAATCGGGGAGGCATCGACCGAAATACAGAGGCCTAGTCGAGGAGTACGGTGGGAATGGAGGAAAGGCAGGGGCAGCCTAAAGGCTGAACTCCAACGGGGAAAGCCGTAGCCTAAAGGCTGAACTCCAACGGGGAAAGCCGTAGCCTAAAGGCTGAACTCCAACGGGGAAAGCCGCGGCGTAAAGGCTGAACTCCAACGGCGGAGTGAGAAGGGAATCAGGCTCTAGACTGAGGAGATCAGCCTCGATCGTGGTTCTGCAGAGGCTTTGTGTGTCATCTACGTGTTGGCAAGTAAGTATGACTCATCCAGAACAAATGTACCGTTGGCGAGGCCTGACGGACGCACAACGCGCTGACGTGCTCGAGCAGCGGAAGCAAGCAAATCATCCTTGGCATAGTCCACCCCACTACGAGAGTGACTCAACGACTTGCTACTTGCTCACCGCAGCCTGCTACGAACATAAGCACATAATCGGAAGGTCTACGGAAAGGATGTTGGCTTTTGAAGACGAGCTCGTGGGGATATTGAATCAATGGTCTGACTCGGTATTTGCTTGGATTGTTCTCCCGAACCACTACCATGCTCTCGTCGATTCCAAAGCTGTCAGAACCTTGCTCAAGCAACTCGGGCAGCTTCACGGGAGGACATCATTTCAATGGAACGGAGAGGACGGCAAAAGAGGACGGAAGGTCTGGTACAACGCGGCGGAAACTGGAATGAAATCCGAGGGGCATTTTTATGCTTCGTTAAACTATGTTCTCCACAATGGAATTCACCATGGCTACGTGAAGGATTGGTCGGATTGGCCTTACTGCAATGCGAGTGAATACCTGAGTTCGGTTGGACGTGAAAAAGCAGTAGCAACGTGGCGTGCCTATCCGCTGCATGACTATGGTAAAGAATGGGATCCGCCGGACTTGTGACGTGGGAACTCGACCCGAACGCATCGTTGGAGTTCAGGCTTTAGCCTGCTGAGCGTTTCAACGCTGAGGGAAGAAGAGAAGATGGGGAGAAGGCAGCCTAAAGGCTGAACTCCAACGGGGAAAGCCGCAGCCTAAAGGCTGAACTCCAGCGACGAACATTTATCAAGAACGAATTCGTAACACGGTTATTCCAAAGCTAGACAACAGAAAAATGAAACATCTAGTTTTCTTGACAACGCTGGTTTTTCTCCAGCTGTTCTGCACAACGAATCGGGCCAACGAGGAAGTCGACTTCAAGCGCGACGTTGCTCCAATTCTCGAAGAGCGTTGTTGGTATTGCCACGGCGAAGATGAGCCAGAGTCGGGGCTGCGGCTCGACGTGCGACCGGGCATGCTGCGTGGCGGTGACTCGGGGCTAGCTGCAGTCGTGCCTGGCAAGCCGGATACCAGTTACTTGATTGAAGTGATCAATCATCAGGTCGATGGCGTGGAGATGCCGCCCGACGAAGATAAAATCCCTGAGGAAGAAATTGCCATTTTGACTCGTTGGGTCCAAGAGGGCGCGAATTGGCCAGGGCAGATGGATGCGACTCTCGAAGAGGCTATCGATCATTGGGCATTCGAACCACTAAAAGATCAATTTGACCACAGCAGCATTGACGCTTTTCTCGAGAGCAGAATTAGTGAGGCGGGACTCGAATTCTCAGAAGCTGCCGATTCGCTTTCCCTGATTCGCCGCGTCTCGATCGTTTTGACTGGTCTCTCTCCGACTCCCGAGCGGGCTTCTCGATTTCGGACTGATTTTGAAGCCGACGCCGAGGCGGCTTACGTAGAGTTGGTCGACGAACTGCTGGATTCGCCGCACTTTGGTGAACGCTGGGCGCAGCACTGGTTGGACGTTATTCGTTGGGCGGAAACGAACGGTAGTGAGAGCAACATGTATCGCAAGAATGCATGGATGTATCGCGACTACGTTGCTAGGGCGTTCAATGAAGATAAACCCTACGATCAGTTCATTCGAGAGCAATTGGCCGGCGACACGATGGGTGCCGGCGATGCGACCGGATTTCTTGTGGCTGGGCCGCACGTTCCGGCTGGTACGGTCGGATTCGAGCCAACGGCGATTCGCCAAGCCAGGGCGGATCGGATGGATGAGATCCTTCAAACGGTCGGAGCTTCCATGATGGGAATGACGATTGGTTGCGCGCGATGTCATAACCACAAGTTCGATCCGATTTCGATCACGGATTACTACTCGCTTTCTGCCGTCTTCCAGGACATCGAATTCGGTGGACGCTTCCCTGAGTTGTCAGACGACCATCCTCGAGTTGTAAGGGAAAAGGCGCTGCTCGAGGACTTGAACCAACTCCGCCGAAAAATGAAGCAATTCGGGTGGGGCTGGGTTGAGGACTGGCAGGGCTATCAAGAGGTTCATTTTCCGGAGCAAACAACAGATCGAATTCGGATCGACTTCATCAGCGGATGGGTGATGGTCGACGAGATGGAGATCTTTGAGGCTGGCGGCGCACGTCGCAATTTGGCTCTGGAGAAATTTGGGACAGCAATTAGCGAGAACCCAGCAACCTTTCAAGAAGGGAAACCTGCAACCAAGCTGGTCAACGGTGTGTTCGGCACGAAGCAATGGCTGGCGAAGTCGCCAAAGGGAAGCAAAGAGAAGCCCTGGCTGGAGTTTGCGTTTGTGGAAACATCCGATGTGGACACGATTCGGATCAGCAGCAATCGCGCTGACTTCCTCGAGACGGACTACCTCGAGGGCATGAACAAGGTTTCGTATGGTAATTTCAAAATCTCGCTTCCCGACGGTTCCGAGGGCTGGAAGCCGTTCGCTGCGACGGCTTCGATGAAAAAACGCACAGAGGAGAATGAGGAACGTAAGGCATTGCAAGCGAAGATTCAGGCCATCATCGATCAAGTTTTGACCCAGGGGCGACAACCGGCGTTCTTGGCGCGATTCATCGAGCCGGCCGACACCTTTGTCTTTGCTCGCGGGAGTCCAGAAAGTCCAAGGAATCAGGTGTTCCCCTCCGCCCCAGGTTCATTGCGGGGCGATCTCCAACTGCCAGAAAACGCCGGTGGTCCCGAGCGACGCAAGGCATTGGCCGATTGGCTAACGGATCCAGCGAATCCACTTACGGCCCGAGTGATGGCCAACCGATTGTGGCATCATACGTTCGGATCAGGATTGGTTGCAACGCCGAGTGATTTTGGAAAAGCAGGCGCCGCACCGACTCACCCAGAGCTATTGGACTGGCTAGCCCAGGAGTTTGCGGCAGGGGCGAGCAGTGATGGTCAGCGGAAACCTTATTCGATGAAGAGCATGATTCGCATGATGGTTTTATCGCGGGCATTTCGACAATCGAGCCGCCCAAGTGAAGCTGGGCTCGATAAGGATGCTTCCGCTCAGCTGCTGTGGCGATTCCCGCCTCGGCGAGTCGAAGCCGAAGTGATCCGGGATTCGATCCTTCAAGCCTCCGGACGCCTCGACACCACAATCGGGGGCCCGAGTTATCGCATCCACAACGTCAAGAAGCGGTATGCACAATGGGAAGTCGTTGATAACCATGGAAAAGAAACGTGGCGGCGTATGCTCTACCAGGAGCGAATGCGTCGCGTAGATGATCGTATTTTCACTGCGTTTGACTTTCCCGACTGTGGTCAGATCCGGGCCAAACGCCCTGTTTCAACGACACCGCTGCAGGCGCTGAATCTGATGAACAGCGATTTCGTTGTTGAACAATCCTCGCTGTTGGCGGAGAGAGCCGCGGCAGAGGCAGGGGATGATTTAGCGACGCAGGTTGAGCGAAGCTTCGAGTTATTGTTCGCGCGAAGACCTTCCGAAAGTGAGGTCGCAGCAGCCAGTGAGTTCGCCCGTGAGCACGGTCTCGCACTCCTATGTCGAACTCTAATGAATGCCAACGAGTTTGCGTTCTTGCCCTAGCGTTCTTGCATGAACACTCTTGATGAATGAACTGCGCGAAAGAGTTGGCTGAGCTGCTCTCTGAATCCAGACAATTACCACGCAGATTTGAATTTGCCTGATAACGGCCAGCTGTGCACTAAACATAGAGATCCAACACGATGAACGAAGAACATCTTTCGCCGCAGGGGCGATCGCTCCTCAACCGCCGTTCGTTCTTGGGACAAGCGGGAATGTCGATGGGGGCGATCGGTCTGTCTCATTTGCTGATGCAAGATCGATTGCTGGCCGACGATTCAGTTGGCCCCATTCGTCCTAATATTTCGGATGGCAATCCTTACGCACCGAGGAAGCCGCATTTTGATATGCCTGCGAAACAAGTGCTTGTCATCTATTTGCCAGGTGCGGTAAGCCACGTCGATACGTTCGACTATAAGCCGGCCCTATACAAATTAGACGGGCAAAAGCCGCCCGGTATCCCTGCCGTTACGTTTGAAGGTCCAACAGGCAACATCGCGAAGCCGTTCTGGGATTTCAAGCGACGCGGCGAATGTGGCAAGATGGTTTCCGACCTGCTCCCGAACTTAGCTGGCATGGTTGATGACTTCTGCTTTGTTCATTCGTTGACAACGCAAACCAGCGCTCATCCGCAGGGGGAAAACTTCTTTAACACGGGGTTCACGATGGAAGGCTTCCCTTCCTTTGGTGCCTGGGTGACATACGCACTGGGATGCGAGACTGAAGAGCTGCCAGCTTTTGTCGCGATCAACGATCCACGTGGTCTTGCAAGGAGCGGCAAGAACAACTTTGGGAGTGGTTTTCTCCCCGCAGCATTTCAAGGAACCGATTTTACGGCGTCGAACCCTCCGGCCAATTTGAAGCGTCCGCTCGGCTACAGTCCGATGGCGGACAAAGCCAGTGTCTCACTGCTGCAGCGTCTCAATGCACGCCACTTGAAGCAGTATCCCGGCGACGCCGACTTGGCGGCGCGGATCGCAAGTTACGAGTTGGCTGGACGTATGCAGACTTCGGTGCCAGAGGTCATGGACATCGCCAACGAGCCTGAGCATGTTCACCGTGCATACGGTACCGACCAAGGGACGGACCTGAAAAAGGCGTATGCGAACAATTGTATTCTCGCGCGCCGTTTACTTGAGAAAGGCGTTCGCGTGGTCCAGCTGTTCAACGGTAGTGATCCAGCGGGCGGCAATGGCATCACAAACTGGGATTCGCACAACAACATCGCTGATACTCATGCGATGCAAGCGGAGATCATGGACCAGCCGACCGCTGCTCTGATTGCGGACCTGAAGCGAAGTGGCATGCTGGAGCACACGTTGGTGGTCTGGTGTACTGAATTCGGTCGCATGCCGTTTTTGCAAGCGAACGGAACGGGTCGGGATCACAACCCGGACGCGTTCACATGCTTCATGGCTGGCGCGGGAGTCAAAAAGGGAATTAGCTACGGCGAAAGCGATGAATTCGGTTTTAAGGCGGCCGTAAACGAAATGACCGTCTACGATTTCAACGCGACGTTGTTGCATCTGATGGGGCTCGATCACGAGCGATTAACCTATTACCACAATGGGCTGGAGCGACGGCTCACCAATGTGCACGGTCATGTCGTCAAGGAACTACTTGCCTAGAACGCCCGAAACACCCGGGGAGTTGGTAGACTGTGGCGTTGCGGCTAATCGCGGGACGTTCTGTCGTAAAGAGGAAGCGTCGCGCTGAGTAGTTCGTGTCCTTCCCCTCTCTAGCAGATCAAGAGTCGAGACGTCACATGCTTTCGTTGCTACGCCTTTCGGCAGTGGGCTCGTTGCTCATTGCCTTCCTCATGAGAGTCCCAAGCTTGGGTGTCGAGCCGGTGGTTGGGTCCGCGATTGCCGCTGGTTCACGCCCCAATGTTGTCGTAATTTTCATCGATGACATGGGCTACGGCGACGTCGGCTTTAACGGAGCGACGGTGCCTCAAACGCCAAATCTAGATCAGATGGCTCGGGAGGGAATGAAGTTTACGGACTTCTATGTTGGCTGCGCCGTATGTTCCGGGTCGCGGACGGCCCTCCTGACCGGCTGTCATTATCAGCGTCTCAGTATGAGTGCTGTCCTTTTTCCAAACGCCAAAAAAGGACTCCATCCCGACGAGGTTACCCTTGCGGATATGTTTAAAGATGCAGGCTATCGCACTGCATGTATCGGCAAATGGCATCTCGGACATCTGCCACCATGCCTGCCTACCTACCAGGGATTCGACGAGTACTTTGGGATTCCTTACAGCAACGATATGTGGATTGACCCTGCCAATAAGCTGGCACAAGACATCGACATTCGGGATGGGTTGACCCTGGAGCAGGTCCGGGCGGGACACAAGAAAAAGAATGACGTCCCGCTTTTCCGAAACGATGAGATCGTCGAGTATCCCGCCGACCAATCAACGCTGACCAAGCGCTACACCGAAGAGTCGATCCGTTTTATTACAGAGGACAGTGCAAAACCCTTCTTTCTCTATCTGCCTCACACGATGGTCCACCGGCCACTTGCTGTGTCGGAAGCATTCAATAATCCTGAAAAGGAACTGATTACGAATGCGATCGAGGAAGTTGACTGGTCGGTCGGGCAAATTTTGCAAACGCTCAAGGATAAGGGGTTGGACGAGAGTACGCTGGTCATCTTCACCAGTGACAACGGTGCGGCGGTGGGTTCGTCGCTGCCGCTTCGGGCGAAAAAGGGCAGCGTCTACGATGGCGGAATTCGGGAACCGACAGTGATGTGGTGGCCTGGCAAAATCCCCTCATCGTCCGTATGCCGCGAAGTAGCCGCATCGATTGACTTGATGCCCACCTTTGTTGAGCTTTGCAATGGCTTGATGCCGTCCCAAAAAATTGACGGCCGCGATATTCTGCCACTCATGTTCGGAGAGGAAAACGCGAAGAGCCCGCATGAGAATTATGTTCTGATGCATGGGCCTGGAACGGTCCGCAGCGGAAAGTGGAAATTCTATCCGTGGCAAGAAGGTTTCGGGAAAGGCGATTGGAGTCGAGACAAACCTTCGCCAACACTGTCCACGTTTCCTGTGCAGCTATACGACACTGTAGCCGACATCGGGGAGACGACTAATTTGGCGGCCGAGTACCCCGGCGTAGTTGAACGATTGCAAGCTGCGTACGACGCGCACATAGCTGAAATCGAAGCGAATAGACGCCCAACCGCCGAATTGCAGCGGCCCGAAGGAGCTCTTTCGGCTGAAAGACCCAATCAGAAGAAGCCGAAATCGAACGCCAAACAGAAGAACGCATAAGCTGCTGCTCGGAGGGATCATGCCCAGACAAATTGGATTCTCGTTGTGCTGCTTCGTAACGGCGACTTGCCTTGTTGTTGTCGACGGCGCTCATACGGCCCTGGCAGCTTCGCCGGCTGGGGGTGAAAAGCCGAATATCATCCTGGTCATGGCTGACGACCAAGGCTGGGGAGATACGGGATACAACGGGCATCCATTTGTGTTGACGCCAGAGCTGGACGCGATGGCGAAAGATGGAATGGTGTTGAATCGATTTTACGCAGCCGCACCGGTTTGCTCGCCCACACGGGCAAGTGTCATGACCGGACGAAATCCGATTCGTTGCAAAGTGACGAACCATGGACGTTACATGCGACCGCACGAGCAGACCATTGCCGAGTCGCTAAAGGAAGCAGGCTATGTCACTGGCATTTTTGGCAAGGTGCATTTGGGATCGGGGCAGCCGGATTCGCCCTGTAACCCTTCGGGGATGGGGTTTGACGAGTGGACCATCGGACTGAATTTCTTCGACAACGACCCTTACCTCAGTCACAACGGCGTGATTAAGCAACGAACGGGTAAGGGCTCGGTGATCACCATGGACGACGCGATCTCATTCATCAAGAGACATTCCGCCGGTGAGAAACCCCTGTTTATGACGGTTTGGTTCCCATCGCCCCACGATCCTCATCAAGAAGTCCCAGATGGGCCCTCGCTTTACGACGGGAAGAAGCAAGCTGGCTACTACCGAGAGATCACGCTCTTAGACGAACAAGTCGGGCGGCTACGAAACTCGTTACGTGAGCTGAACATCTCGGAAAATACAGTGCTTTGGTACTGTAGTGACAATGGAGGGCTGAATGCGACGACATCCGGCGGGCGCGAACGCAAGGGGAGCATTTACGAAGGCGGTCTGCGAGTTCCGGGGATTATTGAGTGGCCTGCTCGCGACCTGCATGGAAGTTCAGACGTGCCGATGTGGACTTGCGACATGTACCCCACATTATTGATGTGGGCTGGCGCACAGCCGTCCGTAGAACATCCATTGGACGGTATTGATGTGACTGCCATTCTTTCAGGTGAGGCCAATGAGCGAAAGCTTCCGATGGGATTCTGGCACCTCTTTCAACAAGGCCAGGCGACGTGGAGCGATCGGATTCAGAAGGCGATCATGGAGAAGCAGCAGGCCGGAGCTCCACTGCCACACAATGAACATCGTATGCAAAAGGATGTTGACGATTTTCCGCAATTCGAAGCAGACACTGCTAAAGGGCACGCGGCGTGGACGAATTGGCCGTGGAAGCTGCATCGAATCAATGGCGATCAGTATGAACTGTACAATTTGATGGACGACCCCATGGAAACCAACGATCTAGTTGGTTTGCCGGAGCAACACGAACGCGTCAAGCAGATGCAGGCAGAGCTGGCCGCGTGGATGCGTTCCGTAGTCGGCAGTATCAATGGAGATGATTACGACGATGGAACAACAGCCAGCACAGTCCAGCCCTAAGTCGCAGACCACTGCCTGCTGGCGTCCATCTAGACCTCGGAATCGGCTGGATTCGGCTTCGAGCGAGCCCTTGGTGAAGTCGAGTCGGTCCAACGCATCGGATGCGATCTTATCGGGCCTCGAGCCAGTCGAGTTTGACTAGAAATTGATCCATTTCCTGCATGGTCAGCTTCTGGTACTTATCGCGATTGAAGAAACCGTGACCCTGACCTTGATAGGTCACGAGTTCACACTGATTCCCGGCTTCCTCTGAATCTTGCATGAAGAAATTCGCTCCTTTCAGGAGGGAATCATCCGTCCCGAAAAACATGATCATCGGTGGCTGCCGGGTGGATGCATACGTTAGCGGAGATACATTCTTCATTGCTGTTCGGGATCGGCTCGATACCTCAGATGCGCGTTTTCTTTCCTGTTCGGTCATTCGGCTGTCCGGGGCGATTGCGAGAGCCGGATTGAACAGCACCATGGCATTAGGCTTACAGGATACGTCCGCCGAGTCCGTCGGGCTATTGAATTCGTCAAGCAACGCCGTGCATGCCGCGAGATGTCCGCCGGCAGAGCCTCCGCCAGAAGCAATCCGATCTGGATCAATGCCTAGCTCGACTGCATGGCTACGTACCCATCGCATTGCCGATTTTGCGTCTTCAATGCAGTCCTCGATTTTGACATCGAATCGTGAAGAGACTCGGTATTCCACGGTAGCTGCCACCATGCCACGGGCGGCAAGGTATTTGCATTGCTCTTCGAATTGTTTGGGCGAGCCGTTCTTCCAGCCACCACCGAAGAAAAAGACGATCGCAGGCTTCTTGCTTCCCTTCTCGTTGCCGAAAACATAGATAGGGAGGTCCGCCTTGCCAACAGTCTTGTAGACGAATTTGTTTCCGCCCTTTGGTGCGGTGGCCGCGTTCGCCTGGCCGTTCGATTTGTTGGAGCTTTTTTTGCGATTCCTTTGCAAAAAGGCTGCAACTTCGTCGAGAGACAATGTCCCATCAGAGTTGCGATCTGCGTCCGGATATCGCTTCAGTAGACGACTCTGATTTGAAGAAAGAAATGTCTTCACTTCTTCCATCGTCAGCCTGCCGTCGCCGTTGTCATCGGCTGCTGGAAAACGGCTTAATGCGGCTTTGAGTTGCGCCGAGTCGTTCGACAATTGTCCTTGGGCAGCCGGAGTCACGAGACAAAGACCGATCCACAAGGATGCGACTGCAGTTTGGATTACAGTTTGGACTGCAGTTTGTAGGGCGAATTTGTTTTGGCCGTGCATGGTCTGAGTCCGCAAAGGAGGCGTCGAGGGATGTGGTGGAACAATGCGAGCCGTTGTGGTTGCGACTCGTGGCATTCAACATTCAATATGAAGTGAGAGATTCTCTTCAGAAAATGATGGAAACGCGGATGCCCCCGCCCGTGTAGCGCGAAAACGAGTTCTTAGGGCAGCTCTGAATGGGAATCCGTCATCAGCGATCTTACTGCGGTTACGTGCAGTCGAGTATTCTGAAACCGTCCGCCCTTGGTATAAGTGGTAGTTCGCTCCAGCACGAACCGCCACGAAAATAGCGATTTCGAATCTGGACTGTACTTGTTTTTCCGAGCCTTAAACCCGTCGATGAGAGTCCTGCATGGACGAACAACGCAATGTGAGCCACTGGATTGATCTAATTAAGGATGGAGATTCCATTGCTGCCAATGAGCTTTGGCAACATTACTTTGATCGATTGGTGAGGACAGTTCGGGCCAGAATTGGCGGCCAGAATCGAGCGGTTTCCGACGAAGAAGACATCGTTTTAAGTGTCTTTAACAGCTTCTACGATGCGGCTGAGCAAGGCCGTTTTCCAGATCTGGCAGATCGAGATAGCTTGTGGCAAGTCTTGCTCAGAATGTCGGTGCGAAAGGTAATCGACAAGCGGCGGAGAGACCAAAGACAGAGGCGAGGCGGCGAGCAGAAGATTCACTCTTTGGACCAAGTAGGCTCAGATGGCGATAGTGCGACACTGCACGACATCGTTGGAAATGAGCCCACGCCGGAGATGGTTTTGGTGATGGAAGAAACATTTCAACAGTTTTTTTCACACTTGGGTGTCGGGCAGCTCCGAGATTTAGCGGGTGCCAAGTTAGAGGGCTATTCCAATGCAGAATTGGCCCAGAGATTCGATTGCTCGGAAAGAACGATTGAGCGTCGGCTCCATCTAATCCGAGAGAAATGGCAACAGGAGTTGTTAGACGATGAGCATGCGTCAAAAGAAGCTACCGATCGCGAGCCTGGAGCGGATTGACGACCTCTGCGCGGAATTTGAGCGTCAGTGGCAATCCGAAGAACCGCAGTCAATCGAGTCCATCCTTGATCAAGTTTCAGACGAATTGGAACGCGAAGTCCTGCTTTCCGAACTCATCGCACTGGAGGTGGACTACCGGACGCGACGCGGTGATGCACCCGCTAAGCAGGATTATCTGGACAGATTTCCAGAAGATGCTTCGGTTATCAAGGCAGCATTGGGCGAACGCGAGCAATCTCAAAAACCTTTTGAACCACCCACGATTGAGGCACTTTCGGAACTGTTTCCAAGCTTGAAAGTGGAGGCCCTAATCGGTGCTGGCGGCATGGGTGCCGTCTACAAGGCACGACAGCAAGGGTTGGACCGCGTTGTCGCGCTGAAGGTCTTGCCGGAGGAATTTAGCCGGGATGTGAAGTTCGCCATGCGTTTTACTCGCGAGGCACGCACTCTCGCGAAACTAAATCACCCCAACATTGTGTCCGTTTTTGAGTTCGGCAGTGTCGGCGACACCTATTACTTTTTGATGGAGTACGTCGAGGGATCGACACTTCGCGATGCCGTACGATTGCAAACGCTCGCGCCTGAGCATGCGTTGGAGATTGTGCCACGACTATGTGATGCGCTGCAGTACGCTCACGACCAGGGCGTCATCCACCGCGATATCAAGCCCGAGAACATCTTAATGTCGGTCGACGGTGCCGTAAAAATCGCCGATTTTGGTCTCTCACGGATTCTCGGTGATGACGGCAACGCCATGACGTTGACTAGAACCCATCAAGTGATGGGAACTCCCCGCTATATGGCTCCGGAACAAATGGAGGGCGCTCGCAGTGTTGATCATCGGGCAGATATCTATTCGTTGGGCGTCGTGTTTTACGAAATGTTGACTGGTGAACTCCCAATCGGGCGATTTGCGGCTCCTTCGCGGAAGGTAGAAATCGACGTTCGACTTGACGAAGTCGTTTTACGAACGCTGGAGAAAGAACCTCAACTCCGTTACCAGGCGGCGAGCCATATCAAAACCGACCTGCAATCCATCGCTTCGGGCGAGCCCGTGTTGCTCGAGCCTACGATAGTCACGGATAGCAGAGCCGCTGAAGGGGTTGATCGGTCATCAGCGATCGGCCGCTCGCCCGCGCCTACGCCCGGCAGCTCGGCCGCATCGGCAATCTCCGAGCTGCAGGAAAAGGAGCTATCCGCCCGACTTCTGCTGAGTCGACGTGAACTGTTGAACCGAGTCCAGAAGTCGTTGCGCCCACTATTTCGGTGGCAACTATTTCAAATGGCGATCGCCATCGGGATCATCTTGCTTGGAGTTCAATGCTGGGCACCGAATACCCATATTCCGCATCGGCTCGTCTCTGGAATTATTCTTCACGTCTACGGGATTATTTTGATTGGATGCGCGGCAGCGGTTTGTACCCGCATCAATCGGATTGATTACTCCCGCCCGGTCACCGAGATTCGTAGCCGGCTGGACGATGTGCGTAGGGTCTATCTCGGCGTCGGTTCCATGGTTGGCTTTCCATGGTGGTTGATGTGGATTCCAGCAACCGTAGCGATCGGATTTGACGCAGTGCTCCTTCCCGCCTCTCTATGGGTCTCTTTGGGAGTAGGCGTGGTCGGGCTGGCAATATCGCTGTGGCTGTATTTGCGATTGCTTTGGTCTGAAGCCGAGTCCGCTCGGAAATGGCAACGCGGATTCGAAGGTGAGTCCATTTCGAATGCCTTTATCGCACTGGGTGAAATCGAAGCGGCCAACATTCAATAACGCCAATCGAGTGTCGGGCCGAGCTGGCTCGAACTTCTTGAAGTTGGGCAACAGCCAGCTTTGATCCGCTGGAGCCCCCTTTCTCTTTTCGCCAGGCGTGCCACCGGAGTCACGTTGCCCTGCTATCGCTGCGCGCAATTCAACCGAAACAAACTTGATTGAAATCTGAAAATCGGAGCTACAGAAAATGACACAAATAATTGATTTGAATGTGCCAACTGATTCGGGTACTGAATCGGAAAAACGGGAGCCATCAACGATCAAGGAGCAGCCCAAACCAAAATCAGGAACGCAAGTTCGCTTTCATGACCTCGACGCGCTGCGCGCGGGAGCCATGCTGCTTGGAATCGTCCTCCATGCAGCATTGTCCTTCGGGACAATTCCTTGGCCAGTTAAGGATTCTATACAAAGCGAGACTTACGACTATCTCTTTGAGTGCATTCATGGATTTCGCATGCCGCTATTCTTCATGCTTAGTGGTTTCTTTACGGCCATGCTATGGCGTAAGCGGGGGCTGTCGGGGCTGGTGCGGCAGCGGGGGTATCGAATTGGGATCCCGTTGTTTGTAAGTTGTTTGACGATTATCCCCTGCATGTGGGCCATTAGTTTATTGGCAAGCCGAGCGACGTCGGGGCAGCCGGAGAACCCTGAGGTCTGGGAAGCCATTGCTACGGGGGATTTTCCGGCTGTGAAAACTGCGATTGAGAGTGGCAAATTCGATGTGAACTCGAGCAGCTCAGATGGCGCTTCGGCATTAACGGTCGCCGTTTTCCTGGGCCACAACGACCTGGTGAGCTTGTTCATTAACGCAGGTGCAGACGTCAATCAAAAGAATGGTGACGGCGGTACTGCACTGCACACCGCTGCCTTTGTAGGACGATCCGACGCAGCAGAGAAGTTAGTTGCCGCTGGGGCGGATCCAACGGCCCGCGACCCAAGTGGGCAGACGCCTGGCGACCTGCTGCAAACCGATCTGGGAACGACCCTATTTCTTGCTGGCTCCTTCGGCCTGAACTTGAAAGAGGAAGAGCTTTTGGCAGGTCGAGCTGAGATCGGCAAGCAGTTGCAGGTCGATGACTACCTAGGCGCTGATGGAGCCCGAGAAGGCGTCGATCTCAAAGGGCTGTACGGGCTATTCTTTCAACTTCCTGTATTCATGCATCTTTGGTTCCTTAGCTTCTTGTGTTGGCTGCTGCTGCCGTTTGCGGCCTACACGTTGGTATCCAAGTGGATACCGCTCGGAAGTATTCCGCGGTGGCTGATCTGCTCGCCATTAAGCTTGGCTTGGCTGGTTCCACTAACGATGGTCTCCCAGTCTTGGATGAGTCCAGGCGTCTTCGGGCCAGACGCGTCGGTCGGATTGTTACCGATACCAAGTGTTCTGATCTACTACGCCGTTTTCTTTTTCTTTGGAGTCGTTTATTGGGAGGCCGAGGACCGTCTTGGCGAATTCGGACGCTATTGGTACCTGGCATTGCCCGCGGCGATGATTGCGGTGTTCCCGGTGGGCTCCAATTTGGTTTCAGGGAATGCCTCATGGTTCTCGATGGATACCAATTCCGAAACGCGATCTGTCCTAGCCAATTTCACCGAAGCCACCTTCGCTTGGCTCATGATTTACGGAACGATTGGACTCTGCAGATCTCTTCTGTCGAAAGAGAATCGGACGATTCGATACGTATCTGATTCGTCGTATTGGCTCTACTTGACGCATCTACCGTTGGTGTTGCTCGCGCAGTATTGGGTTCGAGATTGGGATATGTCCCCGCTGTTCAAGTTTGTTGGGGTTACAGTGGCTGTGACCACGGTGCTTTTGGGCAGCTACCAACTTTGCGTTCGCCACACACTCGTTGGACGTGTGTTGCACGGCCCGAGACAGCGTCATCGGAACGAGGCCGCAGGAACCGTCGCAGCTTAGATCGAATCAGATCGAATCAGCCTAAATCAGACTAGGATGAGCGGCTCGAAGGCGATTACTCTTCTGATAGCGAGACTTTTTGCAATTGGCCATGACTGCCTGCCACCGCAACCGCCGGCTCTAACGGGTGGACATCCACTGCGTAGGCCCAACCATCAATGGCGGCGATCCTGTGTTTGACGTTCACATCAACTGGATCGACGACGTGCAGACAACCATCGGTACAGACTGCGAAGAGTTGTTCGCCAGTGGGTGACCACACAATATTCAATGGCTCGGATTCCAGACGCGCGTAACGAACCATTCGGCCAATCGTCGGTTGCCAAAACCGGATCGTTCGGTCCTGAGCTGCGGACGCGATGTAAGGAAGCCCTTGTTCAGCAGGTTGAGGTGAGACGGAGTGAATGGGCTGAGTGTGTTGGCTCAGACTTCGAATCAGTTCGCCGGAAGCAACATTCCAGACTCGCACGGATTGATCGTAGCCTGCCGTGATCAGGACGTTCTTCTTTTTGAGGAGGCACAAGCCGCGCACCGCTCGAGAATGGCCTAGGTACGTTGCGATCTCATCGAGTTGCGACTCCCCTGAGGAAGTTCCTTCCGTGATCGTTCCAATTCTCTTAACGGATCGATCTAAGCTCGCCGCAAAAAAACTGGCTTCACTTTCCCAAGCAATCGAGGTCACGCTATCATCGAAGTCGTCGTACTCAGCAATTTTCTCCATCCTGGGCCAACGATAGACCGTGACGCAGCCGAATTCAGCCGGGTTTCCGCCTCCGAGGGCAACAAAGTTCCCTTGAGGTGAGAAAGCAATGCAGTGAGGATTGGCAAAATCGAGTTCAATTCGTCGCTTCTCACTTAAGTCGTGCCAAGCGAGAATCCGCAAACCAGATTGGCTAACGCTGAGTAGCTTCTCTCCGCCCGGTGCAAACCGCACGCAGGTGATCGGCGGTTCTTTTGCGGCGGCGAAACCGGCGATTGCGATGAGCGGGGGGACGAGTAAGCACTTCGTCCAGACGCAATGATTCTTGATCATGAATATATTTGAGGCGTGGCGCGAAAGTGTCGTTTCTCAGATTGGCAAAGGGATTCTGTGGAGATTGCACGATCAGTTAGGGATTAGTGCATTCAGTGGTTCGTCACGAACTCTTGGCAAGAGACGATGGCCCAAACAAAGTCCTCGAACGCAGCTTGACGATCATCGGCCGACTCAAGCTCGCGCTGCCAGAAGCGGGCTTCTTGTTCATTCGGAACGCGTCCGAGGGCAACGAGATAAAACTCTTGCACGATTTCCGATGCAGATCGCTGCTCGTCAAGCAGACGCCGAAGTCTCCCTCCTTCGGTCGCGATTCGCGCATTGATGAGCTGTCCATTGAACAAGTGGAGTTTCTGAGGGAGACCCTGCGTGGAAGTTGCTGCGCTCTCGCACGATTCCGTTCGATCGCAGCGACCGAGGATGTCCAACGATGGTGAAGGTGTTTTGGGATTCATTAGTGATACGGCACGCGTACCCAAAGGCAGGTCTCCGTACTGGTCGGGCAGCCCCAATACGTCGGAGATCGCGTCCGCAAGGACTTCGGGCTTGAGAGGGCGTCGCGCGGCGGCAGAATAGAATTCCTCTGCGCTAGCGATGTCGATATCGGATGGGCCACGAGCATACGCCTGACTTAATGCGATTGTTTTTAAGGTATGCCGGAGTTTGAACCCATTCTTAGCAAAGTCGTCTGCAAGCTTGGAAAGCAGACGAGGATGCGTCGCGGGATTGGTATCGCGAAAGTCGTCGACGGGTTCGACAAGACCCCGACCCATCATGTGTCTCCAAAGTCGATTCACGATGGCTTTGGAGAAGTAGGGATTGGATTCGTCTGCCAGCCAGTTCGCAAACTGTTCACGACCCGAGACTTTTTCAGTTTGCAGAAAATCGGCGCCCGGTAATCGTTCGCGGGCCGGCTCTAGATCCCTTGGATGGATGTTTTGACCAGTGGGCTTATCTGCGATCACGCGACCCGATTCAACTTTCGCAAAAATGGCCGCCAGCCCGTGGTAATCGTCCTGGGTCCAGCGATCGAGTGGATGATTGTGGCAGTTAGCACATCGAAGGCGGCTACCCATAAACAACTCACTAGCGAACTCGGTCAACTCGCGTTGCCCCTTAACCGTTCGGTAGAAGTTGGCTGGGCCAATCTTGTGTGTATCTCCGGAGCTCAAGATCAGATCGCGGACCATCTGCTGGTAGCTGGCATCGCTGCGAATCTGTTCGGCGATCCAGCGATGGTAGGTCTCAGCGCCTTGCTCCTCTTTCGGCAAGGGGCGGACGCGAAGAAGTTGTGCGAACTGAAGTGTCCAGAATTCCGAAAACTCAGGAGATTGAAGCAATGCGTCGACTAGCTTTTTATTCTTCCCTACATCGGTGTCATTCTGGTAGGCCAGAACGTCTTGCTTTGTGGGCAGTCGTCCGGTTAGGTCCAGATAGATGCGGCGCAGGAAAGTGGAGTCGTTGGCTGGTTGCGTTGTCGGTAGATTCAGCGTTTTGAGCGTCTCAAGAATTTCCAAATCAATAAAACTGCTTGGCTCGATTGGACTGGTTGAAGAAGCTGGAACCCCCGGGAAAGGCAGCAAGAACTCCAGAGGAACAACTTGGTTCAGGTAACGCGCCACCACAAGATGGCGTCCGGGACGCAAGACTCGAGCCGAGATGGCTGGTGAGGATGGATTGCCGTCCGCCGCGTTTTCAGATAGCTCTACAGCCGATTCATCATTGGCTTTAAAGATCGTCCACTGGGTCACATCACGCGAAGAGCCATCCGAATAATTGGCGACTGCTCGAAGCGGTGTAGAACTCGCATCTGGCCCCGCCACGTATCGTTTGGGAGTAATTGTAAGATCCGTCAGTACTCGTCGGACGGAGTCGGGGGCACCGGCATAGAGCCATGATTTCAGTTGTCGAGCTGCGGTACTGTCCGCGTCGAAGATAGTGCCACCGCCGTGGGCAACGTATTCCGTTGGTTTCAAGAAAAGCAGGCTCAATTCCGGGTCGGATAAATTGATCCGGCGGCCATTCAGTTGCATGGTAATGGCAGGCAAGTCTGCGGACGGATCGCCACCATACAAAGAGAGTTTGAAACCGCCTCTACCAATGGCAGCTCCGTGGCAGGCTCCTGAGTTGCACCCGTGCTTGGTCAAGATCGGAATGATATCGGTTCGGAAATCGACCTCGTTCGACGAAGCGGACTTGTTCAGTTCGGCAGCTACCAGCTTGCGATCCGAATCGAAAATCGGATCCGTGATCACGAAAATCGCGAACGACACCAAAAAGGTGAAGAAGGCAGGCCGTCGAGGATCGGCGGTTCTTCGCAATGGAAACCGGAATGGGAATCGGAAACTCATACGCCCAGGTTGAAGTAAGGAGGGAGGCTAGCGGGGGTCCAACGTACTCCATCTTAATGATTCGAAATGAGACCGGCGCGCCGAAATGTCGGAAAGTCGAGGGTTTGCCGTCGGGTCGCTAGACTTGTTGCTCGGGAGGTTGCTTGATGCGGTTGCCCACGCGGTTGCTTTTGGATGACGGCCGAGATTGCCCGCATGCTTTCGGAAATGAAGGAATTGAGCAAAGCGTTCGTGTTAGACTCTACGCCTTCTTGGTTAAAAAGACGTGGGTCGGAAGATAAGTCTGACTCGGTTGGGAGAGCTTGAAGATGTTGTTTGGATCGACGCGTTGGGGCAGCTCCGTGTGTGCTGTGATTCTGTTCCTTCACATTGGGCCAGCGGTGGGGTGGGACGGGCCAGCCGAGCAAGCGTCCGATTCATCGGAAGCTGACTTGGATTTTCAGGCTATGCTCCAGCCTGTCCCAGAAAGCGGTGTCTTCCGTTCGGAGCAACACGACATCTGGGGCGGTTCACCGATCAAGGGGGAGGAAGGAAAGTATCATCTCTATTATTCCCGCTGGCCTCACCGGCTGGGACATTCCGCCTGGGTAACGCACTCTGAAATAGCGCACGCGGTTAGCGACAGCCCATTTGGACCCTGGAAACACCACGACGTTGCGTTGCCGAAACGTGGAGCTGAGTATTGGGATGGTTCTTGCACGCACAATCCGACCGTTTTGAAGGTGGCTGGCAAATACTATCTTTACTACATGGGGAATCGAGGTGATGGGATTGTTGAAAAACCGTTGAACTGGGGGCACCGCAATCAGCAGCGTATCGGTGTGGCGGTAGCGGACAACCCATACGGTCCTTGGGAACGATTGGACCGTCCCATTGTCGATGTTAGCTCTGATCCTGAGGCCGTGGACGCGCTCTGTGTTTCCAATCCCGCAGTAACAGTTCGACCTGGTGGCGGGATACTGATGATCTATAAGACGGTGGCCAAGCAACTGCCATTGCCCTCCGGCGGGCCGGTTGGCCTCGGCATTGCGACCTCTGAGAGTCCCGCTGGTCCATTTCAAAAACTGGACCTACGACCGTTTCAAGTGGAGGGTGAGCGATTCGCTGCTGAGGACCCTTACATTTGGTATGGAGGGGATCGTTACTGGGCTATCGTGAAGGATCGCAACGGCCACTTCACGGGCATACGAGGTTTTTCTTTGGCACTATTCGATTCGCAGGACGGATTTCAATGGCAGCCAGCGAAGAACTTGCTGGTAACCGCCCCTGGTTTTCAATGGGAAGATGGCAGGGCAGAAGATTTGGTCATTATGGAGCGGCCACAATTGCTATTTGAAGATGGGCAGCCAGTTGCTCTTTGCTGTGCGGCTGCGAAGGAACGAAACAAGGCGAATGGATTCAACGTTCAGATACCGCTGCAGCCAACAAAGCCCGATGCGAACTGGCAACCAACGAACGACGAGCAGTAGCACAACGCTGCGAGTGACCGTCGCTGAAAAACGGCTGCGCGTCACGTGTCCAGCCGCTGCTTTTCATGCGGTGGATCGTCAGCTTGTTTTCAAACGAGGAACTTGATGATGAAAAGAAGGCGAGCAATTCAGGGAATCACTGCAGGGGCAGCCGGATTCATTTCCTCTTTGGGCGGCGAAACTCGAGCTGCGATGGTTGCTGAGGTTGATACTTACGGCGGTTGGAAGGGGCGATCGTTTTCCGCGACGGGCGCGTTTCGAATTGAAAAGGATGATGGGCGTTGGTGGTTTGTGACGCCCGAAGGGAACGCGTTTTTGAGCTGGGGGATCAATCATCTATATCCAGATCTTTGGAACCAAGATTACAACCGTGAGGCTTGGAAGACAAAACTGGGCGTGCCACGGTTGGTCGGACCGGAATTCAATTCCGCGTTGCGAAAGTGGTTCAAGCAGACATGCGAGCGATTTGGTTTCAATACCGTTGGCGTTCACAATGCGTTGCAAATTGTGAATGCTCCGCGACCGAGCATGCCCTACATGCAGCCCATTCGATTCGTTGATATCCCACACTGGAAGAAAGAGGTTCCTGACGAGAACTTCCCGGATCTATTCGCAAAGGAGTTCGAAACTCATTGCGATCGCTTAGCCAAAGAAATTGCGTTGCCGGCGAAGGACGATTCCTTTCTGCTCGGATACAGCATGACGGATTGTCCTCTGTTTACGGAGGAGGATCTCCGTGAACGGACGGATGTAATTGGGGGCGAGCGTCGAGAGGCACGGATCGGATGGCCGCGACGGCTACGCAATTTCGGGGTGAAGTCGGCGGGAAAGGCTGCCTATGTTGAGACGATGCAGCAACTCTATCGGAATGAAATTCAGGCATTCAATTCGACATATGGCACCAAGTTCGAGTCATTTGATGCGTTGCTGGCGGCAGAAGATTGGCGACCATCAACTCAACTGAGTAATGCGAACGAGACACGAGACAATCTGGTGTTCCTTCAGAAATGCGTTGCGCGCTACTACCAAGTTACGAAGGATGCCATCCGTCGCTACGATGATCGGCACCTTTTCTTCGGCGATAAGCTCAACGCAAACTCCGATTCGCTGGATACCGTGCTTCCGATTACGGCACGCTACACCGATCTGGTGTTCTATCAGATGTATGCGAAGTATGAAGTACAGAAGCCGGGGCTCGATCGCTGGTCCAAGCTAACGGATAAGCCGTTCGTGAATGGGGACTCGGCATTTACGATGACGACTGAAATTATGCCTCGGCCTTACGGTCCGGTCGCAGACAACCTACAGCAGCGTGCCGATTGGACAGCGGAGTTCTTCTTGAAGTCGTTTGCACGGCCTAACTTTATCGGTTGGCACTACTGTGGGTTAATTGACGCGCCGATTTTGGTATCGCGAAAAAAGGGGCGTCAACATAGCGGGCTGATGGACGGCTTTGGCAACGCTTACCCGGCACTAGAAACGGTGTTGCGCCAGGCAGCCCAGCAAATCTACTCGATCGGTAGCGGCAAACCGTGATCGGCTGCGGTACTTGGTCACCGGCGGTGATGGTGGGGTACGCGGTTTGGTCGATCAAGTTACGATTGAATAACTCTAAACTCCATCCCTGACCATGAAGGACGGCCAATCATGCTGACTCCATTTCACCTCGCCATTCAGGTTCGTGATGTCGCCGAGGCGCGGGATTTCTACGGCTCCAAGATGGGACTTGCGGAAGGTCGGAGTGACACTTGTTGGGTTGACTATGATTTCTTCGGTCACCAATTGGTTGTCCACTTGAATCCAGACATTGGACCTTCGGGTAAAGTGAAAAACTACTGCAACCCAGTGGATGATCATGCGGTGCCAGTGCCCCACTTCGGCGTCGTACTCGAAGTGGATACGTGGAAGCAGTTGGCGGACCGTGTACGCGATTTTGTGGATGAGTTTATCATCGAACCCTACGTTCGCTTTGAAGGCGAGCCCGGCGAACAATATACGATGTTCTTCGAAGACCCTAGCGGAAATGCTTTGGAGTTTAAGGCCTTCGCAGACATCGAATCGCAGCTCTTTGCAAAGTGACCTGCCGCGTCATCTGAATGCGTTGATAGACCAAATCGAGTACCGCTCTACATGAAACGGGTGCGAGCTTTGTCGAGAGGAACAAACGAGCGTCTCTGAGGGGCGGTTGTGTTGTTTCGGAATTGAGAATTCCATGGAATGGCATAGGCTGCGACCTGGCCGGTTCGCTCGTCGGCAATGTAGATCACTCCGTTGGCAAGGCGTTCATTTCCATTGAATCCAGTGAAGTCGGCAATGCCGGAACACATCAGGTAGTTGCCTTTGAAGGTCGGGAAATCAGAAGCGATATTGTATCGGTATTGAACAAAAAACTGACCAGTAAAGCGATTGAGCACGTAACCGGTGAGCTCGCCTGTTTTATGGTCCAACGTGACAACGGCTTCCATGCCAGCGTCGACCGGCACCGTGACCATCGATTTTCCTTCGACTTCCGAAGCCGTTGAGGCCACCGCTGAGTTTCGTCTACCCTCGGTCAGCACATAGCTCGCCGACACCAATAGCACCATCATCGCGAGCGAAATGAGTCCCGTTCGCCCGCGTTTGGCAATGTAAAGCATGGCTGAGTTCCTTGTGTTCTCTAAGTCTTGTTCGCGTCGACCATGTGTCCAGACAAAAGACGTTATGGGCTTCGGCAGCAAAAGAGAACTGGACGAAACCGAAATCGTTTTTGCTTCTCGGATGGCTCGGGCATGCGTAGAGTTAAATTGAGGAGCCGAAGCACTCCTCGATCACTTGCACGTAGTTTCTTGGAAGCGAATCACGAGGTACATCATGGAGTTGCAGATCCAGATCGGTGGCGGGTTGCGTGGAGAGGCTGTTCCCAACAACTATCGCGAGTTGTTTTCGAGTTCATTGTCAAGGTTTTCTGAGCGAATTCGGTCCGTCCGAGTCTTTATTGATGATGTAAACGGACCGAAGGGTGGCATCGATAAACAGTGTCGATGCGTCGTCGCGATTGCGGGAGTTCCTGAGGTCATCGTGACCGACCGTGATGAGAGCCTAGTGTCGCTTCTTCATCGCGTTGCCAATCGTGCCTCCTTCACCGTAAGTCAACGCCTTGATCGAGCTGCTAAAAAGGTGATACGAGCTCAGAAACATAGCCGGCTGCAACTGGATACGCCTGAGGTTAATGATCTCGAGGCGTAAGCGCTGCAACTTGTTTTCGCTGTTGATCATTCGATTCATTTTCCGTGGTAGATGAATAGATGGACTGTCCGACCTGTGATGCGAAGCTCTCAATAACGCATCGAGAGAACATTGAGATTGACTATTGCCCAGAGTGTCGCGGTATATGGCTTGATCGTGGCGAACTCGACAAGCTTATCGAGCGATCCTCGCGGCATTCTGATGAACGCGTGGATCGTCGCGACCGAGACCACCAGCGTAGAGACCGAGACTACGATCGCCGGGAGTACAAGTACAAGAAGCGAAAGTCGTGGTTGTCAGAGCTATTGGATTTCGACTAGAGCCGACGGCCACGAGAGACTGAGCAAGATGCTATGGCGCATTTCGATGTTGGTGGAAATGTCTCAGCTCCATTAAGATCTTTCAAATCGCGATTTGCCCCGGAGAACGGTAGCAGTTCTCCATTTCGGTCTACTTCGATTGGCACTCACCAACATGCGCACGCATCGCCGTCCACTGAGCGTCCTGATTATCGGCGCAGGGATGAGCGGGATCTGCATGGCCATCCGCCTAAAGCACGCGGGATTCCGATCTGTAACGATTCTCGAGTCGTCCAATAATGTGGGCGGAACCTGGTCGAAGAATACGTATCCCAACGCAGGATGCGATGTGCCTTCTCACTTGTACTCTTTTTCTTTTGCGCCGAATCCGGGATGGTCCCAGAAGTACGCACGGCAGCCAGAGATCCTGGATTATTTTCGCAACTGTGCGGAGCGGTTTGGAATCCAATCTCAAATTCGATTTGGCGAGCGTGTTGAGTCGGCTGAGTACGACGCGGAGTCAGCGACATGGAAAGTGAAAACGGCTCATGGAAAGGAACTGAGGGCTGCAATTCTGATCAGTGCCGTTGGGCAATTGAATCGTCCCCATGTCCCGGATTTCGAGGGAATCGACCAATACGAGGGCGATGCATGGCATAGTGCTCGCTGGAATCATGAGTTTGATTTGACTGGCAAAACAGTCGCTGTTGTTGGTAATGGGGCGAGCGCAGTACAGCTGCTGCCAACGGTGGCGAAGACGGCAAAGCGAACCATCGTGTTTCAACGCACACCCAGCTGGATACATCCGCTGAAGAACCGGCCTTACTCTGCTTTTGCGAAATGGTGCTTTGCCAATTTGCCATTAGTGGCACGCGTCTACCGATGATGGATTTATTGGCAGTCCGAATGGCGGATTATCGCTTTCCGGCACGGCAGCAAGATCAACAAGGAATACGCCCGTTGGCTGCGGAGGAAGATGCGGCGTCAGTTACCTGAGTCTTATTGGGAGCAGATGTTGCTGCAGTATGAGCCTGGATGCAAAAGGATATTGTTGTCGAACGATTACCTACAGACGATGGCTCGGGACGACGTCGAACTGGTGGGTGATTCGATCGAAAGATTCCATCCGGGAGGTCCCGTCACGGCGAAAGGCCACTATCAATGCGATGCGGTCATCTTCGCAACGGGCTTTCGTGCCAACGAGTTCTTGCAGCCCATTTCGGTTCGCGGTCGCAACGGTCTACTGCTCGAAAGCTACTGGGACGGACGTCCTAGGGCTTTCTTTGGACTGTCCGTTCCGAAGTTTCCGAACTTCTTCATGCTCTACGGACCCAATACCAATCTCGGGCACAACTCGATCATTTTCATGGTGGAACAGCAAGTGGATTTGGTGCTGCGGTGTATGCGATGGATGCGTCGGAAGGGGCTCGAAGACATCGAAGTGAGTCGTTTCGCGGCGGACCGCAATCAGGAAGAAATTCAAAGCTCGCTCCGCGACTCCGTTTGGTCAGGTGAGTGCACAAACTGGTACAAGACCGCAGACGGCCACATTCCCAACAACTGGTCCGGATCCGCCTTGAAGTACTGGTACCACCTAAAGCGAGATCGACTGGATGCATTTCGATTCCGGTGAGCAGCATATTGTCCTGGCTGTAGTCTCACTTGGCTGACTAGTGGGACTACGTAGGCTCTGAGGTTCAATGCGTGGCGAAAGCACGTTTCGTTGCGTTTCTTCATCGAGTGTTTTGCCCGTTTTCCCCCGCAAAGTTTATCTAGCCGTTACGACGCGCGAGCGATCCCCTTAACGGAACTTTTATCGCTTTTTCATATTCTCCAGTTGGTCCGCCGTTCCCGATTCACTGCCTTAACTAGGTTAGGCGACTTGTCACAATGGACCTATGCTATCAAAGAAATTACCGGTAACTCTTGGCGCGGTTGCCCTTTATCTATCGATAGACGCCACCGTGGGCTTCGCCCAGATCAACTACACCAATAACTTCCTGACCGATCCCAACTCGGGCTACTTTCAGGACTCCGTGCTGGAGGAGTCGAAAGCGGCTGCCGATGCTGTTGCCGAGGTGGCTGAGTTAGGTATAGAGGAAGCGGTTCCGGATCTCGAGAAGATCATCGAGGATCTTGAGAAGCGGATCGACGAGCTCGAAGAAGCAAACGAGCCAGAGGAAGAAGAGCCAGAAGAATACAAGCCACCATCCAAACCGTCTTGGTCTTGGACCGGTCGGATTCACGCTGACTATTGGGGCTACCCAAACGAATCGGAGTCGATTGGATTCTTTGAAAACCCAGATCCTGCTTCTGCAGCGTTTGGCGACGATACGGAAGACCGATTCGCTTTCAGGCGATTGCGTCTTGGCATGAAAGGCGATGTCCTTGAAACGATGCTCTACAAGCTCGAAGTTGACTACAACAACCCGGGCCGCCCCGAGTACAAGGATATTTATCTGGGTTGGAAGGAGTTGCCTCATAACCAGACATTGCTACTTGGTAATCAGAAGCGTCCGCTCGGAATGGACCACTTGAACAGTAGTCGTTACAACGTCTTTATGGAACGTCCGCTCGTTGTCGAAGCCTTTAACGAAGATGCTCGTCGAATTGGCCTGGCTATGTACGGGTACACCGATGATGAGTTGTTCCACTGGCGCTACGGTGTTTACAACCTCGAGAATACGTCTACGGACGGTCGTTTTATTGGAGACTCTTTGCAGCTTAGTGCGAATGCTCGACTTTCTTCGAGCCCCTGGTACGACGAAAGCTCCGGTGGACGCGGCTATTTCCACTGGGCGGTCGCTGGCATGTACGCACGTCCCGATGGTGACAATTTTGCTGCGGACACCAACAGCAACGACGGACGTTTTCGGACTCGTGGTGAGAACCGCTCTGACTCGCGTTGGTTGAACACCGGACGCATCGCCGGGATTTCTGACTATGAAATTCTCGCACTGGAGTCGGCCTTGAATGTCGGATCAGTGCAAGTTGTCTCTGAATTCCAGGCCAACTGGACCCAACGCGACGCAGGGAGCGAGCTTTTCTTCCACGGAGGATACGTACAGGTTTCGTATTTCTTGACTGGCGAGCACCAACCTTACAACCGCCAGCAGGGCATTATTGGCCGAGTGAAACCCTTTGAGAACTTTTTCTTAGTGGATCGCTGCGGCGGTGGTCGTGGGCTTGGGCTCGGTGCACTCCAAATCGCGGCTCGTTTCTCCTACCTGGACTTATCCGACGATGATGTCCTCGGTGGGGTTGGGAGTAACTTTACTGCGGGCTTGAACTGGTTTTGGACGGCTTATTCAAAGGTTCAGCTTAACTATATCTACGGTGACATTCAGGAGCACTCTCCCGTTGGTGGCTTCACCGAGGGGACTTACAACGTGATTGGAACTCGATTCATGGTCGACTTCTAACTCTTCGGTAAGTCAACTGCAGTCAAACAACACCCAAGCGGAATCAAACTCATTCAGGAATAGAAAGATGCTAGCTAGATTAGCAAGAATCGGACTCGCCGCTGCGTTCTTGGCGTTGATCGGATCGAACTCTGTAGTTGCAGGCGACATCTGTCGCAACGCTAGCTGTCCCAAGTGCGAGACTTGCTGCGAGCTCAAGGTCGAAGAAGGGACCGAAGAAAAGCACTGCTGGAAGACCGAAAAGAAGACGGTTTGTATTCCAAAGGTCACTTTTTCTTGGCAGTGGCCATTCCAGAAGAAAAAGAGTCAGCAAAACTGCGACGCAAGCTGTAACAAGCCATGCTGCGAGCCCCCAAAGCTGGCGAAGACCCGGAAGGTCTGCACGCTTGTTAAGGAGACTTTCGAATGTCCAGTTTGCAAATACAAGTGGGGCCCAAAAGAATCAACTCCATGCACGGTCTGCACAGAAACGGAACTCCCAATATTCGGAGCTGTTGCTCCACAACCGACATCGGCTAGTCAGCAAGCCTTGAAGGTGCAGCAACCAGCACCCGCCATCCAGCCAGTAAAGGGCCAGCAGCCGGCTCCAATCGTTTCGTCGCGCGTCGCGCGGGGTGAAACAGCGGCAACAGAGGCCGCAAAGCCTGTATCTAGACCGGTCGTCCTGCGTCTAAGCAACTAACCATTGGGGGCCGGTGCTGAGTTGATCTTGAGACCGCAATCCTGTTTCCAAAAAATCTCGAGAGTGGCGGTTCGGGCTTAGGCTCGGTCCGCCTTTATCTTTAGGTCATACTTATGTTTATGTTGCTGCTATGACGGACACTCGAATGGCACGGTATGTGCGAATGCGGCGATTCAACCTGTTGTCCCCAAAACGGCTGGGGTTGAAGTATTGGGCTAATCAGAGTCTGAATGCAGTCTGTGAATTCTTGCGAGTTGCTGGCGCACAGCTAATAAGCTTTTGTCTGGCAAGCATGACAGATGGGGGCAGCGAGCAATCAAGCGTGCATGGAAACCGCTATCGCAATCGTAGGTACGCACCCAAACGAAGAGAGCGTCTTTAGTAGACGAAGTAGAAGAAGCAGCCTATGGCAACCAAGCCAAAGACTAGTCTCCAATCGAGAATCGCGGGATGGTCCTGGTGGCAATCAGTGACGCTTGGAACTGCAACCAACGGTTCTTCATGCGGTTCGAGAGAAGTCGACACAGGTAGTTCCCGAAGAGAGAGGAGTCTTGGTAGCCCCTTTTCGAAGAACAACGGGGATCACCTCCAACGTCGGGTAGTCTAGCCTGGACCTGTGCTAAATTGTGTTAAGGTGTTGTTAAGTTGTTGTTAAGGTTGCGTGAAGATGGCTTCACATTCTGGTTTAACCCTTAAAACCTTGTCTTCTTGTGAAATCCGCAAGATAAGAGCCGGGATTCTAGATTCCATTCTGGCTATCAAGGCGGTTCTTGTGGGGGGCTAGCCGTTCCGGTACACGAGAGCCGTGCAACCATCCATTGTTGGAAGCGGTTCGTCTTGGCGAGCGAATCCAACGCTGGACAGCACTTCATCGTGTTCTGAAACGCTGTAGCAACTACCCTGCCCTGCGGTGAGGCGAAACAGAGTCAACGCGTAGCAGGCCATCCACAGTGATTCGAGCTGCTGCTCTTCGGGACACTCGGACTCCAGTAAGGGTTCGTGGATAATGACAATGCCATCGGGTGAAATCCCCTGTGCGATACCCGCTACGATTTTCTTGTAATCATCCAGCAGCCAATCGTGAGCTGTATTAGATAGCACGTAAACGTCGGAGGGCGGAATTGATTTGAAGATGTCCAATTCAACGAATTCCATTCTATCATCAGGCTCGTCAACCATCGCCTTAGCGTACCGAAGGCCCTGTGCCTGATCGGCGAGTGTGGCTGTCGCGATGTGTGGGATTATCTCCAGGCAATTCTGCATGAGGTAAGGGGATCCCGCTCCTAGATCGGTTATGCGTGTCTGATTTGGGGTCATCTCATCACGAATGATCCTGGCAAGACTTGGAGCAAAGGCTCTCGCACGCGAGCCTAGGCCTACGCTGATCGCCTGTGCGAGATCCTGTGTTGCGTCGTCCTCCATCAACGAAGTGCTGCCGGAGCCGGCGTATAGTGGCGGACCAGAGAATTCGCCTTGGAGATTGGCCCAAAGCTCCGCTTCGGCTTCGCCGCTGCCCATGCTTAGATAGGGCGATCGGGTGAAGGCAGATTCAGAGGAGAGGCATTCCTTTGCCATCGCACTCAAAATCCAATGGGAGTCCGACGGCTCGAGGATTCTCATCGCGACCAAAAGGTGGACGACTGTTCTTGCGCCTTGCTGAGTAAAGCCGAAGTCAGCCTGTAATGATTCAAGTGAGCAAGGACGCCCGTCGAGACGATCAATGAGCCCATGAGTCAGGACGCATCGGAGTGTTAGTGAAGCTTCCTCAAAGCGGAGGAGTGCATAAAACCAGCTTGCATCCAACATTGGGTTCATTCTATTGACAGAGAAAGTTCGCCGATCTCACACGGAGAAAATGCAGCTGGCACGGACGGTGGGATCCGAATCAAACTGCCAAGCGTTCGAACGCTTTCATTTCAAATGAAAGTCTACCGGGATTCGCAAATTGCTGAATAGGCAGCTTGGCGTTCATATTGCGGCATCTCGGCGGGGCTTGCTATTCCTGGCTTGGCACGTACTTGTGATCGCAATTTATTGGCTCTGAAAAGAAAATATTGCATTGTCTTATCGTGATGTTACGATACATTAATGTAATTAGGTGAGATATCGTTCGCATGGCAACCATGAAAAAGAAAACGAAAACGACAGGGGCTTCACAGAAGAAGCCAGTAGGTAGCGTCCAGGATTTCGCAGAAGCAGCTGAATGCTTGAAGGCGTTGGCGCATCCGGTTCGTTTGAGGGTGATTCAGCTATTGTTAGACGGGCAATACACGGTCGGGGAAATTGCGGCTGATTGTGAGATTCCAGATAACGTCGCTTCGGAGCATCTGCGGCTGCTTCAACGCTGCGGCTTTCTCAACAGCGAACGGGATGGCCGAAGAGTTTACTACCAAGTCGCTGAGCCTCACTTAGAAGGGCTGATGGCCTGCATTGAAGGTCGGTTCCTTCAACACGCTTAGGATGGATTCCCGTTTGGCCGGATCACGCGTCAACCACGAACCGCCTTTCGATTACTCCGAATTAAGAATAACCCACCTCGTTCCAACTATTTGCAGGAGTCCTGTGATGCGAACCATCGATGTTAGACAGCTAGCAGAAAAGCAAACCCACGGACAAATCGATTTGTTGGATGTTCGCATGCCGACCGAATACCGCGAAGTGCATGCGACAGGCGCTAAGAATCTGCCATTGGATTCATTGAATCCCAGCGACGTTGCAGCATCACGCAACGGAGCTGAAGGGCCGCTGTACGTCATCTGCAAAAGTGGAGGACGCTCGACCATGGCAGTCAAGAAGTTGTTAGATGCCGGCTACGAGAACGTCGTCAATGTTGAAGGTGGTACCGAAGCTTGGATCCAAGCTGGACTGCCCGTGGCTCGCGGCAAGAAAGCGATTTCTCTGGAGAGGCAAGTCCGTATCTTGGCGGGGTTCCTCGCGTTCCTAGGAGCGGCACTCGGATTCTTTGTGCATCCCTATTTTATCGGTTTGTCGGCCTTCATCGGTGCTGGGCTCATGTTCGCCGGTATCACCGATACTTGCGGAATGGGAATGATGCTGTCCAAGATGCCTTGGAACCAAGTTGCAAATCAGAGCAACGCCGCGGGCCAGGGCCAATGTGCGACCTAGCAGTATTAGTTCGAGCGAGTCTTTACAATCGCCGGACACCAAACGAAAGATCGATGGCCATTAGGCAATTCGTCTGGCGCGATTTAGGGGGCCGATCGTGCCGAGCCAGACGCAGCAGAGCAGGATAACAACGATGGAAAGCTGCTTTGTAGAGATCCAGTTGGTCAGGAGTACGATCAATGCACCGGCGAGAGCTTCGGCGAAAGGTTTCGCAACGCCCGATACAAACGTGATTGCTTGTCGCCGGTCTTTCTTAGGGATTGGCGCGTAGGTGATCTGAACGGATGGGTCGTGGAGTGCGCGGCGAATGATGTCACCGAATTTGCAGGTATTCAGCGCGATGAATAGCATCAACGGGGTGGTGGTTCCGATGGCGAGGCCTGACCCGGCGAGCAAGAAAAGGGGCAAAGCTATCAGGCCGCCCTTGATTCCTCGCATCCGCAAGAGGCGGGACGTCAAAAATAACTGCATCATCCCCGTCATCAGGTACAGCACTCCGTAGAAGTAACCGAAGTACTTTGTCATCGCTTGAGTCGTGCGAGGAAAGACTTCTACAGCAGTGACTTTCCATTGGTATTCGACCATCGTTGTTGCAAGAATGCATAAGACGACTGTCGTGGTAATGAGTGCGACGTAGCTGGATTGTCCGTCGCGGTCCTGGCCACTTGCTCGGTGCTTTTCTGACTGCTGGTTTGGGCTGCGATTTCGTCTGGACAAACGCTGAAACGACGCGCGAGCGGATGTGTTATTGCGCGATGCGCGAAATGCGATCCGCAAAATGAGCAGCGGAGCAATCGTCAGGAAGTCGAGTATTGCTGCGGCGAAAAGGAAGTTCTCTACTGCGATGAAGTCCGACAGAGCTCCAATTGCAATACCGATACTGAACCCAGCCACCGTTGCTCCCGCTCCAGCGATTCCCACGATCCGCTCAGGACGGTTCTTGCCGAACTGTTCGTTGAGGACGGTTGCAAAATGGATTGTGCCAAGGCTACCGCGGATCTGCGCAAGGAAATAGCCGATGGTCACCAGAGCAAGAGAATTGGGGGCGGCTTTCAGCAGAAACGCTAGAGCAGTCGTGGATGTCGCAAAGAGAATCAATGTACCGACGATGGTTCGCCGCAATCCAAGCCTCGGCAGGACTGCACCATAGAGGATTGCCGCCATGGCCACGACGCCGGCGGAGAGCAGGTAGAGTTCAGCTAAGCGAGCTGTTCCTATCTGGGCGAGGTAGGTGCTGTCGGCGACAGTTCTAGCTAGGGAGTAGGTTGCCGCGTTTCCAAATCCATATGCAAAAAGGAGCCAAACACTTTGCGACTCGTTTCGATCCACTTCTGCGTATTCGCCTCGTTTGTCCTGTGATATTGGCGCGCTGCCCAGTGATTGAGTTGTAGTTTCAATCCATTGAAGATGGGCCAGCGCTAAGTTTACCAGAAACGATTCGGGTTAGAAGGTCGCGGTCCAAGACGTTCCAAGACGTCAATCACTACATCGAGCCATCGCATTCAGCCAAGCTTGGTCGTCGCAAGTAAGTCAGCCAGAATCTCAATTGCAAAACGTTGCTGGAGTCAACGTTACTCTTGGACGAAAGTAGTGAGTGCTAAGTCTTGTTTCAACAGCGTCACGGTGCATCTGGGAATGGCAAGGTCAATTCTTCCACGATCTCCACTGTCGTTGAAATTTCCTCGGTGTAGGGCTCGGCGAGCGTTGAACTTGGCTTGGCCAAGGCGGAGCTTTCCTGTCGACGTAGCTCCGGGGCGGGATTCATGGCAGCCATAGCAGGAAGCGACTGCACTTCCAGATCGGATAGCGTCGAATGCACTGAATCCGAATGCACTGAATCCGAATGAAGTGGATATGCTTCAGGCATCTGCTCGAGAGCTTCTACTTGTTCTGCCGATTCAATCCATTCCGGTGGGACTTCGATTTCTGGCATGAACTCGGGGAAGTCCGGGCCGACGACAGGCACGCACATGCCTTGTGTGATTTCATCGGAATAGCAGACGCAAGGTAGCTTGCCATAGACTGGGTACGACCAAGGCGGCAAGCTGTAGACAGGCTCGGGCTGCAATTGTTCGTTACGGATATCGTCCCAGAAACCATCCTCGTCGACGTACAGCAGTTCTAAATCGAGGAAGAGCTGCGCGCGATCCGTGATGTAGTCGATGTGTCGGCTTGCGACGTTACTCAACGCATCCGTATAGGCCGTTTGAGCTTCTAGGAAGTCCCGCGCGGTGACACCGCCCGTGCCAAGGCGAAATTCGAGCGACGTACTCACGACTCGTTCGTAAGCCAGCGCCGCACTCGCTACCGCGATCAAGTACTGTTCTCGATCAAGAGTCAGGTTTCGCAGGTCATTGCGGATGGCGAATTTAATGTTGTCTTCGAGCTGGGTCATGGTCCTTAGCTCGCGGTGATAATCGATCAAAGTCGCTCTGAAGTTGTTTCGTTCAATAAACCGGTTGAGCGGCGCATCGAAGGTCATTCCCAGGGAGGTCGAGCTATCGTCAAACGTGAAATTGAACGGCGCATTGGTGTTCGAGTCAGTACTGATGATCTGCGTTGCGTTGATGTCCAGAATGGCCTTGAGATCGTCGGCGGCGAGCTTGATTTGACGCCAATTGTCGGCCAACGCCTCGCGCTGATTCATCAAATCGAAACGCAGTACCAGAGCCGTCAACATGGCGTCGTCGGTGCCGATATCGATCGGTTTGAGCCCGAATTCGGCGGCCCCGATGGTTGCTCGTGCTCGCGAGACTAGAGACGTTGAGTCGTCAATAATTCGATTTAGGTCTGCCTCTGCGTCATCCACTTTTTCCAAGTCCAATCGCCGGTCGACCGCATCGACAAAGGACTCGAGTTCTGTACGTAGCTGCTGGGCTCGCTCAACAAGTTCGGCGACTTGTACCGCTGAGCCTTCTTTGGTCAGAGTAGCGAGGTCTTCGTCCAGTCGTGTTGTTTGAATTGCAAATTGCTGCTTGCGGTTGTCTATCTCGGCGACTTCGTCCGACGTTAGCTCGGTGGAGTTTTTGCGTGAGGAGATCGCGTCACCGCCAGGTGGCAATGGGGCAGCAGATGCGCTGACGTCCTCGGCTGAACGAGTGTCGACAAGAAAGAAGGCATAGTCGAGTTGTCGTTCAACCAATGCAATCAGCGATTTGTCGTATGCCAGCAGGCGCTTGTAACGCTGTACCATTAACGAGGTTGACAGTCGTTCTTCGGTGGTTGACTGGTCAGCGTTGGGGAACATTCGCTCTATATCGCTAAGCATGTCCGCAGATTCGGACTTGCTTTCCAGTCGCGACAGTTCCTGTTGGCTGACGAGCCGGGCATAATCGATCAGCGTCAATTGCCTTTGCTCAGTGAGACTCAAAAGAAGGCTGTTTTCGCCACTTGCTTCTTGTAACTCGATTGCGTTAATGAGGCGGTCGATCAATACCGCCGACGTACTCAGCAGTTCCTCACGATCGGGACGCTTGAGGTTCGTTTCCAATCGGGAAATGACTCGGTTCGCAGAATCTGCGGCTACGGAAAGGCGATCCAGCCGAGTGAGTTTATTCAATTCGCCCAGGTCGACATTGATATTGGTTTCGGTTGGAATCCCCAGATCAAGCTTGAGCGAGTCGAGAGCTTGCTCAACGCTGTTGCAGGTGGCAATCAACCGGCCACGCCCGCTCAGCAAGTTCTGCTCGACTTGGTCGACTTGAAATCGGGGTACTTGATTCGCAAGGAATTCTTGTTCAGCCTGGTTGAAGGCTCGGACGAGGGAGAAGTAGTTCTGAGAGTCGATTTCGATCAGGCGGAAAGACCGGATCAGGGAGTAGTAGTCGGACGCGAACGAGACGAAGAACTGCTTGCGGAAGCGCGCGAAATCACGAGCCGCATAAACCAAATTGCGTTCGGCCTGAGTCAAGCTCTCGAATTGAATATCACGTTGGATCAGGGGCTGGGTGTAGTTGAGCAGCAGACGAGAGCTCACGCTTTTCGAAAAGCCTGCGGGGCCATTGAAGGTAAGTAGGATATTGTTGGCAAAGGTCGCGAGAAAATCGCCGCCGGTTGCCAACGCTTGGGAATATCCGATGCCGGATGGAATCGATAGGCTGTTTTCTGTGATGCCACCGGAACGTCTGTGTAGAAAGTCGAGAGCGGATCCGTTGCCGCGACGTAGCGGATTCAGCCGGTAGTTAAATCGTTCCTGCGACAGCTGGAGAGCAAACAGGTAGAGTGTTTCTTTCTGCGTTTGATACGCCCGGCTATTTAGGATGGCCAGGTCGACGACGTCCTCGAGCGTGAGCTTCGGGGCATCTCCGCGTTCGTTCGCGAGGACGTCAATCGAGTATTCGGATTCGGTATACGCCGCTTCATCGCGAATACTGTCAAAGTCGACCATACGATCCAAGCAGGCGGCTGGAATGGCTGACCATGCGTCCGGCGGGATGGGACGTCCTAACGGTTGTTCGGACTCTTCTTGTTCGCCCTGTTCACCGTCATCTTCAAGTGGTTTCGACGCCGATCTCAATAGTGGCAGATTGTAGGCGTACAGTGACGTTGTTGGCGAAGGCAGACACGGCCTGGTGAGCGTGCCGTCAGGCACTAGTCGAGACTCACAAGCCGGCAGGATGTTGAAGTTGCGGTCGGGTTGCCACGGGGTTCCACGGGATTTCTGCTGGATTAGGCAATAAGCATCGCGATCGGCTTCACGAACGTAGTCCAGCCTGCTGCGGCAACCCACTGGGACGAGCAGGTATGACAGGGCAAAGGCTGCGGCGATCACGGAGCGTCGCAGAGCTTTGAAGTGTCGCTGATTGGTGTCGTGGACCATCCGCCGCCCGAAAACTGGGGTTAAAGAAGGAGCAAACATTCGGGATAATCGTCATTGCTGGGCGAATTGGAGTTATCATTTCCATTAGTCCATTCAGCAATTGTTGGCCTCACTGATAAAATGTAGCGGTCGTATTGGTCGTTCCGTGAATCAGCGAGCCCTACCCACCCTGGGGGCTGCTTCGGGCTCCGCCGAGACGACCTGAGAAGGCGAATATGTGCCACCTTGGGTGTCCGGCTAGCTGGAATTGGCGATCCCACCCTTTACCTCTCCGCCGGTTATCCCGGTTACTGAGGTCCCACCCCGCCTGAAGATCCTGCCTCAATACAGAACCCGGATCCCGTTTCTGGGTTTGAAATGCAGAAGCCAGTGCTGCCTAGCGTTGGCGGAGCGCCGACCGATTGAGTCGGAACTTGGACTGACCGAGTCGGAACTTGAACTGACCGAGTCGGAACTTGAACTGACCGAGTCGGGAGCGTGTTACGAGCTTGTTGGCTACATTTCCTCAATCACTTCGAAGCTGGCATCGGCAGATCCCGGCTCATTTAACGTTGAAAACAACCGATCTCGTGACGACCTCGGGTCGTTGTGACTAGAAAGACAACCATGCGACGTTTACTGATAGCAGGCACTCTCGCTGCGGTCATCCTTGGAGTTGGGTTTTACACCAACCCCTTTGGCTCGAAAGCAACGCTGGAACAGGAACTGATTTATTACCAAGTCAGCCGTGCCGACCTGCCGATCGTGGTCACGGAACGTGGATACTTGGAGAGTCAGGAGCAGACGTCTTTGCGCTGTATGGTGGATACCTACGATCGTCGTAGTGGGGCTAGCGGTACGACCATTCTTTCCATCGTGCCAAATGGTAGTTTGGTACAAGAAGGCGATATTCTGGTCGAACTGGATTCAGCTTCGATCCGCGACACCTTAGAGACAGAGTCGCTAGAGCTGGAGAGTGATCGGTCTTCGCTGAGGCAGGCAGAAGCAAGAAAGATCAACCGCATCACCCAGAATGAAACGGCTCTTGCCGAGGCGGAGTTGGCACAGCGACTCGCTGAGCTCAACCGCGAGATGTACATCGACTCGGAAAGCGGGACGTTCCGACTCTCCTTGAGTGACATAGAGCGTCAGTTGGACGAGTCACGTAACGCCATTCTTGAGTCACAAGCGGCGTTGAAGCTGCAGGAAACAGAGAAGGACGGCATCGAGCAATTGTTCCAACTTGGCTACAAAGGGCGAAGCGATTTGGAACAGAGTCGGTACTCATTCCTAAAGTCTGAAGCTGCCTTGGCTGCCGCGATGAACCAGCTAGCTGACATTGAGGCATCCAAAAAGCAGCTCGAGACCTACACACGCCGCATGGAATTAATGCGTTTGGATGGAGAGGTGGCGACAGCAAAGCGAAATTTGAAACAGGTAACTGTCACCAACGAGTCGGAATTGGCTCAAGTTGACGCACAGCTCTTTGAAGCCCAGGAACGCGTACAACGGCAGGAAGCTCGAATCGAGTATTACAAACGCCAAATCGAATTTTGCACCATTCGGGCGCCCCACAGCGGAATGGCGGTTTACTCACAAGGCGGCAACGCCAACGCAGTTGGGCAAGTTGTCCGAACTCGACAAGAGCTGCTAACCTTGCCCGACTTGTCTCGCATGCAAGTTCGATTGCAGGTTCACGAGGCTGTTCTGGATCAGGTCCACCGCGGATTGCCTGTCAGTCTCAAAGTGGATGCGTTTCCCAATACGCCTTATGAAGGCGTTGTTGAGGAAGTCGCCGTGGTTCCTACCTCACGATCCAACAGCGTGAAGACCTACGAGTGCATTGTCAAAATCCCTGGCACGGTTCAGAAACTGAAGCCAGGTATGACGGCGGTGTCCGAAATTCATATTGACCGACTACGAGATATCGTGAGCTTGCCTGTCCAGGCCGTTGTTCAACGCGACAATGAGACTTGGTGCTATATCGAGAACGAAGCCGGATACGAGAAAACGCTTGTCGAGCTCGGTAGAAACAATGATCGTTTCGTAGAGATCATTGAGGGGATACAGGAGGCTGATCGCGTTGTTTTGAATCCGATGGTCATTGCTAGTCTAGAAAACCAAGACCAAAGCAATGAAATCTCGCCCGATGCTGGCTTCGAGGTCACGCCACCAACGCGAGACAGCGATGATATCGATACAACGCTCATTTCCAAGAAGAGCGATGGCGAGAAGAAAACGGCGAATAGTAAGTCGTAACCCAATCCGAAATTTGGGCAGGTCGGGCAGGTCGAGATCCAATCGGTCTGATTCGTGTGAGCGATGTTTGGACGCTGCGTAAGCGAAGCAGGACGTGATGCACTGGGAAGTCTTCAAAGTTGGTTTCAAGAATCTCCTCTTGCATAAGCTGAGGAGCTTGCTGACTTTGCTTGGTGTCATTTTAGGCGTTGGCTCCGTCATTGCCATGTTGGCTGTCGGCGAAGGATCCAAAAAGGAAGCTCTCGAGCGGATCCGTAATCTTGGTGCGAACAATGTCATCATTCGCAGTGTGAAGCCGACGTTCGAAGAAGAGGAACGGCCACGCTCGAATTCCCGATCCGAAGAGGACGAGAACTATGAACGCCAAGTCGTTCAATACGGCTTGAAGCACACGGATCTAGAAATCCTTCGAGCGACTTTGCCAACGATTCGGAGGGCCGTGCCAGTCGCGTTGACGAATCAGCCGGTGAGCCGTCAGCGAAATCGCATTTCCAACGCGCGGGTGTTGGGCACGACCGACGAGTTTATCGAGATCAAGCGTTTGGCGATGCAGCGCGGGCGGTTCATCAGCGGCGTCGATATAAGCAATGCTTGGAATATTGCCGTGTTGGCGGCTGGAGCAGCTCGCTCCCTTTTCCAATTTGAAGACGCTTTGGATCAGCACATTCTGATCGGTAACGATGTCTATCGTGTGGTTGGCGTATTGTCGGCCCAGGATAGCGGCAATAACACCCCCGGAGGCGTTGGGCAAAAGGACTTAAATAACGACATCTATGTCCCTATTTCCTGCATCCAACGTCGACTTGGTGAAATGCAGGCCGTTCGTGCAAGTGGCGGCCGCAGTTTCGAGAAGACCGAGCTTAGTGAAATTACATTGACGGTCAGCGACCAGCGGCATGTGAGTCAGACGGCGGAGATGGCTCGCCAGCTGTTGCAGAGGAGTCATCCTGATGGGAACGACTACAGCATCCAAGTTCCTCTGGAGCTGCTAGCTCAGGCGATGGAGGAGAAGCGAATGTGGAATCTGGTCTTGGGTTCCATCGCGGGCATCTCCTTGCTCGTTGGTGGTATTGGCATCATGAACATCATGTTGGCCAGTGTGACGGAGCGAACGAAAGAGATCGGAATTCGTCGGGCGCTAGGGGCAACGAAACGAGCCATCTCCGTTCAATTCCTGGTTGAGACCATTTTGCTCAGTTCCACAGGAGGTGTGCTCGGTGTGTTACTCGGAATCGCAATCCCAACTTTGGTTAGCATGTTGACCGACTTAGACACCGTCATTAGTTGGTGGTCCGTCGCACTTTCGTTCGCCATCTCAGTTGGCGTGGGCGTTGTATTTGGCTGGTATCCGGCTCAGCGAGCGGCGTCGTTAAATCCAATCGTTGCATTACGGCACGAGTAAATGGCCGAAGATCTTAGCGGCGAATTGGATTGGTGCCGAATTCCTTCGACGCCGCTTTGAATCTGTTTCGTAGGGAGATGATGCGTTCTAAGAATCCGATGCTGTTCGCGAAAGTGGCCATTGGTATGACCGCGGCAATATGGATTGGATTCGCCCTATGGTTGGGGATCAATCCTCAAGCGTTGCTGATAGCCTTTGGTGTGGAGCAATCGACACCACCAATGCTTACCGAGATTCGCGCATTCTACGGCGGCGTGGAGCTCGCGATTGCTGCCTGCATGCTCCTGCTGATGCGCTCAGGCTTGTATCGACCGGCGCTATTGATTGGTGGTCTTCCACTGCTCGGTTCCTCTGCTTTTCGCTGCATCGGGAGCTTCGTGGATGGGTTTTCTGGCCTCCATCTGGCCATGGCGGGAATTGAGTTCGGCGGCTTCCTCTTTTGCCTGGCAGCCTACTCGCAGTTGGATCAGCAGCCTACTTAGGGAATGGGTTCGCAAGCGAGGCGTCCAAGCGGCTAAATTTACACCTCGTGGACTTGCGATTGTGGCTAAACACCGCATGAACGGGTGGAGCAGCTACAATCCTGAGGTGGCCGCTCGGAGCGCCCAAGCATCCACCGACGCATCATTCCTCTCAAATCCGCTCCATTACCCACCAAGGTGATTCCCATGGTCAAGCGTGACCTAGTTCTGTCTCTTGGATCGTTCGTCCTTCTGCTTGCTGCGTCCTTAGTCGGCAACGACCGATGTAACGCGCAAGCCGACGTTGAGTCGACCGCAGATTCGAGATCAAATGCGTTGCTACGCGCAACCCCCGAGTCGCAAGGTGTTTCAACAAAGCAAGTGCTCCAGTTTATTCGCGAAGCGGACAAGCAAGTCGACTCAATTCATAGCCTGATGATTGTGCGACACGGCAAGGTTGTGACCGAAGCTTGGTGGGCCCCTGAAACGGCGACGAAGCCACACATTCTGTGGTCGTTGAGCAAGAGCTTCACTTCGACGGCGGTTGGTTTGGCCGTGGAGGAAGGGAAGCTCAGCATCGACGATCCCGTGATTAAGTTCTTTCCAAACCAAGTGGCTGTCGGAGAAGCTTCTAAAAACTTGGCCGCAATGCGAGTACGCGATTTGCTGACGATGAGTGCTGGGCACGAGCGGGAAGTCAACTTGCGAAGTAGCGCAGGCTCGTGGACAGAGGCGTTTCTGAGGCATCCTATCCCACACCGGCCTGGGACGCATTTCAAGTACAACACTCCAGCGACCTATATGCTGGCCGCGATTGTGGAGAAGGTGACCGGTGAATCTCTCGTTGACTACCTCCAGCCAAGAATCTTCGATCCACTCGGGATTGAGAAACCGCGTTGGGACAAGAGTCCAGAGGGAATTGCACTTGGTGGATATGGATTGTTTCTCAAGACTGAAGATATCGCCAAGTTTGGACAGCTTTATTTGCAGAAGGGTAATTGGGATGGCAAACAACTGCTTCCCGCCAAGTGGATCGAAATGGCCACTTCCAAACAGGTCCCGAATGGCGACAACCCAGATAGTGATTGGAATCAAGGCTACGGATTCCAGTTTTGGAGGTGCCGCCACAATGCCTACCGTGGCGACGGCAAAGACGGCCAGTTCTGTATCGTTCTCCCTGAGAAGGATGTCGTCATAGCGATGACTTCAAACACACGGGATATGGGCAAGGAATTGAGTCTTGTTTGGGAGCATCTTTTACCGGCCTTTCATGACGAGCCGCTTGACGAAGATGTTGCTAGCCAAAAAGAATTGCAAAACGCTACGTCCCATCTCCGAGCGTCTCGCTGAGTACTGAAACGCCGATTCAAAGCACAACGGAAAGTGGTTGTCATGATGAACTCAGGTCGTCAACGTCATCTGTCCGGTCTCATTCGCATGGCGTTATGCCTCAGTTTCGGTTTGTTGGCGAGCCAAGCAGCGGCACAGACATCGAGCCAAAGTGGACCGTCCGTTGGAGCCGTTGCGATTGACGGAGCGAAGCTCGCGAAATCGGTCCCGAACGCGAAGTCTGCAAAGAGCGGGAGGCGAAAACCGAATAGGCCGAACCTTATCTATAAAGAGGTGGGCGACCGCGAGTTGCATTTAGATATTTACTATCCAGCGCACCAATCGGAAGCCAAGCAATTGGCATGGCCGACGATCGTATGGATCCATGGCGGTGGATGGCACAAGGGATCAAAAGACAAATGTCCTATTATTTGGCTTTGCGAGCATGGATACGCCGTCGCCAGTGTGGAGTATCGTTTGACGGACGAAGCCAGGTGGCCATCGCAACTCCAGGATTGCCGAGCTGCAGTTCAGCACCTGCGAGAACGAGCTTCGGAGTATGGACTGAACGCGGCCCGTATCGGTGCTTGCGGCGGGTCTGCGGGGGGGCACTTGGTTGCAACGATGGCAACGGTCGATCTAGGTGATTCAGAGCAGAAACAACGAGTCCAAGCGGTTTGCGATTTCTACGGGCCGACGGATTTGCTGACCATGCCGAACAACGTAGTGAGTTCCGAGAAAACACGCGAACAGCTGGCATCCGTGCCCGGTGCGAAGCTATTGGGCGGCATCGTTTCGGAACAGCTCGATAAAGCAAAAGCTGCTAGTCCGTGGTGGCAGGCTTCCACGGGAGATGTTCCCATGATGATTGTCCATGGCGATGCGGATGAGCAGGTGCCTCTAGTCCAGAGTCAACGTCTCCACGAAAAGTTGCAGTCCCTTGAGGTTGCTTCCGAGTTGCTGGTCGTTCCCGGTGCAGGCCATGGAATGAAGCACTTCAGCAGCGAGGATGTTCGAGCAAAGATCGTTAAATTCTTTGACCGCTATTTGAAGCGTTAAAGGGTAAGGCATATCCGGAAGCAAGGTGGCGGAGCCTGGTTGCACCGGTGAGATGGCGTAGCGTTTACGCAGCGGACCTGCCGTTGTGACGCAGACGTAGTTCTTCGTCTTCAATAATATGGCGGTAGGATTCGCCATCGAGTGTTGACTTGATGCGGCGGCGTAAGCTGCGGTACATCGCCTTGTGATAACCAACAGAAGCAGCAAAAAGAGTCATCACGTTGACGAAGCCGGTGTCCTCCGTCAACTTGTGCTCGCGTAGACGTAACGTGCAGTCGGCACCAAAGGTGAGAACGCGACTGTCAATCTCGCCAATACTCTCTCCGTCTGCGTACAGGTCGAAATGTGCACCAATTGCGATCCAACGTTTCTTGAGCAGCAAGTTCCAAGGTCGGCCATCATCGAAATAGCAGCCCGAAAAGACCGAGGGTATCCGCATTGTGCGATGGTTCTGCTGCAAGTGCGTGAGCATCTGGGTACGCGGAAGCATCACCGCGAAGGAGAGAAGCGGTCGACGAGAGCCGAGAGAATTGTGGATTTCGCTGGTTGTTATTTGTTCGAGCGTGCCGACCCAACGAGTGCGTTTGCCGGTGGTTCTAAATAGCTTGATGATCAGTCGCCGAGTGACGAGATCTTCAGCCTTCAAATTCATGATGTCATCGTTGGACGCGCGGTCTTCTAACGCATTCCGCTGCTTCTCTGAGAGCCGCCCTGTCCGTTTGATCTCACGTCGCAGTTCCTTTTCACGATCAGCCTGCAACGACTTCAAGACTCCGGCTAATTCTTGGCTACTGGGTTTCCAAACGTCCGTTCGGATGCCAATGAGATGCGTTTTCTTCCAACCGCGGTCGTCGGGATCTTGTTCAGATATGGTGCCGACACAATCCATGTGGGTTGTGAAGTGATTCGTGTCCGCGGTTTTGAGCTGTTGCAGGAACTCAATATTGCAGGGGTGAACGCCTGGCATTGCCCACATGTCGATATACCGCGCTGTTGCGTAGTTTCGACCGAGACCCATGATGCATTCTTCTCCGACGGTCAAACGACCCATATCCCCGACTGCACGCGGCCATTCAGCAATGGCTGTGTGACAATTTACCCCTGTTATTCCATCGACAAACTGGAGGACTTAGATGAAGAATTCGGCCTGTGCGTCAGACCTATGCTGTGGGGAGGAGGCCAGGAGTGCTAGTATTGGTCGGGAGTTGAGTGACGCAGCGAGAGAGGGCGAGTTAAAAAGAATGCGTAAACTGAAGTTTGCAACTCTAATCGAGGCCGTCGACGAAGCACGCAGCCTCTTGGACGGCGGATATATCCGGCAGGGTAATTGGAACCTTGGTCAGATCTGCAAGCATCTTCGACTGGTGCAGGATCCGTCGATCGATGGATACCCCCGGTGGATGAGTTTCTTTGCGTTTTTGCGACCGCTGACCAAAGCAATCCTTCTGCCCAAGGTCTTGCGAGAGGATCCGCCGACAGGTATTCGCACGCTTGGCAGTTTCCAGCCTGGAGATACGCCAGACGACGCGCGAGAAGTCGAGAAGTTCGCGGAAAGTGTTCAGCGTTTCCTGGATCACCAAGGAACCTACCATGCACATCCGGCTTTCGGGCGACTGGATCCGGCGCAATTGGAGGTTGTGCACGCGTCCCATGCGGCTCACCACTTGCGATTTTTAATGCCGGCTCGTGAGGCGGATGACGTATCAGAACGGGTGAAAACCGATTCCGAGAATCGCTCCAACGCCACTTGGGACTCCGGAGCATCGCATTGAGTGGCGAAATGGAGGCGGTTGCTCAATCGGAGATCATTGCGTCCGTCTTCGAGACAGTGCAGCGCCGCATGGAGGGGCAAGGTGCGGGGCATGATTTCGAACACGTCCGCCGCGTCTTTGAAAATGCGAAGACCATCTGTGCTGCCGAGGGCGGCGACTGGTTTGTGATTGGTCTGTCGGCCTTGCTACATGATCTCGGCGATGCAAAATTTTGGGACGGGCAAGAACGTAGTGGTGAGTTTGCTACCGAGATTCTGAATAACTTGGGCTTGTCGACAAGCATTGTTCAGCATGTTGTGGACATCGTTGACAATCTCTCGTTCCGGAAACGTAAGACCGCAATGCCTCTTTCGTTCGAAGGGCAAATTGTTCAAGACGCGGATCGACTCGATGCGTTGGGCGCAATAGGGATCGTAAGAACCGTTGAGTATGGAGCCACCATTGGCCAACCTTTTTACAGCCCTAATCCGCGTGAGAAGACTGGGATCCAGCATTTTGATGACAAGTTATTGAAGTTGAAGCAATTAATGAATACGAAAACAGCAAGAGATTTAGCAGAAAAACGAGATGCGTTCATGCGTCGATTTGTTGAGCAGTTGCGGAGCGAAATGGTCAACCACGATGGTGGCGAAGCGAAACCGGATGCAACGGGAAAATGAGGTGATGAATGAGGATCGTTTCGCTTCTACCTAGTGCAACGGAGATCGTCGCCGCGTTAGGACTTGAAACGCACTTGGTTGGTATTACCCATGAGTGCGATTATCCGCCGAGTCTGCGCTCGTTGCCGGCGGTCACCGAGTCCCGCATACCAGGCCAGGCGTCGAGCCAAGAAATCGATGGGTTAGTTCGTGAACGTTTGCAGACGATAAATTCGCTCTATGAGTTGAAGGCGGATACGCTTCAGAGTTTGCAGCCGGATTTGGTAATTACGCAGTCGTTGTGCGAAGTATGCGCGGTGGCGTTGGATGCGGTAACGGCAGCCGTCGCGGAGCTTAAAAAGCCAGCTCGGGTCGTGAACTTGAATCCCGAATGTCTGCAAGATGTGCTCGATTCGATTCAAGCTGTTGGCAAAGCAACTAAGCGTGAGCAGGCGGCTCGCGATTTAGTTGTCAGACTTCAGGCTCGTATCGACGCGGTACGTCGAAGATCGAAAACCATTCGACGCAGAAAACGGGCGCTGTTGCTAGAGTGGATTGATCCCCCGTTTAGTGCTGGGCATTGGACGCCGGAGTTACTCGATTTCGCTGGCGCGGAAGGGCTCGCTGGTAAGCCTGGCGAGCGTTCACGTGAGTTGCAGTGGGACGAGATTACTGCGTTAGACCCTGAAGTGCTGGTGGTGGTTTGCTGCGGGTTCGACGTTCCGCGAACGATGCAAGAGCTTTCGACTCTAGAACAGCGACCTGGCTGGTTTTCACTCGATTGTGTTCGGCGAGAAGCGATCCATGTGATTGATGGATCTGCCTATTTCAACAGGCCGGGACCGCGTTTGGTTGATGGTTTGGAGATGATGGCGTCCGCCATCTACCCTGAAACGCACCCATTACCTGAAGGACTTGACCACGCGTTCAATCCACATCGTGGCGGCAAGATTTGAACGTTGTGCACGCGGACTTCGGTGCTACTCGACGATCCTCGTCGGTGGGGTGGCAACATTCGCTGGTGTTTGCCTGGTGGTGGTCTTTATCAGTTTTTTAGCAAACTCGTGTAAGAAACGGAGCACTAGCCAGAGTCTTGGTTGAACACTGAAGCAGTGCATTCAAATTCAACGATTCTCACCCTGGTTCCTGATATGGCTGATCTTCCTGAGACAAGGCAGAGTCTGTTGATCGAATTGGGGAAACGCAATGACGCAGCATGGGAACAGTTTCTTGCTGTCTACGAGCGAGCGATACTTCGCTATTGCACGGCTCTAGGGCTTCAGGAAACCGAGGCCCTGGACGCAGCTCAGGCTGTCTACAGCGTGTTGCACCGCAGGATGTCCAGCTGGGATCACAACCCGGGAAGGGGAAGTTTTCGGGCATGGCTATTCCGAGTTGCACGAAATGTCACGGTGGACCAACTTGCTGCGAAAGCGAAAGCGGCGACTGGGACGGGCGAGACCCGCACAATCCAAATGATGTCTCAATTGCGAGACCATCGAGGCGGGGGCCCTAATGACGAGGCTCGAGCGGGGGATTCTGATGCTGAGTTTGATCGTGAGATGCAGAGGGCATTGTTTGAGTGGGCTTGTGGCCAAGTGCAGACCGAGGTTCGGACGGCGACTTGGCAGGCTTTCTTTCTGACCGCTGTGGAAGGCAAGAGGGCTGACGAAGTAGCCAGAGAGTTGGGCGTCCCAATCGGGAGTGTCTACACCGCCAAGTGTCGGGTTATGGCCCGCATCCGCGAGCATGTCGTTATTTGGCGACAGACGAACGAGTCGTGAAGTTCGTCGGATATTCAAGGTTGGAATCAACTTGTGGTGACTTCGTTGCGAAGCATACCCAAAACGAAAGTTAGGTCGAAAATGATTCCCTCAAATCGGACAGACTGTCTATCTGTTGATCAACTAGAACTTTTTTTGTCGGAGCGTCTCGATGAGTCGTCTGAGGCAGCTGTCCAAGACCATATCGGTAGCTGTGCATCATGCCGGCAGAGCCTTGAGCGTTTGGCCGCGGATCCAGAACTGTGGAGTGGCATTCAAGACGATGATATCGACATTCAACGCAACGCTGATCGAGATCATGAAGATGCAGTTGATAGTGCGTTGAGTTTTCTTGCGCCAACTGATGATCCGGCTTTTGCGGGAAAACTCGCGCACTACGAAGTGAGCGGAGTTATTGGGCGTGGAAGCACCGGTATTGTGCTGAAGGCCTGGGAGCGAAGGCTCAATCGTTATGTGGCGATTAAAGTCTTGACTCCGAGTCTGGCTGCTCATGGACCTGCCCGGAAACGGTTTGAGCGGGAAGGTCGCGCTGTAGCTGCCGTCTCCCACCAGCATGTCGTCCCCATCTATGCCGTTGATGAGTTTCAAGGGCTTCCATACATCGTCATGCAATATGTTCCCGGTCTTTCGCTTTTGCAACGTGTCGACAAAGAGGGAACGTTGGCAACTTGCGAAGTCGTGAGAATCGGATTCCAGGTGGCTAGTGGTTTGGCCGCAGCGCACGCGCAAGGAATCGTGCATCGCGATGTGAAGCCCGCGAATGTGCTTCTCGAGAATACCGTTGACCGGGCGATGGTCACCGACTTTGGACTCGCAAGAGTCGCATCCGAAGCAACCATGACGCACAGCGGGACGATCTCAGGGACTCCGCAATTCATGTCTCCTGAGCAAGCGCGAGGGGAAGCCGTGGATCCCCGTTCCGATCTGTTCAGTTTGGGGAGCCTACTGTACGCGGCATGCACCAGTAGGGCACCGTTTCGAGCTGACACCGTGTTTGGCATTATCCATCGAGTTTGCGAATCGGAGCCTAGGCCCGTTCGTGAAGTAAACCCAGAAATCGAGCAGTGGTTAGCGGACTTTATCAGCAAGTTGATGAGTAAATCGACTACGGAGCGATTTCAATCGGCCTCTGAGGTGGCGACTTTGCTGGAGGCGGAACTCGCTCACTTGCAAAATCCAACTCAAGTTCCTCAGCCGGCAAGGGAATGGCAGCGTGCGGCGACAAAGGCAACTCTGGCTAGTACTGACCGAGCGACGCTCTGGAGGCGAGGCCCACGAGTCGCGGTCGCAGGTATCTTGGCAGCCAGCGTCATTGGGGCAATGTGGACACAACGAGAGTGGCTGCTCGAGTCATTTCAGCCGGCCGACATAAGCCCGGTCGTGTTGGCAGGATCCGACGGCGAGGTAGACCCAATGCCGTCCGCGGGACCGTTGGACGAAAGCCCCACCTCCATCACGAAGAAGTTAAGCCCGGCGGAGGACGGAACCGACGCCGATCTGCGCGCGAGTTCGGCTGGCAGAAAAACGAAAACGAGTGAGGGACGAGTACCAGGGGCAGCGGCTTCCGAAGACAGCTCTGGATCGCTTCGCCGCTACATTAGCACATTTGCAGCGCTAAGCCCGGGGCAGGACGACCAAGTGCAATGGTCGCACGAAGCGAATGAACAATCCATCGTACAAGGTTTCCAACAGCGGATTGATCGTTCTTTTGATATTGACGACGGCAAGCTCGTGCGACTTGCCGTCGATCGTGGGCAGATCGAAATTCGTCAGACAGAGTTGGACTACGCCAGCTTGGTGATACTCCGACGAATTGAAGCGGCTAATCAGGCTGAAGCGGAAAAGATCGCGGGGCAGTTTGTAGTCACGCAGACCGAGTCTGGTGACGGGTGGCAGTGCGATGTTGCTTTGGACGAGGCCTTCTTGGAGCGGAAGGGAGATCGCAAGATTGCCCAGGTCGTTTATGGCTTGTCTCTACCTGCCAATACGATGGTCGAGGTTGAGACTGAACGCGGTAACGTCGTCGTCGATCCGATCATCGCGGATGTTGCGGCAACGACAGATATGGGAAGTGTGGTATTTCATGAAGTCGAAGGTGACCAATGGGCCCGGGCTACCGGCGGCGAAATCGTCTCGACTAGTGGCAGCACAGGCCGACTCGACTTTATGGCGACTCACGGAAATGTTTGCGTTGCTGGAGTTAAAGGATCCGCTCGGCTCCGCGCTACCGACGGTGTGATTTATGTTGGCAAGAACGATGGCCCCGTTTCCGCGCATGCAACCGGCGGCAGTATTCGAATCGCAAGTCTAAACTCCGAAACCAGTGCTCACGTCGGCGGTGGCGAGATTCGGTTGCGTCTCAGTGAAACACCGAAGGCTAAAGCAAAGCTTAGTTCGGCCGGTGGAGATATTTCGATTGAATTACCCTCGAACTCAGCTGTGGATTTTCGCGCCAATGGGCAATTATTAGACGCCCCAGATCTGGAATGGAATGCCTCGGTAGAAGCCGAATCAATAGTGGACGAAGCCGCGTCTCTCGATTCGACTGCACAAACTTGGAAGGAGTCGTCGCTCAACGAAGGTGGCGTGCCAATTCAAATGCTCGCCTCGTCCGGTCGCATTCAAATTGCTTTGGTAGAACAAGACGGTACGAATGGATACGAAGAGGGGCTTGGCGGTAGCGGAGATTCATACAGTCTCGGTGGCAGCGGAAACTATTTCAGCTTAGGTGGGAGTGGAAGTCACTCGCAGCGAGTCTCGGCGTCGCAGGAGGCACTGGCGAAAACACGCGGCGAGCCTCGCGCGGGTGCTATGGTTCCGATTTCCATTGAGGATGGGGGGAATATCGACGGCTACACCCTCTATCTGCCTGTGTCTTATGAGACAGACTCACTGGAGACCTACCCTGTCATTCTGTATCTAACCGGAGGATATGGTGTCGGCGGCCCCATCACACGGCTTAATGACTGGGGGCTCCCGCGATTGCTGCGCGATGAGTCTGATACCGATTCAGAACGCAATCAGTTGCTGCTTGACACCTTCATTGTCGTTTCGCTACACATCCAAGGCGGAGACTATGACGATCACCCCGATGTCGTCCAGCGAATCCTAGACGAAGTTGGCTCGCAGTATCGTGCCGATACCGATCGCATTTACGTGACCGGACTCAGTCGGGGTGGGCATGCAAGCTGGAATATCATTGAGAAGCTACCAGGAGTTTTCGCGGCAACCGTCCCAATTGGCGGTACTCCTCGACTTGATGACTATTCAGCTTTTGAAACTACGGCGGTTTGGGTTGCTCACAATCGTCGAGATCCTGTTGTCGAGTGGGTGGACGCGGACCAAGCGGCTGGCCAGATTGAAGAGACAGTCGGGAAGCTGTTTCTAAGACTGGATCGTCCACTGCCTAGAGAAGAAGAAGTTCTCGACGAGCCGTTTGTTTTTACGGAACCTGATTTGGATCGTCACGACGCCTGGACCGATCTTTATACCAGCGAAGTTTTCTATCGCTGGCTTCTCTGTCAGACTCTGTCTCCCGTAGAAGTGAAGTAATTAGGTCGCTGAACGAGTGCCGCCAATATATGTTGGCAAGACAGTAATTGGAGTTACTGCAAGCGATCCATTAGTGCATTGCTTTCCCATCGGGAGGCAATGCACTTTTCTTGTTTGTGGCGGCAAGCGAGTTCCATCCGGTCGTTGAAGCCTTCGTTCGCTTTGCTTGTTAAGTGAACGCAGTTTGTATTCCTTGCCAGACGGGGATCTGGTGTAGAGAGCTGCAGAGAATTCGTCGTTCTTTTCGAGCGTTCCAACTCTCCTGTTCGAGCAAGGGGAGTTTGGATTTGCTTTAATGGGGGATTGAGCAAGCATTGTTTGTTAGGAGGAGTCCGTCGTGAGTCGTCGCATCGAGCAAGAGGAAATGTGCCGTCCTCGAAATGAAACTCGGCGTCATTTTGTGCAAACGGGGACGATTGCACTTGCGAGTGTTGGTGCCATGCGCGCCGTTCATGCAGCGAGCGACTCAACGATCCGAGTTGGGTTGGTTGGGTGCGGAGGACGTGGAACAGGGGCTGCCCGCAATGCGCTGCAAGCGGATCCCAACGCGAAGATTGTTGCGATGGCAGATCTTTTTCGACCGGCCATCGACCGTAGTCTGGTTTCCCTGGAGAGACGATTTCCCAATCAAGTCGAGGTTGAGCCGGATCGGCAATTCGTTGGCTTCGATAGCTACCAACGGCTGTTGGACGGAGACATTGACGTGGTGCTGCTGGCTTCGCCTCCTCATTACCGGCCCGATCATATGGAAGCGGCTGTCGAAGCGGGGAAGCACATCTTTTGTGAGAAGCCGGTGGCGGTGGATCCTGTCGGCGTTCGACGCGTTGAGGCGGCGAGCGGAAAGGCAGAACAGAAGGGGCTCAACGTAGTGAGCGGTCTTTGCTGGCGGTATGACCGCGGTATGGTCGAAACCGTCTCTCGTATTTTGGATGGACAAATCGGACGAGTCGTAGCGACCCAAGCGGACTACTTGACAAACGCATTGTGGACCAAGAATAAATTGGAAGGGATGTCTGAATTCGAATACCAGTGCTTCAATTGGTACAATCACACATGGCTCTCAGGGGATCATATCGTTGAGCAGTTCATCCACAGCTTGGATAAAGCACTCTGGCTGCGGCAGGATGAGCCACCGGTTATGGCGTACGGTACCGGTGGTAGGCAGCTGCGAACGGAAGTCTTAAACGGAGATATCTACGATCACTTTTGCGTGACCTACGAGTGGGCTGATGGGAGCCGCACTCAAGCCAATACACGGCAGCTGCGTGGGTGTATGAATCAGACAGAGGATTTTGTTTTCGGTAGTGCTGGACGTGCAAAGCTCATCAAACACGAAATTTTGGGAGCCAAGCCATGGAAGTTTCAAGGCGACGAGGTCCAGATGCACCAAGCCGAGCAGAACGAGCTCTTCAAAGCGATTCGAGGCGATCGGGAACGGATCAATAACGGCGATTACATGTGCAAGAGTACGCTAATGGCGATTCTGGGCCGCGAAGTCTGTTATTCCGGGCAGCGAATCACTTGGGATGAAATCGCGTCGAGCCCACAGGACCTTCGTCCGTCGGCTTACGACGGCAGTGATGTTCCTGCAGTCGTCGTCAAGCAGCCCGGCAAGTACCAACATCCGGCGTAGTTGTCCGCGACGATCCGGGTTTCGCATCTCGTCTAGTCGCCGCTATTCTGAATCCGTTGACCTGAGTCCATTGATCTGAATCCGTTGATCTGAATCAATTCATTTGGGCGAACCCACGCAGAAGAGCCACTCTTGCCGGTCATCACCAATGCCCATTGCGACGCGGTGATAGATTCGGCTGTCCGCAATCGTCGGAGTCGCAAACACTTCGTCGCCTAGTTTGGATTTTGCCAAACGTTTGAATTCTTTGGGAGTGGCTTCGAAAACGAAGCATTCCCCCGATTCGTTGCAAGCAAAAATTTGGCTTCCGACAATCACGGGAGAGGCGGAGAAGGTACCTCCCAACCTGGCTTTCCACATTTCTTCGCCGTTGGAAGCTCTCCAGCACATGGCGATACCCGCGTCGAGAATTCCGAAGAGATATCCTTCGTGGATGACAAGCGAAGGAACGTAAAGTCGGTTCCGGTTGCGCCAGACCGTTTCACCGGATCCGTCGGCACGAATCGCGGACATATGATTGTCGGGGTAGCCGCCACTGGTAAAGATGCTGGTTCCGTCGGTCAGAGTCGATGTAACACACTCCGTCGTAGCCCCTGCGGTTGTCCAAAGCGTTCGGCCTGAAAGAGGATCGTAGCTCTCAATCAGATCGCAGCCAACCAATACGAGTTGGTCTTTTCCGTCGCAGTGCACGATGGTCGGCGATGGATAATTGGGTTTCTGCGGGCGTTCACGCTCCCAGATCAAGTCTCCGCTGCTGCGATCGAAGGCCTTCAGCCGACCACCAGACTTGTTGTCGGAAACGACGATCACCAAATTTTGATACAGACACGGAGACGCTCCATAGCCTTGGTGGACTTGGTAACGCGACACGTCCCGCTGCCAAAGAATGCCACCGTCTAGTGAAAGTGCGCTTAGTTTCAAAGCGCCGTTGTTCGGGAACGCAACGAAGACGTGCTTTCCATCACAGGCTGGGGTTGAGGAGGCGCCCGATGCCTTCGAATTCTTTTGCATTGCTCCTGCAGAATGGACTTCGGACTGCCAAAGTAATTTGCCGGATTCTCTGGAGTAGCAGAGTACGGATTGAGCACCGCTCTGCTCGTCGCAGGAATTGAGTAAAACGAACTTGCCGGAGACGATCGTCGAACCGTGTCCACGTCCAGGGATCCGGGACTTCCAAACTAAGTTGGCCGATTCACCGATGTCTAGAGGGGGATTCTGATCTGCGTTGGCGGTTCCATTTCGCTGGGGGCCACGCCACCATGGCCAATCTGTTTCCGCGATCGTAAAACCATCCTCAACCCTACCCAGTGGCACGTCATCCGCCAACGCGGCGTTCGGGAGCAGGGCTGGGCTGAAAGGAGCCGCGGAGATCGTAATGCAAAAGAGGAATGCGCGGAACGAGTTCAGATTCATTGGGGAGACCATGGTGGAATTGGGCCTTTGGATGAAAACGCACATGTTGTACGCGGTATTTCAGGAGGCGTGGCAGGCTGAAGCCTGGACTCAAACGAGGATCGGAACCTGAGTAGTGACAAGTCGAAACCTGTACTCCAACGAGGAACAACTAAAGTGGCCGGCTGAAGTCTGGACTCCAGCCAGGAGCGGAAATGGGAAGCGGTGGATAGCGGCGAAGCTAGGCGCGTGACTTACTTGAGGGATTGCAATAGTTGAACCGCCGCCTCAGCCATGGCTTCGCCGCCACCCGGTTGGATGCTGCTGGTAGTGACTTCATAACTGCCTTCAGCGAAAGCCTTTCGGGTGGGGACATAAAAATCGAGGTCTTGTGCGAGTGAAATGACGGCCGTGGTCTTAAACGGAGATCCGTCTCGAATTTGCATGCCAATTTCGACGAAGACCTCATGCGGCAATGAGACGATTGCGTATGAATCGCCGATGGTTATGGCCTGAAGCTCGACTTGGAGGTGGTCACCATCACGCTCACGTAAGCGTTCGGTGTTCAATTGCTTCCAAGCGGCGACGCGTTCGAGAAAACTAGCTTCACCCTTGGGAGCGAACAGAATGCTTTCGGCTTTGGCATGCAATGCTGGGTCGAGTTCTTGCAACGGAATCGGAACGATCGTGCGGCCGAACTTCAAGTCGGGGCTGGCGATCGTTTTCATGTCTGGATCCAAGTCCTGAATCTCTTCGACCAGTCTGTTGGCGATTAACTTGAAGTGATTCCACTTGTCCGGCCTTGTCTCCGCCCGCACGTCGATGTGATTGATGTCGCCGGCGGTACCTTCGCCAAACAGAGCAACAAATCCCTCACCATGCTTTTCACGCAATAGGCGGTCCATTTCGCCAGGGAAGTCCGCGCCGAATCGAGTTAGGTCGCCATAGGTGGCCGTGTGAAGAGCAAAGGTTGTGTACAGTCCGAGCGGCTTACTGTCTGACCGGCGGTTCAGTCTCAGAACCGGAAGCCGAGTGTCCACTGGGCCGGCTTCACGAACGATGTTGGGGTTTCCTATTCCTGGATTGAATCGGACGCTTCCGTCTTTCATATGAAAGCGGCGGTTGAAGGCCAGCCCTTCGACCTGAGTTTCTCCCTCCGTCGCGGAGGCGGGGACAGAAGTTGAAATGGCTTCTTTCGCGGCCTCAGACAAACGATCGCAGAGAAACGGCACATACTCGATGGGCTCCGCAGGATCAGAGCCATGGTTCTGCTTAACCGCCTTGGCATGCAACAGATCACGCAGAGTTCCGTAGTATTCGGGGCCCGCGTGGTTGTGCGTTGCCGAAACGATGATCTGGTCGCGTGGAACGCCGGTTTCCTTCATGATTCGTGCGCGAATCGGGTCCGAAGCCGTCCTGCCGATACTGCAAACGTCTAAGCTAATGACGAGAGCACGAGTATCGTCGTCTGCCAGGTACATGACACGACCGTGAAGCGGATCATCAATCCCTTTGCTGTACGATTCGTAGTAGTTGCCAGCGATGCGAAATCCAACTGGTGGTGTAATCTCGACTCGCGCGAAACCCGCCCTTAGATCGCCTGCGTAGACTTCGGAACTCAATCCAAAAGCAAATAGGCAAACAGAGAGGACGATGGCTCTGCAACAAGACGATTGGGAGAGGAGCTTGCTTCGGAGCATAATTCATGTTCCCAGGTGATTCATTTCGGTATGCTGGGGCGGTCGCTACTGTCAAGATATGGATGACAGTTTCAAGCGTGCTAGCAGCGAATATGATAGCCGATGCACGGTGGGCAATCTGTTAGGTGCGATGGGATGGGAAGTGTGAAAAGCGACTTATCGAGATGGTGCATCGTTGCGGTAGCGTCCTTGGTCTGGGGAACCATTTCATCCAAGTGGAATCAGAGCGTCGCAGGTGAGCCGACGGTCGCGGAGGCGGCTGACGCATTCGTTTTGGATGACGGGATCCGGATCGAGATTGCCGCCAGCGAGCCTAATGTGATCGATCCTGTTGCGATCCGCTTCGGCAGTCGCGGGGAAATGTGGGTCGTCGAAATGCCTGACTACCCGACGGGGCCTGTCAATGGCGGAGATTTCAACGGAAGAATCCGTGTACTGCAGGACCATGATGCAGATGGATTCTACGAGTCGGCAACACTCTTTGCAGATGGGCTCGAATTCGCGACGGGGCTCCAGCCATGGAAAGACGGTGTGATCGTCACGCTAGCCGGTTCTATTGAATTCCTCCGTGACCTGGATGGCGATGGTCGCTGCGACGAGCGGCAGGTCTGGTTTCAAGGGTTTTCGACGGGCAATGAGCAGCTGCGCGCGAACCATCCCCGCTTGGGGCCTGATGGGCTGGTTTACGTAGCCTCGGGGCTTCGCGGGGGTGCGATCGAAGCTGTAGATGAAAAGTGGAAATCGTCTAAATCGGAGGAGACACTAGATCTGGCCGGCTACGATTTCTGTTTTGACCCCCAAGGTGGACACTGGGGCAGGGCCACTGGAAATAGCCAATTCGGACTAACGATTGATGACTTTGGAGTCCGTGTGGCATGTAGCAATCGCAATCCTGGGATGCAGTCGATTCTGCCTTTCGATTTGGTCGCTCAGTCGAATACCGTCACTGCCGCAGACGCGTACCGCGACATCGCTTTGGCTGGAGCCCATAGCCGCGTGGTCGCGGCGGCCGAGACTTGGACCACAAGCAATTTGCACGAGGGGCAGTTCAGCGCTGCGTGCGGAGTCACCATCGGAATGGGCAGTGCATTTCCGTCTGCTTGGCGGGACTCTCTGCTAGTTTGCGAGCCAACCAGCTACGCGGTGCAACGACAGGAAATCGTTTCCAGCAGTATCACACCGTCGTACCGCCGAGTTGCGTCCGAGGGTGAATTCGTTGCAAGTAAAAATACTTGGTTCCGGCCCGTCGATTTATGCAATGGACCGGACGGTGCACTCTACATCGTCGATATGTGCCGCGCTGTCATAGAACACCCCGATTGGGCTCCTCCTGAGCTTAGGAAACGCCCAGACGAGCGTGACGGAGATCGACTCGGGAGGATCTGGAGGGTTTCCGCGATCGGTAAGAGATCCTCGAAGTCGGCTGTTTCGACGTCGGAGACGCAAATCACGAGATTGCTAGATTCGCCGAATCCATGGCAGCGAGCTATGGCGAGTCGCCGACTTTACGAATCCGTTGAGACGAAGCGATCCGCGGATTTGGATGTCGATGGGTTACTTTCAAGTGTTCAGACCGATGCCGGAATGGCGCGCGTGCTGCAATGGGCAGCAGCCCAAAAGTTGCTTCGCCCCAAGCAGTTGAGCGAATTGTCTCGCCATGAGAATCCGAAGCTTCGACGCGTCGTCGCTCGCCTGGTGAAAGGCATTGCAGATTCTGATACTAGTGAAAGCATCGTGAAGCGTTTAATTGGGGATTCAGATGAGGGAGTGAGATTTGAAACGTTTCAGGTGGCGATCCTCGATAAGCAATCTAAGTTTTTTGCGACAGAATTGGCCGCTATCGCGACTTCGGAATTGGATTCAGCGTGGGTCCGACTTTTTCAATCCTGTGAAGCCGAAGCGGCTCGCCAGATCTTGTTGAATTGGCCCTCTGAGCCAGAGACGCCGGACAATAACACGCTGTTGATCGTGCGTGCCTTGGGACGCCAGGCCGCCCCGTTTGGATTGGTGCCGACTGCGTTTGGAGGGCGAGATGAACTGGTGGTTGCAAACGTTGCCGGTTGGAGTGAGGGGCAGTCGCCGTTCGCCGCACGGACTACACCTGTATCGGAAACCCCTTATGTTTCCCGAGCCATCAATATGTCGCAAGTTTATCTCGAGCGGCTTGAATTAAGAGATGAACTGCTGCGAGATGAAATGCTGTTGTGCGCCTGGAATGTGCTGGAGTCAGCCGGCCAAATCGATCCACACTTGGTTGAGAGGATTGCCTTAGCGAGCCCTTCTGCAACGTTAAGCAATGTCGCCATTCGCTGGTGGTTGTCGACGGATGTTGACCAGGCGATGAGTTGGCTGGTAAGCCATTTCAGCCAGCTTTCTGGTCGTGACCGAAATGCATGGCTGAGAGTTGCATTGAGTTACGAAAACGCATTGCCGCAATTGCTTTATGCGTTGGAATCGAGGGGCATCGCACCGAACTTGATTCCGCCTGAGATATCGAATCGGCTGCAAGCACATTCCAATTCAACTCTGGCTGCGATAGCCAAGGAGATTTTTTCGTCAACGCGACGCGCCAAACAGTCTTTACTCCGCGAGTATGCTTCCGCAACGAGTGGACTTGCCAGCCTGGAACGAGGCAAAAAACTCTTCCGAACTCACTGTGCTGCGTGTCATCGCATTGGCGGCAACGGTACGAATGTTGGCCCAGACATATCTGATAGTCGAACAAAGAGTCCGAATTATCTGCTGACAGCAATCCTTTTGCCAAGTGCAAGTATCGATGGAGCGTACCAAGCCTATCGCTGCCTGACCGTTGATGACCAAGTTTACGTTGGATTGATGATCGATCGGAATGCGACGCAAATGAGGCTTCGGATATCAGGCGGCGACACCGTGCGGATTCCTGCGGAAGAAATTGCGGCGCTGCAGCCCACCGAAGACTCGTTCATGCCCGCGGGTTTCGAACGGGTGATCGACGTCGCATCGATGCGAGACTTGATCGGCTACTTGAAGGGATGGCGATACGCGTCAGACAACTCCGACGACTCAACCGCGGTTCCGTTGACGACAGCATTGGTCGATGGAGGAACGATCGATTTAGACCTACTTCAATAGTCTGTCCCAATTTCCATCGTGCGGGACAGCAATGGTTGGCAATCGACCAAACGGTGTGCGAGAATGTTTGGCGATCTGAATTGTCTTCAAACACCCTAGCTTCCTCACCACAAGGTCGGACGATGTTGAATCGGTCAATCGCTTGCTGCATTTTCGTATCGCTGCTCTCTTCAAATCCAATTTGCGCTGGCGACGTCGATCCGAGTCAAAAGGCATGGTACGACAAGTATAAGAAGCAAGAGAATGTCCCTGATCCCGCCAAGCAGCTGCTGAACACGGACAAAGAGCCAGATCTGAGTGAAGGCTTTGAACCGCTGTGCAACGGCAAGGACCTCTCCGGTTGGACGCCTAAGGGTGGTACGTGCAAATTTGAAGTCATCGACGGGAACATTGTTGGAACATGCGTGCCTGGATCACCGAGTACTTACCTTTCCACGGACAAAGCAGACTACGCTGACTTCATTTTTACTTGCGACTTGAAATGGGAAGTCGGCGGTAATAGCGGTGTGATGTTCCGTGCCAAAACACGCGAAGGCAAAAAAGGAGAGACCGTCGTCTTTGGGCCTCAGGCCGAGATGGAAGATCCGGCACAAGGCCGCGGCTGGTCAGGTGGCATTTATGGCCAAAGCTGCGGTGGATACTTCTATCCAAACTGGTTAACTGAACACAAAGAGATCCGGGGAGCCATCGATAACGAAGGTTGGAATCGGATCACGATTCACGCCAAAGGCGACGTTGTGAAGACGTGGGTGAACGGAGTCCCCGCTGCTCATTGGGTTGGCGATGGAGCTTATCGCGAAGGTTTCTTTTCCCTGCAAATTCATAAGGGGCAAGCTGGCAAGGTCCACTTCCGAAATATCCGCGTCAAGGAACTGAAGTAGAGTCAGCCATGAGTACTCGTTGCGACTGAAGTTCCGCCACGCGGATGGGATGCTGGACGACCACAAGTGGTTCAGAAGTACGTTTCCGCTACGGGTAATCGAGTTTCACACCCACTCTGACGGTGAAGATTCTTCTCAACTGCTTCAGTTCGTTTTTGGTGAACTGATCGAATCCGACATGAAGCTGTGCGTTGCCGAACGAGACGGTTTGTAAGTCCTGGACCGAGACGTCACATCCCGCAATGTGGAGCTGGCGATAGATCCCGGCTTCGCAAAACGCCTTGACCGCGTTTGCGGTAATCTTCGTATTGGCCAGATTGACGGCAAGGATGTTCGGATACTGTGCCAAGTGTCTCATGCCGCGATCATTCACGTTTGTGCCTGTCAGGTTGAGAGAATGCACGCCCCACTGATTCTGCAACCAAATCTCAAAAAAATCGCCGGTCAGATTCGTATCACGCAGAGCTAGATGGGTCCAAGACATCGGGCTGGTATTCGCTAGTCCTGCGTCGGTGATTTTGGTGCCGCTCAAATCAAGGCTCGTGAAAGGGACGTCGGAAAGCGCCGGCAATACGGCGTCAGTCAAGTTGGTATTGGCGACCGACAAATCTAACGCCGTTGTCTTGGCGATGAACTTGGAGAACGCCTGATCGCTGATTTGGGTTCCATCCAAATTCAGATCGACAACACTGCCGATGTATTTCAGTGCCGACTCATCGATCGGGCTATTGGCAAGGTTGAGCTTCGCGATCGGAGGAACGGCAGCCATCAATGATGCGAGCCGGTCGGGCGTTAGACTCGGGCCACCGATTTTCAAGCCCGATATGGCGCTTTTGGATAATGCCGTGACGAAATCGTTCCAGGGAATATCGAGTTCGGAAGCGCCGAGTTCGCGGACATTCCTATGAACCACAAGTTGTTCCAATCCCGCGGCTGTGATGGACGTTTCGGAAACGTCGATCGTCGTTAGACGCGGGAACGCATCGAGGATGCCAATATCGGCGTCCGAAAAGTTGGTGCCGGAGACATCCAGATGCGTCAAATTATCGGTGCCGAATACGTCTAGCAGACCACGGTCGTAAACTCCGAGAATCTTGAGTTTTTCAATCTGGTTAAGCCGGCCTACGCCTGCCAAGGAGCTAGCGGGGAGGTCTCCTGGCAGAGCAATTTCGAGGATATCTTCATCGCGATTTCTCACGAGACGCCCGCCCGCGTCGACTAATTCCTGCTCGAGTGCCCCCAGTGCTTCGAGCTGCGAAGCGCGATTTGCGGAGACAACGGCAGCGCAAAGTGGGGCGGCAGCAAGGAGGCAGAAGCACGCGATCGCTAATCGGCGGTGTGTCCAAAAATGGGGGGAAGTCAAATCGGGAATGCTCGGTGAGTGATCCTCGCTTGATGCAGATGATGAATTCTCTGTCGAAGTCGATATTGCACCGGGTGGGAGGGCGTCAAAGATTTCTGCAGCTGTCGCCACAGCCGTCGATGTGCGAGGCTTTCTTGCGAGTCGGTAGCCCGAGAGATGAAGGGCGTACAATCCGGCGATGAAATAGACCGAGCCTGCGAGCGGCATCACAGAGGAATAGAACAGGAGTTGTCGTGTTGCTAGACCGAACGTGACGCCGAATGATGGAAGATTCGCAATCAACGCTCCTGCCACACTGATTGAGATAGCTAGACCTGCTAAAGCCAACATGACAAGCAAACGCTTAAGGGGATTGCGAGTCCGAAAGAACAGCCAAACCGCGGGAATGACAGAAATCAGCGACGCGAAAGCAAGGATACTGCAGACCACGAGGACCATAAATAAAACTTCGCGCGTCGAGCCAGGGATGAAACCATCAATGGACTGCACGCACATGATTGCCGCAGCCACAATCGCCGTGGTCGTGAGTAACTCGGAAATTCCGCCAGACGTCGCGTGAACGAATGATTCCTTGTGTCGCGCTAGTCGCCAACTGAATACCGCACGAGCGATGAGCAAGGGGATTGCCGCTCCAAGTAGCAGTATTGGGCACATTAAAATTGGTGCGAGCAGTTCATAGTACTCCGAAGTGATCCCAAAACGGATGTATTGGGTGATTGCCATGGCGGCGATACAAGCGATACACAGGATCGCGGCCAGCGCGATCGATAGCATGTATCCTCCAATCCAGGATCGACCCCACAGACCGGTTAAGACAGCAACAAAACAGGCTTCCCCTGCTAAGCTCCCGACATAAACAGTCATGATGATATCGGTGTTCCATCGGCCCGACAGCATGTCTGCGAGAAGCAGGAGGACATTACTCGCGATGGCGAGCGTGATGAATGCAACCAGAAAGAGGAGCCTTCGAGAACTCGGGTTGGACGACGCATTTGCTCGCGTCGATGAGCCGTCTGTTCGCCCTAGCTGCACGCTGGGGTGGACGCGAGCGGCAAGTTCTTCGTGGTTGGATTCCATGGCAGGCTATTTCGTGGACAGCTTGGTTGAGGGGATGTGCTATTTCGCAAAATCGCCCAGATTCTCACCAAGAATCGCCGCAAATTTTGGAACAGCATTTGGCCACCGGTGTAGATGATTCAGCTGGTGGCAATTATTGACCAATCTTATCGCTCGCTTCGATTGACACATGGATCAACCGAGTCTGTTACGTACTTGGACTGTGGGTGAAAATTGAAGGCCAGATGTTCCATCCTACGGCCAAGTACCAACGCTGCAGAACAGCTTGTTAACATGACTATATTGACACAACGGATTGATGCACTACCCAACACTCATTGAGAAAGCCAATTGGTTCATGAACCATTTAAAAAGGACTCGTTGCGATGGTTTGCTGGCGCTCGCGCTTGCTGTTCTTCTGGCATACACAGGAAGTTGTTTGGCTCAGGAACCCGCCATGAGTGAACTCGGCGAAGATCACTATGTGGATTCATCGGGGGTCAAGATCCATTGCGTGTCGAAAGGCGAAGGGCCGTTGGTCGTGCTCATCCATGGGTTTCCGGACTTCTGGTACACCTGGCGGAACCAGATTCCTGCCATTGCCCAAGAGCACCAAGTCGTGGCTGTCGATCTTCGGGGTTACAATCTGAGCGATCAACCGGAGGGGCTTGCTAGTTATGCCATGCCGAAACTCGTGGGGGACATCAAAGCAGTCGTCGAGCATTTCGACCGGAAGAACGCGGTCATCGTCGGGCATGACTGGGGTGGCATGATCGCGTGGACCTTTGCCATGCAGTATCCCCAAATGACCGAGAGGCTAGTCATCCTCAACTTGCCCCACCCTGCAGGGTTGATGAGGGAGTTGGCGGAGAATCCGAAGCAAGTTGCCGCGTCTCAGTATGCCCGTGATTTTCAGAGGCCAAAAGCGGCCAAAGCCATGGAGCCGAAATCGCTTGCGTTCTGGGTCAAAGATCCTAAAGCACGCGAGGTGTATATCGAAGCCTTCGAACGTTCGAGCATGGAAGGGATGCTGAACTATTACAAAGCCAACTACCCCAAGCCACCCTACGATCAAGGCGCGGGTGCCGCAAACTTCCCCAAGGTGAAGTGTCCAGTTCTCATGTTCCATGGATTAGATGATACCGCCCTGCTCTCCTCTGGTTTGAATCAGAATTGGGACTACTTAGACAATGAGCTGACTTTGGTGACGATTCCCGGAGCAGGTCATTTCGTACAGCAAGATGCATCCGAGTTAGTCACCAAGAAATTGGTGAACTGGTTGTCGATCACCAAGAAGCCGGCCGAAGACTAGCGAGGTACGGCAAGGCCGCGAATAGCGAGGCGTGTGCCAAGCGGCTGGCAACGCAAAGCGGGATTCACGAAATGGGATCGGTGCGGCCGCCGAGAGATGTTGTTTCGCCGTACATCGATGTCTCTTGGATCGCGAATTCCCTCCCCGAACTGTCGTTCGACCCTCCCGCATTCCTCGCCGGCCCGCTGCGCTTGGGCCGCTCGAAACGGGAGGGTAACGAAATGATCGAGTCGAATACGCGAACGCTGCGTCCTGGATGCGACCGGACCTCCGGATTCGCGCTTGCGTCATGACTTGTTCGCGGCATCCGCGAGAAACCACTCAACTGCTTTCCCAACGGTGCGAGTCCAGCCTTGACCGGTCGAGTCGTCGGGTGTCATGAAAGCATGGTCGCCGTTTTCAACTCGGTGGTAGGTTACGTCGCGACCACGTGCTAGTAGTTCCGCGTAGAGCATCTCAGCGCTTTCTGGCAGCGAATTGGTATCTGCGGTCCCCTGGGCAACGAAGACACGAGCTCTAGTCCGCTTCAGAGCGTCGATCGGAGACACGGCGCAAAACGTGCTCCACCGAAGATGGCTGTGCCCCAGGATGAATTGGTCGTGTGCCCTGGGAGCATCCATGACCTTCTTCCAATCGGCAAGCAACGCCTCGACGCGCTGCTTCGGCGTTTGGTTCGGATCGTACATGTCGCCGCGGCGGGCGAATTGAATCAGGTCGTGCAACTGAGTAGGGCCGCCGCCGGCCATCGCGGCGACATGGGTAATCCTCGGATTGACTGCGGCCAGTGTGCAAGCAACTTGGGCTCCCTCGGAGTGTCCTAACGCTAGTACTTGATCACAATCGATTTCTGGCAGCCTTGATGCGGCTTCTGCAGCGGCGTTGATAGCTTCGACCCAACGCTGCAATGTGAACTCGCGATTGAACTCCTCTGGTCCATCTTCAGCGCTGCCAGGGCGACTAGGTTGCACGAGGAATTCGACGCCGGGCTTTTCCACGACGAGCACTCGAACTTGATCGCCGAAGTCTCTCAACAAGACCGATTCTGGTCCGCCGGAAGCAATCAAGCCTTGATATCGGAGAAATATGGATTGGCTTCCGGAGCCTTGAACGCAGATGGCTAGTGGCAATCGTTTTTCCGGCTTGGTTTCCCCCGAAGCCGGCGAGGACTCTCGATGCTTCGGCTTGGAAAGATAAAAAGTGATCAGTCGCTGATATTTGTCTTTCGTATAAAAGCGTTGAAATGCAAACTTCCGAATCGGCCTTGGATCAGGGACGGCAACGTAGGTGTCGACATCTGAAGGATCAATCGGAAGCGGAGTGGTCGGAGCCTCTTCTTGGCCGAAAGCAGTCGCGCTCGGAGCTGTCAGCAAGACGGTGATGCAGGCAGCTAGGCCAAATTGGCGAGCGAAATGAGTACCTGAGACACGGGGACTGAGTGACATGGTCGTGATTCGATGGTCGGAGGCTATGGTCATGGGCCGGTACGTCGTATTACCTTCGTTTCCAATCAGCCACTCTTGTTGCTGGACAATCGTGTCAGTTTCGGAGTGTTCTAACATGGATGATCTCGATTCTGCTTCTTTCTGAAGCCGCCGAACTGTTTCTTCGCGGGCGAGGACAGGTAAACTAGAGTGAGCAGATTGGGGATCGGAGTGCCTCGCCTGCGTCCCCCTCTGTTCCCACCAAAGTAACGATGATGTATTTAAGATATCGGGCACATGCCCTCTCCGCGGCTTGCATATTGTTGGTCCTTGTGAGCCAACTGGCTTTGGCGTCCGACAATGGCGTCGATTTTAATCGCGATGTTCGACCGATCTTGTCGGATCGCTGCTTTCATTGTCATGGCCCGGACGAAGCCGATCGACAGGCTGAATTGCGATTGGATTTGGCTGAGGGAGATGAAGGCGCTTATCGCGATGCCTATGGCGTAGTGGCCATCGCTCCTGGAGATTTGGCGAAGAGCGAAGTTTGGAATCGCATCACGTCGGAAGACCCGGATTCCGCGATGCCTCCGCCCGACTCGCACAAAAAATCGCTGACGGAAGATGAAAAGGAAATCATCCGACGCTGGATTGAAGGCGGAGCAAAGTACGACGCCTTCTGGGCTTTCGTTGCACCGAAGAAGCCTGAATTGAATGACGGGGAGCGCGACGACGCAATTGCGGCAATTGTCGTCAAGCAATTGAAGTCTCAGGGGATGGAGCTAGCGCCAGAAGCCGATCGTAGAACGCTACTACGACGCCTCAAGTTTGATTTAACGGGACTCCCGCCAACCCTGGCTGAGCTGAGTGAATTCCTTGAGGATGAATCGCCCAAAGCCTATGAAAAAGTCGTCGATCGGCTCCTAGACAGTCCGCATTTTGGCGAGCATGTCGGCCGCTATTGGCTTGATCTAGTCCGGTTTGCGGATACCAATGGCATCCACCATGACCATTATCGAGATCACTCGGCCTACCGTGACTGGGTGATTCGAGCGTTTAATGAGAATCTCCCCTATTCCGATTTTGTTCGCTATCAGATTGCGGGCGATCTCTACGAAGAGCCGACGGAAGACCAGCTGATTGCCTCGGGTTTTCACCGCTTGCACCTCATTATCGATGTTGGCACGGCTTTGCCGGAAGAGAGCCTGCATCGCAACGTCCTGGATCGTGTGACTTCCGTCGGAACGGCGTTTATGGGGCTGACGATGCAATGTGCAGTTTGCCACGATCACAAGTACGACCCAATTACTCAGAAAGATTTTTACTCACTTTCGGCGTTCTTCAACAACGTCGATGCAACACCAGAGACGGGGCCTCGACGGGGAACCGATTTCACACGAGGTCTGCAGAAACCGTATATTGATTTGCCGAGCGAAGAGCAAGCGTCTCAGCGCAAAGTCTTAACGCAGCGCATTACTTCAATTCGCGAAGTCGAGAGCTGGTTGCGGAGGCAGGTACAACGCTTAGAGAAAGAACGCGAAAAGCTCCCCGCTCCAGCGTCGGAGCCTGAGGGAAATGAGACAGCGACCGATGGATCGGGACCAGGCGAATCGAATTCCGGTGACGAAGCTGTCCAACAGGAGCCGTCGATTCCGACGCTCGCCCAGCGTTTAAGCACAGAGATCGAACGCTATCGCGCTGAGCTGGCAGAGGTCGAGGGGCAACGAAAAGCAGTTGAAAAGAATCGAGATCGATTAGTTGAGTCGATACCTGCGGCGATGGTCATGAGAGAACGCGGCGAGATTCGTCCCGCGTTTATCCTGAACCGGGGAGCCTATGACGATCCTGGTGAGCAGGTACCTCGTGCAACGCCTGGATTCCTTCCGCCGATGGAACTGGAGGGAGAGATACCTACGCGCATGGATCTAGCGAATTGGTTCGTTGACTCACGAAATCCTCTCACGGCGAGGGTGACGGTAAATCGTTTTTGGCAACAGCTCTTCGGTGTCGGTATCGTCCGGACCTCTGAAGATTTTGGTGCTCAAGGAGAATGGCCAGCTCACCCGGAGCTGCTCGATTACTTGGCAGTTGGATTCGTGGAAAGCAACTGGGACGTCAAAGCCCTGTTCAAGCAGATGGTGATGTCTCGCGTCTATCGCCAAGAGTCATCTGCGAACTCGGAAACCTACCGCAAGGATCCTCAGAATCGGCAGTTGGCGCGAGGCTCGCGTTACCGGATGGATTCAGAGATGATTCGAGATCAGGTTTTGGCTGCGACGGGTGTTCTCAATACGCAACTTTACGGCAAGAGTGTAAAACCACCACAGCCGGCGGGGTTGTGGAAGGCTGTGAGCATGCCCAGTTCCTACCCAAAGGAGTTCAAGCCCAGCACCGGCGATGATCAATTCAGACGAAGTGTATACACGTTCTGGAAGCGGGGGATGCCGCCGCCGCAAATGACGATTCTCAATGCGCCCAGTCGCGAAGAGTGCATCGCTCGTCGCGAAAGGACCAACACCCCGCTGCAAGCCTTATTGCTATTGAATGAGCCTGAATTCCTAAAGGCCGCGAGTCAACTCGCGAAGCGAGTTTTGGAGGAACAGTCGAGCGCTCAGCGGCGGGTTCAAATCTTGTTTGAAACCATTACGTCGCATCTACCGACCGAATCGCAGTCGAAAACTCTAATGTCGCTGGCAGCCGACCTGGAGCATTCTTATGCGGAGGATCCGGTTCTGGCCCGACAGCTCGTGCAGGGGCGGTCAGAGACGGAGCATGCCGACGTAGAGCTCGCCGCATGGACGATGGTCGCGAGTTCCATCTTCAATTTAGATATCACCAAAACTCGACAGTAGGCGGACTTATGTTTGAAACAATTTCCGACAATTGGACATTAGCTCGTCGACAGTTCTTGCGTCGCGGTTCAATGGGGCTTGGCACAGCCGTTCTGGGCTCCGTGATGGCAGATCGTCTCGCGGCAGGTGCGGCGCCATCGGAAATAAGTCTCGATGGCCAGCGCGATTCGGATCCACCGGCCAAGCACGTGATCTTTCTGTTTATGGCCGGCGCGCCAAGCCAAATTGATCTATTTGATTATAAGCCTGAGCTGGAGAAGCAGTTTCGCAAACCGTTGCCGCCGAGTGTCAGTATGGGACAACGCGTAACCGCAATGACGCGGGGCAAGGAGCAGTTAGTCGCGCCGTCGCGTTATCAATTTGAGCAGAAAGGTGAATCTGGGATTTGGATGTGTGAATTGTTGCCGCACTTGTCCAAGGTCGCCGATGAGCTTTGTATGGTCAACTCATTGACAACCAACGCCATTAACCACGATCCCGGCAAGACCTTTCTGTGTACCGGATCCGAAATACCTGGAAGAGCCAGCATGGGGGCTTGGCTTAGCTACGGTCTAGGATCGATGAACGAAGATTTGCCTGACTTCGTCGTTCTGAACTCCGCCTTCTGGACTGGCGGGACCCGCAACGTACAGGCGTTGTATAGCCGACTGTGGGGTAGCGGCCCGCTTCCGTCCAGGCATCAGGGCGTCAAGTTTCAGACGTCTGGGGATCCCGTTCTGTTTTTGTCAAACCCCAGCGGAGTGAACACGCAGATCCGGCGCCGAATGTTAGATGCAGTGGGCACGGTCAATCGGGAGCACTATCAACAGATTGGTGACCCCGAAATCGAAACCACCATCGCGCAACAAGAAATGGCGTTTCGCATGCAGTCCTCAGTACCCGAGCTGACGGACGTTGGGCAAGAGTCGAAGACGGTGCTCGAGTTGTATGGGCCCGAAGTTGAAAAGAAGGGGTCTTTCGCGCGGAACTGTTTGTTGGCACGTCGTATGGTGGAACGCGGCGTTCGGTTCGTGCAGATTTTTCACCGCGGTTGGGATCATCATTCCATCTTGCCCAAGCAGCTTACCGGGCAGTGTTTCGATGTGGATCAGCCCTGTGCAGCTCTGATCAGCGACTTGAAACAGCGTGGTCTACTGGATAAGACGCTGATCGTCTTCGCTGGAGAGTTTGGGAGAACCGTCTATGGTCAAGGGAATTTGACCAAGGACGATTATGGACGTGATCACCATCCACGCTGCTTTTCTGGTTGGTTAGCTGGAGGGGGTATTCGCGGCGGCCTCACTTACGGCAAGACGGACGAATTCAGCTACAACGTTGTTGAAAACCCAGTTTTTGTTCGCGATCTACATGCCACGATGCTCCATCAATTGGGCATCAATCACGAGCAGTTGACGTTTCCATTCCAAGGTTTAGACCAAAAGCTCACCGGCGTCGAACCCGCCCGCGTCGTTCACGATATTCTCGCTTGAACGCCATCATTGGGTATTGGAGACACAAGTCGTTTCATCTGATTTCATAGCGTCTTTGCGCCCCTGCGACTCTGCGCCCCTGCGTCTTTGCGTTGAAGAATTCTGCGGCAAGTTTGCGGCGAGTACCCATGAGATAAGCTGTTGCTTAGTTCCCGGCTTAGCTGTGGCCGAGGCGATTT
>JBKAHA010000008.1:0-360812 GCA_046290675.1 Aureliella sp.
TCAAGTTGGATAAGGGACTTGCACCCTCGAGTTGAGAAACATGCCTGGCAAACACAGAAAACGCCCAGGACACGCGACTGTGGCCTGGGCGTTTTTGATTTCCGGGTACGCCCTGCTTCGCTCAGCTTGGCCTACTAGACGAAAAGTTGCGGCGAGTCAGAGTTCGACCGATTGAATAACGACGGGCTCTTCGGGAACGTCGCTCATCCCTGCTTTGACACCTGTGGCTACTTTGCCAATCTTATCCACAACTTCAGTCCCAGATGTCACTTTACCGAAAACGGCATAGCCAACTCCATCCTGCGACTCTTCTCGATTCAGAAAACCATTGTCGACAGTGTTGATGAAAAACTGGCTCGTTGCACTGTCTGGCACATTGGTACGTGCCATTGCCAGAGTGTACTTCTCGTTCTTGAGACCGTTGCCCCCTTCATTGACGATCGGATCTCGCGTCTCCTTGCGAGACATATCCTCGTTGAAGCCACCTCCCTGAATCATGAAGCCATCAATGACGCGGTGGAAAATGGTGCCATCGTAGAAGCCACTTTTTGCATATTCGATGAAATTCTCAGTCGAAACAGGTGCCTCCTCGGAGCACAATTCAATTTCAATATCACCGTGGTTCGTCTTTAGCGTGGGCAAGGGGTTTTGTCCTTTAAACAAATTGTTGAATCTTTGAATCAACTCGCCGCAATGGCATGACTAACGCTACCATTGCGGCAACTTGGGGTTATCAGCCAAGGGCTATTCGCCAGCCTTCTTCTCTTCTTCTTTCTTCTCTTCCTTGATCTCACCGCAATCGACAATGCGGACTTCCATGCGTGTTCGTCCACTGCGCGAGCCAAGCGACTCGAGCTTCTTCACGAGATCCATTCCTTCAATGACGCGACCAAAAACAACGTGCTTTCCGTCGAGCCACGGTGTTTGAACGGTGGTGATAAAAAACTGCGAACCATTGGTATTCGGCCCTGCATTCGCCATACTCAAGCTGCCCACCGTACCGTGACGAAATTTGAAGTTCTCATCCGCGAACTTCTCTCCATAGATGCTTTCACCACCAGTCCCGTTGCCGCGAGTAAAGTCTCCGCCTTGCAACATGAACTGAGGAATAATGCGGTGAAAGATACTGCCCTTGAAATGTAGCGGCTTGCCCGATTTGCCTTTGCCTTTTTCACCAGTGCAAAGTGCTCGGAAATTTTCTGCTGTCTTGGGAACGTCTTCACCGAATAGGCCCATGACGATTCGACCAGCTTCTTTGCCGTCCACTTCGATGTCGAAAAAGACTTTGTGCGTTACTTTGCCATCCGCCGCATCAACAGCGAACACGTTTGCCGTTGGCAGCAAGGCGGCACAGGTGAGTAATCCGAAAGTGATAATCCGCGACATGATCTCTCGCTTCGTGTAAATGGGTTGTCAAAAACCGGTCTGCTTGAGGTCAGAGAGACGGGCATCTTAGCCAGTCATCCGTGGCCTGGACCGCTAGCAGCCGAATGGGCAACTATTTTAGCGGCGGTTCTGACATGGAAAATGGGCCCATCGGAATGACCATCCAGAGGCATCTACGATGAACGAGCCTCAAATTGTGGTCATAATGCACCCTCGTTTGATTTTGAACGCGTCTAATCACGGAATGATTCGACCTGTTGGCGTCCAGCCGACTCTCGAAATATCAACCCTCTCACCCCCACTGGATAAGAACATCATGAAACCGCGTCCAATTTCTCTGATGCTGGTGGCGACACTCTGTTGCTCGATCATCGCCGGCCAGATAGCTCATGCATCACCCGCAGAACCATCTCCCAACGAAGCAACACAGAATTTGCCCAATATTCTTTGGATTACTTCAGAAGATAACGGCCCGGAGCTGGGCTGCTACGGCGATAGCTATGCCGATACGCCGAACCTAGATGCTTTGGCTGAGGATGGGATTCGATACCTCAACTGCTGGTCAAACGCGCCAGTGTGCGCTCCGGCTCGGACAACGATCATTTCAGGTCTCTATCCAACTAGCCTGGGTGGGCAACACATGCGAAGCGAGGTCGGCCTACCAGAATCGATCAAACTGTATCCGACGCTTTTGCGTGAGCTGGGTTACTACTGTACCAACAACTCCAAAACGGATTACAACTTATCGGTACCGAAGGATCTTTGGGATGAGTCCAGCAAGAAGGCTCACTGGAGAAATCGCAAAGGCGATCAACCCTTCTTCGCAATCTTCAATTTCACAATCAGCCACGAAAGCAAACTTCGCACTCGTCCTCACAAGGCGATCCACGATGCAGCCAAAGTGTTCGTTCCACCGTATCATCCCGATACCCCGGAAGTTCGACAGGACTGGGCTCAGTACTATGATCGGCTTACGCAAATGGACGCAGAAGCAGGACGAGTTCTTAAGCAGCTGGAGCAAGATGGTCTCAGCGACAACACGATCGTTTTCTACTACGGCGATCATGGAAGCGGCATGCCTCGCAGCAAACGTTGGCTCTATCAGAGCGGACTTCGGGTACCTCTGATCGTACGCGTGCCACCCAAGTTTCAGCAAGTCGTTCCCGATTCTTTAGCACCTGGTTCTGAGTCGAATCGGCTCGTCAGCTTTGTTGATCTCGCGCCGACGTTGATTAGCCTCGCGGGCCAAAAGCCTCCAGCGACCATGCATGGAGAAGCCTTCTTGGGACCAGAGGCCACCCAAGACCCAGGCTTCATTTATGGTTTCCGAGATCGCATGGACGAGCGAATCGACATGTCACGGGCTGTCCGCTCGCAAAACTTCATGTACATCCGAAACTTCTTCCCACAGCGTCCCCAGGGAGCTTACCTGGACTACATGTTCCAAACGCCCACTACGCAAATTTGGAAGCGACTGTTTGACGACGGAAAACTGAACGAAGCGCAGAGTGTATTTTGGAAGCCCAAACCTCTCGAAGAACTCTACGATCTCCGCAACGATCCCTACCAAGTTCATAACCTTGCCCATGACCCCGAACTAGTAGATGAGCTCAAAGAGCATCGGCAAGCGATGGAAGATTGGATGATTCGTGTTAACGATCTCGGTCTCCTACCTGAGGGCGAAATGCATCGCAGAGTCCGCGCAGATCGGACCGTACGGACCCCCTACGATCTGGGCAGCAATACGCCGCAGTATGACATCTCTCAAGTTCTTCCCGTCGCCGATCAGGCTACCAGAAATCTAGATCGGCCAATCAATGAGTTACTCGAATCGATTGATCACCAAGACTCGGCAGTCCGCTTTTGGGTTGCAAATGGATTGCTAATTCGAGCGAGCCGTACGATTCAAATTGAAACCCGCGATGCCATTTTGAAGCCTGCGACGACACTGCTGCAGGACTCTTCGCCTTACGTTCGCTGTGTCGCCGCCGAAACACTTGCTCGATTCGGTTCGGTCAAGCAACGGAAGGAAGCCATAGACACATTGCTCGCCTTGGTAGACCCGCGCGAATCAGGGACCTTTGAATCTATGGCCGCACTAACTAGCCTGGACGCGAGTCGCCCAAGTAAAGAAGAGATTGGATACAAGCTGCAAGGCCTGCCTAACTCTGATGGTACAACACCAAAACGATATGGAAGCTACATCCCGAAGCTGATCGGCCGCATTCAGGATTTGGCCAATCGATAGCTTGAAAAGACTGTTGAATGCTACTTCTTACTCTTGATGTAGTTGATCGCCCAACGAGCTGCGATCCCAACAGGATCTGGCTCAGGGGCATTTGCGGTTTCGAGTGCGCCGAGCATGGACTCGTCGCCAATTAATCCCAGGCTCAAGGCTGCTGTATAGCGAAGACTACCTGGCTCTGGAGTCAGTCCCACATCATTCATGCGGCCCGCCAATTGTCGCATCAATGATTTGTTCTCACGGCCCTTCCAGATCAGCCCCAATGCGTAAACTGCAGAAGTTCGCGTTAGCACGTGCATCTTTTGGTCATTCTTAGGCACATAGAGCATCAGCATGTCGCTCGCCGGTCGATACTGATTCAGCCCAAGGGCTTCAAAGCAAAATGCAACCCGTAATTCTTCCTCGAATGATACTGGCTTGCCTTCCACCAGTTTCTTGGTGGTTACCTCGCAATGCTCGTGAATTTGTGTGAGTATCTCTGGAGGCAACCTTGTTAGGACCTGTAGTCCCCAAGCGGCTCGAATCGAGATTTCAGACCGGGGGTGTTCGAGTAACTCAAGGAGCTTTGGAGCGCGCTGATATTGCTTCAACGCCACAGCCAAGTTGATCGCCTGCTCAACACCTTGCCACTTCTCGCCGTTGATATAATGTCCAATCACATCGTTGATCAGCGGCTTCAGTGCATCGACTTTCACTTTTGCAATTAAATTATCCCTCACCTTCTCACGTACATTTAAGTTCTCATCATCCAGTGCTAGCGCCATCAGTCCAACACTGGCTCGATCACTCATCGCGTTGAGTACATCGATGGCGGTATTTCGCATCGCGCTCTCGGGATGCTTCACAAGATCCTTCGCTAGTGCACGGCCCTTTTCCGGATCGATTCGGGCAATCACCTGATACGCGACTGCTTCAGCTTGCTCATTCCCAGAATCCAAAATTTGCTCAGCGACTGCCGCCGCATCGGAACTTTTATGGGCTAGCAAAATGTTGGCAGCCAAGAGTTCTTTCTGGGGTCTCGATGACGCCAAAAGCTCTTTCGCTGTGCCTTCCAATCCGGATTTCGCGCAACTTCCCAACGCTTGGGCGGCCGCTAATTGGATCGGTAGCAGAGTCGATGAATCCATCAAGATTGCTTCCAAAGCGGCGCGGTCTGATTCGTTCCCGCCCACCGATAGACCATCCAGCGCAGTCAGAAGCAGACCTAGTTTTGTAGTCCCTTTCTCCACACGTTCTCGCCAAGCCGGAAGACCAGCCGTGCTGCCCATCTTGACCAAGTCCCTTTCAACAGTCTCAGCTGCAAAAGGCTTCTCCTGGACCAGAGCATAGACCTTCTCTAGCTCTTCTCGATTACTTGCCAATGCGCGAGCCGCTGAAACAGATGCGAGCAAGGCTTGTCGGCTAGTCAGACCACTGACGTCTTCGGCCAATTGTTCAACTGCGGCCTGATAAAGCTCGGCTCGATTTGCCGGTTGCACTGCGGACTCACGAACAATCCGTTGCATGGTATAGATTCGTGTTTGCAAATCCGGTGCACGAACCATCTCCGGTAGCAAGGGTAGTTTCGGATCCTTGGCTGCTCCGGGCGTAAAGTTCGCTCCTAGGTTGGGTGTGTACTCCCAACGATTCTGCAAGTCGCGCCGCGGAGATTTCTTCGCTGGAGCCTGTCCAACGGCATACTTTCCGCTCACACACAAGAAAGCGACGACAAGAACGACGGTTGGCACGCGTAAAGGCATCGTGCCGGCCTTTTGCAAAATCGAGGCGACCGAAACCTGATTATGAATTCGTGGGGATGATTGTCTATTCATGGTCCAACACGTTTTGTTAGCGGTCGAAAACCGACCGGTGCGAAGATCGCGATTGAATGTTCGATTCCGACAATGAATTAGTCGGGTTTCGTCAGACGCCAGATGCGAATTGCCATGATGCACAAGCAAACAGCCGAGAGTCCAAGGCCCGTCCACCAAGCGGACGGAGTCAAATTGTAGAGCTCGAACCCTGGAGTGTTCATCTCACTCAAAGCGGCAGCCGCCGGATTCAGTGTGAGAACACGTTCGACAAAGATCGGCCCGAACGGACGACCACGAGCAAGCCAGATCAGCAGGGTGCCGGCGAAGAGCCCTAGGAGCACTCCATAGGCAGTCGCCGTGGCCGCGGCTGAGTTCCGCGCAAATGCACTAACACAAGCGCTAATCGAGACAACCATGCAGACTGCAACAAGAAGACTGATGATGACATTGCTGACTTGTCCACCCATCGCTGGCTGAATAAAGCTCATCACTGCGTAGCCGGGCAAAGTCGCCAATAGCACCAAAAGCATGGTCCATACCACGCTCATAATTTTGCCACTGAAAATGCGAAGTGGTGAGATCGGTGTAGCGCGAAGAATCTGCCATCCGCCAGATTCGATCTCGGAGGCGATCAGGTTTGCACCTAGACTTGGACCGACCAAGAGCATGAGAGCAACTTGCATCAGAACGATGGGCCCAGCAATTCGCTCGACGCCCCAACTGACCGTGCCGGTTGCAGCTACGACAGTCAGGAGCAATGAAATGATGGCACAGATCGCGACCAATCGAATCAGCCAGTGAAGCCGGCCAAATTTTCTTGTCCGGAACTCCTTCACCATGATGGGATTCAAGAAACGCGGAATTCCCGATTTCCGTTTATTTGGATCGATAAGGTAGCTGATCCGGCGAAAGAAGCTCTTCTTCGTGGTAACGCCAACCACCTTTCCAACCGGTCGCGGGCGATCCAACAAGATCGGGTCTAGCTTCCGTACGGTAATCCAACCAAGTAGAAGCGTGATCAAGATACTGACAACTAAGAACTCAACCCAACCGGTGCTGATTCCAAGCGTCGCCGCAGCCGCTTGGCTTCCCGTGATTTGTTGCAACGCGGACATTGGTGATGCCGCGGTCAACCAGCGGGCAATCGTCGCGGTGACGCCCGAAAGATTACCGATGACCACCAAAGGACCGACAGAAAGAACGGCTAGTGCGAGGACCGCAGCATAGGTCCATCGCAAGCTCGCATCTGTGGTCGAAGCGCGAATGCTGATCCACAAGCCAATTGCCGTATATTGGACCGCCATCACGATCAGCACCAATGCAAGCGGGCCAATATGGTCTTTGACAGAAATCCCGCCCATTGCAAAGCAAGCCGCCAAGGCGGGAAAGCTGACTGAAATCAATACGAGCGAGAGCGCAACGTTGCTCAGAAGTTTTCCAAGATAAATATTGATTGGAGTGGTGGGCGAGTTGAGCAGTAACGTTAGCGTTCCTTTTTTCCGCTCAGACACGAGGGATGTCGCCGGAAATGCAGGAACCAGCATCATCACGGCTAGCGTTAGTGCAAACGCCAGGGGTCGAAAGACAAGCATGGCTCCTTGGCTCACCACATCAATGGTGCTGTCCGACGGCCATCGCAGCAGCACGAGGCCGCTGCTTACGACAGCAACCGCTAAGACGGCAGCGAGCGTCTTCCAGGAGCGAAGGCGCCCCATCAATTCGCGTTGAAAAAGAGGATTCTGCCAAAACATCATCGTATTCGTTCTCAGTTGGGTGCGGACTATCTCGGGGTGGCTTACTCGGAGTCTTCCTCGGCTACCGGAACAGCCAGCTCTTCGACATCTTCCTCGACTTTGGTTTCCGCGGGTTTCTCATCGATTGTTTTAGGAGCTGCAGCGACTTGAAGAAACGCATCCTCCAGATCACCTGCAACTTCGCGGAACTGAGCTACGTGCACACCTGCACCAACCAGCTTTCCAAGCACGCCGGCCAAAACTTCTTCGGTATCAGCCGTTGGGAACCGAATCGTCCTTTCCTGTCGCGATACGTCGAGTGCTTGACGGTCTTCCTCACCAATCTGAGAAGAGATCACTTTCGTCGCATTGTCGAGATCACCTTCTTCGACCAACTGAACCTCGTAACTTCGCTTCGGACACAGATCTCGCATGACCTCGTCAAGCTGACCAAAGGCCTGCAGACGGCCCCCGGTTACGATCGCAACGGTGTCGCAGATGCGTGCCAGCTCAGGCAAGATGTGGCTTGTCACAATCAGTGTTTTGCCCTGTGACGCCAAATGCAAAAGGATTTCCCGCATTTCAATCCGAGCCTTCGGATCCAGGCCGTTGGCAGGTTCATCGAAAATAAGTACTTCTGGATCATGGAGTAAAGTCCGGGCAATACCGACACGCTGTTGCATCCCGTGCGACAAGCTTTCAACAAACTTGTCTTGCATGTACGAGACGTTCGACACCTCCATCACTTCTTCGATTCGCTTCTGCCGATCTGCGCCTTTCAGTCCGAAGACCGCACCAAAAAAATCTAAGTACTCTCGGACTCGCATGTTGTCGTAGGACCCGAACTTATCAGGCATGTACCCGACCAAGTGTTTGATCTTCGACGCGTTCTCGCTACAGTCGACACCCGCGATCGTCGCCTTACCCGAAGTTGGCCTGGATAAGCCGACCAGGATCTTAATCGTCGTCGTCTTCCCGGCACCGTTGGGACCGATGAAGCCAAGAATTTCCCCACGTTTCACGTGAATCGAGAGATCCTCCAACGCGGTAAATTCACCGTAACGTTTCGTAAGATTCTCGGTGTGAACGACGTATTCTTCACTCGTGGACATAGCAGACACTTATTTCGTAACGATGAGGTTGAACTCGGGAATCTTTTTCGATTGATGACAGCTCGTCGCAGAACTAGCAAATGTTCTTGCATACCGAACGCGTCGATTGACGACGCGGCTTAAGGTGTATCACCTTCGACTTGACCACTGAAACTAGCCTGGAAGTTTTCGATATTCCAAGCAACGACACTGGATCCAGGACCGCCACCGTCTTTGCGACCACTTACATCCAGTTGGACGGAAAGCAGCCCATCGCGAGCGTCTTCGATGATTTTTGGATCGGTGATTTCGCCGCTCCAAGGAATCGAAGGACTGTTTAACTCGGCAATCGTGACGGGCCCCGAATCGGTAATGAATGTCAGCTTGACGTCACGCTGAGGGGCTTTGATATCGAGCTCAATGGAAATCGAATCCGCTTTGAATGGTAGAACTTCTTTGGGAAGAACGATCTGCATGTTGGCGTTCACAGCCATCGTCAGATCAGGTGCCCAGGTACCCGTCACATCACTAAAAGCAAACGTAGAACCGAGCTGGGTACGATCTCGCCGAATTTCAACAAACCCGTGTGGGATGACAATCGGAGTCCCCGGTGTAGGTCGATTCAGCTCCACCGGTAGCGCGACCAAAGCAGCCCCCTTCTGCTCAAGCGGCTTACTCCATTGAGGACCGCCTTCCCAGGGCTGAGTCCAACCATAGAGAACTTTGCTCAGCCCTTGCACGCGATCATTTGGCCTGAAGAACTCCTGGTAAATTTCCAGCCGTCGCTGTTGTTCGGTACTGATCAGAGTGCCCGAAATCCATCTTTCCCCTGCAGCCTCTTGATCTCCGCGAATCTCTAGCGTGTCGCCCGCACCTTGGCACAACATCGGGCCACCGAGATTGAAGTTGAGCACTGGATCTTCGAGTGGTGAAGGAAGCGTGGGAAGCTTTAGCTCAGCCCCAGTCGAATTGAAGCTTGCAGTGACAATCAGATCTTCGGTCGGCAGCGTGTAGCCACTCTTGTACTTCCAGATACCCGCGGGCCAAGATTCATTCGCCAGTTCCCAGTCCTGAAAACTGTTGACCTCGAATCGCTGGATACCAGTCGCAACCGGCCCCTCAAGAATCGCACGTCCATCGGCTTTGCTCTCGAGTGCCATGTCCGCTGAGCCTTCCAGATACACGGCCGCTTTTTCACGGATGAGTGCGAAATCTCCATCCTCGGAAACCTGGACCAGCTGCAGACTCGAGACACTTTCGGCTTGATCACCGCGGACAAACGTGGATGCAATCACTAGTCCGATTCCGACCACTACCGCAACCACAGGGGCGATCAATCCGAGCATACTGAGGTCACCTGCCCAGGCTCGCCAAACACCCAGTACACCAAGGATGACGCAGAAACTGGTTAACGCCGTAGCCACCCAACTTTTCGGGACGATCGGATTTCCCATCTGCTTGGTAGGGTAGTCCGTTTCGGCCGAAAGAGGTTTGTCGAGAGATACCGTATTGATGTCGTCAGAGAGGACCGCTGCCCAAATGCGGGACTCATAGGGCGTATGGAACTTTTCGTCAGCAACTTGCACTGCACGCTCCTGTACCCACGCTGCTGGATCCAGTGTAGTAATCAGCAGCTCGCCATAGCCGACAGGCATCCAGATCGCGACAGGCCAACCGTCTACCTTGTGCGAAACACGGCCACCATTTTGAACCACGCGTTTCATCTTCACCGGAATGTATGAAGAGACAGTACGGTCGGCATCAGAAATTGGAGTCTCACCGCCAATCACTTCGACCACGAACTCGTTCATCTCGATCTCATCGATCGTTTCACAGAGTTGGCCGGCACCGAGTAATGGCCTGACTAAATCACTGGGGATACGATCCATCATGATCCAGGCTTTACCGCCTCCGGTCACAAACTTCTTCAGTCCATCGACAAAAGCAGCGTCTTCCAAAATGTACTTGTCGGCCACAATCGCCGTGTCGATGACCTCCCAGTCAGACTGGCTTAACGGAACATTGCGCCCCGCAAAATTGGCTACGCGTCGTGAGTTTCCTGCGTCGACCCGGGAAGCGATCGCGAACTCATAACTCATCGATGGTCGCGAAGGCGGCCAAACCCAATCCGGCTTAGGTGGTGGATCGGGATCCATGAAGAGTGCGGCAAAACTGGGAACCGCATCGGGCCCGAGACTAAACGTATACTCTTCCGGACGGCCATTGTTGGTTTCAACAACATCCGCCCCACCTGATCGCGAATAGAGGATCGTTTTGATTTGAACCAAGTTCTTGCCCGCGATCGATTCCGGAACAGGCACATAGAGATCGGTCGTGATAGCTCGTTTCGGCCCGATCGTGACACGTCGTGTGCTTTGCTGCGTTTGCACTCCATCAATCGTCGACACTAATGTGCACTCACGGACTTGATCCGTCGAATTGATGAGGCTTGCTTCCAGTGTCAAAATTCCACCGGGTTGATTCCGGCTGTGAGGGACGCGAACAACCGACTGCAATTGCAGCCCTTCGGCCCTCAACTCACCAGCAAAAAAAGCCAATGCTGCTAGAAAAAAGCAAACAGACTGACTCGGCGATCCGCGAAACCCGCGCGCAAGTTGTCCGTTCCGAAGCAGATACTCAGACTCAAACTTCATGGTTTAGCCCACAAGTCGTGTCGAGATGACGCGACGCAAATTATGTTGCCAAATTCACTGTTGATTCTCTGGATCCTGACCAGGACGAAATTGGCCTGGAAGAGAATCAACTTGAATACGGTTCAAGCGATATGGATAGTTCAATGACGAGAACGCTCCAATCTGAACGCCGATGGGCAAGTTATGGCCATGAGAAAACCCAATCCTCATCCCCATTTGGAGCCACTACGGAGTCTGGCGAGCGTCGGTCTAGGAACCGCCCCTTACCGCCAAGCATCGGCAGACGCCCTACGTCGCACAGAAACAGCAAAAGCCGCCCCTATAGGCAGAATAAGACGAAGGATCAGATTTGGCCCTAGAATCCTTCAAGAGTAGTCGCTTCACCCCGTAAGTCTAGGGGCGGGCCGCTGAGTGTGAACTGCCCGGGGTGCATCTTACCCCGGAGTCCGCGGTATTTTTTACCAGCCCTGGCTCTAACCCCCAATCATGGCATTCAGACGCCACATAGCGCATAAAGCTCGGTGTGGGCGCGCCTGGCAGCGTGGGCGAAGTCCGGATCAGCAAGGTCCTCCAGAAGCACCCTTTCGGGATAGCAATCATCCACGACTCTTCGGACCCGCTCGAGGTTGACCGGTGTCGCTCGTAGCAGCCCCGGCACTCCCCCGCGACTGAGCTTCTCAAGGTCCTCTAGACTCAACTGAACTCGCAGTCTCAAACAAGCTGGCCCTCCACCATTAGCCATGCTTTCGAATAAGGACACATAATGAGCCTCTTCGATGGGATTTGCGGAATCTGAGAGCATCTTGTCGATGAACGATTTTACGGCGGGCAGCTGACGACACTGCTCGGGACAAACGATTTGCATAGGACGTGCACTAGCATCGTTGCGTGTTTCGTCAGTGTCTGAATTCGGTGTCAGTATTTGACTGTTGAAAAAGTAGCTCGCCACTGCTTCTTCGAGCGTGAAATCATCGGCTTCAACCCGAATCGTACGCAGCGTGTCTCCTGTCTTTGCTGCAAATCGTTCCAACATCTGCGACCAGCTATCTTCGAAACCAGTGCCTGCGAAAGCGGACTCGTGATAAACCAGCATGTTGCGATGGCTTGTCGCTATTACGTCGTTGTGGAAAACCCCGGCGGAAATAGCATCCGGACTCTGTTGGAAAAAGAAAACGTCTTCTGGAGGCAGAGCATGGAGTCGCGCTAATGCCCGCGATGCAGCATCCGTGTGCCTTGGGAAAAATTTCGAATCCGTTTCCGATTCATCTCTACAACCATGGACAAAGACATGGATTGCGAACATCCCGTCCTGAGTCGACAAACGCATGTGGTTTGCCGCGCCTTCGTCTCGGAGCGGAACAATCGCTGGCAATGGATCGTGGACGACTGCGGCAGGCAAGCAACTGAAAAAGATCTGTGCTTGAGCCTGCCGTTCGCTCGCTTCAAACGCTCGGTGCCAACTACTAATGAGATTGGCCGGCGTGAAATGGTGCTGGCCATCCGTTGCATCCACGTCGGGCGTAAACGTTCCGGCATTGGCCGCCCACATGAATGCGCTGCTAAAGGCGGCGGACAGCGCTCGGCTTTCTGACTTAAGAACGGATTGCAACTTCGCTCGGTCTTCCGCATCCGACCCACCGAAACCGAGACGCGAAAAGAAAGTGGCTTCGGGTCGTAGCGGTGGCAACCAGATGAACTGAGGCACGCCCAGCCCGGCAACAAATTCCGCTTTCTGTAAGCCCTCCAAGGCCGCCTTCTTGGGATTGCTGGGCTGGCTGGCACTGGCGTGGGACGCTACGTTCCCCACCCCCATCCCTCCGAAGTGATGTGTGGGTCCGACTAGTGCATCAATGTTGGCCTCAATCCGCATTGCCCGTAAACCCTAATCCTGGAACCTTCTTTTTCGCCTCGCTCAGCTCGTGACTCTCCAGTGAGGCGATCGGATATGAACAGTAGTCTGCCGCATGGAAGCCGCTCGGATGGTGGTTGCCGCTCATGCCTGCTCCACCAAACGGTAGACGACCACTTGCGCCGGTCGTTTGCCGATTCCAGTTCACCACTCCAGCTCGAATGCGATGCAAAAAGTAGTGAAAGTCGTCGACCTCATCGCCAAAGAATCCAGCGGATAAACCGTATTCCGTGTTGCCAGCGATCGAGATGGCTTCATCGAGATCACTGGCCATCTGCACGGTCATCAATGGTCCAAAGTACTCGCAGTCATCGACGACTTGCTCGCGTCCTAATTCGATCAAGCATGGCGACACCAATGCCTCTGATCGCGGATCACGTTTCATCTCAACGAGGACTTTCGAGCCGGAGCTACGGAACCTTTCTTGCGCCTCCAACAACTGATCGGCGGCCTGTTTGTGAATCAATGGCCCCATAAACGGTTGAACTTCATCCAACGATAAACCGAATTGAATTTGAGGAACAAGCTCCGTCAGCTTCTCAACCACGGCCTTGTATGAGTCCTCTCCAGTCACGATGAGCCGCCGTGAACAAGTGCACCTCTGTCCCGACGTGATATAAGCCGAGAGGATCGTTGTGGTCGCCGCTCCTTCAATATCTGACGTGTTGTGAATCACGAGTGGGTTATTCCCACCCATCTCCAAGGCCAGGACTCGGTGGGGTTGGCCAGCCATCTTCTCGTGCAGGATCGTCCCTACACGCCGGCTACCCGTGAACAAGACTCCGTCGACAAGCTTTGACTCAACAGCCACATTGCCAGCGTCACCGGCACCATGCACTAAGTTGAGAACACCAGCGGGAAGCCCAACGCGGTGCCAAGTTTCGGCAAGCCATTGCCCTACAGCTGGCACGTGCTCGCTAGGTTTAAAAACGAGCGTATTTCCTGCCAAGAGTGCAGGAATGATATGACCGCCGGGAACATGCGATGGAAAGTTGAACGGACCAATGACAAACATAACCCCGTGCGGACGATAACGCGTCACGGCTCGAAAGTCGCCAATCTGCTCCGTCGTCGTCCAGCGTCGTTGCATGATCGAATCAATCGAGTTCTTCACTTTTGCAATCGATGCGGCTACTTCGGTTTTCGCTTCCCAAAGTGGTTTCCCGTTTTCGGTAGCAATGAGAGTCGCGAGTTCGTCGCTTTTCTCCCGAACCTCAGCTTCGAAAGCTCGACAGAGATCTATCCGTGACTCCAAACTCGTTTCGGCCCACTCGGGAAAACTACGATGTGCAGCTTCGACGGCAGCCTGCACCTGATCCGTAGATGCAAAGGCTCCATCCCAAACCAACGCTCCATCGCTTGGCGAAACACGTTGCCACACTTGCCCCTGGCCTGCTTGCCACTCTCCGCCTATGAACTGCTGCCCGACCATTGGACTCATCACTAGACTCCTACCTCTAAATCGTTCGTGGATTTCTCTATGCAACAGGAAACACTGGCAACGCCCGTTGATCAGCTCTACTTCTCGGGGTGCAGCGTCAGCAAACTGATCGGATCGCCCACACGAACTTGTAATTGCGGAGCGGCAACCTGACCGATAACCAAGCCATCGTCGGTCATTTCGGCTTCCGAAATCAACGCGCGAAAACCGCCGCTTTCGGAACTAAGAATGACGCGACTTCCTCGAACATCCTCAGCAATACTGGCAACCGTAGTTCGAAGGGTACGGCTTACAGCGCCGATTTCATCTCGTTCGCATTGCACCACTGGTCCGCCATCGAAAATGTCAATCAGATTGATCTTCTCGAAACCCTCCGCCTGCAGCATCGCCAAGGCCGGTTCGGTATTGGGGTGCACTTTGCCGAGGATATCGATTGCTTCCTGCGGCAGCATGCTGGTGTAAATGGGATACCGCGGCATAAAGTTTTCGATGAACTTCTTATTGACCGTAGAAAGGCTATCCGCCTGGGGAAAATCCATTTCGAAGAAGTGGCGGCCGATTGCTTCCCAAAATGGGCAATCACCTTCCTCAGACATCACGCCACGCATTTCAGCAATGACTTTCTCCGCGAACCGATTTGGATGCCCCGCCATAAACATGAACCGCGACAAGCTCAGCAGACGTCCTCGGCCTTTGCCTCGATACTCTGGCGACAGAAACAGGCTACCTATCTCCGTCGGTCCATCATGAATCTTCTCAAGATGCAGCGATTCGACTCGCTGCGTCTTTTTAAGAAGATCGCAATGATTTTCCTCAGTCACCCGTCGATACGAATAGAACGGCTCATAGCCGCCGGTCTTACTGAAAATGCACGACAAGCCTACTAGCTTACCGATCGTGGTATCTTCCATCACCAGGACATAGGGTTCTCCAGTTGGTTTCTCGGTCTGGCGGTTGAACGCGAAATCCGAAAGCTCAACACGCTCGCGCAACTGTTCTTTCGTGATCTGCAATGTGGTCAAGCCATACGTTGCACTGGTAATCAGATCCCAGAGCTGGTCTAAGTCGTCTAGTCGAACTGCTCGAACAATTTCCAAAGCAGGTCTCCCCTGTTCCCATTTGAAATGGAGAAATGGACGGAAGAAAATGTGACAGCAAGTCAGACTTGCGGTATGTGGCGATTGAATTCGTGACAACTCCAGCCACGAGTTCTTTACCGAATGCCGCTAAAGTTGAGGCAAGACAGAATCCATAATCTCAACGGCGGCATCGATATGCTCTTCGGTCGTAACAGCCGGTGGAGGCAAGAATCGCACTCGTGCCGGATTGCCACCCGCCACAAAACTCATGAGCCCGGCTTCGTAGAAACCATGGACCATCGCCTTGGCGGCTTCCGCAGATCCATCTCCCGGTGTTACAGCGACCATCATGCCGCACCCGTGCGGACCGGCGATCTTGCCAGGATACTTGGCCGCCAACTGATGCAGTTTGTCCGCAAAATAACCATGCAACTTCATGTTGCTACCTTCTTGACCAAAGCAGCCGCCCGATTCCATCTCAGACAGGGCCACCAACGACGCCTCGAGCGAGCTGCTTGCTGCCGTAAACGTTTGGCTTAGCAGAGGATCTTTGGGCTTGAGCTCACCCCGGTACAACGTAGCACATAACTGTGTAATCTTGCCAACCGTCACAATGTCAGCGTGCTCGTCTAAGTTGAAATGCTGAAACGCGTATGGCTGACTCAGCCGACCAAAAGTCTGTACTTCATCAAAGATGATCAAGACGTTGTCTTGCTTCGCCCTGGCAATCAGCTTCTCGAAGTACTCCGTGCATCCCGGATAGTAGCCTCCCTCTCCAGCAACCAGCTCAAACCAGATCGCCGCGTACTTGCCTGGATGACGCTTAAGCAGTTTGTCCAATTCCTCCAGAGAGCGGGCCTGCGATTCTGGCGAGTTGTCTGGATCTGCTGGCGGTAAATAATCAACGGCCAGCACCGTCGGCAAACCCGTGCGATATTTCGGACGATCGGTAAGCTGTGCCATCGCGATCGTTCGTCCCGCGAAGCAATTATCCAAGGTAATGACTCGATCGGCGGGCGCTCGATTGTGAAACGCGATCTTCAGAGCGTTCTCATTAGCCATTGCTCCAGAAGTAGTCAGTAGGCAGTGGTCCAGGGTCGCCCCTTGCTTCTGCGCCAACGAAACCAATTTCTCGCACATGGTCACAGTCGGTCGGTGCTGCTGCAGATTGCCCTGCATCACGGTGTCTTCCAAGGCACCACGTAGACCGGCTGCGAGAAGCTCAGGATGACTGTGTCCTAATCCGTGGACTCCAATACCCGTGATGAAATCAAGTTTCACGCTACCGTCAGCAAGTTCGACCCAGGGTCCATTGCCGATTCCGCTCGCCAAATAGGGGAAGTAGGTAGCTCCACCACGAGCTGCTGCCAGCCGATCCAGCATCGACTGATAGTCCGCCTGCAAATCAGGTTGCGGCCGCCGGACACCATCGAGTTTGGAACTGGCATCCGCAAGCGCATCACGCAATAGTTGTTCTGCCTGTGCCACGCGCGGATCATTTCGAAATTCATCCGCTACCAGGTTTGCTACATTGCCCTCACTCATGACACTTGCTTTCAAAGATCAGATGATTCAAAGAGCGGATTTCCTACGTTCAAGCTCAGGTAACGCGCCGGACGCGTACCGGGCAATGAGCTCCACCACGACAGCCGCTTTCTCTGCCAGCGAAGAAACCTGAACCCATTCCCCAGAACTATGTAGACCATCTCCGACAGGTCCCATTGTGTCAATGTTCGGCAAACCAGCCGCAGCCAACTTATTTCCGTCGCAGACTCCACCCGTTGAACGCCACTGAACGCGATTGCCTTGGACTGCCTCAGTCACGTTGCCGATCGCTCCCATAAGCTCCTCCATAGCCGGAGTCAGCGTCTTGGGCGGAGACGTCATCCCACCAAAGAGCTGGACCTCGAAACCGTCGGCCTCGTTCGCGCTGCGGATAATTGAATCGACACGATTGACGACTTCCTGAGCCGTCTGGTCATCTTCGACACGGATATTGAATCGCCCCACAGCTACTGGTGGAACTACGTTCACTGCAACGCCCCCATGGCATTCGCCTACATTGACCGTGCAACGATCCATCTCCAAGTTCAAATCATCGAGCGCAACAAAAATCCGACTGAGCAACGCGACCGCGTTGCGGCCATCCTCAAAATGGCGTCCTGCATGCGCAGCTCGACCGTTGACGACGATTTCGAAATTCCCCGATCCCTTTCGTTGCCCGACTAGCTCGCCAGTCGGCAATGCCGGCTCAAACAGCAACCCAAAATCAAAGTCGGAAGCAATCTCCTGTAAGTAGCCAGCCGAGCTGAGCGAGCCCACCTCCTCGTCAGGATTCAATACGACCGTCAGACCAATTTCATCAGCTAAGTGAAATTGTTCGAGTGCCCGCACCGAATTCCGAATCACCACGATGCCGCCTTTCGCATCAGCAACTCCGGGGCCACCCATTCGATCGTCATCCAACATTTGGCACGATTGAAATTCGTGATTGATCCCAAACACCGTGTCGTAATGAATCACAAGCAAAACTCGACGTGCCGCTTGTGGCCGCAGATCCCACCTCAAGATGGGACCTGTAGCCGAAGTCGAGACCTCGCCGTCGTTGGATACGATTCTTCGAGCCGGTAGCGACGTTCGACTCGCAGCGACCGGTCGAACTCCGCCCTCTTTTAAGTCGAACCAGGATTCGATCGTTCCTGCCATCGCTAACAGTCCATCCAGGTTGCTCGAACCCGAATTCTGAGACGCTAGCATGATCAGGTCGCTCCGCGCAGTCGCCTGCTGTTCGCCCAGCCAAAGAGCCGCTTCACGCGACAAAAGGGATTCATTCGACATTGAGGCGATCTTCGCACATTGATTGGGACGAGACTCAACGCCGCAGACCAACTTCGGACGGCGTGTTTTATGCATTCTTGATGAGTGATTGCCGCTCTTTGGTTATCGAGCAGGGCTAACCAAAGTTTCCAGCATCAAATTTTGACGACCAAGCCCGACATTTGGTAGCCTGATACGGTCGCTCGCGTTCTTTCCCCCGTCCGCATCACCAAATGGTGGTAGCTCCCATTGAAGTACGTGAGCTGACGAGACGATATCGCTGGAGAGCATCCTTTTTGGCACTTTCCTGTGTAGCGCAAATGCCGTCGCCCCACTCAACAGCACTCACAACTACCCCAAATGTGTACCCGGAGTCGATGATGAAACCTACTGAGTCCAATCCATCCCGCAAGCGTCGTCAGTTTCTCAAGTCCTCCGCTGCTTCGGTTGCGGCGGCATCTCTACTGCCCAAGGTAGTCGGCACAACGTCGGCTGCAGAATCAACGTCTTCCGCAGAATCTTTTGTCAAAGTCCTGTACGAAAGTCTCTCGCCCAAGCAAAAGGAGACTATTTGCTACGACTGGAATCATCACGACAAGAGTCGCGGGCTTCTGCGTACCCGCGTTTCGGCGAATTGGCAGATTAACAATGAAGAAGTCAACGGTGAGTTCTACACCGATGATCAGCGCGATTTGATTCGCAAAGTCTTTGAGGGCATCGTTCATCCAGAATGGCATGCCAGTTTTGACAAACAGCTCGAAGATGATTGCGGGGGCTTCGGCGAAGAACAAAGCATCGCCATCTTTGGCAGCCCTCAAGACGAGAAGTTCGAGTTCGTTCTCACTGGTCGTCACATGACCTTGCGCTGCGACGGCAATTCGGCAGACCACGTTGCGTTTGGCGGACCGATCTTCTACGGCCATGCTCCTACTGGCGGTGATGAAGAAGCCGACCATGAGGGCAATGTCTTCTGGCAACAGGCCGTCGAAGCGAACAGCGTCTACAAAATGCTAGACGGCAAGCAACGCGCCCTTGCAGAAGTCAGCCGCACTCCGGGCGAATCGAAAGTCGGCTTCCAAGGAAAATCGGGACGCTTCACTGGAATTCCCATTTCCGAGCTGGCCGCAGATCAAAAAGGACAGATGCAAAAAGTACTCGCCAAACTCGTTGAACCCTTTCGTGACGCCGATCGCGAAGAAGCCATGTCATGCTTAGAAGCCCAAGGTGGACTCGACGCCTGCCATCTCTCGTTTTTTACCGACCAGGATCTAGGCAAGGACAAAGTTTGGGATAACTGGCGTGTGGAAGGTCCTTCCTTTGTCTGGCATTTCAGAGGCGCCCCACACGTGCACGTATGGGTCAATGTTGCCGATACCCCTGATGTAAAGCTCAACGCGTAGCAATTTCTAACTGCTATCGTTATCAGATACTAGAACTGATTAGTCGCCTTCGACGCGCCAGCGCGAGGCGGCTAGCATGGCAACGATGAGAATCCAGCTTCCGGCAAAAGCGATCGAAGCGACTTCGAGAAAATACTCGGCACGCACCAGAGTTAATGAAGCGGCGACGGCTCCTACTGCTACGCCTGCTGCAGAGCCCACGAGCCCGTAGCCGGATGACTTGAAGTAATAAAAGCCTAAAAAGCATCCGACAAAAAGTCCTACAGTCATTCCGATCGCAAGCAATCGGGTTAGGGACTCACCTGTGACTGCGTCTTCGCCAACGAGACTGCGTAGACATGCGGCCATAATCCCACCAAGGCTGACAACTTGGAATAGGAATCCAATATTCATAGGATGGCGGGATATGGACGCCGCGTCCGATTTTCCAAACTCGAAATCATCAGCGTCTGTCGCGCTACTCGTCGCTTCAACCTGCGCATCGAAGTTATCCGATTTCGGATCTGATTCTGTCACTCCAATTACCTCCACGCCGGTAAAAGAGTCTTGTCCTCGCGGTTGGCGAGTTGCTGCCGAACATTAGGACTGATGTTTTGACTTAAGAACTGCACCGATCCATCGCCAACCAAGAAATTAGCACCACCGGTGTGATAGCTGTCGAATCCTCCGACATCAGATCCTTTGTTAGGGACGCCCGGGATGACTTCCGGAAGGTCCTTGATTGCCAACCATTTTTCCGGGGGTGCATCGAGCATCTTGTAGTCAACCCGGCCCATCGTCTTGCTCTCTCTCTGTCGCACCATCTCATAATCATCTGGTTCGATCGACAGATCTTCTGGGGCGTCATACCCCATTCCGCCATACCCTTCACCACCATAGCCAACGTCTAGGTCGGTCGGCGAATTGAAACCACCGACGAAGCCCGGCGGCATGGTACCGGTTATAGTCGGCCGATTGAATCCAACCGGACTCCCCATGTTGCGCAGACTGGCGCGTGTTCCGCTGCTCCACCCCAGATCGGTTTGATCCGGGATCTTTTCTCCCACAAAAATCGTGTTCGACGTCCCATCGAAGATATCTTCGTACCGAATGGAACTATTCAAGAATAGAACTCCATTATTCGTAGTATCGATGGGAACCTCGCGGCTGTCATGCACACCTGCATAGTGAGTGTAGGCACCACCATTCCAACCTACCGGTGAAGAGGGACACGAGAGGATATCAATCACATGGCCTCTCACTTTGAAGTTGGCTTTGCTGTAAATCGACTGTCGATGATCAAGCATCGCATAAGCCGGACGTTGCTCGATGTAGGGCAGAATTTGCACGATCCAGCTGTGATGGTAGCCAATCGGCAGATGCACAATCGGCCCCTTCGCATCAACTGTGCCCGGTGGAAGGCATTGATGAGCCATTTCGTAGTTCTGCATGGCAAGCCCGAGCTGCATCATATTGACTTGGCACTGGGATCGACGAGCGGCCTCGCGAGCAGCCTGCACAGCAGGAAGCAATAGGCCGATCAAGATTCCAATAATGGCGATGACCACCAGCAACTCGACCAGAGTGAACGCGGTCCGGCGGGCACTGACATTATTGCGGTCTTCGCAAACCTGCTGCGATTGTTGTCTACTCATTTCACTACCTCTTCGTTAGAAGATTGCCAAGTCGCTGATACTTCACTACCACCACGAACCAGGTACTTAATTTCAATACGCAACCGCGCCGAATGGATTGGATCCGTATCTTGGATGATCATCACTTTGGCTTTATCTCCGCGAGACAAAGATATCTCAAACTCTCGTTCTTCACTCTGTTCACTACCTTGTTGAGCTGCGACCATCCGACCTAACTCGATAAATTCACGAGCTTGGAGAAGCTGAGCACGCTTCACGTCAGCCTGGCGAATGGCAACCATCATTTGAACCGCTTGAGCACTGAGCAATCCCACAATCATCAGCACGATCAAGACACTGACTAACGTCGCCGCTCGACGTTTGTACGAGCTCGGGCGCAAAGAGTACAAATCTCCCAAAAACGCTATCATGGCGACCCCTCCTCACCATTTCCGGCAACGCTTTGCATTTCCGAACGCTCCGCAAAAACGCCTAAGCGGGCATACCACCGAACGGGCTCGATCTTCATGCGACCTAGTCCATATGTGGACGAATCGACCGATGCATTTGGTCCCTCTAGTCTCTCCTCGGATGCCTCGCTCTCGTCCAATATGTTGTCGAACTGGATTAAGACGTCGACGAGCCCAATCGTTCCTGAGCGATCTAACTTCCATGTGGCTGAGGCAGGAGCGGGTAGCGCCCATCTCTGTTCTCCTAGTTGCTTCCCGTCACGAAATGATCGGCGTACTAGATCCCCTTTATCCGTCGCGTATTCAACGCGATCCGAATTTGCCAGCGTCATGATTAGCGTCTGATCGGTGAGCTCGACGTCGAGCGCGCGATGCGCGTCGCCTCGAAACTGGGAATGAGCTAACTGCAAGACTTGAAAACGTTGGAAGTGATTCAGTGTTTGACGATAGGTAACGTAAGATTGGCCCAGCAGCGTTGCGGCTAGACCCATCAAGATTCCGAGTATGACCATCAACATCACGGTATGAGTTAGCCCAAACCCAGCGCGAGAATAGCGCGATTGTCGGGGGACCAACCGCGTTCCCGAGCGTCGCCCATGCAGATGATTTACGAAACCTGTTGTGTTGTCGCTGTCTCGTCTATTCATCCGAGTCTCCCTTGTCGGGATTCTCGGGATCTTCAGTCGTATCGAATGTCCCCTCTTGCAACTCACCTGAATCTGTTTCGGCGCCTTGGTCTACTTCAGTGCCTTCGACTTCGGTGCGATCAATCGATTCAACCTGTGACTTCCGTTCAACCCAGAATGTTAGCTCAGCGGGTTGAATCTCTTGCCCTTGATACGTGCATTGGAAAATCAGCGTCACCTGCTTTGCAGAGAGAGGATTGTTCACCTCCTCAATCTGTGCCGTGAATTTTGATTCCTCAAACCTCGCACTTAATTCTTTCGATACGGGCACGTCTTCAATCGCATCTTCAGTGATGCTTTTCGGCTCCCAAGCACCGACTCGTTCGCGCAGGTTCACAATCTCCCAATCAATACGAGCACTTAGCTCACGATCGATCAGACCGCGACGTGTCGTCATAGCAAAACTCGACAACATCGAAGCCACAACACCCAAAACCAAAGCCGAGATGAGTGCTTCGGTTGTCGTTACCCCCGATCGAGCCCTTCTATCGCTCGAACTCGTTCGCAACAGCCGATGTTGCCACGCGAGCTGGAAACTGTTTTTCTTCTTTGCCATCATCAAACGACCTATGCCAAAGAGGAAACCAGAGAAGTCAATGCTGCAATGAGCCCAATGGCAACGAAAGCCACGATCACTCCAAAGAAAAGGGTCAAAACAAAAACGATGATCTGGACCATCATCGAGTACCGGTTGAGCATCTTTTCGATTCGGTAGGACGCAAGCTGTCGCAACCCCCAAATAGGATCGCTGATGCTGTTCGCCACACCCGTTGGTGACAATGAGCTCATAGCGACCGGGGAACTCTGGTTCGCAGGATCAGAATTGGGCAGTGATTTGCTCTGCATTGCAGTCGGGTCGGCCAACACTTTCAATTCGCGTTCGGACAGCAGCTTCGCACTTTTGAATGAGGATTCAATGGATTCGCCCGACTCCAAAGAGCTAGCTGCTTTCAGATAAGCGTTACTCAGATAGGAGATCGGAATCACATCGGCCGTACGCCGACACGCCAGGGTGAGGTCCGGCTCCCACTCCAGTATTTCCGACAACGCAAAAAAACCCGCGTTCTTGTAGTAATCCCCGCTTAGCCATCGAAACATTGGCAGCTGCAACATGGCCGGAAAAAGCCAGATCGCGGAACCCAACAGCACGGCAATCGCAATGAGAACCGGAAATCCAGAGACTAGGAAAAAGAATGCTGAACCGTTAAAAAAGTCGGCGAACGAAACCAATGCACGAGATGCACGCGGTAGAGCGATCGAAAATTCATCAAACATCGCCTTAATTGTCGGCAGGATAAAGGCGCCGATGAAAGCGATGACAGGAAAGACCAATATCGCCCACGAGAACAAGAACAGCCTTCCGAATAGCCGCTCTGCATCAGACTCAATCTGTAAAGGCGAAATCGACAAAGAAGGTGATTCCGATGTTTGCTTCCGCTCACCATAGAACGCCTTCAGCCGCATCGTTACTTTTTCGTAGACACCGACGGCAATCCCTCTAGATTCCAAAGCGTTGAACCAAGGTTTTCCGATCGCCAAATCGCGGGTGAGCCCCCTTGCCTTGCGTCGCAACCAGCCTGTGTTCTCTTGCACCACATAGTTTGCCAAGTGCTGTTGCTCCCCAAGCGAGCGCGCACCTAATGACATATGAAAGAGAGCACTTCGTTCTAGGCGCCGACGCTTCCAAAAGAAGATGAATGCGAAAATGCCTAGAATCAAAACCCATACCAGACTGAAGTAATGCCCACGCACACCCAAGGCAAACAAGCCAACGATAAACAAGTTGATCACGATAGCCCGCATGGTCATAAACGTCCATGAAGAACCTCGGTCGTCGATGCTGCCACACGACAGGCGCATCGCCAAGAACAAGGTAAAGGCGATCGGGAATAAGATCAGCCAATTGGCAGTGAAAATCTGCATACGCTAAGCCAATGCGCTGATAAGGGTCACGAGCGGAGCCAAAGCTAGATAGTAGGAACTAAGCGCCCCCCAAACGATGGTCCCAACCAAAGCCAGTGCAAAGATCGGCAAAATGTTCGCCAGAGTTCGGCAACGCTGATCGACCATCCGTCCGAGCAACTCGGATGTCTCGCGCAACCCCTCCGCCATGTCATTGCCTTTGTGGTCCAGCAGATGAAGGGCTGGGCGGCACAATCCATCGGACAACATCGAATTGCCAAACGCGCGTCCAAGTGATACGCCGCGATCAATACGCTTCGCGATTGCCTTCGCGACTACAGCCTGGGAGCTACTCGAAAAACTGCGGGCGACCGATTGTGGCAGCGTACCCAGATCTGCACCTTGAGCCATCAACAAGTGGTAACGAAACAGAATCTCCCGAAGAGACATCCACCTCATGGGTTTCCCTACCACAACCATCCCACCAACGATCGCGACCCACGCCCATGGCGGGCCGACAAAGTAAATCGTTGCCATGACCGCGATCAGCCAGAATGTTACCAGCCCAAGCCCAACAATAGCGTTGTGTTGATCTGCAGTTAAGGAATCAATATTGGCAATCGTTTGCAAACCCAAGTCTTGCAGCCAATCGAGTTTTGCCATCGACTGCATGCAGAAGCTAAACGCGATTCCAACAACCAACGCGAAAACCAGAAGAATCGTTGGATAAGTCGTCAGTGCGATAAAACTGCGCCAGCCAGCCCGTGACTCCGAACGAAAACGAATCGCGTGAATCAGTGCTGTTGACGGATCGGGCAACAAGATTAACTCGCCCATGAGACAGCGTAATTCGCTAGGCATCTTCTTCTCACGCTGCGAAAAAGAATCCTTCAGCGGCACCCCCCGCTCGATATCGTCGGCGATGGCACCCAGAGTGGGCTGCCAACTTGCTGGGGCAGATTTCTCGACCAAGCGCATTCGCAAACCGTCGACCGCTTCGATGCCGCTGACGCCGATGATTTCGGCTTCCGCGCTCTGCGGATCCGCGCCCCCGGATTCAGAAATGCCTCTGGCATTCTCGGCTTTGAAATCTTCGCTCATCGACGTTGGTAAATCTCTACTTTTCAGTGCCTTCGATCGAATTCGGTGCGAATCGTATTACCCGGAAAAGCTCATCACCGAAGACTTGGTGGAGTTTCGAATCGGACCTCAGGTACGTCTGTTCCTTTCGCAACCTATCTTCGGCCAGGGCCATAGCATAGCGAATTGACCAAAGCAGTTGCCGACTCCAGTTAAACTATTTCCACCGTAGCTGACACGGCCTCTCACTAGCTGAACACTCGCAAAAACAAGCAAGCGTCCCACCGGGGCTCACCAGCCCGAAAGCGATGGATAAGATAAGTAGACCAACTCCGAGAGAGATCCCGGCAATCACGAAGACAAGGATCACCGACGGTTCGACCGAGTCTAATTGCTGGCAGATTGAACTGCCTTCAACTTTCGTGCCGACTCGCACCACGGTCTTCGAATTCGGATCCCATCCTGCTAGGCAGTTCTCCATTTTGCAAACCAAGTTCGCGTTTTGACTAGCCACGGCGAGGATGTCCAGCTTGCTGAGATTTGTCTAATTTGACCGGTTCGATTCAGAATTTTGAGATATTTTAGCCAGCCCCAACATCAGGCGCTCACATGAATACATCTTGGCACAACATGCGAATCCCACTTCATATTCAGCGGCACGCGCCCCTTGGAGCGATGGTATGGTTACTTTTGCTAATAGCAGGCCCGCTCCAACTGTTTGGCCAGGCAACCTCGATCGAAGTACCTTTCTTCATTGGTACATATACCGGCGAAGCGAGTCGTGGAATTTATCGATCAACTTTGTCGCTCGACGACGGATCCTTGAGCCAGCCGGAGTTAGTCGCCGAACTTACGAATCCCTCTTTCCTGGCATTGAATCCGAAGCATCCAGTGCTCTATGCCGTTAGCGAAGTTGGTGAAGGCATCGTCGTCGCCTATTCCATCGGTGATGGTGGCAAGCTTACTGAACTGAATCGATCGAGTACGGATGGGTCGGGGCCTTGCTATGTAACAACGAACAGCGACGGCACTGCCCTACTCATTGCAAACTATGGAAGCGGCAGCATCAGTGCAATCAAGATTGAGGCCGACGGTCGACTTTCCAATTCCCGTGATTCCGTCCAACACATTGGCAGAAGTGTCCATCCGCGTCAAAAAAGCCCACACGCTCACTGCATCCAGTTCGATCCGTCCGAACAATTCGTTTTCGCCGTCGATCTGGGCCTCGATAAAGTACTGACCTATGAACTGGATGCATCTTCGCCGAAACTCGCCGCTGCATCAGCCGAATATCGCGTCGCGCCCGGCAGCGGACCACGCCATCTTGCATTTCATCCGAATGGCAGATTGGGCTACGTCTTAAACGAATTGAATTGCACGGTCGAATCTTTCCGATGGGACCCAGATCAAAAACAACTGAAGACGCGTCAGTCAGCTCGTACTACGTTGCCAGTTGATTTCGAGAGTGGATTCTCGTGTGCGGAGATTTTGGTACACCCCAACGGCAAGTTCGTCTATTTGTCGAATCGAGGTCATAACAGCATTACCTGCCTAGATCAGAATCTATCTTGGATCAGTAATATTTCGACATCGGGAAAGACGCCTCGAAACTTTCGCATCAGCCCCGATGGCCAATTTCTGTTGGCAGAGAATCAACATAGTGATTCCATTGTTGTGTTTAAGATTGATCCTGAAAGCGGGAAGTTGGAAACGACCGACCATTCGATCCAAGTGGGCTCGCCAGTCTGCATTCGTTTTCAGTCATCACCTTGAAACCCACACCACGCTCGTGCGGCTCTTACTGCCGGAAGCAACATTTCGAGTTGGTGTAATTAGCTGCCGATCCTTACCCGTCTACGATTTCATGACTCACGCCAATATCGACCTAGCGCTAAGCCTTGTCGCCCAACATTTCAAGGGCATGACCGACAAAGATGGTGAGCCCTACGTGATGCACTGCCTGCGAGTCATGATGGGTGTTGAGGATCCGCAAGCTCAACTCGTGGGACTCATGCATGACTTGGTGGAAGACACTCCGGTCACCATCGAGGACCTTCGAAATCATGGGTTTGCACCCGAAGTCGTAGATGCTGTCGATCTAGTGACGCACCCTGATCACCTTAGCTATTCCGACTATGTCATTCGGCTTAAACCTAACCCGCTGGCACGAGATGTGAAGCTCTCCGATCTTCGAGATAACTGCGGTATGTCGCGAGTCCTCTACCGTGAAGATCGAATCGACGGAGATGCAGCGCGAATTCAACGTTACGTTTTGACCTATCAATTCCTAACTGATCGCATTGATGAAGCTGCTTACAAGCGGTTGATGCAACCGCATGAAGCCTAGGACTTGTTGAATCTACGCTTGATTCATTATTACCTCATTTTGGTGTTGTTCTGTGCTCGATGACCTAGACCCCAATGCGGATGACTATGCTGTTCGCGTTGTTGACCGGCTGCTCGGTCGCGCAATGGACGCAGGTGCGAGCGATATTCACGTATCGCAACAACAAAGTCGTATTTCGATTCGCTGGCGCGTTCACGGCAACCTTGGCAACGTCGCCGAGATTGCAGACGGAAAAATCTCGAGTGTTCTTAATCGAATCAAGGCCGCGGCAAAGTTGATTACCTATCGCTCCGACATTCCTCAGGAGGGTAGTCTCCGTTTGCGATCGCAACATTCGACGACCGGTAGCTCCGCCAGCGAAACGCTGTGGGAAGCTCGCGTCAGTACACTGCCTACGCTCCACGGCGAAAGAGCCGTTATTCGTTTACAGCCAAGCCAACAAGAAGTACGACAACTAAGCGAGCTGGGACTCGACGCATCCCTGTTGGAGCGAGTGAATCGTATGTTGCAGCTCAGGTCTGGAGTCATGATCATCGCTGGCCGATCTGGATCAGGAAAGACGACGACTGGGTACGCGTGTCTTAATGCGATTTTGAATGGAGATCAGCTACGAAGTGTGGTTACGCTCGAGGACCCCGTCGAGTGCGAGATCGCTGGCGCTGACCAATCGGAAATAGGACGTACCCAGGAATACGATTGGACCATGGGCCTGAAAGCATTGCTTCGGCAGGACCCCGAAGTCATGTTCGTTGGCGAGATCAGGGATGCGGAAACGGCCACCACGGTCTTTCAAGCAGCCATGACTGGGCAGCTCGTAATCACCACTTTGCACGCCCGCAGCACTTGCGATGCACTCCGAAGGTTGCTCGATCTAGGTGTCCCGTCTCAACACCTAATCGCCTCACTCAACCTCTTGTTCTGCCAGCACTTAGTCTCCATTCCGTGCGACTGTGAGATTGCAATTGCCACCAAAGCTCGAACCCAGTGTGATACTTGTTTCGGAAGTCGAGTTCTGGGCCGGAGATTGGTAGTCGAGGAGCTACCAGAACTTTCGGAATCGCTTTCGAGGCTAGTCGGCAGCGGCGCAGATGCAAAGCAACTTCATGCTGCTGCCCTAAGCGAAGGGATGATTCCGTTGCAACAACAGATCGATAGCCTGGATTCAGCCAATGCAGCTCACTAAGTCTGATCTACAGAACAAAATGGCGGTGTGCCAGAGAATCGCTTCTCTGGTTCGAGCAAAGCTACCGATTGCCGGTGAGTTAGCCAAACCCCATCGATCCATGACGGCCAGTGCAAGTGCTTTAGCAGAGTCTGTCGATCAGGAGATTCAGCAAGGCAAAAGCCTCGTGGCTGCACTGGCCTCCGAATCCGATCCAAACTCAAGAATTCTCGCCGCCTGCATCGAAGGCGGCGAAAAATCGGGGGCGATTGACCACACGCTCCAATCCTGGACCGGTATTCACATTGCTGGCAGCCGAGCTCGAAAGACCTTCACCGTTGCCCTGCTCTATCCCGTATTGCTCATCATGACCACGCTTGTCTCGCTCAGCTTCGTTGCGTGGAAACTGATTCCTCAGTACGAATTGACCTACGCGACCTTTGAACAAACCTTACCCGGCTGGTTGCAAGCCATTGTCTGGCTTCGCAATCAATTTTGGTTGCTAACGATCGGCCTGACCGTGCTAATGCTGCTTCCACTGCTGATTTGGCGTTTTTCCAGCCAACGTCGAGCCGCGAACGGATTGGCTCGCGATCACGCGGCGCAGGAACGAATTCAATGGCTAACGGCCGACCTAGCGGCAACCATGCTGAAAGCGGAGCGTCCTCTAAATGAAATCGCACCGTTAATCACTCAGGCAGCTGGCGGAGACAAGCAAGCCGTTGAGAATGCCTTCGCCAATCTTCAGTCCCAGAAAGGACTCGCGCCCGTTGCGCGAGAGACGTCCACGCTGCTTTCCGCACTTTTCTCTGGAGTCTTAAGCCCGAAAGAGACGGTGCAAAATCTGCAAGATGTTGCCGATCATTTTGCACAATCGGCTGAACAATACGACGCAAAACAAGCCCGCTGGATCCCTATGTTTGTGGCGATCGTAGTGGGTATCATCACGGTGGCTTCGTACACATTCTTGATCTACATGCCGTGGATTTGGTTGATGCGGGAGATTGTTGAAGACAACGGGGATGCAATGGTCTTCTGATCTACAGATCTGGCAGGTGTTTGCGAACCAGGTCGAGCAATGCATCTTTGCTGAGAGCGCCCGCATGCCGCCCAGCTTCGCTTCCATCGCGAATTACTACCAGCGTCGGCAAGCCTGCTGCGTTGAATCGCTTTGCCAATCCAGGCTGTGTCGTCGCGTTGACGGCAACGACCAGTAGACGATCTGCCGTTGCTTCCGCGACTTCTTTCAACGCGGGTTTCATCATGCGGCAAGGCCCACACCAAGGTGCCCATACGTCGACTAAGACGCGTTCATGCGAGCGGATTAATTTCTCCAACTGCTCTTCATCCACATCGATGGGAACGCTCAGATCAATCCCGTCGCATTGCAGATTCTGCGCGCCCGCGGCTAGGTCGATGGCCTGGCTGTCAGTCTGCCTACCAGTTGGTGGCCTGTTCTTCGACGCCGTCGAAGCCAAACGCCGGATGAAGGCAAGCGGAACCTCGACGCACAAGGCAGCCATTGCGATGAGATTGGAAATCATGAGCAGCATCACCAGGCCAAGATAGCCGGCAACTCGGGCTGGCAAATATCGCAGCCCGCGAGCTTCGTTTTCCAGCCAATGTTCGAACTGGTTAATTCGTGATAACAGATAGTCTCTCATCTGCTTCCCAGGAGTTTTCAGTGGACGATATAAAGAAAATGGCAGCCTGTAAAAGTTGCAGTTCGCAATTCATCGAATGGAGACAACAGCTTTAGGGGACCCGCTGCCTGGTCACGTCGAGATAATGCATTGACAGAACAAGCGAAACCTGATCAGCAGGTATTGACCGTGATGCTCGCCGTGGCAACCTATTCGTAAACGGTAGTTGCTTTTCCGATTCGGATTCGGTTATCTAACGTCGTCCGAGTCGGAACCTAAGTGAAACTTCATTTGCCAAGACGGGTTCGATAATCCTGACTTACCCCGCACAACAAATTGAGTAGCTAGCTCACCACAAAAAAGCCCTATGACCATTGATGATACGCAACCTGACGGGCGGCCTCGGACGCTTTCGAAGACTCAGCTCACTTTGGCCTTGGTTTTGGTAACGTTGTTGCCTTTCTGCACGGTTGTCGCAATGTACAGCACGATGCCTTCATTCGAAGATCCCGTTTTACAAGTCGACGTTGAGATTGGACCACGCGCTTGGCCTAATGATGCGGATCCGAACGCGAGGATCGTGCCGTGCGTCGTTTTAATGAATCCGACTGCGGATACGTGGAACTATCTCAACATGTCCATCAACGATCAGTTCCATTTCACTCACCCTGATCTAGTCAAACCAGGCGATGAGGTATTTGTGCCTTTGAAGTTTTTCCATACCAAGGGGAACGCATATTTTCCGCCCGAGAGTCAAGATCTCAATCTGCTGACAATCTATGCACAAGTTCCCTCTGGCGCCCGTGCCATACGTGAATTCCACTCAGAAGAACTCGGTTTCCAGCGGCCAAATACAGGTAACTGATAATCTATGTTCGCTCGCTTGGTCAGCAAACGCATTGCCAAGTAACAGACTTTCTTAGTTCGACTCGGCCCTGCGAAAGCTCAGCATTCGTCACCTGACCTGCGCAGGCACGCTAGTAGGATCCCCGGCGGTGAGGACGCGCTTTGTTGGGACGCATCCCGGTTGACCACCCCCGACCGTTTCCTTGTACATCGCTCGAAGAGAAATCACTCGCGGGCGAACTAGCAACTGCCCCGTCCATCCCAAGCCGCGATCGAGCCGAGACGCGCGACGGATCGAACATCGAATACGGTTTGCCGTGCCTTTGCGAGATTACCTGGAGATACTCAGCGCCAAATAGCAGAATCGTGACGCCCCAATAAACCCAGAGCAAGAGGGCAATAAAAGAACCGATGACCCCGTAGGTGGTCGTGTAGTGAGTTCCGATCACGTACGAACAGAGAACCTCACGACCGATCTCCCAAACAATTGAAACAAGCAACGCGGTTCGAAATGAATCGCGCCATAGAACCCGGCGTTTGGGAAGTATTTTGTAAAGCACGGCAAACGCACACGTGTTCAGGCAGAGTGTGGCGGTCGCGTCAATGAGAAAGATCAAAACGCCTCCTCCCAAGCCGACGGTCGCCATCCATTCCCGAACGGCCGTCAGTGCCAAGTTCGCAATCATAATGGCGACGATCGCCAGACCAACGGCGCTTAACATCGTGAAGGCCAAGAGTCGCTTTCCAAGAATCCGGTTAATGGCTCCGAGCACATTTTGATTTCGAACCCTGGGTATTCTCCAGATACGATCAAAGGCCCGCTCAAACTGATAAAACACACCAATAGCAGCGGCACCCGCCGTCATGATTCCGAACGGACCTCCCACGACGGACTGCTCTTCGAACGCCGCTAGAAGTTGAACGATCTGGTCACGCAAAGTCGCGGAGCAATGCTCTGCGACAACACCCAGAATCTGGACCTCTGCATCATGGCCTAGATGGGTGAATTTGAGAAAGATCCCCAGTCCACTTGTTAGGAGCAACAAGAGCGGAAAGATGGAGAGAGCGAGGTAGTAGGCTACGCCAGCCGCCAACGAAGATCCATCATCGATCTGCCAACGACGGGCCGCCAGACGCAATGCAATGCTGACTTCGCGAACGTAGCCGCTCAACATTCGAATGAGCGACGTCACCGACAGAAAATCGGGCGTTCGGACCGGCTCGGGAACCGACCGATCGCGATCATATTCCGTTTCGATTTTCAATTTCGCTGATTCCCGATCCCAACGGACGCCTCGATAAGCCCCGAAGTCTGGCAAAATATCCGCGTCCAAATCCAGAGGAATCCTTTTCCTGAGCTAAGTTGCTCCGTTGTTTGATGTCATTGAGTCTGGGTTTGCACAACAAGTCGCCAGCTGCTCGTCGCTAGTAGCGCATCAAAAAGGGAGTTGCTAGCATTCTCATGCCGGCAACCCCCCTCCCGTTTTCCTGCCATTGGCAGGTGATTTGGATCCGATCAAATCGGAATCGGTTGATGTTGAGAGCGTTCTAGTTGTGTTGACCACACACGACTCCAAGAACAGCACCCACTAGTCATCGATTTGCTTACGCAGTGATTCGACTTCCTTCTTCAGCTCTTCGACGAGCATTCGCAGCTCTTCGACTTCGCTGCCGCTTTCCGCCATACGACGCACTCGAGTCCGCACTTTGGAAGCTTCCTTGCGTGCTTGCTCAGCGAGCTTCTTAGCTGCACCACGTTGCTGCTCAATCATGGCTCGAACCTTGCCTTGGATTTGTTCTTCAAGCTCGGAAGCCTTGAGAACGTCATCCATCTCGAGATCGAGATCCAGTTCCATGATCTTCGAAGGCATCGCTTGGATCTCAAATCGTGAACCGCCCTTTCCTTCTAGAGCTTCCGCGATAACGACTTCGACTTCTTCAGGGAAATCCTCGGGTAGCTTTTCAAGATCTTCGATCTTGTACTCTTTGACATCGCCACCTTCTTTCACGATGACGATCGCTGGCTCGTCGTCCTTCTTCGTAACTTGGACTTCCATTTCGTCACCGGAAACGGACTTAACGATATCCAAAATCTTTTCATCGCCAGACTCGCTACGCCATACAAACGCGGGCCCACCAAATCGGAAGAGGTTGACACCATTTTTGCCGCCCTTCTTGAATTCCAAATTCTGAAGAGCTTCCCTGATGCGAGGTTCAACGCCTTCGAGTTCCTCCAAATCGATAATTGCATCGATCTCGCCTTGGAGATTGACACCTGCTGCTACTCCGCTCGGGCGCTGAGAAGGCTCAACCATAACCTCGACTTCGTCACCCTTACGGAGGACTTTTAACGCCAACTGGTCACCTTCTTCGACGTCCTTCATGATTTCGATAATGGCGGATGGCTCGTCCACTTCATCGCCATTGATTGAGAGCAACACATCGCCCTCTTTCACTCCCGCCACCTTGGCGGGGCTCTTCTTGTAAACTTCGGAGATCAGAACGCCTTCGTCACCACCGAGGTACATCGCCAGATCGCCTTCGACCTCTTTGAGCATGATGCCCAACCAGACCTTTGGTGCTGCAACATTTTCGGCTCGAACAACCACGCGACGCTCTTCTTCGACCTCTTCTACTTCATCTCCATCGCCCTCTTCGCTTTCCGCTCGAACGACAACGCGAATCTTCTTCTCTTCTTGATCTTCATCAGTCAGCATCACTGCCGCATTTGCAAAACTGCTCATGCTTCCAGCGGTTGCCATCAATCCTGCAAGCGTCCAACGCATCCAAGTCTTCTTCATCATCTACTCCCGTTCGGTGTTTAGATCTACTCTGTATTAGAAATCGCAAACCACGTTCTGTTGCGAGTGTTCTGTTGCGAGTGAAGTGCAAGTATTCGACTAGTCGACTCCGTCGTAAGCGACGGTAGGACAAGTTCGGTCAGCAGCGATACCGTGAGTGATCGCTTGACCAATAAGAGCGACTCGCTACGCCCTGAACATCCAGAAGGTTTCCGATGGTTCGACCGTGTTTCCAACAAAATCCGGAAAAGTTGGATACGAAGTTGAATCCGCAAGATGAAACCGAGAACAAGGAGGGTAGCGAACAACGCTACTCAATACCGCAGCGCTTTCATGAAATGAGTCGGTGAGATCTGCGAACCGTTGCTCAGCCAACGGCTTGTTGCTCGGCATTGCAGAATCGAAGCGGCGGTCGAACACTGCCAATCGTTAGTAAGAGAAGCTCTTCTTCTGCACACGAAGTTGTTGCACGGGAACCAAACGAACCTCATTACCTTCTTCGACTTTGACGAAACTCGTCACCGTCTCAACTCGGTAATTACCGCTTCGCTCTAATTGCTCAACAAAACGCGGCACTTCATTCACGGGCACCATGTTGTCACCGATGAATTGGTAATCAGCCAGATTCCCATCGAACCGGTCCTCTCCGCCGATGACTCCACGATCGGCCAAAGCATTGCCCGGTTCTCGAACCGTCGCCATTCCAGGCTCAACTGCTGACGAACCCGGGCCGTTTGTACCGCTAGCAACTGCTCCACTACGAAGACCAGCACCGAACCATCCGATCGTAAACGCAATCAAGAGAAGCGCCGCGATCGATGTCAGTCGTGACATCCACTCCAAGCGCTTGTTCGAAGCCTCAAACTGCGAAGCGCTCTGTATTGTCGTTGGTGCCTGCGGTCCTTTAACGGGACGATCCGTCCAAATTTGATCTTTGGCCGCCAAGAAACTGAGATCCTTCTCGAAAGCCTGCTCTTCGAGAAACGCCATAGCGCATTGCTTCCAGCCTTCTGGGTCACGCTCAAGAGCCTTCAAGGCATTGCGATACTCTTCGCCTTCAAGCGTACCAGCGACCAATCCGTCGATGATGGCTTCGTTGATCTTCGTCTTGCTCATTTTCGAACCTCTTACGAACCGCCCTGAGTCATCTCGACCTTGGCTCCAAAGCGGATAAACAATCTCACGCTTTAGGACCTGGTCGACCACTCACTCGCATTGACTAATTTTCTAGCAGTACGACTTCACCGGTAGTGAACTTCACTAACTTCTCATTCCATCCATGCGCAGAACTTCGTTGCGAAGTAAGCCTCTGGCTCGATGCAAACGAGACTGAACGGCACTCGCCGTGACTCCCATTCGCTTCGCGATTTCGCCGTAGGACAAACCGTCGACATATTTCAACATCAACAACTGCCGGTCGCGCTCTGACATTTTTGCCATCGCCATGCGGACCTCTTCCTGCCGCTCCTCGCTCATCAAAAATTCGAGCGGCGACCGCTGTTTTGTGTCTTCTTCTGTTGGTCTCGCCGAATTGGCGACACCATTGATCAGTTTTCGACGCCGACCCGCTTTCCGACGAAACAACATCGTCTGCCGAATCGCGACTCGATAAAGCCACGGTCCGACGCGCTCAACTGGCTCGGCTTTGGCCGATTGATTCGCGGCCGCTACGGCCACTTCCTGCATAACCTCCTCGACCTCGTCTCGGTTACCTAACCGAGCGAGCAGCGTAGTCCGCAGCCAGGCCTCATGTTCTGGCAATGCCTCCAACGGATCGATCGCAGCTGTAGTGTTCATGAGCAGATTTTTCGAACAGGAAAACGGGTAAGGGGTGAGTTGCCGAACCCGGCTACTTGTTGCAGAAAAGCTTAAAAGACAGGCAAAAATGGGCCAAAACCGCCTTTCTAGCGATTCGGACGTGTCGATCCAACGCCGATTCCCATCTTGGTTTCCGATGCGGAAACGGGGAAGCGTCAGTATGCCGGTCCTCTCGCCCAAAAACCGCTTAAGTTCCCTGTTACTGACGGTGGAAATACCGCTAATATGGGCGGCTCGATTATTCGCGAGTAGAACTCCCGTACCGCCACGAGTCTTTTAGCCCCATCCTTCATCACCCCGAACGAGTGTCCGTTCGGTAATAGGAACCCGCACGACCATGCCAGCCAGCTTGACCCTTACCTCTCGTCCCTTTGAGACGAAAAACGCCGCTCAACCGGAAGACTCTATTCTACTCTTTGAGCTCAGAAACTCGCACGGCAATCGAGTGTCGCTAACGAACTATGGTGCCATCTTAGTCCACGTCGAAGTTCCCGATCGGGATGGCAATCGAGCGAATGTGAATCTGGGATACGATCATCTCGACGGCTATTTGGAACGGCACCCTTACTTTGGCTCTACCGTCGGGCGCTTCTGCAATCGTATCGCCAAGGGAAAATTTGCAATCGACGGCCAGTCGTATGAGCTCGCCGTCAACAATGGACCAAATCATTTGCATGGCGGAATCGAAGGTTTTGACAAACTCATTTGGGACGCGGAAGCCATCGAAGAGGAAAACGCAGTCGGTGTCCGTTTTTCCGTTGTCAGCCCGGATGGACACGAAGGCTACCCCGGCTCGCTCGAAGTCACCGCTGAGTACCGATGGAATAACGAAAATGAACTCTCTTACGAATTCAGGGCAACCACCAACGCGCCTACCGTCCTCAATTTGACCAATCACTCCTATTGGAATCTGGGAGGGGTCGAAAGCGGTGATGTTCTCGGGCACCAAGTTCAATTGCAATGCGATCACTATCTCGACGTAGACGAAGATCTCATTCCGACTGGCGAGATCAAGTCCGTCGATGGCACCTCGCTAGACTTTAAAGACACCCACACACTCGGCGAGCGTATTGATGATTTCGCTTCCACCAAAGGTTATGACCATTGCTATGTTGTGAACGGTGCTCCAGGTGAATCTCCGCGACGATGCGGAGTTGCCCGCGATCCGAAATCTGGCCGGCAAATGGAAGTCTTCACAACTCAGCCAGGCATGCAACTTTACACTGGCAATCACCTGGGCGGTGACTTCCAGCCGTACTCGGGATTCTGCTTTGAGACCCAGCACTACCCCGACTCACCCAACAAACCAGATTTTCCAACGACTCGACTCGATCCTGGCCAAAGCTTTTTTGAAAAGACGATCCACCGCTTTTCGACTTTTGGCGACACTTAAGCCAACCCAGGACGGATCGAAAACAGGTACAAGAGATCCATGCGTAGCGAGCCACAATAGACCGGTCGCGACGATTGCATTTTCAGAAACTGTTCAGGTAGACCAATATGAGGATTCGCAACAGCGGCTGTTCGAGGCGACTCTTTTTCCGTGCGGCGACGGTTCCTCAGAAGATCATCAGCACGCGCGTCTCCAACGCCACGCTTAGCTGGGGTCTGCCCGGAATCGTACTTGGTTGTCTGTTCCTGGCTCAGGCTTACGGTCAAGCCGATACAGGCTCTGCAGTAGTCTCCGAGTCCGGTGAACAATTCTTCCAATCAACCGATTTCGCCAGCGTCGAGAAAATCGATATCCACGTTCACATTCATTGCGACGATCTCGACTTTGTGGCAATGGCTAAGCGAGACCACTTTTCGTTTCTCAACATGGCGGTGTGGTCAAATCCAGATCCCGCAGTCAACGTTGAAAAACATCGAACGGTATTCCTGCAATACGAAGGCAATCAAGATCGCATCGTTCCCGTTGTGTCTTTTCCACTTGAAAACTGGGACGATCCGGATTGGGGCGAGCAAACGATTGCCTATCTCAAGACTCAATTCGATCGCGGTGCAGTCGGCGTCAAAATTTGGAAGAACATCGGCATGACGCTACGGGATCGAAACGGTCATTTGATCATGGTCGATGACCCGAAACTTGACCCCGTCATTCGCTACATTCAAGAGCAAGACCGCGTCCTGTTGGGACACCTTGGCGAGCCGAAGAACTGCTGGCTTCCGTTGGAGGAGATGACCACCAACAACGATCGCAACTACTTCCGCAAAAATCCCCAATATCACATGCACTTGCACCCAGAACTTCCGAGCTACGAAGCTCAGATCGATGCACGCGATAGGATGCTTGCGAAACATCCCAAGCTCAAATTTGTAGGATGCCATCTCGCCAGCCTCGAGTGGAGTGTCGATGAAATTGCCGAATTCTTAGATCGCTTTCCAAACGCCGTTGTTGGGGTCGCAGCTCGTATGGGTCAGATCCAGTACCAGAGCCAGAGGGATGCAGACAGAGTCACCGACTTTTTCCGACGCTATCAAGACCGAGTCCTCTATGGCACCGACACTGGCATCGGAACGGGGGACAATATGGTGGAAGAGTATGCATCCACGCGTGCAAAATGGGTGCGTGATTGGAACTACTTCTCCACGAACAAGTCCATCAAAGTGCCTGAATTGGATGATCCCGTTATCGGGCTACGTCTACCAAAGTCCGTGATTCAAAAGATCTACTACGAAAACGCCAAGCGCGTCTTCGATCAGTCGTGGAAGTGACGATCACCTTTGACGTGTAGGTTCGCAGCCTTCTTAGCACGATTCTGTTCTATCGCGTAAGGATCTTTCTAAAGATCCTAGTCTTCGCCTTTCTCAGCGCCGGAAGCGGTCGGAGAAGGGCTCTTCGCAGCCGCAGCTTTATGCGCCGCCAAATAGGCTCTATATGTAGGTCTGCCCAACAGTTTGTTTTGGATGACATGCACGGCCGATGCAACTTCGGTAGCATCCATGGGGTGCATTTCCGGTAGCTGAAAAAAAGCGCCTGCTGCGTCAGCAATCTTTCGCCAACAGTCGGCTTCTTGCTCGGTCATTCCCGCTTCTAGAACTGCCGATCGATCCACGGAACCCGTCACGGCCTCTTTTTCGGATGGCTTCTTCGTCTCTTTCTCGTCTGTCTTCGATACGTCGGCGCCGTCCTGAGCTTGAACCTGCGATGCAAGCGATCCAAGTGCTCCCGTTGTGATCGCACCTAACAACAGACTGCGCCGTGCGATATCGGGCATTGTTACGTTCAAAACAGGCCCTTTTGACTCTCCCGACGAATCAGAGGGGGTTGTTATTGGCATCTCAGACATAAATAACCTCATTGGGGACGATTGAGCTCAGCAAAGTTGGAAACGAGCATCTTCAAAATAGTGCACCAAGGAACATCATCGTTTTCAAACGTGAAACATACATGAAATAGGCCCCCTATTACACTCGCGCATAAAAACACCGCGGACAGGTTCTTGCCCGCGGTTTCTCGAGTATTGCTGCGATGTAACGAAACAGGCGTGCAATCGTACTCTACGCGTCCGACTTTTCTTGCAGCAATTCGGCTACCAAATTTTCGATTGTCTTGTCGCCAGTCGCTCCATTCCAGTTCAGTTCACCTTGCCACCAGTGACGAATGTAGCCTTGCTTATCGATCACATAGACCGTTGGCCACATTGTGTTTGACCACGATTTCCAATTCTTGGATTCAAGATCAACAAGGATCGGAAAATCTAGTTGGCGTTTCTTTGCGGCTGAACGAACCGCCTCTGGATCCCGTTCGGAAGGCGTCTCCGGAGTCTGAATTCCGATCACAACGACATCATCACCATACTTTTCATGCCAACGACGGTAGTGGTCGAAATTCGCGTGACAGTTGTGGCACTGGAACGCATAGAAGTGAACCAAAACGACTTTGCCACGAAGCTCACGCAACGTGAGGCCGTTCGAGTTGATCCACTCATCGACAGGAACCAGCTCCGGCGCCTTTGGGTAAATACGCTTGAGCTTGGTCGTATCGAAGGGATTGCCAAGAATGGCTCCGAGCTTCTGAAATTGCTCTGGCTTCAAAACAGTTTGCAGTGCACCCTGCTCTGCTCTTGCCGCCTCGACAACCGCATTCTTAACTGTTTCCGTCACTTCGTTTTTCATCGTTGCTTTTTTGAGTTCAGCGGTAGCCTCATTGGCGGCTTTGGCCAGCTCAACTAATTTGCTGACTTGTGACTCATTGATGGCAAGCTCTTGGCGAATCTCTGGCGTCAACAGCATGCGAATCCCTTGCGCGCGATGTTCCAATTGCTTGAGTCGCTTGACTTGGGCCGCGCTCGCGTTGGACTTGAACCATTGACGCACGACGGCTTCGACCTTCGACTGACGTGCCATCTGTGCATCCGCTGGGTAGATGCGTGCCCGAAACCAATCCCCGTCTACACGATCAAACAGAGCATCTAAATTCTTGATTTGACCCGGGCTCAGATTGAGTTCTGCATGCACTTCAGGTGCATGAACCAAACCCAAGAACTGCCTAGGGACGAGGTCTTCCGGTTTGTCGGATGGCGGAGAACTCGACACCTGAGCATTGGCGGAAAACGCCAGCGCCAGAACGAACAACAAACTTGTGGCAACCAATGTGCCATGGCGACGAAACATCATCTTCAACCTCTCCTCTGATTAACTGCCCCAAGTCGGTTTGCCCCAAGTCAAAGTGCATCGTCTGCCTCAGGCGCAGTTTTCATCGCTTCGAGCTTTTAGTCACATGCCCAGTTTAACAACTGGCCAGGGAACAGACTTATTTGACTTTGAGCGACCATTGCAGAACTGCCTCAAAATCCTGCAATGCGGACGACTTCACCTCAAGCGAAACTTAAATTGTCGCACTCCGAAATACTCGAAGTCAGTTGGTTCCAACCGATTGCTTTCAATTCTTGCTCAGCCAGACTGAGTCTCGCAGAAAAAGCATGAGGATTGAAAGTTTTGGGGATTGCCTTGTAAGAACTTCGCTCTGTTGTACGCACTCTGCCTTGGCTTGGGGCCAAGTTAGTGTTGGATAATTCACCGACTTGCCAAAATTCAGCACCACTCGCGGTGGTTGGCACGGGCTTCGCATTCTGCCCCTTCATCACAATCGTCGTCACGACGGTTTTCGGCTCGGACGAGTTCGCAGGACGATCGGGGATCATTCCTTCCATCCACGCGACTACCCGGACATTCACAACTTCAATCGGAGATCCTTTTCATGCTAGTCCTAACCAGAAAAGCTAAGCAGAGTATTCAGATCGGAGAAGGCGTTCGAGTCACCGTCACCAAGGTTCGAGGTAATACCGTCCAGATTGGAATCGAAGCACCCGAGGATGTTTCCATCGTACGTTCGGAACTTCTCTTTCGGGACGAGCCGAATCTAGACGACAATTTGACGCCAACCACACAACAAGTTGGTTCACATTTGAAGAGCGCAACGGTTGAAAGCACCTCCAAGTCTGCAGTTTTGGACCTGAGCGACGTACCTGTGCTCTCCGTTGTTAGACCCGATTCGGAGCCAAACGCAGCACCACTTGGTTCATTTGTAAGGGCGTTATAGAGGGTTTTTTCCCCGTTTCTGCGCAGAGAATGGAGTCCAACAGCGCCTTCGACTTGCATCGCGCCGAAGAATTGGATCAGAATAGTAGCTTCATGGGCGTATTCCCCACCCCCTAATACGTCCTTGCCAGTGTGGACTTGGCCGGCCGCCAGTACTCGCACTGCAACCTTGCCAATGCATTGGCATTCAAAGCTCACCTTCCGCCACTGATCCAACCTTCCGATTGAGGCGTACGATGCTGACGATCTATGGTAACTCGAGTCGTTATTGCGACGGTCTTTCACGACGCAGCTTTCTTGCCATCGGCGGACTCAGTTTCGGCGCGGGGGGACTCGGATTAGCCGATATTCTGCGGGCCGAGACCACCACTCCGACTTCCAGGCCAGAGAGCACCAGCGGCCTGGGTCACAAAGCGGTCATCAACGTCTTTTTGGCTGGCGGACCGCCTCATCAAGACATGTGGGAGATTAAGACGGAAGCTCCATCTGAAATCCGTGGTGAATTCCGACCCATCCCGACCAATGTACCTGGCGTTCAGATCTGCGAAGTCTTTCCCAAACTCGCCCAATTAATGGATCGCTCAGCGGTGATTCGCTCGGTTGTTGGCTGCAACGGTCGACACGAATCTTCTTCATGCATGAGCGGATGGATATCGAGCAACATGTCGAACCTAGGTGGACGGCCATCGATTGGTTCGGCGGTCACAAAGCTCAAAGGCTCTGTCGACACGGCGGTGCCACCTTACGTTGGATTGGCAGAAAAGACAAAGCACGTCCCTTGGTCTGATTCAGGCAATGCTGGCTTCTTAGGATCCGCCTACGCGCCGTTCAAGCCTGATGGTCCCGGCATGGAAAATATGAAGCTCAACGACATGACGCTTGAGCGGCTTCAAGATCGTCGCAAGTTGCTCTCCAAACTGGACACCATGAAACGGAATGTCGACCAGACTGGTGCGATGGCAGGAATGGATGCATTCGGCCAACGCGCCTTTGATGTACTGACGAGTAGTAAACTGTTGGATGCGCTTGATATCAGCAAGGAAGACCCGAAGACTCGCGCTCGCTACGGAGATGGAAAGCCTTATCAGTATCAGTACGACGGCGCCCCGACTTGCAACGACCACTTGCTAATCGCCCGCCGTCTGGTCGAAGCCGGCGCTCGCTGCGTCAGTCTCAGCTACGGCCGCTGGGATAGCCACGGCGAGAACTTCGATCTCGTTCGTGATCATGGGAGCAAGTTAGACCAGGCTTTGAGTGCCCTGATCGAAGATCTTGAACAACGCGGCCTATTGGACGACGTGCTGGTCGTAACTTGGGGTGAATTTGGAAGAACGCCGAAGATCAACAACAAGGCTGGTCGAGACCACTGGACCAAAGTCAGTTGTGCTCACCTTGCAGGCGGCAATATTCGCGGTGGCCAAGCCATCGGGGCTACCAATCGACTTGGGGAATACGCGACCGAACGTCCCGTCGATATGCAAGAGATTATCGCCACGATGTATCACCAATTTGGAATCGATACAGCCACGACAACGATCGAAGATCCGACCGGCAGACCACAATTCCTCGTAGATCAGTCACCGATCCGCGAATTGATTTAGTCGGCTCGCTTCAAATTCACTCGCCACACCCTCTCCACCCCTGTCCTAGCTACTTTTTTCGAACGCCGACGTTCCGTTTGTTGAGCGTCGTGGAGCGTTCCCCTCGAGTTCAACTTATGCTCCTCACCAGCCGTTTTCTACGACCAACAAGTAGCCGCTTCGCGGCGAGATCGCCGCTGGTAATTTTGCTCGTTGCGATCTTTGCGGCCGTTTTGCCTCCACCTGCCCATGCCAACGAAAAAGCCCACAACGCTGTCGCGCATCAACTGTCAATTGAAGCTCCAGCAGGCAACGACGAAATCCGACTTGAAGGCCAAGACGACCGCTGGCAACTGCTCGTCACCCAATCAACAACGCAACACGGAACTCGGATTCATTCCGACGTCACGCGGGAGGTTCGATTTTCCATCGTGCCGGAATCGCTTGGCAGCATCGATGAACTCGGACACTTAACGCCGCTTGCCAATGGACGCGGACAAATCAGTGCAGTAGATGCTCTTGGAAACGAAGCGACCATCGCCCTTTCCGTCCATCAGATGGACACCATAACAGACGTCAATTTTCCGAATCAAATCGTCCCGATCTTTACCAAGTTCGGCTGCAACGGAGGTGGCTGCCACGGGAAAAGTGCCGGACAAGCCGGGTTCAAGCTGTCGTTGCTCGGCTTTGAAGCGAAAGAAGACTATGAGCATCTTGTTTACGAATCTCGAGGTCGTCGCGTCTTTCCCGCGGCACCGGACCATAGTTTGCTGCTAAGGAAGGCCGTTAACAAATCGCCTCACGGTGGTGGCCAGCGAATGCAGGTCAACAGTCCGGAGTATCGCTTACTGCGACGTTGGATCGAAACGGGAATGCCGTACGGCAGTGACCATGACCCGGTTGTGACGTCGATCGAAATTACACCTAAACAACGTGTGCTACTGCGTGAATCATCGCAGCAATTATCTGTGATCGCTCATTACAACGACGGCTCGATCGAAGATATCTCGCACACAGCACAATACGAATCCAACAATACCGACTTGGCGGACGTGAGCGACCACGGACTGGTGCAACTTCGTGATCAAGCCGGCGACGTTTCAATCATGGCCCGTTATCAAGGCCACGTCGCGGTGTTCCAAGCGAGTATCCCACTTGGCCAAAATATCGATGGATTCCCATGGCCCCAGGAAAGGAATCTGGTCGATCGATTTGTCTTTAAAAAACTAAGGGCATTAGGAATTCCGCCTAGCTCGATCGCCGACGATGAGACTTGGATCCGCCGCGTAACACTTGATATCGCCGGACGATTGCCAACACCCAAGGAAACCACCGAATTTCTAACGCTCAAAGATGAGTCGAAGTTTAGCGCTAAAGTGCGCGAGCTGCTTGCTAGCCCAGGCTACGCCGATCACTTCGCCAAGAAATGGTCTGCCATCCTGCGAAACACGCGACCCACTCCCGGACACCAATTCAGTTCATTTGCTTTTCACAATTGGTTGCGTACGAGCTTGCAAACAAACAAGCCCTATGACCAATTCGTCACTGAAATCCTAACGGCATCAGGCGACGTCGATTCGAACGCTCCGGTCGCTTGGTACCAATCCGTTACAAACATGGAATCGCGTGTCGAAGATGCGGCTCAACTCTTCCTAGGCCAACGCCTGCAATGTGCTCGATGCCACCATCATCCTTATGAGAAGTGGAGCCAACGAGACTATTTTCAGATGGCCGCTTTCTTCTCTAAAGTGAAGAAGAAAGAAGGCCAGATTGCGGAACAGCCAGTGTTCGTATCGAGAATCGGTGGTGCCGGTGCGCGTCATCCGAAGACCGGCGAAAATCTTCCGCCTGCTCCACTCGGTCAATCTCCGTTGGCCTTGCAACCTGAAGATGATCCCCGGGTTGCTCTAGCTGATTGGATGACGGCTCGTGACAATCCGTACTTCGCAAAGTCACTTGTGAACCGATATTGGAAACACTTTTTTTCGAAGGGTATCGTTGAGCCCGAAGATGATTTGCGGATCACCAACCCACCCTCCAACGCGGAGCTGCTTGATGGACTGGCCGAGTTTTTTGTTGAGAAAGGTTTCGATCTTCAAGAGCTGATTCATCTACTCTGCACTTCTTCGACTTATCGGCTTAGCTCATCACTGAACGATTTGAATGAAAGCGACAGCAATACGTTCTCGCGCTTCTATCCACGTCGACTATCTGCCGAAGTTCTATTGGATGCCGTAGATCAAGTCGGCTTAACGACCACGGAATTTGCTGGCTTACCGGCGCATACCAAGGCGATCAGCCTGCCAGACACGAGTTATTCGTCGTACTTCCTTGACGTCTTCGGGCAGCCGGATGGTGCTACGGCCTGCGAATGTGAGCGTTCCGGCGAAGTGACGTTGGCTCAAAGTCTTCATCTGCTGAATTCAAAAGAAGTTCAAGCCAAGCTGTCCAACAACGCGGGACTCGCTGCCTCCATGGCCGCCAGCTCCGATGATATGCACCTGCTTGTCGAACAACTCTATCAAGTTGCTCTCAGCCGTAAGCCGAGTGATGCAGAGATGTCTGCTGCCATTGAATACCTTGTGGATGTCCTCCCAGATCAACGTCGGTCCGCCTTTGAAGACCTTGTGTGGGCAATCATCAACACCAAAGAGTTCTTGTTCAACCATTAGTCGCTACTGAGCAAGGATGAGAATCTCAACCAGTCATGGAGGCGTTGAGACAAATGCCACATCATGAATCGACTTTCCTCGCCTAGACTCGCTATGCGGCACCTGCCTGCACCTGCTTCCTCTCGCGTCGTTGTCGCGGTAAGCATTGGTATTTTTTTAGCGGTGGTTTCCGCACCTAGACTATTCGCGCAGTTCCCGTCAGCCAGCTTCCAAGCGCCATCTCGCATTTGTGGACAAAGCGGATCTAAGCTGAATCGCATCGCGCTGCACGGTACCGATTTGGATGAGCTGCGCGGTTGGTGGTTTTCGAATACCAAGCTGAAAGCGACTCAGATTCCCGCCGTCAACACGCGGATGGTATCGAATTCCAATTTGCCCAACGTGCATTTCGACTTGGAGATCCCCCAAGATGTTCAACCTGGAGTATATGAATCGTGGGCGATATCTCGATTCGGCGTAAGTAATTCGCGACGTTTCGTCGTCGTGTCAAAACCCGTCGTAGATATTCGTTCGGAGAAAGCTGAAGCGGCCACGCCGATTGAACTGAGAGTCGACTGTGTTTACGAAGGGCAATTTGCGGCCAGGAATAGGCACTACTTTGAAATTGAACTCGACCGCGGCGAACACCTCGAAGTCGGTGTCTACGCTCAGGTTGTCGATTCGCAAGGTGTTCCGAGGGTCGCGTGCTTTGACCCAACCGGACACGAAGAGTGTCGAACGCGTGCGACAGGATCCTGGCCAGCAAGCTTTTCTTTGACGGCTGAATCCGATGGGATCTACCAAATCGTTGTTTCTGATTTCCTCTTCCGAGGCGGCATCGATTTTCCATTCTTGTTGGAAGCCGTGGTCGCCGAACCGGCAAAGAAACCGAAGTCCGAACTGCCCGCCCTGCTCGCCCCAGTCTTGGCTGCGATTCCGACGAGAGCCGAACCCAATTCAGGCGATTCCAAATTGGCTGATGAGGATGGTCGAGTGTTGCCTGGCGGTGATGTTGCTCGCTACATGACGCGAAAGAAAAGGCCCCCGAGGCCCATTATCAGTGCTAGTTCGTCTGCCGTTCTACGAGCGCCTTTTATGTTTGCAGGAGAGCTATCGAAAGACCAATGGAGCCTTGATTTCAATGCAGAGGCAGGTGCCGATTATTGGATTGAAATTCAGAGCCAATCTTGGGATCAAATCACCGATATCGAGCTAATTCTATTTGAGCTTTCCGAGCAAAATGGAATGCAAGTCGCCAAAAGACTCACTCAACAAGATGACCCAAGAGGCATCCAAGGCATCGACGTTCGCAGCTTCTCTCGGGATCCACTCGTCCACTGGCAACCTCCCAATACAGGCCGGTACCGCATTCTTCTCATAGACCATATCCGCAGCCAGGATCGCAGCGAAGCGAAAGCATTTCGCTTGGAAGTACGACGCTCAGAACCAGGGTTTAGCCTGCTTGCTTTCCCCGTGCATCTCGGTCTAAATCCCATCGATGCCAAGCCAAAGGGTCTGACGTTAATGCAAAACGGAACTCAAGCCGTCCAAATCAGGGCACTTCGTCAAGACGGTTTCAACGGGCCAATTGAAATTGTGGCTCTTTCGAGTCGATCCAAATTACCTGCTTCCATTGGCCACGCGCGAACGATTTTGGCGAGCGGGCAGAACGAATGCACTTTAGTCCTAAGTCATGATCCCAGATTGAATATGGAATCGGGACACAATTCATCCGATGGACCGATCCCACTAAAAATCATGGGGCGGCCTGTGGCTGATGTACAGGCGGATGAAAGCCACTTCGATGACCACTTTGGCTCAGCCGTTGAAGCATCTTATGCCTCTGTTAATCACCCCAAGTCGACGCAACGGACTCGACCACAAGCTCGACTGACTAGCCAATTACCGTTGTACGTGAACCCGCACGATCAGGCTCCGATCCGCTTTGAGCTGGGGGATTCAAGTTCGATACAAGTAGAACAAGACAGCTCCTGTGAGATTCCTCTCCAAGTTAGACGAATTGACGCGGCAAAGGTGACCACGATCGCACGAGCGAAGAATCTCCCTCCCAAAACAACTTGCGCTGACGTGACGATTGGGGCCGATACAAACGAGGTGAAAGCGACGATCAAAATTGCGAAGGACACGCCTATTGGCGAATACACCGTATGGATGCAGTGTGAAACGAAACTGAATTGGGCGCGAAATCCCCAAGCATTAAATCGACTTGGAAATTCTCTCGAAGAAGCCAAGAAGAAATTGGCGCATGCAAAAGAATCCAATGTCGATATGGCCAAAGTAAAGCAACTCGAAATGTCAGTTGCTGAGGCCAAAACGGCTGTGGAAAATCAAACCAAGTTGTCGACTGCAAAACCGTTGACCGTCTGGATACCTTCGACTGCGTGCTGCGTCCGCGTGGTCAAACCAGCATCTTCTGAGTAATCGAGTCGTGGTATTCGCAATTCAAAACATCCGTCCATTACATCGAACTCTGCACCTATTGCAGGATCTGCGATACATCAACCAATTCGGTTTGTTCGTCTTACTCGTAGGCCTGCCTTGCTTTGTGCTTGGCGATGAAAGGGTTGATTATTCAATCGACATACAGCCCATTTTCGCCCGCAACTGCGTAGCCTGTCACAACAGCAATTTAGCCGAAGGCGGGTTGAATCTTGAAGATCACTCTGCACTGGCTAAAGGCGGTGACAGCGGAGAAAGCGTTGTCGCGGGACAGCCCGAGGTCAGTTATCTCTTGTCTCGCGTCAATGGCGACGAAGAACCTTGGATGCCACCAGACGACAATGCTGTTGATGCCAAAAGATTGACCGAATCAGAACTTACGATGATCGAGACTTGGATTCGCGAGGGAGCCGAAGCTGGTTCTTCAATTTCGCAGTCCATGCTCAATCTGAAGCGGCCACCTCCTCGGCTTACACCCACCTATGACTTGGAATTCGCACCGGACGATTCTTTTATCGCGTACGGTCTGGGAAGCAACGCTTATGTGTTGCGAATCGACTCTGCTGAAGTTAGCCAGATTCCGTCAGGCACTCCGATTCCGCTTCTGTCCCGTGACTCCGCTCAGTCGACGACTCACCTGGACCTCGTGCAATCGATCGCGGTTAGCTCCGATAGTCAACGAGTTGCAACAGGTGGATACAAACAAGTGAAATTATGGCGACAGACCCGGAAGCGGTCTGAATTCATCCGCGATCTCGTTCCCTACGGAGAAAGATTTGAACTTTCGCCCAACGGGAACCATTTGGCGTATCAAACTGGGCAATACTCATTCGAAATCGTGGACCTACAGCGTGGAGTCTCCCTACGATATCTGAAAACCCACGATGAGCCTCTTGCCTCCATCACTTGGGTAGATGAAGTCAACGTGATGACATGCGATGCAGGTGGACAGTGCACCCAGACTAATATCGATGGTCAACAACGGAGGTTGGAAAGCGATACCGAAACCGTTGGAGAAATTCTAGCGGCGGAGCGCAGTAAAGCATGGCTCTACGTTGCCCACAGAAGCATCCAGGGGAAGATCGATCTGAGCCGACGACCAATTACAGTTTCGCAGAATCAAGCGGATTGGAGCAAAGTTGCTACGGATGTGGCCGCTGGTATAGGATCCAAAGAACCCTTCACAGTTCAGATTGCGGCTAGTAACGGGGCCAAAATGGCGCTCGCTTTAGGTCGCAGTATCTCCATCCTGAATTGTGCTTCGTGGAATACTGAAAGCAGATTCCAAATGGAGTCTCCGGTGACTGCGATCCATTGGAATCCGGAAGGCTCACAACTCGTCGTAGCTTTCCGAGATCGCGCGCCTGAGATCCGTGACGGTGCCAGCGGCGATCTCATCTTTAGTTTGAGCCAAGATTACACCGCGGCGCAACGAGTTCGATATCTAGAGGATCAACTCGCAATCCGAGGCGTGCAGAAAAGAAAAGTAGAAGAGAAGATTCCGCCAGCAAAAGCATCAGCCGAAAGAGAATCCAAGGCAGTCGCCAAGCTGACCGAAGACAAAAACAACGCCGCAACGGCACGTGACAAAGCTGCAGCAGCGTTAGCTGAAACGAAGCGGCAGATCGCCGAACTAGAAGCCAAGTTTGCAGACAATCCGAATCCCATCGAATCCGACTCGGGAAATGATGCCGGCAAACCCGTCGACAAAGAAGGACAAGGAAAGCTGAAGCAGCAGATCGCACAGAAGCAGACGTCACTTGAGCCACTTAGGTCAAAGCTGACAAAGGCGGAAGCTGATCTGGCGGAACGCCAACAAGCACTCGCCGCAGCCCGTGATGCTGCCAATGTCACTGCCGGCAGAATACCTACGCTCGAAGCCGATCTCGTTCGCATCACAGAGGAGATGTCGAACTTGGGTGCCGAAATCAAAGCTGCTCAAACTCAGTCAGCGATTGGACGATTCCAGACTTTCGAATCCAATTTTGGTCTGAGTTCTGTCATGTTCGGCGACGAGCAAGTTGTAGTTGCCCAAGCGAATCGGCTCAGCTTTTTCAGTGCCGCGGATGGAACCCCGACGGACACGTTGATTCTCGATAAAGAAAAGATTTCGCATCTGAGCCCGATATTCGAATCGGATCAATGTTTAGCCTTTACCGAATCAGGTCGCGCTTATGCGATATCGGTCGACAAAGAATGGGAACTGGAGCGCAAGTGGGGCAGCATGGATCAAGATATTTTCCCAGACAGAATAACGGCCTTGGATTTTAGTCCTGATGGTCGTCGACTAGCCATCGGCTCTGGCATGCCAAGCCGCGGTGGAAGTGTCTATCTTGTTGAACTGGAAGACGAAGTGGATCCGTCGATCAAGATTTGGGGAGAAGATCTGCATAGCGATCAAGTTCTAGCATTGAGCTTCTCTCCCGACGGTCAATATCTGGCTAGCGGAGCAGCCGACAAGATCTGCCGAATTCAGGAGGTGGAAAGCTCGCAGCCGTTTCGAAAGCTGGAAGGGCATTCGCACCATATTCTAGATATTAGTTGGCGATGGGACGGTCAGACCATAGCCACTGCAAGCGGAGATGGCACCACAAAAGTCTGGAACGTCGATGATGCTACGCAGGCACGCACGCTGACTGGCTTAGCAGGAGAGAATACGTCCGTGCAGTTTGTTGGCAATACAAATACGCTTGCCGTGGTGTCCACAGCTGGCCATGCTCGCACCATCGATTCTGGCAACGGAAAGGTATTGAAGAGTTTCGGCGGCAGTCTGCAACCACTGTTCACGGTAGCTGCAAGTCCGTCAAAATCGTTGGTTAGCGCTGCCGGACAGAAGGGTTCTATTTGGATTTGGAACGCCGACACCGGCAAGCTCGAAGCCGAGATCAAGAATCCGCCGACGAAAGAGCCATGATGAATTCGCCATCTACAGCACTTCTATCTGGCAAAAGCTTGGTTTGGGCGTCTTACGACATTTCGGGTGCCGCCGCATCCATGGTTCAACTGCATCTCCGCCAGCATTTGCTTGCGAACGAGATACGCAGTCAACACATTATTTGCAGCAGCCCTGATTGGACTGAGGAAGAAACTCCCGAGCTCAGTGGACCTGTGGGACTGCGTTTTTGGAACATCACACTGGAAAGCGAATTCGCGGGTTTGGCCCAAAGCCTACGCACTGTTAGAAAATCCTCGTTTCCATCAGCCTCAATCGTGCTCATTCCACACCAACATCAGGATTGGATTTCTATTCTGTTCGAAGCGGGTGCACAGATTGTTGTCACAGATGTACCATCTCTACAGCGGGTTTTGAATTCGCTCATTCCCGCTGGGAAATCGCCGCGAATCGCGTGTTCAGAACATGGCTTTCATCCGATCACATCGGGATTAGTCGAACGCCTTCCGTGGCCGGAAATCGACCATCTTCCACCATCTAATTGATACGAACATCATGTCATCTGATATCTCGCTGGATTCCATTCGACGATCCGTCTCCGAGTTGTTGGATCCTGAAACGGGCCGAACACTCGAGTCGGCCAAGCAAGTCGAGAAGATCGACCTGAACGGGAATCAGCTCACTTGTCATTTGAAGCTTTCCTCACATAGCGCACCGGTCAAAGACGAATTTCGCGACCGCGTTGAGGAAACGATTCGCACGCATGGTGGCAACGAATGCGAAATCGATATTCAGATTTCTGAGCTTGAACGCCCAGCTGTAGCGATCGGCCAAATTGGTTTAACGGCCAAGAGCGTGATCGCGGTTGGCTCTGGCAAAGGCGGCGTTGGCAAGAGCACGGTAGCTGCATCGTTGGCGCTGACTTTGGCGAAAGCAGGTTCCAAGGTGGGACTGATGGATGCCGACGTCTACGGACCAAGTGTGCCGCATCTGCTCGGCATTTCTGGGCGACCCGAAGTCACTAATGGCAAGATCAAACCCATTTTCTTTGATCGCATGCCGGTGATGTCGATGGGATTCATGGTGGAAAGCGACCAAGCCGTCATATGGCGTGGACCAATGTTGCACGGGGCGATTACGCAGTTTCTTCGTGACACTTATTGGGGAGACCTGGATTACCTAATTATCGATATGCCTCCAGGCACCGGGGATATTGCATTGACGCTTTCCCAACTGGTCCCGCTCAGCGGCGCTGTGGTTGTCTGCACCCCACAGCAAGTCGCGCTACTGGACGCGATAAAAGCGATCGCCATGTTCGGCAAAACCAAGATTCCGATGCTGGGTATGGTCGAGAATATGAGCGGGTTTATTTGCCCAGACAATGGCAAGCGATATGACATTTTCGGACACGGCGGGGCGAGAGAAAAAGCAGAGGAGCTTGCTGTTCCATTCTTGGGCGAAATACCTTTGAACATCCAATTGCGACAAGAGTCAGACGGGGGCAATTTGGCTACAGCTCTCGAAGATCCGATTTGCTTCGCCGCACTCGACAAGATCGCCCGATCCGTATGCCGTCAGATTAACGACCGAGCTGCTGCAACACCGAATGGCCCAGCTCTCCCTGTTTTGTAGTGCGATGGTACGATTGTTGGTCGATGAAAGATCTCAGTTCGAGCGTTCCAATGAGCGACTCTGAGGCATGAATTCTGAGCAAGTAGAAACACTGTTTTCGTACTTGGCTCAACTCGGTTGGCTGTCCTCTGAGGACACATTCGAGGAGCTTTCGGCAAGCTCCATTCGTGCAGATTATTGCTACCTGAAGTTAATTGCGACTCATCGTCAAACCCCATCGCTGGTGAGACAAAAGGCAACCAAGCTTCTTCAATCGGGCTACACGTTAAGAGAAGTTTGGGCTGGTCGTCCTAGCTATCTTCCCGCTGCATCCGAACCGCAATTGGTCTTCGGGCACCAGCGTCACTTCGCATCCCAAGTTCGATTCGCAACCATCGCTTGTTCCCAGCTTGGACGTGATGGTCGTAGACTTCCTAATTGGCCTCGCCTGTTGGATTATTGCGTCCGAGCGCTGTCAAAAGATGGTTGGACGCTTCTCATTCCAGATGGAACTACTCTGGCCGACTCGACGCTGTCGATGACGCAGCGCACAGGTATCACATACGCCCGGCTCAAATTTCCGTCGAAAAAGCAGTCCTGCTTAGACTGGCTGGAGAAGACAATTTTTCAGGATACCGATCCAGAGATCTCAGGATTTCTGATGCATGTATCACCTCCGATTTGCTATAGGCAAGAAAATCGCGATCAGCAAGAAACTCGACCCGCCTTACAAGATCGATTTGCGACCGCTTTTGCCGAGCGCCTCGTTGTACTTTACCTTCGTCCAAAGGGAAAACTACATGGACTCGTAAAGCGGCGACTTCAGCGAGAACGTGAAAAGAACCTGATACCGTCTGTGCGCCTGGTCTTTTCTCGTGGTGAGCAAGGCATTAAAGGTGACGACTCGTGGACCCCAAACACAACGGATGGATTGCTATCCGAGGGCGCCGTCGGTTGGTACGTTTCAGCACCGGAAGAACCCCGTCAAACGATCCCGATCGCTTGTCCAACGACGTCTCTGAATCAACCGGTACTTCAGCCAATGATGCGGATGGATCGATTTGCAAGTCGTTCCAGCACAACGTGGCCATTCTTAGCACATTGCACTCGTGGCAGTGTTTTCGTTTCGCCCGATGAATCTGAGAACAGCTCCCACTTTCGTTATTGGATTGAGGGCTACCAACAATCGTTCTCTCCACTGGAAACACTATGTCGCATCGCGACAGAGCGGAGACTGCTTGGCTCGCATTTGACGAAACGTTCACGTTTCCGCAGTATCAGCTTTTCCGCCTGCCGCTTGCCAGAACTCTTGGAGCGAAGGACGTTTCAGTCGCACCTAGGACGCTGGGACTGGGAGCCTTATGGGTTCCTCATCGACGCAACCGCTCTCCGGACAATCGGAGCCCGACCGGTTCGATACGGCACGGAATCGGAATTTCGGGGTATGCCCGCCGAGGAACAGCCGTTTTTTCAGCCCCACGGCAAATCGCAACAGTGGGAACAAGAGCAAGAGTGGAGACTACCGGGTGATCTGCCGCTCGACGCCCTACCCCGGAATAAGGTTTTTCTCTTTTGCTCAACCCAACGCGAGGCCACCAAGCTCGCCAGCCAATTTCCCTGGACCGTGCTTTATCAACGATAGCCAACTTGCTTAATTCGCGAGCGACTTCAACCGAAGGCAACTCTCCTGATGCTGAAGCGAACAAAAATGCGTCAGCTTAGTCATGAGTGCCACCCCTCGGACAAATTTTAGATAAGCTTGATCCTCTGGCGCGGTACCATGCCGAGCCGCTTGAAGATCCCACCTGATTACTCGCTTCTTCGGAGTCCCACCACGATGCGTCTGTTCCTATTGCGTCAGCTCGTTCTCGGTGTTTTCGGTCTGGTAGCAATACCACTCTTCGCAGACACTCCTGAGGGCTTTGAACCTCTATTCAATGGAAAGAACTTTGACGGCTGGCATGGCCAACCACAAATGGATCCGCGCAAGTGGGACGCCGTCAGTGATGCGGACAAGAAGAAGCATGACGACAACATGCGCGCCCATTGGACGGTAGAAGACGGCGTCATTGTCAACGATGGACACGGTGTCTTTCTGACAACGGACAAAGAGTACGGCGACATCGAATTGCTTCTGGAATACAAGACGGTGCCAAAAGCAGATAGCGGAATCTATCTACGTGGCACACCGCAAGTTCAGATTTGGGACTTCACTGAGGAAGGCAAATTCAATCTCGGTGCCGACAAGGGAAGCGGCGGTCTTTGGAACAGTAGCAAGGGCGCTCCGGGCAAAGACCCACTTGTTTTGGCAGATAAGCCATTTGGCGAATGGAATGCGTTCCGCATTGTTCAGATTGGCGCACGAACAAGTGTATGGTTGAACGGCAAGCAAGTCGTGGACCATGCGATCATGGAGAACTTCTGGGATCGCTCTTCACCGCTCTTCAACAAAGGTGTCATCCAACTGCAAACGCATGGTGGTGAAATCCAGTGGAGGAATCTGTATATCCGCGAGTTGTCGGCTGAAGAAGCGAACAAACGATTAGCAAGTCATGAGCCCAACGCGGATCAATACAAAACGCTGTTTAATGGCAAAGATCTGACTGGCTGGACGGGTGCAGTCGATAACTATGAGGTCGTGGACGGAGCGATTCAGTGTCGCGTGGGCAAAGGCGGAGTCCTTCACACTGCAGATGAATACTCGAACTTCTCAGCTCGTATGGAATTCCAACTTCCTCCGGGTGGAAACAACGGGCTTGCGATTCGTTATCCAGGCTCGGGCGATACCGCCTACGTTGGAATGTGTGAATTGCAGGTTCTCGATAATGAGGCCAAAAAGTACGCGAAGCTCGACGAGCGGCAGTATCACGGTTCTGCCTATGGCATGATCGCCGCGAAAAGAGGCTACTTGCGTGCCCCGGGTGAATGGAATTATCAGCGCGTGACAGTGATGGGATCTCAAATCCAAGTTGAGCTCAATGGGACCGTCATACTGGACGGAGACCTGAATACGGTCACTGAATATATGGCCGATCGACCTCATCCAGGCAAAGAACGAACCCAGGGTTACTTTGGATTCGCAGGACATAGCGACCCGGTTCGGTTCCGCTCTGTCGAGATCATGAGCTTGCCGTCAAAGTAGTCGCATACTCTGAATACATCGACTGTTCCGCGCGATCGCTGGGTGGTCGTGGTCGTGCGGACTCAGCGACCGGGAACCGTAGGCGCGCCAGGGATGATTGGTGCTTGCGAACCATTCCACGATGCGGCCGGTGGAGGAACAGCAGTTCCCGATGGTGGTTGCAATGATCGCCCCAATTCGTGGAGAGATGTCTCCACACTGGGCAAAGGTTGCATCACGGCTGCTGCGGGTGGGTCTGTCAAAGGTATTTTTTGCGTGATCCCATTCTGACCTATCACGCCGACGTTGGCCGTATTTGATTGAGCTCCACTGATGGGGTCCAGATGCAAGGAGTCGGGCACCGTTGGTAAGCCTTCCAAGTTGTCGAGCGAGATGGTTTGCTCTAACTCGAGCGGCTGGTTCTGGATCATCGCGGGGGCAACATGTGCATTTGGAAGCTCGCCGCCTAAAGCACGCCAATCACGGCTTCGGAAGTAGTAATCATCCGGAGCTGTTGAATTGGTGGATCGAGAGAACTGGTGATATTCCCGATGATCGAGTGGCTCGCCATATGGAACAATATGAGGCGTCAGTGCAATCACGACTTCGACTCGCTGCACATCGTCATTTGTGCGACTAAATAGCTTGCCGATAAAAGGTCGTTCGCCGAGGAAAGGGACCCACCACTTCTTGTGATCGTTGCTCTCTTTGATAAGACCACCAATGATCATGCCCTTCCCATCGGGGAGCAACACAGTCGTTTCGGCTTCGGTTGTATCTTCTTCAGGTAGACCCGTATCCGGATTGATACGGCCCCCGGATACTTTCGGTGTCACGCTCAGCAAGACTTTTCCGTCATGGGTAATCGTCGGTGTAACCTGCAGAACAACGCCAATATCCAAGAAGTCAACGCTCTGAAGCGTGCTGGTTTCGGTCGTCGTAGTCACGAAATAGCCGAACTTCGATCCGATCTGAATCCTCGCTTGCTGTCCGTTGACAACAAGCACCTTCGGTGCTGCAAGTGTCTCGACGTTGGAGGTCGAACATAGGGTTTCGATCATTCCATCCAGATCGGTCCCTTCTAATCCCATCATGAACCCGGGACTCGAGCTACCGTTGGCAAAGCCTTGTGCTTGCAAATTGACGCGGGCGCCAGATAGTCGGGCCAACCCGTCAAAGTTCACACCATGACGCTGATCGGAATCAAGCGTGACCTGCATGACGTTGGCTTCGATGAGGACCTGTAGCGGAGGATTATCAACATTCGCCAGGTAGGAAGCGACTGCCTCAAGTCGATCTGGGTAATCTTCAACGACCACTCGTTCACGCGTTTGACGCGTGCTGGTTGCATCAACAGCATGTTGGAATGCGCGTCCTGCTGGCGAAAGTAGTCCGTTTACAACTTCAAGGACCTCTGCCGCGGATGTGTAATACAGATCGAAGACCTGCAACCGTTGTCCTGGCATCGAACCGCCGGACCGCCCCTCCGCGCCGCCACCGACAGGTTTTGTCACGAAGATGATCTGACCTTTTCGAATCCACACGAGACCATTGATTTTCAAGATCGCGTCCAAGGCGTCCCAGAGTGGTACGTCTGCCAGCGTTGTCGTCACGCTTGCGTCGACGCCCTCTGCGACGACGATGTTGACCTGGCTTTCTTCGGCGAGCTGTGCGAGTACCGTTCGAAGATCAATATTGTTCGCATAGATGCTGACTAGCTGGCTGGCATTGTGCGATGTGATCTTCAGATTCTCCGAGTTCGGCACCGAACGTTGGATTGGAACGCGAACACGCTGTTCATCCGCGCTCGGCTCAAACATGTCACGCGCCGAGTTGAACATATCAAAGGGATTAGCAACTTGACCTCCACCCTGAGTCGGAACGGCTTCGGGTGCGGATGGTAGGTTCGTCGGCACAGGTAGCGTCGACTGTTGTGTGTTTAGATAGGTTGCTTGACGAACCTGATTCGGAGCATGCGGCAATTGTGCATGCGCCAGATCGATCGTTCCTAAAGCAGCGATGACAGTCGTCATAACCGCAGCGAATCGAACCACCGTAAACCGTACCGCAGCAACATGGACTGCCGACGGCAGCCAATGTAGCGGCATATTCGAGGGTTTCCGGCGAAAGCAATCCATTGCAAACCGTGGTCTGGAGAGTCTTTGTTGAGCCAACAAGCTTGTGTGCTCGCGCGGCTGCTACATCTCGATGCTATGCATGCATTCCTGCACACGGAGGGACTGCACCCTCCCGGTGTTAGACACACTTACTTCTGTCTTCGACCGTTTAACCGAAGAAGTCCTCTGAATCCGCACAGTTTACGCGATCCTAACGACACTAATGCTGTCATTTAGAACCCCAACCCATCTGCTTAGTTGACCGCAGAGTCTTCCTCGAGTCCGGTATCTTCGGTTGATTCCGAATCTTGTCGAGCTGCAACGACGGCCAATTCAAGACTCCCGTCAGAGATGCTGCTCACGCGAACATTCTCATCAATCTCATCACCTACTTCGATCAGCTTGTCCCCAAGCATGACCACGTTGCGGCGGCTAGAACGAAACGAAAATGGAACACGTTCCCGTTTGATTCGTTCGGCCACCTGATCCAACCGAGACTTTTGGTTTTCAGTCACAATCTTGGATGGAGTTTCGGTATTCACCAAGACGACTGGCTCGGGAGCGTAGTCTAGATCTTTGAACGGACTGTCATCCTCTATGAAGCTCAAAACGGGTTCGGGCCATTCAATATCTGCAAAGCGAACTTGTTCTGCTTTCACAGCCGTTGCCCTGGCAGTCTGTGTTGGCCTCGAGGTGGATGGTGAAGTCGGCGATGCTGCGGGATTCGTGGCAACTGGCACGGGCGTGTCCGTCGCGCTCATATTGCTCCAAAGTACTAAACCGAGAATCACCAAAAGTAATGGAATGGCGGCCACCTTTAGCTTAGCGTGGCGGTCCTGTTTTGCTTTTCGTTTCGAATTGCGATTCGGCATCGTTCCTACTCCTGAGCCGCCTGGCGGGCGGATGACTTGGTTGGAAAGACAATGCTCGCTCCTGCTAAGCATCGATCCCCATCCTTGCTGATCGCGGTCAGATCCAAATGGACAATTTTTGCGGGACGATCAAGGTCCTGAATATCCATGATCAGGCGAGCGCAATCCGAGTAGGATCCTTCCAGCTGAACGTCGATCAGGTTGCCGAACTGGTAGTCTTTGTTTTCCGAGAAATTCTTCAGCGTGATTCCGCGTTCTTGCAGTAGCTCTGACACAAGATTGAGCAGCGGCATCGCGTGTTCTCCCGCCGGTCCAGCTTTGATGGCAACAGCGGATAGCTCCTCGAGCTCAACAAGTAGTTCCGCGTGGTCGGCTCGAAGTTTTGGTTCAAGACTTTCCAAGTGGTCTGCCTGCTCGTTCGCCTCCAACAAACGATCGCTCGCGTTCGCGAAAGGAAGGAAGGCAAAAACGTAGAAACCCAGCGCCATCAGCACGAGTGCACCTATACCCATCGCATGGATGGCAATCGTATTGGATACGTTCTTGATTTTCATTTCAAAACAACTCAGCGTGTCCGTATGCGGAACGATCTAGAACAAACACTCTACGGAGAACTTTAAACGTTCAACAGATCCACCAGCCTTCTCAAGTGGACTCGCTAGTCTGACTGAGGCAAAACGATTCGAGGACTCTAACATCGCCACGACTTTGGCGGAGTTACTTACGCTCGTCGTCTTGAACATGAGTACGACCGACCCGTGTCGTTCATTTTTGTTCTCTTGCGGTAGTTCAAAGCTCTCTTTGAAATCGATTTTCTCAACTTCAATTTCCCCGTTCGCATCATTTCTGATGTCGCTCAGCAGACTAAGTAAGACGATCGGCGAATACTGGTTTCTGAGTTTCGCACTACTCGCAATGGCTGACTTCTTGGCTCGAATCCGAGAGCGGATATCCAGGTTTTCTGACAGCAGCCGGTTGGGCTCAGACACGCTAGATTCGATGGCCGCAATCTGCTGATCCTTCTGGTTGACCAGAATTCTTCCCAAGCAGATCGAAATCACAGTGATGATCCCGATGGCAGCAATGATCTTGGTCCATCGATGTACGATTCGCGTCTTGGACAGGCGCTCCTGTACAGAAGGTGGCAGCAGATTGACACTAGCTGTTGCTCGATTATCGCGCACGACTCACCCCCAACATTGCAAGTGAAGTTGCCGTCGCATACTCGGGTGTGACGGTTTCGTCGCCCACTTTGCTCCGCCAACTCATCATTGGGAGATTGACAGCACCATTGAGCTCATTGACGAGTCGCTCACAGCTTGCACCGCCCCCGATAAGAACCAAGCTTGAAATCTCTTCACCCTTGTAACGCCATTGGACGTAGTCGCGGGCGGCGGCGATTTCTTTGGCCAGTTTCTTGCAACAATCCTTGGCCCAGACTTGTGTATCTTGAACAAGTGGTCCGTCCGAACACTTCGGCGAAAGGCAGTGTTTTACCCACCGCGCGGCTTCCGCATGTGTCATGTGTAGGTCCACAAGCGGCTGTGACATAATTTGGTTGAGGCCACCGACACTGAGACGTCTCACGTACTTGATCTCACCGTCCTTAACCACCGTCAATGTCGGCCGGGAGTAGCCCCAGTCCAAAACCAATACGAGATGATTCGGATCCTGCACCGCCATCTGAGCCAATCGACCCTGGCTCCACGGCAGGCCATCGATCTGACACGGATGTAGACTGTTTCGCTCGAACAATTTCGATACACCCGAGGTCAGCGCTTCCGAAATGCTAAACACACGGACTTTTGCTTTCTCATCGTTCTCAGCGGGCAACAGGGCGATATTTCTCGGCTGCGGCTCGCCAATCGACTCATTCAACAATCCTTGGATGGCGATGTCTGACCGCGCGGTATCGCGCGGGATACAGAGGCTACGCACATCGCATACGGCCATCGACAGATTGATTAGCATGTCACTGCGTTTCAGCTCTCGTGTACCAAGTGCTCTCAGCACCCGATGCGAGAGAGACTCCAGCTCTTTGTTGTCCCAAAGAATCGAACTGCCCGCGTCAAAAGCATTGCGCACTTTGAAGGGGTTGCTGGAATGGCTGCGCCGATCGTCCGCGCTTTTTGAATCTGGATCGTCCGCTTGATTTAGCTGCTTCGGAAACGTCGGAAGCTTCGCCAATGCGATCCGGTAGCCATCTGCTCCAGTCCGATGCAACCAAGCAATCTTGGTTTCAAATTGACCGATGTCGACGCCTAACGCGGATGAAGCCAGCTGCTGACCTGACAGCCCTGTACTTTGCCACAAGTTTCTTAACGGTGATAAAACACCATCAACTGCAAACATGTCTTTCACCTATGCCCCCGCGGATGATTGAACATCAAGAATAGGCAAGAGTACCGAAGCCACGACGGTGCCGACAAACACTCCTAGAAAGACGATGATGATGGGTTCACTTAGTTTGAGAATCGACTTCAGCTTCAAACTACCTTCTTCCTGATAGTAGCTTCCAGCGGTCGAAAGCACCTTTTCAAGCTTCCCGGTTCGCTCCGCCATGATCAGCATTGCCTCCGCACCTTCAGGCAGGAAATTGAATTCACCCAATCGATTGGAGAGCCCTTTTCCTTCGACAATGTCAGACTCCCACGCCTCCGTCAGAGCACTAATGTGGCCGTAGGTTGTAGAGCTTTTCACCAACTCCAATGCCTCTAAAAGCGATACGCCGTTGCCGAGAAGGTGACCGAGATTCACGAATAAGCGTCCAACTTCGAGGTGCCTTATTGGCGCCCCCAAAAAAGGGCTCGCAAATGCGATGTTGTTCATCGCAATACGTGCCGACCTGTTAACCAAGGTCATGGCGGCGGCACCGACAATCAAGCTAATTCCCGCTCCAACAAGAAGCACGTTCTCGCGGATGAAAGCCGCTGAAGTCAAAAGAATCTTGGTAATGGTAGGGGGATTCACACCCATCGAAACAAACGATTCTTCAAACTGCGGAAGAACAAACCACACCAACGTGATCGCGACGGCAACGGAAGCTGATAGCAAGACAGTTGGGTATGCCAGCGCGCCGCGAATCTGTGACTGAATGCTGAGCTCTTCTTCCAGTCGATCGGCAACTTGCCGAAGCACTTCGACCAGTTTCCCGGATGCTTCACCCGCTTGAATACTCGCAGAAATCTCCGGACCGAGTATCTCACTCTGAGCCTTGACTGCGTTGGAAAGGCTGCTTCCTCGGTTAATGTCTTCGAAGATTTCCTCGAAGCAATCACGCAGACGTTCGCTTTTGCAGGTCTCACTGACCAGCTCCAGGGCTTCGGCGATATCGATGCCCGTTTCAACAAGAAGCGAGAGCTGTCGAAATGCGATTAGTAGGCTGCGTTTGCTGGTACCGCCAAATGAGAACCTCGATTTGACCTCGCCACCAAAATTCTCCAAATCGGCGCCGCTCGAATCGGACTCGAGACCATCGACGCTACCTGCGCTTATTTCTTTGGGATTTGTTTGAATCAATTGCATCGTTCTAGTCCGTCATTGCGATTCGGATAACTTCGTCAATCGAAGTGACGCCGGCTTCGGCAAGGAGCTTGCCTTCGTCCAGCAACGTCGTCCCACCAAGTAATCGGAGCTGGTCCCGTATTGCCGAGATGGAACCGTCTCCGGAAATGATCTCTCGCATCTGGCCATTGACCGGCATGACTTCGTAAACGCCTTGACGACCCTGGTAGCCCGTATCAAAACACTCGCTGCAGCCTTCTCCGCGGGCGAATGGTCGATCGGGAACCGTTTCGTAGTCGAGCATCTCCGCCTGATCTGGCGATGCATAAACCGAAGACCGACATTTCGGACAGATCTTCCGAACAAGTCGTTGCGCAACAATGCCGACTAACGAAGCCGCAATTTTGTAGGACGGTACTCCCATGTCCCGCAAACGCGTGATGGTGGATGCGCTGTCATTGGTGTGTAGTGTGCTGAGTACCAAGTGACCGGTCAGGGCGGCTTGAATGGCAACTTCAGCGGTTTCGGCATCACGAATCTCACCAACGAGAATGATGTCCGGATCCTGGCGGAGGATACTTCGCAGCGCCGACGCAAACGTCATCTGTCGGGCGGAGTTGACCTGCACCTGGTTCACTAAGTCCAGTTGATATTCGACTGGATCTTCAACCGTCACCACATTCGCACCACCGTGCTTGATCGTCTCCACCGCGGAATAAAGCGTCGTCGTCTTACCGCTACCCGTCGGTCCAGTCACTAGAACCAAACCGTGCGGCTTGTGCAGAATCTTACGAATTAAGCCGAGTCGGTTTTCGGGAACCCCAAGCTTATCCAAATCAAAAGTGATCGAGCTACGGTCTAATACCCGCATGACCACCTTTTCACCAAGCACTGTTGGAAGACATGACACCCGCAAGTCGACTTCTTTTTCATCGACACGAACGTGAAAACGTCCATCCTGGCTTTTGCGCTGTTCGGCGATATCCAGCTTCGACATGACCTTGATTCTTGAAACTACGGCCGGATGAAGATCACGACGGGGCTTCAAGATTTCGCGAAGACGTCCGTCCACACGGAATCGAATCAAGCTATTCCGCTGAGATGGTTCAATGTGAATATCGCTGGCGCCCTGACGTACCGCTTGCACAATCAGATAGTTCACCAGGTTGATTACCGGACTTCCGTCCGCGATGACTTGGATGCTGTCGGTATCGAAGAAGACTTCATCCGACTTCAGCTCAATGGCTTCGTCTTCAAGATCCGCCGTCAGTACATCGACCTTGAAATCTTCCTCATAACAGCGTGGCAGCAGTCTCTCGATCGAGCTCTTCAAACTGAGAACCGGTTTGACTTGGCAACCTGTGATCTCTTCCAGCAGATCAATCGTTTCCAAGTTCTGCGGCTCCGCCATCGCCACGATCAGGCGACTGTGCACGCGGAAGAGGGCTAAGCAGTGATACTGTTCAGAAATGTCGCGTGGTATTGCCTTAACCACTTCAGGATCGACAAGACCTTCGCGAAGTCGGACCCATGGGATATCCAGCTGCTGGCCGACAAGCGGAAGCAGATCCCCTTCCGCCAAGAACCCGAGCGCGACCAAGGCTTCACCAATGCGAATACCTTGATTGCCGTGTACACGAAGTGCTTTTTCGAGTTGATCTTCACTGATGAGCCCAGCGCGCAGCAGTTTTTGTCCCAGGGGCATAAACGCCTGTCCCTGGGGTGATTCCTGCTTTTCTTTTTCGGCAACTGCTGTGGTCATTTCGCAAAATCACTTAATGCCGCGCGAAGATCATCGAATACGGCGACGTAGTCGGCAATGCCGGTGATCTCCAAGACTTCTTTACACACTGGAGTTGGATCCACGACGACCAGGCGACCACCTCGGCTCAAGCATTGCTGCTGAGAATCCACGATGAATTCCAAGCCATCGCTATTCACGATGGGACTTTCGCCCATGTCGAGAATCAACATGTTTCGACGTTGATTGAGACAGTCTTGAATGCCTTGGCGGCATTGGTCAACGCACTCGCCCATCAAGGAACTGCGCGCTTTCAAGACGCTCACCGAGCCGATGTTCTGCACTCCGATCATGTTGGCTGCCTACTCCTGATTGTCGAAGGGTAGGTGCAACATGAATTTCGAACCTTCGTTCAGTTTGCTTTCTACGGTAAGTTCACCGCCATGAAGGCGTGCCACTTCCATACAGAACGCGAGTCCAAGTCCATTGCCTTCCAATCCGGCAACGCGCTCGTCTTCGCAACGATAGAATCGCTCGAAAATCTTCGGTAGTTCGTGCTCGGCGATACCAATCCCAGAATCAACTACATTCAAGACGATTGTCGATTCGTGTCGTTCTGCAATCAGCTTGACTTCGCCACCCTCGGGCGTGTACTTCACCGCATTGCCAAGCAGGTTGATTAAGCAGGAGGTCACCTTCTCCTTGTCAGCCATGATCGACTTCAAATCAGGTGCGATACGGCAGACAAAGTTGAGCTTCTTCTCGTTTAGGAGCGGGTTCAGCTGCTCTTGAACTTCGTGTACCATGCGTTGGATATCGAAGTTCGCTACCTGCAGGGTCATGGATCCTGCTTCGAGTTGCTGAATATCCAATAGCTCGTTCAGAAGCCGACCAAGCCGACCCGCCTCTGAGTGAATGACGTTGTAGAACTCCTTTTGTTGTTCTGGAGTTACATCGTCGATCGTGAGTAGGCTTTCAGTGTAGGCCCGAATATTGGTTAGCGGCGTCCTTAATTCATGGGTCGCGGAAGCGAGAAATTGCTCGTGCGATTCTTTGGCGATGCTGCTCTGGGTTACGTCTTTGAGGGTCCAAACGAATCCCGCTGATTCTCCGGTGCGTCCTTCTAGTGGTAACCGGCGAACTTGGTGAACCCCATCGTGCACTGACAAACCAAGATTCAGAGCGATCGAGATTGGTTTGGATCCCTGCGAAATTGCTTTGACTTCTTCATCCCAATTGGTGTACGCCCGTTCGGTAAGACACTGGGACACGGTAGATCCAATTAGCAACTCTTCGTCGATCGTGTCTACCATTAGCCCCATCCAAGCGGGGTTCACATAAGTGATTTTGCCCTCAGCATCAGTGACGGCGACGCCTTCGCTAAGACTGCGAATGGCACGTGCGAATTGTTCCGTACGCCGGCTGGAAACATTTTGTTGCAGACGTCGCTCAATCGAATCATCGAGATCACGATCGGCGACCCGCTCCACTAGTTGATTCCACCCGCGACCCACCATGCTGTTCGCCACGATGGGTTGCAGAGAATCAGTGCGTTCTTTCAGAGATGCGAGCTGTATTTCGACGGCGCCAGTCGCTTGAAGTCGACTGCGAAATCGCATCAAACTCATCGCAAACACAGCACTGCCTATGACGATGGTAGCCAGTGCGATCAGTTGGATTGAACTTTGTGCAGTCGCCGAAGCGGACATCAACCATCCTGCACTAAACAGGATGAGTCCGCATAGAACGAGAGCCGTGATAATCTCTCCGTAGAGAGATTTTGCATTGGTCATCATCGCTAGGGCTCCTACACGCTATTAGAACACGGCGTAGTCTGAAGCTCGGTTTTGAGCCTAGCAACGAGATCCTTGGGGGAGAAAGGCTTGTGGAATACATCAGTAACCTGGAGCATCTCACGGAGATCTTCCAGATTGAGCTCATGGGTTTTGGCTGTACAAAGAAAAGCAGGCTTGGACTGATTCGGTCCTTCACGACGAATCGTTTCCAAAACTTCAGTACCTAACATCCCTGGCATTTGCTGATCGAGTAAGAGCAGGTCGAACTCTTCAGCCATTGCCGTTTTGCACGCCGCGTCACCGGAACGGTTAACGTTGACTTCGAAGCCAGCGTTCTTGAGTACGAATTCGAGAAGATTCGCTAGTGCGAAGCTATCTTCCGCTACAAGAATTTTCTCCATGATGGTCCCCCCGAACCACGACAGCTCTGCCGTCTTACTACCAACTTTGCCTAGAAGTTGAAGTGTGACGCCATGTTGATTCGAATCTCGCCAGACGTGGAGTTGAAAATCCAGCCTCCAGCGCCATCGACGTCACCATTGGTCATTGGATCTGAAGTCACTACTTTGACCGCATTGCTAGTCGCTCCGCCTACCTTCGTTTCAGGAAACGGTCCCTTAAGGTAGCTCAAAATGTCGGTTTCGAGCGTCCCGGGATACGATCCGTTATCCGCCCGGTACAGCTCAATTGAGCTTCGTAGCGTCGCCAACGATTGCAGCGTAGCCGCCTCACGAGCGGAATCAGCCCGATCGTAGAACTTGGGAACTGCAACTGCAGCCAAGATCGCGATGATGATAATGACGACGACAAGTTCAATCAGTGTGAATGCTGATCTTTTTGTTGAACGCATCTTGTTTTCCTAAACAACAAGCAAATGCTATGAATCAAAATGGGCCATGCCACTAGAAGCGAGTACCGAATCGCGGCTCACTTGTAACTTGACCTAACAGTTTTCCTAATTGATGCTTTAGGAAATTCCGCCTGCTGGGAAACTTAGCCCACGCCTAATAACAGGCAAAGAAAACTTTGCCGACAAAGAGAAATTGCAGGCAAAATCAGCTCGGCTCTTGAAAAGACTAGCCGATGCCGATAACGCAAAGCGTGTTGATGGATTGAAGCCGGTTTGAAACTGCGGATTATTCCGAGAATACGATGTTCGAAGACAAGATGGATGTTGTCGATTTAAATGACCTTCAGGAGCGGGTCTCAAAAGACACCTTCCTGTGGAATCCCCGGCATAGTAATTCCATTGCAGAATACGTCCGGAGCATCATCGCGGACGTCGGAGCCAATTACGGCGCTTCTGCGGACGACGCGACGCGGTGCCAAGAGGTCGTCGAGGCGGCCATAAAGACCAGTTCGCTGTCTGTCTGCGGACTTGGGAATCAATCGACCAGCTTCCTAGCAACTCCGATTTCGAAAAATGATGGCGGAAATCGTCGCTGCCAGCTGGTTTTGAGTTTTTTAGGTGCTGAGCCAAAGACTGCTCAGCGGCTCGTTGAAAGTGCAATCGAGAATCTCGGTCTGCAACGTCAGATCGAGTTATCGCAAGCGGCGTTGAATGAATCTGCGATGCAGCTAGCCCAGAGTTACGAAGAGCAGAACTGGCTTCGCGGCTTCGCACGCAACGCGACTACGTTCACGACGGTAGCCTCCGCAAACCAAGTCGCCGAAGGTATCCTCCAGCCGCTCAACTATCTCTTGCGGTCTCAGGACCTATTCCTGATTGTCTTGCCGGAAGAAACTGAGAGATCCGGTCTAGTCAGCACTAGCTACGGCGACTCTGGATATGAGCTGCGGACCATTATCCAGGTCCTCAACTCGTATCAGTTTGGGAAAAGTTCTCCTCCGCTGGTCCGCAACAACCTATCACTGAGCACTACGGAGGGGCTGATTACATCGATTGTAGCCGTCGTCATCGGAGATAGCAGTTCGCCCCGTGGGTTCCTGGTCGGTATCAATCGTTCAGCGGACCTCCATCCTGACGGTACGCCAGTTTATGATTCCGAATTTGGTAGTGGGGATGTCGGCCTACTCGAAGAAGCCGCCGTTCTGTTAACCACCCAAGCACAGAACATGTACTTGCTCTTGCAGAGTAACCAGCTGTTCTTGGGAACGCTGCGAGCAATGAGTAGCACAATTGACGCCAGGGATCCTTACACTCAGGGTCACAGTGAACGAGTGGCTCGGCTTTCCTATGATCTCGCCAACATTCTGGGGCTGTCCGCCGAAGCTTGCCACGAGATCTATTTGTCAGGCGTGCTTCACGATATCGGAAAAATTGGTATTCCCGATAACGTCCTTCTGAAGCCTGGGAAGCTGACGGAAGAAGAGTTTGAGATCATCAAGCAGCACCCCGAGATTGGACATCGCATTGTAGAGCGTCTGGGACACTTGCAATTCGCGCTGCCGGGCGTGCTCCATCACCATGAGCGCTGGGATGGTAGGGGATACCCTCACGGTCTAAAGGGATTGGCCATTCCATTGATGGCAAGAATCATGGCCGTTGCAGACGCTTTCGATGCCATGACCAGCTCCAGACCTTATCGTACTGCGATGCCCGTTGAAAAAGCCAAGTCTATTATCAACGGCGGAGCCAACGAGCAATGGGATGCCGAGATCGTCGAGTGTTTCAACAAGTGGATTGATCAGCAAGATATTCCGAAAAACATGCAGGAATTGACCAATAGCGTCATCCCCATCCATGAACCTATGCAGCAACTATCCCGGGCTGTGATGTCCCTGCTTCACTAAGGGGGGAATTGATTATCAGTTGTCGGCCCAAGCGGCTGAGCCGATATGTCTGTCTAATCTTGTTTGCTAACGGCGATCGGTAGCCACAATTTGCCCAACGATAATCCAAACTCCGAGAAAAAATGCGCCAATCATGGCGTGAAACCATTCGAGTGACATCTAGACGACCTAAGCGTGCGCGAAATGAAACGGGCGCGTCGTCCTTGCGCAGAAAGCAAGTTCTGGATCCTGAACTCGCATACGTGAACCGAGACGGAATAGCTAGCAAACTTAAGTATGCTGCTTTGCCTTCATGGCAACTCAACGTCTCGACACTCTGCATTGTTTCGACTTCTCTTCGACGAGCAATCGAAAAAAAATCATCGCCGCTGCACACAGTACCTAGCCCCTAAACTCTAACAGGTCCATGGGCGGATCATTTCGATTGTGCCGAATGTATCCCCATACTGCAAAAGCGGTGGCCTAGCAGGAACGGGGTAACAGCCTCAATCGTCCAGCTGAAATAGCTTGCGAAGTGCTTCAACCAACACTGGGTGATAGGTGCTATCGGCGTTTTCGCGCAGCGACTTCATCGGCGGATGAAGGATTTTATTGGCAAGTCGATCAAACGACTTTTCCAACTCCTTTTTGATCTCCTCACCCATGTCTCCATTTAGATCCTGGTAAAGTCCTCGGGCTTCCAGTTTTCCATGCAAGCGTGATAGTTCCTGAGACTTTAGTTCATCGGTGCGCTCGCGCAACTGTTTGATCGTGATGCCACTGCCGCGGTGAATTCGTTCTGCCAGGAACTTTTTCGTTTCGTCCGCGATAATCTCTTGCGCCTTTGGCCATTCCTTCTTCCTAGCCGCGATGTTTTGATCGCAAACCTGTTGCAGGTCGTCGACTGTATAGAGATACACATCGTCAAGTTCGCCAATTTCTGGGTCTACGTCCCTAGGTACTGCGAGGTCCAGTATGAGCAGTGATGACCCCTTCCCTGTTCGTGCCGCAGCGAACTCTTTTTGATTCATGATGGGGCGGTCGGCACCTGTTGTTGAAACGATCAAATCCGCTTCAGCAATTTGATCGTACAACTTATCCCAATCGGCTGTTTGAGCGTCAAATTCCCTCGCCAAGCTTTCCGCGTTGGGTCGACTCCGATTGACGACCGTGATGCGAGTCGCTCCTTTTTCGATCAAATAGCGGAGCGTTTCTGTCCCCATTTCACCTGCACCAACGAGTAACGTCCGTTTGTCGTCAAATCGTTCAAAGAACTCCGTCGCGATCTCGCTAACCGCGATGCTCGGGATACTGACTCTTCGTTTGTGTATTCCTGTTTCGGTCGCCACTCGCTTCGCCACCAGCGTTGCTCGCTGGAAAATCTGGTGCATGTTAGTCGATGCGGCATCCAATCGACATGCTTCTTCGTATGCGGCGCGAACCTGCGCGACGATCTGAACTTCACCCACAACCATGCTGTCAAGGCTCGACGCGACGGTAAATAAATGCTTGACGGATTCTTCGCCGCTTAGCTTGATGGACTTACCTTCGATTTCATCAAAACTGAGTCCATGACATTCTGCGACGAAGTTTCCGACCTCATTCGTTGATGGGAGTAGATCAGCTAACGTCGACGCGAAATAGAGCTCCACTCGATTGCAAGTGCTGAGTAGTACGGACTCTGTTCCAGGAAATCGTTTTTTGAACTCGCTTAGCGCACGTTCGACCTGTGTCTGAGAAAACGCGAGCTTTTCACGCAGTTCAACGGGAGTCGTATGGTAACTCCAGCCAATCATCGCATTGTGCATCAGAGATTCGCCTCCAGGACTGGAGTTGTTGACGAATCTTGTTGTTGTCCTTGTCCATGCGCCGTCAACATGACGACGGCTAAGACCAAGACGAGAAAGAAGAAGTTTGCGATGACAAGGTAAGCGCCCCGACGGCCACCGACCTTACCTTTCGAAAACAGCTGCAGGCCTGATGCAAAGAGGCTCCATGCAAATAAGGCAAACGAGACGATGACTCCACTACTGAACCACGCGACTCGACCATCACCGTCCACATTGAGAAACACTCCTGAAAGCAGTCCGACGGCAAGCGCTCCACTGGTCGAGAAGAGGCTCATTCGATTCATCGTGCGAAGATATTCCAGCGCTGGCAACTTAATTTTGCCACGCCTTGGCTTCTTTGCCTTCAGTCGATTAGCTTGGATCAGATACATCACGCCAAATGCGGCGCCCAAGCAGATGAACATCGTTCCAACGAGAAGACTAACTCCATGAACCGACTGCCATATGCCCTGTGAGCCCACACTGCGAAAGGATGAGCCGTTTCGCACGAGCTGACCAACGCCAATGAGGCCGAGAATGAGTGGAACAAAAAAGATGCCCAAAGCCGATTGCGGCTTTCGAATCACGAGCACCAGATACGCTAGGGCTAGGCACCAAGCCGCGATAACAGACCACTGAAACCAGTTTGAAAGGATTTGTGTCTGTGCGTCATCGGCTCCCCAGAATTGGTTGACGAGGAAGACGCTGTGAGCGAAAAGACCGGCGACTAGCATCCCTACCAACAGCGTGTGCTTGCCCGGCATCCGAAAAAAGACTCGTGCCGCTTCCATCAATAAGACGACTAGATAGCTCAGCAAGAAGCACGATACTGAAACGCCTGAAAGCATTCGCTTCTCCAACTGCTAGGGTGACTCAAGACTATCCGGACCGTGTCGTTTGGCGACACCCATTGTAAATACGAATTCCAATGGTTCTCCTTTCCATTTGCATTGGATCCTCATACAAACGGGCCCATATTGATGGCGGGCGCTGCTGGCAGGTCAAAAAAAGAAGCCAACCTGGCAAGGTCGGCTTCGATTCAATTCAGTTCTTATTGAAACAAGAGCGAAGTCTCTTTTTCTTCGCCCGGCTGTCTAAGACAGATGGTATCGAGATTCGTCGAATAGCCGCTCACTACTCCCAATCTTCTTCTTCACCTTCTTCTTCCCAGTCGTCGTCGTCCTCTTCTTCTTCGTCGTCTTCATCGACCCATCCATCGTCGTCGTCGCCGACTTCCTGCCATTCGTTTTCTTCTTCGTCGTCGCCGACGTCGTCTTCCTCTTCATCGTCTTCGTCGTCGGCCCACTCGTCATCGTCGACATCTTCATCATCGTCATCGCCGAAGTCATCGTCTTCATCTATCCAGCCATCGTCGTCGTCGTCGACTGCCTTCGCTCCCGTACCCTTGATGGCTAAAGCCGTCGTTGCATCCGCATCGGACTCCAACGCTTCTCCTGCAACAACGCCTAAACCGAATTCATCGACTTGAGTTGGTAGTGTGCGAGTCATGGCGGAATCCTCTGCTTCCGATTGCCTTTCTTCGATGACGACAGCATGTTCGAACTGAGGTTCGTTAACCCATGCCATTCTTGGTAAACGATCGACCGACCGAAGGCCGAACATTTGCAAAAACCGTCGGGTAGTCCCATACAAATAAGGACGACCCAAGTCTTCGCTTCGGCCACTGATGCGGACCAGCTCTTGCTCCATCAACTGCTTGAGTATTTCACTGCAACTGACACCACGAATTGCCTCGATCTCGGCCCTCAGCACGGGCTGGCGGTACGCCACAATCGCTAGGGTTTCCATGGCCGTCTGGCTTAACCGCCTGCCGGTGGATACATGCCCTAACTTGCCCAGCCATAGTGCAAATTCAGGACGTGTCAGCAGGATATAGCCGCCCGCTATCTCTTCGACACGATAGGGACTTTGCTCTGCGTCAAAGCCATCATTAAGTTGGCGAATCAGTGTACGTGCTTCTGTAGCGTCCGCCAACCCAGCCAGTTTAGCCAGTTTACGACTTGAGACCCCCTCTTTCGATAGGAAGAGGACAGCTTCGACGCGGCGAATCTTGGACACCGATTGGACGGGTTCTTCATCCTCGTCCCAAACTTCATTCGTGCACTCCTGTGCGGCATTTTCGAGTCCAGTCGATGACCATGCTGAAGGACCGTCAAGCTTTGATCCCAGTAACAGAGCTAGCGACGAGATTGACTCCTTTTCCTGACCTCGAAACGGTGTCACCGACGAGCTTGCACTCGTCGGCCTAATTTGAAAGCTCTTTGGGGCGATCCTTCGGTGCATCGATGCCTCTTCCTGCACAGCGTTCCACGAATTTTTCGAGTCGATGATACCGTTTTCAGCCTGAATTCGGCTCTAGCTAGACGTCGAAACCCAAGTTCCACTGTGAAATACGTGATCGTCAAAAAAGGTGATGAGCATTCCTGTTTGCGACCAGGCTTAACATACAATGGTCTCTAGCGGTTCTGCGTCGAACTCGTGGTTTTCGGACGTTTGACCAAACGACGGCTCATTCCGAGTTTTACGTGAAGCTCTCGACATTACCTATATCAGCTGTCAGACAGCCAATCGCTCACTTCCTTTGAAGATGATAAAACGCCACAAATTCCTGATACTGACGATCGCATTGTTGCTCAGCTGCTTCGTAGGATTCGTCTACTTTCAATTTACTAGCGTTTCGGGCGTCGAGGTCAATATTCGAACCCTGAACATCCGCTCATTTACATTTCGCCGAGACCCTTTCACGAATCATCAGTGGACCGGTGTTCGCCACTCGCCCGCCTCCCAGAACAACTATCTTTGGACGGCCATGCCGAAGTATTCGTTGATGGATTCTGAAATCCAGGCGCGACTAAGAGCTATTCCTGGCAACGATCGATGGGACTTAGTCTCTTTCACGGGTTCCTTCGAGAAAGCCCCCGCCAGTATTCTGCTTCAACTGTTGAACACGATCGACAACGATTATCAGGTTCACTGGTTGAAATGGAGCGAGCAATTTCCCAAGAAGGCGGACGTATTTTGGCCTGCGGTTCATGATCTCGTCGTCCTCGACCTATATGAATACCTTCCATCTTTGTTTGAGCTTGCTTTGACTCAGGTCAGTCCCAAAGAGCTTGATCAGCGCATTCAGTCCTTAGTCCATTTCATTCTTGAATCCGAAACGGATCGTCTTGCCCAATCCTCGGACACTTCGATCCAGACTGCCCTGCAAGAGATTGCAGCTCGCTACCGAATCACTTCTTCGGAATCAGGCGTTCAAGCAGAAGTCGAGTCGTTTTGATGAATTCCATTTACTTCGACAATAACGCGACGACCCACCTCGATCCCGTTGTCGCCGAACGCATGCATGCTTTGCATTGCGAAGGCACGAGCAACCCTGCCAGCCAGCATCGACCTGGTAGACAAGCATTGCGTTTACTCGAAGAGGCGAAGGCATCGATCCTCAATTCTGTCGGGGCCAACACTAGTTCGACTGAGGCTCATCAGATTATTTTGACCAGCGGCGGGACCGAGGCCAACAATCTCGCCATCATGGGTCTCCTTCAGCACCGTCCTGGTGTTTGCATTGTCGGAGCCACTGACCACCCGAGTGTCCTTGAAGCTGCTCAAGTCGCGGCTGCTATCTCCAAAAACGCTGCCTCCGAAGCTCGCGTGCTACCCGTTGATCGAAATGGACGGTGTGATTTAAGCCTCCTAGAAGATTGGCTGCGCGAGGCCGCTCAGAAAGGTCAGCCGATATCGCTTGTCAGTATGATGATGGGCAACAATGAAACCGGAGTCGTTCAAGACCTCAAAGCTGTATGCAATCTATGTCGCCAGTATGATGTCCCCGTTCACTCCGACGTAGTTCAAGCCGTCGGAAAAATTCCGGTGCTGATCGACGACATTGGCCTCTCGGCCTTAACGCTTACGGGACATAAAATTCATGGGCCGGTTGGCGTGGGAGCTCTCATTCTTGAGCCGACCTTGAAAGTCACTCCTCTGGTCGTTGGCGGTGGACAGCAACTTGGCATTCGGGCCGGAACCGAACCCGTGGTTCCTGCGGTGGGGCTCGCCACTGCGCTTCAGCAGATTCTAGCTAGCCTCGAAGCCGGTGAGTTCGAACGACTCGCTTCCGAACGTGATCGCTTCGAGCAAGCTCTGCTCGATGGATGCGACGCGTTTATCGTAGCCAAATCATCCGAGCGATTACCTCATACTTCCAATGTTTCGTTTGTGGGCCTCGATCGCCAAGCCCTTCATATGGCTCTCGATCTCAAAGGCGTTGCATGCAGCACTGGATCGGCTTGTTCTAGTGGTTCTGGTCGCCCGTCGGGAAGCCTTGTCGCTATGGGGCTGCCTAACGACATCGTCACCGGTTCTTTGCGATTCAGTTTCTCCAAGTTCACGACTCTAGAAGAGTTTGAGCGAGGTACGGAAATTATTATTGAAGCCGTAAATCGAATGAAACAGCAAAATCTTTCTGCCCAATCTGCCTGAAAATGCGCCGACGCTTGGTCAGTTCGATTGGACTCGTTCTACTTCCTTGGAATTCTTGACTTCCCTGCCCTACTTCCATGGCTGCGAAAGCGTCTGCAAATCAACTACACCGAATCCCGCTCGCGAAACCCGCGACGATTCGTAAGCAGCTTTCCGTTCTCGATTCCGATGGATGGCTCATGGATGAGTTCATCGCGGGTCCCGAGAACGCGAACTTACTTCATGCTTTTGACGACAGTTCACTTCAACGACTCGAATCCATCTCGCCGGTCGTCTTCTACGGTGAAAATTCAAGCGGCAAAACCGCACTTGGTATTTCTCTAGCCGTTCAGTGGTCTCGTGTTCAACATCGTCGTGGTCTAACCTTCTCGACGGGTGCAGCCTTTGCCAAGGAATACGCGGCAGCGGTTGAAATCGATGACCTACCACCGTTTCGCAAGAAATTCCGCGAATGCAATCTACTTTTGATCGACGATCTCGACGCGATCAGCAAAAAGGCTGCGGCCCAACAAGAACTCGTCCACACTCTCGACATTCTTTTGGAGCAAGGCGTTGCATCGATCTTTACTTGCTCGAAACTTCCGGCTGGTATCGAGGGCTTCCTCCCCGCTCTTACTAGCCGTCTATCCACTGGTCTGTCGGTCGCCATCCAGAAGCCGGGATTGCCTGCGGTCGAAGTTATTGTCGAAGCCCTTTGTGAAAAGATCGATCGTCAGCTCGACCCCGAGTCGATCGTCCAGTTTATCACTAAGCTCGATCGTCGACTTTCTGTGCCGGACATCGAAGCGATCTGCTCTATCGCCCACCAAAACCGGACTATGAATGGTCAAACTGATTTCGCCGTGATCGGCTCTCTTGTTCGCCAGTATTTTGGCACTAGTGAGCTGACGCTTCCAACCATCGCCAAAACAGTTGCCAAAGCGTTACGGGTTCGCCTGTCCGAAATGAGAGGATCTACCAGACAAGCCAACATTGTCCGAGCCCGTGGATTGGCGATCGTACTTGCCCGTCGTTTGACTTCGACCAGTCTACAGGAGATTGGTGGATTCTTTGGTGGACGCGATCATTCGACTGTCCTGCACGCCCTCAACAAGACCACGGAGCTGCTCGATCGAGACAAAGAACTGGCGAAGGCCCTTTCTCACATTCAATCGGACCTGCTTCGGTAAATCGTTTCCACACCGCATTCGTGTCCTGAACTGTATCTCTCATTCCTGCATCGCGCAACGATGTTCCAAGTCTCTCGCTGTGGATAACTTGTCAAAGTTCTGTCGATCGACGTCTGTAGTTTCAGCGACTTCATCGGTCCCTGATCTCCGGCGACATCAAACGTGAAGTTATCGACTTCAGCTGACAATAAAAAACTTACGATTAACAAGTTAGCCAGTGTCAGTTGCCGGTTCTGCGGTGATGAATTCTGCCACCGCCTCCCCACGGTAGGTGAGCTGAAGCTAGAGCGCTCACTCTACTTCACCAGATGTATTGCTTGTTGAATGGCCAACGTCTGCGGCCAAGTTGATTCACGGCCTCATGGAATCAACAGTGGAAGATAAGATGTGGAAAACTCGTCCTGTGAATCCATTACTACTACTACTAAATATTTTTAATAGAGAGTTTTGTTGGAATCACCAACGCTTCCCAAGACTGATTTGAACTTCGAAGTCATTCGATCAGATCGAGACTTCGGATGAGCCAATCAAACCTTCCACCTGGCTAACGATGAGCCAGAAAAACTTGATGCGATACATGGGAACAAGCTCCGAGATCTGTTGGATCTACGTGTCACTGTGACTTTAGCAGTCGCGTTAACTTATTCAGTCAAGGGTGAACAAAATCAAGTGGAAGCGTGGCTGCCGAAGCCATGTGGTGATTTTCGCGGAGAAAACGAGATTCCATGTACCGGAATTTGGGACAGCGACGGATTTTGAGACTCGGTGTTCTTCTGCTTTCGAAGATCAGGATGTAAAACAATCTCCACAGAAAACAGGTGGAGAATAGTTTGATGAAGATATCGTGCAATCGAGAAAAGCTAGCGACAGCGTTTCAGCTGGCTGGCAGTGTGGCTCAAATGCGGAGCCCTAAAGAAGTCCTGCAAAACGTCAAGATCGAAGCAGGCGAGGATCGAGTCACGCTGATGGCGACCGACATGGAGACGGGAATCCGGATCGATGTTGATGGTGTCGATGTCCAGACGCCAGGCAAAGCTCTGCTGCATGTAGGCCGAGTGGGCATGATCCTTAGAGAAAGTAGCGACGAACAGCTCGATTTCGAATCCGATGATTCGGCGACGAAGGTTCGAGGTCAGCACAGTGAATTCAATCTGCCGAGCGCAAATCCGGATGAATTTCCAACAGTGGTTGGTTTCGAAGAGGAGAAGTACCACGAGCTACCAGCTCGCTTGTTCAAAGAGATGGTGAAGCGGACTTCGTTTGCGACGGATCCGGATAGCTCCCGATTCGCATTGGGTGGCGTTCTCCTTGAGCTCAATGGCGAAGATGTTCTGGCTGTCGGTACCGACGGGCGAAGGCTGGCTCGAATGACGGGTGCTGGCAAGAACGTCGGTGACCATGAGACGTCGGGTAACTCAACGATTATCCCTACGAAATCGTTGACGCTGATGGAGCGTTCGATTGATGATAAAGAAGAATCGGTACACATAGCGGCCCGAGAAAACGATGTCTTACTTCGAACCAGTCGTTGTACGATCTATTCAAGATTGGTCGAAGGACGTTATCCGAATTGGCGGCAAGTCATTCCGTCACGAGAAGATTCGGCGGTGATCGATATGGTTGTAGGTCCGTTCTACAATGTCATTCGCCAAGCGGCGATCGTAGCGGACCAAGAAACACGAGGGTTAGACTTAGAATTTGGAAACGGGTCACTGGTTCTGACGGCAAGCACCGCGGACTTAGGGCAGAGCCGAGTCGAGTTGCCCATTGATTACGACGGTGACACGATCAAGATGAAGTTAGACTATCGGTTCATAGGCGATTTCCTAAAAGTGTTGGAGTCGGATACCAAATTCAAAATGGATGTGGCATCAGCGACACAACCCGCCTTGATGACAACAGAAGACGGTTACGCGTACGTAGTGATGCCGATGGCATTGGATGCCTGATGCGACCGGAAGCTGAAAGATCTACGTAGCGAAGCACTCACCAAATCGCCAGTAGAATCGTTCGTTGGTAAGGGAGCCCAATGGAAACGGAATTTGATCGAACGGAATCCAATTCAGCGGTACGGAAGGTTGGAGTCGCGCAGACAGCTATGGGTTCCGAAGGAAGGAATCAAGGCGACACGTCCGCGAGAGCGGTGAAGATAGAGAATCCATGTCCTGTCTGTGGGGCAGCGACATTCGAGATCCGCGGCAAATTGCATTGCACGCGTTGCCACACCATCTGTGAAACTTGTTGCGAAGGCGGACCACAGTAGACGATGACGAGTTCCCCGGTATCGAACTTCATGGAGCGGCATTTCCGCCACTTCAATGCCCGTGAAACACTGGCCGCGGCCAAGTCTTACAACGAGCTGCTCGACCGCAACGGTAAGATGCTCGTATCACTGGCTGGTGCAATGAGCACGGCAGAGCTTGGGATATCGCTAGCCGAGATGATTCGGCAAGACAAAGTCCACGCGATTAGCTGTACAGCTGCCAATCTTGAGGAAGACATCTTCAACCTGTTCGCACATGACGAATACAAGGTCGTACCGAATTGGCGAGCTCTTAGCGCACAAGACGAAGTGGATCTGCAAGCTCAGGGCTTTAATCGAGTCACCGATACTTGTATCCCAGAAACGGTGATGCGACATATTGAATCGCATCTAACTCGATTTTGGCAAGAACAGGCTGACGCGGGGACAGGCTTGTTTCCCTACGAGTACTTCTTCAAGGTGTTGGACCAAGAGGAACTCAAGCAGCACTATCAGATACCGATCGAGAATAGCTGGGTCTGTGCAGCGAAAGAGAAAGGAATCCCAATCGTCTCACCAGGCACCGAAGACAGCACGCTTGGGAATATCTTTACGGCACGAGTCATGGATGGCACCGTGTCGAGCCACGCGGCTTTGAGAAGCGGGACGGAGCAGTTAGAGCTAATAGCGAACTGGTACGAAGAAACAAATGAAGACCATGAGATAGGATTCTTTCAATTGGGTGGCGGAATCGCTGGGGATTTTGCGATCTGCGCCGTGCCGATGTTGATCCAAGACATGGAGAAAGACGTTCGGCTGTGGAGCTATTTTGCTCAAATCAGCGATGCGGTGACGAGCTATGGTGGCTATTCCGGTGCCGTCCCCAACGAAAAAATCACCTGGACGAAACTGGATCAAGATAGTCCGAAGTTCATGATCCAGAGTGATGCAACCATTGTCGCACCACTTATCTTTGCCTACATCTTGGGCTGGTAGCCTGTTCTTTTTTTCGACGCCTTTAACTATGACGCCTTTAACGTCGTCGAAGTGAAATGCCGAATGAACGGTCGGCGCATTAGCGGGCTGGAAAACCGCCGGAAGAGCTGTCGGATACCATTCGAGTTCGAAGCGCCTTGAGTCCACGCTTGAGCAAACCAGCAACGGCCATTTCAGTCTTTTCCATCGATTCGGAAATCTGTTTCAAAGAGCAGCCCTCGACATATCGCAAACGGAGGGCTTCCTTCTGAGTTTCCGGCAAATCCTCCAGGCAATTGGCTAGATAGACAGCGGCCTCATCTCGCATCATTCGCTGACTGGGTGAAGTCGTTTCCGAAGGCGCCAAATCCGTAATCGCAGGACGACTGTCGGTAGGGCTGTTGGAGACTTCTCGACCTGCTGATCTTTTTTGGGTGTAGATGTGCTTTTGATGAGCCGAAGATACGTTGTTTCGCAAAATATGCCGCAACCAACCGAGCAGCTCTTCGATCTGGTGGCCACGAAAGGCGGGTAGATCGCGTTGAGCTTCTAAGAATGTGACCTGGACAACATCAGCGGGATCTAGTCGACCCTTCAAGCGTTGATCCAGATATCGCTGGGCCAATACCGTCAAATAGGCACGATAGTGTTCCAGTAGCTCACCGAGAGCGTCCGCGTCGCCAGCAAGTGCTTGATTGAGCAATTCTTGATGTTGAGGGCGATTCACAGCAAAGTCAGCTTCAATTGGAGAGCGACGGCAACAAAAGATGAAGGGTCACAGTGGGACCGTCCGAGCTCATTATTCTACACCAACGAGTCAGAATCAGCGTCGTTAGCTTTTTCCCAGAGGACGGACCGGATCGTGGATCTGGTTGATTCAAGTGGCGAAAGTGGGCTTTAGGGTTGGTTTTGGTTGAACGACGGAAAATAATACAGTTCCTGATGTGGGGATCCAGCACTGCTATCCCACCATCTTTCTGGATTAGGCCTAACGACTCGCGTGTCGGCATTTTGATAGGATCCGAGCAAACTCATTTGCATTCAAGGTACAACTAGTGCCGGCAAGTGGTTTGCGCGGATTCAATCGATCGACTGCGGATAGGATTCCAAATGTATCTCCGAATGGCGAAACGTCTCCTCATGGAGACCGATAAACGATTGCTGTGGAAACTGGCTTACAACGCCGGATGGAAGGGACTGCGCAGTGTCCAAAAACACAAGAGTCGCTTGAAGAAGGGCGATTTCTTTCCACCGTTTCTTTATCTCTCAGTCATCAATAGCTGCAACCTTCGTTGCCAGGGCTGCTGGGTTGATGTGACGGCCAAGCAAACCAAGATTGATCTTGAAGCGCTCAATCGAACGGTCACCGAAGCGAAAGAAATGGGCAATGCGTTCTTCGGAATCCTTGGTGGCGAGCCATTCCTGCATAAGGAACTGCTCGATTTCTTAGATGGTCACCGTGACGTTTACTTCCAAGTCTTCACAAACGGGCATTTCATCACGGATGAAGTAGCGAAACGTTTGCGAAAAATGGGCAACGTAACGCCTTTGATCAGTGTCGAGGGTACGGAAATCGTCAGCGACGAACGGCGTGGAAAAGCGGATGTTCTGAACAAGACGATGGAAGGTATTCAGAATTGCCTGAATAACAAAGTCCTGACTGGTGTGTGCACCAGTATTTGTCGCACCAATATCGATGACCTACTGACAGAAAAGTGGGTAGATCGACTGATCGAGATGGGTGTGATGTACTGTTGGTTCCATGTGTATCGCCCAATGGGTCCAGAACCGATGCCGGAACTGGCCTTGGACCCAGAGCAACTACGGCGGGTTCGACAATTTGTCGTCGATACTCGAGCTACCAAGCCGATCGTAGTGATTGATGCCTACCATGATGGAGCTGGCCGAGCATTGTGTCCAGCGGCAACCGGGTTTACGCATCACGTTGGTCCGGCAGGCGATATCGAGCCCTGCCCTATCATTCAGCTTGCGACCGAGAGTATTCACGACGATAAACCACTCCGCGATACCTTTAACGAGAGTGAATTCTTGCGAGACTTTCGCGAGCTGTCGGCTTCGAGCACTCGGGGCTGTGTCGTTTTGGAGCGGCCTGATCTTCTATTAGATTTAGCCGAAAAGCACGGTGCTCGAGACACAACGCAAAGAAAATCGGCTTTCGCCGAACTTGAGGCAACGATACCGCGTCGTTCTCAATACGTGCCCGGAAGCGAGATACCAGAGCGAAGCTGGGCGGTCCGATTCGCGAAATGGATCGCGTTTAACGACTTTGGTGCCTACTCCACCCACTTTGCACCTGATAACTGGGTCGATCCAGAGACACTGTCGGCTCCTAAGGATTCATCCAAGGTCAGCCTTCCGGTTTTAACTGGATCTTCGACCGGTAGTGAATCGGAGTAGCCTTGCGTCTTCATAGCCGGTAATAGTTGACATGGCTGGTTTCCAATCCCACTGTCTTTAGTTCTCGAAGTACGCAGTCCGCGCGATGTCTCTGAATATGGAAGAAGCTCACGCCATGTTAGATGGTGTGATGCAATCAGATCGGCATCGCCTGCTGCAACGATTTCGAAAGTTTCAGAAGCAGTCCTCAAAGGATGCTGATCCCGGCTTCGCCCAATGGCAGGCAGATGTGGCAGCGTCCGTCGAACGAGTGGCGATCCGTGAGGCATCGATACCGAATCTGGAATTCCCAGAAGAGCTACCCATCAGCGGGCATCGCGAAGAAATCGTAGGTCTGCTGAAAACACGCCAAGCCATTGTCGTTTGTGGAGAAACGGGCTCCGGCAAGAGTACGCAGCTACCTAAGTTCTGTTTGGATGCGGGTTTGGGACGTCGCGGAATCGTTGGCCACACTCAGCCACGCCGGCTGGCAGCTAGGGCCGTTAGTTCGAGGCTGGCCGATGAAATGGGCTCGAAAGTAGGCGAGCTGGTCGGCTTCAAGATTCGTTTTACGGACACCACCAAGAGTAACACGTTGGTCAAACTGATGACGGACGGTGTCTTGCTCGCGGAAACACAGAGCGATCGCTTCCTAGACCAATACGATGCTCTCATCATCGACGAAGCCCATGAACGATCGTTAAACATTGATTTCCTACTTGGCTATCTAAGAAAGATACAATCGCGTCGGCCATCGCTCCGGTTGATCATTACTTCGGCAACGATTGATCCAGAACGATTTTCCAAGCACTTTGCCGATGAACACGGCGATGCACCGATTGTCGAAGTCTCGGGACGCACCTATCCAGTTGAAGTTCGTTATCGTCCCCCAGCGGAAGAGTTGGACGGAGACACGAGTCCCTTTTCAGATGATCTTCAGTCGCGGGCAATCGCGGACGCAGTCGACGAGCTCGACGAAGAAAGACAGGGTGATGTTCTGACGTTCTTGCCAACGGAACGCGACATCCGTGTCACCGCGAAGTACCTGCGAGGGCATTTTGCAAGTCGGGGTTTAGAGAAGTCGGTCGAGATTTTGCCGCTCTACGCCCGTTTAAGCCAAGCCGAGCAAAACAAGATCTTTGCCAAGCATGGCAAACGACGAATTGTGCTAGCGACAAACGTGGCTGAATCATCGTTGACGGTGCCAGGAATCCGTTACGTCATCGACACCGGCCTGGTCCGGATCAGTCGCTACGCACCGCGAAGCCGTGTTCGCAGATTGCCTGTGGAATCCGTGTCCCAAGCATCAGCGAATCAGCGATCCGGACGCTGTGGACGACTGGGTCCAGGTGTGTGCATCCGTCTCTATGCGGAAGATGACTTCGAGAAGCGACCCGCGTTTACTACGCCAGAGATTAAGCGAAGCGATTTAGCTAGTGTCATTTTGCAAAGCCATGTTCTGCGGCTTGGACAGCTCGAGGACTTTCCACTTTTGGAGATGCCAGGGCCCGAGTCAATTCGCGACGGCCGCCGAACGCTCAAAGAGCTAGGGGCAATCGATGACGACGATCGATTGACAGGCATTGGTCGGCAGCTTGGGAAGCTGCCCTGTGATCCACGCGTTGGCAGGATGTTGATCGAAGCGGATCAACGTGGTTGCCTCGCTGAAGTGGTCATCATCGCGGCCGCCCTCGAGTGCCAGGATGTTCGCCAGCGACCAGCGGGACAAAGGCCACAAGCGGATGAAGCTCATGAGGAATTCGTCGATCCGCATAGCGATTTTCTGAGCTTCTTGCGGCTATGGTACTTTTTTGAAAACCTACGCAGCCAACTTGGTCGGTCACGATTGCAGAAAGCGCTACAGAAGAAATTTCTTTCGTATCAGTCGTTCCGTGAGTGGGCTGATGTTGTCCGGCAGCTTCGCGAACTGTTGTCTTCCGCCAAGATGAAAGCCGGAAAACCGCAGATTAAATTGCCGAAGGTAGAGCAGCAAGCTGAGCAAACCGAACCTGAAGAAAGCAATGATCCCAAGGGCAAACAATCGCGAAAAGGAAAAGCACGTGGGCACGAGAAAACCAAGAAACGGCCCGTACAAAAACGTCCTGAAGGATACGCGGATATCCACCAATCCTTGCTAGCGGGTTTGCTTAGTGGGATCGCGCAGAAAGGCGATCGCCACGAATACAAGGCAGCCGGTGGAATTGCTGCTTCCATATGGCCGGGCAGCGGGCTCTTTCACCGACAACCTCGCTGGGTCGTCGCAGCGGAAATTGTGGAGACTTCGAAGCGTTACCTACGAACGATTGCGGATATCGATATCGATTGGGTCGAATCACTCGCCAAAGATCTTCTCAAGCACTCTTACAGCGATCCGCATTGGAGCAGCAAAACGGGTGCAGCAATGGTTTATCGGCGTAGCACCTTGTTTGGACTACCCGTGGTGACCGGTCGTCGTACGCAGCTTGCTCCCATCGATCGAGAGGGGGCAAGGACGCTCATGATTGAGAACGGATTGGTCGCCGGTGATTGGAGATGTCGCGAACCGTTCTATCTTCACAATCAAGAACTTCTGGCTGACATGGAGGAACTGGCCAAGCGGACTCGGTCACGCGATTTCATCATTGATCGATTTCATCTGGCCAATTTCTACCAGCAGCGGCTACCGATCGATATTTATGACCTTCGTAGCCTCTCCAATTGGGCGAAGAAGAACTCTAGCAGCCAGGAACTCGCATCGCTCAAGATGAGTTCAGCCGATCTCCTGGAGGATGATAGCAGCGATTTCGACGTCGTCTCCGATTTCCCAAATGAGATTCAAGTCGGACAAAGTCAGCTCCCGCTCAACTATCACTTTGAGCCTGGAAACGAAGCAGATGGCGTGGCGATTACCGTGCCGCAAGCCGCGCTTCGCCAAGTCAGCGAAGACGCCCTCGGTTGGTTGGTGCCAGGGCTGCTTGAAGAAAAGATTCTGCATCTCATTCGATCTTTGCCAAAGTCTCAACGGACGAATTTTGTCCCCGCTCCAGATGTGGCTAAAGTTCTCGCTGCTCAAATGAAGGACGTCGCGCGCGATCAACCTTTCAGTCAGTCATTGTGTCAGGTGATGCGAGACTATTCTGGCGAAGTGATTCGTGTGTCCGATTTTCAGATGGAAAAGCTACCCCCACACCTGCGGTTTTTGGTGCGAGTTGTTGATGACGCAGGCGCGTTGCTCGCTGAGAGTCGAGAGATCGATGAGCTGCAGAGCCAGTATGCCATTGAGGAAACCGTCGCCGAATTAGCCACACAGACGACGGACGAATGGGAAGACAAAGTCATTCGCCCAGACACCTTTGAAACGTTGCCGGAACAAGTCGTCGTCCTGCGAGGCGGTGTTCGAGTGGCAGCCTTCCCATCGCTTGTCGATCTAGAAGACCGAGTGGAAATGCGGCTGGTCGATACGGAATCGGAACGAGACCGCCAAACGCGATTGGGTTTGGCCAGATTGTTTTCGGTGAAGCACAATCGTTCGCTTCGCTCTCAAGTATCCCATCTGCCACACTTATCGAGCATTGAAGTCCGGCTCTCGCACCTGGTTGATCCGAAGTCATTTCGCGATCAGATCAAGATGCTGCTCGTGCGTATTGCACTGATCGAAGACAAACCATTGATTCGCGATGTCGATAGTTTTGAAGTTGCAAATCAAATGGCCAGTTCGCAAATATCCATCGCATCACAGGAAGTCGCACTGTGGTTGCCTAAATTGGCTGAAGAAGCACAAGCTCTGCGGCTGTTATTCGAAAAGGCACCTGCGACCTGGGCGGAAGTTTTCGATGAATTGAAGCGGCAGTCCAGCGAACTGTTCCCACGTGATTTCTTGAGATCGGTATCGTGGCGGGGGTTGTCGGAGTATCCGCGCTATTTGAAAGCCATGCGGCTGCGAGTGGAAAAGCTTTCCAGCGGAGGCCTGCCGAAGGATCGTAAAATCAACGCACCCCTGCAAGATCTCTGGGCACAGTTTCAAACATTGCGGGAAGAGAATCGTCCTCAGGATGCATTGGATTCGATTCGGTGGATGCTGGAGGAGCTGCGCGTATCTACGTTTGCTCAGAATTTAGGGACCAAGCAAACCGTGTCTGTCAAACGGGTCCAGGAAGCGATCCATCGACTGTCTTAGTCTGCTTCAGCGGACGAGACGACTAAGGCTGTCCAATGCGATGAACTGTGCCTGGTAGGATACGCAGGCTGTTACCGGTTTGAAAACCGGGTGGCGGATCATTAAGGAAGATATTGCGGTAGCTGACAAACACGTCGCCTTTGGTTTTGACCTGATCGCTAGTGATTAATTGCCCCACGATTACATTTTCGCCAAAAGCACTTTCGAACTGTATTTTCTTTGAGGCGTAGATCAAGCCCCGAAGTGCAGATGGATAGACCGTGGTTGCATTAGCGTCGGAAACGCCTAAGTAGGGTGCGCCCGGTGGGTTGAAGTTGACGCTCTCATTGGCTTCTCTTAGTGGCGAGCGGCTGAGATTGAACTCCATCTCTCCCTCAACCAACAAAATTGGGTAGTTCGGTTGGCTGGCCTCCCAGAAAATTGAGCCGCGAATATCACTACCATTCTTGGGTTTTTTGAGAACGAGAGTGCACTCCAGTCGCGAATCATCGATGCGAATTTCCTGACTTGCACAGTCGATGTAGTAAATTCCCTCGGGTGATAATTGTCCGTTGATCGTGTTCACACTCGGCGTGAGGAGTTGGTTCTCAATCAGTCGGATTCCGCTGCTTTCAGGCAAATCGTTGATGTTGATTTCGACGGCATTCTGAATGTAGAAGTCGAGGCATTCTTTGTCGGGAATCTGAATGTCGGTTGCTAGCGCATTCTGAGTTCCGTACACGTTTCCGGTAATGGAGCCTACAGCAAAACTATTGCCCGTGATGTAAGCGGAGCCAGGAGCTTCAATATTCTGATTGGCGCCGAGGGCCTGGTTCGAGACCAGTGTGGACAGGTTATCAGAACTAATTTTCTTGTCCGTAGCGACCGAGTACTGCAAGCAGTCCATTGGTTCGCCGTAAGGTTCTAAGGTGCATTGCCAGGCTTCGCAGAAATCGCCCAGCTTGGCGGTGATCATAAGATCAACGTTGTCAAACTCGTTGTCAGCCAAATCGGCATCTTCATCAATCAAACGATAGACGGTCGATACACCGTTGATGAGAATCGGACTTGTGTCGACATTGTTGGTGAAGGTCGTTCGCCAATTCGGATCTGAGTTCAACTGCGCTAGTGCTAGATCGAAACCAGTCTGGGCTGCAAAGCGAACCGTAGCGGTATCGCGATTGTCGCTTAAATCTCTCGCGTACCAACGCATGGTCTCAACAGAGGCTAAAGCCATGGTGGAAACGATGAGACTGGCCATCAAAACGACGACGTAGGTCAGCCCATATCGTTGGCGTAGACCAAACCGGTTTGCATCAGAGTTGTTTTTTGGAAGCAACATCACGGGGTTCCCTGTTGATTCATGATCCGAGCGGATGTTGTCAAATTGGAGTCGGTCGACTCTGCATGAATTTCTAGACTGGAGAGCAGGTCTGTCTGGCTGGGGCCATGAAGTGGTCCATAACGTGATCGGAGAGATTGGAAGTCGTGCCGCTGACCGGTAGGATCGGTGAAAGCCAATGTGATGACTTTGAGATCGGTTGTATAGCTAACCGCGTTGAACGGGTCACTTGGCTCGCTGTAGTTGACGGTAATCAACAGGATCCAACCCTCCGCTTCAGGAATAACCGACCCGTCTGCATAAGTTAGGGACGTGAGATTCACCGCATGGTAGTCATCGCAATCGTCCCAAGTCGTTCGATCTGGTAGCGTTTCACTGGCGGCCCGTCCCAAGTTCGTTGAGTTGTTCTGGTTCGTCGTATAGAGCTTGCTCGTAATTTCACCGAAATACAGTTGGGCCAATTGCGCGGCTTGCTGGCTGTAGTTGGGATGATGAGCCACACGATTCACGTGCGCTATTGAACTTAGAGATGCGACCATCAACAGCGAAACCAGCATCGTGGAGACCGTAGTTTCCAAAAGGCTGAAACCACGTCGGCTTTGCGGCAATCGCATGGTTGCAGATTGGATACGTGCGTGCTTCATCTTCTTTTCGAGGTAGCGCTGCATCATGGTTGGTGACTGATTTACTGAGCGAACACGAGGGTGGCGGTAGCGAAATCACGACTTTTGGTTAGGCCGAAGGTGGCTGCGGGTACAGTGCCACTCGAGCCTAAGTTCTGATACGCAATGGCCACGGAGGGGCCCGTCAACAATCGAGTTCGGTGGAGAACAGCAAAGTGCAGTGGCATGTTAGTCGCGTCTTCAGGCGTATCTGTTTGGTCAGTGGCCAAAACTCTAAGAACAAGCGAATTGGGGCGCGTCGTAGTTGTGCTAGGGCAAGAAGGGTTTTGCGATGTGCCTTGGTTGGTAACCGCACCACCGTAGATGATCGTAGAGCCCGGATTGCGGAAATGAGCAATGGCTGCATGGGAGGTCTCCGAGTTTGCCCAAGAAAAATCGACTTGGTTACCCGATGGATTCGTCGAATAGAAGACGGCTAAGCTGATCCCAGAGGTATTGTTCACCTCCAAGAGTTTGACCCACGAACCGCTCGAAACGATGGAGTTTCCTTGGTCGCCTTCGACGGAAACGGCGGCAATGAGTAAATCGCCGGCTTGGAAAGTAGGGGGAATATCGACGGTGATGTCCGTTCCCGAGTCGCTATTGAACCAACCACCGGTACCTGCGTCATCGCGAGTGTGGCTCATGAAGAGGAACTGGCCCGGTGGATCGAAGGACAAGGCCCCTTCAGAATTGGGGGGTGTCAGCCGCTGTATCAGACTAAAGTTCTGTAGATCTCCCGTGATTGACCGCCAGTCACTGCCATCGTGGTAACGAAGCGGTGTACCCGTTGATGCCCATTCGTACTGGAGGGTTTCATCCGCATTATCTCCATCACGATCTTGTACCGTCATGGTCACGTCGGTGGCGGTCAGTGATGTGATGGTTTTGGCTTCGGAAAGGTCGTGCTGCAGACGCTCTAATCCGGTAGCTGATGCTTGAGACTGGTTGCGTGTCGTGGTCGCAATTTCACGCCCCTCTGATGCGAGATAGAGCGACGTGGAAACTCCGGCTATCAGGATGCTCGAAGTTGTCAGCGTGATCACCAGCTCAAGCAGCTGAATCCCCCGACGTGAACTTGGGCGGGGCTGTGAGCCAGATATTCGGGATCGGAGACTAGGGTCGGCAGGCATATTTATTTCGCGACTTGCGATGGAGGAACTTCGAAGATCTACAGAATCAACTTCCTAGTAGGAATTTAAAGCGAAACGCCGAGGTTTACGCCGTTCATCAGATTGACATTCACACCAGGTCCAGATCCAGTTCCCATCGTTGCGTTACCATTGTTGATGTTCTGTCCTGTGCTTGGCGAAACCATATCACCGTGCATGGTGAACATGGCTGAGTCGGATCCATCAAAAACAGCGCTCTGAAATACGACGCCCGGGTATCGAACGCTGTAATCGACAACACCGCTGGTATCTCCAATCAGTGTTGGAACGGGAGGGTCGACCGTCATGTGGCTCGTGCCAACGACGATGGTCATCGTGATGGACTTGCCAGTTCGCATGGCGTGTCGCTTCAGAGCTTGTACGTCGCTAGAAAGTGCCATGACGGCGGAGGTAGATCGCATTTCAGACTGATACTTTGACCAGCCTGGAACAGCAACCGCGACCATGATGGACATAACCAAGACTGTGGCCGTCATTTCAACCATCGAAAGACCCCGACGGTTGGATTCTTGGGGTGGTTTAGGTTGTCGGCAAACAAGGCGACCTGGCGTGCGCATGGCAACAGGGTTCCCGTAGGATTTACAGTCCAATCAATTAGCGCAGGTTCCAACGAACTGGCTTTGATTGAAGTCTAGATCGCAGCATGCGTCGAATCGGCCAACTCAACGGTGCTAGTGGAGAACAGTGAGGAAGATTGGATCCTCAGGATCAGTTCAAGTCCTATAAAGCGAGTGCACGGTGACTTCGATGAAGGCGGTCTCTGGTGAAGGCTGCATTATTTACAGCCCATTTCATTTCTCTTAACCGTTGATGCGATCGTCGTTTCGTTTTACATCTGGGCGACAGCCATGAATCCGCCGCTTCGAATGCGATTGAAAGGTCTGCGTGGAAGGAGCGCCGATCCGTCCGACGAGACGGACAGAATGTCGACCTTTCTAAATCCGGCGGATCCGAGGTCACGTAGCAGTTCGCCGCGGCTGTAGATATGAAGAAACATCGCGGGAAGACCACGATAAGGGTAAACACGGTCTCCGAACTCTTGCCCCCGACGAAAGCTGTTGGCGTAGCTGGTTAATAACCACCGAATTCCGCCCGGTTCGAAGAGGCTGTGGTATCGGTTGTGCACATGGACTAGCAGTCGTCCGCCGGGTCTCAAAGCACGGCTAACGCCGCTGAGCAGCTGACGTCGGTTGGCTCGACCGCGGACCATGCCAATGCTGCTGAACAGGCAAACGCACAGATGCAGCGATTCGTCTCTTAGAAACGCGAGTTCACTCAGATTACCACGCACTTCGAACACGCCGTCAGATGCACTTGGCCGCAAATTCTGCGACTCACAGAGCATAGGTTGGCTCAAATCGATGTTGATCCAGCGAGTCTCAGCCAACTGGTCGTCTGTAGCAGTGTCGGAAGGCAACTGAGCACCAAAGCGTCTAGCAATCCGACCGGTTCCACAGCCCAAGTCCGCCGCCACAAGCGGACGACTGCGATGAATGCGTGTAAGCTCCGCGATCTGCTCCTGAACGATGCTCGTATCAAGCTGAAAGAGCGCGTGCGAGTCGAGAAATTCCTCGTACTGGTCCGCGATCGATGTGGATTCGATGTAATCCCAGGTTCCGCGGTCGACACCTGCGGGTAGTTGCCAACTGGGCCGTTTCAAAGGTCTTCTCGCACTTGGATTCCATTTTTCGCCACGCGGTGGCAAGGGTTGTTTGGCTTGGGCTCAAGGGTGCAGACTACCAGCAGGGGCGAATTTGCGAATCCGAAACAGCCATCAAAACGCTAGATTCGTCGCTCTTTCGACGGGTTCGGCGGCAATGACTCGAGGAAGAGCCTTGCCAAGGAGACTCTAACGGTGAACGACCTCACGCAATTAGCATTTACTGGGTGATTCGACCCCGTTTCCAAAATTGGTGGTTTAAGCCGGGTAGCTGCGACTGGAATCGCTGACGCGGACATGCGGCTCGTTGTGGGTTTTCGGGGCCAAAAGTATAATTTTGCCGCGCCAACGGGGGCTCAATGCGTGCTAACGATCGCGGCCTCCCAACCCAACAACTTCTCGCCGCTTCAAGGCTTCTTTGGTTGGCTTTGACTTTACTGTATTGAGCGGCTTTTGAATCCGAACCATAGGAGACTACCGTGGTAACTCGTATCGCAATCAATGGCTTTGGTCGGATCGGACGACTAACGTTCCGCAACCTGATGGCCCGCAGCGACGAATTCGAAGTGGTTGCAATCAATGATTTGACCGACAACAAAATGCTGGCGACGCTTTTGAAGTATGACAGCATCCACGGTCGTTATCCCGGCGAAGTTTCCTCGACGGATACTCATCTTGTCGTGGACGGAAAAGAAATCGCCGCATTGGCAGAACGCGATCCTTCGGCATTGCCATGGAAGGACCACAATGTTGATATCGTGATCGAAAGCACCGGGATCTTCACGGGTCGTGCAGCAGGTGGAAAGCCTGGTTACGACACCCACCTTGAAGCTGGCTGTAAGAAAGTCGTCCTTAGCGCGCCAGCGAAGGATGGTGCTGATCTAACTTGCGTTATCGGTGTCAACGACGACAAGCTTTCGGCAGATATGAAGTGCGTTTCGAATGCCAGTTGCACAACGAACTGTCTTGCCCCGGTCGCAAAGGTTCTCCACGAGACCTTTGGTATCGAGAGTGGTCTGATGACGACCGTTCATGCCTACACCAATGATCAGAATGTTCAGGATCAGCCGCACAAAGACGCTTATCGAGCTCGAGCGGCAGCACAGAATATCATTCCAACCTCAACCGGTGCGGCGAAAGCCGTTGGTTTGGTTATTCCTGAACTGCAAGGCAAGCTGACCGGTATTGCAATGCGTGTACCTGTATCGACAGGCAGTGTTGTTGACTTGACTGCCAACCTGGGCAAGGAAGCTAGCGCTGCAGATATCAACGCTGCGATCAAGGCGGCCGCTGAAGGGCCTCTTAAGGGCGTGCTCTGCTATTCCGAAGATCCATTAGTGAGCAGCGACATTATCGATGATCCTCATAGCTCGATCTTTGCTGCCGACTTCACCCAAGTCCTTGGCGACACCGGCAAACTCGCGAAGGTCGTCAGTTGGTACGACAACGAATGGGGTTACAGCTGTCGTACGGCAGATCTTTGTGCTCTTCTTACGAAGATGCTTTAAAACTCGACTGCTCGGATAGGTCAGTAAACTGATTCGACGAGCATGCTCAAAACTTCATCAACGCTCTGGTGCAACTAAAGCATTAGAGCGTTTTTTGTCGGCGTAAATACGACGGAACTCAATCGCCCGTCGCGCAAATCATTCAGCCACTAGGGTACTGTCGACAGTATTCATAAACGGCCATCGTCGTGGCCGTGACGACGTTGTAGCTGGCAGGTTGTCCGTAAACGGGGATTTCGACGACCGCGTGCAGATAATCCAAAGCCGATTGTGAGAGGCCTTCGCGTTCGCTGCCAATGACCAATGCGGTCTGCTGTGGGAATGAGTACTCGTAGAGCGAAGTTGAGTTCGTCGTCTGTTCAAGACCTACGAGGTGCATCCCGGAATCACGCAGCTTTTTCAGCACCGGATCGATACTGCGCCTGAACTGTACTTCGACATGCTCAACGGCATCGCGTGCAATGGTCGGGTCGACTTTACCAGATCCACAATAGACGATTTTTTTGATGCCGCTACATCCTGCTAGTCGAACCATTCGGCTCAGATTGACGGCACTTCGCAGCGGTGCAACGACGAGCGTTAGAGGACGGTCGCATTCGAGGCTTGTTGGTGGCTTATGGCGGAGGTGTTCGAAACGGGGCATACGCTGATGAGGATCGTAACAAGGAGTGTGTCATTGAACAGCGGATTTGGAAATACGCTTAGATCTTCGGTAACGGCAAGACGAGATTCATGAACCGATTTGGGTTTCGTACATTTTCATGAATCAGCGCTTCGAGTCCACCTGAGGCGTAATCATCGTCGATCTGGCCCTCATTGAAACGGAGACTAGCATGCCACCGCAGTCCGAGTGCATCCGTTTTTTGGCCGAGAACATCGAGTGTTTGGGCGGTTCGCATCCAATCTTCCGGGTTTCCCTTTTGACCTAAACCGGCATTGGCAACAAGTTCAATAGCATCCCCGTGTGCGCGATAGACTCGATCTTTCAGGCCTCTTAATTTGGATGCTGTCTTGATCGCTTGTTGATAATCCCTTTTTGCCAACTGACATGCCGCCTTCAGCTTTAGGGCTAACCACAGGTTATGGCTGTGCGAAAGCAGATAGGCTTGTTTCATCCGTCGCCAATCGGAATCGAGAATGTGGAGAGCTGATTCGAAATTGCCTTCATATAGCTGGTGACGACTTTCGGTTAGCCAAAGATAGAAGCGAGGCATTTGATAACTGCGACTAGTGATCGCGCGCTGCGCGATGCCCAGAGTATTCTTGGCAGCTTCAAGATCGTCTTCGACGAGATCTGATTCATGTGCATACAAAACGTGCATGAGGTATTGCGACATCGAATCGCCACTTTCAATCGCATGCTCGCGCAGCCGTACACTTCGCCTGCGCATTTCTTTGAAGCTAGCCTGGTCATGGAAGCTCGCGAGCTGACACCATTGGATGAACTGAATTTCCCACTGGCAGCGCTCTGGATCCTGTGAAAATGCGTCTAGCGATCGATCAATAATTCTTAGCCCGGCGCCGCGCTGTCCCTTTTGGATATACATCAACCAATAGCAGAAATAGTAGCGCCCCATGGCAGCAGGGACTTGACTCCTTCGTGCTAGAATGCGGCCAACTCGCAACCAAGCAATTGCCTCTCGGCGACGTCTTCGACTGGTTAGCAGCAACAGAAGTGCATAGTGCAAAGCAGCAATGGCCTTGTCTGCCTCGTTGCCGTTGGTGCCGGCGAAATCTTTCATGCGGAGAATGATGTCGGGCCCAAGTTGATTGTCCAGAAATGTCATTGGGAAACCGATGCGATTGAGCGTCCCGTAGAGCTCATCAAAAGGCTCCGCTGATGATTTGGAATGCAGGAAATGCTGCGGCGACTCGCGACGTGAAAGCTTCCAAATCAGACGAAGTTTCGAACGTCGCGACTTCCGAAGATCGCTAATCGATAGATCTCTCAGCAGTGAGGAAACGCTTTCCATCGCGTCTTCCATAAAACCAGCATGGATCCACGCTTCGCTCGTTTTCGCGTTAAGGGAAGGTGTCTCGCTTGGTTCGCTGGTCTTAGCGAGTTGTTCAAACAGACGGGCGGCCGCTTTTGCATTACCTTGTCCAGCAAGGCAATTGGCTTCGAGCAATTTGAATTGGCGTGATTCAGTGTCATTGCGATCTGCGAGAGGATGCTTTGCCCGCTCCATGAATTCCAGAGCTTCTTTTAAAGCGCCGGTTGCATAGGCACGTTGGGCTGCTTGAAGGTAGCAAGCGGCGGCCTCTCGAAATTGATCGGCGAGCCAAAAATGCTCACCCATGCGAGACCAGGGCGGTGGCACATTAGTTGAAAGCATTCGCGCTAAACGAGCATGGCGACGCTTGAGGCGCTCGGAAGGTAGCGTCGACAAAATGGTCTGACGGAATTTCTCGTGCCCAATGTCAATACTGGACTCAATTTGCGAGGTGCGAACACTGACCCAGCCTTGATTCTCAAGTACGTTCAGCAGCTTCTGCAAACTCTTCGGCTGGAGACGCGTGACTGTCTCGATCTGATGAAAAGTTAATGGTCTTCCGGCGACTGCAAGATATTGCAAGATGAGTTCAGCACGTGTTGGAAGCAGGCTAAAGCGGCTTCGAATGCTTCCAAGCATACTGCGATGGAGCCAGTCGTCGTCAGAGATTCCGTCTCGATTTGCGTAGTATGCATATGTGTGGAACAGCTCTTCCAGCAAGAACGGGCTACCCTGACTACGCTCAATCAAATTGTTAATGATGCGGGGTGAGGGTGATAATTCGGTAGTCTCAAATGCTCGCGCGACGAGCTCGTTAGACTCTTCTTCGGTTAACGAATCCAATTGCAAACGAGTCGTCTGGATGGATTCTTCGTTGGACGAAAGTTGCTCACCATATAGTGAGTCGAAAACGAGTCCCGAGGTCTCATCTACAATGACCAACATCACGTTGAATTGATGATCGCTCGCGTAACGCCGCAACCAACTGAGACTGGCCCGGTCTGCCCATTGAGCATCGTCGACAACAATAATGAAAGGCCGAAGGGCGTTGATCGTCTGCATCCACTCCGAAAGCATGGCAAAGGCTTGCGATTCCATTTGAGCGGAAGCGTTCGGTCGACTCTCGGGTGGTGAAAAGTATTGACCTGGTTCGAGCAGCTGTTTTACCTGAGGAAAGACTTTGCTGATCGACTCAACTCGAATTTCCAATTCAGGTTTCCAGATGGACTCAGGCAGCGGCTGCAACTTGAAGAAGATCTGTTGCAGCAGGCTATTGGCGAGGCGATTCGGCGTTTGATCTTGCCGAAAACAGCTCGCATGAAGGACGAAGTATTCGGACTGAGGTAGTGATCTTAGCCACCGCTTGATCAGTGAGCTTTTTCCAATGCCAGATTCACCTTCAATGATCCATGAAGACGATGTACCTGAAGCCAGTGCAGTCGAAGCCTGCTGCAGCTTCTCTAGTGGTTTTTGCCTTCCAACGAAGTGCGTCCAAGACATTCGATTTTTCAGTTCGCCGCCTAAACGCTCGACTACCTCGTTTCCTTCTGGTCGCTCATCCGGCTGGTCAGCCAGCAAATCGCAACACAGGTCAACGATTTCTTCCGGGGCGTGCTTCATCTGACGCCGTACGTCCTCGATATCTAATACACGCTGCCCCGCCAGCCCGTCGGTGTAACGAAGTTCGAAACCTCCAGCGATGACCTCGTAAATCATGAGCCCAAAGCTAAACCAGTCGCTAGATCGAGAATGACCGTCGCCTCGTACGACTTCAGGAGCACTGTATTGAAACGTTCCTGGTTCTGTATTGGGGCTATCCTCGCGTACAGCCAACCCGAGATCCAATAGAACCGCGCGCCGCGAAGACGTGATCATCAAGTTTGTGCATTTGATATCGCAGTGCAGTGCCCCAATGTGGTGCAGGTACTGGACGGCGGAAGCGGCCTGCGCGAGTACTTGCCGTAAATACTTCCATGGATCATCGCGACGTTTAGCGTGCCTCCGAAACCACTCGGAAATGACTTTGCCCTCGACCAGCTCCATCGAAAAGTATCGCATGTCGCCTTCGACACACGCGTCATATAGCTTGACCAAATTGGGATGGTTCACCGAGGTGAGCCAAGAGAATTCCTCCTGAAACCGAAAGACACTCCACGCATCGTCACGTCGCATGACTTTGACGGCAACCGACGCCGTGTTCCGGAGATCGATTGCCGAGTAGACGAATCCCATTCCGCCGCGGCTGATCAATTCGACAAGTAAGAAACAACCCAAGTTGGTTGGGAGTTGTTCGAGCGAGATTGATGTACCGGCTTCGTCTTTTACCGTGAGATCATTTGCATTCGGCAATGCAGAGTCAGGATCAGCATTAGGTTTTACTGAGGGAAGCTTTTGTTCAGTCGCCAATAGCAACTGAAGCAGACGGTCAGGATTCTCTTCGTAAAGCTGGAGATAGGATTCGGGTCGCGGTGCTTGCTTGCCGTAACGGAGTTTCTGAGCATATTCAACAACGCATAGTTTGAGGACATATTCTGGTTTGCTTCTCAATTCCGGGAAGCGAAACAACAGTAATGCAAGAGATGGTGTTGCCCTTGCCTCGTCCTCGTCTACTGGTTCAACGCGACCGCTAGGGGGACAGAATGAGTACTCGAGTTCGATAATGATGATTCGGCAAAGAAGTTCCAATCGCTGATCTTCCGTGACTTGGTCAAGGTAATTGGCGTATACCTCTGGCGCGAAGCCGCGCCATTCCTCTCGAAAATCACGCTCAACTTGATTGATATCTTTAGCCATCAGAGCCTGCTCGGTTCCTTTGCAAGCAATTCGTTCAACCAACAGTATGTGTTGTCTATCCAGGTTAGCCGAAATGGATGGCGAATTGCTACCTATTTCTTTGCAGAGTCAAAGTGCATGTTGGAAGCGTATTCTTACGACAAGCATCGACATTGACTGGCGAATCGGCGCTTTCCTACAGTCCCCAGGACTTTAGTCGGAGGGTCCTAGTAGGGACTCCGGGTCCGCGCAAATCAGTGGTTTGCGGACTGCGCAAGGATGCGAATCGGTAACAGCATGTCGCTTCATCGGGAACACGATCCTCTTTTCGCCTCACCTGGGGCGAATCGTGGGCTGGTGCGCGGTTTAAAGGGCCATCGGCTAAACGACTCGAGTGACCCACAGGTGAAACGCTCTAACTGCAGCGCGGTGAACCTGACCATCTTGCTGACTCTGCTGATGTTGGCTGGAAGTGGCTGCTCAACCCAAAGATTTCTGATTCGCCGTGATACACCAGCGAATCCACTCACCAACCAGCTGCAGCTGAGCAGTTTCAAGGGGCCGCGTGTTAGCCAGCGCACCGAGTCGGCATTGCGGCGATTTGCACTTGAGGATGTGTATCGAGAAGATCCGAAACTCTGTCTTCAAGTCATGCAGGAACTGCTTGAAACAGAGGTCGAAAGCGGGCTGGTCTACGCCATCAGCGAGATTGCTTACATCCTGGGTCGCGAAGCCAACGACGATGGCGACGAAGCATATGCTTTGGATATGTACAGCGTGGCCCTTAGTAACGCATACATGTTTCTGTTTTCGGAAGAATTCGATGACTCCCGAAATCCATACGATCCATTATTCCGAGGCGCATGCGATCTTTACAACGAGGCTTTGGAGTCATCGCTACGAATCGTCAATGCCAAGGGGCAGTTGCGTCCCGGCGAAAGCTATCCTCTCAGTACGGGTTCTCAGAAATACGAGATCCATACCGTTGTCCGCGGCCAATGGAATGCAGAGGATTTCGAACGATTTGAGTTCGTCAGTGATTATGAAGTCGAAGGTTTACCTTCATCAGGTTTGACCTACGGACTAGGTGTGCCTCTGATTGCCGTTCGGAAGAAAGGCGGAGAGGATGACCCGAGGGAGAAGTACTACCCCGAAGGACTGAGCTTTCCAGTGACGGCGCTGGCGCGAGTTGTCAAACCAGGATCGATGCCGGGTAAGGGAGCTGAGCACCGGCATCACTGCGTTCTCGAGTTACACGATCCCCTGGCATCAAGCGATCTTCGTATTGGCAACCGTATGGTTCCACTGCAAACGGATCTTAGTACGTCATTGGCTTACTTCTTAGACAGCCCTCAGTTTCGGGAAACGAGCCAAGCCACCTTGGGACTGCTTAATCCACAAAAGACACAAGAGCATCGCGGAATCTACATGCTCGAGCCTTTTGATCCGCAACGCATTCCGGTTCTCATGGTTCATGGACTTTGGTCTAGCCCCGTTACGTGGATGCCAATGTTCAACGACTTACGAAGCTTCAAAGAACTGCGACGCAACTACCAATTTTGGTTCTATCAGTATCCAACGGGGCAACCTTTTTGGCTTAGCGCGACACAGATGCGGTCCGATTTGAGCCAACTTCGACAGACACTGGATCCGAATCGGCTATATGAAGCTCTCGATCAAACCGTGCTTGTTGGGCACAGCATGGGTGGACTGGTGAGTCGTATGCAGACGATCGAGAGTTCTGATGACTTCTGGCAGATTCTTAGCAACAAGCCGTTCCAAGAAGTTCAAGGTGAAGATGAAGTCGTCAACCGACTGCGTGAAGCCGCCTTCTTCACTCCGAATCGAGATGTACGTCGCGTCGTTACGATTGGCACTCCGCATCGGGGTAGTGATTACGCAAACGATACCACTCGTTGGTTGGGAAGAAAACTAATCAAACTGCCCGCCATGATGGTCGCATCTGGTCAACAATTGATCAATCAGAACCCCGGTGTCTTCCGAAATACCGAATTGCTAACAACGAGCACTAGTATTGATTCACTTAGCCCAGACTCGCCGGTCTTTCCGGCAATGTGGCGGGCGGCATCCGCGCCGTGGGTGAAGTATCACAACATCATTGGGTTAGTTGCAACAAAAAGCTGGCTCGGTGAGAAGGAGGCTTCGGGTGATGGCGTTGTCGAAGTCACCAGCGCTCGCGTTCCCGACGTGGAGAGTGAAATTTCCGTTGAAAGCGAGCATCAGAATATTCACCGCCATCCAAAGGCCATTTTCGAAGTCCGCCGAATCTTGCTGACGCATCTCGAAGACGTACGGCAAGAATATCGAATGGCGATGCAGGCCAACAGGATGGGTATGCGGAATTATGGTCGTCGCATCCCCGCAAGGGTTGTTTCAGGTATTACGCCTGGACCCCTGAGTACTCAACCAACTACGGAATCCGCTGTCTACACACGTCGAGCCGAAGGTATGGCTCCGTAGTTCTTTTGCTTGATGCAGGGATCGGATGGAACAATTTCTCATTTGAACACGGTCCCCGTCATCTGTCTGTTTCAGCCATACTAAAATAGATCTGCGGAATCGAAGACGATTCGTCGCGGATACTTTTTCGATCGCACTGAATCAACTTCGCCGAATCGACAGCGATTAAAATTCCCTACACGAATCGGACGTCGCTACCCAGGGCCAATCAAAGTTTAAAATTGGGAAGAATTCCTCCCCGTCGCTCAGGCTCCGACCCTCCGTAAATTCCTCGCTAAACTCGGAAACGGAGGGTTGGGTATTGAATTGCCACTCAACCCAGATTCAAACTTTGATTGACCCTGGATGTCGCTACCCCTTGCTATTGCGTCCTGATCCCGAGATCCCTTGCCGGATCGATTGCGGAACGGCAATCTGGAATCCAAGGGCAGTATTCCTGGTCCCTTTTTTGCTCACGCACATTGAGTGAACATACTGAAGCGGTGCCAACTTTCCCGATCTGAATGACGTGCGCAAAAGATGATCAGAACCTGGAGATTCCATGGCGAAATCTAGAATTGGTCCGTTTGCGTTAGAAGCACCATTGGCGCCAGCGCTTCGTGAGGGCCAGGTGTTTCGTGGGGTACACCTCGAACAGAAAAAGCTCGCTGCACTGCGTGTATTCAAGATTCCAATGGGAATGACTCCTGAGAGTCGGCAAGAATATGCGCAGCAGTTGGAAGAGCTGAAGAACCTTCGCCATGAGGGGATTGTGAGATGCTATGGCGGCGGATTTGATACCCGAAGTGCCTACTTGGCATACCAGCTTGTTGACGGTGAATCGTTGCAGTCGCTGGTAGAGCGACGCGGTCGATTGCCCTGGGACACCTCTCTTGAATATGCTCGCCAAGTGACAGAGGCGCTGCAATATGCTCATGAACGAGACTGGTTTCATGGCCGACTGAAACCCGACAAAGTTTTGGTCGACCGCTCGGGAGTCGTCAAAGTAAGTGACTGGAGGAGAGATGCGATTTCTTACGCACTTGGGCAGCGTAAGCCATCCGTTGAACAACTGCAATTCACTGCTCCAGAAAGTGTTGCAGGTGAGAATGTCGGATCCAAAGCAGATCTCTATTCCGTCGGTGCCCTACTCTTCTTCATGCTTACCGGCAAACCGCCGTTTGAGGAAAACGACGCTAAGGCGCTAAAGCTGGCCATCGTTAAGCAACCGACACCTGATGTCGGCGCGTCGGTCCTCGATTGTCCGGTTTGGCTTAGTGCCATCGTTGGGCAGCTTCTGAGCAAAGAACCACAGCAGCGTCCATTTAGTACGACCGCCCTGCTACTCGCATTCAAAGAAGCAGAGAGACGAGAACAGGAAGGTGTTGGAGTTCTCCAGCATGCCACCGCCGGGTTTAGTCCCCTCCAGTTACAGCAGACCAATCGGGCTGAAGCAGAGAAGGTCCTTGGAATCAAAAAGAAGAAGAAAAAGGAGAAGCAATCACAATCTTCCTTTTTTGACCAAACCTGGGTTCTGCTATTAGGATTTGTCGCCGCAGTCTTCGGGGTCGTTTGGTTTTTGCTTCCCTACAGCGAAGCCACCTTGCGGGACAGAGCGGAAGCCCTTCTTCCACCCGTGACAGAGCAATGGCAAGATTGGAATGAAGCCCGTGACGGCTACATGCTGCAATTGGTCGAGCGATTCCCCGAGGGTGCCAATGCAGCGTGGGCTGCGGAAAAGATTGCTTGGGTCGATGCGAGAGAAACTTTGCGGCGTCTCGAGCGCGAAGATCGACTCAATCGGAGATCCAAATGGGTTGATGCAGAACGCCAGTACTGGAATGCATGGGAATACGAGGAATTTGGTGATCTCTTTTCTGCTCGCGAAAAGTATCGGGCGCTCTTGAAACTCTATCTTGAGTCGGAAGAGGCGGCCGACATTTGTTATTTGTCGCGGGAAGGTCTCGAACGTATTCGCGGCATGGGACAAGTTGTGACGGTGCTACAGGAATTCGTCGGGCAGCGTTTAGCGGGAGCTGAGTCCGAGTATGACAGGGCTAATCTGGTAGAGGCTCGCGAGATCTGGGAATCAATTATCGAGCTGTACGCAGACGATCCGCTACTGGAGACACAGGTCGATGAAGCAAAAGACCGATTGCTTGAACTGGGGGATCGCTAATCGCTCAGCTTTAGAACCTTGCCTTGCGAGTAACGCCCTGCCCCCATAGAAGCGGCCTCCAGCAACGGATTAGGCAATAAAGAAAAACGCGACGAATCGATAACGACTCATCGCGTGTAAAGAATGCTGAAGAGCTTCACTATGCGAGTCAGCAGAGGCACCAAATGACCGACATATTTCGCCCGCGGAATGCGTTGAATTAGCCGGTCTAAGAAATGCGTTTCGCGATGGCTTCCGATGGAAGTGGAATAATCGTTGGATTGCCAATTTCATCCGTGCGCAAGATGTCGTCCGGCTCACTCGCGTCGGCGGGAGCATCGTACTGAACGATGAAGGCACCGATCTGCAGATAATTTTGCTGGAAGACCGGCGGCCAAAATTCTTCCGACCGATGCGAAAGAGTTCTTGCCAACAATCGCGTGGCACGCCCACTAAAGCCACTGAGAACCATTTCTAATCGGCCAAGTGATTCACGATAGACGTAGAAGACGAGTGCTGCGTCTTGTCCGCCGGCAAACGTCCAGGTCCCATCGGCCTGCTCGTAATAGATACCAGGCTCTGGAGCATCTTCACTAGCACTTAAACGCAGCCCGGCAGAAGCACATGGAATGTGTGGATCACTGTCACGGTATCGTAGGAAGAATGGGCACCGGCGATCGGAAGCCTTCGCAACCGTGTCTTGCGTTTCAAACGGAGTCGCTGCAAAGGTGTCGGAGAAGATCTTATCGACGACTGGATTGCTCTTCACACTGCCCAAGCAGATCATCGCTTTGTCACCGGCGGAGGATGTGTAGCCGTCGTAAACCTTGTCGGCTCTCGCGATCGCTTCGCTCGCGTCGTTGATACCTGGACTCCAAACAAGTGTCTGCCGAAGCAACTCCGGGTGCGTAGGCATCTCACGCGAACTCGGTTGAGACCGAGCAAGTTTGTCGGTTCCGCCGAGCGTGGTGACGCCGTTGAGAACCTCACCCATTAAGACTGCGTCCGACGCAACAACCCAAGCATTCTGCGGTCCATCTTCACTGTCGGATCGACGAACGCCGACGCAGATCTCGAGTCGACGACGGCGAGCCAATAATTCCCAGAAGTGTTCCGGCCGAACCGAGAAGAGAACACCTGGCAATTCATCGGCGCTTGCATAACCATGCTCGACCAAGTAGTCGCAAAGCCTGGAAAGTGCTTCGAGAGGAATGTACTTCGCCTCATTCTTGAGGAGAGAAGCAACTTGGTGTCGGTCGAGGCCCGTATATTCGACGATCGCCTTAATCGTTCCGGGACGTTTTCTTCGGTCTGGAGTATGGCCCAGCAATTCGGCCAGGCGGAATTCGTATCTCATTGGGAAAACACAGAGAGTGTTGGACAAGAGTGAGGGATGAGATTCTCACGAAAACGTTCGTGCTCATCTAATTAAAGTTAGATTAGACGCCCTTGGGATAGAATGCCACCCAAGAGGAGCATTTTCCCAGCTTGAAAGCCAAAAATTGGCTGAGTGAGCTCACGCGTTGGCTACTGAACGTGCGAGAAAAGGGGCGAACGGGAACCGATAAGGCACCGAGTTGGCTTTGTCACCTTCTTCGATTCTTAACGAGAACTGGGAATCTCAATGGGTTCCAGTGCAGGAGCTTCCTGAATCGGCGGCGGTGAAGAATCAACCTCTCCTGCCTCATTCCCAAGCAACGGCATGGCTGAGTCGTCAGCGACTGCAATTTCGGGTAACGCCTGGATTTCAGCTTGGTCCGTCGATACGAGAACCTGAGTGCTGAGCTCTCCGAATGCTTGCGGCCCTCCGGTGCAACGAATCTCCCAGCCGCCGCCCAGCGACTTATAGGTTTTGACCAGCGCAAGGGCGACATTCGCTCTCAGGGCAACGAGCTGATCTTGCGACTGAACTAGACCAGACTCGACGATGAAGACTCTACCGAAATCTTGCTTACCCTCTTTGTACAACGAAATAGCAAGTTCAACGGATTCCTCGTTCGCTTTGACCTGCTTTGCGACCGATTGGAGTTGTTCTTTCACTTTGATGAATTCGGCAATTCCATCTTCGACTTCTCGTTGAGCGTTCAAAACCGCGTTCTGGAAGTCCCATTGGATTTGCTGGAAACGAGCTTCTTCCACTCGTATCGCTTGCTTCAACCGACCGTAGTTCAAAATGTTCCACCTGAAAGCCGGTGCAATTGTGCCGGTGAAACTTCTCCCATCGAAAAGACGGCTAAGCTGTGCCGACTGCAGACCGAGTGTGCCGCCGATCGTCATGGTTGGGTAGAGTTCGGCTTCTGCGATTCCGATCTGCTCGAATTGTGCCGCCATGATCCGTTCAGCGGAACGGATATCTGGCCTACGTCGCAGCAATTCAGCTGGTATGCCGACGATGACTTCGCTTGGGACCTCCGGCAATCCACCTGGTTCCAAGAATGCCAATCCACAATTGGAGATCTCTCCCGGTGGAATGCCAAGTAGAACGGCTAAGGCGTTGAGCGATTGGCGGCGAGCAAGTTCGAGGCTAGGAATAAGCGATTCGGTGAGCGCCAAGTTGCTCTCTGCCTGGACGACGTCCAGCTTCGACGTTCGACCTTCACGGAACCGAATCTCGGCAATTTCGAGACTACCGCTTTGCAGTTTGACGTTCTTTTTCGCAAGCTCGAGCCGCTCGTCGAGCGATCGGATCTGGAGATAGAGTGTGGCTACATCACCGACCAGTGTGACAATAGCGAATTCGTAATCATGTACCGTAGCTTGAAGTTGAGCATCGGAGGCGTCGATGGATCGGCGAATACGTCCCCAAAGGTCGATTTCCCAACCCGCGTCAAAGCCTACTGACCAATCATCGACGGTTACTGGGAATCCTGGGAACGCGGTTCCGATGGTACGGCTATTTTGCGTATGGGCAAACTGGCCGAACGCGGTTTGGCTTTGGGGGAGGAGATTGGCCGCTGCAATACGTCGGATTGCACGGGCTTCTTCGATTCGCCACGCCGCCGTTTTGAGGGACAGATTCTGTGCGTAAGCACATTGGATCAGCTGATCGAGAGCTGGGTCCTGGAACGCATGCCACCATTCCGGTTCAATACTCCGCTCGGATCGGACCAAGGCTGCATTCGTCTCATCGACCGCGTCGACATAGTTATCAGCCGTATTCGTGGCGGGTTGGCCATAGTTGGGGCCGACACGTTTGTCATTGCGCCACCAGTAAGAAATGCTTTGGCAGCCGCAAAGCAGGACGCAGAGGATGGCTGGTGCGAGGCTTCGAATGGCGTATTTCATGATTGCCTGGATTCCCAGACTCCCGCACTATAGTTGCAAGCTAAATTGGCATGATTCTTGTCATGCGTAGCAGCGTTAATATCGGAGTTGTTGGAACCGCAGTGACAAGCCGAATTTTCGATCGTGAAAATCTCGGCTAAGCTACATAACTGCGGAATGCGGAATCCACTCTTTAATCACTACATTTTGATAGGCCCTCCTTCATTCATTGGCCAACATATGATCGAAAGTAAGAGCTATCCGACGATTTGGTATTTCTTTTCGAAATACTGCTGCCTTACGGCTGCCCTGCTCGCTGTGGCGGGATGTGGTTCAGCTGACACCATTACAGGTGAGGTGAAACAAAAGCCGCGTCCTATCGACGTTATGGTTTTGACCTCACAACAGCCTCCGACAGGTGTGCGAGTTTCTGCGGCGGCGTCTTCTTGGAAAACAGAACAGATTGGGTTTGAAGTCGCCGGGCGAGTCGAGTGGGTCATTGAGCCTGGTGAAGAGATCGAAGCCAGAATCGTTGGCCTCGAGTTGCAAGACGACGTTTTACCAAATGCCGATATGGTCCCAGGTTTGGAGGAAAGAATAAGCGGTTGGTCTGCGGGCGTCGGCACGCCAATTGCGCGCTTAGAAAAAGACCGATTCGAATTGGCAGTCGCTTCGGCAGACGCATCTAAAAAGAAGGCGTCCAAAAGCGTCAAGGCAGTCGAAATCGAGTTGATGCAAGGACTCGAGGCTCAAGCTGCAGCCGCGGAGGCCGAGCTCAATTTGGCGAGCGTTGAGTTAGATCGTAGCGAGCGTTTGGTGAAGCAGAATGCGGGAGCTCAAGCGGACGTCGATCGCGACAAAGCGAATAAGGAGAACGCTCAATCGAAAGTGGCGCAGATCGAGGCGAACAAGGAAGCAAAAAAGGCTGAGCTCGAAATGAGTCGACTCGAGGTCGTTCAGGCAGAGCAGGCACTAAAAGATGCGTCTCGTGATCTAAACAACTGCACGCTGTTCTCTTCTTTTCGCGGCCAGGTCGCAGAAACCCACGTTGTGCCAGGCAGTATGGTGTCCGCAGGACAACCTGTCGCGACGGTTCAATTGATGGATCCGATCAAAATCGAAGTGGAGGTTTCGGCGGCAGATTCTCGTCGGCTTAAGAATCGCCAACGACTTTCGACGCTGGTGACCATGCCAGACGGATCGATTGAAGAACGCGACGCCTACCTTTACTTGATCGATCCCGTCGCGGATCCTCAGACACGAACGTTCACGCTTACACTACTGATGTTGAACGAGCGCAGTTCCAATGCAATCGAAGGGATCCCCGCCACAGATCAGATGTGGCGTGTGGACTTTAAATTTCTTCCTGGGTCGGAAACGGGTCGCCTCCATGCCCCTGAGCAAGCCATTGATCGGGATGAAGAAGGCTCATTCCTCTGGATGATCGAGAGCATTCAGGCGGGTGAGAATCTTCCAAAAGATGGCTTGGTTAGCGTCCGTAAAGTAAGGATTGAGCTTGGAAAAAACCGAATACCCTTCCTAGGCAACTGGATGTTTCAAGAGATTGAGCTCAAAGACCCTGATTTCGATCCCGCAAAGAATCTGATCGCTGGTCAAATCGAGTTTCAGACCGGATTGTCAAGCGAGGATTGGGATGGTCGCCAGCTTATGGTCGATCGTGGGGCTCAATGGTTGGTTAGACCGGGCGATGTCGTGCGTGTCGATCTCTCTGACGGAGACGTTAGTGATGGGATCTTTTTGCCATACGATGCAATCGTACGTGAATCAAACGAGAGCTACATATTCATCGTCGAAGAGTCGGAAAACGAAACTGTCGTTCGCAAACGCAAAGTGCAGCTCGATCAGTCTAGCGACCAGATCTCGTCACTTGCCAAAGTGGATCCAAGTGATGCACAAGACCTAGAAGGCGTGACGATCGCTGTTCGCGGAGTCCACTACCTGCGTGATGGCGAATCCGTTCGAGTCACTCAAAGTGAGGCGACGCGATGAATCTAGCTGGCTTTGCGATGCGTTTCCGGCCAGTCGTGATCACATTCGTGACGCTACTGGCTGTTTGGGGCGCAATCACGTTTCAAACGATGCCCCGCCGAGAGGATCCCGAATTTACCATTCGTTCCTGCGTTGTTTCGACGCGTTGGCCGGGTGCTCCCGCGGTCAAAGTCGAAGAGTTGATCACCGATAAGATCGAAGAGGCGCTCGATAGTATTGAAGAAGTCGATACGCTACGCTCCACGACGATCAACGGACTTTCAACAATCTATGTTGATGTCGAAGATCGTGTGACGGCAGAATCCATCGCCAACGTTTGGGACAAAGTGAGGGCCAAAGTCGAATTGGTCGATCTTCCCTCACGTGATATACGTCCAGTCGTCAACGATGACTTTGGGGATACCTCGATTCTGTTGCTTGGAGTATTCCAGGTTCCACTGGAAGGTGAATCCGAGGTGAATCCGGACTACCGCTATACACCACGGGACCTTGAAGATTATGCGGACCAAGTTCGAGATGTACTCCGCTTGCTACCTGGCGTGGCCAAGGTAGAGAAATTTGGAGTCCAAGACGAAGCGATTTTCATCGAAACGGATCTCGGAACATGGTCGAAAGTAGCACTGACAACGAGCGATCTCAGGCAGCTTGTCGAGGCCCGAAATATTGTGCTTCCGGGCGGAACGATTGATACCGATGCGGGCAAATTCTCCGTCAAACCGGGAGGCGAGTTCGATGCTGTAAGCGAGATTCGGTCATTACCGGTAACCGCGAGCGAATCGAACAACTCAGTCAACCTCGTGACGCTCTCGGACATCGGGCTTGAGGTGAATCGCGACTACAAGCAGCCATCCGAGGTGCTTTGCAATTTCACCGATGAGCGGGGTACTTTCCCTGCAATCATGATCGGTGTCACGATGAAATCGGGCTCCAACATTATTGATGTTTGCGAGCGATCCCTCGAGCGAGTTAGGGAGCTGGTCGAGATCGATCAGAGTCTGCCAAGGGATATCGCTGTCAAGCCTGTATCAAATCAAGCTGACAACGTTTCGATGAAGATCAGCGACGTGATTAGTAACGTTGTGTCGGCTGTTGTCATTGTGGTGATCGTCGTTTTGCTCTTCGTCGGTCTTCGCACGTCTTTGGTGATGGCTGCCAACATTCCAATCGTGGTGATGTCCTCCATCGCCGTGATTGCGGTATTCGGAGTTGAACTCGAGCAGATTTCACTCGCATCAATCATTATTGCCTTGGGTTTGTTGGTTGATAACGCGGTCCAAGTCTGCGACCAAACGAGAACCAATCTCCTGGCAGGAATGAAGCCGACCGAAGCTGCCGTCGAAGGGGCTAAAGTCCTCGCACTGCCGATGCTGACCGGCACGCTAACTACGGTGGCGGCCTTCTTCCCGATGCTCTTCGCGCTAGAAGGAGGAGGGAAGGAGTACGTTTATAGTTTGCCCGTCACTTTATCGACGACGCTGCTCCTTAGTTGGCTTTTGGCAATGACTGTCTGCGTCATCTTGGCCGCGATGTTTATTCGGCCTCCCAAGGATCCGGATCGTCCTTCCGCCCCTCTTCCTTGGTTGGGTGCCCAGATTGCTGCGATGCGATCTCGAGCGACCAAGGAATCAAAAAAACAGCCTAGCGATGCGACGACTTCAAGTTCGAACCAGAATCTATTTCTCAGGATCTATGGCTGGACGGCCATCGCTGCCATCAAGGCAAAATGGGTTACGCTCGCTGTTTCAATTGGATTGCTGATTGTATGCATGTCGCTGCCGGTGAGCAGTGAGTTTTTTCCACAAGACCGACGTGACCAGTTCTTCGTGAATGTCATTCTTCCCGAGACGGCAACCATTGAGCAAACAAGGGAAGTTGTCGAGCAGATTGAGTCGACTGTTCGGGCGTTGAGTCCGAGTGTCGATGAACAGGGAAATGAAATTGAGCGGTTGCGCTCCATGCGAAGCATGATGGGCAAAGGCGGTGCTCGTTGGGCCCTTGGCGTTGATCCTCCATCACCGAATTCCAACGTCGCCGAAATTTTGGTGCGAACCCAAGACGGAGGACTGACTCCCCAATACATCAACGACTTGCGACGTGTGACTTCGGAGGGTGATGCCGAGCTCGGCATCGAACCTGTTGTCGGTGCGCGGGTGATTCCCAAGAAGCTTGCTCTAGGACCGCCGGCAGCGCCGCTCGTACTCAGGGTAGCCGGTGATGGGTTTGCCGATATCGACGAACTCCGTCGAATTGCCCGCGATGTAAAGGACTTGGTGCAGGATCAACCTGAGACTTGGGACGTCAACGATTCTTGGGGCATCGATGGATTTGAGATTGCTCTAGAGATTGACGAGAACAAAGCCAATCTTGCTCAGGTAACCAATGCCAATGTTGCTGACACCTTGAATGCGTACTTCTCGGGATTGCAGCTATCGACGTTTCGCGAAGGCGAAAAGCAAATCCCTGTCTATTTTCGTTTGAAAGCAGACGAGCGGAATCTAGCCGGCATCGGCGCGGCTTTTGTCGAAGGTCAAAACGGCAAGATACCGCTGAATTCCATTGCCAAGCCCGTTCAGAAATGGCAACCCGCCAAGATTGAGCGCCGAGATCTCAATCGCACAATCGAAGTTCGAAGTGAAGTCGAAGATGGCGTTTCCGGAAACGATATCGTCCTCCGCGTTTGGAACTCGGAACGCATGAAAGAAATCCAAGAAACGCTGCCGACGGGATACTGGATTGAAATTGGGGGATCCTACGAAGAGAGTCAGGAATCCTCTGCACAGATGCTAACTTCGTTTGGCGTCTCGTTCTTGCTGATCATCATCATCTTGGTGGTGCAGTACAACGGATGGTCCAAGACGTTGGTCATTCTAGCTACGCTGCCGATGGCCATGATGGGAGCCTTCTTTGGTCTGTGGGTTACGGACAGTGCCCTCGGGTTTATGCCGCAACTCGGTCTTTTATCGTTGTTCGGAATCGTACTGAATACGGGCATCATCTTCATCGAGTTCGCGGACATACTGATCGCTCGGCGCTCGCGAGAGGAACACGGGGATGGTCCAATCAATGGACTGACTCGAGCACAGTTCCATGAATGTCTCGCCGAGGCGGGTAAGCAACGAATGCTACCGATTTTCCTCACGACGGCCACGACTGTGGGCGGCCTTCTTCCGCTAGCCATGTCGGGAGGTCCGCTATGGGAAGGGATGGCTTGGCTGATGATTTTTGGTCTACTGGTCGCGACGGTTCTGACACTCTACGTCGTGCCTGCGCTTTACGCCATCATCGTCGAGACGTTCCGAGTGCAGCCGGTTGGTGAACAGCAAGCTCGTTCTGCTTGACCGTTGTTACATACCCATCGATGAATGAGCCGCTATCCCAACGCCCAACACGTTTAGCCACCTAGGATCCGAGTGGCCACCGATTTCGCTTCCGATTCGTCGGTCGTTCCTTCGACGACCGTTCGGCCACCGCGGAACACGGTTATCGTGTGATCGCGGGTTGCTACCCGTACGAAATAGGCGTTCTGTTTGACGTCGCCCAACTCGGCAACACGCTCGGCAATGTCACTGAGCGATGATTTTTGTGATGTTGGAACGTCAATCTGGACGGCGTTCTTTCCGCAGAGCACGGTGGTTTGAGAACGGATTTCTCCATTGAGAAATGGATACTCGCCGTGAACACAACAGGGGCAGTTTGGGTTCTGGTTGAGTTGCAGGACGCGATAATCATTGTTCCAAGAGTCCATAACCCAAAGTCCGTTGGTCACGGAAGCGGTATTGCCTGACAAGATTTTGAGAGCCTCGCCGGCTTGCCAACTTGCCACCAGCCCGATCGCGGACCCGAGGACTCCGGCAGAATCGCAGGTTTCCATATGCTCACGCGACGGTAGATCTGGAACGAGGCAGCGGAAGCACGACGACTGCCCGGGCAAGACCACCATCCCCTGCCCTCCCGCCCCCAGGCATCCCCCGTGCACCCAGGGAACGCGATGCTTGATAGAGAAGTCATTAATCAGAAAACGTGTTTCAAAATTGTCCGTTCCATCAACGATCAGATCGCAGTTCGCAGCAAGGGTAGGCAGACTATCGAAATGAATGTCTTCCACGCGGCTTTCGATTTGGATCTCGCTATTAATACGCGACAGGGCTTCTGCGGCGGCGACCGCCTTGGGTCTAGCTTCGAGTGCATCTTCTTCGGTGAAAAGCGTTTGCCGTTGCAGGTTGGATTTCTCCACCCAATCACGATCAACGAGCGTAAGCTGACCTACCCCAGATCGTGCCAGCCGTTCAGCGAGTACTGATCCCAGTGCTCCGCATCCGCAGATCAGCACCCGAGCAGTGCTGATTCGTTTTTGACCTTCCTCGCCGATCGGTTGAAATCGAATCTGGCGGGAGTAGCGCGAGTCTGCGTCGGACATGAAAATCGTGTCTCCAAGAGAGGCCGAGTGTCCTTGGTGCGGAACGGGGCCATTTCACAATTGCTAGCAACTCTGACGGTTCGATTGCTATTCTACATTGCTGCCCGCACAAGCACTTCTGTAGAGTCCACAGTTCTTACGTAACCCAACTTGGAATGCCGACTCATGCCCGTGCACAACAGCATCATTGTTCCCGTCTATAACGAAGTTGAAAATGTCCCCATCTTGGTTGAGCAGATTGGGACAGTGATGGACGAGCTGCCAGGATCCAGTGAGTTGATCCTGGTTGATGATGGCTCGTCGGACGGTACCTCGGATCTGCTGGACGAGTTGGCTGCCAATGATCCACGTTTGGTCGTGGTGCATTTTCGCCGTAACTATGGTCAGACTGCGGCGATGCAAGCTGGACTTGAGCAGGCTAGTGGTGAACGGCTTGTGACTCTGGATGGTGATCTCCAGAATGATCCGGCCGACATTCCCCGGATGCTGAAGAAGCTCGAAGAGGGTTACGACCTAGTTCACGGCTGGCGTAAGAACCGCCAAGACACTTTGGTTACGCGGAAGATTCCAAGTCGGATTGCAAATTGGATCATTTCCAAGGTAACCAAGTTCCCGATTCACGATTTAGGATGCACGCTCAAGGCAATGCGCAAGGAGATTGCCGAGGAGCTTGAGCTTTATGGCGAGATGCATCGCTTCATACCGATTTTGGCGCACTGGCGTGGAGCTCGGTGCTTCGAAATGGTCACAACCCATCATCCGCGGCGTTTCGGAACGACCAAGTATGGTCTATCACGGACATTGCGCGTGGTCTTGGATCTGGCGACCGTCAAATACATGCTGGATTATTACAGCAGCCCGATGAAATTCTTCGGTCGTGCGGCAGTAGGCTTCTTGGCTGCTGGTGGCGCGATGTTGGCTGCGACGGTGGGAATGAAACTAGTCAACGGCTTTGACATGACGGGCAATCCGCTGCTGATTCTCGGTACGCTGATGTGCATCGTCAGTGTTCAGCTATTTAGCGTGGGTTTGCTGGGCGAAGCCAATACTCGTCTTTACTACCGTCGCAATGAACGTCGACCATTTGCCATCCGCAATGTGACGCAGTCGACTGATGCGACCGCTTCCTTAGCAGAAGACGCACCCGTCACACTGCCGATCGACAGAGCGGCTTAGGCGTGCGATCGACAGAGCGGCTTAGGCGTGCGATCGACAGAGCGGCTTAGGCGTGCGATCGACAGAGCGGCTTAGGCAGTGCGATCGCGGCTTGAAATGGTATTTCAACGACGTTGACCTGGTTAACTCGAAGCCCGTTCTTGATCGCACTCGACTCCTAAAATAGGCCAAGGGAGGACGAGCCGCCGACGCAGGGTATATCCCTGGGCGCCGATGGCTCCTCCTCCCCTAGATCCCTCCTGGTTACGCACAAGGCGTATGCGATATTGAGGCTTGGGAATCTTCTTGAGAAAGACCAATCGTAAGTAGGTCGCTCTAGCGAAGTTCCATGTTGCCCCAGAAGACGTTGTCACCGCGAATGATGTGGAATTTCGGAGTGGAAGCTGTCCGCATTTCCGTCGACTTCATGATCCACTCGAGGTCGTCCCAGTTCGGCGTTTGCCATTCGAGTAGTCCGACCAGGATATCGCCTTTGCGGATCTGGGCTCGGTAGGCGGGACTTCCCTGCCGGACGTCCCTTACGACTAGGCCGCCTTTGTAACTCTCGTCGACCGTTCGGACTGACGAGGGGCTAGCCAGGTCGAGCTGCATTCCCAGTGACGAATAGACGTTGTCATTCAGCCCACGGGTTGAGGCCAACTTTACGCGGGGCTGACTCGAGCCGGAGAGTGATATATCGGCGACTAGCGTCTCGTCATCACGTTCGATCTCTAAGGCTACCTCCGATCCACTGCGTCGACCTACGAGGGCCAGTTCATACTGCATGCGGTTGATGACCGATTTACCGTTGACGGCAGTGATGACATCTCCGCGACGCACGCTCGCATTTCGCGAACTGGTGACGACAAGCTTGGAGCCTGTGCTATCGAAGTCAGTCGCGACCGCAATGTCATTCGAACCGACGCTCCGGCGATACTTGGCAATCATGTCGGCAGCGACTTCGACGGCTTTGTCCACTGGAATCGCAAATCCGATTCCTTGAGCCCCGATGCGGACGGCCGCATTGATACCAATCATGTCGCCATCGGCATTCAACAATGGGCCACCCGAGTTGCCTGGATTGATGCTTGCATCGGTCTGGATGAGGTCGGGGTAATCCTGAACACCGTTGACTGGGATATCGCGATGCAACGCGCTAATGATGCCAATCGTGACCGTGTGGTTGTAGCCAAACGGATTTCCAATCGCGATGACCGGCTCGCCTCGCATCAAGTCGGCGGAAGTTCCGCACTTGATCACCGGAAGCGGTTTTCGAGCGTCGATCTTGATCATGGCCAGATCCGTTTCCGGGTGCCGTGCGATCAGCTGACCGATGTACTCGCGTCCATTGCTTAGGGTTACCTCGATCCGACCGACGTCCTGAATGACGTGTTGATTGGTCAGGATATAGCCACGCGAATCTACGATGACGCCAGCCCCCATGCCGTTGACTTGCTGTCGATCGCCGGAGGAACCGGTGATGGTGGATGCGGGTTTGTTGCCTTCGATGTTGACAACCGCAGGCTCGGCTTGTCGGATCGCTTGGACCGTGCGTGTGTTTCGCAGTGGCGAAAGCTCAGTGGCTTGAGCCGTCAGCGAAGGAAGGAACAGGAGTGCACCAAGTAGGACACAACGGTTCCACTGGCAGAAGCTTCTAGTCTGCATCGTCATTAAGACCCTTCCGAGCGGGTAATCGGTTGGGAACGTCCACACGAGCTGGGTCGCAGGTGGTGACGTCACATTTGCGGAGTCGCACATACCACAGACCCACTGCGGGCGGGGTGGCACGAATGGAAGGATCGGTTACTCCGCTTCGGGCGCTTGATAGGAGAATGCAGCGCTAGCAGACGCTGCCTAAGTTAACGCGCGGTTAAGATAGACCGACTATGCCGGCTGGCGAGAGGGTTCGGATTAGCCCTCGTTTGTTGGAGAATCGGGTTGCTGGTCCATGCTGCGAATGTACTGGCGTAAACGCTCGAGTTCGTCCGTCGTATCCTTCAGTCTCAGCATATTTTCGACACGCTTGATCAACTCGACTTTGTTGACAGGCTTCGAAAGAAAGTCATCAGTGCCAGCATTAACAGCCCTCTCGATATCGCCGAGTTCGTTGAGTGCTGTCACCATGAGAATCATGGTCTGTGACAATGAAGAATCCGATTTGATTTGCTCGCAAACCTCAAAGCCAGATAGCTTGGGCATCATCACGTCGAGCAAAATGAGGTCGGGCTGAAAGCTCTTGCACTTTTCCAGCGTGTCTTGCCCATCGACCGAAAGCTCCGTCTCGCAATCAATGGAATCCAGGTAGGCTTCCATCAGTTCTCGGTTCGCTGCGTTGTCGTCAGCGATCAAAATCTTGTAAGCGGGCATCGTCTATCCTGCTATTGCTTGCTTTGACTTGTTGGAGCACATCATACCCCGGGCTGTTAGCCAATGTCTGATGCAGTCATTGCACTAGACTTCAACGGCGGCGGCCGGAACGGGAAAGCTCTGGCCAAGTTGTCGGATTTCCTCGCGGATGCCCGAGAGTTTTTCGGTGTCTCCCTCAGCACGTAGAGCTTGGCCAATCCAAGCAGCGATCTGCCGCATTTCTGTCGGCCCCATTCCGCGTGTGGTCAGCGCGGGAGTTCCCAGTCGAATGCCACTGGGATCCATAGGCTTTCGAGTATCGAACGGAATCATGTTCATGTTGGCCGTGATTCCGCACTCGTCCAAAGTGGTTTCCGCAGACTTACCCGTCATGCCGACGCTGGTGACGTCCACCAACATCAAGTGGTTGTCAGTACCTCCGCTAATTAAACGCATGCCGTCTGCCGCTAAGGCATCTGCGAGTGCTTTTGCATTGTCGACAACGGCTTGTCCATACTCAGCAAAAGATGGTTGCAGTGCTTCATGGAAGCATACTGCCTTCCCGGCTACAACGTGCATCAACGGACCGCCTTGAAGACCCGGGAATACGGCACTGTTGATCTTCTTGGCGTGTTCTTTCTTGCACATGACGAGACCAGCTCGTGGACCTCGGAGGGTCTTGTGCGTCGTGGTCGTTACGTAGTCGGCTACGGGGATTGGGCTATTGTGAACTTTGGCAGCCACCAATCCGGCGTAGTGCGCCATGTCGACCAGCAGCTTCGCTCCGCATTGCTGAGCGATATCTGCGAACTTGGCATGATCGATTTCGCGTGGGTAGGCACTAGCTCCGGCAACGATCAACTTGGGCTGATGTTCTTTGGCGAGTGCTGCCACTTGATCGAAATCAATGCGGTGAGTATCTGGATCAACTCCGTAGGAGTGAAAGTTGTACAGCTTCCCAGAAATATTCAGATGCATGCCATGGGTCAGGTGCCCGCCCTGTGCGAGATCCAAACCGAGAACAGTATCACCGGGCTGCAGGCACGACACATAGACTGCCATGTTGGCCTGGGAGCCTGAGTGGGGTTGGACGTTGGCCGCTTCCGCCCCGAAAAGCTCACAGGCTCGATCGATGGCGATCCGTTCGACAACATCGACATGTTCGCACCCACCGTAGTAACGGCGGCCTGGATACCCCTCTGCATACTTGTTCGTCAGCACGCTTCCGACGGCTTGCATGACCGCCGGCGAGGTGTAATTCTCGCTTGCAATGAGCTCCAAGCCATCTTGTTGGCGTTGGAATTCGGCGTCCATCGCGGACCAAATGTCGGGATCTTGAGAGGCGAGAATATTCATTGGATTCTGACTTTATTGCAAAGATTGCGAGAAGAGCAACGAAAAGTGGGGACGAGCTCATCCTTTCGAGTGCAATTTTCAATTGTCGGTACCACTCGGCGGGTCGTCAACGCTTGCGGGGCAATCCGAGACGATTCGGCGAAGTCCATAGGGTTTTCGAGCGGGATTTCCTGGAACTAGGGAAGAAAGATCGATGCTTGTTGAGCCCGGTCCCATTAGATCCAGACCACTCGAATCAAGTTCGTCCGAACTATTCTGTTCACTATCACGAACGACTCCCTATCACGAACGCTTCCGTGTGGCCAACTATTCCGTATCGCCAACGATTTCATACTGCTGACCGTTCTGTGTCGCTCTCAGCGAGAACGCAGCAGTCGACTCATCTACGACATGATCGAGCGAACTGATCGTCGATCGACCCACCAACGCTTAACCGAGAAAGATCGCGAACAGCAACGTGACCAGCAACAGCATCATTCATTTGGATGGTCTGACCAAACACTATGGTTCGCGCCTGGCGCTGAACAATGTGTCATTAGATGTCGGACCGGGAATCACGGGACTTCTAGGTCCTAATGGGTCGGGCAAGAGCACGATGATCAAATCCCTACTTGGATTGCTCAAGATTCAAGCGGGTAATGCGTCCATCATGGGGTACCAACTGCCGGAAGATCTCCGGCAGATTCGAGATGCCGTCGGCTATCTACCCGAAGACGATTGTTTTATCGCAGGTCTCTCTGGAATCGAATCGGTTCGATTCATGGCTCAGCTCTCTGGGCTACCAGGGGTGGAGGCACTACGACGCTCTCATGAAGCCATGGACTTTGCGGACATTGGACAGGAGCGTTATCGCAAAGTCGAAACGTATTCGACGGGTATGAGACAGAAGTTGAAGTTCGCTCAATCGATCGTACACGACCCCTCACTACTGATTCTCGATGAACCTACTTCGGGCCTTGATCCTGAGCAGCGAACTTCGATGCTCCGCAAGATGAAGAATTTGGCGAAGCAACATCAGAAGTCCATTCTCATCAGCACCCACATTTTGCATGACGTTCGAACCGTTTGCGATCAAGTCATCATTATGTCGCGTGGTGAAGTGCACTTAGTCGACACGCTGGAGAATCTAAGTCGTCCGACCAAGAGTGGTGTACTCGTTGAAGTCGAGCTGCGTCGTGTCGCGACCGCAGAGGATCCGTACCCAGATGCAACCCGGCTGATTGAGGAACTCCGTCAAGAGGGCTTTGAAGTCGAACCGCGCGAAAAAGGTGCAATGTGGATTTCTGGAGTGGGCGACGCGAATTGCCAATCCGTCTGGAGGGCCGCATCACGGTCCGAAGTTTCGATTCGGAAACTGACCGCTGCGCAGAATTCCCTTGAAGAGATCTTCTTCAATACCGTGAAGGAGGCCGAAAATGCCGCTGCATGATGTTGGCTACCGCGCCTGGGAAGGCGAGCGGACGTCTCTGTTTGGGCGTTGGTCAATCGTAGCTCGTACCGGAGTTCGGCTGGCGTTCGCTTCGACTTGGTTGAATAGGACCTTGATCCTGTCCTTCGTCCCAGCGATCGTTTTTGGAGTCATTTTCTTTTTCTTTGAACAATCCATTGTGAACGTAGAGTACCGGGAATTCTTTGCCGGCATGGTGATGGCATCAGGCTCATCATCCGAACTGGCCGTCTCCGTTGCGAGAGATCCAGAGTCCGTTCGGCACGAAGTTTGGTCGTCGCTGTTGATGACGTTCTTCCGAAATCCCCAAGCGATCGCAATGCTTGTCGTCGTAGCTCTGGTCGCGCCAAAACTGATTGCCGCGGACCTGCGAAATCGAGGTTACCTGCTCTATTTCTCGCGTCCGCTCAGCCTGCCCGGTTATATCTTTGGGAAGGCCCTAGTGATCTGGGCCTTCTTAGCCATGATCACCACTATTCCGGCTCTATTTCTGTATGGCCTTGGGCTTTGTCTATCACCCGATGTGACCGTACTTTTGACAACCTGGGATCTGCCGATCCGGATACTTGCGGCGTCTCTCGTTTTGATGATTCCCGTTTCCATGATCGCATTGGCTTGTAGCGCGCTCACGATTGAGACTCGTTATGCGGCTTTTGCATGGTTTGCCATTTGGACCGTAGGTTGGCTCTCGTACACCGTCCTGTTCTTTGGTGAAACGGCGGGTCGGAGCGGAAGGCCCGGTGTCCGTCGATTTGAACGTATCGGTGGAGGCGAAGAGGATATTCCTACGGTGCAGATTTTGAGGCAATCCGACTGGGAACTGCTTTCACCGTTTCATACCCTGGGACGAGTTCAGCAGTATGTATTTGGTGTCTATCCAGATGAGAAATCAATTCTCCCATACGTTCTTGTGCTCGTTTTCATTTCTGCAGCCTGTTACTGGTTTGTAAGGCGCCGCATGTTGGCGAGGTTACAAGCATGAGTGTATTGAATATGAACAACACGGTTTCTAGCGAAAGCCTGCTTGTCCTAGATCACGTCTCCAAGTTTTACGGAACCGTCATTGGGGTTGGGGATCTCAATCTAGATCTGCCTCGCGGTGCGTATGGCTTAGTCGGCCCCAATGGATCCGGAAAAACGACGCTCATTAACCTGATGACTGGTGCGTTTTCTCCCTCGATCGGAACGGTGCGAGTCTTGGGGCGGAATCCTGCCAGGCAACGTGACGTACTCGCGAGTGTCGGTCTCTGTCCGGCGAGCGATATTCTTTATCCCAACGTAAGCGCCTTCCATTGGGTTTCGTATCTAACAGAACTCCATGGATTCTCCAAATCAGAAGCCGAAGATCGCGCCGTCAAAAGCCTGCGCGAGCTAGGTATGGAGGCGAACATGATGCGCCCGATCGGCAGCTACTCGCTGGGAATGCGGCAGCGAACCAAACTGGCGCAGGCGACAGCGCATGAGCCGGAGCTGTTGATTTTGGACGAACCTTTCAACGGCCTCGACCCAATTGGTCGTCACGACCTCTCGGAATTCTTGGGACAATGGAACGCGGCGGGTAAGAGCTTGATTCTGGCGAGTCATATTCTGCACGAGGTCGAGGCCATTACATCGTCATTCCTGTTGATTCATGGCGGTCGAATCCTGGCTAGCGGCGATGCCAGTGAAGTGCGTTCGATGCTGCGAGGCTTTCCCGTTGAAGTTCGCTTGACCGGGCGGGGCTTGGATCGGCTGGCAGCCACATTGTCGGAGGAAAGTTGGCTCATGGGCCTCGATTTCGAAGACGATGGACGCACACTTGTGATCCGCGTGGGGGACAAGGGTGCGTTCTACGATCGGCTCCGAGAACTGGCTTGTGACGAAGCGATTGCACTTAATTCGATTGATTCACCGGACGGTAGTCTGGAATCCGCTTTTGACCTTCTCTTGCGTGTTCACCGCGGAGAACTGCTTGAAGGCGGTACGCATGAGCTAGCGACAACGAACTAAGCAGATCGACACATCGTCCTGCAATTCCAAATTCAGTTTCTAAGCGTTCAATATGTTTCAAGCAGCCGTTTCCGTCTTCCGATTTGAGCTCAGGCGTTCCGTTACGTTGGGACGTATTCTGGTCTGGGTCGCGCTCTGTTTGTTTCCGCCTTTGCTCGTGGCGACGATGCGGGTTCAATCGCGCGGGCAGATTCCCGATGAAGTGTTTGCGCTGATCTGCTACGTGCTCGTTCCCCAAGTGAGTTGTATGTTGGGGTTGTTGCTATGGGCGACACCGGCAGTGGGGACTGAGTTAGAGGCTCAAAGTTGGGTCAATCTCATCATGCGCGAGAAAGGCCGCATTGGCGTAGCCTTGGGCAAATACGCGGTCGCCGTTGTTTGGACGGCCTCGTACGGGATTGTTAGTGCTGTGCTCGTCAGTACGTTCGCAGGCACCGACGAAACCCTTCAGCTCATGCTGGGACTCAGCGCGCTGGTTGTTTTTTCTTCGCTTGCATACGCGGCGCTGTACCTGATGATTGGTACCGCTTTTTTTCGGCGTGCCACGATCGCAGCTGTTGTCTATTCGCTGATCTTGGAAGGACTCATCTCATGGATTCCTGCCACGATTAACCAAGCGACAGTTAGCTATCGACTACGTACGCTGCTCGCGGATTGGACCTGTGTAAGCAAACTGCGAGATGACCTTGATATGGCAGTGCTGTTCGGTGATGAACCGACTTGGGTCAACATCCTAGTGCTGCTGGCATACGCACTGGTATTCTTGGGGCTTTCGGCCTATTTCGTTCAGACTCGGGAATATCCAGTTCAGAACGATTCCTAACGGATCTTAGGCACCCTATTCGATCTTGGCTGGGTGTTGGAGCAGCCAAACGCTAACTGATGAGTCAGTTGCGGCTGCTGCGTGCTCGAGGGCGAATACGCGATCGAGTTCCTGCGGGTGGATTCAAGCTACTGCTATCTCCGCTGACCCGATGCGCTTCGTCGATCCGCTGAATGGGAGTTGGAGGTGTCGATGGATCGTAGCCATGTGCTGGTGACGTGGCTGCCGGTTGATTCTCCGAACCTTGGGGGTCAATTGGCTTCTGAGCTGGCGTGTCGAGCGGCGCACCCGTAATCGCCGATGATGCATCGGAATTGCTTTCGGCTAGGTGAAGTTCCATTTGCGGGAAGGGGATTCCGATTCCGACTTCATCGAGCCGCGTCTTGATTTCTTCAGTCAGTTCCTCTTGAACGGCAAAGAAGTTTTCGGTCTTCGTCCACAGGCGTACTTTCCAGTCCACGGAGCTGGCACCGAGATTCGCGAGGACGATCTGATATCCCCTGCCCTCACCTTGGATGGTGCAATCGGCTAGAGCCTCCGCACACTGTGTCAGGACTGCTCGCGTTGTGTCCAGGCTAGCGCTATAGTCGACACCTACCACCACTTCGACGCGACGCTCTGGGTGGAACGTTACATTCTCGATGGTTGCACCAGTGATGGCACTATTAGGCACGATCAGGCGGCGGTTGTCGGGTGTATCGAAGGTCGTCGTAAACAGGTCGATTGCATTGACCTTGCCGAGGACTCCGGCCGTATTCACGACATCGCCAACGCGGAAAGGGCGGAAGACAAGTAGCAACACGCCAGCAGCAAAATTGCTGAGCGTGCCTTGGAATGCAAGTCCTACCGCGAAACCAGTGGCTGCTAAGACGGCTGCAAAGCTCGTCACACCGATTTCCAAGTACTGGAGGATCGAGATGACGGAGAGCGTCATGATTGAATAAAAAGTAAATTTGCCACCGAACTTGCCAAGAGTCTTGTCAACTCGATTGCATATGAGTTTGGATACAACCCTCGAGGCGTAGGCAGCCACGAAGTAGGCAACAACGAGCAACGCCAATGCCGCGACAGCAGGCACGACCACTTTGATGACCAATGCCCAAGATGCATCCGTCAGTTCGCCTTGCTGCAATTTGCTAATGGATTCTGATATCGTCTCCGTCATGGAAAGATTCGTTGTGGTTTCGCTCGATGGATTCGAAACGTTGCTATCCGACAGATCGAGACTAGGCGGTTGCAGAGCGGGTGCCGTTTGCATTGAATTATCCTGGAGCAGATCAATTTCACTGGGCGAATGGTGACGGTGGCAGATTACACTTTCCAGATTTGAGGATGGAACACCAGTTTGCCAGCTTTCGGACCGGCGTGGCCCGTGGTTCTCTGACCTACCATTGAGTGAGTGGTAGCGGCTGTCGCATTGGTACCTGCTGTCGCATAGCGTGGATCTGATGGAAGAATGTTGCGCGAAGAAATAGACCAAGCCATCCAAGTTGCGGTTACCCGGTCGATTCAGACGCAGGCGTACCGGGCCTATCTAAGCGATGCGAGCAAAGCGATGGCTGATGCGCTTTGCATGCAATTCGTGCAAGCTGAATGTTTGCCTGCGAGCAGCGGCACGGCGGCACTCGAAATCGCCTTGCGCGGCCTGGGTTTGTCGGAAGGCGATGAGATATTGCTCTCTGGTTACGATTACCCGGGTAACTTCTGGGCCATCGAGCGGGCTGGTGGTTTCCCGGTCATCGTCGACACGGAGATGGACAGTTGGAATATGTCCATCGAATCGATTGAGCGAACACTCGAAAAACCAAATCGCTGTCGCGCTCTAGTTGCATCCCACTTACATGGTGCAATTCAGGATATGCTTGCCTTGCGCGCGCTCTGTGATCGGCACAATCTCTTTTTGATTGAAGATTGTTGCCAGCTCTGGGGAAAAGGAATCGGGGCGAAGGCTGACGCAGTCATCGTGAGTTTTGGTGGTGGAAAGATAATTTCTGCAGGCAGGGGTGGAGCGCTCCTGACTCGTGATGAGTCATTTGCTCAGAAGTCGAGAATCGCATCTGGCGCCGGAAGCGGACCGTACGCAATGAGCGAGGTCCAGTGCGCGATCGTCAACGCTCAGCTCCCGTTTCTTCCACGCATCATCGGCGAAACAAGTGCCTTTTTTAGTTCAGTCGCAGAAGAATTAGAACGACTGCAGAGCGAGATTGGGCAGAAGGTGGGCGCTATCAATCAGGTGGGCGCTATCAATCGGCCCACGGGTATCAACAGCGTGGATTTCGCGGCCCAGCAATATGGCTTCTATCAGATCGGATGGCTTCGAAAAACGAAGCCAGCAAGCGAAGCTCCTTCGGCATCAGCAGTTGTAGGCCATGGATTCCCAGGATTTCACCGGCGTTCAGCCCGGCGTTGTCGAACGCCCGCACCACTGAGCAATGCACCCGCAGTCGCTAACCGCACAGTCGTGTTACATCACCGAATCGCTTTGGAAGGCACCTTAGCCCCCGTCGATGTCGCAAAAGCGATGTTGGGAGAACAGTGAATCCGCAACCTCATCCTGCGCTGCGCAGTAGGTGGCCAATATCGAAGCAATCAACATACTCAATTTGTGGTCGAACGAGAGTCGTGTGAATCTCGAACCAGACATTGGACCAGCGCTGGACGTCGCGCGGACTGACGCAACGTCCTGTGGGTCGAATGGCTACATGGCCTTTTCAAACTCGGTGGGTTCTTCTGAGATCAGCCCACCATATTCATCAAGATCAATGGTCACTGTGGCAGCGCGCCGAAGTGGAACGACTGAAGGCTTGGGCTGCTCTTTTTCCGCCAATTCGCCGCGGAAGATTTTGACGTCCGCTGGAGCCTCGATGCCCACAGTCACGCGATTTCCAGCGATCTTTGAAACGACCAAGGTGATGTTATCGCCAATAACTAGCTTCTCACCTTCTTTTCTGCTTAATACCAACATCCTTGAACCTCCTTGAGGGTTGTGGTTACCGCAACTACTAACTCGTTGCAGATAAACCAATCTTTATGTGTAGACTCCATTTGCGTCAGAAAAGTTCAACTCATCGTCACCTATGTCCGATAGCAATCGCCGTACCAAATGCTATGAATTGATTGCGAATTGCCCGATACACTGTATCTAACGATCAATGGAAGCCGTGAGTTCGTAGATGCCACAGTAAAGAGCGTGAAAACTCTTTTGACATCATTGGAAATGGAAACCAGTGTGCGGTTCAAAGTGAGACATTTGTCGCGTTTTGATCCACTCTTCATTGTGATTTCCTTTCCCCTTTTGCCAAACTCAGAATCAACAATGGACGGAGTGGCAACTGAGTCACTCCTCATGCATTCCATTAAACGCTTCTGCGGTGACAACTCTGGTCACGCCCATTTCGATATTTTGAAAAAGCGTCACCTGTACCAATTTAGGTCCGCCAAGATCCCTAAGATCCAAAAGGATGTTGTCAGGGAGGATGAACTGGACCCAGCCATTCGCTGCATAAACTCAATGAATCAAACGCATTTGCCAAATGGCCTGGGTTCGACCTGAAGTCTTTGCTAGCAATCGTGTTGCCATTGATAGCAAAGCAACCTCCCTGGTCGCAATAGCGTTTCCGTAGAATTTGACGCGCGTTTGTCGGAGATGCTTACGGTGATCTTTAGGAAAATTTCAAGAAAACGCACGATGTTCAAGAATGTGTTCGCTTGGTCGTCAACCGAGCCGTTTGTTCGCTCGTCGATCATAAGAACTTGAGAACCCACAAAACGTCCGCGTCCCACTCCCATTGGTGACACGTGACGCAGACCCAAAAAAAAATGAGGCCTGTCCGCGTTCCGTACCCAATTGCGTTGATGGCAACCCTGAATTTGGGAACCCAAGTCGATGGAAGCCGGTGGTGATGGAATTACTTCGAGCTCATTTCGTGCACCATGTCGACCAGTGCAATTGCATGATCGACTGGTGTTTGCGGAAGAATGCCGTGTCCAAGGTTGAAGATGTGCCCTGCCCTACCTTGCGCGCGATTTAGAACGTCGCTGGCCATTTCGCGTAGCTTTTCGGGCTCGGCGAACAGTGAAATGGGATCTAGGTTTCCTTGAACGGCCCGGTCATGTCCGACTTGTTCCCAGGCTGCGTCGAGCGAGACACGCCAATCAACGCCTACGACGGTTCGACTGTCACCACGAAGCAGTGGCAACAGAGCAGGATTGCCAGTCGCAAAGTTGATGACGGGAACGTCCGAGACGATCGAGTCGATAATCTGAGTCACGTAAGGCATCACATAGCGCTGGTAATCCGGAACCGACAAACAGCCCGCCCACGAGTCGAATAGTTGGACGGCTTGAGCACCGGCGGCAATCTGTGCATTCAGGTATCTCGCAATCGTGCGTGACATTTTGGTCATCAACACGTCCCACGCCATTCGGTCTTGGTACATCAGTGTCTTCGTATACTGATAGTTCCGGCTTCCACCACCTTCGATCATGTAGCTAACCAAGGTAAAAGGTGCGCCAGCAAATCCGATAACGGGTATCTCAGGCGCCATTTCCTGGCGGGTGATGGAAACCGTCTTCATGACGAAGTCGAGTTCTTCCATGGACTCCAATTCACGTACGCGGTCGACGTCGCTGGCTTGCCGTAGCGGGTTGTGAATGACGGGACCGTCGCCTTTGGCAAACTCCAGATCCATACCCATCGGTTCGAGAATGGGAAGCAAATCTGAAAAGATGATGGCGGCGTCGACGCCAAGCTTTTCTACCGCGGTCACCATAACTTCGGCGCAGAGCGCTGGATTCTTGCATAGGTCGAGAAAGCTGACTTTCTCACGCACCTCGCGATACTCGGCCATGTAGCGTCCCGCTTGTCTCATAAGCCAAATCGGGGTGACGGACGCAGCCTCACGACGGCAAGCTCTCATGAAAGGGCCGTCGTACCAAGCAGCTTCTTTATTCATCGGTGGATGTCCAGTTTGTTCAATAACGGCGGCTCGTACGCCGCGGCCAGCAATCATGCTATGTGACCGCGCGGCGCTCTCAATAACCAAGTGACCCATCTTGGGATGTTCAGGCTCTAAATCAACCGGTAGCTCATTCTGCCGGAGCATTTCGCTGGTAGTCGGACCAATCGATGCGACAATCAGCTGCTTGAGCGCGTCGCGCAATCGATCTTCAACACCCATTGTTTCGCTTTGCCGGAGCAAGTTGGCGACCTGGTGTGCGCTTGTAAGCAGCAGCAAGTCACGCTTCCCGTCAATGATAGCCTGGATGTTTTCTTCTAATGGCTGGACGTCTTCTGGTAGTTCCCATTTGTAGACTCTCACCGGAACGACTTCAGCTCCCCGTGCTTCCAAACCTGCGATGAGACTGCGGTTGGGCAGACCGTATTCCTGCAAGCCGACTTTCTGATTACTTACAGGTACTTGTCCATCGAGTACGCTGAGCAACTCGCGCCAGGTGTTGGGCTCGGGAACCTTGAATGTTGGCTTCAAGTCGAACTCGCGCATCGCGGCCGAAGACTTCGGACCGCGGGCGATGGTGGTGATGTCGGATAGTGCGTCTAAGAACTTCTGCTTGTCGACACTCTTCTCGATGGCAGCGATCAGTTGCCTGAAACCGACACCTGTCGTAAAGATGACAATATTGATTTCGCCAGTGATCACTCGATAAGCAAAATCGACCGCCTCGCGATTCTCTTCAATAGGCACTTCTTGCATGGAGGGACTCACGAAGGCCTTGCCATCATACTTGGTGATCAAGCGTTCCATATCGTCTCGACGACGACTTTCGAGCGCGGCGACAGCCAGTCCATTAAACGAGGGGCGATCCACAGTCATTAACTCTGCAATTGGGGGAAACCGTTTCGGCTTCGTCGGCGATGTTCACCAACGAAAGGCAGGTGTCTGTTTTCCCCTCCCAACGGGAAAATGGCTAGGGTGCCTGGGCATTTTCCCCTGCGGGAAACCTGCCGACTACGGGCTTGCAAGGCGGTTTAGCGTTACTCCTTCGCGTCTCTCCACTGAAGCCGCGAATCCAGCAGCACTCGCGGATTCAGGGCCAAACCATACAATTGCGAATTGGGTTTATCGCTGCTTTGTTTGGACCGCATCAAATCATGACCGATTCCAGTATTTACGATCAGATCGCTGCCAGCGTGCAAGCCGATGACCGCGTCGCCGCCATCAACCATCTGATTGATCATCTCGATTCACAGAAACTGTATCACGAGCAGTTTGAAGCCTTGAAGATGCGCATGCGGCTCGAACTGGGACTTACTCCCGCCCAGGCTGAAAACGAAGATCGGCTCGACGAAGAAACCGAAATCAAAATCGAGCGTGGGTTGCTGGACGCTTGTCGCGTGATTGCGAAGAAATTCTTTCAACAGGGAAGCATTCGCGAAGGCTGGATGTACATGCGTCCTGTCGGAGATCGCAAGGAAGCAGCTGAGGCACTGCAAGGAATCGAGCCCAATGAGGACAACGTTGACGAGTTTCTCGAAGTACTGCTGCACGAAGGCGTTGATATTCGACGTGGTTACCAGCTTGCGCTCAATCAGCTAGGAACCTGTAATAGCATCACCATGTTTGAGTCGGCACTAGCGGCACGACCGAGAGCGGATCAACAAATCGCGGCGGATCTCCTCGTCCGACATGTCCATGGTGAACTCATGGAGAATGTGTGTCGTGATATCGAACAGCGTGAAGGCAACGCGCCGAGCGAATCTAACTTGGCCGATTTGCTGTCAGCCCGACCCGATTTATTGAAGGACGGGACGTATCACCTCGATACTAGCCACATTGCGTCGACGGTTCGCTTTGCCCGCGTCTTAGATGACGAAGAGAGCCTCAAGTTGGCTTTGGATATTGCCGGATACGGACTCAAGCTTCATCCGCAATTCCAGTATCCTGGCGAAGAACCTTTCTTGGATTTGTATCCTGCTTCCGTCGCCTTCTTTCGAGCTCTTTTGGGGCAACAGGTGGATCAGGGAATTCGATATTTCTCGCAGAAAGCGGATACCTTAAATCCGGAAGAACAAGGCACTGTCGCCATTGAAGTTCTGATCGATCTTCTTTCACGCTGTGGTCGGCAAGAAGAAGCACTCGCGAATTTCCACAAGCGTTTGCCGCCGGGCGCTCGCACGATAGGAATTGCACCTTCGTTACTGCAGATTAGTCAACGACTGGGAAAATTCGATTCCATGATCGAAGTGTGCAAGCAGCGAGAAGATCTGCTCGGCTATGCGGCTGCCATTCTACAAGAGCCGCAAGAATCAGCTTGAGCCAATTCGGGCTTGAGTCAAGTTGTCGAGCGAGTCGGACGCTTTGTGGTTGCTTGCATCCGCATCCTGTGGAGGCAAGCAATCAAAGATTCGCGGTCAGTCGTACCTGCCGGCCGCTTGCCGGCTCATCGATCACCGGGGCTTCCCATCTCCCTGAAGAATGACCGAGTTGATTTTGGTAAAGGCGGTCGGGTCTTAGCTAAAGACGCCACGAATTTCGAACCAGAAGTCATCGCCACTGGCAAATAGCGAGTCCCAGCACTCGTGCGGATTACCGGTCGTTTCTTCCAAGGCGATCTCTCCGCCGACTTCCAAGTTCGTATCCAAAAGGATTTGATCGGCCATCTCGTCGGCAGGGACTTCTACTACGATTTCCTCGCCAGAAGACTCGTCTGATTCAGGGGTGATTTCGGGCTCTGTTACATAAAGCGTGGCCACAGCCAGACGGCTTGCCGAATCGTCCATGGACGTGCGGTAGAGAATCGAATCAATTCCAACGAAATCCTCATTCGGCGAGTAGCTGAACGACCCGTCTGAATTCCAGTCGAGCACACCATTCTGCGGGCCGCGGAATAGGATCATTTCGAGTGGAGTCACTGCATTGCCTGGCTCGTTTGCCAATAGTCCTAGATCCGCATCGATGTTGAGCACGCCGCCCCGCTCGACCGAGTAGGCTTCATTGATCGCATTCGGAACATCGATCTCCATGGCGACGACATTGATGACCACACTCGCTGTGCTCGATTCTTGCCCGTCGGTGACGCTATAGAGAAACTCATCGGGACCGGCGTATCCCTCATCCGCTTGATAAACCCATTCACCTGTGTCCGACTGACTGAGTGTGCCGTGAGCGGGCGGCTCGACGATTTCCACTGTCAGGCTGTCTCCTTCGGGATCCAAGTCATTTGCAACAAGTTGCTCAGGAGTGATGGATAGGCTTTCGCCGGCGTTGGTCTGAAATTCGTCCGCCTCGGCAATGGGGGCGTCATTGAGAGATTGAATCTCGATTTCGACGACGGCCAGGTCACTGAGCGTATCACCATCTCCCAATCGATAGGTGAATGCATCGCTGCCATGGAAGTTCGCATCGGGTGTGTAGGTCAAGTCTCCGTTTTCGTCGACTTGGAGGTCTCCATTTTCCGGAAGATCGGCCAGAACAAGACTCGCGCCAGTAAGCTCACCCATCTCGTCGTTGGACATCAACGCATCCGAAGGAATGAGTAACGGGCTATCCTCGGCTGTGTCGATGAAGTCGTTGTTTGCCTGCGGAAGATCCACTACCGAGTTAACCAAGATGTCGACGCTCACGATATCACTGGTCAGCGCACCGTCGGAGACGTGATAGGTGAATTGGTCGGTGCCGTGAAAATCAGGGTCGGGCTGGTATCGAAATCCGCCGTCGGCGTCCAGTTCCAACGTTCCACCGCTGGGGCCTTGTTCTAAGAACACTGTTAAATCGTCGCTATCGCTATCGAAGTCATTTGCAAGAAGTGTACCCGACTGGACTTCGATGACGTCGTCCTCGTCTACCGAGTAGGATTCACCGCTAGCCACTGGCGCATCATTCACCGCGGTAACCTGCAATTCGACGACGACAAGATCGCTTGAAGAGCTGCCGTCAGAGATTCGGTAGGTAAACGCATCGGTGCCATGAAAATCGAAATCTGGCGTGAATCGGAACGATCCGTCCGTCTGTAGATCAAGGCTGCCATTCTGTGGTAGATCGACTACTTCAACCGAAAGCGAATCACCATTCTCGTCTTGGTCGTTGACCAAAACACCGTTTTCGGCCAAGACGTCCAATACGGAATCCTCCTCCAGCGAGTAGAAGTCGTTCTCACCCGTTGGCATGACGTTGGGATGGACGACTTCAATCGTGACCGCGGCCAACGCACTCGAAGAGGTCCCGTCGTCTACTTGGTAAACGAAACCATCGATCCCCGTGAAACCAGGCTCGGGCGTGTAGACGAATGTGCCATCTTCATTGAGTTCCAGCTCGCCGTGTTTAGGCGAAAAGAACTCGAGAGCTTGCAGGTCGTCGCCTTCCGCATCGATGTCGTTTGCAAGAACACCACCCGTTTCGACTTGCAGCGGTTCATCCACGATTGCCTCGTAGAGATCATTTACTGCCATCGTCGACGCACCTGAAAAAACAACTCGATTTTCAAGTGACTCTAGTCTCAACCCCTCGCGAATCGCATTCCGACCCAACGTCGATCTGCGTCCTTTCGAACGTGCGGACCAATTCGCCCGGTAGACATTCAACGCTTCCAACGCCTTCGTTGCACTCAAAACTCGCATGCTAGTCTCCATAACTAAATTCCCACCTCCATCTGAGGCAGAGCTGCATGTTTCATTGATCAGAAAAGCAAGCATCCACGACAGCATCACGCGTCGATTTCGTGGCGATGCAAGCAGATTCATTCCGATCGTTTTCGCCTCAATGTGAGGCAAAAAGAACACAGCTACTGCCAACGTGCCCGTCATGATTGCTAGGGCGCTTAGGCAGTCAACGAATGCAAAAGATGCTTCGAGTTTTCCTTTGCTTGCCAGCATTCGAGTTGAGACAAACGAATGCGTAGTGAACTTCACACGAAGCGAAATTTTCGAAACATTTTTGAGAGACCCGCGGTCAGTCAATGATGTCGGAACTGTCCAATGGACAAGTCGAAAATGCTGGGAGAAAGATGCTGTAAATCAGTGACAGAACGTGGCGCGCCCCGACTAAATCCTTCCTAGTCGGCTAACCAAGATCGGGGAGATTGGTTCGACCCTGCCTGACACCGATCACGTTTGATTCGACAATTGAAAAGATTTATGGACTCGGATTTGTCAAAGCAGTTGCCGAAGCGGAGTAGGCATTATGACCTGTCGATTTGCCAGGCAGAATTTCATGCTCCTTTGTGGGAAGATAGCGAGCGTGGGACGCTATGACCTCAGTGACCGCTTCCCTGTCTGCAAGATTAAACCACTCGTTGGGGTCAGTTTCGTGGTCGTAGAGCTCTTCGGAGCCGTCCACATACCGAATGTAACGGTAACGCGTTGAACGAATCGAATAGTTACCTTTTCCGAAGCTCGTGATGGCTGGATAGGACCACTCCGATTCCGGTTGATCCAATAGAGGAACGAGGCTCTGACCTTCTTGGTCATCATCGTCGGGAAGATTGGCTAGATCGAGCAAGGTTGGGTAAATATCAATCAGTTCCGCCGGGCGATTACAGACTTGTTGCTTGTTGATTCCAGGTCCAGCAATGATCAACGGAACACGAGTTCCATCCTCCCAAAGACTACGTTTTGCCCAGCGTTGTTTCTCGCCAAGGTGGAAACCGTGATCAGAAAATAGCACCACAATCGTGTTGTTGGCGTAGGGGCTTTGATCCAACGCGTCGAGGACGAGTCCAACACAGTGGTCGGCGAACGTGGTCGAAGCCAGGTAGCTTTGTACGGCATGTGGCCATTGCCCTGACGATTCGACCCAACTGTGTTCTGGCGATACGTGTTCGAGGTTGGTGAGGTTGATTGCATACTGGCTCAAATCACTTCGATCGTCGGACTGCACTTTAGGAAGAACGATTTGATCTAGAGGGTGCATATCAAACCATGGCTTAGGAGCGTACATGGGGACATGTGGTCGGTAGAACCCGACTCCCATGAAGAACGGCTTATCATGCTTTTCTTGTAATTTGGCAACCGCCCACTGGGCGGCCTTCATATCGGGCATTAATTCATCCCGCTCTGGGTAGGCGCCCCAATCCCAAAGCGGATGTCCATGCGGCTGCGAGATTTTCCGCTTAGGACGCGGTCCGAACCCACCGTTGTTTCCACCATATTCTTGGAAGAAGCGACGATCACCACCGTGGAAGAGCTTCCCTACCGCCATGGTTTTGTAACCATGTTGAGCGAAACTTTCGGGCAAGGTGACAAGGTCTTTGAGTACCGGAGCGCTTTTGAGGTCGGGGCTGAGAAAATAGACGCCGGAGGTGTGAGGGTAACGTCCGGTCATTAAGCTGGCCCGCGATGGATTGCAGACCGGTGATTGGCAGTGTGCGTTGGCGAATAGAGTTCCACGATTCGCCAATCGGTCGATATGTGGGGTCTTAGCCTGGGGATGTCCTCCAAGACAGCCAGTCCAGTCGTTGAGGTCATCGACGGAAATCAGGAGCACATTCGGTTGAGTGGTTGCATCCGCCGCGGCAAGAGCTGGCGTAGTTACCAAAAGAGCGATGAGGACGAGGCGGTACAGGGATGGATGTCGAGTCATGAAAACGAATCCGGTGTCTTATGAGAGGGTGGAACGCTCAAGCGCTTATTCGTATTCAGCAACAAAAGAAAGCGGCCGCATCTCCACGATGTCTAACTTCTGACTCGCTTCTTCCGGCGAGATTCGTAGCATAGCGGAAGGAATGTCGGGAATGGGCGACTGCCAGACCGAATCTAGTTGAAGACGAGCGCCATTGTCGAGCGGATCAATATTGTGACTCGACAGAATTCGATTTCGGACAGCACATCGTAACAGGCAGTCGTCGACGCACTCACCGGACAGAAATTGGTAGTACTTGTCGTTCGTACTCGTCGCGACGCGTCCAATGTTCAAGATACGGTCACCTGGAACGATATCTCGCCAACTAAAGTGTGGAAGCCGGGCTGCTTTCTCCGTGGCTGCGATGATTCGCTCCGGCGTGAGGGTATCAAGGAGCGAAAAATCCTCGGTCACGAAATACGTTTTCTGATATTCACTGATGAGGTAGTCCGTGGTAACTAATCTCATCAATTCGGCTTCATTCGAGGGATCGAAAAGGATACGGTTGGGTTCGGCCGAGTCAACGGAGTACTTCGTTTCGCCAGGCGAAGAAAGAATGCCTGCGCCGAAGGCGCGCACTTGGTTGTCTTCTTGAACGAGTCCAAATTCGACGGTGTACCAATAGATCCTTTCGGCATAGAGGAGCAGTTCATCGGCACGACGACAAATCGCTTGCGTCTGTGCTTCGTCTCGGGCCCGCGACAAACGCTCATCACGTTGTTGGTAGATTTGGTCGCGAGCGATCCCGTGATTCTGCATCAGTTTGGCCACTGTCGGAATCGTGAATGTCGCTACATGACCGGCCACGTCGTGACCAATGTCTGGTTCTTCCAGATAGTCTTGCTCAAGGGGACGCATGAACGTGGTGACGGGGAAGAAACGCCGGCTGTGACAGGTGAAGAATAATTCGGCTGGGATGATCATGTTGACTGTTGCTAACTGCCAACTCGTCTGTTGGTAGATTCGCGCATTCAGGATGTAGTAATCCGGAATCGTTGATGCACCGATTTCGAAGAACTGTTCGCCCTGTAGATACGGTTGGCATGCGTACCGAGATTTTTCTCGCTGTTGATCAGCGACAAGGCAAGCCCAGCTCAAGTGTTCTTCGGTCGAGTACTGGTCGTAGTGTTGGACATTCGCGTACTCGCCAAGGTCAATGCTATCCGGGGACAGGCTGCCGATCGAAAATGGAACTCCAGCCGCCGCGTTTTGAAAATACTTCTCGGCCACAGCATCGACGACCGGATAGGGAACGTCGCGATCTTCTAATACCGTACGAAGATGATCCAAACGTGCCTTGTGCGAACTCGGGACGATCTGTTGCAACCTGATCCCACGGCGTTCCGCGATCGCCGCGAGATCTTGTTTCGGTGCTGAAGGCGAGGAAGCCATGTCGAGGGTTCCGGAAAAGAGTCACGGAAGCGAGCGCAGCAGTCTAATCGGAGCGAATCAGGCGGTTCAACTGTGGCTTGTGACGAAAGTGATTTCGTCGCCTAACTTGTCAAAAACCGTACTCTGGAGCACAAATCAACCCAACCTTCGATCGTGGTCTTCATACTCTTTAGATGATTCACTTGCCAAACCTCTGTTCGAGATCGGAAACCTGTTCGCTCGTCAACGGGCGTATCGACTCATTGCGAAGCGTTAGGAAAAGCTTGGCTGTTTCTTCTAGTTCTTCCATGGCGTAGACGGCGGCTTCCAAGCTTTTTCCGGCGATCACTGGCCCATGGTTGGAAAGCAACACGGCTCGAGAATTCGCGGAGGCTCTTTCGACGGCTTCGGCGAGCCGCTCGTCGCCTGGTGCGAAATAGGGAATGAGTGGAAGTTTCCCAACTCGCATTACATAGTAGGCTGTGATGGGCGGTATGACGTCGTCATGGTCTATTCCTTCCAGACAGGATACAGCGACGGAATAGGTGGAGTGAAGATGAACGATAGCTCCTTCATTTTCTCTCGCACGGTACATCGAATGGTGCAGAAAAGCTTCCTTGGAGGGCTTGTCGCCAGAGACAAGTTCCATCGAATGGCTCAGCTTGCTTATCCGATCGGGATCCAAGTTTCCCAGGCAAGAATTCGTTGGTGTGACGAGCAATCCATCCGGCAATCGCACGCTAATGTTGCCTGAGCTACCTGCGGTCAGTCCACGCTCAAAGAGCGACGCTCCAAAAGCAGAAATCTGTTCCCGAATTTCACGTTCACTCATGGCAGCATTCCTAGCGCTGATTCAAAAAAGTCCTGCTCACCAAAATTGCCGGACTTCAGCGCGAGCGCCAGCTGGGGTGTTTGGGGGGTGCTGGAAGAAATTGTTTCCGTCCACGGAACGCCGGTCGAGATCTCCGGACCAATTCGTAGTCCTTGAATGTCGAGTGCTGCCACGACCGCACCAGAAGTCTCGCCACCGGCGACAACCAGCTTGCGGACTTGGAATTGGTCAACTAGCTGTTTGGCTAGCTTCCCGAAAAATATCTCGATCTGAGTAGCAATCTTGTCCGAGCCAAATCGTGCTTGAGTCGCTGCGAGTTGCGTTGCGTCTTGGGTTGAGGCAAACAGGATAGGATCGTCCGCGAGGTGCTTCTTGGCCCAACAGATGGCAGTGTCAAGTTCACTTTCGTGATTGTCGATAAGGCGATTCAAATCGGGCTTGTAGACTGGGCAACGGTCTTCCATCCATTGCACTTGGGCATTCGTTGCTTTGGAGCAGCTTCCAGCCAGGATCGCAGAACGACCACCGACTTTAGGTAAGTGCGGCTTGTGGCTTGCTGGCTCTAATAGACTTGCACTGCGGTAGGCAGCGGGAAGGGATTTTGCTAGGCCGGATCCCCCAGTGACCAGCGGGAAGTCGATGACGGCTTCCGCGATTCGATCGAGATCGGATTCACTACAGGCATCAGTGATGACGTTAGAAATGCCGGCCTGCTCGAGTTCATCTAGTTGAGAAGTCAATGAACCGAATTGTTCTTGCAGCCGCAGGTTACCGACTTTTCGCTGAGTCTGATTGCCCAAGAATCGTACGAGATTAGCATCATCCATAGGGTTGAGCGGATGATTCTCCATGCCCGACTCGTTTAGCAATTGATCAAAAACGAATAGATGCCCCTGGTACACCGTTCTTCCCGCTGCAGGAAACGCGGGGCAATAGATCGTCTGGTTGATTCCGATTTCATCCATGAGTGCTTCTGCCACGGGACCAATATTACCTGTGGCAGTCGAGTCAAAGGTGGAGCAGTATTTGAAATAGAAACGCTGGCAGCCCGCATTCCTCAAAGACTGAAGCGAGGCTAGTGAAAGCTTAATCGCTTCACGGCAAGGGATCGAACGGGATTTGAGTGCGATGACAACTGCGTCTGCATTGCATTCCCGGATGCTGTCCGGAGTGGGTACCCCCAAGAATTGAACTACGCGAAACCCACCTTGGACTAAGTTGATCGCTAGATCGGTAGCGCCGGTAACGTCGTCGGCGATGCAGCCCAGGAAGCAAGTCGATTCTGGTGAGCTATTCATCATTGCAGGGATGGAGATTCCAGTGGATGCTCGACTAGGATTCCGAATCGCGGGCTCATGCACGTCAGCGGCAAGGCACTGGTCTTGTTATGCAATTCGCACGCGGAATGCCCACTGAACCGTTTCGGCGTTCAAGCTGCTGGGATGAGGCGAGAATCTTAAATGAGAGTCTTGAACCGACATCACGGTGCCGGGCGCGATGGCCTCAATGAATACCGCTTGAGCCGAATCAAGAGGTTGTTCTAACTCCAAATCGGTATCCGCAGCAAATGGCTGGCACGTAGTTGGAAACGCGTAGCAACTAGACAGCGATGGAGTTTCAGCCGCACAGCGACAAGCCAGTTCCACGATCCAACACCGCAGCTCGGGGACGAGCGTAAAACTGGCCGACCAATGTCCGCGACCCGCCATACCGACACCAAAAATGACTTCGCGACCGTCGGCAAAAGACTGACTGTGAATTTGCTGCAACGGAGGGCTCAAAGGCCAATTCTCATCGCTCGTTGATTCGATCGACTTCAACTCGCAATCAGAATTCGGAAAGGTCCAGCGGTGCTCATAGCGATCACCCGACCAATTGAATTCGATTGTTCCGAATTCAGCGCCATCCAAGACAATCGGTTCTTGCTCGTTCTGGGTCGCTGACACTATTTCACTTCCTTCGCGGGAGGGATTCGGCCGAATCGATAGAGTAAACTCGCGTTGGTACGTATCGCAATGTCTTCAAGTGCTGCAAGAGAGTGCCGCACAACTGTCGTCTGCGGACCAACACTGGTAGCCGGAGAACGCAAAATCACTCTAGCTTGAAGCGTACAGCAAGTCAGCGACTTTTGCAGCTCACTACCGCCCGTGCAGTAGAAAAAGGGCTTCTGAATCGCTGGCAAGGGACCGACAGGCGAAAAGCAGTATTCGTGTTGCAGCTTCGTTATGGGTTGGCCTACGAATGAACTAATCCGGCGCGTTCTGCGCCATTCGCCACCGGAGGAAGGCTTCCAAGAACTCTTGGATCTCGCCAGCCATGACGTTGTGAAAACTGTTCTGCAGATGCTCCGTGCGAGCATCCTTCACCCGTTGGTCTGGATGCAAGAAATAGTTTCGAATCTGCGATCCGAAACCTTTCTGCCGGACCTTATTCTTGTACTTGGCAAGCTGTTCTTCCTCTCGCCGTTCTTCTTCAATTCGCGCCAGACGGGCTCGGAGCATCTTCCAGGCGTTCGCTCGGTTTTTGTGCTGGCTGCGCTCGCTCTGGCATTGAACGACGACGCCGGTTGGATTGTGGGTTAGTCGGACTGCGCTATCAGTCTTGTTCACGTGTTGACCTCCAGCTCCACTCGCTCGGTAAGTGTCTTCACGGACGTCCTTTTCGTCGATTTCGACATCCACGGAATCACTGATTTCAGGCGATACGTCGATCGCGGCAAAGCTAGTCTGACGTTTTCCTTCTGCGTTAAAGGGGCTAATCCGAACGAGGCGGTGCATGCCTTCTTCGCCTTTGAGGTAACCGTACGCCATTGGGCCGCGGATCACGATGGAAGCTTGGGTGATTCCGGCTTCCTCGTTGTCTTGGCGATCGACTAGTTCGACATCGTACTCGTGCTTGTTTGCCCAACCGATGTACATTTCGAGCAACATGGCAGCCCAGTCGTTGGCGTCGACACCACCATCGCGAGCATGGACGCTTAGCATGGCCCCAGCCGCATCGTGGGGTCCATTCAGGAGAGCCTTCAGTTCGAGTTCTTCGACAAGAACATCGAGACGATCAATCTCCGCAACGATCTCATCGCGAGCGGACTCATCCTCTTCGAGAATCTCCAGCAACCCGTCGAGATCATCCGCAGCCGAAAGTGCATCGCGCAGCGGAATGACAACGGCGCGTAGACCTTTAAGCTCACCTACGGTCGCTTGCGCCGTTTCCTGGTTATTCCAGAAATCGCTGGCGGCCATCTTTTCCTCAATGGCCTTGACCTGAGACAACTTGTTGTCGAAGTCAAAGACTGTCCCGAAGTTGCGTTAGACGCTGGCGAATCGTCTGTGCACGATTGGCCAATTCGCTATCACTCATTCTAGGACACTCCGTACGAGTTGCTGAGATGTAGAAAGAAGTCGAAGTCGACGTTCGAACGCGGATGATTGTAAGCGAACACCTGTCGCTGGATAGGTGCCCTGGCCCGGGAAGACAGGTGCCTAATAGAAGGAGATCGTAGAATAGACCGGCTAGCGGAGACGTTTGATGATGTGCCAGCCAAAAGGGCTCTTGTTCGTGTCGTAGGCCGCCATGCCGAACTCGCCTACTTCTAGCGAAAAGCCCACATCGCCGAAGGCAGCCACCATTTCTCCGCGCCCAGCAATTTGCTTGCTCATGACCATGCTGCTTTTGTCTGTTTCAAAACCATGGTTGGCTAGGCGATAAATCCCCGGCGGAGCATCATCAGTGTTTCGTCGGATAATTTTGCCAAAGTCCTCACCGGCTTTAGCCTGCTCGAACAATTCGTTCGCGAGTTGCTCGGCTTCTTCCTGGGTGCGTCTTGCCTTGGTGCGTTCAACTCCATCGAAGGAAATCAAGCAATGTTGAATCGTGATGTAAGCAGGTTCACCATTTTCTGCTTTCAACTCCGGTCGATAGATATCAGTCTGCAATCCCTGACAACCGCCCATGACGGAAAAGCAAGCCGCCGCGATCGACAGTGCGAAACAGCGTTGGAAAGGGCGCATGGTAAATTTCCTGTAGGTCTCGATTTGAGTTGGTCGGTGTTGGGACCAGGGTCAATCAAAGTCTGAATCTAGGCGGGGTCGCCCATCAAGATCTAACCCTCCTTGTTCCGAGTTCAACGAGGAATTTTAGGAGAGTCGGAGCCCAAGCGACGGGGAGGATCTCTTCCCAATTTGAAACTTTGATTTGTCCTGGTGTTGAGACTGAGCAATGGGACCGAGCAAGCCTGTTAGCTAGCTCCCGCGACGCCAATTCCCGCTTTGGTAGTAAGATTCTACGATGTCGAGAAGCCTGTCTGGGCCATCTCTTACGACGTCGGTCACCGGCAATTGTAACTGCTCGCTAACTTCAGCCGCAATCTTTGCCGCTCCTCCAGCGGAAACTTTGCTCCCGTTCATTGCAACCGCAATGGTTTCACAGGGCTGATAGATGTTGGCCATGATTTCAAACAGCTCTCTCTGTCGGCTGAGCGAAAGAAGCGGAACATGGGGCATGCCGCCCACATGCGTACGGCCAGCTTCGAAGACGAAGACGAGCGCGTGGGGGCGACAGCCATGCAGCAACCCCAAGGTGACTTGGGAGTAAGCTGGGTGGACCAGACTGCCCTGCCCTTCAATGACCGTGATCTCGTGTTCTTGCGAACGCAGTACGAGTTCTTCGGCGGCTCCACTGACAAAGTCAGCGGCAACGCAATCGATGGGAAGTCCGTCACCAGACACCATGATTCCCGTTTGACCCGTGGCAACAAAATGGGTGTCCATCCCGCGATTTGATAATCCATGGGCGAGCGTGACGCTGACTAGCATTTTGCCGACGCTGCAGTCGTGTCCAACGGTGTGAACCCGAAAATTATCGGGGCGGAGTTCACGCTGACTGGCAATCTGTTTGAAGTCGTTCTTGCGAATATCGATCAGTTGGACCTGGTGCTTGGCGGCAGCGGCGCAAAACTCGGGGTCATCTGAGATGAAATCATGTAGTCCACCGAGGATATTCATCCCCATCGCGATCGCTTCGAGAAGAATAGGTCGCCAACTAGCAGGGATTTTTCCGCCGGGCGGTGCGATGCCAAGAACAAGCGTATCTCCGCTCGGAGCTTCGGTGAGACGGCTGATAATTGGAACCGCAGTATCCATTCCAAGGAGCGATTTTGCATCCTGCCCCGCGGTTTCTGGATCAAGGATGGCGATGCATTCTTCCGGGCAAAAGCGGAGTAACCCAGTCGCTGTTTTGGCGGTCCTGGGGTTGGTGTGCCCGAACGTGAGCAGGATCATCGAACGCTTTGGCATCAGCCCGGTTCCAGTGCGGTTATAGCGGTTGAGCACCTACAGCAGTGGCGTAGGCAGTGGCGTAGTGCTTGCAGTGCGAGATACTGATCATCATCTCGTCGATTCCCTGACTGTCGCCAATTTCTTTTGCTTTGCCTGCTAACACAATAATGGGACGTCCGCCTTGTTGATTGACAACTTCGACGTCCGTCCACTGAATACCGTGTGCCCAACCCGTTCCAAGCGCTTTCAATGCAGCTTCCTTCGCAGCCCAGCGTCCAGCGTAGTGTTGGTTGGAGGCTTTTCTGCCTTGGCAGTACTCGATTTCCTCTTTCGTGTAGACGCGGTGCAGGAACGTCTCTCCATGTTTTTCGATCATTTGGTCGATGCGGTCGCATTCGATAATATCCGTACCGATCCCGATGACAGGTCGCGCGGGCAAGCGTCCGTGCGCGGCCGTCAGTTGTTTCTCTTCGGTCTCGACAGCATTCGTATTCATTTCAGCGTCTCCGTGACTCATGTGGTGTACTCCGCATTGAACTTCACATAGTCCACGGTCAAATCGCTCGTCCAGTGGGTGCACTGTCCTGGTCCATCTCCGACGGTGAGCTCCAACAGGGTTGTTTTGTTGTCGCGAATCGAAGCACTGGCCGCCGCTTCATCGAATGAAATCGGTTCGCCAGCATCAAAGAGCCGGATCGAGTTGATCTTCAGCTGTAACTGATTCATCTCAATCTGGGGGCCAGCATAGCCTGCGGCGGAGACGATACGTCCCCAATTCGGATCGTTTCCGTAGATCGCGGTCTTGACAAGGTTGCTGCTCGCGATCGCATGGGAGATGGTCCTCGCAGCATCGTCCGAGGCCGCACCAGTGACGCTGATTTCGATTAGGTGTGAGGCGCCTTCTCCGTCGGTCGGAATTTGTTTCGCGAGATCAATGCTCAGCTCCGTTAGGGCTTCTCGGAATGACTGCTCGGATTCGCTCTCGATAGGTGGAGCATCTGATTCGCCACTGGCGAGAAGGAGCATCGTGTCATTGGTGCTGGTATGACCTTCAACGCTGATATTGTTAAAGGATCGATTGGCGGCGTACTCCAGCAAAAACTGAGCCTGGGAGGGGCTGAGCTGCGCGTCGGTAAGGATGCAGCACAGCATTGTGGCCATATTTGGGCCAATCATCCCTGCCCCCTTAGCCATGCCCACGAGTGTGATGGTCTTGCCATCGATCTCGACCTGGGTGCTGCCAATCTTGCGAAACTGGTCCGTCGTTAGAATGCCATCGCTACTGTTGAGAAAAGAGTCTTCACCAGGCGCGACGCTTGTCATGCACTCGCGAATACCCGATTCGACCTTCTCCATCGGCAATGGGTGACCGATGACTCCGGTACTCATGACCAGAACATCTTGAGGGGAAAACTGCCCGAGTTCTGCCGTGAGTTCACACATCCGCTCGGCGTCGACCTCACCTTGTTTGCCAGTGCACGCGTTGGCATTTCCGCTATTGGTGATCACGGCACGCAACGAATTCGACGGAGTTTTGCTGCGGCAGTTCAAAACCGGTGCGGCCACAACTTGATTCTGCGTGTAGACACCCGCCGCCACACACGCCTTGTCAGTCAGGATGAGGGAGACATCCTTCTTTCCGGATTCTTTGATGCCACTGTGGACTCCTGAATACCGAAAGCCCTTGGGCAGGGAAATGCTCATCGTTCGATCACGCTAATTGGGAGTGCTGCACACAAGTTCTCGAGTGCATGGGTACTAGGCGAGCAGTGCAGCCGATTCGTCGAAGCCATACATCAAGTTCATGCATTGTATCGCCGCGCCGGAAGCACCTTTGATCAGGTTGTCGATCGCCGAAAGAAGTACAATCCAGTCGCCATTCTGCCGCACGGCGATGTCACAGTAGTTCGTTTGCGAAACGTATTTTGTTTTCGGTAAGTGATTGATCACTCGAACGAATGGTTCATCGTCGTAAAACTCGCTAAGTGTTTCCTGGATCTGTTCAAAATGGGTGCCAGTGGAGGGCCGTACATAAATGGTCGAAAGAATACCGCGATCCATGGGAACCAAATGCGGAGTAAATACAACATTGGGACGAACGTCGCTAAATCGATGAACGATGTCGACGATCTCGGGCTGATGACGGTGGGTTCCAACACCGTAGGCTGCGAACGATTCGTTAGCTTCAGCGTAGAGCGTACCCAATTTCGGAGTGCGTCCAGCGCCGCTGACGCCGCTCTTCGAATCGACGATGATGGTGTCCGATGCGATGAGGCTTTTCTGCAACAGTGGTGCGAGAGGCAAAATAGCGCTGGTCGGATAGCACCCCGGATTGGCGATCAGGTCGGCTCCTTGCATTTGATCACGGAATAGCTCTGGCAGCCCGTACGGTGTCTTTCCCAATCGGCCTGCGTCGATGTGTTCGACTTCATACCACTGCTCATACAATGCTTGGCTACTCAGTCGATAATCCGCACTCAGATCGATGACCTTTGCACCAGCATCGAGTATGCCAGAAACGATCGGTGCCGACGCGGCGTGAGGTAGACAGCACAGTGCAACGTCACAGCTGGCAGCAATCTGTTTCGCATCCAGGTTTTCGACTTGGATCGACGTCTGACCGGCGAATTGAGGATGGAGATCGCAGAGCAAGGACCCGTCCGCTTGGCGACTCGTTGCTGCTGAGATTTCGACATTGGGGTGCCTCAGCAGGATTTTGATGGCTTCAATAGCCGTGTAGCCGGTGCATCCGACGATTCCAACTCGGGTCATGAGGGGGTCTTCTATCTTGCGATGCCTCGCGGCGTTCAGGGAAATGCGATTCAACGAAGGCTTTTATGGTGCCATTGAGTTTACTGGCACCGAGTTTACTGAGAACTCGCGATCCCAGTAGGTCTCTCCCAGGCGACTTTAGATCGGCAGGGGCTGGCTAAGATGGTTCAGCGAGCCGTTGTCAGTGTAGGGTGTGATGACAAGAGTGCTGACAATTCACCCAGTAGAACGGCGGTGGCACCCCAGATGCAATGAGTGCCGGAAATGATGGTTCGCGCCGACCAAATAATGCCGCCGCGAGAGTAGTCTTTCACTTCATGAAAGCTTGGATCCGTTAAATGGTGAATCGGAAGTGAGACTACTTCGGCTACTTCGTATTTGCACGGTTCGTATTCATGTTCCGTTTTCGAAAGGGCCACAAATGGCGTCACCATGTAGTCGCTGTTGAAAACGTAGATCGGCGAAAGAGTTCCGAGAACCTGGCCCTGCATGGGCGTTCCGAGTTCCTCTAGGAATTCTCGATTGGCAGCCTCAATCGGAGTCTCACCTGGTTCAACACGTCCGCCCGGGAACGAGATCTGACCGGGGTGATCTGGTAGATGGTTGGGGCGTACCGTCAGTGGGATCTGCCATCCCCTTGCGGCAGGTTCAACCAGAATCATGACGGCGGCAGGCTTGGTCGTTGGCCGGGCTGGGCCATCGTGTCGACCGTACGATAGCTTTGGAGAGAAGTAGCTCCTACCCGCGCGACGTCCATGCATCGCAGCAGGCGAACGGAGTTCACCCTGCAAGTGATGAAGCAGGTCTGTGTGTTTGAGCAATTCCTCAGGCATCAGGTCACTGCTGGGGTGTTTGAGTTGCTAGCTCGGTGTTGGGGATCGCGAAAAACGAACAAGAGTTTAGTTAACCGTAGCTGAAGCCAAGCTCGCGGACGTAGTCTAGAGCTTCCTCCAATTCGGAAGCTTGGACACCCGCGACACGGCCACCACGGTCGCATTGGCACAACATTACGAGTTCATCGTAACTTTCATTCTCCCTTAGCCGGCGATGTGCACGCGCTCCAATGGTGCCATCCAAAATGCGATGCGCTTCCATATGGTGTTCGATTAACCACGCAGTTCGATCGGTAATGAAGCCTTCGAGCGCTTCTAAGCCCGATTCAACGTGGTGTTCTGGATCGATGCCCTTACCGATATCGTGGAGCAAGGCGGCAAGTAGGAACTCTTCGTCGTAAGGCAACTCGTCACAGGCCAGATCGTAGACTTGCAATGAGTGGTAGAGCACATCACCCTCGGGATGATACTTCGGGTGTTGTTTCACATTTTCAAGAGGAAGTAGTAGCGCGTGATACAGTTGAAATCGATCCGGTTGTTCGGAGAGCTCGAGCAGTGTCGCATCGAGATCCAAGTCTGGATAGGTACTTTCGAGCAACTGTTCGAGTTGGGCGATCGTTGCTCGTTCAATGGCTTTCCCTGTGATGGAGCTCTTAAAGATGTGATTGTGAAGGCTGGCAGCGTAGACCGTGAGTTCGACAGGGAAAGTCTCCTTGAGATGAATGTGAGTGTAGGTCCTCTCTTCACCGTCTTTACGGACACGTTTGCGTTCGACTTCGTAGAAGAGCATCTGTTCGTCCAAAGCCATCGTGATCGCTTCGATGCTGTCGGAGAACACGTGCAGGTCAATGTCGGAGCCTTGCCGAACATGACCGGTTAGCGTGCTCCCAATCAGTTTGGGACGGAAGCGTTGTAAGAGTCGCATAACGCGGAGCGCCGTCATCCGCATCTGCTGGAGATTGTCCGTCCGTTTCGAGCCTTCGTGGAGCCGCGCGAACGCCTGAATCTCTTCCCGGATCTCAGCGTTGCTGGGCAAGTCTGCTGGTTTGACCCAGCCTTTGCAAATTCGTCGCGCTGCTTTTTGTTTGGCTCGGTAATACTCAGATTCGTGCCGAAAATACATGGCACGGGCAGCTTCATGACAAATCTGCCGTCGCAACTTACTTGGATTCATAGAAAGCGCCTCGAGCCCGTATGGCGCCAGATGGGGCTTTGAAAGAACGAGACAAAACTCGTTGTTATTCTTCACATTCGTTATGGTTCGTCACATGGAACCGAAGCGGATGACCTAAGATCACCGCAACACAAGGATCCATTGTATCCCGGCAGCCAGGTGATCGCAGATGTTGATATAGTATTCGCCGGGGTAGCCATGCTAATTTTCGCAATTCTAGCTCAAATCGCAAACAGGACAGGCCTTGAGGTTCCCTGGTTCGCGCGTGAATGAAATCGCTCGATGATCGCGGTCAATCTCAGGGCTATGGCTAGATGTTGCGAGGTATAGAAAGAACGGCGTAACAATGGACGAAACAGAGGGATCCCAGCCGATCAGTTCCGACGCGGCGTTCGACCCGGAGCATTCCGCGGAGTTCGAGCCATTTCGATCGTATTTGCAGGTCCTAGCAGAGACGCAAATGCACAATCGACTCAAAAGCAAAGTCGATGCGTCCGACATTGTTCAGCAAACGATGTTGCAGGCTTATCAGGCTAGGCAGCAATTTCGCGGTTCGACCGATGCGGAAAAAGCGGGATGGCTAAGGACTATTTTGGGCAACGTGCTTTGTGGACTGGCTCGGGACTTCTCTAGGAAACGTCGCGATGTGACGCGCGAGCAATCCATCCAGGCTGTTGAGCAGTCTTCACTGCAGCTGGCTAACTTGCTGAGCGCCGATACTTCGTCGCCAAGCGCGGCGTTGCATAAGCACGAGCGAGCGAACGAGCTTGCTCAAGCGATGTTGAAACTAACCGCCGACCAACGACAAGCAATCATCCTGAAATATTGGCATGGTGCGACGCTCGCAGATATTGGGTCCGAGATTGACAAGTCGCCTGAGGCCGTTGCAGGTCTCATTTTTCGCGGAATGCAGAAGCTCAAAGGCGAATTCAAGACGGACGCCTCCTGATTTACGCTGACGTATTTCGGATTGTCAGGGAGCGTGAACAACCGCAAACCGATCAAGTTAAAGGAGTATCGATATGGGTTTGAACACAAGTGGTATACCTCGCGAAATTGTCGCGAGGCTTGCTAGTGTGAGCGGTGCAAACACGTTCGTTGAAACCGGCACATTCCAAGGTGCAACGACGCGCTGGGCGGCGAGCGTTTTTGAGGAGGTTCATACCATCGAGCTAGCTCGGGGCTTATTCGATGAGTATTCGCCTGAGCTTTCGAGAATCGAAGGAGTGCACCCGCATTTTGGAGATTCGTCGACCAAATTGCCCGAAATTGTGAGTACGTTGGGCGATGAACCATCTCTGTTTTGGCTGGACGGCCATTGGTCGGGTGGCGAAACGGCGGGCGAGCAAGCGGAGTGTCCGATCATTCCGGAACTTGAATGCTTATCGCAGAGGCCACGCGACTTGATCTTGATCGACGATGCGAGATTCTTCTTGTGTGCGCCCCCTCGCCCTCACAAACCGTCACACTGGCCGACCCTGGCTGAGATTGTTCGAGTCTGCCCAAGTGATCGTTTTGTTCAGGTCATTGACGATGTGATTTACATCGTGCCAGATAACATCGAAGTGCGTTCTTGCTTGGTTGAATACGCGCAAGAACGAGCTGCGCTCGCTCACTCTGTTGTTCGCAAACCCTATTTGCATCGCATCGCCAACCGATTGCTTGGAAAGCAGGCGCAATAGCGTTCGATCTGCCGCGAGTTCTTCTGCCCAGGGTACACCATGAGTGAGTCGTCCGACCCGAGATCTGTGGACGAAGTAATTGCCGAATACCTCCAGCTTGTAGAGCGAGGCAACGAACCGAAGCGGGAGGAATTTCTCAGTCGCTATCCGCAACATCAGTCGGAACTCGAGGATTTTTTTCGACTCCACGATCAGTTCGCAACGCCGGATTCGGTGGTTCTGAATTCATCAAAATCAGACGGCAAGGCTGACGGTGGCAATCCGGCGGAAAGGCACTTGCGGACGGCATCCGAAAGCTCGATCGCCAGCAATCCTCCGCAGTTTCTGGGGGATTATGAGATTCTTGGCGAAATCGATCGTGGCGGGATGGGCGTGGTCTATCGCGCTCGGCATCAACGTCTCAACAGGATTGTTGCTTTGAAGTTGATTCGTTCGGGATCGTTGGCGAGCGATGAAGAAGTGGAACGATTTCTTAGTGAAGCCGAGGCCGCAGCTGCACTGAGTCATCCAAATATTGTCCCGATCTATGAAGTGGGTCAAATCAACGGGTTGGTTTTCTACACGATGGCCTACATCGAAGGTGACAGCCTGGCTCAGCTAGTCGCCAAAGGATCGCTGCAGGTTGATGAAGCAATTCGCATTCTCCATCGATTATGCAACGCAGTTGAATATGCGCATCGTGCCGGAATCTATCATCGTGATCTCAAGCCTGCCAACGTTTTGATAAACGACGAAGGCCAACCCGTGATCATCGATTTTGGACTCGCAAAAGTTGCGAGTCGCGACCAATCCCTAACGGCGACAGGGCAGATTCTCGGTACACCCGCATACATGACACCCGAGCTGGCGTCGGGGCGCGTCAAAACGATTGGGCCAGCTGCGGATGTGTACGCACTCGGTGCCATTTTGTATTTCCTGTGCACGGGACAACCTGCCTTTTCAGGTCCAACGCCCTTTGATGTATTGTTGCAGGTGTTGGACAAGAGACCGCCTCGACCGTCCAAGCTGAATAGGAATCTGACTCGGGACGTCGATACCATTTGCTTGAAAGCACTCGAGAAAGAGCCGGCCGCCCGCTATCAGACGGCGACTGAACTGGGCCATGACTTACAGAAAGTGCTGACCGGCGAGCCCATCGACTCGCCGCAAGAGTCATTTACTGAGAAGATCGCGAAATGGTGGCAGCGGGAACCGATTCTGGTCGCACATGTAATGGGGATCGGCATTACGACTTTGATCGTCGTGGGTGCTTACTGGCTTCGAGGTGAATATAGCCAGCTTTTCTACTACCGCCTCGGTCTGCTGTTGGTCTGGTTGGCGGCATCGTTTTTTCTGCAGACATGGGTCGATCTGGCCAAGTGGAACCATGTCGCTATCTTTTCTTGGCTGGCCGTTGATGTCTTCTTGTTCACGACTTTGATCTCGTTCGCGGGGCCGCCTCGATCGATGTTGCTTATCGGTTACCCGATGATGATCGTGGGAAGCGGGTTGTTTTATCAACGCCGGTTTACCGTCACCAAGACCGTGCTCAGCATCATCGGGTTCTTCGTGCTGGCTTGGCAATTTCCGAAGGACGATTTCGTTAAGCCGGATTTCAGCGCCATTTTTCTGACGGGCCTGGTGGTGATCTGCCTCTGCACGATCACGATGATCAACCGCATTCGTGGGCTGAGTCGCTTTTACGAAGATTAGTTGAATGGAAATCGGTTTTCTAGTTCAATCGTTGGTAAGCAGGCCCATTCTGAAAGTCGTCATTCCAACCCGGGATGCTTCTGGCTATGCTTAGCTCGCTTGATTGACACCGTGGTGACGTAATTACGACATGGATGGCATCTCAAAAACGCTCCGAGCACTCTTAGCCTTTCTTGGAATGGGCCTTGGTATCGGCTTGGCGGATGAACGCCGAGTGATCCGAGACCTAGTCGAGATGCACGAGTTTAAGGCCGAAGTTGGCCTTTACTCACAGAATTCCCCCGCTGAATGGCCCATCGCCGATTGCAACGGCACGGTCACCTACAACGACCCGGTGTGGAACTTTGTCTTTATCCAAAAGGGTGAACACTCCATCTTCGCTTATGGCAAGCCGGTTTCTTTGTTGAAGGTGGGCCAGCATGTTCGGATCCGTGGCGAAGTCAATTCCGGAGATCTGCTGCCAATATTGCGGGCGAATCTTGCGAAAGTCATCAAACACAACGTTGCGTTGCCCAAACCGGTTGAAATTTCACTTGAAGATCTGGCACTTGGTGACATGGACTCACGACGTGTCGCCGTAACAGGAACGGTTTTGCAGACGTTGATCGAGCCCCGTCGAGCCATTCTTTATTGCTGCGACGGTGATCGACGCTTCTTCGTTTCGATCGCCAACTGGGATGCTTCCAACGAGGGTCGCTACTATGTTGGTTCCACCGTGCGGAGTGTAGGTGCGCTGGCAGTCCAAGTTAGGACACACGCGTTTGCACCTCAAGGCGTTCCGCGGCGCGCGATCGATAGCTTGCGTCTTTTCTGTGCGTCGCCAAGCGATGTAGTCGTGATTCAGGACGACGAAGCAGATGAAGAGCTTGATGAGGACGTGGGGATTAAGGTCACCACGATCGGTGAACTGGCGACAGGCTCTCTTGGAAAGCAGCGCTTCTCCACGAATGGCCAGATACGGCATATCGTCGAAGTGGGAGATCATTACGAAGTCGTTCTCTTTGACGAGTTCGATTCGATTCGAATTCAGCTTCAATCGGCACTGAATCTGCATGTGGGCATGATTGTCAATGTTGCTGGAGTCTGTGATGCCGATAGTCCGGTCCCGTTCAAGGTGGACTATCTGCATCTGCTTGGGCACGCCGTGCTACCGAGTTTGCAACCAAGCCGTTTGTCGGAAGTCGAATCCGATGGTGTGTTCGATCAACGTTACCGCATACGCGGAACACTGACTCGTTTCGAAGAGATCGAGAGCGGCAGGCGGCTGAGTCTGCAGATTCGAGATGGAAATCTGGATGCTCGAATTTTGGTAAGCGGCGAAGCACTTGAAAACCTGGATAGATCGTCTCTCGCTGCTGGTCAAAAAGTCAGCGCGACAGCACTTTTGGCCGGTCAGGATTCGAGTGCGGCAGACGATTCGCGCTTAGATTTCATTGCAACCGAACCCGACTCTATCGAACTCACCTCCGGAGAACCCTTCCCGATAAAGGTTCTCGGGGGCTCCATGATCGTGATCGCAGGCGTCATGCTTTGGATATGGATGCTCCGTAGGCAAGTAGCTCAACGGACAAGAGAACTGCAGCAACTGACTGCAAATCTGCGTTCTTCGTACGATGCCATTGAAGACGGAGTCCTCGCGATTGGCCGTGACAAGGCGGTTTTGGCGGTAAACAAGGAGTTTCGTCGCATCTCTGGCTTGGACGTAGACCTCAAGGCGACAACTGCGGGCGCATGTCATCTTTTTTCCCAGACGCTCGTAGACCCAACTCACTTTGATGAAGTCACTCAGAAATGTGCCGCGGATCCCAACTACTCGGAGACGTTTTTTGCTGAGCGTGCGGAACCGTATATCGCGATCCAGATTTCAACATCGCCAATTGTCCTCGACGCGGGTGACAAGCCCATCGGACGCTTATGGGTCATGCGTGACGAAACGGAGAAACGGCAACTTCACAAGGAGCTGGTGAGAGCCAATAAGCTGGAAGCAGTGGGACGCTTAGCTGGCGGCGTCGCACACGACTTCAACAACATTCTTGCCGCGATAACCTCCAATCTTACGGTTGCTCAAGCGGACCCCGGCAAGAAGATTGCTTCTGTCGCAAATGAACTCACCATGGCTCGTGAGGCAGCGTTTCGCGGAGCGGATGTCTCGCGTCGGTTGCTGACTTTTTCGTCTGAATTCAACCTTTCGTTGGAGCCGAATTCTGTCAATGAACTGATCGAGGATCTAGCCAAACTGGTACGTCATTCGTTTGATGCAAGTATCGAGTTCCAATTCAATTTGGCAGAGACCGAGCTCAACGCGAGCCTAGAAAAGGCGGCGATCGAACAGGTTCTTCTCAACCTGTACGTCAACGCTCGGGATGCCATGCCCGAAGGCGGTTGCATTGAAACAGAAACCAAGGTCGTCGAGCTTGATCAAACGCGCTTTGCAAGAATCATCGTACGAGACTCAGGATTTGGAATACCGTCCGACATAGAAGACCAGATCTTCGACCCATTCTTTTCCACGAAGGGACCGGTGGACGGCACTGGTCTCGGTCTGTCCACCGCGTACCGAGTGATCAAGGAGCATGGCGGTCAGCTCCAATTAGCGGACAAACCCAAGAAGGGTTGGACCGAGTTTTGGATCGATCTGCCGTTATGTGATGAGCAACCTCAAAGACGGCCAGAAAAAGAAACGCCAGTCTTAACAGGACTTCGCGTGTTGGTTGTCGACGATGAGAAGATCGTGCGAACGGCTGCTTGCCGACTATTGAAGATGCACGGCTTCGAGACGGAAGAAGTGTGCGATGGAGAAGAAGCTCTTGAGTATCTGGAGCGCTGTCAAAATACAATCCAAGTGGTTCTACTCGATCTGACCATGCCTGGAATGTCGGGCAAAGAAGTACTTGGTCACATCAAACATCGTTGGCCACATCTGCCGGTTGTCGTGTGCAGCGGATACGTGGTCGATGACTTTCGAATGTCTACCGCCGGCCAACCGGACGCAGTGGTGCCTAAGCCATATCAAATGGCGGATCTGATTGAGACCTTTGAACGAGTGACATCAAAACGGAAGAGTGCTTAGGGAGCATCTATCGTTCCCCTACCCCTCAACCTGTTTGCAATTGGGAACGTCTTTCTCCATCCAATTTGATCTGCAAGTCAAAACGCTCAAGTCGTGAAGTCGCCAGGCTCTACGATTGTCCCGGGGTTTTCGGTGCGCTGCGCACCATCGATGAGTTGGCTGACCACCGGTCTGAGGTTTGAATTTGAGGTGAATCTCTCCGGCTTGGCATAAGCACCGTTTGTACCCCGGCTGGGGTTCGGGCTACAATTCTCGCGTCAACGAACGAACGGTCAGCTGCTCTGTTTTTGAGCTAATGCAATGTTTCCGACGTTGACGTCACAGCCCCCAAAACGACCCCTTAGATCGAGCTATCATGACGAAACGTCTCCGTAGAGCTTCGCTCCCTTGGATTCGAAGTCCGTTTTCTCGTGCTTCGAAGAACCAACCTTCCCTGCCCGCTGCACTTCAGAGCACGGTTTGGTTGACACTAGTAGCGACCATTTTCACCGCTCCGCTAACTGCGTCTGAACCGATTGCCAGCGAAGATGTTGTTTTCGCTTCCAGTGACGGAGTGTTGGCGGTCGAGGCAGAGCATTTTTTCAAGCAAACGAAGACGGACAAACGAAAGTGGTATCTGACCACATCGGATGAAACTCCTGAATTCGATCCTGATGGAGATCCAAGCCACGTCGCCGGAGCGAGCGGTGGTTGCTATCTGGAGATTTTGCCAGACAGCCGACGTAACCACAGCGAGAAGCTGATTAAGGGTGAGAACTTTTCGAATACTGCGGGTGAGCTGGCCGTTTTGCACTATCACGTTCACATCGCGGAGCCGGGACGCTACTACGTGTGGGTCAGGGCTCACTCAACAGGTAGCGAAGACAATGGCATTCATGTCGGTATCGACGGTGAGTGGCCCGAGCATGGCCAGCGAATGCAGTGGTGCCAAGGCAAACAGCAGTGGTGGTGGGAGAGTAAGCAAAGAGCAGAGAAGCAGCATTGCGGCGTCGCAGGTGAGATCTATCTCGATATTGAGGAGCCTGGTGAACACGAACTGATGTTCTCCATGCGAGAAGACGGATTCGAGTTCGATAAGTTTCTGCTGGTTCTGGACAAGTCCTTCTCACGCCCAACCGGACTGGGACCCCAGGTTCAAGTGAAGTCCGGAGAATCTCCCAAGCCGTTTCAATTCGTTGCTGTACAGGAATCGTCAGCCGCGTCTGATAAGGTCGTAACGCCAGAGCTATTCATGTCTGCTGTCGATCTAAAAGAAGGTGGGAAGGGCTACTACCTTGATCGAGGCAAATGGCTGGCGATTAACCCAGAGGCGAACGAGTCCGCTTATGCTGAGCTTGCGTTTCCCTCTGCAAGCGGAAAATACGATGTCACGCTTGAGGCTGTCGGTGAAGAAGACGGCGAAGCGACCTATGCTGTCACCATTAATGATGTCGAAGTCGGGAATTTCACTTGTCCGCTAAGTGATCAGCAATTCGAAGAAGGAGCGAAGTTCCATAAGACTTGGCAGTCCGTTACCGTCGGCTCGGGTGACGTCATTCGTGTGACTTCCAAAATCGCTTCAGCCGATGGTATGGAATACAGCAGAGCCCGAGTGGCGGGACTGCGATTCCGTCCTGCGGATGAAGAAACACGCTTGGCAGTTGCCAAGATGAACAAACCAAAAGCAGCTCCTCCTGCTCCTGTTGAACCGCTTGTTCTCCCGCGCGGTGAAGACGGCAATGGCGAACTCACCATGTCGGGTGAGCTGAAACTCTGGCACAAGATTGCTTGTGTAATCGACGGTCCCTACGCTCATGAGAATGACAATACACCCAACCCGTTTACGGACTACGCACTGACGGGCACATTTGAGCACGAGTCCGGTTTGCGATTTGAGGTACCCGGCTATTTCGCGGCTGATGGCGATGCCGCGAATAGCAGTGCGAGCTCGGGAACGAAATGGCAAGTCAACTTCGTTCCCAATCGAACAGGAACCTGGAAGTACAGCATTTCCCTGGTAAAAGGCAAGGATGTCGCGATTGGTGGGGACCAGAATGAAGTGCTGGATGCTTATTCTCAGACTGGTGAGTTCACGGTCGGTGCTTCAGACAAGGATCCATCGGAGCGAGATTTCCGCGGGCGTGGCCGCTTGACCTACGTTGGTGAGCATTACTTGCAATTCGAGGGCTCCAACGATTACTTCATCAAAGCGGGGCCCGACGCCCCAGAGACTCTGCTGGGTTACGCAGACTTTGACGGAACCGTGGCACGAAAGCCCAAAGTGCCACTCAAAACTTGGTCGGCGCACATGCAAGATTGGAAGGACGGTGATCCGACTTGGAAAGACGGAAAGGGCAAAGGTCTCATCGGTGCTCTGAACTATCTCAGCGGAAAAGGATGCAACGTGTTCTCGTTCTTGCCCTACAACGCGGGTGGGGATGGTGACAACGTTTGGCCCTTCACCAGTCGCGATGACAAGTTTCATTACGATTGTTCAAAACTCGATCAATGGGGAATTGTCTTTGATCACGCCACCGTTCGTGGTTTGTACTTGCACTTTAAGCTGCAAGAAAACGAGATCGACGATAATCGTCGCGGGCAAAGCAAAGATAGTGGTCGCGTTCCTGAATCCCTGGATGGCGGGAAGCTTGGACGTGAAAGAAAACTCTATTGTCGCGAAATGATCGCTCGATTCGGACACGCACTCGCTCTCAACTGGAATATTGGTGAGGAGAATACGCAGAGCGCAGAAGAGCAGCGGGATATGATTCGCTATCTCTCTGAAGTAGACCCGTATGACCACAACATTGTGATTCACACTTTCCCAAACCAACAAGACAAAGTTTACAGCGAGTTGCTTGGAGACAAGTCTTTGTTAACGGGAGCGTCGCTCCAAAATTCATGGTCGGCGGCTTACGAGCGTACCCTTAAGTGGCGCGAGCTGTCTGCAAAAGCAGGTCGTCCATGGGTAGTCTGCAACGACGAGCAGAATCCTGCTTCTGATGGAGTCCCGCCAGATCCTGGATATCAGGGGCACGACGGGTACGCCGAGCAGAACGGAAAGAAATATAACCTGCACGATGTTCGAAAGAAGACGCTTTGGGGCACGCTCATGGCGGGCGGTGCCGGAGTCGAGTACTACTTCGGATACAAACTGCCTGAAAACGATTTGGTGTGTGAAGATTTCCGAAGTCGCGATCTGTCATGGGACTACTGTCGCTATGCAATTGAGTTCTTCAAAGCGAACGAGTTTCCTTTGGATCGCATGAAACCAGCCGACTTTCTCGTTAGCGGAAAGGGCAACCATTGCTTGGCCAAGACAGGCGAAGTGGCGGTGATCTATATGCCGAACGGTGGTAAGACTTCGATCTCCGTAAGTCAGCCAGATCTATATGAATTGAGCTGGTTCAATCCGCGAGAAGGCGGCGAGATGACAAGGGGCATAGTTGAGCACGAAGACACTCGTATTGATATCGAAGCGCCGGATAACAACGATTGGGTCGTTGTTTTGAAACGCAAATAGCATGGCTTGGGGCAGGTGAAATAGCTTTCTTTTCTAAGCCTGCTAAGCCAAATGCGAGCACTGGATTGCGAGGGCAGTTTCCTCCACTGAGGAAGCTGCCGGCACACTCTGGGCAGCAACGTACAAGATGCAGCCGTCTCAAAGGTTGCGATCTTCTGGTCGGACGAACTCTTTAAACTTCGCGCTTTGCGAAAAGAACTTCACTGGATTGTCGTAAACCACTTTCCGAATCGCAGCTTCGCTATGCCCGCGTCGGCGGAGTTCTAGAATGAGGTCGGGGATCGCCGTTGGTTTACTCGGTCCCCAGTCGCCAGCGGAGTTGGCCATAAGTCGTTCTGAGCCATACTTCTCGATCATGTCCGCGGCACGCTGTGGAGTGCATTTACTGACTGGGTAGAGTGTCATCCCGGCCCAAAAGCCCGATTCTAGGACCGTTTCGATTGTGTGCTCTTCAACGTGGTCGACCAGAACTCGGCTTCGATCAATTCGTGAATCATCACAGAGCATATCCAGAATCATCCGTGTCCCTTTGTACTTGTCTTCCAAGTGGGGAGTATGAATCAAGATCTGCTGCTCAAACTTAATCGCCAACTCCATGTGATCGAGGAATACGGTCGCTTCGTTCTTCGTATTCTTGTTTAATCCGATTTCGCCAATTCCTAGGACGTTCGGACAATCCAAGAATTCGGGGATCATAGCAATGACTTCACGCGAAAGGCTCACGTTCTCTGCTTCTTTTGCATTGATGCAAAGCCAAGTGAAGTGCTGAATACCGAACTGGGCGGCCCGCTTAGGCTCTGTATCGGTCAGCTGACGAAAGTAGTCTCGAAATCCGTCGACACTACCTCGGTCGTAGCCGGCCCAAAACGCAGGTTCACTCATCGCGACACAACCCATTTTCGCGAGCGTCTCGTAATCGTCCGTTGTCCGGGAGACCATGTGAATATGTGGGTCGACGTAATACATGAAATTGCTCTCAGACTGGGGTGAAGCAGCGGAGGGGGGATTGGTGCTTCAATGGAGGGAAGCTACGCGGCAAATGCAGAGGATACAGTCCGTCGTCGGGCTGAGGCAAGCACGCCCTCAACATCGCTCAAAGAGAGTAGTCTTTTCGCCAGTTTTCGTTGTATTCCTGGCTGAAGAGCAATTGAACTTCGGCAGCCTTATTCTGGCTGTCACTCGTTAGGATCTCGCAGCCCTTCTTCAGGAGTTGCAATTGCTCTTCGTTGACTTCATCCTTCGGTGCTTCTTGAAGTCGATCAAAGAAGGCAGCAAGCTCGAGAATTTTGGCACGTGTTTGCAAGAACTCTTGCTCGAGTACTTGTTGAGCTGAGCGCGGCATGGAGCTTCCCTGATAATTGGACAGTACGGAATCGGGATCTGCATTCCGAATCCCATGATAGCAGCAAGATGGCCGTATAGAATCTGACTCCCTCCAACCCTAGCTAGGATTGTGGTGATCTGCTGCTGTCCGGAACCGTTAATTGCTGGTTCGGATCTACTATTGTTGCTAGAAGCGTCTCGTATTCAACTGCTCGTCAAATACAGGCGATGGTCAGCCAGCCATCGCACTGGATTTGACGCTGCTGACCGCTTCATCCATGTCTTGGAAGATATCGCCGGCACCATCGTAGAAGATCCGCCCAATGAGGAGGTCAGTCAGGTTGCCTTGATATTGCGGGTTGTCCTTGAGAAATCCAGCAAAGCTAAATTCCTTCGTGTAGAACGCTTCAACCAGTTTGCGAATTAGGGTCGAGCCATGTTTGAAGTTCTCGCACCAGCTTCCAAGCTGCTGACCCGAAAAGTCCCCTTTCCGGAATGCCTCATTCACGGACTCAGACGCACGATCACCCATGACTAAGGCGAAGTAGACTCCCGACGAGTAAAGAGGGTCAATGAAACCAAAAGCATCGCCGATCAAAACCCATCCATCACCGGAGTGTTGGGATGTCCAGTAAGAATATTCTTTGGCGACGTGTACTTTATCGACACGTTCTGCGCCTTCTAGCCGCGGCTTGAGACCCTCGCAACGCTCAATCTCCAGGTTGTAACGCGCTTCTGAATCGAGCCCGGATTTCAGCATGTACTCGTTGTCGCCAACGCAGCCAATACTGGTGATGCCGTCGCTCAACGGAATGTACCAGAACCAGCTGTCTTTTTCGCTGGTATGCATGATGACGGTAGCACCTGAATTGTCGCCTTCATCGCGTTGAGCTCCCTTGTAATAGCTCCAAATCGCGGCTTTCTTCAAGTTCGGAATATCTTGCTTCAAGCCGAGCTTGTTCGCGATGAGCGACTGCTGCCCCGATCCATCCATCACGACTTTGGATTGGATCTCGCGAATCTCTCCGTCTGGTGTGCGGATCTTAACACCCGTCGCGCGATTCGAATCATCAAACATGACGTCCATGACTCGGGTCTCGTCAACGCAATCGGCGCCTAGTTCAGACGCTCTGTCCCACAGCATCTTGTCAAATTTGGCCCGCTCGACCTGCCAGGTCGTGCTGTTTTCACGCGGATCGTGTTCTTCGAAATAAAACGGAGCCGACGTTCGTCCGCTGGCCCCAACGAACTGAACGCTCTTCTTTGGCACGAAATCACTTTGCTTCATTCGATCAATCATGCCAAGTTTCTTCAGAGGCCAGTAACATTCCGGCATGAGAGACTCTCCGACGTGGAAGCGCGGCACGCTTTCTCGCTCAAGCAGCAGCGTCGACTGACCGGCTTCGGCTACCAGAGCTGCAGCAGAGCATCCAGCAGGGCCACCACCAATAACAACTACGTCGTAATTTGATTGCATTGCAAAGAGTCCGTTGGGGAAAATAGCCATCAAGGTGTCGCTCTGCGTGGTAGGGCCTTGAAGGCATGCAGATCGTGGGACGACAAGCTAATTTCTAGTTCGGTAAGATCACCTATTTCGGTACACCTGTTGAACCGCGGATTTTTCAACAAGGCAACAGATCGCCTGATGACAGCGGAACAAATCCCGGTTGGAGCGCCCGCTTTAAGCGGGATCGCCACATCAACATTATTCTAGCCGCGGCAAATTGGGCAATTCGAGAATATCCAGTAGTTCTGGTGGGTGGTTCGGTCGAGTTGAGCCAACACGACTGCTAGCGATATGCATTTGTGTTCCACAGTTGGGCCGAACGAGACAAATTGTCTGCCGTCTATCGTTTCCCACGCGTCGATTTGTGTGCCTAGCAGGCAATCTCGTATCGAATTCGAGGCTGCTGCTTCAAGATCGTTCACTTTCGGGTAGGTCGTGATGAGAAACCTAATTCTGCTGTTCGGCGATCAACTGAGCCATGATATGTCGTCGCTCGACGAATTTGATTTGGCAACGGATCGTTGTTGGATGGCGGAGGTAGACGATGAGGCCTCGAAAGTTTGGTGCCACAAGACGAGGTTGGTCTTTTTCTTTTCGGCCATGCGCCATTTTCGTGATGAGCTTAGAAAGAATGGCTGCGAAGTCGAATATCACGAACTCCAGGTAGATTCAGAGAGGGATCGTGGAGGCAATTTGTCGGAGGTGCTCCGGCATAGCCTCAACAGTCTAAAGCCCGAACGCGTCATCGTCACCGAGCCAGGTGACTGGTTCGTGCGCGAGGCGATCGAGTCAACCTGCGCCGGGGCTGGCGTTGAACTTGAGATTCGACCCGATCGCCACTTCTATTGCTCCGTGGACGAGTTTGCCGAGTGGAGCCATGGCAAGAAGTCATTGATTCTGGAGCATTTTTATCGCTGGATGCGGAAGAAGCATCGCGTGCTGGTTGATAAGACCTCAAAACCGATCGGTGGTGAATGGAATTTTGATAAAGAGAATCGAAAGAGCTTTGGCAAAGCCGGGCCCGGCGAAATCGCCCCTGTAAAGCAGTTCAAACCGGATGCGATCACCAAGTCTGTCATCAAGATGGTACAGACGCGATACGCGGATCACCCTGGTGACTGCAATCAATTTGCCTATCCGGTGACTCGCAAACAAGCACTGAAGTCGCTCGAGGATTTCATCCAAAATCGCCTGCCGCAGTTTGGTGATTACCAAGACGCCATGTGGACCGACACCGAATTTCTTAACCATTCACGCATATCTTGTGTGCTGAATGTACACCTCCTGAACCCATTCGAAGTCGTCAACGCAGCCATCGATGCTTACGAATCAGGGGAAGCTCCAATTCACTGTGTCGAAGGGCTTGTTCGGCAAGTCATCGGCTGGCGGGAATATGTCCGAGGTATCTATTGGACCATGATGCCTGAATACATCGAACGCAACGAACTCGATTGTGAACCAGTTGATGTGCCCAAATCTTTTTGGAATGGCGAATCCGATATGAACTGCGTGCGAGAGGCGATGAAGCCAGTATTAAAGTACTCGTACGCACACCACATCCAGAGGCTCATGGTGCTCGGTTTATATGCTCAATTGCTGGGGGTACACCCACGTAAATTTCACGACTGGCACATGGCGATGTATGCCGATGCGATTGATTGGGTGAGCCTGCCCAATACGCTAGGCATGAGCCAACATGCCGACGGCGCGGTCGTTGGAACGAAGCCCTATTGTGCGAGCGGAAACTATATCGACCGCATGAGCAACTACTGCAAGGGTTGCCGCTACAAGCCGAAAGTGGCGACAGGTGATGACGCCTGCCCGGTGACGACGCTCTACTGGGATTTTCTCGACCGCCATCGTGGCTCGTTTTCAGCCAATGGAAGGATGAAGTTTCAAGTGAAGAACCTCGAAAACAAGTCGGACGAGGAAATGGAAGCAATCCGGTCTCAGGCCCAAGAACGCCTCGCGGTCGAGCGATCGGGGCTTTGATTCGTGCACTGGAAACTGGATGTGACGCTTTTGGGCCGCCGGCAATGTTGCGTCCTTGATATCGAGCCGAGCGCGATTCAGAATGAGGGCCTAACCCGCCATACGCGTGATATTCGCGTTGGCGTCATTGAATTTCATCTTGATCCACTGCATAGGCTACACGCATGCTGAACTCAGCGATCGTTCACGAATTCCGCCGAAACTGGCTCGAACAAGTTCAACTATGGACCATCTGCCTGGCTGTCCTGACTCCCTCGATGGCGGTTGCCCAAGACGAAGAGAAGGCTGACAAACCGGGCGCGACAGAGCCTGCCTCTCCACCTGCAGGTAAGGTTACCACAGGCGACGTCAGCGCTCTCAAGATGCGTTCGATCGGTCCAGCACTTTTGTCAGGCCGAATCGGCGATGTAGTCGTGAACCCCGATAAACCGAACACATGGTATGTCGGTGCTGCTTCGGGCAATATTTGGAAAACGGAAAACTCAGGTACGACCTGGGATCCCATCTTTGAGAACTACGGTTCCTATTCGATCGGATGTCTCGCAATCGATCCAAGCAACACCAACACGATCTGGGTTGGAACGGGCGAGAACAATGGTGGTCGTCATATTGGATTTGGCGACGGTGTGTATGTGAGTCACAACGGCGGCAAGTCATTCAAGAATGTCGGACTTAAGGCATCGGAACACATCGGGGAAATCATCGTCGATCCACTGGACTCGAACACCGTCTATGTCGCGTCGCAAGGTCCACTGTGGTCGTCTGGTGGAGAGCGTGGTTTGTACAAGACTGTCGACGGCGGAGAGACTTGGGATCTGATTTTGTCCAAAGGGGAATGGACGGGTGTAACGGACATTGCTCTGGATCACGACAATCCGGACATCATTTACGCTTGCACCCACCAACGTCACCGAACGGTATGGGGCTTGGTGAACGGTGGACCGGAATCGGGTGTATTCAAGTCGGTTGACGGAGGCGAGACCTGGAACGAATTAAAGTCTGGCATTCCAGGCGGTGATAAAGGCAAGATGTCGATCGCTGTCTCTCCACAACGGTCCAACGTGGTGTACGTGACGATTGAGCTTCCTGGTCGCACGGGTGGCGTGTTTCGTTCTGAAGACTGGGGCGAGAGCTGGAAGAAGATGAGTGACTATGTCGGTGGAGGTACTGGCCCGCACTACTATCAAGAAATCTACTGCGATCCGCATCGCTTCGACGTTCTTTATCATGCCAACGTTTATCTTGGCCGTTCACAAGATGGTGGAGCGACGTGGGAGCAAGTTGAAAGCGGGCAGAAGCACGTGGATAACCATGCTGTCGCATTCCATCCGACGGATGAAGATTTCGTGCTCGTTGGATGTGATGGAGGTGTCTACCGCTCGTACGACTTTGCAAAGACTTACCAGTTCGTTGCGAATTTACCACTGACTCAGTTCTATAAAGTGGCAGTTAGCTACGAAGAGCCGTTCTATCATGTAGCTGGTGGAACCCAAGATAATTATTCGCAATATGGTCCATCCCGTACCCGGGACACAGGTATTTTGAACCGTCACTGGCGAGTTACCATCGGTGGCGACGGGCACGATGCGGCCATCGATCCAGAAGATCCCAACATCATCTACGGTGAGTCGCAGCAAGGATTCATTCGTCGCTTCGATCGTCGGACCGGCGAAACAGTGGACATCAAGCCTCAGCCCGGTGCCGACGAGGAAGATCTTCGGCACAACTGGGATTCGCCGATCGAGATCAGTCCGCATTCTCATACGCGAATCTACTTCGGCTCCAAGAAACTGCATCGCAGTGACGATCGTGGTGATTCGTGGACGACCATCAGCCCCGATCTTTCACGCAACATTGACCGATTTACGCTGAAGCATATGGATCGGGTGTGGAGTATCGATGCGACCTATGATCTCTTTGCGATGTCACAGTACGGCAACATCACGTCGATCGACGAGTCGCCTGTTGAGGAGGGTTTGATTTACGTCGGCACCGACGATGGACTCATCCGTGTCACCGAAGACGGTGGTGAGACCTGGAGCAAAGTCGACAAGATCTTTGGCGTTCCCGAGTTCTTCTTTGTAAACGACATCAAAGCCGACCGATTCGATGCCAACGTCGTTTATGCGGCTGTCGACAATCATAAGACAGGTGATTACAAGCCATACCTGCTGAAGAGTTCGGATCGCGGCAAAACCTGGGAGAGCATTTCTGGTGATCTTCCAGATCGACACTTGTGCTGGCGGTTGATCCAAGATCACGTCAATCCGAATCTGCTCTTTGCCGGAACCGAGTACGGCGCTTTCTTCACGGTCGACGGTGGTGAGCATTGGGCAAAACTTCCTGGTACTCCGGTCATCCCATTCCGGGATCTGGAAATCCAACGTGTTGAAAATGACCTCGTTGGAGCTACGTTTGGCCGCGGTTTCTATGTGCTCGACGATTACACTCCGTTACGCACCATTGACCCATCGACTTTCAAGGCTGGCGAATTTGTCTTGTTCGATACTCGCCCTGCGAAGCTCTACGTCGAAGATGGAGTCCTGGGTGGCGGTGTTGGATTCCAAGGTGATGCGACGTTCATGGCAAACAATCCGCCTTTTGGTGCGGTCTTTACTTACTATCTACCTGAATCGCTGAAGACCGCCAAGCAGAAGCGACGTGAGAAAGAAAGCAAGGTTGCGAAAGATGGCGGGGATAATCCTCCGCCAAGTTGGGACAAGTTACACGAAGAGGAATTGGAAGAATCGCCTGAAGTGATTCTCACGATTCGCAACGCGGATGGCGATATCGTCAACCGTGTTTCGGGACCGACTTCGAAGGGCATGCACCGTGTGGCATGGGGTCTTCGTTACGGCGGTTCACGCCGTGGACCGTTTGCGGTGCCTGGCGAGTATACCGTTGAGGTTTCGCAGCGGCTTGCCGATGAAGTGAAGCAATTGGCGGAGCCCCAGTCGTTCGAGGTCGTTGCCGCTCTTGAGCCGACGTTGGAGCCCAAGGATCGCACCGAAACACTCGAGTTCCAAATGGCTCTAGGGGAGCTTCAGCGCCGCGTTGTGGGCGCTGCCGGAAAGCTATCGGAAACGCTCGATCAGTTGTCCGAGATGAAGTCTGCCATCAAGCGATCTCGAACGATTGAGGTGACCGCCTACGACAAAGCGCGGCTCATCGAAGTGCGTCTGAAGGAAATGGAGATGGAGCTGACCGGCGATCAACTCAAATCCGAGAAGAATCAAGTCGGCAAGCGATCCGTGCTAGAACGTATCCAAACCGCACTCTTCGGAACGCTTGGGCAGACTTATGGGCCGACCCAGACTCACCGGGATCAGGCGGAAATCGCGGAAGCCCAATATGGTGAAATCGTCGATGAGCTGCGTGGCATCATCGAAGAGGACTTTGCCGAGCTTCAATCCGAAATGGATGAAGCTGGCGTGCCGTGGACCAGCGGAAGAGCTTTTCCAGAGTAGTCGATGGCTCATGACTTCGCGGGCGGCGTGCTTATGCCGAAGTCACAAGTGAATTGAAGTGAAATGATAACCAACGCCCAGCATTCGTGCTGGGCGTTTTCATGGGGTGAGGCAGGCAAATAGAGCCAATCAATAGAGCATTCTCTTACCTTTTCGGCCTATAATGACGATTTAATCTGCGTTGGTGAGCCGACATGCATGTGCCAAACCGGCCGCTTCGGATTTCACAAGTCGCTTAGACCGATCACAGGTGTCGCCTTGTCCCGCCAAATCCCCCGCCAAGACATCTACCGATCAAGCCGAAGATTGGAGCAAGGCACCGGCACTAGCCTGGGACTCAATCTGGGCGTCCGGCTCTACTTATGCAGCACAGTTTCACTAATGTTGCTATCCGGTGGGCTCAGTACGATCTGGGCAGCGGAGATGTCGGTTGATCCTTCTCTTCCAATTGTGCGACTGTTGGATGCCCATTGTATGGATTGCCATACGGGGGAATCGGCGGAGCAAGGTGTCGATTTTGCGCTGTTGGATTGGAGCGAGCCCCAAGGCAACATTGATGTTCTTGAGCGTGCATTGAAAAAGATTCGGGGCCGGCAGATGCCGCCACCGGATGTCGAACGGTTCGATGAATCGCAACAAAGGGAGGCGATCGAATCGTTGGAGAGTTACCTGGACGGATTGGCAGCGCAACATCCTTATCCGGGGTATGTCGAGGCGCTTCGCCGTATGACCCGCACGGAGTACCAAAATGCCGTCCGCGATCTATTGGCACTCGAAATCGATGCTTCAAAGTGGCTTCCTGCCGACGAAGCTAGTCACGGCTTCGATAACATCACCGTCGGTGAGCTTTCCCCAACCCTAATGAATCGGTACGTGGTCGCAGCTCAGGCGATCAGCCGTCAAGCCATGGGTCGCGTTGGTCGTGAACCCGATGCCGTAACGATTCGCATTCGACCGGACATCACGCAGGAAAAGCGTTTACCTGGGCTACCGTTTGGTTCTCGCGGCGGAACCAAAATTCGGCACCAGTTTCCCCAGACAGGCTCCTATGAATTTCAGCTGCGTCTGGCACGCGATCGCAATGAACACGTCGAAGGACTGAATCGAGAGCACGCGCTTGAAATTATCGTGGATCGAAAACTGGCGAAATCGTTTCAGGTTAAACCCGCCAAGGACGGTGATCACAGCAAGATTGACCAGCATCTGAATATTCGCGTACCGATTGAAGCAGGACCGCATGACATTGCCATCGCATTTGTGAACGATTCGCATTCGTTGATGGAAACGATGCGTCAGCCACTCGAGTCGAAATTCAATTTTCATCGGCATCCCAGACAGACGCCTGCCCTATATGAAGTTTCGATCGTCGGGCCCTATGAAAGCGAGGGACCAGGTAAGACGCCCAGCCGTAGAGCGATTCTTGGCACAACTGCAGGTGACAATGGAAGCGTTTTATCGGATCGATCGACTCAAGAAGAGAACGCAAAGCAGATCTTCACGCGATTGACGGAACGGGCTTTTCGAAGGGGAACCTCCAATGAGGATGTTGAAAAACCGATGGCCTTCTATCGATCTGCTAGAGACGAAGGTCTGGATTTTGAAGCGGGTATTGAGCGCGGCCTAGCTTCAATCCTAGTGAGTCCCAACTTCTTGTTCCGCATCGAGAGTCGACAAACCGATGTCAATTCGGATGCTCCAGTCGCGTTGTCGGTAAGAAAGTTGAGCGATTCGGAGCTCGCGTCGCGTCTATCGTTCTTTATCTGGAGTAGCGTGCCTGATGAACAGCTATTGAAGCTGGCCGAGCAGAACGAGTTGCACCGGCCAGAAGTGCTTCGGGCCCAGGTGCAACGCATGCTTCGGGATGATCGAGCTAGTAATTTGGTTGATAATTTTGCCGCTCAGTGGCTGTACTTGAAAAACTTGGACGCATTCACTCCAGATGCGCGGCTCTTCCCCGATTTTGATGACAATCTTCGGCAAGCGTTTCGGCGCGAAACAGAGTTGCTGTTCGCGGAGATTGTCCGCGAAGATCGAAGTGTCTTAGATCTGATCCGTTCCGATCATACGTATCTCAACGAGCGACTAGCCAAGCACTACAAGATCCCAAATATCTATGGTTCTCATTTTCGCCGAGTTGATTTGAAGGAGCCTCAATCAAAACGGCGTCGTGGGGGGATCCTGCGACACGCTAGTATTTTGACGGTGACGTCCTATCCAACGCGGACCTCACCCGTAATTCGTGGGAATTGGATACTTGAGAATCTCCTGGGGACCCCTGCACCGCCTCCGCCGGCAAATGTGCCGGCATTGGAAGATAACTCTGTCGATGCGAGTTTACCAATCCGCGAGCGTTTGGCGGCTCACCGTGATAACGCAGCTTGTGCCGGCTGCCATCGTTTGATTGACCCAGTCGGCTTCTCACTCGAGAACTTTGACGCCATCGGAAGGTGGCGTGATATGGAGGGAAGTGTCCAAGTCGATGCAAGCGGCGGCATGCCAGACGGATCGACTTTCCTAGGTGTCGAAGGACTGGAGCGGGCTCTGCTGCGGCAACCGGAAATGTTGGTCAGCACGATCGTCGAGAAACTCATGACCTTTGGGATTGGTCGCGGTATCGAGCCTCGTGACGGTGCGACGGTTCGAAAGATTGTCCGGGCTGCGAGTCAGGAAGACCATCGTTTTTCGTCGATCGTGATCGGCATCGTCAACAGCTACGCGTTTCAATACCGCGAACAAGAAATGGATAGGCACGCATCGATCTCAAATTAGAAGAGCGCAGTTTAAAGCGGATTTTTTAGAACCCAGGGGCAAACGCGGTCGCGAGTCCCGAGTTCAGGCAAAGCAAACGAGAACTTAAGCCATGTTCGAAACAAACGTCGTAACCAAGAAATCGCTATCCCGCCGAACTGTGCTCCGCGGTTTGGGGGCAAGCCTATCACTGCCCTTGTTGGACGCTATGGTTCCGTCGATGACAGCAACGGCAGCCACTGCAGCGTCACCGAGCAAACTTCGCCGCCTCGGCTACGTGTATATGCCTATGGGCTGCGACGACACCCGCTGGATGCTGCCAGGGAACACGCTTGAGCACTTGTCGCCAACGTTGCAGCCCTTAGAGAATGTGCGTAACGATGTATGCGTGATCAGTGGCTTGGAATTACGAAATGCGTATCCAGGAACGCACGCGACATCGAATGCGGCGTTCTTGAGTGCGGCGACGGCGAAGCGTACCGAGAGCACGGACTATTTTCTCGGCACCACGGCAGATCAAATCGCGGCGCAGCACCTTGGGAGCGAGACTCAGTTACCATCGCTCGAAATGGCCATGGATCTAATGTCGATCGTTGGCCAGTGCGACAACGGTTATGCGTGCGTCTACCAAAACAACCTCTCATGGTCGTCGCCAACGACTCCGCTACCGGCCGAAGCCCATCCACGTGTGGTCTTCGAAACACTTTTTGGCGAAGGTGGCACGGCCGAAGATCGGCTAAAGCAGTTGCGAGAGCGAAAGAGTCTGCTGGATGCGGTGCTGTCCGATCTCAAGCAGCTAAACCGCCAATTGGGACCGCGAGACCGAAACAAGGTCAGTGAATACTTAGACAGTGTTCGCGAAGTCGAACGACGTATCGAACGAGCTGAAGCACAAACGAAAGATAATCCGTTACCAGATCTCGATCGTCCGGATGGAGTGCCCGCCGACTATGGCGATCACGCGCGGCTGATGTTTGATTTGCAAGTACTTGCCCTCCAAGGCGACATGACTCGGGTGATCACGTTCCAACTTGCTCGGGAGACCAGCAATAGGACGTATCCACAGGCTGGCGTCAGTGATCCGCATCACCCCTTGACTCACCACGGAAACGATCCCGCTAAAGTCGAGAAGGTGGCCAAGATCAATCGCTACCACGTTTCGCTATTTGCTTACTTCCTCGAGCGACTGCGGGAAACGAAAGAAGGCGACGGAAACTTGCTGGACCACTCGCTGTACCTCTACGGGAGCGGGATGGGCAATCCGAACGTGCACGATCACCAAAATTTGCCCATTATCGTTGCGGGTGGAGCCGCCGGAAATATGCAAGGTGGCCGTCACATTCAGTTCGAGAAGCCGGAAGCCCTGGCGAACCTACATTTAACCCTGCTCAATAAGGTGGGAGTTGGTATCGATTCCTTTGCCGACAGCAGCGGCCACATTGACGGCTTGTTTGGGGTGTAACAGGATGATCGTAGCTTTTCGGTCTAGCCAATTATTGGAGCGTGGATGTCCAGTTCATTGCCAGCGCGCTGCAGTTTGCTTCGCGACCATTCTGTTTATGCTGGGGCAAGCAACGGCGAAGGCTGAGTTGTCCGAAACGGAGCCACCTCGCCCTGAAGTCGCGAATGCCCTCGAAAAGCGTGACTTTGTTACCGCGCGCGATCTCCTCGATCAAAAAGCGAATCCCACGATCCCACAGGCTGATGGAACCACGGCGTTGCACTGGGCGGTTTTCCACGATGAATCCGCGTTGGTGGCCAAGTTGCTGGCTCAGGGCTGTGTTCCGGACGTGACAAATCGCTACGGAGTGTCGCCACTCTCGATTGCTTGTGAAAACGGAAGTGCGAGTGCAACCAAACTGCTTCTGGAAGCCGGAGCGGATTCGAATCTGAGTTTGCCAGGACAAGTGACGCCGATCATGCTGGCCGCTCGAACGGGCGTGTTGGGTTGCGTCGAATTGCTGGTCAAGCATGGTGCCAACATTGATCAACGCGAGCGCCGCAAACAGACGGCGTTAATGTGGGCGGCAGCCGAGGGAAATGTTGAAGTCGTTCGTTTCCTGGTTGGAGCGGGAGCGGACTTAGAAAAAGAACTCGACTCTGGATTCACGCCCTTCATGTTTGCCGTTCGGAATGGACGTCCAGAAGTCGTTCGTGTTTTGATTGAAGAGGGGGCAGATGTCAACGAACAAATGAATCCCAAAAAGACGGGAGGTCGACATCCCCGGCGTGGGATGAGTGCGTTGCATCTCGCGATTGAAAACGGTCATTACGAGCTCGGAGAGTTGTTGCTGAAGCTCGGTGCTGATCCCAATGATCAACGCTGCGGGTTTACGCCGTTGCACAATATGACTTGGGTTCGCAAGCCGCCACGAGGCGATAATGTCGACGGTGCACCGCCGCCAATTGGTTCGGGCAACATGACGAGCCTGCAGTTCATTCGAGTGCTTGTAGACTATGGTGCCGACGTCAACGCACGGCTGAAGAAAGGATCCTCTGGGCGAGGCAAAATGTCTCACAAAGGAGCGACGCCGTTCCTGTTTGCATCACGTCGTGATGACATTCCGATGATGAAACTGCTTTTGGAATTGGGCGCAGATCCGACGATTCCTAATGTTGACAATTGCACGCCCCTGTTGGTTGCGGCTGGCATCGGAACACTAGCTCCAGGCGAAGAGGCGGGGACCGAAGAGGAAGCTCTCGAGGCTGTTGAGTTGCTTCTGTCACTCGGCGCCGACATCAATCACGTCGACGACAACGGCGAGACCGCCATGCATGGTGCGACCTACAAGAGTCTGCCTAGGATGGTGAACTATCTGGCGTTCCACGGCGCGGATGTGAACGTCTGGAATCAGAAGAACAAACATGGATGGACTCCAACGCTAATCGCCGAAGGCCACCGTCCGGGGAATTTCAAACCCGCGGCTGCCACGCTTACAGCCGTGTATCGACAGCTTAGAGCGAACGGGATCACCCCGCCTCCGAAGACTCCGCGCAAACGACGGAAAGGCTACAACCAATAGCGTGCAACGAGTTGATCATCGTTTATTCGAGGTCGCCCAATTGTTGTCTTAGGCGGCGAAGTACGCGGCTGCGGGCCTGTCGAACGGCGGCCGCCGAGACACAAAATTCTTGGGCGACGACTGCAGTGGCAACTTGATCCACAACGGTACGCCGGAAGATATCCCAAGTCCGAGGCTCAAATTCGGCTCGAACTTGCTCCAGACCCCGTGACACCAGTTCGTTTAGCTGGTGGCTGTCAGTCGGCTCGGCATCGGGGATGTCGACGTCTCCCGGTACCTGCTCCAGATGAGCCAGTGCCGTACTTCCTCCGGCTGGAAGTGGGCTTTGCTGTTGCCTGCGAAGGCTATCACGAATCTTGTTCGAAGTAATGGTCCAGAGCCACGCTCGGAACGCACCGGATTCTCGTTTGGCATGAAATTCTGAGAGCGAGCGCGCCACGGCCGCAAATACGTCCTGGACACAATCCGCGGTGCGATGGCTATCGAATCCACATCGCTGGCACCAATGTGCGACCAGCGGTCCATAGAGATCGACGAGTTCACTCCAAGCGAGCGAATCGCGGTCACGAGCGCGCGAAAGCAAGCTCAAACGAGTTGACTGGGAATCAGGTTTCATGCTGCTATTGTAGGTGATGCATTTCCAAGCGGTTAGTTTTGTAAAGGGTTAGGTTTCCAACGGGATAAGAAATTGCGCCGAATGACTTCGCGTTACCGACGACGAAAGCAATTCCATTCGAAGGCAAAGAACTCGAAAAAGTCGTGTCACACCTTCTGCGTTCTAGTAACTGCCGGCAACAAGCAGTGCTTGTGCCGTGATCTTGAGACTAAAATGGACCCGTGAGGAAAGTCATGGTTGCAAATATCTGCGTGCCGCGCGATGAACTGAAAGCCTACCTGGCCGGGTGGGTCGATCCGGAGAGTTGCGAGGACATCGAATCGCATTTGGCCAGCTGTCCTGTGTGTGAGGAAACGATCGCCTCTATGGAGTCCGATCCTGAGACTCTCTTAGAAGCAATTCGTACGGTGCGAAGTCATTCAACGGCTGGCAGTTCCAGTGGCAGGACGGCAGGTCCAGATCTGGACCAGGTGGCTAGTCCAACCCCGGTGGAAGCGGCATTGGCAGCGGCTCGGGAGATGATGGACGTTTCTTCGGACCCTGAAGTCGAATCCTCGTCGACCCCGTTGGAAGGAAACATCGGAGCATACGAACTGATCCGGCCTATCGGACGTGGAGGTATGGGGTCGGTCTATTTGGCGCGACACAAGCAACTTAAGAAAGAGGTTGCTATCAAGCTATTGCCCGCTCGTTCGCATCACCACCAACACTTCGTGGCTCGGTTCCAACGAGAAATTCGCGCGGCCGGCGGGCTCCAGCACACTGCGATTGTTCAAGCTACGGATGCCGGTGAGCACGAGGGCACGCAGTACTTGGTCATGGAATACATCGACGGCATGGATCTCAGCCGCCTTGGTAGGTGTGTCGGGCAATTGCCTGTCGCTAGCGCCTGCGCCTTGGTTCGCCGCGTCGCATTGGGTTTGTCTCACGCGCACGCTGCAGGTGTTGTGCATCGCGATATTAAGCCATCCAATCTGATGGTGAGCCAAGATGGAGCTGTCAAGATTCTCGATTTTGGTCTGGCACGCGTTGGTCCTTGGGATGAAGTATCAGCAGAGCTGACGACGGTGGGTCAACTCATGGGGACGCTTGACTACATGGCACCCGAGCAGGCTGAGCGAGCTGAAAGTGTCGACTATCGTGCGGACTTGTATTCTTTAGGAGCGACCCTCTTCAGGTTGCTCTGTGGCCGACCCCCATTGTCTGCTGCCCCAGATCTCTCTCCATTGGCCAAGTTGCGGCTACTGGCGACAACGGAACCTCCCAGACTTACAACTTTGCGCCCCGATGTACCGGAGTCGTTGGGGCGAATCGTCGATTCGATGTTGTCGCGAGTGCCTGACGAAAGGCCTGCCAGCGCAGCCCATATTGCCGAGTCACTTGAGCCTTTTACGGGCGATTCGGATCTTCCAAGGTTGGTTCGCGAAGCGATGGAAACGGCTTCGGAGAATGCGTCGGAGAGCCAAAGCATAGCGCGTCCGCAGATGGCTCCTGCTTCAATCCAAAGTCCAGCAGATGTAGGCCCGGGGCGAAGCTGGCTTGCGATTCTCGCGATTGCCGCCCTGCCCTTTTTGCTCGTTGCTGGCGTGCTCGTCGCCCTGGAGACGCAAAAAGGTGAGTTGGTGATTCGGTCCGAGGCCGATGTCTCGGTCCAATTATTGAAAGATGGACAGGTATACCGTGAGCTGCAAGTGGTGCCGGGCAATCAATCGACGCGTTTGTACGCTGGTCGATACGAAGTCACCATCGACGGAGCCAGCGACCTCGTTGAAATCGGTAATAAGACGATCACGATTCAGCGTGGCGAGATTGAGTTGGCTACGATTTCAAAGTCGTCTAGCGGTGGCGCTCCTCCAGCATCCGACGCGATTTTGCAACCGGGAGATCTTCTGACCTTTAGCTCTCCGACCGATGACACATTGGAGTGGACTGGACGTGTCGCTGCCGACTCGACGATTCGTGTGCCACTGATTGGTGACGTCAGTCTGGCTGGCAAGACGCTTGCGGAGGCACAGGTCGCTTTAGAGAAAGCGTACAGCCAAAAGATCAAAACCCCGGCGTTTGACCTATTTCGGGCCGAGGAGAGACGGGGGAAGTCAGCGATGGTGGCTCCGCGACGAATCATTCCGCCCGCATCGACTGCGCCAGTTCAACCGGGAGACGGTCTTTCTTATAGTTCCATCACCGACGACACCTTGCGAGGAACGGCCATTGTCCAGGCGGATCACACCATCCGAGTCGTCATGATTGGAACCGTCGACGTTCGTGGCATGACGGTCGACGAGGCGGAGACCGCGCTAAACAATGCGTATTCGGGCGTTGTCAGGTCTCCCGCGATCACGCTGCTTCGCGACTTTACGATTTCTGCACCGGTGCCAGAAGTACCGTTGAATCAAACAGGAGCTGCGTTGGCCGAAGAACCGTCGGCCTTGTCTTCTATCCCCTTGGGCAGCAGCGAATCCGCAGAGCCCGATTACCCCGACGTTCTCTACCGTGGCCGACCACTTTCCGAATGGCTCCGTATTTTGCCGCTTGAGCGAAGTCCGAAAGGCGTTTTTGACGTCCTTGAAGCACTCGTCAACCTCGGTGGACCCGAGACAAGTCCCGTCATCGTGAAGACGCTCTGCGAGGTGCTTCCCAAGCAATCTTGGCCAACCTACGCAACCAACGATGTCGGTATGCCACTGAATCTTCACGCTAAAGCTTTCGGATTCTTGCAATCGAATGAGGAGGGCTACGGCGAGTATCTACTCGATCAATTGAAAACGGGTGAGGACCCGTGGCGCCGGACAATCATTGGTAAAGGTCTGGATGGGATCCAAGGAGAGCAACTTGATCCATTCCACACTTGGATGTTTGACGTTGGTTTCCCTGCAGGAGGTGAACTGGCGAGCACCGTCGCGCAGTACTTCACGACGTACATCAATCGGAAGGAGAAGTCAGAAGAGCGCCGCCAGCAATTGATGGAACGACTCTTGAAGGTTGAATCTCTGGACGATGACTTTTGGCTCGCTCCTGTAAAGCCCAATAGCAAGGGGCCTGTAGTCCAACCATGGGTGAATTTGGCTAAGGAACGAGCGCTCAGATTAATCGTCTCTGAAGAGAGCACACCGATTCAAATCGCGGTTGCGGCAAATGCATTAAAAGCGATTCAGGGGATTCAACGTAATCAGGCCCGCTATGGTGGTGCGGTGCCAAGTATCGAGGATGTGGTGGACGCGGCGGTGGCTCGCATAAGGTCGCTGTTGGAAGAGCCGGCTGCATTGACAGAAGCCCACGAAATCCCGAGCGAGTTATATCCTGACTGGTTTTCGACTTTGGGTATAAGTTCGAGCAACTGGCGAATGGTTGGGGGGGCCAACAGCCAAAACTCTCTACGACGATGCACACTAACCCGGTGCTTGCTTCAGCTCATTCCAAGAGGGAACCTGAGTTCTGATCGCGACGTAAGCGTGTTGCGAGAATTAGCCGAACAGAACCTTGAGCCAAGTGCCCGGTTCATTGCCAGCGAGGCTGACAGAAACCTTGAGGCGATTTCAACAACGAGTCGAAGTCTGATGCGAGCTTCCGTGGATTCAAGGGGCCTCAGATTCATGCGCTGGCGAGGTGCGCCGACATCTGTACGGCCATGGCAGGCGGACGATGAGGAGCCAAATGCTCGCGGATTTCGGGCTTATCTCATTTTCTACGAATCTATTCTCCGCCTTACAGGGGCAGAGGGCTCACAGCTCATCGACGAACTATTTACGAGGGCAGCCGAGATTCAAAGCGAACTTCAGTTTCAGAAGTCTGATGCGGATGACGATGGAGCGTTGAGCCGAACCGAGTACAAATCGTTGGCAGAGTCACAGGCGTCCCGTTTCCAGGATGTCGAGTTTGACACGGTAGATGAAGACGGCGATGGTGCGGTCAGTAGAGTCGAAGTATCCGCATTCGGGAAAGAAAATGAGGTGAGACAGAAGACGCCCGTCATGGAGTTGTCAGACGAAATCGTCGAATATATGCGGCGAACTTTCTCCCGCTCTGACACGAATAGCGACGGCCTGCTTTCCCAGGATGAAATTAGCAAGATGCTCATTAAGCCGAAAGGTGCAGATACCGATGGTGATGGGGCGGTCACGCTGCAAGAATACGTCCAATTCCGTTACCAGAAGAGTAAGGAAGGCACTTGGGGTCCGACCTTAGGCCGGTAACAGAGCGGTCGTTTGGTGGCGGGCAACGGGGTGTGTGAGAAGCCGCGTCGTTCCGGCATCTGTGGCTCGCTATGCGGTGCAGCCCCGCCCGGTCACCGTGGCTCCCACCCTCCCAGAAATCCTCGCTGAGCTCGGATGGGAGGGTAAGTTGTAGTCCAAGACTTGTTTGATCGCTCATGCCGGAGCATCACGGCGGCGACGCATGTCCTCAAGGTCGAACTCGACCGCGCCGTTCGATCCGGCCTACGAAGAGGTATGAAACAGCTAGATGTGACGATCTCCTTTCTCCATACCTTCGGCCTGCGATTGCTATGCATTTGTCAGTCGGTTTGATCACCGAAGCTTTGGGGCTCGCCCCAATCATCGGGTAGGTCAGCGATGGTGGTGGGAAGCGTGTTTCCCCAGCCCGGTTCGTAATGACCCGCTTTCAAGTAGCGATGAAACGAAGACCATTCCCAATTGACGACGTTCTTAACGAGCTTGTGCTTCACGGGATTGAAATGGATGTAATCGACACAGCTTTCTAGTTCCTTTTCGTCACGAACGCAGTGTTCCCAAAATCGAGGTTGCCAGATACCCGCTTCGCCACGGTGGCGTTGTGCTTCGGAAACGTCAGCTTCTTCGAAACCATTCTTCCTCCAGAGTTTGCTGAAGGCTTCTTTGATAAGCTTAATCCGCGTCGAGAAATTCGAATCATCTTTCGGCAATTCCATAATCATGTGCCAATGGTCGGGGAGGAGTACGGTTGCAACGAGGTCGAACGGGTGGCGTTGTCGAATTGATGCAATTGCGTCGCGTAGCAGCGCGCGACTTTTCGGCAATGTAAGAATCGGTTTTCGCGAATACGAAACCAGCGTAAAGAAGTAGGTGCCGCCTTTCACGTAGTATCGTCGGTAGTCAGACATTGGTTCGCTGATTCAGGTCACATCGTAGGCCGGCAACAGAGCGGCCGTTTGGTGGCGGGCAACGGGGTGTGTAAGAAGCCGCGTCGTTCCGGCTTGTGTTGCTCGCTATGCGGTGCAGGCCCCGCCCGGTCGATGTGGCTCCCACTCTCCCGGAAATCCTCGCTGAGCTCGGATGGGAGGGCAAGATGTAGCCCAAGACTTGCTTGATCGCCTATGCCGGAGCATCACGGCGGCGACGCATTTCCTCAAGGTCGAACTCGACCGCGCTGTTCGATCCGGCCTACAACCGAATCCGTGCTACTTTGTTTGCCCGATGGGGCTGCCGGGTGGGATTCCGACGGCGGGCGGGGGTTCGGCTGCTTGGTATGGACGATTAAGCTGCCGTTCGATGTCGGCGATCAGGGCAGACCACTGGGCGGAACAATTGGAACCAGGCGTTATGGCAAGCATCTCGCGATATTGGTTCGCAAGCCAACTGGCTTCTGTCGCCGCGATCTGACGGGCATCATCGGACGCTCGCTGGTCGTCACACAGCTTCAATAGTCGATTGACTAAGACACGCTCGACAATGCGATTGGACTCTAGAAACGCGTAGGGATCCAGCGAAGTCAACCTCTCAGGCATTTCTTCTGCGGTCTCCGTACCCCAGCCGCGCCACAGCGTTTGGTGAATGCCTCGAACGATTGTTCCGATGCCAATGTTGCGGGGATCGGCGCCTTGGCGTGCAAGACGCGAGCAACGGTCGGGTTGCAACAAGTTTCCAATAGTGGCCTCCGCCGCGGCTTGGATCGCCGAAGAGGGATCAAAGATTGGCGAAGTCCGCGACGCGAATCGCTCTCGATCGCTTGCAGCGCTACCAACCCGTGGTGGGATAAGGCTCTGGATTCTTGTCGGGATGACAAGGGCATCGGCACTGAGTGTCGTCAGCAATGCCCCGAGTGCCGCTTGCTGGCGATCCATTGTGATTGGCCGGACAGCTAAACGGCTGTTGGAATCTGCGTCTTTGACAGCGTACGTGTACTCGTAGCCTCCAAGCATTTTGGCGGTGGCATCGACTTGATATCGATGATGGAGATAGACAGGTACGAACGCCTTTTCGAGATCTGCTAATGGCTGGCCATCCGCAATGGAGTCTGAACTGAAATTCTCCAGAGCAATTCGGCGTACTTCCATTTCGTGGTAAAGTGCAGCAACTGGATCGGTACCGTTGTCCCACAAGTTAGCAAGTGGATGGGCAGCACCACCGGGGCGTGAGTCGGCATCGGTAATGTACAAGTAGCCTTTGCGATCGGCTTCGGCGATTAGCTTGTCGAGTTCTTCGGATTCGTTCTCGGCGAATTCAGAGTAAGCGTACTGCACCGAGAATTTATCCCACTGGCCGATTCCAACACCGTAAGCATCGCTCAGGTCCAATTGCCCATTCACGATGTTGACGCGGGGTGATGGGTAATCCATCACGGATGCGCGGTCGGCAAAAGTACTGGCCGCAAAATTGTGGGCGAAACCGAGTGTGTGCCCAACTTCGTGGGCTGAAAGCTGTCGGATCCGAGCGAGGGCGACATCGGTACTGGTCCGGGCAGGGTCCAGTTGAGACAAGTAAGCCTCACTTGGAATGTGACCCATTCCGCATGTGCCAAGTCGATCCGTGTACTCCTGCGATGCTTCCGAGTTGGCCGAGTTGCTGGCAACAGGTCCCTTCATTCCTTCGAATAGCAGTTGATCTTGGCGAACGCGTAGCGAGCCTAGCAAGACGTGGCCTTTGATGATTTCGCCTGTGCGTGGGTCGGAAACGGTTTGTCCATAGGACCATCCTCGAGTCGCACGATGGACCCACTGGATGACGTTGTAGCGAATATCCATCGGATCTACGTCGGGCGGTAGCACTTTCACCTGGAACGCATCTTGGAAACCGGCCGCTTCGAAGGCTTCATTCCACCAACTGGCTCCTTCGACCAGGGCACTGCGAATCGGCTCTGGTACACCTGGATCGACATAATAGACAATCGGTTCTTTGGCTGGGCTTAGCGCGGCGTTCGGATCTGTTTTCTCGAGCCGATGCCGAACGATACGATGCTGCTCAATCGATTCTTCAATGGGGACGCCGTAGTCGGCGAATGAAAGTGAGAAACAACCGACGCGCGGATCCCAGCGACGTGGTTTGTAGCCTTCATCCGGAAGTTGGACGAACGAATGGTGCTGACGCAAGGTGATTGATTTACCATCCGCTGCAACGCGGCGAGCCAGAGAGCCTGGTTTCGAGGACTTGAACGTGAGAGCGGCTTCGAATTCCGTGTTTTGCGGAAAACTCTTCGTTCGTTCCAGATGGATGTGGCTACGAGTTTGATCGAGTGAATAAGAGCCTTGTCCGGAACTGGATAGCGTACCGATGCAGTCATGAGCATCTCGAAGCAAGAAGTCGGTCATATCGACAAAGGACTCGTCGCCCACTCGTTTGATTTCACCACTCCACAAAATTGATTCTGCAAACGAGTCGCGAATCGCGCGGCGTTCCAATTCGTGCTTGGTCGTTGCGCGGTACTTCCAGTTTTCTTGGACCAGATAAACGCGCCCGCCAACGCGCCTGAAATGAACGATGCGTTCTGAAGCCAATTGTCCTCGGTCGAGTCCCACCGGATTGGAGCCGAGTCCTGTCGCGAGTGAGCTAACGTACAGCAGTGACTCATTCGAGTCTGGGACGCGGACCCAGATTTTGCCTTTGTCGTCGTCCCAGTAAAAGTCGAGAAAGCCCTTGTTCGCCTCAAATTCTGAAACGTCAAAACTGCCTTTGTTTTCTTCGGCCACCAAGCAAGTTTTCGGCGTGACACCAACAAGGTAAGCAGCGAACAAAGCGTAGGACGAAAAGCGGATTGCCTTGTGAAGGCAAGTAAGCTCATTCTGTAGGTAAGGCATGGAGTTCAGGTATCCGAAGTAGACTGTAGGAAACGCTACGAAGGGATGGAGGGGCGCGAGAGTCCGAGGTGCTAGAGTCGATTGGTGTTCCAAACAACCTCGCAAAATCAGCTCGCCTCAACTCAAAAGACCAAGGCAAGTCTTGAATATAAGAGGTGCGACAAAACGTAAATCGCTCTAATCCCATGATAGCTCAAAGTTCATCTACTGGGATTTGCTAAGCCCCATGATGGCAGCGACCGCCTTTGGCTAGTGGCTAGTGGCTAGTGGCTAGTGGCTAGTGGCTAGTGGCTAGTGGCTAGTGGCGATGGGCGATGGGCGATGGGCGAACGTGAAGTCAGTGCCTCAAAACAGGTCTAGCTGACCCACGGGGGCAGGCTCTGCGTACTTCAGAGTTCCCAACACGAGACCGGCGGCGGCACTGCCAGACAAGAATGCTCCTTCCACTCGAGGCCCACCCGCCCAATCACCGCAAGCGATGACGCGTCGATCAAGCGTAGAAAGGCATCGCTGAGCGTTGGGATTGTCCGGAATGGAGTACCGCCATCGGTGTGCTTGTAAGAACCGAGCTGGTTGAGGTGGCAATCCCACCGCCTTCCAGAAGGCATTCGCGAGTGTGGCAGCAACTTGTTCGGGGGGCTCTTCCAAATGTTCGCGGCTCCAGTTTGGGTTGGCATGCATCGTGATTCGTTCAGATCGCGCATCGCGGCCTGGTTTTGTGGAGTTTCTGGCGACCCAAGCCAGAGGTCCCGTATTGATAAAGGCTCCGCCCCATTCAGAGTTGAGCGGCTGATCGATCATCATCATCACGCACCAGCATGGGTTCATTCGAATCGGGCTGATCTTCTGGACCAGTTCAGGGAATTCTTTAAGTAGGCGAGCTGACTGAGGTGCCGGGGCGGTGACAATAACATGATCGAACTGACCCAGGCTCTGGCCATCATGATCAAAGGCTTCGACCAGTTGTCTGGCCGGGGTGATTCGTTCCACTTCGGTTTCGGTCAGTACCTCGATGTCGTGGCTCAAGTGCTTTCCCAGTTCGTTCATCTTGGGAACGGCGACGAACCGTTCGCTTGATCCACGATTGTTGACATTGATCATCACTCCCGGCTCATCGAAGGCCACGACATTGGTTTCCCACTGGGCAACGAGTCCCTGCTCCATCCACGCGCCAACGTAACGTCGAAATTGTGGGCTCCGGGCAGTGAAGTATTGTGCTCCATGATCAAAGTCTCCAACTTCGCTTCGACGGGTTGCCATGCGCCCGCCAGCGCCGCGACTCTTCTCAAAGATCGTCACCGGCAAACCTTGATCCTTCAACGTGCGTGCCGCGAAACTACCCGCTAACCCAGCGCCGATGATGGCCACTCGCGGGATGGGTGAGCATCGGGGGACTGAGGTGCGAGCCGCGTATTTTTGGGGGTCAAGTCGCTGTGCGTGGTAGTCGGTGGGACGCGGCCGAATGGTTCCTAGCACGTGTGTCTCGGGTTGAAACGGGCGATCGAATTGCCCCAGGCACCACAGTATGCCACCGTAAGATGCCGGGTCACGGCCGTCCAAGGCGAAGCGATGATTCAGGTCGATGATCATACGCAGTGCGTCTTTGGGGCAATCTCGCCAATTGAGGATTGCTTTGCCCCAAGTCATTCGAACGTTGTTGTGCAATTCGCCGTGGATGAGCAAGGATTTTTGGGCTGCATTCCACAGTGCGTCGCCAGTTTCACCCTTGCAGAGTTCTTCCCAGGAATAGACCACATCGCGTCGATCAGAAGCGTGTTTGCTTAGTGTGTCTTGAGCCCAGTTGGGAAGTGCAGACCAGCGATCGTGATGTGGTTGATAGTGGCAAAAACAATATGCAAGTTCTCGCCAGATCAGCAACTCATCTAGGTACTTCTCGGCTCCCTCGTTTTTTAGATTGGCCGCTTCGCGGGCCAGTCGCATTGGCGAGACCATTCCGAAATGGAGATATGCGGACATGCGGCTAACGCCATCCACCAGAGCGTTGTTCCGTTTCTTCGCATAGGACTTAAGGCCCGTGTTCACGAAATTGTCCCAGCGCTGATAACCGTTGGTTGATCCTCCGCGTGTATCGACCACGGGACCGATGGAATGATCAATATCGCATTCCGCTACAAGGTCAGGAATTGACGCGTGTTCCAGATCGAGATTTTGGAACGGTAGGTTGGATAGGTCGAACGCTTGAGGGTTCGAAGTGCACTCGGGCCATGCTCTCCTGAGACGTGCGGCGTAAAGACGTTTGGTTTTGTTGCGAAACGCGAAAGCGCGATCATAAGACTTTCCGACCAGCAACGGCGACACAACGCAAGCGGTATCAATTGCCAAAGTGGGAGCCTGCAAATCGCGAGTGAGAGCCTTTAAGAACAGCCTAGGTGCATGAGTCGGCATGTCCTCGGCAATAACGACACAGGCACGCGCAGCGAGATCGCTCAGATGATTCCGCGTATCAGAAGGGCGTTCCAGGTGGAAGGCATACGATTCGCCGCGGTCTCTGAGTCTTTTCTGGACGTCGCGGGCTCCCTCGAGTATGAACGTGTGGAATCGATCCGAAGCATACTCGTATCTAGATGAAAGGCCTTGATAGACCAGTAAAGGCTTTCCAAGCCGGGAGGCTATTTCCCGCGCGGAATCTAGGGCTGGATTTTCGATATCGCGAATTGCAGTGCACATCCAATAGAGAACAAAATCGCCACTGGAATGAATGGTAGATGGTCCGAGCTTCCGTATTCGTTCGCTCAGGTGCTGAGGTAGACTTTCAACCAAGTCGCTAATGTGCATGGGATTTTGACGGCTTCATTCGAAGTGAGTGATTTGGTTGCTGTAAACGGAACACACGCGGAGTCATGATGGTTTCTTAGGCCCACCCTGCGAACGCGATTCTCGCCGGCACCGCTCACTGCAGTACACAACGTCGTCCCAGCAGTTGCGCCACTTCTTGCGCCAGACGAAATCCTTTCCACACTGCTTGCAAGTCTTACTAGGTAGGTCGGTTTTGCGATGCGCCATGATTTGATGGTTTGTCCATTAGTGCGTCGGTGGTGCCGCGAGATGTTCTGTCGTAACGCGGCTAAACCTGGCACTCGTCACAGGCATAGACTCGGCGGTTTCCCACGTCCCAGTAGTAGACGTCCGCATTGCAGCGTGGGCATTCAGGTTTCTTGTAGATGAGCAGTCTCTCCTGAGACTTGAGCCGGCTTAGACCACGAGTCGATCCGTCGTGTGCGGTCGTGATAATTCGGTTGTACTTCACGCCAACATGTAGCAGCCGTACGGAGAGTTCCCAGATCTTGTCAAACTCATCTCGCGAGATTTCTTTGCCAGGGCGATCCGGATGGATGGCAAGGATGTGTAGGATCTCGGCGCGGTAAATGTTGCCCAAGCCCGCGATCACCGATTGATTCAGCAGCAACGCTCCAATGGCAGTTCGGCTCTTTCGAATTCGACCCCAGGCAAGCTCTGGGTCGGCGTCTTCGCGAAGTGGATCCGGTCCGAGTCGGGAAATCAGAGTATCGAGTTCACTTTGGGACAGAAGCTCACAGGTATTGGGACCGTTCAGATCGAAACAACGATCTTGGCCGATCATTCGCACTCGAACAGCGCCTCTGGGGGCTGGTGGCGGATTCTTGTGGATTCGAAATCTGCCGTACAGTCCCAGGTGCACGTGTAATCGTCGTCGGCCGAATTGGTAGATCAGATGTTTGCCGTAGGCCTCAACGCGAGTTAGTTGACATCCGCTTAGAAACTCTGCCTGCTCTTCGAATCGACCTTGCGGCGACATAACCGCTAGCGACTGTCCCGCGAACCATTTTTGATGGTCGCGAGCAATTCGATGAATGGTGTGTCCTTCAGGCATAGTCGTCGCAATCGGTATGTCGTTTATTGGGAGTGACACTCGAGGGGGTGACACCAAAGTATCGCGACTCGACAAGAGAAGTTCTCTGGATTATCGCCGCTCTCGCATTGGTGTTTTGCGACTGCCGTGTTTTAGGTACACCTGTCTCGCCAACTCCCGCGTTTGCGGGCGATTCTTCGCATTGAAGATTCTCTCTTTCGCACTGCGGTAAGCTTCTTTGTGATCGACGATAGGCGGAGGGTAATCCTTTCCGATCTGGCAACCGTACAGAATTTGTTCCATGCTGGTCATGCGGTGCGGTTCGGCAATTAAGTGGTCAGGGACTCCTTCGAGTTCGGGTATGAAACGGCGAATGAACTCGCCTTTCGGGTCATTGTCGGCGACTTGTTTGATTGGCGAATAGATACGTACGGTGTTGATGCCAGTGACGCCGGACTGCATCTGAAACTGGCTGTAGTGAATGCCTGATTCGTAGTCGAGAAACAGTCGGGACGCGTACAGTGCTGTTTGTTTCCAGTGCAACCATAAGTGATAAGATGCGAACGAAACCAGCATGGCACGCATGCGAAAATTGATCCAGCCAGTTTGGTGTAGGGCTCTCATGCATGCATCGACCATCGGATATCCCGTTTGCCCGTTGCACCAGGCATCGAATCGTGCTGGATCGAATTCATCCTCACGAAGACCGTCGTAGCCACGATTCATGTTTTCAAATTCGATGGCGGGTTCGTCTTCGAGCTTTTGCATGAAATGACAATGCCAGCTCAAACGCGACTGGAAACTGGATAAGGATTTGAGCCAGTTCCCAACTGCTCTCGAATCCAGTTTGCGCAATTCACGCAGCGCGACGATGCGCTCGGAGGTAGCCTTTGCCGTTTCACGCATCGAGATATTTCCCCATGCAAGATACGGGCTCAGTCGGCTGCAGCCAGTCTCCCCAAGTGTAGGACTGGACATATGCGAGCGGTAGTTTTCTCCACGCGTGTCGAGAAACGTGTTCAATGTTTGTAGCGCGTGACTTCGACCACCTGTTTGGACGGTTACTCGCTCGGATTCCGGGAGCCCCAAATCGTTTGGCGATTGAATCGAACCGGAATCGTCGACAGCAACTTCGGTAATCGACTTTGGTTCGGGCGAGATTGGTTCACGCATACGCTGCTGCCACGCCCGAGCCCAACCGTCACGTTGCTTCAGTCTGCGCACGACGCCTGACTGGGGAGATTCTTTCCAATCGATCTTGTTGCGACGACACCAATCTGCGACTCGCAAATCGCGTGCGTAAGTCAAGGAGTTTCCCGTCTCCTCATGGCTCCAAAGAGATTCGAACTGGATCTCTCGGTGGATCTGTTCAAGAACGTCGATTGCTTTGCCATGACGAAGGATTAGGTCCGATCTAAGTTCTCGCAGACGGTTTCGTAGCTCATGGAGAGACTGGTTGATGAAAACAAGGTGAGACGTGTCGAAGTCTGGAGCATGGAGAATTTCCGGCTCGTAGATGTAAAGACACAAGCATGGGCCGCGCTGGGATGCTTCGAACAGAGGTCTGTGGTCCGTGGTTCTAAGATCACGCTTGAACCAGACAACTTGATTACCCATCACGGTGTCTTTTCTATTGCGATGGGGAATGAAACACGTATGCACGGGTGAGCGGAAACCGCGCCATAGGCGAGAAGGTTGGATTCGAGCGTTCCCCGGATCGAAGAGCCATTGCTACTCGAGCAAGTGCAAGAAGACGACGCACGAGAAGACGCAATAGAGCTCGCGAGGGCTCAATTTCAAGTGCCGAGCGTTCCGGTCACCACGTCCTCGATCATGCGATAGAGCTCAAGACGCTCGGTACCCGTTTCGATCGCTTGGGCCGAAGAGAGCCGATCGGCGATTTCCTCATCGGTAACGCCCTGGCTACGAAGCAGCTCTCTAGCTTGTTCCCAGGTTGGGAGCCAGCATACACGTTCTTTTAGGTTCTCAACCGTATCAGAGCGACGTAGAAAGTGCTTTAGGTCGAGGATGAAGAAGACTCGATCTTGGAACGGTGATGGACACTCGATCAGGTCGCTTTGGTCCAGAACGTAATGCCCGACCGTCGGGGTCCAGTCGAGTCCATAAGCCTTAAAAAGCTGAGCTAAATCCAACTCTTCGGCAGAAAACTTCACTTCCGACTTCTCGTTGAATGCAATCACCGTTTGCCGCTTTCACATGGTATCGAATGGGTACCCGTGTTATTAAAAGCGGCCGTCAACCTCTGTGATCACTATAGTTCAAATTGGACGGATGTTCAGTCTCTGTTAGCGTGTCCCCTGACCAAAAAGTGCCGTTGACTTCCGGTCCGCTTCCGAAAAGCATGCATTCAATTCGAAGGCGAGATCGAGCGTCCCATGGCGTCGCCTGCTTAGAATTCGCAGTCTGGCGACGCCCAAAATGGCGACACGTTACTTTTGATCGACGTTCTTTAGGAACTTAAAGATGTCGCTATCGGTCGTCAGAATCATCGTGCTGTCTTTGTCGAGCATCTCCACGTAGGTTTCCATGGTTTTGATGAACTCATAGAACTCGACGGCTTCCTGACTTTGGTTGTAAGCGCGAGCATAGATCTCCATCGCTTCGGCGTCGGCCGCACCGCGGATCATTTGCACTTCGCGATAGGCTTCGGACTCGATCTCGGCCAAGTCGCGTTCTTTCAAACCGATCTTCTTGGCCGCTTCCCCCTCGCCTTCACTCCGGAACCGTTCGGCGATCTGTTCACGCTCACTGATCATCCGTTCGTAGATTCGCAGCCGAACGCTTTCGTTGTAGTTGATTCGCTTGAAGCGGATATCAAGCAATTCGATCCCCAGATCTTCGAGCTTGCCGACCGCCTTTTCGTAGATTTCCTGTTCGATCTTGGCTCGGCCTAGTTTGATTGGATACAGCGGGCTGACTTCCGTTGCCGGACCGCTAACGCTTGGTTCGCGGTTTTTGGTCGTTCGAATCACTTCGATCAACTCGTGCTTTGCGATTGCATTTCGAGTCTCGCTACCGAGGATATCGTCCAAGCGTGATTGAGCGCGGTTCTCTTCTCGGAGACGAAGGAAATATTGCTTGGCATCTTTGATTCGCCAACGAGCAAACGTGTCGACCAGGATGTAGGTCTTGTCCTTGGTTGGCATTTCAGTCGGAAACCCATCCCATTCCAAGATTCGTTTTTCAATGCGAGTGACTTCTTGAATGAACGGAGTCTTGAAGTGCAGTCCTGCGTTTTCAATTGGATCACCAACAGGTTTTCCAAACTGCGTCAGAATGACTTGTTCGGTTTCGGCTACGGTGTAAGCCGAGGCAGAAAGAACGATACCGCCGACGACCAACACAATCAGAGCTAGTGGAATTAAGGCGAGACGTTTCATCGGCTGGCTCCCTGAAGTGAGGTATCGAGTTGCAAGAGCGGTAGGATCTGGCTGGCTTTCTCGTCGATGATGATTTTCTTGCCTAAATTCGGCACGACGTCACGCATTGTTTCGATGTAGATGCGGCGTTTGGTCACTTCGGGTGCCTTCAGGTACTCCTTCAACAGAGCTTCAAAACGAGCGACGTCACCCTCGGCTTCGTTGACTCGCTTGGACTTATAACCTTGAGCGGCTTGAAGCTTCTGATCGGCTTCTCCCCGAGCACGCGGAATAATTTTGTTGTATTCACCGCTGGCGACGTTGATCATTTTCTCTTTCTGCTGCTGTGCTTGGTTCACTTCATTGAACGAAGCTTGAACAGGCCTTGGTGGGTCGACATTCTTTAGTTGGACTTGGTCGATGCTGATTCCCAACTCGTATTTGTTGACGGCTTCTTGAAGTAAAGCCAAGGACTCCGACTCGATTTCTTGGCGACCGATTGTGATGACTTCATCGACCGTTCGATCACCCACGACGGTTCGCATCACCGCTTCGGAAATATCACGTAGCGTATCTTCCGGCTGACGAACTTTGAATAAATAAAGCTGTGGATCTTGAATCCGATACTGGATAACCCACTCGACACTAGCCGCGTTCAGATCTCCAGTCACCATGCTGCTTTCCTGCTCCGGTTCCAGCGAGCCTTGGTGTGGGTTTGAGGCGCCGGGTGTGGCAAAGCCAAACTCTTTCTTTTCCTGCCGTAAGACGCGAACAAGCTCGACGGTTTCAATTCCGAAGGGGAATTTGAAACGAAGACCTGGTTCAACGGTTCGCACATATTTGCCGAAACGGAGTACAACCCCCTGCTCTTCCGCTTGAACGGTGTACATCGATGTGTAGACCGTGATTAGCAGCAGTACGACGGGGACGATCAGCAGGAGGGCCGACAACTTTCGAAAGTCGAAGTCTCGGAGCTCCAATTGCTTCGGATTTTTTATGTCAAAACTCATGCAAACACTCTCGTGACGCAGTGAAAGAAGGGCGCTACTTTGGATTGCCGTGGGCTGGTCCAATCAGACTGTGAATTCCTGGTCTCCACTTAACGGCAGCAATCCAAGGAACAGTAGGCGCCAGCAAAGAGATCGCCCAGGCAGAAAAACTTACACCACTAGTAAGCTTGGTCTCTAAAGATTCAATCTTTGGGGCAAGATTGCGGCAGGGAGATTACTCGTAACCCGAAAAGGTGGAATTGCCGTTTCAGGATGATCTTGCAGGCATTCCGAGATTCGAAAGATCTACCTGGCGGCGTGATGACGGCGGCGCCAAGGGATAGGGATGACCCTACCAGCGAGTTTCCATCTGACCGACGATTTCGTCGGCTAGCCGCTCGATGACACGCTGTTCGGCAGTGGCGATGGATTGACCACCTTCAGGGACAAACTCGGTGCCCTGGATGAAGTAGAAAGCTAATTCGCCATCCGGGATGAAGTTTCTGGTCATCAGTTGATTGCCTTGGCGATCGACCCAGGTGAGCTGAACGGTAAGCATCCGTTCGATCGCTCTGGGTTCGTCAGTGATCGCCTCCGTGACGGTTCGCTTAAATTCGGTGGTGAGCCGGCAGGTCAGCGTACTGTCGGCACTCGGCGAAGCGACGACTTTGTAGGGCGTTCGGAGTTCAATGGCTCGCACCAACGCTTCGGTGAGTCGAGGGCCGAGCTTGTGGCGGAACGTGTCGTTCCGGACTTGAGGAATGTAGACCGTTCGGATGTTCGGGTTGTAGAGTGACCGATTGCCAAACTGATAGCTCGCGCAGCCGCTTAGGATTGTCGAGGCAGAGAACGCGCAGACGACAAGGCTGCACATGAACAGCCGATGTAAGCCAGTTGTAGCCGAGAGCGACGCCATCCAATCCATTCCTCCGCGCAGAATCCGAATGCAATTCGCTTCGGGTGGCATTACCGCGATTTCGCTGCCTGCATTTGTTCACGCCACGGCTTCTCGTCTGTCGTACCACCTAACAACCAGACTAATGCTTTAAACCGTTGTGGTGGCGTATCGGGAGCGTCCTGAATCTTGGCTAGCTCTGCTCGGGCTTCGTCCGCGAACGGCGTGTCGGAGTATTCTTCCAGGATCCGTTCGTAGTGGAACTTGGCCGCGCCGTTTGCCGCCTGTTTGCGCCGGTAGTCCGCCTGAGTCCAAATTCGTTCCGCCATGGCGAACCGCACCGCAGCGTACGACTTCTGCAGCTGTTCTTTTTGCTGTTGCGACTGCTGCGGGAATTGGCGTGTCAGCTGTTCAAGACGTTTTTGGGCGTCAGTGATCGGAATGCTGCTGTAAGCAGGTCCTTGGTAAGACTGGATCAGGCTATCGATCTCCAATAGTTGCGCATTGAAAAGGTGCTCACTATCTGGATACGTCATTCTCAAGTCGGCGAATGCGTCAGCGGCTTCTTCATATCGGTCGGCTTCGTAGTGTTCCATGGCAAGCCGCATTGTGGCGTCGTCGCCTATCTTGCCCGTTGGATTATCGAGTCGGATTGCCTCGATGACGCGCTTGCCATGACCTCCGGTGTCGTTCCAAGGGCGTTTGTAGTCGGACAAGTTGACAAAGAAGAACGGTGATGGCTTGGCTTGGTTGTATTTCAGCCAGTAATCCGCGATCTCAAAGCGTCGGGTGTCGACATGGTCTAGGTACGGATTGCGCGGGTACTCTTTGACCAGGTCCCCGTAGAGTATCTCTGCTTGATAGAAGTCTTCGGCAAAGAACTTCGATTCTGCGGCCATCAGTAACGCGTCTTGTTCAAGACCCGAGCTTTGCCAATTCTTCGCCGCGAGCTTGTATTCGTCCGCCGCAGCACGGAAGCGATCTCGACGTTCATCGCCTTCCAGTTCTTTGGCTTCAGCGAAGATTTCGTCTGCACGACGGTAATGGGATTGCGCAACGTCGATGTCACGTCGCTTCTTACGGCTGTAACCGAAGCGATCTAAAAAACCAGCTGCAGAATAATCTGCCTCGGCTGATTTGCCCTCGGGACGAAACGTTCCGTCTGGCGTTTCGATCGATCTTCGAGCTTCTTCGTACTCAGTCAACGAACCTGCGGAAAAGACAGAACACCCCGCAGCGCTAACTATTAGCGTGCACGAGAGGTAGGCTGTCATTGTTCGCGTTCGTGGCGGGGACTTCCTTGTCAACGCCCAAGCTCCTCTAAGTAAGGATGCAAATTGAACTGACGATCGAGAAGAAACATCAGGTATCGAGCGACCACCTTTCGGATGACCGCACGATGCTCTCGAGGGTACCAGTCCAACGCAATACTCTGCCAATCGGTCTGACTAAAGTTGATAAATAGCTCTTGTGCCGAATTGCTGAGCCGAGTGATTTGTTTCGCACTTGTTCGACATCGATCGCACACCATTCCGCCGGACCAAGTGCTGAATAAAACCCAACCCTCATTGTCTTCGGCATCTGCTCCAACCGGCCGACCACACTGAACACACTGTGAAAAACTTGGGAGGTGCCCAAGGATTCGCAGCAGCTGAAGTTCATAGCGAAGCACGATGGATCGCGGATCGCTGTTGTTGTCTTCCAGGCTGGCCAGCGAGGATTTTGCCAATGCAAACACCTCTGGCAGACGATCATTTTTGTCGGTCATTTTGTCCACGAGCTCGGCGATGTAGTAGCCCGAGTAGAGTCTCAGGAGACTCTGGCTTCCAGCGCGGAAACGCTTTTGAAGCTTGGCTTCGGTCAATACATCGAGAGAGTCGGAAGACTTGCCGATGAACACTACGTTACAGATCGAAAGTAGGTCAAGTGCAGCTTCAAATGGGCTTTTCGGGCGTCGTGCGCCTTTGGCCAGCACAGAGATTTTGCCTGCATCTCGCGTGAAAAGTGTCGCAATGACGCTGGTTTCACTCCATGGAAAAGCGCGAATCACAATGGCTTGAGTCTGTTCCAGCGACACACGCGGACCTTGGCAAAATCAGGACTAATCCAGTTTGAAGATAGGAGCTGCCCCCTCCGGCCCCGAGCCCAGACGCAGCGGGGAGTGGCCGACTCCCCGCATCATTCCTCGACGACACGCTACGCGTCTGCCCGCTCGGAATGGCGAAGTTGGGATACACTCGAATAATCCCCGCAAATTGAAACTGTTGCCCTGTTAGCGAAATGGGAGCGGGGAGCAATGGCACGCATAATGCTGTACCATGGTATCGCGCGGCATTGCTGTCAATCCTGCCTTTGTTGCCCTGGCGAGTAGGGTCCACAAGGGTGGCCCCGGCACGCAATGCTCGCAACTAGCCGTGCCCCAGCTATTTGCCTAGCGGCACAGCGAAGATTGCTCTAACGATACTTTGACGAACAGGCAGAGAACATTCTGGTGGGAACACGTGGTGGCAACCACGAGCTTTTGGACCGATGCAAGCGACTGAACCCAAACTGCTAATTGCCGATGACGATCGCGATTTCCGTGAATCGCTTAGTGAGGTGTTTACCCGACGAGGCTTCATGACGGAATTGGCCGCCGACGGTCGAGAGGCCGTCGAAATTGTCCAGTCCTCACGCCAGTTGCATTTGGTGTTGCTCGATGTTCACATGCCACGCTTGTCGGGCATTGAGGCATTGGGCAAGATTCGAGAAATGGATGAAGCGACGTTGCCTTGTATCCTGATGAGCGCCCAATTTGACGAACAGATCGTGGAGCAGGCTCAGAGCCTGCGAATCGAGTCGATGTTGTCGAAGCCATTCACATTGCGTGATCTGACGGGGACTGTCGAGAGTATCTTCGCTCGGTCTTACGGTTGGCAACTGTAACGAAAGACGTCACGAATTCTGAGCGCTTCGTGTCACAACCGCGATGGAATCTCCGGCGGTCTCCTCGGGCTGGTGAACGCCAGTGGATCAAGGATGGCCCGCTGAGAATGAGGTGTCCTAATCACTCAGCTTGAAGATGATGCAGCGAAATCCCGCGAGCGCACTTCAGCTTCCCCGTGGGTGGCTTATGTGGCCTATGTCGTGATTGTGTCTGCTCCTGCAGTGGTTGCGACTGCGGTCGACCCACAAGTGTTGTCGAACGGGGTTATCTACACCTGCGGCGTCGTCTCGGGCGTCCTTGCGTATTCGATGGTGTGTGCACAATTCATTTTGAGTGCCCGTTTGAATTGGGTTGAATCCTTCTTCGGTGCATCCAACATCTATCGGATGCACCGTCGGATGGCGCTGGCTGTCATACCCGTTCTCATCATCCACCTGGGTTTTCTTACTGGGATGCGTGGTAACTGGGAGCTGCTGCTTTCACCTCAGGTGATGTGGCCAATCCAGTTTGGACGCGTTGCCGTCGCCGCAGTGCTAATCACGATTTTGTATTCACTGGGTCGGAATTGGATACCCATTAACAATGCGGACTGGCGGTTCTTTCATGGCGTGTTGGCTTGGATCATTCTCTTGTCCGGACTGGTGCACAGTATCGCACTCGGGGCCAGCTTTGAGAGCCCTGTCTTCGCATTCCTTTGGATGGGCTATTTCATGATCGCGGTATTGGCTTGGGGACATAAATGGAGATTGCGTCGCCAAACGGCCAGGATCACAAGTGCCCAAAAACGCTAGGGTTCCGGTAGGTTCCGAAGCCTTCAGGGTCACAGAGCCTTCGCTAGAATAGCGGATTCCTTATGCTGAATCGTCATGCGGAATCCGCCTACCGCTTAACCAGCCCGTGATCCTTTCAACGACTGGAATACTCCCCCATGTCACAAAGCACCCAGGAACATCGCAAGTCCGCGCCCAAGAGTTTGGCGTTCGGAGTTTTGACCATAAGTGACACCCGGACTCTCGAAAACGACAAGAGTGGCAAACTCATCGTGGAGCGAATGGAAGCGGCAGGTAATCGATCGCTAGGAAGGCAAATCGTGCCCGACGAACCCGATCAGATCCAAGCTGCTGCCCGTGAAATGCTGAAGAATTCCGAGCTCGATGTATTGCTGACGACGGGCGGTACGGGGATCTCCCCACGCGACCGTACACCGGAAGCGCTCGAACCCATGTTTGACATTCCAATCCCAGGGTTTGGCGAAATGTTTCGAGTGCTTAGCTATGATGAGATTGGTCCGGCGACTATGTTGAGTCGCGCGACTGCAGGCAGGATCGGCTCCGTACTCGTTTTTTTACTGCCCGGTTCGTCGAACGCAGTGGAACTGGCCATGGATGCGTTGCTAGTTCCAGAGCTGCCTCACCTAGTCCATCATTCCCGCGGCTAGGTTGATTGTCGGGTGAGTCCGGATGGCTATGCCAAATTGGAAAGCATCACCCTTTCGCCACGTGGGGCTTCGGCATGCGGCACGTAAACCTTCGCCCTGTTAAAACGTGTTTGAAGGCTTCACAAAAATGGCGCGGTAGACCGGCTGGCCGTCTGTCCTGGCGCGACGCTCAAAATGAGTCTTGTAATCCATGGAATGGTTCGCACTTCGTTCCGGGACATACTGCGGTCCCAGCAGATCTGTAGACTGCATGATTTCAGTACAAATGTGCTCGTAGTAGTCTAAGACATCAGTCCAGAAGTGGAACTCGCCGCCACTCTTTAGGATGCGAACCACATCGGACAGCGACTGTTCATTCAAGACGCGTCGTTTCTTATGTTTGTTGCGCCACCAGGGATCTGGGAAATAGCAATGGACCTTTTCGACGGACTCGTTGGGAATCACTTCGGACAGGAAGCGTTTGGCATCGCCATGCAGCATGACCGCATTTTCGATCTCATGTTTGGCCAGGCGTTGGGCCGCGCGATTCGCAAATTTGCCGGCTAGTTCTACGCCAACAAAGAAGGTTTCTGGAGATGCTTGCGATGCATTCTGTAGAAAGAGCCCCTTTCCAGATCCGATCTCGAATTCGATGGTGCCACTCGACCCAACGAGGCTATCCCAGGATCTGGGGTCTTCGAAGAGATTGATTGCGGTCACTCGTTCTTTCGAGTCGGACATGGTCGGCGGGTCTTTGGTCAAAGGGCTTGTTGGTCGGAGTGCTAGCCCCACTTGAATCGTACGAAGAGGCAGCCAAGCTTGGGAAGGGCGTGCCCAACCACCGACCGCACAGTTTGGGTAGGGACCCGCTACGATACTTGGCGGGCGAGGCCTTGCCAATTTCAAACTGTGGGTCCTGCTTAGAGGGGTTCTGAGTCGAACTCGGCTCGCTCTATAATCGGTCGCCAATTACGAAAGAGCGGTGTTTGTGACAAAGGAATAAGGGGACCTGGCGATGCGTTTTGCAATCTGCAATGAGCTTTTTGGAGATCAGGCTTGGGAGCCAGCCTTAGAGCTCAGCCAACAGCACGGATACACGGGATGGGAAATTGCTCCGTTCACTCTTGGCGACAATCCCGTCGGAGTTTCCGCCGCGCGGCGAGCGGAACTGTCCAAGATGGTGACAGCGGCTGGAATCGAAGTCGTCGGACTGCATTGGCTGCTGGCTAAGACCGAAGGGTTCTACTTGACCACGGACGACGCAGAAGTTCGCGGTCGGACGGCGAGCTATTTGGCGGATCTGTCGAGACTGTGCCGTGATCTGGGTGGCGACATCATGGTTCTGGGATCGCCCCAGCAACGGAACTTCCCCGATTCGATGACACACGACCAAGCCGACGCCAATGCGATTGCGGTTCTGGAGCAAGTGATTCCAACTTTGGACGAGACCGGCGTGACGCTGGCACTTGAGCCCCTAGGGCCTGGCGAAGGCAATTACTGGAACGAGGCGGCGCAAACAGTGCGCGTGATTGAACAACTGGGGAGCCCCCGAGTGCAATTGCATCTGGACGTCAAGGCAATGAGTACCGAGAAGATGCCAATAGCGGATGTGATTCGCGCCCATCATGAGCATATGGTCCATTTCCATGCCAATGATCCGAATCTTCTCGGTCCGGGTATGGGGGACGTGGATTTCGTGCCAATCTTCAAAGCACTCAAGGAGGTCGAGTACTCCGGTTGGGTTAGTGTCGAAGTCTTCGATTATTCGCCAGGCGTGGAAACAATTCTGAAGTCCAGTATGGACAACATGCGATCGGCTCTTGGCTAGGTGCGCGGCCCCGGCAAACTGCGAGTCGCTCGGGTGGGGGCGAGATGCAGGGGCTCACGCGGGATGGTGCGATTCTCGTGCGCGTTTTGCGAGTTGTGGGTAGTTGATTTTTCGTTCTGCAATTAAAGTTGTGCCCACGCTGCTCACCGAGCTGAAGAGTTCGTTTCTAGGAGCAGCTGACGCGCTCGAGCTTCAAGATGCGGCCTGGCTTCAAGGAGCGAAGTCTGCTGCTTCAGTGCTGCCTCAGTCATGTGCACTGATTTTCAGGTGCGAGCCGCGCAGGTGCTGAATTCAACTACGAACGAACCATGATCTCAGACGATCGAAGCGAGATCATGCGCAAAAGTAAATCGCTCTAGCAGTGAACCAAAAAGTCCTCTCTCTCGTCCGTGATCTGGAAATTCCAGCCGCTGGAAAGTGGCTATTGCTGTCTGCGCTGATCGGTGTCGCTGCCGGAGTCGGCGCGATTGCATTTCAAACGCTTGTCCAGTTATGCCAGTATGGCGGTCTTGGATTATTTGCGGGCTTTCCAGCGGGAGAGGCGGTCGCCGATTACTCGCCGTTTCCCGAAGTCCACGCGGAGCTGCAGCCTTGGCGTTTGCTGTTGTTGCTCACCGTCGGTGGTTTTGTGGCGGGGTTCTTGGCTTACCGCTTCGCTCCCGAAGCGTCCGGACACGGTACCGACGCGGCCATTGATGCCTTTCACAATAAGCGTGGTGAAATCTCGCTCCGGACTCCAATCGTCAAGACCATTGCGTCTGCGGTCACGCTAGGAACGGGTGGGTCGGCGGGCCGTGAGGGGCCTATTGCTCAGATTGGCGCAGGAGTCGGTTCGGTGCTCTCTGATTGGCTTGGCTTAAGCGCTCGGGATCGGCGGATTTTGTTGGCGGCGGGTATGGGAGCAGGCGTCGGAGCGATCTTTCGTGCCCCACTTGCGGGTGCACTCTTTGCTGGCGAGATCCTCTACCGCGATGCGGAATTGGAAGCGGATGTGATTATGCCGGCGGCCGTCGCTTCGACGGTTGGTTATTCCGTATTCTGCTTTTCCTTACCGCCGGAATATCGATTTATGCCTCTGTTTGGGGACAAACTCGATTTCGGTTTTTCGACGCCCATCGAACTTATCCCGTATGCGTTCCTGGCGCTGGTGTTGGTAGGCGCGGGCGTGCTCTACATCAAGACGTTCGGATGGGCTCATCAGCTTTTCGATCGATTGCCCGGACCGATCTATCTGAAGTCTGCAGGCGGTGCTTTGGCTGCCGGGTTGGTTGGGCTGGGCGTCTACTACCTATGTGGCAACGATGTTAGCAGTTTGGCCACACTCGCAAGCGGCTATGGAATGCTGCAAAGCGCGTTTTCCGATCTCGGAGAGATCACTGTGGCAATGCTGTTGATCGTTGCCTTAGTGAAGATCGCGACGACGTCACTGACGATCTGCTCCGGTGGATCCGGCGGGGTGTTTGGTCCGTCGATGGTCATCGGCGGCTGTATGGGGGGAGCCGTCGGAAAGTTAGCCCACGGACTCGCACCGCAGATTGTGCAGCAGCCGGCCACGTTTGCTGTCGTTGGGATGGCAGGCTTCTTCGCCGGTTGTGCAAGAGCTCCTTTCTCGACTGTGCTTATGGTCACGGAGATGACCGGCAGCTATCGACTGCTGCTGCCAGCAATGTGGGTTTCAACCTTGTGCTTCTTGTTGATGCGGAAATGGACGCTTTACGAAAAGCAAGTCAACACACGACTGGATTCACCGGCTCACCGTGGGGATTTCATCATCGACGTGCTTGAAGGTATGTCCGTAGAAGATGTTTATCATCACCCCACGGATTTGATCCTGATTCACGAAGGCAAGAGCTTGAACGAGATCGTCCACCTCTTTGCTACGACGAATCAGCGCTACTTTCCTGTTGTCGATCACGACGAAAAGCTCGTCGGCATCTTCTCTACCGAGGACGTGCGTTCTTACCTCTACGACGACACAATCTGGGAAATTGCGAACGCAGGTGACGTGATGAATCCCAAAGTAGTTGCGGTAACGCCTGACGAAGATCTCAATGTGGCTCTTTCCAAATTCACCGTTGTGAATGTGGATGAGCTGCCCGTCGTTTCATCGACGGATGCCAAGAAGGTTTTGGGTGTCATCCGTCACAAGGATACGATTGATGCCTATAACCGCAAACGGCTCGAACATCAGGAAGAGCAGCATCGTCAGAGCGAAGCACACTAGCTTTGAGCGCAGTAAGCCTTAAACGCATTCGATGCAGTAGGCTATAAACGCATTAGACGCTGTAGGCGCTTTCGATAGGCCCTGGACTCACTAAACCGGCAATTCTTCAGGCTATGGTGGGGCTGTCCGGCTCATGGCTAAAGCTCCCGGTTGGCTTCGCCCAAATCTGGCGATGTTCCAATGCGAGTGTTCTGGAGTAAATGCTTCCCAGGCGGCGTCGGGAATGGGAATGCCTCGACGATCGATGGCTGGAAGTGCCACCCTCGGACGCCCAAGCAAAATAAACGCATCGTCCTGATAGACCAGATCCCAACGTGAACCGCTTCTTTCTCGCAACAACTGAAGGCCGGCAGCGGATGCCAATTGGGAGCAGATCTTGGCGTCTCGGTGGATGAGCACCGCGTCAGTCGGATATTTGTCGACGATGGACCACCAGTCATCTTCTGCATCATAGAACTGGTTGTGATCTCCCATCATGTGTTCTTGGTAGGCTACTTCGTAGCGTCCGTCAAAGCTGACTCGAACTTGAGGGTACATCTCCCAGGACACGTAGGCTCCGACGTGGAACGGAGTCATCAGATTACCCTTGAAGCGATGTGCCTTGAGATAGCGTATCGCTTCGGACGGATAGCTCGCAGAAGAGTATCGAGGCTGCGGCGGAAGTGTTAGCCTCCAAAACGGCTGGTAACACGCAAAGGCAAGAAAGAGGCAGGCGAACGCCTGGCAACTTCGAACGGTCGCTACTCGATGGCCGTCTAGGAACTCCACAATGGACTTACCGAAGCTAGTTCGACTTAGCCAAGCTGGCACATAGGCGATCCAGACAACGGCAAAGATCGAACCGTGTCGGATGTGCTTCAACGTCATGTAGGCGCTGAGTGCGAGAAAAGCAAAACCGCGTCGGCGACCCGGATTGGCACGGAATCCGATCAACATGAGACCGATACATACGGCGAACAGTGTCAATGTACCTACTGGGTCGTGGGTATGCCAAAGCGGCAACCACTCCCGGATGAGTGGTCTATCCATGCCAATGGCTCGGATCAAGTACGGGATGTATTGCCATCCGTAAGGGTTGATGAGCAGAGATGCGCACGCGACTGGGGCGATCGCCATTAAATGCCAAGTCGCGGATACGGAGTCTCGGAAGGAACGTCTTGGCAGCCAGGCGGATAGGAATCGTTCGACGCTGTGGAAGGCGATCAGTCCACAACCGACTACGAACCCGGCGTGAACGTTGAGCCATAACACAAGCATGGCTAGCCAACCCAGTACCCAGGCTCGTCGGCCTCGCCAATCCAGCTCGTGCATCCACAGTTGAAGTGCAATAAAGAGCATGGTGAATAGCTGAGCTCGAATGGTCGCAAAGCCGACCCAATACACGGGAAAGGACGCGACAGAGAAGAGTGCAAAAAGGTACGGATGGCAGCCCCGCATTCGTGCCACGCGATACAGCACTAACCAGACAGCGGCGGCCAGAGAGAATTTGAGAATCAACAAGCCTGTCAAACCGAATCCGGTGCCCAGGGTGGCGAAGTAGAGCAAAGCACCAGTTGCCCACTCATGATGCACCGAAGGATTGACGGTGTCGGTGTAGGCGAACACCTCCTGTTGCGGAACCGCTCCACGCAAAAGGGACTCACGAAAAAGCGACATCTCATGAAACGCATCGTGCGTGATCTCATGGACTCGCGCAATGTAGGCTAAGAAGCAAGCACCGAGGGTTAGCAGTAGCCAACCCGCTAGACGTACGTCACGCGAGGCTCCAAGTCGCAGATTCGGTCTGAGGAATCGATCGAGCAACTTGCCTGGTGTTGAATTGGAAATGGAGTCAGTCTTCATCGGATAGTCGGGGGATCTAGATGAATCGAATCGGCGTTGGCTGAGCGATCTAGGGAAATCGAATCGGCGTTAGCTGAGCGATCTAGGGAAATCGAATCGGCGTTGGCTTGGTCGTCACCCATGCGGCTTTGAATGGCGTTCAAGGTGCAAAGGATGATGACCTCTTTCCAAGGCTAGCACTCACGGTAACGAATGCTGTGGTTTCCACCTTCGGCATCCTCATTGGCTAGGTAATCGTGCCGAATATGCCGGATTTAGTGGAGTTTTCCCTGGTCCGCCAACCGAGTCACAGCCCACCCGAAGAAGACAACTCTCTCGTGATTGATCGATTTGCAACTGACCTATCGACGCCCAAGCCAGTCACCTAGACTCCGTCGGGCGTTTACCACAAGTCTTCGACGGAACGAAGATTTAGGGTAAGTGACCTGCAGCAATCATTGGAATCAAGGGCGTGGCCGCCTTGCATGAAGGGGATTGCTGTTGAGATGCGATTTGGAGGAATGGCGTCTCGATCCCAAGTGACGGATGATGTTTGGCGTCATAGCGAGAGCCTTTGCCCGAGTGAAGAGCCTTATCCTGTGACCCAGCCAGGCAGCGCCGTGGAACTATCGACCCATCGACACAAGGCTCTATCACAGAGGTACATACCTCAGGGCAATCATGGCTGATTGCTCGGTAGAGTAAACAAGAAGGAGCGTCGAGCATGGAAGCTCGTTACGGTGCCTGTGCGCAAGGATTGCGCACGCTCTTGCCACGTATGGCCACTTTCCTGACTGCGTTCGGACTCATACCGACAACCGCTACCGCGCAATGGATTCCTGCAGGGCCGCCTGTACAAATCCATGCTGCCACGCAACCGATGACTGTTGTCCACGGAGCGCCCGTGATGGGTCAGGTGGTCCACCCGAATCCATTTCGGATGGCGGCTGCCTCGTCGCCTAGACGGGTCAATCGTCCGGTCGTCGTCAACACGAGAAACTTTATCGTCTTCGCCCAATCCAAAGAGCTGGCGGAGCAAGTGGCTGAGGCGGCAGAGGGTTTTCGACGAGATCTCGCGATGCGTTGGTTGGGTGAGGAACTTCCGCCATGGTCGCAACGTTGCCCGGTTCATGTGACCGCGTCGCCCAATTTGGGTGCGAGTGGTGAGACTACGTTTGCTCCGATCTCAACCGGAGTTGGGAATTGGCGAATGGTTGTGAATGGCACTCAGGAGCGCATCCTAGATAGTGTCTTGCCTCATGAGATTTCTCACACCATTTTGGCAACGCACTTTGCCAAATACGCTCAGCAAGGCCGATTCGTACCACGCTGGGCAGATGAAGGCGCGTGCACAACCGTGGAGGCGGAAGTGGAGAAGAAGAAGCATCGTCACTTTCTCAATCAGTTTCTACGGACTGGACGCGGTTTGGCCTTCAACCGCATGTTTACTCTGAAAGACTACCCGAAAGATATTCTTCCGCTTTATGCTCAGGGGCATTCTGCGGTTCAATTCCTGATTGATCAAAGCAGTCCACGTGACTTCATTCGGTTTTTGGACGACGGTATGGCGACGGGCAATTGGCAAACGGCATTGCAAAAACACTATGCCTACGCAAGCATTGGCCAGTTCCAGCAGCTCTGGAATAAATGGCTCGCAGCCGGAAGTCCCAGGAGCTTGATTGCTTACGCTCCGAAACTGGCTGGATCAGATGCTGCTGTCCGTTTGGCATCCAACTCGCAAGTCGACTCTTTGGGCCAGCCCATTTCAAACCAGCCAATTTCAAACCAGCCCATTCCAAACCAACTCATTCCAAGTGACTCGAACAATGGGGTGATTGATCCTAGAACCATACCAGCACAATTTGCTGTGAACCCACGTGCGAATGAGCCTGCACCTGTGCGATTGGCCGGGGGTACGTCATCCGTCACGCAAGACAACGCTTCTAGGACTCAACCAAGTTACTTGTCTGAACCGAGCTGGTACCGTGATCGACTACGAGCTGTCGCAAGCGGAACACTGCGAGACGCCGCACGTCGTGAAGCTCCCATGCAGAATGGGAATAGATCGAACGCGACCGTGGCCGTAGCCCGCGCGCCGGAGAATGTTTCCGCCAGCGGGAACGAGCTGGCGGGCAATGCCGGATCTTCTTCAAAGGGATGGCGCGGAACTGGTTGGAGATCCAGTCAAAACGCTTCGCCAAGCTCGCTCGCTCGTCAAGCAGTTGCTCGACCACAAGAGCCACAAAGCGTTGGGATTCAGGTACTCGAGATGGGCAATTCGGTTCCGATCCGCGCCGGAGCTCAGAGTTCCCTTCACGGCACGACTCGATCTTCCGCACTGCCTGCAGGGCACATCGGCCCGTCTGCGAAGGTTCCCGTCGTTCGGTAGTACCGCCCCATAAGTAGCCAGACTTTCGTCATGAAGATGGCGAACGCTTCTAAGAATCCGTCGCCGTCGGTTTGCTTCGCTTTCGGCCAATCAGATAGCCGACGACAATCCCGATAATCAGTGCTGGAACACTGGTGCAAAGTGCTGTGAGTCCAGCTGCAAAGAAGGCTGCTGTGGCGGCTTCGTCGGCGGATACTGAATCATCGACGGCAAAGTCTTCGCTGCCAAAGTCAGCTGCTTCAGCAGGCATTTCAAAATCGGGGACTTCAATGTCTTGCCACGCTGCAGCGCTCGCCGACTCGCCGAAGGTAGCGAGAACCAAGATCAGTGCGGCAACGCAAGCTAACAAACAGACCAATCGGGAACTCAAAATCGAAGCTCGAACACGCGTCGTGGTGAAGTTCATAAGTTAAGATTCCTTTCTTCAAATGTGGCTGAAGTTGAGCTCAGTCCTGTCAAAGCCCCGTTTGATTCCAATGGTCAACGAGGTGCAAGAGTGAAGCTCCCTCCAAGGATTCCCCTGTTATACTCCACAACACTCTTCCTGGCTTGCAAGCGTCGCCCGGTCGATGAATTAGCCTTGGAACATGACCTCGCTAGCGTGATAACGATTTTCGAGTAAATCGGGCCATAGGCCGCATCACTTCTTACGGGAGGGCGTGTGGGTTCCCCCCGGTGAGCAAATCCGACCTCAGCCCTAACACCAAAAATGCTGAGAAAAATCTCTGAATATGTGGCAAAGTAGGTATTCATGTGCGGGATAGCAGGTGGGCTCTGGCTCGACCCCTCAAAAGCAATTGAATCGCCTGTACTCGACCGCATGGTCGATGCTTTGGAGCATCGTGGTCCTGACGACCGAGGGACCCATCTTGAAGGGCTGTATCGCGATGCGACCGGGCTAGTACCCGGCGTCGGCCTTGGATTTCGACGCTTGTCGATCATCGACCTCGAAGGTGGACACCAACCGATGTCGAACGAAGACGGCTCGGTATGGATGGTATTCAATGGTGAGATCTACAATTATCGCGATCTGCGGCGACGGCTAGAGGGAGCCGGTCATCAATTTCGCACTGACAGTGATTCGGAAACGATCATTCATCTCTACGAGGATTTGGGGCCACAGTGCTTTGAACACCTCAACGGTATGTTCTCGATTGCGATCTGGGATCGAGCAAAACAACAACTCGTATTAGCGCGGGACCGGCTTGGTAAGAAGCCACTGTATTATCAATGGCTGGATGGCCAGCTCTTGTTTGGAAGCGAGCTGAAGGCACTATGTGAAAGTCCCACATTCGATCGAACCATTTCGCATGCAGCAGTCGATCAGTATCTGACGTATCAGTACGTTCCCCACCCACAATCCATTTATCGCTCTGCTAAGAAGTTACCGCCCGGACACTATGCGGTGGTCAGCGAAAGTGGGCTCAATGTACGGAACTACTGGTCGGTCGACTGGAAACGCGAAGTCGATATAGGCGAAGCTGAGGCTGTCCGGACGCTCCAGGAGACGTTGGCGGATTCGATTCAGTTGCGGCTTCGTAGTGACGTGCCGCTTGGGGCATTTCTGTCAGGTGGAATTGACTCGTCCCTGATCGTTTCTCTTGCACAGGAATACCTAGATCAGCCACTGCATACGTTTAGCATCGGGTTTAATGAGGCTGATTTTGACGAAACGCAGTACGCGCAGCAGGTGGCGAGCTGGGTTCGTACCGAACACCACGAATTCAAGGTGACTCCTGACGCGGTTTCTATCTTGGATGATTTAGTCTGGCACTACGATGAGCCTTTTGGGGATAGCTCTGCGATACCGACATGGTATCTGTGCAAGTGGACCCGTGAACACGTAACGGTCGCTTTGAGCGGTGATGGAGGTGATGAGCTATTTGCAGGCTACGATCGCTACAAGGCTCTCTACCTAAGCCGCATGTTCAATCGCTATCTTCCAATTGGCAAGGTTCTTGGCGGGGCCTGGATCCAGGGCTTACCCGCATCGAACAAACAACGCTCATTCGTTCGACGATTGCAACGATTTGGCGAGGCACTGAATCAACCCGCCGCACGGCGGTTTATGAATTGGTTGCAGATCTTTCCCGAACGGATGCGAGCCGATCTGTATCAAGAAGAATTCCTTGCTTCGCTCCCGGCTGAAGACCCATTTTCTTTTTTTGAATCGGCTTGGGATGCAGTCGGAGATCGGGATCTATTCAACAAAGCCTCGCTTGCGGATCTCGTAACCTACTTGCCCTGCGATCTCATGACGAAAGTCGACATTGCGTCCATGTCGCAGAGTTTGGAATGTAGGCAGCCATTGTTGGACTATCGAGTTGTGGAGTTTGCTGCATCTTTGCCAGCTCGACTCAAGTATCGCGCTGGTCGTGGCAAGTATCTGCTTCGGGCGGCCTTCGATCGGCGTTTGCCCAGGCAGATCTGGACGAGAAAGAAGATGGGATTTGGAGTCCCATTGGGGAGCTGGTTCCAAAATGAGCTGCGTGAAATGACGACTCAACGACTTCTGGGCACGGATGCTCGTTGTCATCAATTTTTTAGCCCTGATTCTCTAAAAACGATCATCGACCAACATATGACAGGTCGAGTCAATCATTGTTACCGTTTGTGGAATTTGCTCTTCCTCGAGTCCTGGCTGCGACGTTGGTGCTAGGGTGGCAATCAGAATCTCGAGCGATTTGCGGGTGACCGCCCCAGCTGGTGGTGCACCGGATCAAGAAACGGTTGCGTGCCGATTTAGAGCTCACCGTGTTCGTTCTCGGGTTCTCCGTCCAGCAATGTTGGGTGGTTGGGGCTCAGGAACAGTTTTCTACAGGTATGCTCTCATCTGGCATTGGCAGATGTGTTACGCTTTCCAAAGAGCTACACAGAGCCAAATTTGGCCAAAGTTGGATTTCTCGAAAATGCATGGATTGCTAGCGTTCGTTGCGTCGCATTGATTCGCAGTCAGTCCAGGCAGATTCGACCGTGATCTTTACTTCGAGACTCAACCTTCGAGACGCAAATGCTACGGAATACCACAGCCGTTGTTTTGGCAGGCGGAAAAGGAACTCGTTTGGAACCCCTGACTCTTGATCGGGCTAAACCGGCGGTGCCTTTTGGTGGTTATTATCGCATCATCGACTTTGTGCTGTCCAACGCGATCAATTCGGGCTTGCGCCGTCTGCTGGTTTTGACTCAATACAAAGCCCTCAGCCTGGATCGTCACATTAATCTTGGTTGGCGACAGTACTTTGCCGCTGAGCTTGGCGAGTTCCTGGATGTTGTCCCTCCCCAGCAGCGTATTGATGAGCATTGGTATCAGGGTACTGCCGATGCCGTTTATCAGAACATCTTCGTGATCGAGAAAGATCGGCCAGAGTATATTTTGGTGCTCGCCGGCGATCACATCTACAAGATGAACTACATGAAGATGATTCAATTCCACCAGGAGATGGAAGCGGATCTAACAGTGGGTGCACTGACGGTCGATCGAGAAAGCGCGAAGCAGTTTGGGGTCATGCAGGTCAATGATCAAAACCAGATCATTGGATTCCAAGAGAAACCTGACGAACCACAAACGGTACCTGGTTCCGACGACGAGTGCTTTGCGTCAATGGGCATCTATGTGTTCACGACGCGGTTTCTATTCGAACAGCTCTGCCGTGATGCCACGGAACCCGGAAGCAGTCATGATTTTGGCAAGGACATCATTCCGTCCATCATCGATGACCATCGCGTTTTCGCGTTTCCGTTCACGGACGAAAACCGAAAACGGCAAGCCTATTGGCGGGATGTCGGAACCATTGATGCTTACTACGAAGCCAACATGGATCTGATTGAAGTGGAACCGGAACTCAACCTATACGATCGCGATTGGCCGATCCGAACGTTGCAACCCAATTTGCCTCCTCCGAAATTCGTGTTTGGTAGCGATGGCGATGTGAATCGAAGTGGGAAAGCGATCGACAGTATCGTTGCACCAGGAACGATCATTAGTGGCGGTCATGTGCAACGTAGTGTCATCAGTCCAAATGTCCGAGTGAACAGCTACGCATCGGTTGAGGACAGCATCATCTTTCAAGACGTCGACATCGGTCGGCATGCCCGGGTCAAACGTGCCATTATCGACAAAGGCGTCAGCATTCCGCCTGAGATGGAGATTGGCTATGACCTCGAACTTGATCGACGACGTGGCTTCAGCGTGAGTCCAAGCGGGATCGTGGTCATCTCCAAAAATGACTCGCCTTCGCCCATTGCGGAAGACTACGCGGATCCATCCAGCGTCGTCATTCGATAACTCCACGTCGATAGCTGGCGGGCATGAAGTGCCGAGCTTGCAAAACGAGTTGCCTTGCGGTGCAAGTGAACCGTGCGGCATCCTCGCTTCGCAAAAAGCCCGCTCATTTGGTGAGAATGAGCTTGCCTTGTTTGGTGCGACGCAGTCGGTAGATCTGCCCTGCGTTTTCAATCCAAATTTCATCACCACAGCGGGATAGTGTTTCGAAGCTGATGATCTTCGGAAGACGCTGCTGGTTTTCTTTCGAGTCTGTGGCCAAATGCTCTGATTGCTCGACGTCTGCATCGAGTCCCTTCCTGTCTGCACTGCTCAGGGTGGAGTTCGTCATAGCGTCCGGTGTGGCGAAGTCGTGGTTTGGGCCTGGATTGGGTCTGGACATTTCGGCCAAGTTAGCGGTGGATCATGGTGGCTACAGCGAGGTTCTTCATTAGGGGCCTAATAACGGCTCTTCACGAAGCGATTTAACGCACTTATATTGCAAAAAAACGCCCGAAAATCAATGGCTTATTGAAACTTAATCTCAATTGAGGCTCTGGATGTCCGATTTTTCAACCGTACGCGAGGTGATTCAACGACGAAAAACGACTAAGGTTCTCGCAGAGAAACCGATGGCCTACGAATCAAGCCGGCCGGCCTACTTGGACGGCCTCATCGAGGCAGCGGGCTGGGCTCCGTTTCATCGCGCCTGCGAGGAGCAGTACCGCGACGGGAGTGCCTTGGGAATTGAGCCGTGGCGATTCCATTGCCTCGACGCGTCCGTATGCCGGTCGTTGGCAGAGTGCCTACCGAAAGCCGAATCCGGCAAGATTCCTGCGATGCTTCGAGCTGCTGAGACCTTGATCCTGGCGACATGGTTGCCGAATAAGCCGATCGATCGGGAGACCCCCAAGCTTTTTGAAGCCACCCTGGGGAATATGGAACACATCGCGGCCGCATCAGCAGCAATCCAAAATCTACTTTTAGCGGCAACCGCACAGGGCATCGATAACTACTGGTCGAGTGGGGGAGTGTTGCGATCTCCTGCGATCTTTCAGAAGCTAGAGATCCCCCTCACGGAAATCCTGTTGGGAGCGATCTTTCTATTTCCGTCCGCAACGGAAAACGCCGAAGTGGTCGGCAGCAAGTTGCGGGACAAACGCAGCTCACCCAAGCACTGGACGCGTGATGTGCAGTTCTCGCTCGGAGAATGATGCGTCGATTTCTGGAGGTCATTGACCTCTGCAGCGCTAAAGACGCACCAAGCATGGAGATAGCGAATCTGTCAGAAACCGCATGAAAAAACCGCTGGGTGTGGCCCAGCGGTTTTCGGTTTTGTTGGTCTTGGATTGTTTAGAATTGCGATTATGGAGTGACTGGTGACGCAGCGTTCGCATTAAAGCCATCGTCATCCGAAGAGATCGCAGCGATTGAAGCCGCAGCTCCCGCAAGGCCGATTAGCCCAGCGCCTCCGCCGCCGAATCCTCCACCGCCTCCGCCGAAGCCGCCGCCTCCACCAAAGCCACCAAATCCGCCAGCAGGCGATCCAGGGCCAAATCCGCCACCCATGGGCGGTGAAAGTGGTGAAGGAGCTCCGGCAACTGGGGTGCCGTCGACGATCATCGGTGCAGAACGGTCACGAATGACTTCTCGATATTCGTCCATCAGTGCTGGTGGGATCAAGCAGACGATCATGGTATCCGCGATGACTTCTTGGCGTCGCACAAAATGGACTCGCGATTTGTTGTTGTTGGTTAGAGGAGCGGAAACTTCTTCTGCGCCTTGGAATTCGACAACGTCAATAGAGTAGGCCGCGTGACCTGCTCGACCGGTCGCCACAATCGAGTTGACTCCAACTGGGACTCGGTCCGCTACGAAGTTACCTTCCTCATCGGAAACGGCTCCTGCAACAGGAACTCCATCCTTCAGAAATGCGATGTTGGTCATGCCCGGCATCGCAAGGTAGCTACGCTGAGGGATAACGACTTGTCCACGGACGCTGCCGTCAGCCATTCGCTGGACCTTGAAGCGGCTGAAGCGAGTTGGTACATCGAACTCCTGATCTTCCATGATTTCTGTTTCGTCACGGAAGTTCTCGACTTCAGCCTCGACTTGTTGGACCACGGCTTGCGAATCAACCGAAGCAAGCGGTAACTGGTACGGAGCTGCGTTTGGCTCTAATGATTCGGTGACGAAGAAAGGAATCGCAGCGTACATAGTCGCCATCGAGGTAGATGCAAAACTGTCGGCAGTCACGACCAGAGCCGCCAAGCCTTGCTGTACACCTTGGAAGACGACATTACCGTTCGCGTCAGGTCGAGCATCAACTCGTTCACCTGTTGGCTGGATGAGAGAAACCAGCAATTCATCGTCGTCGTTAGCAACGAGACCAGCTGACTCGAGTGAAATGACAAGGTCGTTACCATTCATTTGGGCAACGAAATCCTCCGAAAGCCGTCGTTTTTCGCCCTGGATCAGCGCAACAGGTTGGGCTGAGGTCCAAACAAGACTTTCCATCATGACTGAGTTCTGAGCTCGCGCCATGCTGGTCGACAAAGCGACCATCGCGACCGCACAAAGAAATGAAAAACACTTTGTTTTCATAATGGAATCCGACTCAAAGTTGCGCAAATTCGTGAGGTTTGGGCGAAGCGTCAGCGCAGGTTGTGGCCAACGGTTGCTCCTAATTCTAGTTGCCCGATTCCCAAAGACTACGTTTTCGCACGCGTTTTAGGGGCTATTTTGAGCGGTCTGCAATATTCGAACGGTGCCATCCGGCTGCGTTTCTCGGATCAGCCCAGGCCCCAAGGCTGGTTTGTTTTGATTTGCCACATCGAGAATGGCTGTATTTTTGAGGTGATAGGTAGCCGGTGTTTGGAAAAAGATGGCTGGAGCTTTTAGCCTTGCATTCAGATTGGTATCCGAGGCAATCAATCGGCATATAGAGGAATCGGTTTCCGCATTCGAGGACTGATTTACAGCACGTCGGTCCATTACAGCAATTCCTGCAGTCTCGTTCTGTGAGACGAGCCCCCCGTTCAGCTCGAGTTCACCTCCCAGAAGTACAATGCCGACTACCCCATGGCCTGTAACTCTGCATTCATTGAGCGTGACTGTGCCGACGTCACCATCTCGAACTGGCAAGTCGATGCGAACGCCGTATTCGTTGTCCTGGATTTGGCATTGATCAATCTGCGCCTGAGAATCAATGAGGTCGCAGCCGTATTCGTTGTCGACCAGTTTTCCACCAATCATGAGGAAGCTGGATCGGTTCAGACCGACGACACCACGTTTCTTGCTTTCGCGAATCTCCACATCTTGCAACTCGACCGTCGAGCCTTCGCAGTAAATTCCAATCTCGCAGCTGTCGATCCGGGACAAGTCGGCAACGAGCAGCGACGTGCAGCTGAAACTTTCGATGCCGTGCATGAGGTTGGCTAGCTGGCAATTTCGGATTTCAATCTTCTCACTGCATTCCCGAGCCGAGATGCCTTTGCCGATTCCTCCCATACCGGTGAACGTGCAATCGCTCAAGCTCGCACCACACTCGGTCAATTCGACTGCCACAACGGGGTCCTCGCGAGCAATTTCGACGTTGGGAGAACGAAATCGAAAATCGCATTTCTCGATTTGGAGATCGAGAACTTTGGCGGCGGAAATGGCGGGGTGTTTCGCGGACAGGAAACGCGAATTCGAGACGGACACTCGGGCGCCTTCTCGTGCTTTGATGCAGTCGTAGGCTCGGGTCTCGACAATGCACCCGTCGATTTCCAACGCCCCATCGGTCTCGATTGTGTTGATATCTTCGCCATCGGCTCTGAGGGATATGTTCTTGAGCTTCAGTGAGGCTCCGTCAGCGACAGCGAATGCGGGTCCGTTCTCACCGATGATGACTATGTCTTCGCGGATCCCCTCACCCACGATTTCGACTTCTCGGTTAGCGACCTCCAGCTGGATGCGGTAGTTACCGGGAGCGACGAAGATGGTCGAACCGGACGGAGCTTCCGCGATCGCTTTGGCCAGTTCCCGGTGGGAACCACTGCCCGAGGAATCGACCAGGATTTTGGCTGGAAACTCGGGCTGGGGATCTGGTGGTATTGGGGGTGAAGCTGTCTGCTGGGGCTGTTGGGATACGTCGTCTCGATTTGTGGCTCCATCGTCAAGCCTTGCTTGGCTAGAGGAGGAAGGTTCCGATGCCACCGGTTGATCGAAACCCTCAGTAAGGCCATCCGAGATACGATTCCAAATGACGATGAAGCCGGTCGCCCCCAAAACGAACAAGAGTGCTAAAGCGACTGCGATCAGCCGATTGCTCTTAGGTTCGTTCACTGATTCGGATCGAATTGTCCGCTGCGTGTAGCGCGTCGTTCCGGAAATCGTGTTCGCATTGTCACGGCTCCGAATGGTCTTTTGACCATCAGGAAGCGACTCAATCACGATGCTCTCGTTAGGCATAGTCGTGGTTGCCAAAACATTGTCGAGATCGTTGGCGAATTCCATCGCACTCGGGTAACGGTCTTGGACTTTCTTTGCGCAACACTTCGCGAAGATCGCGTCTAGCTCCGGTGGCAAAGATGGGTCAAGTTGGATCAAAGGCCTGGGCTCGCGACCACAAATTTGCTCGCGAAGCGCGTTGAAGTTCTTTGCCTGAAACGGAGGACGTCCGCAAAGGACCTCGTAGAAGATGACTCCCAGAGCCCATATGTCAGCGCGCCCGTCTAACCAATCGGCGCGACCTGAAAGTTGCTCCGGCGACATATAAGCTGGGGTGCCGGCGACTTCGCCTTTGAGGTCTCGTTGGTCCTCTTCGAAAACCGCGAGACCGAAATCGGCAACCCATGGTTCTCCTTCTGGATCGACCAAGATATTGGACGGCTTCAGATCGCGGTGGACGAGTCCGGCTTTGTGCGCGTGTGCGATGGCTCTGGCTATTTTCGACAGAGTCTGAATCGACCACGACAGTGGCAGCGTTTCCGGTTTTCGCATCAGCGAAAACAGAGTCGAACCTTCAATTAGCTTCTGTACGACGAAGGGCTGGCCCTCGGAAGTCGCGCCGACCTGAAGGACAGGAACGATTCCGCTCGCATCAATCTGGGCAGCGTTCCGCGCTTCCTGGATGTACTTGGCTCCGAGCTTCTTGTCCGAAAGGAGCGGGATCTTGATCGCCACTTGGCGGTCGAGCACGGTGTCTCTGGCCCTGTAGACGACACCAAAAGCCCCCTTTCCCAGCTCATCGAGGACCTCGAAGCCATCGATCTCGTGCACGCAATCCGTGGTCGTCTCCGATGCACTGAGCCCTTTGGCCGTCGTGCGGATGTGATCGCCAGGTGTACCCTCCGCGGCAGTCGCGAACGTGGGTTCACCATCGGATGTCATCTGCAGCCGATCTAGCTCTTCTGGTCGAAGCGTCTGCACTTGATCAGGCACTAGCGTCGAATCTTCGACGGCGGGCTCGCCAGCCAATCCGAGATCTCGCATCTCGGTGCCCAAGAGGTCTTCTGCATCGACGAAGTCATCCGTCGGAGCATCGATTACGTCTGCGACTTCTTTGGGATCCGCCGGCTCCTCATCAACGTCGAATTCCAAGTCCTCTTCATCCGCTTGTGATTGGAGTTCATCGTCGTCTCGTGGTTCGTTCACAGTGGACGTAGCCTTGCTGATCAGCTGTAGAGTTTGGCGCCTTTGGACGCGGAGCATTTCATTGGGGGAGCGGTCGGGTGTTCCCTCATTTTACTGCCAGTTGGAATGATCTGTACCATTCCGCCAATATTGGGCCCGTCCAAAACGAAAAGTCTGAAATGAAAACACCGCTACCGCCGCAATCGAGGTGACCAAACGGCGACCGTAGATCGTTCGGAACTGAGCATTCTGGTCGGATTTACCCCGCGGCGAATAAAAACTGAAATTCTGGGTAACACGACCGGCAGTTGCTCGTATGAGTCCGCAACAACACATTCATTCCCATGGTAATGCTGTTCAGGGCGGATGCAGCGCTAGCTTGGGTTGGTAGTTCAAGGTTGCTTTTAGAAAGCGAAGTAGGTCATGAAGTTGAAAAAACACTGGTTCTGTATGCTGCTAGCGATGGTGATTACCTGCGGTCAGGCGCCATCTAGCAGTATTGCGGACGACGGTGATGCAGACGCAAAGTTTGTCGTGCAGTTGGATTTGCGAGCGTTTCGCAAGACCGAGATTGGAAGCACTCTGCTGAATAGCATCGAGGCGATGGCGGCGCAGGAAATCGGCTCCGAGGGTGACGATGTCTTGGCGAAAGTGGAGGAAGCGGTCGGGTTCGATCCGCTGGAGGAGATTCAGTCGATTGTCATTCGCGGGAATGACTTTGAATCGCCAGAAGACAATCTGGACATCATGATTCAACTGGGCGAAACAAGTGGCAATCTTGAGGGGCTGGCTCTCGCGGCCCCTGGATACGAATCGGAAGAGCATGGCAAATACACAATTCACCGTATGAGCGAAGGTGATATGGAAGCCTTTGCGACGATTCACACCGACTCGAAGGGTGATAAGTGCGTCGTCGCCACCACCAAGCGGTCGCGTCTGATGGACCTGCTCGAATCGATGGGTGGGAGATCAACAGGCAAGCGACTTGCCAGCGGCGTTTTTGCCCATGTCGAGCTGCTCAAGTTCCCGAAAGAGGTCTACGAACAAGATCAAGCTGCCAATGTGGTCCGAATGATCAAACGCTTGTACGTTGATGTTGGTCAAAAAGGCGATGAGCTCCAAGTCGACTTGGTTCTGGCAGCACAGAAGGAAAAGCAAGCCGAGCAAATCAAGCAGCTTGCCGACGGAGCGAAGGCGTTTGTAGGATTGTTCAAGGATGAGATCGGAGATGACGAGGACGCACAGATGGTTTTGTCGTTGCTAGAGCGGCTCACTGTCGAGCGGGATGAAAAGCAAGTCAAAGTTCACTTCGCGGTACCAGAGAGCATGGTGAAAGATCTATTGCACGAGGAAATGGATTTGTCCTTCTAAAGCAAATCCTACCTCCGACGCGCTCTCCAATACTTCAACGGAAAGGCCAACTTCGTTTCATCGAATCAATGGGATCGACGCATTCAATCTCGAAACAAGCTGGTTGGCCTAATCAACTTGCAAGGTCCGCTTTGACATCAAGTAACTCATCTGAGCTTGATTCTGCCAAAGCGGATTCTGCATGCGCTAACATCGAGGAGCTTGCGGATCGGGCTCGGCAACGTGATGTGGCTGCGTTCGAAGCGTTGTACGCTCAGTTTTGGCCCCGTTTGACTCAGTTTCTTCGGATTCGCCTCAGAGGAACTCAGGTTGACCCAGAAGACGTCGCTCAAGAGGCCTTTGCGAAGGCTTGGGCTTCGATTGAGAGATTTGATGCCAAGCACCGATTTTCAACTTGGCTCTATACCATTGCGCTACGTACGGCCACCGATTCCCGCCGGAGGTTAACCATTGCTTACCAGCGTCGTGACGAGGTTGCGATCCGGGAGGAATCCCTTGATGGTGATTTGGTTGGACAAGCTGACGAAGTGGCAAACATATGGTCGATAGCCAAGAATAAGCTCACCGCCGAACAGTACACGGTCCTTTGGTTGAGGTTCGGCGAAGATATGTCCATCAAGGAAGTGGCATCAGCGGTAAATCGGACGCAGGTTGCGATCCGAGTGTTATTGTTCCGGGCACGGAAGCGGGTTCGAGAGTTCTGTGATGCATCAGGTCAGGAACCATCATGAAGCCAACTTCGTTGCTCGCCAAATTCTGGATTGATTTTTTTGCTGATGATCTAGCAGATCTACCTGCGTGGGTCCATCGTGCCGTAAAGGGCGATGTAGAACTGACGCGTCTACTTCGTCAGCGATGCGAGCTGGAATCCGATCTAAGATCCCAGAGTGATGCTTGGTGCGAGTCAGCGCAGCCTGACGAAGCTCAGGTTTCTGGCGGGATTTCCTCGAAACGGTTCGATGAGATTTTGGCAACAGAGACTTCGGGTCAATCTCCGAATTCGCCGGTTTCAGGTCTTGATGAAAGCCAGTTGAAGCCATCGGGTGCACATCGTTCACGCACGGGGTACTGGGGTACCCTTGCCGTAGCGGCAGTAATTGTGCTTTCGCTGAGCTTGTGGTTCAGTGGTGCTTTCGATTCGTCAAACGGGAATGTAGAGTTGGCCCAGGGAGAGACGATGCAAGACCCATCGGACGTTCAACAGGTGGACTTCAAGCCTATTCTCGCTACGGCTGCAGCATCCCAGCGAATGGCGGTGGCCGTCAAGGACTGCTCGGTTTCGTTCTTATCTCGAGTAGCTGAGGTCACGAATTCAGATGCCTTGGCTCTTCCACTTGCGGAGTCCGCCGCAATGATGAATGAGACGGCGGGTCAATGGAAAGAGAGCCCCAAGAAATTCGGGCTTGCGGTAGCTCGCCTGTTGGGCTCAGAACAGATTGCGGACGCTCAGACCCAGCCCGATTCAGTTGAACAAAATAACGCGCCGTAGTTGTGTGACTGGAAACGCAAGGACCGCAGGTGTGTCCGTGCGATTTAGGGCGAATGACTATTCTTGGCAGGATGCTAGACACTTATTGGCGGCCTGCATGAACGCGTGAGCATGGCCGACAGACGCTTCAACTTCGTCCACATATCCATCTGCCGCAGCGGACCAGGCGCGGTTGACGTAACGCTCTCCGCTGGCGAATTCAGTCATGACTTCAGCGTAGGCGGTGTTACCGAATCGATTGGCGATGGTAGCTCGGCCGTCCGCGAATTCGGCAAAGTGGGGAACGCACTCACCGTCGATATATTCGAGCACCTCTTCGCAAGTCATCTCTTCGAGATCCGCGTGCAATTTGGCCACCGCATTCGTTGCGTTGGCGAGGTGCTGCGTCACGGCGTTGAGTCCCGTTTCGGATGCGGAGTCTTCCGCGGACTTCGAGGCTTTGTCTGCCCGCAAGATGAGTACTCCGATGATACCGATGACGAGCGCAGTACCGTAAAACAACCATGGAATGGTTTGCCAAGGCGCTTCGGTATTCTCCAGTCTCAGAACGCTAGCCAAGGATCCGCCAAGAAATCCAAGCCAGAGTAAAAGCTGTCCTGCAGCAAATGAAGATGTGAAATTCATGGCACTTCTATTTCTGGGATTCAGTTCGTTTTGTGCAGTTTGTTTTGCAATGCGGTTTTTTAGGACTGGCCCAATAGCGAAAGGTCTCGGCGAAGTCTCGTGACGGAGGTGGGTTAAATAAGGCACCCCAGTCCTTGCAAGACTGCCATCGCCGTTTCGGTGGCCTCGTCGGCCGGGAAGAAAATGACTCGGATCGCATTGCCAACATTCACTAGTGCTTCTCCAACAATCAATCCTGCTGCGATGGGCACGCCATATTCGTAGCCAAACTTCTTGCCGAGAGTCGAATCGCTGACGACACGCAAAATATTGCCAATGGTGTACGTCATGACGATGCTAAACGGCATATAGAAGCCAAGACCGACCAAAACTCCGATACCGCCAAGACCGCTGAGCGCTAGCATCAACCCCATGCCGGCTCCAGCGGAATAACGGTAGGCCGGCACGTCACCACTGACGATGGACTCAATCGTGGTTGCGAGTGCTTCAGCTTGCGGAGCCGGTAATGAATCGGAACCCATACCGCCTTCACGGGTATTGTGAAGCAACATCATGAGCCACACGACCAGAATTGGGCCTAGCCAAGTTCCGACGAACTGTGCGATCTGTTGTCGACGCGGTACACCTCCAACCAAATATCCCGATTTGAGGTCGAGCATGATGTCGCTCGCCTGAGACACGGCCAAGCACACAGCGGCCCCCACGATCATCGAGACTCGAATCGTGGTCAGCGAGTCGGTGCTGTCTTTGATCGCAAAGATCAAGATGGTCACTGCGATCAGTGTCATGCCTGAGAGCGGTGACCAATTGGTGCGGCCGATGCACTCCGCGACAATGACTCCGGCAACCCAGATCCATAGGATGCCCACCACTGCCATCAACAACGCGCGGCCGATTGAGATTTCACCAGCGCCGACGTACCAAGCGATGGCGACCATCAATACACTTCCGAGTCCGATCATGACGTACAACAACCAGATCGGCAGCTCATCCTTCTTTGCGACTTCTCCCGCGCTTCGATCGGAAGCTCCGCGTAGCGAGCGCACCGCGCTAAGGATCATTGGCAGGGCCGCCACAATTCCACCAATGGCCGCCCCAATCAACATACCAATCCCGGTAGGCCGATAGAGCTGCACACGCATTGAGTTCGGCGTTGCCGTTAGCTCGGCAACTTCGGGTCCTGCCATAAGGGACAGCAAAGGAGACAAGATGAAGTAACAGAAGAATCCACCCGCTCCGAACCAGAATCCGCCCTTTCCTGACAAGTATCCGACGCCAATCGTCATGATTGAGATAAAGAAAGCGATGTTGAGCATCGAAGGCAGTCCAGCTGCCTGTCCGGCGGCCCAATCATGATCATCGCCCATGTAGCGGAGCACCGCGGTTTGACAGACTGCTGCGATCGCGACACCGCCTAGTAGCAGCATCGCTTTGCGTACACCTGCGCCAGGACTCTTCAGAATCGTCGCGACCGCGATGCCTCCTGGGTAAGCCAAGCGATCAAAGTCGATCATCTGCTTGCGGAGTGGGATGACAAAACAGAGTCCTAAAATACAGCCGGTGATTGCGGCCAGTATCAGCAGCGGCTGATTGATATTGGCGAGATCTGCGAATTCGGGTTTTTTCGATAAAATGAGCAGCGCCGGTACGCTGAACATAATCCCGCTCGACGCCCCGTTCACAGCGGAAGCGATCGTCTGGTTGATGTTGTTCTCAACAATACTGGTTCGCCGGAGCACGCCGCGCAGGATGCCCCATCCCAGAATCGCGGCCAACTCGGAGCCTTCGATCGAGAACCCAAGCATCAATGACGCGTATGCAACCGAGATTGTTAGGACGACTCCGATTCCCCATCCCACAATAATGGCGACCCAGGTGAACTCAGGGTAATCGCCGCGAATAGGGGTGATCTTTGATCCAGTCTTCATTTCTTCTTTCACCGAATTCAGCAATTCGTCAGCGCAGAATCTTGCTTACGTATCCTCGCGTTGTCTGATGGAACAGCCAGGTCGAAAATCTGGTAAGCAGATGCACAAAGGGACAATGGGGACGTGCTGCGGCAGCGGAAAAATCGGATTCCAGTTTTCCGCTGCGAAGATCCGGAAGCAAATCTCCGGTCTCATCCACAGTCCCCCTGGGCAGCGATTGTAGCAGCGCGTGGCAATTTGGTGGTCGTGTTAGAACCGTCGAGTCCAATTGAAAATTTCAACGGCGAGCTTCGTCGCTCAGTGAAGCTGACTAGCGATTGTGGGCATAGTAAGCACCACTGTTAACCGCCTTGATGAGCGCACCGGTAATGAGCAGCTTGGCGATCAAACTACCCGGTTTGAGTACCGCGATCGGGTTCACGATCAGGGCGATGATCGTGACCAAAACGTAGATAACCAGAGCGGTAAGTGGAGCACCGAATGGAAAGAAGTAGGCTGCGACTCCTAAGAAGATGAACATGCAACCGAATCCAATCGAGACACCGTAAATCACGGCTCCCAATGAGGCGAGTTGATCACGTTGCTCGGCCAGTTCTGGTTGCTTTTCGATGACGGCTGCAACTTCATCATCGATCTGGGCATAGTAGAACCCGTTTACTGCGATGCTTAGCAGGCCAATGGTGATCAACAAGATGCCGATGCCGTTAATACTGGCTCCGGCGTCCTGTCGGTTCCATCGATCTCGGTCGTTCAGTTCTTTCTCGGCTTGCTGCAAATAGAGCTGTGCTGAAGTTTCGGGAGAACCCGATGGAGCGTACACGCTGCCCGATGCCGAGCTTCGTGGTGCAGGTCGCATCTGTTCGCTCGGTGCCGCCGGATAGGAGGCCTGCTCGCGCCACGCGGAGGAGTCTTGATGAGCGGATGCAGTTCCGGAACTATCTGGACGTGCTGGCGCCGCGCGCCCGCCGCTTCGATCCCGAATCTTGGCCGGCTGAATGTAGGCGGGAATGTTCAAGTCACCGCTACTTTGCTCAATGTTGGTGGCTGGGCCCGACGCAGAAATAGCAGAGTCTGTGACGGACACGAGTTGGCCGCAGGGACAGCGGACGGCTTTTCCGATGGCTTCTTGCGTCGTTTTAAGCTGCGTACCACATGGGCAGCGCACGAACAGCGGTGCTGCTCGGGGTAAAGGTGATGCTGCGGGGCCCGCGTTGTTGGCAGTCCTAACGCCTTGCGGTGGATTGAGGTCTCTTGTTGGCGTCTCCGTGCTCGGCACGCTCGACGCGGCATCCGTGGTGGGAATGCTGGCGGGCGGGGTCGCACTGGGGGTCGATGATTTGCCGATCGCACCCGCGACGAGCGGAACCTTCATCTCGTGACCGCATGGGCAGCGTACTAGTTGACCCACGGTCCCCGCAGGAGACTCTAGGAGCTGGTCGCATTGTGGGCAACGAAAACGAATCATGGTGATCGATCAACAATCTCGGCATACATTTGCAGCTGGATGAGCACGACACACAACCCGCAGTACAGATGACCCAGAGCAAATCAAAGTTTCAATTCGCCGCGTTTGTTAGAGAGTATCCCTACTCCCCCTTCGTGAGCGAGCGCACTCGCAGCGAGTCGTCGAGGAATTCAGGAGGAGTCGGCCACTCCCCGCTAGCCTAGGCCCAGGGCTGGAGGGGACGATCGCATGACTTCAAACTCGGATTAGCCCTGGCTGAAGACCCATCATACAGCCAAATGGACTCGTTTTCGATATCTTTATGGAATGGCTGTAGTGCATGGCGTCCGGATTTAGCGCACCAGATTAAGCAAAGTGAACCTCCCATGTTTTGGCCGTCGGCAAACCAAAAGCGTTCGCTACAGTGATGGTGTCCGAAGGTCGATACCTTGCCGCGCCCAAGTGCTTTGCTTCGTAATTCAAAGGGACCTTGATAGGAGTACCAATGTCGGAAGAGTTTGCGATTACAGGAGATGACGTATTTTCAGCTAGAGAGCGTATCGCGACGAAAACCATCGTGACTCCGTGTGTCTACAGTGAGGCACTTTCAAAACGGCTAGGGTTCGATTTGTATTTCAAAGCCGAGAATCTGCAGCACATTGGTGCATTCAAAGCACGCGGTGCATTAAACGCAGTTCTTCAGCTAACCGAAGATGAAGCGAGTCGCGGTGTTGTGACCCATTCGTCGGGTAACCATGCAGCCGCGTTGGCAAGGGCGGCTCGAGTTCGAGGTATCGTCGCCCACGTCGTCATGCCAGAGAATTCGGCACAGACCAAAATCGAAGCTGTGCGCGGGTTGGGTGTCGAACCTGTGTTTTGCAAACCGGGTTCCGATTCACGGGAACAGACTGCGGCGGAGATTCAGCAAAGTACCGGCGCGGTTTTGATTCACCCTTTTGAAGATCCCCGTGTGATGGCGGGACAAGGAACAGTCGGGCTCGAAATCGTCGAACAAGTTCCCGATGTGGATACCGTTATCGCGCCAGTCGGAGGTGGCGGACTGATGTCCGGAGTCCTTACGGCCATGCATACCGTGAAGCCTAAAGCCGATGTCTACTGTGCTGAGCCGGAGTGGGCAGATGACACGTATCGAAGTTTTCGTTCTGGCAAGATCGAGGATGTGCAGCGAATTGATACCGTTGCCGATGGTTTGCGGACTCGAGTTGGTGAATCGACGTGGCCCATTATTCGACATCACGCCAAGGATGTTTTGGTCGCAAGCGAGTCCGAAATTCTCACCGCGATGCGAACGATCATCGAGCGGGTCAAGCTTGTTGCTGAGCCTTCTGGCGCGGTCGCTTTTGCATGCCTGTGTCGCAACGCTGAAAAGTTTCAGGGCCAACGGGTCGTCGTCGTGATTACCGGTGGCAACGTCGATATGTCGACTTGCCGTGCAGGACAGCCGTAAACAGCTAACGCTAAGCTGCCAAAGACCTAGGTTGCCACAAGCAGCAAAAATGTCATGTTCGAATCCGGACAAAATAGGGAGATCATCGTGCAAGTCGATTTAGATCGTTTCGAGAAGACGTGTCATCCGCTTTCCAGACCACTGCTAGTGATTTCCAATTCGGTGGGGTGCCTCACCTGCGGCTATCTGAGCATGGATTCTTTCGAACGCAACGGTGATGCCGCTGCAATCGTTCGAGGTGTGGACACCTATGAGGATATGTTGCATGCGGAAATCCAAGCCGTAAGTAGCAAGGCAGCTGCGTTGGGCGCCCGTCAAGGTATGTCAGGTGCCGATGTGCTCGCCCTGTTCGATCAATTGGCGAAATGACGATTCAGAGTATCCAAAGGAATTTTGCAAAGGCGGCAAAGGCACTTAGCTGCGTCCGGTCCACTTGACAGTTTTGAAGCTGGTCGGGCTGAGCGGTTGTGCGAAGAGGCTGGTTTTCAGTTGCCGGGATTGGTGTGCGGAAATCCACCGAACTAAATGTCCGTTGGGATTGACTGAATGTTCATGACCAGAACGTATAGCAGATGCCTTAGACGGCGGGTTAAGCGTCCTCATCTGCCGAACCGCTACCTTCAGTCGCGGTCCCAGCAGTTTTCTCGCAGGAAGTCGTAATCTCATTGCCAGTGGCGTTTTCCCGCAATGAGTCTAGGGGCAGGAAATGTGGCTTGACCCAATTGTAGCTCTTGCTACATTTCTGTAGTGTAGCCTAGGCTACAAGTTGCGGGGATGGCCTGCTGAGCTTTTATTTGTTGGATGCGGAGCTCCTTTGGCTCCAAGCTTGATTGAGATGCGTGATCGCGTTAGGAACCAAAAAGATGACGAAGTGCGCCTGTGCGACGAGGAGTGAGCGACCAACTCGGCATCCACCACGGAGTGCATTCACGCTGGTGGAGCTGCTCGTTGTTATTGCCATTATTGGCATCCTGGTCGGACTACTTCTACCAGCGGTTCAGGCGGCGCGCGAATCGGCGCGTCGCATGCAATGCTCCAATAATTTGAAGCAGCTTGGGTTGGCGATTCACAATTACGAATCGGCACACCGGGTATTCCCTTCGGGCTACTGCAGTTTTGCAACTAGCACGGGGGCGGCGCCGGCTTGGGCGGAATTGGATCCATTGACATGGGACGGGTCGCCTGGATGGGGGTGGGGCGCGCTGATCCTTCCGTTCATCGAGCAAGGTAACCTTGCGAATCAGATCACGTTTGAACGATCTATTTCTGATCCCCTCAACCAAGCGCTGGCCAGGGCACCTTTGTCGACGTTTCTGTGCCCTTCTTCGAGTGGGCCCAATGGCCTGGTCACCCTTCTCGACGAGAACGGTACACCGCTTCAGAGGTCAGGACAGACTGTACAACTAGGCAGATCGCATTACGTTGCATCGCACGGGCAAGAATCCTGTTGGGGTGAGTGTGGTTCGGCAGCGACAGGCATCGTCTTTACCGACATTTACACCGGGGCGACGCGCACGGTTGCAGTTCGGGGTAATGCCGCCAATGTGGCTGACGGTCCTTTCTATCGCAATTCGCGAGTCACTTTTGGCAACGTATCCGACGGTACTTCCAATACCATCTTCCTGGGAGAGCACTCGTCACGGTTGAGCGATAAGACCTGGGCCGGTGTAGTGCCAGGCGCGTTTGTCCATCCGCGAATTCGAACTCCGGAGAATGGGCCTGATGCAGCAGCCACACTCACGTTGGTTCATGCTGGTCCTTCGGGCGGCGAGCTGGACATTACAGGATTTCCAATCATTCATCCGATCAACTTTCCGACGATGCACGTTGGCCAGATGTTTGCTGAGCATACGGGCGGAGGCAATGTTGCCTTTGGCGATGGATCCGTTCGGTTTATTTCTCAGAGTGTGGATCTATTCATCTGGGCGGAGCTCTCCAGCATGGATGAGGGCGAGGTCATCGATTCAAGCGGCTTCTAAGGTGGATTCGCGTTTTCCATGTGCCGGTGAAAACAACTTGGGGAAACGAACCCCAAGTCGGCTTTCGCTGGAGAGATTGAGTCTAGACAACGTTAGCGTGAGCTTGGTCGAATGAGTGCTTCAAAAATCGCCGCCGCTGTCGTGAGTTTGTTGCTCATTGCGGTTGTGTTGATTTGGTATCTAACCAGTGGCTACGGCGAAACGAGTGAAAAGGGGTACCAGTACGCGGTCGCACTGTTTCGCATCTGCAATCAAAAAGACTTGGCATCGCTAGAAGGCGTCGAGGCATCCATCGAGGCGGACGCGGCCAGCGGAGAGCTGGCTCCCAATGAAACCAAGTGGCTCCGCGAGATCATAGCCATGGCCAAATCGAATCAATGGGCTTCGGCTCGCACTGAGATTCGCGAACTGATGGAAGATCAGATGGAGTACGCAGATATCGACTAGAGCGTTTTGAGTTTGTTTTGTAGCCCACCAAACTCCGCGCAATCAGTGTTTTGCCTGGGAAAACAACTTCAATCGATCGTCAAACGTGAATTTGCTCTCGTCGCTGTTTGCCAGCAACCTAGTCTACCGGCACTTCTGTTCTTACTGGTCGTTATTTTCGCTAGCCGAATCGGGATTGCTGGCACCGCCTGAACGTTTTTCGAGTAAGCGCTCCCACTCGGCGTCGAAGTCTTCGGGCAATTCGACGAGGCCTTCAATTTCGTCAAGCGTCGGCATGGGGTCATCTGGGGGCAAGCTTGCGACATTCTGTGCTTGTTCAAACGGATCCAGTGCAAGAACTGCTTGTAGCCGCGCTAGGGCAAGAAACCAGTCGCGACGCGCATCCACCCAAGCGATCTCAGCCTCGTTCGCTTTCGTTTCAAGAATGTTGATGTAGACCAAGTCCTCATAGCCCTCGTCAAAAGCGAATCGATAATCGACGGCGCTTCGCAGAGCGGCTTCGGCGCCGACTTCTGCCTGCTTCGCAACGTCCGCCGCCGCGACCAGGGCGTTGTACGCCATCTGCAGTTCGACAGCAATCTTGTCGCGTTGCAGGCGTATCTTTTGACCGAGTTGTTGGATTTTCCCCGATGTCGATTGCATCTTACCTCGAGCTTTGCGCTGCTGAATGTCAAAGGTGCCCTCGAAGCCAACGAGAAGTTCGAACTGACCTTTATCGTTTTTCGAGGAAGTCTCTGTTCCGAGATCTTGTGATGCCTGAGCGATCAAGTCGATTCGTGGCAATCGTTGGTTATTTGCAAGTCGTCGATCCAAATCGACCTGTTGCTGCTCGATCGAAAGCAACAGCATTTCGGGACGACGCGCAGCAGCTGCAGCCAGATCGGCTTCGAGATCAAATGGTGGAAGAGCGTCAATAATGGGGAACTCAGTGGGAGCCCACATGGCGTCAGGTAGGATCACGTTGCCTGCGTCGTCTCGGAGGAAGATCGATAGCTTGAAGGCCGCGTCACGGAATTTCTGCTGAGCTTTAATCAGGTCGCTTTGGCGTTTGGCAAGGATAGAAGCATTAAGAGTCACTTCGACTCGGGCGCTGTATCCCGCTGCAACTCCCTCTTCGAGTTGTTCCTGTCTGATCTTAGCCAAGTCCAACAATTCTTCTTGGGCTTTGAGCCGCATACCGGCTGCGACCCATTCCCAGTAACTGAATGTGGCTTCCTGCGAAATCGTCAGAATGGCTAGTTGTATTTCAGGTTCGGCGGCGCGGCGCCCTAAGTTCGCTTGGAAGACGGCAACACGTTGTGGGTCGATGGCTCGGCCTTGTAGCAGCGGAATGCCAGCGGTTACCTTGAATTCGCCACTTCCATTGGTATCGCGTTCTTCGTACCAAGGTTGAAAATCACCGCGACCGATTCGGTAGCCTGCAGACACATAGCCACCCCACCAAGTTTGCCTGGCTACGCCCAGTCCCTGTCGAAAGTTGTGGTAGAAGCCGACGGGCTCATTGAGCGAATATCCGTAGAGTTTGGTGTCGTATGATCCAAACGCGGACACGATCTCGCCGCTGGCTACATCGCGTTGAAGGCGAGCTTGTTGGATTGCCGGGAAGGACTGGAGCGTGCTGGCCACCACGTCGGCAATGCTAAGAGGCGGTGCCGTGGCCGCATTATCTGCATCCGTTACGAGGCCGGTTGCGGATGCGTTCTCATCGACCGGAAGCATAGGGACATCGGCCGGAAAAACGATCCCGTCCGGGACGGGGAGATCGACGGGCTCCGCGACCTGACCGTGCACAACGGTAGTTGCAAATAGGGCAATCCCGATTACTGGGAGACGACCCAATAGCCGTTTCACGCATTGGCGTACCGTGGGCATGAAATGCTGATTACGAGATTGCACAGAATCATCCATAGTCGCGTGATGGCCGATGGCGACTCGATGCATCGAAATTTGACTTCGAAGAGCCAATCGCCAATGAACGTCAGGTGGTGCATTCCGCCAAAATGCAAACCCTACCAGTTCGGTTTATCGGCACGATCGCTCTAACTTTCGCGGTCACTACGACGGGATCGCAACAGATGCGCAGCTTGCCTATCTTTCGGCCTTTGAAGTCAAAATACGCCAAAGATCCAGCGTATCGGAGGCAGGGCGTTTAGATAGCAACTCGCGCGTTCGTTTCGATCGCTCGGAGGCTAGCTAGGAGCCCGGCTCAAGGTAGGTGCTCCCATTCGCGAGGTACGCATATTCACGAACCAGCCGGTCAATTTCCTCAACGCCTAGCGACTCGGAAGATGCTAGGGATTCGAGCTGCTTCCGGTAGCGTTCGACGAGATGCTCCGAATCGTATCGGGCGAACTGCATCATGTCATGAATCGAGCTGCCTGCCACGATTTTCTGAACATGAAATTGCCCGTCATCATCGATGATGATGTGAGCCTCGTTTGGGTGGCCAAAAAGGTTATGGTGATTGCCCATGACTTCTTGGTAAGCACCGACAAGAAAGATGCCCAAGTAATAGGGTTCAGCAGGATCCCATTTGTGGAGCTCAAGTGTTTGCTTAACGTCCTTTAAGTCCACGAAGCGGTCAATCTTGCCGTCACTGTCGCAAGTCACATCCACGAGCGTGGCGAAGTCCGTGGGCGATTCGTTCAACCGATGAATCGGGCAGATCGGAAAGAGCTGTCGGATTGCCCAGCTATCCGGCGCGGAACGAAACAAGGAGAAGTTACAGAGGTATTTCTGCGCGAGGTTGCGCTTCAATTGTTCGAATTCTTCATCAGAAAAACCATCCGACTCGGCTTCTCGGAGGACTTGATTACAGATTTCCCAGAAGAGTACGTCGCCCTTCGCTCGGTCTTCGAGACTAACTAGACCCAAGTTGAATTGGATTTGTAGGTCATCACGCATCTGCAGCGCGTCGTGGTAATACTCCGAGTAGTTCTTTCCGTTGACATTGTCACAAAGATCTTTGAGCTCTGTGATGACCTGTGGATCATCGTCATCGATGGTGACTTCCGGTTGATCATCGGCAAACGTTTCGATCTCATCGCGGATGCAAGTGATGAACACAGAATGGTAGGCAGCCATAAATCTGCCGCTTTCGGTCACCAGGTTTGGATGTGGAACGTTTTCTTCATCACAAATTGATTTGAATGCGTAGACGACGTCATTCGCAAACTCTTGGGCCGTGTAGTTCACGCTCGATTCAAATCGAGTTTTCGAACCGTCATAGTCCACACCTAGTCCACCTCCGATGTCGACGTACTCGATGGCACAGCCGACTTGACGTAGCTTTCCGTATACTCTGGCGGCCTCTTTCATCGCATTTTTCACACGGCGAATATCAGTAATCTGCGAGCCAATGTGAAAGTGCAATAACTTCAAATTGCTCTGCAAGTTGGCTTCTTCCACCATTCTGACGCACTGTAGTAGTTCCGATGTTGTGAGTCCAAATTTGGCAGAGTCACCACCACTAGACGCCCATTTTCCCGAACCACGCGAGTAGAGCTTCGCCCTGAGGCCAATCCATGGCGCGACGCCGGTCTCGGCAGCGAGGCGAAGTACGATCCGCAACTCGCTCAACTTCTCAACGACGACAGTAACTCGTTTGCCGGCTTTGACGGCTAGCAGCGCCGCACGAATAAAGGCTTCGTCTTTGAAGCCGTTGCAAAGCAGGAGTGCGCTCGAATGCTGATCTTGGGCAATGGCTGCATAAAGTTCTGATTTGCTACCGCATTCCAATCCAACACAAGAACGCGAACTGTCCTTCAGGAACGCTTCGACAACTTCGCGTCGAGGGTTCACCTTCATCGGAAAGAGTGGCAAGTGCTTGGCGGCATAATCGAACTCAGCGATGGCGTGCTGGTAAGCACTTGTCAGTGTGCTCAGCTGGTTACGCAACATTTGTGGAAAACGAAGCAACAACGGCAAGCGAACTTTGCCGCGGGCTAGCAAGTAATCCACAATCTCCTTCAAATCAGCAGACTGCTTCGGATCCTGGCTCGGATGAACGCTTAGGTTACCGACTCGGTTGATATCAAAATAACCCGCGGACCAATTCTCGACCCCGTAGGCGTTTTGAACCTGTTGAAGGATTTCTTCTTTCATTCGCGTCCGTCAAATTGGCTCTGCGAAGCCAAGGAATGAGTGCTGGCAGATCGTAGAAAAACACCGCCAGGATTGTAGCGAGAAAGAGAAACGCTGTGAGGTAGGTAGGCGGCTTTGCCGCGGGGTACGGCACCGAAAAGAAGCCGGTCTGAGGGGCAACAAGAAGCAGTTGCGGATAGCGATGTGTTTGCAGTTGATTCTCGCTCGATACGCCAGGGTGACTTCAAGTTTCTTGAAAATGGTCGCAGAGGAATTTTTCGGCGGCTAAGATCCAGGCCGACCTGGTGGAGGTCCCCGACGTCTACCGCCAGGTCCACCTCGACCAGGACCTCCAGGTGGTCCGAATCCGGGACCGCCAGGCCCACGTCGCAAGAATTCCGCAGATGGTGTGCCTTTGAAATTTCGAGGGACGACCGGCCAAGCTTCGGTCAGAAAGTAGGCATAAGTTCCTTCAGGGAACTCGGGCGTAACCGCAACACGGCCGTTGCATTCATCGAGATCACCAGAGCCTTCGACGTACTCGTAATCCGCGACAAACGTGCCGTCGTATTTTCCGTCGGGATTGCGACCGCCAGGCCGATTTCCGCTACGCAGTTGATAGCTTGATCGCAATGCCACAATGGAGGAATCGGTGTTCTCTGTGTCTGCGAATCCATAGACCGCGTAGATAGGAAAGCCGTCGGCAGCCCAGCCAATGAGCGGAGAGTGCTTCCTTTTGTCGAGCTTGACTTCGTCTAGCAATCCGGTTGGCAACCCATGGTAGTGGTACGCCCCATTAGGTTGCACATGAGCGTGCGATACGTCGATGCCCAACGCGATTGCGCCAGCCAATGGCTCGTATTGCCAGCGGCTTCCCATTTGGCCGTTGTAGAACTCCGCCGCGCCAGGATCAAAGGGAACTCCGTTGATCGCGATGCCGAAAACTCCGGCCAGTGGAGTCGGTTGTTTGGCAACCACAGGTTTCGCAGGAACACTGTATTCGTAGCGTTGAGCTCGAATGCGGTTTGGGTTACCGGGATTCGGAAACGATCCGACTCGGTGCTCAGGGATTCCGTTGGATCTGATAATTCTTTTGTCGCCCTCTACCTCAATGGATACCTGGCTGGCAACGCCGGCGGTCTTGGTCGCTGCGACTTTTTTTAGCGGCTTGGATTGTGTTGCTGTGTGTCGACGCCCGAATTGGGCAATCGCTACGCTAATTGAAGCAACACCGACGAGAATAAGTGCAGACGAAAAAGCAACTTTCGAACGTAGATTTGTGGGCAAAAACGTCTTCATGGAAAAACCAGAAACCTAATCAAGCTTGAAAGGAAAGCACAGTCGGTCAAGTGGATGGGTTCACCCGCAGGGATGTGCGAAACGGCAAGAGGCAAACTTAGCAACTCTTCAAGCTGCTATGGTGTCCAATTCCGAATGCGGCGTTGAGTGGGGACTTCAAAAAGAACGTTTTCGTTAGATTCTGTTGTTGCCAGCAATCCTAGGCGGCTTCTTTGAGGAGATGAGTTTTCAGCTCGATGCAGGCTTCGAGCTCAGCTTCTGCCTTTTTTCGGAAATTGGTGCCGATGCTAGTATCCGAAGTCTGTTCTCTAAGTACTTCTTCAAGCTGGGACAGAATCTCAATTGCTTCCGTTCGTTGACCCTTGCGTAGGAGTTGTCGGGCTAGAGAAAAAGTGGGGCCTGCAAGCAAATTGCGCGACGTGCGTTCCAGGCCAGGAATATTCTCAAGTACATAGGTGTGGGCAGAAAAAGCTAACCGCGCGAACTCTTCCGCTTCACGAGTGTGATCGACACGCTCGTGTAGCATTCCCAGATTGGCATAAATGTGCGCCAAATTGATCCGATACAACGCGATCTGTTCGTGTTCCGCCGAAAGCTTCTCGGAAATGATTCGAGCCTGTTCGAGTTGGTCGATCGCGAATCGCACTTTGCTGTTCGACAAGTCGTGCGCACTAACGGCTCGGAGGGTTTGGCTAAGTTCGAATTGGTATACCGAATTGGTTGGATTCTGCTTTACCAATTCTTGGAGGATTCTAACTGATTCCGCCCGTTGATCGGAATCACGAAGCAAGCCCCTTGGTGCGAGTTCGCGCAAGCACAGCGCGCGTAGCAGTCGCACTTGTTCGGATTGGGACGTACCCTGCCCTGCTCCTTCGCCGGCAAGCTCATTCAGTATCGCCAGTGCCTTTTGAACATGATCATGATCTGGACTTGTTTGTTTGTTGTTCCGATATCGTCGGTTCGGCGGACTACTGCGAGTGTTTTCTTCGTTATTTCTCCCTGGAAAAACTTCCCTGGGACGACGACCGGGACCCGGAGGTGGCCCCGGGTTAAACCCTAGGAGATTCCACAACGGCCCGCCCGGCGGAGGACCACGGCGTGGTGAGTCGACGCTGTCGAGAAAGGAGCGAAGGTCGAAAGGCATCGGACGGTCCAAGGGGCGGCTTCGGTACACGTTCGTACAAGCTAAATGGGCTTGAGTCAGTAGCAGACGCTCTTCGTCGGTTTGTCCGCCATCGAGTCGAACCAGAACTCCTTCAAATGCCTCCAACGCTTCCTGCATCGCGTTGTCGCGATTGGGTCCCTCAACTAGAGTCCGGCCGCGCTGCAGATCGATTCTGGCAATATCGAGACGATGCTCTTCGTCCATGTTTTCTTCGAGTGCAGCAAAGCGTGCCTTCGCTTCGTCATAGGCTCCCAACGCGCTATCGAATTGCCCGAGGGCTTGATAGATATCGCCAACGCGCTGGAATGCTCGCGCCGATTCTTGCTGGAGGCGAGGACTAGAGACGGTTTTGGCTTTGGCCAGGCGATCGTAAAAATCGAGCATGCGCTGTAGGAAGCGTCCCGTTTCCGGTGTTAGTTTTACCGGTGCGGGGCCATCGGAGAGTCCATCGCTGCTTGGGCTAACCGTGACCATTCCGTTCGGACCATCAACGAACGAGCGGAATAGCTCGTCCAGGCCATCCAGGGCAATGTGAAGTTGCTCTTCTGCTTGCTGCCGTTGGTTCGCAGCACGCCGGTATGCGATGCCTAGGCTGATCGGCAATGCAATCGAGAGGGAAAAGACCATCGCCAATAGTGACGCGACGGCCTTGTTTTTGCGGCACCAACGCACGGCCTTTTCGATAGGGGAAGCACGCCGGGCCGCTATGGGTTGGTCCATTAAAAAACGATTCAGGTCATCACGCATCTCGCCAGCCGAAGCGTATCGGTACGCGGGACGCGGTTGAATTGCCTTGAGAACAATCGTTTCCAAATCGCGTGGAAGATTCGGCACGATCTGGGTGGGTCGTTTTTGTAGTCCTTCTGTTTTTTCACGAAGCAGTTTGCGATAGCTGCTGGCTTTGTGTGCAGGTTCTGCGGTTAGCAATTCATACAAAGTCAGGCCGACGGAATAGACGTCAGAAAGAAATGTCTCTTTGCCTTCGAGTTGTTCAGGCGAGATGTAGCGGAGCGTTCCCAGAATGTTTCCAGTGCGTGTCAGATCCTCGGTTTCGTCTAGCTTGGCCAGCCCAAAGTCGGTGACCCAGGTCGTTCCACCTCGATCTAGCAAGAGATTGCTTGGCTTGATATCACGATGCATCACACCCATGGAGTGAGCGTATTGCAGCGCATCGCAGACTTGCGACCCAATGGTTGCTACGCTGCGCCAGTATCCACCATCAACGCGCGGCGGCGCAATTCTCGATGCCGAATCGCTATTCAGAGTGGACGTGTCACTGACGCTGCTATCCGATTTCGCGATCGAATCCGCTGAACTTCGATCAATGGCTCTAGTCGCGTCGGAGGACCTGGCTTGTTCGTCTTCTAGATCGAAAGCGATCCACTCTCGGGCCTGGTCAACTAGGCTTTCTGTAAACCGCAATGAATCGCGGTTTTCGGACATCGCATTGAGGATCTTGCGCAGATCAACCCCATCGATGTACTGCATGGCGTAGTAAAGATGGGAATCACCGTGTCCAACGCCGAATACTGGCACAATATTGGTGTGGTGCAGTCGCGAAGCGAGGCGGGCTTCGCGTTGGAAACGCAGTTCCCGCTCGGACTCGGGAGCGCCTTGAGTCGCTTCGCCCCGCTGGAGTACCTTCAAAGCGACTCGCCGATCGAGAACTCGGTCTGCGGCAAGGTAAACCGTCCCCATCCCGCCGCGACCGATCTCGCGCACGATCTCAAATTCCCCCAGGCTCTGTGGCCGCGATTCAAGACTCGGTTTTATCGTAGGGTGCGTTTGCTGTTTGCGGCGACGCGTTTCCCGCTGACTGAATGACTCAAGCTGCTGCAGCGACTGCAACAAGTCACGTATCTCATCCCCCAGAGCGGGACATTTCTTGGTGTAGTAGGCCGGCGAAGGAGGCTGTTTGCCGCTACGCAGTGTCTTGAGAAAATCCTCTGCAATGGACTCCAAGATGTCTTCTTTAGTCGGCATTGAGCATGCCTCCTAATCGCCCTAGGGCACGAATGTAACGCTTGGTAGCCGCTGATTTATCGATTCCCAGAATGCTAGCGACTTCTCCATTGGAAAGTTGTTCGAGGTGTCGTAAGACGAGAACTTCTCGGTCGATCTCGGACATCTGTTCCAACGCATTGGATAACGCTTCCAGACGTTCATCGCGAATAGCTGCGTGGCTTGGCGAAGTACCACTGGCAACCAGTAAATCGCCCAGCGCGTCGGCGGATGATTGGAACGGTAGCTGGCGGTGCATGCTGACTTCGCGGTTCATGTTGCGAACTTGAACTTTCAAATGCTTCCGATGCAAGTCAATCAGAACTTGCCCAGTCAGAGACCGAAGCCAGACATAAAAGGGAACCGCGGGATTGTCGATAAAATCTTGGTGCCGCTTTTGCACCACCAAAAACGCCTCTTGCAGTACGTCATCCCAATCGATGCGAGCGAGAAGTCGTGAATCCATTCGGTGTGTTACAAACCGTAATAGTTTCTCGCGGTGTTCTTCGAATAACGCTGCTGCTGCTTCCGCTCCGCCTTGTTGCAATTGAGCTAATTCGTCGGCTTCGTCTTCGGCGTTGAACATCAGTGGCAGGCGCGGGAACTAGGGGATTAGACACGTAGCAGATCGAATTAGCTCTAGTTTAATCGGCCTAAAGATAATGGATTTGCATTGGACAAAGGTAGTCCGGCTTCGCCCTTGAATCGGAAATAGCCTCCTTGAAAGCTCAAGGAGGCTAAATGGGGATTCAATGGATTGGGTGCAATGGAAGTTGGTCGATTCCGCTGCGAGTGGGCCTACTCCAACCTTATTGTCGTCAGACGGACCGGCGGCGTTCGTCTTCCTCCATCATCTGGGCTAGGGCTTGATCTTGCAGAGCGGCAGGTGATTGAATCGGAGGCGTCGCTGTTCCAGCTTCTCCTCCCGCAAGGCGGTTGTCGGGACGACCACGCCGATCGTTATCATTGTCTGCAAGTTGGTCTGCCCCTATCTCCTGGGCGAAGAACACATTCTGTCCACGATCGAAATCGATGTTGGAATTGCGTTCGATTACATCCGCGAGAGTCGTACGGTTCAGCTGATCAAGTTGACGACCTTCGAAGATATTTTCGTAGTAGAAACGATCTCCATCCCGAAGAGCTTCAAACTGTTCGGCGATGATGGTGCTGGCTGTGATGCCCAGAGTCGAACCGCGTGCGTGGTCTTCGGCAAGCATTCCGACCCAAGCGTCAATAGAGTCGACATCGCCATAGGCTTCTTCCAGCCTGCGCTGAATCTCTGGATCTGACGAGATCTCCTCGAAGGACGTGATTCGCTCTAGTCCCATGTCTTCACGGACTTGGTTGTAATCGGCAAGCCCATGATCCCGACCTCGTTGGATGTTCAACGCGGCTAAATCAAATCCGCCGGCACCCGGTGGGCCGAACAGGAAATTGCGTACATCATCGACCAAGAAAGGGTCGACCTCTTGCGCGGTTTGTGCGGCGGCTCCACGCAGGATCGAATCGATCCCATTCTCCGTGAGGGCGGATACATTGAAGAATGCTTCCTGCAGAGCGAGGTTTCCTTCCTCAGCAATAGAGCCATCTTCGTTTAACCGTTGGAGCTCGGGTGACAGCATTGTGTGACCGAAGCGGTAGGCAGCCGTAGCGAACACATTCGATATAGATGGATCTACCGAAGCATCGTAGCCGTCGTAACGGCTTAGCGCTCGATTGCCTAGAATGGCCGGCAAGAATTCGTTGTAGGTGATTGCTTGCAGTTCGGCGCTGACGAATTGTCGAGCCTGTTGATAGACTTCCTCGTCGCTAAGTTCTGGGTTTTCCGAGCTGATTCGTGTAGCGACACGATTGTGCTCGCGGACCCATATCGTGTGCATGGCGGCCAGAGCAGAATTCTCGTTCGCACGGATATCGCCGGCCAAGAACAACGACGAACTATCTCCGCCCGCGTTCAATAGTCCGTCTTCGTTGAATGGTAGGAGGTCACCTTCGCTGGTTTTTAGTAGACCGCCTTCGAAAGTTCTCAGTGCATCTGCGCGTTCTTGATCAGATCCATAGATCACCGAACCGTCGATGAAGGCGGAGATCTCGTTGAATTGCTGGCGGACAGAATCCCCGTCGAGCTCGTATCCCGAACGAGTCAAACTGATCGTCGCCTGTCCCGTATTAAATGGATCGAAGAACGGGTCTCCAGTCGGTACCTCGATGTCGAACGACTCGTCGTGTCCTTCTCCAGTTAGCGTGATGTCGTGGTCTAAAAACTGGCCGAACAACCAAGTCAGATCGGATAGGCCGTCGGAATTTTCAATACTCAGTGGCTGACCATCTTCATCGGTTGGGACCGCATTGACGATGTTGCTGACTTCACGAGCGCTGGCCCAATCCTCGTGAGCTGGAGTCGCCAGGCCGTCCTCATATTCGTTGGCAACCCAACGACTTAGAGCTTCGCCTGTGCTGCCCAAATCGGGATTCTCTAAGTTATTTCCGGTGCCATCGATCGAGGCGAATTCAGTTGGGGCAGGATTGTCACCCGGAGTGTTATCTTGGGGTGGCCTGGGTGGTCGGTTGCGTGGATCCTGATTTCCAGGTCCACCATCGCGACTTCCGTCGGCACCCTCATCGGGACCCCCATTGGGTCCCAGTGATGGATCCTGTTGGCCGCCGTCCGGTTGGTTTTCGCCACCGTCGGGTCCGGGGCCACGGCCTCGATCTTGGCCCCCGCGCCCTCGGCTGTTGATACCGTTGACGACCATCAGCGCGTCGATTGGTGTTAACGTTTGGTCGTTATTGACATCGAGGAAATTCTCTTGTGCCGACGCGGGGCGATCGCCGCGCCGATTCAACTCGTTGACGACGTTGAGTGCATCAACCGCGCTGACAAATGCATCGCCGTTGACGTCTAAAGGCTCCACAGGATTGTGTCGAAATGCCATCAGGTCCGCAGCAAGAAGCTCGCGGCGTTCAAGGCGTTCGATCTGAATGCGTTTCGAACGGATTCGACGTTTTCGTGCCATTGGGATGTCTCCTGGTCCGAGAAGAGAAGATGAGCGTGGGTGAGGTTCTCACTGCTGTTCGGCGGAGTCTTGGTGTACCACGGATCTATGATTGGAACCGCAGATTCATCGTCTTCCACGCAGGTATCCAGCGTGCTAAGAACCCATCCCGGCGATGGAGCAAGCGACAACACTGCCGCTTTATGTGATCCCGATTACAGATCGTTGATGGGGACAAGTTGTCACAGAAAAGAAGTCCTCGAACTGCGTGACATTGCAGCGAGATGCCTTGACGAGCGCGCGTAGAAAACTCACTTCGCTTTGAAAAACGTTGACCGTTTCATCAAAGCCTCACTTGCACAAACTGCAATGGTGACTCAAGAAAAGTTCCGGTGTCTTTGAAACTTTCTGGGTACAAAGCACCAGAGGCGCCTTCCGAAGTTGGTGGTAGACCGAGTTGTCTAGGCTGGTTCTGACGATCCATCGAGCGTCTGAGTCAATGCTTAGAAGGGACTATCTTCGTCGGAAGCTTCGGGTGAGATTCCGAACGGGTCCGCATTGGTGTCCATGTCGACGTCAGATCCGTTGAGCTCATCAGGATCAGGCTCCGGCGACTCACTTGAAAGCGGTTGCGTGCGTTGGCTGTGAAGCTCAATGTAGGAACCGGACATCAATCGATCTTCTTTGCCTTCACCGGCTTCGACGATGATGGCGGATGCACCTAAGACGTGACGCTCTTTCACATTGATGGCGTAACATCGAGTTTGGCAGAGTCCACAGCCTACACACTTGTCTGCGAGGACGACTGGAGCGGCGTAGCCAGTTCCTTCGATCGGACGTCCATTTTCGTCCGTTTCGACGCCAACTTGCGTGTATTCAATGGCGTCGTACCCTGCGGCGATGCATTCTTGAACGCAGAGATCGCAGGCTTCTTTTTCGGCAAAGGGCAGGCAAGTCGATTCGTTGACGATGGCCAAACCCATCCTCGCATGACGCTTTTCTTCCAGTGGCAGTGCACGGATTGCTCCCGTTGGACAGACCTGGCCGCATGCGTTGCAACTGGATTCGCAGCCGGCCCAATCGGCTTGCACCATGGGCGTCCACAAGCCTTCGAAGCCTTGTTGAAAGCTCTCGGGTTGGAGAACGTTATTCGGGCAGGCTTTGAAGCACTCACCGCAGCGAATACACATCTCCAGAAACTCTTTTTCGGGAACACTGCCTGGTGGGCGTACCGGTAGGAAGGTGTCTTCTTGGCCGAGATGAGCCCCATAGGCTTTACCCATCACGGTGACTCCAGCGGCCCCTGCCACGGACGCTGCTGTGCCTGCTGTGAGCGACAAAAACCCGCGTCTTCCTAGACTCGTTTCCTTGGTAGGCGGCTCATTCTCGACTTTCAGCTGTACCAAATTCGTGCGCTCGACAAACTTGATCGCGTGCGTCGGGCAAACACCCGCGCAAGATTGGCACAGAGTGCAGTCCGTCGTGCGTGTCGTAAAGTCCGGTTTGATCGCGTCGAAAGGGCAGATCTCGACACACTTGTTGCAGTGAATGCAGCTTGATTCGACCTTCCGCTCAGTTGCCCGAAATAAGTTGCCCACCGAAAACACGGCTCCGCTGGGGCAAACGTATTTGCACCAAAATCGAGGTCGCAGAAACCCGAGTCCCAGGACCGAAAAGAACATGGCGATACTCAAGAAATGTCCGGCGTTTAGATTCGGCACCAAATGCCAGCCTCGGGTCAATCCATTTTGTAGCGGGTCGAGTAGGAAAAGGTACCCACGCGTAACAACGGGTATGGCGGAAAAGAATCCAGAGATAAGAATTCCACCGCAAGCTGCGAGAAGGATGGCCGTTAGTAGGTAGTATTTGATGTGCACCCACCAGCCATCGTCGGGGACTTCGAAGCGTTTGGTTCGTCCCGCAATGGCCCAATCGAATAGATCAATGGTTGTGCCTAGGGGGCAGAGGTAACCGCAGAAGCCTCGAGGGATGACGATACAGACAAACAGGATCGCCGCAGCGCAGCCGAGCGACCAGACCCAGCTCCGTGAAGCGATGGCCGTGGAAAGGCTCACTAAGGGATCAATCATCAGGAAGGTTTCGGCTTCGAGCAGTTCCTTGTGGTCTAGGCTTGCGGCGTAATGGTCTGGCCACGCGAACGGATCGCTATCAGTAGCTTCAAAATCGAGATTGTTCGCCACTCCTGTGATGATGTCCAAAAACATGGGGCTTAACTCTCCGGCGGGTTTGAGTTGGAGAGTGTCGTCACTCATCTGATGAGCCGCATGGACCCGGAAAGCACCCAAGAGCGCTTCTGATTCCGTGCCACCGAAGGTGATGTCCGTCCGTTTCAGATATAGGAGATCGCCCGCGACTAACTCAGCGTCAGCGATCTGTTTCGTGATTCGAAACGTCGCGATTCCTTTCTCTTGCTCGAAGCTCGAGTAGGTGACGTTGGCGACGGTCTTGGGCAAAACTGGCTGCGCGTGGTAGGGCCAACAAACGTAGAAGAAAAGCCAACAGAAAAGGAGCAAACAAATGGTTTGACTGATTCGTCGAACTGGGGAGGCGACCCAAGAGATGCCGAAGAATCGCAGCCACCGTCTAGCCGGACCGCGTTTTTTTGTTTGCCAGTTCGATTGCAGTCCAGGGCCTAGCATTCGCAGGATATGACCAAACAGAGATTGGCTTGGTTCCGAGTCGGCTGGCAAACGTCGAATCGCGGGCAGAAACCAGTCGAGCCGCAGCAATGCTTTCGAGCGTTGATCGCTCCAGGCCGATTGGGTGAACATCAACCCTAGAAAGAGACTCAGGCTAGCAACGATCCATCCCCAGTTGCGGTTGGACGCATCCCATTCCCCGACGGAGCCCCACTGCATCCAGAGCGCCAAGCTGAGCAACAAGCCTATCAGTATCAATGCGACTGCTAGGTAGCGACCGACTGAATTGCGTTGCACTGGGGGGCTCACGGTGTCGCCTCCAGATCGAGCAATCCTAACCGCCACGTGATGTCACCGTAGCCGCCCTTCTGGTACTCCGGATCACTCGCGCCTTGAAACAGGATCTGCAGATCTTCAGGATCGATCTCTAGTTTCTGGTCGAAGCCTGACCGCAGGAACTCTCCGTGGCTATACGATGTAGCAAAGGATTCATTTTGATTGACGACATTAAGTACCGATACGGCTGGCTTTTTGCGTGTTGCTGCCAGTGGCTTCCAAGGTCCGGTGAGTTCCTCTGCAGTGAAGAATTTGAAGTATCGGCGTTTTCCATTTTGCGCTTCGACCAAGGTCACGAATTGATTCTTTCCTTTCAGCTTGTAGGTGTGGCTAGCTTCAAAGATGTCTGCCTTTAAAACAACTACGGGTTTAGTCCAACCTTGATTGGGGAATTGATCAAGCTGCGTCTGGGCATGCCACATCCTCCCATTCAGCGACGTAAAAAGAAGATGCGCGGCGTCATCGTCGCAGATGATCCAAAAATCCAATCCGGCATTTTCGCCTTTGGGTACAACGTAGAGCGGTTCAGGTTTGCTCCAACTACTGGGGTCGGCAAGGTTCCCGGTCGTCGAGTAACAAGGCCCGTACTTTAAGTCACGGCTATCGTCGGCAGCTTGGTAGATCAGGTACCATTTTTGTTGCGGTTGGAAGTAGAAGACTTGGGGTGCACCGTGGTAATCCAATGTTAGATCAAGCACGGCCCAGTCCGCGTTCGCAGCTCCAGACCAGTCTTTGAAATTGAGGTAACCGATCCGAATACGACCCTGCCCCGTTTTCTGTTTTCTAAGAGTACAGAACAAGTGCCAGCGATCTTCGAAACGGACGATGCTTGGATCCTTTACTGCGATCCAGGGATGCTCTGACTCGGGTAAGCGGTCTTGATCTACGGCAAGAATTGGGTCGCTAACGTGCCATTGGAAGTCACCTGTCTCCCAGACTTGCGATGGGGCAGAGTTCGGAGCTTCCTGTGCGGTGAGCAAAATGCCGAGTGAGGCAATGCTGGTGAACGTCGTTGCGAAGAGCGCTCGGAATCGAAATCGATTCATTGGTCCGTTCCTTGAGCCAGGGCCCGGGCCGTTGCATTGACGATCGCCTGCGACGTAATGGTGGCACCACTTGTACCATCGATGTCGCGGATGCCCTGAGTATCGATGATCTGCTTAGGAGTATCCGTCAGAGCCGCATAGAACTGTTTCTCTTTGTGTTTCGTGACCTGGACTTTGGTAATCTTGCCATCAGCTACGCTGACGCGGACGTGCAGATCGCCGTTGTAGCCGACCGCTTTGTCTTCGTAGTCGCCATCCGGAACTTTAGATGCGTCGGCCTTGTCGAACAATCGAATCGAGTTGATCGAGTCGGCCGCACGACCGCGATAGCGCGCCAAATACTCTTTGTTCCGGGCTTCATTCCGATCTAGGATCTGCTGGTAATAGTCGATGGCCTCGTCTAGTCGTCCGGCTGAGCGAAGTGCATCGCCCGCGTTGAGGTAAGCCTCATTGAATAGCCGAGTCTTTCCGTAGATTCTGGTCACATTCAAAGCTTCTTCGATCTCTCCCATTTCGCCCAACAGCTTGATTGCATCGAAGTGCAGGGACTTGCCACGCATTAGATTCATGGCCATCGTTTTACTGCCAAGCTTGAAATAGCATTCTGCCAGGTGAATGCCCACTGGAGTATTCATTTGCACGTTGCCTTTTTCGTACCAGTAAGCAGCCCTCGGGTAGTCTTGGAGCAACTCAAAGTACTTTGATCCTAGTGCCGTGTAGTCGCGCTTCAGCAGTTCCGGTTGATCCTCGTGGATTTTCATGCACTCGTAAATCAGTTTGATACCGGGACGCCAACGCCCGGGATTCGGATTGACCCGACCCCACATGTATTGGCCGACGTTCTTGGATTCATTCCAGGGGCCTTCTGCTTTGAGCGGCCAATCGAGTTCGAGGGTCTTGGGGTGATTCAACTTAGTTGCACTGAACCAGGGTGGCTTACTTGCACCTTCGTTCTCGATTCTCTGACGGACTTCGGCTTCTGTTCGTTCGGTTCCTTCCGCCTTGGAGCTGGGTTGCTGGGCATCCTTGCGCGGCATTTTGTTGATTACAAAGCGTTTACCATTGAAAGTCACAGCGTGCACAGCCGAATACTGGTATGTCCGTGAGACGCTTCGACCTGCGATGGAGGATTCAAAATCAAACTCTTTGTCTGCCTTGCGGATCTCTAGGATTTTTCCTGTTAGCTTGGTTCCGTTGAGGAATTCAACGCTGTCTTGAGCCACGACTGAGGAAGCTGCCGGCGTAAAGACGGCCGCAAGCCAGACCAAAACGTGACACGAGAACCGCTTCATGAATAGAGTGCACATCGGGCGCCTTTCTGTCAGTTTGTCTGATCCAGGTCGAATCAGGAATCAGGTTACCACTTCTGCTGGTTGAAAAGACTCGTTTGTCGGGTTGGCGAACTGACTTGAATCCGAAATTGAATTCGGCGCTTCGATTTCAGTCTGTTGGACGCCAAGCTTTTCGGGAGCCAAGAACCAAAAGAGTCCAGGGCGAATAAAGAACTCAGCCAAGGTCGCAGTGACCAGGCCACCTAGGATGACGGTCGCCACCGGGAAGAGGATTTCCTTTCCTGGCTGCTCGCCCCCGTAGACCAGAGGCACTAAGCCTAAGCCGGTCGTCAGTGCCGTCATCAACACTGGAGCCAAGCGGTCGAGACTACCGCTGATGATGTCCTCTTCCGTAATCTCACGAGATCCCGCTCGCTTCACGTATGTCGAAATGAGTAGCAATCCGTTGCGAGCAGCGATTCCCCCGAGGGAAACGAATCCTACCGTAGCAGCAACGGAGAAAGTTTGATTCGTTAGATAGAGTCCTGCGATGCCTCCAACGAAGGCTGCTGGTAGGGCAACCAGTAGTTGGAAAGCGACGCTGATGGAGTTGTACGTGGAGTAAAGAACTAGGAATACAGCCAACAAGGCAACACAGCTGAGCCAGAAGATCCGGGAGTTGGCTTGTTGCTGGGCTTCGAATTGGCCCTCATACGTAATGAAGTAACCTTCGGGTAGTGTGATTTGCTCTTCGATCTTGCGTTTGATTTCGCCGACGACGCTGCCTACATCTCGCCCGAGCGTATTGACTCGCACAACGATTCGGCGACGACCATCTTCGCGGTTGATGGTGTTTGGTCCAGCTGCCTCATAGACGTTAGCGACAGCACCAAGCGGAATGCGTTTTCCGCTCGGTAGCTCGAGCGGCGTACGATGCAGGTTGTCGAGATCGCGTCGTTGGGTTTCTTCTAGCCTGAGCAGGATATCAAATGACCGCTGGCCGTCGATCATTTGCGATACTTCTTGGCCATGTAGAGCTGTTTTGACGTAGTGGTTTACGAAGCTCGCTGGAACGCCATAGTAAGCAAGCATCTCGTGGTTGAGTTCGACACGGAACTGTGGTGTGGGCTGCTGTTGTTCCACCAACGGAGGCGCGATACCAGGAATGTCTTCAATGGCATGTTCAATTGCGTCCGCTTCTTCACGAAGCGTTTCTAAGTCATCACCGTACAATTTGATCGCAATTTGTGCGGTGACGCCCGACAGCATATGGCTGATCAAGTGGGCAATGGGTTGTTCGACTTCTGTTTCGACGCCAGGCACATGTTCGACTGCTTCGTGGAGCGCTTCGATGACTTGATTTCGAGTCATCCCCGAATCGGGGTTCAGCGTCATCACATACTCACTGATATGGACACCCATGACATGCTCGTCTTGTTCGGCGCGACCAGTTCGACAGGTGAACCACAGCAATGGGCCTTGCGGATTGTCCGCTGATTGCACGAGTTTCTTCAGGTTACGATCGGCGATTCGGCTAAGCTCGCGGCTCACTTCGAGTGATGTTCCAGGTGGCGCAAACAAGTTGACTTGGGCGGCGCCTTCGTCGAACGGCGGTAGGAAGTCGCGTCCCATGTTCCAGGCAACCATCCCACTGGCCACGCAGGCGGTTCCCAGGCCGGTAAGCGAGACAGTGAGCCCAACTGCAGACATGCTGAATCGAATAACGGGGCGGAAGGTGGATTTGAGCCCGCGCAATAGAAAGCTCTCTGATGACTTGGAATCCGTTTTGCGTTTGGGAAGCAAATAGTAGGAGAGTACTGGCGTGACGGTCAGCGAAACCAGCGTCGATGCAGCAATAGATACGATGTAAGCGATTCCCAGCGGAGTGAAGAGTCGGCCTTCCATTCCCGACAGAGCAAAGAGAGGTGCGAAGACAATCACTACGAGAACGGTACTGATAATGATTGCGTTACGGACTTCAACGCTGGCGTCGAAGATCACTCTCAACGCGTTTCGGGGCGATGCAAGTCGCGCGTTTTCATTCAGTCGCCGATAGATGTTTTCCACGTCCACGATGGCGTCGTCGACCAGTTCGCCTAAGGCAACTGCCAATCCGCCGAGCGTCATCACATTGATCGATAATCCAAACCATTGAAAGACAAGTGCGGTGACCAGAACCGATAATGGGATCGCAGTAAGTGTGATCAGCGTCGTTCGGAAATTGAACAGGAACAGAAACAGAATCAAAACGACTAGGACTGCGCCGTCGCGCAGAGCCTCAATCACGTTGGCAACGCTGTGATCGATGAATTCCCGCTGTTCGTACGTTGTTTTTAGGTTCACGCCAGGGGGCAGCGAAGGCTCCAGCTCTTGCAAGGCAGCATGAATCGCTTCGGTGACTTGGCGCGTGTCGGCGTCCGGCTGTTTTTGAATCGTCAGAACAACAGCTGGGGATCCGTTGACAGAAGCATCTCCGCGTTTCGGTTGCGCGACTTCTTGGATCGTAGCGATTTGCTTCAGTAGCAATGAGCGATCAGCCTGGGATCGAATAACCGTATTACGGATCTCTTCAGCGCTGGAAAAACGACCCAGGCCACGAATGAGAAACTCCTTACCGTCTCGGCCCATGAATCCGCCGGTGACGTTTTCATTGCTTCGCCGCAGGGCCGACTCGATTTCCGCTAGGTTGGTTTCGTAGCGGTGCATCTCATGAAAGTCGGCTAACACATGATATTGTTTCCGATCTCCGCCCATCGTGATGACTTGAGATACTCCCGGGATCTTGCGCAGCCGTTGTCGCACGACCCAGTCCGCCGTAGTCCGCAAATCCATCGGCGAGATTGATTCATCGTTGCTCCACATGGCAACGAGTGCAATTTGACCCAGGAGCGACGATCTGGGACCCATCTGAGGTTCAACGCCATCAGGCAATTGATCTGCGGCGATTGCCATGCGTTCTTGGATGGTCTGTCGAGCACGTTGTACATCGGTTCCCCAGTCAAATTCGACGTTGATGACGGACAATCCAATGTCCGAAGAGCTGCGGACGGCGATCACTCCCGCGGCTCCATGGATCGTGGTCTCAAGCGGTAAAGTGACTCGCTGTTCGACTTCTTCAGGAGCAAGTCCCTCGCATTCGGTGACAATAACGACGCGCGGCCGAGTCAGACTTGGGAGGACATCAATCGGCAAGGATCGCGCCGAGATACTACCAACCACCAACACGGCGATCGCGGCGCATAGGATCGCGAGTCGGTTAGCAAGGGCGAAACGAATGACGGAGTTGAGCATGGTGTTTGTAGTTAGAGCGTCAAATTCTCAAGCACGAGTTGTTGCGGGCAATCCAAAACAGGCCTCTGCGAGTATGCCTGCTCAATGATCGTGGTGGTGATGGTGTCCTCCCCCGCCACTGATTTGCATCTTCATCGCCAAATAGAGCTTGTAGGCATTGTTGAGTGCGATCTTTTCCTCATCGTGTAATTGTCCATCGTCTGCAATGACAACAGTCTTATCGTCGCGATGGAGCAGATGCACGGGAATGGGCTCTAGTTCGACAAAAATGTCATGTTCATCATGGTGTTCGTCTTGAGATTCGGCTGCGAAAACTTCATCAGCCGCCTCCGAATCCTCTTCGTGGTGGTGCTCTGCAAAAACAAACGCGTTGGGACCGTCGATGACGACCGCGTCCGCAGGTAACGTGACCTGGCTCTCCCATTTCTCGTCTGGCAAGCGAATGTGAAGACGTTGACCCGGGCGAAAACGCCATTGGAGGAAGCGTCCGCCGTTGTTTTCTCGTGAATGACTTACTTCATTGGGAAGCTCGAGGAAGAACTTGATCGACTGTGAAGCTTCGTCGACATGGTTGTCGATCCGGAGTAGATCAAGGCTAAGTTCAGAGTGATGATGGTGTCCGTGGGCATGCGTTTCGACGGTGACCTTCCAGTCTTCTTGAAGGATTCTTTCCAAGACGGGTAGGTCGTCTTGAAAAGCCGTGCCCTCAACATACAAACTTGGGTGATAGGCGACGGTGCAGAGCGCGTCGCCACGTTTGACGGACATTCCAGGGTGCACGTTGAGTTCTTCTACAGAGTAGCCGAAGCCTTCGTCGGCGTCCGTTTGTGTCTCTGTCTGCGTTTGACTTCCGTTGAAGTTTGGAAGGTAGACGGAAGTGAGCGTAGTCAGCTGCCGCTTGTCTCGAAGTTGCTTAATGGCCGGTTGTGGCATTCCTCGAGTTCGCAGTTCTTGCAACAACGATCCTTCTTGAGCTTCCAGTTGCTTCAATTCATATTGCCGATCGCGGGCTTTCGTGCCGGACACCGCGCCTGAGTCGATTAATGGCTGGAGGCGTTTGATTTCCTGCGCGGCAACTTCCTGACGGGTGAGCAACTCCAACAGTTTCGATTGCGCTTCGATGAGTGGCTCGTCGGTAATTCGTAGGACGAAGAGTGCCCTTTTGGAATCCAGCGTTTGTCCGGGCAGGACCTGGACTTCTTCCACGATGCCAGTCACGGAAGCCGAGATGGAAAGGTTGCTTTGGCCGGGAATCTCCACGACTCGACCTGGGACAAGCAGCGTCTTCCAGTAGTCTCCTTTCGATATAGTTCCCATACGCAGATCGAGATTCTGATACGCCTGCTCGGTTAACGCAACGTGATCCTCTTCGTGCTCTTCATCATGGTGCTCACCCGGTTCTTCCTCATGGTCGACCTCTTCCCCATGCGTATCTTCATCATGGTCGTCATGGCTAGCGTCGGTCTCGGGCGATAGTATGACTGCAGCAGCCGAGCCGAGACCGAATACTGCAGTAAGGACCAGTGCAGTAAGGATGGAGCGGATACCAAGACGCTGGAGTTGTTTGCGTGTCATCGTTGATTCTCAATGAAAGCCGCAGAAATATCGCCTGCGACAGAAATGGACGGCATGATTTTAAATGACCAATAAAGTCAGTGCATGGGTCGCCAAATGGGTCCATGAATTCGCCAATGAAATGAGGCGTACCCAAAGGACACCGAACTTAGGGAGCAGCTGCGGCGCTACGGTGCACACGGGTAGGCATCAGGGCTCGCAAGCCAAGAGTTCCTCTTGCTGCATGAAATGGACCCGCAAAAGGGAGCTTGACCCGCAAGAGGGAGCTTCGAGCGAAGTTCCGTGCGAGATCTCGAGAGAAGGAGCGATTCAGAGCAGATAGACTTGCAGCGTGGTGCGCGCAGGCCCGCGCGGAAGTCTTTGGGAACGCTCAGAGCAAAGCAGATGGGCGAAAGACGGGCATTGCCCGCAGGAGATGCCACGCTCGGTTAACGATACTAAGTATTGTGTCGCTAACGGTTCACTACCAAACTGTGTTCGAGCGTTATTGAAATAGTCGTGAGCTCCTTCGCCGGTGCAATCGTGGTGTCCAGCGTCTTGAATCGAGAGCCGGTCGTCTAGGGAGACAAATTCTTCATGATGATCTCCCAGTCCTAGCATCTGAACCCAAGCGTTGTGCTCGAGGCAACCGCAAGGACAAGCGCCGATTTGAAATACGATCATCGCCAAAAGCACGCTGCTCGCGAGCTTTTGCAATCGATTCGATTTCATTTGGGCCGGGAACATGACGGTGAAGCTAGGCTAAGTGGAAGACTAATTACCAAACTAGCCTACAGTTTAGCTGCGAGCTCACAGAAGAGCAATTTGCCCCGTGAGGTGGGCAGGGTCAATCAAAGTTTGAACCTGGGTTGAGTAGCAATTCAATACCTAACCCTCTGTTTCCGAGTTTCGCGAGGAATTTGCGGAGGGTCGGAGCCTGAGCGACGGGGAGGAATTCTTCCCAACCTTAAACTTTGATTGGCCCTGGTGAGGTGGGCCAATCAGAGTTTCAAGTTAGAACATGAGCCGCGACGCGTGAGCGACCGGGTATCGCATGAAACCCGTTGCCAAAGTGGGCAGCGCTGGGCCAGCGGCTCAATGGCGAAACAGCCTAGATTTAAAATTCGATTTGCCCTGGTGAGGCTGGCAAGACGAGGCCAGTTCTCCCGTATAAAGACTTGCCTGGCTGATTGGATGCGGCGAGCTACTGGCCGCTGAGCGCTTGGCCGCGCAGGCTCGTATCGCCTTGGTAGTTCACGCTTTGTGACAATCCGCCTGTAAGCAGATTGCCTTCGATTCGTGCGCGAGCCTGCGCAAGGTCGGCTTGAGCGGAAACGAACCGCAGATTCGAATCGAAGAACACGCGCCGGGCGGTCAACTCGCGCAGAAAATCAAATTCACCAGCCTCTTTGCCCTCCTGGATCAGCTCCATCGCAGATTGAGCCTTCGGCAAGATTCGATCTCGGTAGTTCTGCACCTCCGCTTCTGCTCGCCGGTATTCGCCTAGCGCTCGAGCGAGATCACTTCGGAGTCGAGACCGAATGCGTTCGGCGTTTTGCAACGCCGAATGATAAGCGGCTGTGGCGGCACGTATGTTGCCTTGGTTCTTGTTGTGCACCGGAACCGGCAAACTGACTTGGATATTGGTAAAGCCGTCACCCGTAGCATCGTCGGCGGCCAAGCCGAATTGAGTCGTCAAATTGGAGATTGGTTGTAACTTCTGTCGCGCCAACGACGCACAAGCTCGGTCGATGTTGGCCTGTGCGACAGCCAGCTCCGGGCTGGTTGCATAGAGTTGAGCAAGGATCGCCTCTTGGTCCATCGCAGACTGACCAAACGGTGAGCCTGCATCACTAAAGTTTCCAGCAACGCGCACGTCACCCAGGTCGGCGACACCACACAAGGCAGCAAGTTGTTGCAGCGCGACCGAGTGATTGATCTCGGCTTGCTGAATCACCAAGTCGATCTCACTGAGTTGAATCTCTGATTGCAGGAGGTCGGGACGCGTTCCAACTTTTGCCTCTAACTTATCTGTCGCTAGTTCAACCGATCTTTCCGCTACGGCACGAAAGTCTTCTGCGAGTTGGAGACGAAGCTGGGCAGACAGTACATCGAAATAGGTGATACGAACGTCCGTCAGAACACGCTGGAGTTGTACTTGATTCTGCCAGCTCAATGCCGAAATCTCGTGTGCAAGTACGCGTCGATTCCAAGCCAACTTGTCTCCGCGAACCCAGGTCTGCGCGACAAACCCACCATGCTGCCCAGCGGATCCGTCGTTCCCGATTTCTTGTCCGAAATAGCCAACGGTTGGATTGGGCTTCAGTCCGACTTGCTGGTGTAGGCCGCGTGCTTGGTTGATTGTTGCAGCTACTTGTAGCAAGGCTGGATTCTGGTTGATTGCCATCTGCTCGAGCAACGCAAGAGTTAGCTGCCGCCGCCCATTTTCTGTGAATCTCGGTTCGTCCAGCACAACCTGGGAAGCAACCTCTACCGAAGGTGATGCGTCTTCGAGATCGTCCGGAAGGAAAACGCGGGCAGAGGCAAGATTGACTGGAACCGGAATGGAACTGTCTCCCTCCGATAATCTTCGCTCGTGGCTTGCTTGTTGAAATCCGGTGGACGCATTGGAGGGCGACGCTTGGGATCGGTTTCCGGACTGGAGTCCTTTAGAAGTTGGCTTTGCTAAAACGGCCGAGCCCATTTCAGTTCGATATGCCGCCGGTGATTTAGCAGCGAACGGAGCGTGCTGATTCAAACGAGCAGATGCACATCCAAAGGCTGTAAGCATCCATGCCAGCAATGCTAGCTTGAAGCCAAGTTCGAATGGCTGCTGTAGAAAACGCATTTTCTTCTTTGCCAACGCAACGTGAGTAAAGCACGGACACCGCATCCGCGTTAGACCGGACACAACAATCACAATGCTTATCGGCGGCACCGGATCATCTCAGACTCTTCCATTCGATGACTCATTGGAACCGGAACAAGCCTCACAGTTTGTTTTTCAGCTACCGCTTGCTAGCCAGTGAACGCATCCCGTCCTGTTAGATCGCTGACGTTGGGTTGGCAGCGATGTTGCGTTGATCCGGTGAAAATAGCTACATGCATTGAGAGTCCACCTTCCACTTAATGCTAGCTTCGCAGTGGCCACACAAGACCAAGCTGTTCTCACCGTTGAAGGCGCAAGCATCGCGTATGGTTCTGTCCAGGCATTGGACGGAGTCTCGATCACGCTGCGCGCCGGTGAAATCCTTGGTTTTCTCGGCCCAAACGGTGCAGGCAAAACGAGTTTGATCCAGTCGTTGGCTGGTCGCAGGACACTCGACTCTGGTTTGATCCGCTGCCATCTTCCCGGTGTCTACGAAGATCTGATCGGCGTCGTGCCCCAGGAGATAGCCGTCTACCAGGACCTGACCGTACTTCAGAACCTGAATGTATTTGCAAGCTTCCAAGGTATCCCAAAGTCGCATCAAAGAGCTGTTGTCGATGAGGCTCTGCAGTGGGCGCACTTGAACGAAAAAAGGAAGACGCTGGCCAAGTCGCTGTCGGGTGGAATGCAACGGCGATTAAACATAGCTTGTAGCGTGCTGCACCGGCCCAAGATTCTGCTGCTAGACGAACCAACTGTGGGAGTGGACCCGCAGAGTCGCGAGCGTATCTATGAGATGCTCCAGTCGTTGTTGGAAGATGGTACGTCTATTCTGCTAACGACACATCACTTGGAAGAGGCGCAGGATCGTTGTGACCGGATCGCGATTATTGATCAAGGCAAGATCGTTGACTGCGGCACGTTTGAGGATCTATTGACGCGGACGATCGGTACGGCACAGCTCGTACGTGTATCGTTCACGAGTCCGCAGCAACGAGTCCCAGCACCGCTGCGTTTGACGACTTCTCGGATGGAAGCAACTTGCGAAATCCAAGATGTTAGTCGCCAGCTCCCCGTATTGTTGTCGCGAGTGCGAGCTGCTTCACTGCCGATGGAAAATCTGAGTCTACGAAGCCCCACGTTACAGCACATGTTTCTGCATCTCACCGGTAAGGAGTTGCGGGAATGATTAGTACGGTTGTCAAAGTCTCGGTGTTAAGGACTTGGAATAGCAAACAAGAGCTGTTGCTAATCTTTGTCGTACCGGTCTTATTCTTTAGCATCTTCGCACTGATCTTCAGTCGTGGTGTTGGGATGAGTGTGAAAGAAGTTCGTGTGTCGGTCATCGATGACGAAGGTAGTCGATTGACGCAGAAGATTACGACCGCCTTCCTTGATCGAGATGAAATTCAGTCGGCGACGGGTATTGGCAAAACGTCAGACGATTGGCGAATCGAGCGGCTCGCTCGGGCTCTGATTAGTCAAGTCGGCGCCGAAGTCGTTGTTTACTTTCCGCCTGGCTACGGTCGCCAGCCGACGTTGCCCCAGCCGGTCGCAGCGTCCGGCTCATCAGAAAATTTGGATCACGGTCTGCCCAGTGCTCCAGCGGTCCGAATTCTGAACGAGGGCACCAATCCAATTAGTGCTCAGGTCGTGCAAGCGGCACTTGCGCAGGCAATCGCGAAACAACAAGCGCGAACCCCACCGCGATTGACTCCGCCTGTGCAATTGGCTGCTGCACGTATGAATACGGGGGGATTAGAAACAGGCGCCGGTCTGTCTGTACCCGAGATTGAGTTTCAGCAGGACAACGTCTTTGCATCGAATAAGCATCAACCCAAGATAGCCATGTATGCGGCCGGCATCGCGGTCATGTTTTTGTTGTTCTCTGCCAGCGGAGCTGGTGCAAGTCTGCTAGAAGAGAAAGAGGCGGGTACGCTTGGAAGGCTGTTATCCAGTCGCTTGTCGGTGACTCAGTTATTAATTGGAAAATGGTTGGCAACAGCAGGTCTGGGGCTGATGCAAATTACCACCATGTTTGTATGGGGGCAGATTGTGTTCCGTGTTGATCTTGTCGGTCATTTGCCTGGCTTTATGGCGATGGCAATGGCGACAAGTGCGGCGAGCGCGAGTTTTGCCCTGCTACTAGCAACCGTTTGCCGTAGCCGGCACCAATTGAACGGTGTCGCTCTGGTGCTGGTTCTGGGGATGTCGGCGATTGGTGGAAGCATGATTCCCCGTTACATCATGAGTGACGGGATGAAACGATTAGGACACCTCACTTTCAACGGGTGGGCCTTGGACGGATTTAAGAAAATATTTTGGTATGACCTACCTGTATCAGCAATTCAAACGGAGCTGGGTGTGCTGCTCGCCATCGCAGTTGGACTGGGCATGCTGGCTCTGTTGATGGCGAACAAATTTCGCATGGCCTAGCCCGGCCTGATGAGCGCCGGTGATGGTGGCGACGAAGTTGAGAAGAGAGGAAACAAGGCAAGCCTATGGCGAACTCAACAGTGAACCAAAAAGCGAAGCGAACGACTGAGGGCATCTTTGCAAGTTGTTTGATCTGCTTGTTCTCCGGCTGCACCATGTTGGGCTGCCGGGTTCCTAAATCCGAGAAACCGATGGAGCCAACGGGCACGCCCAACCAGACTTCTCCTTCCGACTACGGAGCTGCCGCATCGCTTGGCCAAACAAGTCATCCGTCGGACTCCGCGAACAATCGCAGTTCCGTCGAGACTGCATCGGGTGTCGAGTTTGCTACGCCTGCGAACGCGGGAACGCCTGCCGGCGCCGTTGGTCAAGCCGGTTCGGATGACGCGATTTCACTCGTGGTCCGCGGCGTGGATCCAGGCAAAGGCCCGGTGATGGTGGCGGTATTTGACTCGGAGGCCAGTTTTCCGAATCACGAGAATGCGAAATTTAAGGTCAGCTTGAAAGATGAGGGTCCAGTGATCGAAACCTCGATCGCCATCACGCAGGGATCCTTCGCGATCGCCGCCTATCAGGACCAAGATGGAAACGGCAAGCTCTCGAAAGCGGCTTTCGGCATTCCCACAGAGCCATACGGATTCTCCAACAACGCCAAGGGTTCTATGGGGCCGCCGAGTTACCAGGCAGCATCCGTCGATGGCAATCAACGGAAGCAAGTCGAAGTCACGTTGTCGAGCCTTTCTTTTTAGGTTGGCTCCGCAAAGATGGTCTGGGTTTGCAATTGAGTGGGTTTGTCACGTGCGAACGCGGCAGTCAGAACTTGATGAATTTCGCACCTATTCGTGTTGATAGGGATTCATGAGCGCCACGATATCGATTTTTAACTTTCAAAAACGTTGGGACGCCGTCGTCCTCTTGCACGGTTTGTTTGCCTCCAACCGTTCGATGCAGGCCGCTCGGGACCGCTTCGAGCGAGATGGCTACCTGGTTGTCAACTTTGGATACAAGACACTATTTCAAACCATTGACGACTATCTCGATGGCCTTGTTCCGATGTTGGGGCGTTTGAACGATGACCGTGCGGTTCAATCCATTAATTTTGTAACGCACAGTTTTGGTGGGATTCTTGTGCGATATGCACTTGAGCACATCAGTCATGCCAAATTGCATCGAGCGGTCATGATGGCGCCTCCAAACAACGGCATTCGGTTAGCGCGCTATTCCTTGGGGGTTTTCGATCGCCTATTTCCGATTGTGAAGCAGATCTCCGATGCGCCGCACAGTTTACCCAACTCGGTTCCTGAGCCGAGCGGAATGGACGTGGGAGTTATTGCTGCAGATCGGGACGTCATTGTGAACCGAGAGAGCACCAAGTTGAAGAATCAGTCAGACCACCGGACGATCGCTACGACTCATTTCCGCTTGCCCTATTGCTCAGAAGCTCTGGAATGCGCGTCAAGATTCTTGCGTCACGGTTCCTTTGACCAAGCCGTAGAAACACGTTCCCAGACGGGTGTAGGTGGTCACGTTGTGGCAGCACCGTCGGTAGCAATGTCGACTGAGTCTTTCTCTGCGGAACCCATTTTCTACGCCGACCGAAACGCTAGACGAGCTTCGTGAATCCAGTTGACTCGTTTCGGTTTATTCGGCAATTCAGCTTGAGCTCGCCCACGTGATTTGGAAGCTCGCTGTTCACACTCCCATTGCCAATCGGTCAGCCAGTATGCTTTTTGGTTGTCGACCACACGCAAACGTTTGTTGTGCATTTTAGCCAAGTGTTCGATACGGCTGCGGTTGCTGTAGGTCATGACTAGGTAGTCTTCTTCGACCGTCAAGGATTTGACGAACCAGAGCGAAGCATCGATCTTGAGCTCCGCGATTTGAAGCAGCATTTTCACTGGCTTAGGCAGTTTCCCGAATCGATCGGCTAGCTCGTCGCGGATGTCGTCGAGATCTTTGATGTGTTCAACGCGACTGAGTCGACGATAGATATCGATGCGGTCCCGCAAAACGGGTACGTACTTCTCTGGCAAGAATGCCTGTACGGGGATATCGATTTCGACGTCGATGGTCATCTCGGGTGCTTGGTGCGTCAGCTCTCGCACGGCGCTGCCAAGAAGTTGGCAATAGAGTTCGTAGCCGATGGCCGCAATGTGACCACTCTGTTGCGTGCCAAGCAGGTTACCCGCACCGCGAATTTCTAAGTCACGCATAGCAATGCCGAAGCCCGCGCCGATCTCGCTATACTCCTCGATCGCGTGGAGACGTCTGGCCGCGTCAGGCGACAGGTGCTTATGGCGCTCGACCAGCAAATAGCAATACGCTTGATTCTTGTAGCGACCGACACGGCCCCGCAACTGATGCAATTCGGCCAGGCCATACCGGTAGGCTTCGTCGATAAAAATCGTATTGGCGTTCGGGATGTCGAGGCCACTCTCGATGATGGTTGTAGCCAGTAAGATGTCATACTTGTGATCGATGAAGTCAACCATGACTTGCTCGAGCTCGCCTTCGGCCATTTGTCCGTGACCGACAATGATTCTGGCTTCGGGCACGATATTGCGCAGTTTGGCGCTAACTTCTTCAATGTCCTGCACGCGATTGTGGACAAAGTAGACTTGGCCGCCGCGGTTTAATTCACGCAAAATTGCGTTTCGAATGATGTCTTCGTCGAAGCGGACGGTCCGGGTTTCGACGCTCATGCGATCTTCGGGGGCCGTTTCCAAGTTGGAGATGTCTCGCACTCCAACTAGGGACATATGCAGCGTTCTCGGTATCGGCGTCGCGGAGAGCGTGAGGACATCGACGTTTGCACGCAGTTGTTTAAGCCTCTCTTTGATCTCAACGCCAAAGCGTTGCTCTTCGTCGATGATGAGCAACCCAAGGTTATAAAATTTCATGTCCTTTGAGGCGACACGGTGCGTTCCAACAACGATGTCGACTCGCCCGCTTTTGATGCCTTCGCGCGTTGCCTTCTGTTCCTTGGTCGTGCAGAAACGGCTCAGTTTCTCAATGTCGAATGGGAACTCGGCCATTCGTTGGCGGAACGTTTTATAGTGCTGTTCGGCCAGCACCGTCGTGGGAACGAGCACGGCAACCTGGTAGCCGCTATCGATGGCCTTGAAAGCGGCTCGCATCGCAACTTCGGTTTTTCCGAAGCCGACATCACCGCAGATCAATCGGTCCATTGGACGCGAGGTCATCATGTCCGATTTGACCGCGTCGATTGCCGTTAGTTGGTCTGGAGTTTCAACATAAGAAAAGGACGCGTCAAACTGACTCTGCCACATACTGTCCGCTGCGAAGGCGACGCCCGGCTGACTATTGCGGCGTGCTTGAAGGTCGAGCAACTCGACCGCCATATCCTTGACGGCACGTTCGGCGGCCTTGCGCTGCTTGGCCCAAGACTGACCGCCGATCTTGGCAAGTTTAGGTCGGCTTCTGGTGCCGCCGACATACCGCTGAACCAGTTCAATTTTCGAGCTAGGCACAAAGATCTTCGTGCCGCCGTCGAACTCGATGGCCAAGTGCTCGAATTTTTGTCCGTGCTTCTCGAGCAACTCCGTCCCTCGGTAGACACCAATACCGTGCGAAAGGTGGACGACTAGATCACCCTGGCGAAGATCCAGGAAGCTGTCGATGGGTTTGCTCTTGGCCCGCTTGGCCACACGTCGAACGTGGGAACGCCTTAGCAACTGCCCCGCAGTGAGGACGAATGGACCGTCGGGTTGAACTTCGAAGCCCGCTTGCAAACCGCTAATCACAATGTTCAATTGCCCTGAGCGTGCTGCAGCGCTCGAGGCGAGCAGCTCTTGCAGTCTTTCTTTTTCCCCTTCGTTCATCGCTACGACAACAACGCGACGAAATTGTGGTTTGTCTTTTTTGGCTGCGATCGAGCAATGGGAATCGATGTCTTTTCCGAGCTGCTCAATGTCGCCGCCGATTCGCTCGACATTGCCGAGTGGAATTCGGTGAAGACTGCCTAGGTAGCCTTCATCAGCCAACTGGGAGGTGTAGACGGTGTCGCGGCTGCCTAGGGAAGTCCAAATCGATTCCGGGGCTGCAAAACGTTCAGGGAAGGGAACACGGCTGAGGAACGTTTCGGCGGAATTGGTTACCGCACGCGATTCAACGACGATGACGAGTGTCTCGGCGGGTAAGTAATCCGTCAGCGATCCGTCTTGTGCCACGCTACCCTGAACGGCGAGGAGCTGGAGCGAGTCACGACGTTCGATACTGCGCTGAGAGACAACATCAAACGAGCGGAGAGATTCAATTTCATCGTCGAAGAGCTCGACGCGGATCGGCAGCGGTTCATCTGGCGGAAAGATATCGAGTATTCCACCTCTCAGCGCGAATTCACCAGCTAACTGAACCGAGGTTGTCGCATGATAGCCAGCTTCGAGCAGCCAGGCCCGAAGCTCATCGAGATTGAGCGTTCCGCCGACTCGGAGAACTTGCTTGTCGCCTTCGAGCGAGTCCGGACTTGGGACGCTTTGTAGTAGTGCGGGAAGTGTTGAAGTAATGATCGGTGCGGGAACTGATTCAGGGTCCCGAGCGTTCTTGCGGTCTTGTCCGAACTTGTACAGTCGACTGAGGACGTGCAAACGTTGCGCGGTTTCTTGGTGAGCCAGTGACTCGAGTTCAGTGTCTTCGCTGCCGGTAGGAAAGACTTCGGCTTCCAACTTGGTCAGCTCTGACGCCTCAGCGGCGACATTTTCCGCGTCGGCCAATTGCGGTGTCAGAATCAGAACCGGCCGCGGCGTTTTGCTGGTCCACGCCGCCACCAACGGTGCGATGGCTCCGGCCCAGAGGCCTTCGATCGTGAGTTTTCCCTCCGCCTGGACAGCGTCGATGGCTTCGGACAGCGCAGGCAAAGCCTCGATGGACTGCACCGCATCGGCCAGGGTCCATTCCCGCTGCGTTTGATCTTCCTTTTTGACTTTGAGAACCGCTTTGCGAAGGGACATCAGCGCGTTTTCGATTGGTTGAGAGCAAGTACAGATTCAGGGTAGCCAGTTTCCTAGCACGCTAATGCGATGGCAGCTGTCTGGGAAATGCGAATCTGCGCGAATCTGCTCAACGAATTCGCGAACTCAGAGCGTCGTGAATCATTCATGACGGCATTCTACCGTCGTCACGAAATAACTGTAGCGGCGGAGCTAGATGGCACTCAAATCGTTGGTCGCCGCGTTGAGAACGACGTCGGTGTTCGGCCCCGAGGAAGCCTGGACTTCGAACCGCGCCATGAAGCGACCGAAAAACATGGAAGATCGCCGTTTGTTTAACGGCCTCGTCCCCTACCCCGCGAACGTCCGCCGCCGTTAGATCGCATCGCCGCTTCTGCTTGTGCCTGCTGAGCGGCGGCCTCAGCCTGTTGTTGAGCCGCCTGTTGTCCCGGGTTCTGTTGCGGAGCTTTTGGCTTTCCACCCCCGCCGAGAATTGCGGAAAGAGCTTTTTTCAGTGACGATCCACTCATTCCACCACTGAGTGTAAGTACCTCGACTTTGCCCTGGTCCATGGCGGCTTCGTCGAGTTGCTTGATGATGTCTTCGATGATCTTCATCAGATCCTCGCCTTCCACCGAAATCAAAATTGAATTGGTGAGCGTATCCGGCCCAAGGGAAAGTTTGCCTTTTAGTCCGCTAAAGTTGAATCCGTCGCCTTGGACGCCACCGCCTCCGCCGCCACGCTTGCTTTCTTCGTCTCCGCCTTCATCGCCGCCTTGGAAAGTCTTGTCATTCGCGCTGAGTAGATCGCGGTAAGCTTCCTTGATGGTGTTGACAATGTTCTCGGCACGCGAGTAACGGACAGGAATGAGTTTGGTGTAACGAATTCGGCTCGTGTCCTCTTCTTCGGGAACGTCCCACAATTCGATCAGTTGTTTGATGGTCTGACGGTCAAGATCATTCGCGTTCTGAACAACGATGGTGTTCGTGTCGTTGTCCCATATGAATTTGAGTTCAGCTCGGTCACCAAGCTGAGAGTCTTTATCGTTGTTTTGTTCGCCGCCGTAACCGCCAAAGAAAAAGAACGGAAAACCTGACTGGTCATCTTTGTTCTTCTCGAAATACTCCTCCAGGTTCAGCGTTACCCAGCTAGCTCGAGCATATTTGACCTTGAAGACGTCGTAAGGTTTTTGAGGTGGCTTGTTATTCTGCATGACACGTTCGAGTCGATCGAGCGCGTCGGTGTCATCTGATTGAATGACGAGATTACCACTGGGATCCAAGAAAATGCGAACCGGTGGTCGTTGCTGAGCTTTTTCCAGGTTGGAGCCTTCCTGGGCAATCTGTTGGCTTGTCTTCCCTGAAGCTTTCTCGTTTGGGGACGGACCGGACTGAGGAAGGGTCTGATTCGGAGTACTGGTAAGCCGAGCAAAACGGTCGCGAGATGCATTGGAGTGGTTTGCCCCCGTGATGTTCTCCGTCGAACTGTTGTCGACCTCTGAAGGGGCCTCAGCAGGTTCCGAATCAGTCGATTCGTCGGTGTTCTCTTCTGGCTCAGGCTTGCCTGATTCTTCTTCAGGCGGTTGGAATTCGATCTCGTCGGGAATTAGTAGCGGGTTCGGAGAAACGCGATCCCATTGTTCCTTTAAACGTAGCAAGTACTCATACGTTTCAGGTTGCCGCGAAGCATCAATGATCCGAGTGGTCCGCCTGCGATCTCCCTTCGATGGGATTTCACCTAGTTTCTCAAGGAGTTTATTGATCTCTTCGAGCTCGATTTCATTGACCCAGAGCAAGAGTTGATTGTCTTGCACATTGGCGCCAATGCGCATCTTGTCGTTGCTCTTATTCTTGTTTTGGCTACCGCTGCGATAGCTCCAGGGGTCGTAGTAGTAACGGTTTCGATTGTTGCTGCTGTCGTCTTCCTCTTCAGTTCCCATCAAGAGTTTGATGCTGCCGGCAACCTCTTCCGCTTTGAGTCGTCTTAGCTGAATGACTTCGAAGTTTCGTTCCGATCCATCGAGTCGATCGATCACTTGCTGGATCATGAACTGATCGGCGACTGAGGCATAGGCGATGATGGCATTGTTATCGTCATCGACTTGAAGTCGCGTCGCCGGCTCAAGAACATCCATTGCAGTGAGCGAGGCAACCAATTCGGATGGGCTAAGCGAAGCTAGCCGAAAGACCTTCATGCGAGTGCTGAGCCGTTGGTAATCAGCAGCATTCTCGTTTTTCACATCCACACGCGTGATAAACGACGCGATGATTGCCATCTTGTTTGGTGGAGCATGAACAATGATGCTGTTGCTACGTTCATTCGCGACCAGGTAGACCCGATCGGATCGAGGCTTGCGCGAGCCGCCGCCGGCTTGGGCTCCACCGCGTTGGGCTTGCTGCATCTGACGCTGCATTTGTTGTTGCATTTGCTGCATCTGCTGCTGCATCATGCGGGCGGCGCTGGAGGATGACATTCCGCCACTCATTCCGCCGGAACTGCTTTGAATGCCGAGGAATTGTTCGAGCTGCTCTTTCACTGAAGCGGCACGCGCATAGGTCAAAGGGAACTCTTTCGCCAAATCCTGCATGGCGATTGCGGACTGTTCCATCTCCAATATCTCATGAATATCCCGCAAGTTGGCAGCCGCATCCATGCCTTCAAGGCGGTTGGTGGATTGGAGTGGAGTCAGTTTGCCATTCTTGCTGATCATCGAAGCAAATTCTTGGTGAACCTCTTCTGCCAACAAGAACGTTAGTGGGAAGGAAGTCCGCACGAACTTGTGTGGTGGTAGCTCGTTCAGGGCTTGCGGTTCAACTCGCGGTACGAGCGATGGGTTGATGTCGGCAACTTTGGCCACCGTGAGCGTTTCGCCGTCCTGAAGGATCGTAAAGCCACGCATGAGAAGGGCTCGGTTAATCATATCGCCAGTTTCTTCGAGCGTATGAGGACGCTGAGTGGCGAGGTTGATGTAGTCTCCAGGCAGTTCTTGCCAATCGAAAGACAGATCGCAGACTTCGGCATACCAGCGTAGTACGGAAGGCCAAGGCTGATTGCGGAATTGGAATTCAAGAAGGCCATCGCTGTCAGGTGCGACTTCGAGTTCGTCCGCGTCTGGCTCCTCCGGAGGCTCACCAGTTCGCTTGATGTTCTCGGCAGGACCCTCCTTCTCATCGGTCTTGCCCGGCTTGCCGTCTTTGCTTGCACCATCCTTACTCTTGCCATCGCCCTTCGGATTGCCCGGTTTTCCGGAACCAGGTTGACCACCCGGTTTGCCGGGTCCGGCCGCGGCACGAGCCGCTTGCGCTTTCTGCATGGCTGCTGCCTGTTCGGGCGTTAGCTGTTGAATGGTCGCTGGTTGCGAGAATGGGTCTTGTCCAGCGACCGGCGACGCATCCAAAAGCAGGAGACACACGAGGAGTGCTAAAATAGAAAGCATGCGAATCATCGTAAGGATCTATTCTTCAAAGTTGGATATTCGTGAAGGTGCAGCTTTTCGATGTGTTGTCGACGTCATCCAGGCGAGTTTCGGTCGCTTGTTCACAGGCGGTTTGGAACCAATTGGATGACAGCGGCAAGTAAAAGCAGTTACCAAGTGAACGAGGCAATCACTACTTTCTTGCGCGTTTTCTCGCTTTTTATGAGCGAAAATAGTTCCTGCATGAGGTACCTCTCGCAATGACCCGCTTCGGACTGATGAAAGGACTAGTGAAATCAGGTACATGCTGGATTCGTTTCGAAAACCCTGCCTGAGGTAGATGCAAAACGACGCTTGGATTGCCCAAAAACTCCCCAGCTTCACTAAGATTATCTCCGGCCTGACGTAGCAACGCCGCCGGAATCGGTAGCAACGCCGCCCGAATCAAACGCGGGAAGGCCCGGCCCGAACTGGGACCACTCCTGATGACCAAGCATGGACAACAGTGGAAGAGTGAACTCAATTCTGGGCTAGACGCTCGTCGGGCGTTTGCCGTTCCATTATTGGCTCCAAGCCCCCCAGAAGCCATGGAAACATGACGAATTCTTACAAACTCTTTGTTGGTGCTGATGAGGCGGGCTATGGACCCAATCTGGGGCCGCTGGTTGTTGCCGGAACTGCATGGCGTGTCCCCGAATCGATAAGTGAACGGGTGTTCTGCGAGATTCTGAGTTCGACGTTCGGTCCCCGACCGCTGGCTGCCAACTTATTGCACGTTCCACTAGGTGATTCGAAGCGACTTTACAAACCAAAATCAAGTTTGAAGCACTTGGAAGCGGGAATCTGGGCACTGCTGCCTTTGCACACCGACGCGAATTTTGGTGCTTTCACGGATGGCTATGTCGAAGTGCGAGGTGACCTACTTTCCTGGTACGGCGGTGCCTTCGAGAAGCAGTGTCCTTCGGCGTTAAGTCCAGAGCAAGCATTGGCACTTCGAAAGCTTGCAACCGGTTTTTTGAACGAACACGACATTCAGCTGCTAGGTGTCCAGGCGATTGTGATCGCCGAGGGGTTTTTCAACTCTGAGGTCGAACGGACCGGTAGCAAAGGGCAGTTGCTATCCAGCACGACGCTCAAGCTCGTGTCCAAGCTCCAGTCACGGTATCGAGTTGACGCGAAAAACGGCTCGCAGCTGTCCTGCGAGATCTTTTGTGATCGCCAAGGTGGGCGTCGCAACTATCTGCCGGTAATGCAAGAGGCTATGCCCGATTCTTGGTTTCAGCCTGCTCAATCATCTCGCCAGGCTGATGCAATCGGGAAGTCTGCTGAGCGCATATCGTACGAAGAGTTGGACTCGAGAACTCGGATTCATTTTACGATCGGCGGTGATTCGTTCCCTCCCGCTGGTTTAGCATCCATGGTTGCCAAATACGTGCGCGAGCAACTCATGTGGGGCTACAACGATTTCTGGAGTCAGCGAATTCCTGGCATCAAGCCGACAGCGGGGTATCCCCAGGATGCGAAGAGATTCGAAGCAGAAGTCGCTTCTGAAGCTCGAAGAATGGGCGTTGATTCGTCAGATTGGTGGCGTTGCAGGTAGTGCGTGCTGATGGAGGCCGCGTGCGGTCCACGCGAAGTCGTTTCATCAGCAAGTGGGGCGACGCACGAAAGTCTCGTCGAGCAGAATGACGGTAGCAAATGCTCGATCGAATGAGCATGAGCGGTCCTCCGACCGCCCTTTCTTACTGCGAACCTTAATGCGAACGGATCGACGTACTCTTGATCGTGCAGAGATTACAGCAATTCTCGGCAACGGAGTGAATTGAGACCCTCTCGCGGGCACAAGGTTCGATCGTGACCTATGTTTTCGATGTGCATGAATGCAAAGACTGCCCGAACCAGTTGCGAGATTAAGACATGAGTGACACCGTGCTCGATATCGAACAGGCGACCACAACCATTCTGCTGGTCGACGATGACCCAAATCTGGGTGCCGCGATGCAGCGCAATTTCCGCGGATTCGATGTCGAACTGATCGTCGCCACACACGGAACGCAAGGAATGATGGAAGCCGTTGCGAAACGACCGGATGTCATCATCACCGATCTCCAGATGCCTCATGTATCCGGTGAGAAGTTGATCGAGTTTCTGGCGGGCAACCCCATGCTGTCGGGTGTTCCCATCTTTGTCATCTCCGGTCGATGGGGTGCGAAGATGACCTCTCGAATGAAGCGATGCGGAGTCGTTGACGTTCTCACTAAGCCGGTTGATTTTGAGATGCTTGTCGAACGGCTTTCTGGAGTTGCCACGATCCCCAAGTATCGCCTCAATCGCCAGTCGTCGTATCGAGCAAACTGAGACGGGTAGACTCTCGCCACCAGCTGACTTAGCTCAAAGGAGATGCAAAGCTATTTCAGCTCCACAATCTCTCCTCCGTTTCGTGAGAACAGCGCGTTCCACGTCGCCGCTGGTTCGTCCGCGTGAATGGACCTAACGCTTCCATCGACGAACGCTGCGGAGGCCTTCCCGTCCAGGACTTGCAGTCCCTCTGAAGGAGCCAGTGGATCAATTCGGAATTCGGCAGGCGAGGTCCACGGAATTGCGTTCTCTGGAGTCACTTCAACGAACAAGATTGTGTTGCTTGACCCGTCCGTGAGCTGGGCGAATCCGACCGGTTTATCTTGGCCAAAGACGGATTTTTCGCTCAGTGGTGCGACCAAAGTTGTATGAAACGCCTCGATCTTGGCGGTCGTTCCGATTGGTAACTCGGGTTTGTACAACTCGGGCATACGGCTGAGTAACTTCAGGTTGTGCTCGCTATCCCAAGGCTCATCAAGTTTGAATTCGCGATACAGTTCCGCCTCGCCAAGGAACGGAAGAATGTGAACTCGCCAACTCAAGCCACTGGGTTTGCCGGTCGATTTCGTTTTGGCGTAGGTGGGAAAAACCCGAAACGCCGACTCATAATTGTGGAAGCCTAGGGCGAGTCGCTTGAGCTTGTTTTGCGTTCGCGAGATGGCCATCGGCTTCGCGGCCGTACTAAGCGTTGCGATGCCCAACTGCAACAGGGCACGAGTCTGCGCCGGATCTTCAATTGAGAAAACCACTTGAGATCCTTTTACTTTCGGCTGAACCAAGCCAAGTACACTCGTCAGCATCTTTGCGACCACCTCATCGGGTGATACCTCTTGCATTAGCGATTTCAACACTGCCGGCACTCGTTCTCGGAGGACTTGAGCAGCCTCTTCAGAATCTGCCTGCAAGACGGCGCGGAAGGTGACTTCGTTTGGTTTGAAGCCAACGGAGAGCCACTTCAGACCACCAATAAGTTCGTCAGCCGATCCGCCGCCGAGAAAATTTGGCAGGACCGGATTCGTTTCTTCGATGGTCTGCTTCAAGACGTCTGGAATCACCACAATCAACTGCAATGGAAAGTCGGCGGTCTCTTCCATTGCCTGAGTCCAGAGACTTTTCGAGGCTTCAGATAGGCTTCCAAGCGCCGACTCGGATACGAGTTTATCCGTACTGATTTGAACTCGATTCCATCCCCCATTGCGTTGGACGGAACCGGCGGTGTACGGCCAAGCTTGTTGGGTCATCGATTTGAGACGATCGGCGGCCATGCTTTCGGCCGCAACGATTCTGCCATTCAAAGCAAAACCGTACGGAAGATCAAATGCCGCGTACCCAGTGTTGTCCCCTAGGCTCTTACGAATCTGTTCGAAGGGAACTGAGAAAGCCTCGACGATCTCTTTCGAGGCCATCGAACTGGCCACCGTCTCGAGATCTGGGGATAGCTCTGAGTTCTTCGCGTCAAAACGTAATATTGTAACGGTGGTTTCATTGGCTGCTTGTTGAATCACGGTCTCATCGGCAACGGCAAAGCCGATGCTTAGCAGCGTGGCTATGACGGCAGAGCATGGGGAGATGATCTTCATGGTATTTCTCGGGTAGTGTTCTGAATGGATCGGCGAAGGTATGTCGTCATCGAAGGCCGCGACCACTTCGTGCTCACGACGTATGAACTTTGGGTGGGCAAAAGTGATCTGCGGAATGGTTCCGATTTCCGACACAAAGTCACACTTGGTCAAGCTGCGGCCTTTCGTTAGGCTTCAACTACGGGAATCGTCTGGGAAGGATTAGGGGGCCGTTCGTAATTCATATTGAACGCGATAGCCAGGCCAGGGAGCGCCGTAGAGCGATGCGCCTTCGCTGTGTCGCAGATAAGTAAAGGGCTTGCCAGTAGCTGGGTCGTCCAGCGCTGGAAGCTCAAGTTCATCGAGTGATGCTGGAAGCTTGTTGTCATTTGCGGCCAAATGATGACGAATGGACTCAATGGTCTGCAGAAGCGCCAGGCTTTGCTTTTGGCGTGTTTGCGCGATCATCACTGCGTTGACCGCCGACAGAACCGCCCCCGAGGGAGCAGCGATCAAACCATACTCCTGCAAATCATTCTCGAGCCTTTGTCGTGGATCCTTCCTGTGCCGTTGGACTTGAGCGTATGTCAGATATTGCCATTTGAACAATTCATCGCGAGCGTTCTCGTAATATCGTCGCACACCGAGCAAGAAGACTTGAGTACGCGGGAGTGAATCGATGGTTTCGACGTCGATGCCCTCTACTTCGGTGAGATAGCGTTTCGCACCAGGCACGCCGGATGCGACTGCCAGCGAGGTACTGAGTTCACCCATACCGGAGAAGGGTTCTACTGGTCCCGAACTGAGGTGTTCGACAGCCTTCTTAAGAGCGGCCAAGCTTTCGCGCAAAAATTCGTTGGACTTGGGTGTTGTGTCAATTTCTTTGAGTTGCTTGAATTCTTCAAATAGAAACTGTCGTTCAAAAGCTAGTGAAGGGCGTGTGTTGACCAATGGGTTTGGCAATGCCGCGATTGCCCAGTACATATTGGGAGCATCTGGGTGTTCACATAGGTAGGATGCGTCTGAGATGCCGATGCTGGCACAGGCTAGGCCGACTAAGTTGGAAACCAGGAAGGTCTCTTGAGAAAGGTGTGGTGCGAAGGCTAGTTGCTGTCCAAAGATGGTCACCGCGTCATCAGTGCGGTCTTCGGCGATGGCAGTTAAGAATCGCAGCGACTGGGTTCTGGCGAGTCCGCGCATGGCTTGAATCTCAGGTAGTAAGACCATGGCTGGGCTTTCGACTTCGCGAATCCGGCGATCAAAGTCGCAATGCGGGCGTCGCCAAGCTTGCTCCAAGAATCGTTTTTGAAAAGCGGAATAGCTCAAGTACTCTTTGACTTGATCTAGCGGCAAGTCTTCGGGACGCGTGCTTTCTCGCCAAACGTGGGGCGGAACCTCGCTGATCGACATGTTTTCTTGTTGCGCTTGCTCGACATATTTACGCTCGAATTCATCACGCATTCGGCGGGCATTCGACTGCTCTGCCCAGGCCATCGCTTGCATGTAGAAGAATGCCGCGTTGCCGGGCACCGATTCATAGTCGTCCGGGAGCAAGCGAACCGAAAGTGCCGGACGCGGCTCACTTTTAGGGGCAAGCGTGAGTTCCCTGAGCGCGACAACAAGGCCATCACTGCGGATGTTTTTCCAGGCACCTTCGACGCTAATTTCATCGGCGTCACCGGGCTGAATCGGTTCATAGAGAGGTAACGGTTCCTGGGCGGTTCCGATAGTGGCACTTGTCGCAATGCCGATGCATAAGAGAAATCCGAAACCAGCAAGAATCGCAGGGTGTCGATGTTTCGCGCGAGGCGAATTCGCTTTGAGTTTATGTTTTCTTTCCATTGGTTTCATTTCAGAGGAAGTGCGGGTTAGTTGTGCTAGCGAATCGGGATCCACTGACTCTCGCACCAGCGCAGCTGCTATCAGGAGGAGTCGATATGTCAGGCTCGAAGAGAGGTCTTCACTGCGAGATTCCTGCCCGGTCCGCGAACGAAGGGGGCAGCATGCAATGGACACGCTAGGTAGATGCAAACGGATCTAGCATGTTCCTGAGGAGTTGTCGTTGATTTGGCGAGTCTGGAATGTCCGAATTCATGGCATCTGTCGAAGGCATCAGTGAGTTTCTTGCTTCGATATGGTTATCCGTCTCCGCGCGAATTGGCGACGCTAGTCCGACGGAATTGAAGCTGTATCTTCTCGCAGTGGCTAAATCCGTGGGGGTGAAGACGGACATCGATGCGTTTCGTGGAGTTAGAACGGTATTCGAATTTGCCATCAGGCCGCCCAGCCCTAAGAACGAGTTACGATCTGTGGCGTAGAGAGCACCAGAACCAGGGTTCCTCACTGTGCTTGATGCAAGGTTCGTTCCCAGGTTCTGGTCGTCGCTAGTCGGGTTCACCGTGTTGCCGTTGTCGCCTGCGGTGATGTCGAGGTCTTGAGCGCGGCTTCTAGCTGATTCAACGGCTTTGTGAGTCGTCAGAAAGCTCAGCGAGATAAGAGTCCCCAGAATGCCCGCCGCGGCCCCCGCCGACCAGCTTGCGATGATCGTGCTCCAATTCGATTTCACCGTTGGCACGACGATTGGTGACGCGATGTTGTCTGCCTGGTTCAGATCAGAGCGCAACACGTTTCCGTGCTTTTCTTCGACTTCGAGTTCGAAGTTGGCCGGTCTCGGATTCAACGCTCTGAGTTCTTGTTCGAAGATCTCAATTGCGTCGTTGTCGGAGTCGTTATTGAATGCAGACATCTAGGTGTCTCCCTCAGCTGCAAGGCCGTTCGCGACCGTCTTCACGAAAGGCATGGTTCGCTTTGGTTGGGATGTACTGGGCGGATTCGAAATTGGATTGGCGGAACTGCGGTCGGCGCCCTGATTGGTACCATGACGTGTTCGCGCGACAGGCGTTCCCGGCTTTTGGGTCATAATCGTTTTGAGTGTCATCAGAGCTGCGTTGTATCTCCGGTGGGCTGAACTAACGGAGCACTGCAACAGTCTGGATAGCTCATCGAAGCTCAGTTCGCCCCAAATCCGTGCAACAAGCAACTCACGCTCTTCGCCTTGGAGCTGGCTAAGCGCTTCGGCGACCTCCCCAGCAACAAGAGATTCTTCACTCGTCCGAAACCAGTTCTCGGATGACTCTTGGGTTTGTCGTTGGCGATCAGCAGTTTCATGGTGTTTTCGCCTCCGCTGTTCGGCGCGAGCTATGTTTTGCGCGCGCCGGCGCGTGGCTGTGTATAGCCAGGCTCGTGGACATTGTGGATCTTCCTGAATACGAAACAGCTCGACAAAAGCTTCTTGAACGGCATCATCGGGCGATTGACACCACTGCCGCGCATAGAGCACTAGTGCGGAGCTCAGGTCGTCAAAAAGTTCTTGAAGCTGTTCCTGCTGCATGTGGCAGTTCGCTGTCCAGGAGAATCTAGCTAGCACGTCACTCGGTTTGAACCGAAGCGGCTACTGGTAGAGAGTCACCGGCGACGGTGGAGTTTTCCAGGAAATGCAGAAAATTTTCGCTTCTTTTCTTTCTCGGAAACGTTGGGATCAGGTTTTGGAGTGTGACGTAGCCTGATGTTTTGTTCATAAGATTGGCACGAACGGTTCGGTAATCGGGTTCCAAACGCAGCCGATTCCAGGCCGCCGCATGTGTGCGATCGACAGTCGAGTTTCGGTCGGCAGGTTAGAAAAGCTTGGCCGTCCGCCAGACTCTCAGATTTTTCGCCAAAATGCCGGCACAAAAAGAACGAGAATGCTAAACATCTCAAGCCGGCCGAGCATCATGAGGAACACGAAGAGCAATTTGCTGGACTCAGAAAATCCCTGGTAGTTCGCTGTTGGTCCAACGACTCCGTACCCCGGGCCAATGTTGTTCAGTGTGGCGGCAACGGCGCTGGCACAATCGAGCAGCTTATGATCCAAGGCAGCGGTTGCACCGGTGGTCCATTGCCGATCAGGTTCAATCGTAATGAGAACGAGCCACGCGCACGAGAAGATTGCCGCCACCAGTCCAAAGTAGACCAGGATGTGTTTCCGAATTGCATTGTCGTCAATCGGCTGATCGCCGATTCGGAGCGGGCGAACGACTTTGGGGTGATAGGACAGCTCTAGCTCGAGTCGCAAGATTTTAGCTAGCAGTACGTGACGAATCACTTTCATGCCTCCGCCAGTGCTGCCAGCGCAACCACCCACGAACATCAGCAGAATCAGGATTCCGCGGCCAAAGTTGTTCCACACGTCGTAGTCGTCTGTGCCGTAGCCCGTCGTTGTCATGATCGATACCACTTGGAACAGGGCATCACGGCAAGCATTGGGGACGTTGGTAAAATCGCCGTTGGCGAGCCCAAATCCAATGACGGCTCCGCTCACGATCACGATGATGGCGATGTAGACACGCCATTCGAGATCCGCGAACAAGCGCCGGAATTGACCGGAGGCGACAAACAACAACAGCGCGAAGTTGGTTCCCGCGAGCACCATGAATAAGATCGTGATGTACTCAATCCACGCGCTGTCAAAGTGTCCGAGGCTTGCGTTGTAAGTGCTAAAGCCGCCAGTTGCCATAGTCGCAAACGCATGACACAGCGCGTCGAACAGGGACATGCCGCTAGCCCAGTAGATGATAGCGAGGACCAAGTTCAACAATACGTAGATCGAGGCAAAAACGCTGGCAGTTTGCTGCATGCGGCTGAACTGGGAGTCTTTAGTTGGTCCCGTGATTTCAGCCCGCATCATCGCCTTACCGCGTGCACCTTGTCCGAGAATGGCGACCAACAACACGACGATTCCAAGCCCACCGAGGAAGTGAGTACTGCTTCGCCAGAACAGGATGCAGTGTGGCACTAGATTGGGATCTTCAAGGTCGGTCAGCACGGTAGCACCTGTGGTACTAAATCCCGATTGAGCTTCGAAAAGCGCTTCGACGATCGACATTTTCTCATCCGCGCTCACGCTCGTCCCGCTCAGCAGATAAGGGAGAGCACCCAAGATGGTCGCCAAGATCCAGGAAAGCCCAACCGTTGCCATTGCTTCTTTGCGGAAGAGTGGCTGGCCTTTGCCACCGCGGCCGAGCCACATTAGAGCAACTCCGCTGATCGCTGAGATCAAGCTGGAGAAGAACAGTGCGATGAATCCTTGGAACTCGAACTCGGGTGACTCCAAACGGATATCGTGTCGAAAACCTAAGCTCGGGTGTGCCCAGGGCAGCGAGAAGAGCATCGTAACGGAGAACAGAAGGCAAATGATGCCCAGTGTCCTACTCAGAAGCTTGTAGTTCATCGTTCAGCCTAGCCTCCCGTTGGGCGGAAAGCATCGGCCGCACTCGACAGTTGTTCTGACGGGCACAGGACCAAAGCGGTGCTCCCGGCTTGCAGCGAATCCGTTGCCGAGGGGACACGCACGAAATCTTCTTGGAGTACCGCGGCGATCAGAACGCCTTGCGGCAGGTCTAAATCCGCGAGCGTCGATTGTGTCACGAGCGAGTCAGCGGCGACTTCGAGCTCGAGAATATACACATCGCTGGACGGCATCTGCATCTGGCTGAGCACTGGACCGTCGGTAAGCAAGCCGAGTATCTGCCGCGCCATCGCGTCCCGTTCACTCACGGCGATATCAATACCGAGCCTACTAATGATTCCGGCATAGTCAGGCCGTCCAACGATCGCCATGATCTTCTTCGCGCCTAACTCTTTGGCTTCCAGTCCAGCCATAATGTTGTTTTCGTCGTTGCCGGTGCAGGCAACAAAATAATCGCATCCTCCGACACGTTCTTCTTCGAGCGTGACTTTGCGAGTGGCATCGGAACACACCACCGTGGCCCGATTGAGGTGAGAAGCAAGATAGTCGCAGCGACCCTCGTCGGATTCGAGTAGCAGCACGTTGTGCCGTTCTCCATCGAGTGCGGCTGCGAGGTGATAACCTGTTTCCCCACCGCCAGCGATCACCACATGCTGACGCTTCGGGGCTCGTTGTGCGAATGTTTTCTTGACGGTTTCAACTTCTTGCGGCTTGCCAAGCAAGCTGATCCAATCACCCAGCCGAATCTCGTCGTTAGCGCCAGCGATCCAAGTGTGGTTATCGCGTTTGAGGGTACCAACTCGGACGCCTTCAGAGAAAGCCAATTGTTTTAACGGTTGGCCCAAAGAATCGCTTTTGCGAGTGACTTCAAATTCAGCGACTTCGATTTGTCCGCGTGCAAAGTGTTCTAAGGTAATGCTCTCCGGATTTCGGATCGCACGAGCCAACTCCATGGCAGTGAGTTGTTCTAAGCTAAGCAAGCGATCGATACCAAAGTGACGCTGGTAATCGAATGTGCTTAAATCTCGAAAGACGGGCGCGTAAACACGAGCGACCGCGCGTTTGACTCCCATCGACTTGGCCATCGAGGCCGCAACGACGTTGACTTCGTCAATCCCCGTCACGGCAATGCAGACTTCGCAGCCCATCACACCAGCCTGAAAAAGCACACTGGACTGGGACGCGGAGCCTTGGATGGCACGCACATCGAGGTCGTTGTTGATGCGCTCAACACTTTCGCCATCTACGTCGACGACGGTCACGTCATGACGGTAGCGGCAAAGGAGATCGGCGATCCAGGTACCTACTGTACCGGCGCCGAGGACAAGGATTCTCATCGATTCTCAGAGCAGTTGGAATAAAGTTGGCGATCGAGACGTATGCTAACCCAGAGAGAGGATCAGCCTGTCGAGGTCGCCGGAGCTAACTGGCTCATGACATGTCGTATTAGACAAGCCATGAGACAATCTGCAGCACCACATAGATGCCTAGCATAAACGAAGTGATCCAGACTGCCGTGCGAACAGTCTGATCTATGATCAAATGAGTTTTCTCATGACGTGTTCCGCCAACGACCAGCGAAACCGCAACTAGCAGTGGGATGTACATCACTAGGTATCCCAGTGACATGCTCACAACAAGTCCGAGCATTCTATTCTCCAGAGCGCTGTGCAATTAAGTTGCGGAAGGTTGCTGACAAACGTGCGGTACAACCAAAATGAGGAACATGTGAAATGGAACCCGTAGGTCAGGAGGTCGAATCACTCGAATTCTCCGGCGGAGATTCCATCGCAGAAGCGTCTTCCTCGTCTTCGCCTGTTCCCGATCTTTTCGAGACCGGCGGCGGAAGCGGTCCTGCGTAAGCGTCAAAGACGATGAGCACATTTAGCAGGCCGGCGATCATGGTGTAGAGCGTTCCCATGTCGAATCCCGATGCAGAGTCCTTGTGCCAATCATCGATGTCACGAGCACTATCGGGACCGAGCATGAATTCGCCCAAGGGCGGCTCGTTGCCACGCCGAGCCGAATAGGCTTGCAAGGCCGCTGGTATGGCTGCGAATCCGACACCAGACTGGAGCACATATTGCCAACGTTTCTCGGTCTGGTTCCACGACGCGTATACGCATTTGCCGCCCGAAACCATCATGCCGATGAGGAACGTTGTGAAAACGCACGCCGAGAAGATAGCGGATTTCAAATAACGCTGCTGATAAAAGTGCCCTGCGCCAGGAATCACCCAAGCCAGGAATGCGGCCAGGTTTCGATTCCTCAGGTTTAATTCTTCGCCGTCCGCCATGACGACGTCGCCGGAAACGACTTTTGACTTCGCAGATTTAGTAGGCATTCGTAAACTGACTTTAGTAATTGCGGGGAAAGCACCACAGCACTTCCATGCTGGACTGCAGAGACGCGTTCCGTTTCCAAGCTCGATATTGTAACTGGCCGAGTGAGTGCGGCTAGATCACCCTGAAGTGCACTGTCGCCGCTTTAAGTTGGGTAAATCGAATGGCAGGGGGAGTTTACAAGCCCGTAAGCGGGTCTGACCTGGTTTCGCTCAGCCCTGTTCTCGCAGCCCTGTCGACTTTGTGAGGAACTCTCTTATTCGCTCGGCCTAAGTGAGTCTTTCTTTCACGCTGCAAATTTTCCTATCGTAGAACGACTCGCACTTTCGAGATCAACGCCTTTGTCGTCGTATGAGAACAGCATGAATCCAACCGAATCAAGCCAGGAAGCTATCTTGCTGACTCATGGTTTCGGCGCGAATCGAATGCTGATGGCGCCGCTTGCCAAGAGGCTTCGTCGCCAAGGCTACCACGTCGCGAATTGGGGGTATCACAGCCTTTGGTACGGTATCGAAAAACATGCGGCCGATCTACGCTTGCAGCTCGAATGGCTAAGTAAGGAATTCGGCACGATTCATGTTGTAGCTCACAGCATGGGGAATCTGGTGACTCGAGTTGCACTTGGGGAAAGCGAGTTTGAGGGACTGAAACGCATCGTCATGATGTGTCCCCCCAATCATGGCTCTCACGCCGCAAGCCGGTATGCATGGCTTTTCCGGTGGTTAAGTCCGACTCTGACCCAAATACGAGATCGGCCCGATAGTTACGTGAATCAATTGAGCGAGCGCCTTGATCCATCGATTGAGGTTGGAGTCATCCAGGCAAAAACGGATTTTGTAGTACGTCGAGAAAGCACGCTTTTAGAATCGGCCTCGGATTATGTGCTCCTGCCAGGCTTTCACTCTTCGGTTCTATTTCGACGGGATGCAACAAAACAAGTGCTGCATTTTCTGAAGCACGGACACTTTGCTCCGTTGAAAATCAACGCTGCGGAGGAGGTAGCCGAGCATGGGGATTGAACTAGCCTACGGGCGAAATGGTCTTTCGTTAGAGCTGCCAACTGACGTGCGTGTGGATGTCATTCGCAAACCTTTGATGCCCACATACGATCATCCCTCACAGGCGGTAGCCAGCACGCTTGATCAATCTGGTCTGGCGCGACGGGCGAGCGGATGCACGTCCGCATGTATTGTCATTTGCGATATCACTCGTCCAGTTCCGAACTACCTCTTCTTGCGTCCGATGATTGAACGGCTTGTTCGCGCTGGTGTGGATCTGGAACAAATCGTCGTTCTCATCGCGACTGGGCTTCATCGGCCAAATTTGGGGGCGGAGCTAGAGGAGCTTGTCGGCGATCCGTGGGTGACGCAGAACGTGCGTGTTCTGAATCATGACGCCAGGGTGTTAGGAAACCACATTGATCTGGGCATCACGGGAACTCGCGGTACGCCTGTTCGGATCAACAAGGAATTTGTTGAAGCAGATCTGCGTATCGTAACTGGTCTAGTTGAACCGCATTTTATGGCGGGCTACTCGGGTGGGCGCAAAGTCATCGCACCTGGAATTGCACACGAGGATACGATTCGTACGTTTCACAGCGGGCGTTTTATGGCGGATCCGGCCGCGAGAAACTGTAATTTTGAGGGCAATCCTTTGCACGAAGAGCAACTCGAAATCGTGTCCAAGGTGGGGCAAGTGTATGCTCTGAACACGGTGGTCGACGAGCAGCGATCGCTTGCGTTTGTCAACTTTGGCCCCGTCGTTGAGAGCCATCATGAAGCCGTTGAGTTCGTCAGGCAATATTGTGAAATAGAGGTCGCTTCCCGCTATCGTACCGTTGTCACGACGGCCGCAGGATATCCGTTGGACAAGACCTACTACCAGACCGTGAAAGGGATGGTGGGCGCCATGGGGATCCTGGCCGATGGGGGAAACCTAGTCATCGCATCTGAGTGCTCCGAAGGGATTGGCTCTGCCGAGTATCTCGATGCTCAGCAGCGGTTGATCAAGATGGGTCCAAAGGCGTTTCTGGCGTCGCTTCTGGAAAAACCACGGGCAGATATCGATGAGTGGCAGACTCAGATGCAACTCAAGCCCCAGTTTTTGGGGGAGGTGCATTTGTATTCGACCGGTTTAAGCGAGCAGCAGTATGCATGGACTGGTGTTCAGCGCGTACGGGACCTTACCGCCAAGGTTGAACAGTTGGCGAGGCTACATCCGGAAGAGCCGATCGCCGTGATCCCGGAGGGGCCATACGTGGTACCCGTTTGCGCAAGCAAGACTTAGGTAGGTTTGCGGCGTCAATAGCATGCAGTTGTTCCCCTGGCAGCGCTGGAGTCCAGCTCCCCGAGCTGCTGCATCTGCAAAATGCTCGGACAGTCTGAAGCCGGGACTCCAATATCATCTTTCTGTGCCAAAGAACAATGAATGTTGATGCGCCGAACTGCTAAACAGTCGCGGCTTCCATTCTTTGGGCCAGATAAGAACGCAATTTGTCGAGATCAGTGGCAAAACCGCGAATCCCCTGAGCGAGTTTTTCCGTGGCCATGGCGTCTTCGTTCAGCATCCAGCGAAATACGTTTTCGTTCATTGCAATCTTGTCGATGTCCATGTTCTTGGCTTCTTCGGCATTCAGCGCTTGAGGCACGGCAACATCGGAATCGCTTAATTCAGACAGCAAATTGGGTGAAATCGTGAGGAGATCACTGCCGCAGAGTGCGGTAACTTGTTCTGCAGTTCGGAAGCTAGCGCCCATGACTTCCGTCTGGTAGCCGTGCCGTTTGTAGTAATTATAGATCTTGGTGACCGATGCGACGCCTGGATCATCTGCGATCGGGATATGGTCAACGCCTTGTTCGGCTTTATACCAGTCGTAGATGCGACCAACGAACGGGCTGATCAAAGTTACTTTGGCCTCGGCGCAAGCGATCGCCTGTCCGAAACCAAATAACAACGTGAGGTTGCAGTGAATGCCCTCCTTCTCCAGGATTTCGGCTGCACGAATGCCTTCCCAGGTGCTCGCGATCTTGATCAAGATCCGGTCGGAATCGATTCCAGCTTCTTTGTAGAGCGCGATCAATTCATGGGCTTTGTCCACCGTCCCCTGTGTGTCGAAACTCAGTCTTGCATCAACTTCAGTCGAAACACGGCCTGGGATAATCTCCAAGATGCGACAGCCGAAGGTGACGCCGAGCTTATCAATGATGGCGTCAATTAGTGTGTCTTCACTCGATGCCTTGGATTGCCCGTAGGAGATGGCTTCATCTACGAGCGACTGATACTCGGGAAGCTGGGCTGCTTTATAGAGCAGCGATGGGTTCGTGGTCGCATCCTGTGGTTTATGCGCAGCGATTGCGTCGATCTCGCCTGTGTCCGCGACGACGGTGGTGAATTTCTTTAGTTCATCAAGCGCGCTCATGGTTGGTTCCTTTCGAAGTTGTTTTCGTGGTGGAGTCGTTGATGGAAAACAGGATTTCTCGTCGCCGACAGGGTGGATGCCGCCTGGCCAGTTCATCGGAAATTAGAACTGCCCAGGCCGAGAGGAAACAACAACGATCGACTGCGAATGGCGTAGTTGGGCCGATTTTTCCAAAAAGTTGCGTAAGAAGCCCCGTTTGCAGCGCCTAAAATGATGGCCAAATGAGACTTCAATGGTATGGTCCGATCCGTCTGCTGGTTTTCATGCCCAGCTCCAGCTGGTTCGACGGTAGCGGGTCGGTACTGTATCGGTTGGTGATTGTGTCCCCAAAGTGTGCAAGGTCAAAGCAAATGAGTCGAGAATTGGCAGGCAAGTTGAATATTCTTCAATCGCTGTTCTTTGCTGCAGCCATTCTTTGGTGCGCCGCGTACACGAACAGCACCTTTTGGACATTCATGTTGATCGCAGCCTGGTGGATTCCGTTTTCCTACTTGAATGCGCACACAGGTCGGCAGTGTTGCCATGGCGACCGGTGCGATGTCGTTTAGACGGCCAGCTGACGCGGCGAGCACTACCCTGCCCTAGTGGCGAACCTCTAGCAATTGAACGAAACGGTTTGATCCTATGAATTGCGATCATACTGCGAATCGCGCAGCTCATTCTCTTTTTGCGTTTCTTGGCTTGCTCGCAATGATGAGTGGATTTTGCGCGGCCTCGGCTCAAGCGCAAGAGGCAAATCTTGAGAATGTTCCCGACCAAATCTGGTACGGAAAGATGAAGACTCCTGCGCGGCACTTTCGATTCGCGCTGGAGTTGAACGAGAACGCGGACGGATGGCAGGGAAAGCTGATCAGCCTGGACGAGGGACAGTCTGAGTTTGAACTGACAGATATTCAAAACACGTCTGAAACGTTGTCGTGGACCCTTGTTGCAACGAAAGCCAAGTTTGAGGGAGTGGTTGATGGTTCATCGGCCAAAGGGAAGTGGCTGCAGCGGACGGCCGAAATTGATTTGACTTTCGACCGTGTCGATGCAGTGCCTCAAGAGCAGTTGAAAGCGATATGGACAGGGACGATTAACGTTTTGGTCCAGAAGCTGGACGTGCAGATTCGCGAGCTGGCTTCAGGCGAGATGTACTTTGACAGTATCACGCAAAAAGTCGGCGGCTTTGTCGGGAATCAAAAAATTGATGGCGACCAAGTGACCATTGAAGTACCCGCGCTGAAGGCTTCATTCGAGGGCAAGCTCAGCGAAGATGGAAACGAGCTCGTTGGCAAATGGAAACAGAGTTTCTTATCACCGTCACTGACTTTGACAAAGCAGGAGAATCCCGTCGAAGAGCTTGAGGCGGCTCAACCACCAGCCCGCCCACAGACTCCCACGGCTCCATTTCCATACTCGATAGAAGAAGTCCAGATTGAGAACAACGAAGCGAAGGTAACTCTGGCAGGCACACTGACGATTCCCAAGGCTGCGGAAGGAAAGGTGCCAGCAGTTGTCTTGGTTAGTGGCTCGGGGCCCCAGGATCGCGATGAGACGATTGCGGGACATAAGCCATTCGCCGTCATTGCGGACTATTTCTCGCGCCGTGGAATTGCTGTGTTGCGTTACGACGATCGAGGTACCGCTGAATCGAGTGGAGATTTCAGTGCTGCGACCTCAGTGGATTTTGCGAGTGATGCTGGAGCGGCGGTCCGTTTCTTGCGTTCGCGTCCAGAAATCAATGCAGACCAAGTTGGAATCGCCGGACACAGCGAAGGAGGTCTGATCGCACCTATGGTAGCCGTCAACGATGGAAAACTGGCATTCATTATCTTGATGGCAGGGCCTGGAGTGAACGGTGAAAAGATCTTAGTCAGCCAAGCTGCTTTGATTCTCAAAGCGAGCGGAATGTCCGATCAAGAGATGATGCAGGAAGCACTTGTTCAACAGTCGCTCATCGATCTGGCTAAAGAAAAACCCCGACTTTCCGATGCGGCATTCGAAGAAAAAGCGTTGGCCATTGTCGGGCGACTGCTGGAAGAAGCCGACGATGCGGAGCAAAGTGCGGAGGAGATCGTCAAAGCGGCAGGCGCACAGCTTCGCTCGCCATGGTTCGAATATTTTCTCACCTACGAGCCCAGTTCGAACCTAGAGCAAGTGACGTGCGCTGTACTTGCGATCAACGGATCTAAAGACCTGCAAGTGGAACCCAAGACGAATCTCGATGCGATCAAAGAGTCGCTGACAGCAGCCCCGACGGTGGATTTCGATGTCGTTGAATTGCCAGATCTGAATCACTTGTTCCAGACGTCCAAGACGGGGTTGATGGATGAGTACGGTGAGATTGAAGAAACCTTCGATGAAGGTGCACTGGAGCTCATGACAGATTGGATCTTAGAGCGTACAAAATGAGCCTGATTTTTGAGCCTTCTCCAATTGATCGCTAGCGGCTCCGTATCTAGGCACGCCATAGGCCTCATCGCTTTGCTGGTACACGGAGGAATGCTCGACTTCTGACGACTAGTGTTGTTGGATGAAACTCGTAAGAAGTTGTCGCCAAAGCACTACGACAAACGCGGGCAAATACATGAGCAAATCGCTCCGAGGCAAATTCGTATGCGTCTTGTTTCTTGGAATGTAAATGGCATTCGGGCTGCCATGACAAAGGGGTTTCGTGATTTTGTCGAATCCGATCAACCCGATGTTTTGTGTCTGCAAGAAACGAAAGCGGAACCGAGCCAAGTCGATCTCGATTGGGTCGAAGAGTTAGGGTACCGCCATTCATGGAATTGTGCCAAGAAAAAAGGCTACAGCGGAACGTCGATCTGGAGCAAAGTTGAGCCCAAAAAGGTGACATTGGGCTTAGGGATTGAGGAGCATGACCAGGAGGGCCGCATCGTCACCGCTACGTTTGATGACTTTCATCTCGTCAATGTTTATACGCCGAACGCGCAGCGCGGTTTGGCACGATTGGATTATCGACTCGAGTGGGATCGCGACTTTCTGGCTTATGTGAGCCGTCTGTCTAAACGCAAGCCAGTCGTCTTTTGTGGCGACTTAAATTGCGCGCACAAGGAAATTGATCTGGCGAATCCGAAAGCAAATCGCAAGAACGCTGGATTCTCGGATGAGGAACGGGCTAGTGTCGACGACATTGTGCACGCGGGATTCATCGACACGTTTCGCGAGTTTAATGAAGAACCTGGCCAGTACAGTTGGTGGACTTACCGAATGAATGCCCGAGAGAAGAATGTTGGGTGGCGTTTGGACTACTTTTGGATTTCAAAGCGGCTTCGGCCGAAGCTGGTCAGCGCGGGAATTCGCCAAGACATCATGGGATCGGACCACTGCCCCGTCGAGATCGAACTAGACTTCTAAACACGATCGGGCTCTCTTTCGACGACTAGTTCCATCAAGAACGCCGAGGTCTAAGTACTCGGCTGGTCTCTCTTAGTGCGAAAGCCACTGAAACTTCCGAACCAGGGTGCAAACGCCTTGGCGTTGTGAAAGGTATCGAGGACAATTTCGGATCCGTTTCCTATTGTCGAAATTGCACTGCCCAAATTCTTCGGGCAATCCTGAGCAGATCGTGGTCTTTCCGGCTGCGGATTGCCGATTTCGACTCTGTTGCCGTTAGCGCTAGCTCAGTATGCATTTTCCTGACCACACTTTTGGCCTGATGTTGGCCTATAGCGGAGCCGTCGTCTTGGCTTCGGTGTGGGGTGGGATGTTGCCTGAGTGGTTGCGCCTGACGCACACCAGGATGCAACTGCTGATTAGCTTCGTTGGTGGGCTGATGCTTGGGATCGCTGTTTTTCACATGATCCCGCACGCTCTGGCCGCCTCGGGACAGGCAATTACCAGCGATGATGTGAGCATAGCGACGACCGGGTTGATGCTAGGCTTGGTAGCGATGTTCTTGCTCTTGAGATTTTTCCATTTCCATCAGCATGGCCCTGGTGATTTTGGGATCGCGCCGACGACAGGCGATTCTTTGGCGGTTCGCGAGGAAATGTCAGAGCAAGATGGCGAGGTGCCCGGCGGGCAAACTCATAATGGCGAGCACTCGCATGACTGCGCCGACCATAGCCATTCGTCTCCAAGTCTGACTATGGGCAAGCATCGCTGGATTGGAGTGCTTGTAGGGCTCGGCTTACACACTCTGCTGGACGGCGTTGCGCTGGCTAGTGGTGTGGTGACTGAACTTGGGCACGGCGCAAATTTAGCGGGGTTCGGAATTTTCCTCGCCGTCTTTTTGCACAAGCCACTCGACGCAGTATCGGTCACTTCGTTGATGTATCCAACGACCACGCCGAATCAACGTCTCGTCATCAACGTTGGCTTCGCACTGATGTGTCCTCTAGGAGCGTTTGGGTTCTTGTATGGTGCTTCCAGTTTAGGCGGTGAGTGGGCCGCTCATTTGGCAGCTTGGGGACTCGCGTTTTCGGCGGGCGTCTTTCTCTGCATTTCGCTGAGTGACCTATTACCTGAAATGGAGTTCCACTCGCATAGCCGCATTCCACTTACAGCGGCCCTATTGCTGGGAATTACCGCTGCCTGGTTAGTAGGATTGCTCGAGGGAGAGCACGCACATGGTCCAGAATCGGAGGGTGGATCGGATCCGGTTCATCTTCATGGCGAGATTGAGGGTGGACCACATGAACATACCGGAACGCACGATCATCCTCATTGAAATCAATGAGGCGGAGTTACCGGCCCAGTGCTAAGAGGTTGCTCCATACTGAGCGAGATAGGCGTGCATACGCTCCAAGTCGTCTACAGCCAAGTCAACGTGTTCGATGATTTCGTGAACATTGACGATCGAGTGCGTGGGCATTGCAAACTCCGACCCGACTTGGGACAGTGCCGATTGTTCTCCGGTTCCCCGCTCGCCTCGGTCCACGGAAACAACCAAGCCAGCTAGTTCAATGCTGGCCGCGGATCGCAATACGGGTACGGTCTCGCGAATCGAGGTGCCAGCGGTGGTTACGTCTTCGATGATGAGCACTCGGTCACCGTTGGAAAGCTTATGTCCGACCAGGGTTCCTCCCTCACCATGATCTTTGGCTTCCTTCCGATTGAAGCAGAAGGCAACATCTTGACCGCGACCAGCTAGAGCCATTGCCGTGGTGACGACCAGAGGAATTCCCTTGTAGGCTGGGCCGAACAGGACATCGAACTCGATACCGCTGTTCTGGATCGCATCGGCGTAGAACTCTCCCAAACGCTGCAATTGAGTCCCCGAACGGTACAGGCCAGTATTCACAAAATACGGCGTTTTTCGTCCACTCTTGGTCGTGAAGTCTCCAAAGGTGAGAACTCCGACTTCGACCATGAAGTCAATGAACTGGCGTTTGTAGGCTTCCATCGCTTGCTTCCGGCAAATAGTAGTTCGATGTCGAAATCACGCAGAGTCTGGCGTGATGCGGCTTTCCCAACACGTCCCTTGAGATTGCTGAGATACTTTACGCAAATCAGTCATCAGGTGTAGCCACGTTGACCACCCCTTGCCCAGATTAAGTAAGTCTGTCACGAACGTCACGAACGAGAGACGCTGCCAACGGGCAATGGTCAGCGCCGATTGGCGCCAACTGATTTTCAAGTCCCCCGTGAGCGTCTTTCTATCTGCCGCCTTGGGTATCTGTTTAGCCTAGAAAACAAGCACCACAAAGTGAATCCATGAATACGACTCTCTTCCAGCACCGTTTCGATTCTGTCGAGGGTTACCTGCATCATCGTGCTCCGTATCTATTGATTGATTGCGTCGAGGAGATCCAGGATCGATCCGTACTCACCTCGACGACGGTGCGAGAGGATGCGTTTTTCGTGCAAGGACATTTTCCAGGAGCTCCTATTTTGCCAGGCGCCCTGATGCAGGAAATGACAACGCAGAGTGCTGGAGTTCTCTTGGCGGCGAATTTCAATCCGATGCAAGAGTTCAATACCGCAGATCCGTTCTTCAATGAATACGCACTCGGTGTCTTGGTAAAGGTCAACTCGGGTCGATACCGAGGGTTTGCCAGGCCTGGTGATCGGCTGGAGATTCACGTCGAGATGAAAGAGCAAGTCGGAACACTCTTTGATTTTTCTGCACGCATTCGCTGCGGGCAGGAAACGATCTACCGCAACGCATTTCAACTGACGAACATTCCGTCGTCGGTCCTGCAGGGTCAGGCCTGATTTTCACCGGTCTAGCTCGGAAGAGAATGTGGCTTCCGAGCCACAAGCTGAAACTGGCAATTATCATAGACTCGCCGCCCTGCCCTCCAAATGCGGTGGCATTCACTATGCAGTGGCATTTCCCAAAGAGTGAGTTTTCTCAATGCAACGTTGCCTTCGATTTTCGTTCCAACATCGTTTTTGTCCTTCGGCATCGCCTATCTTGCATCGCGATCGAAGTCCCGCTTGGCGGATCGTTGCGTTGGTGACTCTTGGATTCGTGTTCACGCTTTCTTCTGCGGTTCATGCTCAAGATGAAGCGGGATCGGATGAATCGCCGGCGGCAACTTTGTCGCCGACCGACGGCACGGAGTTCATGCCAATTCTGGAAGGGCTGCAATACCGATCGATCGGGCCTTATCGCGGTGGGCGATCAGCGGCCTGTGCGGGCGTTCCTGGGAAGCCCATGCTCTATTACTTTGGGGCTGCAGGCGGCGGCGTCTGGAAGACAGAAGATGGCGGGTCAAACTGGACCAATATTTCCGACGGCTACTTTGGTGGATCAATTGGTTCCGTTGCCGTGGCTCCTTCGAATGCCAACATTTTGTACGTGGGCGGTGGCGAAGTCACGATTCGCGGAAACGTCTCGCACGGCAATGGCATGTGGAAATCGATTGACGGTGGTAAGACCTGGAAACATATCGGCTTGGAAGACTCGCACTGCATTCCTAGGCTCCAGATTGATCCTGAGAATCCAGATATCGTCTACGCGGCTGTTCTGGGGCACCTTTACGGTCCGAACCAGCAGCGCGGCGTATTCAAATCGACTGATGGCGGTGAGAGCTGGAAGCGCGTCCTCTTTGTCAGTGATGAAGCCGGCGCCGTGGACTTGGCAATGGACCCTTCGAACTCTCGAACTCTGTACGCTTCGACTTGGAAAGTGAGCCGAACTCCCTACAGCTTAGAGAGCGGCGGTGAAGGGTCGGGGTTATGGAAGAGTGAAGATGCTGGCGAGACATGGACGGAGATTTCGCGCAACTCGGGCTTGCCGAAAGGCACGTTGGGTATCATCGGTGTCGATGTCTCGCCCGTGAATACAGATCGCATCTGGGCCATCATTGAGGCTGAGGACGGCGGCGTGTTCCGGTCGGATAACGGCGGCGAATCATGGCGCAAAGTGAATGACGAACGCAAACTGCGACAGCGGGCTTGGTACTACACTCGAATCTATGCGAGCACTCAGGACGCGGATGAAGTCTACGTGGTCAACGTCGGGTTTCACCGTTCGACCGATGGCGGCGAAACCTACTCTTCCATTCGGACTCCACACGGTGATCACCACGATCTGTGGATTGCTCCCGAAGACAGCGAGCGCATGATTGTGGCCGACGATGGGGGTGGACAAGTCACTTTTGACGGAGGTGAAAACTGGTCTACGTACTACAACCAACCGACGTCCCAATTCTATCGAGTGACGACGGACAACCATGTACCGTATCGCATCTATGGGGCGCAGCAAGATAACTCGACCGTTCGCATTTTTCACCGAACGGGGACGGGACGCATTTCCGAATCTGACTGGGAATCGACCGCTGGCGGTGAAAGTGGTCATATTGCTCCCGATCCAACGAATCCCGACATCGTGTACGGAGGATCGTATGGCGGTTTCCTGACGCGACTCGATCATTCGACCGGAGAGGTCCGCAATATTCATGTGTGGCCGGACAATCCGATGGGTAGCGGTGCCGGAGCGAACAAGTACCGCTTTCAATGGAATTTCCCAATCTTCTTTTCGCCTCACGATTCGACGACGCTCTACACCGCCGCCAATGTTCTTTTTAAGACGAACGACGAGGGGCAGAGCTGGCAGCAGATTAGCCCTGACTTGACTCGCAATGCTCCAAAGCGGCTAGGTTCGTCTGGTGGGCCAATTACCAAGGACAATACGAGCGTAGAATATTACTGCACTATCTTTGCGGCCCTGGAGTCACCGCATGAGGCGGGAGTCCTATGGGTTGGCAGCGATGACGGCCTCGTTCACTTGTCGCAAGATGGCGGTGAGAGCTGGAACGACGTGACGCCTCCGGAACTCCCAGAGTGGACGCAGATCAATTCGCTCGAGCCTCATCCAACCGAGGCAGGCGGTCTGTACCTTGCGGCGACCAGCTACAAGAGTGACGACTTTAAGCCCTATTTGTACAAGACGATGGACTACGGCAAGTCCTGGGAATTAATCGTAGATGGCATCGACCGGAAGCACTTCACGCGGGTGGTTCGAGCCGATCCGGGGCGAGCTGGATTGCTTTACGCCGGTACTGAATCTGGGATGTACGTCTCTTTTGACGATGGAGCGAGTTGGAAGCCATTTCAATTGAACTTGCCAATTGTGCCCATCACGGATTTGGCCATCCGAGACGATGATTTAATTGTGGCTACCCAGGGCCGTTCCTTTTGGATGCTTGATGATCTTACGATCTTGCATCAGCTCGACAAAGAGAACATGGAGAAGTCGCTACACGTTTTTGAACCAAAGCCGACGATCCGCTTTCGGGGACGTTCCGGACGCGGTAGTTCGAATCCATCTGGACAAGATTTGCCATTCGGCGCGAGCGCTTTCTTTTACTTGGAGGAAGCTTTAGACGACGGTGAGATGGCGTCGATTGAGTTTAAGGACTCGGATGGCGAACTCATTACCCGCTACAGCACGAAGCCAGATCGTAAGAAGAATGAACGACCGCTGACCGTAGAGCCTGGTTTGAACCGGATCAGTTGGGACATGCGTTATCCGCCAGCCGAATCGTTTGATGGATTGGTGATGTGGAGCGGTAGTACGCGAGGACCTTCTGCCATACCGGGTGAGTACACGATGACAGTGAAGGTGAGCGACGTGGAAGAGTCGGTGACCGTGGATTTGCAGTCGGATCCGCGTTCGGCGGCTACTCAGGAAGATTTCGAATTGCAGCTCGAGTTTCTGTTGGAGACACGTGACAAGCTCAGTGAGACTCACCGCGCAATCAAGACGATTCGCGATGTACGCGATCAGATCCAGGGGTTTGTGGCGAGAATGCCTCAGAGTGATAGCGGTGAAGACGACGATGATGCCGCTGGTCCCATCAAAGAGAAAACCAAGGCGATCATCCAAAACCTGACGGACATCGAGGAGACGTTGTACCAGACTAAGAATCGAAGTTCGCAAGATCCATTGAACTTCCCGATTCGATTGAATGACAAGCTAGCAGGTGTGGCCAGTGTTGCAGCAACCGGTAATTTCCGACCCACGGCTCAAGCCCGGGCCGTGCGAGCTGAGTTGATTGCAAAGATCGACGAGCAGCTCGAAGCCTATCGAAAGATCATTTCGGAGGACGTACCTGAGCTAAATCAAATGATCCTCGAAAGCCAGATACCCACGATCGTCGTCGAGGACGAATAACCTGATTTGCTTTGCGGGATTAAGAAGAGACGCAGCGCCAATTTAAGTTTCGATCTGAGGTATTTCGCCCTCCCCTTGCTGTCACATGTCCCCCGCAAAATTCCTCGCTAAGGCTCGGAAAAGGGTGAGGTGACTGTCCGTGGTAGGTCTGACCTAAATTCAAGTTTTGATTTGCCCTAAGAGGAGAGGCCGATGGCTTGCATCCGGAGTATCCATTGCCTTCTCGTTCTGAGCTCTTTTTGTGATGTTTGTCTTGGGCAAGCACAGGAGTTGCGGGAGGTCATTCAGGGACTCGGAGATGCTCAGCGCAACACAGCTGCATCTTTTCGGCTCAGGGCAGTGCAACTTGGTAGTCGAGAAGACGCGAACTTTGTTTCAAAAAATGAGCGTACCTATTTTCAAGTAAGAACCCAACCACATGACGTGCAGGATAGTAATGAGTTCTTATTTACTTGGGGTCTTGCTGGCGTGTCTGATATGGCAGGGAAAAGCAAAGGGGTTGGCACACGAAAGGAACTGATGGCAAAGATTGGAGGTAGAGTTTTTGGTGCTACGTGCGAAGGTGTTCTTGTGCCCCTGAAGGCTAGAGATATCACGTCAATGGCGGAGGATGAGGAATTCTCCGGTGCCATTGAGAAGAACTGGGAGGAAAGTGATCTAAATCCGCTAGCCTTGCCTTTCCTCACTTACGACGCCTTCCACGGACAGGCGTACGATATTCCGAGTGTGACAAGCAAATTCAATTCGCTACTTTACCTCGCTTATGAAGACGAGGAAAAGGATTCTTCTATCTGGGCGTTTCGGACGGGGGGAGTTATCGAGGTAAAGTGCTCCAAAGAAAAGGAATTCCGACCTATCGAGGTCTCTTATTACCATCGAAAATCGGGGGCTCCTCGTCCGGAGAAAGGACAGCCGCTAGGCGAGTTAGTTTACCGCACTAGGACTCAATGGAAGCTGATTAAATTGGGGCGGAATGGCGATGGAAAGGGTGCGAAGAAGTCGGGCGTGTTGAAGAAAGAACGCAAGGTATGGCTCCCCGTAAAGATTGAAATGGAACAAGTTCCCTACGGCACCCGGAATTACCGGTATGGCGTAGAGATCATCGTTTCTTGGAGAGATGTAGAAAGCAACTTGCTCAGTGTAGAAGCACTGGAGCAGCCGCTTGGGATTGAAAGTGAAATGTTAGCCCCCAACGACCCCATATCCAATCTGTACTACGAAGTGTACAGCGATCTTGAGAAGCAGATTGCTCGCGATGAATTAGAAGAGCAGCGAAAGCCTTAGGATTACGTCAGCCATACGGATCTTTGGGCGACGCTTACGCAAGTTCATCCAGCGGGCGGTTTGAGCTGCCATGCGTCCCTCTCTCACCGATTTCCGAAGCACGACGACTGCGTTCAAGAAGTTCGCCGTCTGTGGCGATGCGACTCTGATACAATCTTGGCCGCCCGCAACCGCGGGCGGCCAAGAGTGTTCTGATGACTTTTGAGGGCGGGAAATGAATACCAAGAATTGGTGGCTCTGTGCCACTTTGCTGCTATCGTTCGGTTGGTCGGGGCAGCTCGTTTGGGCGGATGACCGGCCCAACATCGTGGTGATCGTCTGTGACGATATGGGGTTCTCGGATCTGGGGTGCTACGGCAGCGAAATTGCCACGCCGAACATCGATCGTCTTGCCGCCAATGGGCTTCGCTTTACCGACTTCCACAATAATTCGAAATGCTCTGAGACTCGCGCTTCGTTGCTGACTGGTCTTTGGCACCAGCAATCGAAAAACTTAAAGAAGCCCGGCCATGTGACGATCGCTGAAGTGCTGAAGCCCGCGGGCTACCGGACGCTCATGAGCGGTAAATGGCATCTGGCCCAAACACCTCCCGAGCGCGGTTTTGATCGCTACTTCGGTTTCTTGAGCGGGTGCATTAATTTCTTTACGGGTGAAGACTGGGGATCCGGAGATCGCTGGGGTACCGGAAAGAACCTAATGCGGCTGGGCTCGGAAGAGTACCAATGCCCAGACGATTTCTATTCCACAGATGCATTTACGGATTTTGCGATCCAGTTTCTTGATGAAACCAAAAGTACGGAAGAACCCTTCTTTCTGTACCTAGCCCACAACGCGCCGCACTACCCTTTGCATGCTTGGCCTGAAGATATCGCTAAGTACCGCGGCAAATACGACGTTGGATGGGATGTCATCCGTGAGCGTCGGCATGTGAAGCTAAAGGAGCTAGGAATTATTGACGATACCTGGCAGCTATCGGAACGGGATCCCAAGGTCGAGGCATGGGACGATCTCGGCAAAGAAGAACAGCAGTTTCTGATTCCGATGATGGAGGTCTATGCGGCGATGGTGGACCGTCTTGACCAAAATATTGGTCGGCTGGTCAAGCATTTAGAACAAACGGGTGAACTCGACAACACGTTGATCTTCTTTTTCTCCGACAATGGAGCGTGTCCCTATCAACGGATGCGAAATGAAATGAAGACGCCCGGTCCTGCAGAGACGGATATTGCTTACGATGCCCGCTGGGCGAATATGTGCAATTCGCCGCTAAGGCTGTATAAGCAATACGCACACAACGGGGGTACGTCGACGCCCATGATTGCGCACTGGCCTGCAAAGATTCAGTCGGGTGGCAAGCTGAGCGCGTTTCCCTCGCACTTGGTTGATCTCATGCCGACGATTGTGCAACTGGCAGAAGCCGAGTACCCAAGTGAACGAGACGGGGTTGCCATTCAGCCAATGGAAGGCACCTCGCTGCTGCCCGCTTTTGAGGGGGCAGAGTCTCGAGGCGACAAACCGATCTACTGGGAGTTTTCGGGCAACCACGCCATACGTGACGGTCATTGGAAACTGGTGGCCGAAAGATCGAAGGAGTGGGAACTCTATGACCTCTCCAAAGATCGCTCCGAGACGTTGGATCTAGTGGGGGAGTTTCCCGAGAAAGTGGCTGAGCTTGCTGGGAAGTACGATCAGTGGGCAAAGCGAACTGGGGCAAAGAACCATGCAAAGTGTGTTGCCAGTAAACCAAGTAAGCAGTCGCAGCTATTCAACCTGCCTAAGATTTTGGGCGTCACCGAGTAATCGAAACACTCCATGGAGAATGGTTGCTACGGGTGGATGCGTAACGCGAATTGAGTCTGAGGGGTGAGCCAATGGGACTGTTCGACGGTACGGAGCTAGAACGGCCCGTCCTGTGCGATCGATGTGGCGAGGACGTCAAAGTTTGCGGGTGCGAGCCAATTCTACAGGTAGATTCCGAGCCGGAAGTGGCTCCGGAAAAACAGAGTCTTCGAGTCCGAGTCGAGAAACGAAAACGAGGCAAACTGATGACGGTTGTTGCAGGGCTCCGCGGAAGTCAGCAGCAACGGCAGGGCGTTCTGACTGAGCTTAAGAATACTTGCGGTGCTGGTGGAACTATTGACGAGGGAAATGTGGAGATCCAAGGGGATCATCAAGAACGCGTTTGTGAACAATTGAAGAAGATGGGGTTCCGTGCCAGATGACTGAGAAGAGAAATCTCAAAGTCGGGCTAGCTCAGCTTGCGCCTATTTGGCTCGAGCGTGAGGCGACGACTGAGAAGGTAGTTGCCTCGATCGATGAAGCGGGAAGCCGGGGCTGTCAGTTGGTTGCGTTCGGCGAGGCCTTGCTGCCGGGCTACCCGTTCTGGGTTGATTTTACGGACGGCGCGAAGTTCGAGAGCGACGTACAGAAGGAGATTTACGCTCGCTACGCCGAGCAGGCTGTCGTGGTCGAACGCGGCGATCTCAACTCGATATGCGCTGCGGCCAAACGCGGGAAGTGTATGGTCGTCTTGGGAACGATCGAGCGGGCCGCCGATCGCGGCGGTCATAGTCTCTATTGTTCGCTTGTGAAGATTGATCCTGCGGGCCAGATATTGAGCGTGCATCGTAAGTTGATGCCCACGTTTGAAGAGCGATTGGTTTGGTCGCCAGGAGATGGCCATGGCCTCCAGGTGCATTCGCTCGGCGAATTCCACGTCGGGGCGTTGAACTGTTGGGAGAATTGGATGCCATTGCCGCGGGCATCTCTTTACGCGCAAGGCGAGGATCTCCACGTCGCGATCTGGCCAGGTTCGGTACGCAATACGGAAGACATTACTCGGTTTATTGCTCGCGAATCACGTTCTTTCGTTCTCAGCGTCAGTGGAGTACTAAGCTCCGAAGATATTCCAGAAACCATGCCGCAACGTGAGCTTATTCTCAGACGCTGCCCGAAGGTAATGGCAAACGGTGGCAGTTGCATTGCCGGTCCCGATGGGGAATGGGTTGTGCCCCCTGCCTCATCAGTTGAACAAATCGTTGTTGCTGAGCTAGATCATGGCTTCGTTTTGAGAGAACGGCAAAACTTTGATCCTTCTGGACATTATTCGCGGCCGGACGTGACCAAGTTAATCGTCAATCGTCAGCGACAGTCGGTCATCGAATTGCAGGATAGCTGAGATCGAATCCTTTTAGCTGAGATCTTTGGAAAAGATCGAGTTCATCTAGAAGAGACCGAACTCATTTCGGATTCCAACTTGCCACTAGGGTTGCATGTCTCGTAAGGCTGGGAATTGCCGCCGCCATTTTCTCAATGCATCGATGTCGATGGTGGTGGTCAGGACTTGGGAGTTTGAGTCCGCTTGGAAGAGCTCGTTGCCCATATGATCGAACGCGGAACTACGTCCGTCGAATTCCAGGCCGGGCTCTTGGCCGCAGCGATTCACACCAATGACGGCGGCTAGATTTTCAATGGCTCTCGCTTGAAGCAGGCGGACCCAATGTTCCGAGCGTTTTGCGGGCCAACATGCAATGAGCGTAATTAGCTCCGCGCCGTCCACCACTGCATGGCGAAAACGCTCGGGGAAGCGAAGGTCGTAGCAGATGAACGGAGCAATCTGAATCCCCTGCCATTCAAAGACCTTGTGAGTGTCACCAGCCGGGTAGTGCTTGTCTTCACCGGATAGTGTGAACGGCTGCATCTTCTGGTATCGCACAAGCTCACTGCCATCGGGTGCGAACACGACGGCTTCGTTACTTCCCTGGTGGTCATTCAGTCGCCGAACGACACCGCCCATGGTGGCACAATCGTACTGCGCTGCGATTTCACGCAGAAGAGTCTCACCCTCGCGAGCTTCTGACTGCGAAGTTGCGTTGGGATTCATGCTGAAGCCGGTTTCAAACATCTCTGGCAGAATAATCAGCCCTCCCGATTCGATTGCTGTCGAATCAAGAAGTTCGCGAACTTGCTGATGATTGGCTTCGCGGTTTTCCCACGCCATGTTGAGTTGGACGGTTATGATTCGCATGTTTGCTTCTTGGATTGGAAGTGGACGACTTTGAGCTGTACTGGGCGCTGTACTTTGAGCTGGAATCGTGTTTGGTTTCGAATGGTAGCTTGCTCTTTTGTCTTGCTCTACTGTGATAGTGCCTGCTGCAAACCTGTTCGAAGACGCTGGGCCCCAGCAACGACGCTGTTCGCTTCAAGTGCACCATAGGAAATGCGGATACTGCATTGATCGCGCATTCCAAATGTTTCGCCTGGTAGGACGGCAACATGATGTTCACGAATAAGGTACTTCACGAGGTCCATGTCGTCCCAGTGGGTCTCTAGTTTTAGCAACATGTAGAAGGCACCGTCTGGATCTGGAATGCGACATCCGGGGATGTCGGCTAGTTCACCTAGCACAGCGGAGCGGACCTCCTCAAGGGCTTCGACTTTCGGGGCGACCCATTTTCTACCAGTCTCGATAGCAGACTGAGCGGCCAACTGGTTGAGCATCGGCGGGCATACCAAGTTCGTATCTTGGACTTTTTTGATAGGCATCACCAAGGAACTCGGTACGACCATATAACCTGCCCTCCAGCCAGCCATTCCGTAGGCTTTTGAGAGTGTGTAGAGCGAGATCGTATGCTGCGCTGCGCCTGGGAGCGAGGCGGGCGAAAAGTGCTCGGCGCCAGAGTAGACGAAGTACTCATACGCTTCATCTGAGATATGGTAGATGTCATGACTTCGGCAAAGTTCGTTGACGGCCATCAACGATTCGCGTGGATAAATGACTCCAGTTGGATTGTTTGGCGAAACGGTGACGATCGCCCGTGTCCGAGGGGTAATGGCCGCCCCGATCGCGTCGATATCAATCTGGTAATCATCGGTTGTGGGAACAGCGACGGTTTTGCAGCCCGCAATTTCAATCGCCATGTCGTGATTGAAATAGAAGGGACTGAGCAAAATAATTTCGTCGCCAACATCGGCAATGGCTAGGATGGCATTCAGAAAAGCCATGTTGGAGCCAGCCGTATAGATGGCTGCCATTCCGTCGAGAGGAATTCCGTTCTCGTCTTGCACTTTCGAACGGATCGCAGTCAGCAAACCATCGGTTCCGCAGACGTCGCCGTAACGATGCACCGATTCCGAGGCATGGCGAATTGCATCGACGGCCGCCTTCGGCGGATCGTAATGCACGATTCCTTGACCCAACGAGATGGTTCCCGGTGACTGGCCGATGAGTTTACCGACGATTGGGATGACCGGGTCTTGAACGTTTTGAATGCGTTCTGCAATCTTGGGCACGAGTGGTTTCCTCCGTAGGGCATCGGAATGGACCGGTTTAACCCATGGATTCGCGCCTTACGACCCCAATTTCCACCTCCTCTTCCGTTGAGGGATCAAGTTAGCCTCCGCCCGCACCACGAAGGGATGTAGGCAGAGGCCCATTGTCTATTTGCGTCGCAGTCATTCAGCTCCGCGTCCCGCTACTGGCCGATGCAGTAAAGATGTTCTGCGGCGCGGATGAAGATCTCATTCCCGGACACGGCCAGAGACGCATCGACGGCTTCCCCGAGTTGATTCACTGCGACTTGTTCATAATCATCGCCATGTTGGATCACGGTAGTGGTCCCGTCGCGACCGGTGAAATAGATGTGGTCGCCGGCCGCGATCACGGACGCGTAGAGATCACGCACACCGTTGATTCGCTTTTGAGGGATGATCACTTCACCGGTTTCCGCGTTGACGGCGCTCATGATTCCATCACGCGATTTAGTGAAGTAGAGTTGTCCGCGATGCAGTGTTCCAGATGCGACGTAAGGCGCGGCGTCATCTCGGGACCAGTTCACTTTGTCGGTTCCATCTAGCTTTCCCTGGCTGTCGATGGCCATGGAGTAGATGGCGTTGCCTCGATAGCCCGTCATGCAAATCACATTGTCGCCAAATGGGATTGGAGTTGGGATTGGGTTGGTGACTTGTCCACCGCACTCCCAAATCTGTTTGCCGGTTTCTAAATCGTAGCTTCGCACCGTCGTGCCGTTCATGACGACCTGATCCTGCCCGTCGCCAGGAATGATCAAAGGCGTGCCCCAAGTGGTTGGTTCACTGGAGCGAGGCGTTCGCCACTTTATCTCTCCGGTCTTGGCGTCCAGTCCTACGATGGAAGAGAGCAATTCGCCGTCATCTCGAGTTCCATTACCGTTTTTGTCTTCGAATCCGTCTTGGTCCCAGGGTACAACAAGAGTGTCTTTGTAGAGTGCTGGCGAACTGGCTTCACCAAATGCATTGCGCGTTGTCATCTTGCCCAGGTCACGTTCCCAGACTTGGTTGCCGTCCATGTCGAGGCAGTAAACGCCGTAGGAACCAAAGGAAACGTAGATGTGATTTCCATCAGTGACAGGGGATCCTGAGGCATGGGTATTGGTGGTGTGACCGCCCTCGTGAGGCACGGCTTCGTTCACGATCGTCTTCCAAACTTCGCGACCAGTCGCTTTGTCGTAGGCCAGCACCGCGAACTGGAAATAGCGATCGGGTGTGGCATTGTTCATCCCGCCGCGACCACCGCGACCACTGCGAGGGGGACCACCCTGTCCGCCACCAAAGCCGCCTCGCTGTCCGCCAGGGGGGCCGCCGCGTCCGCGAAATCCCCCAGGACCGACTCGGCTTGGACCTGTCGGTACGCCATTCATGTCGGGCTGGCCACGTTTGTTTGTTTCCATTGCGGAAACAACGTAGATTCGATCACCCCAAATGATTGGGCTGCCGCTGCCGGAACCCGGAATCGCAGTCTTCCATTTCACATTTTGGGAGTCGTCCCAGGTGGTTGGCGGGTTTACCCCGTCAATGGCCCCGGTGTAATTCGGACCTCTCCAGTTCGCCCAATTTCCTGCCTCCTGCGCGCTGACCATGCGCGCGGTAGAAGCCAAACCAGCAAGGACCACCGCGGTCGCAAAAAGAGTGCGACGTCGACGGAATGCAATTTGTTTCGAACTTAGGAGTTTCATTCAGGTAGTCCTTAGAGGTTGGTTCGAGCCTGGCAGGGTTCGTTTCTGACAGTCTGATTCCGACAGTTTGTTTCCTATTCCGAGGGCTATTCCGAGGGCGGCAAATCCTGGGGACAAATATTTTTGCCCGCTTGCGCGAAATCGGCCAATTCGCCATTCTTTCAACGGTCTCTTGATGGAGAAACCTCACGACCTAGTCAAACCCAGGCTATCGGCTGCCTGATCGGGCAAGATTCAGAAAATGCCAAACTGTTCGATGCACAACATAAGTTCATGGGAAACCCAATTAGCCTAACCAACTCAGGTGCTCCGGGATGGGCAGAAACGCTGCCGCAATGTTCGTCTAACGCTGATTGTAAGCCATGTTCACGACCCAACAGCACCATTCCATATCCGCAATGCGGGCTGGTGATTGGGTTACGGTTCGTCATTTTTCGGACATCGCCGAATCGCTTGGTCAGGATAGTTGCCTTGGTGGTGTTCAATTCCTTCCGGAGATGGCTGGGTACACCGGGCGTAGTTTTCGAATTCGTCGATTTGCAAACAAGCTTTGCGGGCAGACTGATGAAGGGGCTGCTATCTACGGAATGGACGATGCCGTCATTCTGGACGTCGCGAGATGTGGGGGTGAAAGTCACGGCGGATGCCAGATGGGATGTGAGCTACTCTGGCATAAATCGTGGTTAACGCCTGGGAAGGTCGCTGTTACCGATGGGATGCCATTATCATCTGATCCCGTGGTGAAATTGGGACTAGCGAAGCTGGAAAGTTCTTGTTTTTGTTCAACGGATGGATCTGAAAGTAAGAGGTATCGCTGCCAATCAACATCCATTCGTCCGCACTTGCGGCCGCTTCCGCCGATTCGATTTTCACAATACTACGTGGACGTCTTTCGAAATCCCCGCGGGTTTTCCAGATTTCTTCGGTTCTTGAGGTCGCTCGTTCTACGTAAGTCAGGACTTCTCAGGCAGATCTGCGGTGATCAAACGCGGACCCCAAGTGAAGATCTAGGCGTCCAAATCGGCGAGAGGGTGCAAGTCAAATCCGTCGCTGCAATTCAACAGACGCTAGATCGTAGAGGCTGTAATCGGGGCCTATGGTTTGATACGCCGGCGATGGCTCCCTACTGTGGCAAAACGATGTTGGTCTCTCGGCGAATCGTGCGCATGATCGACGAGCGTTCTGGGGAGTTAATTGAGCTGAAGCAACCTGCTATCGTCCTCGCAGAAGCCGCCTGCGATGGGCTACATCGACGCTTTTGCAGTCGCGGAAGCCTACTCTTCTGGCGAGAGGTGTGGCTAGAACGGGTTCCGGCTGAGTGAGGGCTGCGGCGACACGAATTACTTCTTGATTTTCTCACCAACGACAAGCTCTTCACCTGGCTTTACTTCACCAACAATCAGTTCGGTAAATCGGCTGTCAGAGATTCCGACTTCGACGGGCTTCGCTCGTAGAAATTCTCCGTCGAACCACCACACATGACGCTTCAATCTGGACTGTTTGGCTTCGGCACGTTCGGTTGCCGATTGGTTATTGATGTCTTGATCGGCGGATTTATCCTTTGCCACCTCGACGCCATCGAGAATCGGGTGATCGTCTGGGTGAACGTGCTTTCTGTTGGGAGGGTAAAAGCGCAATGCCGAGTTTGGGACTTTGACGACGCTCTCATTCTTTTCAACCTGGAACGAGAGACTTGCGGTCATACCGGGTAGAAGCCGCAAATCGGTATTGGGCGTCTCCACAACAACTGGGTAGGTGACCACGTTGGCTTCTTCTGAACTACTCAATCGAACTTCACGGATAAATCCATCGGAGAAGACTTCGCCAGGGTAGGCATCAACGGTGAAGGTGACCGGCTGCATCTCGTCTTTGGCTTGTCGAATCAAGCCGATGTCGGCTTCATCGACGGAAGCGTAGATGTACATCTTCTTTCCCATGTCCGGAGCTACGATGAACAACTCGGGTGCTTGGAACTGAGCCGCCAGTGTTTGCCCTGCGTCGATTTTGCGGTCAATGACGACTCCATCGACCGGAGAGCGTATCTCGGTGTATTCCAGGTTTGCTTCCGAATTATCCAAATTGGCTTGAGCTTGGAGGACAGCCGTTCGGGCGACGCTGAGATCGGCTTCGGCGGCTTGTCGACTAAACCGCATTTCGTCCACTTCGGTTTCCGAAATGATTTTGGCATTCTTCTTAATGAGCTTCTTGGCGCGTTCTTCTGCGTTGACGGCCTGTTGAAGGCGAGCTTCGGCACGCTCGACTTCTGCTTTTCGAGTTTCCAGTGATGCCCGATCTCGAAGTACGACCGATTCGAAGAGCCGCGGGTCGATCTTCGCCATCAATTGATCTTTCTCGACCACTTCATTGAAATCGACGTAAAGCTCCTTAATCGGTCCGCTGACGACGGCCCCCACAGTGACACGCAATACAGGCTCCACGTTGCCGGTTGCGTTAACATTCAGCACGATGTCGCCCTCAGAAACAGGCTGAGTACGATACGCGGGCTTGTTGCGTTCTTTGATGTATTTGGCAGCCGGGAAGTAAATCGCGGTGCCGATACCAGCCAGAACGCCGGCAACAATGAGAAAGGTAATGAAACCACGCATGGAGACGCTTTTCAGACAAAAGGCGGGTCAGGAGAGAGACTTCCATCATAGTTGCAAAGGTCGCAGATGAAGAGTGCGATCCCTGCCACGTCAGGCAGCTGCCCGAGCCACCTTCAAAATGCTGGAAACTTACATTGGATACGGGCCATCCAGAGTCGACAGGGTCGAGATTCGGGATCATTGACGCGAGACTATGTCCCGAAGCCTGGAACTTGGACAGCCACGTGGCTATACCATTTCGCTCCGCTCGCGAAATATTGGACTTTATTTATTGAGAACGGCCAAAATTCTCGGTTCGCGGTCTTCAAATCAGGAGGTCGGCTCAAAGGAGTTCAACGCCGAGCGAGTCCGGCGGAGCGGCAGTGGCAAAAGAAGTAAGCTAGTCGTCAGCGTGCTCACGAAGGCTCGCAGACTTAAAGTTGCATGACTCCCGTACCCCAAGATAGACCCCCGCCGAAGCCACAGAACAAGATGCGGTTTCCTGCAGAAATCACCCCGGATTCGAACGCTTCATCGAGGGCGAGTGGGATGCTGGCTGCGGAGGTATTTCCGAAGCGATCAAGATTGACGTAAACCTTGTCCCTGGGAATGCCGAGGTCGGCCACGGCAGAATCGATGATGCGAACGTTGGCTTGATGAAGCACCATCTGATCGATTTCGTCAACGCTCAGTCCAGCGTAAGCTAGGCAGTCCTGAGAGCTTTCGGATACAGCCCGCACAGCCCATTTGAAAACGGTACGACCTTCCATGCGGAGATAATGATGACCGTCGTTGATGTTTTCGGTGGTCAGCGGAAGTCGGCTTCCACCGCTTGGAATACACAACGCTTGTCCGCCGCATCCTTCCGCGCCGAGGGTGTAGCTCAGAAGCCCCTTACTGTGGTCCGCGTTCGGTCTCAGTAGCGCTGCACCAGCTGCATCACCGAATAGGGGATATGTCTTCACGTCTTTGGGATTGACCGTTCGGCTCATCACCTCAGCACCAACCACCAAGACGCACTTCGCCGATCCCGAAGCAATGAATTGCCCCCCCGTCACCATGGCATACATGAACCCCGCGCAAGCCGCGTTCAAATCCATAGCGGGTGCGATACACCCCAGCCGGTTCTGCAAGTGACAAGCCGTGGATGGCGTCGCGTGATCTGGAGTGATCGTAGCGACCAAGATCAAATCAACTTCGGAAGGACTGACACCGGCCTTGTCGAGACAATCCTTTGCTGCGAGAAAAGCGAGGTCGCTGGACGCTTGATCTGGTGCAGCTCGCCGTCGCTGCAGAATGCCAGTGCGTTGGACAATCCAATCGCTGTCACATCCAAGCGCGGCCAAGTCTTCGTTGGCGACCACCTCATCTGGCACGTAGCTGCCGGTGGCGGCTATTTCAAAACCGGTGAGCGTGCCCATGCGGCTACGACCCGACAAGCCAGGATGGGCCTGGCCTGACTTCGTACTGTCTTCTGTGTCTTTATTCGAACCCCGTGCCACGGTCGCCATGCAATTCCGCCTGAGATCGTTACGTATCCTGGAAACGCCGTTTTACGGCCTCCAGCCGCTGTACGCTGACGCAACATGATACCAGAAACCGGTTTTCGTTCCAAAGGAAACAAGGGAGTCACTCGGCTGAGGGGCCGAGGAATGCCTTGGGAAACGAAGGGAAATATTGCGCAGAGCACCCAACTGGACCCGCGGGTGTGATTGGCCAATAACGACGCCGTAGTAGGACACCTCCGCGGTGGAGGTCTGTAGGAGGCTTGAGTCCTCGCAAACCGGCTGCAATGGCGTTCAAGGCTGTTTTGCCTGTCTCAGGAAGGGCTCACGATGGTCTGACAAGTTGCTAGCGAGTGAACCAGAACCAAAGATAGGCGGTGACCGCGAGTACGTGGATAGCTGCAATGAGTGCCAGCACGACTCGGAAAGAGGTCTTTTTGCTTTTGTGTCGAAAGTACTGTTGCCCGATCACGGCACCAGGCCAACCGCCCGCGAGTGAGAGGCAGTGCAATGTCTTTTCGGGGATCCTGCTGGTCTGCTGATCAGAATCCGCATTGGCTCGCGCGGTTCGCTTATCCCACCAAAAAAAGGCGATGCTGACCGGGCTCATGAGTAGGATCATGGTTGCGTAGATCGCTCCAATCCAGTCCGGCCACGGCCCGCGAGAGAAACTCAGCAATAGGATGGCAAGGGATCCAAGCAACCAAACCGTTGCGATCCAAAGGACGGGGCTCTTGGTGTTTCGTGACATGATCGCTGAGCTAGAAATGAAAGTCAGGTCGCGACTCGATTCGCGTTGCTTGGACAAAGATCAAGGCAGTTGCCAGGATTTGCGTAGACTCCACTCCACGCCCATTAAGGCACAGAAGAGGACGAGAAAGAGCCAGGAATCCCATTGGCCATCGCCCAGTCGCCGTTTCTCAATGGATGACACTTTCGTTGCATCCTGGCGATCCTGCAATCTCGATACAAGTTGTTGCACTTGATCCGCAAAGAACAGTTCACCGCCGGCAGCATCATTCGAAGCCACGATGTTTTTCATCATCTGCCAGTCCGCATCCGGACGTATGAGCTCTCGCGATTCATCGCGGACGACAAAAGCAATCTCGGTTTCGTAGTCTGTCCCATCTTTGCCCTTGGCTTTCAACTCGGCTCGATACAAGCCTGGCTGATCTAAGCCCCTGATGACTGCTGATCGAGAATCGGCACTATCTTCCGATGAGGACAGCGCCTGAAGCGTCTCTTCCTCGCGGTACAATTGGATCGCTATATCGGTTGGCATTGGTTTGTTGTCGGAGCCGCCGAACCAATCGATCTGGAGCTTCGGCGTCTCGTCGATTAGCAAACGCCTGCGTTCAAGGTCTAGCTTAAAGCCCTCGTTGATCGAATCCCGGCTGATGAGCCACAGAACGACCTGTCTCCAAAACTGTTGGTGAGCCTTTTTTTGGCCTGCGGTCCACCATTGCCAAGTCGTGTCGCCGGCGAATGCTAAGACGCGACCATTGCCGAATTGACCTGCAATCAATGCAGCATCTTTGTCTTGCGTTTCCAGGAGTATTTGGACCCCGGGTGCATTCTTTGTGCGACCGAAACGATTCATGCCAAGCAATGGTGGCAAGCTACGCCACAGACGCGAGTTGTCTGGTTCTGGCAATCCGAGATTGGTGATCGGGTGCTGGCGTTTTGGAATCAGCGTAATTTTGTCTTCGATGTGGAAGCTGCGGTTGATCGGTGAATCGTAGTTCTGAAAACCACGTCGCGAGAGCTGGACGGGAAATAAAGGATCCAGAATGGAGTTACCGTATCCACCAGCGTCGAAACTCTGGTAGCCGCCCATAAACAGGATGCCGCCGCCAGCGGCAACACGCTTTCGAATCTCGTCTTGAGCCGTACGCGTGAGTGCCTTTGCGGGTAAGTCGCCAATGATGAATGCATCGTAACCGTCGATCTGAAAGTCTTTGCCTAGATCGATTCCACCTCTCGCACTCTTTTGCACACGCTGGTTGAGCAAGGCACGGTCGAGTGAAAAATCGAGGGATTCGTCAACTGCCCGCTTCAGGAACTTTTGTTCGAAACGGGGTTCGCCATCGACCATCAAAATCTTGGCGCCACCTTCTCTTACTGAGATGAAGCTGAGGGCCGTATTGTTCGATTCGATCTGATCCTCGCCATCGACGGCGGCCGTTACTTCGAGCAAGTACTCACCGGGATCACTAAGCTCAATCTTGAACTCTTGCGGCAACATCTGGTCCGGGTTTGATGCCAATACCTCGCGCGATGCAAGGATTCGGTCTTCGCGACCGCTGGCTCGCAGTGTGAGTTGTAGTTGGATTGGCTGGTTCTGCATTCCCTTCGCATTCACGACCAAGCGGATGTCCAGCTCTTTCTTGACGAACGCAGAGAACTGCTCAGGCAAGCCCTCAATAGCGACATCCTTCAGTCTGCTTTGGTCACCCTGATTGCCGACACCGATGAAGTAGATCGGTTGGTCGAGTTGAGACATTTGTCGTGCGACAACGGACGGATCGATCTCAGCGGGAGTCGCCGTTTGAGTGCCATCGCCAATGATGACGATGCTTCGCAGCGGTGGATCGACTTGTAGCCGATTTGCTTCGGCCAGAGCTTTTCCAAGGTCGGTCATTCGCCCGTCAGGAATCTTCGAGAACGTCTCGACTAGTCCGGGCAAGTCATCGCTATTGGCGGGAATTAGGTTTTGGTCGTAGAAAAAGGGGACAATTCTCGTCTTGCCAATCTCAAGCGACGTTGCACTAGACAATTCTTCCCAAATGGATGCTTGAAGTTGCCAGCGACTTCGACCGGGCGAGTCGCTGGGAAGCGTCATACTTTGGGAGCGGTCCATCAAAACGGCTACGGCTCCCTCGGTCTCTCGCGTCTGTTCCGAGATGAAGCCCGGCTGAAGAAACCCAAGGACCAGCAGCAACATGGCCAAGCATCGCAGGGAGAAGAGAATACTGCGCTGCCGACCTGTTAGGCCGGGGCTGGATAGAGTGAGCCATAAGCTGGCCACGATGATGACCGTAAGCGGCACCACCAAATACCAGCCATAGACTGGTTCTAGACTCACTTGATCCAAAAACGACAAGGCGTAAATCCAACCCTTGCAAAGGGATGGCTCCTATTGGGGGCTAACGAAATTTGATTTTGTAGAAACGGTTGGACATGGCTTGCTCGGCTAGAAAGAGCCCGGCCACGAACAGCATCAATAAGGGGTAAAGTTCGCGACCAAAACGAGCTTGTCCAACGCTGCTTTGGATGTCTTCGCGGTCCCTAGCGATACTGAAATTGTTCTCTCCAAGCTGCTCTGTGATCGTTGAGTCTTGCAAACGCGTTAGCTGAGTGTCGGCAGCAGGCGTATTGAGGCTGAAACTGCGGATCACCGGTTGGCCTACGAGGCTGCGTAGGCGAAAGGTTCCGGCATGATCGAATGTCCCAGCGACAAGGACTCCATCGGTCGCTTCAATATTCTTCGCGGTTGTAGTTGTTGGTTCGAATAAGGCGTAACGCGACGGCCAGCTCTCGCGAGGGTTTCGCAGGCTGACCGGTGAGCCAACAGAATACGTGGTTTGTTCTCCTGTCGCTCCGTAAAGGCTCTGGATGGCGCCGCGCAACAAAACGAATGCCCAAATGTCATCTTGGACCCAGAGCTCATTCCACAACTTTTCACCTTGGGTTTCGGGTTGTGGGATCGGGGTCGTCAGAGTCATGATCTGCCCTGCCCCGCGCGACTCCAGCAAGATACCGGGAGAACTATCATCGCTCAGCTTCATCAAGACTTGTGCCTTGTCCGAGATCCCGTCGAAACTCCAGTTCGAATATACCGGGTAACGGTTCCAAGGCTTCTCGTTGACTAACTCCCCAAGCGACTGAAACATGGGATGTGATAACGCGACGATATCGAGAAAGGCAGCTTGATGATTTAGTGAAGTGTCCGTCAGCGTTCCTGGAAAGAGCTTCGTCACTGGATTGCCGGTGACATTGGCAAGGGAACCCAAACCCGGGCCAAGTGTTTGTAGGATGCTTCCCCCTGATTCGGCGAAGGCTGCCAGCTTGTCGACATTGGGACCGGACATAGGGGGCAGGTCGTGAAGCCATACTACGGAATACCGAGACAGATCCGTTTCGCTGAATTGGACGTACCGAATCCGGTCCACTTTCGATTCAGCTTCGTTGGTTGCCGAAAACGGATTTGCGATGGAGCTGAGGATAATGGCTAGCTGAACATCGTCGGAGATGATCAGCGTTGGTTGCTCTGGTTTGGCATTGATGGTGACGAAGCGCTCATTGTCCGCGGACAATGGATCGTTGGTATCGATGCGGATGCGAAAATTATGGGCACCTTCGGCTAGGTTCTTCGCGACCAGCTGAAGTGTGACCGAATCTTGTTCGGTGAACTCCGCGACTTTTCGATCGACGGTTCGAGTCGATGGTGTCTTGAGCTCGCCGTTGCGTACCACTGGGAACCGTATGTCGATGTCTTCCTGGATAAGTTCGACAGCGATACTCGTTTCCGCAGAAGCGGGCGGGCGTCTGACTGGGACTGAGAACTCAACGTCGCCTCCCACAGCAACCGAGTCTTGGCTCGGTGACACGTCGCCAAGAGACCAGTTTGCCTGGTCGTTGACTCCAACGTCAATAATCTGGATCAAAACGTCGTCCTGATGTTCGGTGAGGATCTCTTTTAATCCGGGCTGGGCGGCGGACCATGAAGCTTGGGTCAGATCCGTAACAAGATAGACCTCTTTACGTTCCAGGTCGTTGGCGAGAACCAAGTCGACTGCAGTACGAAGTCGCGAAAGTAGATCGACATGGGCTCCGCGTGGCTCCAGTAGCTTCAACTGCGATTCGGCCGTTGATGGGTCCAGGGAGAGCGAGCTCATCGGTACGCCGCTTAGAATCCCAACTTTGCTGTCGACAGGCATTTCGTCGAGCAACCAAGAGACTTGCGACTTGGCGGCCTCCAGTCGCGTTTCGTTGTTGAATTGGTAATTCATGGTCGGACCGTTGTCGACGATGAGGGCGACCGCAATCGGACCATTGTCACTAGTGGGTACAGGTGGGCTCGACGAAAATGCGCGGGAGCCCCAATAGATGGCAATGCCCCACAACAATAGTGCTATTGCGACGCATATAGCTCGTGTAAGAAGTGAACGTCTTCCGACGATCGTGACTGCAGCAACCACTGTGGCGAGAAGCGCGCATACTCCAATGGCGGAGAGGATCACGACGCTGTCGATGGCGGTGCTGTGAACACGTGGTCTAGCCAACGCGAATACGAGTGCGGCCAGTAGGAGAATTCGGAGCAGCAAAAGCAGAAAGTGTCTTAGTTGCCAGCTGCTACTCTGCTCTTGCCGCGTTTCGCGGACGAATCGGAGTGCCGGGAAATCGAGTAACTCTGGCTGTCGCTGTCCGAAGAGATGCAACGCGATTGGGACAGCGATAGCTGCCAAACCGGCGATCAGGGACAGGTGCAAGAACGTCATTGTCGATCAAGTTGAAAGTGTAGTTCGGCCGGCAGATCTACGCGGGGATGATGATTGAGTAGTGGCCATGGACCTTAGGCAAACACCTGAGGAGCCAACGTCGTCACTAGAAACGACTGCGCCGGCTGAGCAGGTATTCCATCAGTGCCTTGTCGTAAGGCATGCTCGTGTCGAGCGGCACGTAGTCGATTCGACTCTCGCTCAATTCTTTGTCGAGTCTAGCGCGGAAATCTTGGATGGTCTTACGATACTCATCAGCTGCGTCGGCGGCACGCACGGGTTCTGTGGCTCCGCTCTCTGGGTCTCGTAGCTGAACCATGCCTTGAAATGGAAACGTGACTTCTGCTTCGTCGAGCACGTGAAATACGATGACGTCGTGCCCGGCGTGACGCAAGTTGCGCAGCGCTTTCAACATTGGCTCCTCCTCAGTCAGGAGGTCACTGAAAAGCATAACCAGACCTTTGGTTTTGAGCATGGCCGATAGTTGAGTCAATGAGCCAGCTAAGTCGGTCTCACCTGCGACTTTTAGCTTCGTCAGTTGGCTCAGGATCGTTGGAATCTGACTGCGTCGACTTCGTGGCGGCACGCTGGCGCCTAGTTTCGTGTCAAACGTGACCAAGCCAACGGGATCTTGTTGGCCGATCATCAGATAGGCGAGTGCGGCCGCGACACAAATGCAGTAGTCCAGTTTGGTCAGCTGCTGCCGGTACGTGTAATCCATCGATCGGCTCAGATCGATTGCAAGGTAACCCGTGAGATTGGTCTCCGACTCAAACTTCTTGACGTAGTACTTTCCAGTTTTCGCGTACGCAATCCAATCGATGTCTTTGGGGTCGTCTCCAGCGGTGTAGCGCCGGTGTTCGCTAAATTCGACACTAAACCCGTGGAAGGGACTTGCATGCAAGCCTTGTAAAAAGCCGCGGACGATCATTTTGGCGCGCAGGTCCAGCCGCTTGATCTGCGCTGCGAGCTCGGGTTTCAAGTATTGTTCAACGGCAACCATGCTGATGACTCTTGGGGTGTTCAGGACGATGTCCGAAAGCGGCCCGCGTTTCTGTTTGGCGACGGCGAATGCTCGACGGACGTCTTAGCCGGATATCGACTACTTGGAACCTTCTTTTCCGCTGAACTTCGGAACCGCCGGTTCGGGAATTTCGTTGACGAGTCTTGCGATCACGTCTTCGCTCGACATTCCTTCGGCTTGGGCTTGGAAATTAGTGCTGACTCGGTGTCGGAGGACGGGAACCGCAACGGCTTTGATGTCCTCAATGGCGATACTGAACCGTCCGTCCATGGCCGCGATGGCTTTTCCGCCATTGATTAAGAATTGTCCAGCTCGAGGACCGGCCCCCCAATCGACTAGCTCTTTTACGAACTTCGGTGTTGCTTCGTCGGCAGGTCGCGTCGCACGAACAAGATTCGCGACATATTTCACGACATAAGGGCTGACGGCAACGCTCTGAACGAGCTTCTGGATATTCAGGATCGCGCGAGCCGAGAGTATCTTCCCAATTTCGGGTTTCTCGTTTTTTGTGGTTGCCAGCAGAATTTGTTCTTCTTCTTCAGCAGTGGGATAGCCGACTTTGATGTTGAACATGAACCGGTCGAGCTGGGCTTCAGGCAGTGGATAGGTGCCTTCTTGTTCAATCGGGTTCTGAGTTGCAATGGTGAAGAACGGTTCGGGGAGGTCATAGGTCTCCCGGCCGACCGAGACCTCGCGTTCCTGCATCGCTTGAAGCAATGCCGCTTGAGTTTTAGGCGGTGTCCGGTTGATCTCATCCGCCAACAAAATATTCGTGAAGATGGGCCCCTCGACAAAGCGGAACTGTCGTCGGCCAGCCTCATCTTCATCGAGAACGTTGGTGCCCGTGATATCGGAAGGCATCAAGTCTGGCGTGAATTGAATCCGATTGAAGGACACATCGACGATGCGGGCCAATGAGCTCACCATCAGTGTCTTGGCTAGACCGGGCACACCCTCGAGCAGGCAGTGACCGCGCGTGAAGATGGCGGCAAGCAACTGCTCAATGACTTCTTCTTGTCCGATAACGACCTTGGCCAGCTCGGCTCGCATGGCATCGCGATGCTCGCGAAATTCACGGAGTAGGTCGCCAACGTTTTTCGGTTTGTTTGGTGCAGGTTTATTCGACACTGGGAAATCCGGAAACACTTCGAATTAGGTACACGAAATGGCTGTTAGATACATCTCAACCTGGGTACTCGGACCCTGCTCTATGGTAGCACGCCTGTCTCGGCTGCTGAGGTAAACTCGCCAGCAACAGCGATTCAAAGTCACAAAATGACTTGGAGAATGTCCAGCGAAGTTATTTTGACTTGCGGGAAGTCGAAAAGCGGGGCTTCAGGGGAGTTGAGCCATGGGAGTCTGATAGGCTGCCGAGCCTGATCCAGTAGTCGACAGGTGGGCCCAGCGGAAGTGAGCGAGCTTCACAGTCATCGTGGTAGAATTGACATTGTGACCCTGGCCGCGTTTTACTTTTGATGTAATCGATAAGATGCATCGGGCCAGAGACCCGCAAAACCGGATGGTTCGGCATAGCCGACGAGTATGTCACGAGTGCCCAATCTTGTTCGCGCGAACCGATACTGCGATGAAAAGTGAGCTTCCATGAAATCCGAATTGAGGACACGACGTTTCTGGAACTCGCTTGTTCGGCCGTTGTCGGCATTTAACCCAAGTCTTGCACTTCCTGTGATGCGTTCCACGACCCAATTTGCTTACTTACTCGCGATACTGGTCGTTCTCATTCGCCCATGCTTTGCTCAGCAGCGTGATCGATGGGGTGCCATCGACGCTCAAAAAGTCGACAAAGCGATTCAGCGTGCGCAAACCTATCTTCTGGATGCGCAGCTAGGGGATGGTGGCTGGCCTGAATTCAAACAGTATCCGCTCGGCGCGACGGGTCTCGTGACTCTGGCGCTGCTGACCAGTGGAATTGACCCCGAAGAGCGTCATATGGCGAAGGCGCTGCAAAGACTGAGCGGCGTTGAACTAAAGAAGACCTACACCGTTGCTGTGCAAACGATGGCACTTTGCACTGCGAACCCGCAAAAGTATTCGAACCTGATTCGTCGCAACGTGCGTTTCCTGGTCGAGACGCAGCTGGAGAGCGGTGGGTGGAACTACGATGGCGGCCCCGGTGATGCGGACGAATCCAACAGCCAGTTCGCGTTGCTTGCACTCCACGAAGCACAACGAACGGGATTGAAGTTAAAGAATCCACAAATATGGTCAGATGTCTTCTCTCGATCCAAGCTCTATTGGGAACGCATCCAGGCCGACAACGGAAGCTTTGGCTACCGCTCGGCGGGAACGCGAGGGAGTATGACTTGCGCGGGCATCGCTTCGTTAGTGATTGCTGGAGCACAAACCGATAGCTTGGAGAGTTCCGGTGATCCGAACATCGATTGCTGTGGATCGAATAACAACACCAAAGATCGAATCGAGCAAGGTTTAGACTGGCTGGGACGCAACTTTTCGGTTCGAAGTAATCCAGCTATGAGCGGCAATCGATACCACCTCTACTATTTGTACGCCCTCGAGCGCGTCGGTAGGTTGACTGGCCGTCGATTCATTGGCGAACACGATTGGTATCGCGAAGGTGCATCCTACATCGTCAATGTGATGCAGGATCCGGTAACCGGTAAGTTCTCCGGCATTGCGATGGACGGCAACGAGTACATTGAAACGGCATTTGCTCTGCTCTTTCTCTCCAAGGGGAAGCGGCAAATCGTGATGAGTCGCTTGCAGTACAACAATGGGCAGGATCCCCTGGATTGGAATCACCACTCCACAGCGGTCCAGCATCTTACGGCCCATACGGAACAAGCGTGGAAGCGTGATTTAGCCTGGCAGAACATCGATATTCGAAAGTCGCGACTCGAAGATCTGCTCGAAACTCCAGTTCTGTTTATTAGCGGTACCGGGAACCCGCGATTCTCGACACGGCAGAAGCTACTGCTCAAAGAGTATGTCGAAGAGCAAGGAGGTTTTATCTTCGTCGAAGGATGTAACCGCGATGGATGCCAGGGCCAAGAGTTTGAGAATTACATTCGCAAATTGGTCGTTGAGCTATTTGAACAACCGCTAGAGCCGCTCTCACCGGATCATCCGATCTGGTATGCACAGGGACGTGTTCAGCCGGAAGGGTTACCCAAAGAGGATGCGAATATTTATGGCGTCCAAACTTGTTGCCGGTTGGGACTCGTCTACGTGCCTTACAGCCTCAGCTGTCGTTGGGAGCTGAATATGCCCTACGGTGCCAAACCAGACTACAGCGAGCGAGTGCAGCGAGACTTAGATACGGCAACTCTGATCGGCATGAACGTGCTCGCTTATGCGACGGGAAAAGAGCTGAAAGAGAAGCTCGACCGGGTTACGATCCTGGAAGAAGTCGTCGATCGAACACCGACAGAACGCGGAGTTTTCTTCTTGCCCAAGCTCAAGCATAACGCTGGTTTTGACGACGCGGGCAAATCAGTGAAGAATCTGATCGAATGGCTCAACGGAACAACCGAATTTCGCATGAGCAGCGAAAAACGATCCATCGCGATCACGGACTCGTCACTTCAAAAGTATCCTGTCGTCTACATGCATGGCCGCGGGGAACTGCGTCTCAGCCAAGGAGAACGCGATGCATTGAAAAGCTATCTGGAAAACGGGGGCTTCCTGATCGCAGACTCAATTTGCGCGGATGATAGTTTTACCGAATCATTTCGCAGAGAAATGGAGCTCATCACGGGTAGCCCAATGGAACCTCTACCTCCGAGCCACCGTTTGTTGAGCGGCGAAGGTTTCCAAGGATTTAACATTCGGTCGGTCCGAGTCATTGATCCGGATCGCTCCGGCGACAACATCCTAGCGGCTACGCGACGTATTGCTCCTCGATTGGAATTTGCGCGAGTCGATCGCCAAGTCGCGGTGATCTTCTCACCGTTGGATTTGAGCTGTGCCCTGGAAAGCAAGCACTCGTTGCAATGCCGTGGCTACGTTCGTGAGGACGCGGCAAGGATCGGAATTAACATCATTCTGTATGCTCTGCTCGAGTAAGCGCTACACTGATATTGCTTACAAATCGAGCATTAAAAAGAGCTCGTGTTTTCTAAGTCGGCTAACTCACTACATCGATCGAATTGACGACCTCCATGGGGCAAGTTCCAGAGAAGTACTTACAAGCATTTGAGCAACTGCCGCTTTTGCGAGAGCGTGTTGCCAGTGTGCTTGAGGCCTTGCCGCCCGAAATCCTTGAGGATTTCCGAGCCGATCCAACTTTCGAAGTCGTTGTAGAGCAACGTGTTGCCGGCGGCGGCTCTAAGATGTTTATGAGCCTCCCACCGACAGCACAGGATGTAAGTCGCTGTGTGGTACTCAGGCAGAAATTGGAACACGCGCCCGAGACATTCGCGCTCTACGTTATCGCACACGAGTTTGCCCACGCATTCCTTCGAAACGGCGGCTGGGGAAAGATCACTGACAAAGAAGAAGCTGCCGACGCCCTCGCCGAGAGTTGGGGCTATCGCAAACCCAAACTCCGCTGGTTTTAGATTGTCGGGTAGGAATCGTTCAGTACGGGCCTTGATCTTTGTGGTTGGGCTCTGCGAGCCTGTGTTCCGGCCTCACAGAGGCCAACCACAACGCCTGGACTGCTACCGCAATCCAGGCGTGTCAATTTTCAATACATGCTTTCACGTTATGGCGTCTGTGCGAGTTCTTTGGATTCGCTGAAGCGATAGCCAAGGCTACTTGCTTGCTCGCGAATCGACTTGCGAAGGGCTTCGCCCCAGACGACCTTACCCGTGCCCTGCTTCTGCAGCTCTCTCTCTAGGAACTGATGTCGAAGGCTGAGTGTATCGGCCATTCGACGTCGAACCGATTCGCGTTTGGCGATCATGGTTTCCATGTAATCTTCGCGATCACTCGGCGACAAGTCTTGGAGTACGGTGGGCATCTTCGCTTCAGGCATCGTTCCCAATTTGGCTTTGCCACGTTGCATTGCGTCGACCAGATCGTGGTCGACGTGATGATAAAGGTGCCCAATCTTGGCCGACATCCGGGCCGCGAATGCATTGTCTGACATTTTGTCTGCATTGCGATCCTGTCGGCTCTGGTTGGTTGCCGCCTTATATGCCCCGTTGCCGAACCAAACGAAAGTCTCATTCATTTCGCGGTTCAGCTCTCGCATTTTGCCGTCATAGGGCGTCGCCACTTTCGGCAGGTGGTGGTTGTGATCAATAAATGACGCTTGGCCGCCTGCAATGGAAGCCGCTTTCTCCCACTGATCACGACCTTCGTACTTCGTACCGCAGTAGATCGTGTTGACGAAAATTCGCCGGTTCTTCAGCATGGGGAGCGATTCGCCAAAAGTAATCGAGCCTTGGTCGAAGTACTCGTTGCCAGCAAGGAAGATGGCACGGTAGACTCCCGGTTGCTCGCTCCAGCTTAAATTTTCCAATGCCGACTTTACTGCGGCCCCGCAGTACTCGTCGCCTCCGCTGACGTGCAAAGAAAACAAGCCACGTGAGACGTCATCTAAATTTTCCGTAAAGGGGATAATCTGACGGAGGCAATTGTTCTTCTTGGAAACTTGATCGGTTCCATATTGGTAGACTCCGATCTCCAGTCGAATTCGTTGATCTTCTAAGTTGGCAGTGGCCAGATCCTGGACAACGTTCCATAGCTGGTAACGTGCCTGATCAACTAAGCCTTCCATCGATCCACTGGTGTCGAGTAGTAGAGCCAGTTGAACCAAGGGTTCGGAAGCCTGCTCATTGGACTCACTGCTGCTTGCTGTCGTTTTTGCGAATTCAGAAGGCATCTTGCGCGTGGGTTCTGCTCGCAAGCACGAAGCCGAAAGCGCCACCAATGCGAGTCCGGCGAGTGTTTGGTACTTCATCGTTGTTTCTCCTTTCCGGCTTGTCCGCCTAGTGATTCAGTGCGTAGAAAGCCAAGTCAATGCCGTGGCGTAGTACCCAAGCACGTTCTTTTTCCGACATCTTCTCCTTGGCACGCTTCAGAGAGATCTGCAAAACGGCAGGTACTTCTTCTGGCAACATGTCGCCCTCAGCCACGATGCGTTTGCAAGTCGTCAGATAGAGATCGGCGCAGTCGTGGTAGTCACCGTGGTTGAATGCCTGAGCCCCTTTCCGTACGGTCGCTTCAAGCAGTTGTGTGGTACTAGTGACATTGAGCGTTGTTGGCATTAGGACTTCATCGATCACGTGGATGACGCCATTGGCAGCTTGAATGTCAGCTGCGACCAGCGAGGACTCATTGATGTTGATACCGTCTGCATTCAGCTGAATGGAAACTTCCTGGCCTTGCAGAGTCTTTGCCTTAGCTGCGTCGAGTGCCTGGTCGGCGTAAACGCGACCTGAAACGACGTGGTAAGTAAGAATGTTGATCAGCTGCTTGCGATTCTCTGGTTTCAGCAAGCTAGCTACCGTACCCTTGGGAAGCTTCTCGAACGCTTCGTCGGTCGGCGCGAAGACAGTAAAGGGTCCTTCGCTGCCAAGAGTCTCCGCTAATTCAGCCGTCGTGACAGCCGCGAGTAGGGTTTTGAACGTACCAGCTGAATCAGCGATTGCCGGAATCGTCTTTTCTTCTGGTAGCATGACGGAATCGATCACGTGAATCACCCCATTGTCACACTGAATATCGGTGATGATGACTTTCGATTCGTTGATTGTGAGGCGACCTAAATTGCTTTCGATTGACAACCTCTGGCCTTGTACGGTTGTGGCCGAATCAAGTGCAATGGCTTGCTTCGCTACCACCGATCCGGGCACGACGTGATAGGTCAAGATTGATGCTAGCTTTGACTTGTTCTCAGGTTTCAGCAATGCATTGAGAGTTTTCTTGGGGAGCTTGCTGAACGCTTCATCCGTGGGCGCGAACACGGTGAAAGGGCCATCACCCTGTAAGGTTTCGACTAGGCCAGCTGCCTTCACCGCCGTGACCAACGTTTCGAATCCCTTTGTTTTTACTGCGGTTTCAACAATATCGGCAGCTCGGGCAACGGTTGTGGCTGCAAGTAGGCAGCACGTCACGGCAAGCATTTGAACGAATCTCAATCTCATCACAGGTCTCCTCGAAACAGTGTCAGTCTGATAATCGCGAAGCGAAGCCAATTTCGATTCGCTGCAATCTCATTCGTGGCGCTTGGTAAAGTAGATGCAGAATTCTGAGAGAATCTGTGCTCGTCCTTTCAAGCTTGAGCCCCGCAACGCTGGCTTTGACTGGTTCGAGTGAGTACGAACAACAATATCCCGACCGCTGAAACACGATGAAGAACGAAGCAATCATTGAGATTGAGCGGGCAATTGCCCACGAGAATCGAGAATTTGCCGAAGCCGTGATTGCTACTGTGTTGGGGCAACCCGATCGACTGCGCGGGATGTTGCAGGGATCACCGGAGCTAGTTCGTGCGCATTCCAACTCTGCACATAATGCTACGCTGCTCCACTATGTATCTTCCAACGCAATTGAGGACGAACTGCAGTTGAACCCCCTGCAGATTTACAATGTGATACGCGCAAGTGAAGGACACGAACGGCTGGAAGCAGTTGAAAGAGCCAAAGGGGTTGCCCAAGTTCTGTTTGAAGCTGGGGCAGAAGTCGACGCACTAGCGGATGCATACGGAGGTGGCCTCGCACAGACCCCGTTGAACTGGCTAGTCTCATCGGGACACCCCTCTGCAGCCGGCGTATTAGGGGAGATGACTGATCTATTCTGCAAGGCCGGCGCCAACCTAGAAGGCTTGGAAAACAAAAGCACGCCTCTCGTCACGGCGCTGGGATTCGGACATTCCGATGCTGCGCAAATTCTTATCAATCACGGGTGCTTGATCGACAACGTTCTTTTCGCGGCGGCGGCTGGCAATCTTGAAAAGGTGAAGGAGTTTTGTCCTTCGAATCAGCCCAATGGCTTTGATACTAGTGCGTTTGAACGGATCGAATCGAATTGGTTTAAGCCCGAGAAGGACGCGGTGGCTGCGGGGCAACTCGCTTTTGTATTCGCGGCCATGTGCGGACAACTCGAAGTCATACGTTGGATGCACTCGATTGGCGTCGACATGAATGCGGTGCCGCGTGGAACCTTTATGACGGGTGGGGCCTTGCATACGGCGGCGATGGTTGGCCAGGAGTCCTCGGTTGACCTCTTAATCGAGCTTGGTGCAGATCCCACCATCAAGGAACCTCGATACGAGAGCGACGCTTTGGGCTGGGCCCGCGAGGGTGGTGACGTGAGGATCGTGCAAAGAGTTGGGCAGTATCTTGCGACGTTCGTTCGCAGCCGGTTGGGCGAAGACAGTGAAATGGTCCAGGTGCTGCGCGAATCCGTCTACAGCAACGATCCGGTCCGGGTGGCAGAGACTCTAGAGTCGTACCCCTATTCGCCCGAAGTTCTTGACGGTCCATGGTTTCATTTTGATTCGCCTGCTGTCGTTCAAGCGAAACAGAATCTTGAGATCGTAGACTTGCTAATTGCCGCGGGTGCCAATCTTGCCCAGAAAAGTCTTTGGTGGGCAGGCGGCTTTGGAGTGCTCGATGAAACCGAGCCTGGTTTGGCGAACGAGCTGATGAATCGCGGGGCGCAGCTGGATATGTGGTCTGCCGCTTCATTGAACAAAGTGGAAGAGTTGCATGCTCTTCTGCAGGATAACCCCAAACGGTTGAACGCTCGTGGTCCCGACGGCAAGACTCCGCTGCATTGCGCCGGCAGCATCGATGTCGCGCAGGCCTTGATCGAGGCGGGTGCGGATCTGAATCGAAAGTGTTGGGATCATGAATCGACTGCAGTTCAATATCTGGTCGCTGATCGTCCGGACGTGGCAAGGTATTTGATCGAACAAGGCGCCGAATACGATCTCATGGCCGCAGCAGCGCTAGGTGAAGTCTCTTTGGCCAACTTGCGCTTGGATCAGAAGCCGAACGAAATTGATTCAATTGTCGATCGGGACTGGTTCCCGTCTCGAGCGGCTGACTGCATCTATTCATGGAAGCTCGGTTGGTATTTGACGCCGCACCAGGTTGCAGCAAAATTTGAGCACACCGACATGTTGGAATTTTTGATGTCATCGGGGGATATCGAATCTCAATTTCTGAATGCGGCGCTCCTGAATCGCCGGGAGCAGATTAGCCAGATCATGGAAGCGAACCCGCAGATCGTAGGCCAGCTCAACGACTCGCAAATGAGTCATTTGTGTCACTCCGCTCGCAACAACGACTCAGAGAAAGTGCTTCGCCTATTAGAGCTCGACTTTTCGACATCATGCCGCGGACAGCACGGTGCGACTCCCCTGCACTGGGCGGCGTTCCACGGCAATATGGTGATGCTGGATGCATTATTGAATGCGTCGCCCGAGCTCGAGCCACGCGACTTTGATTTTCAATCCACTCCGCTTGGGTGGGCATTTCATGGTGCCTCCGGTGGATGGTTTAAAGACTCCGGAGACTACCCCGGAGTGACACGTCGGTTGTTGGAGTCGGGTTGTCAGCTGGAGCCGAACTGGAAGCCAACTGGCATCGACGCGGTGGACGACGTCGTGGCAGATTTTCGCTAGTTGGCGTTGGTGTTCGGTGGAAGTCTGGCGGACTTTACGAAATGTCAGCTTTAAAAGCGGATTTGTTGGAGAGGCATGTCAAAGGATTCCGACTGCACAATAGGTACGACTGTATTGAATGCCCTATTTTGTGATAGCAATTGCGGGTGACCAAGGATTGGTCCAGCGATTGCGAGCCTCCACTCTGGCGGCTGATGTCACTGAAATCTCGTGGAGTGAGAAATGGAATTCTTGCTAAACTTCTCGTTCTTGGCCTTCCTTCTTCTATTCGCCGGCATCGCCCTTGGCCACATGATCTGGGGTCGCGGACGATCGGAAGAAGAAGAGCGTCTGGGCATGCTCCATGATAAGACTAAGTCCCTTCAATCGGAGCTAGAAGAGCAGCGCCGCGTCGCCGCTCAAATGGAATCTGCTCTGCAATCCCACCAGAAGGAGGCTGAGCGGTTTCAGGAATCGACTGCGCAGTTTGAGCAACTGAAGGTACAGCACAGTGATTTGCAGAACGCGTTGGCAGCCGCCGAGCAGAACGCCAGCAAAGTACAAACACTGAGTGAGAAACTGCAAACGCACGTCTCTGAATTTCATCGTGAGCGCGATCAATTCGTAGATGCTGTCCAGATTCGTCTGGAGGATCAGTCGCGACAGATTGAGCGCCTCAGTGACGAACGCGATAAGGCTATTTCGGAACTTGGCAAAATCGAAAGCGAACGATCCAGTCTTCAAAGCACTTGTGATCACCAAACGCGCGAGCTGGATGAGTTGCGCGAAAAGTATACCAAATCGAGTGGCCAAGCTAGCGAGGTCGCCGGCGAAGTCATTGACTTGCGTCAGCGGCTGGAAGTCGCGAACTCCGAGCTTACTAGAGAGCAACATCAACGCGAGCATTTGCAAAGCGTGCTTGATGGGCGAAAGCTTGAATATGAAACATTGATGCAGGATATCGAACAGCTGGAAGGCTCATTCCAGAAGATGTGCCTGCAGAATGAGAAGCTGACCGAAGAATCGTCTCTACTAGCCACCCTACGCATCGAGCATCAGGAAACTCAGGCTCAGCTTCAACGTACGCAGAAAGAGCTCGTCTCCTACAAAGAAGAACGCTCCGAGATGGAGCAAGAGTTGATTCGCACCGCGCAGCGGTCCGAAGGCATCGAGGCTGGCAAGGTCAAAGCTGAAGCCGAGATGGAAGTTTTATGTAGCGAACGCGATGAACTCGCGGAACAATGCGATCAGCAGACCAAGCAGCTTGCTGTGGCTAGTAAGATTGCCGAATCCAAGACTAAGCTCGAAGCCGAGAATCAAGCCCTAATCCGCGCTAAGCAGTCCGTGGAAGAGCACGTGACCAAACTCGAGGAAGAACGTGAGGAGACTGAGAAAACACTCCAAGATCTGCAAGCCGCGTTGGACGAAGCGACATCGCAGCGTGAGTCTCTCGAAGATCAAAACGAGCAGGCGGAGCGTTGTCGTGCTGAACTCGAAGCCGAACTGCACGAGTTGAAGGGTAAATATGGCGAATCGGTGAAGGCTCATGCGTATGCAGTCGACGAGTGCGACGAGCTGATCACGGCCGCCGAACGATCTGAGCAACGAGTGTTGAAACTCGAACAGGATATAGAGCGGCTCGAGAACATTGTTGAGGCCAGAGAGACCGACATAGCGGACCTGCAAGAAAAACTAGAAGGACGCGATGCCGACCTTCAAGATCTACGTGCTTCCGATGAGCAAGCATTCAAGAAATACGAAGCAGCCCAGCAACGGGTGGAGGATCTGCTTCAGCAAGTGGCCAGCCTGACTGGAGTCAATTCGGAACTGGAAGATGACACCAAGACGCTTCAGTCTAAGTTCGATTCCAAGTGCGAAGAGATTGTCGCTCTGGCAGCCTCGCGAGATGAAGTTACAGAGTCCTATCGAGACGCCCAAGAGCAACTGCTGGAGGTTCAGCGCCGGCTCGTAGAGTCGGAAGAAGAACGCAGTAAGCTAGACACCATGGTGGTCGAGTATCGCGGCGAAGTGGATTCGACAAAACAAGAGATGGAAACGATTTCTGGCGAGCGAGACGAACTGTCCAGCCGTTTAGAATCAAAACTGGATGAAATCGAGACTCTGACCGCGAAACTGCACGGTTTGGAGACTAGCAAGGGTGCATCGGACAGCGCCTATGGTGCACTGCAAGAGAGATATGACCAAGTTCAAAACGAACTTCGAGATAGTCAGAAGTCACGCGACGAGATTGCTGAATCGCACCGCGAAATTCAAGAGCAGATCGTCGATCTGAAACGCTCCACGGAAGACATTCGGCAGTCAAAGGAATCCGTCGAGGCCGATCTAAATACACTCAAGGAACAGTACGCTGAACGTGCCAAACAATTGGCTCAGGCTACTGTGGAATCTGAGAAAGCGATTGCAGACGCTCTTGAATCCGAAGCGACGATTTTGGTGCTTCGGGAGCAGATCCGACAGCTTGAAGATATACATGGCGCGAACGACGTTGATGTGGCTGAGCTTCGAGCTCGATTTGAAGAGAAAGAGCGTGAGCTCAACGATGCAGTCGAGGCGCGCGAAGAGCTGGTTGCTACCAACAAGCAGGCCGAAGACAAGATCACTCGGCTAGAAGTCAAGGTTCAACAACTTGAGAAGGTCCGCAGCGAGGCGAATGAAGAACTCACTTCTCTTCGAGAAAAGCTCTCCGAAGTCGGCGACCTAAAGAGGAACTTGGTAGACCAGAACCGACGCCTCGAAGTCTTGGTTGCCGAACGCGACGGTTTTGCGAAGAGCAAGTCGGCGGTTGATCTCCGAATCCAGCAACTGGAAACTGAGATTGAACGACAAAACAAGTCGTTCAGTACGATCAACCAGCAGCACGAGCAACTGCGAGCGAAGCTTAAGCTGGAAAATGAACGATACGAACTGGCTGCGGCGGAGTTGGAGACTCAACGCGAGCGAGTTACGGCTCTCGAATCTGAGCTGGAAGAGTTCGAGGCGTTGAAGCAGGAGCACGTCGAGCTCCAGTCACAACTGACGGATATCAAGGATCGCCTTCGCAAGCTGGTCTCCGAACGTGACACCAGCGTACGAGAGAAGCGAGATCTCGAACGTCAAGTTGTCTCTTTGCGGCATCATAACGTTGCGAATGAAGACACGATTCGCGATCTGCGTCGTGAACGCCTAGCGGTCATTGAACGTCTTCGCAATCGAGCTGCTGCCGCACACGGTGGTGATACTGGTTTGAAGCTGGTCCGATACCACGACGATGGCCAAGACGAGACAGCAGGGAAAGCCATATCTTCAGAACCGTCAATTCCGACCAACATGCGGAAGGACGATCGACTGGGGTTGGTCTACACCGAGGTGCCAGCGGAAGTCGATGACCTGAAAGCGATCTACGGTATTGCCGGGGTGCTTGAGGGCAAGTTGAATGACTTCGGTGTCTATACCTACGAGCAGATTATGCAGTGGGACGAGGCGGCGGTGGAGGAATTCTCAGCACGCTTGGCATTCAAAGACCGAATCGAGCGAGATGGCTGGATCTTGCAAGCCTCGCGACTCTACGCAGCCAAATACAACCCATCGGAAAAGGCGGCCTAGCCAGGGGGAGAGATTCGACGAAGAATCATCTTTTTGCTATCCCATTTGGCCGACTTACTGATCGATCAATGCGATTTCACCGCCGGAGCGAGTGGAATAGGCTCGCCAAGTTGCCAGATCAACGCTCTCGCTGATTGATTGGACTGAACCGTCAGCCAGCGTCACGTTTACGATTCCCGTGTGGTAGCTGCGAGAAGTGATCATGGCATAGCTCGGCGGACCCTGAGAACCGTTTTTTCCCTCTTGCCACGAATTGAAATCCATCTGTGGATAGGTAACGTTTCCGTCGTTGTAGGTCACGATGGAATTGGGTGGCATCGCGGATGTAAAACCCGTGTGGTGGACTCTACCGTCGGGCCATTCGGTGTGGCCAGTATTCTTGAATTGAGCCCCGCTAGCGACGATCGTTTCGGCTTCAAGCTGATTCGAGGGGATGGTCGTTGACGAAGGTCCTCCATTCCGTTGGTAGGGTGTCCAGGCTTTGACTTCGGCGGCCAAGATTGTGTTACTCGTGCCGTCGGTGATCGCCCCATACTTCAGGAAGGAATTCGGAAAGAACAGCCCGTCTCCGCCCTGCCTCGTCTGTGGGTTGTAAACGAAGTAGCGTCCAAAGTTGAATCCGTAGGTCGTCGGGTACAAGATCGGCCGACCGCGTCCCGGATCTCGCGACTCGTTGGCCTTGGCATCGCTCGGGCACGAGTAAACTGGGATTCGTAAGCCAGAGATGATGGGTTGAAAGTCCCACCCAACGCTCAGATCCACTTGGCTGTAGAGGTTTCCCTGCTCCAGAAAGGGCAAGATTCTGCCATGGACTCCCCACGATCCGTTGTTTGAGGCGTTGGCCAAACGAAAGTCGATCACCGTGGACGGCGGCAGTTGCTTATAGGCGCTCTCGTAATTGAGACACGCGAGCGAGAGCTGTTTCATGTTGTTCTGGCAACTCATTCGCCTGGCTGCTTCACGTGCAGCTTGGACGGCCGGCAAAAGCAGGCCGACAAGAATGCCGATGATGGCGATGACTACGAGTAGTTCCACCAGAGTAAAACCCGGCAGCGAGTTTCGTTTTGAGGCACGTTTCACAAAGAATTCCATTCGTTTCGTAGATTCCACGTGAGTGCGATCTTCCAGGCGGACCGCAGAAGCAAGACCAGCGGTAGCAAACAGCGCGCCGCCTGCTAAGAAGCGGATCGATCAAAATAGCAAAACCAGCCGAACTCGCTTGTTTTGATTGTAGTTCGACAACAATTGAGTCCTGAACTTTTGGGGAAGTCGTATGCAAACAGATTGGCCCAAGGACCGTTAGCACGCATTGATGTAAGGCGCCTGATCGGGATGTGGTGGTTCACGCGTCACCTTTGGTGGAAGAACCATCATCTTGTCCATCGCGATCACCCGCAGATACTAGCTCGCCTCTTCTGGGCTGTGGGATGGGATCGGATTATGTTGAACGGATGGGCAATTCTCTTCAATTCCGACTTTTGGCTCCCATTGTGGGGGCGGCATTGCTCTGCGCTTTGGCTTGCGCGTCGGTTTCTTCCTACCTGGGAAAACGGTGGGCCATGCAGGACGTGTACCGACGGCATGCGGCGGTTGAGAACACGTTGGCGCGGTCCAACTTCCCTCTCTCTGGACCGATTCTCACCTCACTCGCAGATCTGACGGGAACGGAGCTTGTTGTATTTTCTCCGGCGAAGACATTCCGAGTCGGGAGTTTGTTGCTGTCAGATTCGGATCAGACGAAATTGGAGTCTCAGGTGGCAAGCTCCTCGCGAACGGAGATCAATGTCGATCTCGAAGTGGGGCGTTTTCTGTGCTTTGCGTTTACGCGTAGCGGACAAGCGAGCGCCCAAAGGCAGAAGGTTGTCGTTCTCTTCGAGCGTCTGGCTGTTGAGCGTATGAGCCGCGCTGCGAGATTTCTTCCCTTGGTGACAGGGCTGTCGACGGTCGCCATCCTAACGGCCGTAGTATTGCTGCTAGCAGGTCGACTGGTCAGCCGATTGAGCGATGTTCAAGGGCGTGTCAACCAAATTGCCGAAGGGAACTTTGCGACGCAGTGCCCAGAGACGCCTAGGGACGAAGTTGGCCGGCTCGGTGTGGCGATCAACAAGATGACGCGGCAGCTTCAGTCGCTCTGGGAATCGATGCAGCGAGACCAGGCGGCACGGTTGCTTCATCAGATGGCCGGCGGGATGGCACATCAGCTGCGCAATACGCTGACCGGTTCTCGATTGGCCATCGAACTGCATTCAAGAGAATTGCCAGAGCCAGTCGAAGAGATCGAAGTTGCTTTGCAGCAGATTCGATCGGCCGAGGATTACGTGAGCCGGATTCTGCTGGCCGGAAAAGGTGAAGTGTTGGATGCCAAGAGAGAGCCAGTCGACTCGTGCTTTCAACGATTGCGTTCAAGTCTAGAACCATTCGCGTCGCATCTCGGAATCGAGCTTGCATGGGAGATCGACCAAGTCGTGGAGAACTACGAAGTCAACGACGGTTCTTCACTGAGTGTGGCAGTGAGTAATCTTGTGCTTAACGGACTACAAGCGGCAGCGAATCGAGTTGTCGTACGGTGCGCTCCGGGGCCAGCCGAACCAGGCGGCGACGTTGAACGACAAGGTGGTGGTGATCAACCTGGCAGTGCACCGATCGTGATCGAAGTACTCGATGATGGTGAAGGGGTTGATCGCTCCATTCGCGAAACGCTCTTTGAGCCATTCGTTTCCACGAAGCCAGAGGGATGCGGGCTTGGTCTGACTACCGTTCGCAAATCGATCGAGCGACTTGGCGGAACAGTCCACTATGATTGCTCCAATCAACAGACCAGATTTGTTCTTCACTGCCGGTGCTCGGTGTTGAATAGCTCCGACGAAGAAGAGCAAGCATGAATCGCGTGCGTGGTGAAGGGGCAAGCTTGATGGAGACCTACCGCGATTGCCAAGCGCTGATTGTCGATGACGAACCGAGTATATGCTGGGCGTTGGACAAGTTATTGTCTGGGCTAGGGATGTCGGTACAGACGTGCTCTTCCATTGAAGAGGCTTGGCAGAGGATCGGTGACGACGAGGCCAGCTCCATAGCACTCGATCCCGATCTGGTTTTGCTCGATGTACGGCTTCCAGGAGAAGACGGGATCAGTGCTTTGCCACGCTTTGCCGATCGCTTCGCTGGCGTTCCCGTGATTGTCATGACGGCCTTCGGTGATCTGGAGACGGCAGTCAGCGCGATCCAAGCCGGCGCAGCAGATTACATCACGAAACCATTTAGCCTCGATGAGGTGCAGCAGGTCTGTTCGAATGCAATTGAAGCCAAACTCGCTCGCGAGGTGGCAGAGGCACGGGCGGACACGCAAGTCCGGAGCGGCCCGTCACAGTTAGGCGACACACATACAGGCGACGGGTCCGACAGCTCGCGTGCTCATTACAGTGGAGGTCAACTCGTTGGGATGTCGGCAGCGATGCAAGTGGTTTTCAAGCAAATCGCGCTAGTCGCGGACAGCGAGCTGGCCGTTCTGATCACGGGGGAAACCGGTACGGGCAAAGAGCTTGTGGCTGCTGCCATCCACCGGCACAGCTCACGAAGAGACAAAGCCTACCTGCCACTTGCGCCAGTGGCGCTGAGTCCCGATCTAATTGAAAGTGAGTTGTTTGGTCATGTGGCTGGCGCCTTCACGGGGGCAACGAGCGATCGCCAAGGGCTTTTTGAGAAAGCCAACGGCGGAACGATCCTGCTTGATGAGATTGGCGATCTACCGCTTCGTGCCCAACTTAAATTGCTACGAGTCCTCGACTCGGGGCAATATCTTCGCGTTGGGGATGTCGAACCTCGCACCTGCGATGTGCGGGTTTTGGCGGCGACGAACCGTGATTTGCAAGCTGGGGTTCGCGAGGGTACGTTTCGTGAGGATCTGTACTACCGGCTCAACGGTTTGCGAATAGCATTGCCTCCCTTGCGAGCGCGTGAGGGCGACATTGAACTGCTAGCACGTTACTTTTTGCAGCGCGGCGGTCGCAGCGATAATCTGGACCGGAATCCGTCGCTGGTTGAAACATTGCGGCAACGTTCTTGGCTCGGAAACGTTCGGGAGCTCCGGAACGCGATTGAGCACGCTGCCGTTTTGGCGCGTGGCCGGCCGATCACGGCCGCGGATCTGCCCGAGGAACAAAAGTCACTTGAATCAGTTGGTTCAACAGGCGAACAAACACGGCTCAGAGATGCCATTCATGCCTGGTGCCAGGAGAAGTTGGAGAGCGGCACTGACCCGACGAAGGGTCTGCAGCAGGCATTCTATGATGAGACGCAGCTGGAACTCATCGCATACGCGATGAAGGCGACCAATGGTAATCGGTCAAAGGCCGCGGAGCTACTAGGGATTCATCGCGGGACGCTTCGGGAAAAACTGCGTGATGCGAGTGAAACGCGACCGAACGATAACGGTGAGGCTGTCGACAAGTCGTTGCGGGGTGAGTCGCGGTTGGACTAGTCAAACATGCGTTCGAGAACTTTGTAATTCGGGTCGTTGAATCCGCTGCGAGCGTAAGCTCCTTGAGCTCGCGCGTTCTCCAGTTCAACGTAGAGCCTCAGTCCACGGACGTCCGGGTTTTTTTGAAGCTCGGTCGCGGCATGCTCTAACATCAAGCGAAAGACCCCAGCGCCCCGATGGTCCGCCAGGACGTAGACACTCTGTAGCCAAGCCATCCAACCATCACGCCAATCGCTCCATTCACGCGTGAGCATGAGCGATCCGACTACCGTATGAGGTGCATCTTCGGTGACGGCCACGAAGTAACAGGCTTCGTCGCCTTGCTCAAAAGCTCGTTTCACTCCGCGCGACACGATTTCACGGTCGAGCTCTTTGTTCTCGGTTTCACTGCAGAGCCAGCAATTGAAATCGACGAGTGTCGCGCAATCCGCCGGAGTGGCAAGCCGTACTTGGTAAGAAGTCATGTCGTGTTGCGTGCAGATTCGAGGTGTTCGATCTATTAGCCAATGTTGGCTATTGTGACCAGGGACCTCGACCGCGGAAAGGAGGCTACAGCGGACGGTCATTTCCCTGGGACCGGACGGACATTTCGGTATGACCAGACGGACATTTCGTTAGGACCGGAGAGCGCTCTAGGAAACAAAAGTCTAGGAGCCTGAATTTGGATCGGGCTACAGCAGATCGTGAAATGCGGCGGGACGCGTATCAAATCCGGTTGTGGGCTAATGCAGCGCGGCCAGCTTCCAATCCCGCACGAATCAGACGACGTGGTTCTGAGAAATCAAACCACTCGAACTCACCTACCTCAGGCTGAATGAGAAAATCGGCGTGCGCGTACGAATGGCGTCGATAGAGACGTTCACTAATCTCATCCATTCGCAGAAGAACATGCAACGCCGACTCACAATCGTCGACGGTGTCGAGACGAGGACCAATGTCGACACCAATTACACTTGCATTGGGAGCGTAGCTGCGGGCGATCTGAGTTGGCAACGAATCCAAGACACCGAAATCTGCGAGCAGCATGTCTTCCCAGAGGACGGGTGGAAATATTCCTGGTATCGCGGTGGATGCGAGGACAGCCCTTCGTAGTGAGCCTTTTTCAAGAACGACTTGGTGTCCTGTTTTCAAATCCACGGCGACAATGCTGAGCGGGGTGATGCAATCCGATATGTCGATATCCGGGACAAGGTCTGCGATGACGTCTTCGATCACTTGACCCGACAAGAACGACCTTCGACGAAAGACACGGGTTAACATTTGCCGTGCCCAGAGGAATGATCGGATTTGGTCGTACCAACCAAGTAAACCATGGTGGGTTACCGTTTGTTTTGGGTGTGCGCCGCAAAGCATGTCTTGCTTTGATTTGAAGTCCTCAGATTCAACGTAGCCAATCACCCTTTGAAGTGGTTCGAATGTATTTTGATTCGTGGCCAGCATTGCTCCAACGAGGCTTCCAATGCTGGTGCCGACGATCCGGTGAATGCGATAGCCCGATTCAAAGACAGCCTGAGTGGCTCCAAAGTGAGCGAGACCGCGCGCACCGCCACCACCCAGTGCAAGGACGCAAACGCGAGCCGAATCCGCCCTAGATCGCGCGTCCGTCCTGGCACCTGCCTCGCGGGAGGCAGGTGTAGGTTTTGGAAGGCCAAGTTGTCGAGCGGCTTCGCTGGTCGAGTTGGTAAAACCTTGAAAGCGTATCATTGCTGGTACTGCATCATGAGGTCTTCGGGACAGATACCATCGAGTTCATTCCAGCCGTCGTCGGCGATGGCGCCGCCAAGCTCGGTGACCTTTCGGAAGTCGCGGTTGGTTGGGCGATCCCCGGTCAGCTTTCGCGACAGTTCTCCACAAAGCACTTCGGCAGCTAGACGAGTCCGTTCATCTTGATGTTGACCACCGTACATAGCGGTGCAAAGGAGAACGACCGAGTCTTGGATCCGCTGCGACAAGTCAATCATCGAGCACTGGCGATCTGCCAACTTAAGCTGGTGAGTTCGCAGCGCGCCTGAGATTTCGAAACACTGACTTGTCAAAAATTCGGCTGCGTACTGGGCATGTTTTCGCAATGCGGGAGCCAGCTGGTTAAATCGAGTGCCCGAGCTGCGCATAAGTCGCATGCCAACCCACCATTTCGCATAAGCGGCCATTGGACCCTTTAGCATCCAGCCATGCATTGGATTCAATGGATTGGGTTGTTTGATGCCGGCGTCGTACAGGATTTTGCCGATTGGCTCGAAATAGTCTTTGCCGTGCGCCTTCACCAGTGATTTGAAAAACGCCATCCCGAGCATCTCGCCTTCACCTTCGTAGATGCACGGTGCGAGGAATTCATGCACGTTGTCGCCAAAAAGATGACCATGTAGGAAGGAGCGTCCACCATGGGTTTTCATGAACAACTCGATGGAGGCTTCTTTCTGAATCTCACTACCAAAGATCTTGGCGATGATGCATTCCATTTCGCCCCGATAGCCCATGTCCAATAGGTTGGCACACCATTCGGTCATCGCATCACAGCCTGTGATGTAGCTAGCCATGAGACCGACGCGGCGGCGAACCAACTCTCGTCGGTTGATGGATTCACCATAAGTTTTGCGGTACTTTGCCCAAGGCAACATGTTGGCCAGCATCATCCGCATCGTGCCTGCCGCATTCGCACAGAGCGAGACTCGACCAAGATTGAGACCATGGTAAGCAACCGTCAGACCGTCGCCCTGAGATGGCTCAAGCAGGTTATCCGCGGGCACCCGGAAATCGCGGAACACCATTCCTTGGTTATGGGTGTGTTTGAGCGCGTGAAGCCCATATTGCTTGATTTGGAAATGCGCTGATTCCTGTTGCGGCAGGTCGACCACGAGCACTGCTGGTCGGCCATCGATCAAGCAGACCAATCCAATCGTACGTCCGGTCCGAACATTCGTGATAAACAACTTCTCGCCATTGACGATGTAGTCGTCACCATTTCTTACCGCGGTGGTCTTGAGTGCGGTCAAATCACTGCCGGCCCCCGGCTCGGTCAACGCAAACGCACTCAGACGCTCCCCATTGGCGAGGCTCGGCAAGAATCGCTGTTTCTGTGAGTCGTTGCCGAAAGTGCGAACTGGATCCACTGCACCTATGCAGCCATGGACTGAAGCCAAACCAGCAACCGTAGGATCGGCGGTTGCCATGCGAGTCAACAAACGCGTGAAATCCAAGAATGAGGATCCCATGCCGCCATACTGCTCGGGGATGAGCAGTCCCCAATAACCTGTCGTGGCGAGATCTTGAAGTGTTTCTTCACTGATTTTGTTTTGAGCATCGAGTAGTCGACCATCTCGCTTGCGTCGATTGATCATCCCCACTGCGCGATTCATGGCAACATGGATCGAGTCCTTCATCGCGGGTGATGCGAAATGAAAGAGCTGCCCGGCGACTTGGCGATCCCATATGGCTCGGTGGATTGGGCTGGCAGAAGTTTGATACTCTTCTGCGAACATCTCCTCGACTTGGTCGTCTGCCGCATCGATTTTTCCAGTCCGCTTGGCTTCGTCGGCGCTCTTACCGCCTAGACGCAAAGCGGTTTCTGCAAATGAGTTGCCTTCGTTGTCGAGACGCATCGCGGGCACAGCAACATCCTTGGCCGAATCAGCGTTGACGTCAGCGACAATGGGCTGCGAGTCCGCGTCGAAGTTCGATTGGGGGTCGTAGTCGGGATTTCGGGGGCTGTGAGTATCGGTGCTCATCGTTACGTCTCCCATGTTGCTAAACGGGCAAAGAAATGAGTTCAGGGATGTCGTCTCACCAGGTGATTCGACTCCACTAACGCGTTACTGACTCTGCGGATGAATTAGGCTTCAAGCTTTCTTCAGACAGAGTTTCGATCTGCGGGTGAAAGAATGCTTGTTCGCCTTCAGCAATGCGTTCGAGTCCGTCAGCCGGATGGAACCGCGGACCATAATGTCTCTCGAGTTCCTTCATGTTGGCCAACACCGTTTCGGTTCCGATATGATCAATCAAACGTAGTGGGCCTCCATGGTGCGGAGCGAAGCCAGTCCCCAAGACCATGCCTAGGTCAACCATCCACGCTTCAGTCACCACGAATTCGTCAAGGCAATGAACCGCTTCGTTGAGCATGGGGTAGATCAAACGTCGTTGGACTTTAGTCATCCCATCGCGAAGAAATTGCAGACCGAGTTTTGGTGCAATTGCGTCCACCGGAATCGATTGGTTCGTTTCGGGCGCCTGCCCCACGCGGTACTGATAGAAGCCGGCTCCCGATTTCTTACCCAGCCAGCCGCGTTCAACCATCTCTCCGAGCATCTGAATTACGGAGTGTGAATCTGGCTGAAGGTCCAGCTGAGTCTTGGCAACGTGATAAGCGATATCAACGCCAACTTGGTCGATGAGCTCCAGTGGCCCCATGGGCATGCCAAAGCTGCGAATCTGGCGGTCAATCTCTTTGATCTCGAAACCTTCACTAACCAATCGGATCGCTTCGCCGAGATAGGGAAACAAAACTCGGTTTACCAAGAATCCAGGTTTATCTGAAGTGACAAGCGGGGTCTTGCCGAGGCGATAAACGAATCGAATCGAACGCTCTAACGTTTCCATCGACGTGCTTTCCGTTTGCACGATCTCGACCAGGTCCATCCGATCGACGGGATTGAAGAAGTGCAGTCCAGCGACTTGCTCTCGCCGCCGAGTTGCGGAGGCGAGTCGTGTCACACACAACGATGAAGTGTTTGATGTCAACGTGGAGCTAGCTGGCAAGCAGCGGTCCAGCATCTCAAAGACTTCGCGTTTGACAGGCTCGATCTCAAGCACCGCTTCGATTGCCAAGTCGCAGTCTCGCGTATCGTTCCAATCCGACGAGAAACGCATGCGCTCCAGGATGTTTTGCATCTCGGTAGGTTTCAGTCTGCCACCGTCAACTTTCTTTTGAAGTAAATACTCCGCTCGTTTCCTTCCCGCTTCGGCGGCACCGTCATGAATTTCCTTAAAGACGACATCAAAACCTTTGGTGGCAGCCAGTGTTCCAATGCCGACTCCCATAGCCCCAGCACCGATGACCGCGACTCGTTGGATCTCTTGGTCGTCAGGCGAGGAATGCGGCAGCCGCTGAGTTGCTCGTGGCGTGGCAATTCCGGAGTTTGAATCGGGCGACCAAGTTGCGAGTCGTCTAGCGCGGTCTCGCGAAACGAACAAACCAATCAAGCTGATTGCGGTGTCGGTGAACAGCAACTCCTTGAAAGCATTTCGTTCCGTTTCGAACGCTTGTCCCTTTGTTCGGATGCTGGCACGCACGCATTGGATTGCAAGTTCAAGTGCGGGATAGTGGCGAGACCGAGTCCCGATCTTTCGGCGGGCTGTTGCGAAAATGAGGTTGCGACCCATTGCGTTCTTTTCGAGGGCCCAACTACGTACTCTTGTGAATAGACTGGCCGCCGGTCGCGAAGCTCGTTCGTCGGATCGTACCGTAAGTTTAGGGGCAGCTTCGGCTTCTTGCAGAACCTCCCGCCGTATCCAGCGGGCGCCGCTGGTGGTTTCGAAACTGGACTCGTCGATTAAAGCGTCGGCGAGGCCAATGCGGACTGCTTTCGAAGCTCCAACCGTTTTGCCTGTCAGAATCATGGCCAGCGATTCTTGGAGGCCCACGATGGCGGGCAGTCGTTGGGTGCCTCCCCAGCCAGGAATGAGCCCAAGTTTGATTTCTGGCAGTGCGAGCTTGGTGGAAGGCGAGTCAACTGCTATTCGAAAGTCGCAGGCTAGCGCCAATTCCAGTCCTCCACCCATACACGCACCGTGGATGACCGCCACGGTGGGAATCGGTAGATCCGCAAGTTGCTGCATGAGGTTTTGGCCTCTGGCAATGACTTCATCCGCTTCGTCGAGCGAGCTCAAACCCGCGATCGCATGGACATCAGCGCCAACGAAGAAGCCAGCATCCTTGGCTGAGCAAATGGCGACGCATCGATACTTGGCGGCGCGGATACGAATGAACTTCAGGGTGGCTTCAAGACTAGCCAGCATGGAGGCGTCGAGTACATTGACACTGCGATTTGGACTATCAAGCCAGACAAAGAGGATGCCTTCGCTCGTAGTCTCAAGCGATATGCTCTCGCCGATTGAAATTCGATTGGAAGCAATCATAGATTCTCTCGCTGTTGAAGAAGGCTCGGGGGGCCATCAAGTGTTGTCCGAAAACTCGAGCCGGCTGGCCGTTTCGCCCGTCTGCACCCGAACACAGCAAACGCGATCCCATCATGGGACGTTCGCCAGGTCCAATGCCAGCCGACTCGAGTTGTATTGTTAATACCGCCTTGCGTTGTTTTTGACTTAACAAATTGTTGGTCAAGGGGATTCGACGACCATAGCGACGCCTTGGCCGCCACCGACGCACAACGTTGCGAGTCCACGTTTTAAGTTCTTTTCCCGTAACGCGCGGAGCAGGGTTAGCACAATGCGAGCGCCAGATGCACCTACCGGATGCCCCAGCGCGATGCCGCCGCCATGGATGTTTAGTTTCTCTCGGTCAATCACGCCGATCGCCTTCGAGCGACCGAGGTGATCTTGTGCGAACTTGTCTGATTCAAACGCGGCAAGGCAAGCCAGCACTTGTGCAGCGAACGCTTCATTGATTTCGAACAAATCGAAGTCTGATAGCGCGAGTCCGGTGTCTTTCAGTAGCTTGGAAGTCGCAAACACGGGCCCAAGTCCCATTCGTCGAGGATCACAGCCGGCAATTGCATAGGCGGTGACGAATCCCAATGGAGAATCCGCATGCTTTGCGTCTGCCAATACAAGACAGGTAGCGCCATCAGTAAGCGGGCAGCTGTTCCCGGCGGTGACGCTGCCGTCTTTTTTGAAAATCGGTCGCAGTTTTCCTAGTTGCTGCATCGATTGAGATTCTCGAGGCCCGACATCGAGCTTGAGTTCCTCATCCCCGCTAGCGAGCGGTGCAATTTCGCCTGACATGAAGCATCGGTCAGAGGCTGCGACGGCGCGCTGGTGGCTCTTCATCGCGAACCGATCTTGATCATCACGAGAGATCGCAAATTCCTTGGCGAGGATTTCCGCCGTTTGGCCCATGTTCAATCCACAAGTTGGATCCGTGAGCCCTAGTTCGACGCCGATGGTGGGTTTGAAGTCTCGGCGGCGGAATTGGAGCAACGCGGACGCCTTGCTCATGAGTGACTTCGCTCGCGCGAGTGCCATTATCTTTCTTGCGTAAGACGGTTTGTAGAGCAACGGTATGTTTGACATGGACTCGGTGCCGCCTGCCAGTATTCGCTCGGCGCGCCCTTCACGCAGCGCTTGCCAGGCACCGATCAACGATTCCATTCCGGATGCACAATTGCGATGAACTGAATGGGCGATTCGGTCGTGCGGAATACCTGCTTTCAGTGCCATCACACGCGCGATGTTTGCAGCATCCGGCGGTCCGGCTACATTTCCGAAAATGACCTCGTCAATGTCCTCAGGCTGTAGATCGGCTCGCTGCATTGCTTGTGATATGACGTGCTTTCCCAAGTCGACCGCCGAGAATCGGGCGAGCTTACCAAAGGCTTTGGCTTGCGGCGTACGAACACCGATCTGAACCGCGAGGGCTGAGTCGTTCCTGGCTGTGGTTCCGCGAATCATGAGGTCTCCCTTTGGGGTTTGCTCGGTTCTGGTGAACGTGTTGTTCTGTGGCTCAGGTCAAGGCAGGGGCCAGTTGGTGTGGCTTTCTTGGAAAAGGGGCGTTTTTCCGGGTGAAACCACAGTGTGATTTGCATGAGCGTGAGCCGAAGTGTTGACTACCCGACGAGGTGCACGGAAGCAATCTCAGCAAAGTCGCAGCTGTTTACGCAATACTTTGCCAAGGAAGTTACGTGGCAGGTCGCCTTCGACTTGTTCCCACATCTTGGGCTGACGATGTTTTGCGAGTCGACTGCGGCAGAACTGATCGAGCTTCTTGACGTTCCAGCGATACCCCTTGTTTAACACGACGAACGCTTTGACGATTTCGCCACGCTTGGCGTCTGGGACACCGACAACCGCAACGTCTTTGATCAGAGGACACTCTCGCAACGCCTGTTCCACATCTGCTGGGTAGACGTTGAAGCCGGAAGTAATGATGAGATCCTTTTTGCGATCCACGATCTCATAGAAACCTTGTGGCGTTAGTCGCGCTAGATCACCGGTTCTGAGCCATCCGTTCGAGATCGTCTGTTCAGTGGCTTGATGGTTGTTCCAGTAGCCGAGCATGACCTGGGGACCACGAACAAGTAGTTCGCCGACTTCTCCCATGTCAGCTTCTTGCGTTTCATCATCCATGGCCACGATTCGGCATTCCGTGTCCGGAAGCGGCAAACCAATCGTGCCAGTGACGTTCGAACCATCCAATGGACCTACGTGAGTCACTGGCGAAGCTTCGGAAAGACCGTAGCCTTCGACCACCGTGGCTCCGGAGTGGGACGCGAATTCGAAGGCCGTATCTGGCGGCAGCGATGCTCCACCCGAAATGACCCACTTAATGGAACTTAGGTCAGCTGGATGTCGACGCAGCCGCTGGTTGATCGCTGACAGCATGGCTGGGACAGCGTGGAAAATCGTTGGCCGCTCCCGTTCGATTGCAGCGATAGTCTTTCGAACATCGAAACGTGGTTGCATATGGAGCTTGGCTCCGATAGCCATCCCCGTCGCGAGCATCGTGGACATGCCGTAGCTATGAAAGAACGGCAAGACGGAGAGCATGCTCTCTTGGCCCATGGCGACAGGAATTCCAGATGAACTGATCCAGTGCATTTGCTGCCAAGCATTGGCGACGATGTTCTGGTGGCTTAGTGTGACAGCCTTGGGGTCGCCCGTCGTTCCACCCGTACTCAATATGTAGGCCGCGTCTTTTTCGGCGACGATTTCGACGGGTATTGGGTTGGATTTCGTTTCCTCAATGGCCTTCCAGATCGGTGTATCTTCGCACTGGCTAGAACTCGTACCGACTTGCGTTTGGGTGAAACCTGTTCGGCGTTTCAGCGCAATCGAGTAGAGAATCTTCTTCCAGTGCGGAAGGTAGCTCCGCAGCGATACGATCAAGCGTCTTTGAACGCTACTTTCGCAAAGTAGAGAACCCAACATGTCCAGGGTGATGACCGTGCGGCATTGGGTGAGCGAAAGTAGTTCGCCAACCTCGCGAGGCGAACTCAGCGGACTAACGGCTACCGCTATGCCACCCGCTCGCCAAACTGCATTCAGACCGATCAGGTACTCCGGGCAGTTGGGTAGCAAGATCCCCACTCGCTCCCCAGTATGGATCCCTTGCGACTGCAGCCACGAGGCTAGTCGAGTTGCGGCCGAGTTCACCTCTTCAAACGTGAGTTCAGATCCGAAGAACGTGGTTGCTATCTGCTTGGGAAAACGCTCAGCAGTCCTGCCCAGCAGATCTGCAACCGAACAGCGGGGGTATTTGAGCTGGCGAGGAACTGTGCTCGGGTAAGCTAGGGATTCCAGTTCCTTCGCGGATTGTTGCGAGATAGGTGGGCGATGCCCAAATCTGCCGCCCTTGCTCTTTGCAGAGAAACTCGATTTGGTATTCGAGTTCGTTGGTCCTTCAGCACTTGGTATTGACGACATATCGCAGCTCCAGTTCATCTCGGTATTCAAGCCGAGCGAGAGGAGGAACGATGGAGGTCTGCATTTTCACGCTCAGCGACTCTTTCCAGCCGGGCTGGAAATTGAATCTGGGCATCGCATGTTGTGGGTGTGCAGACCCCGTTAGCGTGTGTCTACGGACCGATGGCCGGGTAGATTCACGACTCGTCCGATTCCTTTCGCAGGCTCTTTCTTGAGCGGTCCGCTGGGCAAGGCAGCAGACGAAAACTAGCTACGATCGAAGCTAAAGACCGTCGTGGGCCTCAGGGCGATGGTTCGCACCGAGGTTTCCTTCGGCCTCTATTCAATAATTCGCCATGCAAGGCAGAAAGACAAGTTAAATCCCCTTAAATGTGCTTTAAGGTGAATCATAATTTCACAAGCGGATTCGAGTTGACTGGTTCTATTCTTTCTGGAGGCAGCATCAGAGGAGGGGAAAGCCCCTTTTCTTCCACTTTTTTGCGGGTGAAGGTGCCAATTGGCGCGGCCGGCCGGCCTCAAATAAGCCTTTCCCTGGTCTTTTGACTCGCTTCGGTATTTGGTGACGCTTCGCTAATTTGAGCCAAAAATGGGCCAGCTTATGGCTAGGTTCAAAGCTGCCTGGCCGAAAATGTTTGGTAGGGGCGTAGCGTTAGGACGGAAACCGTCTGCGCGTCTTATCGAATGCTCACGCTATTCAATTTAGCGCCATCGAACTAAGCTTCGGACTTGGTACCTTGTCACGTACGACGACCTGTTGCCGAAATCACGTTCGTACGTGATTGCCGACTCAAAAGATTCACTCGCCAGGCGAGATCCGTTGGACGAACATCTATTCGCGTTTTTCTTGGTTCTTGTTCCCCTACTTGGGATCTTGGCACAGTGGCTTGCATGGCGCATTCGCGTTCCAAGCATTCTTTTGCTGCTAGGATTTGGCTTAGCGTTGGGGATCTGGATTTCACCGGACGGCGTCTTGGCTCAAATTACCGGCGCTGACGAGAGTGTTGGCCCCAAGATTCTATTTCCGATCGTCTCTCTGTCGGTGGCGATCATTCTGTTCGAAGGTGGGCTTACGCTGCGGTGGAGTCAACTTGGTGATGCAGCGGGAATCGTTTTTCGCTTGATCGCGGTCTCGTCTTTGGTCACATGGTTGGCTACGGCTCTTCTCGCGTATTACCTGCTTGGATTCAGTTGGCCGTTGGCTTGGCTCCTAGGGGCGATTCTGATGGTGACGGGTCCTACTGTTGTTGGACCCCTCCTCCGTCAGATTCGGCCCAATCGTCGTGTTAGTTCTGTACTCCAGTGGGAAGGCATTTTGATCGACCCGGTGGGTGCGGTTGCGGCGGTACTTGTTTATGAAGTGATTGCCCACGCGCATTTTTCATTTGCGGACACCTCCATCATCATCCTTCAGACGTTGGCGATCGGATGTGGCTTTGGGGGAGTCACTGCTGTGTTGTTGGTGGTCGCGTTACGAAACTATTTGATTCCAGATTTTTTGCATGGCGTCAGTTTTTTGGTTGCAGCGCTAGCTTCCTTCTTTCTCAGCAATCTCATGTGCGAGGAATCGGGACTCGTCACGGTGACTGTGCTAGGGATCTGTTTGGCGAACCAGAAGTATGTCAGTGTGGAACACGTTTTGGAGTTCAAAGAGCACTTGCGTGTTCTCCTGATCAGTTGCCTATTCATTGTGCTTGGGGCTCGCTTGCAGTTGTCCGATCTTGGTGAAATCGGATGGCTAGGAATTCCGTTTGTCCTGGCGTTGGTCCTGGTGGTCCGGCCATTGTCCGTGTTTGTTTCGACTCTCGGGATGAAGTGGAATTTCTCGGAGCGTCTCTTTGTCGGCATGGTTGCACCCCGCGGGATTGTTGCGGCAGCGGTAGCCAGCGTCTTTGGGTTGAAGTTGGTTGCTTTGTCGGAGGAGATGCCGGAGGCGGGCGATGTATTCGTGAAAGCCGAGCTATTGGCACCGGTGACGTTCTTGGTCATCCTGGGCACCGTAACCCTCTGCGGCTTGGGTGCCGGACCTTTGGCTAGGAAGTTAAGCCTGGCCGATGTGAGCCCTCAAGGGATCTTGTTCGCCGGTGCAGCGCGATGGGTACGCGAAGTTGCACTGACCCTGCAGCAGCTAGGGTTTCGAGTTCAATTGGTCGACACGAATTACTCGAATGTGACAGCAGCCAGGATGGCTGGCCTGGACGCGAAGTGCGGTAACATCTTGTCTGAGCATGTGCACGAAGAGCAAGAGTTGGCTGGGATCGGACGATTTCTCGCAACCACTCCCAGCGATGAAGTTAATACCTTGGCCGCCATGGAGTACACCCATATGTTCTCGCGGGCCAACGTGTACCAGCTTGAGAGCAAGGCCAATCACCGAGGTCGATGGAGCATACCCGAGAAACGACGTGCACGAATGCTCTTTGATGCGGAAATCTACCACGCGACTTTGGAAGAACTTTTTGAGCAGGGGGCGATCGTCAAGGCGACGCCGATTACAGAGACGTTTTCCATGGAGTCGTTTCGTGAGATCCACGGCCACGATGTGGTCGTGCTCTTCGCCGTAGACTCAGAACGCAAACTGACGATACGGACCTCTGGAACTAGTTTCGAGCCCGCGCCTGGAGATACCGTGATTGCAATCGTGCCCCGGCGGGGTCATGAAGAACCAGAAGAAACCGAAGAGTCGATGAGCGAGCTTATCTAAGGCTCTGTAGACCTTATGCAACCGATAAAAGCATGCTTGCTTGTGCGTCTACAAGCAATGGCGATAATCTAGGCGTTGCTTGCCTTTGGTCCAGGTTGAATCGTCGGCGCGAATTTTGCGCAAGTAAAGGTGCTCATGAGTTCACTGCATTTCGCGATCGCGTTCATTCCTGTTGCCGTCTATTTCATCTTGATTGGTGGATTGCGTCTGAGGACCCGTCCGCTGGTGACTACCGGGTGGCGTGATACGTTGACTCTGGGCATTGCCGCCATTGGCTTGGTGATGATCGGTCCCATGCAATTGTTCTTTCCCGACCGCGCAGCGGATCAACTGCAGGGCTGGGTATGGTTCGCGCTGGTTGCCCTCTATCTGTTGGGCCTATTTCTGTTGCTGTTGAGCGGTAAGCCACGTTTGATCGCTTATGGTCTAGACGAAGTCCAATTCCGCGAAGCACTTTTGGGCGCTGCCCGATCTGTTGATGAAGCTGCACATTGGTCCGGCGACGTGTTGTCCTTACCTGCCAGCGGCATCCAACTAGCATATGAACCGAGCGGAACGTCTAAGGTTCAGCAGGTTTCCCACGTTGGATTGCTACATGATTTGCAAGAGTGGTTGAAGCTGGAGCAGGCCTTCGTGCGAGGGGGTGGGAGCGTGCCATGCAAGCAATCGATCGCTGGTTGGCCATTCGTCATCATCGGAGTCGCACTGCTGGCATTCGCTATCTACCCAATGGTCTCTGATCCGCAGAATACACTCGCCGAATTCAAAGACTTTTTCTCACGATAGTCGTCGCGAATGTGCGCCAGGAATCGCAGCTTCCTGTGCCAAGAAACGCAAATGCTCTAAGGCGACACAACATGAAGCCAGATAGGTTTGCTAGTCGGTTTTCCTGATGTTTCGGAACGGATGTGGAATTGTCGACGGCCAGGTTTTAGCTTCGGAGCTGCAGTAATGAAGAACTCACGTTCGGCCTGAGTCTCTGGGATGAGCAAACCGTTGAGCCCGATATTGTCGACGAATGCACCATGCGGGAGGTTGCGCCCGGAGTCTTCTTTTCCGAAGCTGATTCGGTTTTTCTCTCCACGGCGCTGCACCAAGATTTTGGCGGAGATGGTCTCACCAGGTCGAATCTGGAGTTCTTCCAGCTCAAACGTTGGATCTTGCGCGCTCACGAGCCGAAGCTGAATTTCTTTTTCATTTCGGTCTTGAATCCAAAGCTTAAGCGGCTTGTTGACCTCGCGAACAATCTCCTGTCCGTAGAAGGTGCTCCGGGCGGTGAGCTTCAACTCCAAGTTCGGCGCTGGCTTCGCTTCCTTTACATCTTCTGTCTTTACTTCTGAGCCAGTATTACTTGCTTCGGTTGTCGACGATGCGGCGACTTCACTTGGCTCTGGTGCTTCGTCGCCCTGTGCGGTTGTCTCATCGTTGAGCGCGAATTCATCCGTAACATAGATCGTGCCCAATGCCGATTGCTGACCGGATTCGATAATCAACGGATTGGTGGCAATCATGCCGGGGGGAAGATTCTCGATGTAGATTTCGATGGGCGAATCGAGTCCATCGAGGCGCTTTGCTTCTACTTTCCATTCGCGCCCGCTTTCCAGCGGCATCTTCATCTCGTTACCGCTGACGCTGATGGTGAAATCGGGTTTCGGCTTGCGAACACTGACTTCATAGCGAAGCGATTCACCAGAAAACCCACGGGCGTCGCGAACTCGGAGGAGATATTCGCCCGTTTCGGGTGCGGTAAACTCGAGCCGGGCGTTCTTACCAGATCGGCGGAGGCCATCGTCGTCATTCTCATAATAGATTGGGAAGACGGGCAACCCGTTTGGCAACGGAGTCTCTCCGGGAGCTAATTCACGGACGATGTAGGTCACGTCTCCCAATGCGTGCGACACAGGTGTGGTGCCAAAGAAGGCGTGACGAGCGCCGCTGCCAGGATAGACCTTAAATCCCGAATCGGGGCCTCGAGGGTAGAGCCAAAGGCGGTTTACTTCTCCGCCCGCGTAGAGGAACTCGTCGAGTTCCATGTCTTCCCATTTGTGCAAGCGGAAGTCGTCACTGGTGGAGCTGTCTTTGCCGCGGAAGGTGAAGTAGGACTCGCGAACAGCCTGAAGACGTGTTCTCAAGACGGGCCCACCGGTCGGATCAAGTACGTCGATCATGGGGTCGATTGAGGACTCTTTGCCCCGGCTATTTGCCTCAATGATCCAGGCTTCTCCAGCATTAGCCTGGAATCGGAAAAGGTCCGTATCGGTGGCTGGCTCAGGCTCACTCGTATGGATCGTGCCTTGAACTACAGCAGGCAGTGAGAGAACTCCCGCGAATGCGATTTGATCATTTGGTTCTTGTTCTGTCATCTCGCTCGCTGGAGATGATGTTTTTTCGGAGGAGGGCTGGGCATCACGGACGGGCTTGCTCGCGGTTTCATCGGGCGATTTCTTCGTCATCCCGGACAGGCTGAATTCTCGGGTATGGCCGCGTAGGTCAGTGACAAACCCGGTGGCGCCGCCATCTTCAACGCGTAGCACACACAGTCCGATAGGCGTGTCTTCCAGTTCTGTTAACGTGCCCAATGGTTCGAGCAACTGCGGATCCCAGGCCTTCGCTGTGAGGTCCGTTGAAGCGGAGAGGATGAGTCCGTTTCCGGAAATTTCCAATTGCGATATTTCAGACTCATGGGCGTAACGAGCGACAAGCATGGGGTTAATGCCGGGCTCAGTACGCGACACGATTTTCCATTTTCGGATCTGACGATCAGCACCGGACGCAAACACGGCGTTGCCTTGGGGTCCAAAACGAACTGCAAGCATCTCGCCTTCGGGTTGTCCGAGCGTATCCAATCGTTGTCCGGTTTCGACATTCCAAAGTTTGACCGTTTGATCCGCGCTCGCGGTGGCAAGTAGAGTTCCTGAAGGATCAAAATCGAGATCATAGATGGCTCCGTTGTGGCCTTTTAGCTCCGCGACGACTTCACCAGATTCGACATTCCAGATCAGGATTCTGCGATCGTAGCTGCCAGATGCGAGCCGTTTTCCGTTAGGGCTGAGACTCGCACAATAGACTGTGTCACGGTGTCCCTGAAAACGATCTATGATGTCCCCGGTTTCGAGGTTAACGATTCCAATCTCGCCACCGATGCCAGCAATCCCCGAACCAACGACTGCATGAACGCCGTCCGCAGACAGTCTCAAAGAGTTGATTTTTCCGGCAAATTGTGCGTTCTCCCAGATCGCTTGCTCGGCGTCCGGGCGAGGTAGCAGACGTAAGGTTCCTAGTTGGCCAACCAGGATTCCGCGCGGTGTAGCCAAGGTGGCGGTTACATGGTGCAGCGAGGCATTGGCGGGTGGGAGTTTGGGGGTCTGCAGCCGTTTGGCAAGAACCATGTTGGAAGTTGCAACTTCCGATCCCTTGGCTCCAGATTCGATCCAGGAGCGAATCATTTCCAATTCGTCTTCCGTTGGCTGCGGCTCATCTTCAGGCGGCATTTTCGGCTCTTCGAGGCCGCTCATCAAGTTCAGCAGAGGACTGTGCGCCGCGTCGCCTGAGATGACAACCGGTGTTAGATCCACGCCACTCATTAGGGATGCAAAGGAGCTAACTGAAAAATCAGATTCAGCGTCGTCGTCGTTGTGGCAACCAGCGCAATATTTCGTCAGAAGCGGCTGGATGTCGCGAGCGTATTGGACTTCATCGGATGCGATGGCGAGCCCAAGGTTTGAATGGATTAGGAGCGTGATGGCCAATGACGCAAATAGATGTGGTCGCGTTCGGCGAATGTTCGGCAGCATGGGAAGGTTCCTGGCGATGGCCCCGATTTTGGAGGACCTCCTATTGTATTCGCATTTGGGTGCTTTATGGTCGACTTGGGAGCAAACGCAATTAGAAGCACGTGGGCCTATCTACCTCAATCGAGCCAGCGGAGACTTGAGGCCGGGAATTCCGTGCTACTAGCTCGCACGTTGTATGCGAGTAAACTCGCCCAAATTGACTCGGTGCCGATACAACACTTAACAGCAAAGGATATCTTCCCTATGCACAGGAAGGTTTTTTGGGGCTTGTCTGCATGGCTCGGCATTTTCAGCACACTTGGTGTTCTGCGTGGTCAGGACAGTGAAGGCTCGAGGCTGGCTGATCTCGTGGTTCGCAACGTGCGGATTTATCAGTGCGATGATGATTTTGGTCGCTCGGACGCGGTGGCGGTCAAGGCTGGTCGGATTGTTGCCATCGGCGAAGACAATTGTTCGAAATGGATTGATCCCACGGGCAGCAACGTCGTCGACGCAGGAGGCGCGACCCTAACGCCTGGGTTTGCCGACAGTCATCTTCACTACGTGGGTCTAGGCGAATCGCTCCAGATGCTAGATCTACGTCTGGCGAAGTCGTGGGATGACATCATCGAACAGGTAAAGCAAGCCTCCGAAAAAGTCCCTGTTGGAACTTGGATCGAGGGAAGGGGCTGGCATCAATCCAAGTGGACGCAAGCACCGCCGGAGAACGTCGATGGCTACCCCGTGCATACGCGAATGAGCCAAGCGGTTCCGAATCATCCCGTTCTGTTAACCCATGCGAGTGGGCATGCTTGTTTTGCCAACGCTCGGGCAATGGAGCTGGCCGGCGTGGAGGCTGATACAAAACCTCCAAAGGGCGGAGAGATTCTGCGTTCTGCCGACGGTCTGCCGTGTGGTGTCTTTCGGGAGAATGCCCAGGGGCTCGTTCGAGTTGCTAAAGCTCGTGAATTGCGAAAACAAACGGAGTCCGAAAGAGACGCTTTGCTCAGGCAACGAGTCGAGCTAGCTGGAGCCGAATGTCTTCGATTTGGCATCACCTCCGTTCATGACGCGGGTAGCTCATTCGATCTGGCGGAGAAAATGTCGCAGCTGGCCGAGGAAGGTACGCTTCCGGTTCGCGTGTACATGATGATTCGCACCGGGAGTACGGAACTAGCTAAACGCATGCCGGGTTTCAAACGCAACAATGTTGGCAACGGATTCTTTTCGGTACGGAGTGTCAAAGTTTCGATTGACGGCGCGCTTGGGCCACACGGTGCCTGGCTATTGCAGCCTTATTCGGATCTGACCAACACATCAGGACTTAATACAGTCTCGCTAGAGGAATTGGGACGTGTCGCCAAGCTTTGTACGAAGTACTCCTGGCAACTTTGCGTCCACGCGATTGGAGATCGCGCGAATCAAGAAGTGTTGGACGCATATGCGGCGGCACTGGGTGGAGAGGTCCAGAGTGATCATCGTTGGCGAATCGAACATGCCCAACATTTGGCGCCGGCCGACATACCACGCTTTGGCGAGATGGGGGTGATCCCGGCCATGCAAGCCAATCATTGCACCAGCGATGCCATCTTTGTGCCGACACGGTTAGGTGAACGCCGAAGCCGCGAGGGCGCCTACGTCTGGCGATCTTTGATCGACAACGGCGCCATCATACCCAACGGGACTGATGCTCCAGTTGAGTTGATCGATCCAAGAGCGTCGCTTTATGCATCCGTCACAAGGCAGCTTAAGAACGGGATGCAGTTCTTTCCAGAGCAATGCATGACGCGTGAAGAAGCTCTGCTTAGCTACACGATCTGGCCAGCATACGCGGCGTTCCAGGAACGTGAGCTAGGGTCGATTGAAGTTGGCAAGAGAGCCGACTTTGTGCTCTGGGACACGGATTTGGTTGAGTGTCCTGCCGAAGAGATTCTCACCGCCGAAGTCCAAGCGACTTACCTCGCCGGAGAGCGAGTGTTCGAAGCGAATCAGCAGACTGAGGCGAAGGCAAACTAAAGTGTCGGCCTCGGAGTGCGGTAAACCCGGACGACCTGCGAGGATTCTGCCCAGCTGCATGAATGCAACATGGTGACTCGCAGGCCGTGATCTCAATGCTGCTCGCTCGAGGAACTACCGGCCGATCGTTGGCGGGTTGTTCATGAAGAAGTCACGAGGGCCACGGGTGGTGTAGTAGGGGTATGCAACTTGTGCTGTTGCTGGTCCGCCTGCACCTGTGTGTCCTGCTGGCTGTGCGTTGCAGTACGAGCCGTTCTGGCCAAGAAATCGTTGGTAGTCAGTGCCACCGCGCTGCCAGCCTAGCTTGCATGGACGGCAGCCGACATTGCCATTGCAACTGTTGCAACCTTTGTTACGCTGCAACAACTCACATCCGGTGCTGCACGAGACGGTGATGGCGAGTGCCAAGCCCATTAATACGCGTTTCATTTGGCGTCATCCTTTACGCACTGCAGACTCCTTGTGGAGCCGGCGAATTGGTTTGCTACTCTTCAACAGCGCGAAGCCTGCTGTGGTCGTCGCACTTTGGAAACTGGGCACGTGCGGGCGTGCCCGATGAATCCCACAGTCCGTTTTTCGGACCCTTCCTTCGCTTCGATCGGGAAAACCGGCACGTTTCCTTCACCCCGAGCTTCACTCGATGGGAAACGTGACTCAGTTGTCCCAGCTTACCAACGGTTGCTAGCAATGATCGCAATCCGGCTTTCACTTTCGGCTAGCTTTTAGGGACTCTCTCTTGGTCTTCGTTTTCAAGCCGATAGCACTTCGTCAGCTTTGAGCGGGGCGCTGGCGGCGCAGACGGGCGGTTTTTGAAGTATCCTTAAACCTTGATAACTCAACTCCCTTTTCGGGCTCCGTAGAGCAGAACCATGGCTTTGGAACGCGCGACTCCAAAAAAAATATCGAGTGAAACGGTCGAGTCTCCGTTTATGAAACTGGAGCAATCCCGTTCCGGTTTTCGTTTAATCTTTACACTCCTGCTCATGGTTGTTGGAGCAGGCTTGGCAACGCTAATCGTTTTTGGGATGCGAGTTCCTGTCTTGGCGTCCGAAGTGTTTGCTTGGTTTGGACAGCCAGCACCGCGGATGGACTACGAAGCTGGGCGTCGTGCACAGATCCAGTTTCTGACGCTGCTCTACGCAGCGCCCGTCGGGTTGGGCGTGTTTGTGTTTGTTGCTCGCAAGGCACTTCTCTTCATCGAGTCCTACATCAATCGCGACTACGAAACAGAAGAAGACAAGCAGTTTCACATGGAGTAGGGTCTGCTTCGAGCGGAGTGCGGTCACGCAGTATTGTTACTTGTACAGCCTACCAGTCGTAGGAAAGTTCCGGCTGGAAAACTCGTGGGTATTCCACACTCGCGGAAGTAGATCTGCTCTAACGCTGGTAGATCGGGAGGTAGTGATGATTCACGCTCAGACTTAGAATCGCCATGCACGTCGTGTAGACTCGACCCGCCCCCTGCTCTTCTCCTCCTTCAGCCGCCCATGAACCATCCGGATTTTGGTGCGCCAATAGCAAGTCGGAAACGATCTGGTGTGCATTCTTACTGGTGCTACCTCCGCGCTGGTGCATGGCTTGAGCGTAGTAATAGGTTCCGTAGAAAAAGAATCGGTCGTCCCACTTGGGAGGATGTTCTACCAGCCATTTGGTTGCATGCTCGACGAGCGGAGATTCATATTGACCGCAAATCTGCATCGCCAACGCTCCTGCGGCAGTCATGGCAAAAGTGGCTTTCCGATTGTCAGGCAAATAGCTAAACCCACCGCTGTCTCCGAGTGGCAATCCCGAGCTGTTAAGCGGACTCGTGAATGAGTTGTTCAAATAGGTGACCGCCTTTTCGATGGCTTCGACGGGTACTTCCAGGCCATCGTTTTTCGCGGACCGCAATGCGAGTAGTTGCCACACGCTCACAGACAGATCGGCATCGTTGGAGTTCGGTGTGTAACGCCAGCCGCCTTGGTAGCGCGAGTTCTTGCGTTGTTTCTGTGCGCTCAGGATCAGATCAATGGCCCGCTGGCATTGGTCATGAATTCGAAGGTCTTGTTCGGCGTTGGCTCCCATTCCGAGCATTTCCGTCAACATCAGGGTTGTGATTCCATGTCCATACATGCGAGAACCGTCGCGATTACCGAAGTAACCCTTGTCGTCTTGGCGGTCTGGACGAAGCACAAAGTCTAATGCCTCTCTAGCGGCAATTCCTTCCGGCGATTCGACCGACGGTGTGACACCAATACTGGCCATCGCCATAATGGATAGAGCCGACATAGTCGTGTCGTGCTGCCGGTCGACGATGGCCCCATCTTCACGCTGCTTGGATATCAAGTAGCGAATTCCACGCTGGATCGACCCGTCTACCAGCTGACGTCTTGATGAGTCCGCGGATGTAGCCGAGTTGGTTCCTTCATCGGGCTCTACCGGGGTGGAATTGTTGAGACTCGATTGCTGACCGAAGCAAGTGGGGTCAAAAGCAGGCGAGAGCCCAGCAGAGATACAGAGAGAAGCGAAGAGCCAGACGGAAGTGGTCGATGTTTGCAGTTCCATTCGAACGATCGGCACATTGAGGAGCCGAGCTCCACAGGAAGCTGCGAAGGCGGCTAACGGACGTAGTCTCATCGCGATTCTTCCGTCTCTGCAATTCGTTCGAAGTAGGCTTCAACCTGTCTCTGCAACTCAGGTGCAAAACGCGTCTTATTCGAACTGTTTACTTTTTCATTGACGCGGTCACGAAGTTTGCCCCAGTCGCCATCGATCCGTTCGACTCCGAGCAACTCAACCTCAACGGGACGCTCTGCCGCCACCTTGGCTGCGTCAGCATCCGTGGCGGTTCCAAGATCGGCGTTGGCCTTGGGGTTTTCAGGTGACCGAGCACGGCTCATGGACTGGGCTGTGTCGCGTGCAGCTTCAGCCAAAGTCGAAGCGGGAGTACTCTTGCGGGAGCTGGACGCTGGATTTTCTGAGGCGTCCTCCTTCGCACCCAATTCAGTAGCATTGAGCTGCTGGTCAAGCTCGTCCAGCAATTGGGCCATCTGCTCGGGAGAAAGTAGACCGGATGATGATGGGCGGCCGTCTTTTGAACTGGCTGAAGAATTTGGAGCTGTCGGCGGGTTGGTGCTGGTTGAGTTCGATAATGCTTGTTCAGATGTCGGCGAACCGCCGCTTGGATTTAGGAAATTCTCGATCTGCTCGCCCGCTTGGCTCAAGGCAACATGAGCTTGTGAGCTGGCTTGAAGAGCTGCTTTCGTAATGGATGGCGACGCGACTGGCAGGTTTTCATCTTCTTGTGAGCTTTCCCATGCGCTCAGCAAAGCGTCGCTGGCGGGGACGAGCGAGTCATCAATGACTTCGTCGACCGTTGCAGCCAAAGTTCGCAATGCGATGCTGTTAGCGAGATGCTCGAGACGTGCTTCATGCCGCGCTGCCCTGCTCAGACTAGCTCCTGCCTCGTCCACTAAAGTCTGTTGCCCGGTTTCGAATTCAATGGCCTTTTGCAAAGCGCTTTCTTCACCTCTAGGATTGGACGGAGTAGCGTTGGAGGCCGAATCGAAGGCGGCGACGACTTGGTCAGCGAGCTGGCTTGTTAGTTCAGACAGGGATGCTGCCCATTCGGCGCTAGGGTTCTCGGCTTGAAGTTCGGGAGCGGGACTAGATTTGAAATCGGTAATGTTCTGCCCTAGCTGTTGAAGTTGATCGGCAACATGCCCTCGCATTTGCTCGCCAGCAGCGACTTCCATCCTGATCAGTGCGGACTTGCGACGAAGTTGGCGGACATTCTCCTTGTTGGCTTCGTTGTCGTTCTGTTCGAGTCGTTTTTGAGCGGCAGTTGAGTTCCGCGCGGCGGCTTGTAATTGTCTTCGAGACTGCGACAGATCCGCTTCCGTTTTTCGAAGTCGCTGCTTGGCCCGTGATTCTGAACTCTGCAGATAGTTCAAGTGCTTCCGGAATAGATTTTTTGATCGATCTCGCATCGCTCGACGACGATTGTTCAACTCGGCTCCGTTTTGATGAATGCCGACACCCACATTTTCAGCGAGCTGCGTTTTGAGCTTATCTAGCTGCACACGAACATTGTTGAGTTGCTGGGAAGTCTGTTGCTTGGTCTCGTTCAGTTCTGCTTCGGACAATTCATTGAGCCCGGGTTTTTGTTGTTGGTTCCAGGCAGTTAATTCTTGACGAACTACTTTGACAGATTGGAGCACGTCATCGGATTTCGAGAGCTGTGTTGTCAATTCAAGCTCTCTAAGCAGGGTGTCTGCAATGTGTTGCGAGGTCTTGCGGGCTTCCTTGATTTGTTCGACTAACCGTTCACGAAACCGAGCCACATTGGGATCCGAGGTTTCGATTTGAGTCGTCAGCCGAGCTTGCTCCAAGGCTGCCTGTTCGATTCGCTTGAGTGCCTCGTTCGTTGCTTGACGCGCGATTGAGGAAAGCTCGCTTTGCATTGGGGTGGATTGTGCGAGCCGTGATTCGAGCTCCGCCAACAATTGACTCGGATCGGCTTCTGCTAGTGAGGCAAGTCGCTTGGCGCGGTCCGCCAACTGAGGCATGCGGTCCGCCGAAGGAGACATTCGATCCGATACTTGCTCACCGGCATTCGAGTCCCTTTGCCCGGCATTGGTCGAGCGTTGACCGAGATCAGAGGTCGAGAATTCTGGTGAGTTTGAATTATTTACGTATTCGGCTCGTTGTAATTCTGCCGCCAACTGCTGCAATTCTTCCTCCGCAGACGAGGAATCTCCGGTTAAGGCCGTACTGGAGTTTCGCTCAAAAATATCGGCAACGGTTTCTAAGGCTGTCGCTGCCTTAGCCTGCGCTTCGGCGATCTCATTCAGCTGGCTAGCGCTTGCATTTGGCAGGGCTTCGGCGGAGGGTAAGGCCGAATCGCGAAGCAGTTCTTGTGCTTGGTCAACAACCTGGATGCCTGCATCGGCGAGCAATGCGGTTGATACTTGCTGGCTGTCCGTAAAGTTCTGGGCTTCGGCCAAGTCAACCAATGCATCTCGCAGTGTTTGGGTTGCCTGCTGCGACTTTGTTTCCAGTTGCTTTGAACGCCGGAACTCATTCGCATTTTCGGCAATCACGTTGGGGAGTGGATTCGCTGACGTGGTTCCTGTTGATTCGGATTGACTCCGCGAATCCGCGGCTTGGCGAGTGGAGTTACCGAGTGAACGTGCCTGCTCAGCAGCAGCTCTGGCGAGCGATTCAATACTAGGCCCCATGGAAAACAGTCGCTCTCGGGCAGCATCGACAAAGTGCTGTAGATCAGACTGAGCCGCATTGACCTGCTTTTTGAGCCGAAGCAAGTCGCCTCGTGCGGACCGGTAGACTTCATCGGACCATCGGCGAGACACGAGAGCATCCTTTGCCGCGGCTACCTCTGGATTCCAACGCAAGGACTGGATCTGCTTCCGCATTTCGTTGGGAAGCCCTGCGGCGCTGAGGTTTCGCACGATGGTGTCGAGATTGGATTCGTAGGCATCCCAGCGACGCGGATTGGGTTGCAAGAGTTCAAGATCTGGGTTGGGTGTATCGAGCTGAGTTTCTCCTGAGATCATCATTCGCAAATGCGAGTTGGCGACTTCGATATCGTTGGCTAACTGTAAGACGCTAACGGCCTGAGAAACGGATTGAACGCGGCCCGGTTCCAGCGGTATGAGCTGGTTTGGGTCTTCTGTTGCACTAAGCGCATCCAATGCACGTGCGGCTTGACCAAGGTCCGCCGCGAATCCAGGTACTGCAGTTCGGTCGCTACGCAGCGTGGTGCGTCGTTGCGTCAATTCCTCAGCTGCAAGACTGAGTTGGCCCTGAGTCGCAGTGGACCCCAAGACAGGTTGAAAGATCCTTTCTGCCGGCGGAACCAGATCTCGCAAGGTTCGAAGCGAACTCGCGCTTGCGTCGTCGATTCCGGCATCGACGCTGGCCAACTTCGACGCCTGCGAGAGTTCTTGGATCGTCTTGTCGAGCTGTTGCGAGAAATTAGCTGAGTTGGACCGTGCGCTACGATCTTCCGAGTGGGTCGCAATGGTCTGTAGGCGGTTTGCCGAATTTCGGCGATTCTTCTGACGGGTTTCGTCGAGACCAGCGATGGAGTCCAGGATTCCCTGCGCGAGTTGCAATAGCTGGCGATTCAAAACACTCAGCTCGCGTTTTGACTGTTCGAACACATCAGTATTGGTGCTGGTGACGGAGCCGTCTTGAGGCGATGCCAGTTCGCCGTACGCGGCCAAAAGTGACTGGAGTTCTCGTACGTGTCGGAGTGCGCTGTCATGAGCGACGAAATGGTTCGCGGCGTCCGTCAAAAGCCGGAGTCGGTTGAGCGTCGTTCGCAGGCCACCGGAGTCGGACGTTCGCTCTTCTGTTTGAAGGTTGCTGGATAGGTCCAGAGAGAGTTCCCGAGTCGCTAGTTCCAAGTGGATCAGTTCTAACGCAATAGATGGATCTAAATTGCTTTGGAGAGCCAACTGCAGTTCAGTGGTTAGTTTCGGTCGGATGGCGTCCAGGCGTTTCGCTGTATCGGAACTTAAGCCACGTAGCTCCGCATTGGAAAGCTCCTCGATTTGGCTTCCCGGCGGCAACGCTTCGGTTACTGAGCGAAGCAAACTGGCTGCTTTGACTCTGCGAGACTCGAGGCTGGTTTCCGCGAGTTGTAGTTGAATCGATGAAACGGCGAGCTGAGTCTCTTTTGATTCGGCGACATTTCCGGCCAAATCCGTCGCACGAACTTTGACACGAATCTTGTCGCCGGGCTGAAAAGGTCGATCGACGGCCGATAGTTGGAGCAAATCCAGCCGAAAGCTTGGGGTGTGCTCAATGGACTTTGACTCCGCAACTTGTCTCAGTATCAAGTCGGAGAATGGAGGGAGCGTTTCCTTCAGAGCGATTGGATGGTTTGAAGGCGAATTGACTGTATCCTGGAAAACCGCCTGCCAGTCGGAACCGTTTGTACTGGCAAGGAAGTCAACTCGTTGGACGGGAAGTTCATCGGTGATGCGATAGCTAAAATCCACCAGTGTGTTTGGCGAAACGATCGCGTACGGTTCTCTGGGAGCAATGCCCTGCACCACCGGGGGCGCATCCTGGACAGCTTCAACCCGGTATGAAGGCGCAAACGCATTTGAGAATCCGTGCGTCAGGTCCGTAATACGGACTCGGTAGTTGAATGAGTTTTCGACCAGTTGCTCAAAATGGTGTCTCCCAGAATCCAGATTTCGCTTAAGCTCGATTTCGACAGGATCACTGGTCATTTCATCGGCGGCGTCACCGAAATCTTGGTCACGCAGCAACTTAGTACGTGATTGGCACGGTTCTACCTTAAGATCGATACTTAGCCAGCTTCCCTTCAGGACTCGCGTGTTTCTATGATTGCCTTGTTGAGGCGGAAGTTCTTGCGCCCCGGCGTATTCCGGCAAACGCACTGACGTTATGAATTCACTGACCTCGGGGCGTGCCACTGATTCCAGCGTGTACCAAGGCGTTGTGGCTGTTCCAATCCTGGCACGGTATCGCAATCGAGGCTGTTCGACCTGGAGTGTGCAGCTCAGCGTCTTTGCCCTCGAGCCCGATCTGGAAGGACTGTGTTCGGCCGCGCGGCTAGGAGTATTCGATGCTGGCGTGAGCAGAATCGTCGAGGATTCAACCGACCCGCGTTCAATCTCCAGGGTAGCCGTCTCTCCTGTAATGCGGCCAGTGACGCGAGCTTCGATCAGGATCGTATCACCGCGCGCGACGGTCTTGTTTTGAGGAAGTGGCCGAGTGATTTCAATGCGTGTCAGCGAGACTCGCCCCAAGTTTGCCAGCGGGAACAAGACGCGGCTTGAGCGATGGAAGAAGTAAACACCGGGTAGCAAACCGAGAAGGATAAGGCAGCATGCAGAAGCGAGTGCGACGCGCACCCAAATTCGTATTCGTCTCAATGGCAGGAGCTGAAAGACATCGAGGCTTTCCATCTGGTTTGCAGTTTGGGCCTGGATCGCTTCGGTAAATTCCGCCGATCCATCGGTTGGTTGTTGGCTTCCCAACTCGATGGCTGTGGGCAGTAATTCGCTGAGTGGGGGCACGCGGCGCCCAACCACGTCCGCTTCTTCTCGAAAGTCGAGCGGTCTTACCCAAGGTAAAGCGACTTGCCAGATCAGGATTCCAATTGCCGGCACGTAGAATGCGAAGCTTGCCCATCCGCGTGCAGCATCACCAGTCCCAGAGCTGCTGATCCATGAGGCATCGACGAGAGTAGCTACCACCAGTAACAACGCGCTGGCCGAAACTGACACACAAATACCTCGGAAAATTGCAAGCTGACGTCGTCGGTCCGCGTACTCCGATAGTCGCTCGGCGGTGATGGGGTGAATCGAAGATGTCTCAAGCGAGGTAATTGCCGGCGATTTACGCCGCGGCACGTCGTTCGTTTGCTTCGTGTGCAGCTTCAGATTGGTCGAGTTAGATGAGGCCATAGCGTTTCCTCATCCACCATTCGGCCGCCAGCAGGGTAATGGCTACTGAGAACCAACCGAAGGACTGCCAGAGAGCGAAATGGTACTGGCTTGTTCTCATGCTGCTCTGGGGCCGCAACAAGGGGACTAGTTGAGCAACTTCTGATTCGTGGAGGTACTCGCCACCACTAGCAAGGGATAGTTGTCGGAGATCGAATTCGTTGCAGCGATAATCACGTAGTTCGGACGATGAACCGGAGACGACTTGAAAGCTATCTTCCAGATCGAGCGCTGAACTTGGGTACCCAGAGACTTCAACGCGAACGTGGTAGGAGTCGGCGGGAAGCGAATCTAAGGTTGTCTCGAACTGCCCAGGAATACTTGAATGAGGATTCAAAGGCACTCGCTGCTCGGTTCCCGAATCGGAGCGAATCAGCGCAAAAGCAGCGAGAGAGCTGGTTTCGAAAGACTCGGACTCCAACGAGCCTTGCCTCAGTTGACAGCGAACTTGGATCGGCTCGCCGGGCGAGTAGACCACCTTTCCTGTATCCAGAGCGATCAAGTCATTGCTTTGACTGTAGGGCTTTGCCATGGTCCAGAGTACGAGCTGATTCCAAAAGGCAGAATGGTACTGGTCGTTTCTGGTTGCAGCATCGTGTGCGAGGGGGGGCGTGTCGAACGGTTTCCTACGCCAACGCCACGTTTCATCGCTGGCAAGATACGCGACTCGACCAGCACCGTACTGCTGCGTGACTAGGGCCGGTGTTGTCGAGACTGCATTCTTGGCGACCAAAACGGTCTTGGCATTTTCACGCGATTGAACTCCAGCAACGTAATGTACTTCCGCGAGTTGTTCAAACGGGAGCCCGTCCACGCTGCGGTCTTGGCTAAATATGGCAGTCGAAGATCTATCCGAAGGCGGGACGATACGACTGGGCAGACCAGACTCCCAAGACTCCCATCTTACAGGCAGGATTTGCTTTAGATGGATTGAGCTGGTCTGACGAAGATTTTCTCGCTGCCCGTCGATAAAAATGATTCCGCCGCCGCGCTTGCTAATAAAACGCGATAGATCAGGCAGAAACGACTTGGAGAGTTTGGCTTCATTGGTATCGCCAAAAATGACCAAGTTGTATTCGAATAGATCGACATCTTTCTCGGGGATCCCGACGATATTCGCACTTGGAGAATGGGCAACACAGGTCGTTACCTCCCAGGTGGGGTCACGCGTGAACAGATTCTTGATGTATCTCGTCTCCCATCGGCTGCGTCCGTCCACAATCAACATCCGGTTTCGTCGCGCCTGGATCCGCGTCATCATGGACAATTCATTGTTGTCGTCGATCTGGTCGATATCGCAGAAAATCCGAAAGCGAATTTCTGCATTCACCGAACCATGCTCAGGCAGTTGAACGTCAACGGACCTGGCCTTTAATAAATCCTCGGCGGGAAATGAGAACGGTACCGAGCGCGTCCGCGAGCCGTTGGAAACAAACTCCTGTTCCCAAAGAGCTTCTGCATTGGAAATCGCTTGAATTCGGTACACGGTTCCTTTGGGGACGGTTTCGGTCACTTTGAGGCTGCCTGAAACCAATCCATCGACATAGTTTTGCGTTGACACAGAACCATTCGTCAGACCGATATCAACCACATTGGAATTCGGCCCGTAGCCGATTGAATAGACGGGAACTTGGGCCTCTAGAAAGCGGACTCCTAGCCCGGCGAGTGCCGCGGTATCGGTGTTTTGTCCGTCACTCATCAGGATGACGCAGGATCCAGTTGGACCAGCTCCTTGAAGTTGTTCGAGCAGCCTTTCGAGCGCCGAGCGAAGAGGCGAAGACTCCGTTGGTGGGCCATGCAGCCCGCCCCGAGTCTCCAGTTGATGGTCGGCTTCGAGGCTTCTCATGGACTCAATGGTACCGACCGGGAAACTCGCAATCTCAAGCAAGGCACCGTCATTTCCAATTGTTTGGATTTGAGCGTCAAATCGATCTGCAAGCTGTACGACTAGACCTGAGTCTGGAGCAAAGATATGGTCGAAAAGCCGTTCTGCGCGGCGGGAAGATGATTCTTGTTGTGCCTGCTGGTCCGACCATTCCATGCTAGCGGAGCGATCGATGAGAAAGTGAACTTGACCGGGCTCTCCTGTTCGCTGTTCCTGTTGCAACGTGGGTTCCAGCAGAGTTGCGGCTATCAAAAAGACAGCGCATGCGCGCAAAGACGCAGTGGACCAGCGAGCGATGGGCTCAGCAACCGAGCGGGCCGCAATCCAGAACGCTGCGATGCCGCATGCCAGGGCTCCCAGCCAACCGGTGGAGCCTACAAAATCATTCAGGAAGTGCAGTTGCATTTAGGTTGCACTCCTTGGTCCACCCGAGATACGTCCCGCAAGCCAGCTCTCTAGGAAGAGGACGGCTAACAAACCTAGGACGAGGGCACGCCATATTTCCTGCCCGCCCCCAGTTTGAATACCTGATACGAATTCTTTGGCTGAACCAATGATCCGGCCATTCCATTCAGCCGCGAGCGACTCCAGCTCAGTAAGCGAAAGACGTTTGAGATCCGATTCTCCTCGCGGGCTCTGAACCGCAAAGCCAATTTTTCCGGTTGTTGCTCCTGGGTTTGCAACCTCCAATGTTCCTGTCGAAGAAGTGAACCCATAGAGTCCTGGACGAACGGTATCGTCGATAGCTAAAAGAACGCTGTCCGTGACGCCAATATCCTCGTTGGATGATTTGTCCGAGGCAATAGCGACTTCGATGCGCTGCCCCACCGAAGTCCGATTTCGAAGCAGCGTGACTTCAAGGGATTCTGAAAGAGCGTCAGAACGGAGACCAAGCAGTTTGGAGTTGGCAGGATCGATCGAGTACGAATCGCCGGCGTGAACTGTTGTCTCAATTGGCGTGGCAAGGGTGCTGCGGACAAGCTGTTGTACCAGCGGAACCATGGCGGGACTGAGGTGAGTTTGACTAAGGCTCGCGTCGAGCGGAATGCACAGCTGGCCAACAGCTCCCTTACCGAAACGACTCAACGCGAAGAAAGGTGCCTGGTCTTCGAAGCGAATAAACTCATGCTTCGGGAGGTCCGTTTCTTGAAGTTCGATGCCGGATCCCAATGGTATGAGCTGGTCAAACCGGATCTTATTCAGCTCAGAGATGACCGGATTCAGTGCCTCTAGACGTCCACCCGAGATCGGACGAGCGGCAATTCGCAATCCATCCGTTTTGGTAATCGGTCGATAGGCCGAAGGGAGTATTGAAAGCTCCTCGCACAAGACCCTCTGGTACCAGTCGAGATCACAGGAGGCGGAAGGCAGAACGACCAAGCCGCCTCCTCCTGCCACGAAGGCTTTGAGCAGCTCCGCGGCGTTCTCTTCAAGTTGCTTCACGCCTTGTAGCACGATGCAATCGAATGGTGTTGGAGCGAGATTCTGTCCTGCACGGCTTCGCAGTGTGCGGGCTAACGCGTTCGCGCTCTCGATGCTGATGCGGAACTCATGTTCGTCGCTTGCTGCCCCGAACGGAGCGAGTGCTGTGGCGAGATAGTCTGTCTGCGATTTTCGAAGCTGACGAGATCGAACGATCAGTACATGGTTCGGGTCCGATGAAATGAAACTGTGGAAGGCACTGTTATCAGCGCCGAGCGAATCCGGGACTTCGACTTCGCAGTAGGCGCTGTGAAAACCGAGATTCTCGACCCTGACTGAGATACGACGGCGAAAGTCTTCTCCTGCCGACAAGCTGATTACTTCTTGATGGATAACGCGATCGTCAATGCTGCAGCGGAATTGGATAGCTTCCAACTTGGCCGCGCTCCAATTTTTGATGTCGATGGGCAATTCAATTCTGCCGTTGGCTGTTTGATTTACGGCTTCTTGGAATCGAATCGATACGTTGGGAGTTGTTGGTTTGGGTTCGGGAGTACGTAGGAAACTGGTTGCCATCGGTGTGACGGATTTGGTCGAGGACCCGAGTTCTGGCATTGATTCTTCCTGCGCACGTGCTTGGTCTGTGCTACGAAGAATGGATTGCCAGGATGACGTTTGCCAGTCACTGGCGATGATCATCTGTCGATTGGAGGCGGAAGCTTGGGTTAGCCAGTTCCGTGCCGCGTTGATGGCCTCCATTGGATTGCAGCAACCAGCGTCAAACTGCAGGTTCCTTACGTGGTTCGTGGCGACCACCGAATCGAGTGTCGATAAAGAAGTTCGCGCGGAATTAGGATCGCTCGTACAAACAATGAAGACCTCTGCATCACCGACGTTTTCGAGTATTTCCAGTATCGACGATCGGCATTCGTTTCCTATGGAATCAGATCGCATTCCCTTTGAGGCCATCGAGAAGCTGTCATCAATGACGATTGCGAGAGCCATTCGCTTCGCGTCGTTACCGAATGCATAGGTTCTGGCTGGACTTGTGAAGAAGGGACGGGCGAGTGCAGCAGCAAACAAAATTGGGATGGCACATCGAAGGGCCAGCAGAAGCCAGCTTTGCCAGTCCAGGCTTCGACGGCTTTCTGCTTCCACCAATACAAGTAAGTGCGTGGCTCCCCAGTCAACCGTTTTGAAACGCGATCGATTCAGCAGGTGAATCCAAAGCGGAACAACGAATGCGGCAGCGCCCAGAAGTAAAGCTACATTCAGAAAACTCATAGCTTGCGACCGCCGGCTATGCTGCGTTGTCTACGGTGTAGCCAGCCTCGCAAGATTTCAATGCAATCTTCTTCGGTTGAGCAAAAGACAGGATCGATTCGTAGGGCAGAAAACTGGTTCGCGAGTTCATCGCGGAACTGCCGAGCTTTTTCAAGGTAACGAGCGCGGAATGCAGCTGGATCGACGATGGTCTCTTTTCCAGATTCTAAGCTGCGAAACTGAGTTCGGTTTTGAAAAGGGAAATTCCATTCGTCATAGTCCCACACTTGGAATGCAATGACTTCATGACCTTGTTTACCAAAGTGTTGTAGAGCAGGACGAAGGGTTGCAATGTCGTCGAAGAAATCGGAAACGATGAAAACGATGCCCCGCGATATTCCTCGATGCCGCAACTGCTTGGCGGCATTCAGCAGAGCGTGACCCAGCTGGGTTTCACCGCGAGGTTTCGATCCAGTGAGGGATTTCAAAAGAGTTTGGAGGTGGGCCGTATTACTTCTGGGTGGGATGAATTGATCCAAGGAATGATCAAAGGTTGCCAATCCGACTGCGTCCTGCTGACGAACCAACAGCATTGCCAGAGACGCTGCTAGTCGGATGGCAAAGTCGTGTTTGGTTCGTCCGCCAGCGCGGCTGCCGGCATAGCCCATCGAACCACTTTGATCCACCAAAAGCATCGATCGTAAATTGGTTTCGTCTTCAAACTGTCGAATAAAGAGGCGATCGGTTTTCCCGTAGAGCTTCCAGTCGATTGTTCGTGGCGAGTCACCGCGCGAATAGCTACGGTGTTCCTTGAACTCGACACTCGAGCCACGATGGCTTGATCGATGACGTCCCCCGGTCAAACCATCGACGACTCCCTGGGCAAACAGCAGGAGTTGCTTTAGCTCAGAGTTGTCGAATCTGGTTGCCATGGTTGATGCTACTCGGGCGTCGGCATCGGATGATGCCGTTTGAACTCTAGGTTTGACTCGCGCGCAGTTGGGATCAGCGCGGAAGTTCGTTTTCAAGCGGTATCTATTTTGTGAGCGCGGTCTGCACACTCTTTTCGATGACGTCGTCGGTTTGAACTCCTTCCGATTCAGCGGAAAAGGAGAGTACGATGCGATGACGTAAGACCGATGGGGCAAGCGCTGCTAAGTCTTCTTGGGTTACGTGGTACCGACCATGTAGTAGCGTTCGCGCTTTGGCCGCCAATACCAATTGTTGCGAGGCGCGTGGTCCCGGGCCCCAGTCGATCCATTGCTTGACCCAGTCGGGTGCATCCGATTCAGACGGACGTAATGAGCGGACAATATCCAAAACGGATCGTTTTATTCGAGGAGCAAGCGGGACGCGTCGAACCACCTGTTGAAAATCAAGGAGATCTTCGCCACTCAATACAGAATCAACATCGGTGCTTAGGTCGGAAGTGGTCAGGTCAAGAATGGAATCTTCTTCTTCACGCGTCGGATAGGTGACTTTGATGTGGAGCAGGAAACGATCGCGCTGAGCCTCGGGCAGTGGATAGGTGCCTTCTTGCTCGATGGGGTTCTGTGTTGCCAGGACGAAGAAGGGAGTATCGAGAGGGTATGTTTTACCACCAATCGAGACGGCTCTTTCTTGCATCGCTTCCAGTAGTGCAGCTTGGGTTTTCGGCGGCGTGCGATTGATTTCGTCTGCAAGTACCATTTGAGAAAAAATCGGGCCCTGTTCGAAGAACAGTTCACGTTTCCCATCGGGCGTATCTTGGATAATGTCGGTGCCGGTGATATCCGCTGGCATTAGATCTGGAGTGAACTGAATTCGCTGGAATTCAAGAGACATGGCGTCCGAGAGAGTCCTAATCAGGAGTGTCTTGGCGAGTCCGGGAACGCCTTCTAGCAAGCAATGCCCCCCGGCTAAAAGGGCGATCAACAATTGTTCGATCACATCGTCTTGACCTACGACGGCTTTGCGAACTTGGTCTCGAACCCGTTGGCAGGACTCCTGCAATCGGGACGCGGTTTCGATATCGCGAGATTCGTGAAGAGATTCCGAGTCGCGAGCTTCAGTGCTCATGTTGTACCTTGCCAAGCTAAACTGACTGGGGAGCGATCTGCCTAGTCTTCATGCAACGAACTTGTGGATTTGTTGGCAACGCGATGACTTGTTCTGAGGATGGCCTTTCGACCGCGCCGAAGCAAGTTACATTGAAAGCTCTCGTTCCAGCTGAGGATTCAGATTTTGTGTCGATCAGGGCACTCCGGGCGACAAAAAGACCGACTAACGCGAAGAATCCATTGTCCGAAATTTATGACGTTATTGTAGTCGGTGGCGGCGCGGCCGGATTGTGGGCTGCGGGCACAGCTGCCGAACGAGGCCTTAGCGTTCGTCTGGTCGAAAAGAATCGCAAGTTAGGCGTCAAGATTTTGATGTCAGGCGGTACGCGATGCAACGTAACACACAACTGTGATGTTCGGGGAATCTTGGATGCTTTTGGGACCGAACAAGGGCGATTTTTGAAACACTCGGTTCATCAACTGCCGCCCGAGCACGTGGTCGCGATGTTGGATTCACTGGGGGTACCAACCAAGGTTGAAGACACCGGAAAAGTGTTTCCAGTCTCCGACCGAGCTATCGATGTACGAGACGCCCTTGTGCGCCGCGCCGAAGCGGCTGGAGCCCAGTTGCAATCTGGTACTGCGGTCGTTGATATTGATCATGCTGCCGATGGTTGGAGCGTCCATCTGTCGGAGCCTGGGCAAGCTCAGTCGAAATCAAAGTCTGAGGAAACGATCCACTCACGGCAACTCTTGATCTGCTGTGGAGGGCTTTCCTATTCGGGATGTGGCACCACGGGCGATGGTTACGCTTGGGCGAAAAAGTTCGGTCATGAGCTCGTTGCGACCGCACCTGCGCTCACGCCGCTTGTCTGCTCAGAGCCCTGGGTTCATGAGTTGAGTGGGCTGACATTGCCCGACGCGAGTGCTCGCATAAGTGTCGAAGGGGTGAAGTTGGCCAAGGATCCGCGCGCGACCAGCCGGGGTGGTGTGCTGTGGACTCATTTTGGTTTTTCTGGTCCCGTTCCCATGAACGTATCGCGCGCGGTCACCAACTCTCAGTCCGAAGGTAAACGAACGACGATGAGCTTGGATCTGGCACCTGATCTGAAGCACGAGCAAATTGAGATGGAGCTGAGTTCGTCCGCAGGTGGAAGAAAAAACGTAGGCTCGGTCGTCCAGCAGTTTGCCCCCAAGAACTTGGCTCGCGCGTTGCTCAACCGAGCGAACGTCAATTCAGAAGTGACGTTGGCTGAGCTGCCTAAGAAATCAAGGCAGAAACTGGCAGCGGATATCAAGGGGATCCTCTTACCCATAGAAGGAACGCGGGGCTATGCAAAAGCCGAAGTGACACAGGGAGGCGTAAACCTATCGGAAGTCAATACTCGTACGCTGGAAAGTCGAATCGTACCGTCGCTCTACTTTGCTGGCGAAATCTTGAATATAGACGGACCCATCGGTGGCTACAATTTTCAAGCTGCGTTCGCGACTGGCCAAGCCGCTGCGGTTGCGATGAAGCCTCGTGGCGTTGATCCTTAGGCGAGTCGAGTGACTGCCCAGACCAAGGTGGCTGCCCAGACCAAGGTGACGGCAAAGCAAATTAAGAGGACGACGTATCGATGGCGACGATATTGGTAACAGGGTACGGTGGTTTTCTCGGCTCGTCAGTCGTACGGCAGCTCATTGAGAGCGGGCATCGTGTTCGAGGAATTGCTCGCCGCTCGTATCCCGAGCTTGAGTCCGCCGGTGTCCAGGCGTTCCGAGGCGATGTCAGTGACCAAGCGGTTACGGCAGCGGCGTTGGAGGGCTGTGATGCAGTGATTCACACGGCAGCGAAAGCCGGAGTGTGGGGCTCCTGGGAGACCTACCACAAAATCAACACGCAAGCGGCCGTCGATCTATACCGGTCTGCGGAGTCACGTGGTATCAAGGCGTTCGTCCAAACCAGCAGTCCAAGTGTGACCTTTGATGGAGAACATCAGTCGGGCGTAGATGAATCTGTTCCTTATCCAACAACCTGGCTCTGTCACTATCCGCATACGAAAGCACTTGCGGAAAAAGCAATCTTGGAAGCCAGTGGAAGCAATGGCACCCTATCCTGCGCGCTTCGACCCCATTTGATCTGGGGTGATGGGGATCCGCATTTGTTTCCTCGTGTGATCGAACGAACGCGACAAGGAAGACTTCGTCGAGTCGGCGACGGTAAGAACTTGATTGACGTCGTTCACGTAGAGAACGCCGCGCGTGCACACGTATTGGCTGTAGAACGCTTGCTCGATGGTGACCAGTCCTTGGGCGGACAAGCCATGTTCATTACTGACGGAGTCCCAGTGGAATGCTGGCAGTGGATCTCGCAGATCCTTTCGCTGGCTGATGTGCCAGTTCCGACCCGATCGATTTCATTTGCGGCCGCGTATCGCGTTGGCGCTATTCTCGAGGGTGCCTATCGACTGTTGCGACGGCAAAGCGAACCTCCAATGACGAGGTTCGTTGCGGCTCAATTAGCACTGGATCATTACTTTGATATTAGCCGAGCGCGCCAATTGCTGGGATATGAGCCAACGAGGGACACAGCAGAACTGTTGCAGCACTGTAGACCGTGGCTGCGCAGAATTGCAGCGGCATCTTAACGTTCGGCTCGCCGCAAGTGGGAGAAGGGTGCAATAAAAAAACGCTAGCCGACTTGTCAGCTAGCGTTTGCATTGATGTCGAGTCAGGAGCAGAGACGAACTCAATCTGCTCCGAATCCCGTCGATAAGCGTCAACGCTTACTTAGATTCTTCTTTGGGGAGGATAACGCTATCGATGACGTGAATCACGCCGTTCTTCGCTTCGATATCGGTCTTCAAAACCTTAGCCTTGTCAATCATGACGGTGTCGCCCTTGACAGCGATGGTCACCTTCTGGCCTTGTACTGTCTTCGCTTCCTTTAGTTTCACTACGTCGGCGGCCATTACCTTGCTAGGAACGACGTGGTAGGTAAGAACGGCGATCAGCTTCTTCTTGTTCTCAGGTTTCAGCAATGTTTCGACGGTGCCTTTTGGCAGCTTCGCAAAGGCTTCATTCGTCGGTGCAAAAACAGTAAATGGCCCCTTTCCACCCAAGACCTCTGCTAATTCAGCAGCTGTAACTGCCGTAACCAAAGTCTTGAAATCCTTGTTCCCAGCCGCGATCTCGACGATTGTCTTCTCAGGTGCGTCGTCGGCACGAACCGCGCTGGAACCTACTGCACAAATCATAAGGCCCATCAGGGCAGTTGCTACCAAGTTTTTCATTTGCTCATATTCCGTGGAAGTGTAACAGGTTGCCAGATCGAGCAACCGAAGCTGATCTGACGCGTTGTGTTTTTCAATGATCGATGACATGTCGTCTGACTTTACCGAGCTGGCAAGTCGTCGACCCAACTCTTTTGGAAAAAGGGGCTTCGGAGTGCGTGCTACTGGGGTTGTGTGCGCACTGGTGGTCTGAATGGGAATCGCACACGAAGATGCCATCATGCACTTGGGCGTATCGCGAGAAGGCGGCTTGAAAGTGAATGTCTTGGAAAACAGGTTAGCGGATTTCTTTACCAGTCATTTGGGCGGAATTCGACTTCCAGCTTGAGTATTCAGCCCACTCTGATGTATCCAAGGCTTCGTATCGCATGGAACCGACTATAACTTTGAACAGGTGTTTTATCAGTCCCCGATCTTCGGTCAGTTTCCATTTTGGAAGTGAGTCCGTTTTATGCATCACGCACTCTGGTCACTGCTCAAGATGGATTTTGTGGGTGGTTTTCGAGGCCTGCTCAACCTTCGCAAGAATTGGCGTCAGGCATTCCTTTTCGCCCTGATGTTGGCTTTTGTCGGATTCTTCATTTACGCCCGTACTTCGAACCCAGATTTAACATCCAGTCGTTTTGGTCCGGCAATGCCATTCTGGTCCCTGCTCTATTTGCTGGCGACCTGGCTGACAGCTTCCGCCGATCGTGGCCTCGTTATGCGGCCAGCGGAGATTCATTTTTTGGTCGGCGGGCCATTTCGTGACTACGAAGTCGTCTCCTTCAACCTCGTGCGTTTGGCATTTCGTTCTCTGGTAAGCGCTGTCGTACTCTCCTTGCTTGCCATGGCTTACGTAGAGAGCTTCGCGTCGGCGCTGATTGGCATGTGGATGATGATTACCGTTTCGCTTTTGGTTGGGATGATCGCTTCCTTGTCAGCCAAGCGTTCGCAAGCGAATTGGCTCAAAAATCTGAGGCGCGGTTTCAATTTCATTGCGATCGGATCGCTGCTTGTCCTGATTAGTCAGTCCGTTTCCTTGATCAAAGAAAGAGGCAAATCGGTTGACGCGGCTGCGATTGCTTCGGCCGCCATTGAGACACCACTGGGGAGCGTGCTGTTGGCTCCACTTCGATGGATGTTCGCTCCGCTGGCATCGCCCCGGCTTGTACCGGACACTTTCCAGCTGCTACCGGCTAGGCTCGCGGTTCTCGGGGCTTTGGTAGGCGCGGTTTACCTGTTGTCCGGGCGATATTTAGAAGCGTCGACACGCCGAACGGATATTTCGATTCGCAAGAGACAGAGTGCGCTTCGAAGCGGTGTTGCCGGGACACCCGGAAAACGTCCTTGGTTGGTTCGTTTCACGTTACCCATGTTTGGTCGGCTGGGCGGAATCGGGAGCATCGCTTGGATGCAGATGCAGCATACGTTGCGGGTTCTGCCGCGATTCTTCATTTTTACCGTGGCGATCGTCGGTGTTGTCCTAGTGTTGCCAATGACCGTGGACCGAGAGCGTATTTCCGGAGTTGCTTTGATTGGGTGGATGACGGGGTTGACTCTGTACGCCGATTTTTTGCTTCTACTCCAATTGCCTGTTGGGTTCTTGGGGCCTGTTGCGCAGCGCGAGGCATTTAAGTCACTACCGATTCCGGCTTGGAGAGTCGTCTTTGGATTGCTTGCCGGTCCAGTGATCCCGCTGAGTGCGATTCATTTGATTGTGTTTGGCCTATTCTGTTATTTGTCCCCTCGGGAGGTCATTGTTGTGACAGGTACGGCGATCGCCTTGCTGCCTGCAGCGGCCGTATTGATTGCCAACATTAACTTGTTGGGTTCCTGGAACATCATCCGTCCCAGGGCGTTGCAACAGCGTGACGCGCTCGCGGCCGGAAGGGCAATGGCCAGCGTTTGGGTGTTCTTCATGATGTTGCTGCCGGCCGTATTCTGTGGTTCTCTGACGGCCGGAGCCGTGGGCGTGCTCATTTCGACAAAACCGCTTGCGTTGGTGTTCGGCTCTTCTATCGGTGTCGCCTTGTCAACCGGCATCTACGTGATGTTCTTGGCAAGAAGTTTTGCCGGCTGGCAACCGAGTTCGGCGGAGGGCGGAAAGGAAGAGATTGAATATGAACGTTGATTGTTGGCTTCTTGCCCTAATCCCACGCAATCGAAGCTAGTCGAGCTGGTTGTGCGTTGTCAGCGGAACGGACAAGGCCAACAATAGGAGAGCTCGGAAGTTACTACGAAGCGGGAGTTATCGGTGCCGGTTCGCAATATTCAAATTCTGGTTGTCGTCATGCTATTTTGCCTCGCTTGCTACGTGCAGGCGGAGCGTCTGAAGTATGCAGGCAAAATTGGAACAGCCATGCAGCTGATCCAAGAGAACTACGTCGAAGAGACGGATCCCGACGAACTGTATCACGCTGCCATGGAAGGCATCGTATCGAAACTGGATCGATTTTCTGATTTCATTCCCCCGGTCGATTATGAGACTTTTCAATCTGGAATCGAGCAGGAGTTTGGCGGTGTCGGTATCCTCATTGAAGGACCGCCAGTCGCGGAGGAACTCACGATTGTCGCGCCCATACCTGGGACACCTGCGTTCGAAGCCGGGTTGCAACCAGGAGACGTGATTACGAAGGTTGCTGGCGAATCAACCATGGGGCTCCAGGTTGGCGATGCGTCAGCACTAATGCGCGGACCTGTCGGTGAGTCGGTGACATTGACGATCCGCCGAATGGGGGTGCCCGAGCTTTTGGACATGGAGATTGAGAGAGCGGACATCCAAGTCGACTCGGTGTACGGTGATCGAATTCGCCAAGACTCGAGTTGGGAGTTTTTCCTCCGTGAGGATCCCCGTATCGCTTATATACGAATCACTCAATTCGGTGAGAAGACGGTCGGAGAATTCCAGAAGGCCATCGATGCGATCCAGCCCAAGGCTCAGGCTGTGATCTTGGACCTCCGCTATAACCCTGGTGGAATTCTGAGCAGCGCTGTTGAAATGTGCGATATTCTGGTTGACGAAGGGGTGATCGTAAGCACGAAGGGACGCAAGGATGTATTTGCAGCTGAGATCGACGCACGATCGGGAACGAAGTTGCCCACAGATCTGCCGATGGTGATCCTCGTGAATGGGCAATCCGCAAGCGCGAGTGAGATCATGGCCGGATGCCTTCAGGATCTGGGACGCGCTAAAATTGCGGGTAGTCGGTCATATGGAAAGGGGACGGTCCAGCAGGTCTTTGATCTCGAGAACGGCACCACGGCATTGAAATTCACAACGGCGCGATTCTATCGACCAAGTGGCAAGAATATTCACCGCACGGATTCGATGGAAGAAGAGGATGAATGGGGTGTGACGCCTGAGGCTGATCTGACACGCCCCATGTCGGAGCTTCAAGATATCTACTTGAACCGGCGCTGGCGGGCGAACGGTGATCCAAGGATTACCACGAGCTCCAGTCAGGCGCCAGCGCCCGAGTGTGCTGGAGACCCGCAACTCAAGCAAGTTCTGGATTACCTCCAGAAGCAACTAGGCGATCGTGCAAATACAAAGGGCGGCAACGAGTGAGGGTTCTGATCGTCGGCTGCGGATATGTCGGTTCGGAAGTCGTTCGACAAGCGCCCGAGGGAACACAAGTTTCAGTGCTCACACGTTCGCGAGAACGTTTCGAAGAGTTACGACAGCTAGGCGTCGAACCGGTCTATGGGCATTGGCTAGCAAGCCCCGAGCATTTAGCGGCTGGTGGAGATTCATCGGCGAATTGGAGCGACGATGCCAGTGCGGCGTGGGCAGCCAATCCGCCGAAAGCCGATGCGATCCTCGTCGCGGTGCCCCATCGAGCCGATAGCTCAGGAGGAGATGAAGATGGTGAACAGACGCACGTAGTCGGTTTACAGAATTTGGAAGGAGCTTACCGGAAAGCCAATCAGCAACCGCCACGACTAATCTACCTGAGTACGACCGGTGTGTATGGACAAGCAGATGATTGCGAGGTGAATGAGCAAACGCCGGTTTCCCCGACTCGCATCGGGCCGCGCATCGCGGTTGCGGCCGAACGATGGTTGCAACAGAACTCGAACTGGGAATCTCAGATCCTGCGTCTTGCAGGAATTTATGGGCCAGGTCGCATACCACTGGCGGCTAGATTACGCGGCGGAGAGGCGCTAACGGTGCCTCAAGATGGGTATCTGAACCTGATCCATGTGACGGATATAGCCCGTGTCATCTGGCGGCTGATGCAAGGTGACACAACTGGAAAGCTTTATGTTCTGTCCGATGGCGTACCCGTGCTACGCAAGGAGTTCTATTGCTTTCTCGCGTCGCTATGCGGAGTTAAAGATCCGGTGTTTGAGGCTCCGGATCCGACCAGTCCGAGAGCCCGTCGAGCAGGGAACAAACGCGTGAACCCCGAGCGAATACTTCGTGAGCTCGCAGTCAATCTACAGTTCCCGGACTATCAAAGCGGACTTCGGCAAGCAATCGGCGAAGACTGAAGTGAGGTAACGCAGCCGATTGGTGCAGACGGCCCCGCAGAAACAAGACGGTTGGGGAGACAGGGTTGCCCTAGTCCAGTTCGACTTCAATTTCGTAGAGTTTTTCGAGTCGGTAGAAGGTAATTTTGACTCGATCTCCAGGTCTGTAGTTGAATAGGGCTTCCTGTAACTCGCGGAAGGTACTGACGCGTCGATCATCGATCTTCTGGATGATGTCTCCTTCGCGAATACCTCGACCGGGGACAACGAACGCTCTAAGTCCAGCTCGCTCAGCTGGTCCCCCTTTTTGAAGTTGCATAATGGCGACTCCGTCGACGCCTGTTAGCTGCTTTAGTCGCTCATTGTTCTCTTCCGTGTTCCAGATGCCGAGCTTCGGAGGTTCGACGTTACCACGTCGAATGATCTCGGGCACTACCTGGTTCACGATGTCAACTGGGATCGAGAAGCCCACTCCCGCGGAAGCACCAGACGGGCTGTAGATCGCAGTGTTGACGCCGACAAGCCGACCCGCGCTGTCGAGCAGAGGCCCTCCTGAGTTACCAGGGTTAATGGCCGCATCGATTTGAATCACGTCATCGATGGTGGCGCCGTTCGGGGACTTAATCCGGCGACTCTTAGCTGACACGATGCCCGTCGTAAGCGTTTGGTTGAGACCAAACGGATTTCCAATCGCAAAAACGCTTTGACCAACTCGAAGGTCACTGCTTTCTCCGACCATGACCGGGCGCAGCAAATTTTGGGGCGCCTGGATTCGCAATACGGCTAAATCGTGGCTGGGTGAAACACCAACCAAATCCGCCTTGTAACCAGACTGATCGAAGAAAACGACTTCGTAAGACGACGCATCACCGATGACGTGGTAATTCGTGACAATATGTCCGTCGGAATCCCAGACGAATCCGCTGCCCGTTCCCGAATCAACTTCCTCGTAGGTTCTGCTAAAGAAGTTGGGTCGAGACTCTTTCGTGTTGATGTAGACGACCGACGGGCTCGTTTCGTTGAACAGAGTGACCGTTGTCTTCTCAAAATCGGCTAGTTCTCCCCGTGGTGTCACAGGGCGCGGCGTGCCACTGACACCAAAGTTGAACCAAAGCTTGAGCGTGGGCAGCAGAAGGAGGCCGACCAACAAGAGCATTAGCACCCAGGTCAGAAGTAGCTGACGGCGCAAGCTATTGGATTGCTCTGCAAGTTCCTGGTTAGGGTCTTCGACGTGCATGAATCTCGATCTGGGGAGAATAGTCAGCTCTAGTTGCATTCCGCATAAAAGATCTACGGTCTACTGAGATTAATCGTTCGAGTCTAGGTCTGCTAGCTCGCTAGCCATTGGGATCGTTCCCGAGGGGCCATCTTTTCGATACTGTACCGCAGCATTGTTCGGGGCATATCGGATGCATGGGCGGACAGAAAGCTACGTAGGACTTCCATATCGCGTTTTCCTAGCTCACGTAGCATCCACCCGACAGCCTTGTGCATTAGATCATGAGGATGCGTGAGGAAGTGTTCGGCAAGCTCGAGGATCTCGGCGAATTGACTGTCCTTTATGAGCGGCATTGTGGCCAAGACTGCGACCCGTTGTTTCCACATGTTTTCCAGGTTCCCAAAGCCTCTGCGCTCTGTTGCAATGAGCTTCTTCAGTATTGGACGCTGGTCTGGCCGATCGAATAACCAGATCCCTAAAATCTTCGGCGAAGATGAATCGACGAGATCCCAATTGTTGATGGACGGCAATTGCTCGATGTAGAAGTCCACCGTTAAGTCGACTTCGCAAGGTTCTGCGATTCCTCGGCGTACGCGTTTGCGACATTGATCGAATTGATGAACGAGAATGAAAACGGCCGCTAGACGGCACTCATGCCACTTCGACTGGATGGCTTTCCGCAGTTCTACTCGTGGAAGATCAGCAAAGTCTTTGGCGGCGGCACGTAATTCGGGCACGGCGTTACCCAAGAAGTGATCCCCTTCACCATAGCCACCAGGGATGGCCTGCATGTACTGAATTGACTTCGCTGCACGTTCAGCAGAGGCTGTAGCCTGTAACCGTTCGACGAGAGAATCAGCGGTTGGACGGTCAATGGTACCAAGCGGCGCCTTGGCGGCTTTTCGCGGTTCTGAGCTTAAACGACGTTTCTTCATGGATCCCCGCCTTGATTTGTCAGTTGGGCTTTCGGTCACAGCCGCTTCGCGTAGAGCCGCATCAAGATTGGAACGTAACTTTGGCGGAAAATGCTCTCCGCGTGATCCGATGCCTCGCCGCCCGGTTTGTCAGTGGGAATGTCAAACTCTACAATTCGCGTTGATCGTAGGTGGACGTAGGGTGATCCGTGTTTGCCCGAATCACCTTGTTGCAGCTCAAATGACGCCAAGATGCCAAAATGGCTGATTGGTGCCGATTTCATTGCAGCGTCTCATTCAACTCATTTGCACAACAGCCTCTTGTTTCATGCTTGATCGTAAGCCCCTCTTTCCCAATGTAATCGAGCTCAACTTTCAGGCTGGGCACGTGATTGGCTGCAACGTCTATTTGGTTTACGACCAAGATGAATGGGCACTAATCGATATTGGCTACGAAGAATCCGTTGAAGAGATCGTCGAGTTAATCCGCGAGCTCGACTTTCCGCTTTCGAAATGCAAGACGCTTATCGCAACCCACGCTGATGTTGATCATGGGCAAGGGTTTGCGTTGGCGAAGCAAATGTTGAAGACGACGGTTTCTGCTCATCCTGGCGCCGCGAAATTGCTCAAATCCGGGGATCGATTGCAGACGTTTGCAGAAATTGAGGCCCAGAACATACACCTAGAGATGCCTGTCGTGGAAACGGAGCATCTCATCGACGAGGGTGCTAAGATTCAGATTGGCAGTCTGGAATTGGAAGTCTGGTCGACTCCAGGTCATGCCGACAGCCAACTCGCCTTTCGCATGGGCAATCTTCTTTTTAGCGGAGACAACATCTATCGCGACGGATGTGTAGGGGCAATCGATGCCCACCACGGCAGTGATATCCCAGCTTTCATCCGTTCGCTCCAGCGAATCCGTAACTCGGATGTAGAGTGGCTCCTTCCTAGTCACGGACCCATTTTCCGCAAAGACGACGTGTTGCTCGACGCAACCATCGGCAGGCTCCAGACCTACCTTCACATGGCCGACTTTGGAACCTGTGCTGTGGACTGGCCGCTGATGGATCAGTGGGAAGAAGAGATTGCAACGGGCAAGCTACCTGAATAGCGAACCCGTTCAAGCCGTTCTCCCACACAGTTCACCTTCCAGCTCAATGCGTGTAGGCATGCCACGGATCGGCGTTTCGATTCTCCGGATTCGCCCAAACCTTGGAGCCATTTCGCTTTTGCTTGCATTGTGTGAATGCGAGATTCTGCCGTTAAAGTCCGCCCATCTTCCAGGCGCCTTATCTGGTGTTTGGGCAATGACGGATGTGAGGGATATTCCTTCAACTCCGGCTTTGCCAATTGCCGATGCCACCCTTCGATGAGTTGCGCGGGACTCGAACCGACTGAGTTCAATAGATCAGATCGCCACTCATCGCAAATAACGACAGAGTTCCCGGTCAAGTGGCCGGCTCATTGATCCAGAATGGCCCGCTGAACAACTTCTTTTGCGTGATGTGAAGGTTGGTTGTGGCCCGGGAATGTTGAGAAGTGATCCAGGGAGTTGAGAGATGGTTCGTAGGCTGAGTTTTTCCGTCGCGCTTTCGGCGGCCTGCATGGTTGCGATGACTGCATCTGCCCAGGAAGAGGCGACCACCAAGGCGATTTCCGCGAAAGCGAAAATCAACATGGCTAACTACACGTCGCAGTACTCCTCCGGTGGCTCTTGTGCTACATGTGGTACTGGTAGTTCGGGCGACAGCTTTGCTAGTGGCGCTGCTTATGGCGGTCCACACGCAATGGCGTATGGTCGCGTCTGGGGCGGAGCTCAAAGCAACCGCGATTGCTCACGCTTCTACCATTATCCATATGTCTACTATCCGCAGAACTACATGGGTGACGAGTACTTCCGCAGTAGCGATAGCATGTACAACCGCTATCCACCAGAGATGCAGATTCCTGTCTACAATCGCCACTGGCACAACTACTACCCAAGCAGCCGCCGCTACCACTCGGGGCATCACTTCATCTTGGACGTCTTCTAAGAAGCAATCCAAACTGAACCGCAGCGGATGCAACTGAGGACAAGGGATAAGACTTGTCCAACTGCGGAGTGCGGCAGAGTCATTCGCAAATCGAAAATCAAAAATCGAAAAGGCAACCGGTAATCTCGGTTGCCTTTTTCGTGTTTGCCAGGCATGTTTCTCAACTCGAGGGTGCAAGTCCCTTATCCA
>JBKAHA010000009.1:0-297314 GCA_046290675.1 Aureliella sp.
GGGTTGGGTATTGAATTGCCACTCAACCCAGATTCAAACTTTGATTGACCCTGGTCGGTATAGGAAGAATTTGGAAGCTAGAGTCGACCATGGCACGTAAATCAGATGGGAACCCCTGGAAATGATCTTTCAAGACTTGCGATCACAATTCCGTTCCCACGACGGACACTTGTCGGACCGTTTCGGCGGAATGCGAGCTTCATACGCTTCGAAGCGGCAACGTTGGCGGGTTGGGCGAGTCATGAAGTCGAAGTCCCTTGGGGAGTGGATTCGCTTGATCGGACTGCTTGTAATCATTTCGGCTTCGATTCAACAGGGCTTGCATGCACAAATCGAGTCGGATCAAAGAAGAGTTGTCGGGCTTTCTACGGGGAATGATGAAGAACGGGAACGACCGATTCGAGTGGAGCGCAACCTTGTCTACCGAGAAGTGGATGGGGATGAGGTGCGAGCTGATCTGATCCGGCCAGCTTGGGATTCTGACAGGGGGTGGCCGGTCGTCATGATGGTGCATGGTGGGGCGTGGTCAGCCGGCGACAAGTGGGACCTGCTCGATCACGGAAGGGAGCTAGCTCAAGCTGGCTTTGTTGTTGTCTCGATCAATTACCGTCTCGCACCGAAAGCAAAGATGGAGACGCAAGTCGATGACTGCCTTTTTGCCATTGGTTGGATTCAAGACCACCTGCAAGAGTGGAAGTTAGACCGCAATCGATTTGCATTGTGGGGCTACTCTGCCGGAGCTCAGTTGGTGTCTCTGATTGCTCTCAAGGAAAAAGGGCTAGCAATGCCGGTCAAGGCCGTTGTTGTTGGTGGAACGCCCGCTGACTTCTCTTTTGTGCCTGAGAAGAGTTCAATTTTGAAACACGTTTTTGGTGCGACTCGAGAGCAGAACTCGGCTTTATACGAGAGGTACAGCCCAACCAGTTATCTGCGGGAAGATGCACCGCCATTTTTCCTTTTCCACGGAGATCGCGATTTCTTAGTGCCTCAGAGAGTCGGTAAGAAACTGCATGAACAGTTGGTAGAAATCGGTGCGCCGTCAACGTTTTTGAGCGTCGAGAACAAGGGACACCTGATGACCTTTCTAGATCGTAGTGCTCGCAAGAAAGCGATCCAGTTCTTGAATCGCCACATGGAGTCACCCACGGCGGCCGGTGATTCCACCAAAGACGATAAAGACCCCGGAACCAAGGCTGGGGGCGAAAACTCGGGGACCAGGGCAACGGATTCCGAATCACAAGTTGAACCAATTGCAACTCGCGGGGATTCATCCAATGCTTGACCGCGAGGAATATGTAGAACAGACCTACTTTTTCCAGATCCTGCTGGATCGACTTGGGCAAAACATCCCTCTGCAGGATCTCTTAGAGCAAAGCAAGTTCGAGTTGCTTGCTTCCACAAAGCTACCGCTGGCAATCGATCTCATGCTTGCGGAACTCAAGCACAAAGGATTGATGAGTTCGGGCATGCGAATGCTGGAACACTATTTCACTCCTTTCCAGACTTTTCTCATGGCCGAGGCGGAGTTGGATGCGGGAAAGTTTGACTACCGGACCGCGTTGAAAATCTTGGCTGCGGAATCTGAATTCCGAGCCGGCGAATCGCTTAGTCCCCAAGGACTATTCTTCTTCCAGTTTGAAGCAATCTCGCGGAATCGCTTGACCTATGATCGAGGTCTGGATGCCATTTCGAAAGATCCTGTGTACTCCGAGGACTGGCCCAGTTGGATTCTATTGGTTCGGCAGCAGCTGGGGCTGGCTGATTTGGCGGAGATGATTTTTGCCCGAAGCGAGTATCAGAAAGAACGTTCAAAGCGATTCGCCGCAGAGGATGTCGATTTTCCAGTCCTGTTTGGATTGTCAGAGGGGAAAATCGCCTATGCAAACCGTCGAAAAGATCCACTGTTTCTTTTCGCAGCTATGCAGCGGCATCTTGGTTACCCGGAAGTGCCACGTTTGGAGCCTCCAGATCCTATCCCTGAGCTTGTGCCGCAGTTAGCTCGTCGTATCGAGCGATTGGAATCTCGTCTCAAGCTGATGGAGGAAGAGCAGCGTGGAGGGATCGATATCACGAAATTTTATGAGGGCGGTTCGATTCCGGATGTATCGGACCGCAAGAACGGTTTCTCCTAGAAGTGCCAAAATGCCCAGTTTGATGATCACGAGCGTTGAAATTGGCTGAAACATGGAGAAGTTGTCTTTGGCGAGTCGTTTTTACGGGCGGGTTGCCGGGGGCAGGCGACGAAACTGCATGTTGAGGCCCTCACCTATCTGCAGGGCCAATCAAAGTTTAAAGTTGGGAAGAATTCCTCCCCGTCGCTCAGGCTCCGACCCTCCGCAAATTCCTCGCGAAACTCGGAAACAGAGGGTTAGGTATTGAATTGCTACTCAACCCAAGTTCAAACTTTGATTGCCCCTGCACCTATCTGCTTTGCGTTGTTCAACTCAATTGTGGCCGTCTATACTTCTTACATACGGCTCATATTACGGAATCCTTTGTTCAGGTTCCGTTCAGGGCGTTGATTCCGTCAGGTTACAGAACTCGATCAGTCATCTCGGTCGCCATGCTGAAAAAAGAAAATCAATCGCGAAAGTTGCTTCTTGGCCACGAGGGCAGGGAGAAGATGCGTGCAGCTGGGAAGTTTAATGCCTCATTGATGGATCACCTGCGTGACATGGTGAAACCGGGCGTCACGACGGAAGCCATCGATAAGTTGGTGCATGAATACACGCTGGACCATGGCCATACGCCTGCAACGCTGGGCTACTTGGGATATCCAAAAAGTTGCTGCACGAGCCGTAATGAAATCATCTGCCACGGGATTCCAGACCAAGAGCCGTTGACCGAAGGAGATATCGTCAACGTCGATATCACTAGCATCGTGGACGGTTGGCACGGAGACCAATCGGAAACATTCTTGGTCGGTGACGTTTCCGATGAAGCTAAAGCGGTCACACAGGCTGCGTTTGATTGCCTTTACCTGGCGATTGAACAATTGCAGCCGGGCTGTACCGTCAGCGTCATCGGTGATGCTATCGTTGCGGAAGCACACCGGCGAAGCTTCTCAGTCGTGCGGGAATACGTAGGGCACGGGTTGGGGCAATCGTTTCATCAGCCGCCGAACGTACCCCACTTTCCTGATCGGAAATCGAAGCAACAGCGGATTCTCCCGGGCATGTGTTTCACTGTAGAGCCGATGATCAACGCGGGATCTCGATTCACGAAGCTCGATAAATCGGACGGCTGGACCGTACGAACTCGGGATGGACAGCTATCCGCTCAATTCGAGCACTCAATCTTGATGACCGAAGATGGCCCTGAGATTCTGACGCTGACCAACAATGGACCTAAGAAGGGCCACCAGTTTTAGGTTTTTTCGAACGCGGCGAATGCGGGATCTAGAAATTCTGCGTTGATTGCCAGACTCGAACAACTAGTTCCTCGAGCTCGTTTTTTCCTCAAAAGAGGGTATCGGCACGTTTCTCGAGCGTGAAAATCGCCTTGCTGTGTTACAACCTCGCTACCGGCGTGGGTGGCCCGAGGATTTACAGCAAGGATCGGATCGATGGAACCAGAGAACCAAATTGAAGATGCCGTGAAGGACGAGGGGACTGCTCCATCTCCGCCTCAGGTTGATCCGGCGAAAATCAATGAGATTCGCACCCAACTTTATCGCGAGCAGAACTTTGTTCTGGCGGTTATTGCGGGAATCGTTGCTGGCATCGCGGAGCAGCTATATGGGCTGCAGTCACGATCGCGACAGGTTTCCAAATCGGTTGGATGGCCGTGGGCATCGGATTCCTGGTCGGATTTGCAGTTCGCATTGCGGGCAAAGGTGTGACCAGCACTTACGGCGTCATTGGGGCCATTTTCGCCTTGCTTGGTTGCCTGCTTGGGAACGTTTTATCGATTTGCGGGTTCATTGAGACCGATGGCGAAGTTGGCTACCTAGGTGTTGTCCTGACCTTCCTAACCAATCCGCCTGCATTGTTCGCATTGGTAAGGGACACCTTTAGTCCGATGGACTTACTTTTCTACGGGATCGCTGTTTACGAGGGTTACAAATTCTCGTTCCGCGAGCTCACTGCCGCCGATCTGGATCGTTTGACTTAAGATCGCTTCACGGACCTGTTTGGTTTTCGATCAGACGACACGAAGTAGAGCGAACTTCTTTTTGCCGCTACGCAGGACAATCGTCGTTTCACTGGCTAAGTCAGCGCGGGTAATTTTGTAGCCTTCTTCAACGGATCGATTGTTGACATAGGCACCGCCTTGCTTGGCCGTTCGCCGCGCCTCGCTCTTGCTCGGGGCAAGTTTCGTTCGAACCAATGCTTCTTCGATGGTAATGCCTTCATCCAGTTCGGACTGGTTGATTTCGGCCCCTGGAACATCCGCAAAGATCTCAAGCAATTGCTTGTCCTTCAGGTCACGGATCTCGGCACCAAAAAAGAGCTGTTTGGCTTTCTCCGCAGACGCGAGCCCTTCCGAACCGTGAATAAACTCGGTTAGCCAACTTGCCAGTCGCTTCTGTGCTTCTCGACGATGAGGTTCTGATTCAACTTGAGTTGTCAGCTCTTTGACTTCATCTTCTCCGATCTCGGTCAGGAAGCGAATGCACTTGAGCACGTCATCATCGGCGACGTTGAACCAATACTGGTAGAACGAGTAAGGCGACGTTCTTTCTGCGTCTAGCCAAATGGCGCCCTGCTCCGTCTTGCCCATTTTGCGTCCATCACTCGTTAGCAGCAGGGGGCAAGTGAGGGCTTGGAGGTGAGTGCCGTGCATTCGGCGAGCAAGATCGATACCCGCGGTAATGTTGCCCCACTGATCGCTGCCTCCAACTTGGACAGTGCAGCCATGCTGTTTGCTCAGGAATGCAAAATCATAGGCTTGGAGCAGCATGTAGCTAAATTCGGTGTAACTCAGTCCCGAGTCTTCTTTGGCGAGACGGCTCTTCACGGAATCCTTGGCCAGCATCACGTTAACAGGAAAGTTCTTTCCAACGTCACGTAAGAATTCGATGTAGGACCACGGGCCCATCCAATCCAAATTGTTCACGAGTAATGCGCCATTTTCGCCATCAAAGTCTAGATAGCGACTCATCTGTTCTTTCAGACCGGCAACGTTATCCGAAAGAATCTCCGGCGAAAGCAAATTCCTTTCTTCGCTTTTCCCGCTCGGGTCGCCAATCATTCCAGTTGCCCCACCGACAAGGGCGATGGGACGGTGACCATGTTGCTGAAAACGACGGAGCGCCATCAACGGCAGTAGGCTTCCGCAATGAAGGCTGGAGGCGGTTGGGTCAAATCCTACGTAGACGGACTGCGGCTTGCTCAGTAGATCACGGAGCGCCGCCTCGTCGGTACTTTGATGGATTAGGCCGCGCCAGCTAAGTTCGTCGAGGATATGGGACATGCGTCTTGGTTTCTTGGGAGATTTCTTGGGAGAAGTAAGGGGCAGGCGTTTTGGTTTGTACGATGTCTAGTTTTGCGGCTTCTTCGGTCGTAGGAGCGGAGTCATAGAAGAATCAAAATGGAAACGCATTTTTCGTTGGACGTTTCTGAAGCGCGAACTCGACGAGCCGGAGATCGGACTTTGTCGTGACTTTGATATTCATGGGATCTCCTTCGACCAAATGGGCTGGCTTTCCATACGATTCCAAGAGTGATGCTTCGTCGGTCGCGGAGCTCGCATTTGGATGGTTCGCGTATGCCGCAAGAAGCAGTTCCTTGGAGAATACTTGGGGAGTCTGAGCCAGCCACAAATTCTCTCTGGGGACTGTGGATTCCACTTTTCCGTTCGTATCGGCTCGTTTGAGTGTCGCGTGAACGGGAGTCGCCAGCAACGCAGCCTGATGTTTTAGAGCGGCCTGAAACACCGCATCAATCGACGTGTCGGTGATACATGGTCGGGCTGCATCATGAATGGCAACCATCGGGATTTCATTTCGAACCTCGTTGAGAGCGTTGAGCACACTGTCGGCACGCTGATCGCCACCGAGCACTGGCTGAATTCCTAGCATGGCGGCGCTGGCTGAAAATTTCTCGTTGAACAGCTCTTTGTCATCCGGAGATATCACAATGAGGATCTGCTCCACATCTGGATGGTCGCTGAATCGCTCTGCCGAATAGAGCCACAGGGGTTTTTCGTGAACGCGAGTGAACACTTTCTTGGCGTGCTTGTCGCCAAAGCGTGTGCTCTTGCCCGCAGCGGCAAGGATGACAGCAAATTTGCTCATTGGATTTGGTTCTCGTAATGGCTGGCCAATGGTCTTGGGCTGGCGACTTCAACCCTAGGATGGGCCAAGTACGAATTGTTGAGGCTGTAGAAAATTCCGCAAGACCGCCTGCGACTTTCGTGGACGCCTCAACAGATCATGGCGCAGATCGGAGGCGGTAGACGTGTTGAGAAATAGTGCCGGAGGCGACCATTCGTTTTGAACCTCCGCAACAGCAATTAAACTGGTGGAAATGGCATTGAATGACCAATCGGATATGAAAGCGGACTCTTGAAGCTCTACGCGTTCGACCAACACGACCAAATGCTCCATATTTGGCGAGAAATTGGAGCCCGATCGCTCAATGTGGTGCATGTCGATTTCCATTGTGACATGCGTGGTCTGCTGGTTGATCGCAAACTGCAGCGTGCGTGGCAGGTGCCGGACGTGCGCCAAACCCTCGACGAAGGAAACTACCTACGCTATGCCATTTTTGAGGGCGTCGTCTCCAGTGTCACTTGGGTTCACGGCACTCCTGGCGGAAGACTCTACGACGTGCATACCGTCAAATACACGACGGATCTGTCTAACTGGTTTAGAAGACGAGAATCGAGCGACGCTGGGTCGATCGAATTGCCTTATGCTCAAGTTGAAATGAGCGACTGGCCGGGGATTCAGGGTCCGGCGTTCCTCGATATTGATTGGGACACGTTTGCAGACCAGTCACTGCCGAGATCGGAAATCGACCAACGTGTAGCCCAGTTTCTGGAGAAGCCGCTGGGTGAAGAGCTATCAGGTGTTTCGGTTTGCTATTCTCAGCACCACAGCCACGACACGCGCGATCAGTACGAGTCTTTTGTCCACGAGATGGCAAATAGGCTAAACGCTGAAATTGTAAGAGTGCCCTACGTCGAAGGATCCAATGAGTTGCCTTTGAAGATGAAGGTTATTCCCAAGCCGATTTACAGTCTGCTGCAGCACAATTACCACTCGATGCGACTCGGAATCAAACGCCTCGCGTACAAGTTCGAGAGAAACTAGTGCGAGATAATTGAAGCCTGAATGCGCTGGTTCGCTGAGTTATCCGTCAGCCCAGTTTTGTCTTCTTGGGATATCGAATGTCTGAGGCTGAAAGGAAATCGGCCAATCGCTCAGTCACCGCTGATAACTCACTCTTGAATCGACGGCTCGATTTAAACCCAGGCTCGAGGTGCAAAGAACGAATCTCGAGGCAGCTAGATTCGCGATGCAGTTTCGGGTCGACGCGCCCGACCAACGCTCCCTGGTGAAGGATCGGCATACAGTAGTAGCCAAACTGACGCTTAGGCTCCGGAACATAGATCTCGATTCGATAATCGAAGTTCAAGAACTCCGCTGCCCGCTTCCTTTGCCAGAGGAAAGAGTCAAAAGGGCAAAGCAAGGTGGTACCCGTGGCTTCCGGTAACGCGTGAATCGTCTCTAGGTAACGATCATTCGTGTAGAACGGTCGGTCGTCGCCATCCACCGTGACCGCTCGAAGAATTCCCTTTCTCACAGCCCGATTTAAGACCTGCGTTCTCTCGCCGGCATTAAGCGAAGGGGCAGTAAAATAGTTTTCAAGGTGCGAATCGCATACGACGCCGTTGCCTTCAAGTCCCACTTGCAGCCAATTGTCGAAGTACCCCGCTTTGGTCGATGGTTGTACAGACGTATCGTAGACACGCTCGGCAAGATCAAATTGTTTACGGAAGTGAGTGCGTCCGCTGATTGCGAGCTTTCCTGAATGCCAAAGCAAATTCAGCGATCTTTTGTCTTCTTTGGAAATGACGGATCCCCAACCCAAGATGACTTGGTTCTGAGCATCCGTCTTCGTCTTGTCAAAGTCTTTGCTTTCTAGCGGTCCATGCTCACGAATCAGTCGCAAGACTCTTGCTTTGGAGCTCCGGGAAGTCTGGTAGTTTTCCCAGTAGCTTGAGTTCTTCCATCGCGGAGACGGAAACCGTTTCATTCGGCGCAAGCTAAAGGGCAGTTGTGATGCGGGGAGGATTGATGCTTCATGGCCCCAGTATTCGTACGCAAGGTGATCTTGATAAATCCATTTGTCGATTTGAGCTCTGTCGTAGTTCGCAAATCGACTGAAGAGAGTCAGGTAGTGAGCACGGTCGACAACATTGACTGAATCGATTTGGAGTGCGCCAACGGAATTGAGAAGCTTGCTAAAACGTTGCTTGGTTAGTTTGGGTGGAGCGTCTAGGGACAACAGACCCTGCTGATGCAGCCAAAGGCGATTCACATCTTGCTTGGACAAGACAGGGACTTTGGATGGCATCGGGGAATTGCTCTGATTTCAGACGAGGGATGTTGAGACAATCGGAGAGGTCATCGAAAAGTGTATGTGGTATTCGGTCTCAGGAAAGTGGTGCTCCCGTGCTTCTACTCCGATTGCAAAGGCAGCCTCGCGATGCGGTTGGACGGCTGGGTTCGTCGCCAGGATTGAACGCTACAATACAGTTGAGCTTCGCGTAGGTTCCGTTGACTGACACACGTGTGGTCCCATCCTGAAGTAGAAGAGTATCCATCATGGATTTAACGTTACGGTCGTTTGATCTTGAACTGAAAGATCCATTCACCATCTCTCGTGGTACGGTGACGACTCAGCCTACATTGATCGTTGAAGTTTCCCACGAGGGAATGTCTGGTCTAGGTGAAGCCACGACCAACAGCTACTACGGAGCAACATTGGAGGCGATGCGCGACGCCCTGCGCAAGGTTTGCGATCAGCTCAAGTCATTGCCGCTTGAGAATCCGGCCGAAATTTGGAAGACACTAGATGGTGAGCTTCACGAAAATCGATTTGCACAATGTGCGTTGGATTGCGCGATTTGGGATCTTTATGGCAAGACCCAGTCTCTTCCCTTGTGGCAGTTGTGGGGCTTTCGACCTGACGATGCGCGGCCTCAAACCTGCTTCACTTTAGGTATCGACTCGCCCGAGATTATGGTTCGGAAGATGGCGTCCATGCCTGACTGGCCCGTTTATAAAGTGAAGGTCGGCGCCGATGGAGGTACTGAGTTGGTTCGGTATCTGAAGAATGCAGCTGAATCGACCGGGCGTTCCGTGCGATTTCGAGTTGACGCGAACTGTGCTTGGAAAGAAAACCAAGTCCTGGGTTACGCGGACCAACTGGCGGAGTTAGGCGTCGAATTGATTGAGCAGCCCCTGCCTGCTGACGAATACGATGCGATGAAAGCGTTGAAGGGCAAGAGCCCCATTCCCTTAATGGCCGATGAGAGCTGCCAGGTTGAATCCGACGTCGACCGCTGCCTCGATTGCTTTGATGCAATCAACATTAAGTTAGTCAAATGTGGTGGACTTAGCCCGGCTCGCAGAATGATCGCGCGGGCTAAGCAGCGGGGACTCCAAGTGATGGTTGGCTGCATGACCGAATCTAGTATTGGCATCGCTGCAGGAGCCCATCTGCTCCCACTACTCGATTTCGCCGACTTGGACGGTGCGCTTCTGCTCAAGCAAGATATCGCTACGGGTTTAGAATGGCGGGCCGGTGAATGGCAGCCAACGGACCAGACGGGGCTTGGCGTCCGTCTGACTGAAGCGGCGAAAACCGTCGCGTTGCTCTAACAGAATCGCTGATGAGCATTGTCCAGGGACGTCGATCCAACGGAAGGTGCCCATCCCGGTGTCTCCGTGTCTGTCTTCCGCTGTGAATCACCTAGTTGACATGAATTGAGGTTAGAAACCTATGTCTATTCGCAGTCGCGTCTATTTGTTCGTTCTTTTCTGCAACTTGTGCCCGATTCCCTCGGGCTATGCTCAGGATTTTGACGGACAAGTTCAAGATCCTCAGCAGTTGGCTGGGAAGTCCCTTCGAGTCCGACAGTACCGCGGCAACAGCCTATCAGGCACCCTAAACGCGTTTCAGTTTAACCGGCGAGATCCTTCCGCCATTCAAATTCTCTCCATGCAACTCGGCAACCGTCCGAAGAATTTGAAACCGGAAGCCATTAGTGCGCTGTGGATCGACAATCGCCCTATGCGATTTCAGTTTCACTTTCCGTCTGGAGGCTATCGTCTGGTCGATATTGAGGATGCTGAAGCAGTTGTAAAACAACGTTTGAATGGACTGGGGAATTCGATCAGGCAGGGATATTCCCAACAAGAACACCAGCAAAAAACCAAAGCCGCCAGTAACTTCGCGCAGGAGGCGATCAAGAAGTTGGGAGCCGGCCAAGGATTGACGACGGCGGAAGGTGAGAACGTCATTGTGATCACGGACTATCCCGCTGCTCAACGAAAATTTCTCTTGGGCACGCTTGATCCATTTGTACCCAAACTCAACGTGGCCTTCGGGCATGCCAAGGATGATTTCGTTTTGCCTGGCAAGCCAATTATCGCTACCTTTCGCGTGCGTGAGAATCTTGGAAAGTTTCAGACCGAGATTGTCGGTAACAAGAGCTTCGGCGCGATTCGAGCTTTCTACCATGAACCTGATGGGCATGTCGTTGTGAGCGCCGAAGATGATCGGTCACCGAGACATATGATTTGGCAGGCGTCTTGGGGATTATGTGGAGCTTTTGCAAAACACAGCCACTCCGATGTTGAGCTTCCGGCTTGGATCCGAGTAGGGCTCCAACAGCATTTATCCGATGTTCTGGTGCCGAGGCTTTCCAACGTCTCAAGCGAACGCCGCGATGTGATTCAAGAGATCCGTTCGGGAACACTGAACGGCATTTTGGGGGCGAACGACCTCCCCGGTAAGCGACAGCTTGTTTGCAAGTTCATCGCGGCGCATCTTTACCAACTCAACTCCAGCTCGTTCGGGCAATTACTGCAATTGCTCAAGAATGGTCACAATACGGATCAGGCTCTAGCGCTTTCGTACGGTATGAACCAGAGTCAATTGGCGGCTTCGTTCGGAAAGTCTCTGGGAATGCCTAGACTAACGCCTTAGAAGTCCACGCTGCAAAGAGCAAACTCAGCTTCAACGCACTGTGGTATTCGGATCAGATCTGGGGAAATAGCTCTGAGGATCGTGCCGCGTCCGCGATTTTGTGTTGAGTCTTCTGAAGTAAGGATGCAATGTGTTCGGTCTTATCGGCAAGGATCGCATCTTCGATTTCTCGCATTAGTTGCTCGATATCGTCCAAGCCAAATGTTCCGCTAGTTCCCTTCGCCGTGTGAACTAGCAGCTGTAGGTCCTCGAGATCCTCGTTCTGGATTGCTAGCTCGAATTGATTCCAATTCTGTTCGAGCTCTCGTATGTACTCGTTACCCAGTCGAGCCATCATTGATTCGAGTTGATTGGAGTCATCCTCCGCGTCCTGTTTGGCGGGCGACGGCTTCTCTTGCGGCGGTTCCGTAGGCTCACTGCCGTTCAACACCACGGAACGGATGACTTCGCAAGTTTCGGTTACGGTGGGAGCCGTCAGGTTGCTGACGGTGCTCAGCAGGTGATCAAAGTCGATTGGCTTCTCGACTAGAGTGTCGCAGCCCGCGCGTAGGCACTTCTCACGATCGCCTGGCAAGTTGTTGGCGGTCAACGCCACGATGGGAGCCGTGAAATCGAGTCGTCTGAGTTCGCGAGTGGCTGCGTACCCGTCGAGGACCGGCATCTGCATATCCATCAGAATTAGATGGAAGGGGGATTCGGTCGTCGCAACAATGTCGAGTGCTTCTTGGCCATTCACCGCAAATTGAACTTCTGCATTGGCTTCGTGCAGTAGGTAGCCCACGAGCTCTCGATTAGCATCGACGTCATCGACTACCAGGATTCGTCGACCAACCAACGAGACTTCGGTACACGCAGGCTCGACGGTTTCCGATTTCTGTTCGGCTTCAGCGGCGGTGATCATCCGCACTTCATCGATGTCGCCGACGGCAATTCTCACGGAGAACGTACTGCCCTCGCCCATGACGCTGGAGATCTCAATTCCCCCACCCAAAGCTTCGGCCAAACGCTTGCTGATGGATAGTCCGAGTCCGGTGCCGCCGAATTGGCGTGTTGTGGAGGCATCTGCCTGGGTGAAAGGCGTAAAGATTCGACGTTGTTGCTCTTCGGAGATTCCGATTCCGGTGTCTCGTATATCAATCTGTAGGTACGGACGCTCTGCTGAACTGTCTAGCTGCATCGTAGCTGTAACGCCGCCTTCTGTCGTGAATTTGAGCGCGTTGCCAACCAAGTTCAAGATGATTTGTCGCAGTCGCGTTGGGTCCGTTTCGATGCGTTCCGGGAAGGATCCGATTGCCTCAAAACTCAGCGTGATCTTTTTCGTTTCAGCCTGAGATGCAAGGGCAGCGATGGCATCGGAGATCAGCTCGTAAGGATCCGTTGATAGCAGTTCGATCTCGAGACGATCCGCCTCGATTTTCGAAAAGTCGAGGACTTCGTTGAGTAAATTCAGCAAATGAGACCCGTTGGTGTGAATGCGTCTCAGGTACTTTTGCTGTTCGTTTGCGTTGATCTCGCGAGTCCTCAGAATTTCGGTGAATCCGAGAATGGCACTCATTGGCGTCCGGATTTCGTGACTCATGCACGCCAGGAAGCTGCTCTTGGACGCGCTCGCTTTTTCTGCAAGATCTCGCGCTGTCTCCAGCTCAACTTGGGTTTCACGCAATTCGTTGGCGGTACGTTCGAGCTCCTCGGAACGTAATACCACCGCTTCCGTTCGATCTTTAACCCTTTGTTCCAGGCTTTCGTTCAGTTTCTCTAGTTTCTCGTAGCCATTCGCTCGTTCAAACGCTCCACTCGCAGCGGATGTTAGGTAGTTTGCGATGCGTCGCTCATTGCTGCCGTAGATTCCAGAGACGTGGGTGTTGGCAACATAAAGGAAGTACGTTTCGTCCTCAGTTGCGGCTATTGGAGACACCAAAAAGGCGCCTGTGTTTTCGTTGGCGATTCCGTGCACATAAACGCGTTCTTGGGTCGACGTCGTCGCACCTTCCTTGCGCTCCGCTTTCTCTACAAGCGATGGATCGAAGCTCGCAGTGCTGCCAGCCGGATGCACGATCTCGAGGCGACTGGCCGATCTCCGGTCGGTCTGATTGCCTTCATCCTGTCGTTTGGAGAGGATCAAAACTCGATCTCCTCGCAGCAGCTTCGTTGCAGCGGATTGGGTGCGTTCCAGAATCGCGTCATGGTTCGTAGCAGCAATAATGTTGCGTCCTGCATCCAGCAGGGTTTGGAAGCGATCCACGAGTGAAAGTGCTGTGGAGTCGGTGGCTTTAGATACTGTTTCTAAGATGGTTTCGAGATTTGCGTTGGCGTCGTCGAGAGCTTTCTTCGTCTCGTCGGTTTCAACGTAGAATTCGTAGCGTAGCTGGGCCAGCAGCAAGGATGATTGAGCCGCTTCATAGACCGCTCCCTGCTTTTCAGCGACGGCAATCGATTGCTTCGCGATGAAGATAGCTCGTCGAGCTTTCCCTCGAATCGCCATGTTGGCGGCTAACTCTCGCAATGCGTGCGGAAGATCATTGCGAAACCGCAACGACACCCAGACAGCAGCATAAGCGGCCATTTTCATTCGTCGAATGGCACGAAATCGAGTGGAAGCCAACTTCGGCGGATTCGACTCGAACTGCCTTCGCAATGACGTGGCTAACCATGGGTAGTTCGGTGTGATGTATGCGTTGAGAACACCGGTCCGCTGCACTGCCTTGACCGCTGAGCGGAAGCATTGGATGGCTTCGTCGTAACGTCCCGCCTCGTGATGCTGTACTCCCTCCGCTAAGAAGAGGTGACATTGGCCTTGATGGTCTTGTTTGTCGCGAAGTATCTCGGTCCGGACAATGTGCTTGGGTACCCGGCCCATGCTAGCTCGCGCCCACAAGTCAATCGCGTTGCCAGACGACTGATCGTCACCGCGTCGAACTGCGGATTCGTAGAGAGCTTTGGCTGATGCAGCCGCTTCCTTCAGTTCCCCCAATCGATACATCGAGGCGGCAGCCTGGTATTGTGCCATGTGCACTTCCCAGAAATCGCCTGTGCGCTCGAGCACACTCACCGCTTGCTGAGCCTGGTTGAGGCACTCCTCAAACTTGGCACCAGAATAGAACATGATGCTCAGGAAATTGCGTGATTGTCCTTGTCCCCACAGGTCTTGATGTTCTGTTCGGATACGCAATGAGCGTTTGGCGTAGTCCAACCCTCGACTCTGCCAAGGAATCAAGCTCATTACCGGAGCGTGCTCCGAATAGGCCTGGGCTAACTCCAAGGTTTCAGCGTAGCGCTCCGCTAAATTGAGCTCGCGCAAATGCGCCCATAGGGTGTAATTCTTGTCCCGTACGTACCAATAGCAGTGTGCGAGTTTGCTGTACATCCGCCAAACCATCCGATCGGAGTCCGTGGGGACATCGTCGGAGGATTGGAAACGACTGGGGAAGACGGAGTGCGCGACCTGGACCAGGATCTCTTTGACCAAGCCGACCCACAGTTGCCATGACGAATTGGGAACAAATTGTCCGGCATCACGCAAGGCTTGCTCGAACAACGTCATGGCTTCACCTTTGTCGCCACGTTTGAAAGCAAGGTCACCTTGCTTTAAGCGTACCGAGGCAATGGCATTGGGACTTGGGGCCGAATCGATGGCTGACTTGAGCCATTGGTCAGCTTCGGCGTATTTGCCCAGCAGCAGCAGTACGTCCGCTAATCCGGATTCAATGGCGAAGCGAGAGTCTGGGTCGAGCACGACGTTGTTCGGGCTGTGTGACGTGCCTGCGTTGTTGGCAAGATCTAGTGCCCGGGTCGCGATTCGGTATTGGGCTTCGGCTGAATCGAGTGCGTAGCCTTTTTTCGCTTGTTCTGCAGCCTCCAACGCATGGTTCCAAGCAAGCTCAGGTCGCTTGGCTGCGTCAAAGTGGTACGCGAGGTCAAAGCAGTTCTCGGGACGATGGATCTGCAGGTAGTTTGCGACTTGTTCGTGGAGCTCTCGGCGGGACTCCGGATGAATCCCCGCTACAACCGCTTCTCGGATCTTATCGTGAACGAAAGCAAGTTTGCCGTCCGGCTTCATCCAGATCAGTCCCTGGTCGCGGACGCGTGCCAGTTTCTGGAATGCTTCTTCGTAGGCGAGGCCGGTCAGTGTCAATGGAATCTGGATATCGAACTGCTTTCCAATGACAGCACCGACGTTCAGAACCTGAATTGCTTCCTGGTCAACAAACTCCAGTCGCTTAAGCAGAATATTGGCCGAGTCGCCGGCCGTCTCAAAGCTGGCCAGTTTTTCATCGTTAACATGCCAGCCTTCGTCCGAGGGCACGAGCGCACCGGACTCAACAAGTCCGCGCATCGCCGCCGTAGCCATGAAGGGGCTGCCGGATGCCATCGTAACGACAGTCTCACGAATCGAGTCTGGCAGAAAGCCGGCCATGGATTCGATCAGATCGCTGATTCCAGAGTGTTCGAGCTCGCCGAACTCGAGCAGAGTGGCGTCGGGAAGCGCAGCGCGAACCTGCTCGCTGACTCCCTCGTTCGGGCGGCTACCGATGAGGAGCAAGAGATTTTCGGGCTTGGTCCGGACGAATTCCTCAAGCACGCGGAGTGAAGGCTTGTCTAGCCATTGGCAGTCATCAATACAAAGCAAGGCCGGCCGATCGAACGCAGCGAAGCCAAGCACACGACAGAATGCTGCCGTAACTCGGCCTTGTCCCAATTCTTCGGGACCACCCAGACTAGCCGCTTTCCAACCAAGAACCCTAGCTAGGCTAGGCATGGCGGTGGCGATTTCTCCGCGATACTCAATGAACGCTTCGGCCGCAGCGTCTAGAGCAGAATCGCTGAAGCTCAGTTGCTGAGCCAGTCCGTCGACAATGGAAAGCAAGGGGCCCATCGGAGCCTGAGTGGCTTGATCCGAAGCGACGCTGCGGTGAATTGAAAAACCACGCTGCGTTGCAAGTCGAATCGCTTCCAATAGAAGACGACTCTTGCCCATGCCCGACTTGCCGACAGCGATCAACGTCTCGTGGTTTCCGTCTCCTGCGGAGTCGATCTGTTTCTGAATCGCCTCCATTTCCTGGGACCGTCCGACAAAAGATGGTTCTGTGAGCTCAGAACGCGTGTCGTGTCGTCCAATGGTTACGCGGCTCAGGGCGTCTGCGTCTCCCAACGCAGACTTGATTTGAATCGCGTCGGCTAAGGCTGATTGCGCCGTCTGGTAGCGGTCGCGAACTTCCTTCTCAAGCAGGCGATTAATGAACTGGAGAACGATCCCTGGAGTATTGTCGGGCAGGTTCTCATAGGATGGGATATGAGTGAGGTGCTCGAACAAGATTGCCCCAAGATCATCGCCGACGTATGGCGGATGTCCGTTGAGAACGCTGTAAAGAACCAGTCCAAGGGAGTATAGATCTGACGCCGGAGTCAAATCATGCTCGATACTTCCTGCTAACTCAGGAGACGCAAAGGACGCAAATTCTAAGGCCTGCGTCCCGGTGTTTCCAAACGCGTTGCCGATACACTGGGGACCGTAGCCGCCGAGGATATAGCGGCCATTGGGCGTCGAAATAATGTGCGATGGACGAAGGTCACGGTGAATGCATCCTACTTCGTGCACTAACTGAAGCGCTTCTAAGCAATCGACGGCAATCTGGAGGACCGTATTGCTGAGCTGCTGGGCGTCTTTTGGGAGGTCATTGTCGACAATGGACTTACTGAGTGGAGTTCCGACATTCCACCGATAAGTCACATAACTCCAACCCTCAGCAACGCCCGAGTCAAGCGGCCTACTAAAGGTGCGGCCATTCAAGTTCCGAAGGGCCGCAACTTCGTGCTTCAACCGAAGTCGTCCACTCTCTGGAATGAGCTCTTCTTTCACGCCGCGCAGCGCGAATTTCGCTCCATGCTCATCCACAACCAACGCTGTGCAATTGACATTCGAACGCTGCAGCCAGCGTTCGACTCGGTAGTCACCGATTTTGCAATTGTCTTGAGGCATGATTTCGTTGGTTGTTCTTGACTAACGATCCAGCGGTTTATGACGTTTGTTCAAATACCACCAAATTTGCGACTAGGGCAATCGCCCTAACTACTACATTTGCACCTTATGGAGTCGCTTACGTGAAAGAGTAGGTTTTTCTAAGCGACAAGACTGGGACTGGCTTGCCCGTGTTGACCGCTAAAGTGGCCAATGTGAGCAGAATTGATTTGAGTCCACTTGCAAACATTGTTGTGATAAGCGGGTTCTCAAACTTGCATGATCGATGTGAGGTCCTCTTCATGATCTTAAGACGTAACAATTCGAATTCGGAAAGCGCGCTGATTTCCAACTGGAATGATCATTATGCGCGGCATGTGAATCCGGAGTTGATGACGCGGCTGCTGCGTACGGCGGTACCGGTCTTGGAAGAGATGAAGTGGATAGTCACCGAGGTGGCCGAAGGGTATGCCGCTTCCGTCCTGCCGCTCGCGAAAGAATCCACCAACCAACACGGTACCCATCAAGCTGCATTGATTGCGCTGTCGGCTGATTATACGGGAGGGCTTGCCCTCGCCACGCTGCTCACTGGCGTACCGCTGGCTGGCATTCATAAATGCAGCGACGAGGATTCGGCTTCTTTGTGGCTTGCCGATATGTCGGTCCGATTTCGCGCTCCAAGTACCGGGCATTTGAAAGCAGAGTGCCGAGTCGAACCTAAATTGGCAGAGAAGATTACCAACCGGTATTTCTCGGGAAAACGCGTCTTCGTTACGCTTCCGGTTGCTTTCAGTTCAAACGGTGAAGTTGTTGCGGACGCCGAAATGAAGTACTTCGCGCAGCCATCTAAGCAACTGAGCGGCGAATCTGATCGAGGCAGTGACTCGCCCATCTACAAAGCAAAATTGAAAGCTTCGGCGCGAATGATCGCGGGGGTTCGAGCGCAGGCTCCACGTCAACGCCACATTCGTATTGACTGTCCCCACACCGCTTTGGCGGCAACGGAACACGGTCATCTGCTGGCGTCCCGACTTTCGGCCGCCCTTCCCCATTTACCTGACATGGTTCACGCACGAACTCGGCACGGCGATCAGACGATTCGTTCTATACCCGGCCTGGCTCAAGTCGTCATCATTGGAAGCGGATTGGATATGCGTCCCTACCGATTGTATTCCGACGCTTCGCTGATTACCTGGTTCGAGCTTGATTTGCCGGTCATGTTGGAAGAGCGTCATCGTGTCATCTCGCTATTGCAGAATCCTCCTCCGTCACGTCGCCGGCCGATCGCGATGGATTTGCGAAGTGATCGCATTGACGAGTTACTTCTCAGGCACCCAGATTTTGATCCGACGAAACCAACGTTGGTGATTTACGAAGGCTGCTCGATGTATTTTGATAGCGAATCAAATCGTCGAGTACTGAAGGAGTGTCGTGAACTTCTGCAACATTCCCAGAGCCGGTTGTGGTGCGACATCGTTGGACTCGATGTCGTGGAGGGGAATGGTCAATTCCCAGAAGTAGAACGCTTCTTAGCAGGCATGGACGAACTGGGAGAGAAGTTCATCTTTGGCCACGACGAGCCCGCAGAATTCCTAAGGGAAATTGGACTCGATTGCGCCGAATCAACGACATGCTCCGAGTTTCTAGGGGAGTGCGACGCGGTCTATGACCTATATCGCTTCAATGTGGCACGACGAGCTTAAATTGCAGAGTTGAGTGGTTCTATCGGCTGAGAATGGGTGTCGCGGTGCCAAATCCACGCATATCCAAATGAGGCTTTGGCACAATCGGGTTACCGCCTAGATAGGAGTGCATCGAACCTAAAAGAAAAATGCGGGTCATCTCGGCGATGCTTCGCACATTCAACTTCTTGTAGGCGTCACGTCGAATGCGCTCGATACTCTTCACCGACAGTGAAACGGCGGAGGCGATCTGCTTGTTTGGCAACCCGTCGGCGGCCAACTGAATGACTCGGCGTTCTCGCGGCGTGAGCTGCTCGAGAGCGCGGGCATATTCGGCCATCTCGCGATGATGACGCTCAATCTCTCGGCGATAGACGACCGTATCGAGTGCGTCTTCGAAATCGCGATGGCGAATCGGAAGAATTAGAGTGTCACTCGCTCCGCTCTGCGCTGCGATCGATGACAAGGATTCGGAATCGGCGGCCAGGATAACGAGTGTTGGGATATGGTTCTCATTCAGGAACCGAACGGCCTGGACCGCCTGGTCCCGTCGCTCTTGATCGAAACAGACGATGCCCACTGAATAACGATCCGGCAAAATTTCAAAGCGACGCGTTAACGGCGCGAGGTCGAAATCGACCTTGCATTGTTCCAGGTGCTTACCGGCGTAGGTGGCGACTTCGCTTTCCATACCAACCAGAATCGCCCGGTTCGTAGCCGAAGGAGGCGGGGCTTTCTTCTCGGCAGCTGGATCAAAAGCTTGCACGTCTTGTGACATAGTCAGCCTCGCAAATCTGGCAGGAAGTCGCTTGTTTGGGGACCACAAATGGTGAGATTCGGAGACGCCCATGGTGTGGGTGTCGGGTTCGGCAAACCGACGGAAGCAGTCTTTTTTCGATATTGGCGAACATGAGCGGGAATCACGGACGCGTCAAATACACCCCCTGATTCCGGGCGGGTATCAGGGTGTTCATTGCTGGCCTGAATTCGCCAGATTCTTAGCTTTCTCGCGAACGATTTGGACGAATCGTCGCCTGGCGCGAGGGACGCCCCTATGGCATAAAGGGGGAATTCCCTAGATCGGCTCAATACGGCGGTGTGCCGCCTAGCGTCCTAGCATGTGAAGGACGATATCCACAATACGAGTGGTTCATTTCTCGCGTAGCAGGGCAGCAGGTGGTTGCTTGCTAAGGAGACCTTCGAGGCAGATATGTAATGAGTAGTGCATTCGGTTCTGTAGATACGGCATCTATGTTCGATGCTTCGGGAGCGTTTCCGTCCGTGTCGACTTTCACGGGCCAGCGTGAGGCCAGTTTGAACCGAGAGGTGGTGCTTGTCTTGCGTGAGCGTGGCGCGTTGGCCGAAGAGCTAGCAACTGTTTTTCATCGGGTGGAGCAAGTCACTAGTCCCGAAGAAATATGTGTGCAGCGGATTGGCGCCGCTCCGTCTTGTCTTGTGCTGAATGCGGATCTCCATCCGACTGATCTTGCTGATCAGTGTGGCAAAGTCTGGCAACAGGCGATTGGGTTGCCAATCGTCGCTCTTACATCCGAGATGAACGTCATTGGCGTCAAGCGGATTTTGCAAGCCGGAGTTTATGATTGCTGCGAACGCCAATCTGGATTGAATGAGCTTGTTCGAGTGCTGAGGAAATCGCTTGAGCATGATGCGCAAGGTAATCCTGCTGCCTGTGAAGTTCGTGGCAGGATCGCTTCGCTAACCGAACGCGAGCGCGAGGTTGTTGAGGAATGTCTCCAAGGGACAATGACCAAGGTGATCGCGAAGCATCTGGACGTCACTTATCAAACCATCGACAAGCATCGCAAAAAGGCGTTGCGAAAGATGGAGGCGGGGTCCATGGTTGAGCTGGCTTCGTTGCTGAGCCATATTGCTTCATCACCATTTGGCCTTCACTATGAGTTCAGGGCTTAATCGTCTTGGGTGATTCCACGCACGGCGTGGTTTCCGCTACTCCTTTCTGTCAATTCGGTCGTGCCGGGCAAACGGTTGGCCCAGTTTGTCTCTGGTCGCAGCTTATTCTTCCGAATTCCGGTTTTCGTGCGGTACGGATGGCTGAGATCTCCTTGCGTACTCCCGAAAAGCCGGGGCGCTGTCAGGACCTATTGCCGGCAATTTCTTCTAGACGACTAGGTGACGTAAGTGGCAACTGTGTAGCTGCGTCAATGATTGGCCTTGTGAAGTTTTGGTTTTGGCGGCGGGAGGCTAGCCTCTTGCCCGTACGGCTTCGATCAGCGTCCTTGTTCTTGCTCTGTCGGCCGAGCTGGTTGTGGCCACGTTCTTTTCGATACCCGACGAACATGCCGCTCTTCCAAAGACTCCGTTGCGCTTTGTCGGGAGTTTGGGCCTGTAAAATAGAACACAGTTCAGGAGGGTTGCACTATAATTGAGAGACTGGCGTCGGTCGCCATGGTCGGTTTGGTCGGGGCGGGAGCATTGGATTCCTGCATCGAAGATTGCAGAACGACGACTTGGTAGCCTGACTACAGCAGGGAATGAAATAGGTTCATGGGGACTCGATTTACACGCAATGTCGGAAGGTGAAAGCAGATGAAGCCTCTCACGCCTGAAGATCTCGTCATGCGGTCGGGATCCGAAAATGGAGATTCACCAATTAGCGCGCCGGTCTGGGGCACCGATGCTCCGACGACCCGTCCCAAGATAGAGATCCCACTTGAACGATTTCAAACCTTAGAAAAGATCGTTCGAGACAGCCCGATTACAGTGGATCCGTACTTGGAGTTGGCTCGGATCTATTTCGACCAAGAGCGGTGGCAGGACGTTCGGCGTATCGCGGAAATGGCTCTGGAGAAATTTCCAGAGGATGATGACGCCAATTTCCTATGCGAGGAAGCGCAGATCAACCGCAGCAGGCAGTTGTTCCTCGAAGCCAAACAAACGCATGATGCGGAGCCAACGAGGCTGACACTGGAACCGCTCGAACGTTCCAACATGGAATTGAATGTACTGCGCGAGAAGGTCTACGAGAAGCGGCTAGCTAGGCATCCCGACAAGACGGAATTGAATCTGCAGCTCGCAGAGGCACACGAAAACCTTGGCAATACGGATAAAGCGATCGCACGACTTGAGATCGCTAGTCAGGTCCCGGAGTTGCGAGCACGGGCGGCTTATCAGTTGGGCCGGCTTTATGAGCGCACCCAGAGTATAACTGAGGCTCTATCCGCCTATCGCAAAGCTGCGATGTTCCGAGTGCCAGAGCCACCTTACGATTTGAAGATTGCCTCGCTTGCGGCGGCGGCCAATCTGGCTCAAAAGTTCGGCCTAATCGATTCGGCTCTACGCTACGTCGAGTTGTTGGACCAGCTCCAACCCAATAACGCAGCGATCAAGAAGCGGCTCGAAGAATTACGAGCCGCCCCGCTCTGAGCTGATTTGCCTGAACGAAAGTCATGGCCTGACCGTATGCAACGCCTGACCGAATGCAACGGCCCGGAGTCGCGAGTGCAAGAGCGGCTACCGATTCGAGTGCACGCTCCAGCCGAGTGGATGCTCGAACGCTCAATTTTCGAGCACGGGAATCTGAATTCGGCTTTGCATTGAATCGCTACGGTAGATCGTATGCGTCTGCGTTTTGAAGTCCTCTTCCTTGGCTTTGAAGATGTTGGGAACATACGTTTGAGGATTCCGATCTACGAAGGGGAACCAAGTGCTTTGAACTTGGATCATGATCCGGTGGCCTCGTTTGAATGTGTGAAGGACGTCGTGAAGTTCAAATTCAATCTGGGTCGGCTTGCCTGGCTCGAGGGGTTTAGGGGTTTCAAAGCTCTCACGAAATCGAGTTCGCATGACTTGACCCCGTAGCAGCTGTTGTCGACCACTTTGGAAATCCTCGGTTGATCCGTCGAACGGACGCCCCGGAAACTCGTCAATGACTTTGACAACCACATCCGCTGCATTGCCCGTAGAGCTAAACCAAAGGTCAGCGATCATCGGTCCCGCAATGGTTAGGTCTTCTTCCAACGGTTCGCTTCGGTAGACCAACACATCAGGACGGCGAGCGGCAAAACGTTGATCCTCCGTCATGTAGTCTCGAGACCAACGTGCCGAGATCTCCGTTGTGTACGGTACCGGCTTGCTTGGATCGCTCGGATACGAATCTGAGGCTTGCCCCACTGAAGAATCAGGATCTGTTCCATCAGTGTCGGTCGAAATCCCCGATTGGACGATTTCCAGCCTTCCGCCGGCGGAGAAATTGAGCGACTGAACGCTGGTTGAGCGTTCGGGGGGCCAGCTATCGAACTTTCTCCATCGATTGGCACCTGTCTCGAAGACAATTGCTTCGGCTAGCTCTGGAGCTTCGGCGCCTTTGAGGTGATGTTCGAAAAATGGGAATTCGATCTGTTCTCGGTAATATTCTGCTGTCGGCCAATCAAACGATGCGTCGCCCAGCCGATCGCCGGCGGAACGATTCCAGCCACCATGATACCAGGGGCCCATGACGATCGTATTCTGGGTCTGCTGGTTGTTCTTCTCAATAGAATCGTAAATTCGCAATGGCCCATAAAGGTCTTCTGTGTCAAACCAACCTCCCACCACGAGCGAGGCGCAGTGGACATTATTGAGGTGTGAAATCAAGCCTCGTGACTGCCAGAAGTAGTCGTAGTTTGGGTGCTCAACGACTTCATTCCAGAATGAAATGTCATTGTGAAAGTAACGCTCGTTGACGTTCGCTAGCGATCCCAGATCCAGGAAGAATTGGTAGGAGTCGCTCGTGCCCATGTCGAGTCGTCCGCCACGCGTCGGCGTTGGTTCGGGACGGGGACGCCCAAAAGACGAGAAAAAGGTCATGGCAAGCTGGACGTTGAAGGCACCATTGCGGTGCATGTCGTCCCAAAACCAATCTCCGATCGGTGCCTGGGGCGAAATGCACTTCAGTGCCGGATGCGAATCGATGGCGCCCGCCGCGGTATAGAATCCCGGGTACGAAATTCCCCACTGTCCGAAACGACCGTTGTGGAACGGAAGGTTCTTGGACAGCCATTCGATCGTGTCATAGGTATCGGAGCTTTCGTCGAACTCGTTGCCCTTCTTTGCATCGATGTGAGGCCTCATGTTCACGAATTCGCCTTCGGACATGTAACAACCGCGGACGTCTTGGAAAGCAAAGATATACCCCGATTGTTCGAATCGTTCATTTGGCCCGAGGCGGCTTCGATACTGGTCGGCCCCATAGGGACCAATGCTATAAGGCGTTCGCACCATGAGGACTGGATACGATTTTTTAGGACTTGCATCTATCGGTACATAGACAGCTGTGAAGAGCTTCGTTCCATCCCGCATCGGAATCTGATACTCAAATTTTGAGTAGTGAGAACGGATGTATTCGGCTCTTTCGTTACCCGATTCCTGGGCAAGAGTAGACGCCGCATGAAATGCCAACAGGATTCCCATGGCAAGGGAGCTCCCGATACGCCGTTGCGGAGATCTAAGTAGCATGCCGAACTGTGCGAATTGCATGTTGTCAACCTAATTTGAATTTGGGTGCCTGAGGCAAGAACAATGGTAAGGAGCCGAAAACGATGGACCGTTTGTTTGAGTGGTGCGATCTCCACCCAAACTGACACGTGAAGAAGCGGCTCTGCGACGGATCTGGACCACCTCGAACTTTCATTGCAGTTGCCACGCGAGCAAGCTGGTGCCCCGTGAAGTTGATCATAGGACTCTTTGTCAAGCTAATTCACATGCGTCCTTAAATCCAGGGCTAGAGCGACCCAGGATACGGTTCCTGGTCAAGTCAGCGTCGCTGGCAACGAATTCGAACCGGATTCTCCCACTGAATCAGACTCGTCTAACCGTTCTCGCACGAAATTTCGTATACTCCACGGCAATCAAGATCGACCGTACCGAGAAGAAGGCCTTCGAGCTGGATCGTGTCATGTTTGCCCTGCCGGAGTAGGAAGATAGCCCCGGCACAGAAACAGGTGATGAAACGCAATGGTGAAACTGAGAGTTAACGGAACCGACTACGACTTAAAGGACACCCCCGAAGACACGCCACTGCTTTGGGTGCTTAGGGATACGATTGGCTTAACGGGTACCAAATATGGTTGTGGTGTCTCCGAGTGTGGTGCTTGTACCGTCCATGTTGATGGTGAAGCGATTCAGTCGTGTGTGACTAGCTTGGGAGAAGTCGTTGGGTCGGAAGTCACCACCATTGAAGGATTATCTACCGATGGTTCGCATCCAGTACAAAAGGCGTGGAAGGAACATAGCGTTCCACAGTGCGGTTATTGCCAAGTCGGGCAGATGATGCAGGCGGCAGCAATGTTGAAAGATAACAAGAACCCAACGGATGACGACATTGATTCTGCGATGTGGAATATCTGTCGGTGCGGAACCTACCCCCGGATCCGCGCCGCGATCAAGTCAGCTGCTAAGGAGATGCAATAATGAGTTCATCGATGTCTACTCTGTATAAGCATGCTCCAAAGAGTATTGCCCAAGTGAATCGACGTGATTTTCTTGCGGCTGCGACTGCGAGTTCCTTGGTTTTGATGGGGAAAGTCAGTCGTGGGCAAGACGCGGGTTTGGCGGATCCGAGTGTCACTAGTGCAGATGACTTTGCCCCAGATTATTTCGTGTCCGTCTCACCGGATGGAACAGTCACTTGCCTGGCACACCGATCGGAAATGGGCACCGGAATTCGCACTGGATTGCCGAGAGTTATCGCGGACGAATTGGAAGCGGATTGGGAACGGGTCGAAATCAAGCAAGCGGTCGGTGACAAGCGGCTCGGAGACCAGAATACGGATGGTTCCAACAGCATCCGTTTCTTCTTTAATCGCATGAGGGTCGCCGGAGCGACTGTCCGAACCATGCTCGAAGAAGCGGCTGCCCAGAAATGGGGCTGCGGCCTTGATGAGTGCTTTGCTGAAGATCACCAGGTCAAGCGGAAGGGGACGAAGGATTCCATCGCTTTTGGGGACTTAGTTGCTGATGCGAAGAAGCTTGAGATTCCGGACGAGTCGAGCCTCAAGTTCAAGCCGCGTGGCCGATGGAAGTATATCGGCAAAGACGCTCCCATTGCCGATATGGATGACATTCTGACTGGCAAGGCGATCTACGGTATCGATGCGAGAATGGAAAATCAATTGTTCGCGGTGATAGCGCGAGCGCCCGTTGTTGGAGCCAAGGTGAAGTCGTACGACTCCACAGAGGCGAGAGCGATACCAGGTGTGGTTGACGTTCAGGAGTTGCCGGCATTTGAAGGCGCACCCCAGTTCAACCCGCTGGGTGGTGTCGCGGTATTGGCGGATAGTACCTGGGCTGCCTGGCAGGGGCGAGATGCGTTGGAGATCAAGTGGGATCTGGGGCCCAATGCAGACTATGACACTGATGCCTTTACAAAAGAACTCACCAAAACCACGCAGGAGCCCGGCCAAGTTCTGCGTTCCAGTGGCGATGCAGCAGCACAGCTAGAGAACGCTTCGACTGTGCTGGCGGCAAACTACACCGTGCCGCACTTGTCCCACGCGCCCATGGAGACCACTTGTGCTGTTGCCGACGTGAAAGTCGATGGTGAAGGCAAAGTGGTTTCTTGCCACATCATCGCGGCAACACAAAATCCGCAGGCCGTGCAGCAAGCAGTGGGGCCGGCTATGGGGATGCCTCAGGAAGATGTCTTAGTCAACGTGACGCTTTTGGGTGCAGGATTCGGCCGAAAGAGCAAACCGGACTATTGTGTCGAGGCGGCCATGCTTTCGCGGGAAATGAAACGTCCTGTCCATGTGACGTGGACTCGGGAGGACGATCTTCAACACGACTACTACCACGCGATTTCAGCAATCCGTTGCGAAGCCGCCTTGGGAAGCAACGGTCTACCAACGGCATGGTTGCAGCGCGCAGCTTATCCTACGATAGGCTCGACTTTCAGCGCCGGTGCCGACATGCCTGCGGCCTGGGAAGCGGAAATGGGGAATACGGATTTACCTTTCGATATCCCAAATCTGAGCTTGGAAGTCGGCCGAGCCAAAGCGCATGTTCGGATCGGTTGGCTGCGTTCTGTATGTCACATTCAGCAGAACTTTGCCGTCGGTTCTTTTGCCGACGAACTGGCAAACGCTGCCGGCGTTGATCCCCTCGTTTATCTGGAACAACTTCTCGGCGCTGATCGAGAACTCGATCTGAAGGCGGCGAAGCTGTCGAATCGTGGGGCTTCAGCGGAAGATTATCCGTATGACATCGGTCGACTGAAGGCGGTTTTGAAGAAAGCCGCGACGATGGCGGATTGGGACCGGCGAGGCGAATTGCCGAAAGGCCGCGGATTGGGAATTGCCTGTTGTCGCTCGTTCCTGGGTTACACTGGCCATGTGGTCGAGGTTGAAATCAAACCGGACGGTAGTTTGACTATTCCGAAGGTGTGGGTTGCCTTGGATTCCGGCACGATTGTCAGCCCCGACCGAGTCGTTTCGCAAGTTGAAGGCGCTGCGATCATGGCAGCGACGCAAGCTCTATATGGCAAGGTCACATTCAAGGAAGGCCAAGCCCAGGAGACGAACTTCGATTCCTACTCGATGTGCACGATGGAGGACGCTCCGCGTGAGATCATCGTCGACGTGGCTGACAGCGAAGCAGCACCAGCTGGAGTGGGAGAGACGGGGGTACCGTCATTTGCCCCAGCTCTTTGCAACGCGATCTTCAATGCAACCGGGAAACGCATCCGAGATCTGCCAATCATCGATCACGATTTGAGTTGGAGCTAGTGGAGTTCGCGGCCGGCTGCGTCGTCATCGTGCTACTCGTTACAAAAGAGACTTTCACTTCGACGGCGCTCCGCCCCAGTTGGCAAAGTGCTTGATGGCTAGCAGCGGCGAGCGGTTCTCTTGGCCGACAAGCAAGTTCCTCAGTTTTATTTATTTAGCTTCCCGTCTAAGGCTTGCTCAAGCTCGAGCATTCGACGGCCCCGATGGCCGATCACACGTGAGCCTCCCGAGCGTGAAACAAGTATTTCGAATTCGGCAACGTCTTTGTTGACCAAGGTCAACGCTCCAATTGCCGCGCCCTGTGCCAGTTCGACGTTCGGAAGAAGGATCGAGCTTGCACCGACAATGGCGTGCTTCCTCAAATGAACCGGACCTTGGGTTACCCGTTTCAATTCGTCTGGCACCGTCGGATTGGTCATGTAGCCTTCTGTGTAGTCGTCGGTGGCTGTGTAGATCGTTACACGTGAGGAGAGCCCGCTATAGTCTTCGAACGCAATTTCACCGCCACCTCCAAACAAGTAGCATCCGGCGGCGATGTGAACGCACTTACCGATCGCGATGCCATGCTCGCCCGCCGACAGAAGAGTGTGACAGTCGATTCGCGAGTAGTCACCGACACTGATTTTGTTTGCGTTGTAGATCAGGGATGAACGGTGGATCTGAACGTTCTTTCCGAGATGTTGGAACCCAAAATTATTCAGTTCTTCTTGCGAATAGTTCATGGACATCCCTGTTCTGTGATTCCGCCTGCTTGTCTTTGAAACATCGGCCATCTCGCGACATCGACCCTATCTGTTTTCGTCTCCTAGTCAGACGACAGATCCTGAATGCACGAAATGCATGCATAGCAGGTGGCGTTACCGTGCTGCAAGTTTCGCTATCCCCACTACGAGTGCGGAAAAGATGGCTGTAAACGGCAATGATAGGAATCGGAGTGCGGCTGCGCGACGATAAGGTCCGTATACGGAGAGTCCACGGCTATGCATGCAATGGGTTCTCAGTCGCTCGAATTCCTGAGGAGATGCAATGGCCACATCGGATCTAATGCAAGAAGCAATTGCGAAGCACCAATCCGGCGATTTCGAATCTGCAGGCACTTTGTACAAAACGGTTCTCGATCAGGACCCAAAGTGTGCGGATGCTTGGCATTTGGCAGGCGTTTTGTCGCATCAAATTGGCAACCATGAGAATTCCCTCAATTTCATTCAGCGCGCAATCGAGCTGGATGACCAAGTGCCCGCCTATTTCGCGAACATGGCTACAGCACTACTCGAACAGGGGTATGTCGAGCAAGCGAATGTTGTCGCGAAACGCTGTATGAAGATCGATGACCGCAATAGTATCGCTCTGAACGTACTTGGAACGACCTATCTTGAGCTGTCGCAGTTCGAACACGCGGAAGCAACATACCAACGGGCCGTTGAGGTCACTGGGAATGCAGATGCCTACAGCAACCTCTGCCGTCTGTATTTTCTGACCGGTCAACTCGACAAAGCAGTGACAGCGGGCGAACAGGCATTGGAGGTCAACCCGCATCACTTTCAGTGCCTCAACAACCTTGGATCCGTATACCGTTCCTTGCGGAGATATGAGGAAGCCGAGAATCTCTACGTCCGAGCGATCGCTGAATCAGAAGCAAGTGGTGAGATCGGTCCTGAGCTTCGCGCGTCGATTCGCGTGAATTATTGTGCTGTACTTTCCCATCTTGGGAGAGTCCACGAAGCTGAGCAGGTGCTGCTCGAGCAGCTTGAGAATGCTCCGAATCACTCGATGACGTGGAACGCACTGGGGCAGATCTACCAAGACGCGGCACGAATCCCCGAATCGATTCATTGTTTCGCTAAGGCGATTCAGTCGCGACCAGAAAGCCGTGTCGCTGCGAGCAATCTTTTGTATGGAATCAATATCGACCCAAGTTTCGATCGGCAGGATGTCTACGAGAAGCACTGCAAGCTCACTGCCATGTTGCCGCGAACAACGCAGCCGATTCAATTTGCGAATGGGAAACAGGCGGATCGTAAATTACGGATCGGATACGTCTCAGCTGATTTTCGCGCTCACGCGATGCGTGGCTTTATGGATCCGCTGCTGAATCTCTATGACCGAAATCAGTTTGAGGTCTTTTGCTACTCCGAAGTCTCCTGCCCCGACGAACGAACCGTCGAGATCTCCAAGAATAGCGATGGGTGGTTCAATACATGCGGCCAGACCGCCGCTTCCGTCCGTGAGAAAATTGTTCACGACGAGATCGACGTCTTGGTCGACTTAGCTGGCCATACCGCAGGGAATCGGCTTGACGTGTTTTCGCTTAAATCTGCACCCGTGCAGGTATCGATGATCGGATATCTCAATACGACGGGGCTCACTGAGGTAGATTACTACGTGTCGGATGCGATTCGCGATCCGGAAGACGAAGATCGTTTCTACAGCGAGCAGGTCGTACGATTGCCCAGTGGCGGGATCAGTTGGCAGCCTCCCGTGGATGCCCCCACAGTCGCCGACGCTCCCTACCAGCGGAATGGCTATCTGACCTTTGGCTCAACGCACAGGCCAAACAAATTGAATGATCTCACGCTGAAGACCTGGTCGAACATCCTATGCCAAGTTGAAAATGCTCGTTTACTGCTGTTCCGGAATGACTTTCGTGACAACCTCGAGCTGCAGGGGTTAACACTGGAAAGGCTGCAGGAAGCGGGGATCTCACAGGAGCGAGTCTCGTTAGCATGGGATTCAGAAAATGACTATCTGCACGCCTACCACGAAATGGATATTTTGCTCGAGTGTTTCCCTTGGGCGAGTGGAACTACGGCGCTCGAGTCGCTTTGGATGGGAGTGCCCATTCCAACTTTGCTAGGAGACCGTCCGTCATGTCGTGCAACCGCGTCCGCCCTAAGCCGGCTGGGCCTTGACGACTTGGTCGCGAAGAGTCCCGATGACTACGTTCAAATTGTCATTTCGTCGGCGAATGAGACGGATCGGCTTGGCGAGCTGCGTAAGCAGTTGAGGCAGCGAATGGAAGCGAACCTCTGCAATGGTGAGACTTTCATTAGAGAACTAGAAGCAGCTTATCGCATGATGTGGAAAGCGTGGTGCCATGAATAGTGACGCATTCACGGGCGGATTGCCAATCGGAGGCGGAAGCTCTCCTTTCTCGCTCGGTACCCAGGCGAGGGGAAGTGCGCATTCCTATATCGATCCCGATTTGAACGCGACGCAGCTTGATGTGCAAGAGAATGAAGCGACGTCGGTGATACCGAAAACGACGCGATCTGAGTTGGCGATCCATGGTGGCCGCCCCGCGTTTTCAAAGGTTCAGCACGTGGGGTGTCCTGTCGTCTTGAATCCTGAGTCGTTCATGACTCGGATTCAAGGAGTCTTGGATCGCCAGTGGTTTACCAATAACGGGCAAGAGGTTCAGGAATTTGAGTCTAGAATAGAGCAATTGCTTGGCGTGAAGCATTGCGTTGCTACTAGCAACGGTACCTCGGCACTAACGCTAACGGCGCAAGCTTTAGGGCTGAAGGGCGAAGTGATTTTGCCATCGTTCACTTTCATTGCGACTGCTCACGCTTTTTCCTCAATTGGATTAAGGCCCGTTTTCGCGGAGGTGGACTCGTCAACTGCCTGCATTGATGCGAGAGCGGTTCGATCGTTGGTCAATGAGAATACAGCGGCAATTGTTGGAGTCCATCTGTGGGGCCGGACCTGCGACGTGGCAGCGTTGGAGGATCTGTCTGAAGAGAGCCAGGTTCCATTGCTGTTCGATGCCTCCCATGCATTCGGTGTGACGCACTCCGGGAAGTATGTGGGTAATTTTGGGCAAGCAGAGACTTTTAGCTTCCATGCGACAAAGTACATCAGCGCTGGTGAGGGTGGCGCCGTAACAACGAACTCCGATGAACTGGCAAGCAGACTTCGCGCGGCACGTAACTTTGGTTTCACCGGCGTTGATTCGGTCGAGTCATTGGGCACGAACGCAAAGCTCAACGAGTTGTGTGCAGCGCTCGGTAACGCATCGTTAGAAACCCTAGATCAAAGAGTCGCAATCAACCGTCGCAATTTCGCTGTTTATCGAGAATTGCTTGCTGATATCGATGGGATTCATTTGCAGGACGTTAAGCAGACGGAACGCAACAACTACCAGTATGTTGTGATCCGAATTTGTCCTGAGACTTTCGGATGTGACCGTGATGCTCTACTGACCGCACTCGAGGCTGAGAATGTGAGAGCTCGTCGGTACTTCTATCCTGGGTGTCACCGCGCCCAACCCTATGCCGAAGACTTTAACGCTCAGGGGCGTGATTTGCCTGGAACGGATCGTCTGGCAAATGAAGTGCTCTCGCTACCAACGGGCCCTGCGGTATCCGTCAAAAGCGTGCAGGCCATTGTGAGCATCATTGCAGTGCTTGCGAAAAATTCAGACAATTGTAAGCAAGACGGAGAGCGGCAATCCCAAAATGTTGTGCCGATCCCCAAAAGCATCGCATCTCGGCCTACGAGACGCGGATCTTTGTTCTAAAGTGCATTTTGGTTCTTCACTTATACGACGCCGAAATGAGTGTGAGCTGAATGGACGACGTAGGTTGGTTGGCGTGGAGCATCGCGTCGGCGGTGATGCTGGGTTTCTACGATCTGGCAAAGAAGGCGTCCGTCCGTGATAACGCGGTTCCACCAGTTTTGTTCTTGAATGTCTTCACCGGCGGAAGCGTGTATGGCGTCGCACTATTGCTCAATGACGCGGGTATCGTCGAACTTGAGGTCTTGTCCAGCGCGTTCGCAATTACATGGGTCGGGCACTTACTTCTGGCCGGTAAGGCGATCCTGGTAGGGAGTTCTTGGGTATTGGCGTTCCATGCTCTGAAGCATCTGCCGTTATCGATCGCGGCTCCGATTCGTTCGACAAGTCCGGTGTGGACGGTTGGGATCGCCGTCCTCATTTGGTCTGAGCGCCCGTCGACAATTCAATGGCTGGGCGTTGTGCTCGTGGTATTGTCTTTCATGGCTTTCGCGAAGGTCGGAAACCGTGAGGGCATCGAGTTTCGAAGGGACCGTTGGGTTTTTGGCATGATAGGAGCGACTCTTCTAGGGGCCGCGAGTTCAATCTACGACAAGTATCTGATTCAGAGTGTCGGACTTGCTCCGGTGACTGTTCAAGCTTGGTTTTCGATTTACCTCATTCCCGTCATGTTACCACAAGCAATGGCTTGGCTTCGACGAGATCGGGACCGCATTCCGTTTGAGTTCCGCTGGGCAATTCCCGCAATCGCCATCCTCCTGCTATTTGCTGACTACTGCTACTTTTCCGCGCTCGATAGCGAAAACGCGTTGGTCGCGTTGATTTCTCCCGTGAGGCGAACGTCAGTCGCGATTCCCTTTGCGTATGGCCTGGTGTTTTTGAGTGAACGCAATTGGAAAGCCAAAACGTTGTGCTTGGTCACCATGCTGGTGGGAGTCTGGTTTTTGAGTCGCTAGTTTCCCTGGGAGACAACATGAAGCCAAATGCGACAGCCGGACAATTGGGGGCTATTGGGTCGGGCGGCGTTTTTCTAGCCATTCTTGTCTTGGTGGGACAGTGGTTTCGTTGGCCCAATCGGGCTTGGGGAACCATCGGAGGGAACTGTAACGCGGATAAGATTCCCAGACATGTGAATTAGCGAAATCGATCTCCCTTAGATCACCGTCTTCGGTCAACCGCTTCGTAAGCATCTCGAGTAGTTCTTCCCGAACATCAATGGACGACGGCGAGTCTGCCAAGTTTTCCAGGCATGCGGGATCGGCTTGGATGTCATAGAGTTCGATTGCTGGCCGTTTTGCTACGGAGCGTTGTAGGAATTCGTTCACCAACGGATTCGAGATATTGGCAATGAGAAAACTGAGCGACGGGCAAGCGTCGATGTCGTGATATCCGCCATGCATGGGGCCGAGTTTTCCGGAGAGCAACTCGCCGTTAGCAGAGTATTTTGCGGCTTGATACTTCTGAGGCGCTCCGGCAGGCCAACGTTCTGGCGCATAGTTCTTGATCAGTAGGTGGGTTTTTGTGCGGATGCAACGTTGTGGATAGCTCAACGAGTTGTAGCGAGACGAAGAGTGCCGCTCTCGCGCGCTGTATGTATGCGTTCTTTCGGCAGAACTTGCGCCCGAGAGTACATCGGACAAGGGTTGTCCTGAGATCTCCTTTGGTGGCTGAACGCCGGCAACGTCGTAGATGGTAGCCGTGACGTCGATCAGATTCACCACATCTTGACTCTGTTGATTCCCGGGGAATTTCGAGGGTAAAGAAATGGCAAGTGGCATGTGAATGCCGTATTCGTAGACATTGGCTTTTGCACGTGGGAACGACATGCCGTTGTCGCTGGTGACCACGACCAGAGTATTCTCGAGCATGCCGCGATTCTCGAGCTCGTCGAGCATCCGGTCTAGGTGCCGGTCAAACCACTGGATTTCGTAAAAATAGTCGGCAAGGTCACTTCTGATTTCATCTTCATCAGGCAAAAACTTGGGGACGTTGATGTTGTTTTTGTTGATGCCGTTCGCGACGCCAATGCCTTTGTCGAATGAACGATGCGGCTCGTGGCCGCCGAACCAGAAGCAGAATGGCTTTTCTTGATCGCTCTGATCGAGGAAGGCGGCGAAATTTCCTGCGTAATCGGTTGCTGAGATGCCCTTGGGTGACTGGTTCTTTAGTTTGCTGAATGCCGGTCCCGCTGGATTTCGTTGGCGTCCTGAAGCTTGATAGCGACCGGGGCCCCATGGCTTGCCTGTGTATCCGATCCGATAGCCGGCGTTTTCAAGCTCCGCAGGGAACGTTCTAAGCTCGGCTGGGAAATGACTCGCATGGGTACCAGCGGCACCGATTTCCCATATGTATCGGCCAGTGAGAAATGCCGCTCGCATGGGGCTGCACCCAGGTGCCGGCGTCATCGCGGAGTGAAAAAGCATGCCCTGCCGAGCCACTCGATCGAATCCGGGAGTCTTAATCTCGGGTTCACCGTAGGCCGACGCGTGCGGAAAGGACTGATCGTCAGAGATTGCGACCAAAATATTGGGACGTACATCGCCGAGAACCGTCGAGCAAGAGAGCGCAACAAGGACCAGGGCGAGACACTCAATCGTAGACACTTTCGACGACAGGATTTGAATCATGAGAATGGATCCTTAGCACATTCGAGAATCGCGGCTATTTGCCTTTATCTTTAGAGCTGCCACCTAATTCGTCTTTGAGGCCATCCATTTTGCTGGCGACAGCGCCTTGGGGTGCCTTGGGCCAGGGCGTCTCACCAGGTGCCCACTCTTGTGGTTGTCGGGCGCGTACGGTTTCGACAGCTTCAACCAACCATGCAGGTACATCACTCTGCTCCTGCTCTCCGTAGACATACGGCAGCGGTGGATCCATCAAAAGCGGTTTGTTCCCAAGTGGCGGTCGTTCGTTTCCGATCGCAGTCACGCGAGCTTTCAATTTGTTGACGATTTCTGGATGCGTTGCCGCAACGTCGATTTGTTCGGATGGATCTTCATTAAGATTGTAGAGCGCGTCGCCCATCAACTTGAATTCTCCGCTTCGAATTGTCGGCAAACGAACGCTGCCAGAAACATCGAATACGATTTCCTTTCGCGGGCTTTCCGCACCTTCAAACAGCATTTCCGTCATATCGATACCGTCGATCGGTCGCTCTTGAGTGTGATCTCCGGCGGCAAGTGTGATGAATGTGGGGAAGAAGTCGGCGATGAACATCATGCCGTCTTTTTTTGAGTCGGGTTTCGTGTGTCCCGGCCATCGTAGCACTGCCGGTTGTCTGACGCCGCCTTCGAAAGTGGTATTCTTCGTGCCTCGAAATGGTTTGCTCATCGACTCCAGAACAGGGCCGTTGTCGTTGGTAAAGATAAAGAGGGTGTTGTCTCGGAATCCGTTGTCGTCAATTGCTTTACTGATGCGCCCGACTGCCTTGTCGAGACTCGCCAGCATTGCATCCCGAATGGCCAGCGGATCGTTTACGTCGCCTTTGAATCCAGGGGGTGGGTTTAATGGTCCGTGGACTGCATTGAAGGCGGCGTAGATGAAGAATGGTCGATCATCCGCCTTCCTGGATGCAATGACGCGTTCAGCTTCCGCGGCAATCAAGTCCGTTGCGTAGCCTTCCTCCTGCACAGGCTTTTGATTGCGGTGCCAGTCATAGACTGCAAAGCGGGCTGGAGCGTTGTGAACGATCGTCTTTGAGAAGTAGTCGATGCCCCAAGCATAGTGCCCGTATTGGTGTTCGAAGCCTTGACCCATTGGCAGATGTTCAGGTAACCATTCGCCCAGATGCCACTTACCCAAGAGGGCCGTGAAGTATCCTGAGTCGCGCAACGCTTCCGCGATGGTGCGTTCATTGGTATCTAGCGCGTGGATCCGCCGCGTAGGCTCACCACGTTCATTATGAGCGAGGTCTAATCCTAATTTGGCAAGATAGCTTGGCTTGCCAAAATCCTCGGACCGCCAATCACTCCAGGTTCGGAAGGCGTACCGGCCGGTAAGAAAAGCAGCTCGTGTAGGAGCGCAAACACTGTGCGTGTAGAACTCGTTCAGACGCATCCCTTCTGAAGCCAGTCGATCGATATTTGGCGTCAACTCAGGCTTTCCACCATTGAAGCCAGGCTGGTTCCAACCCATATCGTCGGCTAGAACGAAGACAATGTTGGGCCTCTCGCCCTCAGCCCCAATTGCGTTTACGCACGAAGGTAAGCTGTAGAAACCGAGCAGAATCAGCGGGACTACCAAATTCCGCATGATTTGGCGGGATGAAATCTTCTTCTTCGAAATGGGCATGGCGAATACTCGTGTATTGCGTCGAGTCAGTTTTGGTGGCGGTTATTGGAATGAGGCGTTCAGGGGGAGATTGAATGGTTCCCAACTGCAGAACTCTTGGTCTTTGGATATGCTAGCCGCTCGGCGGTCACTACGCTTAGCTTTGCTGGATCTTTCGCCTGGAAATTTATCGTTGCAGCCTTGGACGGCTGCTTGCCGTACGTCGATAGACCCGAATGGAACGCGGTCAGCAGGGCGTTCGTTTTTGTTCGCAACTCCAATTTGGGAAAACAACATGATTACGACCACAAGAATCCTAGTCCTCGCCATGCTAAGCGGTTGCACGATTTACATAGCCAACGCTCATGACGAGACGAAGAAGCCTGATCGTAGCCCGACGCGGGTTGGGTCCGTGTTGGTTTTTGCGGGAACCGGCTGGTACCGACATCCCGAGACTGCTGCCGTGAGCGGATGGCTTGCAAGGTTGTCTGATGATACTGGGATGCAGATCGATGTTACCGAGAGCCCCAAGGATTTGGGGCTGCTGGATCGGTACGATGTGTTGATTCTCAATAACTCAAACGAGCTGACCAAGTTGTTTGACGAAAAGCAGCGAAACAGAATCCGTGATTGGTATCGTGATGGAGGCGGGATTGTGGCACTCCATGCCGCGCTCGTGCACCAAACGGAATGGGAATGGTTCAGTCAGCTCGGTGGTTGCGACTTCAACAGTGACTCGGAGTTTCTCGAAGCAACGGTGACCGTGGCTGAAGAGATGAAAGATCACCCGACTGTGCGCGGCCATGGTACCACTTTCAAGTACTTTGCCGACTGGACGAATCACACTCAATCGGTGACGGACTTACCTGGCTTCAAAGTTCTCTTACGAGTTGACGAATCCACCTTTGAACCCGTCCGAGATTACTTCAAGACCCGTGGTGGGAAACCGATGGGGGCGGATCATCCCATCGCGTGGTTGCATGAGAATGAAGGTGGACGCTTTTTCTATACAGAGCTTGGTCATGACGTCCGCTCCCTTGATACCGCCTTTGGGCGGCAGCACATCGTGGAAGCGATTCAGTGGGCGGCCAAAAGTGAATGAACTGAATGAAGCCAGGCTAGGGGTGCCAAGGGAATAGTGCAGTCGTAGCGGGCGAACAATTTTGGGCAACAGCACCAGAGACGTGATTCCAATATTCGGATGTGACCGTCTGTTGGGTACGGCTGCGTTTCTCTAGGAACGTTTTCGCAGGATTTCGCGGCGTTTTAGTTCTTTGTAGACTAGCGTTGCGAGCTGTTCGACCGTGTTCTCACCACCATTGAGGTGCAGTTCGGGGGAATCGGGCGATTCGTATGGATCGCTGATTCCGGTGAAGTTCTTGATCTTTCCGTCACGGGCAAGCTTGTACAAGCCTTTGGGGTCTCGCGATTCGCATATCTCGAGTGGAGTATCTACGAATACTTCGATAAAGTCGCCTGGTTTTCCGTGTTGCTCAACCCACTCGCGGACCAGCTGCCGATCTTTGCGATAGGGACTGACAAACGCTGTTAGTGCAATAATCCCCGCCGATACGAATAGCTCTGATACGGCCCCGATTCTTCGTATATTTTCTTCGCGGTCCAGTGCGTCGAAACCCAATCCAAAACGGTTCGCCAAGTCAGCACCATGACGCTCCGTCAAAATCTGGGGCGTCGCGCACAGTCCATGTCGAATGTTGTCGCCATCCAGCAGAAACGAGTGGTAGCCTTCTGTGGAAAGGAGGCTATCGACGGCATTGGCGACCGTGCTCTTTCCGGATCCACTCAAGCCAGTGAACCAGACCACGCACCCAGACTGTTGCTTGGTCTTTTCGCGAGCAGCACGAGTCACGGTTTGCTCGTGCCAGATGACTTTCGGTTGTTCCTCCTGCGACACGTTTAGCCTCCAAGGCAAATCAAGGTTTCAATTTGTGAAGCTTGTTGGAGTGTAACCCAGCTCCCCTTTCCCAGTTTCGCAAGGAATTCAGGGGGGAGTCGGCCTACCCGAGCCGGAGGGGAGTCGGCCAATCTTCAAAGTCTGCTCAGTTTTGGTTTAGCCTCGCCCAAGCTTCACGGTGACCGTTTCCTCTTCCTCGCCACGCAGCACTGTCACGGAGATTTCGTTGTCTGGTTTTTGACCTCCCATGAAACGACGCAAATCGCGGACGGACTCTAAGCCGTCGTCATCAAGCTTGACGATCACATCGCCGACTTCGAGCCCAGCCTCTGAGGCTGGCCCGCCTTCTGAGACTGCATCAATTCGGACTCCATCACCATCAAAGTCGAGATCCAGTTGTACGCCCAAGACGGCGCGGGCGCGTCGAGGTGCGCGTCCTACATTGGCCCGAGCTGTCGTCTGAATGTACGAAGGCCTCTTCTCGGCAGTCGCGATATGTTCGACGGCGCCCGCAATCATGCCAGCGATCCGTGTCATTCCGTCGTAGTTGACTTTGTCGACGTCATCGCTCGGACGGTGGTAATCGTTGTGTAAACCCGTGAAAAAGTGGAAGACGGGGATCTTCGCCTCGTAGAAACTCGCGTGATCGCTTGGTCCGAATCCTGCGACCCGTTTGTCGAGTGCGAAGTTGAACTCTTCGTTTAGGTCGTCCACGAGGCCGTCAAATTCCTTGGCTGTGCCTGTGCCGTAAACGGTCAGTACATTTTCATTAAGGCGACCGACCATGTCCATGTTGACCATGGCTACGGTATCTTCGAGTGGCCATCTAGGGTTGCGGACATAATGCTTACTGCCGAGTAGGCCGCGTTCTTCGGCCGTAAATGCCATGAAGATGATGCCTCTGCGATCTTCAGCCTTGTTTTCGGACATTCGTCTGGCGACTTCAAGCATCGTTACCGTGCCTGAGCCGTTGTCGTCTGCACCGTTGTGGATGGCGATGGTTCCTGGCGCAAGCGATCCACGCCCTCCCATGCCAACATGGTCGTAGTGTGCGCCGACGACGACGAACTCTTCCTTGAGGCGGCCGGTTCCTGGCAGGTAACCGATGACGTTGCGGACTGGAATGCGAGAGTCTTTAATCTTGGCTTCTCCGGTGACCTTCACGCCTTTGATCTCGACGCTTTGCGGTTCCAAGTCTTTGTCGATTGCTTGCTCGTAATCCAATAGACTCATTCCAGTCACAGCAGTCAGAATCGGGTCGATCAAACTTCGTTGGCAATGAAATGTTGGGATCGTTTGATCGGAAAGAGGACTACCTGCGGCGGTCACTGCCATGACACTGTCGTCGCGACTCGCTGTCACGGCATCGTTCACGATGATTAGAGCCGCCGCTTTGTGCATGGCCGCATTTAACTCCTTCGAGGAGAAGAATGCGTATTGGGAACTTCGCGTGCCCTCAAAAATGCTGTCAGCTTGCTGCTGTTGAGGCTCTTTGCGAATGACGATCACCACTTTGCCTTCGACGTCAACATCCTTGTAGTCGTCGTATCCTAGATCCGGTGCCGTGATACCGTATCCCGCGAAAACCAAGCCGCCGCTGAATTCGCCATTGCCACCGAGCGCGAGGCTAGTGAAGTTTTGGCCCAGCGCGGGAGTCACATCCGCTTGAGTTCCTTCAAAGACGAGACGATTGCTGTCTGCATCGCCGATTTCGGCCGGCCCGGGTAATGAGAATTCCTGGTAGGGGCCGGTTTCGAACAACTCGGTTTCGATTCCCAGCTCTTGGAATCGTTTTTCGATGAACTGACCCGCTTCGGCAATGCCTTCGGAACCGACGTCGCGGCCTTTCAAGTCGTCGGAAGCTAGGTAAGCCAGGTCCGCTTTGAGACGCGTGGTGACCGATGTGTTCAGTTCATCTGCCAAAGCGCAGGGCATCAGGGAGATGAGCAGAGCAGCGAGACACATCAGATGAATCACTTGTCGCTTGCTGCTCCAACTAGAAGCTTCAATTCTGGGGAGAGGCCCCTGGGTGGAGAATGCCGTCTTCATTGTGCTTAATTCTTCAAAGGGCTTGGAATCATGGCGGTGACAAACAGGGCTATTCAAAGTTTGAAGTTAGGCGATCGCCCCCTGCGGCCCCTGGCCCACGCTTAGCAGGGAGTGGCCGACTCCCTCCTGAATTCCTTGCGAAACTCGGAACGAGGAGTTGGGATGAGCTCGAAAAACAAACGTCGCAAATATATACGTTGATTTGCCCTGGGTGGCAAAAGTCAGTGAGTCCCGCCTAGGCGTCGACACGGAGTCTCTGTCATAACTTCTTATTTGGACTGCTGCTCATTCACAGCGGCAGGGCTATGGAAAAGAATTGTACCGCTTGCATTGTTTGCCGCATACCGACTGAGTTCGGTTACCCCTGTTCATTAACATCTTAGAAGGGGAAGCTTCAGTCTGGTACATGAACCAGTTTTGGGGCAGCAACTTGCAATCGGCGTTGGATGCAGGCTCTCCTCAGTGGATCGCAGTTCGGTCCTAGATGCTGGTTGCCGAGAATACTTTAAGCACCTGCAGCGTTCCGGCGAAAATAAAGATCAGTAATGCCGCAATCAGAGATAGTTTGGTAAGCCCACGATTGACGTTCTGGCTACCAATCCAATTGGCATTTCCATTCAGCGCCAGCAAGACGCCCGCCAGCATTGGAATGAACAGCGCTCCCACAACGCCGTTGACCTTCATCGCCGTCGAAAAATCGAACAAGAAGAGTCCGGAAATCGGTACGATCGCCAGTGCTGCCAAATGGGCTCGATAGAGCGGACTGCGACTGTCGGCTTGGGGTGATTGGTTGCCAAGTTGGAGACGCCAAAAATCAGTGAAGAGGTACGGGACGCTTTGCCAGACTCCAAAGAGTGAACTAAAAACCGCCCCCCAGGCTCCGATTAGGAACGCCCACTTACCAGCGATACCCCATCCGCCCAGTCGTTCCTCCAGCGTTCTGGCTACTTCCACAATCAGCGTTGCCCCCTTGGCATCGAGTTCACCAAGTTGGCTGCCGATGATCACCATCGAGAGTCCGAAAACGGCGGTCATACCGTATCCCACGCCAAGGTCGATTCGGCAGACGTTCAATTCAGCAATGGAGTCTCTGCCCGATTCGCGTATCCAATATCCATAGCACAGCACGGTGACCGTCCCACCGACTCCGCCAAGTAATGCAATCGTCCAGCCGATTCCGCCTTCAAACATCTGCGGGATGGTCGGCACTGACATCCCATAAAGAATTTCAAGGAAACCAGGGCTGAGGGCGATGGCGGTGATGACAACGACCAAGAACATCACTCCAATGCAGACGCTCATAATTTTTTCGAAGAGCTTATAACCACCAATGAGCACAAGGCCGCAAGCCAGGAAGCTGTGTGCGATACCGAAGACGATTTTTCCGGTGGTCGTGTCGGAAAAGAACGGGAAGATAGCCACGGCCGCTACACCACAAGCACTCATCAGCGCCATCGCGACCAAGTAGCTCCAAACGAAAAGATAAATCAGGAAGAGCCATTGGACCGATTGTGGAATGTGCTTTGCGGTTCCCTCCAGGATCGTCGTTCCAGTAGCGAGCTGCCAGCGCGTGAGACCTTCGTTCAGAATGAATTTGATCAATGCACCGATGAGGACAGCCCATAAGACCGCTGTCCCCAATTTGGCACCGGCTAGCGTAGCCGTGGCGAGATCTCCCGCGCCAACGCCTGTAGCCGCGACCAAGATGCCCGGGCCAATGGCAGCGAACCAAGTTAGTCGTTTTGCTTTCGCCTTCGAGTTGGCCAAAATTGGATCTCACTCAGTTTCGAGGGTATCTGCTGGTGATCGGGCTGGAAACGTGAGGCGGATTCTCCGAGAGAGGAGGCCCGAATGCCACCAGTCGAATGGGCGCCCTTTCTCCAATTCAGATCTAAAAAGGAACTGGAAAAATCAGGGCAAGGGGAATTCGAAAGGGGTTGCAACTAGAATCGGGGCTCCAAATTATCGCTTTAGACGCAAACCCCAAGCACGGCCTATAGCCCCTTAGCCTAAACGGGATCGCCAAAGCTTATCAGAACTGGCTTCGCGTGATGCGTCCATTCCGTTTCGAACGATATAGACAGAGCATATCAGATTGTGATTCGGACGGAGCGTAAAACGCGAAGTCCAATAACGCTATGAATATTCAACTGCAGAGTTTTCCCAAAGCCCATTCGACTCGCCGCGAAACGCTACCCAACGATCCAAACCTCTCTGTCGCAATGTGTGGTGTTGGGCTGGGCATTACGATCTCAATGATCGTGTTCTGCGTAGGCTGTGTTCCAAGTCCGGTTGCGACTCTCAATGAGCGTTCCCAAGAATGGGAGTCAACAGAATCGGTTGCGGAGCACGCGCCGTTAGAACTCTCACAGCGGATTGACCGTGTGTTAACGGGCGCCCTCGAGGCACGGACATTGAGTGCGGACGTGAATGCAGCTTGGCAGATCATGCATGCAGTCATCTGCTATGGCGACGAATTGGAAATCGAAGCTGAGGGAGAGCAGGTTGCCGCGCTCGATTACGCGTTAGCCGGCGGTTTCATCGAAGGGTTCGAGCTCAAATCATCCGGTGAAATGATGAAGGCGACAGGCCGCGAAGGTGTTCAAGCTCGCTTTGATCCCGGCAGTTATATCGGTCAAGGACACGTCGATCAGTGGCTGGCGATCTGCGCCATGGCCAAAATTCCGATGGAACGCGAAATCCAGATCGATGGCCGCACGTTCACTATTGAGGATTGGGCACGTCAGACTCAATTCGACGTGAGTCGCAACCTTGTCGACGAATATAGTTGGACTCTCATTGCGTTGACTCATTACTTTCCTGATGAAGCTTCCTGGGAGTGCGCCAATGATATGGTGGTTGATCTGGAATCGCTGGTGGCGGTCGAATTGGATTACGACATCGATTCGAGTGCCTGTGGTGGTACACATCGACTCGCGGGTATCATCGCAGCTTTAAATGCCAAGCAACGCATGCAGTTGCCTGATAGCGAGGTTTGGACGAAAGCGAAACAGGTTGTTGAAGAGCGTTTGCAGAACATTCAGATCAATCGCAACGGCGACGGCTGCTTGTCGAGCTACTATTTCTTTCGTTCCGGTGCAACTCGTGACTTATTCGCACAGCTATCGAGCACAGGCCATCTATTCGAATTTGTCGCGCTGGCCGCAGAGCGGGCCCAACTCCAAGAGGCATGGGTGGAACAATCGGCGCATCGATTGTGTGAATTGATTGAACAGACCGCAGTGGCCGATTTGGATTGTGGTGCTCTGTACCACGCATTACATGGATTGAAGGTCTATCGAGAGAGACGATTTCCGTCAGGTGGTTGAATTCCCGTCAGGTGATCTTGAATGGCGGGCGCACAAATGAGGTTGCTGTCGCAGCTTGCGTTGCAGACAGTCTTAGTAGTTCATTTGATTACTCTTCGGCCGAAAGAGTCTTCTCTGCGTCACTGACGACAGAGGTCCGCAGTGAGCGACAAACGGAAAGGAGTTCGAAGGACTCGTTGACGAGGGCTTCAAGCTCGGCGCCTTCACTGGCTATGTCCAATGCGTGGTTTGCAGCTGCGACGATGGGGCCTAGATTGGACTGTTCCGCAGTGCAGCGCAAGCGATCGGCAAGCGCGATGAAAGTGTCTTTGTCTCCGGCGTCGGCCGCCTCGGTGATGCGTTCGATTTGTTCGCCGATGCTGAGCATGATTTCTTGCGAGAGACCTTCGTACTCAGCACAGATAGCAGATTTGCCGCTCAAGATGATCTCGCTGAATGCGTCCACCAATTCAGGGTCGAATTGAGTACCCGCACAGCGCTGCAGTTCTTTCAACGCGTTTTCCACCGGCATTCCCTTACGGTACGGGCGGTCGGAGACCATGGCATCAAAGGAGTCCGTTATGGTCAGGATTCGCGCGCCAATGGGTATTTCACTGCTGGCAAGCGGCTCTGCGCCCGATCCATCGAAACGCGAATGGTGGTTTTTGATGATGTCGGTCAGCGTCTGGTTCTTAAAGGCTTTGCTGACGATCTCGACGCCGATGCGATCATGTTTCTCCATGATCTTCCACTCTTCCTCGGTCAGTTTGCCGGGCTTTAGAAGAATCGCATCGGGGACGCCGATTTTACCGATGTCGTGCAGCAGTCCTGCGATTTCAACGGTGTAAACGTCCTTGGACTTCATGAATCGTTGAGCCAGCATCGCCGAATAGCTCGAAACTCGAGTTGAGTGGGCGGCAGTCTGAGCGTCACGATAGGACAAGGCCGAGAGTAACGCGTTTACAGCTGCGAATGGTACCGAGCCTTCGGAGGTTTGTTCCTCGAGTTTGACTCGCGAGATCTTGGATTCGTCGACTTCAAGATTTTCAGGAACATCGTCAAACCTGATGACTTGGTTGCGTCCGTTACGTTTTGCGACATAAAGGCACTTGTCGGCTTCGTCTAAGAGTTCTTGTGGATCGGTTGCGCCCAAGGACACCTCAGAAACGCCAAGGCTAGCCGTAATCTTGAAGTCCGTAAAATCAACTTCAGATAGTTCGGTTCGGATTCGTTCGGCGAAAGCGACGGCATCTTCGAGCGAAAGCCCCGGCATCAGGACACTGAATTCTTCACCGCCGTAGCGACAGACAACGTCTTGGTCCCTGGCGAGCTCATTCAACACACGACCGGTCTCACGCAGGACCTCGTCGCCTTTGCTGTGTCCGTAGTTGTCGTTGATTGACTTAAAGAAGTCGATGTCGACCATCATCGCACAGAGCGTAATCTTGCCTTTCTTTGCCTGACTAAAGAACTCATCAAACTGCTCGAAGAACGTCCGGCGGTTGATGCAGCCCGTCAGCGGATCTCGAGTTGCAAGAAAACGCAGCTCTTCGTTCTGCTTCGTGATCTCATCCTTGGAATGGTGGAGTTCTTCCAGCGTTGTGGCTAACTCTGCGCGTTTCTGTTCCAGCGGAGTGACGTCCGCTAGGGCCACCATGACGCCTTGGAACACGCCTTCTTCATCGATTACGGGTGATGAGTTCACTGAGAAGATGCGACGGATGCCGTTCAGTTCCAGCTTGACCGTCTTCGAATTGACGATCTTCTGATATTTTCTGGTGATGATCCAAGGTAGCCGAGCCTTCTTATCCCCTTCGCCATCTGAGAAAGGCAACTTTCGGATGTCCGATCCGATCAACGTATCTACGTCTGAGTCGAAGAGGACGGCAAAGGCATCGTTTGCTAGGACGATATGGTTGTTTTTGTCGAGTAGAACGACTCCCTCCGCAAAGCTGTCTAACGTCTGTCGCACTCTTGGCGGGACCGCTTGCGTTGGATCCAGGTATTTTAAGATCCGTTTGAGGTGGAGATACGCCGTCAACCCAATCATCGGGACCATTAGGAACATCATGCTGAGAGTCGACGGGCTGAAATACTTGTTCAGGCCGACAAAGACGGGACGAAACTGAAGCTCGAAATTGCCCCATCGTTGATTGTCTAAGCTAATTGGAACGACAAAACAGCCGTCACATTTGTCTTTGACTGCTTCGGTCCAGGATTCAAGGTGCGGGCCATGCGAGGCGACGATGCCACCGTCATTTCGCCGCAGACCAATCGTCAGTAGATCGGGATTACGAGCTGAGAAGAGCCGGAACTGCTGTTCGATTTCGTCATATTCATGTTCCGAGACCAAAAACATGACGTTGCTTGCCAGAGTCTGACTGATCTCGATTCGAGTATTCACAATGGTCTTACGCTCATCTGGGACAAATCCCAGAAGATTGCACAACAAGATCGCAGCAACGCTCATTGCTATGATCGTCAAGTTGATTCGACCGATACTCGACATTGTGTTTTGTGGTTGGATTACTCTTGGGGAGACTCTTTGGAATCCGCGTGTGCCGATTTCAAGATGCCCGAAAGTGATTCATCGTCCTCAGATTTGAAGTTGGCTTTTGTACCGCTAATGACATAAACAGGATCAAAGTGAGTCCATACCGGCATGGAAGACGCAAGTAAGGCGACCAAGGAGGATCCACTGACCAGCCAGATTGCTCCGGCTGCGGTTGCTCCCATAAATATGCCCGCTGCAGTTCCACTCATGGTGACTAATTCTTGACGCTTGTAGTCCGCGTCTCTCTCGAACGACTCGAGTACGAATTCCAGGTGTTTGGTTTCTAACTCGGGATCGCGTATATCGCTGGAAACGCTGCCAAGGGTCAGTCGCGTCGACTCGAGCTGAGCAAGGTCGCCCAGTAATCCGAGGTAGTGAGCTTTGGCTTGGCTGCCTTCAAACGCAAGTTGGCTTGCTACAGTGTCGAACACGTTTTCGCCTCGGGCGCGACCCGTACCAGCGGGTAAGAAGAGATTGGCCTCATCGCCGACGACGCCCGACACGTCTCCGCCGGTTGTTCCTCTTGGGGCAGCTGGTTCGGAATTGCCGGTTGTACCCGTTGTATCCCCACCAGCGGTGATCTCACTCGGGCTATCGCTGCCTGAGTCGTCCGTGCTGCCGCCATCATCGGGTCCCGATGGTCCATCCACGGGCGGCGGTGGAGGCGGAGCACCTTGAACGGCGATCGAAACCGTCGCCACGTTCGAATTGGACACGCCATCGGAGAGCTGATACGTCCATGTCGCGGTGCCGATGAAGCCACCGACGGGCGTGAACTCGAAACTACCGTCCGCGTTGAGCGTCAATGAGCCCCGTTCGGGGCCAGCGATGAGATTCAGCGTTAGTGGCTCGCCTTCGACATCGAAATCATTGCGAAGAACTCCGCCAATAGCGTCGACCGTAAGCGTCTGGGCTGCAAGGATCGAGTACGACGCGTCGTCTACCGCAACGGGAGCGTCGTTGATCGCATCCACGGTGATCGTGGCCGTCAGGTCGGCGGATGTGACGGTTCCGTCACTAACACGGTACACAAATTCATCCGATCCGTTGTAGTTGCTGTTTGGGCTGTAGGTGAATGTTCCATCTGCATTCAAGGACAAATTCCCTGAGCTGACATCCGATATCAATGCCACGCTCAGCGTGTCGCCATCGACATCCGAGTCGTTATCCAGCACATTGGCATTCAGTGCCGTGTCTTCGTCGGTCGTATAGCTTTCACCGGCTACGACCGGCGCGTCGTTCACGGCTAGGATGTCCACGTCCACGGAACCCAAGTCGATGAACGCACCGCCACCGGTTCCCGTGTTGCCATTGTCCGAAAGCTCCATGCGAATCGCATCGGCCGCATTGCCGTTGGTGTCGGCGGCGCCTTGGAACTGGAGATTCGTGGGACCGTTGAGGTACGCATTCAAGTCCGCTAACGACCCGGTCAGCGTCACGGAACTGGAGCCATTACCTGCGATGACAATGCCTGTTCCGGCTCCGGCAGTCAGTTGTCCACCGCTGCTGGTAGAGAGTCTGAGAGTCAATGAACTCGCCCCTGCGTCCACGTCGGCCAAGTCGAGCGCGGAGAGGTCTATCACGCCTTGAGTGTCTTCGGTCGCCGTTAGTGTTCCAGGCGTCGCACCCGCGTTGAACGGATCGTCGTTCACGCCCGTGATGTTGATCTGAATCGTATCGACATCCGTCAACGCACCACCGCTACCAGTGTTGCCTTGATCGTCAGTCGTCATCGTGATCGTATCGGCGTTCGTACCCACCACGTTGGTGTTGCCGGTATAGATCAGCGAAGCCAGCGTGGCGTTGATGTCGGCTATGGAGCCTTGGATAGTCAAGTCTCCAGTACCGTTGATGCCAGCGCTAATGGCAGCCGAACCGCTGAGGGTCACGTTCAATAACCCGCTCGTGGTCTGAAGTCGAGTCGTGACCAGTCCACTCGCCACGTCGAGATCGGCAATCGACAGTCCGCTGATAGCCGTTGGTGTTTCTTCAGCTACCGTTTGCGTGCCCGGTACCGTGTTGACCGGCGCATCGTTCACGGCTGCGATGTCGACGTTCACCACCCCCAATGTTTGATCTGTGCCTCCACCGGCTCCCGTCTCACCGTTATCGTTGATCACGACCGTGATCGTGTCGGCATTGTCGCCATTGAGATTTTGAGTCGGATGTAGGTAACGGATGTTCGACGGATCGTTGAAGTAATTGTTCAGGTTTGCCAGCGTACCGGTGATGGTCCGCGCGGTTGCAGTGCCTCCGAAGCCCAGAGACCCGTCAGCCGCCAGTGTCAATTCGCCTCCGGTCGAAGTCGACAGAGTGACGGTTAAGCTCGCGCCACCGGCGTCGACGTCGCTAAATTCGACGGCCGATAGATCCACGTTGGAAAGGATGTCTTCGGTTACGGACACGTCCGACGGCAACACGCCCGCATCGGTCGGATCGTCATTGGCGCCTTGGATGGTGATGACCAGTTGTGTGGTCGAAGGCTGGCCGGCGGTGTCTTCGACGGTGTAGGAGAAAGTGTCCGTGACGGTATCGCTAGCGGACTGCAAGGCTTGGACGGTGGCGTTGAATTCATCCACAACGTAAACGTAGGATCCGTCGGACTGCAGGGTCACCGACCCGTAGCTGCCCGTCACGCTCGCACCGACCGAACCGGAGGTCGAGCCCACGCTGCCTGGAGCTACACCCACGACGCTCCAAGTGTCGCCCGAGTCCACGGCGTCATCGTTGGTCAGGATATTCCCGGTGGCATTGGAGCCTGCGTTGGCGTTCGCAACTCCGTTGGCTTCGACGGCCGTGCCCGTATCGGCCACGGATTCGGGCGCGTCGTCTCCGCCTTGGACGGTGACCACGATCTGCGTGGTGGAAGTACCGCCGGCCGCATCGGTGACGGTGTAACTGAATGTGTCGGTCAGCGTGTCGCTGCTGCTCAAGAGCGCTTGCACAGCCGCGTTCGAGTTATCGACGGCGTAAGTGTAGGAACCATCGCTGGCAATGCTGATCGCACCATACGTCCCGTTGACGTTGGTGCCAACCGAGCCGCTCGTCGATCCCGCCACGCCGGCGGCCACACCGCTAACGGTCTTGGTATCGCCCGAGTCCACATCGGTATCGTTGGTCAGCACGTTGCCGGTTGGATTCGTACCCGCAATGCCATTGAACGACCCGCTGGCTTCGACGGCCGTGGCGGTATCGGAAACCGCCACCACGTCGTCGTTGGCACCTTGGATGGTCACCGTGATCTGCGTGGTGGAAGCCGCTTCGTCGGCGTCCTCCATCGTGTAGGTGAAGGTATCCGTCAGCGTATCGCCACTGGTCCGCAATGCCTGCACGGCCGCGTTGGAGTTATCGACGATGTATTGGTACGATCCATCGGAGTTAATGGTGATCGAACCATAGGCGCCGGTCACACCCGAGCCTACTGAGCCTGAGGCGGAGCCCTGCACGCCGGCCGCAACGCCAACGACGGTCTTGGTGTCGCCCGCATCCACGTCGACATCATTGCTGAGCACGTTGCCGGTTGGATTCGTCCCTGCGTTACCGTTGCTGTCCCCGCCAGCTTCCACAGCTGCGGCGGTATCGGCGACGGCTGTGGCTGCGTCGTTGGCGCCTTGGATGGTGATGGTCAGTTCCGACCAGGACTCGAGCCCGGCCGTGTCTTCCATGCTGTAGCTAAAAGTGTCGGTCAGCGTGTCGCCCGCAGTGCGCAGCGCTTGGACCGTGCTATTGTTCTCATCAATGACATAGGTGTAGCTACCATCATTATTGATCACGATCGAACCGTAAGTCCCCGTCACCGATGCCCCCACGGATCCCGCCGGATTGGATACCGAGCCTGCCGCCACACCCACGACCGTCTTGGTATCGCCAGTGTCGACATCGGTATCATTGGTAACGACGTTGCCGGTGGCGTTGCTGCCGGCTGTGCCATTGATCACGCCACCGGATTCGACGGCGGTACCGGTATCAACGAAGGCAACCGGCGCGTCGTTCTGTCCGTCGACGGTGATGGTGACTTCAGTCGAAGAGACGTTGCCGAAGTCGTCTTCCATGGTGTAGGTGAAGATATCGGTCACGTGATCGCCGGAAGTCCGCAGGGCTTCCACGGCTGAGTTGCTGTTGTCGAGCGTATAGGCGTAGGTTCCATCGGCATTGATGACCAGCGCTCCGTACATTCCGGTGACGGTGGCTCCCACACTGCCGCTGGCCGAGCCGGTCGAGCCCGCAGCGACTCCGATGACTTCCTTGCCTTGGTTGGTGGAGTCATTGGTTAGCACATTGCCTGTCGGATCCGTGCCCGGCGTGGCATTGCTGACGCCACCTTCCTCCACGGACGTGTCCATATCGGCTTCAGCTACCGGCAAATCCGTGCGACCGTCGATGGTGATGGTGATCTGAGTCGTGGACTCGAGACCAGCCGCGTCTCGGACGGTATAGGAGAACGTTTCAGTCAAGGACTGGCCGGTGATAAGGGCTTCCACAGCCGCATTGTCGTTGTCGAGCGTGTACGTGTACGAGCCATCGGACGCGATGACGATCTCACCATAAGTCCCCGTCACGGTCGCTCCCACACTGCCACTGGTCGATGCTTGAACGCCTGTTGCTACTCCGACCACCGTACGCGAGTCGCCCGCATCCACGTCCGTGTCATTCGCCAGTACATTGCCCGTTGGGTCCGTGCCGGAGATGTTGTTGTTGATGCCGCTAGCTTCGATGGCCGTTGCCGTGTTGGCCACGGCGACCGGGGCGTCGTTGGCTCCAGTGATGGTGATGGTGATTTCAGCTGTTGAATCCGCGCCGGCGGTATCGGTCATGGTGTAAGTAAAAATCTCGCTGAGCGTATCGCTGCCTGTCCGAAGGGCTTGAACTGCTGCATTGTTGTTGTCGACGACGTAGGTGTAGGATCCATCGCTACCAATGGCAAGCGATCCGTAGCTCCCCGCGACGCCGATTCCCACACTGCCACTAGTCGAAACCTGCGAACCGGCCGCGACTCCAATGACGGTTTGCGTATCGCCACTATCGATGTCTGTATCGTTCGTCAGCACGTTGCCGGTCGGATTCGTCCCGGCCGTTCCATTGGCCACTCCGCCGGCCTCAGCAGCGGTGGCGGTGTTATCGAAAGCGGTCGGATCGTCGTTCTGACCGGTGATGGTCACCGTGACTTGGGTGGTCGACGAAGCGCCGCTGGCATCCTGCATCGTGTAGGTAAACACGTCTTGGATCAAGTCGCCCGAGGTCCGTAGCGCTTGGACCGTGGCGTTGTTGTTGTCGACGATGTAGTTGTACGATCCATCCGAGTTAATTGTGATGGCACCGTACGAGCCCGTCACAGAGCTAGCCACATTGCCGCTGGCCGAGCCGGCTGTCCCAGAGACCACGCCGATAACAGTTTTAGTATCGCCGGAGTCCACATCGGTGTCGTTCAGCAGCACGTTGCCACTCGGGTTCGTTCCTGCGGTACCGTTAGTGGCCCCGCCGGCTTCGACCGCACTAACGTTGTCGGCCACGGCCGTTGGATCATCGTTCTGACCTTGGATGGTGAGTACGATCTGCGTCGAGACCGTCGCACCCGAACCGTCGGTCACCGAGTAGGTGAACGTGTCCGTCAGCGTATCGCTACTGGTTCGTAGCGCCTGCACGGCTGTGTTGGAGTTATCGACCGTGTAAGTGTACGATCCGTCCGAAGCGATGTTCAGCGAGCCATAGGCACCGGCAACACCGCTGGCGACACTGCCAGATGGATTCGCAACCGTCCCTGCAGCCACACCGGTGATGGTCATGGTGTCGCCCGAGTCCACATCGCTATCATTGCTGAGCACATTGCCCGTGGGATCGGTGCCCGCTGTTGCGTTACTGACGCCGCCAGCTTCCACGGCCGTGTCGGTATCGGCGATTGTTGCAATCGCATCATTGACACTGGTGACGACCAATTCGGCGGTAGCGGTGGTCGTCGAATAGGACGTCGTACCGCCACCGACGCCTGGATCGGCGAAGGCAGGCGCCCCGGAGGTGGAAGCGCTATCGCTGGTCTGGTCCCAGGCGCGGAACTGCAACTGGGCCGTCTCACCGTTCTCGGTGTCGGGTACGTAGCGAATTTGGGTGGCCGAAGTCAGTAGCAGAGCGTTGTTGGAAGCCACACCGCTGATGTCGGTCCACACGCCACCGTCCGAGTACTGCCATGTACCGTTGCCTGTCATGCCGGTGATCGCCATGCCGGACTGAGATGAGTCATCGACGTCGATCAGGCTGGCACCGCTCAAGATCGACGATACCGTCGTCGGTGTGGAGATGGTGTCTTCATCGGTGCCAGTGAGATTTACGGTGGATGCATTCGAGATCGTCGGCGCGTCGTTTACGTCAGTGACGGTGATCTGAGCCGACTCCGAAGCCGAACTGAATGCCGTCGTCCCACCGTTGGTCGAGACATCCACCTTCGTGCCCGCACTGCCCGAAGACTGATCCCAAGCACGGAAGTCAATCGAATGCGTGCCGCCGTTGGTGGCATCGGGCAGGAACCGCAGACTGTCGTCGCTGGTTAGCAATAAAGCTTGCGACGCATCGACGGTGCCCACATTCACCCACGTCGACGTACCATCTAACTGGTATTGCCAAACCCCATCACTCGCTGTCGTCCCGTAGATCGCGATGCCTTCAGGATCTCCGTCGGCATCACTAATCGGATCCCCCCCTGCTCCACTCGCCAACAGGCTCGCCACTGTCATGCCCGCATTCGACGTCTGATCCTCTGTTAGCGTCGTCAGAGCAGGAGCACCGCTGTCGTCCAACACCGGCGCATCATTCTGAGCCGTGATGTTGATGTCGCGCGTGACGGTGTTACTATTGGCGTCGCCATCATTGACTGTGAACGAAACCGTCCGTGTGCTGGTGTTCGGATCCGAACTGGTATTCTCGTACGTAATGCTCCGCAAGGCAGCTTCGTAATCCGCCAGGGTTGCAGATCCGGTTAGAGTCCACGCGCCGGCGACCGGGTTATAGCTACCCGAGATTCCGTTCTGGTTGAAGAACATCAGCGTGTCTTCGCTGCTGACATAACTAGAGGTGATCTGCACGACGGCCGATTCGATATTCGCATCATCGACATCCTCAATGTCCAGGCTAGCATCGATAATGACAGCGCCGTCATTCTCGGTGTAGTTCAGACTTGGGTTGGGAGTGGCATCGGTAACCACACTGACGTTATCCAGATATCCTCGAACTCCAGAGTGGTCTGGCGATGTGTCAGTAAAGGACAGCGTGGTTGTCGTCGAATCCGCGACGAAACGGTATTGATAGAGAGGCTGGCTATTGTCGGCAACGCCGGACGTGATTCCGCTGGTCACGAGAGTACTGCCGCCAGTAACCTCGAAATCCAGGGATTGGGATTGCGTTACGCTGGCGTCGCCATAATTGAAAGAAACGATGTACGTTTCGCCGATGACAGTCGTCAGCGTCTGAGACAGCGTGCCATTGGCGCCGCCAATCTGTCCGAACCGTGCACGGACTCCATCGCTATCGACGTTTCCGGTCGCCGTCCAGCCGGTTAGTCCGGCATCAAAACTGCCGTTGGTGACAATCGAGTCTCCAACGAGTTGGGGAGCTGTATTGACGGGGGCGATCGTCAGGTCTGCCGTTTCCGTCGCAGTCGAGTACGCCGTCGTACCGCCGTTCGTACTGGCATCTTGTAAAGATCCGCTAGGCCCATCGCTGCGGTCCCAAGCTCGAAACGTAATCGCATCCGTGAGCGTCCCGTTAAAACCGGTGTCGGATTCGAAGTAAATTCGCGTGTTGCTGTTGGCATTCAGCACGCGTGCCGACGAATCGCTAACGCTACCCAGTTCACTCCAGTTCGTTCCACCATCGGTCGTGTACCACCAAGTTCCGTTGGTCGTGTCCGCTTCAATGATGGCAACTCCGGTCTGCGAGCTATCGTCAACGTCGGTTACGTTGCCACCGAGCGAAACTAGATCCGTGATGACGGTGCCGACCGCTCCTGACGGAGCTCCAGCATCTTCGTTTTGCGAATCCAGCGTGAGCGAAGCACTGTTGTCGAAGACGGGGGCATCGTTCACGTCCGCTACGTTGATCGTTGCTGTGTCGATCGCGGTGCTAAACGCCGTCGTACCGCCGTTGGTCGAGGTATCGACTTTCGTCCCTGCAGTTCCCGAGGACTGGTCCCAGGCTCGGAAGTCGAACGTCTTCACGATGCCGTTTTCGCCGTCGGGTGCAAATCGGACTAAATCCGTGCTTCGCAAGAGTAGGGCCGATGTCTCGGAAACCGTTCCAACCGCCGACCAGTTTGTGCCAACATCGGTCGAGAACTGCCAAGATCCGTTTCCATTATTACGGGCCGTAATGGCAATGCCTTCTGGATCTCCATCGACGTCGGTAACGGGATCACCGCCCGCTCCGGTCGCAAGAAGATCGGCAACCGTCATACCACCATTGCTGGTGTCGTCTTCCGTGATCCCCGTTACCGTTGGCGATCCTGCGTTATCTAAAACGGGGGCGTCATTGAGTGCATTGATACCCATCTGCCGCGTCTGCGTCGCCGTGCTACCGCCGTCGCCATCGGTTAAGACAATCTCGATATTGCGCGTAGTCGTGTCTGGGTTTTCGGAGACGTTGGCAAACGCAATCCGCTGCATCACGGCTTGAACGTCGGCGGCATCGGCGTCACTAGTGAATGTCACTACGAATGGTGTCGTGCCATCGGTGCCTCCGGTGAAGCTCCCAATCGTCTCTCCGTCTCGAATGATGTTGCTTCCCGATAAACTGACGTCGCCCGGGCCCGTTCCGTTTGGTTGAATGTACAGCCTGTCGTTGGCGGTCCCGTTGGTAATGTCGAGCGTCAGAGTGCCGCTATCGAAATCGAAGCTATCAACGTCGCTGACGGCAGCGCTTGAATCGACGAATGTTCCGCCCGCGCCCTCGGTGAAGTTGGGTGGGCCGCTGGAGATCACCGTCAGTAACGGATCATCATTCATGGGAGTGATGACAACGAGCGTATGGCCCGTGGCTTCGAGCGCACCGCCGTCACCTTGGGATCCATCGTTGTTGTCGTTGAAGGTCCAGTCGATTTGAACGTTGTTGGGCGGTGCTTCGCTGGTGTTGCTGTAAGCGATCGACTGCAACGTTGAATTGATTAGTGACTCAGTTGCGCTGCCGTTGAATGTCAGCAGCAACGTCCCACCAGAATTCGTCGTCACCGTCCCGATTGTCGTCCCACCGTATATCAGGCTACCCGCCTGACTGAGCGCACCCAGCGATCCCGTTGCCGAGAACACATCCTCATTGCTGGCTCCACCGCTGCGCGTTAGCGTTAGCGTTGTGCCATTGAAGTCGTCGAGTGCCGCTTCAATCTCGGCATCGAACAGCGTGACGTCATTATCAAGCACGACCGCGCTGCCGCCTTCGGTAAAGCTGGCTATGCCAAGTTGACCACCCGTCTGACGAACCGAGACGTTGTCGAGTCTTCCATCAACTCCGCCACTCTCTGCACTCAACGACCCAGCATCATCCGATGTATCGGTGAAGGTCAGCGTTGCCGAGGAAGAGTTTGCGGTGAATGTGAATCGATAGCGAACCCATGACGTACCATCGGTATCACTGAGAATCTGTTCGGTGGTCAGCAAGTTGGACGAACCGTCGATGGTCACCTGCAACTGCTGATTAGTCGTGGCGTTGTCATCGCGATAGTCAAATTCCAGGACGTAAGTCTCGCCGGCTGTTGTAGCAATCGACTGAGCTAGCGAGTGTGGCCCGGCCGCGTCCCCCCCCCCAAAACGGGCTTCTGTGCCGGAGTGATAGGCCACGTTTGTTGCTGTCCATCCAGAAATGTCTGTCGTAAAGTCCCCGTTGGTGACCAATTCAGGACCGAGGAACTCAGGGGCATCACTAACTGCCGTGATGTTGATATTCTGAGACGCCGAGTGCTCTTCACTGGTGCCATCACCGGTATTACCCGGGTCTGTACCGGTGTTTCCTTGATCGTTCACCGTCAAAGTGATTGTCGTTGACGCCGAAGGCACATCGCTGTCGACTGTTTGGTCATGATAGTAAACAATCGTGCCAGTGCTACTACCTGAAAGCAATGTGTTCATCTGGGCTTTCGTGCCGCTGAATGTCACCGTATCCGTGCTGTTGCCGGAAGTGAAGCGATCCCCCGACACCACCGTCACGCCTGAGTCACCAGCATCGATCAACACGCGTCCTTCACCTACCGCAAAGGTGGCCGTAAAGGTCCCGCCATTGTCGTCTAAGTCAGCTAAGGAAAAACCGGTGCCGTGAATGTTCAGGCTGCCTTGCTCGGTGAAGCTGTATGCTGCACCCGGGGCAGTTACGACGGGTGCATCATTGACTGCTGTGAAGTTCACCACACGCTGATCGGCCAAACTCGTTAACCCGTCGCCGTCACTGACCTGCATGCCCACGACGCGAATCGCACCGGACGGATTGTCGGAAGTATTCGAGAACGCGACTCGACGAGCCACTTTCTCGACGTCCGCCACAAAGGCATCCGAATCAAACGTGATCAACAAATCATCGCCTACACCGACGCCGCCGGTGAAGGTCGCAATCTGAGTGCCATCGATCAGAATGGTGCTGCCGACCACGTTGACCTGACCCACGCCGGTGCCTTCGTGCAGCACCGTCAGTCTGTCGTTGGCCGTGCCGTTCAGATCCAGCGATACCGTCAGCACGCCGCCGTCAAAGTCCAGGTTGTCGCTGTCGGTGATCGTCACCGCAGAGTCGATAATTAACGGCGAAGCGTTTTCAACGAAAGTCTCACCACCCGTGCTCATGTTCACAAAGGGAATATCATTGACCGCCGTGATGTTGACCGTCGTGTTGCCGGTCGCCGTGAGCGCTCCGCCGGTGCCTTGCGAACCGTCGTTGTTGTCGTTGAACGTCCAGTCGATTTGCACACTGGCCGGTGGATCGTCGCTGGTGTTGCTGTACGCGATTGACCGCATCACCTCGTTGACTTGCGTGTTCGAGACGCCCGCGGCGAAAGTCAACGTCAACGTGCCGCCGGTATTGGTGACGGTCCCGATGTTGGTCGATGAAAGCTCCAACGTGCCCGCGTTGAAAACCAGATTGCCAGTCGCACTGAACACGTCCTCGCTGCTTGCACCACCGTTTCGGCTCAGCACAATGCTGGTCCCGTCAAAGTCGTCCATGCCCGCATCGATCTCGATGTCGAAGATCGTCACATCAGCATCCAGCACAACTGGCGAAGCGTTTTCGATGTAAGTTGGATTACCATCCAGCGTGGCACCGAACGTGGGTGCATCGTTGACCGTCGAATCACCGACGATCGTCCAGCCGTGGTTGTTGATCAAATCGGCTCGAGCGGCAAAACCGGCTTCGGTGTACACCATTCCCACGGCACCCAGCGTCACGTTCGGTTGAACGTTTTGCGCTGCCCAGCCGTTCAACAGCGCGTCGTAGTTGGTCGACGACAACCCGGAGTTATCCAGCATCTGCGTCATGTTCGTCACCGACGTCACGTCCCAGCCGCTGATGTCCTGATCGAAACCGGTCGCATCCTCGAACATCGCAATCATCGATTCAACCCGCGAAGTATCCCATCCGGAAATGTCTTGGTTGAAACCGCTGTTTCGGTAGAACACGCGGTTCATGGTTTCGACCTTGGACGTGTCCCAAGCATCACCGCCTCGGTTGCCGCCACCAGCGACAAAATTGATCGACTGGTTGAACGAGTCCGCGTTTCGGAACATATCGCTGATGTCCGTCACGTTGCCAATTTCCCAGCCGCTAATGTCCTGATTAAATCCGCCATTATTTTGGAACATCGAATTCAGTCGAGTTGCCGATCGCATGTCCCAATTGCCGATGTCTGCATTAAACGCGTCGGCGTTGTAGAACATCAAAGTGAAGTTTTCACCGGACGAAACATCCCATCCCGAGAGATCTTGGCTGAAGGTCTGGTTGTCTCGGAACAGCGAACTGAACTGAGTGATCTTAGAGACGTCCCAACCAGAGATGTCGCCGTTGAAGTCGGAATTCGCAAACGTCTCATGCAGACTCGTCACGCCTGTCAAATCGGGCGTGTCGACCGCGTTGTAAACGAGATTGTCGGCACCATCGAAGCTCTGCGTCATGTCCTCAAACGCGACGTTGCCCCATTGCTCGATGCTGGTCAGCTTGTCGACGTCACCCGAGTTGTCGAAACGGAAGCCCGCCAAGTCGCCAACGATGCTGATCGTGTACTGCCCGCCGGAAGCGTAGGTCTGGCTGGTATTGCCGCTGGCTCCAGTCGTACTGGTTCCGTCGCCCCAGAAGATCGTGTAGTTGTCGCTGCCGTTGTTGACGAGCAGCTCGATCGTGTTGTCGCCGTCGCCCAGCGTTGTGTCCCACGTCGTCACAAAGCCAATCGCCTGAGCGGTCGCTTCATCCGTGGTCACATTCAGCGTCACGGTCTCAGTATCCGATTCGCCGCCATCGCTGACGCGATACTGGAAAGTCTCGGTTCCATCCGATGCGGCAATCACGTCGAGCCTTCCGTCGGTTCGTAGCGAAACCGTCGTACCCGAATCCAAGGTCGCGGTGTCGCCAGCCACATTGAGCGTGAACACATCGCCATCGCCTGCGGAATCGATAATTTCGATCACCGAAAGCGAGTCGCCTTGCGAGTCGAGATCGTTGCTTAGCACATCGATCGCAATCGGAGCACCACTGAGCATGGTGAACGTATCGGGTGCAGTCGTGATGCTATCGGGATCGACGACAATGTTGAACGAGCCGCTTGGGAACGTCACGCTATCTTCGCCGCCGTCGCGCACCTCGAAGTCAAAACTGTCGTCCGCATCGGAATTGCTGAAGTTGACGTAGACGACTTCGCCATCGATTACTTGTTGTTGGGTGAACGATGTGACGGCCACTCCCGGATTGCCGGTCAGCTCGATTTGGCCGCCTGATAGCGGCGAAGTCAAGTGGAATTCGAGTGTTGCGTCCGTGTCGTCGATGTCCGTGGCCGAAAGCATAGCTGTCGTGATCGTGGTGGTCGTCCCTTCGTCAACCGTGACGCCGGTGTTGTTCACGATCACGGGTGCGTCATTGACGTTGGTGATGGCGAAGTTGAAGGTGCTCGACGTCGTCGTTCCGGCTCCGTCGTCGACGGTGAAGTCGAACAAATCACTGGAAGTCTGCGACCCGTCGTGGTCGTAGGTCACATTGCCCGCGTCGATGTCGGCCTGCGTGAAGGTGTTGCCGGCGGCTAGCGCCGTGCCGTTCAGCCGCAGAGTACCGTTGCTGGTCACCGCATCGACCGTGTAAACCAGCTGCGCATCGGTATTATCGACGTCGGTGGTATGTAGATCACCGACTGCGATCACATTACCGGTCGAACCTTCCGCGACAGTGAAAGTCTCGTTGGTTGCCAACACTTCTTCGTCGTTGACCGGCGTGATGTTGACCGTCATTGTGTTGGGTGTCGGATCCAAATTGGCTCCGCCATTGGCGGTTCCATCATCATCACGAACTTGGAATGTAAAGCTCGTGTAGGGCGATCCGTTGCCATCGGCGGCAGGTCGAAATTTCAATCTTCCGGCGTCGATATTGCCTTCGCTGATGATGTCACCGACATTGACGGCCTCGCCACCATCAATGATCCCGTTTTCATTGACATCAAAGAATAGCGTTCCAAGGGATGGCAAGGACGCAATTCGGACTCCTTGCATGTTGGAGTCAACATCGGTGAATCCAAAGTCACTGCGGGCGAACGTGTAATCGGTGTCCTCGGCTGTCGTGACCGTGTTGTCGGCACCCTCGGGGGCATCATTGACCGTCGCCACACTGATCGTCGTGTCGTAATCTGCACTCGTTCCGCCGTCGCCGTCGGTTAAGACGTAACGCACCGTACGATTGCCAACCGTTGGGTCGTCGTTGTCCGTATTTTCGTAGCTGATCTGTCGCGTCAGTGCGGAAACGGCTGCCGCGTCCGCGTTCGCGTTCAGCGTGATCACCAGGTCGGTCCCGCCAGTGCCACCCGTGAAGCTGCCGATCACGGTGCCCTCATACGTCACATTGCTGCCGCTGACGCCGATTTCACCAACGCCAATTCCCGTATGGATGATCGACAGGACATCTTCGGCGCTATCACTGCCCGCCGTGAACGACACTGTCAGCGTGCCAGTGTCGAAATCCTCTGAGTCGACATCGCTTACCAAGGCAATGGCGGACTGATCGATCGCTTGCTGTCCATCACCCTCGTTGTACGCCAGCGTGTCACCGGCCAGGTTGTCAATGATGGGAACATCGTTGATTCCGGTGATATCGACCGACGTGCTGCCGGTCGCGGTGAGTGCTCCGCCGCTGCCTTGATCGCCGGTGTTGCCGTCATCAAAGGTCCAGTCGATTTGAACGCTAGCCGGCGGCGCGTCGCTGGTGTTGCTGTAGGCAATTGACTGTAGGGTACCGTTGATCGATGTTTGATCGGCGGTCGCGTTGAAGGTCAACGTCAGTGTCCCGCCGCTGTTGGCCGTGACCGTTCCGATGGTGAAGCTGTTGTAGATCAGATTGCCTCCTTCGGTCAGACCGCCCAGCAAGCCGCTTTCGCTGTACTGGTCATCGCTGTTGGCACCGCCGTTTCTGACCAGTGTCAGAGTCGAGCCGTCCAAGTCATCAAGTGCCGCGTCGATCTCGGCATCGAATAGCGTGACGTCGCCACCAAGCACCACTGCAGAGCCTCCCTCGGTAAAGCTGGTCGTGCCAAGCTGACCGCCAGTATGCCGAACGGAGATGTTGTCGATTTGACTGTCGACATTCGTGGTGTCATTGGAGATTCCTGCCGTGTCTGACGTGTCGGTGAATGTAACCACCGAAATAGCAGAGTCCGCAGTGAAGCGAAACGAATAACGAACGAAGCTGGTTCCATCCAGATCGGTCACAATCTGTTCGGTTGTTAGTAAATTGCTCGTGCCATCGACCGTCACCTGCAACGACTGATTCCTGCCTGCTGATCCATCTCGGTAATCGAAAGTCAGCAGGTAGGTCTCGCCGGCGACCGTTGTGATCGACTGCCAAACGGAGTGTGGGCCAACGTTGTTTCCAGCTCCAAACGTCCAACTCCCTCCACTGATCCCCCCCGTGCCGGATGCAGACCAATTGCCTGTGGCACTGAAATCGCCGTTGGTGATCAGATTAGGTCCCAGGAAGTTGGGTATGTCATTGACGTTGGTGATATTGATCGTTTGCGCGGCCGAGTGCTCTTCACTACTTCCGTCTGCCGTGTCGCCCGGGTCAGCTCCGGTGTTCCCCAAGTCGTTGACGGTCAGTGTGATTGTTGTCGAAGCCGAAGGCGTATCGCTGGCTGCGGTCTGATCGTGCAAGTACTCGATCGTTCCCGTTGTCGATCCTGCCAGCAACGCATTGATCTGAGCCTTTGTTCCCGTGAACGTGACTGTATCGGTGCTGTTGCCGCTGGAAATCGATACACCCGAGTCACCGGCATCGATCAACACACGTCCTTCGCCAACGGTGAAGATGGCTCGGATAACGCCGCCGTTGTCATCCACGTCAGCAACGCTAAATCCAGTGCCGTGAATGTTCAGGCTGCCCTGCTCGGTGAAGCTGTACGCGGATCCTGGAGCCGTCACCACAGGCGCGTCATTCACAGCATTGACGGTGATTTCGACGCTGTTGTTGGTCGTCAGGGATTCGTTGGCCGTTTCATCAGCCGGTAATGTCCTGATCGTGAAATTGTCTACGAGCGCGCCGCGACTTGTCAGATTCGAGTAGAGGCTGACGAAGTTTTCGTTGGTGCCGCTCCACGTAAACGATCCCGATGTGATCAGGTCATTGCCAAGGTAGGCATTGTAATTGACCGTCGAGCCGGCGTTGAAGTCTGTAAAGAAGTAATCCACTCGCATGGTCTGGTCGACCGGATATGACGAGATATCGACTTCAGCCACTCTTACGCCGCTTTCGAACATATCCAAGTGCGTTTCCGACGTCCATTGATAGCCAACCAGCAGGTCCGAGACGGCTACAACGCCGCCTCCGGAGTCCAACTCCGCTTTGGACTGCCCGACTCCGATACCGATATAGCGTCCGGTCCCTCCGCTTGAGTAGCCTTCCAGGTCGACTGAAACGCTGAATCCGCCCGCGTCGAGAATCTCGGCATCAGTGAAATTGCGGTCCACATATGCGCTGGTAACACCGCCACCGGCAAAGTTGTCCCCCCCTTTGAGTTGATTGCCTTCGATTTCCCATCCACCGCCACTACCATTACTCCCCTCAACCTCGACCCAATCTTGAGCTCCAACCGTTCCGGATTGGCCGGCGTTGGATGCATTGATGTCTTCGTTGTCCGAACGGTCAAAACTGTCAGCAAACAGAACTGTCGCGAAATCGGGGCGGGCCAACGCCACGATTTCTTCGGCAGTCAGGGCTCGCGTGTAGATGCGTGCGTCGTCGATCAGGCCGTTGAAGTCGTATGAGGGGTTGGTATTTCCGTTAGCCCCGATGAAGGTGTCGCTACCGCGGCCACTGTAGTCGATTGAATTAGTGAATGTGCCCGTTGCAGCTAGTTCGCCATCAAGATATAGGTGTTGAATATTGTTGACGTCATCAAAAGTCACAGCGACGTGCCGCCATCCGGTGCCTTCAATGAATTCACCGCTGTAGACTCTTTGAAAGGCCGCACCATCATAAAAATGGAAGCTAACACCGTTTGAACCGAAGACTTCATCGAGTCGCAGCCCAACGGCTCCACCCAAACTGATTAATTCTGCGCCGCCAGTGTCAGCCGCTGATAAATTGACCCACGCAGCGAATGACAAATCGGTTGGGTCACTAAATCTTCCCGAAATCTGAACGCTGTCGCCGTCTCCATCAAGGCTGAGCACTTGCCCACGCTCGGGATCGGTAACGGTCGCGGCATCGCCATTGAAGCTTCCGTTGTCCGATGTACCTGCCGCTTGATCGTTCGCATTGCCGCCGTCGAAGGTGTAGTGCCCTTTCAGATCGGCCGACAGACTGGTTTTCATGTCCAGCGTGACACTGCCGTTGAAGTCGGCGTCGGGCGAAAAGGTCATACCATCGAGTGCCGCGTTGATGTCGGACTCGGTGCCGTCGATGACAAGGCTGCCGCTGCCGTCGGCTCCTTCGACGATCGTGATGCCGGTCAGGCCCGAAAGATTCAACACGCCATCATTGACAGACAGACTGACTTGCAGCGGAACCTCAGCGCCGGCAAAGGTATCGCTGACCGTGACGGCGTTGCCGTTGCCGCTGCTGAAGGTCAGCACTTCGTCTTCGTTGACGTTCTGCGCACCGGGCACTGTCTGAAACGGCTCGGCAGTGTCTGTCAACTCGATCGTCAGTGCTTCGGAGGCGGTACCAGTTCCATCACTGACCTGAATTGTGACATCGTGCGATGTTGCCGTTTCGTAGTCGAGCAAGCTGCCATCGGCGACCGTGATTTCACCCGTGCTGGAATCAATCGCAAAGCGTCCACCGGCATTATCGGTCAAGCTGTACGTCAGTGTCGTTCCTGCGTCACGGTCGATGCCCGTCGCTTGGGCAACCACCGTTCCGTCGACGGCATTTTCCAACACCACCACCGGGGCCGTGGTGACCTTGATGTTATCCCAACCCGAACCACCTGCTTGAGCAGTTCCGTAAAGTCCCACCGTTCCGGAAGCGAATGTGCTGTCGGACACCGAAAGCACCTCATTGCCGTCGATCTCCACTGTGAACTGGTCTCCGACCGCGTGGACCGTCAGATTGAGCAAACCCAATCCGGTGCTGTTGCCAGTCGTTGGGATGATGTCAGTGAGTTGATGGATCCTCGTGCCCACGCCACCGACGATTCGGTCAACATACAGGTTACCGGTATTCCCCTGCAGCATGACTCGGATTTGGTTGTCGTCATCCTGAACTCGGACTGCGATCCCTTGAATGTCGTCGTCTCGAAGATTCAAGTCCGCTGAGAAACTGTAGTCCGTCCAGGCGAGCGCTTCCGCATCGGTCCAGCGAGCTTGCAAATTGCTATTGTTGCTGTTTGACTGAATCTCTTCGTCAACGACACTCCAGCCCGCAGGCAGGTTCCAGCCATCGGCATTGCCATCACTGAAATCGTCCTCCAGCAGCACTTCGGGCGACCCCACCACGATGCCCAGCGGTGCCTCGGCGACGTCATTGAGGTCAATCGTCACCACCTCGGTATAGGTCAGCCCCTGGCTGTCTTCGACCTGGATCGTGATGTCGTGCGAGGCAAAGTCTTCAAAATCGAGGTTGCCGGACTTCGCAACGGTGATTTCACCCGTGCTGCTGTCGATCGCAAACCGTCCGCCCGCGTTGTTGGTCAGCGAGTACGTGAGCGTATCGCCGTAATCGAGATCGACGCCGCCAGCCAGACCAACGACCGTTCCATTGGCCGCGTTTTCATCAACTGAAAGGTTGTTGCCGAGGGTGGAAAATCCGGACTCGATGCTAACCGAATCCATCCAGGTCGTAGATCCGCTTTGTTCTCGGTTATAGAAGCTGATGACATTCGTTGCCGACGACGAACTGGATGTCGTGCGAATCGTTTGCGAGTTAGAGGTGTTACCAACTTCTTCGATCTGCAAAACGAGATTGAATCCATCGTCGATCACGGTGACGTCGTACCAAGCGGCCGAGTTGATCACAAATTCGGCGGACGCGGGATCGACGGACAGTGCGCCTCGGCCGTCGATCGCGATATTGTCGTACTGATTGTTAATCGTGAAGGTGAGCCCGCTCGAGACTTCCCCGAAACCGCCGGACGGTGTTCCCGTTCCTCGCGTGACAATTCGGAAAATGTCATTGCTCGTGAGCTGGATACGAGTTTCAATGCGGATACCGTCGTCCACAATCGGGTCGATTTCGGTTGCGTAGTTCAAGTAACCTCGTTCGGACAGCACCGCGTTTCCACCGCTGACGCTGACGTCGGGCGATCCGATTGGGCCGTCCAGATTGACACTCCAGTCGGCTCCATTCAGGCTGCCGCCGTCGAAGTCGTCTTGCACGTCAGTGACGCCGTCATCGGTCTGCGCGATAATGTCGACCGGTGCTTCATTCAGATTGTCGACAACGATCGTGTACGTTTCAGTGATCGTGTTGGTGCCATCGCTGATTTCAACCGTGACGTCGTGCGAACTTGCGGTTTCAAAGTCCAGCAACGAACCATCGGCAACGGTGATCTCGCCGGTGTTCGTGTCGATCGCAAAGCGTCCCCCTGCCGTGTCGGTCATGTTGAATGTCACGACGGCTCCGTCATCGGGATCGATGCCCGTCAGCGTGGTCACTGTCGATCCGTCGACCGCGTTTTCGTTGACGCTGGCCGTCGATGAGTAGGCCGTCAGTCGAAGATTGTCGAAATTGACTTGGGTTCCGCTTATCAATGCCAGCTCAATCGATAACGCTTCCCCATCGTTGGCTGCGAAGCTGTCGCCATCGACGAAGATGGTTGCTGTGCCCCAGGAATCGATATCGCCGTTGCTGCCGAGGAATTCGCCAACAACCGTGCTGCCCGCGTAAAGTCGAATTCGATAGTCCTCGATGCTGGCGTCGTCTAAACGATTGCCCACATCGACTTGCAATTCATAGTCAAGCGTCGAGTCAAAGTTGTCGCCAAGCGTTTGACTGAGGCTACCGCCGGGCTTCACATAGCCAACGTTGTCACCATCCGTTCCGACTCCACTGCTATAGGCATTGGTCGCCGGATTCCAGTGGCCGGCGTCACCGGTCACGGTCCAAGACGGAACGCTTCTGTTGTACTGTGCCTCTCCGAGCGTCGTGTCGTCAAAGCTGGCGTTGCCGATTGCGATCGACTGACTACCTGTGTACGCGGCTAAAGGAGTTTCATTGACGTCGCCGATCGAGATCGTCAAATCCTGCAAGAACGTTTCGCCATCGGCATCGGTGGCTTGGATGCGAACCGTGTGCGAATCGGCAAATTCGTGATCCAGCTTGGTGCCATCGGCAACCGTGATCTCACCAGTGTCACTGTCGATCGCAAAGCGTCCCCCCGCATCGTTGGTCAGCGTGTAAGTCGCATTATCACCCCAGTCAACGTCGTTGCGGTTGACGCTGCCGACGACGGTGCCGTTGGCGACGTTTTCATCGACCGCCAGTTCCACTGTGCCGCCCTCGAAGCGGGCATTGGCCCAAACTGAGTGGTCGCTGTGGTTGTTGGCGTCAGCCTTATCAACTTCCAAGCGTATCGTGGATGCACCGGTGGTATCAATGTCGATATCAATCGGTGCCGTGTTGATGCCAACCGTTGGGCTTGTGAACTGCAGCACGCTATCCACGTAAACCCGATAGATCACGTCGCCGCCGGAGCTCGCGGCATCATCGATTCCGAGGGTCGCCTTGAACGAGGTGGCTCCGCCGACGTCGTAATCCACGTAACCAACACCCGAGGACGGTGCATGCGTGGTCAGTGCGCGCGAGTACGTCACACCGTCAAGGACCACGTCGCCCGTCTCTACATAATTGATGTCGGTCTTTAGACCGTTGTGAACATTGGATTCCGCTGTCGGCGTCAATGTCGACAGGTAAGTCGCCGGCACGATCGCATCGGGGGCATCGTTTTGTCCTTCGATCGTGATCGAAAGCTGCGTCGTTGATTCGGCACCACCGGAATCCTGCACGGTGTAGCTGAACGTGTCGGTCAGCGTATCGCCGTTGTTCCGCAGGGCCTGAACGGCGGTGTTGTTTTCATCGACGGCGTAAACGTAATCGCCGTTGGCGTTGATTGTTACGCTGCCATAAGTGCCAGTGACACTCGCCCCAACTGAGCCGACGGCGCTAGCCGCGGGCCCCGCCACAACACCCACCACGGTTTTGGATTCGGTTGCCGCACCGGTGACTGGCACGTAGTCGTTCATCGTGCCGCCGATTTCCAGTTGGGCTCCCCAAGCGTAGAACTGCACGGCGGTGCCTTGGGTCGCGCCTGACAATGGCCGAGATCCAAATCGAGCGTACAGGTCAGCGGGACTTCCCGACTCGGGGAACGTCCGCGTGATCGAAATCCGCTGCCACGTGCCGTCAAACGTGTGCATCGTCGCTTCGCCATCGATACCAGCTTGATCCAGTCGAATCGACATCGTCTCGCCGACGGTGCCTTTGACATAAACCGAGAACGTGTAAGTATTGCCCGAAGGATCCACGCCAAGATTGACCCAAACGTCCTGCGAGTTCGGTGCCAAAGACGTGAAGTCGATCAGATCAGCGGTCATCGACCCATCAGGAGCCGTTTCGGCATTGGGCGTGATCGCAGCCCCGGTAATCCAAGGTGCCGGATCAAACGATTCGGTGTACGACAGCAAGTTTGGTCTGTCCGCATCGGTATCGTTAGCCAGCACGTTTCCGTTGGCGTTGTCACCTGCCGTCGCATTCGCCGTGCCACCCGCTTCAATCGCCGTCGACGAATCCGCCACCGCCACGACATCATCATTGGTCGCCGTGATGTTGACCGTTGTGCTGCCGGTCGCCTCAAGTGCCCCGCCGGTTCCTTGTGCGTCAGTCGTGTTGCCGTCACTGAATGTCCAGTCAATTTGCACACTTGCCGGTGGAACGTGGCTGCTGTTGCTGTACGCGATCGACTGCAGCGTTGAATTCACCAGAGGCTGCGTCGCGTTGCTGTTGAACGTCAACAGTAACGTCCCGCCCGAGTTGGTCGTCACCGTTCCAATCGTCGTTCCCCCGTAGGTCAGGCTGCCAGCCTGACTCAGCGCACCGAGCGACCCGGTCGCCGAGAACACATCGTCGCTGTTGGCTCCGCCGTTTCTGACAAGCAGGATGCTTGCCCCACTGAAATCATCGACATCACTCAGTTCCTGATCGAAGATCGAAACATCGGCATCCAAGGTGATCGCTGGGCCATCTTCGACGAAGGTAACTGCCGGCGTTTGAACATTCGCTCCCGTTTGAGTGAGCCGAACGTTATCGAAATGCGCGTTTGCTGAGCCGCCGTCGTCATAAAGTTCGACGCGAATGTTCTCGCCGTAGAACCCCGAAAACGCCGCGAGATCGGCTGCGGACAGGGAAAGCGTGACGTCAGTAAAACTATCGTCGGGCGGGTCGAAATCGGCATTGGAAACACTGCCCAGCAACTGAGTTCCTGCGTAGAGCCGAATCTCCCACCCGACCGCTTCGCCTGACTTCGCATCACCGACGGCGACGGTCAGATCGTAGCTGAGGTCGGCGGAGAAGACCGCGTCGGTCGTTTGGGAAATGGTTCCACCGTCGTCAATGAACGCGACATTCTCGCCGTCAGGTGCCTCGGATGAATAGGCAGCAAAGATTGGATTCCAGACGCCTGTGTGCGTACCCGTTTTTGTCCAACCGTCAATCGACGTGTTCGTACTTCCTGCATCGGCGAGCACCTGAGACTCAAAGCTGTGATTTGCAATGGCGACCGACGTCGTGAACTGCGGCGCATCATTGACTGCACTCACCGTGATTTCGACGCTATCGGATGTGGTGGCGGGTGCTGGCACGAAGTTGACATTCAGGCCGTAAATGCGTGCCTGCGTGCTGGTCGTGCTCTCCTGAACCGTGTCGCCAACGTCGAGGCTGCTGCCGGCGTAGCTGGACCAACCGGTCGAGCCACCGCTGCCGAGGCTGTACGGAATCGATCCGGCTCCGCCCGCTGCCCAGTGCCCAATCACGTCACCCGCCTGCACATCCAGCGTGCCAATGTTCAGCGTGCGGATGCCATTACCGTCGGTGGACAGGATATCGGCATCGGTCAGCGAAACACGATGGACGACATCGAAGCTGCTGCCATTGGGACGCAGCACGAGTAAGTCAAAGTCGATCGGCGTGCTATTGCTGTCGGGGCCGATTTGCAGTGAGCTGATTGTTCCCGTCGAAGTAATGCCGCCAAAGTCATCATGGATGAACAACAGGTTGGTGGCGGTGTAATCGCCACCAGTCGCATCAAACGTTTGCGTCAAATCCGGCCCAACGGTTGTGGGCTGCTCCGCCACGAGCGCCGCAATCTCGTCGCTGGAAAGGGCTCGCGAATAGACGCGAGCGTCGTCGATCATCCCATCTAGATAAAACGACGTGCCTTGATTGCTTCCGATGTACGTCTGGCCGCCGTTATACGAAATCGAATTGGCATAAGTCTCCTGAGCAACCAGAACGCCATCGAGATAGACGGAAGCCGTCTTGGTCGCATCGTCGAACGTTCCCGCCACGTGATGCCAACCGGTGCCTGCAATCAAATCGTCACTGAAAGTTGGCCGAAACGCAGTTCCATCATGGAAGGAAAACTGTAAGCCACGGGAGGCAGTCGTATAATCTGCTCGCAGAAAGACGCTGCCTCCGATGTTGATGACTTCACCATCTGCTGAGTCCAGATTGACCCAAGCGGCCAACGTGACATTTGCAGGCGTCCCCATTTCGCCGCTGATTTGAACGTAATCGCCAGTACCATCGAGCAACAAAACTTCGCCGCGAGTACCGTCGAAAGTCGTTGTCGCATCTCCAGCAAAGACGCCATCATTCGCGGTGCCCGCACTTTGATCGTTGGCATTACCGCCTTCGAAGGTGTAGAAACCTTCCTGGTCCACTCCCAGCGAAGTCTGCATGTTTAACGTTACCGCGCCATTGAAATCCGCATCGGGCGTGAATGTCATGCCTTCGAGTGCCGCGTTGATATTGGTTTCCGTACCATTGATCACGAGCGAGTTGCTACCGTTCGCACCTTCGACGATCGTGATTCCGGTCAGTCCCGACAGGTTCAGCACGCCATCGTTGACCGACAGGCGAACTTGCAACGGAGCTTCCGTGCCGGCAAACGTATCGCTGACCGTGACCGCATTGCCGCCAGCGCTGCTGAAGGTCAACACTTCGTCTTCGTTAACACTCTGCGCTCCGGGCACCGACTGGGCCGGTTCCACTCCGTCGGCCAGCTCGATCGTCAGACTTTCAGTCGTCGAGCCGGTTCCGTCACTGACCTGAATCGTGATGTCGTGCGAAGTGGCAGTTTCGTAGTCCAGCAAGCTGCCATCGGCAACCGTGATTTCCCCCGTGGCGCTGTTGATCGCAAACCGACCGCCGGCGTTGTCGAGTAGGCTGTAGGCGAGCGTATCGCCCGCGTCTTGGTCCAGCCCTCGCGCGTACCCGACGATGGTGTCGTTGGCCGAATTCTCCGCGACGGTGACCGGTGCGGCGGTGACTTTGATGTTGTCCCAACGTCCGCCATGCTGCGCGCCTGCGTACAGTCCCACGGTACCGCTGCTGAAGGTCGAATCGGTGAACGTCAAGACTTCGGTGCCATTGAGCTCGACAGAGTACGTGTCGCCGACCGCATGCACGGTCAGTCGATAAGTGCCCGAGACCACGTTGTGACCGACCGCTTGCTGAATGACGCTTCCAACCGTTGCCAATTCCGTTCTGGTTCCCGCCACGACTCGACTTGCCGTGAGCTGCGTTGTGCTACTGGCGATTTCAATTCGAATATAATTGTCGGAGTCCTGGACACGCAGCATGACGCCTTGCCCGTCGTCGTCTCTCAGATCAAGGTCCGCCGAAACCGTGTAGTCGGTCCAGCTCGCCGCCGCCGCGTCGTTCCAAATTGCCGTCCGGTCGGGCAGGTTGCCCGTCGAAACCAGTTGGTTATCGATGACGCTCAAATCCGACGTCAGCGTCCAGCCATCCGCGTTGCCATCGTCAAAGTTCTCGTCCAGCAACACCGTCGGGGATTCGACGATGATTCCTTGCGGAGTTTCGGCAACATCGCCCACATCGATCGTGAACGTTTCGCTGTACGTCAACGCACCGTCGCTAACTTCGACCGTGATGTTGTGACTTTCAAAGAACTCGTGGTTGAGTTTCGATCCATCCGCAACCGTAATCACCCCGGTATTCGCGTCGATCGCAAAACGACCTTCAGAATCGTTCGTTAAGGAGTACGTCAACGTGTCGCCAACATCCGGATCGATGCCACCGGCGACTCCGACGACGGTTCCGTTGGAGGCGTTTTCATCGACGGACAAGCTGCTCGTTTGCATCGTCACGAATTCGACTTGATGCAGGTTGCTTGCCGAACCAGTACCCGCCGCAAATCCGAAGAACACGGTGCTGTCGCCACCGAACTCGTTGGCGACGATGTCATACGTGATCGAATCGATGTCGACTCCGTCCAGCGAATAACTGAGCGTGTTCGTGGATGCGTCCCACGAGATCACGACGTCGTGCCAGAGACCATCTTCCAAGTTGTTGTGAGCGTTGAAGTCATCAAAGACTTCATCGCCCGGATTGACCATGCCATCGACGAAGAATTGGCTGAAATCGGTGCCCACCGGTTCGTTGTGCGCGGCATTCTCCCAAGTGTCAAACTTGATCCCGAAGGCGTCCGAGATACCTCCGACGCCGAAGTTCAAGCCTGTGCCACCCACAACGGAGTTGCCTTGGTTCTGCAAGGCGAAGGCGATCCCGTCAGCTCCGCTCGCGTCCTTGTCACCGAAGCTCATCCGCGTGACCCACGTCACATCTTTTGAAAGATCGACATCACCCCAGACTGCGCCCGCTTGGCCTCCTGTGTCGGGCGTTAACTGATAGACCGAACCGCTCGGGTTGGTCGCATCGCCATTGACAGTCATCGCGGGGGGCGTTTGTCCGGCGATGATGTTGATTGGGTCTTCGTTCAGGTCGCGAAGCTCGATGTTCAGGGCTTCGTCGTAAGTATTGCCGCTGCTGTCGGTCACCCGCACGGTGATCGTGTGCGACGAAGCGGCTTCGTAGTTCAACAGACTGCCATCAGCGACGCTCAACAGACCCGTATTGGTGTCGATACTGAAGCGACCACCGGCGTCGTCGAGCAAAGTAAACGTATGCGTGTCGGCTGGATCCAAATCGTCGACGATGACGCTGGTGATCGCAGTGCCGTTGGCGGCGTTCTCATCCACGCGCGTTGAAAGCAAGCGGTAAGCCAACCCAGATACGTCTGCATCGCGAGCGAGATCCGCAAGCCCCGCCACGTCCCCATCGGCGATCGCACTGTCCCAAACTCGGAAGTCGGAAAGTTGGCCTTCGAATAGACCGTAGGAAGCGTCACCTCCGATGCCGCGTCCTGCATTCGCTCCCACCGAGGGATAGAGATTCGTCATCGTGCTTGTCTGTCCGGTGTGAACCAGCACGCCATCGAGGAACAGTTTTGGCGTTTTGTTTTCGACAACCACGGTCACTTCCGTCTCCGGATCAATCGTGCCTGAGTACACCAATAGTGGTGGGAAGTGGCTGCCCGCGTGTTCGATCACGACCACACCGTTAGTTCCGATCGACACGCCGAGGCTGGCGTTGTCTGTGCCTCCCCAGAGATTGCTGCCGTGGTCGCCTGCGATCGCAAACGCATGGGGCCCCGAGACGTGAACTGAACCGGTATTCGACTCGGTTGGCAATGCGATCGTTTGCGTCGGCGAAGCGGTGATCTGCACCGTGAAGTTGTTCGGGGTGTTGACCGTGTTGCCGGTCACAATCACATCACCCGAGGTGCCGTCGAAGTCTTGGCCCAAACGCAGGTCATCGGGGATCGCATTGACTTCGATCGTCGTTTGATCGCTGGTCGCTGTGTTGTCTCCTGCCAGAGCCGCGACCTCGTCAGCGGACAGGGCGCGGGAGTAAACACGCGCGTCGTCGATCAGGCCATTGAAAAGGTGCTGTCCCGGCGTCGCGTTGCGTCCGATCACATCAGCACCGACTCCCCACTGCGAGATCGCTTCCGTGAAGGCCGTCGATGCGACCAATTGACCATCAATGTAGAAATTCTGGCTCTGCCCCGTTGCGTCTACAGTGAAGGCCACATGATGCCAGCCACTACCAACAACATCAGCCGCAGAGGTAACGTTCCAGGTTGAGGCATCAGCATTGCGATAGCGACCTTCGATCGTTCCGTTCGATGGGATGAAGATCGCAACGTTGTTGCCCAGCGAGATCACCGATTGTGTGTCGCCTGCCTGATTCGGACCGGGCACGTTGATCCATGCAGCTAGAGTGACTTGATCGGTGAAAGTGACTTTTGGCGAGATCACGACCGCATCGTCGATCCCGTCTAGCGATAAAACTTCGCCACGCTCGGGATCGATGACAACCGCCGCTTGGTTTTCGAAGGAACCATCATTGGCGGTGCCCGCCGCTTGGTCATTGGCGTTACCGCCATCAAAGGTGTAGTGTCCTTCCAAATCAACGCCCAGCGAAGTCGTCATGTCCAGTGTGACGCTGCCGTTGAATCCAGCGTTGGGTGTGAAGGTCATGCCTTCCAGGGCCGCGTTGATATCGGACTCGGTGCCGTTGATGACTAGACTAGCCGCACCATTGCTGCCTTCGACAATGGTCAGTCCCGTGGTTTGCGAGAGGTTCAGAATGCCGTCGTGCACCGACAGCGAAACCTGCATTGGCGAATTGGCGCTGGCCAGCGAATCCGAAACGCTGACTGCATTGCCGCCCGCTGTGCTGAAGGTCAATGTTTGATCCTCGTTGACACTCTGCGGACCTGGAACCGTCTGGTTCGCATCAAGCCCATTGTCGACTGCGATCGACATAACCTCGCTGTAGCTATTACCCGCCGCATCGGTGACTTGAACGGTGACATTGTGTGAAGTCGCCGTTTCGTAGTCGAGCGTCGTCGGCGTGCCGAGCCACTTGTTCATCAGGTGGGCGTGCAGATCGACGACTTCATTTCCACTCAAGGACTGACCGTGGTAGGAGAATTCGCCTATCAGCCCGAGAAGATTTGCGCCAGTGTCATCGGTCGTCCAACCATCATGATATCGGGTGTGTTGAGCAATGCCTCCCAGGGCAATGTTGCCTGTGTGGCCCCCCAGCAAATTGACAGCTTCAAGCACGGCGACCCGATTGCCATTGAGGTACAAGCTCATCTTTCCTTCTGGGCCGTCGTAGTCCAGAGTAGCGACATAGGTCGTGCTGGCATTGACACTGACGTTGGCAAAGGCCTTGTCGCTGCCGTTCGATGTCCAAATTCCGCCGTATAGCGATCCGCCATCAAGATATAGGTTCATTCCATTGTTCCTGCCCCCTTGTTCGAAGAGGATTTGGCGGCTGGACGTGTCAGACGAGGTTTGAAAAACGAGTGAGACCGAACGCTCGCTGAAAGGAATCAGATTGATATCGTTGCTGTTTGCGATTTCAAGCCGATCATCGACTCCATCGAACTGCATCGCATCGAGCCCATTGATTGCTGAGTCGGCAAGAGTCGGACTGTCGCTGCCGGCTTGTGTGCCGTCGTTGGCACCATCGGTCTTGTCTTCCAATGCGGAGATGACGCCACTACTTTCCGTAACGGAACTGCTGTCAGAAACGTCGTACCATACAGTGTGGTTGCTAAATCCATCCGGGGCTGTCGGATTGGCCAGCCGAATCTCGCCGGTCGACGAATCGACAGTGAACAGCGGCCCGTCCGTTCCGTCTTGATCGGTAATCTCAAACGTGAAGCTGGAAAGAACCTCGCTGGCGTCCCATTCGATGACATAGGCATTGGCCGTTGATTCGATCGCGTCATCCCACTGCCCACCCACGTTATGCATGAGCTGAGCATGATCCTGATCGCCGGCGCCGTCGTTGGGTTGGCCATTGTCAAGGTGCCAGTTGGCGTAATTCCCGTTTTGGGCTGAACCGCTCGCTGTGCCCGACCAGAACAATTCTCCGTCGTCGGAGCCATCCATCTGAACCCACTGACCCTCGCTTGTTTGGTCGGTCATGCCAAGCCAGATATTGATATCCGCGTTAAGTGCCTTGGCGTACATCAAGTCGTTTTCGTACTGGCTTTCGACAACCAGCAGTTGGCCGTTGACGCCGTTGAGCTGACTGCTGGTCGCACCGGCGAGTGCCGCGTTCCACCCCACACCTGCGTCCACAAAACGATAGAACTTACCCGTCGCCGCATCGTAGGACAGCGTCGGATCGTTGTTCAGGATCGTGCTGACCGCTTGCGGGATTTCGATCACGCGAACGTCGGTGATCACGGGGCCATAGGCACTGTCAGAGTCTAATGAAGCAAACGAAAGATCGGTGGCGGTATCACTTGCCGTGAACGTGAAAGACCGATTCTGCCATAGCATGTTGGCGTTGGTCGCACCTGATTCCTGCTCCAGCACGAAGTCGTGGGAGTCACCATCTGCGCTGACTCGCAGGTCCTTGATTTCGTCTCCACCAGACCAGTTGCCCCCGAAAGCGAAGACGACTTGATATTGCCGCCCAATTTCGGTGGTCAAGGTTTGCTGGATGCTTCCCGCCAAACTGGATCCATTTAGGTCGATTCCTCTTCCACCCAAAGGCCCACTTTCGAATCCAGTGACTGCATCCACGTTACCGTCAGTAACATTCCAGTCACCGATCGTCCCACCAGCAGAAACAATTCCACTGGCGTTTTGAAAATCACCACCGATCACAATATCCTGCGGCGCATCCGGATCGCTGGGCACGACGTAGCCAACAGTGGCTCCAGCGGTTGCGTTTTCGCTGATGTGCAGGTCTTCGACTGGCGTGCTGGCGATAAAGCCGGTTCCGGTTGCATTGCCGACCGTCAGGTTATTGCCGCTGACGACATCGACGACTTCGTTTGATCCGGCACCTGAAAAACCATCCATCTGCCAGTTGGCGATCAAGCCGCTGGGCAAACTGCCGCTGTCGAATTTCTGTTGATAGTTCAGCGAAACTTCGGCTTCGCTACGGACATCGTTCCAAAGTCGGAAATCGTAGAATGTGCCCCGGAATGTCTGAGAACTCTGGTAGCTGCCGCTGGGGATGTCCGTGTCCATGCCGAGCGTCAGCGAATTGCTGGCGTCGGTGTCGATCACGAGTCCGGTTCCGATCCCTGTGGCCGTCTCGACCAATTCACCATCGATGTAGATCGCGACATCGCCGTTGGTGTTGTCCCAAGACAAAGCGATCGCATGCGGCGCGCCATCTTTCAAAGCCGAGTAGTCGATGCCCGTGAAGTCGTAGAGGTTGCCGTTGATTCCAAGTCGCAGATGGTTGCCAGCTTGCTGTAGGTGGAATGCGTCGTTGTAGGTCGTCGTCGTGTAGTTGAAGAGAATGTGCTGATTGGTGTCGTCGAAGCTGACCATTGTCTCGACGGTCACACTTGTTAGCCCACCAAGGATCGCCGATGCATTCGTCGTTTCAAGATAAGCGTTATTCCCACCGTCGGTGTTCAGCTCGATGCCGCTGGACAGATCGGTCGGAGCGTTATTGTCCTCGACCAGATTGTTCAGGCTGATCGTGAAGTCTTCGTCGACGGTGTTGCTGTCGACGTCGGTGCTGCGAACGGTGACGGTGTGAGTCGCCAGAGTATCGGCGTCGAGCAACGTTCCGTCGGCCACGCGAATCTCGCCCGTCGACGCGTCGATCTCAAACGCTCCCGCCACGCTCTGTGACTGAATCGAGTACGTGATCGCCTGCGTCGCATCGAGCACATCATCGGCGTTCCATTGGATGATGGAGCCGTTGCTGCCGCCAATAAGCGTTTCGTCATCCCAATCCCCGTTCGGGCGAATTGCGAGGTAATGCTGAGTCCCGCCGAGATTATCAGGCTGATTCGAGCTGATCCAGTTCTGAAAAGCACCGTTGGGTGCATAGCCATCGGTCTGTCCGGCCCAAAACAACTCACCATCGCTGCCTGATTCACGCCATCGCCACTCACCTTCAACAGTCGAATCGGTGCCGCCCAACCACAACTCGATGCCAGCATCTTGGGCAAGTCCAGCGAGCACTGCTTGCTCGGCTGCGGATCGAATGACAGCCAATTCACCCCCAACGCTGTTGAGATTGGATGACATCGCATTGGTTTCCGCGACATCCCAGTCCATCGCCGTGGTCACCACTTTATAGAACTTGCCTGTTTCGGCGCTGTAACGCAGATCAGGATCAGCCGCCAACAGTGACGCAATTTGAGCCTCGCGTTCGGCATCAACGCCACTGACGCTGCCGACAACCGTGCCATCAATCGCGTTTTCATCCACGCCGAGTGTCAAAGACGCTTCGCTGGCGGTGAAGCCCGCTTCCATCACGTGCTTGACCGTCAGGTTATTGCCGCTGACGGCATTGGTGGTCACACCATCAGCCGACAGATCTCGGAACCGCCAATTGGCCAGCATTCCGGCTTCGTCATAGGGCAGATCGCTGCGATAGCTGGCGGCAATTTCATTGGCGCTTCGGACGTCGTCAAAGATCCGTACGTCGTGGTAGGTGACCTGCGCCATTTGATTGGTCGCAAAGCTGCCGCCGGGTGAATCTTGATCGGCACCCAGCACGAGCGTACCGCCGCTGCCGATCGTGTAACCGGTTTGGAAGTTGTTGACGGTTTCGGAGTGTACTCCGTTCACGTACAGACTCAGATCGCCCGTCGCTCCATTCCAGGTCACGCCGATTGTGTTGACCGAACCGTCATACAACTCCGGATGTGAATTTGAGAAGGTGTGACCAACACCACCGATCAGAACGCGAATCGAGTCGCTCGATTCCAGGATTGCAAACTCGTTGCTCTGCGATGTCGTTGCGTAGTCGATAAGGTATGGGAAATTCAAGCTGCTGAATGAACCGCGAACCTCTAAACTCAACGAAGTCCGCCCGCCGAAGATCGCGTCCCCATCGTCAGCTTGCAGGTAGGCGTCGTTGCCGCCGTCTTCATTGATGCTCAGTCCGCCGCCGGTCGTCGCACTTGCTGCCAGCGCATCTTCGATCGCAATCGTGATCGTCTCATCATGAGTCAAACTGCCGTCGCTGACACGGACAGTGATGTCGTGAGATTTGGCCGTATCGAAGTCCAACAGCGAACTATCGGCGACCGTGATTTCTCCGGTGCTGCTGTTGATCGCAAAGCGTCCGCCAGCGTTGTCGGTCAAGCTGTATGTCAGCACAGCACCACTGTCGGTATCGATGCCACGAGCCCAACCGACATGCGTCCCGTCTGTCGCACTTTCAACAATGCTTGGAGCTGCGACTCGTACCGCGACGTTGTCGAAGTCCAAGTCCGTGCTGCCGCTCAAGCCAGTCGATTGATCGGTAAATCGCAGCTCAGTCGTGTTTCCAGTGGCTGTGAACGTGTAGGTGTAGGTTCGATAACCTGCGGCGTTGGATCCGAAACCTTCCGGAGTCACATCAACGGCGACGGTGTCAAGCACGCTGGAACCACCGGAGATGGCTTCCACCCTCAATGCCGTATCCGCTGTTGGAGAGCCTGCCAGATTGTGCTCAGCCATGTCAAACGTCAGCGTGTAGGTTTGGCCGATCTGGGTATTGATCGTCTGGCTGAGTGTTCCACCTGCACCCGCACCCCAGCCGTGGAATACAACCGATCCCGTGCCGTCCGAAGCACGCGACGCATCGTTGTACGCACCTGCGCCGCCGGTAACCGCCCATCCGTCCGGTGCAATGTCTTGACCAGGACCGCTTGTCTGAGTTTCAAAGGAGCCATTGGCAACCAAGTTGATACCACTGCCGACTGCAATGTCGATAGGGGATTCATTCACATCTCCAACTTGTACGGTGTGGACGATATCTGAAAACTGGCTGTTCCCGTCCGTGACTCGGATAGTAATGTCGTGGCGTGTGGCGAGCTCGTAATTCAGCAAACTGCCATCCGCGACGGTCACGATGCCAGTATTCGGATCGAATGCAAACCGTCCACCGGCGTCATCAATCAGCGCGTAAGTGTGTGTGTCGTCAGGATCGTCGGTGGTCGCCAGTGTGGTGACGACGGTTCCGTCGGCGGAATTCTCGTCGATCGTCGCGGTGACTTCCTTGGCAATGCTGAAATCCCATTCGAAAGTGTCGAAGAAGTCACTTCCGTCTGGGCCGAGTGCGACGTAGATCGTGTCACCGGCACTCAACGAACCCAAATCGATGTCAAACGATTGCGTCGTCTCATAGCCGTTCTGCACTAGGATTGGTGCATCTGAGTTGACGTGAATGAGCAACTCAAAGCCAGAGAAGTCGCCGCCGGCATCATTCAGAAAGCTGTCGATGATCGAGTAGTCTCCCGATTCCGCAACGGTGTAGGCTGCGATGACGTAGCGATCATGCCCAGCGTACTGTTCGGTGCCGCTGCCCGGATGCCCGCCGGTGGCCGACAAATTGGCGTACCGGGCCGGGGCGTTGTTTGTGTAGTCCGTGTCGCCGTCGGCCCTCCAATCACTGCCCGCATCGATTAGCGAAACATAGTTCGTTGGGTCGCCGATTTCGCCCGTGTTGGGATTTCCCGCCGCTCCGCCCGCCACCCAGCCGTCGGGCGCATTCCACAAGTACTGCCATCCGGTCGGGATCGCCGTATCACTGAAGTCATCGCGGTAGTCGGCGACGATTTCGTAACTTCCCAACATGGTCGGCACTTCATCAAAGTCCGTCACGTTGATCGTAAAATCTTCGGCTCGGAACAAACCTTCGGCGTCGGTGGCTCGGATCGTGAGCGTGACCGTTTGATGGGCTTCGAAGTCCAGTACTCCGGCCGTATTGACCGTCACTTCGCCGGTGCTGCCGTCGATCGTAAACGCTCCGCCGTAATCGTCATCCAGACTGTACGTGATCGTATCGTTTAGATCGGGGTCGGCCGCGACGGCGCTGCCCAGGCTGAACCCGCTGGCCGCGTTTTCGTTCACCGCGTTGGGCATAAAGCTGATGTCAGTCGGCGCATCGTTGACCGGCTTAGGGTTAATGACAAAGACTTTGTCGAACGTGTTGCCGACGCTGTCGGTGACCCGGATCGTGACACTTCGTGGTGGGTCGTTTTCCGCGTCGAAAGTCGCACCGGCTTTGACGACTAGCTGATCGCCGATCAACTCAAAATCGTTGGTATCGGACGCGACCATCTCGTAAGTGAACGACTCTGGGGTATCCGGGTCGGTAGCGACAAAGGTCCCAAGGACCGCACCGACTTCAGTTGATTCCAGCAGCCCCGGTGTAAAGACACGTTGTTGTAATGCGGTACCATTGTCCGGGTCGTAGGCAGTCCATGCGAAAATGATGGATCCGTCGCCACGTGTGGTGACGACGGGTTTCACGCCCCAGCCGTTGGGAATGTCGCTGACTCGAAACTCATCACTGGTCGGAGCTCCTGAAGCATCAAAAGTACGTCCCCAGACGGCGTAACTCTGTCCGTCACCACTTCCTAAGTAGGTCACCACAAATCCGCCGTTATTCAGCGCGGCAACTTCCGGCCAGTACTGGTCACCCGCGGTGCTTTGGTTGATTAGGAATTCGCTTCCGGCAAAGCTTCCATCGGCGTTAAGGATACGCGCGAAACTGGCGTAGCGACTGGTATCGCCTCCCCAACTGTGCCAAGTGACGATGAACCGACCGTCGCTGAGCTTTTCGACTCGAGGTTCGGACTGAGTGCTGCTGTTGAATTCATTGATGACGAATTCATTGCCAATCGGATCACCGTTGGCGTCAAAACGCCGTCCAACAATCGCCCAACCACTGCCATCCAGAGCGCTCGAATCCATCCAGGTGACCAGTGTCGTACCATCATCGGCAATGGCAAGTGCCGGTTCGCGCTGATCGCTGCTATCAAATGTCTGACTGACCAGAGTCTCCGTTCCTACTGGATTTCCCGACGCATCAAACCTTTGTATATAGGTATCCCAGTTGCTGGACGCACTGATTTGGTCCAATGATCGCCAGGAGACGACGAAACTGCCGTCCGGCGCTGTTGCCACGGCAGACATTTCTTGCTGAAGCGTCGTGTGCGTATTGGCAAACGTCTCGCTCAATTGATTGCCACTGGCGTCGTAGCGAGCGACTTTGATTCCCCAACTGCTGCCGTCACCGGCTTCCTGCCAGGTCGCAACGAAGCCTCCACCAGGGAGCCCCGCAACTTCGACATGATGTTCATCACCACCTTGGTTTGCTGCCAACGGAATGTGAGCGCCAACGGGATTGCCAGCCGCGTCGTAAATCTGGGCGAACACTCCCCAAGAGGTTCCGCCACTCGGTTCGTAGCCTGTATTTCGCCAAACAACGACGTGACCACCGGATGCCAAGGTGCTTGCGTCAACTCGCAGATCAGCGACTTGCGTGAAAGTCTCGGTTTCCAATATCTCCGTCGTGGCATTGCCGCTGAGGTCGAAATGCTGATGGAAGATTTTGTCGTTGGTCGCGGTTGCTTGCGTACTATGGCTGGTCTTCTGCCATGCAAAGATGAGCTCGCCGTCAGAAGCCTGCGCCACCGCGGGCAACCTCTGCTGATAATCAAAAGTGTGGGCGCCGACGGTCCACTCGTTGCCGACACGATTGCCGGCTGAATCAAATCGGACGGCATGGATTGAACGATTCGTTCCATCTGCCGTGGAGGCATAGGTCAGGACGAACCCGCCATCGTTCAGATGGTTCACTCCAGCCCAGTAGTTATCTCCGATGTCGTTTTCATTCAGTTGAAATTCGTCGATCGCGACGCTGCCATCTGCGTTGTAGACCTTGCCAAAGTAGCCATAGCTGTTGGTGTCTGGCGAACGATAAACCACCAAAACCCGGTTTGAGTCGAGGGCAACCATTTCGGGATCGCCCTGCCAGCCGCTGGTCGTCGTGTTGACAACAAACTCGGCGCCTTGTGCGGTGCCATCGGCATTGAACAGTCGGCCTTTGATAGCAGAGCTGCTGCCGTCGGCAGTGTTGTCCGCCTGCCAGGTGACCATGAAGGTGCCATCACCGAAGCCAGCGACTGATGCATCCGTCTGATGGTGAGTAACATCGGTAACGACGATCTCGCTGCCGATCTTGTTGCCGCTGGCGTCAAACTTCTGCGCGTAGATGTCCCAGTAGTCGTAGTAACCATCGGAATTCTCATCGATTCGCTGCTGCCACGCGATTGCAAAGCCTCCGTCACCGGTTGCCGCCACGTCAGGCTCGTACCGGAGATCCGCCGTCGTTGTTTCAACCCGGAATCGGGCAGTGACTTCGTTGAAATCTTGGTCAACGATCTTGGCGAAAACTCCTCCGGACGAGTCTCGCCGCCACGTTAGCACCCAATTTCCATTATCGATTTGCTCCACGTCGATCCAATATTGACTGCCGCCGAGCATGTTGCGGTCGACAAGAAATGCTTCGCCGATCGCGTTGCCGTCGGCATCGTATCTCTGGGCTTTAAAGTCCCAAGCGCTGCTGAAATCGTAGTCACTGTAGACCAAAAAGTATCCACCATCATCCCGCGTGATGATCTGCTGGTATGAGTTGCTAAAGCCGGTATAGGTTTGAATCGTCTCAATCGGCTGGGCGACAAGATCGTCACCAGGGGCTTCCAAAGTGATGTCGTTTGGCGACTGGTTGAAACTGGCGGTCGTCGTGTCGTAGGTTTGATCGGCGAACTTGAATTGCTCGACACCGGAAAGGGTGTCGCTGCCGTCACGTGAGCCAACACTGTCGGTGACCGTCCACGTCCCGTTGCCGTTATCGGTGATGGTGTAGTCGGCGGCGTTACCCGTGTAGACGGCAGTGTCGGTACCTATCCCGCCTTCGATGATGTCATCGCCCGCCCCACCAATGACTGTGTCGTCATTGCTTGTCGGATCGAATTCGATGATGTAGGCACGTAGCTGGTTCTCATCCAGATCGTTCCAAGTCCCATCAGCCAGCATTTCCAGACCGTCCGCCCAAGCTGCATCAGCGGGTTGGCCGGCGGCGAAATTTTCGTAGGTAACCGGCGTTCCATCCGTCCACACGTAGGCGTCTTGGTGCCCTGTGTCGCTGGCCCCCAGCCAAATGGCGTTGCCGGCAGCCAGCGTGTTGACGAAGGTATTCTCGGGCGCCGAATTGACTTGCACCAGACGACCTTGGATGCCAAGCACGCTGGAACCATCCGCATCGACCTTTGCGTCATCCCAGGACGCTGTGGTGGTGATCAGCTTGTAGAACTTGCCGGTCGATTCGTTGTAGGTCAGCGTTGGATCGGCGGCCAACACCTCGGCAACCGTGACGTCATCGGCATCGATCGTATCAGCACCGTCGCCCGCGTAGATCGTATCGCTGCCACCACCAGCATCGATGTCATCGTCGATTGCGGCTCCACCATCGGCAGTGCCATCGGCGTTGCCACCGTAGATCACGTTGTCATCATCGCGACCCACGATCACGCCATCGTCGCTGCCATCGGACAGATCGTGAATCACATCGCTGGCGTCATCGACGGTGATGGTCACCTGCTCGCGATAAGAATTCCCTGCCGCATCGGTGACTTGGATCGTTGGCGCGTGGGACGCTGCCGTTTCGTAATCAAGCTGCGTCGGCGTGCCGATCCACTTGTTCATCATATGCGCGTGCAGGTCGACGACTTGATCGCCTGCAAGAGCGGTGTTGTTCAACGAAAGCTCACCGACCATGCCGCTGAAGAAGTGAGCCTCGTTGCCGGTAAAATCTCCGTCGTGGAATTTGGTGTGTCCGAAGACCATTCCCATCGCAATGTCGCCGGTGTGATCATTCAAGATGACCGGCGTCGTCCCCTCGTCTACCAGGGAACCGTTCACGTGCAGGGCAATGCTGCCCGTCACTGAGTCATAGGTCGATGTCACGACATAGCTGGTCGACTGCGTGATATCGGTCGACAACCACTCGCCGTTCCAACCCTGCGTTTCGGACCAAAACCCGGCGTACAACTTGCCGCTTTCGATGTACACGTTGAGGCCGTTCGATGCGCCTCCTTGTTCGTAAATAATCTGTCGAGTTGCGATGTCAGCAGAAGATTTGAATACAAGCGTGGTTGACTTTTCCGTGTAGTCTTGGGTATTCAACGTCCCCGAGTTCGAGAACGTCAGCCGATCGTCCACTCCATCAAACTGCATGGCATCCAGGCCATTCATCCCACCCGCCACCAGCGTGGGGCCAGCCGTGACCTGGCCAGCATTGTTGCCGTTGCCCGTCTTGTCCGTTGCCCCATCAACTTCGCTACCGCTGAGTGTCAGCGTCGCGCCGTCGCTGGAATCGATCCAAGCGATGTGATCGGTGTAGCTATCGGGCGCCGTTGGATTGGCGAGTCGAACTTCACCGGTCGACGGATCAATAGCGAACAATGGTCCGGATGAATCCTGATCAGCGATTTCGAACGTGAAGCTGGACAGCACCTGGCTAGCGTCCCACTCGATGACATAGGCACGCGATTGGTTGTCGGGGACGTCTTGCCATTCGCCATCCGGTCGGATCGCAAGTTGGTTCTCGCCAGTCGTACCGTTTGGCTCACCGACTTTCCAGTTGGTGTAGTAGCCCGCTTCGGCTGTTGAGCCGGTCGAGAACTGTTCGCTTTCGGTGCTTCCATCGAGGTAGTACCAATCACCTTCGGTCGTCGCGTCGCGACCGCCCAGCAACACGTCGCCTCCCATCTGCTCTGCAAACGCTCGCATCAAATCGTTTTCATAAGCAGAACGGATCATTGCCAGTTGTCCAGTGACGCCGTTCAGCGTCGCAGAGGTGGCGGCATTGATCGCATCCAACGGCTGAGTGATGGTGCTGACGAGCCGATAGAACTTGCCCGTCGCTGCATCGTAGGACAGCGTCGGATCGTTGTTCAGGATCGTGTTGACGGCCTGCGGGATTTCGATGACGCGGACATCGCCAATGACAGGTCCCCACCAAACTCCATTGTTATCGAGGGACAGAAAGTCAAGGTCGGTGCTGCTGTCGGTTGCGGTAAACGTAAAGGATTGAGTTGAAAACAGCATGTTGCTGGTTGACCAACCAGACGGCTGAGTCATTGAGAAATCCTGACTCTGCCCATCAGCACTCACACGAATGTCTTTCACCGCGTCACCACCACCCCAGTGGCCTGACATCTCGAAGACGACTTGGTACTGTCGCCCCGCTTCGGTCGTCAGCGTTTGGTAGATCCCACCGGCGCTGCTTCCATTCAGGTCGACCGTGTAGCCACCAAGCGGTGAGAGTTCCGTTTCCGTCCCGTGATGACTAACGGTACCCGAACGTACCGTCCAGTCGCCGAAGGACTGACCAGCCGAATAGTCCGTATACGCTCCGGGATTTGGGCCTTCGGTGAATAACCCATCGCTGACGATATCCTGCGCCGCATCGGGATCGCTCGGCACGACGAAGCCAACGCTCGCTCCATCGGTTGCGTTTTCGCTAATGTGCAGATCTTCGACCGGCGTGCTGGCGATGAAGCCGGTGCCGGTGGCGTGTCCGATGCCCAGGTTGTTACCCGAGACGACATCGACGACTTCGTTCGAACCGTTGAAGCCGTCCATCTGCCAGTTAGCGATCAGGCCGCTGGGCAAGCTGCCGCTGTCGAACTTGTTCTGATAGTTGAGCGCGATCTCGGCTTCGCTGCGGACTTCGTTCCAGATGCGAAAGTCGTGAAGGGTGCCTTGGAATGCTGAGTCGGGATCAAAGCCACCGCCGTTGGGAAGGTCTTGTCCGATGGCAAAGCTTCCGTCAGCGATCACGTAGCTCCCGTTATACGGATTCGCAATCGTTTCCGCGAATTCGCCATCGACGTAGACGTGAATCTGGCTCGAATCGTTGTCCCAAGTGAATCCCACGTGGTGATGTCCGCCATCAAACAGTTGTGAGTAGCTGCCCGAGGTTGTCAGGCCTGCCCACTCGATGGTGCCGTCGGCATTGATCGCCAAGCGTTCCGTGTACCCGCTGTCGAGGAACGAGTACAAAGTCGAGCGAACGGCTGGCGTTTCTAAATCGCTGAAGCTGACTTCGACGGTCATCTCCGTCAGCCCTTGCAAGAAAGCCTCGGGATTGGATGTTTGCAGATACGCATCATTCCCACCATCGGTATTCAGCTCGATGCCGCTAGATAGATCGGTCGGCGCGCTATTGTCCTCGACCAGATTGTTCAGGCTGATCGTGAAGGCTTCGTCGTAGGTGTTTGCGGTCGGCGTCGCGGTGTCGGTGACTCGAACGGTGATGGTGTGAGTCGCCAGGGTATCGGCATCGAGCAGCGTTCCATCGGCCACGCGAATCTTGCCCGTGTCGGCGTCGATCTCGAAGGCGCCCGAAACCGTCTGCGACTGAATCGAGTAGGTCACGCTCTGCGTGACATCCAGAACTTCGTCGGCGTTCCATTCGATGACGTAGCTGGCGGTTACGCTATTGTTCGCGTCGTTCCAGCCTCCGTCGGCCTGCCAAAGAATCAGATTATCCTCGTCCGTGCCGGCGTTTGGTTCCGAAGTATTGCGCCAATTTGTGTAGCTGTTATCGGGGTTGTAGCCGTTTCCTGTTCCCTGCCAGAACTGATCGGCATTCGCGTCGCCTTCCTGCCAACGCCACTCGCCTTCGACTGTCGCATCGGATCCACCAAGCCAGATTTGGTCATTAAGCTCCGTGAACCAACCCGTGAAATACTCTTGTTCTGCAGCGCTGCGAATCGTTCCAAGCTGACCCGAAACACCATCCAGATCCGTTGCTTGGGCTGCGAAGTCCGCAAAGGCCCAAGTCACGTCAGTTTGGACCAACTGATAGAACTTGCCCGTTTCAGCACTGTAACGCAGATTCGGATCGGCCGCCAACAAGGATGCGATCTGAGCCTCGCGTTCTGCATCGACACCGCTGACGCTGCCAACGACTGTTCCATCAATCGCGTTCTCATCCACACCAAATGTCAACGAAGCCTCGCTGGCCGTGAAGCCGCTTTCGCTGGTGTGCTTGACCGTCAGGTTATTCCCGCCAACGGCATCCAAAACGACGTTGTCGCTGGACAGCTGGTCAAATCGCCAGTTCGCCACCATACCGGCTTCGTCAAAAGGCAGATCGCTGCGATAACTGGCCGCGATTTCGCCCGCTGAGCGAACGTCATTGAAGACGCGAATATCGTACAACGTGCCATTAAGCGCTTGTGCACTATCAAACGCCCCCCCAACTCGATCTTGTTCTTGGCCAAGTATCAAAACGCCGTCTGAATTGATCGTCTGCCCGCTGGAGTAGCCGGATACGGAATCCACAAGGGCACCGTCAAAGTACACATCCAACTGGCCCGAATTCGACCAGGTGATGGCGAGCGAGTGTAGCAGGCCATCGTTGACGGCAGCGTAGTAATCAATGCCCGAAAGGACGATCGGCGAATTGGAGATATTGATACCTAGCGATCCATTCGCATTGATATTGATCCTTAGTTCATCACCACCCGTGGAGCTATGGTAAGAGACCAGGGTCGTCACACCGGACGATGGCATTACGGAGAACTGTGTTTCCACGGATAGGGATGTTAATCCTCCAAGAATCGCATCACCGTCGTCGGCAATCAGATAAGTGTCATCGCCACCATCATTATTGATGCTCAAGCCGCCTTCGCTGGTCGCGGTGGTCAGTAGATCGCTCGGCGCAGCTCCGCCCGCATCGCTGTCAGTGGCGACCGCGTAATTTGAGAACTCAGAGCTTTCTGCGTTAAAGACGTCCGTCGTGACGGTCGTGATGTATTCACCCGGATTGAGAGTGATGCCGGAGAGCGTATCGATCTCGGGAGTGCCATCAGTGATTCCTGACCAGGTTCCCAGGTAGCGAGCCCCTTCGACCTGTCCCCCATCGCGATCCGTGCTGGCGTAGAAGTCCACATAGTAGGCACGGTTTTGGAGCGTGCTGGTGTCGAGTTCAAAACTGAACGTCCCGTTGTCGGCGATCGAGGCCGACGTCAGCACCGCCCAGTTTTGCAGGTTGTTGGAACCGGTATCGACATCACCCGAGTCGTTAGGCGTAGCGCCGTCCGCCACGTTTCCAGCGGACAGATCGATTCCAATGTAGGCGTTGGAGTAGATCGAGTTGCCGCGAATCGTATTGCCGCTGCCGCCGTCCTGTACGGAGATGCCGGCGCCGTAGATTGCCGTCACCTGCCCGCTAAAGGCAATCACATTGCCTTCGCCCGCATTCACGCCTCCGATGATTGTATTGGTGGCTTGCTCCACCAAGATGCCGTTCTCGCCATGCCCCCAATTCAAGGTTCCCGTGGAATCGGTCCCGATGATGTTGCCTTGAATGATCGTGCCATCGTTGGTGGTTCCCGCATCGAGCTCAATTCCAGCGTAACGAGCACCGGCGATTGTGTTGCCAATGATTTGAGTGTTATCTGCACCACCGCTGATATACACCGCGCTACCTGAAGTACTGGTGGACACATTCAGGTTGGTCAAGCCATCGGCTGAGACACCGATCAAGTTAGATTGGACGATGTTCCCATCTGAAGTCTCTCCACTAATGTCAACTTGGTTGGATGTGGAAACAATCACATTGCCATGAGCACTGGTGCTGCCGCCAATCGTGACCCCGGTGGTGCCGTTCTCCAGACGAACTCCATCGAATGTCAGGTCGATGACCGTATTGCCAGTGACATCCGTTCCGATGTAGTTGCCCGCGATGACTCCACCCGTTGCACCATTGAACACAATCCCATTCGGGCCACCGCTAATGAGGTTCCGGTCGGCAACCGTGTTTCCACCGATCGTCGCGTTACTACCTTGGCCATAGATGATCGCACCACCGACTTCTTCACCGCTAACGTAGGCGCCAGAGCTATCGAATGCTCCCAGAAAGTTCCCTGCGATGGTGATGTTGTCCGCACCGGATCCGATATCAATCGGATTGAAACCGAAATCGCGAATCACCAAACCACGAACTTCGCTGCCGTCTGCCGTCGAACTGAAATGCAACCCATCGAACGCACCATCGTTACCGTCAATCACTATTGGTAGAAAGCTACCTTCGGTCCAACCCGTCTGCGTCGTACCGTCGATCGTGACCTGATCCGTAATTGTTGGCAGTGCCGAGGCGATGTTAATGATCTGCGTACCGCTGCCGGCGATGTTGAATTCAATCGTGTCCGCGCCCGCATTGGCGTTGGCTTGGGTAATGGCCCAACGCAAACTACCAACACTGCCATCATCCAGCGTGTTGGTGACGGTGTAGGTTGCGAAGACTTGCTCCCACGACGCTTGCGTTGCTTGGCTGATCGCGGTGGTCGATTCAATGGAGCCGACGATGTACTCGAACTCCCAGTCACCACCCAGGTCGGCATGCCCAGTCCGATCGTCGCTGGCTGCCACATCGGCACCGGATAGTTCCGCGATGGACTCCACCAAGGTTTCGCCCTCGCCGCTCGCCAAATCGCATCCGTAGAAGAGCAAGTCCGCGTTCTCATCGAGCGCATCGGCCCAAGTCGCAATCTGGCCAGCATAGCCGTCGATGGTATCGTTGCTGAGCACGGTGCCGCCCAATCGGACTTGGCCTTCGGCTCCGTGCGAGACAATGTGGACTGCGTCGATATCAGTGAGTACCGAAAGCGTGCTCGTGATCTGATCCACACCGTCTCGATCATTTGTCAAAAAGACCACTTCGATGTCGAGTTTCGGAGCGTCGAGCGACATCAAGTCTTCGAGCAGATCGTGAAAGTTCTCGACATCCTGATCGATGAAGTAGATTTCTCTTCGTACGGTTGGGTCCAGCGGTTCTCGGCCGGCCAAGGCCAATTGCCTCGGATCCAATTTCTCTGGTTCGGATTCGGTTTGGTCCGTGTTATTCGCCGTGTCGACTGCACTTAGGTCGGTCTCACCCAGTTCATTCGCATCGACCAAATCGACCAGAGAGGGGTCAAACATGCCTGGGTCTCCTAGTGGGGAGACACTGTACATGATGCGCTCTTCTAACTGGTACGCAGTAATCTTCGGCTTCTCGGGCTTGGCTTTCGGCCGAGAGGTAATGAGAAGTTGGTCAATGGTCTTCAGTAGCTTGATGAGCATTGTGGACTCGCCTGCAGTTTGCCTAACGCACGCACTGGCATACCAATTGGTTGCTCCAGTGTGGTTGCTAGCAGGATCGTCCGATCCGTAAGAATCGGCTTCGCCTGCAAAATCGTTACGGTGTCCGCGCTCCGTCTTCGTCCGGTGAGCCTAGGACTCCACACTGAAATTTATGCCGTGATCGCGTAGACGCCGGCTCGAGCCGGGTTCAAAGAACTGACTTCTAAGGAAGCCAGGCGGTTTGGGCGGCCTATGTTGACTGGAGAGCCGCTGCAGATTAAATGCAAGAGTTCCGTTTCGAAGACGACGCGGTGGCTTCGTTTTTTCCAGCATTGAAGCGGAGGCCCAGGAGCCGGTTAAGCTGGCGGAGAAGAGCCCCTCGAAAGCATGGCTCCGAGGGGCAGATCAGATGCATTTTTCGTGACTACTTCAACAACGCAACAACGCTAATCGTGGTTGCGAATTCCCGTGATGATCGAATAGGGGCGTTCGACGAGGACACCGACATCGGTTCGGTGTTGCTCGTGATATTCAATGAACTCTTCTCGGAACTCGGCTGCACGTACTTTGGAAAGCGTGGGTAGCAATGATCGGATGGGACCGTAGCCGTCGCGGAATGCTTCCCATGCGTCCTCTCCCGCTCGCTCACGGTGAAGCGAGACACCTTGCTCTACAGCTAGGTCGAATGAATTGCCTAGCAATTCATGGATGCGATCCGGGTCACACCAGGCGAATGGCGATGGGGTGCCCGTTGCGGGTTTGGGTTTGTATTTGCTGATAATGGTGAAAAGATCATGGACTCCTCCGTGGTCTGCCCATACAGCCAGTGAGATTCTTCCGCCGGGCCGACAAACTCGGGCCAACTCGCCAGCCGCAGCGCGCTGGTCCGAGCAAAACATGATTCCAAAGGTGGAGATGACGGCATCGAATGAGGCGTCCGTGAATGTGAGCTGTTCTGCATCCCCCTGCATCCATTCGATGGTTTCGGCGGGATCCAGGCGGCGAGCAACTTCGATTGCTTCGCTACTGAGATCGACGCCGCAGACTCGAGATCCCCGCTCCGCGACCCGTCGAGCTGTCCAACCCGTTCCGGTCGCCAGATCCAGGATGCGTTCACCGCTCGTCGGGTAAAGTCGATCGACACAGTGTTCGATGGCATCAGCGATTTGGCGGCTGATGCGATCGTATTGGGAGGCGCCGCTGTCCCAAATTGCAGCTGCGGTTTCATTCTTGGACAATATGGTTGCGTTCATCGTTGCATTCATCGCTCTTCTCGCTTCAGTTCTATGACCTCGATGGCCCAGTGACATCCAAGGGCCTCAACTACCGATAGCAGCGTGAAGACTCCAGATCTGTTACACACGATCTGGCAGAGTCGTAAAGAAGCGTGAGTTTCAGGCGGTGCAGGCGGCTGGGTTGGCACCGATTACGCCAAGAGTTTCGAATGTCATTTTAAGTCGCCGTTTGCTGCCAGGGATTGCGTTTCTAAGACAGAGCTAGGATTGCTTTGGTGGTACGAAGGTTTCTGGCAGTAAGTGGAACACCAAGGTGCTTTTCGACCTTGGTGGCTATTTTGGATCGTGCGATCCCATTCGGCGCATGTAGATAAAAGGCGTGATCTCCCAGGGCAATTTCTTCGTCCTTCACCAGCCGTTCCTCGAGCTCGTCCATGCCAAACGACTTGGGTTTGGTTTGCCAGAAGAACAGGTGCAGATGCTTTTCATCTAACGGCTGAAAAGGACTGTTGGCTATCGCCTCTGCGACATGATGTGCCGGTTTGCAGATGACATTCACGCTAAGCTCGAACTCGGATTGAATCAGCTCTTGAATCGAGGCGGCCACCGACTTGGCGGCCTTCCTGGAGGAAAGACGCAGATTGCCACTTTGAACGTAGCTACGCACATTGGAGAATCCGGATTGCTCCAGTGCATTTCGCAGCTCTGCCATGGCCAGCTTGTTCTTTCCGCCGACATTGATGCCTCGGAGAAGCACAACCCAGTCACTCATGTCGAATTCTTTTACCATCGGTGGTGAGTCTGCGGCATGTTGTTGCGTTCGCAACGAAGTCAACGACTGGGCCCTGGGAACGGGCGAACCGACCTCGTGGCAGGGTTGAATCGCGTCTCAGGATTGGACCCGCCCTCGTTAATCTGACGGAGCGGTTTTGCGAGGGTTGCCATCTGAGCGACCTAGACGACCTACACGATCTAGAAAGGCCGGCATCCAACTTGAAATGTTGGTTCGGCCACGCACAATCCACCACCGATAGATCATAGGGCTAGCTACTGCCCTGGAACCGTGTTGAAAATGCGATCGCCGGCATCGCCCAATCCAGGCACGATAAACTTCTGGCTGTTTAATTCAGGATCGACCGAACATACAAAGATGCGTACGTTTGGAAATTCCTTTTGAAGTCGTTCAGCACCTGGCCGCGAGGCAATGATGCTGAGTACGCGAATATCAGGACATCCCCATCGCGATAGAGTCTCGATCGCGGAAACGACACTGCCTCCCGTCGCCAGCATTGGGTCCAACACGAAGCCAACGTCACAGGCACCGCCTTCCGGAAGTTTGCAATAATATTCGACCGGCTTTGCCGTCTCCTCATCTCGGTACATGCCCAAGTGCCAAACTTCGGCTTCTGGAATGAGATCCTGGATAGGATCGACCATCCCCAAGCCGGCTCTCAAAATCGGCACAATGGCGATGGAATGGGCTAGCTGCTTGCCTTCCATTTCGACCAGAGGAGTCCGGATCGTCGTGGAAGCCAACTGCAAATCTGCGGTGGCCTCGTAAGCCAATAAGGCCGAAAGCCGATGGATCTGCTGCCGGAAGATAGAGGGAGGGGTGCTTTCATCACGCAAAATGGTCAGGTGATGATCTACGAGCGGGTGCTGGACTTCGTTTATCCCAACCACCTAATTCCCCATAGGTTCGTGATGCGGCAAATTGAAAAGAAGCTCATAACCTAGAACAACGCTAGCGGACGGTGAGGGATTCGAACCCCCGGAACCTCTCGGTTCAATGGTTTTCAAGACCACCGCAATCGACCACTCTGCCAACCGTCCGACCCTTGATTTGCAAGGGTTTGTGCTGTTCTCGGCCCCGCCGAGCTTGCGTCCGTACAACCATTCCGTACAACTAACGGCTACGAACGACAAATAAAGACCAACGGGCATTGGTACTGCCCATTGGTCGATTACACCGCTTTCCCCTAAGCAAGGAGCGATGCAACGTGGCTAATTCTAAGCAAAAAGCCCGCAGACCGGAACTAGGTCGGCATAAACGAGGCCTCTGGTACAAGAAATTCCAGGGGCGTTTCTATTATTTCTACCGTTGCGACGACGACCCCGACGGTATGTTCTCCAAAGAGAAGTGGCGCCACGACAAGCACTTCCTAGAGCAGGGCAAAGAACCCCCAGCCTACGATCCAATGGGCGAAAGTTGTACGGACAGTACAACCCTGACCGTTAAGGATTTGTGCAATCACTGGATTTCGTCCAAAGAGACGCTCTTGATTGCCGGCGAGCTATCCAAAAGCACTTACGACGAGTACATGGCAACTTGTCAGACTTTGTTAAAGACAGTCGGCAAGACTCTTCCCGCTAAACTGTGCGGCCCGCAACGCTTCGAAGCCGTCCGAAAGGCTCTAGCCAAGCGATATAACGCCAACGGGCAATCTAAGCGAATAACGCAGATTCGGAGCATCTTCACGACGGCTTACGAGGATCGCGTTTTGGACGACCCGCCGAACTTTGGGCGAGCATTCCGAAAACCCAAGGCCGCCGCGTTTCGGAAGTTGAGAAACGCCAAGGGCGACCAAACATTCGAGCCGGCCGAGTTTCATACGCTTTACAAGCACGCAAATATTTGTATGCGGGGGATGATGCTACTCGGCATCCAAGCCGGCTTCGGAAACGAAGAGTGTGCCGCCCTGCCCCGCTCAGCCATTAAGGACGGTTGGATTGAGTGGGCTCGCGTCAAAAGTGCCGTACCGCGACGCGTCCCATTGTGGCCGGAAACTATCGAAGCTCTCGAGGCGTGCATCAAGCAAGCGGACAAACACGGCGAGGAATCGCTAGTGTTCATTTCCGATCGAGGCAAGAACTACATTTCTGAACGCAAGAACGGCTATCGGGTCACCGGCGACTTTGAAGCGACCAAGAAGCGAGCCAAACGCGATGACGATCTAGAGACCTCGAGGACTTACTACGATTTGAGGCGTTCGTTCGAGACGATTGCCGGCGAAGCAGTAGACCAAGTTGCCGTCGATTTAATCATGGGCCATACGCCGAGCGAATCCAACATGGCGGCCCGTTATCGCCAGCGGGTGAGCGACCAACGGCTCGAGCTTGTCGTCAATCATGTTCGGGCATGGCTCGGCTTGGGAGGCGGCGAAAATGAATAGCTGGCCCCCAGGAAAACCAAGAGAACCGCACGACCACCGGCAGCACGTAAACGACCGGGCCGAATTGCACGCCCAAGAGCAGAACGAATTGCTCGGCATGTTGAGCGGCCTAGGTCATTGGCCGCCAAGCAACGAATCGGAATGGATTCAGGTTCTTAACAAGGCCGAATACGGCCGGCGGGATATCGCGGAACTTCTCGGAACGCTTGGCTATCACGGCGAGTGTGAATTGCCCGATTACGCAATCGACAATCTCGACCTTAGTATCACGCCCGATTTGATGCGGCGACTCGAAGCACGTTACGAGCCTAGGCATCCGTACATCATGCGGGAGGAGCGATTCAAGAAGCTGTACGGCGAAACGGGGTTCGCACGGATCGACGTTGCCATCGACATCATTGAAACAATGGACCGCTACGAGCTTGGGAAGCTAATCAAAAAGAAAGGCGGGCGTGAGAAGGCGATTCAGTCCATCGTTAAGAAGATTGAATACTTAAGGAGTAAGGAAAAGAAGAAAGCGACCCCGAAAGGCCGCCCTAAAAAAACCTAGGGTTGGGAGTTTCTCAAAAAAACCTACCAATCAAAACACAGGTGAAACGCTTGTCTACCGTCGAAAAAAGTTAGGGCGGATTTGATTTCCTCGATTTGCCGCAAGACTGGTTTCCGTTGTTGATTTCAAACCAACGGAGCCAATCAAATGCTACTCGGAACGAAAGCCAGGACCGTCGAACAGGCGGCGGATTTCCTGCAAGTAACCCAAGAAACCGTTCTCGGTTACATCAAGTCTGGCGAACTCCCCGCGTCCAATGTCGGCCGTAGCTTCCGACGACCGCGTTGGCGAATCCTCGAGTCCGATATCGGGCTCTTTCTTGCGAACCGTCGCCGGCAGGAACTTGAACCGGACGAGCGAAAGCCCCGGTCAAAGAAAACGCAAGCCAAAGACTACTTCGCGGAGTCTGAGGCATGAGCCGAACGACCGTAGTAAACCTTCGCGTTGAGGCGTTCGACGTTTTGATCGACCGACGCACTAAATGGGGGAATCCTTTTGTCATCGGTAAGGACGGTGACAGAGAGACGGTTATCGCCCGCTATGCGGACTGGATCAAAACCCAACCCAACTTGCTTGCGGACTTGCATGAACTCAGAGGCAAACGCCTTGGCTGCCATTGCAAGCCGGCCGCGTGCCACGGCGACGCTTTGGCGAAACTGGCGTCGGAGTCTTTACCGCCGCCAAGAACGAACGAGCCCGCCCACGAGCGATGCAATCATCCTCAAGAGTTTTGGGTGGACCAGCCCGACGACAATCGCCCTGGATGGATTCGGACTACATGCAGCCATTGCAGCGGATTCGTCGGGTACAGACCAGAAAACACGAAAGGGAAACGTCATGCCAATGGATCGAAGCAAGTACCCAGAGGATTGGGACGCAATCGGGACTCGAATCAAAACCGAGGCCGATTGGAAGTGCGAGCAATGCGGGAAGCAATGCCGAAGGCCGGGTGAACCGTTCGTGACTCACAGGCTGACTCTGACGGTCGCCCATATCAATCATGTCGAGAGGGATTGCAGAGACGAAAACCTCGTCGCACTCTGCCCTAGCTGCCATTTGAAGTACGACGCCGCCCGGAAAGCCATGCAGCGACTCGCCAGGAAACGAATAAGCCGAAACCAAACCGTAACGGCATGAAGCAAATAAGCCGCAACCCCGCCGGCCAAGTCGGGGCAAACAACTTGTAAATGGAGATTTGAGAAATGGAAACGCAACGAGAACCACACTGGAAAGCAATTGCATTCACTTTGGCTTTAGCTGAATTCCAGAATCGACAGCGGGCGGGGTTGGAGCGTGAAATCCGCGACGCCCTTGGATTTGACGAAGAGGAATTCACCGATAGCGAGGTCGGGGAAGCCTTTGCAGATACCGTAGCGGAGGTGTCTCCGTATGGCTTCCTCTGGCACGTCCATGGGCTCGACTGTGAAATCCCGAGCGAAGTCGAAGACCAGCTTCTGATGGCAACACAGAAGCAGAACTTCTTGTTGCATGGCCTGGGCGACCTCCCCGAGGTCTGCAAGCGTTTGATTGAGCCGTGTTTAGAAAAAACCCCGGCTTAACATTAAGTTAAACCGGGGTTCCCGACTTATACCTTGGGGTCCGTCCGTGCAGTTGGCGTTGCGTGCGGACGGCCCTGATTCCCGAAACCGACCAAGATTTGAGAAAGGATTCAAGGTGTTTTTATGATACCCAACGCAACGCCCCCCGGCCAACCGACCGGCCCGACGATTCTGCAATTTCCGCCCGAGAAAGTACAGCCGTTGCCCCTAGTTCGGCAGACTCGCGACGACGAGACGAACCGTCGGCGTGCGAGGATTAACGGGCTTCTGCTTACGGACGCCATCGTGCGAGGCGACACCCACGAACTCGACGACATTCTCAGGGAAACGCGGCGGTAAATCTCCTTTTATCGTGGGCCGCATGGAGAGCCGCCCGGAACTAACGACCCTTCTTGCTGCAAGGACTCGTGGCAAGAGGTGTAAGGCTTTCAAAGATGACCGGATTCGAAGTTGTAAAGGAAGCGGCCGCCGGCAGGTGGCCCGAAATTATCCCCGCGTTGACTGGACTTTCGCCCGATGTATTGCACAAAGTCGGGGATGACCACCCTTGCCCCAAGTGCGGCGGGGAGTCAGTTGTATGGCCCGCTGAGGGTGCAGAAAGAAGCGGGTCCATTGCTTGTCGGAATTGCACCAACGATAAGCCAACTGGTGACGGGATCGCCACAGTTGCCGCGTTCGCTGGCCTCGCAACCCAAGGCGAGGCGTGTTCGCAAATTGCGGATTACCTCGGCCTAGACACTAGAGAACGGCGGCCCTCGACCCCCGTTGATATCATCGAGGCCGTTTGTCGGGCCAAGTCCATGCCGCGTGAAGCCTTCCAAAAGTTCGAGCCGCAGATTGCGAACCGGAACGGCGGGAGGGTTGCTCGAGTCCCCGTTTTCAATGAATTAGGGGAAAGGCACAGCTACTTTGACTTGAGCCCCCAGAACAAAGGTCTGTTCAAGGGCGGCAAGGGTTCCTCGGGTATGTTCTTTCCCGGCCGGCTACCAAAGGCCGGCGAAACCTGGTTGTTGGTCGAAGGCGTCAAAGATGCGGCCGCTCTACTGGGCCTCGGCTATCTTGCGGCGGGCCTTCCGTCGTCGTCCATGCCCGCCAAGTTTGCTCGTTTGTTTAATGGTGTCGATATCGTTGTCGTCCACGACCTTGACGATGCCGGCCATGACGGAGCCAAGCAGACCTCGCAGAGATTACGAGGAATCGCCTCGAGCATTACTATCGCGAGACTACCGGGCGAATTGAAACCGAAAAGCGGCGACGACGTCCGCGACGTGATAAATCGTCACGGGGGCGATGCTGTCCGCCAAGCCGTTGACGATGCGACCGAATGGAAGGGCGGGCCGCCGGCTGGAACCGAAACCAATCCCCAATGGCTACTTGAAGAGAGCAATCGAACCGACGTCGGAAACTCAAGACGTTTCATAGACGAAAACGGCGAATTCTTGCGATACGTCCCCGAGTGGAAAACATGGCTTGTATGGGATGGTCGGCGTTGGTCCCGCGACGGCAACGTCGGCGTGGTTCGGCTGGCGAAAAAGTACTCCGAGAAACTATGGCAGGAACTCGGGACTGTTATTAGTCACGCCAGATTAGACCGTGACGAGTTCGGGGTTCTTCAAACCTTCGTAAAGAGAACGAATCAAGCAGGGCCGATGCACGCATTCTTGAGCCTTGCGGAATGCGACGAACGTGTCGTTACAAACCCAGATGAACTTAACAAACTACCGGCCGTCCTCAATGTCCTCAATGGAACAATTGAACTCGACTCAGGGACGCTCAGAGAACACCGCCAGGGCGATAATCTAACGCAAATCGCAAACGTCGATTTTGATTCCGACGCGACTTGTCCCGATTGGGAACAAACGATGCGTTACGTGTTTGCCGGCGACGACGAACTTATCCGATACTTTCAACAAATCTTGGGATACGGCCTCTACGGAAAGTCAGTTGAGGCAATCTTGCCGATTTGGTTTGGCAATGGCAACAACGGCAAGAGTACAGTTTGGAACGTCCTGATGGCGATCCTCGGCGAGTACGCATTGGCCGCTAAGCAAGAACTGATTTTGCCGACTCAGCACGCACAGCCGCACGAGATAGCCGAGCTGTACAGTCGGCGGTTCGTAATGGTCGCGGAGCCCGAAGAGAACCGAGCGTTATCCGAAAGCACGGTAAAGGCGATTGTTGGTGGGGACAGGATTTCCGCATGCCGAAAGTACGAGCATCCATTCACGTTTGACCCAACCCACCTCGTTTGCGTCGCGAGCAATCACAAGCCGAGGGTGCGGGGAACCGACGACGGGATTTGGCGGCGTATCAAGCTCATTCCATTTACGGTCGACCTTCGCAAAGTCGTAACGCCCGATAAGCACTTCTCGTCGCACCTAATCGAGGACGAGGGCCCAGGGATTCTAAATTGGCTGTTGGCCGGCTATCGCGATTGGAAAGAGAACGGGCTCATTGAACCCCAAGCGGTTAAAGATGCGACAGCCGAATACCGGGAAGCTGAGGACGTGATAGGGCAGTTTGTATCGGATTGCTGCGAGTTAGACGAAAACGCCTCAGAGTATGCGGCCGTCATCTACAGGCGGTTCACTGCCGCCGGTTTTCAACTCGGATCGAAGACGTTTTTTCAGAAATTACAGGCGAAATTCGAGAGCTGTAAAAGCAAGAGGGGCAGACTTTTTCGGGGGCTGCGGCTCATTCCAGACGCGTCGGAGGACGGGCCCGAAGCCTAGAGGGTGACGCTTGGGACACTTCTTCCAGAACTTTCATATGGCTTGGCAAATTACATAGGACTTTTGGAGAAAGCCGCACCAAGTGTCACCACCCTTGTTTTTGTTGGGTTTTTTGGAAATGGCCGGGGCAATCTCGACCGCGAAGGATTGCGAAATGACGTTACCTACAAAGCTCGACCCCGAATCGGTCGTCGCCATTGTCGACACTCGAGAGCAATCACCGCTCGACCTGTCACCGCTCAGGATCGAAGCCGGCACGCTCTCAACTGGCGACTATGCCCTCAAAGGGTGCGACGAGGCTCGTATCGAACGCAAGAGCCTACCGGACCTACTCGGATGCGTCGGACGTGACCGAGACCGCTTCGAACGCGAGATAGAGCGTCTGAGGGCCTTTCCCGTCGCCGTGCTACTCATCGAAGCCACTTGGCCCGATATCGAACTAGGACAATGGCGAAGCAAACTCACACCAAAGCAAGTCGAGGCCGCGTTGTTGGGATGGGCCGCTAAGGGAATCCAAGTCGAGCTAGTAGGCAATCACGAACGGGCCGGACGTTTCGCTAGTCGCTTGCTCTTCACCGTTGCCCGCCGGCGATACCGTGAGTTGAGAACGCTAGCCCCTAGCTAGCAGGGGTGCTAACAGGGTGTTACCAAGGGTGCTAAGTCCGAGTTACCAGTGGTGCTAGGCTGTTCGGGCTCGAGGGCTTGGACCTCGGCGTGATGCTTGAATGAAATAGCCCGCCGGCGGGCTATTTCGAACTCCCTACACGTTCCCGCAATGTTTCTGCATGAGCTCCAACTCAGCCCCGTCGCCTCAATGGCGGCCTTGTACCTCGGCGTGGTGCTTGAATGAAAGTTGCCGCCGGCGGCAAGGTTTGAATTCACAACTTCCAAAACGAAATTCAACAATCTTGGAAAAGATAAGGGCGATGGCTTTAAACGCGTTTGGCTTATTCGAACGAACCGTTAGTCTCGAACGCATGTTAAGCACAACCGAGAAGCGAATGAAGCCCGTCATCGACGCCGTCGAGTCTGTCACCGGAGCCAGGTTATCGCGAACGACCGTTCGTTCATGGTGCGTCGACGGGGTCAACGGAACAAAGCTCAAAGCAATTCGGCTTGGCGGTAAGTGGTACGCAACCGAAGCTGCCGTCGAACGTTTTGTACGAGAGCTGAATCAGAATTCGATCTAGCCTACGCAGACCTCCTAGGTTCTTCCTGGCGAGTTGGTCTGCGTCCTCATCGGGAACAACCGCCTTTAACAACTAACTTGCTTGCCTGCCCCAAATTACCGGAGTTACCAAAGCATGCTCACTCAGACTCAGGCCGAAGATCTCAAAGCGGAACGCAAACGGAACCGCACTAGCGAAATCCGCCCAAGCGACCGGCAACTCGAGGCGAGTATCGCCCAGGCCGGCAAGAGCCACCCTCTACTGGGCAAGCTCGTTGAAACGGACGAAAGCACGGCGGAAGGTCGGGAGGAATTGCGACGCCTACTTCATGCGGCAGCACTCGAAATTGCCTACGGCAACGAGCCCGACGACAGCTTCATCGAGTTCGGGATCGACCTCGGGGCATTCACTCCCGTTGACGTCGAAGCAGCGATCAAGGCTGCCCAACAAGCCGTAACGACCTACCAAGTTGCAGGCGAACTTGACAAACGAACAAGGGCAGCGACGAAGGCAGAAGCCGAATGGATTCGAATCCGCGACGAAGCAAACGCAGCAATCCGCGACGCGGCTCACGAGCGACGATTGGCACAGAATGCCAAGCAAACCGCCGAGCAAGCGGGCCGAACGGTAGCAGCTATCCGCGAAGACTATCCCGATTTTTTTGTCGGCGGCAAATTGAAGACCGCTAAGCAACTCGAGAACAAATAGCACTGGCCGGCTAGGTCGGTTCCCTTCGGTCGGCCCTGTCCATTTCCAGGGTCGACCTTTTCTGATTCACAAAGGATTGCCCGTTGGAAATCAAAATTGGAATTGCTGACGCTCACAAGCTCAAAAACGCGGGCATTGATTTGCTCGACGCGGAATCCCTCGGCTCCTTTGTCGACGACCGTTTCGCCCAGGTTCAAGCGATGGAAATCCTCACCGGCGAGGCCGCAAGACTTGCCAATCTAACGAAGCAGAAGCAGGGACAACCGGGAGGCGGGCCAGGAGGATTGCTCGCCGCCCTATCACCGAATCCGAATTTACAGCGGCAAATGCAGGCAGCAACAAGGGCCATGCAGAACATGCAGCAAGCGACGATTCCCGGCGTGAACGCTCCCGCGATACCAGCGGCGGCCGCCCCACAAATGCCGTTAGCGATGAACGACGGCGGAATGCTGAAGGCGATTGCGGAAAACACAAGCAGCACTGTTCAGGAATTGAGATTGTCTCGACGCCACGGGGGCGGCGGCGGCTTCCGTAGGTGATGCCATGCAAGACCGTTCGCCAATGCAAGTCTTACTCGACTCACTCGCGGCCATGAGCGAGAACGTCGCCAACTTGACGGATAGGCTCGAGCGAGTCGAACGTTATGTCCTTGCTGTTTACAAGCAAGCAAAAGACGAGCAAGACGACGCCGATTGGTGGAAACATGACGCGGACGACGACGAATGACGCAACTCGACCCCGCCAAGTTGAAACGCTCGATGCTGACCGACGAGGGCGAGTTGAAACCGCCGCTCACTGACGCGACCGGCAACTTGAAGCAATCACTACTCGACGCCGAAGGCAACTTGAAAAAGTCGTTATGCGACGGCGAGAGCCAACCGAAAGGGAGTTTGTGCAAATGTCCGAACCAACCATGACACCCGAGCAAGAACGCATGGCCGGTATGTTGTTCCGCCCTCGAGAGGAAAAGAGCGATCATGTTCGAAATCGAACATCATCCGAGCAAGCCTCGAAGCTGTTCAGGCCGGCCCGGCGTGGAAAGGGTAACGTTTTCGCCAAGCAGCGAAGCGATGCTCAATTGGCGAAGGCCGTTCGAAACTACGAAGGACTCGGCCACAGCATTGAGGACGAAATCGCCGCGTTTCTGGCGAAGCGATAGCCAGGTTTCCACTGCCCGCCAAGTGAACGGAGGCCAATCAATGTCGACGCTTACGCCCGATGAAATCGCGACGTTCCAGCGAGCGATAAAACCGAAGTCGAAGAACGGAAGCAACCTAACGGGGCGGCCGAAGGGAACCCGCAACCGTGACTATGCCGTCGTCGAAGCCCAGGCCCCGCAGTGCCCTAAATGCGGGTCGACTCAGCGGGAAAAGTATCGAGCCAAAGAGGTTCGAGCCTTGCCGTTGAACTCACCGCATAGGCCGCGTTACACGCATCTAGTGCGGCGTTCGTGTCGTTGTTCCAATTGTGGGCAGTGGCTATGGGTAAAGACGCATGAAAATCCGCAAGGGTGGTACGAGGAATAGCCCCAAGTTTTCACGGCGAGCGGTGAGCGTCGATATAGGTGTTTTGCTAAAGCCTCGGGGCGACGCTTAGCGGCGGGTAATGAGGCAGAAAGACACCATCTCACCAAATCCAATGCGTTACTGCTTTAAGGTTGGCCCCCAGTCACCGAATTTGTAACGCGGAAAGGCCGGCACAATGCCGGCCTTTTTTCATCTATAGGAATCCCTATAGATGAACTGGTTGGACGCAACAGCGGATCGCGGACAAGGTCGGGAAATCAGTGAGCCAGATTTCTCGGTTGCTAATTTTTGGTCGGTTTCTCGCGTTTTCCCCCAGTGGGGGAAATATTCAGATTCCCGCGAATCTGACCGAGCGACAGTTTCGCCGGTTTTGATCCGGTTCAATACGTGTTGAGCCACAACTTGCACCGGAGGCATTTGACGGACGATCAAAGGCGATACGTTGCGGCTGAAATAGCAAATCTCAAGTCCGGTGCCAAAAAGGCAGCTTCGCCAAATGGCGAAGCTATTACTCGCGAGGAAGCGGCAGAAATGCTCAGTGTTACACCGCGTTCGGTTGACCGTTGTTCACACGTTCTCGCAAACGGAAACAAGGCGTTAATCGAGGCATCTAAGGCGGGTGAGATCGCTTTCTTGTGCGGCGGTTGTGCAAACAAAGTACGCGAGACGTCGGAGCGGCATCAATGAGTGATTACCCACGAGAGTACGTCGAGAGCCTACCCGGCCAAATGGATCTCTTCGACTACGCCAAACAAAACAAAGAGCCCGAGACGGCCCCGAACGAGTCGGAGCAAGACCGCCAGCTAAAGCGAGTCACCGGTCGACTAGCGGGCGTGATTCAGTCGTTTTTCGACGCCCACCAAATCGGCGAGGAATTCCACGCGGCCGACTTGCATGAATTTGTAGGCTCGCGGATTCAAGCCGCCCCAGGTTCGGCAGACCGAATCATGCGGGAAATGCGACGAGCCGGTCAGATTAACTACGTCGTCGCGAAACGATCAAAGAGTCTTTATAGGAAACAGTAATGTCAGTCGACAAAATCAACCAGTTGCTAGGGCAGATTAGCGACAACGAAAAAGCTCAGTTGGAGCGAAAGGCAGATAATGAGCGGTTAGCTACCGAACGTGAGGAGTTGCAAGGCAGGCTCGACGAGGTCAACGCAAGCGTAAATCGAAACCTTAGTCTCGACGACCAAGCTCAGGCGCAACGCAAGGATCGTATTATTGCGGTTGGACAGGAGTTGAAGGCGCATCGCGACAAATACGGGAAAGGCTGGAAACGCAGTTGGCAAAAGCATGGGATCGCATGCGGCTATCGCCACGCTTGCAACCTTATCGTTTGTAGTGACTACCCTGACTGCCACGACTGGAATATCAAGAAATGGATTGCGTCAGCGTATGACAGGAAGCATGCGGAAGAGGTGCAACCAAGTTGCACCTCTTCCGAACCAACTATCTCGTCTATCCTCAAAGAATTCGCGGACAAAGTCGGATTGTGCAACTGGATGCTCCCTGAGTTGCAGGAGTTCGCTGCCGCCAAAGGTATCACGAACACAGACTCCCTGAACCGCGTTCGGCGGGATCTTAACGACGTTGGTGAGTTACCGTCTGAGTGTGTGAGTCGTTCGAATTCGGTTTATCGCTTCTTACCAGCGAACCACACCGCGTTCGGTTGACCGTTGTTCACACGTTCTCGCAAACGGAAACAAGGCGTTAATCGAGGCATCTAAGGCGGGTGAGATCGTTGCAAGGATGGAGAAGGCGAAGCCCCCGGGAGTCAAGAAGGTCGGCGTTAGGCGACTTTGGAGATTCAACCATGACGACGATCGAAACAGTGAACGAAACTGAGGCAGTCGGACGCACCAAGGAATTGCTAGGCGGATTGCTAGAGAGCGACACGCTAACCGACGCGATGGCTTGCGGAAGACAGGACACGCAGGCCAACGGAATCGACGTAGAGGCCTTGGGCGACCTTGCGGGCCGTCTACGTGCGGCATGCGGCGAGTATGGAGAAAAGACCATCGGCGACGCTGAACCGTTCATCGCGTCTTTCGACGACGCTTGGGCCGTTCACTAGGCCGTGTCCGAACGTGTCCCCGACGCCGGCTACCCTTCCGCGATGGAACCACTACCGGAAGGCGTTAGCCGTGACCGCTATTGCTCGCCTCGTGTCTCACTCGAGACTTGCGAGGCGTTGTTGATCGAACTTGAGCCGCTTAGCGATTTGCGGTTCGAGTACATGTTTTGGCGAGGCTTATGTACAAGCCCGCCAATGAAATCGGAAACCAAGCCTCGACTCCGCGACCTACGCCCAGGCGACGAGGTCGTCGTCGAGGGGTTCCGCCGAATTGTTCGCGTCGTGAAAGTGTTTAGGTAGAGAATCGAATGCCAGTCATCACAGACCCAGCCGGCTTCCATTCTGGTTGCGGGTCTCCAATATTCACTTTGTTAAATATTGTTTTTGCTTTTGTTTTCTTGAAAAATTCCGCAATGCTTACGTCTCCCGCTCCAAACGAAACAGAACGCTCCTGCAAAGAAAGCACTGGACACCAGAGAACCAAAGTCGTCTTTACGCCCTTTTTCACGATCCAGTGACGCGTAAGGAACTTCGTTCTCACATTCTTGGCAAGGCCGGCCCACAGCTATCAGTTGAAGTCCAAGAATTCGTCGAAGCCGAGGGATCTACGATGTCAGAATTCTGACCTCGTATGCCGCCAATACGGGCGAGCCTCGCTAGCCCGCACCGACAACCGGGCTCTTTTTATGCGTATTGGTTCCGACTGGGTTTACGTCGGCGACGCACAGCCTGTTGGACGCCATCTAAGTTGTCATCGCAATGATTTGCCCGAAGAGCTACGGCCGGCCATTAGAGCGGCGTTCCTGGGCGGCTACAAAGTGCGGGTGCTGTATCGCGGTGAAGAGTCGAGCCGCGAAGTCGACGTTCAACGAGACGAAGATGGGGCGTGGGATTTGGCGTTTGTGTGAGAAGACCAAAAAAATCGAAAGTTGTACAAGGGTTGTACGCGTACAACTTTTAGGATCGTCTAGGCCGAATTACGAGCGGTTAATGAGACTAGGCGTTTCCGTTTGGCCCAATAAAAACAAGAGTGAGTGGTTCTTATTGAGATTAACGCGTGCTTTTCAAGACCACCGCAATCGACCACTCTGCCAACCGTCCGACCCTTGAATGACAAGGGTTTGTGTTGTTCCATCATTATCGCTGTCTAGGTCCTGCATTAGGGTCTTTCGAGACGCACACATACGGGAACTCGTGGGGACTGGCTCGGCTTCAGTCCGCCGCACGTCGCCCACCGCGCTGTTTTCTAACAGCGAACTTGGGAGAGTTTAAGCAAAAAGCCCGCCGCACGGAACTAGGTCGGCAAGAACTCGCGGCTTGGTGAAAGGATTTTGCGTCGCACTCCGATAATTTTCTCGATCGAAACAATTCTGGGCGAGACCAAATGTCCGGAATTCCCTGAGTTGAACTCCACTGAATGCGCCCTCAGACTCCCTTTGGAGCCGTCGAGATCGCAGGAACCACGCAGAATTCAGCGCGACGCGTCAGCGGCCGGGTGCGCCGGAAAATCCGTTGCCAAAGGGGGCGGCGTTGGGCCAGCGGCTCCATGGCGAATCTGCCCGATTCAAACTTGGATTTGCTCTGTCGGGATGGGTGGGTGAGCTGAACTCGCCCATAATCAAACACGGATTGGCCCGGAATTGTTCTCGAATAGAATTGCCCCAGCGGGTTCGACCGGCTCGAACAGCGGAAGCAAGCCGCGCTGTCAATGATGGCGGGCCCCCTATCTTGGAGGAGCTAAATCGAGGCTGGAAATGCAAAACGCCCGATCGAAACCGGGCGTTTTCCCGCTCAAAGATGAGCGGGGTCAGAAGTATGGACAATTGTACTGATTCTGAGCCCTTTGTAATCCACCCTATCCAGCGGAATTCGAGCACCCAAATCGACTTAACGAACGGGACCTCTTCCTTGATTTGCTGCGTTGCTTGGCTTCTCGACATTGGAATGGCCGAACATCCCCCTATCCCAATGCAAAGGAGCCCAATCAGGCCGCTTTTCACATATCGCTTGTCGTTCAAGTTGACTCTCCCTGTGATTTGCGATCACACCGTGTATCAGTTCAATGCGAAAAGCAACTGCAATGCGCCTTAAGGGATCTGAGAAAGTTTCTAAGTTTGCGTGCAGGCACCTTTAACCGGACGCTTCGGGGCCGGCGTCCCCTGACAAGTTCGTTTCGATATGTGCTCGAGAGACGTCGCTAGATAGCCGGCGATTCGACCTGGCAGTTGGCAAGGTGTGCCGTACGCAGTTCCGGTAGGTATCCGTAGAAGGATAGATGCGTCGACTCACCGTTTCGATCGAGCGAAAGAGCAATCAAGTGAAGAGAGCGGGGATATACAAGCTCGCACATGCACCGCCCAGAGTGGAACGCCATCCAGGGGTGGAACATCATTGAGCTTGCGATAGGCCGGCAAAGAGCCACCGCGAATCTTGATCGACACGCGGTGGCTGGATCCCTTTGGATTGGTTTGTAACGCCTTGCCCCCCTACTCCTTTGGCCAATCCGGAAGGTCGAACTTCTTTTTCACGTTGGCGGTGTGTTCGTCGTAGTGCCGTTCCATTTGAAGCAGGAGTGCGCGGAGTGAAGGCCAACTCGTTGCGGGCGGCTTCTCGTCAAGTGACACGTCCTTGAGGAGGTAAGCGTAGCGACGGCAGAAATCATCGACTCGCTGCATCATGCGTGCTTCGTCTTTGCCACTCCAATCAGAATGCCGTGCCTTGTAGTCGGCCGGCATCTGCGCGGGATTCCAGTTGAAGACTGGGATCTCAGGATCGATAGCATGGTAGATTTGGGAAAAGAAAAGAAGTTGTCGACCGGCCATATGCTCTGCGTTCCAGCGAGGTGTGTGGCTCCCGTTGGATGGTTTGAAATTCATCTGATTCGTTGATAGCGCCCGGAACACGTCTTGTGAACGGCGGTTCGAAGCTTCCATGTGGTCAAATAGATCACGAAGGTGAGCTGGAATCTCAGGGGGGTTTTCGAGCAACAATCCCGGTTCGATCGCTGCGTTCGATGTAGGTGCTTCAGTTAGCGATTGCGCTAAAGAAGACGGACAGAAAAGGGCTGCATTCACGGTGAACGCGAATGCGGAGATCCATACGGAAAAGCTGGACGACGTCTGCATTGGAGTACTCATTGGAAGAGGTTTAGTATGAAACAAAAGTGTGGGCGTTTACTGGAACTGTTTACCAAGGTGGCAATCTCGCCAGTTCTCTTCAAGTTCGAATCCCTGTGCGGTAGTTAATCGGGCTTCGGCAGTCGCAGCTTATTGTTAGCGATCCAACCTTGGAAGCGGTTGCACCGTCCGGGTCCTTTGCGTGGCGAATTGGTGCGCGGCGAACTGGAGGCGTGCGCTATCGCATCCCGAAACCGTTCGCAACGTCTGTCGACGGTTCGTGGATTCAGTTGCCTTTAGCAGCACTTGGGGTAATACAGGGCTTCGACATGCGATTCCATTCACCTAGTTCAGAAAGATGGCGTTGAACAGGAAGAAAAAGGGCAGGAACACGGCAACGCCGATGAAGTAGGTCATCGTGATGCCGAACTTGAATAGAGTCCAAAACCATCCTTGATCGTAGACCCTCTTCATGGCGAGCAGTAAATAGCCTGGATAGCAGAGGATTCCGCAGAGCAGTGATAGAGCCAGCAAACCGTCTGACTGAGAGCCAATGATCAAAAGAATGCTGGTCAACGCATAGATGAAGGCGTGATAGTGGAACGCGAAGATCAGATGGTCGATGTACAACGGATCTGATCTCAAGTAGCAGACCTTGAGCAGTAGGGCAAATAAAGGCATGAGTAAGAATAATGCCTTGGGTAAAGCCGACAAAAAGCCTCTCACCAAGGATCGCATATAGGCGTCGTATCCCATTCGCTTGATTCGACGATCCTGAGCGTCCAACCTCTCATTAACGTATCGTCCGAAGACCGTTGTTTCATCAAAGCGTGCTTCGGTGAAACTGACCCCCTGCTCTTTGATTTCGCCAGCTTCAGGCGTGTTGAGATCTGCAAGCGAGTTCTCATCGGATGCGTCATTTCCGGACCCGGTAACAGTTGCTTCGCTATCTAAAGTTTCTCTTGCTCCATTTCCACCGGTTACGAGCGCGAGAGTGAGAAAGAAGAGCACACTGGAAAACAGGTAAAGCCGGAGTGGCTGAATGTAGGGAACCCGTTTGCCTTCCAAGAAGACGCATGTCAGAAAGCCAGGCCTAAACAGAAGTGGGATGCCACTGCGGACTAGTTTGGAATCAATCGTAAAATACTCACCGACAAAATCGACGAGGAGTGATCGAAACGATACACGGATCTCTTTCGTGCTTTGGCCACACCACGAGCAATACTGCTGCGGCACTGGTTTGCCGCAGTTACGGCACAGCTTGGGTTCCATCCCAGGGCTATCGAGTTGATGATCGTTACCCACTTCAGTTCCTATGACGAAAATTTACTCCTGCCGTATCTTTCCTTAAGATCTTGCGGAGTGGTAGTTTCTCACGCGAAGCAGGCGATTCAAAACAATTGCGGCGAGCTACTGCAATTCTTTGCAGGTAGGATTATTCAGGATCTGACGCAGAGATCCCGAACTCCGCGATGCCAAGGCTATCGATTTCGGTCGTTAGCTTTTGGGCGTCCACGCGTGATGATTCCAGAGGCGCACGGCAGTAATTAGACAGTTCAAAATCTGGGAAACGCTGTTGTAGACGAATTCCAAGTAGGGTTTTGAGCGCCGGAAGAAATGAGTGCCTCTGCATCACACGGACCATTTGAATCGCTTGAAGCTGTCTGGATCGAGCTGAGCCTATGTCGGATTTGTGTAAGTCATCGAGAAGCTGAATGGAATGCGGTGCGGCGACGTTGTAAGTGCTGCCAATAGCGGATTCAGCCCCGGCACAGAATGCAGGTAGGAGCATTTCATCGGTCCCCCAAAACACCTGCAAGCATTCGTCGGTTGTCGGTCTTTTGACGTTTTGCAACTCCATGAATTGATGGATTTCGGCTGTTGTGTACTTCAGTCCTGCAAAATTACCAATCTCCGCGACGGCAAGTTGAGCGAAGTCCGCGATCGATACTTGGCTGCCCGTGAGCGCGGGAATGTGATAGTAAAAGAAGGGTTGGTTCGGTGCAGTCTGTGCGATCGGTTTCATGCACCGAACTAAGGCCGGCGCCGTCTCAACGCTGAAGTAGCTTGGACAAGTTGCTGAGATCGCATCGACGCCCAATTCTGCGGCATGCGCGGTCAACTGCAATGATTCCGCAAGTGAATTGTGCCCAACCTGAACAAGGACCCTCAGCCGCCCTGCGGCGGCAAGCACGTACTCTTCGAGCACGCGTCGTCGCTCGGCAGTGGAAAGTGAAACGCCTTCGCCTGTGCTGCCGCAAACATAAATGCCGGTAATTCCGTCCGCGATCAGATGCTCAACAATAAGGGGAATTGCGGTGAAATCGATAGCGGGGACCGCGCTTGGATCTGGGACAAAGGGTGTGATGGCGGCCGCGTAGAGTCCATTAGGAAGTATGGTTGTGGTCATGTCGGAAAGTGGCGAGTGGATGGGGCTTATGGACGGCGATGGTGTTCCGATTGCTGATCACAACAGCAGCAGAGTTTGGGTACAAGGTGAATCTTAATCTTAAGTTGGGATGCTCATTCGAAAGCATCCCAACTCTCCCCCACCCCTTCTTTTTCCCAAGTCCGAAGGTGTACACGCAACGGGTCGTCGAGGAATGGTGGGGCCGGAGGGGAGGAACATCTAAGTTCAAACCGTGATCTTCCCTGGGTGAGTGATACGAATGTGTCGAACCTCACCGTGCTCTGCGGATTTCGTGAACCAGCATACAGGACACTTGATTGCGTTGCACGAAATGAAATGAAACGTCGGAACAGGTGTAAGCCGCTGAGGTGTCCCACGTCACTATAGATATTGTCGGGCAGAAGGTTGCCCGTCGGGATGATTGATTGCGCAAATGGTGCCGCACCTTCGGCTCCATCGTGGAGCTAGTTAAAAGAATTCGGCCATTGAGTGATGATTTTCCCCGTAGTTTTTTAGGCATCCATTCTGAGAATTCTCGCCATGCATTCTTTTTCTTCTCTCTCGCCCAATCCGCAGCAAGTCGTGTTGGACATCTTTCGACGCCAGGTGCTCGCATTTTGCGTCGCCGCGACAGGAGTCGTGGTTTCGTGCAGCAGTGTTTGGGCTCAGTCGGGAACGACCGGGTCGTCTACAAGCGGTTCCGGGACAGTCGGATCATCGACTGCCGGCTCGTCAACTGGTTCAATTGCAAAACCGATGGGTTCCGGGTCGGGTACGACGAAGTATGAAATCGCGATGAACGGTTTTTGCCCCGTATGTATTCTCGAGATGAAAAAATGGGTTCGGGGCAATCAGAAGTTTTCAGTGCTATTGGACGGGAAGCTGTACCTCTTCCCTGAGGAGAAGCAGAAGCAGATGTTTCTAAAGAATGTCACCAAATACACTCCTGTGCTCAGCGGTGATTGCGTCGTTTGTTTCGTGGATGGGAATACGCGCGCACCGGGCAGCGTCTATTACTCTGCGATTCACAATAGCCGACTGTATCTGTTTCCAAGCCAAGGTGAGAAGGATACCTTTATGGCGAACCCGAAGAAGTATGAGAATGCCGATTTGGCTCTCGGCGGAATGTGCAGCGTTTGCCGCGTCGAGATGCAACAGAATGTTCCTGGAAAACCCGAGTTTGGTCACATCCACAAAGGGAAGCGATACTACTTCCCGAGCATGGATCAAAAGAAGATGTTCTTAGCTAATCCAACGAAGTACGAAGAGAAGTAATGCGTCTGGTTGGCAGAAGCATCTCGACTTTGGGACTTGAGCATGTCGGATCAACACGCACGTCGTTGCGATACGCACGTTGGGCCAGACGCCCTGCCCAAGACGAACCCAGACCAAACTGAAATGTTAGTCGCGGTCGGCATGCGTTTTCATGGGCGAATGCATGGATGGAGCGGTACGAAAATCTCGTCGTCGACTCCTCCTGCTGCTGCGGCGCCCTTTTGATTAGTTGCGTTTTGAGACCTTGGACTGCCTCTCGGGATCAAAATGAGGATTTGCAACGGGCAGCTGCGCGTTCACTTCCTGAAGCCACGATTTCAGATCGTTCAAAAGGGCGTCTGCTTGCCCGGGGAGTTTGGCACTGAGGTCGCGTGTTTCCCCAATATCCTCCGCAAGGTTGTAAAGCTCTGTTCGATCGTCTTCGTAGAAATAGATCAGACGAAAATCATCGCTTCGCACTGCCGAATAAGGTCCATCTCCACCGGCGTGGTAATGAGGGTAGTGCCAGTAAAGGTTACGCTTTAGTTTCGCGTCTTTTTGACGGAAGAGTCGCCGCAGGCTTTTTCCATCGACGTCCCTGCTCGTTTGATCGGATGTATCGGCGTCGTCTTCTGCCACATCGACAAGTGTCGGCAAGAGATCGATTGTCATAACTGGAAAGTCGGTCGTTAGCCCTGGCGCAATCTGGCTTGGCCACGAAGCGATCATCGGCACCCGGACTCCGCCTTCATATGCCGAGCCTTTGCCCCGACGCAGCGGTAGATTCTCGGTGAATCCGTCGTGCTTCCCGTAACGCTGCGTCAGACCTCCATTGTCCGAGATGAAAATAACCAGCGTATCATCGAGGTTCGATGTCTTCTTGAGACTGCTGATGATCTTTCCGACGCTCAAATCCAAACTCTTTACCATCGCGGCGTAAGTTGGATTCTTGTGAGTGCGATCAGGATCTACTTTCTCTCGAAAGTAGTCGACCAAGTCTGGGCGTCCTTGAATTGGCGTGTGGGGAGTGTGATACGCAAAGTACAAAAAGAACGGCTCGCCGGAAGTGGATTCGATGAAATCGCACGCCTGATCGGTCAGCCAATCCGTCAAATATTCACTTTCACCTCTGCGTTCGATGAAATAGCCCTTCGTCCTCTTCGGCTTCATGATGGAGACATCAAACCCTTGAGCAAGCGGCATTGTCGGAGCATCGGGATCGTTGCGATGTTGCGAAGACGCAAGATGCCATTTTCCGAAATGGCCTGTTCGATAGCCAGCTTGCTTCAATCGTTCTGGCAGAGTGATATAGCTTGAATCCAGCTGTTTCTTCCAATCTGGGATGGCGAGCTTCGCGAACGGGCGATTCTGGCCGGCGATGAAGTCGGTCAAATGCATGCGAGCCGGATAGAGTCCCGTCATGATGGACGCTCGGGTCGGCGAGCAAACGGTGCAAGCCGAATAAGCGTTGGTGAACTTGAGTCCCGCATCGGCTAGACGATCGAGGTTAGGGGTTTCATAAAAATCGCTCCCGAAACATTGGAGTCCAGTCCAACCAAGATCATCCGCGAGCAACAAGACGATATTTGGCCGTTTGCCACCTGCCAGCAATGTTGCCGGATGGGTGATACTCAAGAACGCGACAGCAAAGAGCGTGCACCCAATTCGGATACTTCTGGAGATGCAGACGGAGTTCATGTTGATGGATCGCATGGTTCGCGTTGGCAGGGACTTATTGCGCGGGAATCATCGGGGGAAGCTGATCAGGTGTCTGCTCTAGGCTCGTTGGGCTTGAACGGCGTCGAACACTTTCCAACGAGATACAACCGCCGCGAGCAGAAACCTCGCTAAGCAGAATGTCCAGGTGCAAGATCCAAGTGGGATTTGATCTACTTGCTCGGTTGGCGTCCTATCATAGCGTCATTCTAGATCCCAAGCCCGTCAGCCTGCGGAGTCGCAGGGCCAATCCGAGTTTCAAGCTAGGGCATGAGCCGCGACGCGTGAGCGGCCGGCTGCGTCATGAAACCCGTTGCGATAGTGAGCGGCGTGGGAGCAGCGGCTCAATGGCGAAACAGCCTAGATTCAAACTTTGATTGGACTTGGTTAGAGCCGGCGGCTCCGACAACCTGTCACAGCCAGCGGCTCCGACAAATCCCTGTTACGCGGAAACGAGAATCGGAGACTCTGGGGAGCGGCCGATTGAGTTGAATCCGAAGTGGAGACAGTGAAAACCTCGAAGAGCGAAATTGCAATCCGCCAACGGTTTGAGGTAGGATTGAAAGTACGCACCCCGCCCTAAATCAGCCTCCCTCCTCCTTTTTGTTTCAGAGATCCATGACTCTGTTGCGTTACCTATCGCTGAACCTATCGCTGAACTTTCGGCCTAGAGCCTCTACTGCTGCCATACTGCAGCACGTGCTATGGAGCGTATTACGCTGTCTGCGAATGCACGGGCGAAATATCTCCTCCGCAAGGCTAGTGATTGAAAAGCGAATTTTTCAAATTGGAATCGTTGCCGCGATCCTGAATGCGGCTTGTACTGTTCGCTCGGTAGCGGGTGAGGACGAGGCAAGGCTAGATCATTTCGAATCGAAGATTCGCCCCGCACTCATTGCGCATTGCCAAGATTGCCACGCGGTCGACTCGGAGGCGAGTGGAGGCTTGTTGCTTGATTCAAAGGATGGATGGGCAGCGGGCGGCGACTCTGGTGTTCCGATCGTAGCAGGGAAGCCGTCAGAGAGCCTCCTCTATCGCGCGATTACGTACGACGATCCAGATCTCCAAATGCCACCTGATGGCAAACTGTCGGAATCTGTCATTCGTGACTTTGAGAAATGGATTTCAGACGGCGCAATGGATCCACGCAAGGGGAACCAAAATCCTGGCGAATCTGCCAACGCTAAATCAGGACTTCCTGTCGAGCGGGCTTGGGAACACTGGAGCTACCGTCCAATTGAACGACCGCAGCGTGAAGAAGCCTCAGCTGCAGCCAGCGTTGTAGATTACTGGGTAAACCAAAAAATCGAGGAATCTGGTTTGGTTGGGACGGGGAAGGCGAGTGCCGAAACACTTGCTCGTCGGCTGCATTACGATCTGACTGGACTTCCGCCCTCCCCCGAAACTTTGGCGGCGTTTCTGGCTGAATACGAAAATCAGCCCGACGTTGCGTACTCTCGACTGGTGGAGAAGCTGCTCTCCTCCCCACGATTCGGCGAGCACTTCGCGCGGCACTGGCTCGACGTGGCGCGGTATGCCGAATCCATCACGCTTCGAGGTTTTGTCTTACCGGAAGCATGGAGATATCGCGACTATGTGATTGAGTCGTTCAACTCGGATCGCCCATTCGATCGGATGATGACAGAGCAAGTGGCCGGAGATCTCCTTCCTTCGGACCGGAGCACAGAGGACGGTTTGCACCAAGAACAGCTGCAGAAAATCGCGACCGCTTTTTTGGTTCTTGGGAACACGAATTTGGAGCGCCAAGACAAGACGCAACTAGAAATGGATTTCATCGACGAGCAGCTTGAGGTCCTTGGTCGTGCATTTCTTGGTCAAACGATTGGTTGTGCCCGATGCCACGATCACAAGTTCGATCCGATCCCTACCAGCGACTACTACGCGCTTGCTGGCATCTTCAGGTCGGCCAGGACGATGGAGCACGATAATGTATCGAAGTGGGTCGAGAAGCCGTTGCCATTGGCAATTCGTGAGGAACGTTATTTCCATTCTCTAAATCAAGAGCTATCCGATCTAGACGAGCGCATCGCGGAATTGAGTGCAACAGTGGGTGCAGCGGCGAAAGTCGAGTCTGTGCGACTGCACACTCTCCCCGGCATCGTTCTAGATGACCGCCACGCGAAGCTCGACGGGCCATGGAAGTCTTCTGAGCACGTCAAACCATTTGTCGAAGATGGTTACCACTTTCTGGAGGCGTCCGACCAGGGCCAGGCAACGTACGCTCCTGGCGACCTGGCCCCAGGGCGGTACGAGGTGAGAGTTGCCTATACTGCGGGACCCAACCGCGCGAAGGCAGCCAAGGTCCGAGTTTTTTCCGCAGCTGGCCCGCAAGAGTTTGAGATAAACCAACGTAAAAAGCCAACTATCGACGGCCTGTGGTATTCGTTAGGTGAGTTTCAATTCGAAAGCCAAGGGCAGGCCTACGTCACCTTGTTTGGTGGTGACCCATCCGGTGTGGTCATCGCTGATGCGGTGCAGTTTCTGCCACGAAAACGTCAGGCTGAGGACACGCCTGGTGCTGATGCCCTCTTAGCTGCATCCTCAAAAGCACGTCGCAGTGAAGACGATCCAATCGAACTCGCCAAAGCCGAGCTGCAGAAGCAGACTAAGCTACGCAAGCGTTTGGCTTTGCAGCTAGAAGATCGTCCGAAGTACCTGACGTTAGAAGAAACCGACGATCCACGGGATATTCCAATCCACATACGCGGCGATGTCCACAACCTAGGCGAAACCGTGCCGCGTGGTTTTTTGACTGCGATCTTGCCGCGACGTGAGAAGGAAATTGGGCAACTCGGCCGTTTAGAGCTCGCCAACTGGCTCGCGTCGACTGACAACCCTCTTCCGGCTCGAGTTTACGCGAACCGTGTTTGGCTATGGCTAATGGGTAGAGGTATTGTTTCGACTCCCAATAACTTTGGGACGACAGGCGAGAACCCTTCGCATCCCGAATTACTGGATTCGCTCGCGCTGGAGTTGATCTCGAACAACTGGTCCACCAAACATTTGATTCGGACGATCGTCTATAGCGATGCGTACCAGCGGAGTTCGTTTGCGATTCCAGGGGTCGAGGCGAAAGGTCGTGAAACCGATCCAAACAACACAACTTATTGGCGCGGACACCGTAGACGGCTGAGCGTCGAGGCGATCCGTGACGCGTTGCTGACCATTAGCGGTGAGATGGAGCTTCAGATCGGCGGGTCCCTTATCAAACCCGGGACCAAAGACGACTACAACTACCAGCACGGTTCGTTGCGGCGCAGTGTATACCAGCCGGTGTTTCGCAACTCACTGCCGGAATTGTTTGAAGCCTTCGACTTTGCGGACCCCAGCACGTCCGTTGGAAGTCGGCCGAGAAGCACTGTCGCGACACAAGCGTTGGTGCTGATGAATCATCCGTGGGTGGAGGAGCGTGTCAAAAGGATTGCGACTCGGATCCAAAAGAAGCTGGTAGCGCGAAACCAAGAGGATGACGGCACGCAGCTAGAGGGTATTGTTGATGCGACCTATCTGCAGTTGTTCAGTCGCGCTCCAACAGATTCAGAAAAGGCAATGTCGCTTAATTTTCTGGCAGCTGCATCGGATGACTCGGTGGGGGAACAAGAGCTCACGCGAATCTGGGTCCACTCTTTGATCGCAAGTTTAGACTTTCGATACTTGGACTAAGTGCTTTGGCTCGACTATGAGCCCATACGAATTCGAGGCCTTCGCGCAAGGCACCTGCTGAATCGGTTACACGGGTGCAGGTAGATCTCGTTTGCGGAACTGCAGCCAGCCAATCATGTAGAAGAAGATGCCGAGTAGAATGAAGCTGACAGTCATTCCGAGAGGTCCGAAAAAGTGCTCCCAGCCGGCAATCTGCACTCCGGAGATTAGGGACCAGCGTTCTTCCGGATGGTTTCTGATAAGTTGAACCATGCCGTCTGGCTGGTAAAGAGCGAAGAAAGTGAAGTTGCTGCACCAGCCAGTGAAATCAGTAGCCCGGCTGAGCAAAAACACGAGCAATTCGATGACGTAGATCGCCAGTACGATCCCGATCGTCCGCCACCGGTATCGATCCAGGCAACTGACCATACTGGAAAGGGAAAGCAGGAAGAAACCGAAGCCGAATAAGTTCAAGACGGGTGCCAGAAAGAGTTGCGGATCGACTCGGTCGGTGAGCGGCACTTCGACCTTCTCCGCCTCTCCAGTTGGCAGTGGCAATTGAATCGGAAGGAACGGGATTTTGATATCGATGTTGGGTTGATTGGTTTCGGTCACCGTGTTTGTCCGAATTCCCATGTAAGTGCCTGCGTAGACTGCGACGCAAAGGAGAGCCAAACCAATGGTGCTGATCGTCGCATGAGCCGCCAACATCTTGGTTCTTGTGATCGGTTGGGCGAGCAACATTTCCATTGTGCCCCGTCCCAGTTCTCCGCTGACCACGTCGGAGCCTCTCGAAATCGCCCAAACGACAATGCACAGAATTAGGACAGGCTCGTTGAAGCCCATCGCAATGCTGCCTGCGTAGGTGAGGAACTGCTCCAAAGGGACCGGCGAAAAACGCTCGAAGGCCTTGAACTGTTTCAGCAGAGGTCCAAACTGATCGAGCTCAAACTGCGCGACGATCCATATTCGAGACCAGCAGAAGAAAAACAGCATCGAACAGCAGGCGGCGAACAGCAGCCATGACTCTTGGATGTACTTTCGAAACAGGATTCGGTTCACGTTGCGACTCCTGCATCTTGCCCTACCGTCTCCGAGTGAAATTGTCGGTACAAGGCGGCGACCCCGGAACGCTGGATCGACATATCGGTCACCGGTGAATCGTGCAGCCACTTAAGCCAATGGTCTGGCGTGGAAGCTAGCGTCATTTGGATTGCCGATTCCGTTCCTTCCTCGGCAACGGTCAAGTTCTGGACGAAACTCATGTCACTGCAGTTCGATTCGAACACGTCGACCTGATTGGAGGGAAGGCGCCCATGAACGAGATGCGTATTGGAGACTTCACTCATTGACTGTTGCGTGACGATGCGTCCGCTTCTCAGAATAGCCACCTCGTCACATGTGTCGTCGATATCAGAGAAGATGTGCGATGAGAGAATCACAGTCCGACCGTCAGCACGGATCTCCCGAATCAATTCCAGCACGGTGGCTCTCACGTTCGGATCCAGGTTCGCGGTAGGTTCATCCAGAATGACTAGTGGTGCTTTCGAACTGGCGACAATCGACGTAGCCAAATTCTGCCTCATTCCGGTAGACATAAACATGACGCGTCGCGACAAATCCAATCCCAGCCGCTCGGCAACTTGGATTGACCGGCTGAGATTGGCATGGTGATGCAGTCCTGAGAATAGCTCCAATACGGCCCTGCCCCGCATCGCTCGGTACAATCGTGGATCGCCCGGCAGATAGGCACAATTGCGTCGAACATTCAGGGTGTCGGTCGCAACGTCGAATCCGCATACGGTTGCTTTCCCAGCGCTGATGTTAAGGAACCCCATTAGGGTCCGAATAAGCGTTGATTTCCCAGCACCGTTGGGTCCGAGTAACCCAAACACGATGCCTTCACCAACTTGCATACTGCAGTCGATGAGACAGCGGAAATCACCGTAGGTCTTGGCAAGTTGTTGTGTTTCAACAGCGAACATTCGGATCCTGCTAAACTGATGTCACGCGTGGGGCGCCATGCACTTCTACATGAACGTTCTATTGTCGAGCCCCCTGGGGTCTTGCCAAGGATGGCCACTGGAGCGTTTCTGCTATTAAGGTCGCCTTTTGCGATAAGGCCATCATTTGAAGGCGAATGCACGATTTTAGATGAGCCTTTTGACTGGCTTCCGGGGACAGCAGCTCGAGAAATCGAATCCTGTTCCGTATCCCGCAAAACAAAGCGAATGTTTAATGCAGAGTAGAGCAAAGCAAAGTCCGTTCGATGATAGGTCGCGCCTTATCTCGTTGAGATTCACTTTTGCGGCTGTGGCGGCATTCTTTTGTTGCCCCCTGTTGGCGAAGGAAATAGCGCCCACGCAGACAGTGTCAGAAGCAGGCCGGGCTAGCCGCCCTAATGTGATCATCTTCTACACCGACGACCAGGGCTATGGGGATGCGAGTTGTCTCAATCCCGAATCTAGATTTAAAACGCCCAATATCGATCGGCTGGCTTCCGAAGGAATTTCATTCACCGATGGACACTGCAGTGATTCCGTTTGCACTCCGTCACGCTACGGTCTTCTGACTGGCCGCTACGCATGGCGAACGACATTGAAAAAGGGGGTGATGGGAGCTGAGGGGAAGTGCTTGATTTCACCTACAACCACCACGATTGCCTCGCACTTGAAATCGGCCGGCTATGCGACATGCATGGTTGGGAAATGGCATTTGGGGATGGATTTTCCAGGCACAAGTTGGAAAGACCGCGATTGGACTAAGCCCGTCAGGGGGATGCCACTGGATCGAGGATTTGATTACTTCTTCGGTGTCCCAGCGTCATTGAATTACGGAGTCCTTGCATGGTTTGAAGGACGCTATGCGAAATGCCCGCCGACGCTTTTTACGAACAAGAAGGAAAACGCGAGGCATGTCGATTATCGCATCATGCCTCCCTATGAAGACGATCCCAGCAAGACCAAGAAGTTGCTCGGCCGGCTTGGTATGGAAGTCGCTGAGGACTTTGTGGATAACCAGTGCCTGACGCGATTCACCGACAAAGCGATCGAATGGATGCAGAAACATCTTGCGAAGAGTCGCCAATCCGGATCACAGCAGCCTTTTTTTGTTTACCTGCCGATGACCTCGCCGCATTACCCGGTCTGCCCGTTGCCCGAGTTCGAAGGACGAGGCGATGCCGGGGCCTACGGTGAATTTGTTTTGGAAACGGACCATCATCTCGGTCGCATACTCAAGTTTTTGCGGACTCAGGGCATTGATGACAACACTGTGCTTGTTTACACCAGCGATAATGGCCCCGAAAAGTCATGGAAGGAGCGTGTGGAGGAGTTTGGGCATCGCAGCAATGGTCCATTGCGTGAAGGAAAACGTTCCGCCTACGAAGGAGGGCACCGGGTTCCATTCTTGGTGCGGTGGCCAGACGGTATTCGAAACCCGGGGCGCAGATCGGATCACCTAGTGTGCCAAACGGATTTGATCGCCACCTTGGCGGAAGTGACCCAAACACGGTTGGCCGAAAATGAGGGCGTCGACAGCGTTAGCTTTGCCGCGGTCTTGGAGGACAAGCCGTGCAGGGCGCGGCCCCCGCTAATTAGTCATGCATCGAATGGACGTTTCGCAATTCGAGAGGGAAAGTGGAAACTCTTGCTACCGGATTCACGAGTCAAGCGGACAGAGCTTTATGATTTGAGTAACGATATCCAAGAACGCGTTGATCTTGCTCAAATGAACCCGAACGTGACGAAAGACCTTCAAAATAAGATGACTGAGATTGTGGTGCGTGGTCGCACGACCGAGGGCTCCACGCAGTCGAACGACACCGGTTTTTGGATAGACTTAGGATGGCTCTCACAGGAAGAGTATTCCGCTCTCGTTCAGGCTAGAAATTAGACTCGTGGCAGAGCACTCCCCCCCTCTTTGTTAGTTGCGACATTTCTTAGGCCCCACCCATAACGATCCTCAAGCCTCGGCAGGACCCTCAGGCAGGTGCAAGACAGGCTAGGGTGCGAACGAAGTCCATCCGCGGCAACCTACTTCGGAGATTCAGAATGCTACCTCTCAAACGTTTCTCGATTCTTTATGCAGCTACACTCGCATTTGGCATGCTTTCGTATGGAGCAGCCGCGGATGCGTTGGCGGAAGAATCGAAGCCCAATGTGGTTCTCATCATGGCGGACGACATCAGTTGGGAATGCATCGGCTGCTATGGTGCCGAGGACTACAAGACGCCTCGCATCGATGAACTGGCACGGCGTGGGGTTCGATTCAAGCATTGCTATTCGACCCCGATCTGCACAACGTCACGAGTGAAATTGATGACGGGGAAGTACAACTTTCGGAACTATACACATTTCGGTTATCTGAATCCTGCGGAGAAGACCTTTGGGAATCTAATGCAAGACGCGGGCTACAAAACGGCCATTGCGGGTAAGTGGCAGCTAAATGGTTTGACGAACAAGCTGCCTGGGTATGAGGATAGTACTCGTCCAAACAAGGCAGGGTTCAACGAGTACATGCTGTGGCAATTGACTCGCCCCAAATCAACCAAGGCTGGTGGCGGTGAACGATTTTGGAGTCCCGTTCTCGAGCACAATTCCAAGTTGCTCATGATGGATGACAACCAAGGCAAGTATGGCCCTGACATGCTTTGTGACTTCGTTTGCGATTTCATTGACCGGAATAAACAAGATCCGTTTTTTGTTTACTATCCCATGGTCTTGGTGCACGACCCCTTTGTGCCAACGCCGGACACGATTGGCGAGCGTAGCCGCGGTCATGAAACCAACAAGGCAGTGCGTAGCGAGAAGAAAGAGAACTTTGTTGCCATGGTCAATTACATGGACAAAATTGTCGGCCGCATCACCGACCGTCTTGAATCACATGGATTGCTAGAAAACACGATCATCCTATTTACCGCGGACAATGGCACCAACGTAGCCATCACTTCGCAATGGGCCGGTCGGTCGATCAAGGGTGGCAAGGGTGGTATGAAAGACATGGGAACCCACGTGCCGCTGGTTGCCTATTGGAAAGGGCACACGCCGGAGGGACTCGAAAGCAACGATCTCATCGAATTTACGGATTTTTACCCGACCTTGGCGCAAGCTGCCAACATCGAGCTTTCTTCAGAGGATCCGATTGATGGATATAGCTTCTTTCGAACTTTGGACGGAACAGCAGATGCGTCGACACCAAAGCGGGACTGGGTTCTGACGCATTACCAGCCCTACTGGAACAAACAGCCTGGCCAATTCGTTCGAAACCAAGAATTCAAGCTTTATCGCAATGGCGGTCTCTTTGATATTGGCAGCGGTGACTTGGAAGAGTCCAACGATCTCTTGGAATCCGCCAGCGGACGCAACGAGGAAGCCAAATCGGCTCTTGCTCGAATTCTGAACCAAGCGCCCCCTCCGCCGGTTGGTAAAGGTAACAAAGACACCAAGAAGCGTCCGACTTATCCAGATTGGAAAGCCCTGCTTCCCAAATAGCTCATCCACATGGAAAGAAGCTTGTTTCGTTTTTTCGATGAGATCCGATAGGCCTTCTCGCATACTGGCATACGGGCGGCTTCGCATGTTAGAGAGCCGTAATCGAAAGTCGCTTCGAGGTAGGATCGCAGGTGTTCTTCGGTCGGTTTGGGGAATCGGGTGGGCTTCCACGTTCAATCTGAATCGATTGAGCCGCCGAATTTGTGCCATAGTCGCTGGTTGCAGGGGCAATCAAAGTTTGAACTTGGGTTGAGTAGCAATTCAATACCTAACCCTCTGTTTCCGAGTTTCGCGAGGAATTTGCGGAGGGTCGGAGCCTGAGCGACGGGGAGGAATTCTTCCCAACTTTAAACTTTGATTGGCCCTGGCCGCTGGTTGGATGTCGCTGGAATGGAATCGCGGCTTGGTCTAAAATAGCGGCGTTAGTAAGTTCCAATTCGAAATTCACCTCCATTACTCGATATTTCCCCCAAAGGACCCACCATGACAAAATCGACCCATCAAAAGGACTCCCGCCGGTCGTTTATGAAGACCACCACGGTCGTCGCTGCTGGCGCTGCCGCGGCGACAAACATCGCACGTACCGCCCACGCACAAGGAAGCGACGAAATACGATTCGTAGTGATTGGTTGCGGTGGACGTGGCACCGGTGCCGCCCAGAACATCATGCGGACGAAGGGGAACGTGAAGTTGGTCGCTGTTGCCGACGCATTTGCGACGAAGGCAAGTGGTAGCATCAAGCAGCTGAAGAAGAAGTATCCTGACAAAGTCGATGTTCCTGAAGATCGCATATTCACCGGCATCGACGGCTTCAAAGCCGCCATTGACGTCGATTGCGACCTCGTTGTCATCGCAACGCCGCCCGCATTTAAGCCGATGCAGTTTGAATACGCGGCCAACAAAGGCCGTCATATCTTCTGTGAGAAGCCAGTCGCATCCGACGCTGTCGGTGTGCGACGGTTTATGGACGCAGTCGAAGTGACCAAGAAGAAGAACTTGATGGTCGGTATCGGGCTGCAACGTCGCCACGAGCCCCAATACATCGAAACCGTAAAACGGATTCACGAGGGAGCAATCGGTGACATTCTAGCGCTCCGAGTTTACTGGAACGGTGGCGGAATTTGGCACCGCGGCAAGGAAACTCTAGAACGACTCCTGCCTGCAGGGATGAGCCCGACCGAAATGGCGTACCAGTGCAACAACTGGTATCACTTCAACTGGCTCAGCGGAGATCAAATCTGCGAGCAGCATATCCACAACTTGGATGTCGGCTGCTGGGTCAAGGGCGAATACCCTGTTGAGTGTAACGGCATGGGCGGTCGTGGTCTTCGAATGAATGGCGACGCGACGAAGTCGCAGATTTTCGATCATACCTTCTGTGAATACACCTTCGCTGACGGCACCAAGATGTTCAGCCAAGGCCGACACCTGGGTGGCTCTTGGACGAAGGTCGGTGAGGTTGCTCATGGTACCAAGGGAACTGGCTACCTCGATGACAAGGGCCGTGAAGGCAGCTCGGGTAACATGTTCACGCTGACAGGAAATGACGCCTGGAAGTATGAAGGTGAGAAGCTTGGTGGACACCAGCAAGAGCAGCACGATTTGATCGAGGCTCTGATGCGTGGCGAAACTTATAACGAGGGTGAATACGGAGCGAAATCGACGTTCTGCGCCATCCTTGGGCGCGAAGCTTGCTACTCGGCGAAGGTCCTGAAATGGGATGACCTTTGGACGAAGGGGACTGAATTGGCTCCAGGTATTGATGACTACACGCTCGAGTCTGAGCCACCCGTCAAGCCTGATTCGGACGGCAGCTATCCGCACCCAGTTCCTGGTAAGTACAACCCTTACGCTTAGGCTGGCAGCAGCCGCTGGATGGCTCCCCAGCCAGCTGAATTAAACGTGTCGATCTCGAACAGCTCCGCCTCCTTGGTGGGGCTGTTATCGTATGGCAAATCAAAACGAAACTGCACATGACAAGAATGCGTCCGTCTCCGCGGCATTTCCATGTCAAATGAGATAGCCGCAAACGCAACGTTAGCCTTTGTGATGTCGACCTCTCCGTAGGGTGGGTGCAACCCACCAATTGCACTCGACCACAAACATGTTGATTGGGGGTGGTGGGGTGCACCCACCATACGTCCCAGGTTCCTTCTCACCCACTCCTCTTTCTCCTCACTCCCCTCTTTCAGCTCCTCGCCATGCCCAGCGGCGCCCGAGGCAGCTTGACTTTTCGATTGTGACGGTGCTCTGCAAAAACCGAGATTCTAAGTTCCTTCTCAACTAGGCTTCCTTCGCTGCATCCGCCGCCGAATTTCGGCTAGAATCGAATTCCTGAGAACCACGGACGAGCCAATCGCCGGAGCATTCGCAGGCCCTCCTCTCCATCGTTAAGATAACCAAGCCACGTTGTCCCTTTGACATTGTTTGGCACCCACCAACGCCATTGCTAATGGGCTTTCTATGTCAGTTTTAGCGCACGCTATTGTCGAGAAAACCAATTCACGTCGAGTTGGCCTTCCTTGCTCGCTTCTCCGATACACGACCACCGCCGGCATGCTGGCCGTTTCTGTGGTTTGTACAAAGGTGCAGTCCGCCGAACCGATCAAGCCCGTCTTCAAGGACGGAGAAGCACAGATCGTCCCCGAATTTGAAAACAAGGATGACTGGATTCGTCATGATCTTTTTGTCGAAACGGAGTTCGATTCGGATGGCGATGGCGAACTCGACCGCGTGCACGTTTCGGTCACTAGGCAAAAACAGACAGACACAGAGGGACTTAAAGTCCCTGTTGTTTATGTAACGAGTCCCTACTTCGCAGGAACAAGTCCTGGTGGCCGCGCCTATTTCTGGAATACCGAACACGAAGTCGGTGAGACGCCTCCAGAACGAAAGATACCGGAGCCATTTGACGCGAAGAACAACCGACCCATTATTTCCAATTCGCACATACGTAGTTGGGTTCCGCGCGGCTATGCAGTGGTTCATTCTTCGTCGCCAGGAACGGGGCTATCTCAAGGGTGTCCGACCGTCGGCGGGGATAACGAATCGCTTGCCCCCAAAGCGGTGATTGACTGGCTTTGTGGTCGAGCCAAGGGATACACGGAAGTTGACAGCGACGAAGAAGTGAAAGCGACGTGGTGTACTGGCAAGGTCGGCATGACCGGGACATCCTACAACGGCACTTTGCCCCTCGCCGCTGCGACCACGGGCGTGGACGGCTTAGAGGCCATCATCCCCATCGCTCCCAATACTTCGTACTACCACTACTACCGGTCGAACGGGCTGGTCCGACACCCTGGAGGTTGGATGGGCGAAGACATCGACGTCCTTTATGACTTCATTCACAGCGGAAATCCTGATCGCCGTGAGTATTGCGATTGCGAGATTCGCGATAAGGAAATGAATGAGAACCAGGACAGAATTACGGGCGACTACAACGATTTCTGGGCGGGAAGAGATTACTTGAATGACCTTGAGCCACTGAAGGCGGCCGTATTTATGGTGCACGCGTTCAATGACTGGAATGTCGTGCCCGAGCATAGCGTGCGTATCTATGAAGCGATCAAGCAAAAAGACGTTCCCCGAATGATCTATTTCCACCAAGGAGGGCATGGTGGTCCGCCTCCGATGTCAATGATGAATCGTTGGTTCACTCGCTTTCTCTACGGTATCGAGAATGGCGTTGAGGAAGATCCCAAGTCGTGGGTCGTCCGCGAAGCCGATGGCCGGGAGAATCCGACTTCCTATCCGGAATATCCCCATCCCGAGGCTGAACCGGTTGCATTATTTCCGAATGCCGGCGGTCAGAAGTCGGGCGTCCTTTCGACGACTCCCCCAAAGAATCAGCCCAGTGAAGAAGTTGTCGACAACGTGTCTTTCGGCGGTGCTGACTTGGCCAAAGCCAGCGAGTCAAACCATCGGCTTCTGTATGCAACCGAGGAACTGAAATCGGCTATCCATATTTCTGGTACCGCAACAATGAAGATTCGTTTGGCCTGCGATAAGGAAGCAGTCAATCTTAGCGTCTGGATTGTTTCTTTACCTTGGACCGATCCGGCCGAAGGAACGCGGGGCCGCATTACCGACAATATCATCACTCGTGGTTGGGCTGATCCCCAGAATCGTGATTCGCTTCGCGAAAGTGAGCCGCTCGTGCCAGGTGAGTTCTACGACGTCGAATTTGCGCTTCAACCTGACGACCAAGTTATTCCTGCAGGTGCGCGAATTGGATTGATGATCATGTCTTCTGACAAAGACTTTACCTTGCACCCTGATCCAGGAACCCGACTAACCATCGATCTTGATCAAACGGTCTTAGAATTGCCGATCGTCGGCGGCTCGAAGGCATTCGCTGAGGCCACCTCAAAGTAGCATGTCAAAGCAGTTCCGCCATTCTCAGGTGGCGTATGTTGTATAAGAATGTCGCGCTCGAACCAAAATCTTCTTGTCGGGCGTGAGCTATCGGGTAAACTTCGGACTCCAGGCAATCCTCTCTTGGCGGAAAAGTTCGAGCGTCGTCGCGTCTAGTCGAACGATGCTTCTCCATTCACCACGCCGCGCCTTCTCGGTGCTAAGAGAGGATGTTCTATGCCTGTCTCACGACGGTCGTTCGTTTCTGGTGTTTCTTCTGCCGCATCGCTTGCGTTTTGCGGACTTGCTGGCGAAGTTCGCGCTCATGCTGCAGAGGCGGTCGGTGTTACTGATCCCGTTGCTCGGATTCTTTTCAACGAGAACCCACTCGGACCATCGCCGAAGGCGTTGAGGGCTCTTTCCGGCAAAGGGATGCAGTTCGCACGATACCCACTCGGTGAAGGTGCCAAGCTGGCTATGAAACTGCGCAAGCTGAATGGGCTCCCCTACGCAGAGCCAAGACCTGGACTTTCCTTGCGACCACCGGAAACGCCGGATGGCCCGATGGATCTTGTTGTTGGGGTTGGATCATCGGAGATATTAAACGCGGCAGCTTGGGCCTATTGTTCTCAGTCAGTTGGGAACGTCGTCGAGGCCTATCCGGGGTATTCCGCGGTCGGTTCGGCAGCGAGCCGGATTCCTGGAGCGCAGATCGAACGAAAACTCGTGCCATTGGATTCAAACCACTGTTTGGATGCAAAGGCGATGATCGACGCCATCGACAACAACACTCGCATTGTCGTGATTTGCAATCCGAACAATCCTACGGGTACGACGATTCCGCTCAGTGATATCGAGGCAATCGCCAATGCAGCACCTAAGGACGCGCTTGTTTTCGTAGACGAAGCCTACATCGAGTTCACGGAAGACGGTGCAGGTTCGTCGGCACTCGACTTCGCGAAAACAAAGCAGAACGTTCTTATCGCCAGGACATTTTCGAAAATCTATGGATTGGCTGGACTTCGCGTCGGCTACGGCATCAGTTCTAAGGCGGTGATCGAGAATCTAAAGCAGTACATGCTCGGTGGCCTTGCCCACAACATGCCAGGAATTTTGGCCGCCCTTGCCGCTGTGGATGACGTCGATCACATTGCAGCGACACAAACGCTTAAAGAGAAGACACACGAAACCTGGGGGCGAGCGTTTAAAAAGTTTGGCTGGAAGATGCCGTCGACCGTGACATCGTTCTGCTGGGTCGACGTTGGGTATGATTGCTCCGAGCTGGTTGCGTTCCTGGCGAAACGAAATGTATTGATCAGTGGGGGGCAGCGTTGGGTGTTGCCCAATTACGTGCGCATCTCCATGGGGACAGAGGAAGAGAACGACCGACTAGTTGCGGGCGCACGTGCGTTCATTGCATCGTAAGTCGATATTCCGGTGCCATTTAGATGATTTTCGAATCAGTCGTCCACTGGAGGCAAGGTTTGGATGGAGCTAAGTGCACGCCTACATCGTGGCTCTTGGTTATCTGTAACTGAGAGCCACGGGTCAGCTGCGGAGATGAAGGGGGAGCTACCCTAGTAAGACATGCCTGTCGCCCTCTCTACTCTACGACAACGGTGTTTTGCTCGAAGGTGCAGGAACTCGACAGGCATCATCACATCGACCGGTGAGGCGAAGCCGGTTTGCGGCAAACCAGTCGTATCCCTTCTCTAGCATCCATCGTATGCCCGGGAGACGCGTGGGCGCGACAAGCCAACGAAATCCGACGGCGGAGTAGAGCCGTCGGAAGACTTCTACGCCTATGAGCCAGGTGCCGTCGGGCAGGCGTCCATGAATCTCGTCCATGAGAGTCTCTTGGTTTTTCCCGAGGGCTCCAGCGTCAAACTCAGGCGCTGCAATGTCTGTAAATCGAATCCGCTGACCGCGGTCCATCCAACGGAGCACCTTGATTTCGCGCAGGCAGAGCGGGCAATCTCCATCGTAGAAGACTTCGATTTCGTACTCATGTTGTACGGTGGCCATAATAAGTCCAGTCTGTAGGACAACTATGTTGCGATCCCGACTCGGTCCGGCGTATTTGTCTGTCGCAGCACGAATAAAATCTACTCGAGGAGACGCGCCCGTCCGGATTTATTGTAGGATCGTGACAATTCACGCCTACAGCGAATCCATGATTCGTAACTAGGGAAACTCTGATCAAAACGAGCAGAAAGTTGCATGGCCTGTTTATCTCAATTGAATGAAGCCGCCCCGCCAGGCTTACAATTTGTTGGAGGTGCCGGGGGCCTTGTCTTTGGAGAGATTGAAACCGAGCTTTGCACTGGAAGGTTCGCATTGCATGGTGGGCACGTCTGCGGATTTCAACCGCGTGGTGCAAAACCACTGCTCTTCATGAGCAATGAAGCCGTATTCCAGGAAGGGAAAGCCATCCGCGGGGGGATTCCAGTCTGTTTCCCTTGGTTCGGCTCCAAAAAAGACGAGCAGAACGAACTAGTGGCCGGCGCACCTGCACACGGTCTAGTGCGTACCAAGACCTGGGAACTGGCAACGGCAACTGCCAGCGACACTGGCGTCACGATTGGTATGCAAACGATCGAGGATGGTTGGCGAATTTCCAACCGCATCACTTTCGGGAGGTCACTGATTTGCGATTTCACGGTTGAGAATCGCGGATCCGAATCACGGGAATGTGAGATTGCGCTACATACCTACTTTCAAATTGGCGACGTCACGCGTGTCCTGATCGATGGCCTCGGGACGCTGCCTTATCTCGATCAGTTAACAGGGGAATCTCACAAACCGGAGAACTCGCCCAGTCACGCCCCCATTCGATTCACGGAAGAAACGGATCGAATCTATCATGGTGTGGCTTCTGAAATCAGCTTGTCAGACGAAGCGTCGAAACGCGAGATTCTGGTCAAGTCGAGAGGATCTCAATCCACCGTGGTTTGGAATCCATGGATTGCAAAATCAAAGCGGATGGCGGATTTTGGCGACGATGAATACAAAGAGATGTGCTGTATCGAAACGGCCAATATCCGTCCCAATCAACTCGTGATTCAGCCAAACGCTTCGGCCAACATATGGCTTGAGATCGAGCAATCGAATCAATCCTGTTGAGTGCTGAGCTGGGACGCGTTCGCAGAAAGGGCAAAAGAGTGGCAGACCTGACCAACATTCAACGAGGTAGCCAAGGCTGGGTGGTTCGCATCGTTCGTGACGGAGAAGAGTACTCGAAGTACTTCCGCTTTTCAGATGGCGGTGTTCGAAAGTCACAAAAGGAGGCGATAGCTTACCGCGATGAGCTATTGCGAAAGATCGGACCGAGAACTTGGAAAAGCGGGCCGCGAAAGAAGGCTACCAACAACACCTCGGGAATTACTGGTGTCAGCAAGAACATGTACGGGCGTTGGGTCGCGACTTGGCAGGAAGGCGGCAAGCAGCGCTTCAAGACATTCAAGTACAAAAAAGAAGCGATCGCTTTCCGCAAGGCGAAGGTCGGATAGCCTCGCGCAGATGGTAACCTATCCGCTTAACGCTGGACTGCTAACGCCAGTTCCAATGTGTGCAGACCATGGTGTACGCGTGGATTACGGCAAAGATGACCGTGGCCAGTCCAGCGTATCGATGGAGCATGGCGAATTCTAGAAGGCCTTGCGTATCCAAGATGGGTAACATGCTGGTGAACATGGTGGCGGCGGTAAGGACACCAGCCACCACGAGACCGACGGCACTCCAGCGGCTTAGCCACCAACGGCTGTCTCGAGTGTAACCGCGCTGGCTTGGAGACGCACCGTTTGGCAGAAACAGGAACGCGACAGCCAGCAGTACAAATACGAAGGCCCCCGCGGCAGTCAAGTGAGCAAGCAACGCGTATCCACCCAGGTGCCCAGATTGGAGTATCGAGCCAAACGAAGAAATAGCCAGTGCTGCTGTCAGAAACAGAAAGATCCCGTAGATCGTCTTGCTGAACCAGTGCCTTGAAACGACTTTGGTTTCTGCTCCGCGTTTGGTAGCCATTACGTAGAGCATATTGAGCCCAACTAAAGCACTCGTTCCTACAAGAGACCACAACAAGATCGACTTCAGCGGTAGCTCAGCTAGGTTGACTGCGGCAAGTGCCATTAGCCTCTGTCCCTGGATGTGTTGGACTCGATTGGAAGGTGGTGATGCGTTATTTGGATTGTGCGGAAGCGTGCTTACCTTCTCAAGCGGCTGGAGAAGTTCCAGGCAATCGATGCCACAACGAGTAACGAAGTCATTGCCAGGGCGATCAGACCGGCGATTTTAAACTGGGACCTACCCGCGAACATCTGATTCCAAATCGACAAACGCGTCACGTCGGCATCGTAATAGTCTACCGCACGAGCGCTGGCGATCTGCTGACCGGGTAATGTGGCAACTGGATTCACCTCGGCCTGGAAGTAGAAGGAGCCGTCGCTATGGCACTCCGTGCATCCTGATATGCCTAGCGACTGCCTCGCCGGCCTCACATTGTGGGCCATCGGCCAAGCGTAGGGCTTAGCAGCCCGGGATATTGCTTGGTCGTCCGACTCTTTGATTGCATCTTCGCCGTCTCTGACAAAGCCGCTACCACCGCTAATAAAGACCGCTTGCGTTCCCGTGAACTCTTCTTCGATTGCAGCCAATGCCGCCGACATGCGTTCGTTGACTTGTTCGGTACGAGCTTCGTTTTCCGCGTTGGACATGATCTCTTGTTCGGCCTCGGTGCGTTCCTCTTCCTTCACTCTAGCACGTTCCTCACCGAGCAATTCTTTACGCTTCGATAAGGCAATCTTCACTTCGGACAATTCCTCTTCGAAATCCCGACGCACCTTTAGTGGTCGACGGACCAACTCGTACGCCTTTTCGGGTGGCAGTGGGGTGAGTTTGCCATCGACGAGGGTTGCCCAGAATGAGGGCCACATTAATCGATGTGGAGCATATTTGCCGGGAGACGCGTCAGATCCCCCGTCCCCTTCCCGCAAAGCGTCGGTGATCGGCATCTGCAATCCAGCGACGATACCCGGAGATTCCAATCCGGTTCGCTTAATGTGATGTCCGAGAGAGTGAGCAATTGAGTTGACTTGCCGTCCGAGCTCCGCAGATGGCAAAGGGCCGGAGTGGCAGGAAGTGCAAGTCATTTTTTCGAAGTGTATCGGTGGGATTCCTCTGTGGGCCGGATTGGGGGCTCCCAGACGCCCTGGTAGCACATCGCCTTTCAATGGTTTGACATCGGCACCAAGACCTTCCCCCATATGGCATCCGCTGCAGGAGAAGGCCGCCACCAACTTTCCGGCGACATGCTCTTCGTCCTCGTATCCACGTATTGTGTGGTGGTCGAGTGCATTTCGGTGGCAATCTGCACAGGCGATGCCCGCGCGTGTGTGAACGTCGTCATCGTGCATCCAGCGGCCACCCATGACTGATTCCGCGGCGGAGTTGGTATGGCAGTAATTGCAGGAATCGCTCTTCGGCTTCCGAACGAGGTCGAAAAAGACCATTCCGTCATGACGGAAACGCCCCGCCTCATAAGTCAGCTTTGGAAGTTTCGCTGCCGCGTCCTCAGCGGTCGGATCGAAGTCATCCTTCAATCGAGTCATGTTGCCGCTGACGGTCGCTATTCCGAGCGCCACTGATGGTGCATAGGCGAAATTCTGCTCCTCAACTTGCTCCGTCCAAGCAAATGGGCTGTAGCCGTTGCCAGTATTTCGGTGGCACATCATGCAATCCACAGGAAGTTCCCCCGTCACCTTCGAGCGATCCTCACTGCCCTCTGGAGATGGTGCCGCAAGAGATTCGGCGGAACCAATGCCACCACCAGGCATATAGCCGCCTAGTTTTTCGGCAACCTGCCAACGGGACAACTGAAGTTGCTCAGGCGAGAATGTTCCTTCCCAACCGCGATAGGATATTGGCAGATGGGTTCCAGTCCTTGGATCACTGTATATCCACGGCTGTCCCCGTCGGCCATGCTTGGCTTCCGGATCGATGGAATTGAAGTGCCATCCGTGAGCGATCGTATCGAAGTCGTGGCATCTCCCGCAGGTTTTCTCTGGGGAGTATGGCTTAGGATTCTCGGCTGTCGGATCAATCTTTCGATTGTCCGCATCGTAGAGTTCGATCCAATGTACGTAACCGCTCTGGTTGTCCGAAGTCGCATAGCGTTTTTGTGCCGATGCATTCGAGCCGAGTGCAACAACGATTGCTGCGGCGGCGACGAAGACCGAGTTTCCCGACCTGACAGAGCAATTGGGAAGTGCGAACCGCTCCTTTGTCGCGTGACGGCTTGCAGGAGTGCGCTTGTTTTGAAACGAGAAAGTCATAGGGTCCTTCGACAACACTCGAATCATCCTTCATGGTTGCTCGCTGACCGTCACGCCCATGCACATACGACACGCTTGTCGGCGTCAAAGGTCAATTGGAACAACTTATTGATTATTTCTTGCTCAGATTGCAGGCCGCAATGATAACAAAACAGAGTCTACCAAGTCGTGGCCGATTCCAGAATCTTAGAGCAGATGTCCGTAAAGCGAGGGGGTCTACTTTGCAGCTAGTTCGGCAAGAAGTTCGATCAGTTCTGATTGTGGGACCTGACAGATAGCATGAAGCTCCGGAGCTGCGAAGATCCGAACCTTCTTTACATACTGATCGAACTGTTCCGTGGCGAGCGAATTGACGACGGGAGATATGCTGGCGAGTGGAACGCTGTGTCTGGCTTGTGTTGATTCGACGACTTGGAGTTTGAACTGCACCTCAAGTTTCACTGGTGGCGCATCCAACAGGATTAGTCCATCGCTTTCCGCGACCCCACATTTGCGGCAAAGACTCCGGCTAACTGAGCAGGCTAGCTCATGGAGCTCGTCATAGGGACGCCCTGCCAGAAGTCGATGTGCATCAGGTTGCTCGTTAAAACTAAACTGTCCCAATCGCTTAAAAGGGGCTCTGCGTCCGGAGAACAGACCTTCAGCAAGCTGAACCGCGGTGGGGCTTGCTGAAGGCAGCGAACTCTGGCTAATCGCCCAAGACGCAAACTGCGCGTCGCTCATCGTGACCCATTCAAGCACCTTGGCCTGGTCGCGTAACTCATACACGAGCCGCTGCAGCATTGCGGTAACACTACGCACAGTATGGTGCCAGTAGACTTCGCTGAACATGACGTAACGCGCGAAGACCATCATCTCCGCAGCCGTTTTGCCTTTGCTCGTGATCGCTAGTCGATTCGAACTCCGATCAATGCAAAACGACTGGATCAATCGCCCTTGGTCAAAATTGCGACCGTAGGGCACTCCAGCATGAAGGCTATCGCGCTGGAGGTAGTCCATTTTGTCGATATCCACAGGACCGCTCAGCACGCTAGCAAGGGCACCGAGGACGGGATGACCCTTCAAGTCCCCGTTCAAGAAATTAGCCACTTCGCTCGGTGATGCGGACCAGTCACCAGTAATACATTCCGCAATCGATCCGTTGCAAATCAGCTCGCGCGCGAGTTGCTCATGTTCGGGCATTGAATCCAGCTGAATGTCTTCAATTGGATGACAATAAGGCCAATGCCCGACATCGTGCAGGAGCGAAGCAAGCAAGAACACCTCAGTCTGATCGAGCGTAAGTCGTTCGGAGAAGTCGTCTTCGGTTTCCAGAAGGTGCTTCAGAACCGAAACCGCTAATCGGAATACTCCGAGCGAATGCTCGAACCTAGAATGAGTTGCCCCGGGGTAAACTTGAGAAACCAGCCCCAATTGCGAAACGCCTCGTAAGCGTTGCATTGCAGGTGTATCGAGTATCCGCTTGACGCGGGGCGTGACTAATACATCTTGTTCACCTGGCAAGCGGATCGGTGAAGTGTCCTCGCGAGCAAGTTCTGGTAACGCTTTCAATGAATTCTCGTTGAATAGTGTCGGTCAAACCCGTTCATGACACCTAAGACATTGGCATCCGAAGGTGAGTCCTCGAAGCTAAACGCGGGTGACACGTTATCTTCGGAAGATTCGAATGGAGATGGTGACGGGATAAGGCACGCACGGATCGGCAGTGTCGAACATGAACGCTCATCCAAGAATATCTTGGATCACTCTACCGTAAACGTCCGTCAGTCTAAAGTCGCGTCCTGCGTGTCGGTAAGTGAGTCTTTCGTGATCCAAACCGAGTTGGTGGAGTAGGGTTGCGTGAAGGTCGTGAAGGTGGACTTTCCCCTGGATCCCCTGGAACCCAAATTCGTCCGTCTGTCCATGCGAATAGCCGGATTTGAGGCCTCCTCCGGCCAGCCAGACGGTGAAGCCACCTGGATTATGGTCCCGCCCTGTACCATTGTCTTGCGCGTAGGGAGTTCGCCCGAATTCGCCGCCCCACCAAACAATCGTGTCCTCCAACAAACCTCGTTCCTTCAGGTCTCCGATCAATGCTGCGATGGGCTTGTCCACAGCCAAAGCGTGATCGGCGTGCTTAGGTAAGTTGGAATGTTGATCCCAAGCTGGATTTGCCGAATTGTCACCGTAATTGACTTGGATGAAGCGTACGCCTGCTTCACACAGTCGACGAGCCAACAGGCACTTCTCGCCATATCCCTTGGTCTTTGGGTCGTCCAAGCCATAGCGGCTCAGCGTTTGCTTCGACTCTCGAGTAATATCCAAGAGCCCTGGACCAATCTGCTGCATTCGCCACGCCAATTCCATCGACTGGATCGCCGCGTTGAGCTCTGGCTCCTTTGAGGGACGACGTCGGAGTTGGGCTGTATTGAGGCTTCGAATCAACTCCATCCGCTTTCTCTGTGTCGGCAGAGAATGTGGACTGGCTAGGCTTTCGATCTCTAGATTCGGGTTGCCAGGATTGCCAATCCGCGTCCCTTGAAATTCGGGTGGAAGAAACGCGGAGCCATAGTTGAGTGGGCCGCCATTGCCAATGGAGGGCGCAATCGTAACGAACCCGGGAAGGTCTTCGTTCTCGGTGCCGAGTCCGTAGTTCACCCACGAGCCAAAGCTGGGACGAACGAAGTTGGTTGAACCGCAATGTAAGAAACGAGTCGCGGGACCATGCGCGACCCCCTCCGTATGCATTGCGTGCAAGAAGCAGAAGTCATCAACATGCTCACCGACGTGAGGGAAGAGATCGGAAACCAACTTCCCTGACTCACCGTAAGGACGAAACTTCCAAGGGGATTGCATGAGGCGATGGTTGGTTTTCTTTCCCGTTTTCGCGAGCTGACGAGCATCATTGAAAACCAGCCGTTCGCCGTTCCGCTTTTCCAAATCCGGTTTATGATCGAATGAATCGACTTGGCTTACGCCGCCTTGCATGAATAGAAAAATGATGCGTTTGGCTCGAGGGCGATGGTGTGTGAGTCCGGTCGAAGGTCTCGGTGCGTGGGCCGGCTGTTCACCAGCGCTAAGAGGGGCGGCATTGCCAAGCAAGGCGGTAGCGGCGAGTGATCCAAATCCGCACGACGCATTAGCAAGCCATCGCCTGCGATCAAAAGTAGGAGTCATATCAAACGCCCTTCAATCCGAGCTTTGCCGCGATTCGAATGCCCGTTCGAGATTACCAAGAATTCAAGCTGGTTGCGCATTCGGGAGTGCCTTCGGTTGCGCTTTAGTAGCGATTCCTAGGACTATCCCTGTAGATGGAGCCTAGTGACCGCGAACGAAGATGGTTCGTGACTGATTGTCGGATAACTCGATCTCGCCAAAGTTGATGTACTTTGCGCACTCGAAGACATCACCGCTGAATCGAAAGCTAAGTATAACGTGGTCGCCGGCGTCATCCGAGAGTGATGTGGGCGAAGAGAGCATTCTGGTGAGACGCCTTCGAACGTCGACCACGTTGATACCCTCTGCATCGAAAATGCGGACGGTGAGCGAGTTTGGCCCCGACATGGGTGCGGCTTTCATGTTCACTGGCGAAGAACTATATCGATCCGCAGATCGATCTCGCCCGGCAAAACGATCGATGCTTTGTACCGCCGACCCTCGGCCCGAGTTGCGATCGGTGCCTCTCAGATCCGGACCTGCAATATTTTTCTCGATACCAGTTGGCGGCCGCGAGTCGAACGTCTCAGGATTCATTGGCCGTCGATCCGCGAACGGATCCCTACCATTAAACTCATCCTCTGGTGACGGCATAAAAGGATCGCGTTGAGTTGTCGTGGGGGCCTGACCGACGATTCCATCTTCAACTCCGTAAGATGACGACTGGTCCGAATCCATATTTGAACCGAGTGACTCCTGTGGCGCAGATGGAGCTAATGACGAGTTCTTGCGGCGTGCTGCAAGTGCGGAGGATACCGAATCAACGCCTTTCGCTTCTGGCTCCAACCCAGCGACTCGTTGGCGTGAGGTGCTACTGAGTGGATCAATTGGGAATTTGAACAACGCTTGGTCGAAGCGTTCTTCAATGCGGTCAAAGTCACGAATCGTGAGCTTGAAATCCGGGGCCGGACGAAGCACACGTTCTGTCCGAGTGACGAAATACTCTTTGGCAATCGTGAGGTCTGATTCAATCGCGACCATTTCATTCGGGATCGCACCGATCTTCTCACCAAAGCTCGCCTGTTCTTCAGCCGCCGAGTTGTACTCGTCGATGATCTCCTGCAGTGCGTCAATGGACTCAGCAACATCAGCTGTTGAACGAACCGCGCCCAATCGCCGCACAAATTGTTCTTCTAACTGAATTCCGCGATTGACGATCTTAGCCGTTTGCTCATTTGGCTTGGGATCTCTTCTCAAAACACTGCTCGTGATCGCACGGATCACTTCGAGGTGAGCGGTCGTGTTGCTCACGGCGATGACCAACAAGTCGTGCGAGGGATGGCCCAGTTTGAATTCGGCTGACCGTTGGTCGACTTCACGCCACTGAACGGAATACTCGTCAAGCCGGTCGGTTGCCTTGGACAGCATTTCATCTCGCTCGTCGTCGAGCGAAATTGCATGAAAAACAGTGTCTTCTAGCCGCTTATTTAGGGTTTCGATCCTACCGGCTGCCCACTTGCGATCTTGAGCCGACGCGATGTTCTCAGTCACTTCGAGAAACTCTAAAACTGCATCGTGGGAATCGACAACGATCTTTTCCGCACCGAGAGGCGGAGGATTCAGCAAGTAGTATCCAAGCGTTGCGGCAACAGCGAATACGAGCAGCACTGGCAGTGTGCCTAAGAGCATCAAGTTGTTTGTTTTTTGGTGCCTCTTTGGAGTTGCAGGTCGGCGAACCGCGGCGGCAGGCCGGCTAACCGGACGTTCTATAGCGGGGTAGGAAGGACGAGCTCCAGGCAGGATTGGCTTTGGGATTTCATGGAATGGGTCGTCCTCGGGATCCGGTTCAGCAACCGGCTTGACCGGGATAGCCCGATCGACAGGCTTGGCCAAAACCGGCTGAGCCAAAACGACCGGCTTGTCCTCGGGAACTGGCGAGTTGGACCCTAGGTCTTCCGCTCGGACTTCAAAGAGATTGCCACAGGTTGGGCAGTTCAACGCAAAGCTAGCGTTTTTGGATGGAGTAAAGCTCAAGACCGCTTGGCAACTCGGGCAGGTAGCCTTCTTCAGGGTCGACATTCATCTTCTCCTGACAAACAGGAATCAAGGAATCACAAAACCACTCCAATAGCCGTATTCTACTCGGTAAAAAGCACTGTTGTGAATCGATGAAACTGGGAGAAGGAGAGCATTCACAGGTGATTTGAGCCAACTTTTACAACTGCAAAAGAACCACAAGTGAGTCATGTGTAGCGCACTTTGCCACAACATCCGCAACGTTTTGGCAGAAAGAAATAGCCGAGCCCGAGAGTCAATATCAGGATCGACAGTTTGACGTACCGTGGTAGCCGGACGTGTTTATGTCTCTCTACTCGGAAACAAGAAGAGCAGTATCGCTTGATCGAAGCCAATCTAGGCCCTTTGTAGTGGTTCGTAGCCCGTTTGCGCTAATGGGGATCGCCATTAGTGCTAGATTATCGGCAGGGGAGCGACAATCCGCAACATAGTTCAACCTAACAGACGTACTGATGCGGCCGACGTAACATATTTTGTTGTCTGAAATCGGTTTCAACTGCCCTTGCCGCGGATGCGGCCACATGCTCGGCCAGAAAGACGCTAGAGATACAACGAACGAGTTGAAGAAACTGACTCATTGAACACCGCATTTGAGTTGATCTGATTCAGTGACTCTGTTCTTGTTCGCGTCATAGAATAGGTCAACAATTTGGCCAGTTCCCGTTCGAGGCTCCCTTTTTGTTAGTTAAACAGTTTTCGAGTACCCCGATGTCACAACCAATTCATTCCAAGCTCGTTTCGTTTGCAGTTCTGCTTTCCTGCGTTGGACTACCTGCCGTTCAGGCGCAACAAGTGCAAATGACCGAGAAGGAAGAACGTAAGGTGCTGCGAAGCGCTAGGACGTTGTCGAAGGCGTTTAATGCTGCTGCTGAGAAGGCTATGCCAGCTGTCGTAAAGATTTTGGCGAAGACGAAGTCCGAGGGTGAAGACGACGCGATTCTCTCCATACTTAGCGGAAGTGAGGAGCAACTCTTTGATAGTGTCGGATCAGGGGTGATCGTTTCCAGCGATGGATCCATCCTGACCAACCACCACGTCATCGCAGATTCGAAACGCACCGAAATCCGTCTGAGTGATGGTCGGAAGTATGAGGTCGTGGATACGAAATCGGATCCGGCCAGCGATCTGGCGATCATCAAAATCGAAACCGATGAAGAGTTGCCAGTGGCCTCGCTGGGCAAAGCAGAAAACCTCTACGTTGGAGAGTGGGTCATTGCCATTGGTAGCCCTTTCACGCTCGAGTCATCGGTGAGTGCTGGAATTGTGAGCAACACGCGTCGCTATCTAACGTTGTCACGCACCGTTCGCGGTCAGTTCCTTCAGACGGACGCGGCTATTAATCCCGGCAACAGCGGTGGCCCTTTGATCAATCTCGAAGGTGAAGTCATCGGAATCAACACTTCGATTTCGACGACTACAGGCAGCTTCCAAGGGATCGGATTCGCCATCCCAATCGAACGGGCGAAATTCATTAGCAGTGAACTTAGCGAATACGGTGCAGTTCGACGCGGTTATGTCGGAGTCCGAACAATGGATCTCTCGTACCGTATTGCTCGCGATCTTGATCTTCCAAGGACTGGCGGTGCTTTGGTTGAGAATGTCGTCCCGAAGTATCCGGCCGACAAAGCTGGTCTCAAGGCTGGCGATGTTATCGTCGAGTTCGATGGCCAAGTGGTCGAAACAGCGGCCGACTTTGCGGCACTTGTACAGCAGTCCGCGATTGGAGAAGCACTTTCTTTGAAGATCTATCGCGAGGGAGAGGCGGTGGAACTCTCCATCACGCTCGAAGAACGCCCGAAGTAGCATTCCAATTGAGGCGAGACTACATTGCTGAGCGAGGCGTTTGTAGTCAGTCGCCCTATCTGCATGGCCATCGCGGTAATGGATGCGATGCTTCCTGCGGATCATCTGACGCATCGCCAAAGCTACTTCCCGTAGATGACAATGTCGTCAAATTCATTCATGTCGTCGAAGGAACCAATCCCGATGCGCCCTTTGTCAAAAGTGGCGTCTTTGACTTCCATGTGCGGTTCTTCCATGTTGTCAAAGTAGACCTTGATCGTTCCATTTTTGCTAAGACGTTCCAAGCGAATCGTGTGCCACTCATCATCCCAAGGCACCTTCCGCTCGTTCTCGGTGATCGCCTTTCTGGGAGCATCATTAACGATCATAATTTGACCCGAATGCGGATCTGGCTTGGCACCCATATGAACGTAGTAAAAATGCTCCGCGTCTTGATGACAGAAAAAGGTGCAGCAGTCGCGATGATTGCCGGTGTCTTTAGTGCTGCGGACACGATATTGCATCACGAAATCAGTTAACGCTAGATCCTTGATGAGCGCGATGTTGTGGGGGCTTCTGTGCTTCGGCTGGTAGTCACTTTTCCGCCGGTTCAGACCGAAGCTAGTATTGCCATCTTTCGAGCTGAGTTCCCAAGCTTCGTCATCGGTCGTTTCCCAACGTTTGATTCCGTCCTCGAAGTTTTCGTGGAATACTAGGGGAAGACCATTCATCTCGGCCGGGACTGCATCGTCCGCGTGGATTGCACCGCCACTTACCAACGCAAAGCAGGTAAGTGCAGCGAAAGCGAAACGCTGGGACCAGAAAATGCCTAATGGGGAGTCGAAGCGTCTCATTAGGGCAGCCTCAAAAAAGTGGTTCAGGAAGAGGTGATTAGCGTCGCATGTCAACGCAAGTCGTGTTGCCCTGGCGTTGCTCATCGTATCAATATCTTGGGACGTTGGGATCAATATCCGTGGACCAGGCGTCGATGCCCCCGGCCATGCTTTGTGCATCTGGGAATCCATTTTCGCGAAGCCAATGCGCGACGCGCAGACTACGCATTCCATGATGACAATGAACGACGATATGCTTGCCCTTCATTTCCTCAAGCTTTGCGCCCGCGTCAGCCCATTGGCTCATTGGAATAAGGGTAGCTCCTTTGATTGATGCCGTATCGTACTCATTCTGCTCCCGACAATCGAGCAAGACCACGTTCTCTTGCCCAAGCAATTTTTGCGTCTCACTCGCGTTGATCTCGATGGGTGTATCCAAAACCAATGTTGTCCTTGTTGGTGAGAGTCTTCTTTCAGCTAGCCCCAAAAACGGCTGACACCCAAACGCACAGCAATATGGTGCAGGGGATCAAGTTGTCTGTTAGATGCCCCAACTGAAAGTCAACTATTTTTTTACGTTGGTGAAGGCGTAGATGGTTTGCGACTCAAACTTCTCACCTGGTTTCAACACGGTGTTCGGAAAATTAGACTGGTTTATCGAATCCGGGAAGTGTTGAGTTTCTAAGCAGCAAGCACTTCGCAATGCATAAGTCTTGCCATCTTTACCCGTGTCGCCGCGGAGGAAATTGCCCGAATAGAATTGAATCCCAGGTTCGGTTGTCGAGATCCGCAAAGATCGTCCCGACTCCGGATCGACGAGGACTGCAGCCAACCGCATCCTTTTGCCTTCCTCTGGCTCGTTCAAAACGAAATTGTGGTCGTAGCCAAGCGCCGCTGTCTCGATCAACTTCTCGATTTGCTTGCCGATCTTGGTTTGTTTGCGAAGATCCAGCGCTGTACCGTCGACCTTCGAAAGCTCGCCTGTCGGAATCAAGGTGTCATCAACGGGCGTGTAACGGTCCGCATTGATACGGATGCGATGATTCAAAATGGACTCGCTGCCATGGCCGCCCAAATTGAAGTAGGCATGGTTCGTTAGGTTGATAGGTGTCGCCTTGTCGCTCGTCGCTTCGTAACGAACGCTCAAATTGTTCTTGTCTTTGAGTAGGAGGTAGGTCACCTCCAATTCGACGGTGCCCGGATAGCCTTCCTCACCGTCTGGGCTTGTGTAGCTGAAGCGAACCCCCTGCCCACGATCACTTTCGAATGGTTTCGCACTCCAAACGACTTTATCCAGACTACGTTCAACTCCGCCGTGCAAGTGATTGGGTTCGTTGTTGATGGCGAGCGAATAGTCTTTGCCTTCGAGTGTGAATTTGCCTTTTGCAATTCGGTTGCAGACTCGACCCGTCGTGCAGCCAAAATACTGATTCGCATCGGACTCGTAGCCCTGAACGTTGTCGAATCCATTCACTACGTCTGCTGTTTTGCCCGCGGCATTGGGCACGTGCATCTGCACCAGCGTTGCGCCCCGAGTCATGACCTTTGCCGTGGCACCCGTTTCGTTCGTTAAGGTGTACAACTCGACCGTCTCTCCACCGGCAGTCTTGCCAAACGGTTGCGATGCCGGCTTGTCCGCAATGGCCAGGTTTGTCAAAGAGCAGACCATGGCGACGTAGATTAGGTGGACGTTAGCGAATCGAGAGAAATGAGGCATATTGGATCTCTAATGATGGAAGGCTACGGCTCGAAAACAGCTCCACCTGAATGGGGCGATGCCGCGTCTAGTTCGACGCGCATGGTGCAGTTCTTCGCGATCGTAGGTGTTGTACTTGGTTCGCGCGGCCGGAACCGTTGACAGGTGATTCGGTCAGCCGCGAAGCGAACTGCCACTACTGGTTGGAAGGTCGATTACGGTAACCCAATTCCGCAGTGGAGGCAATCATTTTTGCCTTCCCCACCGGGGGCCGGGCCCAATGAGCTGCAAGTCGTTACAAAGAAAAAGCCACCTCGAAAGGTGGCTTTGTATCTTTTGAGTCAAAGTGGCTGAGACTAGATTGCCTTCGCCTTCGAACGGGCTTCGCGCAGACCACGGCTTAGGATGTCACGTAGCATCGGTGAAAAATCCTCGTATTTGGTCTGGTCCGGAGCTCCGGCAGAGAACTGGAAGATTGCATCACGCGGCTTTGGGCTCAGTGCAATCAAGGTACTGCTAACGGTTCCGTAATCCTGTCCCCGTTCAACCATACTTGGGCGGCCTGGGGAAGTCGGCGAACGTGCAAAGACTTTACTGGCGACCGCAAGAAACTTGACTGGCGAGTCGAGCATTTGCAATGTAAGCAGCCGATGGGCTAGCTGTACACGCTCGTCTTGCGGGTCATTCATGTTGTGGCTGCCGATGATGTTCAAGCCGTCTTCTAGTGGCTGAACGTCATGTTCTTTATCGCCGTGGACAACCCAGCCGCTCTCGGCATCGCAGACTACCAAGTTGAGACCTTCGTAACGATGGGTGATCATTTCCTCCATCGCTTTGTCGATGCCCTTGCGGGCGCTTCCGCATCGAAGAACTTCACGAGCCAAAAGGCCACGGTTTCGGGCTCCAATGGGGTCCGCACCTGGGACCCTACGGTGACAAACTCCAACAAACATCCCGTGCTGATTCACGCCGAGCCAAGTTCCTCCGGCTCGCTGGTCCACCCCGCACAAAACGCGGGGTTTCCCAGACTGAATACTAGGGGGTAAAGCGGGACGGTCGTAATACTCCTCTCGATTGGCAGCTACAAGAATCGGGCTCTCTGGAACAAGGCGGTAGAGAACAGCCAGTAAGCACATCGATATGCAGTTTCTCTTTTACGAGTATCGGTTTATTCAAAAAGGAGGGACTTAGGCGGGACATCCTACATTTCGCATCCTCAAATTGAATGCGCTGTCGAGTCTCAACGGCACTCTTTGATTCAAGTGCAACCCTTCGCTCAATCCGCTAAGAACTCAAACTCGCTAGCGGCTTCACTAGAAGGGCAAATCGACTCACCTTAAGGCGCGGCGACGTTAACAACGCCACCAAGTGCCTTTCGATGACCTCCTTGACGATGCACACAATCTAGCGGTGCGTCATGCCAGAAAACACCCCCTAGCGGGCTATTAGCAATGAGAAAAAGAACGGAAGGCGTGCCAGTATGGCAGTTTTGCCGTCTCGTTGTTACCGCACGCAGCAAGCAGTGATGTCTCAATGACCTGTTTGTAACTTGTCAATTGCTCTCGGTGCAGATTGCCTGAGATAGTCGTCTGCGTTCGACTAGGCCTGCCCCCAGTTCCACGAACGACCGGGAGTCTGTGACCTCAACCAGAGAATAGCCGCTATTGCGAGCGTCATCGCACCCAGCGATATCAATTGAGAAATGGTGAGCGATGTGCCCAGTTGACCACTCTCGTCACTCCGGACCCATTCCAGGACGAATCTCGACGCAGCGTACAGGCTAATCGAAGCGGCAAACACAACGCCATCGTGTCGCGGAAAGGGCTGCAGCCACCATATCAACGCACAGAGCAGTGCGGCGTTAATCGCGGAATAGATTTGCGACGGATGCGTTGGGAGACTCGTGTGCGGCAATGAACTGGGCAGCAATGCAATTGGACCATTATCGAGCTGGATCTCGGCAAAGACCTCGTTGGGTGTCGCTGGGTTGTCTCCAACCCTCTTTTCGACCGCTCTCTGCGCGATGCCTTTTAGTTGCTGACCCACGGCGACCCCTGCGCGCTCCGCGACGCTACCTTTTTCGACCTGGTCGATCACTCCAGGATGCTTTCCGTCCTTCGTCGTGATTCCAACCAGGGCACCTGAATTGAGCTGGGACTGGTAGGGAATACTTCCATGCGGAAAGCGGATCGAGGGGAGTGATTCCGGGCAAACCCCACCAAAACAGCAACCGTGAAGCAGACATCCGAGCCTTCCGAAGCTCAAACCAATCAAAAATCCAGGTGCGACCAAGTCGGCAGTTGCGGCAAGGTTCAGCTTTTTTCGGAAGCAGTAGACCGTGCACGCGAGTAACCCACCCAAAACGCCGCCATAAATGACCAATCCGCCTTCCGTAAATTGAAAGATCTCACCAATGGTTTGAAAGTCGTCCCACTTCTGAATCACGTAGAAAAGCCGGGCTCCGACGACGCCCGTGACCATCATCCAGAAGCCTAAACCCATAATCGTGTCAGGATCAATTCCCAGTTGCCGCCCTCGGTGAATGCAAATCGCGATCCCAGAAATGAGACCGAGCAATACCATGATTCCATAGCCGCGAATCGGTAATCCGATAGGCGTTCCGTCAGGCCAAGTTGACTCGACCGCCGGCAATACGAAGCAAACGATCGCCCCGCCGATGCCGATCATCGGCAACGGTTCGAACGCGTCATTCTTTCTTCCGCGAGCCAGGCAGTAGAAGAGCCAAGTTACGTAACCCACGACGATCAAAGCCAGTAATAATCCCACTCCGAATAGCGGGAATCCGGCTATCTCATGTGGCACAAAAAATAGAGTACTGCGCATCCTGGATCCTATTTCCTTTTTGCTAGATTCGGCATCGTAACTGCCAAATCAAGCCCACAGTGTACAACGAACGCCTGCCCCATTACGACCTTGATTGGGCGTAGGCAGGCGTCTACTTGGCTTTAGCTGTATTGCACTGGTGCGACGGATTTACCTCGCGGCGGAGGCGCGACAAAATCCATTACCAAGCTTGGTCGGTTGAGTTTCGTCTCGCTAAAAAGGGCCCCCTGCATGGCTACGAATTCGGATCTGCTGGTCGACGGCGCCGGCACGCGGCGATGTTGGTGGTGCGGTAGGGACCCACAGTATGTCGATTACCACGACCGAGAGTGGGGCCGCCCCGTGCACGACGACAATCGGTTGTTTGAAAAGATTTGCCTGGAGGGGTTTCAGGCGGGATTGAGCTGGCTAACGATTTTGCGAAAGCGTGAGAACTTTCGAGAGGCATTTTGCCACTTCGACTTCGAACGAGTTGCCAAGATGGATAAGCGAGACGTCGATCGGCTCGTCGCGAATGTAGGCATTGTTCGGCATCGCGGAAAGATCGAGTCGACAATCAACAATGCGAAGAAGGCGATTGAAGCGACCAACGAGTTCGGCTCGCTCGACCGCTACTTCTGGCAATTCAAGCCTGTCCGGCCTAGGCCGCTGAAGACCAGGGACGATGTCGTTGCGAAGTCGGAAGAGTCTAAGGCTCTTAGCAAAGACCTAAAGAAGCGAGGCTGGTCCTTCGTCGGACCGACCACTTGCTACGCATTCATGCAGGCGATGGGAATGGTTAATGACCACCTAGTCGATTGCGACTTCTATCACGAATGCGGACCGGACGTTTAGTTCCTGGCGAACACCTAGGGTGATGTAGATGTTGATGCAATAGGTAACATGAAACGCCGCAGCCTAGGGCTGATAGCCCTTCAGCTACCTTGGGCTGATGCGTCGAGGCTAACTCGTTTGACTTTTGGAGTAGCTTCGCCTTTGCTGCCTCCGTTGCTCGAGCTAGGTGACGCATGGCTGATAGGTCGTCCTCATCAGAAACATCCCGAACCCGTTTCGTGCGTGCGGCGAGGGCAACCCAAACCATGCAGGTCAGTTCCGCAAAAATCTGAACCAACCGGGCGAGGAGAGCTACGGTAAATCCAGTCGAGTACGGTAGCCATGGGATTAGGATGGCCGCCAAAACGCCTTCCCGAACGATCAGGCCGCCAGGGGAAAACAGTGCGAATAGGCCGACTACCCAAGCAATCGAAGTCGCTGCAACGACCATTTCGATGGGAACTTGTGGTGCATCCGGAATCGATTTGATCAGGCAACCTGTTACCAATCCGTTCAATACGCTAATCGATGAAATAAATAGGAAGGCTTTAACAAGTGCAGGACGATCTAGTTTCGCAGATCGTAGAGAGCTGAATCGATTCAGGAAGCCAGCAGCCTTCTTTTTGAACAGGGGATAACAGACTCCCGCTGCAGCGATCCCCACCAATCCACCGGCGATCCACCAGTGTAGTGCAAATTTGCTGGCCATCTCCATCACCGAGCCGGCGACAAGGCCCCAGTGCAACAGCAGTCCCGGAACGCTCACAATTGCCGCGGCGGCAAGCAGAATAAGTAGCTCCAAGAACATGGATGTCGCACCAACGGTCATGGGTACACCCACGCCCTCGGCCATGGAAGCTCGGGAAGCGTAGCCCCAGACACCCCCAGGAAGCCAACGACGCGACTCCGAAATCAGCCAGATTCGAGTCATCAATTCGCGGTCGTATTTCGCACCAAAAATATCCAGCGAGAAAGACCATCCGACCCCGCAGAGAACGCGATAGACAACTGCGAGTGCGCCGGCGAGTGCGCCAGCCGCGGAAGCAACGTGCGGTGTGGCATCCAGTTTTTCAAACAGTTGCTGAAGGCCAAGTCCAATGAAGACAACGACAACACCCCAGATCAACGCGGAACGCAGTAGTTTGAGAGTCTGCTTTCTTCGTCCCTCAGTGCCGAAAGCGTATGCAATTGAAGCGCTGATGACAGCTCGCGTACGAACGAGGAAATTGAACTCGGTTTCAGACATGTGGCGTAACCTTTACAGGGCATACTATCGGGCGTCACTCAAGGATAGGTCGCCGTTCTAAAGACGGCCAAAAACAAGTGCGGAAACGCACACTAGACGTGATTCACGCCATTCCCCTCGCTGACTAAACCGGTTCTTCCGAACAGCGCCAAAGATGCGTTCGAAGTAGTTTCGAAGTCGAGTATCCGTTACCGGAACGTTGACAGGGATCGCTACCGGAACGCTACCGCATCGGGAAACTAGTCGCGTTCAAAAACACTTACTATTGCCACGAGTTGCATAGAACGGGTCTCGATGTCTTGCGAGTTTTTCAACTGGACCTGCAACAGGCGCACGCTGAAGCTGAAATTTGTACAGCTTCGATTGGCTCGGCACGATTCGTTGTCTGACAACGAAGGCGAATCAGAGTTTCAAACCTGGTCGACTTTTGCTCCGCAAAAGCACTAGATTTATTCCACGGGGCGACAGGCGCTCATTCGCTACTTTGAAACTATGATTCAGCCTGGTCATGACAACGGGGCTAGCTGGAACGGCCTACCAGTCCTTCCGGCGGCGACCTTCTTTCTTTTGTGAATGACGCTTCTTATCGTCCAGCCTCCGTCGTTGGGAAGCACGACTCGGCTTTGTTTTGATGCGTTTTCGAGGCGGCGTCCAAGCTTGCCTTAGCAGTGCCGCAAGACGGTTACGGCAGGCTTCCACATTCTGTGGGCGGTCGCGATGTTCCTGCGACTGGATCACAATATCGCCATCCGAAGTCAAATATCGTTTGGCAAGTGCCGCAAATCGATTCCAAACACCATATGGCAACCGCTCTTTAATTGGCCTCCACCGCATGGTCGCCTTCGAGTTGACTTTGTTGACGTTTTGCCCTCCTGGTCCGCTACTGCGCGCGAAACTCCATTCCAGCTCCTCTTCCTGGATTCGATAGCGTTCATTGATGTAGATACCATCGCCAGGCACCGGGCAAATCCTAAATGGGGCGGCAGAAAAAAGAGTGGCATTCGATTCCAAATGGGAGCGACCGCCTCAAGGAAAGGTTCGCAGCTTCTTTAAATCTGGGCCAAAGGAACGATGAAACACTGCGAAACCGCCGCCATCGTTGGCTCTATTGTCCTCGAACCAGTCCATCCGACCAGTATCTAAGGATCTTGGATCGCAGTTGGTTGAAGAGCAAACCTCCGATGGCGCAGAGGGGAGTCCTGGGCGTTGCCCGGAGATCCCGGCAGGGATTCGTCGGGCGGACTCTCCGAGTCACAATTCGAAATCGTGGCCCAGAACAAGCTGCACATCTCGCGTTAACCCCATTTTTACCACCCAGGGCAAATCATAGTTTCAAAGTAGCGAATGGTCGCCTTTCGCTCCGCAAAAGAACTCTAGTGCTTTTGCGGAGCAAAATTCGACCAAGTTCGAAACTCTGATTTGCCCTGTTTTACCACCTCAACTGGTCGCGATCGGAGTCTATTCCATGTAATCTGGAAGATCCCCACAGTTCTAATCCATTGGCTTCCGCGATCGTCTCGAGAAGCTTTACCCCACCTAGCAAGACCTCCTATCGATGAGCAACTCCAAAGTCTCCGCGGATCGCAATATCCTCGTGTCGGCCCAGAAACGAGGTGGACTCGCTATCCCCTTTGCATTTGCAAGGCTCTCAGGTCCTGGTTGGTTGCAAAGTGCGATTACCTTAGGGGGTGGTAGCCTGACTGGCGCCCTGTTTCTCGGTGTTCTCGGTGGCACTAGCATGCTGTGGTTGCAGTTAATCGCAATCATCATGGGTGTCGTGATGCTGTCAGCAATCAGCTATGTCACGCTCTCCACCGGCAAGCGGCCGTTTCAAGCCATTAACGAATACGTGAATCCCGTTCTCGGTTGCGGCTGGTTGCTCGCCACCAGTGCCGCCAACATGATTTGGTGCATGCCTCAGTTCAGTCTCTCGTTCGACGCACTCGACAAGAATTTGGTATCGGGTGGACTGCTGCCACAAGATGCGGACGATACTCAGACGTTTCAGACCAAGATTGTCGTTTCAGTGCTGCTGTTTATTGCGGCCTTTGTCTTGGTTGTATTTAACGAACGACGTGGTCTGACTGCGCGAATCTTCGATCTATTCCTGAAAGCGCTCGTCGGGATGATCGTCATCTGCTTTTTTGGGGTCGTGATCTACTTGGTTCGTGAACATGGTCTACCGTGGAAGGAAATCCTGAGTGGTTTCATCCCGAATCTGAATCAGTGGAATGAACCGACCGGTGAGGTCGCGGAGATACTGGGCACGGCACCGGAGAAGCTTCAGAGCTTTTGGTCGACTTCCATCGTTGGCAACCAGCGTGACGTCATGATCGGAGCGGCAGCGACGGCCGTTGGTATCAACATGACTTTCTTGCTTCCGTATTCGATGCTCGCCCGAGGTTGGGACAAACCGTTCCGCGGCTTAGCACGATTCGACTTGGCGACCGGAATGGCAATTCCTTACGTCCTAGTGACCAGCTGCGTCGTTATCGCTTCTGCGTTTAGCTTCCACGGGAAAGTCGACGAAGCCTTCTTGAGCACCGATCCGGATGTGATGTCGACAAGTTCGATCTACGGCGGAGCTTCGAGTGTCTTCGCCAGCCGTTTCGCCCACGAGCTCGGCACCGAGCAGTGGGAAGCGATGAGCGAGGAAGAGCAGACCGAGAAGATGAGCGAAAAGAAGGCGACGATCGCCGCACTCGGTGCTGCAGCATGGGGAGAGATCTCCGAAGATGAGCAAGCTCAAATGATTGCGGACTTGCCGACTTCAGAGAAGAAGCTGGCATCCACCTTGGTCAAGAGGAATGCATTTCAACTCTCTCAATCTCTTGAGCCACTTCTTGGTGTTAAATGGGCGAACTACATCTTCGGCGCTGGCGTCCTCGGAATGGGATTCTCGACGATCATCATTCTGATGCTGATCAACGGCTACGTTTTTCGCGAATTGGCCCCCGAGAATCTTGAGCGTCCAGCTCACTACCTGGGATGTCTCGTCGCGGGAGTCACTGGCTTGATGTGGCCCGTCATTTGGACCGGGGACTCTCAGTTCTGGTTGGCGATTCTGACATCCACTTTTGGAATGATGTTACTTCCAATCGCATACATTACGTTCTTCTTCATGATGAACAACGAAGATCTTCTCGGTGCCGACAAGCCCCAAGGAGGCGCGATGGTGGTCTGGAATGTGCTGATGCTACTTTCGGTTGCTGGAGCGATTGTCGCTGCTGGATCAGCGGTTTGGACAAAAATGAGCAATCCAACGGCAGGGCCAGTCATCGTTGGGATCGCAATCTTCTTCGGCATCATGGCTCTCATTGGTTTTGCCGCAAGACCAAAGGTAGCGAGTTAGGGGCGACGTCGTATCGGAGGCTGGAGTCGAGTTCACTGGGGTACGATTCACAGCAGTCAAACGGTATTGAACCCTCCTCCTCAAGGAGGGGCGGGCTGTAAGCCCGTGAGGATACGCCCTCTCCGAGCTTACAGCTCGACTCTCCCAGACGGAGAGTCACTCCGATCATTGGAAACCTCAGGCGATTGCTCTTCTCAGGCGATTGCTCTTTAATCGCATGCAGCCTTCCCCCAAATGTACCGCCGCTTGTTAGCCGCCTAGTTCCCAAACGGTGCGGTAGGCGTCCTGTGATTCAAAGTACTCAACCATGGCCTTGTAGAACGCATCGTTGGAAAGCGTCGCGCTGTCGCCGATAACTCGTAGGAATCGTTTGGCTCTGGTCAAAGCCACGTTGGTACGCCGAGTATCTTTCAAGAAGCCAATTTCCCCGTCGGCGTTGCTACGGACCAAGGTCACCAAAACTGCTTCTTTCTCACGCCCCTGGAAACCATCGACGGTATCAATCTCAATTCCGTCGACTTGCAGTCGATCCCGCAAGAGCCGAACTTGGGCCGCATAGGGCGCTATGATGGCAATTTGGGACGGCTTCACGCCGCGTTCCATCAACTCTCGAACCTGATCCACTATCCAAGTGGCTTCCTTCGGATTTCGTTTCGATAGTCCGTCTGGTTCGAGCTCCTCGGCCCATTCCGCGCCTGCTGTGTCCCAGTACTCGATCGTTTGTGCGGTAATTTCGTCGGGTTCAATTCCCTTCAAATCGTGCAGCTGATGGGCTTTCACTGAGACGTCGGCAATCAATTGATTGTCATAAAATTGGCGACTCGAAAACTCCATGATATCTTCGTGCATTCGGTACTGAACGGTGAGTCGTCGGAAAACGTCTTCGCCGAATCGTCCAACCAAACGTTCCATCGTGCTGCAGCTATATCCTTGCCGAGCCGCTTCTGCTGAAACGACCGTAGGCGGAAGTTGGTAATGATCTCCGGCTAAGATCAAACGGTCGGAACGAAGCATGGCTTGCCAGATGGCAGGCTCGGTACACTGACAGGCTTCATCGATGACTGCCAAATCAAATTCGGCTTTACCAAGTAAATCCTCGTCGATGGTTGTCGTAGTGCAAATCACGTCGGCGGAATCCAATATGTGCCGGACCGTATTGCGTTCCAACGACCTTGCTTCTTGCCGAAGACGGCCTGCTTCCGCATAAAGCTCACCACGTCGGCGTCCCGCCTCCCGGGAACGTGAGTACTTTGACGCAGCCCGCATCAACTCGTCGACTTCTCGCCAGATATCTCGCACGATCTTGCTCGACGGATCCGCTTCCACCAATTCATCTAGCGTATGTCCGCGCAACGACTCAAAGACTCGCGCGGGGTGGCCAACTCGAATGACCGACGGCATCATGGCCACCAATCGCTCGAGCATATTGTCGACGGCCGTGTTGCTCGGCGCACACGCAAGGACTCGCTGGCCGTTTTGAACCGCTTGATAGATGATTTCAGCCAACGTCGTCGTTTTGCCGGTTCCCGGGGGGCCGTGCAGGATTGCGACATCGCGTGACGACAAGGCAAATCGGACGGCATCCTGCTGCGGCGGATTGAGCTCGGTCGCGAATTCGACAGAGGTTTCAGCATCAAAACGCGGATCTTGAAACCCCAAAAGAGTATCGCGGAGCCGAGCCGATTTCCCGCTAAGCATGCGTCCTGAGCTAAGGGCCGCTAGTTGACGACGACGCGTCGTTTCGTCGGGCGACAGATCGATCCTGAGCCGTTCAGCCTCAGGCCAAGCATCGAGAGCGACTTGAATCGTATTTGCTTTCCGACGACTAATGACACCGGACTGGCCCTGGTCTTTGGGGTCCTCGTTGTCCGAAACCACAACGGGAGAACCTACTTTAAGCCGGTTCAATGGCATTTTTGAACCATCGACTTTGGCTAAATCCAGCAATAGTCGCCCGGCGAGTCCGGTGCGATGATCTGCCAGCTGAAGATTGACAATGGTCTCGCCTGTCCGCTCTGCGTCTCCCTTGCGTTCGAGCTGCCGTCTAGCCGCAAGCCGCTCACGCTCCGCGGCACTCTCCATTTCTAACCATGTTTCTAGTTGGCTAGCGTAGGTCTCGTAGTTATTCCACTGCATCGATGGTGTTCGTCTCTGAGTTGGGCTGCGAAGCAAACCCGGTGGAGGTTAAAGCATATTGAGCTTGCGACCTGACCTTCGAATTCGCTAATGCGTTCAAAGGACGGGTAATGCCCGGCTTGCAATGCAGTCATTGCTGTGCCGGCGATCGTCTTTTCGTACAGACTCACTGCCTGATTACTCGGTCGATCCGAAGTGCAAGACTACTCGATATCCAAATCAACGCGAAGGTGTGCGATTTCGAATCGTGCCCTCGAACCTGGAGAGTCCTATATCTCTGCCATCACCTCGGACGGCGAGAATGTGCAGCGAATGGACATTTCTGTTGACTCTTGGGAGGGACCTCAGGAGGACACCGTCGGCTGGTGGAAGTGCCGCATGCCAGATGCGGATAAACGAAAATTGAAACCGGCACCTAATGGAGTACTGCTGGATACGCTGTCGGAGCTATTGGATCAACCAGAGAGCCAGGAACTCGCTTACTTACTCGCCCTGATGTTGGTTCGCCGGAGGGTCCTTCAAGACGAAGAATCTCTGGAGGAAGCATCGGAAGATGACGCCGATTTGTATTGGAGCCTCGTTTGCAGCGCGGACAAGCGAACATGGCATGTGCCCGTCGTCGAGTCCTCCGCGGTTCAGTTGGACCGGCTAAGAGAAAAGCTCCAAGAGTTGCTTTTTACCGAAGAATAGAGCAACGCGAAAGATGTTGAGTGGGCTATCTAGCCGGATGGTCGTTGGAAAGAAATCCACGGGCAAATTCGCATTGGATCACTCCTCGTCGAATTGTCTTTGCTTAAAAACACGAAGGGTTGGATCGTGAGTCAATGGCTACGCCGAATCGCAAAACGCACAAGAGCGGAGCGAAGCTATGCGGTCACAGCGACCAAACCAGTGTTACTTTTCTACCTGTGCGTTCTTTCCTTCGTCTCCGGTGGTGCGGCCTGCCCAATGCGGCAAACAATCACCGAGTTCCAACCGCCGATCGTCTTTTCGAACCAGCCGAATTTGGACGAGATCAAGGCTCACGTCAACAAAAGTTTGGCTTTGAATGACTTGGAATCCAACAACCTGATCGTCACCGGCCCCGAGCTACCGGCGAGGTTGCGTGGAAGCATCAAGTGGCAGCGGCCTCGAAACTTCAGGCTTGAGGCCTACCTAGGCACCAAATTGATGAAGGCGTTTGAGGCTGGGAGTAATGATCAACGCTTCTGGCTGCAGCGAAATTCGGATATCTACTTCGCCAGCCATCAAGAATTCGATAGCTACCCAGGGCCCAGAAACGTCTTGCCGGTTTCACCGTTGTGGTTACGCGAAGCCATGGGGGTGGTCGAGTTCGCACCGAACTTTGCCCACGAGCAGCCCATTGAACACCCGGATGGCAAGCTTGAAATTCGGTCCATCTTTCCGTCCAATCGTCCTGGGGCCTTTCATCAGCGTCACATCGTGATTGATGCTTCGACTGGCGTTATCGAGCAGACCATTCTCAAGGATCACACGGGACGGATGATTGCTCGCGCCTTTCAAAGCGAGCATCAGTACTACTCGGAGATCGACTTTAGTTTGCCCCATAAAATTGATGTGCAGCTGATTCCTGAAGTGGGGCCACCTCTCATGTTCACGATTGAAGTTGGCTTCTATCTCATCAATCAATCCGAAGGAAACAATCCCAGGCAGTGGCAATTCCCAGACACGACGGGCATGAACCAATACAACCTGACGCAACTCAACAGTACGGGGCAGCTAACAGTCGTCCCGCCTGCCTATACACCGGTGCGCTCTCCATATGTCAGCCGTGCCAACAACAACGTAAATATTCGCGGCTGGAATCGGTGAACAGATAGGGGCTGGTTGTGGGGGAGTGGATCCCCTCAACCAAATAAAAATCAATCGCTACTTCACTTCATTCTGCTTTGCTGCTATTCAATGGTGGCCTCCTGACCGGGTAGCAAAGAGGCGGCGAGACTGACCAGGCTTTCCCCATCCATCCCTTTCTGGGCGTGAAAGCCACATCTAGAAGCCGCTGCTGGCGATGCTTCGCCAGTCTGACTTTTCCGACTAGAGCGTTGCTGCTCACCGTCTTCTTTGGAATCTAGGCAACCGTACGGCCAGTCGATACGAGATGCATAGCGGTCAAGATCGGCATAACTACGGTGATCGCTTTTTGCGAGCAAAGCTATCTCAGCGAAATCAATGCACCCACCAGAGTTTTAGCAGTCATCGATGTCGGGTAGCAACGAACTCAGTCAATCAACACTTAAGCAACTGGCTATGTTGCTGACAGCAATGCGTGCCACGCGCATGGCGGTAGTCGCTGCTGCACTGCTTCTTCAAATCGCCATCACATCTTTCGCGGGTGTAGCATTCGCCCAGCTCCCAACTTCCCCGGTAAACAGGTATACGCAAGAGCGTTCCGAAGCCGTTAAGAGTTCATTAAGCAAGAAATGGCTGCTCAGGTCGTTACCGAAACCGCGAACTCGAGAATATACTGCCGCTAGTCGCTCATCTACGCTTCCGCAATCAGGATCTCTTGAGAGTGCATTCGGTTCTACGAACATAGGCAATGAGCCGCTACGCAAGTTATCTGGGCATTTGACAACCTTCCAACGCATCCTGCCCGCAACAGTCATCGACGAGGCAATTCCACCAACTCTCCAACCGGATGATGCTGCAGACGCTCCGAAGACGCCATTGCCTAATGAGTCAATGGTAAGTACGGCCCACGCAAAAACGACGGCAAATCCTAGTGGCCTTCCCGAGTCCGAGCTTCTCATTGCGGATGTGGTTGAGCCTCCGACTTTCGACCCGCCAACAGGCACCTTTCCGGCGAGTGGTATTCCGGAGCCAAGTCCTGTGATTCCGCAGTTCGGGCTAATCGAGTCAACTCAAGAACCGTTGGCTTCACCATCGGATCAGATGATCATCTATGAACCTCCTGCCTGGAAGAAACTGGAAGGATTTGGACTCATTGAATCGATCCCGCCTCAGATGGATAGTGAGTCGGAAGACGGAGTTGCATCCAAGCAGCACATAAGGGCGCTGAGCTGGAAGTCTCTAGTTGGTCAGCCGATGATCGAAGCAAAGCAATACTTCCAGATCACTCCTAGTTTGCTGTATCAGCTTGCCTTATCGAATTCCTACCGAATTGCGGATTTCCGTTACGAGCCATGGATTCAGGGGACCGAGATTGCACTTGCGGATTCAGCATTCGATCCGTTGTTGTACTCAGAATCGTTTTTCGATTCCACCAGCGAGCCGGTTGGAAACCAATTGACCACGGGCACCGCCGACCGGCTGGAAGAAGATAATTGGCGTTTCGATGGTGGCATCCGCAAGGCGACGCGGCGGGGCGGGAATCTCTCTATGTCGCAGCGGCTGGGGCACAATACAAGCAACTCGGATTTCTTTGACCCGGCGAATCAGGGGACATCCCGGCTGATCGCTCGGTGGACACAGCCATTGCTGCGTAACCGCATTATGGATGCGAATCGAAGCCTAGTGCTCACCGCCCGATTCGACACAGAAGCGGCACAAGCCAATTTCAACCAAGAACTTCAGGAGGTGCTGCGTGAAATCGCAGTCAATTATTGGCAGCTCTATCGCGAACGCGCAGCTAATGTCCTCCGAGAAGAGAATTTGTCGCAAATCCGCGAGATCCTTCGCGTCCTGGGTGATCGTCGCCGTTTAGACGTTTCGCAAAGCCAGTACACATTGGCCGAGTCCACCGTACGTAGCTTAGAAGCGGAGCTGACCAACGCGAAAGCCAACATACTCAACTTCCAAAGCCAGATTGCCTCCGTTGTGAACGCGCCTGAACTGCTATCCACGGGAGAGCTGGAACTATTGCCTGTGGCCAGCGCGGATTTGCTACCAGTGGAATTTGATGCGCAAAGCCAGATTGCAGTCGCATTTTCATTGCGGCCAGAACTCCGTTCCTTGGAATATCAGCGGCAAAGTGAAAATACGCTCTACAAGCTCGCTTGCGATCAACGCAAACCAAAGCTGGATCTCGTTCTCGAAGGCTACATGGCCTCCCTGCGGGGAGGATCGGATATTCCCGGGGCATGGGCGGGACAATTTACCGACGGAAAACCGGGATACACTGGTGGGCTTAAGTTTGAAGTACCGTACCGGAATCGAGCGGCCAATGCTTCCGTGCGTGAACGCAAACTGCGGTTGGAACAACTGAATCAACGAGTGGACAGTACGAAGGCATTAATCGCTCGGGACGTTGCCAACGGAATCCGAAGTGCCGCCGCGGCGCGACTCGAAAGCCAGAGTCGATTGCAATCAGTCCAAGCCGCCGAGCAAGACCTGGAGAATTTGCAGCGTCGATGGGTGACCTTGTCCGGCGGTGCTGTTCAAGCACGCACGCAGCTCGAACAGCTTCTCAATGGCCACTCTCGACTCTTAAACGAGAAGCTCGCGCTGCTGGAAGCGTTGGTCAATTTCAATGTGCGGTTAGTTGACGTGCAATTTGCTACCGGCGCTCTGGTGCAATTCGAGTGACGACAAGAATCTTCAGTTTCCCATTTCTCTCGCGTCGCTTTTTCGTGCTAGGGTTGGCATAAGTTCGCCAGCTATGTGCATCGCGCTCGTATCTTTCGTGGTCTAGGTGCAACCGGTTGCAGAAGCCGCCACACCGTGGAACGAGTTCCATCTATGCGTAGAAAACACCTAGCTGGCGAAATCAACGGGGCCGTTGTGGATCGTGCTAGTCCTTACGATTGGTACAAAGCAAAGGGTGTTTAAGGCAAACGAGGGTTCCTATCCAGAGCAATCCAACGGTGTAAGTTTGGGTGGCATAAATTTTGGGGTTCAGTGAGATTGCGGTAATTCCTTCATCTCCAACGCCCAAACTGAAAATGCCTTCCTCGCCCAACAAACTCGAACAGCAAACGCCGCCCACGGCCTTGCATCAGGTTCGTCGCATGCTGGTGCCTACCAGCGAGCGGAAACGGGGGAGGACTGCGCGCCGGTGGCAACGTCTTGAGACCGCCGCATGGCTGGCAGTGCTGGCATTCATCATTTTGCTGACATCCGCGGCAAGAGTAACGGCGGCCGATGATTTTGAAATCAAATTCATTGACGGTTTCAGCAAGCCATTTCGCGTTTCGCAAGTCGCAGCCAGGACGAATGGCGTCATCTTGAAGATGACGGCGAAGGAAGGGGCATTGGTTGAGTCTGGGCAAATCCTAGCCCAACTGGATGACAGCACTCAACGTGAGCAGGCCAAAGTAACGAAGCTTTCAGCCGAGTCCATCGGAGAGCTTTTGTCTGCGAAGTCGGAGTTGGAGGCGAGAGAGTCCGAGGTCGAAATTCTTGCTGATTTGCTTGATCGAAAGAGTGCCACGCCGGATGAACTCAAACGAGCCCGAATGGTGCTCGAGGTGGCTGAAGCCAACCACAAAACGACCCTTGAAAAACTCGCTATACGGAAAGCAGAACACGAAAAGATCCTCGCCGATTTGGAAAACTATCGGATCCGGGCTCCTTTCGATGGAGTCCTCGTTGAGTATTTGAAGGCGAAAGGGGAATTTGTTGGTTCCGTCGACCCCGCTGTGTGCGTCGTCGCTGACCTATCCTCTCTGAGTGTCAATTTCATGGTGCCCCGCCACTTTCGAGTCGGGTTACACGTGGGCATGGAACTTCCAATTCAATTTGTGGATTCAAAGCAATCCGTGAAAGGCACCATTTACTACATTTCGCCTTACACCATTAAGGAATCGAACACGTTTTCAGTGCGATTCAAGGTTGATAACCACCATTTAAAACTTAACGCGGGTGAACGCTGTCAGATTGAACGACACCGTACGCTGCAACCAAGACTGCCTGCCACCCAACCACCTGTACAACAACTGATTGACCTGAATTCTGAGCGCCCTCGAGAAAACATCCAGTAACCAAGCGACGCTTCGGCAACCATGAGTATTGATTCTTCAACTAGCGAATCCTTCAGCAACCAAGACGCAAGTGCTTGGGCTGGACCCATTGTCGCTCCGGAATCAACCGTTGATGCTGCCCGATCGGTGCCTGAACTTACGGCAGAGTCCTACGCTGAACGCCGAGGCTACGAGCGAAGTGAACGTCCTTTTCCGTCGCATTGGTTCGCTGGCCTGGACTACATTAGCGATGATGTCATTTCCACAGTTCGGCAGGTCGTCACCGATCATGCTGCTAGTGATCTAAGGCATTGGCAGGATCAGCCGACAGAAACGGGCGAACAATGCTTGGTTCTTTTGAATTCGCACGAAGACGACAAGCCTGAGCTGACAGAAAAGACTCGGGCGATCGTTTCTGAGTGCCTGGAGTCACGCAAACCAGTATCGAAGCTTTTCCCCTTGGAAGATCGATACTATGTCGTCGCAGCACCACTGCCTTCCAACGAAGGGTGTGCCATCACGATTCGGTACCCCTTCAACCGAGAGCTGGATCTGATCCAAGAGGCAGAGACGGTCAATCACATCCAATTGCGTTGTCGGGATACCTCTCTCGTTGCCGCACATCTAGCGTGCGCTCGTATACAGAAGTTAGCCGCGCTACAGTTTCAATCGATCGAAACCGAATTGCGTACTCAAATTGAAGAAGAGCACTCGTCCAAGCCGTGGACGCAGATTACCAACGGATTGAAGCGGATATCGGCAAATTGGATTTCCAATAGTCGCTATCTTCTGCTTGCCGCATTAAGCGTAGTGGTCGTCGGAGTGATCCCCTTTCCGTTTTCAATCAAGTGTGACGTCACTTGCGAGCCACAAACTCGGCGATTCGTTTCGGCGCCATTTGATGCAAAGCTCCTGAAGAGCCTTGTCAAAGCCGGGGATCAGGTCGTCGCTGGGCAAGTGCTTGCTGAGTTGGATGGCGGCGATTTACAAACGCAATTGGCCAACCTGCAAGCCAAACTTTCGCAATCCCAACAGCGACATACTGCTGCACTGTCCAATGGCGATGCCTCTGAAGCGGAACTAGAGAGGTTGGAATCCGCTCACCTTCGCGGTGAGATCCGAATTCTGCAATCCCGATTCGATCGACTTCAGATCATGGCACCCATTGATGGGATCGTGGTTGCCGGGAATCTAGAGCGCTCCGAGGGGTCCACCATTCAAATGGGCGACAACCTCTTTGAGGTTGCCCCCATCGACCACATGATTGCTGAGGTCGCGATTCCGGAGGAGCAAATCGCCTTTGTTAAGAAGGATCTGCAAACGCGCATCAGTCTGAATTCACATGGAGGCCAAACACTTCGTACGAAATTGGACTCCATCCATCCACGCAACGAAATGCTCAATGGCCAAAGCGTATTCGTTGCTGAAGCTTCTCTTGCGAATGAATCTGCGTCGCTTCTGCCAGGCATGACGGGTTCCGCGAGAATCGATGTGGGCTACAGACCGATTGCTTGGCTCCTCTTCCACCGGCCATATGAGAAACTTCGGCAGCTGATCGGCTGGTAAGCTCGATGGCTCGTCCTCAGACCGCGATGATTTGGTGAACCTCACGCCTCAGCTTTAGCTTCTAACGCGCCCAATGCTTACTCCTCCAGCATCTGCCGACGACCACTTTGGGAACCGCACCGTCGCGCGCGCCGACCCGAATCATCGCTATCCCGAATCCTCAGACGAACCGACCCAAGCTCTTGGAAATGCTGCAGCCAGCATTTCTTCCGATGAGACACCATCAGAGGCACCGCAACTGCCCGAGCGGATTGCATTGAAGAGTGGGGTGATCTTGCATCGCGATCAGGGAAACGATGCGTTCCCGTACGACCTTCTTGAAGACCCGGAACAGAATAAGTTCTATCGGCTTGGACCAGGCGAAGCGAAGTTCATCGGCGAGATCCTTGCTGGCAAGCCAGTCTTGGATTGCATTGAAGAGGGAATCCAAGGGGCACTTGCAGACGCTGCACCGAAGGGCTCGAAAGGAGAGTCTAGCTTGTCCGCAGAACAAGCGGCTTCCTTCATCGGATGGCTTGACCAGACGCAACTTTTGCGGACATCGCGGGCTGTATCTAATGCAAAGCCATTGATTGCTAACCTCTCTAGTTTGTTTTTCTATCGGCAACCGATTGGAAATCCGGATCCGCTCCTAAGGCGACTACATGCGGCGATGGGTATTCTATTCTCGTGGCCTTTCGCGATTCTGGTCTGCTTGTCCGCGGCGGTGTCAGCGGCTTTTCTGTTCGCAAACCGATCTGAGTTCCTTCACAGTTACGAAAATCTCATCAATCCTTGGCGTGGGCTTTGGTTAATCTTCGCATGGTTTTTGCTGAAGGTCGTGCACGAGATCGGCCATGGTGGGACTTGCAAGAGGTACGGCGGACGAGCACCCGTCTTTGGATTTGCGTTTATTTGCCTAATGCCTGTCGCCTACATTGACGTAAGCTCCGGGTGGCTCTTTCCGTCTCGTTGGCAACGGCTCCATGTGACTTTGGCTGGAGTCATTGCCGAACTGGCGATTGCGGTCTTGGCGACGCTTGTTTGGTTTCAAACCGAGTCAGTCTTGATTCAGAATGCTGCTGCCGACATTCTTCTCTTGGCTTCCGTGACAACCATCTTATTCAATTTGAATCCCCTACTTCGGTTTGATGGTTACTTCGCTCTATCGGATATCACCAACATCGATAATCTGTACCAGCATGGACAAACCTACGCACGTTACTTCGGAGCTCGCTATCTTCTGGGAGTGGAACGTGAGGAACCCGAGCTACCCGGTCATTGGGCATGGATGAAGGTATATGGCGTCGCTGCTGCTTGCTGGCGGTGTGTGACACTATTTGGGTTGCTTGCGACGGCTTCGGTCATGTTCGCTGGAGCCGGCGTCGCAATCGCGCTGGGTGGCTGCGTCGCTTTTATTGTCCTGCCGCTCTTCAAATTGGTTCGCTTTCTTTTGAGTATGCAACACGTCGATGGTTTCGACTGGCCTAGACTGGCTGTTCGATTGACCACGGTAGTAATGTTGCTCATTGCGATTTTGTTCTTGCTTCCGGCTGACATTGGTCGTACTGCGCCCGGTATCGTCGAGTTTGACCCGCCCAGCAACATTCACTCGCCTACGTCTGGTTTTGTCTCGGAAGTCTATGTCCGGAACGGGGATCTTCTCCGAGCAGGACAACCGATTCTCTTGCTCCAAAATGACGAGCTCGAACTCGAACTGGCTTCCGTAAGAACCGAGCTAGCACAGGTGCGTCAAAGTGCGAGTTCCGCGCGTTGGGAAGGCGACTCCGCAAAACTGGCTGCTTTCAACGCGGAACTAACAGCATTGATGACAAAGGAGGCGGAGCTAGCCGAACAGGTGACTGGGCTCCTTGTATCCGCACCGCACAATGGCAGGTTGGTTGCTCGAAATATTGAGAATCGAACCGGGGTCTTTATCGAGAAAGGCCAAGAGCTATGCAGCATTGGCAACCATGCTAAGAAGCGACTGAAGATTTCGCTTTCTGTCTGGGATGCGAAGCGCGTGAATGATTGGCGGGCTGATCCCATTCGCGTTTCCACTGCAGGAAGACCGTCTTGGCTCACGTATCTCTCCAGAATCGAAACCAGGGCGACCGACCGTCCCGCGGATCCATCCCTTACAGCTACTGGGGGTGGTAATCTCGCGGTGGTGAAGGTTGACGATGAACAAGATCCAGTCCTCACAGAACCAAGGGTCAACGCATTCATTTGCTTGGACGCGGTAACCAGTGAGGATCTGCAATGCGGTCAGCGTTGCTTTGTGCGGCTATCAGGTTGGCGACGCTCCTTAGCCACGATTTTCCTTGAGAGTTTCGCGATGAGCCTTTGAATTCGAGCCTCACCTGCTGCGGGTCTGGTGACCGTTTGCCGACGCTTCGCTTCTCTCCAGAACGAACTGTTTTTCCCCTGCCTTACTCGCCTACGTCGAAATCAACGACGAAGGATCCTAGCCGCAGGCGCGCAGCATTGAAGTGAACGAAAACTCTGACTGGCCCGCTTCACTTCCTTTTTGGGCAAATGACAGTTTCAATTTGCGAGTTTGGTTCGAGTATATCCCAAACTCGCCCATTCCGAGCGGGCACATGCGCAGCGGATCGCCGGGGAATTGGCGGCACTCGGCCTCTACGGGCGTTTCTGCGAGCGGGATGGGGAACGGTCTGCGTTCAAGCTGCTTCCGCCCGGTCAACTTCGTTCAACTGCCCAGCGGTAATGCTGGAAGTAAAGTAATATGAACGCTTCTGATTCCTGCCCCCCCCTGCCCTCCTCTCACTGCACCGGAGCTTACCGTGCCAGTTACTCTAGTTCTTTCGCGAAACACCCGCCTTCAGCGAATGGTTGTTCTTTTGCTCTCCTTTGGAGCGCTGTTCTCGCCGTTCTCAAGTTTGGATGCGGCGGACAAGCCGAACATCCTCTTCATTTTCGCAGACGACCAGTCATTCGAGACGATTCGCGAACTCGGTAACGACGAGATCCAAACTCCCAACTTGGATCGACTCGTTCGTGAAGGCACCACTTTCACACATGCGTACAACATGGGGTCATGGAGTGGCGCGGTCTGCGTTGCGAGTCGAACCATGCTCAACAGCGGGCGATTCCTCTGGCGTGCCAACAAGATCCACAGCACGAGCAAGAAGGAGCAAGCCGAAGGGCGATGGTGGTCCGAGCACATGAAGTCCGCAGGCTATCGAACCTACTTCACGGGAAAATGGCACTGCAAAGCCGACGCTACGGCTTCGTTTGACGTCGCAAGGAACGTTCGCGGGGGAATGCCCAAACAGACTCCCGATGGCTACAACCGCCCAAAAGCGGACGGCACCGATCCATGGTCTCCATCCGATCCTAAATTCGGAGGCTACTGGCAAGGAGGGAAGCACTGGAGCGAAGTGGTCGCTGATGACACCATCGACTTTCTGGAGGAAGCCAAGAACTCAGACAAGCCATTCTTCATGTACACGGCCTTCAACGCACCACACGATCCACGACAGAGCCCGGCTGAGTACGTCAATCTGTATCCGGTAGACTCCATTCGCATGCCGGTGAATTTCCTCCCGCTGTATCCGCACAAAGACAAGATTGGCTTGGGGACGAAACAACGCGACGAAAAGCTCGGGACGTTCCCGCGGACGGAGATATGCGTCAAGACGAATCGACAAGAGTACTACGCCATCATCTCGCACATGGACGCCCAGATTGGACGCATCTTGGACGCACTAGACGAATCCGGAATGCGAGAGAATACGTGGATTTTCTTCACCGCGGATCATGGTCTTGCCTGCGGGCATCACGGGCTGATGGGCAAACAGAATATGTACGACCACAGCTTACGAGTCCCATTCATCGCTATCGGACCTGGTGTCGGAAAAAACCAGAAGACGAAGGAGCCAATTTACTTGCAAGATGTCATGGCAACTTCGCTGGAATTAGCTGGCGTCGCGAAACCTGAGCATGTTGAATTCAACAGCATCCTTCCGATCCTTGACGGTGCTTCTAGTCACTACCCTGTAATCTACGGCGCTTTCCTTGAACTACAGCGTTGCATTCGCACGGAAACTCACAAGCTCGTTCTATACCCCAAAGCCAGGGTCATGCGACTGTTTGATTTGACTCAGGACCCTGAGGAAATGAACGACATTGCATCGCTCCCCGATTCAATGCCGCTGATGAAGAACTTGTTCGCTCAGTTGCAAGACCAGCAAGTGATGCTTGATGATTCGTTAGATCTGGCCAAGGCATTTCCAGAGCTTTCGCCCCAGTGATTCCTAGCCGCTTTGGAGCTGTCTAAGAATTCAACGCTGTTGTGCTAAGACGGCGGTCTGGAGAGTTTGGCTTCTGGGACCACTTCAAAGGCTTTCCGTGCTAGCTCTTGACCATCGATCGCGATCCACAGCGTCCAAGTACCGAGTTTATCTTCGATGGGCTCCCAAATCGTGTCGCCAAGAAAGAAATCCCAGTCATTGGTTTTCGCATAGACGGAGCCTTCGAAGGGGGCTCTGCGTTTGCCCTCCGCATCAAGGATTCCAGGGTGGTCGATACAAAAATCAATGGACCGGTTCTTAGCCTTCTGGATTCTTACAACCATTCCAAATTCGATATCGACTCGCGCAGGGACCTTCGTTGTGAACTCAATGATATTCGGGAGCTCCTTGGAATCGGGATCCCAATCATCGTAGATTCCAAATGAGCGTATCGTTGCCTCTGGCTTTGACTTGGGCATTCCATCTCGCCAAATGTAAGTATTGCTTGCTGCCCTCAGCAGCTCCTCTGGGCCCTGAATCCGATCAACGACCCAGAGCATATCAAGGTTTCAAGAGCGGCAAAGCTCGCTAACCTTGACGATTGGAAATTCGCAACAGGAATGAAGAGCCATCCGGTCGCTAGGTCATGCAAATGCAGGTGCGGCCTGGCTCGGAATGATGACTCGTTCAGTGTGCGATCCCCAGCGATAACAAGGGGGCGAAGATAAACACCCGTGCTGGAATTGGTCTCGGGTCACCGGTATTTTTCCGACTCAGGCATAGAAATCAAAAATGGTTCCGCTGGACGTATTCGAGCTTCGCTGGATCGCTGTGATTTCACTGGAAATGACCTGAAGCAGGCCCACGCTATCTTCAGCGCCGAACAAAAAGGTATTCAGGGCCTTGGGGTTGCGGCGAAGGGCACTTCGAAAGTCGGAATCGATTTGCAAAGGTGAATCAGAGCTATTCAGGCTTATGGTCAGTCCTAACGCCTCACCGGCTTTGAGATCTAGATCCGAGTTTCTGATTGCGTCACGAATTCGCGATCGAGCATCGTTTAAGTTCGTCCCACTCGAACCAGTGACTGCGTTATTGTCAAAGAGCGATTCTAAGGCTGCCTGCAGCTGGCCCACTTGTTTCTCGATTTCATTCGCTTTCGTCGTGCTCATGCGGTTGCTCTTCTTCTCGGTCGACCCTGCGACAGCGGCAACTGGTGTTTGCGACCCCGGCTGAATTCCAACCGCCTCAAAGAAGCCGGTTCCGTTACTATCGATCGTCAACGTGTTCACCTTATTAGAACTGGTGACGATGATTTGGTCGTCCCAGACGTACGCCTGTATTCCACTGACTTCGTCGATCTTTGTAATCACGTCGTCCAAAGAATCGACCGCAGTGTCGATCGAAATACTGTTTCCGTTGACGAGCAAGCTGCCGCTGTTAACCGCCGCGTAGCGGTTCAGTTGGCCCATTGGATCCGTCAGTTCGTTCTGAGATATCGAACCGGTGACAGCGTTCGCAGCGTCCAACTTGGTAGCGTTGAGAAAGCCGGAAGTATCCGAGTCCAATGTAATGGACTGGGCTCCAACGGCGTTGTGGGTTAGCAGCACTGTTTCCGATTCGAAATCGAAAGTCGCTGTGACGTTGGCAGCCGACGCGTTGATCTTGCCGAGGACTGTGTTCATGGTGTCGGCTTCGTCGACTTGGATTTGTTGTCCATTGATGTTGAAGCTGCCCGCCGTTACTTGGACGCCCCATTCAAAATTGGGTGCGCTGTCCCCTGTTCCATTGAAGGCTGCGTCTGGATCTACCGCGCTGCCAATGGAAGCGGAGACATCGATAGAAAAGCTGTCTCCGGTAAAAAGTCTTCCTTCCCCGAGACTGAACTCGAGACCATTGTTGAGGGCAACGACTTCACCGGCTTGGTAATTCAGCAATTCTATCGTATCCACCAAAAATCCTTGTGAGTCCGTGATCGCAAGAGTCATCAGACTGGTTCTCGCCACCTTTCCTCCCTTGGTCACGGTAAAAGTTAGCGTGTTGTCTCCTTGGCTCCCGTCGTACTCGCCGCCAATGAAAGGCAAGCCCGCGGCATTGTAGGAGAAGGTTGGTTCACGTGAACTGATTGAAGTTGGCGTTGCATTCACTTCCTCAGTCGACGTAATCGAGGTCGCGAAGGCAGGTAAATCCGCAAGTCCGAGACCGGTGATCGATCGGAATACCGCTGCCTGTGCCGGACGTGATGCGGTCGTTACACGCAACTCTTCTTCGACTGGACCTCCGAGCTCCGAGATGGCGGAACTGACTTCTGCGAGACGTCGTGACAGAAAAACTTCTTGGTACGAATCCGTTACGACCGGTGATGATTGTTTGAAGACGGAATTGACCGGAGTCGGCTCGGAACGGAACACAATCCGGTTTCCAAGCGTCGCGGTGGTACCGTAAATGAACATGCGAGTTTCTCGTGGTTGCCAATCCCAATGATCTATGGATTTACTAAACCCTAGAACTCGCAGCGCTGAGGGTTGTCCCTCACGCGTGGTTTTCGAAATCTCGCCCAATTTCTCCAGTGGTTTCTTGAAACACCCCCGCCGAGGGACTGTATCCGAGCGGAATTTTTACGCAGCGATTTGACAGTCCCCTACGCCCACTGAATGCATCCAGGTCGGAATTCTTGCCAGTTGAATCGCCGACATGCGCATCCAGTCGTACCAGGGTCAATCAAATTTTGAATCTGGGTTGAGTGGCAATTCAATACCCAACCCTCCGTTTCCGAGTTTAGCGAGGAATTTACGGTGGGTCGGAGCCTGAGCGACGGGGAGGATTTCTTCCCAACTTTAAACTTTGATTGGCCCTGCAATACGTACTTGGTTGTTCTCCTTCGCTGTAGATAATTCCGTATGCTAGAAGCCGCACGATGGGCCGCCGCATCGAGGAAGACGTTAACCTCAACGGGCAGATGCGAGCGTCCATGAATACGATCAAGCTAAGACTCCACTCGCGAAAAAACTTAAATGGCCAGCGATCAGAACCAAGTCGAGACCGAAGTCGATTTTCAGCCTATTCCCAGTACGGGGCAAGCGTCCGGGCAAGAGCAGAATACTGGGAGCAGCGGAAAGCGTACTCGCAAATCATGGATAACCAAATTCACGATCTTTCTTCGACGGGTGCATTTGTACGCAGGCTTGTTTCTTTTGCCCTGGGTATTTCTATATGGAATTACGGGTGCGATGTACAACCATGAAGGACTCTTTCCGGAGTCCGAGATGATCTCCGTCCCCGCGGAAAAGCTTACCGAACAGCCGTTGATGGAGTTCCCGAGTCCCGAGGAGCTGGCGGGGCAAGTGGTGGCCCAGTTGCAGGATGCAGCGCCTGACCACGATATTCAGTTAGCGGCTAATCATGGTGCTGAATACAACAACGACCTGATCTACCAAGTCGAACAGGAAGGTCGACTGCACGCCATTCACGTGAATCCGATGTCGAAAGACGCGTATGTCGCCATCCATCCGGAGAATCAGGAACGAGAAGAGAAATTGCTTACTGATGTCAAGAACCTTAGGCTGTCGCAGAATCCGTATCAAAAGGTAAAGGATACTGTTCCGGCAGTGCTGGAAGCTGCAGGCATCGAAAAAGAGGGAGCGATCCAACCTCGGGGTTGGTGTAAGTTGAACTTTATTGCCGACGTTGACGGCGAGCCGGCACGCGTCACCTATGTCCTTCGAGATGGGCATGTCGATACGATCCGCTATCAAGGCCAAGACGGCATGAGCCCGAGATCGTTCTTCCTACGATTGCACACGACTCACGGCCAGCCACCGCATTGGAATGGTCGCATGTATTGGTCGGTCATCTTGGACATCATGGCCATCGCCATGGTTACATGGGGGCTAACCGGATTGGTCATGTGGTGGCAGCTGAAACGCACACGACTCATTGGCGCAATCGTCATGTTGGCCAGCATTGGATGCGCTGCGTGGATGTATCTAAGCATGCTCAACTTCTACGCGACCACGAAGCTATAGAGAGCAAGTTCCGTGCTGGATATTCGGCAGCCGTACGGGCAGGCTACTTCGGCACTGACGTTCTGAATCGCACTTGGCCCATTTCCAACAGCACATGAATGACCGCACTGTCGACGCTTCTTCAGGGAGGCCCCACCGGCTCGTCGCCTCGCCACCTCCCCTGAGGGGAGGTAAGGATGATTTCGTATCCTAACCAGGATCCGGCTGCGGAGCGGCAACTTACCTCCCCCGTTTCGAGCGATCAGCGAGGAACACGTGGGGAGGTCGGGCTGTATGCCCGGGTGGGGCCTCCGATTTCCTGGTGGATTCCAAAATCCACGGGCGCATGGAAAACCGCACTGGCTCTGCAACCAGTGCGGTCAGTCTTTGTTTCCATACAAGCAACCTGAGATTGCAGCTCGCATCGGTTACATCCACGTGGCATCCATGCCGTCGAATCGACCAATGCGGGCAATGCCAGCGTCAGCGTCTTCTAGCTACAGCCCATCGAGTTACCGCAGTTGTGGCAGAGGTAGCAATTGCCATTTCGAACGGTGATCGATCCGCAGTTATCACAGCTTGGTGCATCCGATTGGAATCCGGCAAACTGATCGTTGCGTCCAACGATCTTGCCTTCCGGTTCGGCGAACGCGACACCGGCTCGCTCCAAGCTCTTCGTGTCGACTTCGCTGGAGCCAACTCGTGCCGAAGTCGAGATTTCAACCGTTTCCGGAGCCCCATTTCCGTCCGCCTTGGGCAACTTGACCGTTGACTGCGTCTTGTCCTCGGTGCTCAACTGCCCTGTAGCCGCTTCACGGTAACCGGCTAAGAATGTGGCCCCCATCCAGCGGAAGATGTAATCCACAACACTCTTGGCGATTCGCACATCCGGATTGGTCGTGTGCCCCATTGGCTCGAATCGAGTGTGGCTGAACTTGTTCACCAACACCTCTAGTGGAACGCCGTATTGAAGGGACATTGAGATTGCCGTACCGAAGCTGTCCATCAAACCGCCAACGGTAGAACCTTCTTTCGCCATCGTGATGAAGAGTTCCCCTGGCCGTCCGTCAGCATATAACCCAACATTCAAATAGCCTTCGTGTCCAGCGATATTGAATTTGTGGGTAATCGATTGACGCGTATCTTGCAGACGTTCTCGGCGTGGTTTGTAGACAATCTTCTCAGTGACTGCCTCAGCCTCCTTTTCACCTTCCGTCTTAGTGCTCAGTGGTTGGCTTTGCTTCGAGCCATCACGGTAGATGGCGATCGCTTTCAACCCAAGCTCCCAGCCCCAGAAGTACGCTTCGGCGATGTCCTTCTCGGATACATCGGACGGCATGTTGACCGTCTTGCTGATCGCACCCGACAAGAACGGCTGAGCTGCAGCCATCATCTGCACGTGAGCTTGCCAAGGAATGCTTCGCGTTCCCTTAGCCGGCTTGAATGCACAATCAAAGACTTGAAGATGCTCGTCCTTGATATGAGGTGCCCCTTCAATAGTATCGTTCATGTTAATGAACTCTACGATCGCTTCGATCTCGTCTTCACCATAACCTAAGGTTGCTAGGCCTTCCGCAACCGAGTTATTGACGATCTTCAGCATCCCGCCACCGGCGAGCTGCTTGTACTTGACCAACGCGATGTCAGGCTCGATACCCGTGGTATCGCAATCCATCATGAAACTGATGGTGCCAGTTGGGGCAAGTACAGTCGCTTGAGCATTACGGAAACCGTATCGCTCGCCAAGTTCGACAACTTTGTCCCAGAGATTTTGAGCGGCTTCCTTCAAGTAAGCCGGACCTGCGTCGCTGATCTCACTGACCGCTTCGCGGTGCATGCCCATCACGCGATTCATCGGCTCAGCGTTGGCTTCATAGCCAGCGAAGGGGCCGACGACGCCCGCCATCTCGGCACTCGCCAAGTTAGCAGAACCATGGAGGAGGCTGGTGATCGATCCGCAAATGCTACGAGCTTCATCTGAGTCGTAGGCAGCACCGGAGGTCATGATCACGCTACCAAGGTTGGAGTATCCCAGTCCGAGTGGACGGTACAAGTGACTATTCTCGGCGATTGGCTCAGTCGGATAGCTGGCGTGATCCACCAAGATTTCCTGGGCGATGAAGTACAGCCGACAAGTCGCTGTGAACCCTTCGACATCGAACGTACCGTCTTCTTTTCGGTACTTCATCAAGTTGATGCTTGCTAGGTTACACGCTGTGTTGTCCAGGAACATATATTCCGAACAAGGATTGCTCGCGTTAATACGCCCGGAGTTGGGACAGGTGTGCCAGTCATTGATCGTCGTGTCGTACTGGACACCAGGATCACCGCAGTGCCACGCGCACTCTGCCATCGCATCAAGGACTTCACGAGCCTTGTAAGTTGGAGGCGTGCCAGAGGCTTTGTCGGTCACCCATGTCGTCGTCCAGTTACCTTCGTCGCGCACTGTCTCCATGAAGTCATCGGTGAGGCGTACGGACAGGTTTGCATTTTGGAAGCAGACTGAAGAGTACGCTTCGCCATTGAAGTTGGACTCGTAGCCTTCGCGAATGAGGGCGTGCGCCTTTTGCTCTTCACGCCACTTGCATTGGATAAACTCCATGACATCAGGGTGGGACACCTTCAGCGACTGCATCTTTGCTGCGCGGCGTGTCTTGCCACCGCTTTTGATCACCCCTGCAATCGAGTCGTAGACACGCATAAAGGAAAGAGGTCCCGATGGTGTACCGCCGCCCGACAGCTTTTCGCGGGAGCTGCGAATGGTTGATAAGTCCGTGCCGGTACCACTACCGAACTTGAACAACATCGCTTCGCTGCTCGCCAAACGCATGATGTCTTCCATGTTGTCATCCACACTTTGGATGAAACATGCTGAGCCCTGCGGAAACTCATAAGGATTCTCAGGCTGCTCGACGACCTGCGTTTCCGGGTTGTAATTCCAAGTGCATTTGGCTCCGGTGACACCATACTCTTGGAATAGACCAACATTGAACCAAACTGGCGAGTTGAAGGCTCCGTGTTGATGCAGGCACAACCAAGAAAGCTCACGGTAGAATCGCTCGCCGTCTTCGGCGGTAGCGAAATAGCCATCGGCGATGCCCCAATCCGCGATCGTGCGAGTCACGCGATGGATCAATTGACGAACGCTGTTTTCGCGTTCCTCGGTACCAGGTTCGCCATAAAAGTACTTGCTGACGACCACGTTGGTAGCCAACTGGCTCCAGGAGGAAGGCACTTCGCAATCGGTCTGTTCGAAAAGCGGATTCCCATTCTCGTCCTTGATTGCAGCACTACGAGTTTCCCATTCCACGGTGTCGAAAGGCTCGACATCGGTTGGGCAGAACCGTGCTTCAATCTCCAAGCCAGCCTTGGCGTTCTTCCGTGCGGTCTTAGAAGTGCTACGCGGCTTGCTGGCTGTAGTAGTCTTGCCAGAACGCGTGCTTCGACCTTTACGACGTAATTCCACAGTCGCCATTCAAGAAACTCCTTAGAACTGAAAACTCCAGCCCCGGGTAACCTGCTCCCTCACCGCTAGTCGATTTCGTGCATCACTGCACGCGTCATCATCCAAATCAAAATCATCCTGTTCCCAAATCTGCGTATGGCGCTCGCGCCTAAGAGGAAAAAATATAAAGCCTCAATCGATGCAGAATGGTCTCACCAAAACAGGGCAAGATTGCCGGACTCAAATGCGCTGCAAAATACACGTGCCTCCAAGCGAAATCGCAGTTGCTACTCAAGACGAGAAATACACTGAACCTACGTTCACCATCATGGTTGTCGTTGGATTCTTCGTGGGGGCTCTCCGCCCGCTTCAAGACTCCTTAGACTTAGACGTTGGGCCGCAGAGATCACGGTCGGAACCACTACCTGTAGTGTATCGCACCGTGGGATGCACAACATCTAGGACATTTCGCAGAGTTTAAGAGTTCTTATTGCTGTGTCAAACTCAGGCTCCAAAACGCCTTAAGTGGCTCTGAATACACAACTTGGAGCAACGCTATCGTTGCCCCGTGATGAACCCAAGTTTTGCGGGCCGTGCTGTAACCTCTTACCAAACAACAGTTTGTGAAGATCGCGTAAACATTGCTATCATTCGCTTGTCAACGGAACCGATTTCAGATTTTTCAAAAATCCGCCAGTCCAGTTAGACACTCTGGGCAAAAAAGGGGAACCGCAGGTTTCGCCAGTTTAACGGGTGCCTGTCGATTCTCTAATTCGGGGGGTAGCTTGGATCGCGATCGCTCGTACCTCGATTAGGTGCACAGAGATGCACTCTGCTCTCTGGGCAAACTGCCCGAATCAACCCTCTGTCGCCTATCTTCCATCGCGATTCGTTATAACGCATTCAGATCACGCCGTGTCCCTACTTCCAGTCGGAGCAGAAAGATGAAACGTTTCCGCTCTAGATCCATCGCCGGCGCAGTGTTGGCAGTACTCGTCTGCATGGCTGCACCAACGGCCAATTTCCGCAGCCGCGCCGGCGCGCAAGAACGCATTGAGGCAAACTCAACCGAAGTGCTCCAGCAATCTGCTGTCGCCAAGAAGAAGCTTTCGTTGGCTATACAGACGCGGATTGAGCAAGTCCGAGATGCAACCTCTGCGCCAGCGATTTGGGCTGCCGTCTACCGCAGCGAGAATCATCGACCTGCTATCGAAGTCCAAGGAATCCAACATGCGGGTGCTCGCAAAGATGGTTCCGACATCAACATTGCCGAAGACGACCTAGTTCATCTCGGCTCCTGCACTAAGGCGATGACGGCGACCATGATTGGGCAGGCTATCTCGGCCGGAAAAGTCAACTGGACAACGACTCTCGGTGAAATCTTTGGACCAAACGAAACCCACGGGGACTCGCATCGTGAGGCAGCCGCTGTCGAGCTCCACGAGTGGGGTACGGTAACGATCCATGAATTGCTGACGCATCGTAGCGGGGCCCCGGGGAACGCAGATTGGAGCACGCTTCACGAAACGAACCCGAAAGACGTGGTCGCTGCCCGGCTGTCGCTACTCGCTTGGTTATGCGAGCAGAAACGGCCCAGCAAGTCACGCTACCTTTATTCCAACGTCGGCTACGCCTTACTTGGTCATATCCTGGAAAAGATCGAAGGTGAGCCATGGGAGACGCTCATCGAACGAGACTTGTTTGAGCCACTGGGTATCAAATCAGCGGGTTTTGGACCCGTAAAAGCCGAAGAACCACTTCATGCGGCTTGGGGCCACTACGCGGAAGTAACCGCAGGAGGTGTCATCGGCGAAAGCCTAGCGGCACTGCTGGGACGGAAACCGAAACCCAATTGGAAACCAGTACGAATCGATAATCCACCACCCCTTGGCCCCGCTGGGCGATGCCATATGCAGATCGGGGACTGGGCCAAGTTCGTATCGGTCTATGCCCATCTTGAGCCTGACCCGCGATTGAAGATCAACGCTGCAACTTGGAAGCAGCTGACCAATGCCAAAGATCAGAAGGGTGGACAGCCCTATGCAGGCGGCTGGGTCCCGTTCGGATCGAGAGAAGACAAAGGATTCACTCTTTACCACAACGGCAGCAATACAACTTGGTACTGCGTAGCCACAACCCGCCCGCACGATCAACGATTCGCGCTCGTCGTAGCGAACTGCTTTTCTCCTGACATCGTTACCAGCTGCGATTCCTTTGCGGAAGATCTCGTCAAACAGAAACTTGAAGCGATGCGGGTGCGGGATTAGCCGATACAACGGGTAGACCGACCAGGCGATTTGGGCACGAAAAAAAGGGTGGATTCCCACCTAGTCCCAAAGATCCCTTTTCCTATAATGTGGCCTCCCTGCGGCGGGCGACAGCCGACATCGGTAGCTGCTGTTGCTATCTGTGTTCGCCTCAGAGAATCGAAAACGCTTGGCGGAGTAGCTCAGCTGGTTAGAGCAGCGGAATCATAATCCGCGTGTCGGGGGTTCGAGTCCCTCCTCCGCTACTTTGAATGAACGGATACAAAACCGTCGGTCCCTCCGGACTCGACGGTTTTTGCGTTTTCTGGCCCGCGAAAAACACTCTCAAAGCCGCGCAGACCCAAGGTGGGTTAACGATGAGTATTCGAGAGTGCAAAGGGAGTACGAACTCCTTTTTGAAGCGCTAGTTGCTCTTTCGAGGTTGAGGTGCCTGTTTGGTGGGAAGCCAAGCGGCCAGCTCCTCTTTGACACCCGTGTACCCCGGATCCATAGCCAGATTCTTCCATTCGTACGGATCATTCGCTTCGTCGTAGAGCTCCTCGTCGCCGTTGGCGTAACGAATGTACCTCCACTTTTCGGTTCTCACCGCATGGTTGTTGAATCCATGCGTCGTAATAGCCGGAGTCTTCCATTCGTGATTGGGATTCGAGAGAAGCGTTTTGATGCTCTTGCCTTCGACAAATTCAGGTACTGGTAGATCGGCAAGCTCACATAGCGTCGGATAAACCGTCGTGAGGTCCACCGGACGGATGCAGCTAGTCCCAGCCTGGGTGACTCCTGGCGCAACCCAGATGAATGGCATGCGAGTGGGCTCCTCCCATAGAGCAAACTTGCGCCAATGTTGTTTCTCCCCGAGAGACCAACCGTGATCTCCCCACAGCACGATGATGGTGTTGTCACGATTCGGACTTGTTTCCAACGCGTCCAGCAGACGGCCCACATTCATGTCAGTGTAGGCGCAAGTTGCCAAGTAGGACTGAATCGCGGCTTTCCACCTTCCACTGCGAAGAAATTTAGCATGGTCGCCGCCGGGCTTAGCCATTTTGATACCCGCGGTCGGCAAGTCATCCAAGTCGTTCTCTAGAAAAGGCGGCAGCTCGATCGCATCCAAAGGAAACTCTTCGGAATACTTCTTTGGCGCGACAAAAGGGAGGTGCGGCTTGTAGAGTCCGCATGCCAGGAAGAAGGGCTTGTCGTTTTTTCGGCTCAAACGCTCGATGCAATAATCCACTGAGTGGTAGTCCAATAGATCGTCATCCTCCAAGTCGTGATCGTGCGCTTCGTGGAATCCATCCATCTTCTTCACGTTGGGACCATTTAACGACAGGCCTTCATTGGACATGTACTCAGTCCATTCCTCGTCGTAGTACTGCATCCCGTGATAAATCTTTCCAGCTCCTGCGACGTGATACCCTGCTTTTAGGAACTGAGCGCTCAAGCCCTCTCCCAACTTTTGATGCCCTTTCCATTTATGGCCGTTCAGGTAGCAACCGGTCGTCCATGGCCGCCGTCCGCCCATCAAGGAGCATCGCGATGGCTCGCAGGCCGGGACCGCACAGTAAGCGTGTTGGAAGGTCACTCCCATCTGGGCCAATCGGTCGATGTTCGGTGTTCTGGCTTGCTCATTCCTTCCAAGGTGCGTGACCCAATGGTTTAAATCGTCAATCGCGATGAACAACACGTTCGGTCGTTCATCGCAAGATCCATCATTCGGAAGCACCCACGCGAGTGCGAAGATAAAGAGAGCAAATTCGGTGAGCTTCGTCGATCTGAGCATGGGTGGGCCTGTCGTGGCTGATGAGATGCGAAAGCCGATCGTGGATCTCAGTCCACTTCCGGAAACAACAGATTGATTAGGACTCATGGTACCAGAAGCCCGTGACCGGACCCAAGAAACGCTAATCGGCCTCTGCAAGAAGGTAGCTTGCTCTATGTTAGGTCCGTGAATACGGCAGACGTAGGGCGCTCAGCGAGCGAGTGCCTCGTCCCAGTCTTTAACTCCGAGGATTGGCAATGCGAAATCGAAATGCTCCCGCCAACTCGGTGTATCCGCGTAACGGAAGCAGTCATAGATCAGCTTCTTCGGACCTTCTAGCGAACCATCATCTGCCCTGTGCCGCAGCCCGAGTTGCAGGCCGCCTTCGTGCGGGTGGTCGATATGACGGTGTAGGATGAACGAATCGATGCCCTGCAGGGCCTCCACTTTCTTATAGGCATAGCAATAGGCGGCTGCCTGAATAGCCTCTCCTTCATCTGTTGCTGGAGAATGAAAGCCCTGCTCGCTCAGAATGATGCGTCTAGGACGACCATTGCAGAGCAGTTCAGTTCGACGGAAATAATTGACGAGTACCGCCAAGTTCTTGAATGTGATTCTCGGCGAATCGAAACTCGGGATCGCAGACTGATCTTCCCAGAATCTCGGGTCGAATAAATCCTCTGGGTAGGGATGGAATGCTACGTGCCAGTCGAACTCCGTGTCATCATCGGAGGCTGTTTGGCTTGCGAGATAGTCGACGAAATGCTTCCCAGGAAACGCCTTGAGTTCGCAGTCTCCATGGAACCGATTCCAGTTGTGATCCAGTGAAATGTAAACTCGAGCCCATGATGACTGTCGACGAATCGCGGTGTGAGTTGTCCGCAAAACTTCCAGGTAGTCATCGGCAAAGCTCCGCAATGAAACTTGCCCCATATTGCTCCACCACCAATGCGAGTTGACTTCATTGCCGATGATGTAGCCTGCAACCCGCCCGTGCAATTGGTCAGGGCGCGACCAGCGTGCGGCAATAAACTCCATGGTTGCCGCCAGCCATTGCCTGCCTAGTTCGGTCTCGTTATTGAATGCGCCTAGACGATTTGGTGCGCTGGAATCGTAACCGGGGTGAAGCATGATGCGGTCGGTTCGCGCGTCGTTCGTCCGATAAACCAGAATGATGAGATTCACCACCACGTCCGCGTCCGACAGCGGTTTGATCTGCCGATCGAGTTGCGAGACGTATTTGTTCTTGAAGTAGAATTTCCGACCTTGGAACTCCCAACTCGAAACGTCGTCTGAATCCTGATCGGCATGCACGTCAACGAGTTGCGACAAATTCAAATTGATCGCTGCATGCTTTACGCCTAGAGTCAAGGCATCTTGAATATCCTCTACTTGAAGGCCTTTCTTGGATCTCGACTCTGGATAGGAATCGCGAGAGCGAGGTGCTAACTGCGCAGAAGCGAGGTCCGCGCAATAGAACAGAGCAACTGACGCAATCATTGCGAACATGTGTCGCATTTTGTCCCACCTTCCTACACTGACTTTAGGGCTCCGATTCAATGCCCCATTTCTATCCGCTAATTCGCAATTCGAAACCACGAGCAGTTTATTGATCCAACGTATCTTACTTGAGCATGGCCGAATCCTCTGGGTTGATTGCCTTGGCGGACTAGCTGTCGGTGTTCTGGTGCTAGTCTTCGCTGACTTGCTCAGTCAACTTCAAGGGTTGCCTTTCAAAGTGCTCTTTGGAATGGGTGTTGCCAATCTGACCTACGGCTCGTTTTCTCTCTGGGTAACGACCAGACGCAATCGATCTCGATCGGCCATTCTTGTCCTTGCAATTGCCAATATGTGCTGGCTCGTCATGTGTTTGGGGATCGTGATATTCAGTTGGGGACAGATCACACCTTTCGGTACCTTGCACGTTTGCGGAGAGGGAATCTATGTGGCATCGTTAGGGTTGTTCGAATGGAGAAACGTCGATCGCTTGATCCATCATTGACCGGGATTTGTCCAAGCAAGCCATACTGAAAGCAGCGAAGATCGAGGACGACGTCGAAAGAGTTCCCAAAGAACGTCTCACTCAAACACATACCAGCTCATACCTTCCGCGGGCACGAAAACATCCAGCTCTGCGGAGAAGTCACGTTGCAATTTGATTTCGTATTCCTCTCCGTCGAAGCTCCGGACGGTGGCGGAGTTGGTTAGACCTGTGTAGTAAAGATTGACTGACAGCTTACGCGATACCGGACGCTGCAACGGGTTGTAGACCACGAGCATGCCCTTGTGTTTTAGGGTTGGATTGACGTGGAGCATCCAATCAATGTCTCGACCGTCTGCACGTCGCCCATGAATCAGGTCGCTTTCCAAGATGTCACGATATCGCTTAAACCAGGCGACGACTTCTTTGACCATATCGCGGGTGTCTTCCGTGTCGAATAACCGTGGCCCGCGATAATGAGCTTGAACTCCCATGCCCAGATTGGACCGCATCATCATTTCGTAGTGCCGCAAATGTTGATGCAACGGCTCGATCGTCGCTGCGGCGCCTCCACCGTGGTACTGCGAGAGCGGCACGAACATCCACCCCATGCTCGGTGTCTTCGTCCATGTTCCGTCGTAAATGTTCTGCCGCGTATGGATCACTTGGTGAGATCGAGGCAATGACCAGTTCACTTCCCGGTAACCCATGCCGTGTTTATTACTGCCATTGAGATAGTAATAGTCCGGCGCGTTGATATAGATCCCGTCGGCACGCAAGTCATGGTACAGTTGAGCCGTCATCTGAAATTGAACCCATCTCGAATCTTCGATTCCTTTTTGCCAAGGCGGTCTCGCAGTCGTGTCAACGTCGCCAGGATAGGGGCCGTCATTTTCGAACTGATCGAATCCCGTCTGCTGATAGAAGCTGCGAATCGTCTCTAGCCACTGTTGCCCCCATTTCGAAGAAACGGCCGGGCACTGCCCATGTGTGGGACTTTGCCCCTTTGGTGACCGAATCATGTCGTCAGCTTCCACGCCACGCGAGGAGAACAGTGAGTAGCTGCCCAGCTCGATTCCATTTTGTTCCGCGTAATCAGCCACCGCTTTCCATTGTCCCAAGTAAACAGGATCCTGGTTTTCCATATTGAAACCACTGCCGAAGGACAGAATGATTGCTTCGAAACCGACGTCTGCGGCTTGATCGATGGCCGCTATCGCCTTCTGCGGACTGTTCGTAAGCAAGTGGTGCGTCAATGGATTCTCGGTCACCCACGGTGCCACCGTGCGATACAACCGTCGAAGGGCTAGACCACGCCGCTCGCGGTCATCTTCTCCGTATGCCAATTCGAAAGTGCGAAAGCCCTCGAATACACCTCCTGCAGGTACCCGCTGAGCAGGACCATATGTTGGTTCACAAACCAAGAGACATGGGGTCTGCTTGGCCCAGTTCACTTGCGTTGTATAGAGCGGATCGGTGCGCCAATGCACGACGTGGCGATTGGCGTTCGCATGCATGAAACCACCTGCGGCAAAGTCCGTTTCCACATGCAAGTATTGCGGCCGTTCAACGGGGATCCCTTCGCGCACCTCGACTTGGTTGACATGTTCGACTAATGCCAGCTCTTCTCCTGTAAAGCGATCAACCGTAATCATCTCATCGCCAGCGTTATGCACCGAGATCCATTTTGAGATCGCTGGCAATCCGTCATAAAGTTCGTAGTGAACACTGACTCGAATTTGTTTACTGCCTCCATTTGTTTCTGGCACGGAGGTCGGAATGGCTGCTTGCGGCATGCCATAGTCCATCCGCAGATAAACACCTTCGGGCGGCCACTTCAGATTCGGCGCTGAGTGCCTTCGACGCCCCCAGCCGAACCTTTCTTGTGGCTCTCCGACCTCGTACCCAATAAACTGCATTGCCTTCGGGTCGGTCTTCATTTCGTCCAGCCACTCTGGAGTCAAAAAAGCGTGATTTGGTTGGCCCACGAGTCCTCCAACGTTCAACGCAACCCCATCCACGGTTACTCTGGCCTCCGGCCGCACCGAGCGCAACATGGATTGGTCATTAACGAGGTTATCGAACCCAACACATGCTCCATTCGGTGTTGTACGGAAGGTCCGCCGAAGCAAACCGTTGTCGAGTACGATCTCGCCGGGGACATCATTGCGATAGACGCGAGCCCGAAAACTGGATGAATCGATCAGCCAGTCCGCTTGGTTCGGCGATCGTGGTTGCAGCAAAGGTAATGCTGGTTCCTGACAAAGCGATATAGATGCAAATGGCAACGTGGTCGCGAGTAGGTGCACGAACCAAATTCGCAAAATGTTCGACATGGATTACTGCGCGGAAAGGGAAGGCAAAGAAATCTGGAGTCAGCAAGACCGGCGACTCCGAAACAACAGAATCACTGCCGTATAAACTACCGGCTCGAATCTAAAACGAACACTAGGAAAAGCTATCGGTTTGAATCCAACGCGAGTAGACTGGAGACTATCGAATCCTTCTTGCTTCGGAGCTCGTCATGCAGCTTGCAGATCCCACGCCGTCCGCGGCGATTCGAGTCCTTCTTACAATCTGGGCATTTTGCTTTGGATTCTTTATTGGCCCGGTATAACTGACTACGCGATTGCGCGGACGCTTTCAGTCGCGACCGACACTTCCGTTACCGAAAGTTGGAACCACCAATTTGGCCCGGCTGAACACGGCTGTCTTGTTCTTTCTTGCCCTGCCCTAACCAATCGTCCAACGCCACACTTTGCCGTCGTCCGGATCCTCGGCTTCTCCTAAACACTGGTAGCCGCATTTCTCAAGAACGCGCGTCGATGCACTTTCGTTCGGCAAAGTATGAGCAATCACAGTCTGCACACCGTCTTGCGCTAGCGCGAACTTCGTCAACGCAGCTGCGGCTTCTGTGGCATAGCCTCGATTCTGGTGCGATTCATTGATGGCGTAGGCTATTTCGACTTCGCCTTGATCGTTTGGTAGACCCTTGAAGCCGAAATTGCCAATTGAATTCTCGTCATCACCTTCATGCACGGTGAAGCCGTGAATCCATGGGCTCGGCTCAGTCGCATTCTGAACTAGAGATATCCAATCAGCTGAGATCTCACAACGAACTTCAGGTGGAAACCCTTTCAGCATCTCTTGTACGTCGTCTACGCTTTGAAGCTTCAGTCTCAATCGACTAGTCCGAATCGATTCCGAACCAAACTCCGTCATTGTTTGCTCCCAAAATTCTCGCATGAAATCACCAGGGCGCGCCAATAGGATAGATTATTTTGTAGATGCACTTTGGCCTTCTGATCCATCAAACGGCGATTCCTGCTTTGCCGCGTCGAGAAATGATGTTAAGGAAAAGTGTTTATCCGAGTACCGACCCGATCCGTACCAGCAAGGTTCGGAGGCACGCATCTTTCCAACTGGATCTCAACGTGATTCCCTTCCCGACCAATTTCAATTTCAAGCGTTCCTACGTGGAACTTATGACTGCGGTTGCATTCTTTTCACTCGGCCAGGCGATTGTGGGGCAGACTCGCGAGTTCGTGAGTAACTCTCGTCTGCAACTTGGTACGGAAAGTAATTTGTCGGCCAGCGTACGCAGCGGTGATTTCGATGGCGACGGCGATATCGATTTGGTCGTTGCGAACGGGCGCCATTGGCCTCAGCAGAACTACATCTTCTTGAATGATGGGCGCGGACAATTCAGTCGAATGCGTCCATTGGGATCCGATCGTGCTACCACGTATGCTTGCGAGGTCGCGGACATGGACTCCGATGGCGATCTAGATATCGTCACGGGAAACGCGATGGCGCCGTGCAATATCTTCATCAACAACGGCGAAGGGCGGTTCCAGCTGAAGCTAGCGTTGCCAACCAAGTCCAGTGTGCGCAGCCTCACTTTGGCGGACATTGATCTCGATAATGACTTCGATATCCTGCTGACATGCCGCGGACGAACGAACCAGATTTTTTACAACGAACCAACCTTGTCATTCACCGACATAGGTAGTTTTGGCACACGTTCCGATTCCACGATCGCTGTCCAAGTTGGCGACATCGACCATAACGGTCTACCCGATCTAGTCGCGGCCAACCGAGATAATCAGTCCAATATGTTGGTTTTTCAAAAGTCAGCCGGGAAGTTTGAAAACCGGGTCGTCGGCAGCAGGCAAAATAGTCGTTCTGTCACGCTTGGCGATTTCGACGGTGACAAGCGCATCGACGCCGCCTATGCAAACATCGGCGCAGAAAACACGATTACCTTTGCCGACGGTCTTCGCTCGAGCGTCGACCCTACGGCATCGAGCGTTACCTTCGGGCAGCCTTCAGCTCAGAGCTATGCGATCGCTTCAGCCGATCTCGATCTGGACGGTGATCTCGATCTGGTGGTTGGGAACGTCATGAGTGCAAACGTCGCCTACTTTAACGCTGGCGATGGCAAGACATTTTCGGCCGTGCCGTTCGGTTCGCAGGAGGAAGCAACCTACGGTCTGTGTATCGCAGACCTGAACGGGGATCGTTATCCGGACATCGCTGTTGCCAATTCAGGAGCATTGAACCGCGTCTACTTAAACCGCCCTTCCGTCGACGTTCAAAAGGCATCGCGAACCATCGACGCACAGCAGACGACCGCCCAGCCGCTAGGCAAACCGCCGGCTGATTTCAGTTTTCGAGCCGAGGGAAAGATGACAACCGGATCCTCACCGAAACTGACCGATTCTGATTGGCCCGCCTTTCGAGGTCGTGGTGCACAGGGCATCAGTGAATTGTGCCAACTGCCTTCGCAGTGGAACGCCGGCTCTGAACCTAAAGATGAGGACGAAAGCGACGGCCGAGTTTTGTGGAGAGTTGATATCCCTGGCTTGGGCCATTCCAGTCCTATCGTTGTGGGCGATCGCGTTTTCGTGGCCACGGCGGTTTCCGAAGCCGGGGATGCACCACTCCAAGTGGGAAGAAGCGGGCGGCCAACCGCCGCGGACGACGATGGCATTCAGTCTTGGGAGATTCATTGTTTCGACAAGCTCACAGGCAAGCCAGTTTGGACGCAAATCGCACACCGTGGAATTCCAAAGGCCACACGACATGCCAAGGCGACACACGCGAATGGAACCTTGGCGAGCGATGGGAGCAACTTGGTCGCCTTTTTTGGTTCGGAAGGCCTGTACTGCTTCGACGTCGACGGTCATTTGCTTTGGAAACGCGACCTGGGCATCGTGAATATCAGTAAATATGGGATCGGCTGGGGATACGCCAGTTCGCCGACGATCTCAGGTAACGATGTTTTGCTTGTCTGCGACGACCCAACGAATCCGTATCTGGTAGCAATCGACATTCGGAGTGGAGAAGAGCGTTGGCGAGTCGATCGAAGCGGAGATACAGAGAGGAACTGGTCGACTCCGTTCGTTTACGAGACGGCTGCGAATGGCAAGTTGGTAGTGGTGAACGGCTGGCCAGCCGTAGTCGCCTACCGTTTAACGGATGGCGAAGAGGTCTGGCGCATCCAGGGTGGCGGCGACAACCCCGTTCCGACTCCCTTTATCGCAGACGACCACCTATTTATCACCAGTGCGCATGGCTCGCAGTCGCCCATCCACGCGATTCGTTTAAATGCAGAGGGCGATCTAACGGAAAAGACGAGCTCATTTCCGAACGACGCATTTCTCTGGAGCACAACTAAAGGCGGTTGCTATATGTCGACGCCTGTCGTCTATCGCGGGAATCTCTACTTAGGCAATAGCAATGGTGTCATTCGTTGTTTCAACGCCGAAAATGGCGAGCTCCAATTTGAACAGCGATTGGCGTCTAATGCAGGCATCATTGCATCGTTGGTAGCAGGCGACGGGAAAATTTATTGCGCGTCGGAATCAGGCTATGTTTATGTCTTGGCTGCCGGAGACGAATTTAAGCTCATCAGTCGCAATCCAATGGGCAATCCGCTGTTCGCGACACCCGCGATTTCTAACAAGATGATCTATTTTCGATCCACCTCGGAACTCGTTGCCATCGAGGCTAGCCACTAAACGAAATCGCTAGCTGCATTGCTAGGACAATCCTGGTGAAGCCGTCCATTCGAACGCTTCTCCCATTTCGGTGACTTCGAATCGGACATCGAGGAACGATTCGATTACAGACTGGTGCGTTGCGCAGTGGCTGGACCAGGTCTGCACGCGGATTCTAGATTCGTGCCCACGGCTAGCTGCGATGGCAGCCGGGAGCATCAATTGATCGGCTAGGTGTTCACCCACCGGTGCAGAGCTCGCGATGAATCTTCGCATTGCATTGGATCCATTCCGTGCGACTCTCTCTGCCTTGACGCCCGTTTGTCCTGCCTCGCTTACGATCTCGGAGCAATTTGCATAACGAGCCTCGATCAGCACGACATTGCCTGGGCCCGCACTCTCGACACGTTCTACCGAGGTCGAACTCTCTTCAATCGGCAATCGTCGACAAAGAGTCTTGAGCTCCCGCGTGGCAATTGAGGGATCGAGTTCCGAAAGTAATACCCGTGCAGAGTAGGTAGGCTGGCCCTGCCGTTCGACCAGCTCCAGTCCCCTTAACGTTGCTCCCGGAGTAATGCGGGCTACCAATTCGCCACCTCCAGCCGGCGCAAAACCATAGCGTTTGGTTTCGACTTCCAAGCCAAAACCGAATTCTGCGGCTCGAGGTGCAAAGACCTCTGCCAAAAAGTCACTGGAAGGTGCCAGTGGGTTATGAGTTCCACCTGAAACATGGACAAGTGTTTGCGCGTCGGCGAGAGCCAAAGCCGGAAAGATGGTTTGCAGGACCAGGCAAGTACTGCCGGCCGAACCGACGCTGAAGCGATATTCACCCGGCTGCACAGGACCCGGAACGAAACTCAATGCCTTTGAGTTCAGCTCGTCGCCAACGACATCCGCCGAGCAGACGGACTTTGCCGCGCGAACGCACGCCAAATGCTGGCGCATCAGACCTGGCCTCTTTCGGCCGGAACGGATGTTGCGTAGCTCGAACGGCTGACCCGTGACCATGCTCAGGGCCAGCGATGTTCGGAGCACCTGGCCTCCACCCTCGCCTATGGATCCATCAATTGAAATCAATTCCTTCGTGACCTTTCTGAAATAGTCGCAATCCACTTACAAGATGTTGGTAAACAAAGTTGCGGGCGTCCAACCGCGCCGCAACCCGTTGTTAGTCGTCCGCTTTGCTTCCATCCTTGATGACGAACCGAGCCTTCAAACGAGCGACTTCGCTAGCCAAATCAGCTTGCTTCACACTTTTCAGGACTTCGTTGAAATCCTTGTAGGCGGCCGGCGCCTCGTCCAGGGGATACTGGCGACAATTGCTTAGGATATCGTGCTGATCTAAATCTCGATCAATCGTCGCTTGATCCAATGACCGGTGCGCCTGCTTACGGCCCATGATTCTCCCCGCACCGTGGTTCACGCTATAGCAGGATTTCTCCGCTCCTGCGTTTGCCACCATGACCGCCGATCCATCGCGAGGATTTCCTGGTAACAAAATGGGATGACCGGAATGCGCAAATGGAGTCCCTTCAAGACCGGGGTGTCCAGCGGGAAACGCTCGAGTCGCTCCCTTGCGGTGGACCCAAGATCGTTTTCCATCCACAATCTCGCGTCGCGCGATGTTGTGGCTGATAAAATAAACGAGATCACCTTTCGTTCCCGGCAATACCTCTTGGAACGCTTCAAGCACCAGGGCGTTGATCAAGAGGTGATTCACCGTCGCAAAGTTCGCACCCAACGACATGTCATTGATGTAAGCGTCTGCCTCAGGGGTTCCAAGCGGAGCGTACACAAGTTCACGATCACCGCCTGGCAAAGGAATATCCCAATCTCGAAACTTGCCTTGCAACGCTTTGAACTGACCGGAGGCTAATTTGTGCCCCAAGCCACGAGAACCACAGTGCGACAGGAATGCGACTTTGCCGTCCAGCAATCCGAAGGTATCCGCCACGCCCTTCGCATGCTCGCTTTCGTTCACTTGAACGACTTCGCATTCGCCAAAGTGGTTTCCGCCTCCATAAGAACCTAGCTGCGAAACCTTCGAATTGAAGTTGTCCATCCAGCGTTGCTCAAGTAACCAATCCAATCGCGCCTCAAGCGCATCGTGCGTTCCGTCGTGACCGACGTGAAAAGCGTCTTCGCAGCGCTGCGCCCAATGCTTCGGAATCCCAAGTTGTTCACAGACTGACTGGCTCGCACCCTCAAGTACAGCTAGTCTTCCAATCGTGCGATTCACGTGGCGGCCCTTGGGTACGGAACGTTGTCCGCGTCCCGTCCCGGTTGGCGTGCGTTGACAAATCGCTGAGATCAACTCCCTGCGAACGCGCCGATCCTCGATTGCTTCAGCTGGTACATCCAGCTGGAGTAGGCTCATCGAACATTTGATATCAACTCCAACGGGTCCGGGGTAAATATGCGTGGGTGAAACCATCACACATCCCACCGGCGCACCGTACCCGTAGTGCGCGTCGGGATTTAGCACGACGTCGGTGACCCCCGGCGCCAGTCTTGAATTCAATGCTTGTTGAATACAGTTGTCGTCGAAGGTTGTCCGGATGGCTTCGGTCCCAATCACCGTCACCGGTTTCGTGGTCGGAGTAGGAAGCATGGCAGTCGCCTCTCCCGTCGCCACAAATCGGCCTAATCGTCGAGTCACTTCCTCTGCCGTCATGCTCTCATAGGTGTTCAGAGCTGGCTGTTTGCATCGAGTTCCCGTAGACATCGTTGTCTCCTTAAATTGAATCACAGCATCTTGCTCATTCGCCCGAAGACCAACTTTAGGGCGGCCGCTGTTACCGTTCGAGCTATGCACTCTGCGTGCCAAACCAGTATTTTCGCCCTAAGTCGTTATCCAAGAATGGTTTGCGGCATTCAGGTGCGGATGTGGACGCGCGGCATATCTATCCCTGCGGATAGTTTGTTATACTTGGGGATATGAGTGCAAAGGTAGTTATCGGGCTGTTGGGAACCACACTGGATCGCGTCTCCAAACGCGGAGATCGTTGGATGGCTTGGCGTCCGAGCGTGGCGATCTGCCAGCAAGAAGATTTCTTGGTCGACCGGTTTGAGCTGCTTTATGATTCCAAATCGGAGTCGCTGCTCAAACAGGTGGTCACGGACATCGCCGCCGTTTCCCCGGAAACCGAAGTGGTTGCGACTGCGGTCCAGTTTCGCGACCCATGGGATTTCGAAGAGGTTTTTGGTAGCTTGCATGACTTCGCGCGGAACTACCAATTCGACGTCGATCGCGAAGATTACTTAGTTCACATTACGACCGGGACTCACGTCGCGCAGATCTGTCTCTTTCTGTTAACCGAATCGAGGCATCTTCCCGGACTCCTACTCCAATCCTCTCCCCCTAGACGTTCCAATGGTCCGGCCAGCGGTACGATCAAAACCATCGACTTGGATCTCTCCAAGTATGATGCCCTGGCGACGCGATTTCAGGAGGAACATGCTCAGAGCACACGGATGTTGAAAGGGGGCATCTCTACACGCAACGCCGACTTCAATTCATTAATCGAGCAAATTGAAAGAGTGTGCCTTTTGACACGGGCACCGATCTTGCTAACCGGCCCAACGGGCGCTGGGAAAAGCCAGCTTGCCAGACGCATTTTTGGTCTTAAGCAACATCGAAATCTTGTTGCTGGCGAATTGGTTGAGGTCAACTGTGCGACGATTCGCGGCGACCAGGCCATGTCGACACTCTTCGGTCACACCAAAGGCGCTTTCACGGGAGCAACCCAAGATCGGCTAGGTTTGCTGAAGTCGGCGGATCAGGGAGTGTTATTCCTAGATGAGATCGGCGAGCTTGGAATCGATGAGCAAGCCATGTTGCTCAAAGCGATCGAAGAAAAGTCCTTCAGCCCGGTCGGATCAGACCGGCCTGTTCATAGTGACTTCCAACTGATCGCTGGCACGAATCGGGATCTGAGGAAGTCGGTGTCGGATGGCCTGTTTCGGGACGACCTTCTGGCCCGAATCAATCTCTGGGAATTTCGGCTCCCGGGCTTGGCAGAGCGTCGCGAAGACATTGATCCCAATATTGACTTTGAACTCCTACGATTCTCGGAATCTGAGAAACGAAAAGTGACCATGAATCGCGAAGCAAGAGAGCAGTTTCTAGCGTTCGCAATGAGTCCGGCTGCACTTTGGCAGGGCAATTTTCGTGATTTCAATAGTGCTATGACCCGGATGGCAACTTTGGCCGAATCGGGGCGGATCACGAGGAAGGATGTTCGCGAAGAGATCGAGAGGCTCAAAAACCATGCCGCTTCGGCGAGACAGTTTCATTCGCATGGATTGGAAGGAATCGACGCTTTTGAAAATGCCCGGGCAAAACTGACTGAAGTTATGAGTGCGGAGGCAGTGGCAGAACTCGATCGTTTTGATGTTCTTCAGCTGGCGGATGTCGTGGGTGTTTGCCGTCAAAGTCAATCGCTTTCTGACGCCGGCCGCCAACTGTTTGCCCATTCGCGTCTTGCGAAACGCAACCCCAATGACGCGGACCGGCTGCGGAAGTACCTTGCGCGCTTCGGCCTAAGCTGGAAAGAAGTTCGATCGGATTAGGGTGCCACCCAGAACGTGTTAGTTTCGCTCAGGCGGAGGTTCACTGAGAATGATAGCGAGCCGCTTCGCAGCGAGCAGAGCTTGCAATTGTGCCGCCCTACCTGCAGCCTTCAAATAGTTGTCCGACAACTTGATTCGCAGCCGAAATTCGGGCTCATTGCGTGGCGCGGACCTAATGGCCTTCAGGACTTCAGCGTCGTACACTCGCAAGCGTGCCAAACGTCGACACTCTTTTACGATCAACATTGGTTGATTCGCTCCTTCCCGCAAGACTGCCGCCGTAGGCAATTCGTTTTGATGTACTCGCGTGATCTTCTCCCGGCGACGACTTAAATCGCCTTCGTCGAATTGCTTGCCAAGCAGACTGTCCCAGAGGGCGTGCATGTTTTCGCCTTGAACAGTCCCGATCCAGTTCGCACCGCGATCTCCCTCTGGAAAGAGACCGGCAACGTACAAACTGCCGGCATGACAAGGTTGATGAATATCGGCTACCAAATGGCATAACCAGCATAACGCCAAGGCACGATCTCGCTTAGGAGCTGTTGCATCCCAAAGGACTCGGCGACAGAGTCCGATAGCCTGGACGACGTGTAATTCCTGCGTTTGAAGACTGGCCCCCCCAGGAGCGTCCACGGGGTCCCGAGGAACGGACACCTGGCCGATCGCCAACGTCGCTCCCAGTTGGTAGTGCCACGTTGGCCGATTGAAATCCTCGTAGGCTCGAGCCACGTCTGCCCAGTAACCAGCACGTCCAATTCTCCAAGCGTTTATGTCTCGGATACCGGCCGGCGGAGTGAAGTCCTGCGAATAAAACGGATGCGACTTCAGCAACGAAAGTAGCTCTGAATGACGCTCGTCGCTGAGCTCATCAAACGCCATGACCGCGATCAAATGGTGTCCGCCTTCATGAAAAGCATGAATCGGTGAAACCAAATTGACCCCGATGGATAGGAACACAGCACAACTGACCACCGTCCGCAATGCCTTCATGAGCCAGATCCCGAGCTATAACGTCCTGAAAGAAAACCTGTAAACGAACCAGGTATTGCTAAACAATTCCCGCTTCTCCGGTCATCGTAGGCCATTGGAAAGTGCCTTCAACCGTTGCTGTTGGACGAAAGTAGGAGGATCGAAGCCGATATCGCCGCACACCTACTCGGAATCTTGCAAGGACTTGGAACAAGCCAGAGAAAGAGGCGACAGACGGGTTGGCGTAAACCCCGCTAATCGATTGGAAGACTGATTCGTTTCGTGCTGATATTCGCTTAGGGGGAGCCGATTCATGGTTACGCCGCCAGCCCGCGTTTTGAGGTAGAACTAATCAGAATTCGAAGTGAAGGCATGAGCCGCGACGCGTCAGCGGCCAGGTGCGTCACGAAATCCCTTGCACGAAACCCGTTGCCAAATGGAGCAGCGTTGGAGCAGCGCTGGGCCGGCAGCTCAGTGACGAAACGGCCTAGCTTCAAACTCTGATTTGCCCTGTGTTTTGAGGCACCCTGCTTGCATCGCAGCGCAATCGAATGCGACAATGTAGGCGAAGTGCCCCGCAAATGACTGAATAGCAATTGGCTCAAAAGAACCGCTAACCGAGAACGCCACGGCATATGGAAGAAAACACTGCGTTCCCAACTCGCTCCCTAGCTCCGGGATCAGTTCGTGTGAGAAGGCCATCGTCGAATACGCCCAAGTCGATCGCAGCGAGAATCTGGGCTCGGACCAAGTTGGCGTTGCTATTAACGCTCGTCGGCTTGACGGGTTGTGGCGGGTGCTTCGATCAGAGCCAAGACCAAATGACGCGGGAGGAGCTTGAGAAGAAGAAACGCGAGCGCGAAAAATCCCTTGTTATCTCCGCACTTGTTTCACTACCCGCTGACAACGACGCAAAATTGCTGCGTGTCAAACCTGGACATTGGGTTGAGACACAGCAAGCATTCAAATCAAATCGGGAAGACCTTCAGGTCGTTGCCGTGAACTCCGTCAAACGCGGCAACGATTCGGCGAAGATCCCCGGGACAGACTTTGTTAACGACTACACGCGTCGAACGAGTTTGCCCAAGGGCCAATCCAAGAACGTCGACTTGAAGTGTTTTGTGCCATTCTCGGCCCAGTCCGATTCGGACTCGATGGTGATGACGTCCAATCGGCTCACTTTTTCAACCGAATTGCTCTCCTGGCCGTTGTTAACACCCATTCTGCAAGCCCCGAGCCTCAAGCCTGCTGCTGAACTGCGCCAGCACGAATACCAGATGATCGCGTTAGGTCCTCGGGCCCTTTCGTATGATTACCTGACAGTGCTCGATACCGTCTATTGGCAAGGTGAAGCGCTACTTTCCGACGAAAGGACCCGCAGCTATTACGTTACCCTGGTCAAGCCTGATAACAACAAATATGCGATGCCGCGGTCCATGCTGACGATGACGTCAATTGCATGCATCGTGTGGGATGATGTCTCCCCAGATGATCTCTCGGTGGATCAACAGAACGCGTTGATCGATTGGATTCACTGGGGTGGACAGCTGATTGTCAGTGGACCATCCAGTTGGGCGCGTCTCCAGAATTCATTCCTCGAGCCATACCTACCCGTTTTGACTGCAGATAGTCGGTCACTGACCACAGAGGATTTCGCGGAGTTGTCCGCGACTTGGATGACGGAGGATATTAATAAGCTGAATCCCGAAACGCCTCTGGAAATCGTTGGCAAGCCGGTTGGCGGATCCGACATGACACTCTCGTCGCGAGCCAATTGGCTTCCGGGCACAGGTGAACTGGTCGCTGAAGTCCAGCATGGTCGGGGCCGAGTTGTGTTCACGGGTTTCCCTCTGTCCGAACCTCGCATCTTCCGCTGGAATTTCTTCTCGAGCTTTGTCTCGACGGGCCTCCTTCGTCGCCACCCGCGCATGGTGCGGCCATCTCCAGAAGAGCGTCTGCTGGCGCAATTCTGGGCACGCCCATTTAGCCAAGCACAGAGGGACGCTCGAATGCATACCAATGTGCGTATTCTGACTCGGGATTTGCCCCTGCGTTCATCGGTAGCTGAACAGATCTCCGCAGACAACGCGGACCTGGTAGGCGGTTCTTCCTTCGAGAGTGTCCTTGGCAACCAGCTCAACACGCCTTCGCCAAAACCAATCAACCCAGTTGGCGGCGCAGGAATGAATTCACCGGTATCGTCTGTTGAAGCGATGCAGTGGGGTGGAAGCGGCGCAGCTTGGAATGATTACTCGGGTATTTCGTTTGTGGCCCTCGAGGCCTTGAGGGCGGCTGCCGGAATCGAATTACCGTCCCGCCAGACGATTATCTATCTGCTGGCCGGTTATCTGTTCTGCCTTGTGCCATTGAACTGGGCTGTGTTCAAGCTCATTGGCAAATTGGAATATGCGTGGATTGCCGCACCCATCATGGCAATCATCGGCGTCACGGTTGTAACGCGGGTTGCACGCCTCGACATCGGCTTCGCCAGAAGAACCACAGAGATCTCTGTTTTGGAACTCCAGGGCGGGCACGATCGGGGGCACTTAACTCAGTATCTCGCGCTGTACACTTCATTATCAACCAACTACACCGCCGATTTCCCTGAGAACGATAGTGTCGCTTTGCCGCTAGGGAATATTGACCGCGAGAGTCGCAGGGCGAAAGCGGAAACACGGAACCTGCGTACGAATTACGGACGTTCAGAAGGCGTGACCCTTGAACCGTTAACCGTGTACTCCAACTCAACCGAGATGGTTCATGCCGAACAAATCGTTGGCTTGACAGGTGGTCTAAGGCTAGGCAATCGAAACGAGGACGGCAGCGGGCCTGAAGTTCTCAAAAACGAAACCGAGCTCAATTTGAGCAGTACGCTGCTTTTGCGGCGAACCGCGGAGGACACGATCGAATCCTGTTGGCTTGGCGACTTGGCTTCGGGGCAGGCTGCGAATATCAGCTTTGTGCCGGCTACGCAGGAGAATCTTTATGGCAACTGGCAGGAAGACCCAATAACGCAAGCGGAAAAACCGGAAGCCGCACCAGGCGAGTCTTCGGACACAGACGCCCTCTGGATCGGTGGAGTGCTAACGGAGCTCGTACGCAAGACGCCTCTGATGCCCGGTCAAACTCGTCTGTTTGCTTACACCAACGATCGGACAAGTCAGCTCTCCCTGTCGCCTGGGGAAGATCAATTTGATGGACGCTGCCTCGTCGTTGCTCATTTAACACCCCAAATTCTTGGTGACGTTGTTCCAGATTTAAATATCCGCAGCCGTGGGAAATCAAATTTACCGCAGGCCGATGAGCTAGAAAAAGCCGTCGAGGGAATGCGACAGAACAGGGACCAAGTGGACACCGGCAATCGAGCTACTGCCGAAGGTGCGGAAGCTTCTGTGGAGAAGGACTCGCAGGATGGTCGGGAAGCAGCGTCCGATGACGCAGCGCCAAAAGCCGAAGCTGACTCCAACTCCGACTTCCCGGACGGAAAGTACGATAGCGATTCTAAAGAAGATTCCTAATTCAATTATCCTTGCCCAGAGCACGACGACAAAGAGATCAGAGCGATCGTGGAAAAGATCTAGCTTTGACTCGACGAACGCCACCTTTGCGTCAGCTTTCCCAAACTATCAAGTAAACGCATGATTGAACTATTCGAATTCGGAAAAGACTACGGCGATTTCACCGCAGTCCAATCACTGACGCTGAAAATTGAAGCGGGTGAGATGTTCGGGTTCATCGGCCCCAACGGAGCGGGAAAGAGTACCACCATTCGATACCTGGCCACCTTGTTGAAAGCCTCTCGGGGCGACGGCATTGTCAACGGCAACAGTGTCAACAAGGACCCGATGGCGGTTCGGAGAAGCATCGGGTACATGCCTGATGATTTCGGGGTCTATGACGGGATGAAAGTCTGGGAGTTCCTCGACTTCTTCGCGGTTGCTTACAAGATTGGAAGAACGCAGCGAAAACAAGTTATCCTCGATGTCCTCGAGCTCCTCGATCTGGGCCATAAAAGAGATGACTTCGTAAATGGACTATCACGAGGTATGAAACAGCGTCTTTGCTTAGCAAAAACACTAGTCCATGATCCCCCAGTTCTGATTCTCGACGAGCCAACCAGTGGCCTCGACCCTCGGGCGCGGATTGAGGTGAAAGCTCTGCTGAAAGAATTGCGTCGGATGGGAAAGACCATCTTGATCAGTAGCCACATTTTGAGCGAACTCGCAGATTGCTGTTCGTCTATCGGCATCATCGAACGGGGGCAGCTCCTAATGAGCGGCCCGATCGAAAACGTCTACCGCCAAATACGACGTAATCGGGTCGTTGACATTCGCTTCAATGACAAAGCCGAAGCAGGGATCTCCATTTTGCGGTCTTGTCCTGAGCTGCGTGATATCGACATTAACGGTGACCGTGTCACGGTTGAGCTAGAAGCGGATGACGAAAAGCTTGCAGAGATCATGAATCGATTGAGCGAGGAGAAGATTCCTATGCGCAGCTTTAACGACAAGGAGCCCACCCTAGAAGATGTCTTCATGATGGTTACGAAGGGCCTTGTGACCTAGCCAGAGCAACGCCATCTGCCGTGACGGTTCATCACACTAGTTCCGTCATGCAGTCACATTGAAGGCATGGCAAAGCAATCCGCTCACGCTGAAGATTCATTTTCTCGATTCGCAGACGCCGCGCATCCGCGCACCGTTCGCATTGCCCGCGCAAGTGTTGCCAGCACCAAGTGTCGACGGTGACGACGCCGCGTTGGTCAGCCAGATACTCGTTGAGCAAGGCTTCTGCAGATCTCACTAAGGGGGGTTCAAAAACCCCGTGCCGTTGCAAGTATTCGATCGCACCATTGCCCGCTCGCACGGGAATGATACTGACATGCCTGGCTCCGAGGTTGAAAGCAAATTCGATTGATTTCCGGCACCATTCGATGCCTTCATTTTCATCGAGGCCTGGCGGTCGCAGCAAAACAAAAACGCGGATATCGACGTTCCATGCACGAAGTTGACGGCACGAATCGGAAAAGTGCGACAGGTCCATGCCTTTGTTGAGTGACTCCAAAACGCCTTCATGAATCGTCTCCAAACCCATTGCGACTTCCAGTCTGCCATTGAGTCTTGAAGCGAACTGCTTGATATGGGAGGTGGTGAGCCGTGGGTGGTTCTCGACAATGACTCGATCAAAGTCGCAGACTAAGGAGGCGATTTCATTAAGATCCTCCGTCGGCACGTTAACCGGCGCGAAAAAGTTGCTGGCGTTATAAAGTTTGATCCAATTGGGGTCGGTACCACTCACACCGCGTTGCCGCTGAAAAGCGATTCTCAATTGGGCGGGGATCGAACCTAGAGGCGTTTTGCCTGCGTGCGTCGATTTCCAAAGGTCGCACATGAGGCAGCGGAACGAACACTCGCTCCCGCGAATTAGAACGGTGAGGCAATCGGCTGATTGACCACTTGAATTCATCGCCTCCTGCTCTAGAAAAACCTCCAGTGGCTCGAATCCCGCCGCGGGCCGGTTCGCGTGAGGACGTAGTCGTTCAACATCGCTGGTCGAAAGGGCTGGAATCACGATGACGATTATTTCACGAAATGTTTGTTGGTGTCGTTGCAGGGGGAGGTTAATCAGGTCACACAGCCACAGCTTCCCAGCTAACAAGCATCTCTCGACTTTCGCTTTGCTACAATGCCGTCACTACGGAAGACGAAATAACATCAGCAATAGTACGACCGCGGCTGCGCATGCCCCTAGTCCATCCCTCTAAACGAACGGTGCATTTCCCGCGGCATCTTCTCGATCGCATTGCGCAGTTTCGCGGCGAACTGGCTAGTTTTCTGTGGCCACCGGAATGTCCGCTTTGCGAAACCTTAGTGGACGACATCGATTGCATGCTTTGCCCACGTTGTGTTTCTCTCCTCTGGGAAGATTATAGCCGTTGCTCAAAGTGCGCTACGCCGCTTCCTGACGTCGTTTCTAAGGACGGTTGCTACCGTTGCCGGAAAGCGGATTTTCGATTCGACCGTGTCATCACACTTGGTCCCTACCGCGATCACCTGCGTGAAGCAGTTATACGCCTGAAGAAGCCGCATGAATCCCTGCTGAGAAGGTATCTGGCAAAGCTGCTCGCAGAAATCGTTCAGCAGGCATTCGCTGAACAAGAGCAGTCTACGGAAGAGGTCGTGCGCTGTATCATTCCGGTTCCGAACTATTGGACCCATTCGTTTTATGGGGTCGCTGATGCCGCGGGCGAGCTTGCGAGTGTCCTTTCCGCCGAGTCTGGTATCCCACTCAAAACGAAACTTATTCGGAGAATCCGCAAAACCGCTAAGCAGGGGATGCTTAGTTGGACCGAAAGATCCACCAATGTGCGTGGAGCTTTCGAGATTCCTGAGACCAAAGCCTTAACTGGGTGTCATGTTATTTTGGTGGATGATGTATTGACCAGCGGAGCGACTTGTTCCGAGGTATCGCGTCAGCTCAAATTGGCGGGTGCGTCCAGAGTCACCGTTGCTGTGATTGCTAGAGGCACAGGTGCTCGCGAAAGTGCGTCACCGGAAATCCCAGCCGAACAGAAATAGCTACTAATTTCGCTTGTGAGAAGCGGCAGAATGAACGCAACCGAGCCTGAAGGTTCAGATCCAAAACCAGAAAACGACGCTAAGGCGAATTCCTCGCTACGCCGCGCCATATGGCGGGGGTGTGGAATTATCGCGCCGCCACTCGTCACCTTGCTGTTGTTAATCTGGCTAGGCAACGCGATCGAGCAGTACGTTCTCCAACCGCTCGAAACGGTTGGCCGAACCCTGATTGTTTGGGGAACCGCCGACATTCTGAGCGAGACCCCAGCGGGAGCGCAGGAAATCGAGGGAATTCCGCTTGAAGAGTCATTTGACTTTGAGGGAACCCGCTATGTTCAACCACCCATTGGACGCGGCTATCTGCCCAACTATATCGTCGGCAAAGTCGATGCCAACTTGGACGCGTTACCGACGAAACTGCAGTCGCCACTCTCTGCGTCCGACTACTACCACGCGTTTGTCAAATACCAATACATGCCGCGATGGTTCACGATTCCCCTTCTGCTGCTCGTTTTCCTGAGCGTCCTTTTCTTTGTCGGTCGTTTCCTCGCAGCCGGGGTCGGACGATTCTTTGTTACTGGTTTTGAGCGTTTGATCAATCAACTGCCGATTGTTCGAAACCTGTATTCATCCGTCAAACAAGTTACCGATTTTGTATTGAGTGATCGAGAGATCGAATTCACTCGTGTCGTCGCGGTTGAGTACCCTCGAGTTGGCATTTGGTCGCTTGGGTTTGTCACTAGTGAGAGTCTGCCACCGCTTCGAAATGCGTTGAACGAAGAGCTGGTAAGCATTTTTATCCCCACTTCGCCAATGCCCATGACCGGATTCACAATCAACGTCCGCAAAAGAGAAGTGGTGGACATGGAACTGACGATCGACCAGGCGGTTCAGTTCATTGTGAGCTGCGGCGTTGTCTGTCCGCCTTCGATGAACAATGTGCTCCGAGATAAACCGGCCTTAATCGACCAAGTCTATTCTGAGGAAGACTCTCAATCCGGTACGGACCGTTAGACTGAGTCTTAATGCAGACGGAGCATTCGCTCTATTTTCTCGCCCGGCGATAGAACTTCGCCAGCTTTTCGACGGATATGCCCAAGTGATAACCGGCAATCATGACTTGGTTAATGAACGTTGTGCGTAGAAAACCGAGCTCATGCCAACGGCGTCCGGACGTGACCACAGCAGAATCAGTCGTTTGAATCTTGCCCCTCCTTCTTAGACGACGTACCAACTCGTAGTCCTCCATGATCGGTTGGTTGGGGAAACCTCCCACTGAACAGAAGGTCTCGTTGGATAGAAATAGAGCCTGGTCTCCGTAGGGGAACTTGAGAAAACGCGATCTCCAGCGCACGCCAAGTTCGATCCATCGAGACGCTTTGCGATTCGAATCTATGGCCAGTTCAAACGCACCTGCCACGACATTCTCTTTCGCCAGAGTCGACTTAACTTGGGAGACGAAATCCACGGGCAGCCTCGTATCCGCGTGCAAAAAGAGCAAAATGCTCCCACGGGCATGCGATGCACCTAGGTTAAGTTGCTGCCCGCGGTTGGCGGGAGCTTCCAAGAATTGAACCTGTGCACCGGCGCAGGTCTCCAGTACCGATTGGGTTTGCCCCGCACCGACGACCAGAATTTCGACGAGATCATCTGCGGCGTCGGGATCGTTAGGCAGGGCGGCTTTGAGCGATTCCAAAGAGGCTTGCAGACCCGCTTCTTCATCGAAGGTAGGGATGATCACGGAGACCCCCGGTGAACTCAGCACATCGCCTGATTGGACCCGCTCCCATACTTTGAGGTCTTCCGGATAATCTACATCCGGTAAAGCTTGAAGCAAACGCACTCGAAAACTTCGGCTGATCGCTTTCTCAATGGACTGAGTAAGCACGGAATTGGTGCCCCACTCGACGTCTTCGAAAAGACATCTGTAATCTGGAGCCGAGCGGTTATCTGCCAGGCGAATGGCTAGGAGCGTATAGCCTCCGTCGCAAGCCGGAATGAAGCATAGATCGTGCGAGTCGAGCGATTCGAAGGCTTTGGAAGCCAGCTCCGGCGACAAGTCCGGACAATCCGTTCCAACGAAAGCCAGCTTTTTCGCCCCGTTCTCCACCGCCAATTCCAACGCCGCATACAACTTCTCGCCCAGATCTCCGGCTGGTTGGAGACTCAGTGATAGCCGTCCGTGTTGAAAGGAATCACGGAAGCAGTGCAAAAACGCCTCTTTCGCACTTCCATGGGCAAGAATCTCGATTCGCGTTCCACGGCGTTCCGCAAGTCGGTTTACCCAATCTAAAGTGTGGGCAGTCATCTCATGATGGGCATTCGCGGCACCTTCTGGTCCCAAAGCCGGAATCAGCCGCGTCTTGCACTTCCCGATCTCTGGGAATCGGGCGAAAACCATCAATTGTTCGAATTTCGACAAGGAGACCTCAAGGAGCCGAGAGCGTCTGAGCAGGAAAATCTAGATTGCCAAAGAAGGACCGGAGTTGCCGACATTGGCAGCGGCTGATGAGTAGGACCTCAGTTGTTAGGCATCAGACGAAGGGCCGTTACTGTAACGGAGCTTGGCCCAGTGCCCAAACGGGACTCGGTAATTCATAGCAGATTCCGGATGAAACCGTCTGCTAGAGCACACTCGATGGCCAGGCTAGCAGCCTCCCAATCTCAAGCCGAATCGACGAACCCAATTCACCCCGAATGTGGAGTCGCCGAGAACAGCGATTGAAACCGCGACGAAAATAGCCACAAAAACGGCAATAAAAACGTTGATTGGCAATGCTTGATTTGGATCGGCGATGCCAAAGGGCAACCAATTCTGTCGCGGAAAAAAGAGTCCGTGAATTGTCTGCGTGGAACGGGCTAAGCGGTCTGCCCGTGGCTTGAACGGATGTTTATATTGTAGTGGTGTGAGGAAATGTACCGATAACAGTGCCTCCGCAAACCCCTCGGACTTATCCTGCCGGTCCGTTACCGCATGAAGCAAATTGCGGTTCTACAGAGGGGTAGAAGCGGTCCTGAAGCAGGTGATCGACCATCAAGTGATTGACTCCTTGTTGGTCAACACTTCCTTAACCGCACCCGCGAAACGAATTGACGAGAACAAGACCTAGAACGCCTCCAGCGACTTACTCGAGATAGAATCACCATCGATGAGTGACACTGCTAGTAGCTTTTTTACAAAGCATGAGTTTCTGATCCGCCGTTTGCACTCACTCAGCGGCTTGATCCCAGTTGGCGCCTACATGACGGTTCACTTAGTGGTGAATGCGTCGCTTCTCAACGGCCCGGGAACCTTTCAGCAGAACGTGATTCAGATTCACGCGTTGGGGAAGCTTCTGCCACTGGTTGAATGGATGTTCATTTTTCTCCCGATCATTTTCCACGCAGTGTTCGGGATCTGGATCATCAAAACGGGCAAATCGAACCACGACAACTACCGGTATGTTGCTAATTGGCGTTACACGCTCCAACGCTGGTCTGGCGTGATTGCGGTGTTGTTTATTTTCACCCACGTATTCCACCTTCATGGTTGGCTGCACGCTGACTGGTGGATGAAAGGTGTCGCTGAACCACTCGGGATGGCTCAGTTCAGGGCCTACAGCGCCGCGAGCTCATTAGCAGAAGCTATGGGTGGCTTCGTTTGGCCCGTCTTTTACGCAATCGGTATCGTCGCCTGCGTATTCCACTTTGCGAATGGTGTCTGGACCATGGGCATCACCTGGGGTGTGTGGATTAGTCCGAAAGCCCAACAACGTGCGAGCTACGTTTGTGCAGCTGGCGGCACGCTTCTGCTGCTGATCGGAATGAGTGCATTGGCCGCAGCGTTGACGACCGACAAGGAGGAAGCCAAGCGCATCGAAGATGCAATGTACGAAGCGAAGGTCGCCACGGGCGAGATCATTCCAAATCCGCACAAGCGTACCGACGGTCACTCCCACAGCGACGAGAGTGACGAAGCGGAAGATTCCGTTGATGGTGAAACTGACGCAGAAGCAGAAAGCCCCGAAGCCGTGACGGCGGCGGTGCGAAATGCAGTTACTAGGTAGAAGACTCAGACACTCTCGAGTCCCTTAGTCCAATCGGCTCTGATCGCATGTTTCGCCATGCCACAGTCGGACACATTCCTTAAATCAATTCGAAGAACAACTCGTCGTCAAACGGGAAGTCAAATATGTCACAGCAAAGAGTCGTCGTCGTTGGTGGTGGATTAGCCGGTCTGGCCGCCACCATGAAGTTGTGCGAACTCGGTGTACCAGTCGACCTTATCAGCTTGACCCCCGTGAAGCGTTCGCACAGCGTTTGCGCTCAGGGTGGTATCAATAGCTGCAACGATCAGACTCGGCAGCTGGGGGACTCGGAATGGAAGCACTTTGATGACACGGTCTACGGTGGGGACTTTCTCCAGCACCAACCTCCGGTTAAGGAGATGGCTTACTGGGCCCCCAAGGTGATTGACCTGATGGATCGGTTGGGTGTCACCTTTAACCGAACCCAAGAGGGGTTTATTGATCGCCGTCGTTTTGGTGGCACGCTTTACAAGCGAACTGCTTTTGCTGGTGCGACCACCGGACAGCAGTTGCTCTATGCCTTGGACGAACAGGTTCGTCGCTGGGAATCTCAGGGGATGGTTCGCAAATTTGAGTTTTGGGATTTCCTCGGCCCCATTCAGGATGCTGCGGGTCGATGCGTCGGTGCCGTCGCTCAAGATATGGTCTCGATGGAGATCCGCTCATTCCCTGCCGATGCGACCATTGTGGCCACCGGCGGATGCGGGCTGCTCTACGGCCGATCGACCATGTCTGTCTTCTGTAACGGCTCGGCAGCCAGCCGCTGTTTCCAGGCAGGTGCGAAGTACGGCAATGGTGAGTTTATTCAGGTCCACCCGACGGCGATTCCTGGCGCGGACAAGTTACGTCTGATGAGCGAGTCGGCTCGTGGAGAAGGCGGTCGAGTCTGGGTTCCGAAAACACCCCAGGATTCGCGAGCGCCGACGCAGATCCCGGAAGACGAACGCTATTACTTCCTGGAGGAGCGCTATCCGGAATACGGCAACCTTGTCCCCCGAGATATCGCAACACGCGAAATCTTTGACATCTGCGTCAACGAAGGGCTTAGCGTCGAATCAGGCCGGATGTGTGTCTATTTGGACCTGACTCATATTGCGCGTTCGGAACTTGACCGCAAGTTGGGTGGGATTCTCGAGATCTACGAGAAATTCCAGGGCGTTGACCCTCGTGACGTCCCCATGAAGATTTTCCCGGCTGTCCACTATTCGATGGGCGGATTGTGGGCTGGCTACCAAAAGGCGGCCGATGGAGGTCTTGAGCCCGGGCATCCGGCAAATCAGATGACCAACATCGAAGGCCTATATGCAATCGGCGAGTGCGACTATCAGTACCATGGTGCAAACCGTCTCGGTGCGAACTCCCTCCTTAGTTGCATTTTCACAGGTTTGTTCACAGGACCTGGAGTTCAGAATTACATCAACTCCCACAAAACTGCGGCAAGCGAGCTAGATGCGAGTATCTTCGAAGATGCGATTCGTCGGCAAGACGAACGCCATGCCAACCTATTGAGTAGCTCTGGCGGTGAGAATCCGTATCTCATCCACCAGCAGCTCGGCGACATCATGACCCGTGCAGCCACGGTGGTACGTCGCAATGATCAACTCGATTCTGCGTACGCTCAGATTGACAATCTCCATCAGAAGGCAAAGGCTTGCTCGCTCACGGATTCCGGTGCCTGGTCGAACCAGAATGTGATCTTCACCAAGGCTCTCCAGGATATGTTCCCTATTGCCAAGTCGATTATCAAGGGAGCTAGGATGAGGGACGAGTGCCGCGGCGCTCACTTTAAGCCGGATTTTGCGATGCCCAGTTTAAGTGAAACCGAACCAGCTGCGCGTCGCAAGGAAGCCGAAGAGTGGTGTGATAAGTTCGAAGAGAAGAATGCCAAGTTCCTGAAATCATCGGTTGCAACCTGCGAAGGTGACGACCCAACTATCGAATACGAGGACGTGGACCTATCCAGTATTCCACCGCGACCGAGGCTCTATGGTCTAGTTGGCGCAGAAGTCATTGATGAAGTATGGAAAGAGCGGTGCAAGAAGAATGAAAATGCATCGGAGAAGTCTGCGATGGCTACGACCTAATTTCCACCGATAACAAAGTTACTTGCAAATCGGCGTTTCCTCACCAATAAATCGTCGACGAGATTTTCGGAACCGCTTCACTCCCGAGCGAAGCTAATTTACTCAAGAGACTGGTTACTCTCTCCGAGATACGAGATTGATCCTATGATTTCACCAAATCCCGAAGCAGAAAATCCCGAAAGCGCAGTAGCGGAATCAAAACCGCAGAAGATCAATGTACGGGTCCTTCGTCAGGACGGACCCGGTCAGCCATCCTACTGGGAGCGGCACCAGGTCGACTACGAAGAGAATATGAACGTCATCAGCGTTCTGCAGCGGATCGCCAGCAACGCCGAGACCGTCGAAGGGCAGACCGTATCACCGGTCGCCTGGGATTGTGGTTGCCTTGAAGAGGTCTGCGGCTCTTGCACAATGGTCATCAATGGCAAAGTCCGACAGAGTTGCTCCGCGTTGGTAGACCGTTTGCTCGAGGACAACGCGTCCGAGATTGAGCTGCGACCGATGTCGAAGTTCCCTGTCGTTCGGGATCTGATGGTGGATCGTGCCCGATTGTTTCGAAGTCTGCAACGAGTCAAAGCCTGGGTACCCGCAGATAGCTACTACGACATGGGTTCTGGACCGAAGCAATCGCGTTCCGAGCAGGAAACGAGCTATCCGCTCAGCCAATGCATGAGTTGCGGGTGCTGTTTGGAAGCCTGCCCTCAGTACACGAAGATCGAACTCACTCGCAAACCAGGCGAAACCGACGAAGACTTCGAAGAGCGTAAGAACAAGGAATACGACGAGTCGTTCCTCGGTGCTGCTCCGATCAGTCAGGCGGTACTCTTCAATTCGCATCCTACCGGCAAAAATCTGAAGGACGAGAGAATGGAAGCCTTGACCGGACCGGGTGGCATTCAAGCTTGCGGTAACGCACAGAACTGCGTGTCTGTATGTCCAAAGGAAATTCCGCTGACCACGTCCATTGGCAAGGCAGGGCGTGCCGCTACGGTCCACTCGTTGAAGAAATTTTTCGATCGGTAGGCGGTCCGTTTTCCGAACTGAACATGGCAACAGCCCGGTGCACTGCGCTGGGCTTTTTTTCTGCGCTCGCATCATTGGCTCGCAGCGGGAAACGATGGAGCCCAAGACAGGCGGAAGCTGTAAGTCGCCGCCGGTGTCTGCCCAGCCGGTCGCGAAAGGATTAAAATGCGGCGAAAAGAACAACTCCGCCCTTCAAAACGTCCGGCCCAATGCGAATCGATACTCACCAACATTTTTGGAAGATCAACGATACCGATTATCCGTGGATTCCAGATGGCTCCGTAATCCGACGTGATTTTCTTCCCGATGATTTGGCGCCGTTGTTAGAGTCTTGCAACCTCGACGCGAGTATTGCAGTTCAAGCCCGGCAATCAGCGGAGGAAACATCTTGGCTACTTTCGCTCGCTGAAAAGCACGAGACGATTTGTGGCGTCGTCGGCTGGGTCCCGCTAGCCGACAAACTTGGCGAACCTTATTTGGAACAATTCGCTGACCACCCTAAATTGGTGGGCATGCGGCACGTCGTTCAGGGTGAACCGGATGACAACTTCATCCTGCGTGAAGACTTCAATAAGGGTGTCGCAAGGCTAAAACATTACGGTTTGGTATATGACATCCTTATCTTCGCAAAGCACTTGCGACCGACAATCGAGTTTGTCGACCTTCATCCAGAGCAACCGATGGTGCTGGATCACATTGCGAAGCCTACGATTATTCCTGGGAAGTTCGACGAAGAATGGAAGCAAGGAATGCTTGAGCTAGGCAAGCGGTCGAATGTCTACTGCAAGCTTTCCGGCATGGCCACGGAGGTTCGCGCGGATTCTTGGGATGCATCCCTACTTGAACCCTATTTCGAAGTGGCCCTAGAGGCCTTTGGGGCGAACCGCTTAGTTTATGGTTCCGATTGGCCCGTCTGCTTGCTGATGACAGAATACCAGCAATGGTATAAGACGGTCGAACAATTCCTGTCGAAGCTATCTGACCACGAGCAAACGGCAATCTGGAGTGAGAATGCTCGCCAGGCATACAAAATGAAGTAGCTCATGTGCTCTCAAACCTCCGCTCGGCAATCCTGAGGTCTTACATTCGAACCAACGCGTTCAATATCATCGAACTGGAAAATGTGATCGCACATACCCAGACTAAGATGAGCCGATAGAACTTGGAGTTGCCACTTGCAGCTGCAAAGATGCAGCTGCCGAGGATGATACCGGTGAGCAGAATCGCGAGCGGCGAGTCTGGGTTGGAGTCCCCCAAGAGTCGACCTATTAGCATGCTTGGAAACAGGGCTGGAAAGAAACCAAACCAAGGTACCAGCCGCTCGGAATAGTCCCCCAGACTACTGCCGAACCATAGCACCCATACGGATGGTAACAGCAGGCAACTCAATGCCTGAGTCACCTTCCAAAGTTTTGCTGTTCCACCGAAAGCCAAAATGAATGCGGCGAGGTAAGTGCATCCCAAAAACGCCACTGCGATCACTTGTGGACGGATAGAGTAAGTCGCAGTTAACAAGGCAAACAAGGATGTTGCAATGAGCAGGTTTGCAATGCTGAAGCGTAGATGTGACTTCTCAGCAGCCCCCGGACTTGGAAATGGGTTCCACCTGTTGGGCCAGAGTGGTAGTGCTATCGTGGTGAAGGCCGCGACGACAATTGGCCCGAAGACGACGACTGAAATCCAGATCGATGGTCGACTCTGATCCGCGCCCGTCCAATCGTAGAAGGAGGGTACCGACGCTCCGAACAGCAGCGGAATGACAATCCACAGAGCGTCGAGACACCAAATCGCAACCTGTTTCGCCTTCGTACCTGTCGACTGAACTGGGCCGCTTGATGTTGCTAGTTCGACTTCTGGCTCGCCGGCTGATTCTCTGGATTGTTGAAGCGACATGTCGAAGCGAGCCGTTGAATGCATTTATTCCGCGACGATTGGCATCAATGTCCTCTTATTCCGGTTGCGTCCCAGGCGAGGCGTTCAGCTTTACTGGATACCTACAAGTAACTCGGATTACGCATTACTTGGTCAAAAGATCAAACTTCTTTTGGGTCGCGTCCGCGTCGTACTTCTTCGAAACGGCTTCGTCTTGACCTTGTTCAAGCTGCCCTTGGGTTGGCCGACTCACGGCGAGGCCGTCTTCAGGGATTGTCCCCTTGGCAGTCCATAAGATCGCATTGGAGACCAATTTCAGGATTTCTTCCCGGCCCCAATTCCAATGGTAGTGTCCGCCTGTGAATCCAAAGCTACGCCCACCGTTTTCGCGTTCATAGACCCAAGCCGTATGCTGTGGTTCGCCCTTCGCAACGGCCTTGCGAACATGCGGATTTCCACTGTGCGCACCATCTTTGCGGCGCATTGTTTCGGGCGGAGCAATTGCACTTAAGATAGGAGTCACACCATTCATCTCTGGCCTGAATCGCATGTGGAAATACCACTCATCGTCGGCAGAGAATGGTCGCACACCGGCGGCCACAGGGTGTTCAGGTATAGTCTCATAGCTGGCAACCCAGTGCGGATTGACAGACCAATCCGTTTCGAAGTAGCCACCTAGCCATTGAAGAAACTCTTGGCCACCTTGATCGATGGGCACCTCAACGGCGTAGTGCAGGCAGACGAATCCGGCTCCACGCTCCATTTGCTTCTTTAGACTCTCCAGATGTTTGATTGCGGGGTGGCGTTTTCCGCCATCGCAGTACATCACAATGGTGTCCGCGGAATCCAGCACCGATTCGTCTTCGGGCCAACCGCCCGCGATGACCTCACACTCAACCGCTTCTGAGGACTGCTCAATTGCCTCCGCTAGGATCCTGCATCCCGCCAGATGTTCGTGGGCACCATAACCGTGGCTCGGTGTTCCGGCAAGAAAGAGGATCTTCGCTTCCTTGGCCGCGACTTCCTTCGCACAAACCAACGCTATCAACAGCTGGCTACAGACCGCGGCAATCATTTGGAGATTGAGTGACTTGTTCATTTCGATACCTCGATTTACGAAAACTCTCCGCCGAATCTTCTCACACGCGGCAATCAATCTTGGAGTCGAGCCACGATTCACGACAATTTCCGAAGTTCGGAACCGCACGATTATATCTCAATGCGACGGACCCCGCTTGGCGATCCGAACTCGATGCAGGGCCAATTAAGAGCTGGAACGCCACCACCGACATTGTGCATTCGCAGGCTAATGAAAATGGAATCAGTACCAATCGACATCCTGTTGGAAGAATCCAGTTTTTGGACGATCAACAAACCGGCAGGGATTCAATCACAGGCAGTCCAGGGCGTTCCATGCGTTCAAAGACTCCTTTCTGAGCAGATCGCTGACCGTGATGGCCATGCCGGTAAGCCTTTTGTGGGACTACCGCATCGTCTTGACCGCGTAACCTCAGGCGTAATGCTGATCGCGCGGAACCAACGTTCGCTCAAGCAGTTCAACGCTCAATTCCAATCTCGCAAGGTGCAGAAATACTACCTCGCGATCCTTGAAACCGAATCAACGGCAATTGCTGAAACCGAAATCTGGATAGACCAAATCCGGAAAATACCTGATATCGCCAAAGCAGAACTGGTGCCGCCGAACTCGAAGACGGAAGAAACCGGAGCAAAGCAAGCGGAACTCGCCATTGCAGTATTGGCGTCAAGTGAATCAATGCGGCTGGCGTTGATCCAACTGCGAACGGGGCGAATGCACCAAATACGCCTTCAATCGGCTTCACGCGAAATGCCGGTACTCGGCGACCAGCTCTACGGTGCAAAAGAAAGCTTCGGGGAAGAAGAGCCAACGCATCGAGAAGCCCCTATCGCCCTGCATTCACTGCGGCTCGAGTTTCGGCACCCCAAAACCGGTGTGCCGGTTGCCTCCACTGCGCCGGTACCTCCTCGCTGGGCTGATTTGCCAACCGACCTCATCGAACGTGTTAACGCGATAACACAACAAAGCATGACGGAAGTTAGTTCAACGTGGGATTCGATGTTCCCAGCGGCGGACCGCAGAGAAGATCAATAACGCGGTCAGCCATATTGATCGAAGTACTAATCCAGAAGCTCATTTAGCTTGGTAATGGCTTCAGACGTTTTTCCCGCATGCAGATCATCGCGAATCAAGTGCAGGTGATTCAAGATCCACGGATGAAAGACACAGGGAACATCAAAGTCGCTCGGATACGGAAGAAGTTGCATCACAGCGGCCATCAACTCATCCATGCTGGCTGGACCGTCCTGAATTGCTGAACTATTCACATCCTCCAATTTGGAACAGCTCGTCCGAATCTGTGGCCATTTCGCCGCTCCAGCTATTCCACTGGGTAAATCCTGAAGCTCGTCGACTAGATCAACTTTATTCCAGCAGACGATGACAGGACAAGTCGCTTGCTGCACGATATGGTCGTGAGTTTCAGTCCAACCCTCGGTGGAATCGACCACCGCTACAACTATATCCGCCGAGCGCATTTGCTCTTCCGCAAAGTGCACTCCCATCGCCTCAATTTGATCTTCAGTGTCACGAACACCCGCGGTATCGGAAAGCACAACAGGCCAACCATCGAACACGGTGCGCACTTCGACCCAATCACGGGTCGTGCCCGCTTCTTCATGCACGATTGATTTGGTTTGTCCTGCCAGACGATTGAGAAGACTACTCTTTCCAACGTTGGGGGGCCCAGCCAAGACAACGGAAAATCCATCCATAAGCTTGAGCCCGTATTCGGCGCTGCGAATCAGGCCCGCAATGCTCTGCTTCACATCCTCGTGAGATTCCGCCGATTCAATTAAGGTCCGGAGGACGGTTTCAAGCTCTCTGCGCAGCACGCCATTGAGCTGCGTTAGTAAAATGGCCGCTACTCGGTCGGTCGTAGCTTGGATCAGCTGTTGCTCAGCAAGTCTTTCAAGAGATCGAAGGTCATTGGTCGGAAACTCTTCGGCGGTTACCAAAAGAGCCCCCTTAGACCCAAGCGAATCCAGAATGGCATTGCACACTGCGACGCCGCCGTGGCAGTGAATCTCGACTTGATGTTCGCTGATTCGGCAAACTACCACCTCTTCGGCAAATAGATTTTTCGCTTCACTCGAATCGCTCTCCTCCGCTCCAGTGGTTCCCGCGTAGATTTCCGGACGGGCGTTCAACGGCCACCTGCCGAAATGGATGCGTCCGACCCGCAGTGCCTTCGGCTTTAGCTCCGCCAATTCCAGGACGATCTCGGCTGCTCGTTTACCGCGAATAGCTATGGTCGCTATGCCCGCCGCGATCGGTGGAGTGATTCGAGCGGCCACAACCGCTTGGCTACCGTCGCACTCAATGATGCAGCCATCTTCGGCTGGATAATCCATCGCTACCGCCTAGCTCCGGTCTGTATCTTGAAGATTGATCAAGTATTCGGCCTGGGACAGTAGTTCATCTTCGAAATCCAAGCGAATGACATTGGACGTCCTGAGAACATCGATCTCGGTGTTGTGCTCGGCAATGATTTCTCTAGCGACGCCCTTTACCTTCCGCTGAGTCAGGGAGAGAGTCAGTACCGCCATGCAGTAAATCGCAAGTGGAAGCATGGACAGAAACAAACTCGTGAAGAGCAAGCTAGGTGTCGGGTGCGGAAACGTGTCCAAATTGGCTTCACCGCCGGTCAATGCACTCACCGACGCAAAAAAGTATTCCCGGTAAATCAAAACGATTGGCCCAGCCATAAATCCCCAGAAAATGGCGACTCCCACCAAAGCCAAAAACTGGAGCAACCATGGATTTGTGCGATTGCGATCCAAAGCAGCATCAAAGATCTGTTGAGACCGAGTTTGCAGCTCCTCGACACCGGCCAATCGTATCCCGCTCGCGTCGTACTCTTCACGCACGCGTTCTGCACGCGGGCGAAGTTTCACCACCGTCCGGTGGAAATGATTGCACAAAGGACGAAGCCTTTCTTCGACTTGCTCTTGAGTGCGTTTTCGAATTCCATCCTTCATCTCGGTATTGAAATCGCGATTCTCGCGAACGTTCTTTGCCATCGACGAAAGCGCTCCAAACAGACTCGGCACGCTCCCCGCTAAAGCCAACATGACGCGATCCCATGCGCCTTGAGTTAGATTCAACGTAGACATGACGGTCCGGTAGGGGAACCATAGCAACGAGGTGTCCGCAACTAATCGCGCCCGCAATCGCATACGGACTCCAGTCTCCAACACCGTTTCACTGCCGAGAAGCGAGTCCAGAACCCGTTGCGGCACTTTCTCTGTTTCGCGATTCAATTGAGTGACCGCTTCAGCCAACTGCGGTAATTCGTCTTTGATCAGTTCCGATACATGCCGACGCAATCTTTTGCCCGCCGCTGCGATCCGGCGGTCCTTCGCTGATCCGAGTACGATCTTTGTCAGTCCCAATTCGCTAAGCCTATCCAGGACACCACTTACAGCTACTCGTCCTGCGTCAGCTTCGTCATTGGATATCTCGAAATCGGGAACGAGAATTGGCTTCGCAAATTCGGTTCTCGGTGCCATTTCGCCCAGCTGGTCCAGCAGCGAACGTAGGTCTCCACTGAGAATGCTTGCGTTTTCCCCATTTGGCATCTCTTCCGGTTCAACGGAACTGACCAGTGGGATACAAATTGAGCCATCAATCTGGGTTGCCAAACTCAGGTTTGCCGCCGCCCGAATCTGATCTCTCGCGATGACCAAAATTTTAATGGGTGCGAGTGCCAACGCTTCCTTGGCTAAATTGGCAGCGCGGTGGTTGGCATCGGTGATACCTGGTGTATCTAAGATCACATAGGGTTGGCCAATGCTGACCATCTCGTCTGTGCGACACGGATGGTAGATTTCCGACGTGGGGTCCAATTCGGTTGGGGCAACCGGTCCAACCCAAACGAGACGTGTCGTCGCGTCATCCACGAGGTCGCCTGAACGCATGGAGCTGCGGATCGATTCACTGCGAAGGAATTGCTTTGTCGTCCAGGTCTTCCCCTGTCCCTTGGCGCCGACAACAGCAATCAGCAACGACTCGATGCCACGACCATCATGAATCTGCTCCAATTCTCGTTCAAAGCGTTCGCACGCGGTTTCGACCTGCACAGTAACAGGAGCATCGCCGAAAACAGCACGCGTCGCATCCACGATCCGTGTCGCCGAAGCCGATCTCGCTGTACTCATGAACTACGCCTATTGAAATTGAACTGGGAGATTGGTTGCGACATACCTCAACGGCCGTTGATCAACTATTCCGCAACCTGGTTTAAGTGAACTCGATACTCGCTTTGCAGATTTGGAGTTGCCTGCCAGTGTTCTAAGACGGCGGCGCCTGCAGCGGATTTAACCTCAAGACTCGAGGGCAAAAGCGGACGAAGTTTACCTTCGCATCGTTCCTGAGGAAGTTCTTTCTTCGAAGGTCGTGGGACACCAAGGCTGTCACACAAGACTGCAAAAAGATCGCTCAGCTGCCTCCAAGGGGTCTCTCGCTGAACAATCCCCGTAGCGTTTCCACCAGTAGCCATAGGTGTCATCACGGCCGCAATCCCAGCTGCCGCAAGCAACTCTTTGGTCGACGCGAATACCAATACCGCTGTACCGCCGCCATCAATCGGCACCAGCACGGCAGCGAGAAGTGGCGCCATCATGACGGCTAGCGGCTGTGTCCCTTTCCACATTTTGTCCTTCCACGACATATTTTCCCAAACCTGGCGACTCCATTCATCGAGTTCCGCCTCATTCAACTCCGTCTTGTCTTCTGCTGCAAAACGTTTCATGGCCAGTTCACATGAGGACAAAAGCTGTGACTCGTCATGTCGGCGCAGAGAGTCGTGCAAATCGAGTGAACGAAGCGACTTAGCAAAACGCTCCGGAGTGACGACTTCTCCCCCCTGCCCTCTACGAAACTTCTTGGTGAAATTCGTGACACTCGACGACGCAGACTCGAGAATCTTGAACCGAGCTGCCGAGTTGGCAACAGCCGTGTGCAATTGCCTGGCCGTTTTGTCGATTTTCAGACTCAAACGCATCCATGCCGGGGCTGTGCGTTGCAAGCTATCTGCCATCTGGGCCACAATCACCGGCGAAGCTTGCAGACGTAGTCCAGTCGCTTGGCCAAGCGAATCGCGTTCAACCATGAATTCGTAGCAAGCATGGGACGTCGCCGCCCAGGCATCTTGGATTGCCGTCACCTGTTTCGCTGCGTTCCGTTCCAACCATTGAAGTACCTCTGACGCTTTGGCCTTCAATTGAATGCGGAGTGCACGATTGCTTTCTTGCGTCAGAGTGCCCGAATCCAATTCATCGCTGAGGTGCAAAAGGTAACGATAGTCGACGCTTTTGCGAGTCGTTGGGTCTCTGCCGCCAGTCCGCACATGGTCGCAATCGAAGAAGATGGGGAGCTGCTCGTCTTGTGCTAGCTGCATCTTTCCAGGTGTTGGCGGAATCCGCTCCGAGGCAAGCGAACTTCGGAAATCGTAGGCCATGTAGACCGATTGGATGTTGAAACGATCTACTAGTCCACGTGTTTGCTCTCGGACTATTTCAGGGCCGTATCGAGACTTTACTTTGTTCACCACGAGCAATCTGGGAACGCCGCGCATCGCGTCGCGGAGCGTCGATAGGATCTGCAGCAAACCTTCGTCATGGAGACTGTTCAGTTTCGCTACGGCAACGAACGCCGAACAAAGCCGTCCAATCCTGCCAAGCTGTTCACGACGTCCACTTGCAAGCGAATCTCCGGCGTCGCTACCCGGAGAACTGGTTAAGAAGCCGGTCTGGATATCTGGGCAATCAACGAGCCCAATCTTTAGGTCGTTGAGACACTCGTCATAGGCAATCAGGGGAACCGCAATTGGGTTGACACTGCGAATGCCTGCATCATCCGCGCGGTGATCACCATTCTGAGTGGCTTCGCCCCGTGAGTCCTCTGAGCCCTTCATGATTGCTTCGGAAAGCACTTTGCCGTTGTACTGGATGGCCGCTTCATCCGCGTTCTCGGACAACCGCTCCGGAGGATGCCCGAAGATGCTAGACAAGTATCCGATCAAGAAGTTGAGCAGTTCGGAATCGTCCCACCATACCTTTGGTAACCAAAGTACGAAGCGATGAGTCCCCGAATCGTTGCTCATACCTCGCAATACTCGCTGACGATTGTTGCTTGTTAAGAATGTCGCTAGGAGTGTACTCTTGCCGGCATTCAACAATCCGGTGATCCCAAGAATCGGGCAGCGACTAACATTGCTGAACGCCTCTAGCTGTTGAAGCAAACCACAGAGATCTTCGTGCAATGTACGCCCGAGCGATTCTTCGTCGTCCGAACTCGCAAAAGCCTCTCGTCTCAGTGCTTCAAGTACTGAAATTTCGTGAGTTGCGTTTGGGGATCTGGGGTAAACCCGCTCGATATTCCCTTCGGCACTAAGCAACTTAGCGAGCTGTCGCCAATGATCTGATGGTAGTTGACTCGTACTGCTATCGTCCAAGTTAGTCCTGGTCATCACGGAGTTCCATTTCGATGGCAAGGCTCAACAATCCGTCGAGCACCAGATCCCGGATCACGACCGAAGGTTCCGGCACAAAGCCTGCAATCCTCGGACCATCTCCACCGCTGATTATAACCGGTAGGGTGTTATCTTCGACGGCGTCGCGCTGGGATTCACTCGCGACTGGATAAATATTGCGGTAACGCTGAACCAAGTTCTGCACGCCACCAACCAAAGCGCTGGCAGTTCCGCACAGCATCGCGGCTTCGGTGTTTTTTCCGGGCAAGTCGGGCATCCGCTCCAGATCTCCACTATCGAGGCTCGGCAGCAGATCGGTTGCCTGCCCCAACAATCGCAACATCAATGGCATCCCAGGCACAATCGCGCCTCCGAGAAAATGAGTTTTTTCCCGCGACCATTCGATCAAGTCAACTGTTACGGCCGAACCCGCTTGAATCACGATGGCTCGACGCCGTTGGTCCGCCGGTTCGTCTAGCGATTCACGTTGTGCATAGAGGCTCGCTGCATAGGCGGCCAGCAGTCGGTCAACTCCGACTTTTGCTGGAAAATCAACATCGACCTCCAGCGGTATGTCGCCGTGCTGCAAGATGGTGCATTTCCCATGACAGGCCTGGTGGATTGCTCGCTCTAAAGTTTGCCGAGCATCCCTGCGAACACTGCTAACCAGCCAATGACTGTCTTCAACGCTCAGGAATGCATCCAACTGCATTGTCCAATCATCTCGCTCCGGATCGAAACGTTCTTGAGGTGGCGATTGGATCCCGGGGGAAGTCGGGGCAGAAGGACCATGCCGCCAGTAGAGCCGCACGGTGTTGGCAAGCCTAGTCTCACCAACAAGCAATTCCGAAACCCGGATCCCGCTGTTCCCGATATCGACACCAAAGTATCGCATCTTGGATGTTCCCTTCTTTGAGAGATGCAGCGGATTCGAGAACAGCTTCGGTGACGACTAGAACAAAGCAGTGCGCCAGCTTGTTGCTAACAGTTTGCAATCGCGACATGCAACGGCGATCAGTCATCGAGCTCGACCGCATGCTCCTGCAGAACATCAGCAACGCGATGAATCAAGCTATTGAGCCCCACACCGGTCACAGCACTAATCAGGAGAACTTCTTTACCGATCTGGTCAGCAAGCTTCTGCCGAACTTCTTCTGCTCCCGGTATTTCTGCTTTGCTCACGACAGGTATTTCGGGTCTGTTAGCAAGTTCTTCACTGTATTGACTCAGTTCTTCGCGAATTACCGCGTAATTCTCGAGCGGATCTGTTCCATCCATCGGTTCCGGCTCTACAAGGTGAACAAGAATTCCAGCTCGCGTGATATGCCGTAAGAAGTCGTGCCCAAGGCCGATTCCTTCTGCGGCGCCTTCAATTAGCCCAGGGATATCTGCAATGACAAAGGAACGATCGATATCGGCGTTCACCATGCCGAGATTGGGAAACTTGGTCGTGAAGGGATAAGCTGCAATTTCGGGTCGAGCACGGGAAATACGACTAAGCAACGTACTTTTCCCCGCATTTGGTTTTCCAAGAAGACCGACGTCCGCGATCACCTTCAGTTCAAGAATGACCTTTCGCGCCTCGCCGGGTGTTCCCGGAGTCGCTTCACGCGGAGCTTGGTTCGTTGAGCTCTTAAAATGTGGATTCCCTTTACCCCCGCGTCCACCACGGGCAACGATGACTTCTTCTTCGGGGGTCACCAGATCCTTGATGATCATCCCGCTTTCGGCGTCAACGATGACCGTTCCAGGCGGTACGTTAACAACTAAATGCTCTCCACTCTTTCCATGCCGGTTCGAACCCGTGCCGTGATCGCCCTTTTGCGCTTTCCAGTGCTTTCGATGCGCAAATTCAACGAGACTGTTCACCCCCTCGCGTGCGCGGAAAACGATGTTCCCACCATTTCCACCATCCCCGCCATTGGGCCCGCCGAATGGAACATGCTTCTCCCGACGAAATGCGATGCAACCATCGCCGCCCTTGCCGGCTTCGAGATAAATTTCAGCGCGATCTACAAACATGGTCTCTTCATTTGGTAAGCAGACTCACTGCACGAACATTCCTCGGCATATTCAATTAGAACGAAGTTCTCAGATTGTGGCCAAGGTCCTGCAGAATTCATTAACCGCCACTCCAGCAATTACCAGTTCACTGCCACACACTCGGCCAAACGGCGAGAAACCTCAACAAAAAAAGCCTCACCAGCACGGGTCGCTGGCGAGGCTATTGGATTGCTGTAACCAATCAGGTCGTATCGGGGTGGACGACCTAGAATTAGCTTGCGGCTTCGAGAGGTTTAATGTTCACTCGTCGACCATTTTGATCGAAGAACACATTACCTTCAGTCAACGCGAAAAGGGTGTAGTCATTACCCATCCCGACGTTCTTGCCTGGCTTGAACTTGGTTCCAACCTGGCGAACGATGATCGAGCCTGCCTTAGCCGCCTGACCACCGAATAGCTTTACACCGCGTCGTTGGGCGTTACTGTCGCGTCCGTTGCGAGTCGAGCCCTGTCCCTTTTTGTGTGCCATGGCCTAATGCCTGTCTCTTGACGTTGAGTTGTCTTACCGAAATGTGCTTTTCGCGCCATAGAACTGAATGTACGCGATCAAGCCCCTTAATTTATCGGTAGTCCCAAACGTAATCAAGGCGTTCTTTCTGACCATATTGCTGAAGAATGTACTTCTGGCGTTCCGCATTCTCCAACGCTGGAATTCCGAAGCGAATCCTGTCTCGCAGCTCGTTCAGAGTATCACCAGGCCGAGAGAAGTGCAAAACAAGGGCTTTTTGGAGATAATCGATCTGACCATTCTGGTTTACCAGCTTCTGCGCGTTGGTTAGGCCCCGGACATCCACAGTGAAAAAGTCCACCCTTGGGTCCACATCAGCCCAAGTCGCGACACCCCAGACCTGATTGTCCTCCGTAACCGTGGAGAGCTTAATCTTAAGACGCTGCATCTCGAGAGAATCATAAATCGGGCTTCCGACGCGTTCCTTGGCTGCGATTGCCGCTTTTGCCCCCGGCACGATCTCGTCCAGATATACTTCTCCGAGCCCTAGTGAATCTAGTCGGAACGTCGGCATGAATCGCACCCAATCGGCCGAAACGGCTTTCGGTTTTCCAAATACCGCCTTGTCATCAGGAGTCGGTCGCAGATCGCCACCCTTGTAGCGAACTCGGTATAGCAGATACCAAACTGTTTTGCCTCTCACTTCGATCATGCGGACCGGCTTGAATGAGAACTGCAGGCAGTAAATATCACTTCGAAAGACCACTTCCTTTGCTTGCTCAAGCAAAGTACTACTTTTGGGTGCGAAGTTGGGCTGCCAAGCCAATTCGGGATTCGCGGCGACAAGGGGCAGATCAACCGGTCCCAATCCCGTTTCATCCCATTCAGAGGACGGCTCAATCACCTCAATGGCGTCGGGCGCTAATTTGCGGCCTCGAGATACAGGAAGCTGCGCGTAGCAATAGGACGAAATCGAGCTAGTTGTTAGGCAAAGAGCTGCTACTAACAAGACGACGCTTCGAAGGGGCAACATTGGCTGAAGTGCCTTAAATGACATCGAGCAACTCGCAGATTCGACCAGAAGAGAAGAAGCCAAGATCACAGGGAAACCCCGTACCGCTAAAGAACGACGAAACCCACGCGTAAGCGAACAAGTCTGCCTATCTTAACGACTCCTAAGTCTAATTGGCAAACTTTCAAACAGAATACCCAGTCGTCTCCATCCCGCTGCGACGGGACCAATTCGTAACGGATCTACGGTTGAACCGGACTTGGAGCCCCTCTTTCGGGCTACGCCGATTCGCTATTCGATGAGCGCTCATGCTCTTCCTTCGAATTCGACTGCCACCGCGCTTGGCGACACAACGCTCAATCGCTTTGTGGCTTTCATGTGCAAATTTTGGCGACTCCGCACTATCCAACTTTTTCTGGACTCGTATGTCCCCAACCTCAAACGGAAACGGGAACAGTAAGAACGAACTACCGCTTCTCCGGTGCAGGCCACTGATCGCGCATTCACTGAAATGACTACCCATCAATTCAATTTGAAAACTCTCGACACTACCGTTTGTCCACAGGGTTGAACAAGAGAGCGCTGTTCGACGTCTCCGGTGACGCCCGCAAATTGCAGCCACAGCACACCCACTTCTCTACGTCATCTGCACTCACTCACGCGAACTCCTTCTCTCAGAACCAACACGGAATGGAAACGAAATGCTAGACGCTCTTACCCTGATCAAAAAAATGGCCAACACCATGCGTGGTCTGACCTTCATCGCCGTCGGCATTGGCGCCGTCATTCTTCTTTGGCAGCCATTTGTCATCGCTCAAGGACCTGGCGGTGGCCCGAACGCGCCTGACGTGGAACTGGTCGAAAGATTCGACGCAGATTCGAATGGGTATCTCGATGCCGCCGAACGGGATGCGGCTCGGAATGAATTGGGAAGTCGCAACAATCGAGGTGGCGGTTTAGGTGGTCTGTTCGGTGGCGGTCCTGGTCGCAGAGGCGGTGGGCCTCCAGGCTTTGGTGGTGGCCGCGGCGGGGGAAATCAAAGCGGAACTAAGGGAATCACCCTTACACCTGACAAAGTTGATCAGTACGGAGAAGAAGATCTCTACGACCAATCCGTGCTTAGAACATTCTTCTTAAACTTTGCCATGGACAACTGGGAATCCGAGCTGGAAACATTCAAGCCTACTGACGTTGAGATTCCATGTCGCGTTGAGGTGGATGGCAAGGTATATCCGAACGTGGGTGTCAGCTTTCGAGGTGCAAGTTCATTCTTCTCGATTCCAACAGGCAGCAAGCGTTCGTTCAACTTGTCAACGGACTTCATCGATGAAGACCAGAAAATTCTGGGGTACAAGTCTCTCAATTTCTTGAACTGCAATGGCGATGCGAGCCTGATGAGTTCCATGCTTTATTCGAATATCGCTCGTGCCAAGATCGCGGCACCGAAAGTGAATTTTGTCCGCGTTGTCGTCAATGGTGAGAACTGGGGTATTTACGCAAACGCTCAACAGTTCAATAAAGACTTTCTTGACGAAAACTATGGGTCTCGGAAGGGTGCACGTTGGAAGGTAAGCGGGAGTCCTAACGGCGACGGCGGGCTAAGATACTTGGGCGACGAAGAAGCTCCCTACCGAGAGCGGTTTGAGATCAAATCCAAGGACAAAACCGAGTCTTGGGCGGCATTGATCGACCTTTGCAAGAAGCTCAACGAAACACCTGCCGACCAAATCAAGGAAGTTCTAGATCCGATCCTTGATCTCGATGGGGTCCTTTGGTTCCTTGCCGCCGACGTTGCTCTGATCAACAGCGACGGCTATTGGACAAGGGCAAGCGACTACAGCATCTACATGAATAAGGACGGGAAGTTTCATATCCTACCGCACGACATGAATGAGTCATTTCGCGGTTCCCATGGAGGTGGCCCCGGTGGTTTCGGTGGCCCACCTGGTGGTTTCGGTGGACCCGGCGGACCGCCTGGGTTCGGCGGAGGACCTCCAGGAGGCGGCCCACTGGGATTCCTGTTTGGTGGCGGTGGTCCAGGCCCACAAAATGGAGGCCCGCAGAACGCTCGCGGCGGTCCACCACAAGGTGGACCGGAGGGTGCCCAACGTAATGGGCAAAGAAGTGGTCGTGGCGGACGCGGCGAACGCCAAGAACGAGGTGGATTCGGAGGCCGAGGACGCGGACCAGGTGGTGGCCAATCTGGAGGCGGTCTCGAGCTAGAGCCACTCGTTGGCCTCGAGAACGACCGGATGCCACTTCGCAGTAAGCTCCTAGCCAATGAAGAGTTGCGAACGAAGTATCTCGAATTTGTCCGTCTCATCGCCACCGAGCACCTTGATTGGGACACGATGGGAGGTCAAGTGACCGCTGCACGCAACCTCATTGAGACGGATGTCAAACGAGATACTCGAAAACTGATGACGTATGAAGCGTTTCAACAGGCAACGAACCCAAGCAATGGAAGCCTGAAGCAATTCTGTGAGCAGAGGAGCGAGTTCTTAATCAAGGCAGTCGATGCGGACTTAGGTGCGAACCGGAAGCCTTAGTCCGTTTATCTCCGGTCACCGCCTCTGCTCAGCTAGTTGAGGCGGTGATATGGAAGCTGCAACTCTGCGAACACGATCTCATTGAACGACTTGCTGAATATGGAATTCCTAGAAGTCCCTGTTTTCGACGGCGATCTCTTTAAGCTGCTGGTCCGGTTTGGAATCGACCTCGCAGTCCTGCTCGCGGTTGTTTGCCTTTGCTATCGCCCCAAACAATCGAACGGGAATCCGGCGACCTATCGGTTCACGTTCATCTTGATGAACATCATCATCTTCTTCATTTGTTTCGCCTTGAAGAAGATCGACCTAGGGCTAGGGATGGCCCTCGGTCTGTTTGCCGTCTTCGCCATTATTCGCTTTCGTACGGATGCGATTCCCGTTAAGGAAATGACGTATCTCTTCGTCGTCGTCGGAGTCGCAGTGATTAATGCGTTGTCCAACAAGAAGACAAGTTACTCCGAACTTGCTGTGACAAACATGATTATTATCTGCGGTGCAATTCTGCTCGAGAATATCTACGTACAATCAAAGAAACCCGCCAAATTCAATCTGGTTTATGACAAACTGGAGTTGTTAGCTGAGGATCGCAGAGGCGAGTTGTTAGCCGACTTGGCCATGCGTACTGGGCTTCAGTTCCAGACCATCAAAGTCGGGAAAATAGACTTGCAGAAAGGCAGCGTCTCCCTCACCGCGACTCAAGGAACATCGCTCCAGGGTAACTGCGAAGACGGAACCTTCGAGTCGCAGAGTGACGATAAGGCAGATTGATTGCGGACGAAGTGATCACGTGCGTGCCCAACCGGGGAGTTGACCTTTCGAGCGAGGCGCCCGATTTGTCGTCTGTATTGAGCCTTCATCGAGCGTACTTCCGACTCGCTTCCGATTTTCGCCGGCACACGGTCTGGTCTGACTTCTTAAGATGCGGCAAAGGGGCCTATCATTTCCAATGCAAACACGGCATGCTGATGCCTGTTTTTCTACGCCGTTTACGCATATCTGGATCGATAGGATGACAGACCACTGTCGTTGGGGCATTCTCGGGACCGCAGGCATCGCAAGAAAGAATTGGAAGGCGATTCGCTTGGCAGGAAATGCACGAGTTGTCGCCGTCGGTAGCCGCTCCAAAGAATCGGCTCAACGTTTCGTCGATGAGTGCTCTTCACAAGTTCCACAGGCATCAATACCCGATGCCGAGTCCAGCTACGCAGCGGTTCTTGAACGGGATGATATTGACGCAGTCTACATCCCGTTACCAACAGCCATGCGGCACGAGTGGGTTATCAAGGCCGCCGAAAAGGGTAAGCACGTCATCGGAGAAAAACCAGCAGCGTGCAATGCATCGCAAGTTGAAGAAATGCTGGCTGCCTGTCGTGAAAACTCGGTCCAATATATGGACGGGGTGATGTTCATGCACAGCGATCGTTTGCCGCAATTTCGTTCGGCATTGGAAACAACGGGTGCCGTTGGAACGATACGGCGGCTTACAAGTCAATTCTCCTTCAACGGAGACGAAGAGTTCCGGACCAGCAACATTCGTGCCCACAGCGAGCTTGAGCCGTACGGGTGTCTCGGTGATTTAGGCTGGTACTGCTCACGGATATTTATGTGGATCCTGAATGGCGAGGTCCCGGTCGAGGTCACTGCAAAGATCCTCACGCCTCTTCAAGCCAAGGGGAGTCCCGGTAGCGTTCCTGGAGAATTTCAAGCTGAACTCACATTCGCCTCAGGCGTTCGGGCAGTATTTTATAACGCGTTTGTCGCCGCAAACCAACAATGGGTCCACGTCAGTGGAACCGAAGGACACCTTCGGATCGACGACTTCGTACTACCCTATCACGGACCCGAAGTCGCGTTTCACCACATTCAGGATGTGTTCGATGTGGACAATTGCGAATTTCACATGGAGCACCACCGGACCCGTTATTCGACACGCGAGTATGACGCAAACGCTCAAACAGCACAGGAAGTCAAGTTGTTCAGGAACTTCAGCAACATCGTGCTGACTGGCCCACTAGATGCGAGCTGGCCCGAATGGACTCTCAAGACACAACGAGTGCTCGACGCTTGTTATCAATCCGCTACGCGGAATGGTGAAACGGTAACGTTGTGATCGGCGAACGAACGGTAAACGCAATCGGCTCGGCCGGTACGTAAAAGCGCGGAGTCAGCGACTAGAAATGCCAACCGATGCTAGCTCGCCTGAGCTCGGTATCCTGAGAGACACCGCAGCGGATTGAGAGGGGCGATACGCATATTGTGCCGGGCATATCTTGCCGCAATGACGTGTCGGAACGACTGCCAGAGTTTGATTGAGGTCGACACCGAGCACTGGATGCCAGCGACCAACGAAAGCGTTCAACCTCAAGGTAAATAAACCCGCAGCTTTAATGGGCCTTAAACAGGAGACTAGGTCTTTTCCCAAGGTACGCGAACCGCGCGAAAGCCTGGACGCCCGGAGCAATATCCCAGGCCAAGAGTTCGACTCCGAGTTCACTTGCTCGTCGTTCGTACTTCTTGCGACACGCCGGGCAGATATCCAAATGTTCGTGCACGAGACGCTTATTCTGCTCGTCAATCGAACCGTCGAAATACGCCACCATTTGCTCTAGGGTTCCGCCGCAACTTAGAGCCAATACAGGGCGGGCAGTTGGCTGATCGGTCGCAGTCGGTCGAAACGAACTGATACCGATCACCACAAGCACAGCGAGTACTGACGCTGCACCGGCCCTTAAGATCATTCCGTTTGAACGATTTCTCGTGTGGCGTGCGGAAAATTGGCCAATCGACCCTTTCGGGCAATCTTGCCAAGTATCTGTGCCGTTTTCTTGGTTGGTTTTCATCCGCCTTGCTTTCCCGCGGTTGCCGTTGAAGGGCTAATTCTCGTGGATGTGTTGAAGCTGCTGGGCCGCTACACTTCCCAACGTCGACTAGAAGTATCGGACTCGAGCTGGTTTGGGTCCGTGAGCTTTCTAACAAACGCGACAAGTTTTTCGCTAGTTTCGGCGAGCCTGCATTGGGTTTGCTCCGCGTCGTGTGCGTTGGCTAAAAATCTTGAGCTGGAACGACACCCCGCTGCAGTGGAGGCGACGTGCGGCTGATCGGCTGTCTCGGTGCGGAAGATGCCCCAGACAGTCGAGAGAAGAAGGATGAGTTTCCAGAAAGCTTGGGTAGGTCACGAATCAGAAGTCGTTGTCTTCGGATCTGCAGCAGCCCCTCCGACTGCATCTCGCCAAGCAAGGTTGTTACCGTCTCTCGCGTCGCACCAATAATGCTGGCTAAATCCTGATGCGAAAGACGAATGCCGAGCTCGATCCCATCCGTTGTCGCGTTACCGTATTGCTCTGCGAGTTCGACTAACAAGTGGGTCAAACGATCTCGATTGTTTCGGAACAGCAGACTCTTTAAACGCCGCTCGATACGCTTGCGACGTAGCCCAATCAGCTTCGATACGCCTAAAGTTAGATGCGGAGACTCTTCCATAATGATTCGCAAATGCTGACTCGGCAGAACGATCACCGTCGAGTTAACCACTGCCTCGGCACGCTCTTCTCGGTGACCACCGTCTACCAGAGCGAGTTCGCCAAAAACTTCACCTGGCTCAACAAATCCAAGAATGCACTGCTTGCCCTCAGGTGTAGTTGAGCCGATTCGAATCCGGCCTTCAGCAACAAGAAACGTCCCGTCCGCGAGCTCCGAAGGCAGATAGACCGTCGATCCTTTAGGGAACTTCTTCATCCGCGCCCGTTGCTCAAGGAAATCGAATTGAGCATCACTCAGCTTCTGAAACAGTGAACAGTTGCGGATGTGCCAGTAACTTTGAACCATGTCTTCTCTTCCAAATTCCATTTTGCCCGGGAGCGAACTCGTGCCGACGCCGCGATTCTCACACTTTTAGCAGCAAATTAACTGCCTCAATGCATAACGCATGGCGGCTTCAGCAAGTTTCTCTTCTGAACACCTTTGATTTTCCAACACAAACCGAGTTTGGTCCATGTAAATCTAAGTACAAATTGCACGTGGTATAAGACGGAGCAAGTTGTGTATGCCTTACTACAATTCGTGGAAAAAGCCTTATCTGTACGCCATTTCACGCAGGCGGGCTTTATCTGCGGGATGAAACGGATTCCAACACACGCGACTTAGTACCCAATCTGGGGATCTCTCCGGCCGAATCTGGATGACGACCGCCAACGAGTCTTCTCCCATCGCTGACTAGCTAGCCGCGGTGCTTCGTGCATTCCGAATAGCAAGCTACCGACGTTTCTCCAAGAATTCCCAAGCGTCTTGCAAAGTGTCTTCCAAGGGGCGGTTCTGATACCCCAATTCCAACTTGGCACGATCAGAGCTGTAAAAGTGATTGAGACATCCCATCCGAATCGCCGCCCCATTCACATCGCCCTCGCGCATGGGAACAAGTCGAAACCAAACATCGAGTAGGATCGCAGCTAACTTGATTGCAGCACCCAATGGAAATACTTTGCGGCGGATTCCGGCGGTCTTCAGCATCCGTGACCAAAGGTCTTGATAGCTCAGATTGTAACCAGCCAGGATGTAGTCCTGAGAGGAACAAGACTGCTCGACGGCATTGGCAATCGCCGCTGCCACATCTCTCGCATCGCACACGCTACACCCTCCGGGCGGCGCGGCAGCTATGGGCGCTTTGGTCACTTCCAAAAACATCCTGCCACTGGAAGGCTTCCAATCAAAGGGCGCTAACATAAAGCCTGGATGAATAATAACGGCGTCCAACTCAGTCGCGTGCATTACGTTGCGAACGTTTTGCTCTGCCTCCGATTTGCTCACAACATAACTGCATCTCGTCTTGGCGATGCCTTCTTGGCCGCCCTCGCTAATGGGCTCATCGATATTCCTCGCAGCTGGAAGCGTGTCCACGGTCGAAACGTAAACCAGTTTCACGCCTTCGTCGCGGCACTGATTCGTGATGCACGCGGTGCTGTCCACATTCACCCGCCGGCTCTCCTCGAGCTTTTGCCAGCCTATGTGGATCATCGCCGCGCTATGGACGACTGCCTGGCAGCCTCGGATTGCGTTCTGAAGGATATCGCGATCGGATAAATCTCCGTGCACCCGTTCGACGTCCAACCCTTCCAACGCTTCAACCGCGCCGGACTGACGGCAGAGCACTCGAACCCGATGGCCGCGATTACAAAGCTCACGGACGACCCAATTCCCCAAGAGCCCGGTACCACCGGTGACAAAGATAGGTGACTGATTCTCGGGCATGTGCAATGCATCCTTGCTAGTTCAGCAGCTCGCCGCTGCTAGATCACCTAGATCGAACTCAAGCTCAAAAAGAAGACGGCGGGAAGAACGTCACTCCGACATGAAATCAACACTTGAAGCGAGCTTAATCGAGCCAACTACTCGGCGTTCGGTTCCGCCGCCTCGCTGACAGTGTTTCCATCACCTTCTTCACTGGTCTTTTCGGGGCTGTCGTTTTTAGGCTTCACTAAACAATGAAAGCCCACACAGATTTCTTCTTCCTCACGTTCCTGCGTAGCGCCTTGCAAGATGGCATTGACCATCGCGGTTTGCTGGGGATTCAACGCCGCAGAGACGATATGTTGTTGGCCACCTGGTCCAGTCACGACCGTCGTCATCACTGCCATCGTATTGGGGTGTTGCAACGCGCCCAACACATGCTCACCCATCTGCTGGACTGGGTTTTTAATCGAGGTGACAAAGCGGGCCATCTGGTTTGCGTCCAAATTGGTTGCTTCCGGTTGCGCAGCTTCACCCTCCGGACCTTTCTCGTGCTCGCCGTCGGCTGGTTGGGCGCTCTGGTCGTCTGCAGGTTGATTCATATTGATGACAATTCTTTAAGCGTTGCTTGGGCAGCGGAACAACTGGTCCGTAGAAGGTGACGTCGCCCTACCGCGGTTCGACTGCTTTTCAATTGAAGAGTCAACGAACTCTCGCAGAATAACCAAGGGCGAGGGATTGATTATAGCTGCTTCGCGCTTCTTCATCGATCGCCGCCATTCGTGTGCCCAGGGGCAGTCAAAGTTCGAACCTGGATTAGCAATTCAATACCGAACCCTCTGTTTCCGAGTTTCGCGAGGGACGGTTCCTGAGCGGCGGGGACGGGGGCTTCCCAGTTTGAAACTTTCAATAGCCCTGCTTCACCTGGACTTTTCCATGTCCACGATTCTGCTAGCTCGCGGTGAGGTGTACAATTCGAACTTCCCCGCCACTGCTATCAAAGTGGACTCGGGTGAACCCCGAATAGGCAACTGTGACGACCTGCATTTTTCCAACTTGCAGAACACCGCGTACGAATGCAAGCTCGTTCCGCTTCACCCGAACAACAGAACTCCCACGGCTTCGCTGCCACAGAGATAGACAACCACAAAGGAACCTTCCGATGTCGACAGGACAAGATGCACTGAATCCGTCGCAACGCGTATTAATGGGGCCCGGCCCAAGCGACGTCTCAGCTCGCGTGCTTTCGGCACTTGGCAAGCCAACCGTCGGTCACCTAGACCCCGAGTATCTTGTCATCATGGATGACACCCGTCAGATGCTTCGCCAAGTCTTTCAGACGAACAATGACATGACGCTCGCCATATCTGGCACGGGATCGGCGGGAATGGAAGCCTGTGTGTGCAACCTCATCGAACCGGGCGATCAAATGGTCGCGTGTGTCAATGGTGTCTTCGGAGGCAGGATGAAAGATGTTGCCGAACGCTACGGTGCCCATGTGCACACGATCGAAGCCGATTGGGGCAAAGCCATCCAACCAGAGCAAGTTGAGGCCGTGTTTAAGTCGAATGGCGGGATCAAGGCTCTTGGAATCGTCCACGCGGAAACGAGCACCGGTGAACATCAGCCGCTCGATGAAATTGCCAAAATCGTTCACGACAACGGAGCTCTACTGATCGTGGATGCAGTCACCAGCTTGGGAGGCATTGACGTGCCAGTTGATTCGCTTGGAATCGACGCCTGCTACAGCGGCACACAAAAATGTCTCAGTTGCCCGCCTGGGTTAGCCCCGGTCACATTCTCGGAACGCGCCTTGGAGGCAGTAGACGCACGGAAGTCGAAGGTGACTAGTTGGTACCTCGATATCACCATGTTGCGAAACTACTGGGGCAGTGATCGCGTTTACCATCACACCGCTCCCATCAATATGACTTACGCTCTTCGAGAAGCACTGCAAATCATCCTGGAAGAGGGACTCGCAGCCAGAATCGCTCGGCATGATGCCAACCATCGCCGGTTGCGAGCTGGCCTAGAGGCACTTGGGCTCCAGTTCATCCCCGAACATTCATTGACGACGTTGAATGCGGTTCATGTTCCCGAGGGCGTGGACGATGCGTTGGTACGCAAACGACTGTTGAATGATTTCGGCATCGAGATCGGTGCCGGGCTCGGGCCTTTCAAGGGGCGAGCGTGGCGAATTGGCCTCATGGGTACCAGTAGTACCGTCCGAAATGTGACGCTGATCTTATCTGCATTGGAAACCATCTTCGCTGAAGAGGGGTATGGGATTTCGCCTGGCGCGGCGCTCGCGGCAGCCTCCAAAGTCGAAGTCAGCGAACTGGCGAACATGGCCTAAAACAACTTAGGGGCCTCAACCTGCATGACGAATGCACCAACTAGCGTTGACCGGATTCGGATTCTAAACGGACTGGAGGAACTCCTGCCCGGGGAGCGGATTCAGCAGTCTGGTAGCGCGCTATGCGCTTTTCAGTGTGATGGACTGACTGCTTTCGCGGAAAAGCCCGTCGCCATCGTCGTCCCCGAGACGACCAATGAAGTTGTCCAGCTCGTTGAGTGGTGTCATCGTGAAAACGTGCCTTTCGTGGCGCGTGGAAGCGGAACGAGCCTGAGTGGCGGCTCACTACCGCACCGTGACGGCATTGTCATTGCATTGAATCGACTGAATCGCGTTCTAAGCGTCGATACCTCTAATCGAGCGGCAGTCGTTCAGCCAGGTGTGATTAATTCGACCCTCACCTCGATGGTCGCCGGAGATGGGCTGTACTACGCTCCAGACCCCAGTAGTCAACAGGTTTGCACGATTGGAGGTAACGTCGCCTTTAATTCCGGCGGTGCGCATTGCTTGAAGTACGGCATGACAAGCAATCATGTCTTGGCAATGAAATTCGTTTTGGCAGATGGAACACTGGTGGAAGTCGGTGCCGAAGGCGGCCACGTTACAGGTCCTGACCTGCTAGGACTCTTGGTCGGTAGTGAAGGGCTACTTGGAATCGCAGTTGAGATCACGGTCAAACTCATGCCCGTTCCCGAGAGCTATCACACGGTGCTGGCCGGATACGACCAGCTCGCAACCGCAGGTGACGCCGTTGCTTCAATCATCGCCAGCGGTCTTCTGCCAGCCGCAATGGAGATCATGGACCGCCTGAGTATGCGTGCTGCCGAGAGCGCTGTCGGCGCGGAGTACCCCAAAGACGTCGAAGCGGTACTTATTGTCGAACTAGATGGCAGTTCTCAGGCAGTCGCCGCCGAACGCGAGACATTGAACCGTTTGCTGGAACAAAGTGGTGCAACTGCAGTTCACGTTTCTGCCAATTCGGAAGAACGTGCCGCTGTGTGGCGAGGACGAAAGAGTGTCTTCTCCGCAGTCGGCCATCTCAGCCCTGACTTTATTGTTCAAGACGGAGTCGTTCCAAGAAGTAAACTGGGCTATGCCCTGCAGCAGATCGAGGAGCTTAGTGAAGTAGCTGGAATCCCCGTTGCCAATGTATTTCACGCCGGGGATGGAAACCTCCATCCCCTGATTATGTTCGACGGACGAAAAGACGGTGAATTGGAGAGAGCGGAGGCTCTCGCAGGCAAGATCGTCAATTTGTGCGTGGAGCTTGGCGGCTCGATCACTGGGGAACATGGAGTAGGAATGGAGAAACGCCAGTTTCTACCCAACATGTTCGATGCCTCATCATTGGATTGCATGAGAAGACTACGGCTTGCTTGCGATCCACATGAAGTTGCAAATCGCGGGAAAATGTTCCCCGATTCTGAAGCTCCCGCACTCGGAATGTATGGACTTCATCCCCTTGAAAAAGCTGGTGTCGCTTCTCGGATGTGACCCACTCTTTTCTTCAACTACTATTTGCTTGGTAACGATGACTGAGCCCCAAATCTTGTCATTGATTTACTGCATGAATAGCTTTCCATAGTTCAACTACACACCGTAATGAACGACTGGAACGTCTACCGCGAACAAGACGAACATCTCCTACCACCGAAACAAGTGTCCGTACTTACGTGCTACAGGGCCACAAAATGGCCTTCGCCCACAAACGTGCTATTTGAATCGGCGTTTCCGAACGAGAATTGAGCCCAGCTAGGAATAGCGTATAGCCAGGAGCAGGTAGGCGCTTCATGCCAACTGTGTCTCTACCGTTTGGTTCCGATTCCAGAATCTGGCTACGCTAGACAGCACGAAGGGTAATGCAAAGCATGTTGAAACCAATTAGCAAGAAGGCACTCACGCGGCACGGCTATATGGAGCGTCATTGTCACTCTTGCTTTCGAACTGAAACCCACAAGTTTTTGCACCAGCGAAAGACGCGTTTTTGGCTCGGCATTCTGACGATGGGTTTGGTCCGTTTCGCCCCCCCGACTCGCTGTTGTTGTTGCGGAACAGTCCGCGTATTTTAGGGGAGCCGAATCGAATCCTCCGGCGCCGCCTGCACTAAATCACGGTTAGTCATGACACTTCACCCATCCGCAGTCGCACTCCTACAGTCAATCAAACTCCAGGGGCGACCATCGTGGCCGGAGCTTCCTGTTGAGGAAAGCCGTTCGATCTTCTCCGGCCTGGAGGAGCTCTTTGGCGAACGGCCAGATGTCGAGAGCGTTCGCGAATTGCATCTCGAAAACGGAGTGCAAGTGCGTTGCTATCAGCCGCATGAATATGGCGCTCCGAACCGGCCAGCTATCATGTACTTTCATGGCGGTGGCTGGGTATTAGGTACTGTTGATACGCACGACGCCCTGTGCCGCCGACTATCGATTGCCTCGAGGCGTGTGGTTTGCTCAGTTGACTATCGGCTTGCACCCGAGAACCGCTACCCAAGCGCGATGGAGGATTGCTATTCCGCGTCCAAGTTGGTGTTGGAAAATGCGGCAGACTTAAGGGTCGATTCGAACCGACTCGCGCTGGCCGGCGACAGTGCAGGCGGCAACTTGGCCGCTGCCGTTTCCATCGCCTCTCAGTCACGTGACGACCTGGCAATCGAGAGCCAGGCCCTGATCTATCCGGTTGTTTCTGCCGATTTCGAAACCGAATCCTACCAGGCTTTCGGAACGGACCACATGCTGACGCGTGAAACCATGATGTGGTTTTGGAAGCAATATCTAGGCGATCTAGACGCTTCTACGATCGCGAATGCATCCTTGGCCGATTTAAGCAACGCTTCGTTAGAGGGCTTACCACGCACATGCCTGATGGTGGCCGAATACGATGTATTGCGGTCGGAGGGAGAGAGATTTGCGAGACGCTTGTCGGAAGCGGGCGTTAGCGTCGATTTCCAAAAATATGACGGGATGCTACATGGCTTTGTTCATTTCTCCGCCATGTTTGAAGCGGGTACCAAAGCTATCGATTACCTAGGAGCATTCTTTCAAGAATCGCAGGGATCTCAACAGCCTTGAACGCGCAGCAAGCCGGGACCGAATCGACTCGCAGCTTCACTCACCCCTCCCCCAAAAAAGACTCAATTCAAGTGCGAGCGCAAAAAAATCGCTGCCCAAATGGACAGCGATTGTTGCTTATTTTTGTTCCGCGACCAATTTCTTTCGCTACTGAGTTCAGTGATCGACTGAAGTCCGCAGCGGAGTCTCAGTCCGCCCGCCGCCGTAGCTAGCCGCTGGTCTTCTCGGAGGCATTTCGATAGTCGACGACATCCCACGCCAATCCCAGTCGTTGCATCAGGCGAATCGTGCGGAAGGTCAAATCGAACTCCCACCACTTGTGACCATGATTGGCCATCCGAGGATGGGCATGATGATTGTTGTGCCAACCTTCGCCGTATGTGAGCAACGCGACCCACCAATTGTTTCGGCTATCGTCGCGAGTCTCGTAATTGCGGTAGCCCCACATATGGCTCGCAGAGTTCACCAGCCAAGTTGCATGCAGAACGAATACCATGCGTGCGAACACAGCCCAGACCAACCAAGAAATGGCCAAACTAGTACCACCGAAGTAGGCACCCGCGCCAATAATCACTAGCGACAGCATGACGTTGACAGGGATGAAGCCGTAATCCAGCAACCGGATGTAGCGATCGCGGTACAGGTCCGGAGCCCACTTCTTCAAGAACTCCGCACCATCTTTGCCACCGACCCGGTAGGCTAGCCAAAACATGTGACTCCAAAGAGAGCCTTCGCGCGGCGAGTGGGGATCACCCTCTTGATCACTTCGGGCGTGGTGCAATCTGTGGTTCGCAACCCACTGGATTGGCGGCCCTTCTCCTGCAAGACAACCGATCGTCGCAATCGTGCGGCGGACCCAACGGTGTGTGTTGAAGCTGCCATGCGTGAGCATTCGGTGGTAGCCGAGGCAAATCCCGATGCCACCACAGATCCAGTGCAACACGACCGTTAGCACAAGCCCCGACCATGTGAACGTGAAAGGTGCAAAGACAATACCGACGTGAATCATCGCCAGCCAAACGATCGCGGCAACGTTCAAGTTGTCTGGTCGAGCGGCAGCTGGTTTGCCCGCCGCCCATTTCGGAGCGCCAGCTTCTGTTGGCGAGCCGTTGAGAAGCTCTGAAACGTCTTTTTCGTTTGCTGGCTGAACCGTTGGTGAAGTTGCTTTCCGATAATGCCGGCGTGAACGCCGACTATTTTGTGTAGCCATAAACTCAAACTCTAAAATACTGGCACGGCTGCGCGGACGACCGTGTCGGCAGCAGATACCTTGGAAACACCAAAATTGTCTTCGTTATGCAAGATTAAGTCCACCCGGATCGTACAAATGGGCCTGCAAATAACAAATTTTCTGACGTCGCGCCAATCATGAGGCAACTACCAATTTCGAGGTAGAAGGTCGCTCCGGATCGTTCATCGGAAAGCCAGTACGCAGTTTGCAGTCCCGACCCCAATTGCCCAATCCGACGTTTTTCAAGTGCTGCGCGGACTTGGAGTTCTCGCAAACCGGCACAACTGAGTTCTAGATGCTGCCAACGCACCAACTATGCGCGCCCAACCACAGATTTCACGACGCAACTTGCGAAGAAGGCAGAAGACCATCGTAGGTCGGTAAGTTACGAAGGATGGCGAAGGATCCTTCGCTGGGGCGGCAGAGCCTCAGGTGCGAACAATTGTCGCACTTTTTTTCGTTTTGACTGGGCATGCTCAATGGGGCCAATATGCAAGACTCAGGCAACGCGTTCAATTCCGAAATCAGCTCCGTCCAAGATAGGCGGGCAGCCCGACAAGACAATTTGGATGAACCCCGGCGAGATAAACCGCATCATGCTCCACCTTGGCAATGCGTAACTGCACCGGCTCGCGGCTTGAAATAAGAAACCCAAGCAGCCCGACCACAATGGAAATGAGAAGTAGCGGCAGCCAACGCACGAAATACAAACTGCTCATACTCAACACGCACCAACCACAAAAAAGTAGAGCCCCCAACATGAGCAGCTGGAATCCTCTGCGGACGAGCCGGTAGTGCGAGTTCAAGATCGATTCCTCAACCGGTATCTCGAAATGAACGCGGGTTGAAAGCAAGGGCGACAACACCAAATAGGGAACGATGGCGATGAGCAGAATGTTGAGCCAAGGCGTATGCCAGGAGTGCGTCCAAAGAAATTTCTTGCGGGTCGGACGGCCTGTTGAGAAACACAGATTCGGAAATGCGGCTCCCTTCAATACAACCAGAAAATGCCCGTCACGAAAAAGCCGGTCTTCGTGATAACGTTCTTTGACCGACTCATAGTGAGATTCAGGAGGCGCGTAGGGATTCAGACCCTGGGGTTCATCCGATTCCAAATGCGACTCGCCCATCTAAGTCATACTCCCGCAAGTTAGCTACGATGGCCAGAACACCGACCTTTGCCACGACAGGGCAATGGGGCGATTGCCTAATCTCCAACTTTGATTACCAAAGGCGTTGCCCGAACCCTGCGTTCGTATGAGCCAAAACCGTTAGACTATCCGAGCAACAACCTCGCATTGCAGAACGCATCTCATGTTTAACTTAGTTGAAGCCCAGCGGAATGGCAGCTGACTCGCAAGAAAACGACAATCTGGCAAGGTCACCTTTCCGGTTTGGTCCAGGTTTACTCGTCGCCGCGGCCTTTATCGGACCAGGAACGATTACGGTCGCCAGCCAGGCCGGTGCAGCGCACGGCGGTGGGCTGATGTGGGTCGTTGCACTTTCGGTCATCGGCGCAATCGTACTTCAGCAGCTAGCGGCGCGGCTGGGCGTATTGAGTGGTTCAGGCCTTAGCGAATGCGTACGAACGCGACTCAAAGGGAGCCCTGCATTCTATTTTGCCGTCATTCTGATCATTGCTGCGATTGGAATCGGCAACGCCGCCTACCAAACCGGCAATTTGGCTGGCGCGGCGACTGGCTTGTCCATTCTGATACCCATCACCACTCAATCTTGGGTCGTCATTCTCGGCGGTTTCGTCATCGCATTGCTGTGGTTTGGTAACTACCAATGGCTACAACGGACTTTGGTCGCCTTGGTCTGTCTGCTCAGCGTCGCGTTTATCGTCACCGCTCTCATTTCGACGCGGGATTGGCCTCGGCTGCTGACAGAGACAACTAGTTTGAAGTTCCCCGACGGTGGCCTCAACCTCGTGTTGGGACTGATTGGAACCACGATTGTCCCATACAACCTCTTCTTGCATTCGAGCACCGCAGCCAAAACTTGGGGAGGGGCGTCTGCGAACGGCGACAACATCGATCGATCCCGTGCCTTGAAAGAAGCTCTTTGGGACACGCGATTGTCGATCGGTTTGGGAGGCATCGTCACTGCTGCAGTCCTCATCACCGCCAGCAACACCTTCTTTGTGCGAGGAGAGCAACTGGAAAAGCTTCCCGAAGTGGCTACTCAGTTGGAGCCGCTTTTCGGCTCACTTGCAAGAGTCGCCTTCGCGCTGGGTCTATTTGCTGCAGGCCTCACCAGCTCCATCACGGCCCCGTTGGCAACCGCCTTCGCAGTTCGCGGCCTTTTTGAAGGTGATGCGACCGAATCGACCAAGCTATTCCGCTGGATTGCCATCGCCGTTGTTGCTACGGGCATCATCTTTGCGGTGCTCGCCGGCGGAGCTCCCCAAGAAACGATTAGCCTCGCGCAGGTGGCGAACGGGATTCTACTACCCATCATTGCCACTCTAGTCTTATGGGCCGCTTTGGCATCGAATTTACCGAATGCGTCAATGAGCCTTCTTCAGCGGATCCTGGCCAGTTCAGTCGTCTTGGCCGTGACCGCTCTTTCCCTCTGGCGACTACTATCCCTCGCAATAGGCAGTTAAGCGATCGCGATAACATTCTTTAAGAAAGACTGTACCGCGCCGTCGCAAATTTGGATTTCGCTTCTCATGTCTAAGCTAGTATGGAGGCCGTCGCCCCCTAGGACTTTTTGATATATAGCAGTCGGCATCGACCACACCGATGGCTGACTACGTTCCCATATTCTACGGAATGGATAAGTCACCCGGCTGCTCCGCGTATTCATGCGAACCTCAGGAAATCGAAATGCATCCTTGAGAGTTCGACTGACAGTACCTCTTCTATTTGCGGTCCCCCAGTTGACCAGATGCCGCTATAATCCGAAGTCTTACACGGCTGAGTGGTGGAATTGGCAGACACAACGGACTTAAAATCCGTTGGAGGGTAACCTCCGTGCAGGTTCGAGTCCTGTCTCAGCTACTAGTTTGATCGACCGGAACGCGTTCGTCCGACGGAATTGTTGGACGACGCGTTTTTTGTGCGCGGCTGTAAAATGCGGCACAACATCGACACTAGAGTTTGGTGACACTGGCGGTTTGATCTCGTCTGGTTGTTCCCCATTCCGTCATGGGCATCAGCCTAAACCGCCCCAGCGCTACTCATAGTTTCAAATTGGTAAGATATCCTCCCGTCGGTCAGGCTCCGAACCTCCGTAAATTCCTCGCTAAACTCGGTAACGGAGAGTTAGATTGCGAATGGCTACTCTGCCTACATTTGAACTCTGATTGACCCTACAAGCCGACTCCCAAGTCTTGAGCAATCTGGTCACGCAGCGTTCCACGTCACCGACGAATTTCAGTAATCTATCTTCTCCCGCTTTCCAACCTTGAATGGATGGTGTGGTTCCATGAATACGCCTTGGAATTCAAGAATGAAACCTTGGGCGCCATCCTCCGCGACGCGTTAAGGGCAGCGGAACTGGGTTATGAAATCGCAGCGGGCGATATCGAGATCGTGCCCGCCAAAGTGCCGCAAGATGACTAGCTTGGATCGAGATGGTCTGTGCGAGGTATCTAGAAATCCTTCACCTTGCCTTAATCTGCGAAACGTTACCTTCTCTTCGCAACTGCAACGACTGCAAAAATGAACACCGCGGCGAAGGTGATGAGCATTGCCACAACAGCCAAAAATATCAGGATTTCCGCAATTCCAATGCCCATACTTTCTCCAATTCAAATTGAACTTTCCACCGATCCAGCGAGCGCTCTGCTCGCCACGATTATCAAGCGTCTCTTTCTATCGGCCTGCTAGAATACCAATTAAGGCGCTAAATTTCATTGATTTGACCGCGTAACGGTTTTCGGGCAGCCAAGGCACGATCGCGACCGACAAGCGCCGCAGAGAACGGCATCGATTTCGAAAATGGCAAGTTCGCGAAGCGGTACCCCCAAGTTATGGTCGTATCCACGGCGAATTCGGCTGCAAACTTCGACTAAACGAGAGCTTCCCGATCGATCGTAGTCGGCCATGGCGGCCACAAAACGCTCGACGACGCCAGCCTGTGTATCCAAATCCCCCAACGACTCTTCCCCAACACCACCTTCTGTTCGATCCCATGACTAAGAACTTTGTATTTTCCGCATGTTGGTTAGCCGTACTGTTCAGCGCGGTCGACTCGTCTCCAGCGGGTGAATTCATCCAGCCACTACGAAGTGAAGTAATCTCTCCGATCCGCAACGAGTCGTTCAACAAGAAAGGCAGCTGCGGAGAACGCAAGCAAGGCGGCCAACCGCGCGATATCGACGGTGTGCTCGTGTTTAATGGTTCCACAGACGGCAATCGACAAGTCGACCCACAGATCGCAGTTGGTGGCGACCATGTTCTGCATGCAACGAATACGGGCCTGATCATCTACACCAAAAAGGGCGAGTACGTCCAAGGCGTTTCGCAGCGTTGCTTCAATGGTGGAATTGATCCCAAACTGTTCTTTGATCCGCACCATCGAGTCTTTGGTTTCGATCTCTGGAATCCCTGGGATGCCGAGAAAAAAAAGCCCGTCAACATTTCCGTCTCCGCAAACGACGACCCAACCGGCGAGTGGTATACCTATCCAGTCCCAGCACCAGAGGGCCGCGATGGTGGCGGGATTGGATTCAGCCGAAAATGGATTGGCTACAGCTTTCCAGGCGGTCCGACGCAGAGCTTTGTTCTGCGGTTGTCCCAAGCCATATCTGGGGAGCCGGCGACTGTTTATCACTTCCCAGGAAATTTGGGGCACCCGGTCGCCACCCAAGACGCGGACGACCCGTTGCTGTTCGTCAAACTGGAGCGACGCGATCTGGTTGTCACTTCGGTCCGTGAAACGTCCGAGGGCGCGCCAATTGCTGAGGAAATTTGGCGAGCCCCGCATCGTTTCGAAAATTTCGGCTGGCCACCTGCGTCTCCGCAACGCGGAACGGATAAGAGAACCGCATCAGGGGATCGCAATCCCAAGAACCTGGTGGTTCAGGGAGGTTTTCTGTGGTTCTCTCACACCGTGAATTGCGAAGGCCGCGCGGCAGTCCAATGGCACCAAGTTGATTTGAAAGACGGAACCTTCGTGCAATCAGGCGTCATCCGTTCTGAAAAAAATAGCTACATCCAGACCACTCTGGCAGTCAACAAAAAGCTAGACGTTCTAGTGGGATTCCAAGAGACCGGCCCAGAGATGTTCATTAGTCCTCGTTTTGCGTTTCGTCGCGCAGAAGATCCGCTAGGGGAGCTTCGCGAAATCCGCAGCCTCGGAGAAGGAAAGGCCGCGACCGAAGGTGGAGCTTGGGGCGACTACAGTGGCAGTGTTGTGGACGGTGATAACCAACTCGACCTATGGACGATTCAAAGCATTGCCGACGAAACTGGCCGCGGTGATACCGTCATTGCCAAACTCCCATTTCCGGAATCGGAACCTAAACCTGAAAACAACGCTTCACGGCGTGCGGAGAAATCGAGTCTCCGAGTCGTCACCTACAATATCCATCATGCCGAAGCGATGGACGGTAAATTCGATTACGAACGGCTCGCTAAGACGATCGCGGCACTCTCCCCCGACGTTGTTGCGTTGCAAGAGGTGGACAAGCAGACGCGGCGAGCAAGCGGATTGGACCAAGCTGCCGAATTGGCTAAACGTCTTCGAATGAATTACGTGTTCGGCAACGCATTGTACTACTCCGGTGGAGAGTACGGCGAAGCCATCCTTTCGCGATTCGAGATCAAGGAGTCCGAAGCGCATCACCTGCCATTCCAATTCGGCAATGAGCCTCGCACAGCATTGGCCGCCCGTATTGTGCCCGACAACGGGATTCCGGAGTTCTGGTTCGTGGGAACGCACCTTTGCCATGAAAGCAAGACGAATCGTCTCAATCAGACACAACAGATTCAACGCCTATTCAGCCGCAGAAAGACTCCCGTCGTTTTGGTTGGTGACATGAATGCGCGTCCCAATAGCCCAGCCATGCTTCACCTAACCGAGAACGGTTGGATAGACACCGTCGCTCCCCATTCAAAGATCGACTATGTGCTGATTCGTGATTCTGACAATTGGCAAGTCGTCGAAACAAAAATTGTGGACGAACCCATCGTCTCCGATCACGATCCAATACTGACGGTTCTAAAGTTGCGTTGACCAAAGTGATTAGGAAGATGGCGAGTCTGAATCCAATCGCTAGTCCATCGACAAAGCGAGTGAGTCTCAGAACTGGGAAGCAAACCCACAATCGCTCAGCCCCTGGCTGATACTTCTCTAGTAGCCGAGAAACGGTAGGGTTCGATGTTGAATGACTATGGAATGAAATCTTCGTTAGGGCATTATCGCGGACCCAAATTGGGATGTGTCTTGATTCCACACGACGTCGCGTTTGAAGGTGCTTAGCGTCTGCGGTAAACTCTTGAGCCTCGTTCCAATCCTCTCTGGGCTCACAACATGCTCGCATGCATTTTCGATCGTCGAGATATCGCTCGACGGATTCACGTCTTTGCCTGCTCTCTCGCGGGTCTTTTGTTCACATCAATCTGCGTCATAGCGGCAACTCGTTGTACGGCGGCCGATTCTTCTGCAGACTCATGGCAAATCATCGATGCGACTTGGCAACCAACCGCTCGGCATGAGGCGTCCTTCGTGGCTGTGGACGACAAAATGTTCTTGCTTGGTGGACGGCGGATCAATCCGGTGGATGTTTTCGATCCATTGGCGAAGTCCTGGGCGAGCCTTCGGCCAAGTCCAATCGAGATGCACCATTTCCAGGCTGTCAGCTACGATCACAAAATCTATGTCGTTGGGGCTATGACCGGACCGTATCCCAATGAGACGCCACTTGAGCGAGTTGTCGTTTACGATCCTTCCAACGACAAGTTCTCTTTTTCACACGGCATTCCAGCAGAACGGCGGCGTGGTGCTGCCGGGGCCGCAATCTACGACGACAAGATTTACGTCATCGGCGGAATTATCAACGGACACCAAGATGGTACCGTTCCGTGGTTCGATTGTTTCGATCCCCAGACGGGTTCATGGGAGGTCCTGCCCGACGCTCCGCACTCCCGGGACCATTTTCAAGCTGTCGTCATTGGTGATCGTCTGTACGCGGCGGCAGGTCGGAGAACGTCGAACCTCACCAACCAGACTTTCGAACTGACCATCCCCGAGGTCGACGTTTATGACTTCAAATCACAACGCTGGTTGCCTGCAGAAACCATTCCTAACCTGCCGACGCCCCGGGCCGGCAACATGGCTGCTGCAGTGGGGCATTCACTCGTGATTGGTGGCGGCGAAAGCGGCAACCAAGTTCAGGCGCACGGTGAGGTCGAGGTACTCAACACGCGGACGAACACCTGGCACTCCATTGAGTCGCTGGTAACTGGCCGCCATGGCAGCAGCTTTGCCGTGTTTGGCGATTCGCTTTATACGGCAAGCGGATGCGCTCGACGCGGAGGCGAACCCGAGCAGACCTCGATCGAGAGCATCTTGGTTTCTGCTGTTAACGCTCCCGCCTCCAAAAATGATCCGACGACAGTCGGGGTGAACATTCAAGTTGAGGACGACACCAATCTCACCATTCCACTTAACGAGACACTTGAACTCGACTTTACCGGGCCCAGTGTTTCCGAATCCGATGATGACAACCCGTTCACGAACTATCGCCTCGAGGTACGATTCCGCAACGGCGAGGAAGAGTATCGCATCCGAGGTTTTTTTAATGCAGACGGCGACGCCGCCAATTCTGGCGCCGAAGCAGGCAATACATGGTCATGCCGATTCGCACCGCCGCGACTTGGTAAATGGACCTATGAGGCCAAATTACTAAAAGGGGATTGGGTCGCGATCGGCGGAGGAAAAAGCGTTGGAATAGGCGACGAAATCGCCATCGACGCAAGCAAAGGCGCGTTTGTGGTTACCCCCTCGGAGTCCGATGTCGCATTCTTCTCTGCAGGGCGAATTCAACCCAACGGTCATTACTACCAGCACGCCAATGGTAAGACGTGGCTCAAATTCGGAACAAACTCACCAGAGAACCTTCTTGGCTACGAGGACTTCGACGGCACGTACCGCATTGCGGCAAACAAACGTTCAGGGGAGGCCACCATCGGCACGCCTCTTCATACCTACTCGTTCCACCAACGAGACTGGAAACCGGGGAATCCAACCTGGCGTGGTCAGCGAGGCAAATCCCTTGTGGGCGGGATCAACTACCTCGCTTCTCAAGGCGTCAATTCCATCTATTTCCTGACGATGAACATCGAAGGTGATGGCAAAGACGTCTGGCCGTTCGCATCCCCCGACGATTTGACTCGGTTTGATTGCAGCAAATTGGATCAGTGGGAGATTGTCTTCGAACACATGCTTCAAAGCGGCTTAGCGATCCACTTCATCACGCAGGAAACGGAAAACGAATTGCTGCTCGATGACGGTGATGTTGGCCGTCATCGCAAACTCTACTACCAGGAATTGATTTCGCGTTTCGCCCACCACCCCGCCGTATTCTGGAATATCGGGGAAGAGAGCGGCCGTTCGTCTTGGAAAGACGACAAAGGTCTCAAGAGCAACTCGACAGAACAGCAACGAGCGATTGCAACCTATCTGGATGCAACCGACCCATATGGAAATACCGTCCTCATCCATACGCACTCTCACGAGCCAGACCAGGACTATGGTCTCCAACCGCTTCTCGGCCATGCGCCGCTAGATGGCTTGTCGCTGCAAGTCGGCGATCCTCATCATGTTCACCGTGACGTCGTCAAATGGACTCGACTCTCACAGAAAGCGAACCGGCCCTGGGTGGTTTCGATGGACGAGATAGGCCCTGCAACTTATGGAGCGCCCACCGATGATGTAGATCCAAGGCAAGACAAGATGCGGGGCGATGTGCTTTGGGGCAGTCTCCTCGGTGGCGCGTCGGGCGTCGAATGGTATTTCGGTTACGAAATGCTTTACAACGATTTGAATTCGGAGGATTGGCGCGCCCGAGAGGTACTTTGGACGCAGAGTCGCTACGCAAAGGAGTTCTTGTCCAAGTTCGATGTCGCTTCGATGAAGCCTTCAGACGACCTGCTGACCGGGGCTGGCACTTACTGCTTGGCAGAAGAAGGCAAAGCGTACATCGTCTATCGAGCGGCAGGCCAGGGCAACCAAAAGACCGAGTTGAACTTGAGCCAGGTATCTGGTGAATTCACGGTGACTTGGTTCAACCCTCGCCAAGGCGGGGAACGCCTGGCGGGCAGCGTTTCACGAATCGCAGGTGGCTCTCCAGCGCCCATCGGTTTGCCCCCCACGGATCCGAATGAGGACTGGGTTGCCTCCATTCGCCTAGTAACCGGCAACTAAAGGCGTACGCAAACACCGCTTGGCACCTAGTGGCCCCGAAATAGTCGCCCAGATTCGCTCCCGATTCGCGGCCGTGACAAGATTTCGCGGTCGGAATCCGAGTATTCTCATTGAGGATGCTCAAACCAAGGTTCATCTTACATAGACAATTCGGCGGACGACTGTTCGCGAACGCTGAATTCGCATCCCACTCAAACTCTTCTGCGATCGGACCGGCAAGTGGACATGGCCATCACTTTACTCTCGTTCCTCTTTTTTACAGCCCTCGTTGCCTTCTTGACTTGGCGATTCACCAGGAATGACTCGATCGATTCCAGTAGTGGATACTTCCTCGCGGGACGTTCCTTGACATTCCCCTTGATTGCCGGATCCCTATTGCTGACCAATCTTTCTACAGAACAGATGGTCGGCCTGAACGGCTCGGCCTACACGGACGGGTTGTGTGTGATGGTCTGGGAAGTCGTATGCGTCGTGGCGTTGGTCTTTATGGCGTGGTTCTTTCTACCTCGTTTCTTAAAGAGTGGTGTTGCTACGGTTCCGGAGTATTTGGCCATTCGTTTTGACCGACAAACGCAAGTCATCACCAACATCATCTTTCTACTTGCTTACGTTGGGATTCTCTTGCCAATCATCTTGTATACCGGCGCGCGCGGAATGCTCGACATTCTGAACGTACCTGAGATGCTTGGAAGTCTGCCCAATTCGATTGGCGTCAATCCAGAGACCGCCGCCCTTTGGGTTGTCGTCGTTCTGGTAGGTGTGATTGGCTCTATCTACGCGTTGTTCGGTGGCTTGAAGACCGTTGCCGTCTCAGACACCTTGAATGGTGTTGGGCTTTTTGTTGGTGGTTTCCTGATTACCCTCTTCGCGCTTTCGCAGTTGGGAGACGGTGAGGGGATTTCTGCCGGTGCGACTAAATTGATGGAAGAGCAAAAGGAACGTTTCAATTCCGTCGGATCCAAAGACACTTCGGTTCCATTCGGCACCATTTTCTCGGGTATCTTCCTGCTGAACCTCTTTTACTGGACGACCAATCAGCAAATCATCCAGCGGACATTCGGGGCCAGCAGTTTAGCCGAAGGACAAAAAGGCGTTCTCTTAACAGGCGCTTTGAAGCTGCTGGGGCCCCTGTACTTGGTGATACCGGGAATGTTGGCATTCGCCTTCTTCGGACAGATCGAGATCGATGGGAGCAAGGTCGCGATCAAGGATGTGGTAACTGATCGCATAGCGGTCGTTGCAACGCTAGATGGTGGAGAAGCCATCTTGCATGGTAGCGACGCGGTCGCGTTGCTCGGAACAGAAGACTTGTCAGTAGCGCAGTCGTTAGAAGGCACCGAACGTGAGTACCAAGAAACAACCTACGCCATCAATAGCGTGATTGGCGAGGGAACCGTGATCACGGAAAATTCAGACGGCACGAATCGGTTTTCAACACCGGACAACGCGGTTGAACTGGTTCCGCCTCGAACCAAAGACAAAGCCTACGGTCGACTGGTTGGTAAAGTATTGCCTTCGTATCTCACCGGATTCTTTGCAGCCGTCATGATTGGCGCCATTCTGTCCAGTTTCAACTCTGCTCTCAATAGTTCCTGCACGCTATTTAGTCTCGGTCTATACGGCACCGTGTTGCGACCGCAAGCTACCGAGAAAGAGGTTGTGCGCAGTGGAAAGACCTTTGGCTGGATCGTCGCCTTACTCGCGATCATCTCAGCTCCGTTGCTCGCCAATACGACGAGCATCTTTGGCTACTTGCAGAAGATGAACGGTATGTATTTCATTCCGATCTTTGCCGTGGTACTGATTGGGATGCTGACAAAACGCGTTCCCGCGTTCGCAGCAAAGATCGGCTTACTGGCTGGTTTTGGCATCATTGCTATCGGCTATTTTGTGCCGCCATTCGACAAAGTCGTCGCGTCCATGCACGAGTTTCAGTTTCTTGGCGTCGTCTTCGCGTGGCTTTTAGTTTTGATGCTGGTCATCGGCGAAGTTTCTCCGCGCTCCGAGGAGTTCGTTCAGGACGACGTCGGAGCTGTCGACATGACTCCCTGGAGAGGCGCGAAGGTGGTTGGCCTAATGTTGATCGCAATCGTCTTTACCATCTACACACTGTTTGCCGACTTCTCTGTGCTCGATTAAATCCGATGCAGCCAATGGTCAGCTCAGATTAAGGCGTCGACCAATCCATTTCCCAGTCATCATCATGCCGCGTGAACATGGCTCTCAGATGGCCGTTGTGGCGTAAGTAGAGCCAATCGATACGTTCGACCGCGCACTGAACAATAGCGAAGTTCGCTTTCCCGATCTCGGATTCGGCTTCGCTCGGATCCTTGTCAGCCAGGTGTTCTGGAAGGTTGACGTTTGGCGATTCCTTCCGTTCTCCGGGAGCGGACGGGGCGAGATAGCAACGGCGACTAGGGAGAGTCGTTTTGGCCCAAGCCGTCTCCCATTGATCGCCCGACTGAAGCACTTCGGCGGTGCAAGCGACTCGGAGCTGGATTTTCGACGAGGGCTCGTAGAAAAGCCATTCCAAACTGGCGTGTTCCCGGAGCTCCTCCACTTTCGGCGAGCGCGCGTCGGTATGGAATCGCAACGCCAATGGATCCGTGCTTGTCGCTCGAAGAACAACACTTCGAACACTTGCAGCCGAACCGTTGGTGGTCGCGACGGCACCGATATGCCACGGATGTCGATGTGATCTTGGGGCCGCCTGGAGTTGTTGAACGGCCATTGCGAAGACTCGCTCGAGCGCATTTGCTCCCAAATCGCCGAGCGATTGCTCAAACGCGGATCTAAGTGCCATAGCTGAATGCTGCCCTTCCTGCCGAACGGGATCAAAATCGTCAAAATCCCATTTTTCTGAATCCAATCACCAACCAGCCTCGAATAGTGAGGCATAGACCGGTGAGCGGAGTGAGACTCCAACGGTCCTGGTGGCCCTAGAGATGGTGGTCATCGACCCATCATCACAATCACGATTAGAAATCCAACCGCCAATTTGAGGATAGACCTATGTCGAACCGAGCCCAAGAGAAGAAGAATCAGACGATCAAGGAAGATTGGTCCATGCAAGAACGAAGTCAGCGGCGTTTAAGAGCACTTTTAATGCAGATCTCCCTTTATGAGACACTAGCCCTCCGAGACGAGCGAATCCTCTGCAACTAGTTGGTTACCGAGTTCGGCAGCACCGATGGTCTCGCAACCGACTAGTCTTGATCTGTGGTTTGCTCGGGAAAAAGCCTCAAGATGAGTCCGGCGACGATTTCGTGGCCTTTTCGGTTCGGATGATTCACCTGCGACAGAAACTCCTCGACTGGTTTCCCCGCTTGAACCTGTTTTCTAAACGCAGCATACGAGTCGACGACAACGACTCCGTGCTTGCGGCCGAGTTGCAGCACCTGGAGCCGGTGTTGTTCCAAAGTTGATTCGTCGTCCAGGATGTCTTCTCGGGTATCCGGAGTCGGGGTGAGCAGCACCACGAATACACCTCGCTTCTTCGCCTCACGAATCATCTGCTCCCAAGATTTCGCCGCGTCTTCAAGTCCAATTCGGCGGTCGTTGAGCGAGTAATCAATGAAGACGACGTCCGGATTCTTTGCGAGCACATCCTTCTCGAAGCGCTTTGCTCCTGACGATGAATTTTCACCACCAATCGCGGTGACCGAGACATCAATCGCTGCCGTCGGGAAACGGTTACACAATCCGCGCTGGACAAGATGTGGATAACTATCGAAGCGTCGGATCTCTGGAGTCTTGAAATAACCTGCCGGAACGGAGTGACCGTGGAATACCAAACGAACAGTGCGATTCTTCGGCCACACCTTCACCAACTCATCCATCAGTTCCGGTGACGCTCTAGCAATTTGGATTCCCTCTTGAGCCAACGCCGTGTACGGCGCAACCGAGGGAAGAAGTAAGAGAATACCCACGCCGCGTACGATGGTTCGCATGTCGTTCACCGAACTGGTCATCAGTGCAAGAAGAGGAATCGAGTTCGCAAGCTAGCTCCGTGGAAAGCTCCGAAACTGAAATCGCACGGACTGCTAGTCAATCGCCAATTTTAACCCAAAGGCGGTATCACGGCTGAATGCGACACTAGTCACCGCAGGGCAAATCCAAGTTTCAAAGTAGCTAATGGTCGCCCTGTGGTCGCCTTTCGCTCCGCAAAAGAACTCTAGTGCTCCTGCGGAGCAAAACACGACCAAGTTTGAAACTCGGATTCGCCTGACTAGGAACCTGCTGCGTAGGGTTTCAAGAGAAATGAACCAAGGGTCTAGAAGCTAATCCCGAACCCTACGTTGGAAAAGAAGTTCGCGCTCTGCTCGTTGAGCCCCCAACCGGTTCGAACGCCGACTTCAAAATTGGGGGACAGCAGGTAGTGAGCTCCGGGACTCACGAAGTGCCGAACCACACTTTCCTCGCTGCCATCGGAGAAGATCCCAAAATACTCAATGTGAGCTTCAATTCGTTCACCCAGTGGCCGTTTGAGGACGGTAGAAGGTGCCCAGCTATTGAAACGATCACCATCGGAACTTGCGTTGCGATAACGTATTTCTGAAGCCCAGTGCCACTCCCCAGGCAGCTCCCAACCAAAGACATAACCCGCCAAAAGACTTGTTGCGGTTTCATTGCCGCTCACTGGTGTGTAACCCGAGATCGTCAATGCACTCTCTGGCTTGAGCCCATCTTGATCTGTGACCCTGGTCTTGAGGCCGTAGAAGATCTTGGCTTCCTCCTCAAGTTCGTCACCCCCACCGGGAGAATGGCGAAGCCCCTCGCCACCACCTGGTGAAATCAGGTTCGGCTCCCCGCCAATCTCGTAGTTGGTACCAAACTGGATTTCGAAGATGTCGGTCAATCCGTAGCGCAAAAGCAACTCGGGAAAGCTGTGTGTTTCTTTAGCATTCTTGTTGTCAATAAAGCTGTACGCCGACTCGACCATGAATTGGCCTTCCCGCATCGTACTCAAGGCTTGGGTAAACGAATCTCGTTCAGTCTCGATGGCTTCCGCTTCGCTTTCCTGCGCTAGCAATGCAGAGCACGTGAGGGCAAATGACAGACTAAGAACCCATTCAGTCCATGAGAATCGAGAAACTTGCATCCCTGCTTACCCCTTTGCGAACTCGCCAGTCGCATCCTGTGCCGCTGCAATCAACCGATAACAGTAAGTTGTATCGTTCTTGCCAAAGCGAATTAGTGACAAAGCGACGCGTAGATGGCACTAAATGAATGACTATCAAAGTCGACCGGGACTACCTGAGCCCATCTGGACCAATCCTCTAGGTTTCCAACTTTGCCTCTCTCGGGTTCAATTTTGAGTTCTACTTTCAGTCATACTCCCCATCAGCCGGGGTGTTCCTACCACTCCCCTCTGCAGAGCCCCAGCATAAATGGCGTCCTTACGTCACGCTTCGGCCTGCCTTTGCTTTTGCAGTTACACTTCCAGTGACCTGGCCCACAATGCTTGCAATTCCCGTACGCCATCATCGCGCGTATGTCTTCACTTCTCTCGTGTGATGCAGCTCTTGGAGACTTCTCGAATGCATTTGAGTATCAGAAAATTTTGCGCTCCGCTTCTGCTGTCGCTGTTCGCAGCCAGTGTGGCGACCGCGCAAGGCGGCAAGAAACCCAACATTCTTGTCATTTGGGGCGACGACGTCGGTCGCTCCAACATCAGCGCCTACACCCGTGGCGTTATGGGATATAAGACTCCCAACATCGACCGTATCGCCCGCGAAGGCATTCTGTTCACCGATTACTACGGCGAACAGAGTTGTACCGCTGGACGTTCGTCTTTCATCATGGGTCAGAGCGTATTTCGTACCGGCCTATCCAAAGTCGGCTTGCCTGGCGCGAAGGAAGGCATGAATGTCTTGGATCCAACCATCGCCGGCCTCTTGAAAGACCAAGGTTACGCGACTGGTCAATTTGGTAAGAATCACCTCGGTGACCGTGACGAACACCTTCCAACAAATCATGGTTTCGATGAGTTCTACGGTAACCTTTACCACCTGAACGCCGAAGAAGAGCCCGAGAACGAAGACTACCCCGGGGACATGAAGCTTCCTGACGGTCGTACGTTCCGAGAAGCCTTCGGTCCGCGTGGTGTCATCAAGTCCTCTGCGGATGGCAAAATTGAAGACACTGGTCCGTTGACGAAGAAACGGATGGAAACGGTCGACGACGACACCGCCAAGCTAGCGATGGACTTCATCGAGCGTCAAACCAAGGCTGGCAAGCAGTGGTTCTGTTGGTGGAGCGGGACTCGCATGCACTTCCGGACTCACGTGAGCCCAGAGAAGATGGCCGAGATCAAGAAAGCGAATCCGCGGGCTGACGAATACACCTGCGGCATGATCGAGCATGACATGCACATCGGTGAGTTCCTCGACCTTTTGGATCGACTTGGTATCGCGGACAACACGATTGTCTTTTACTCGACCGACAACGGTCCTCACATGAACACTTGGCCAGACGCAGCCATGACTCCTTTCCGTGGTGAAAAGAACACCAACTGGGAAGGCGGATGGCGCGTTCCAGCGATGGTTCGTTGGCCTGGAGTCGTCAAGCCTGGAAGTGTCTCGAACGAAATCGTCCACCACATGGACTGGCTTCCAACGTTCTTGGCTGCTGCAGGTAAGACGGACATCAAGGAAGACCTTCTTGATGGTTATACGTCAACAGCCTTGGGCCGCGACTACAAGATTCATCTTGACGGTTACGACATTACCGAGCACTTGAAGGATCCGGACAACGTCCCCAGTCCGCGAAAAGAGATCTTCTACTTCTCAGATGACGGTGACCTGACGGCACTTCGTTGGAGTGACTGGAAGCTCATCTTCATGGAGCAACGCGTTGAAGGCACGCTACAAGCGTGGGCTGAGCCATTCGTCCCATTGCGGGTACCACTCATTTTCAACCTTCGTCGCGACCCATACGAACGCTCCCAGAAAACCTCGAACACGTACTACGACTGGCTGATCGATCGTGTTTACATGCTCGTTCCGGCCCAACAGTATGTCGGCAAATTTCTGGCTACGTTCGAAGAGTATCCGCCGCGTCAAAAGGCAGCTAGTTTCTCGCTAGAACAAGTAATGGACAAGCTGACTTCTCCTGGTGAGCACTAGGCGAATATGCAGTTGATTCAAGCCACGGCTTTGCTCTTCAGCAGGCCGTGGCTTTTTTTATCTTTTCTTGAAGCAGTTTATGGCTGGCCGTTCGGCGAGCCACACTATCCTTCTCCAACTATTCTGCTAGCAGAGAATCTACTTCGATGCACACTCGATGTCTCGCGCTGACTTTGGCGCTCGCACTTCTTTTCACCGGGAGTAGCCTTAGCTGCGCCCAAGAGTCGTTCACGATGCTCGACTACCGAGCGATCCAAAATTCCATTGTTGGTTACCTCCAAGCGATCAACGCCAAGGACTCGGTAGCCGCAGCGCAGTATTGGAGCGTTTCCGGTGAATGGGTCGCAGATAGTGGCAAGAAAGCCGTCGGGAGAGACGCCATCGAAGCTGCATTGGCAAAATCGTTCGCAGGAGATGCTTCCGAGATACAACTTCGACTTGAGTCCGTCTCTATCCGAGCGATCAGCAGTAACGTTGCGATGGAAGATGGAACTGCCGTGATTCAGACGCCTGGGTTACCAGACGAAAGATCAAACTACACAGTGGTGCACGTACGAGAGAAAGACGGATGGAAGATATCCGCCATTCGTCAAACGGTCGACAGAAACGAAACTTCAGACGCTTCCGCTCCGGAAGGCATCGAGCAACTCGGCTGGATGGTTGGTACATGGCACGACGACTCTGATCCAGAAGAGAGGATCGTCATTCGATGTGAATGGATGCCTGGAAAGCGTGCACTGCGAAGGAAATTTGAAACAGGCGGCGAGTCTCCGGAACATCTGGCTACGCAAATCATCCTCTGGGACGCAAAACAAGCAACCTTGAGGTCCTGGGTCTACGATACGGCTGGTAACTTTGGAAACGGGATCTGGACGAGAACAAACGACGCAACTTGGCAAGTCTCCTCCGTGCTCCAGTCAGGTAGCGGCCAACAACTGATGTCCACGAACACCTATCGAGCGGTCAATTCGAACACTTTTGAATTCGGGTCGATCAATCGAAAAGTAGACGGGCGCGATATTGATGATATTCCGCCGATGACGATCTCCAAAGTTGAGGAGCGGACGTTAGCACAGGAACTCACCGCTACAGCAACCAACAACTCCGGAAATGCAGGAGCGCAAGAAAATGAGTAATCGACTTCAGATCATTGCAGTTGTTTTTGCTGTTCTCGTGATTCCAAATTCAGCCGACGCACAACGACGCGGCGGCGGACGTTCCTTCGGCGGCGGTGGTGGAAGGAGTTTTGGCGGTGCTGCTGGCGGAATGAGCCGCATGCCTTCTGGTGGAATGTCGCGACCGTCTGGGATGACTCGTCCAAGTGTGCCCAGCATGCCGAACCGGAACTTCTCGCGACCATCATCGCTTCCAACCGGAGGCTTTGGTGGGAACAACTACTCTCGCAACTCGCTGCCCAAACCTCCGGCGATGAACAATCAGCTCGCCGGTACCAGACCACAAACTCGATTGCCATCTACCGGGCAACAGGGACGTTTGCCTAACACAGGTCAAAGCCGCTTGCCAAACGCTGGATCAAACCGGGGCTCAAACAACCTGCAGAATCGCCTTCCATCGACGAACAACCCGGCGAACCTACCGAACCGTGGTTCTTTCAACACGCCGGGAGGCTCCGCTGCGAATGCAGCCGCAAACCAGTTCGAGAAGCCCAGCAACAATCAGCTGAACGACTTCCTCGGCATGTCGAATCGGAACCCGACACCGGGTACCGCGGACAACAGCCGCGGCAACAAGTCTTTTGAGGGAGATAACTTTAGCGTCGACACTTTCGGTGGCAAAGGAAGCGGAAGCAAGGGAGACGTCGACTACGGAGGCGCGTATGGCGGAGCTGTCATCACCGACGCCGACGGAAATAAGCGAGTCGTTGGTCGCGGAGTTGGCGGAGCGACCAACGGCGATGGGACCGTTGCGGGCACCGGAAAAGTGGCGGCAGGTTCCAATGCGGACGGCGGTAAAGGCATCGATCGATCTGGAACCGTGGTTGGAAAGAATGACAACGGTGTCGCGGTCGGTTCCGGAAATTCCTCGATTCGCACCGATGGCAATGGCAACTTTAGCGCAGAACGCAATAGGGCCGGCGTTGCAACCAATGGCGACGTCGCAGTAGGCGGCGCTAGCTCTATCAACGCGAGTGGTAAATCCGATGGAAGCCGAGACATCAATGCGCGAGGTGCTCGCGGCGCAACCGATGGCGAGAACGCAATCGTCCAGCGTGGCGCGGCTTCTGCGACTCGAGATCGATATGGCAATGTCCGTGGCGGAGCGGCAGGCTCGACTTTCGCAACAGATGGTCGCAACGTCTACCGGGAGGGGGCCGCAGTTCGCGCTGTACGCGACCCCTTCGGCAACATGGTGGCACGGGGCGCCTACGGTGCGACCTATAACGGTTTCGTTCGAGACGCGCGACAAGTCGTTGCGGTTCGTCGCGGATTCCGGGGCTACACCTACTATTTCCGCCCCAACTGGTATCGACGGTACCCCGGGGCCTGGTACGTATCGGGGATCGCGGTTGCGGCTTGGTGGTACGCTCCTTCGTACAGTTATGTGTCGGGCTATTGCGGTTACCCTAATACACCTGTCTCATACGACTACGGCCCTGATGCCGTCTATGTCCAGAACGGCGATGTCTACTACGGTGGAGAATACGTCTCCTCTCAAGACGAGTACTATCAGGATGCCTCAGGACTAGCCGGCGAGGAACCTGAAGATCTGGCAGAAACGAATGCTGCAGCCGAAGGGGATGATTCAGAAGAATGGCTGCCTCTTGGCGTCTTCGCGGTTGTCGAAGAAGGCGAGACATCTTCCGACGTCACGCTTCAGCTGGCAGTTAACAAAGCTGGCGACGTTCGCGGAAATGTTATCATTGAGTCCAAAGACGAGGTTCGCCCAGTCTATGGCAATGTCGACAAGGAAACGCAGAAAGTTGCGTTTAAAGTCGATGGTCGCCAAGAGATCGTCGTCGAAGCGGGTTTATACAATCTGACTGAAGACGTTCTTACCGTGATGGTTCATTTCTCAAATGATCGCAGTGAAGCACGCGGTTTGGTGCGGCTTACAGAAGAAGAGGAAGAGGGATCTCAACCGTAAGGACATAGATCGCTTCAAGCCAATTTCTCGACAGTTTGATCAGAAGGATAGGGATCGGTATGTCGCTGCGAGATGCTTTCAATCGAATCGCTGAAGCAATGAATTCGGCGGTCATTGGGCAAAACGAGGTCGTAGAACGACTGCTCATCGCTCTGCTCGCCAATGGGCACGTCCTGATGGAGGGCCTGCCAGGGACGGCAAAGACTCGCTCAATCAAGACGCTTTCAAAACTCGTCGAGAGCACGTTTGGTCGCGTTCAATTTACACCCGACTTGCTGCCTTCGGACGTGACGGGATCCGAAATCTATCGTGAACAGACGGGAGATTTCGATTTCCAACAAGGACCCATCTTCAACAATCTCGTACTGGCAGATGAAATCAATCGTGCGCCAGCTAAAGTCCAGGCGGCTCTGCTGGAAGCCATGGAGGAGCGTCAGGTCACTGTCGCGGGCAAAACGCACAAGCTGCCGGACCTCTTCCTAGTTCTCGCGACCCAGAATCCAATCGAGCAAGAAGGAACCTATCCGCTTCCAGAAGCGCAAATGGACCGTTTTCTCGTTTACGTCCAGGTTCCGTATCCCCCCGCAGACCATGAGTTGTCCATCCTTAGGCTTGTCCGAGGGGAGAAAGCAGGACATGCTGCTGTTCCTCCACAGCCAATTACGGAGGCACAGGTCCACGAAGCCCGATCAGAGGTTCATCACGTGTGCATTGCGGAGTCAGTTGAACAATATGTCGTGGATCTTGTAACCGCGACCCGTGACCCAGCCAAGTATGGGCCTGAACTTGGAGATCTTATTGCAGTCGGCGCTAGCCCTCGGGCCACGATTGCCCTTGATGCGGCATCACGGGCAAGAGCTTGGTTGCATGGGAATGAATTTGCGACTCCAGAAGATGTACAGGCCATGGCACCCGCCTGCCTGGCCCACCGAGTTCACCTCACCTACGAGGCAGAGGCACAGGGAATCACCCGTGAAGATGCGATCAACAAATTGCTCGCGAATGTAGCGGTCGCATCTTGAACGCGGAGGCATCATCATGACTTCACGCGTACATCCAGAGCTGAGTGAACTCGTCCGTCTCCGATTCAAAGCTCGGGGATTCTCACTATTGCCGAAACAACCAGTCAGCAGTTTGCTTAGTGGGCGATTTGCATCCCGGCTACGCGGCCGCGGCTTGGTATTCGAAGAACTTCGAGGCTATCGGCCTGGCGACGATATCCGCACGATAGATTGGAAAGCGACGGCCCGACTACGTTCGACTCAAATTCGCGTGTACACGGAGGAACGCGAACGTCCGGTCCTCTTAGTGACCGATCAAAGAACGAGCATGTACTTTGGTAGCCAACGCACCACCAAAGCAACCACCGCCGTTGAGCTGGGTGCACTCGCTGCCTGGCGAACTCTAGATGTCGGCGATCGTGTCGGGGCATTAGTGATCGGCGACCAGCAGCTCGACGAAGTGCGTCCTCAGCGGAGTCAAAGAACCGTCCTTCGCATTCTCCATTCGTTTATCGAGGCCAATCAACGTCTAGGTTGCGAAGGAGCATCCAGGGCTGCTACTCAGAGCAGCAACGCACTGAACGCCGCGCTGAAGCGTGCGGTGCATATCGCAAAACACGACTACCTGGTTGTATTGATCACGGATTTCCATGGTGCCGACGAAGAAACGCGGAGACTGGCTACCAGATTGGCTTCACGAAACGATGTCCTGGCCTGCCTTGTTTACGATCCACTCGGTATTTCGTTCCCGGTTTCGTCTCCATTGCGATTAACCGACGGGACGAATCTTCGGACCATTTTGCCCGATCGAAATTTCGAAGAGAATTTCCGCAGGGCATTCATGGAACGCTGCACTGAGCTTCGCAGCATTCTCGATGCGATCCGTATACCAATCCTGCCAATCTGCACGCATGAACCAGTCCTAGACCAGGTTCTTTACGCACTAGGATCATCGGGCCCTTCATCGCAAAGGGGAAAGAAGCAGGCATGAATGAAGAAAACCTGAGTCTTGATCAACTCCATGATGTCGTTAATGCCGCCTCTGTCCCTTGGTGGCCACTAGCTACGATGTGGTGGGTTATTATCCTCTTGCTTGTTGCGTCTTCCTTCGCATTTTGGGCCAAACGATGGCTGCTTCGTCGGGCCACTGCCTACCAACGCAGCGCACTCAGGGAACTTCGTGGTGCCAGGCGAGCTACTGAGGTATCCGCGATTTTGAAACGTGCGGCGATGCAAATATTCCCAAGAAACGAAGTTGCCCATCTGAGCGGCACACCCTGGTACCTGTGGTGCACGCAGTTTGCTAATGGATCCGACCAGGTCCAAGCAGAACTGCTTGCCTCGGTTGCCGACGGGACTCAACTTAGTTCGGATGAGTTAGTTCGCTTTGCCCGAGCGTGTATAAAAGGGCTCCCGGAAAGAACGGGGCGATTCCCAAACCATGCATCGCAGTAACGCGAGCAAAGTCAAAGCGGCGAAGACCGAAAGCTCTACAACACCCAACTTCCGGTTGGTCTTAACAAGGCAGACTGGCGAACAACGGATCACGGAAAACCAAGCGTGCTTACTTTCCTTCATCCCTGGCTTCTCATCCTCTTGCTCGCGCCAGTCGCGTTTCGTTTGGTCGCACCCCGGCGAAACCAGAGCGAAGGTCGTGTTCTTGTTCCCTTTCTCTCACGCATCGATTCCGCTTACCGCGATCGCTCCCTCATCGAAAATGCCAGCAGTTTAAGGTATCGATTCTTAATACTTTCCGTAACCAAAACGCTCGCTTGGATTTTGCTGATCGTTGCCTTGGCTCGCCCGCAGTGGCTCGAGCCTCCCATAGAGCGCACCATACCCACGCGGGATCTCTTGTTGCTGGTGGATCTATCAGCGTCAATGAGCAACGAAGATTTCAAGAACGCCGCCGGAATGAAAGTCGATCGGCTTACAGCGGTCCAGGAGGTCGTCAGGGACTTCATCGAAGAACGTCAGGGCGACCGTGTTGGGTTGATTGTCTTTGGGAACGCACCGTTTGTTCAAGTGCCGCTCACCACCGACTTGGAGGTCTGCAATCAATTGCTCGCCGAAGCCGCCGTTGGAATGGCAGGACCGCGAACCGCTCTTGGCGACGCGATCGGCCTCGCGATATCCATCCTTGAAGAAAGCGATACCCCCGAAAAGACAATCATCGCCCTGACAGATGGCAACGACACGGCCAGTTCCGTCCCTCCTATTGAAGCTTCCCGCGTCGCCAGCGAAAGAGATATAAGGATTCACACCATCGCTGTCGGCGATCCGGAGTCGGTGGGAGAGGAAAAGATTGATACGGCGACTCTCAAATCGGTCGCCGAGAATACCCGCGGCGACTACTTTATCGCACTCGATCGCGAAGAACTTCGTGAGATATACAACAAGCTTGACGAGATCGAAACCAGTGAGATCAAGACGGTCAGCCATCAACCAAGACGCGAGATCTTCGCCTATTTTGCAGGTGCTGCTCTCCTCTGCTCGATGTTAGGCCAGATAGCCCATTCACTGGCGCAATATTTTGCAACCACGCGTGCGACCCATTCGGGACATCGCTTGAAGGTAAATCCACGAACGTTTGAACTAGAGACGATCGAGGGTTAAGGATGCTTTCAGATTTCCACTTCCTACGTCCGTTCTGGCTCCTTCTACTACCAATCGGATTTGCGCTGTGGTGGTTCGTTCGCACGACAACCGATCCACTTCGCGGTTGGAGTCACTTGATCGCTCCCGAGTTATTGAACGCATTGAGTATCGACAATCAGCGTGCCAGCAGGCGTTGGGATTCGCTCAGCCTACTTGGCATATGGACCCTGCTTACGATTGCGACGTCGGGTCCAACCTGGCAGCAAATGCCATCACCGTTTGATGACGACCCTGCAGCATCGATCATCCTCCTGTCCGTCAGCGAATCGATGGATCTGCCCGATCTATCGCCGAGTCGACTTGAGAGGGCCAAACTAAAGGTTCGTGACTTAGTCGAAGACTTGAAGGGCACACCACTTGGACTGATTGCTTACGCCGGCACCGCGCACCTCGTGCTTCCTCCGACGAAAGACTCAGAAATCGTTTCAGTTATGGCCGCCGAACTTACTTCCGACATCATGCCCAAGCCGGGCAACAATTTGGAATCCGCGATCGCTTTGGCTTCGAGCACCTTGCCTGATTCGCAAGGCAATCTCATTGTCATCGCGGACCTACCACCCTCCGATCGCCCAAACGTCCAACTACCGAAGAATGTCACACTCGACTGGCTGGCGATCACACAAACCGACGCTCCGGAACTGGGAGATATTCAAGCTTACTGCCAGCCGCTCGGAATAAAGCCCATCGCACTTACCCCCGACAAATCGGACGTCGAAATTCTTGCCGCCCGCTTACGCAGAGCCCAGCAATCCCTCGCCGCCGGAGAGGGGAGCGAACGATGGATCGAATCGAGCTGGTGGTTGATACCGTTCGCAGCCGCACTTTCCCTCTTCACATTTCGCAGAGAAGGGAGTGAAGCGTCGTGAACAACCGACCTGAACTGAGATCCACTCTTGGAATTGTGTCGCTGTCATGTGTGGCATTGTCGATCGCCATCATCTTAGCGGGGCTGTTGCAACCGGCGCTATTGCGGACTCCAGACCAACTCGGCGATTACTACTTTTTAAAAGGCAATTTCTCAACGGCAGCGCAATCCTACGATTCGCCAATGCGTAAGGGAGTTTCCTGGTATCGCGACGGCGAATTTGAAAAAGCAATGCAGAACTTCACGAGGCTTTCGTCTGCGGAGGCAAGATTCAATCAAGGCAACTGCCTGACGATGCTGGGCAGGTACCAAGATGCCGTTCAACAGTTTGATTTGGCCCTTGGGAAGCAACCTGGATGGACTGAAGCCGCTGAGAACCGCGATCTCGCTCTGGCAAGGGCCGAGGCAGTCGAAACCGAGGGCGGCGATGCAGGAGATCAAAAGATTGGCGCTGACGAAATCGTGTTTGACAAGAACGCCAAGAAGGGCGGCCAAGACACGGAGGTCGATACTTCCAGTCCAAATCAAAAATCGATCCAAGAGCTATGGCTCCGGAAGGTGCAGACCAAACCAGCCGACTTTCTCAAATTCAAATTTGCCTATCAAGCGACTTTGCAGGAGGATTCGCCTTGAACACCTCCCGTACATTCCGCACGTTGAAAGCTGTCATTTTCCTGGCCTTCCCCCTTACTTCCGGAGCGTTCGCGCAGAATCGCAACTGCAAGACAGAGCTGTCTGAATCGGAAGCTTGGGTGGGCGAACCACTCCAACTCACCATCACGATCTATTCTCCAGGGCCGTTTAGCGGAACAGCTAGTTTCGATTTCCCTCAGATTGAGAACACCGTCATCATCCGCAAAGGCAATCCCGTCTTGGGCAATGAGACCATTGAAGGAGAATCCTATTTATCCCAACGGCACAATTTCCTTCTCATTTGCCAGCAGGGAGGAGATTTTGAGCTTCCCTCTCTCGAAGTTCGCTTCTTCGGCAAACCGGATTTCGTCTCTGATCCGATTGAGCAAGTTACCGCGACGGAACCCATTCAGTGTCGATTCGTAGTTCCGGTTGGAATGGAGAACAATGAAATCATTGTTTCGGCTAGCAATCTCAAAGTAGACGAGACCTGGAGCCCAAGTGACCCTGTCGAGCTCAAACCAGGTGATATCGTCGGTCGAACGCTAACGCAGACTATCCAGGGCTCCACGTCCATTTTTCTTGCCGATATTTTAACGCCGAACATAGATGGCGTTCGCGTGTACTCCGAGTCTCCCGAAGTATTCGATAAGGTCGATCGGGGTATTTTAAAAGGAACACGCACTGACAACGTGAAATATCAGTTTCAACGAGCGGGTGAATTCCAACTGCCCGACATCCAATTGCGTTGGTGGAACCTCGAGAATGAGCGTCTTGAAACCGAAGTCCTTGAAGGCCTTCGCGTCACCGTTCTTGGAGACCAATCTGCACCGGGAATCAGTTCTTCAAGTCAGAGTTCGGAGGATACGGATTACTTCTACTCAATTATCGTCAGTCTGTTTGGTATCGCCTTGTTGACTGGCGGTGCGATTTACTGGTGTCGGCGGCCTCAACCACCAATCACCTGTGCAAGCAGGATCAGAAATGCATGTCTTCAAAATGATGCGCTGAGCACCTACCAAGCGTTCCTTGACTGGAAACGCAACGAAGGCGTGACAGCTGAACTCTCCGAGAAACTTCAATGCTGCTGGAGCGAGCTTTCGAACGTCCTCTACGCACAGGATCGGTCGCCTGAATCCTGGAACGGGCAGGCTTTCCTAACCGCTTTCGAAGACAACCGATCCATCTCACGTGAGGCAGAAGCGAAGTCAAGATTAGAGACCTTGCCTCCTCTCAACCCCGAATGAAAAACGGTACTTCAAACCAGAAGTCGATCTCGGGAAACTATGGAAGTCGCCAAATGATGCTGAATTGCATCCGATTTGCGCTTCCAGATTCGAAGATGCGATTGATACGCTCGCCAAACAAATACTCGATTCCGATATCCACGTTTTTGACCGGTTGCCAAATTAGATTCGTTGCGAAGTATTGATTTCTTCGCAGCGAGTCATCTGGGCGATCCGGAGCCGTCTCTAATCCGGCCAGTCGAAACGCAATGTTAGAACGGAGCTTCTCATTCCAATAGTGTTTGTATCCTGTATCGAAGAAGTATCCGCCAAGGGTGTCGATGGAGCTAATCGGGTTGATTGTGGGCTCGAAGTTCACCAAGGCGTCTGCACCGTCTCCACCCAAGACCCGTGCGACAAATGAATCCCCGTTCGCCAGAGAAACACGGCCGGACAGCCCGATCACCCAAATCGGTGCCGTTTGTTCTCCACCGCTGTCCGGCACAAAGCGAGCCTCTGAAATGCCCTGAAAACAATACAGGTGATTTCGCTCGTTGCCCCAGCGGAATCCAGATGCAAACACGGGGATTCGATTGCGAGTTTCCCCATCCACATTGCCGCTGAGGACCGCGGTGTTGTCTTCCATGCTCAAATTCCAAATCAGATTCTTCTGAACCGGAATAGTGCACCGTAGCTGCGGCCGTCGAATGTTGATCGGCCCGTCCGCACCACCAATGTCGAGAGTCTCAATGCCCGAATCGATATCGACCAAGGTCGACCAAGTTTGGCCCGCGAGCCAATTGTCCCATCGTCCATAAGCATGACGAAGCCGAAGTGTATCGCCTACACCAAAGAAATCGCCTTCAACGAACATCTCCAGCGGTCCATAATCGGTCTCCTGTTTGTAACCGATATTGAGCCGTGTTTGCTTTGCATGCAGCGTCAATTGTTGATTGTTCTCGCCACCGATGGGGATCGTTCTCGGGTCGAACTGGAAACGATTTCCGGCGTCATCAAAATCGAATATGCTGTCCAGTTTGGCAAATCCGCCGATGCGAAATTGGCTTTGCGGGGTTGGCTGAAACAACAAGGTTTGCGCGCTGCATTGCTGACCGGCAATCACCATCATCGCTATGGTGAGTAGGCTGCACAGCACCTTGCTGTAAGATCCCTGTTTCATTCGTTTTACCTGACTCCCGTTCGGATTCATTTACGCCCAGGACTACATCGTCATGTAGAGCCGCAATCCGAGCGTCCAACTGTCGCCTATAGTACGCCTCGATGAGTCCGTCCACTGAACATCGGGCGAGAGCACAATACGATCAGACACGGCAACTCCGTAGTACGCTTCAACACCTTGTGAGTCGTTCGCGAACACGATTCCAGGTAACGCATCGGTGACGGCACCATAGAACCAACCGATGCCAAAGGTATCCTTTGCACGGCCTCCAACCGGGCTATTGCCGCCGATGCCCGCACTAAGGAACCATTCGAAAGGGTTTGTGTCTTGATCAGCCACTCCCCAGCGGCCAAAGATCCCGAATCCAGTTTGCTGCGAGTCGTCGAAGGTAACTAGGTAATGATCGAAGTTGCCGTAGATTGCCCATGAATCGGATGCGACGGGCAGCGGCTGCGAAACGTTAATGGGCAATCTCGCGAGTTCGTTGAGATTCAGAACCGTCCGATTACTCCAGTTGCCAGACAACAGCACGTGGCCGGGTCGTCCGAATGCTTGAAAGGGTAATCTGCCTTCCGCCGCCACAGTCACGCCATTGCTAAACAGTTCATCTAAGTCCAATCGAGTGGCGTAGTTCTGCGGGTCGATAACCGAGAGACTAAAGATGGGCGTCAGCTCTTTCAGAATGCTGACCCCAGCTCCGTAGGTAACATATGGTGCGACCCGGAATGCGGTCGGGTTAATCACCATCGCCGCATTCATGAACTGGGTTTTCCCCCGCCCATGCGCGAATGCATTCATGTCGCCGCCGAAGGTATTCAGACGCCCGGCAAACACAGCAAAGTTCTCGGAGAGGAACTGAGTCAGCAGGAAATCAGTGAGAGAGGTATCTTGACCGTCAGAGGTCGGTAACAAACCATTCGCGTTGGCTGCTAAGAGCACGGCGCCAGTGTCACCGTTGATTGACTCTCCGAAGCTGGTTTGTCCGCCAATCTGTAGAAGTGTTCCCTGAGTCAGCCCCAGTTTCCCGAAATCAAGCAACGCGCCATAAGTCAGCAACCCTCCGTAACGGCCGGTGCGGTTAATGCCACCATCAACGACACCTTGGTAGTATTGAACCAGATCACCCGACCAAACGATGCCTTTCTCGGCACTCGCAGCAAGGATCCCATCAAGACATCCAACCTCCTGCGTTCCGAAAAGCGAGTCACATCCGGAATCACATCCGTTCAGGACACTGTCGCATTGAGCGTGGGCTAGACCTGCTGCGCAAAAGATCAGCAGAGTGGCGTTGATGTTAGCAAGTCGGCGCAAGATCTGCGGAAATGGGAACGGCATCTGGATTCATCCCTGAATTGAACGCGAACAATCCTCCGCTAAGTCGATCGTCCCCTGTGTCGATTCGGCTGAAAGTTCAGGCCCGAATCAATAAGACACTTACACCTGATGTTCCTGCGGTAACGGTCCGCTAAAGATTAACGGCAGTAATAGCTAGCAACACCTCGGGCGATCTTTGAATGCCCCCTCAGCCTGGCATTTCCCTGCCAAACACATGGTTCAATTCAACTGCTACGGGTAAATCTGTTTCCAATCCTGTTTCATATCGATCATTGTCCACGATCGCTTCTTAGCCTCCTCAAAACCTCTGTCGAGTCGACCGATGTGCGAGTCGCGGTCGTAAGCCCACTCGCGGTCATCATCCGTATGATGCACGTATGCGGCAAATCTGGGTCCGGGCCCGGCAGTGGTCCATTGGAGCATCTGAAGGTCGCCATCGGAGTTCCCGAATGCTGCAATCGGCCGTCGTCCGATATGCTGATTGATGGCAACGGGCTTCCCTTCCTTGTCATCAATGAAATTCATCTCAGGCAGGCGTTCTAAAACGAACTCGCCATCCCTGATTGTAAATTTTGTCTTGATGGAACTACCAATGACCTGTTCCGGTGGAATGCCGTAGACCTCCTCAGCCCACGGTCGCATGAACTCAATGCCACCGCCTGAAACAATGTACGTCTTGAAGCCGTTCGTACGCAGATACATCAGCAACTCGAGCATGGGTTGGTAAACCATCTCGGTGTAACAACGGCCAGTCGTGGGGTGCCGCGCGGTTTCAAGCCAGTCTGTGACGGTACTCTGGAATTCGTCCGTCGTGATGCCAGTGTGGGTGGCCATCACGAGTTGAAGAATCGATCTTTCTCCATCCGCGAGTGCACTTTTCATGTCGCCTTTCAAGACCGATGCGAACGGTTCTTGCCTCTTCCACTCGGGGTGATCCTTTGCTAGGGCCTTCACACGATCCACGGCAAATAGCAACTGGAAATAGGCGGGTTGCTCTGACCACAAGGTCCCATCGTTATCAAAAACGGCGATCCGCTCGTCAACGGGAACGAAGTCCGGTGTTCCTTCAGTCGTCACTCGAGTGACGAAACTCTCAATGGCACTACGTGCTCCGCCAACATTCCAGGATGGCAAATTCGATCCGATTTGCGCAAGCGATGTTTCCAATGGGGTGAGAGCAAGTGCCACAACCAACAGCGAGAATGTAGTACGAAGGCGAATGCGGTTCATGGTTCAGTGAACATTCATAGGAGGAGACATTGAGGCAGGCATAGGACAATGCCATGCCCGAATCGAGGCGACTTCCAAATTCTAGCGTAGGAAGTCATCTCATTCGTTGAGATGAGATCTTTGTTGGCAAGAAAACGCCTCGCCGATAATCCTGCCAGTACAATCAAGTCTGACGCAAGAAATTCTTACGGGCCTGCGACGCTTTATGGCAGGAATATCATGCCCTCATCCAAACTAACTGCCCTAGTCGCCTTTGATGACGCCAATGAAGTCGTAGAAGGTCTCCGCGCGCAGACTCGGGATATTGAACTGCACGCGGTGACGGACCCATTGCAATTGCCAACAACCCTAGAGCGGCTCCAACCAAACGTTGTCTTTTCCATCAAAGGTCCGATTTTTTCGGCAAAGCATCACAAGCCGATTATGGATTTCCCTACCGTGAAATGGGTTGAAATAGGTGGATCGGGTTATGACCACCTACATCCGTGGAATCGAGAACGACTCACGGTAACGAATTGTGCTGGGATCTTGGCTCCCTATCTTGCTGAGACGGCCATGGGCGCGTTGCTAACGCTGAACGGCAATCTGTTAACCTATGCCGATCAACAGAGGTCGCGAACTTGGGAGCAACACCAGTTTCGTCCACTTTCTGAGCAGACCATTCTGATTGTTGGGCTCGGCCGGATCGGTCAGAACCTTGCCAAGTTGGCCAAAGCATTTGGAATGCGTGTCCTCGCGATTAGACGCAAGCAGGAATCTCATCCTGCGGTGGACCTATTGGCCAGTCCCGATGAGTTGGACCACTTGCTCGTCCAAGCAGACGTAGTATCAATCCACTTGCGATTGAGACCTGATACCAAACACCTGTTCGACGGGAGGACCTTGTCCAAAATGAAGCCGAATGCAATCTTGCTCAACACCTCACGTGGAGCAATCGTCCAAGAAAGTGACTTGATCGAAGCTTTAACTTCCGGACATCTACGCGGGGCCTATCTAGATGTCTTCGAACAAGAGCCGCTTCCGATCGACAGTCAACTTTGGAACATCCCGAACGTCCTCATTACGCCTCACTGTAGTGACAACATCCACGGATGGCATCTAAAATTTGCGGACCACTTTGCAGAAAATCTCAGCCGCTTCGTCGGAGGCGAAAAACTGCACAACTTAATTTAGCCCCGCAAATTGAGATCCGACGCGTTCTCTTAGAGTAGGAGAAGTATGATTGCTTTTACCTTGACCTTGATAGCTGCAGCCTTTCTTAACGCGCTGAAGGCCGGATTCCTTTTTGCCTTCGCCGTGGTGGTCATGCCTGGGACCAAGAACTTAAGGGATCGGGAATTCCTGGATAGCTTCCGAGTCATCGACCGTGTGATCCAGAACAACCAACCGCTGTTCATGGTGATGTGGTTGGGTTCGACATTATGCCTGGTAGCAGCTGCCCTTCTTGCAATACGTTCAATATCAGGATTAGAGCGGATGCTCGTCATTGCTTGCGCGCTCGCCAACTTGTTTTTGATTCAATTGCCAACCATGACCATCAATATCCCGCTGAATAATCAGCTCCAGGCCTTAGATCTTGACAATCAGGATGCAGACACGATTCGGACAGCACGCGTCGCTTTTGAATCCAAATGGAATCGCTGGAACGTAATACGCACTATCGTTTCCTGCATCGTCCTCGCACTTCTGCTGGTGGTGCTTTCTAGGTGTTAGTTTGGACCGGCCTATCGCAAAAAACCGAGTCCAGCTCGCAGAACATTCGACAACGATCCGAAGTCCCGCCAGTCGCGACGCGCGCGACCTCTTAGTCGATGACGCAGATCAATCCAAATACTAGAGTTATCCGTTTCCCAACTCTTCGGAGACGAAGGAAGATAATCCCGAATGCAATCCAAGCTTCCCTGCCGGCTGGCAAATATGTTCTGAGTATCACAATGGAATCCAACTCGTCAGGAAACGGGCAAGTCTTCTGGCAAGGGAATGGTTCGCCCCGCTTTTTCCGCAGAACGGAGCAGGCGGTCCATCAGTGGTTGTAAGCGACCGAGAAGAACGAAAAACGGGCCGACTAGCCAATGATTCGAGGGACATTCGATAGGGGCTTTCGTTCGAGTCGCCAACCTGTGCCCGACGGCAAGCTCGCCTAATCTCCATACATCCAGGATTTTTGTCCGGCCAGAACGACGTATGACAATCCAATTGACAGAAAGGCTTCCAACTCACCATTTCTTTCGGGAAATCAGATCATGAACCAGCACTTCGCTTTCGAACGTTTCGAACAACGCCCGCTCTTTGCTGCGGATCTACCCTGCGAGACCAAACCCGCGGTGGTTGCTGATGTCTCGCGTGTGCTGAACTTGAGCACCATCGAAGAAATCTTGAACATCATCGCATCCGATGTCACCAAGGACCGTGGGTCTTCGAGCGTCGCTAAAGATTTTGTCAATTCATGATGACAATAGTACAGCAAGGCTTCCGGTACTGTCTGCGAAGCGGTCGACTTCGAGTCCAAATTGCTGCAGAAAAGTCACATAGAGGTCGGCCAGACGGACTTTGCTTTCGTCAAATCGATGAAAGCTCCCGTGCTTGAAACCTAACCTCTTGCCCCCGGCAAGAATCAACGGGTAATTGACGGCCAGATGCGTCCGGCTAGTACTACAACCGTAATACAGCAGCGTGTTGTCCAACAGGCTCCCATCTTGCAACGGGTCCCGAGTGTCTTTCAACCGGCCGATGAAGTAGCTCAGCTGCTTTGCTAAGAATTGGTCATACTGAGCCCACTGGCGATAGCCATTCGGCTTTCCCAGTCCGTGGCTCAAAGCATGATGAGCAGGCAATCCAAGCGAAGTTGGGAACCGGTCTCCAATACCTTTCGCATCCTCGCTCGTTACCTGATAGGTGAGCACTCTGGTCGAATCGGTCAGTATCGCCACGTACATCAAATCGAGGATAGCTCGAATGTAATCCTCCGCATCGTCACGGGCTGTCACATCCAACACCAATTCACGTGCCTCGATGGTCGGTGGATTCGCATCCAGCCAACGATCGGCACTAGCTAATCTCCGTTCGATGGTTCTCACCGATTCAGAATATTCGCTTAGTCGTCGACGATCTTCAGCCGAAAGACCTCGTTCCAAACTTCGCGTTTCGTCCATCACGTGATCTAAGATGCTACGATCCCGTCCGAACGCACTCCGCTGTTCTTCTTTTGAGACACTTTGAACTCCGAAAAGCCGGTTGTAGATCTTTCTTGGCTCCGAAAGACTCGGAATCGGTCGACCTGCAGCGTCGAAGGAGAGCGTATGGGTGCGTCCTGGCGCACCAATGCCACCGTCGCTTGACAGCGTCAGCGAAGGAAATCGTGTCTGTTGACCAATCCTTTCAGCCAAGAGTTGATCGATCGAAATGCTGTTCGTATAGAACTGCGAAGAATCCGCTCCCGTCAGGAAACTGTCCGCTGTGATGTGCGCAATCGAGCGACGCAATGCTGGATGCGACAGTCCCGAAAGCACGGTCAATTCATCCCGATGCGCAGATAAGGGATCTAACGTTCGGTTCAACCGGTAGTCAGCACCAGTCGTATGGGGAAACCAGGACCAATCCAGATGATCAGGATGGTCTTCCGGGGGCAGACTAACACCGTTCGGAAAGAAGATACAACAAAACCGGCGAGCCTCTGACTTCGTCGTGTTTGATTCGGACCCCTGTATCGTGCCAGCACCAACAGCCTTTCGCAAGGAAGGCAGCACTGGCAACGCGAACAAGCCGCCCGCAGAAGCCTTTAGGACTCCTCTTCGGTACCATTGTGTTGATGGATTAACCATGCTTGCTCCATTTATCCGTCGCCACTTCCGAAAGAAAGTGCTGTGGTCCAGATCCCGTCCCAAAGGTCAATCAATCGAATTCACCTCGAACAGCTCGCTGCACAGGATTTCGGTCACCAACGATCGCATGCTAAAGCCCGAATCCATGAACGAATCGCGCAGACGAATGACTCCGTCGTGATCCAAATAGGTGAGCCTGCGACCCAGCAAATATGTTAGCAGGTTTCTTGTCAGCGACTCGGCAAACTCTTTTTGGTAGTGCTCTCTGAGATGCCGCTTCAACGACACCGGTCCGGCGACCGTCCGATCGTCGGGCAACTTGATTGCGGCATCAATCTTCCGGCCGTTCTCCGTTGCTGCACCTTCGGTTTGACGAAATGAACGAATTCGGCCCGTCGCATCGAACATCTCAAACGGAATTCCCCACGGATCAATCTTCGCATGGCAGCTTTGACACGCCCCTGGCGCACGATGTTTCTCGATCTGCTCTTTCAAACTCAGGTCTACGAAATCGGGATCGGCGGCGTCCAGATCCGGAACGTTTGGAGGAGGCGGCGGGGGAGGCATGGAAAGCAGACGGTCAAGCAACCAAACTCCACGACGTATCGGGTGGGAGTCCGCACCGTCCGAGTTCATCGTCAACACGCTCGCCTGTGTGAGCAATCCGCCACGAACCGATTCGCCATCGAAATTCATCTTAGTAAAGAGCCCCGATTGCGGAACTTCGAGACCGTAATGCTCGGCCAATAGATCGTTAACGATCCCATAGTTGGAATCGAGAAGATCCAAGGCACTCGCGTCTGACAAAAATACGTCGCTAAAGTACCCAACCGTCTCCTTGACTGCTGCCTCAGCGAATGCTCGGTCAAACTTCGGATAAGCGTCTCGATTGACTGCGATGTTGCCTAGTTTATCCAACCGCAACCATTGAAAGCAAAGTCTTCTAGAAAGCGTTGGCTCCGAGCATCATTCAGCAATCGAACAACTTGGGCGCGGACTGTCGAATCCTCCACCAACCTTCCGCGACTTGCTAATTCAAACAACTCCGCGTCCGGCCCTTGCATCCATAACGCAAAAGAAAGTTGTGACGCTCTCTGGAAAGAACGACGCTGCTCATGCGTTAATCGATTCTCTTTACGCAATTGCGGCGTCTGGTACAAGAAAGCCCGAGATACCAAGACGGCGGAGAAAGTCTCGTGCAAACTCTCAGCCGGTTCCATGCCTTGCTTGAGGAAGGTACTGAGTAGGTCCAGTTTTGCGTCCACTTCCTCTTCGGTGACGGGCCGCCGAAACGCCGCTACCATAAACTCGCGAAGGGTATCTTTGACCTCTGCCTGTAAAACATCAGCAACGCGATCTTGATCCAGTTCGGAAGGCATCGTGAAACACCAACGATAGGGATGATTGCCATCAGCGACTCCTGGCAGCATTTCTATTTCCAGACGATCAAGATAGAGCAGGTTGACTTGCCGCTCTTTCATGGATGCCAGTTGACTCGCTATCCCTCGAGAGCCTTCATCTGGAGTTCGATAGGCACCGCGTCCTTTCTCAAAGATCGCTTGCGTGTCGGGCGTATAGTTCGAAATGAATAATTGATTGAGGTCGAAAACACTTAGCCGATCCACCCACTGCTTGTTATCCAAGTCTCCTTTCGCTGGAAGGTCCTCCAACCGAATTCGAAACTCGTAAATCTCAGGGGCATCTAGTGGCGCAGTCACCTCAACGGCACCGAGCTTTCGTGAGTCAATGGAACAACCGTCCCCCAACGTGATTCCGGCTTCGACTTGCATCATCGGAAAGCGACCAAACCGATCGGCGACACCTGCAGCTCGGACTCGCACCACCAATTCGCCAACGTCGAGCCGCTGCGGATACGCAACATACTGCTGGTGGAGTTTAGGGATTGCCGCCCGCAGCATTTCGTCCTCAGAAAAGGCTCCGGGAACTCTCGCCGACAGCGGATCGGTATAGACCACATCGCGAGATCGGCTTTCCCGTCTCCGCAACAGGAACTCATCATGCGAAATAGGACTAGGCGCTCGTTCCAAACCGGCATACCGATCTGCAGTCGAATAGAAAAGTTCCTCAAACTCAATGGCGTAACGCAAACCATTCCGGGCGGTTGTTTGCATCGTACTACCGAGTCCTTCAAATTGAACGTAGCGGCGGACCGCCCGACGGGCGCTGGCCAAGTAGGCTTCGAAATGCAGCGAAGTCAGCTCGTTCCGCTCCACGCTATTACGGTAGCCCTCCGTAGAAATGGGGTCAGCCGGCAGGAGATCTGCGAACTCAGCGTCCACACCAAACAGCTCTTGCAATGTGTAGTTGTATTCAGCACGGGTTAGTCGCCGATTCCCCGAAGACGGACGCGAGCTAGCGAATCTAATCGACGACTGTACCAGGATGGATTTCAACTCCCTGATCAACGCCTCGCGTTCTTCCGCATTCAAGAGGGTGGAGTCGCTCGGAGGCATTTTCCCTGATTGCACGGCTTTGAGTGCCCGCTCCATGAGATCCATGTGAGGCGGTGTGCCAGCGTTCTTCAACGGTTCGTCCAACGGGACGTTTGCTTCTGGATCTGGCTGAGAGTGGCATGACGAACAATGCACAAGCACACGCATCGGCGCCGAGGGGACATCATCCGCGTCGGCAATTTCAGCCGAGAATGTCAGCGGTGAGCAAAGAACCATTGTACCCTGCAGTATGACCCATATCCGTGAAACAGACATGGAATCGCGACCTGGAAAAGGCGTCCACATGGATTTGCATCCTAGAGAACCAGCGTTAACAACGCACCACTACAGCATGACTACTCCGTATCACCATCTTCTTGGCTCGCAGAGTCGCCTGCATTGAGAAACGTATCCGTCTCGATCCCCATCTTCTTCGCACGTTCTTCCCAACGCAATCGAGCAAACTGCTGCATATCTTCACGGGTATCCGCTTCGTCAACAATCTCCAAGCCAAGTAGCGTCTCGACGATATCCTCCAAGGTAATCAAGCCAGCCAATCCACCATACTCGTCGACTACCAGCGCGATGTGATCGCGATTCTCGATCATCCGTTGAAACGTTCCCGTCAAACGCATGGTTTCGGGAATCGCATGAATCGGACGACAGTACTCACCCAGCGTTTGCTTATGTTGATCCTTGGCCGCTGCCAGTAGCAAGTCATCTCGGAGCACGAATCCTGTGACGTTATCGGGTTTGTCGCGATACAGGGGAATCCGGGAAAACGGACTCGTCTCGTACTGGGTTACAAAATCCCCGACCGACGTCGTTTCAGCGAGCGAGAAGACTACCACGCGTGGAGTCATCACGTCCCTTGCGTGATTGTCTTTTAAGTACAGCAGGTTCTTGAGTACTCGTGCTTCGTCGTCATGCAGCTTACCCTCTTTGCGCCCAATATCAGCCATCACGGTTAGCTCTTCACGGCTGAATTCGGACTCGCCGTGTCCCGAACCACCAAACAACCGGATAAACCAAACGAAGGGAGTCATCAACCAAGTCAGTTTCTCGAGCAGAAAACCCACAAGCGGTGCGAGCTTCCGCCAATACCTCGCTCCAATTGTCTTCGGGATAATCTCCGACAGCAGCAGAACTGCAAACGTCATCAGTGCCGCCGCCAGACCGTTGATCCAGCCGCTATAATCCGAATCACTCGCCAGCCCCGCCACTTCCTTACCAACGCCGATCGAACCCACGGTATGTGCGATTGTGTTCAGAGTCAGGATCGAAGTCAGTGGTCCGTCAATTTGACTCTTTAACGCATCCCAGCGTTGCCCCATTTCGGGCGACGATTTCTTCAAAGTCGCAATGAATGGCTGGCTGACACTCAATAAGACGGCCTCGAAGATCGAGCATGCGAAGGAAACTAGAATTGCCAGGCTGAAATAGATGGCCAGCATCGTCCAGCTTCCACTACCGACTGAACCTCCAACAGGTCCACCGACGCCTAACAACACAACGAGATCCGAAGTTGGCATGAACAGCTCTTGCGAAAAGTGAAAACGGGGAACGGCAAACACGCCGAAAATCAAACCAATGGCCATAACGCTCGCGAAGATCATCGCTTCGGGAACCGAGTCAATTGGCCTGCATTGCGATGCAATATGGCTAGATCGTATCGAAGTTGGGACCGAGTTGCCAACACCGCGCCTAACACACTCAGGGCAAATCAGAGTTTCCATTGGCTAAGTATTTTTGGAGGGAAACCCAACTCCATCTTTCTGAGCGGGCACTCGCGCAGTTGATCATCGAGGAATTTGGTTGGAATCGGCCTATCCGAACGCCTATCCAGGCAAGAGGGGAAACGCCTACTTTCTAACGTCGCTCGCTTAGAACAGAAAGCAAGAAGCCCAGAACAGGCTAATACGCTAGCGCTGACCCTCAGCTTGAAGAGGCTGGTCATCGCTAGCCTGGAAAACAGTCTATTTGCCGACCTATGCTGATCTGACGGAACGACGAACAACTGCTGTGACGACGTTCAGGAGGGCTGGAACTCCAATCAGCACTGGTGCAGCGATGGCCAGTGGCCCCCTGACTGTCCCTGCGAAGACCAGTACGAGCAGTCTTGCCACGAGCGTCAGGTTTGCGACGAAAGACAGTGAGCGCAAAGCAACACTCAACGCCATTGGCCTTTTAACCAAGCCACTTAGGAAGCCCGACGTCCCGCAACCAATGAGGTGGACACCTGTGTAAAGGAAAAACTCGGGCGCATCTGATGGTATTAAGCTGAGCGCAGCAAACGCGAAGCCGAGTACACATAGAACTGAGTTCGCAATGACAATGACGAGTCTGTTGGCGGCGAGGCGCGCGAGGCGCTTCGATTTCGGCAGACGCGTGGTCGGTGGTTCAAAAGGGTTTTGAGACATGTTGGCCACCTTCGGGCATTCCGCACAAAATGGGTGCGAAGAATGGGAATCGTTGTGGAGTCCAATTAGTGCAAGCCGCATAACGGAACGCGTTATTCGACTGCGAGCAGATTGTCCAGTCGGCGTGCATTCGCCGAGATGGATGCCTACACACTCCTGCCAACAATCATCAAGAGCCCGAGTCCTGCCTGCGCAATCGAGAACCCAGCCTGTATCACGTAGACGAAAACTAAATGTCGCTTTCTAAGTCTCTCGCTGGCGGCAAGAAGTGCAGGTAGGACGAGCACAAGACCCCATACGCCTGAGAAGATAGCGGCAAAGGTCCATTCGGGCGGATCGAAGAATCCGAGCGGAAGCAGGAAAATCAGCGTTATGCCGCCGAACATCAATGCAGAATCACTGGCTTCTTCCAATAACCCGGCAGACGAGCAGAATCCTATTGCCATCAACGGCCATGGCAGCATCGCGGCCAGCGAGGCAAGAATGATCACTGGAGCGCTCGTACGCTGCTGTTCTTCCGCATCGTTTCCCGTGTCTCGTACCGGCTCAAAAGGTGATGAGGGCGTCGTCGTTTTCATAGCTTGTCCACCAGGATTCTTGGGGCGAGTTGTCGACACTCTGGATCGTACCATCAAAGCGTACCGGATCACGCGCTGGCAGCAATCTTGGCAACTTGGCCTTCATAGCGAGCGCTCAGTACTCGGCTACCACTATCCAGGATTCGCCGGACTTACGGAGTTGCAGGTACCTGAACGCATTGGGCACGGATACTTTGATCAGGATGTCGTTCTTCTCCAACGTGAACTGCAGTCTGCCAAAAACTGAATCGTTTGACAGATTGGGCTCCGCAATCAATTCTCCGACCGGAGCGCTGACTTGCTCTATTCTGAACAGACTGGCCAAGCCACCGACCATGGATCTTGGGATCGGATCCCTAGACGCCTGCTCTTTTAGGGCCGGCAATATGTCCTCTCGTTTGACCAAAACGCCGCTCGCAGACAATTTACCGGGCAGTTCGAGACCGAAATGGAATAGCCTATTCCCTGGCAGCAAGCGCACCTCGGAAGCGTACATTTCTTGCAGAGCAGCTTCGTCGTACTCCAACGATGCTTTCAGTAATGCTCGGACGAAAGCGGAGACGCCCCTAGCGGGTTCCTGGATAGACGGCGTTCTCTCGCGACCTGAACCAGTAAGCGTCACCTCCTTTAAGCCAATCCAGAAAATCGTGTGCGGCGATGATTGGAGATGATAGACCGCGACAGGACCAACAGGCGCCATTGCGGATGCTAGGCCTTTGCCTCCAGATGAATCACCGATGGTACCCACCAATTTCACCCTGTCGCCGGCCTTGAAGTCAACTGCAACCCCGTCACCCGGCGGCGAATGGATGAAGAGTGAACCGAGAAATGGCACCAAGCCGTTATTTGCCAAGACAGGAACGATATTGGTGACACCGCTCGCCGACGCGGCCGCATCCCTGCTGAGCACAAACTCCCATTCAACTCGTTGATCTTTGAGAGCCTGATTCACGCGAAACTGGATCGTGTCCTCTGCCGGATTCAAATCAATAAACCCACCGGCTCCGTCCGTAACTGGAATCACTTCAGAGTCTACATCAGCGTTACCGGGCACGATCGAAACCCGCTTGGCCAATGTAGACGCGTCGGGCAATTTCCCTGCCTCGGCAAGCTCACCGAGCAACCGATTGAATGCGATCACATCGGTACGCCATCCGCTGGAGCTTGCGACAGCATCCGCTGTGAGTCCCTCGCCAGGTTTGGGATTGTCAACCACCTGTACCGGTGGATCCGTAGCCAGGATTTCCCATGCCTTCGTGAACTGCGACGTGTACAGGTTCAGCACATGAGCTTCCTGATCCACCGTCATTTGATTTGCCTCGGTTGCCTGATCAATCATAACCTTTTGATTGCGCCAACCGCCCGCGGCAAGTTCGGCAGAAGCGATCGCTACTGGACCCACCGACCTGGTTCGATGTTTGGGTGTACCTGGAGCCCATAGCTGCCGTTTAACTCGGAGCGAATCATTCAAGACCGTCACCTTGTAGGTCTCTCCGCGGTAGGGAACATGGACATAGAAGTTGTTCCCGTCCGCGAAAAGAGCGCTTTGATGCTGATCTAGATCGGCGACTTTCCGGAATGTTTTCGGATCGGCTTTTTCAATTGGATACCCATTGGCATAGACCCCATTCTTGTCTTTGTAAATCGATTGGTGCACCGCTTCAAAGCTAGCTCCATCGAGCCCGCGGAGCTGCTGAGCCGCCTTCCAAACATGCGTTCGATCCGCGCCGTAGGGTAAGTCATCTCCAAATGTACGAAAAGTGTCCGGATCAGCGTCGTCCAAATTCTTACTAGACCAGTAGACTCGTTCCCTATCGCGATAGAAGGCTTGACCAAGATGTCGAAACGATGCTGCATCTGCGTTGGGAATCTGTTCGAGTTGATACCAAACGTGATTTGCGTCTTTCCAAACGAAACCGTCGTTGACAACTCGTACCGTTGCTGGGTCAATCTCCGGCAATGGCTTGCCATACCACCAAACCTTCTCCCGGTCCTTGGCCAAGTTGAATCCGAGAACTTCAAAACTGCTCACATCAGCCTGCGGTAGCTCTACCACCCAGAAACGGCCAGGACTAATCCATTTGTAATAAACTTGGTTTCTGTCTTTCGTGTACTCTTCACTAAGTGCTTTGAAACTTGCTGCATCAACGTTGCTCGCCAATTTCAAATCGAGTCCGGTGAACTTCGCGAATTGGTCGATATCTTCTTTTCCAGCCCGGTCAATTCGCTGATCTTCGAAATAAATGAAGTCCCCCTGCCGAACATAGCCTTTGCCTAACACCTCGCTGCTCGCACCTGCCGCATCAGACGTCGGCGTGGTTTGCTGTTGCGGTGTAACGTTCTGAGGCAACCAAAAAACACAAAGAACGCTGCATAGAGCCAACATGGACAATCCCCAGAATATGGAACTACGACTGCCAATCCCGCGTTGTTGCGGGATCAAATGCTTCTTCTTTGCTAACTCAACCGGCAAGGGTACAAGCGCCGGCTGTTGTGTGTGACTGAGGCAGGCTTCGAGAACCTCTTGGACTTCGGCAGCTGAGCTGAATCTTTGAGATTTCTTCTTAGCCATCAACTTCTCGATGAGGAAAATCAACCAGGCCGGAATTTCAGGATTCAATTCGGGAATCGGAGTCGGTTTTTCATCAGATATTTTTCGCATCACGCCATAGGAGGAATCCGCCCTGAATGGCGGGCGTCCAGTACACAAGTTGTAAAGAACGCTTCCCAAACTGAATAAGTCGCTCTTTTGATCGACCGATTCTCCGCGGGCCTGCTCCGGAGACATAAACTGCGGCGTACCGGCGATCGAACCTTCGAGCGTTACCGAAGTATCATCCACTGCGCGAGCCAGGCCAAAATCGGTCAGTGTGACCCGTTCAACGCCCTCTTCAAGCAAAATGTTTTCAGGCTTAATATCCCGATGAATGAGACCTTGCCCATGAGCGGCAGCCAATCCCGCCGCAACCTGAGCCCCAATTCGCAAGACCTCCGTGGGCGACAAAGGGCCCTCCCGTTCAAGGCGTGTCTGTAGCGAACCTCCACGAACGTATGCCATCACTAGGTAGGGAAAGGTAGCGTCGCTGGAGACACCGTAGATGGGAATCACGTTTGGGTGCAGAACCGCGGCCGCCGCCTTAGCCTCACGCGAGAAACGTTTCCGCGCGGCGGAGCTATTTCCCAGGTGTGGCGCGAGCACTTTGATGGCAACGACGCGATCCAAGGACCGGTCAAACGCCTTCAAAACGACGCCCATCCCTCCGGCGCCCACCACACCAGACACTTCATAGGTACCCAGACGACCAAGATGCTTTGGATCCTCCGATGGAACCAATGAGTCGAGAACGGCCCGAATCGACGGTGTTTCCAATCTCCCCTTAGTCGCCTGAGCCGTATCTATTTGCCCAGCTTTTGGCCAATCGAAGTCGGTCGGCTGAAGTAGCTGCCCCGCTTCCAACCACAGTTCAGGCTGCGCCGCTTGCGAATCAAAATATCGCCGGCAACTTTCGCATCGTTCTAGGTGCAGAGTCAGTTCGATGTCCTCATCCAACGTCGCGCTCTGAAAGAAGCGAACAATACGCTCTCGATCACATTGGTTCGTCTTCATAATTCGCGTAGCTTAGCCTCGGCAACGATTCGGCTCAGTCGGTTCATCACTCGGCCACGAGCCGCATAGGCCGCTCCCACAGACTTGTTCGTTTTTCTTGCTACCTCTTCGATGGGGACGCCCTTGATGACCGCGAGTTCGAATATCTGCCAACTTTCAGCGGTAACATCTTTTTTTACAATCGACGCCGCCATGAGGTACAGCTCACGACGATGTTCGAGTTCGATCTCTCTTTGAAGCTCGTAATCCTCGTCGGCATGTCCTTCAAGAACAGCCTGCATCGAAGTGCCGCCGGCCGCCAAGTCCCGAGGTCGGCGAGTGATCGCATTAGAGATCGCGTTTCTTGCAACGCGTCGCAACCAGTGTCGGAAGCGGGTGGATTCGTCATGCGGCTCCCAGCGTGCTACTGAACCAGCAATCGACAGCAGGATTTGCTGAGACAAATCCTGTGCGTCAGCATCTTGGAGTCCGCGCTTACGAGCCAGACGATAAAGAACCGGACGGTAGATCGTGACGAATTCTTCCCAGGCATCTTGGTCCGCCTCCGCTTGCAAATCGACAAGCAGACTCATTCGGGTGTCGGGGAATTCGCTTCCGGATCCTGTCACTGGCCTTAACTCCTACAGGACTAAACACACCGTTCGCCGACAATTCGACATCAAAGTCAAAAAAAAGAGCGTGGACCATCGCTTAGACGAAGTTGTCTTTCGCACGCTTGAGAATGAACCCGAAAATCGCTATCAACAAGCCAGCGAAGTAAGTGTGGACGTTGCCTCGATTTCAGGCGGCCAAACGCCAACTAGCATCGACAAGGCACCATCGGCCAGCGAATCGTCGAAGTCGATGTCCAACGACAACAATAGCTTGTTTTGGATTGCGGCATTTGCGGTTATCGCAACTTCCGTCGTTCTGCCCGCCTTCCTGGGTAAGCCCCGCGAACCGTTAATCGCATTCGTTCAATGGGCTTTCTCTAGCGGTAGCATTCTGTTTGCCGGACTTGGTATTCTCCAGATTCTGGCGCCTGCACGATTTTGGTTCTTCAGCAGACAAATACTCCGCAGTTCGGGCGTCTCGACAGATCAAAACCCCGGTCATGACGCACTACGGGTCATTCGAATTCGCGGGGCCCTGATGCTCGCCTTCGCATTGTCTGCTTTCCTATTCGTACAGATACTACTTGGCCAGTTTCTAGACGGTCTGCAGGAATTCGACGAACTTGTTACCAATCAGATGACCTAGATTCCAGACTACGCATCTCAGTCGGCAGATTGAAGGCAATACGCAGACTCGCTGATTCCAGATGAATTTTCGTGGCCCAGATCTTCGCAGCGACTTAACATCGCGACATCGCTCCCCTAGTTTCACTGGCCTACAAACGGGTGTACAGATGCAATTAGGCTCGATCTGAGTTCGGAGTGTGGTATCCGAAAGGGATACTACGAGAAAGTATTTTGCAATGAATCCGGAGCAACAAGCCATCGAAGTCGCTAGCACGGCGAAGAGGGCATTTAGATACCAACGTATTGGAACGCCTGTCGTCTACATATTTCTCATCGTAGGAATTTCTTGGGGAGCCATCAGGGTGTGGGACTCTGGGAAGAGGTACCGCCTTATGAGTGCGGTATACACGCCCGTTGCCAGCGAACTCCCTAAATTCACCCCAGGCGATGACCCCCACAAGTTCTATGTCCGTTGCATGGTCAACAAGCCATTGCATCTCGAATGGGCAGTTCAGACTCCTGAAGGGCTTCATTGCGCTGGCATTAGCCAGGGCTATAACCGAAGTGGCTACGCACAGATTAGAACCAAAGGAATTTACACGTCATCGTGGGCCGTCAAGATCGTCCGTGAACATGCATATCTGCGAGTCAGGGAGTCAGGCGGCGGCTCTAACGGAGGCTTCAACGTGGTACTCGCACGCTTTCTCAAAGAGCATTGGGATGAGCTAGAAATTGAGATAGCAGGCGTAGAAGAAACATCGGAATATGCGGCAAGCTCCATTATTGAACTAGGCCGCGTACAAATCCCCGAACATCTGATTGATAAACTTGAACCCAATCTTAACACCCACCTCTTTGCTGCCCTGAAATATCCTATCCTGATCTGCATCGGTGCTGAGGGCAGTAAGGCATGGAGAGACATCCCAGGAGTCAGTCCGTCTACCTCAAGTGTAATGAAACGGATCTCTACGAATGAGAGTTTCTAGACCGCAGCTTAATTTACTACAGCTACTGCTACTGATAACTGCCTGCGGTATATGGCTTTGGGATTTCAAGTTGAAGCTTGAGACAGAGCGAATGCAAGACGAGCTCTTGGCGTTCGAAGCCTACGGCCAGTTTCTCTTCGTCGATGATCCGAACAAACTTGAAGTGCTTGAAGAAACAGAAACATGGGGACACGAAATTGTCTGGCAGGCCTATGTACCAGAGACCGGCGAATATCGTCTGATCTGTTGCAATGAGACTCTCGCCGGCTCAGACACCGTTGTTACTCTGAGCCCGGGCATAAGTCGCGTGGTCCTCGCGTTCGACGAACCACTGACCGTAAAGATGAGCGAAGAGTACACCTGCAGCATTCTGCTTTCAGTGAACGACTCCGAGTACACGCTCGCAAGTTATCCGTATCAACAACAAAAATTCACCTCGCGAAGCCTCATTGATCGATCGACCGCAGGGACTTCGAGAACTGCGGATGAAACAGGCTACATTGAGCTCTTGCGTCCCAGTGGAACCAGCAAAACGGAGGACTGGTCCATTCGCATCGAGCGTTCTAAATGAGAGCGTCAGTCAGCACCCACCAAATTCACTATTGTCCTGCAGGGCTAATCAGAATTTAAAGGCAAGCGGTTCGCCCGAAGTGGATGAGGTTACGAGTTCCCTCCATCTTCAGGCCGAGAGCTCAAGGGATTCGTTACCTCATCCACGGCGAATTGGAGCTTTGAATTACCCTGACGATCGTTGGCAACCGCGATACGATCAATTTGCATGCGGCGGTTTGGTGTGCCCCTTAGTTGAGCAAGGTCGGCAGCAAAATGATCGGTGTTTGTAACTCTACTTCCCGCACGAATCAGCGACAATCGATCTCATCCACAGGCCCGCCACCAGGTCATTCCTCGTCACTATACTCCTTAGCAACTCCACTATCCTGGTCGCCGGCGGACTCGGCCGTTTCGGACTTGCTTTCGATCTGAACAACGGCGCTCTTCAGTTCGGCGGCCCTGTAGAGGAGCAGTCGCTCTCGTAGCCTTGCGATCGTCTGTTGGCTTTCCTTTTCGATTCGCGCGGATGCGGCACGGTTGCCCGCTAGGTAGCCACCCAAGAATACGGCTATGAATGCGATGGCAAGAAAAATGTGCTTGAGTTGGATCTTCCGCCTCATCTGAGTTGATTCCGTTCTTGTTGGCTAAGGTTTCCCCAATCCCAGGGCGCAACATGCTTCGAGTCGCCCCTGAGACACGCTTTCTCAGTCTTAGCTTGAAACTGAGCCTCCGCAAGCGCGCTATCTTCTGCCGCTTACACGGTATGGTGCCAAGCCAATCCATTTCGAACCAGCTGCACGCCTATTCGCTGACCATCGAAATAAGGTGGATCTGCTGCTACACGGGCATAACTATCGCTGCTTAGGACCGTCACCGTTACTTTCATGACGTCGTAAAGTAATTCGCCGAGAGCTTTCGTAGCGTTCCGTCCGCAGGGCTGGCTTTTCTCCGGGGCGTCGATTCCCAGCATGCCTATTCTCACTGCCAACGAATTGATGGCCAGAATGCGTTCCCCTTTCCACATCGCGCCTCGGCGGACACAGCCAGATTTCCGTGATTGCCGGTTCACTCGAGCAGGCAGGAAGGCCAGAATCGGCCAGCGGGACATTTCACCAGTGAGAAAACCGGCAAAGCTAAGAAAAAGAAGCGGAGGGCACGGGACTCGAACCCGCAACTGGGCGAACCAGCGACTGATTTCGAATCAGCTTCCTAACCATTCGGATACCCTCCAAGCTCAGAGGCATCCTGATTTTCCGAGTGCATCATGCCGCTGGTGAGACAGACCGATCGGAAATCACCACTGAGAGATGCAAATTGTAGCTAGATTGCCGCACAATCAAAGGCCGTTACTTAGAACCGATTAAATCAGATCTCGATTATCACCTTCTAACCTCGACACCGTTTTGCAACCCCGAAGTATGGTGCGTTGCCGCGAAGGCAATTACAAACTACGGTTGAGATCTCAACCTTCTTCCGCAATTCGAAAAGTGAAACCGATGTCTGAACCCGCTGCTGCTGATACGGCCGAATTCATTTTACATCCAACTGACTTTTCCTCGGGTTCAGACCTAGCATTGGCTCACGCGCTTCGGCTGGCGGTACACAATCAGTGCCGGCTGGATCTCCTCCATGTTGGGAAAGAAGGGGACGAGCACCTGGACGAATTCCCGTCCGTTCGCGCGATGCTCGACCGATGGGGCTTGCTACCAGCTGAAGCTAGTCGGAGTGATGTTCGACATCTTGGTATCGACGTGGGTAAAGTCGTTTGCACAGAAGGTAGCGTCCCGCAGGCGATCGATAGTTATTGTCAGCAGAAACCCGTGGACCTGATCGTGCTCTCGACCGCAGGACGCCACGGACTTTCAGCTTGGTTACATCCGTCGAAAGCCGAGCAGATTGCGAAACAGGTCGCTCAGTCTTCGATTCCAACTCTCTTTGTTCCGGAGTCGTGTCGCGGCTGCGTTGATCAAGAGACCGGCAAAGTCTCGTTGAATCATGTACTCGTGCCCGTAGATCATAATCCATCGCCACAGAAAGCCGTCAACCGAGCTCGGATTGCGCTATCGCGGTTTGGCGGTCCTCAAGCCGATTTGACTCTACTTCATATTGGAAAAGCAGAGGACTTTCCTGCTGTCGACTTGCCCGATGGCGCAGCCAAGGTTCACCGAATTGCGCGAGAGGGTGATGCCGCGGGAGAAATTCTGGCAACGGCTAAAGAGATTGATGCCAGCGCCATTGTCATGGTGACGGCAGGCAGCGAAGGACTGTTGGACGTGCTCCGCGGATCGACAACGGATCAAGTGCTCCGACACGCGGACTGCCCGTTGCTCGCCGTGCCCGCTTTCTAAGACATGCGACCGAGAATGGACAAATCCAATTCCCATTCAGAGCGAATCCATTTCCCAATCTCTGAGGCTGCGCGCGCGGCATGCTGTCGCAAACTGTCCAACATGCCCCGCTGATTTCGGAGAATCAGGGTGAGATGGAGTCTCGCGTTCGCAAATCTTGATCCGTGTTCTTAACTACTTTCCATCATTCCCTAAGGATGGCGTCGCAAGAGCGTAGCCGTTCGCCGATGTCCTGCATCACAGCCGAGGCTTCGACGCCTCCCAAACCGCCGAATTGCTCGCGAAACTCATCTTGGGTCAGTCCCTCGGGCAGATCTTCGATTGTCGGGCAAAGATCACTTGCCGATAGATCCCGAGTCATACGCTGCTGAGCTTCCTTAGCAGACTCCGAAGTGCGTGTTGCTCCGACAGCGAAGAGGATCCCAGCGCGATCTGCCATCAGATCAACGAAAGAAAAACCGGAGCCGCCGGGTGTCGCATCCATCATTTCCTTCGCGACACCGACACTCAGCGATCGTTCTTCATCTGAAAGAACCGCCAGCGCGGCACTCACGCTGAAGTGACGCGGTAGATCCGCGCGTCCTTGCAACGTAATACCTTTTCGGAAATTGGCTAGCTGCGGTAACGCTTCTTGCGGAACCGCACGTCTGGCGACTTCGGCAACGTTTTCGTCACCGACCAAAACGCCGATCGCGAGAATCGCCGCCTGGTTCGCGAACCTTGCATCTCTTTGGTGGGAATTGTCATGGGCGTAAGCGAATGCCTCTCGAACGATCGCGGTGAAACGCTCGTCGCCACTTTCCGGAAGCGCGCCCTTTTTATTCAATAGATGTCGAGCGGTCGCGGCCGTTGCTTCACTGAGGTCATCCGAAATACCAGTAGCCGTCCCCCACATGAAGAGACTGCCTGTAAACAGAAACGCCACTAACAGAAGGAGCTTGTTTCGTAGCAAGCCGAGCCCGACGAAACCACCGATCACCCCACTGGCCGAAGAGAGCCATAGTTGCGCGAGTATCGGAAAGTATCCAATATTGATCCACAAACTGATCGTCGCGAGAGTCGGAGCAGCAAACAGCGTACAAAGCGTCGCGACACGCCATGAAAGACCACCGCACGAACACGCGACCAAGGCTCCCAAAATCCCGAGACCGGTAGCCCGCAAGACAATAGTTGCAACAGCTCGCGCCGCAGGTTCACTCAGTCCCGTAACGGCTACCACGGTTGAGACGGCGAATTCCGGGGCCCCGAACGGTCGGGGGTTCGGCAGAAAACTGACCGCCAAGAACCATATCACCAGGCCAGCTATCCACAGCCATTGAAATGGCGCATTGCGAGCCCCCGTAGATGGCCGGGTCTCAATCGATTCTATGGTCGACATCAGAACGCTTTCACGCGGCTTGCGGTGGGTTACGCTAGTCCAAGTCACAAGAGCTTGTACGAGCCACGGCCCAACATTGAACTCAATGCGCGCACAGACAATGAGCCTTCAAGTCATTCTAGACTACCGAAGACGCAGCAAGGAGAGCTCACCGGTGTCAACCAACACCAAGAAGATTAGCTGCTCAGTTGGAGAAGCTGTTTAGCCGTGGCATCCATTTGAGTCATCACCGCACTTTGTTCGTGCACTGAAGCGGCAACGCCTGTCGAATTCTCATTCACCATACGAACACCATCTTCAATGCTCTTAATGGATCCCACCATCTGCTCCACATTGCTGAGGATTTCAGCAATGCGGCCGCGGATCTGTTCGGTCGCTCGGGCGGTTTCGTTGGCGAGGTTTTTAACTTCATCGGCTACGACAGCGAACCCTTTACCAGATTCACCCGCACGTGCAGCTTCGATGGTTGCATTCAAAGCCAGAAGGTGGGTCTGCTCCGCCAAACGTTCGATCAACTCTACGACGGTGGAGATCTGGTCACTCGATTGCACCAGCGCATCAACCTGGCAAACCGCGTCTTTTGCAGAATCGTCGGCCTGCTGGGCCAATGTCGACGTATTCGAAATGCGTTCCGCGATTTCACGAATCGCCACGTTCAATTCTTTAACGCCAGTCGCCATCTCAGAACCAATTTGACTGCTCTGCCGTTTCGTCTGTTGCTCGACAGTCACATCAGCCACGGTCTTCTTGATCCCGATCACTTCACCCTGCGGATTTAGCAGTGGGTTGTAGCTACCTTGAAGCCATATTTCATTACCGTTGCGATCTACGCGGCGGAACTGGCCTTGCCGATATTCACCGCGGCGCAAGTCTTCCCAAAACCTGGCGTATTCGGGTTTATTCGCTTCGCCATCGGGCATAAACATCCGGTGATGTTGGCCCACGATTTCGCCCAGCGAATAGCCGGTGGTCTTCAGGAACAAACCGTTGGCGTTCAGAATGTGGCCAAAGGGATCGAATTCAATAACCGCCTGTGAGCGATCAATGATCTCTTTCTCGGCCAGTTTACGTTCCGTGATGTCCGTTGCGAATTTCACGACTCGGGTGACGCGTCCAAAAACGTCCATCACAGGATTGTAGGTTGCCTGGATCCAGACACTCGCACCATTCTTGTCGAATCGCTCGAACTCGCCCGTCTGAAATTCGCCCTTCGCCAAGTTCTCCCAGAACCGCCGGTAGGCTTCACTAGCCCCATACTCTTTACCGACGAAGATCGAATGATGTCGACCGACGATCTCAGACGAGCGATACTTTAGGCAGTTGAGAAAGTTCTTATTCGCTCTAAGAATCTTCCCCTGGGGCGTGAACTGGATCACCGCTTGAGAACGATTCAAAGCGCGAAGTATGGAGAAGACTCGAATTGGATTGAACACGGCTAAGTCGCAGGCTCGGGGAACGAAGATGAAAGTGGGATGTAGGTAAATACGCGATCTTTGCTGGTTTGCAAATTCGCGGTCTGATTTCGCGGTAACGGTGCATTAAACGCACTCGATAGATCGAACGTGAGCGCTGACCGCTTTGAAGCGTTGCAATCGCACCAATTGGAATCAAAAACGCGTCTTTGCTTACCCACTCTGGTCCAGTTCCTAGCACTCGCGAACTGCCACTTGCCTCACAAGTGGCAGACGCGATGATGTTTCGCGGAACTAGATAGGCCACATTTACTTACTTCAGTTTGCCGAATGTAACGATTCGACAGCCTTATCAGTCCTCGGCGGTTTGCTTTCGAGAGGCCCTTCGCTCAAGGTCGCTTGATTGAATCGATGCACGATTAAGCATGCGCCGGCATCAGGAAACTTGGCTTGTGACCATATGGTGTTGTTTTACGCTTGCCGCGGCTCCCTCTGACTCCTGGTCCAACATGGGTATACCGAGCGTAAAGGTGGTTCCCTTGCCAGCCCCAGGACTAGTCACGTTCATCCAACCGCCAAGCTCAGTCGCGGCATTGGCACAACTATGCAGTCCAAACCCATGCCCCTTCGCTTTGGTGGTGAAACCATGCTGGAATACTCTCGCAACTAGTTCCGGCTCGATGCCGACACCATTATCGGTGACTTCGAAGAGGATTTGATTGCCATCCCGAGCGACACGTAGTTCAACCGTAGGGCGTTCTGCAGCTGCCTCAACCACGGCGTCTTTGGCGTTGGTAATCAAGTTGATCAAGATTTGCAGGATCTTGCGCTTGTCTGAAGTGAACGGGGAAAGTTTATCGTCGAACTCGGTGTGGATACGAACATGGTGATTGGTCAGCGTGCCCTTGTTGGCGATGATTGCGTCTTCCACCACTTTTCTTGGACAAACGAGCTGCTTTAGACCAGTCGTCTTCGCCGACTCTTGCTGGACGGAAACGATCTCCTTGATGTGGTCTATATTGGACACGATTTCACCAAATTCGACATCAAACTTCTCACGTTCGCGTCGGATGGCCTCGGTGACTTTCACTAGATATTTTGGTGTTAGACGCCCACGTTCGTCGTTCTGAACGAAGTCGACATAATCGTCCTGATGCTCATCGATCAGATTCGCCAAACGATCTAACTGATTGAAGGCACTGCGATTGAAGATCGTACGGATTACGGATGCCGAAACATTCACGCTGTTGAGAACATTGCCAACATTGTGCAACACTCCGGTGGCCATCTCCGCGATTCCAGCGTTGCGTGACGCATCGACAAGTTGTTCATTCAGCCGTTGCCGTTCAATATCGGCTGCAACACGCTCACTGATATCCCGCTCAATCACGATGTAACGCGACACGATTCCGTCTGAGTTGCGAATGGGACGGAATTCGACGGACATCCAAAATGGTTCTCCCGTCCTCCGGTACTTAATCAACTCGCCATCGAAGGCACCATGATTTGCAATCGCTGCCTTTAGTCGGTTGACTTCGTCGGCGTCGGTTTGTGCGCCGTGCAAGAATTCCCACGAGCAGCGGCCAGTCACTTGTTCACTAGTGAATCCGGTGATGCGTTCGAATCCAGCATTCACCCATTCGATCTGACCGTCCGCATTCGTGATCATCACTCCGTTATCGGTATAGCGCGCCACCAAGGCTAATTTCTCAGCCTCCTTGGTCTTCTCCTCGAGCCGCCTGTTGGCCAGGACGAGTTCATTGGTACGACGATCGACTTGGATATCGACGGTCTGCTTGGCTTCCTCTAAGTCAGTCTGGCGGACGCAGAGTTCACCGATTTCGTTCCGCAAACGGATACAAGCAGGGATGAGGAATCCGGCCTCGAAAAGTAGCCACAAGGAATGTTCAACCCATCGAAAGGGGCTTTCCACCGCGACGCCGAACGCCGACATTGGATAAAAGATACCGCGAATCAAATGATCTACAGCCACAATTGCAGTCGCCGTAATCAAGACTTTCCAATCGCGATACGTACTGATAATGGCGATCGACGCAAAGGCGTGAAAATGAGTCTCAATGCGTCCGCCGGTTAGGTGGATGAACAAGGCAGACCACAACACCTGCATCGCAGCAACAACGTGGCGAGTGTGTGCCGCGTCGGGAAAAGTCCGTATCCACAGAACAGCAAAGCCTGAGATGGCTCCGCCGAGCAAGGCGGCGAGCCATACGTGAATATGGATTTCGTAATGCTCGCCTATCCAAGTCCACGGAGAATAGAACAGTGCAAAGCCGATCCCTGCGAACCATTGGACCAACATCAACCACATCATCAGTTGATGGACTCGGTCACATTCCGCAGAGTATCGCCGCTTGAATAGGTCTTCTGCTTGAGGCCCTAATTCGAACCGTGCCGTCATCATAGGATCTCCTCCTCAGAGTAGATCCGGCAACCAAAGCTCGGCCACTCGACTGGAACGTCCTTTGAACCCAATCCATCGTTGATCAAGCGAACAAGGTCATTGCCGCTTCGACAATCCCCCTCATGACCACGCGACGGGGTGATCCCCCCGCTGAACAGCAGTTCGCCACGGTGTCCATAGAGCAATACGTGCCCGGAAGTGTGAACTTCAAACAAGCGGCTCATCTTCGCTTCGGAATCCAAGGCGATCGTGCAACCGGGAATCCCCGCGAACTCTCGAGTCGTTGACGTCTCCAACCAACTTTCGTTGGCTTCGGCCGGCACATACGCGAAAGCTGTAAGATTTACATCATTCCGCAAGAAAGCGCTGATCTTGGCTAAGTTGCGGGCTGTCGATTGGGTGCATGGACATCGTGGGTGGTAAAAGACGAACAGATTCAAGGACTGCCCATCGCTGACTCCAAGATTGGCAAGCGAATCTGGGAGCTGGTTTGGCACTCGACCTACGCTACCTGGGCGAAAGGAATAGGCTGACAATTGACACACGCCCACCAGGATCACCAGCGAGAACAGCCCAAATAGCAGGGGCTTTGCAGTTTTTCGTGAATTGAAACCAGGGAAAACCATTGCCAAAGTTCTTCGCGGACGAAGCCTTCTTCCGGCCCAAAGGCCATGCCAATCTTTCTGCTGCTTCACTTCCCACGATCGAAGCAACCCAATCCACCCTCGGAATTGGTCTCGAAACCATAAGTCAGTTCGCAGTACGCCGCTTTGCGTCAACCGCCAAATTAGGGACTTCCCCTGCACGGGGGACCCGAAGGTCCGCTATTTGGCACATGAAACTAGGCGAACTCTACCGCTTGTCTGCGTGAAAGACGCATGCAACGATCCGTGGATCAACACACACTTTGAAGCTTCCGGATTGGATCGACTTCCGCGACTCACTCCAGTTTGTCCCGAGTTCGAGGCTTGCGTTGCTGGACAAGTACCAGCACGCTTGCCCACAATGGGCGAGCCTAGTTCGTTGGCTCAACGACCTAAGCCAATCGAGCTTCTGTCTGACTGAATAGGCAAACCCGAGCCCAGGCGTCAGCCGCAGGAATCTTCGCCACCACGACTTCCATCAGGAGAGTGCCATTGCGATTCATCACTTCCATCGTCGTCAGCTTGATTCTGCTGCCCACTGCGGCATTCGCACAAAGTGACTCTTCCCTACAAGACGCAATTGCGGCAGATTACGAGCAACATCTTTGGCCGCTCTTCGATCACTGGCACCGCAATCCAGAGCTTTCACTGGTCGAAAACGAAACAGCGAAGCGGCTCGCGAAAGAACTGCGCTCCGCGGGCTTTAAGGTGCGTGAGGGTGTCGGCGGCACCGGTGTGGTCGCGCTTCTGGAGAATGGCGATGGTCCAATGGTGATGATGCGCGCCGACATGGATGGATTACCAGTCGAAGAAAAATCGGGCTTGCCCAATGCGTCAGTCGCGCATCAGAAGAGTCCCATCACAGGTCAGATGGTTCCCGTCATGCACGCCTGCGGACACGATGTGCACATCACATCGCTTGTCGGTACAGCACGTAGAATGGCGGCACTGAAAGACCAGTGGTCTGGCACGCTGATGTTGATCGGCCAACCCGCCGAGGAACGCGTCATCGGCGCCAAAGCCATGATGGAGGACCACTTGTGGGAGCGATTCGGCAAACCCGACTTCGCGTTGGCCTTCCACGTTTGGTGCGGTGGCGAAGCAGGAAAACTCGCCGTATCCGAAGGCAGCCCCTACGCCGGTGCCGATGCGGTTGACATCATCGTTCATGGCGTGGGCGCTCACGGTGCTTCTCCGCACCAAGGCAAAGACCCAATCGTGCTGGCCTCCCAAATCGTACTCGCGCTCCAAACCTTGGTATCTCGCGAACTCCCTCCGCGCGATCCCGGGGTTATCACCGTCGGCTCGTTCCACGCCGGACGGAAGCACAACATTATTTCAGATCGCGCTGTGCTTCAGCTGACCGTTCGCAACACCTCACTCGAAACTCGCAAGCTCCTGCTCGATGGCATCAAGAGAATTGCGGAAAACCTCGGCCGTGCTGCGGGACTACCTGAAGATAAATTGCCCGAAGTCATCTACTCCGAATCGACTCCGCCGACCATCAACAACTCGTCGCTAGCAAAACGGCTTCGCCAAACTTGGGTCGAGGAGATCGGTGACGAAATCATGATGTCCGACGAGTTCGTTGCGCAGAATCGAAAAGGGATGGGAGCGGAGGATTTTCCTTACTTCACCACGGAGCCACCGATACCAAGCGTTTACTTCTCGGTGGGCGGTACCTCAAAGCAAGACATTGCAGCCGAAGCGGCGGGCGGCGATCCCGTTCCGTCGCATCATTCCCCCTTCTTCAAGATCGAACCCGAACCCTCCATCAAAGCCGGCGTCGAAGCAACCGTTGTCGCGCTACTGGATCTGATGGCGAGAGACGGATCTTCGAAATGAAATCGGCACCACTGGGAGTGACTAATTCGGCTCTACAATGGTTGCTCGAGCAGCACCAATCGCAAGATACAAGCGTTGCTCGGGCGACAAGTCGGTCGTCCACTTCGCTTCCAGAAGTTCGGCAGCCGCTCCCGTCCTGACCATCGCGTGACCCGCACTCTCCAAGGCAGTCGCAATTTGCTTGTCTTCCGCATTTGCTTGAAGAACTTCATAAGCAACTTTCGTCGCTCCCGCGTCGATCAGACAGGAGACAATCTTATCGCAGCGACCATCGCCATTACCGAGCAAGCTTCTTCGGTCAGAGGAAACGACACGCCAAGCGATCTTGGTCGCACCCGCGATATCGCCAGAATCGATGACCTTCTCCACGACTTCATTTGCAAGGTTGCTCCAAAGATAGGGCTCCGCCACGGACGTAAAGCGTTTCAAACCTTCAATATCATTGGCCCGTATCTGGCTGCTCACCAACGACAGTGATGCCATCATGGCAGCGAAGGCATTCTCCTTCGAGACGACCTGTATGGCGTCTTCCGCGATTTCCATTCGCTCACGCGCCTCGTCGTAGTTCCCCTGCTTGCGGTAGAGCGCGGCTACTTGGAAATACTGCATGCGAATTCTTGCTAGCTCTCCTGATTGATTCCATGGACCGAACTGTCCTTTTGAATCCTCGATCGGGTTCGCTTCGGCGGCACCAATCGCCGCCTTCAGCTGTCGATCCGCCTCTTCTGCGTCTTCGAAACTAGTGACCCACTCGAAAGCCGACATCTGATCCTTGGGCGACTGTCGAAACTGAAAGGGAGCATCGATTGGCGTGCCTTCTTTGATACGACGCAGGGTGCGGTGAGTCCGAATAATGTAGTTCTCGGTGACTTTGGTTGCATACTCCTCCGCCAGCCCGAGCCTACCGTTCTTGGCCAACGCCTCAGCAAGTTCGCAATAGATTTCCTGGACACGCGAATCGCGAATCTTGTATGGTGCTAAATGATTCAGGAGCATCTCAGTTGACTTGGCGTCACTCATTCGTGCCGTCTTGTTAGCGCACTTGACCAACAGCAGTTCCTGAGTCTCTCTCTCCCTGCTCTCTAGGCAGATCGCAACGGCACGCTCGACAAATCCGTATTGAATCAGTGCTTCAACGAGCTGTTCTTTCGTACTCACATTCTCGATATCCTCAGCTATACACTTCAACGCTTCGTCCGGAGCTCTTAACAATCGAAGATAGGCATCCATGACCAACAGCCGCTGACGAGCGGAATGTGCTATTCGCCGAGCGAGCTTTAGTTCCTCCTCGCACAACTCGAGTCTTCCACGATCGCCAAAGTATTGCGCGATCGTGAGATGCACCCGCAAGCGAACGTCGTCTTCGCCGATTTCCAAGGCCGCTTTTTTCGCCCGCGCTACATCGCCAAATTCCAATCGGACTTCGACAAGCCTTTCCAACGAACTATCGCGCGCGGACAGATCCGGAATTTCCCCCGCCGCTTCCGTGGCACGCTTCAGCCAGAACTCCGAGCCGATTTTCGAGTCAGTCTCGGTGTGGGTCTCTTGTCTCTCTCCAACTGACCTCGCGTCTTGAGCAATCGCTTCGGCATCTGAAAACGACAGAACTAGCACGAGGAGCCACGCAAAACGGGCGAACCAGCACATTCGTGCCGGGCATGTATCTTCATCCATCATCTTCACCTTTAGAGCAAGCGGAATACGCCCGGCGCGCCCGGCGGAATCCACCCCATGGCGAACGCGACTTCGTAAGCGATCGCAGATGGTAAACACCATCGCCACCGAAATTTGTGAGCCGATCAGGTTTCCGAGCCGCAGATTGTACGCAGTGAATTTGCTAAGCTACCGGACCAACCACTCTCCAAACTTGGTTGGTCTGAGTACTGAATTGTACCCCCTCCGCACTGCCTCGTCCCATCTCGAGTCAACAATGAAATCACCTCTCCTAGGCGCATTCTGCGGCCTGCTCTTTCTATACATCGTTCCCACTGCAATTTCGCAAGAGCCATCGTTCACAACACGAATTCGAGGAGATCTGAAGCAATGGCATAAGGTCACCGTTGAACTCGATGGGCCCCAGGCGGACGAATCGGATGTCTCGCCCAACCCATTTTTGGATTACGAGTTCACGGTTGAGTTTCAACACGAAAGTGGGACACCGCTCTATCGCGTTCCCGGCTACTTTGCTGCGGATGGAGATGCAGGCGAAACGTCGGCTACTTCGGGTCGCGTTTGGAAAGCCCACCTTTCGCCAGACAAGGCGGGTACATGGAACTACCTCGTTTCCTTCAAGAGCGGTGAGCAAGTTGCCGTTGGCTCGGCCGGGTCTCCATTGAAGCCTTTTGACGGCATCCGTGGGCAATTCGAAATCCAAGCGAACGACAAGACCGCGCCCGACCTTCGCGCGGCGGGTCGACTCCAATACGTCGGCGAGAGGTACCTCCGTTTTGCCGGGAGCGGCGAGTATTTCCTAAAAGCCGGCGCGGACGCTCCGGAAACTCTACTTGCCTATCGAGATTTCGACGGAACCGTCACCTTCAAAGAGAAGAAGGCTCCTCTCAAGTCCTGGGAGCCACATCGTCGCGATTGGCAGCCAGGCGACCCGACTTGGAAATCTGGCAAAGGCAAGGGGCTCATCGGCGCAATCAATTATCTTGCTTCAGAAGGAATGAACGCCTTTTCCTTTCTGACGTACAACGCCGGCGGCGATGGCGACAATGTATGGCCTTTCGTTAAACGTGATTCCAAGTTTCATTACGACTGCTCCAAGCTAGACCAGTGGGGTGTGATTTTTGATCACGCCACCACCAAGGGGATGTATCTGCATTTCAAGCTCAGCGAAAGTGAGAACTCGGGTTTTCGAAAGAAGGATAACGTTGCCTTCGATCGAGGCGACACGGGCCCCGAGCGAAAACTCTATTTACGTGAGTTGGTGGCACGCTACGGTTATTTACTCGCCCTGAATTGGAACCTTGGCGAGGAAAACACTCAAACCGTCGCGCAACAAAGCGCAATGGCAGACTACCTCTCCACGATCGATCCTTACCATCACCTCATTGTGACTCACACCGGTGGACGTTGGACCGCACATGAAAAGGTGTACCCGAAACTCATTGGCGACCAATCGGTGCTCACAGGAGCCTCGATTCAAACACGTACCATCATGGACACGCATCGTTTCGTACTGCATTGGATTCGAGAGTCAAATCAGGCCGGTCGCCCATGGGTGGTTGCCAACGACGAGCAAGACGAGGGATCGACGGGCACCCCTCCGGACAAAGGATTCGAAGGCTATGAACAAACCAAAGGTCCGCACCAGCACGAGATCCGCAAATATGCCTTGTGGGGCACCCTCATGGCGGGAGGCGCTGGCATCGAATACTACTTTGGGTATCTGCACCCGGAAGATGATCTAGTCTGCGAGAACTGGCGTAGTCGCGACCGCACTTGGGACTACGCTCGGCACGCGCTGGCCATCTTCCGTACTGAGAAGATTCCTTATTGGGCCATGGAGAATGCCAATGAATTAGTTGGCAACCTCGAAACGGACAACTCTCGCTACTGCCTTGCCAAGCGAAACAGCGTCTACCTGGTCTACCTACCGACCGGAGGTTCAAGTGCACTCGACTTGAGTCATTGCCAAGGCGAATTTTCGGTCGCCTGGTTTGACCCCAGAAACGGCGGAGCACTGCAGCAGGGCTCAATCGAAAAAGTGGCGGGCGGTAGCGAAATCGATTTGGGACTGCCGCCGAGCGAGCTCAACAAAGACTGGTTGGTCCTCATTCGCAAGGACTGAAACGAGGGCAACCACCGACGGCCGTTGCCTCGCAGTCCTGCAACGGTCAAGCCTCGAACCTCACCCCCTTCAGCTCGTACGGCCGATCCCTCCAAGCGGCTCCGTCGGGGAAATGGTAGCGATCGAGGAATTCCGTTTTGAATTCAAGGCCCCATCCCTTTGCCATTGGAGCAACATACCGTCCGTCTTTCACTCGAACGGGAGTCTCAACGGATTCCTGTAAGAAGTCGATGTATTCAATTAGCTGCGTGTCGGAGTGCCCCGCAACCGCGATTTGGTCCCACATTCCGTAGTGCTGGATCATGTTGCATAAAGCAATGCCGCCACCGTGCGGGCAAACGGGAATGCCGTATTTGGCGGCAAGCAGAATGATCGCCATGACATCATTGACGCCGCCAACGCGCACCGCATCGATCTGGCAGTATTTGATCGCGCCGCTCTTGATTAGCTGCTTAAAGATGACCGGCGATGCGGCTTGCTCGCCACAAGCAAACCCAAAACCGGCGTCTTCGAATGCCTTCGAGAGCTCGACGTAACCAAGCACATCATCACGAGCAATGGGCTCCTCCACCCACTTCAAACCAAACGGTCGATACCGCTCAACATGGGACTTCGCTTCCTCCACGCCCCAGAATTGATTCGCATCGACCATGAGACTGCAATTGTCGCCAATCGCACGCCGCATAAACCCGATGCGTTCAACATCGCGGTCTGAGTCCAATCCGACCTTCAACTTGAAGGCGTCAAACCCCTCCGCCTGCATCCGTTGAATCGTATCGAGAATCTGCTCATCACTGAGCCCAAGCCATCCTGCGGTACAGTACGCCTTGGGCCCCGTCTCGGTTAGTATTGCTTCCCGCTCGCGAATCCGACTGCTCTGGGCTTGGAGCAACTCCAGAGCTTCGTCACGGTTGAGGGCATCACTCAGATTCCGCCAATCGATACAGTCGACAACGAACTCCGGTTCGAGATCGACCAGCAATTTCCAAAGCGGCTTCCCTTCAGCCTTCGCCCATAAATCCCACATTGCATTGACCACCGCACCCGCAGCCATGCGGAAGACGCCGTCGTGCAGCCATCGCAGCTGGTGATGATCGATCAAGCGCCGATACAGATCGACGGGCGATTTCGCAAAGTCGCGTAGATTCGTACCTACGATCAGTTCGCAGAGGTCCTCGATCCCGTGACAGATCCAATCCGTCCCGGCACCGACCGTGAAGACGACGGATACGCCTCGCAAATCCCCATCGGTGTTCAGATGCAGCAGCGCTGACGAGTAGTCAGGCTTCTTGTGGAATGGATCCGACCCCAACATCGCGTCGGACGTCGGTACCCGTACATCAAGGACTTCGGCCGATGTAATTTTCAAACTGATTGAGCTCATGATCAACGTTGCTGAGAACAGGAATATCCAGCGAAAAACAGCATTAGCCGGCGGCGACCAAGAGACACTGAAATTCTATCCGCGCCAATATGAGCCACGGTCGACGAATATCAATCCGAGGGTATTCTCACTCCCATCTTAAGCTGCCCCACTCACCCGCCCGTAGCGATGGATTGAAAACGCCAAAACGATCGTTCACCCCCAGATTTCTTCGAACTGACTCTCCCTCTGGGAGAGTCGAGCTATCCGGCTCGGAGAGGGCTCTAAGTTCCGGTCAGTTCCGCGACCACAATCCCCAGAGCCCAAACCATTGCTCGTCTACAAGTGAAATGGTTTACGCATGGCACGCAGACGGCCCATGTTTTTTGATCAAATGACACGAAGTCGCCGCAATGGTTGTAAGTTGCTTTACGGAAGCACGTCAAATCCTCTATACCTGTAACGAATCTTGGTCCCACTGCGTGCCGCGACGAAGCGAATCGAAGCGTTCCCTTAGTCACTGCGTTCCTCCGCTTCTCTTGGCGACGTCTGGCATTCGCAAGAATCCCAAAGATCCACTACTCAATCGAATTCGGTTGCGAACATGAGCACGGCAAAATCGGAAGTTCGACGCGGCAAATACTTGAGTACCGTGCCTGCTCAGGAAATCCTCCCCATCGTCGACAGCCGTTACGAATCGAACGTCAAAGGCATTTTTCTAGTTGGTGACGTAACCGGTTTGCCCCTGGTCAAGGTGGCTGCCAACCAAGGCGTCGAGGTCATCGAGAAGATGGAGGGTCTCGGACGCTTCGTCTCCGATGACGACACCCACTTGGATCTCGTCATCATCGGCGCCGGACCAGCAGGTATCGCAGCGGCAATCGAAGCTTCGCGTCGTAACTTACGCTACGTCGTTCTTGAACGTTCCCAGATCGCCAGCACGGTGCGTAGCTTCCCCCCAGGCAAGAAGGTCTACGCCGAGCCGCAATCGATTACAAATTCCAGTGGCATCGACGTCTCAGGCGACGTTGATAAGGACCAATTCATCCACGCCGTCGAGTCGGCTGTCGACGCAAACCAGCTCAAGATCAAGGAAAACGCCGAAGTCGCTCGCGTCCGCAAAATTGCGGAAGCCTCATTTGCAATCGAAATGAAGAACGGCAGCCCGTTCCACAGCCGCAATGTCGTCGTTGCCGTCGGGCGACAAGGCCAACCGCGTCTACTAGATGTCGAGGGCGCCGGTCTCAGCCACAAAGTCACCTACCGGTTCCATACCGCCGAGGACTATGTCGACAAGAAAGTCCTGATTGTCGGAGGTGGCAACTCCGCCATCGAGGCAGCTTTGATGTTAAAGGATCGCAATGACGTTACCATCACCTACCGCGGCGATAATTTCTTTCGTGCTAAGGACGAGAACCGCGAGCTACTTGAATCGGCTATTGCGAGTGGGGAACTCCGCGTCATTTACGAGAGCCAAGTCACCGAGATCCGTGAACATGAAGTCGATCTCAAATCGGATGGACAGATTTCGACTCTGCCTAATGATCACGTCATTGTTCTTATCGGCTCGTTGCCACCCATCGATTTCCTCTATGACATGGGTTTAGAACTCGATGGGATATGGAATCGCAAACGGTTCGCTTCGGCCGCAATCGGACTGGCCGTCGGAATCTTCGTCTACTTTATCGCCAAATACTTTGTGCTCCTGCCTGACAAAGCCGGCGATGGCAAGTGGTACATTCCGTTCGCGGAGTGGCTGGGCAATCCGGCCATGACCGGGCAAACGCTGCGCGGATTCCTTAGTGGCCTCGGACGAGGAATCACGTACATCTTGCCAGTAGCATGGCTGTGGCTGCTCGGTGTAGTTGCATTGAACTGGAGCCTCAGCCGCAATGCCAAACCGCCGCTGCTCCGTATCCCGGGCGCCAGTTGGTATCTTTGGTGCGGTGCCTTCGTGTATTACCTGAACTGGGCGCTCCCCTCAGCGTTCACTGTCGTAGCAAAAGAAGCCGGCAGCGGCCCCTACTTCTTACCTGGATTCACGTGGCTATTCTCGATCGTCCCTTCTTATTTCGCTGGCCTCAGCGGTTTTTATTATTTGCTTTACTTTTCTGCCATTGCAGGATTCGGTTTGTATTGGGCTGTGAAAATCAATCACCCAATTCTCTGGAAGCGGAACCTGACCATCATCGCCGTCCAATGGACGTTGTGGTGGGGTATCCCGACCTTTCTAGTCGTCTTTATTGGAACCAATCCTTGGACCCCATTTCTTTCACGAGCCATAAATGCTTGGCCGTTGAAGATGGATGCGTTTTCGGTCGACCCGAGTATCGTTCGCCCCGGAGATCCTGCTTGGTGGTACACGGTGGCTGTGGTCGGAGTCGTCTGGGCAGTGGTATTGACGTTTATCCTGATTCCACTCTTCACCATTCGCTTCGGCAAAATCTATTGCTCATACATTTGTTCCTGTGGTGCACTCGCCGAAACAGTCGGTAACAGCTTCCGACATCGCGGACCAAAAGGCGATTTGCCTCGCAAGCTGGAACGCTTTGGTTTTGTCTTCGTTGTCCTAGCCGCGTTGGCTACCGTTGCGTCAGCCTTGGGTTTTCAGGGGCCATTGAAGTACTACAACATCTGGGTCGGCACCTTTCTCGCTGGCGCCGCAGCCATCGGCCTCTACCCATTTCTCGGCCAACGTATTTGGTGCCGCATGTGGTGCCCTCTCGCGTTTTGGATGAATTTCTGGGGACGCTGGTCCAAGTTCGCGATCGTGCCAGAAAAAGGCAAGTGCATTGATTGCAATATGTGCAACCAATATTGCCAGATGGGCATCGACATCAAAAGTCGCGCTCTGCAAGGACTACCCGTCACCCTGAAAGACACCCCCTGCGTTGGTTGCGCCGAATGCGTGATGCGCTGCCCGATGGAGATTTTGCATCTCGGCGAAGTCCCGGCAGAGAAGCAAGTTTTCTCCATCGCGACTCCGACGCAAACGAACCATCCGAGTACACCGAAATAACCAGTGCTTATAGACTTAAAAATCCATTTGGTCATCAACCTGATTAGCCACTTGTGATTCACGTCTCTGAATCAGACGATGTTGGCCACTTCGGCGCTCCCGACTTCCCGCTAACCACCATACGAATTTGGCTATCCGCAAATCCCGATACAGAATTTGCGATACAGAATTGAAACTAGAGAATTCGCAATACGGGTTACGCGAACGATGAAACCTGACTACTCAACATCTCTCGCACAGCGAACGAAATAGACAATGAAAAAAGATGCAAGCGAGTACTATGGGGGTTTCTTTTGGTTGGCAGCGATCTCATTCGTAGTGCCCATCGTCGTTGCCTACGCTGCCTTCGACAAACTGCGTCCAACTACCAAGCCAACTCCCGCTCCGGATGCTTCCGGCGTCGATCACCAATTGTGGGATTACCTGCTCCGCACCTATGTGGAAGACGGTTTGATCGACTACGAAGGGCTTTCCAAAGACTACCTATTCACCACCTACCTAAATCAAATCGCGGGCTGCCAACCAAACGAATTGCACAGCGATGCAGAACGACTTGCCTTACATTGCAACGCCTACAACGCTCTCGTGATGCAAGGCGTCATCAACCACAAGATCCATCGCAACGAAAAGAACGTGCTCAGCTTCACACCATCCCGTATCGCGAAGCAGATCACGACGCTCGAGGAGAAGATCAAACAGGCTGAACGTACGCCGGGTGGAGCATCAAAACAGATTGGCGAGTTGCAAGCAAAGGTGGACCGACTCCGCGCTGACTCACAGTTCTTCCGGTTGAAAGAACACGTCTTCGCCAATCAAACGATTTCGTTAGACCATCTTGAGCAACAGATGATACGCCCTGTTTTCAATGAGCCTCGCATCCACGTCGCATTAGTCTGTGCAGCCCGAAGTTGTCCTGCGATTCGGCCTGAAGCTTTCACTGGGGAGAGGCTCGAATTCCAACTGCAAGATCAGTCGATCCAATTCGCCAACGATCCTCGCTACGTCTCTGTCGACACCGAAACTGGTGCACTCCGCTTGAGCCCTATCCTGAGTTGGTATGAATCCGATTGGGACTCAGTTGGGGGTTACCTAAGATGGCTGCAAGAACTTGTCCAAGATTCTGAGCTGAAGAATTCATTGTCCCAGGCCGCCAGTGGTAGCATTCCAGTTCAGTTCAACGAATACGATTGGACGCTTAACTCACAAGAAGGCGGAATCTCTAACAGTTCGCACTCCTCCAGCGACTTCGGCTCTGGATCCGTTCCCAACGAGTAACCAACGAACTCTCTCTCCTAAAGTAGCTTCTAGCTCTCAAGCCTGGAGAGACTCTATTTCTGCAGTTACACGCACCATTACTCCCGGCCGCTAACTCTCCCTGAGGCCCTCTGGGAGAGTCGGGCGATACGGTCCAGAGAGGGCACTTCTCAATAACCTCAAACCACTACGCTTGATCTTCAAATTAGATCCGTTCGACTAGCTTTCCGTTTTCTTCACAGATCAAATTCGTTTGATAATTCACATGCTCCAATTTCAAATCGCAATTCCCATAACTAACTCTCCCTGAGGGAGAGTCGGGCTATCCGGCCCGGAGAGGGGACCCCATCCAGCCCAAACGCGCGAAAAAACAAGACTCAACGCTATCCCCTGCCCTGCACGCAACGACTAAAGATCATCCAACGGACTACGCACACCCTGCGGCCCAAGCTTCGCCACGTGAGTGTAGATCATCGTGGTTGCCACATCGGCATGTCCGAGCAACTCCTGAATAGTGCGAATATCTTTTCCGTCCTCTAGCAGATGCGTCGCGAAACTGTGCCGAAGTGAATGACACGTCGCGTGTTTCCGGATCCCAGCACGCAGCATACCTTTGCGAACTGCCTTTCGAACCGCATCATCATGAATATGATGTCGGCGAATACGGCTCGGCGCCGAAGCCAACTCGCGTTCCTGCTCTTCCGGAGGTCGCGGATCGTAACCCACCTTCGGACTCGGAAATACGTATTGCCAAGCTAGCTGATTACCGAACCCTGGATACTTGGCCGCCAGCGCGTACGGCATGCTTGCCCACCCAGCTCCGGCTTGGACGTCCTGTTCGTGCAAATCGCTGACCAGATCGATTTGGGCCGCCATTCGACCCATCAGCTTCGAAGGCAGCGGGACATAGCGGTCTTTCCCGCCCTTCGCGTTGATGATCAAAAGTTGCTTACGCTCCAAATCAACTTCCTTGACCCTTAAACGGCAACACTCCTTCAAACGTAGCCCAGCGCCGTAGAGCAGGCAGGCCATCGTTTTGTAGAAATTGTCATCCATCGCTTTCAGCACCGTGCGTACTTCCCTCTTGGTCAGCACCACCGGCATCTTCTTTTTTGACTTGGCCCGATCTGCATCCAACTGCACCGGCGAATCAAGCACCCTCGTATAAAGGAACAGCAGCGCCGCCAATGCCTGATTCTGAGTGCTCGGGCTCACCTTACGTTCATTGGCCAAGTGGCTCAAAAACGTGTTGACTCCCCGGCTAGAAAGCTCATTTGGGTGCACCCATACTCCCGCTTGATCTCGATGAAAACGCAGAAATCGTTCGACCCATTCAACGTAAGCCTTCTCTGTCGAGTAAGCCAGTTGCATCGTCCGTAATTGCCGCCGCATGGAATCAATTAAACCTTCACGCTCACCGCCAGGCCGCGTGCCTTCTGCGTTATCAGCACTCACTGCGAACTCCCTTTTCAAACTCTCTGATACGCGACCGAAATCGTGGGTGCGTCGAACGATGAACCAAGAGCCAGCCATTCACGCACTGATTTATCGCGATGGCGACATAAAGGAACTTATCTCGATGGCGTCCCGCACCCGGGACAGCTAGATGACGGCAGAAAACCTGCCGCCTTACATTAAGAAAAGAAAAAAGCTTGAAACCCCAGAACCTCTCCGTTACCCTTCAAGCAGTTCGCCGAGCCGATTTATCTCGACAGCTACACAATAAACGTTCGCCTCGCTGAGGACAGTATGGACGCCGAATCAGAGAGTGAGCTCACTCGCAAACTCGCAGTTTGGTCAAGAATTGAAGATG
>JBKAHA010000010.1:0-286860 GCA_046290675.1 Aureliella sp.
TGCTCGCAAGCTCGCATTTTACCGTCCGTTGCCGCACCAGATTCCCAACTCAAACTTTGCGACTCGGTTATCGCCGACGTTACATGTCCATGAAGTCCTTCAGATGGGTAAACGTGTTTTTGAGAAAGCCAACTTTTATCTTCGACGCGGCAATCGCAAGCGTTTGAAACGACTCTTCCGCAAACGTGCACAATTGCTGAATCGGGATAACTGCGACCTGGTTTACAATGCAATCTGGCAAGCACCGAGCATGTTGCCCTGGCTTTTGAAAAACGGTGTTCATCCAGATAGCCGACATTACTCTGGTGACAACACACCGCTCATGCAGGCCGCAGCGGATGATGACGTTAAGACGATGAAGATTCTCCTTGAACATGGGGCCGACCCGAATTCGAGAAACTCCGAGAACGAACTACCGCTTGGATTCGCGTGCTCATACCAAAGTTGGGATGCAGCAAGATTGCTGGTCCATTCCGGTGCGGACGTGAATGGCGTTGAAGACGAAAACAAGACGCACCTCGATTGGCTAGTCTTGTCCAAGGATGAAGAGGGCATTCACCTTCTTCGCGGATTGGGTGGGAAACTTGCGGCAGAGTTGGAACCGAAAGACATGTAACCAAGAAATCCACCGAAGTTCCGTTGGTGGATCGAATTTGCACAACAACTCCACCGACGGAACTCGGTGATTTCAAACGTTCGTCTACCAACTGCTTCATTCGCCTGAGGTAATGCAGATGAGATCACTGTTCGCACTTATTCTTATAAGCCTTGCGTCCGAATCCGCTCACGCACAACACTCCACCAGCTTGTTCGACCGCAAGATCGAGGTTCTAAATCAGCAACTGCGGAAACTCCAAGACCGAATCAAACACCTGGATTTAGAACTGAAGGAGATCGAAGCAGCAAGCGCGAAGGACCTACTCTAAACCGAACCGATTGCCGGCATACTCACCTTGAAGAATGTATGGTCCGCGTCCGTGCTTCCACATTTCAACTCGCTGCGGCAAGAAACTAATCTACCTGATCTCGTACTTTCCTCAGACGAGAGTGCCAATACGCTCATCTACGTCACAAATGCTGCAAGCCCCAAAGAAGATATTGAATCTGCGATACTACGATGGATCGAACCAGCGCTGCAAAACAGAACAATCACCCCTGCCGCGGATTCGACGACTACCTCACCACCTTCAATCATTGTGCCACCCGAAAACGAGTTACGTAAACGCTTCGTTTGGTTGCGTAGACTCTATCCAGAGATGTATCGCTATCTGAAAATGCCTTCCTCAAATAGCAACATCGCTGCTGACATCAGTCGCTAACTTGGAAACCCCACCGAACATCTCGACGAACAACGCGATAAACTCGAAGTCGCCGAGCGGTGACTAGCTTTACATCAATATCCACCACGGCGACTCGGTTATCGCCGACGTTCTCCATCCCGATGCGCTCGAACCTGATTGCGAGCAGACTAACGGACCACCGCGATGGTTTACGTAAGCGTCGCGATTGAAACACAGACAACCGCTGGGACTACTTTGGCCCCAACATTTTCCTGATCGGTTAGGCGACGATCGCTTCCCATTTGCGTGACGTACCGCCTGTCGTCGATGTGTCAGGATAAGGCTGCCCAGTTCGCCTGACATGCTCGTGGTGGTAAGCTTCGTAAGACTAGATGCGCTTACTTACGCGCTCGGAACATGTTCGACTAAGCGCTTAAAGGAGCGGCAGAAACGCTTGCAGGTCGATGGCAGATTCCGTTAGACTCGGGGGAAGACTGGAGAACAATGCGATAAACACGAAGTCGCATTGTCGCTCCAACCTGAGGGTGCTTTAACGGACGGTGCTCGCAAGCTCGCATTTTACCGTCCGTTGCCGCACCAGATTCCAAACTCAAACTTTGCGACTCGGTTATCGCCGACGTTCTCCAACTCCGTGCGTTCGAACGCTTTTAAATGCAGGCTGTCGGACAACCGCGATGGTTTATGAACCAACTGCGATCAAGTCGCACCCAACCGCCGGGATTACTTTGGTACCAACCACGTCCTGAATGTTCCAACACGGATCGCCTCCCATTTGCCTGACATACCGTTCGTCGTCGGTGTTTCAGGATAAGGCTAGTCAGTTTGCCGGAGGTGATCGATCGCAATCATGGCAAAAACGGATGCGCTTGCTTATGCGCTCGGGACAGGATCGAGCGGGGCAATTACGCGCTCGACCGAAGGGCGGAGATGCTTGCAATCCTACGGAAGGTTCCGTTAGACTCGGTGGAAGAGCGGAGAACAATGCGATAAACACGAAGCCGCATTGTCGCTCAAACCTGAGGGTGCTTTAACGGACGGTGCTCGCAAGCTCGCATTCTACCGTCCGTTGCCGCACCAAATTCCAAACTCAAACTTTGCGACTCGGTTATCGCCAACGTTCTGCAGAAAAAAGTGGAGCAGCAATTACGATGACGCGGAGACGCGACAAGCGGCGCTTTAGCGACAAAGAGGCGATGCCGACCGGAGCGATTCCCGCTGATCTCTCTCAGCAGGTTTCAATTAACTCGTACGATCCTCCGCCAAATTGGTACGTGGACAAACCTTTCGTTTGCGTCGATTGCGGATCCGAAGAGATTTGGACTGCACAACAACAGAAATGGTATTACGAAACGGCCAAGGGCTCTCTTTACGCAACCGCAACTCGCTGTCGGCAATGCCGAAGCCACCAACGGGACACAAGAGACGAGCAGAGAAGACGTTCGGAAGCTGGGCGCGAATCAGATGATGATAGATAGACCTGGCGTTCGTGAAGATTGCTCGCTCGGGCGAAGCGAGGAAAAGAAACTGCAGAACAATGCGATAAACTCGAAGTCGCATTGTTGCTCTACGCTGAGGCTGCTTTAACGGACGGTGCTCGCGAGCTCGCATTTTACCGTCCGCTACCGCACCAGATTCGAGACTCAAACTTTGCGACTCGGTTATCGCCGACGACTATGAAGTCCGTGGTTTGGCAAGTGGATTTTTGCTTTCTCGGTCAGCGCATGGTGCGATCCCTGTTTTGGTTTGACGGATGAATTCTGAGCTTTGGCCGAGTTTGACTAAACGACTATTCGAGTTGTGGGTGCCCGTGCGGCTCCTTAGCCAGGGTGACCCTCTCATTATTCCTTGCAAGCTTGATTCGGCTTGTCTTCGTGCAGGCCATATTCTTTAGGGCGGCGTGTGCGACGGGCGAAGGACACTCTGCAGATATGTTCTTCGCTTGCGTGGCTGCCAGAACGTTCGATGGTCACTGCTGCGGTATGGTCTTGTCGGTTGGCTCAGGAGTTTCAGTCCGTGGTTTGGCGGTTAGTGGATAGGGTGACCCCCGGGAACTGCATTCGTTATCACGATGTACGGGTGATCGTAATCAGCCTCATCAAGTCGGCCATTCGCAGTATCAGAGGTCATGTACGGGTGAGTTCCCCAGCGGGGTCCGGCGGTGCGATCTCTTTGGGGCGACTGCGAAGCACTCCGGGTGGTTGGCTGGGTTGCTGGCTTACCTTAATGTGATCGCTCTGAGTGCTCCACTTCTTGTGGATCTTGTCTGGCTCCCACCGGCTCTCGTCACGCATCATGGCCCATGCAACAACGGCGATCTTTCGCGCCAATGCGATGCCAGCTTTCTTCTTGCGAGTACTTTGACCTCCGCGGATACGTTCATAAGTCGCCTTGGACCAGGCGTTATAGCGAGTCGAAACCCAAGCACACTCAACAAGGATGGTTCGCGTCAGGCTGTTGCCGCGTTTCGTTATCCGGCCATTGCGGTCCATCTGGCCAGACTGGTACTGCTTGGGAACTAAGCCAAGATAGGATGACAGCTGACGGCCTGACTTGAAACGGTGCGGATCATCAATCGTCGCTACGAGTACTTCGGCTGTCTTGCGTCCAACCCCACGGATGGTCAGTAGCCGTTGAACATGAGAGCTCTTCTTCGCAATCTCTTCCAGTCGACGTTCGGTGTGATCGAGCTGATGCTCTAGTGCGTCTAGCTGTGTAAGCTCCAGATCCAACTGGCCTCTCCAAAGCTCGTCCATTTCGCAATCGGCAAGTGGCTTGCGAAAGCTGTCGATACGGGTGCGGCCCCGACACCAAGCGCGTTTACCGGAGTCGATTTCAATACCGTGGTTGGCAAACAGAGATCGTACCGAATTCTGGATGGCAGTCTTTCGTCCGCTTAACGTCTTGCGGTACTTGATCAGAGTTCGCCATTCGCGGACCTCAGGCTTAGGGACGTGGACCGGGCTAAGGCCTTTAAGGCTCGCCATGCGAGCGAGCTTCAGGGCATCATCTCTATCTGTTTTACGCTTGACCTTCGACCATTGCCAGGCTTCATCGTTGGTACTGCAGATCAGGGTCTTCAGTCCAAGCTCATGACATAAATCGCTGATCCAGCCCGAAGGACCGCAGGCTTCCATTACCACTAGATCAACATCTCGACTGCTTAGGACAGCTCTCAAATATCTACAGGTCGTCTCCGCCTTCTGAAATTGAGCTTTCTGCTTTTTGTATCGTAGAAGCAGCACATCGAGTTGTATTTGCCGAGGTCTATTGCAAGAATCAACATCTCTTCCATCTCCGCGGTTTGGGGTTCGCAAATTGTGGCGTGCTTCAACACGACCACCGCCTGGTCAGCTGTTCTACACAAACGACCCGGCACCAAACCTCGGACTTACATGGATTCTTTATTTGGCACAGAGGCATTCAATCTCGCCTATTGTTGCAGTATGGCCGAAGAATACAACGAATTTGAGCGTGCCCTCGAACTCTACCTGCAGGGATACTGCACGCCAGTGGAAGCTCTAATCCGGATCACCGAATCGTTGGCTACTCAAGAGGCTGACGAGCAAATCCTCCGAGACTTGTTGGCAAGGTTTCCCGATGATCTACTTTCACAGACAACGGAATCGCTACACGATTTGGCAGAGATGGATTTCTATCGGAGAACAACATACTTGGAGGATCCCCGCACACCGGAAGAGCGACATGCCGACGCGTTGAGACTGCAGCCCTTACTTCGAAAATTAAATCGTGTCATGGTTCCCTGCGTACTCCGGGAACTAATAAAGCGTGAAAACGGTGCCAAATAACAATGCGATAAACACGAAGTCCCATTGTCGCTCAAACCTGAGGGTGCTTTCACGGACGGTGCCCGCTAGCTCGCGTTTTACCGTCCGCTGCCGCACCAGATTCCTAACTCAAACTTTGCGACTCGGTTATCGCCGACGCTCGTCGCTCAAATGAGTACTTAGATGGTCGAGCAAATTCCGTGTGCACGGTGTCAGGCCCCAACACCGCCGGCAGTATTCAAGGACACTGGAGGGATTTGCCGTTCGTGCCAGAAGTCAGTTCCTAACCCAGTTACCGTTGCTGATCTAGCTAAGTGCCTTCGCGGAAACGACAAGCGGTACCGCGGGCTTTATTTTGATCACTTTCGGAAGCGGAAACCAACGGCCGACGCTGTACCGGTTCTTCGTAGAGCTTTACAACTGGTAGATTCATTTATTTCCCGCTGCGTTGCCATCGCGCTCGGCAAAATGGGACCGGACGCACGTGACGCTCAATCGGACCTTTTGAAAGCTGCCTCCGATTTAGACCGCCAAGGACTACCTCAAGCATATGCTGAATGCCTCACTGCACTCGTAGCAATCGACCGGCAGTGCTCGGATTTGATTCCATTAATTCAAAGGTTCATGCATCTCTGCAATTGGGTGCCAATTTCTGCTTCGATGAGGGCATTGACTAGAATCGGTTCACAAGAAGCAATAGACCTTCTTCAAGAGTTGCGAAGCAAATGGTGCGGAGAATTGAACAAAACACAGAAACGAATTGCTGATCAAATCGTGGACGACGCTTTATCAAGGACCTTTGGGGAAATTGGAGACGAACAATGCGATAAATCGACGTCGCAGTAGCTGACATTTTCGAACGTAAAATCAATCAACGCGACTTGGCTATCGCCGACGTTCTCCAGATTAAAGTGGGATCCATCAGATGAAACTAGGTCGGTTCTCGCTACGAACACTACTGGTGCTAGTGACTGTCGTCTCAGCATATTTCCCACTCGCTGGCCTTTTCGATGATTGGATATCAACTACCTACGATGGGTACTATGTGAATTCGATCCTTGCATCTCACATTCAGAATGGCGACTCAATCGACGAAGTGGCATCTCATTTCTCTGCGTTTAGGCCAATCGGCGATACCGACAAAATTGATATGGAGAATGTATCCAGGATTTGGAAATCAAACCGTTGGACGATTGAGGAAGAAGATCAGATCTACCACTTTGGGACCTTGGGCGGATCCGGTACCTACTTACAATTTCGCGGTGGACGTTTAATCAATCTCAATAACAAGCCTTATCGCGACGAACTTGGAATCGCAAAACAGAACGGTTACCCGTTTCCAAACTGGATCTTGCGGTACGGTTTCTTTCCACTCTATATCTCGTTTACTGCCGTTGCGACGTTGGCCTTCTTGCTTCACAAAGCTCTTAGGAGAAATATCGCCAGCGAATCCGCAGTTGCCGCCCCGGGGGATCCATTCCGAAAGGCGGAAAACAACAACACGATAAACACGAAGTCGCCGAGCTCTAACGAGTTTTAAATCAATATCAATCGTGGCGACTCGTTTATGGCCGCCGCTCTGCCACTAACAAGACTGTTCTGGCCGATGACTGTAAACCAAATGAATATGGGACTCGTTCCGTATCTCAGTGTCCACAATGCCAAGGATGCGATATCGTTTTACTGTAAGGTCTTCGGGGTCACACCGCATGTGTGTCTGACTCTACCCGATGATCGCGTGATGCATTGTGAAATTCGCATCGGAGCTACAAAGCTCTTCCTGAGTGATGAGCTGCTTGAACATGGCGGCACCCCCTGTCCGGAATCGCTGGGGAACACAACGATCGCGATCCATGCGTATGTCGACGACTGCGATTTAACAACTAGGAAGATGCAAGAATTGGGGGCCACCGTGCTGGTTGAACCGGCTGACATGTTTTGGGGTAAACGTTTTGCCCGTGTAAGGGATCCATTTGGGCATGCCTGGGGGCTCGCGACGCTACAACGAGAGATGACACCTCAACAAATCGAAGAGGCAGCCCGCGACCTAATTCAGCAAGAACGCAAGGAGGCCTAACAGAACAACGCGATAAGTTCGTAGCTGTTGAACTCTGACTCGTTTTATGTCAACATCAAACGCGGCGTCTCGGTTACAGCTGGCTGAGGCTTACCCTTACTTGCAGGCATTGTGATGACGAATCGAGTCCGATTCATACTACTATTGGCGACCACCGCTGGTTTGGCTAGTTGTGTGATTGCTGGTTGGGCAACCGTCACGGTCGCTGTCTGGGTTCGCGACTTGCCGAACCGTATTGCCATCGACGAGGACGCCATATCCACGACGCTAGGTGCCGCGGTCACGGAATCGTATCATCATGCCCTTCGCAGTGGAGATGACTCTATTCAGGCACAAGTCCTAACTGAGCAGTTTGCGCCGGCCATCGCGGACAACGCTGATGCAGCCTTATGGATTCGCGATGAATATCGCGAATCCATTCTCTCTCTTGTAAGCTCGAATAATCCTGGCGTCTCTGCGGCTGCGTCCCATGTGCTATCGATGCTGCCACCCGAATCTGAGGCAGAACCATAGAACCGGGAATCAACCTTGCATTCACACAGAGGCTTGCTCCCTGATCAAACGCTTCCGGTCGAGTTCTTGGCAGCGTCTGACCACAGCCTGCCTCCGAGGACAACGCTTAACAGCGAAAATCCTATCAAGCTGCCAGCATCGCGATCTTCTGCCTCAAGAGAAGCAATTCTCTTTCTCTGATGTCGATCGGCAAAAAGGATGATCCTACGCTTCCCCTAGACTATCGGTCCAGCGTCATGCTCAATTGAACAAGACAAAGCTCGCCAGTTCCCAAACGGAACTCTAAACTTGCGACACTCAGCAAGTGATCAAGACTGGGGGAAGCTCAACCCGTTGCGCTTTAGCACTCATGGGTGACATTCGGCTGCGGTGCGCGGAAGTCTGGCCTCGGCTGCAATTTGAGATCGCACCGCAAGCGACACGAAGTCGCCAAGCACTTATGAATCTGAACCCAACCCAATTCCGGCGACACGAATAGCGCCGAAGTCTCTCATCCGGAGGATAAGATGCCGGGACCAGACCCTCTAACGAAGCATCCTTTGGAAGCGTTCCCGCAAGTTTGCTTCATCAAGAACACTGTCTCAAATCCCAACATCATCGTTGGTGATTTTACTTACTACGATGACCCGGAAAACTCCGAAGATTTTGAGCGGAATGTGCTCTATCACTTCCCGTTCATTGGCGACAAATTGATCATCGGTAAGTTCTGCGCAATAGCTCGGGGTACCAAATTTGTAATGAATGGTGCAAATCACCAACTGAACGGCATATCAACCTATCCGTTCTATATTTTTGGGAATGGCTGGGAGACGGTTACTCCGAAACCTGGCGACCTTCCTTACAAAGGCGATACAATTGTTGGCAACGATGTCTGGATTGGTTACGAATCGCTGATCATGCCCGGTGTCAAAATTGGTAACGGTGCAATCATCTCATCGAGATCCGTCGTTGTTTCTGATGTCCCTGCGTACTCGATAGTTGGCGGCAATCCTGCTCAGACTATCAAGATGCGTTTTGAACCGGACATCGTCCGTCGGTTGGAGTCGCTTGCTTGGTGGGACTGGGAAATCGAGAAAATCACCCATAATCTCAGCAAGATTGTCGCCGCTGACGTGTATGCACTTGAAGAGTGCTAGACGATACTGACGCACGAAACGATGATCGTTCATTGGCGGGCACAACCGAATTCGAATAAGAAATCACATCCGACGTCTCAGTTTACGTAGACAATTTGTTTTCTGAACGACATGCGAAATGGGCGAATTATGAATGTAGACCAAGTCTACGAGATCCACCTTTCTGATCAGAATGGAGCCATGATCCCTGCGAAGGTTGAAGTCGACCTCAGTTCTGGCGCATTCGGACACTATCAACTGCGAATCTCATGGCAAGACGGCACGGTAGAAGCGGAGGACTATAGCGTTTACCACGCGTTCGCGTTAGCTCGCGAAAAGATGGAACCACTTGGCCTTGTGCCCCAGTGCTACGGGGCTTGCCCGGAGGTACATGTTTCGGGAATGGCAGTCGAAATGGGACACGGAATCTCTGCTTACAAGTTGTCGCGACCAGACGAACGCTGGGACGCGCCGATGGTGAATATTTTCGACAACGGTCCAGACGTTCATCCTGCAAGTGTCGAAGCCCAACGAAACTATCGAAGTTGAGGCAGAAGTGCTTAATGAATGCAAAGTCGCTGAGTTCAGACTTGTTTTGAATCAATTAGCCCGCTGGCGAAAACCATGGTCTTCAAAATCGTGATTCATCTGATTCTTGCCACGTCCACTTCCCTAAGTGCGAATGAGATTGATTGGCGGGATTTGGAATTGAGGTCCGACGACCGCAAAGCGGTCACCAGGGAGGATGTCGGCGAACGTGCGGAGGCATGTTTGGGACGACGTGTCACAATCCGCGGGTTCATAAACCCTTCGAGCGTCTTCTCAACAAAAAAGACTGAGAGTTTCATTGTGTGGGCGGAGGTTCAAGACGCTCAGGTTCCGCCGGGCTCCGATTCACTACCACTTCATCGAATCGCGATTGTTGAAATGGTTGACGGGAAGACCATCGACTTGAATTTGAACCACCCGGTTAAAATCACGGGCAAAATCGTCGTCCATATCGCTCGGTATCAAGACGGAAGGATCCAGACCTTCTACAAGATACTCGCCGACAGAGTCGAAATCGCAAAGCCTCGAAAAGGCTGGCACTCTGCCGTTAACGAAGGATGCTAGGTCCCCCAAATGTTGCGACACGTTTGCAGTCGACGAGCCAATCAATACTCATGTTCACACAGTCGCGGCGTCCCATCAATCGTCGACTTGATCCATTAAACCCACGTTTGGAGAGGCCTGGAATCGAAACCCCGATCGCTAATCTTAAAGCGAAACACCTCGAACGCATCAATGTGATTGGACTCAGCGGCAGTGGTAAGTCCACGCTCGCACGAAGGCTCGCCGAAGTCTTGAGTTCCAACCACATTGAGATGGATCGAATATTCCACGGAGCTGGATGGACGGAGCTAGAAGTTCCCCAATTTCGGAAACGCGTCGCTGAATCCATAGCTGGCGACCGTTGGGTGCTTGATGGCAACTACCACAGCAAGACGCACGACCTGAAATGGGAACGCGCCACCGCGTTAGTGTGGGTCAACACGCCGTTTAGCAGAAACCTGTGGCAATCCACTTCTCGAGCACTGAAAAGAGCCTGGACGAAAGAGGAACTCTGGCCGGGAACCGGAAACAAGGAGACCTTTCGTCGCAACCTGCTGAGCCGGAACTCCATGATCTTGTGGGTGATAATGAACTACCATCGAGTCCAACGCCGCTATACGGAAATCCGAGACGATCAACGCTGGTCGCAGATCGCGTTTGTCGAACTACGAAGCCCGCGAGACGCAGAGCTGCTGGTCGATCACGCGGCGCATACGGCTCTACTGAAATGAATGAATACAGACTACGGGCAAGGCGCTGAACCGGACAAGAAGGCGACGAAGTTTCATTCATCGCCTAGTGATTTTCGCATCAGAATCGCTCGCTGCTGCTCAGCGATTTGAAGTATCCTCTATTCATCGCAACGATCTTCCCTAGTCACTCAAGACGCGAGCCACCAATGAAGACGCCCACGATCTCTTGGAAGCTCGTTAGGCGTATCGCTGGCATGGTGGCGACCGCGTTGCTCTGTCTGATCATGTTTGTATCCGATCGATTCCTTTATCTCTCGCATGAGCGCTTCCCCCGACTTGCGTACTTACAGCTGAATCGGAGAACAACATTAGGAACGCACGATTCTCGTCCAGAGATCATTGGCCACCGAGGCTCTGGTCTCGAGTCGCTTGACTGGAAACAAAATGGGCTTCTTATTGGCAACACGAGGGCAGCAATCAAAGCCGCTTTAGAGCATGCTGACTGGATTGAAATCGATGTCAGAAAGACGGCCGACAGTCCACCTAACCTAGTTTGTTTTCACGATGCAGAACTTGACAAAAAGACTGACGGGTCTGGCGTAGTGAGTGAGAAAGAGCTTGACGATCTAAAAAAGCTGACCACGCAAGTCCCGCACTTTGAAGGCGGTCCTGAGAGAATCCTCACACTCGAGGAAGTCCTAGCGGAATTCGATAGCACAGACCGACAATGGATCATTGACATTAAATCCGAGGGAATCAGCGATCAGGTATTGGAGTTATTGAGCCGTTACGATTTGACACCCGACAGGGTCATTCTGTTTGGTGACCACGAAGTCCTGCAGCAGTACCGCAATACGAAATTTCCACGAGGATACACCGCGTTGGCCGCAACACATCCAAATATGCTCTACTCCCATTCGAGTGTGCTCCAACGGTGTAGCGACGAATCGTACGACTATCTGGTCGTTCCGACCGTCTTCGTTACTTTAGAACTTGGAGCCGATTGCGCAGCTAGAAACATTTCGCTTTGGAGCTACGACAGTAACGACGTACGTGATTTGGAGTACGTGGTAAATTGCGGTGTGCGGGGGCTGATTGTAGACAAACCGCAAGACATAAAGCATCACTTCGGGAGAAGTGCGGCGTCAACACCGCCGTAGCCAGAGATCATCAAGTGCCAGGTTTAGTTGCCTGCCACCAGTTGCGAACGCGATATCACTTTGGCGCAACTTACCGACTTTGCAATCGCCACGGCCATTCCGGAACGAATCGATGAACATTCGGCTGAATTGGCAGGCGACGATGGTGCAGAGTTGGTCGATTTCGCCAGATCCAGAAGACATAAATTATCCACATGAAGAAATACACGCCCGAGTCCTACGCCGCGGAGGTCAAGACAAACGTAGAGAAGCATGGATTCCACCTCGCCTGCGTTTCAGCCAGCGACCAGCCTTCATTCTGCTACAGCACCGGCTTATTCGAGAGTTTCGGACTACCCGAATTATTTATCTCCGCTCTCACGCCAACACTTGCTAGCGGCTTAATCCATTCTTATTCGAAGCGATTCCAAAAATCACCGCCTCCGATCGGACGTCGCATTCGAAAAGGGACTGAAGACCCGTTTGATTACTACCTCATACAGGTGTGTATTTCTGAACTGAGAAATTATGCACTCGCATCGTTTCGATACTATGGCAATAGTGAATTCTCATTCCTCCAGCTCATTTACCCGGATACTAGGATGCAGTTTCCGCACGAGGAAGGATACAACTATGATCAAATCATCGTGGGGGAATACTCGAGTGTCGAGAACGAATAACCTTTCAATACTCACATGGCCAATATCCTGCGGTTCTCATTTTTAGATCGCCAAAGAAACCAAGTACGGCAATGAAGTCCAAGAGAAGAAGACGAACCTTTGCCCTTGCAACGATCGCGTGCTGCATTCTAGCGGTAGTTTGCCTTGCCTTTGTTGCTGATCGCAGAGCGAGCGAGGATCGCACATCAGCGGTTTCGTCCCAATCGACGAGCTCGAATGCCACCATTGATATCACAGGGTCCTGGGTTGGTGAGCTAAACAACATCCTCAACATTCGCCCAGATGGATCCGGACGCTCGCGAATCAAAACAGCACCTGCGCAAGGAATATCGTACTTTGAATGGCGCTTCGACCGTGCGACTCGCAGGTTTACGATGGTCGACACATCAAAAAACCTTTTCGCCAAAGCACGCGACAAAATCATCGGGGAAGACGCATTCGGCTTCAACATCGTTGAAGTATCCGATGATGCCTTTGATCTCGTGAATCCGCTAAACGGCCAAGCACAACGATTCAACCGCACCACCGACCGTTCTGTCGAGGTTGCACCATAACGCAGAGTTGGACTCAAACGCTTGGTAGTCCTTAGGCATTCACGAATAGAATTTGATATTGGGTTGCAAAATATGCTCGTGGTTCGCAAGGGGAATTCTCAAGACTACGTCGACCTGGCCGAAATCATGTTCGATGCCGTCCGAAATGGTCGGAGCCATTACACGGAACTACAAAGACAAGCTTGGGTCCCTCATGTTCGCAGTGGCAAAAAATGGGAAGATCGGCTGGCTTCTCAAGAGATCTTTGTCGCTTCGGACACGAGTCAACGGCTCGGTTTCATGAGCCTTACCGCCAACGGTTACATTGATTTTGCGTATGTTCGTCCTGCCGCCCAGGGCACCGGGGTTTTCCGCCGCATGTATGAAAAACTTGAGAGTGTTGCGCTGCACGCTGGTGAATCGCGACTGTGGACCCACGCGAGCTTAATGGCTGAACCTGCATTCGCCGCGGTGGGCTTTCATATAACCAACGAGGAAACCGTGAAGATTGGAGATCAAGAACTGCGTCGCTTCGAGATGGAGAAGCGGATCGACGGGATGACGACGTAACCTCAATGAAATCAACGCTGCATTGTCGAAGAAGACCGAATCTCAACCATGTCCATTCTGCCACTAGGTCATCCTCAACGCTCCCCTAGCGATCCGCTGACGGGGCCAATCCACCTTATCTACTTTCAACACCTATTTTCACTCGGGAAATGACGACTATGGGATGGGGACGCACTTTTCTGCTCGGTGACATTGGAAATCGCCTAGATATCGAGGATGTCGAAGAGGAAGTACGTCGACTAAAGCTCAAGATCGAAGCCAACTCAGACAACGGTGTCGATCTAGAAGTCGCGATTGAACGACTCATCTATGAGAACGCAGAACTTAAAATCTACCTCTCCGCACTGCTCAGAATCCTGACTGAGAAATCGATCTTAACAGTCGAAGAGCTCGACGGGATGGTTGCCCGAATCGACAAAGAAGATGGCAACGAAGACGGAAAATTCGACGGTTCAATATCACCCCAAGGTCCTTAGTGTTCAGATGATTGCTGGTGTCTAGCTGCTTCTATTTATGGCCGGCCTCTCAACGGTCATCCCTCGACGTGCAATGATTGGCAATTTCGAGATCGACACAGCAACCCGCCTTCTGGAGAACCCCGCTTCCCAATGCTCTTGATTTAGGACAAACCATCTATGGCATTCCGCTGTCGGGCTTGTGGGAGAATCACGGAAAACCCAAATTGGCACTTTCGATGCGAATTGCCCGATCGTGTCGCAGAATCAATCTCTCAGCTATCCCGTGAAGAATTTTGGGGAAACGATGACTTGCTGCAGGTTCCCGGTTATGGCTCATACGTCCGAGTCTTGATTCCAATTCGAATAACGGGACTGGAGGCAATGACCTATCGGGTCTGGCTGGAGGTACTACCAGACGAATTATTGCGAGCATGGGAAGTCTGGGAGCAACCTGAATACCGAGAATTGAAGCTGAAGGGTGTCCTAGCAAACCAATTAAAAGGCTGGCCGGCATCGGTCCTCAACCAGGACATGGTGGTAGCAGTCAAAAACACCGCCGAGATTCCGATCGCGATTGGATCTTCTAACCTAACACTTAACTCCATTCTGACAAACGAATGGGATCCACAGAAACTCGAAACCTGTCTCTCGTGTTGAAGCGACATTCCAACGCTACAATCGTTCCTTGATTAGCCGTACAGCGTCCCAACCATTCTCGAGTCTTCTAGGGCGTGCTTGTCCCGGTATCCTTGCTCCCAAGGAAGCTTGCTGACAGTGCCTCTGATATGCAACGCTATGAATACAAACAGGACCCTTTGTTTCGCCAAGCTGCTCGTATTCGCCTTGGCAACGATCCATGCGCACCACTCCCTGGGACAGCCCCAATCTCGCAATTCGTCGAACATCGTCGCAGACTCGGTCGCCGAGTTCAGCAGCGCACAAGGTCAACATGGTTGGCAATACGGTTATTGGAACCGATCTTCTGATGCAGACGGAGAATACAACCAGTCGTTCGATTTCCGGCGGCTAAAGAGCTTCGGAAAGGACCCACGCAACGGGCTGAGTGGTCACAGCGCTTTCAACCTAGGCGAAGTCTGGCTGCTAGAGGACGGCCGATTCTACACATCGCTCTGGGCCAAAGGAGGCCATCCCAATAGCTCCCAAAAACTAGGCGGATACGAAGCCGCCGAACAATGGCCTGTCAGAAGGTGGGTGAGCGATACGTCAGGCGTCGTAACCATCTCAGGTAACGCAGGGAAAGTGATGCCCTGGGGTGCGAACTGGGGGGGAGCTTGCCGCGCCATCATCGTCGTCGATGGAAAAACGGTTCTTTCAACCGTTATGGACGAACAAGGAATCGATTACTCCGTTGCAGTCAAAATCCGTAGGAAATCGATCATAGACTTTTTGATCGCGCCCGATCCGAGCGTCGGTGTGGTCACATTCACTGCCAAACTTCACCGACGTCCAACGAACTGACAAGTGTTCACCACGGGTTTACACGAGAGCTCTATGGTCGGGTTGTACGTAGCAAGAGACTTATCTGCTCAACCATGCTCAAATCGATTCAGGTCAAACTCTTGGCAGCAGGGAAGTAATGCTCATAGCGGCTCACGAAGTACGCATCCACTAACTCAGCATGAACCAGCAAAATGAAAGTCCTCCGCACTTCTCTACTTTGCTTCCTGCTCTTATTCGCATTTGTCCATCTGAACCTACGGACGACACCGGTTCGGCTTCAACGCCCCAATCAGTGGACGCAGATCCTCTTGGATGTTCCCCCTAAGCAAGGCTGGCCATTTACTTACTCGTCAGACATTTCGCTGCGTTATAAGGTGGCTCTGAATCAAGCGCGAGCGACGGCATCCTATTACCTGGAAGCGACGAAGTCTGTTCGGAGAACAACCATTCAATGGCAAACACGGGCGAATGCACTCTGCGCCATTACGCTCACAGTCTTTGCCTGCTTTACCAATTACTTCGTTCTCGAACGATGGATGCCGCAAAGATCCGCGACCTTGCGAGATCTTTTTTGTGTGACCGCTCTCTTGGCCCTAGTCTGCGCAGCCTATTTCCCGAAAGCCGGCAACACGTTTCGAAGTGAGCCAAATCTTTGGGACAACCTAGCACAGCTATCCATCTATTTGGCGGTATTAGCATCGGTTGCGTGCTGGGGTATCTTCCTAGGGAAAAACTTGACGTCCGTCCGAACAACGCGATAAACTTCTTGTCTCTAGGCACCGTCTTGAACCCCCGTCGCAATTTGCAGTCTAAATGCAACTGAATCAAGATCCTCACGTGGCAAGCAAGCCGGTCCCCAATCATATCGCGTCGATATCGATTCTTGGGTGCGGAATCCACTTTGCGATCGCAGCCTTACTTGCGTGGATAGCGGCGATACAAAACTCGATCGTCCACAACCGGAGAATCCAATCAAACTTCCGCGAAGCTTTACCGTTCGAAGCTTGATGGCCTGCACGCTATTGGCTGCACTTTTTGTCGCGATCCCGGTTCGCAGCGCCCTGCAGCAATCTCGCGGAAGAGAATGGGTAGCCTCTCAACGTGGGCACGTCAGCTTCAAATATGAATTGGACCACGCAACAGGCGAATGTCAGATTCCATACGTTCCGCAAATCATTGTCCGAACGTTCGGTGTTGACCTGTTTAACCCCGTCACCGCGGTAGCGTTAGACTGTGAACCCGTAGAGACATTTGAACCGCTAACAGACCTGTCGACTCTCGAATCCCTAGGCATCATCATTGAAATTTCCGATACCATTGATTTTGCTCCGTTGAAGGAACTGCCGCATCTCCGTGAGATCTACTTTGCCGATTGGTCATGGATCACACCGAAACAACTGAATGAAGTGCGTGAGTTGCTGCCACATGTTGCAATTACTTCCGACCTCCCGGAAGAATACTAGATTCAATTTGCGCTAAGGCAGCGGCTTGGATCGATGAATTATCAATGCCAGTTTTTCGACGTCTGGAAAAGCGTGAGCCTTCGGTTGGCCAACTTGGTACCAAGCATTTGCGCGAGCCGGCTAAAGAGGCGCTAACTCCTCTGCCCTACTCCAATTGTGAATCCCCGCACCCAAGTTTCCTCTAAAGCAAAATCCCTACCGTCAAAGCCTGGAATCATCGACATGCACTCCTTCTTCGTTGCCTTCTGCCTGCTTCCGATGGTCATTTCTAAAGCCCAGGAATCGACGACGCAGCCAATTGACGTCGTTAACGCAAGGAACCGTGCGTTGAATGCTCATGATCTCGATGCGTTTCTGGCGACCTATGCAGAAGATGTCGTGATCTACGTCTATCCATCCAGAGAGATTGGAAGGGGAAAGCGGCACATTGCCAAAATCTTCTCCCCATTCATTGACGCCAAAGACGTACGAACTAGCGTAAAGAAAACCATGGTCGCAGATGGGTTTGTCGTGGTTGACTCCGTTACCACCTTCGGCAAGAAATCTGAGGAAGGTGTTGCGATCTATGAGGTTCGGAATGGCCTAATCAAGACCGTCCGATTCTTGCGAGATACGCTTCGCGCGAAGCAGACCGATGCGAATGACGCGAACTGAACAATGCAGTGGTCAACAAGACTGGTATTTTGATGGTCGGCGTCGACCACAACAGGGATGGTGGCGAACTCGGCGTCTAAGGACATCTTCTGTGGCGATACCAACACTGCCGCGAGCATTCTCTCCTACCTTAGAAGCACGCTGATGTCATCACGTCTCATTGCCATCGGTGATATCCACGGATGCTCAGACGCCTTAGACGCAATCCTCAATGCGATTAAGCCGTCTAGTAACGACACAATCGTAACGTTGGGTGATTACGTCAATCGTGGGCCGGACTCTCGTGGAACTATCGAGAGGCTTATCGAACTTGGAAATCGATGTACGCTCGTTCCCTTACTCGGCAATCATGATCAAATGGTGCTCCAAAATCGGTCTGCGCGAAGCATCGATCCTTACCAGTTGGCCGACGATACTTATAGTGAGCAAGATCTTTTTGATTCCACACATTTCTCGTTTCTCTCTTCGTGCCGCCTCTTCTTTGAGACGGAAGAGCATTTCTTTGTTTATGCAAACTACGACGCCAAAAAGGACTTAAGCGACCAAGATACATACACACTCCTTTGGCGAAGTTTGGCAACGCATATGCCAGCGCGTCACCGCTCGCGAAAGACTGCAATCCTTGGACACACTTCCCAGAAAGACGGAAAAGTCTTGAAGAAGCGACATTTGGTATGCATCGACACCTATTGCCACGGCGGTGGCTGGCTCACGGCGTTCGATGTGCATTCCAGAGCCATCTGGCAGGTCGACAAAACGGGAACCAAAAGGAACAGCTTCGCTCAAGACCGAGGCTAGCTCCAGGGCACAAGACTGCGAAATCTTTTATGCCCAAATCGTTTCCGTGTTTCGCGTACTCACGGAGCTACTCGCCGAACGATCGCGCTCCGTTACAATGCCTATTCGAAGTGTGATGCCATTTTAGGAGTGTGCAGCTAATTGATCTTGGACTTGCCAGCCATTGGTTCACAAGGAACTTGGAATCGTGTCCACTGCAGCTAAGAGATTGATTCACCGTGTCGATGAAAGCCTGCGATGAGAACGATCACCTTCGCCTGCCTATCAGTCTTTTGTTGGGTTGTCCCTTCGGTCTCGCTTGCGCGAGCTGAATTACCGAATTTTTTCACGTGCGAACAAATTGACGCTGAGCAATTTGCATCGGCGGTCAACCATTTCGTGGCGCTGGAAGAGACCAGGACTATCGAAGCTCTTGAGGCAATCAGGTCAAGAGACACCTTCAGCGGGACAATTGACGTGCAACTTCGGTTGGCATGCATCTCCAGAGTGCTGTGGCAGAATCGTGACCAACCGATTCCTCCACCGAAATTGGGCATGTACGGCGGCGGAGTGTCCATAGAAGGCAACCAATCTACGAAGCCACAAGACTGGCCGCTTTTCCCCGTCGCCAAAGAAGGTAAGTCATACTTTGTCGTCTGCGGCGGTCGCGCTGGGACGGGAATATCGCATCGCTTACCCTCGGATTATTTCAAACGATGCCAATCCTCGGGCAGCTTTCTAACTAAGGAGACAACGCTTCCCACGAAAAAGGAAGCGGAGCAAGACGCCATCCGATTAAGGCACTCAACTCGCTGGACCAAAGCTTTCTCCAACCGAGGAGACGAAGCCATCTGGGAATCCATCGAATCGCAGATCCCAAGCAAGATCGAATAACCCTTCGTATCGTTTACGACTCGGTATTTACCTTTGATACAGCATTGGGTTCGCACTCATCCGAAAGCGGTTCTGGGTAAACTAGATATTCAGAAGATATTCAGCTTGGAGGCAGCATTCACTTTGGATAGGGTCAGATAAGGTGCAGAACCTGTGGGGCATCCCGATTACGATCGTTGGTCTACTCATGCTTGCCGGCGGACTAAGCAAGTCCAACTTCCTCTTTTTGCCGTCTACTGGCTGCCCGGTCACGAATCCTCTGGGGCGACCGCGTACATAGGTTCTACATCGTCGCCGGCTTTTTAGTCGCAATTTTCGGGGTCCTCGTTGGGTTTGGGATCGTTCAAGGTTAATCCGTCATTCGCACCCTATACCAACATCGGAACTGAAAGGATGTGAAGCGGGTGATTTGCTAACAAACCTTCCGCTGCCGCGATAACACGATAGCAGGCATTAAGAGGGCGGTTCTCCTATGCGAATTCAACTACGTTTGCTCTTTGTTCTGCTCGCTGTTGCGGCGGTCATCTTTAGTTGGTTGGCGAATCGCGACACGGCGCGATTTCGAGCCTCTTTGATTCAGTATGTCCCCTCGCAGGGAGACCGCCCCTTCGAAGACGAATTCTACGAGAAGACGCTTGCAAAACTGAAACAAGATTACAGCGAGATCTACCGGAAGATGCAGCATCCCGAAAAGGAGATCCGTGATGCCGTACGGATCGAGGTCTCCGATAAAGCGTCCACATCGCAACTGATCACTGTCAATGCTTGGGGAAACCCGCTGACAGGAGATGACACCGAGCTGAAGGAAGTTTACGGCTGCGCCATCGAAGCATTGCACGACATGGGCGGTCCAGGCCCAGGCCAACGCAAAGTCAAGCTTCTCAACATTCCTAAATTGCCATAGCGCTGCCCTCAATCTGCTGTGCATTCAGGGTAGTGCAAAGGGTTGGACTGCACAAACCAGGTAACGGCTGAGCACTTCTGCAGCGAGTTCCGTTCCATGGAAGGGATCCGGCGAATGAAAAGAGTTTTATGCGTGGCAGGAGCACTATTGCTGTCACCCTTCTTACCAACAGCTAATACAAATAGACTCAGAAACATACTGGCGATCGGCAGCCGTAGTCATCTATCTCTGGTGGGCAACGATTCCTTACCACTCCACTGCGCACCATTTCCAAGACTACGTTGCACTAAAGTCAGGCAACGTTGGTATGCTAGGTGGCAGACCCCGACTTTTGGTTGACGACCGCCAAACGAGATTGCTTTGCATGAGTGACAATCCATTCTCACCGCCAATCGATCCAGGCAAATCCACTCCAACGAGAAAACGGTTGCCAAAAGCGCTAAAGGGTATCTTTAGGTATCTAGCCGCTTACTTGTCGGGCATCCTCGCTTGCGTTTTACTGACAGAAGCAGAGGTGTTTCTCGCTGGAAAGAACCTATTGCCCTGGTATGTTCTGTTCTCCCCGATTGGGGTCGCATTGTGGTGCATTGCCGCATTTCAAAGTTTACCATCAGTGCCATTCGAGCTAGGTTGGGCGTTGGGCATGCTGCTGTCGCCATGCGTAGGCGAGGCCATAGTTCATATTAACGACGTTCAGCCTATACGCCGTTGCAGGCCACTATGGATCAGCTTTCCCATCGGATTTGTAGGTACTCTGGGCATATACTGGGCGGGATCTCTTTCCATTTGACCAGGCTGGTCAAGAGTTGGCAGCAAATTTCTGCACCGAGTCCGAATACACGCCATCACCAATCCTATTGTTCACCGGTTGGAATACGTTGGCTGAAACCCCGGAAGCTTGGTAGAACTGAATTCGTGATCGGCGATCTTCCTTCAGCCAAGATAGCTGGTTGACCTTTGCTCGCGTCCTGCATTGCACCCATGACCAATAATCCCTATCAAGCCCCCGCCAACGATACATTCACCGCAAAGCGATCCATGTCCGGAACGGGCATGCTGCTTTCTCTGTTAGGTTTTGCAGCGGGCTACTTAGTGCCCTGCTTTTGCTTTCCAGTGGCCGATTCATTGATCACAGGTGGCATCGACGCGCTGCTTCAATTCGAGGTGGTTCTCACTAGCTACGCTTCACTCCACTGGCCGCTCAAAGCGAGCAACTACGCCTTGTTGACCACCAACATTGGTACAGGGGCGCTTGGCTTTTTGTATGTGCAATCATGTATCCAGAGCGGGTTAACTGCAGAGCCAACGAAGTGGATCGCCGCTACCTTGGCTGTCATATCCATTTTCTTCATTGCATTATCCATCTTGCTCAACACTGTTTTGCAGCTACCTGGCTCATGGTCTGCCACATGGCGCAATCTCTTCAGTTCTGCCGTCATACTTAGTCCGGCATTGGTCCTTACCACTCGCTGGTTGCTTCAACTTCGGGGGAGTATCGCGCCGACAGCCTGCGATGACTTTTAGGGAATCCAACAAAGATGGGCCACAAACGCTAACAAACCAATTTTGATTGACGAGCTATAGAACCATGCGTTAAACTCGACTTCTCGTTCTGTCAGAAACTACATTCCTGCGAACAGAAGCGACTTATCATTCGCTAGATTGCCTGCTCTGCCAATGCATTGGTTTAGGTTCTCGCTTCGAACTCTACTTGCGGTGACCCTAGTTGTTGCGATGGCATCCTTCTTCTGGCCCAAACCCGATGCAGACGCCACAGATCCAAAATGGCGAGAAACGATCCTCGCCAACACAACTCCACTCGAAAATGTTCCTGCGATCGAAATGGAGAACCGTAGCGCAAACATGGCTCATGTCACTGCGACCAACACAGGTCGAACGACGCTTGAATATCGCGGCTCCAGCAGTTCCAGGATCCTGATCTTCCAAGAGATCCACAGCGAAGGAGGCTGGCGAAAGGATGCTTGGACGGCGGATGGAATGTGCGAGAACACTTACGAGATAGCGCCAGGCGAATCAGTTGATTTAGAAATCGATTTTTGGGATTTCGGCGAGCCGGTCAGGGTACTTGGGAAGTCCTCAGAAAAGGGCTCAAATCGATCCGGATTGGTCGTTCTGCTAACTCAAGAAAAAGCAAGCCGAGACGGAGTTCAACCAAATCAACTGTAGTTGGTGTGCTGAGGCACATTGCCCGCTAAGTCAAAATAGCCGTCGCCTGTTTTCAACAACTTCTTCCTCAAAGCGGAGCTAAATATGAATCGTTCCATCATCGCAATATCAGTTGTTGCGATTGCCGCACTTCTTTGGGCTGTGTCCCCCTTGCCTGTTGGCATCGCACAGGACGCGGATTCCGCTCCTGCAGACGACGCTATACTTCAACTCCAACAACAGCGTGTCGCAGTGCTCAAGATGAACGTGGAAGCCATCGACGCGCAGCACAGCTCAGGTATGGCTAGTCCAGATGAATTGTTCCGCGCAAAGGATCTTTTGATTGAAGCAAAGCTGGAACTCACTGCTGAACCAAAAGATCGAATTGCACTACTCAAGTTGCTGTTACAGAACGCTCAGGTCAAAGAAGAGAGGGTGGCTGCCTTGCATGAAATCGGAGCCGCGGGTGGATCGGCCAGCGAACTGTACTTGGCCAAAGCCGCACGACTTTCGGTTGAGATTCGGCTTGCAAAGGCAAACGCCTCATGACCCTCGCATCAAATCAATTTAAATAGGCGTCATGCTCGGGTTGGCAGTGTGTCACCTCAACGCGTCGACTAATGAACCAATCTCACGTCGTCAATGCAATCACACAGCCAGGGAATGCTGAAGTGGGCCATCGTCGAATTCCGCTCGTGGCGAAGGCACCTAACGCCTAACTTCATCGCGGCCAACCAATTCAAGGCAGGTCGCGGCCCGATTCGTTGCTACATCGCCCTAGGAGTTCTCTTTTTGATTAGGGCTGGAGCCCGTAGCTATGGCGTCGCCAATCTTCACTCGGTTTGATAAACTTCGAAGTGCAAAGTCAGCTCAAATCAACACACAGTGTGAATCAATAAGGGGTCCGTCCAATTCTGCGATCTGTATCCAAAGGGTTCGCCCTTCGTAAGGTTGCATGACGTAAATCCCACAATTGGAGCTCCTTCCAACCTGGTCTGCTGAACGGAATAGAGAAGCAACACATGGCAACCGACCATTATGCGCCGTGCCCATGCGGCAATGGAATGAAAATCAAGTTTTGCAAGTGTATCGACAACATGCAGGACTATGAGAAGATCGTAAAGCTAATCGAGGGCGACCAGCACTTGGCCGCAGTTGATCGCATTAACCAACTTCTCAAGAAAACGCCGAATGCCGCGTGGTTGCTTGCCTTGAAAGGCGAGATCACCCTGGCCATGCAGGAGTTTGACAGTTTTGCGGAAACGGCCAACCGTTTCAACGAGCTCAAACCTGACAATCCGCTGTCACTGATCATGAAGGCGATTGCGTGCTCGCTTCGCAATGAGCCCGTCGAAGCAATGGCTAGAAACATCCTTGATGGCATGAGTGAAAGCCGCGAGGGACTGCCTGCGCTCACGCTCACCGCAATCAAGCTATTGATTCAGGCTATGGCGGTCAACGGACGTATGTCCATGGTCGGCTATTGGAGCGACATCTTTAGCTCTCTGACTGGCGACCGCCCTGATGATGATTCACCCAGTGTCGATCCGACGATCAACTTGCTCGCGAAAGCACCGACCAAGATCATCGAAGACTCGGGCAAGGTTGAGTGGAAAGAGCGATTGGCCGAAGTGGTCTCGCTGTCCAAGACCTTCCGCTATGCCCAAGCCGAATCCAAACTTCGGTCCATTCTTCGAGACTATCCTGACCAACCAGGCCCCCTAAGCCATTTGCTACGCGCCCAATGTGCCCAACTCGATCAGAGTGGAGCCTACAACACAGCAGTCAAACTGTCCGACAGTTTGCAGATCACACCGGAAGAGCGTGCCTACTTTAAAGCCATCGCTCTCGAGATTGAACCCAAGAGCAAATCACTCCAATGCGGGATGGATTTGCAATTCTGCGAGATCGATTCTGAGGACCGAGTCGAAACTGCACTCGCTCCATTGGATTTTGTTGAGTCACCGCAAGGCCAATCACTCGACGAAGTCCGCAACTACTATGCCGCAGTTGTGGGGGACGAAGTTCCTGCGAAACGAGTATTCAGCATCTTCAGTGGGTCACTGCAAGGCTCCGAGTCAGACGAGGAAACGGCTGAGGAGCGAGAGATCGCTTCTTCCGTCGGAAGCGTCATTCTATTCGGCAAACAAACGGACAAACCGGCCCGAGCCCTCTTCATTTCGAATCGCTTCGGTCCCTATAAGGGAGTCATTGACCAGGTCAGCGACCTGCTCCAACTCGGAAAGGCGATCGAAGATGTCGATATTCCACTTGAAAATGTTTATCCCGAGTTTTTGAGGCGACCACACGTGGTTGCAGGTGAAACAAAATCACCACTCACGATGCAAGAACGGGCGGACCAGCTGAAATACGATTTTCTCAATATGCCTGTCGAAGCTCTTGGCGGCTTGACTCCTAAGGAGGCGGCATCTGAGGAAAAACATCGCAGTGCTCTTATTGGATTGCTCTATCACTTGGAAGGCGAGCAATCTCTCGCAACTGAAGGCGACCCAATTCAGGAGCTGTATGCGGAACTCGGTCTGGAGCGTCCTCAAGTACCCGTGGACTCGGAAGCTGATTCGCTGCGCCTGACCACGGCTCTGGATATGGATCGTGTCCAAGTCACTGATCTCAATGACCGACAGCTCAAGGGGCTGATGGTACGTGCAATGGGCTTGGGCGCATCCCGGGTCTTCTATCGGTGTGCAAATGAAGTCCGTTCGCGTGAGTCTTTCAATGAAGATTCAGAGATTCAGGTCGCAGCGATTTCGGGTTTGCTCAGCATGCTACCCGGTCTCGAAGATCGTCTCGCGCTCTGTGATCAACTTGAAAACGTACTTGAAAAACTGAACGCACCTGTTGGACGTGTCATTATTCAAAAAATGACCATGCTGCAGGCTGCTGGACGCGAAGCAGAGGCTCGCGAGACACTCCAAGCCGGGGTTGGTAAACATCCGAATGATCCATACCTGATGAGCTTCATCCAGTACGCGATGCAAGCACAAGGAATGCAACCAGGTGGTGGCGCTCCAATGGGTTCGAGCGATGATCTTGCGATGAAGATGATGCAGAATGCCGCGACCAAACAACAATCATCGGGCGGTATCGTATTGCCGGGGCAAGACTCGCCCGCCGAATCCGCGGATGGAGAGGGAAGCAAACTTTGGTTGCCGGGCTCATAGTTGAGCGCCAGCACGCTGACGCCGTAACGCGTAGCTAGCCCTCCGCGATCGAAAGGAATTCAAAGCCCCATCCCTCGCTTACATTGCAATGAGCGGGCGTGAACATACACTCCTGCACAGACTCTGTCCCCGGTTCTAGCGCTATCGACTCGAATCCACCGTGATGCCAAACCGTGAATTGGAATCTGATACGCTTTGGATGCGGACTGCCATCCAACTCGCCCAAGGCGGACTTGGCCATGTTGAACCCAACCCGATGGTCGGCTGTGTGCTCGTGGATGCGTCCGGAGAAGAGATCGGACGCGGGTACCACAAACGTTACGGCGCCCCGCACGCGGAGCGGGACGCGTTGGCAAACTGTCCAACCAACGAACGGCTAGCCGGAGCGACTGCGTTCGTCACCCTCGAGCCATGTTGCCATCACGGCAAAACACCTCCCTGTGTCGATGCTCTTATCGAATCAGGGGTCGCTAGGGTCGTCATCGGATGCCTCGATCCGAACCCGGTTGTCGCCGGACGGGGAGCCAGTTTGCTTCGCGAGGCCGGAATGCAAGTCGAAATAGGTTGCTTGCAAGCCGAAGCCGAGTGTCTGATTGCCCCTTTCCGCAAACGCCAACTGCATTCCATGCCGTGGGTCATTGGAAAATGGGCGATGACTCTCGACGGCAAGATCGCCACCAAAGAAGGTAAAAGTAAATGGATTTCAAATGAGCAGAGTCGAGCGACGGTTCAACAGCTACGAGGTCGGGTCGATGCAATCCTCGTAGGATCAGGGACCGCACTGACGGACGATCCGCGGTTGGTTGCTCGATTAGAGAACGTTCAATCCAGCAACCAAGACGATGGATCAGCCGAACCCAAGCGAATCGCATTAAGAGTTGTGGCCGACAATCGGCTACGACTCCGAGTAGATTCCGATCTTGTTCAAAGAGCACGAGAGTACCCGACGGTATGCCTCACGTCCTCAAACGCGAATTCAGCTGACATCGTAAGGCTTAAGGATGCAGGGGTCATTGTCTACGAAAGTGCACCCAGCGATCCCAAGCTGAGATTGCTTGATCAACTACGGTATCTTTCGACAGAACATTCCGTAACGAACCTTCTGTGCGAAGGAGGCGGACAATTGCTTGGAGCGCTGCATGATGCTGAGCAACTAGACCAGGTCGAGCTCTATGTAGGCCCCAAACTGTTCGGGGGAGTTGATTCGGTTCCGCCGCTATTGGGTATCGGCATCAGCGATGTTAACGAGACGCCCAAGTGGGAGCTGCGAACTTTGCGGCAATACGACAATGATGTCCATCTCAGCTACGTGCGAACGAGCTCATCAATATCTCATCAATAGCCGAAGCCAAGTCAACTGACAGTTTCAATCTGCGGGCTTTATTCCAAAGAATCCCAACTCCGTTTTTCGGAGCGAGCACACTTGAAGCGGGTCACCGTCCACCATACGGGAGTCGGCCTCTCAGAGCGCATATTCGGGCCGGTGGCGAAACTCCTAAATTCAAACTGTGAATTGCCTCTAGTCTGTGCGAGACTGTCACTATCGCGAAAGCGGTTTCATAAAACCGACGCAAAATAAGCCCTGCGGATGACGCGAAAGACCGAGACCTGGATGGCTGGATCTTCAGTGGTTCTACGATTCGCTTTGTAGCGATTCTGACGGTAGTTTGACTGTGAAACTGTGCCCTGGACTCTCCTACTGGTTCAAATGACTTTGCCACCTGCGTAACATGGGTAGATGCGAACGGTCCGCTACCTGCGGTCAATGCGTTCGCGCCCCTGCACTAGGGATCGCGGTGCGGGCTCTTTTCTCTATGACCTCGGTGATACCGCAGTTCGACTCCGTCGTTTCACATGCTGCGTTTAACGCCGAGTTCACAAGCAGGCCAAGTGGGATGGTTTCCTTTTCGCAGCGAACAAATGATTTCGGACCCGAGTCAATCCGGTCTGTCGGACGCTGCGCCCTCAGGATCGGGGTCTTCGCATTCCTAGCTCTCTGCACTTCTACATCTCTTTATGCGCAAGAGAACATTCTTACCCGCGAAAACGACCCCCTTCGTGAAATTACCGATCCACTCGAACTCGAAATGCGGCTCAGAGACGGCGATGAACTGATCGTCGTCCCCAATCTGACTGTCGACCAGTTCTTTGAACTGCGAGATCGCGCTCGCAACGCCAGCTCTAGCTTCAATTTGGAGAAGCTAACTGTTCAAGCGGTTGTTTCGGAAGACCGAGCCGACCTGGAAGCGAACTATCAGTATCGTTTTGATACGGGAGAAGTCAGCGCGGACATCCCACTCGCACTGGGTTCTGTCCAAGTTGGAGTCGAAGGAGCGGAACAGAATTTCGACAGCGACGATCTTGCTGGTATCATCAGGGCGACCGAAACCGGCTACCGCTGGAAAGTGTCCTCGACCAAAGCCGTCCCAGAGAGCCCACTAGGGACGCTGAAGCTGCGAGGCAAAACAAAGATAGCGAACGAGTCGGGTCGCCGGACTCTGCGAATCCTATTGCCTGTCAAAAATTGCATCGTCAACATCCTGCTACCCAAGGGTGCTCTCGATCCACGAGTCCGAATGGACGATTTCTTGGAAACAGAGGATTCCCCGGAGGGGCTCGCGGTAAGCGTTGCGACCCGCGGCGGCGATTTTTCTTTGTCTTGGCGTACACCGTCCCTCGTAGCGGAGTCGTCCACCCTCGAGGCCGAGAGCACGACTACGTTCGATATCGGAGTCCCCGATGACTACTGGGACGCAAGAACAGATCTGACCCTGCGTTGGACCGGGGACATCCAATCCAAAGCCGTACGAGTTGCGTTGCCACCCAATTCAGCGTGGCGAATCCTACCAGCCGACGACTTTGATCGCTATCGAGTCCTAACAGTGGGATCCGACCGGGCAACGCAGGAAACCGAACTCCTCATTGAAAACGAAGATCCCCAAGCCAATCCCATTATCAATCTCCAGCTCGAATGGCGTTGGCTACCAGTCGCCGACGGAGCGGATCAATTGGCTTTCTCCACATCAGTCAAGGGCGTTACGATCCTTGGGGCTGATCGACATACAGGGCGTATCCTGATGTCCTGCCCAGATTCATACAACGTCATCTACAAAGAGAAGTCGGGTGTTCGACTAGAAGAGCAAAGCAGTTTTCTTGACTCGTTCTCGAGACAGCGTTTGAAGTTTCGCTTCACGGACCAATCCTTCTCTCTGGACATGCTCTTTCGTCAAGAAACTAGAATACCGACAGTCAGACCGAACTACCTCGTTTCCGTCGAGGAAAATTCACTGCGGATGACGGCGTGGCTCGATTGCACGTTCGACTCTTCGCTGCGTAACCAAACCCTGGACATTCTATTTGGAATGTGGGTCCCCGAAGAAAACACGGCAATCTCCCTAGTCGACGCGGATGATCCCTATGGAGTGGGCGAGACCCTTCAGGTAATTCCTCTTGCTGACGGTTTGTCATATCGCATCAGTCGGACCGTAGCGGATACAGATCTTAGCCGGGGCCAAAGAAGAACACGCCAACTGTGGCGGCTGACCGCTGAGCGGTCTTGGACCCCCGATGAAAACCTTCTCCAATTCAGCGTTCCTGAAATCAGAAAATCAACGAATTTGCAACCGGACCACTGCTCTGGCTCGTTGATTGTTGCTTCACAAGGACGGGTTCTGGTGGACTGGGCGGAAGCACCGTTTCGTGGATTGATCCCCGATGAAGCATCGGCGGCGGCCCAAAAATACTGGGTTCCAGCAAAGTCATCACGTTCACCAACAATATTTCGCTTTCAAACCCAGGGACAGATCCCAACCTGGTCAGGCGCAGTATCCCTTCTCCCGCAGATTGTCTCGTGGAGCGAAAAGGTCAACGTCGCAAGCGATTCGCAGTCGTTTAGCATCCGACAAGATTTCAATTTCCAAATCGCCAACGCACCGCTTATTCAACCTGAATTTGCGATCCAAGGAAACAACGAACCAGAGGCTCAGTTCTTTGTCGACGGCGTTTTGGTTTTTGCCGATCCGATCGGCTGGGCTTCCGACCTGGCAACTTATCGAAATACCGGGAGTCTCGTACAAGCCGGCAATGTCGACGAATCGATGAAATGGAGAATCTATCGGATCATCGATTCACCACCATTGATGGGTTCTGCTTTGTTGACAGTGCAGACTCAACGCCCGTTCATGATAAGCCAAGATGTTGATGAGCAGACGACATCTCAAGGCGTTGAGTCCGAATCGGCGAACTCAGTTGGGACGAAAGAATCTCGAGCTGCAGTCGCACCGCTTGCAGTGCCGATCCTCCCGGCGAATTCCATTTTCAACTCTCGCACCATCATTTCTTCCGATCAAATCGATGGTTCGCTCCAATTCGCGCCAGGGGAAGAATCTACCTACGAAATAATCGCGACAGATGTGGCTCTGAGCCTTAACAAACGACTATCGCTACTCAAGCTGCGAAAAACCGCCTTCGATTCCAACATGCAAACGAAGCTGAGGATCGTCGATTCTTGGCTGCAGACGGCAGTCAATCTCAATGAGCGGCAAGACCGCTATGTCTGCGTCTTTGAAACTAAAGGGAGTTCCCTGCGATTTAAGTTGCCCCAAAATGCGAGCCTACGCCCGCCTCCAAGAATCTTCCTCGATGGGGTTGAGATCCTGGATGCGGACTACGATCAAGCAACAGAGACTTTTCAGATTGCCACACGCACATCGCCTCTTACAGATAGCGCGAATACCACGGAGGCAAAGCCGGGAGAGACAACTGAAATTGCTTCACGAAGTCGCTTGGAGCTGATTTACTCGGTGCGCAACCAATTGGAGAATTGGAGTCGCATTAAGGTTCAATCGCCAAGCGTTGAAGATGCAACCCATGTTGGACGACTGCAGTGGCAGTTGGCGACCCCGAGGCTCCAACATCTGCTTTGGGCATCAAACTCAAACGTACCAGAATGGAAATGGGAATGGTCTGGTTTGTGGTGGTTTCGAGCTAGCGCACGAGGAGAAGAAGCGCTCGTTCGCCAGTTCCGCGCTTCGCCAGAGCGTCTCCCCGCATCCTTCAATGACTACCTTATGAGTCGAAGTGATCCAACCACAGATTTCGAAGCGATCGTCGTTGCCAGATCGCTGATTTGGTTTCCAGCAGGGCTTCTTGCGATTGGAATCGCTGTCTTACTTATCAGTCTGCCTGTCCTCAGACAGCCATCCATCATCCTTTTGGCTGCGGCTTGTGTCCTGGCTATTTCCATTGTCTCTCCCGATCTCGCGGTACTTGCGGGGCAAACGTGCTTCGCCGCAGGTTCGCTTGCGGTTCTCGCATGGCTTACCCATGCGGCTTTAGAATCTCGCGTCAAACGTCGGAGTGTTTTCGGGTCTCGCATGCCTCAAGATGGAAGTGGGCAAACTTCAGCATTGCGGTCAACTAGGACCTCGCAACCTTTGGAATCCGATTCTGCTGCGAATGGACGAGCCGAATCTTCCGTTGCTGCAGAAGGAACTTCGTGATGCAACGAAGTTCATCCGCACTCGCTTCTCGATCTCAATTGCCGAAACGTCACGGACTTTGGCGAACACCCCTTCGCATCGGTGTCAGCGGGGCCGGAATAGCTTTGCTCGTGTTCATGTTCATCTTAGCCACGGCACCGAGCGCTTTCGCTCAGGCCAGCGATCCCATCGGCCCCAATCCGAATACCGCCGACGACAAACCCGTCGTCCGATTCTACGTCCCAGACAAAGACCTGCGCCGTTTGCTCGATCGTCAGCAAGAACAATTTACGTTTATTGAACGCAGCGAATTGAAGGAAAAGCTGCTCACATGGAAGGCTTCACAGCAGGTTACCCGTCCAAACGAGATCTCATTGAAGGAAGCCTTTTATTTTGGGCGGTGTGATCTTGAAAATATAAGATCAGAGCAATCTGTCTGGAGATTTGGCACCGAATCTGAAGCGAAAGAGAGTACTTACTTTAGCCCGTTCTTTGTTGGAAAAACCTCATTACCATTGCGCTCGGCGCGACAAAGAACCTCGGTTGATCGTCAGTTGGTCGATTCGCAGCTCATTGCGAGCAACGGAGACCTCTACCTCAGTCTCAATGAATCACTCGACCTTTGGTTCGGCTTTACTTCCATCCCAAAGAGACAAGATTGGTCTTCCACCTTTCAATTTAGGGTGCCGGTTGCTTCCAAAGGAATCTTATTACTTTCCGTTCCATCGAACCTTGAATTGAATTCTCCTGATGTTGTTACGACTCAGATCGAGACTGCGTCTGACGCGTTCCCCGACGGTCTCTATTCGGGAAAGACTCTCGATTTGAGTCCAAACTCAAAATGGTGGCTTATTGACATCAGCGGAAAATCCACATTCGAGCTTTCAGTCACTGAACGAAATATGCTCGGAGCAAATGAACAGCTCCATTTTATTTCATCGTGCGAGAATCTCGTTCACGTTGACGAACACGGCATTAGCAGCACTACGACATTCGAGCTGCCGGTCAAACGTCTTCGAGCTCCTTTGCTGCTGAGTGTGCCAAGAGGAACCCGTGTCACATCAGTCGTCTTGAACGAGAATCCCATTGAGTGGAATACCACCGCAAGTATGTCGGGCGATTCTAATCTGATCACCATTTCGCCCTTGGCAGATCGCTCTCCCTCATCCCAGCCGACCACTCCGCGCTCGAACTCGACCACGCCCACACCGAGTTTGATTCCATCCTCGCCCACGCAAAACGAAACCAGCGAAACGGCGGCATCAAGGACGATTTTGAAGCTCGAAAGCTTCGCGCCGATCACAACGAGTTTGAAAGCGTCCAACTTCACCCTAGTGCCGACAACGGTCGCGAACTCTTTCACACTGAGTGGCGAGACGACAATCACAACAGGACCCAATCTTCAGATACTCGAAATTGTCGCTCCCGGGGCCACCGTCAATCTCCCCGCGGATAACACCAGCAATCAGGAAGCCATCGAGTACCTTCCGTCTGCGATCGATGACATATCCAGCCTGCCCAGCTGGAGTATGCAGTGGTCAAGGCAACCCCAAGCCTGCCAAATGCTAGTGGCTCAGACATCAAAGCGGATCGAAGCACTTTCGCTAACCACGATTTCGCCGACCTCCGCAAAAGACACGGAAACTGGAAGACTACTTAACGTCGCGGCGCAATGTCGATTACGGGTCTCGGCTGAAAATCTCCGAGCCAACCAAATTGCGGTTCGGCTCAACAAGGGTTGGTTTATTGATCAGGTAGAACTAGGTCCGACGGGATCGTCCGAACCTTCCATCGAGTTGTCGAGGCGTCCGGCGGCATCTGACGAACAAAATGCCAGCTATTTCGTAACTTGGAAGTCCCCAAAGAACGCGATCTCGTTCGAATTACAGATTTTGGCCCACCGAACGACTTCGCTCAGCAATCGAACCAAGCGAATAGCGACGGTCACAGGTTCGGAGCAGACGGACTGGTATCAAGTCTCGGATAGTCGAGGGCTTGACCTGACCTTTGAGAATGACACATTGAACTATGTCATCACAAAGACGGACAAAGTACCAGCTTGGGTGAAAACACAGACCGGAGAAGATTCGGACCTACTTCTCCGTGGCGACGGTAGAAATCTACCGCCCCTTGGCTTTGATTCATCGTATGCTCAATACTCCATTGAAGGTTATCTGAAATTCGAGTCATCCAGTGTTGCCAGAGCAAAAGCGCTGTTCGATATCCAGTCTCCGAACCAGCCATTGAAAAAGGTATCGGTAACGGTTCCCGCTTCTTGGAGAAATAGCCGACAACTCAAGTGGACCCTCAACGACCGGAAATTGGACCCTACGCTCATCTCCGAGATTCAAAATGAAGATCCCTCTGAGCTCCTATTTGAGATTCAATTTCGAGAACCAATCACCGAACAGGGACTCCTCCTTCTGGATGGGCTCGAGCATCAAGGGCATGCAGTCGCTGCCCAGAGCCTTGCAATTCCGACGTTTCGCTTCGCTGACGGTGACCTGAGCGAAATCGTTGCGATCGCGCCGCAATCTTGTTTGATTAACACTAGCCAGCCGAACAGCACTGGCTCTCAGATCGAGCTGATCCCGGCAGTCAGTTGTTGCAATGATGCGATTGCATCGCGTCTATCACTTTCAAGTCCGGAACAACGAGACGACGAAAGCACGCAGCTGGTTGCTGTCCGTTTTGAACCGAATGGCGGTTCGACACCGATGCTCAATTTCTCGAATGTGGCTGCTGGGCAACCGTTGGCTTGGATTGATTCAGTTCGAGAGACGCATCGCTTCTCTGGCAATCAGTCCATGCAGCATTCTTTTGTATTTGATCTCCGCGGACTCCCCAATGCCGCATATGAAATTGGCTTCCCCGCCGACTTCACAACGATTCAATTCGAAATCGACGGAGTAGAGCAACTTTCCGGCGTCGCAGTCGATGACCGCAACGGACCAAACATCTCAGGCCGCCTTTCTTCGAGTGGAATGATTCGCATTCGACTGCTTTTTGAGAGCCTATCATCCAACAGTTTCTGGTTCCGGTCAGAGGACATAAGTTCGTTTGTCACCTCGATGCAAATTGTGGACAGCTCATGTGAGATCCTTGTTGCTCCAGGATGGTTAGCCATGCCATCCAGTAAGCGAGAAGAGGCCGCGCCCAAGGACCCAACCGACCGAATTGATTCACTAAGACCACAGAAATGGTGGAGCCACTTTTCGTTAGCGAGCGGCACCCAGGAGCCCCTGCCGGATGGCTGGACTCGTTATGTCTCGCTTGCGGCCCCCAAATCTTCGGATCAGCAAACCTGGTATTTTGTCCGCAACTCTGGGCTCGCCGCGATATCGATGGTCGCTGTCGGTATCGGTTCACTCATCGCATTCTCCCTGTTCATGCGGCTCCCTCGCCTTGGCTGGTGTTTGCTTTGCGGCTGTGTATTGGGCTTGCTATTTGTACCGGAACGCTACTTGTTTACCGTTCAATTATTCGCCCTCTCGCTTGCGATCGGGTTCTCATCGCGCGTGGTTGCGTTTCTTGCGCAAGAAACTCGGCGTGAATCAAATGAACACTCGGGTATCTCCCCGAGCTCGAGTCGATTACTTGGTTTCCTCCGAATCGTTTTCCCATTCGTCCTCTCGATTCCACTTCTGTCGGCAGATAGTGCCGAGGCGCAAGTACGTTCAACCGACTCGATAGGTGCTTTTCCTGGCGGATCCATTATCAGCGAATACTATCCAATCTTCATTCCGGAAACTGCGGATGGCGAAGTCGATGGTTCCTATGTTTACATCCCAGAATCCTTCTTAGAGGTACTGGATGGTGTCAACAATCAACGCCAGGAAGTGGATGCTCAGTCATGGATCGAGGCCGCTTCGTATTCGGTACGTTTCTTTCCGGACTCTGCTGAGCTTTTGTCGCCGCCCGAATTGGTCGCTGAATTTCGAGTTCGCATCGGCAGCGGGAGCCCAATGATACGGCTCCCATTTGATTCCTCGGAGCTCGAGCTGCTCGCCGGCGAAATCAATGATCAACCTGGCGGATTGGAAAGCGGCTCACTCAAGCAGGAACCGGCGCAGGTGACTTTCACCCCCATGATCTCGGGAACTTACAACCTTCGCCTCTATTTTGCTCCAATGAAGGATCAGCGTATTGGGGGCTTCCGAACTCTACAAGCAAGCATTCCGCCTATAGCTTCCTCGGTCCTGCGTATCAGCGCGGACGATTCTCTCGATGTGCGCGTGCGGTTGGGCGACGAGATAACTCAACTCGAGAAACGAACCAATAGCAGAAGCAGTCCGGCCGGCGAATCAGAGGAGTTGCCGATAGGACCATCTGAGTTCATCGATCTACGATGGAGGCAACGTACGCCGCTGAGCACATCCGAATCCACCCCTGAGACGCGCCATCGCGTTTGGGTCAATTCGACCAACGATGATGTCACCGTGGGCATGGCCATTTCCGTGGCGAACCCACGAACATTACCGGATGAATTTCGTTTGGTATTAAACGATTCATGGCAAATCGTTGGAACGGATCTAGCGGACGCCACCGTCATCGCCTTCGAACGGCCGCCGCTCAGCAACCGCCGTGTTTATACGCTTCGGTGGCGCACTGACGCGATGGACTCAGAGGGAGCCGTCATCCGGGCACAGCTTGCTAGGGTGAGTTCGCGCGGCACGACTGAAGGCGATCTTCGCACACTCCCGTTCCCTTACCTTCAAGAAGCAGGAATTGACGACGAGAGAATCCTAATTTGGACCTCCGGAACCAATTCTCCATGGGAATTGAGTATTGGCAGCACTTGGGTCCCGATTAGCGTCGCCGACGACACCCAGGTTGGCATTTGGGGAGACTATCTCCAATCAACGCGTCTGGCAAAGATTTTCGAGCTTCCGAGCTCAGGGACGCGACTCCAAGTCACTAGAAACCCGACTTCCGATCAGACGCCGATTGCCGACGCCACGTTGGAATATCAAGTCGGTCATCAGGTCACTTCACAAAAAACGGTGCTTCGATTTCAAACGCCAAAACGCGCGTCGAATGGCGCCTTGAAAATCAACCTGCCCAAGGAATGGAAGGTCGACGACTGCCTAACTGATGGAACTCCCGCACGGTTCACGACCCATGTGGTCGATGGTCTCGCCCAGCTTTTTCTTTACCCCTCACCGGCTCAGCTCGAACAAGGTATTTCCGAGCTACAACTTTCTTTGTCCAGCCCGACTGCATTCGAGACGAGGCAAAAGTTAGAGACGATTCTGATTTCGAGTGTCGCCCTCAGTTTCACAGAAGTCGTGTTCGAAGCAGCTCCTTCCATTGAACTGGAACTACTTTCCAGTGACGTGGATCTTTCGGCAGCCATTACAGATTCCGACGATGCACCTATCCGCGTCGGACGAAGACGCTGGGCGTTATCGGGAACGCTTCCGCTGGCAACGTTGCCGGGGGAAACTCGATCAGAAGACCTTGAAGCTTCTCCACAAAGCACTGCTACCGAGTTCCGACTCTTCCAAGTACCGATCAAATCATCATCGATTCTGTCGACAATGACCATCGATCGAACAGCGGACGGTAGTTGGGGCGCTACTTGGTTCACGCAATTGCAGGCCGGCACGAGTCTCGAATCGATCCATTTACAAATCCCGAACGACGCGTTCGCGGAGATGACCTGCTCGACACGATTTGAGCGAATAAATCAACCGAATGATAGTACCAGCGTCGTGGCAGTTGAACTCGAAAAAACGGACACGCGTTCTGTGGTATTGCAGTGGCCGCTCGATTCTAACGGGGGTACGCAAACGATCCGCATCCCTGAAATCAAGGTTGTTACGGCGAATCATGGAACACCTCTCCTGAAACTCCCCCGAAAGATTGATGGCAAGCCAATCACTTGGCACACTTCGTTGGCTCCAACAGAAATCGCTTCTGAACACTCACTAACGAATGAAGAACACCTGACCGTTCGGGGTCCCGAAAAGAACACCGGAATCAGCTGGACGAATGCGGTTGGTGATCGACAAGCAGCAATGATTCGTCGACAGGAATGGCAAGTTCTCTCGTTGAACAATGAGTCGGCAACAGGGATCGTTGACTTTTGGCTGGATCCCCGAGGCAATGCACAGCTGAACCTCGCTGTCCCAGATGAGCTCTCCATTATCGCCATCACCGCTGGCCAGGAGACGCTCAGCTACTCGAAGTCGGCGGCTGGACTACTTAGCATATTGCTAAGCCCAAACCGAGCTCCCTTAATTGTGCGGGCACATTGGAGTTACAAATTCGCTGAGCCTAATCCGGACCGACGCGAGTTTGAATTGCCCCTGATCTCGCAGCCAAGGCAGGGCGATATCGCTTCCGAATCATCCGAACGGTTTATCCTTCTCTCAGACACCGACTACCAAGTTGCCGATTCAGCCGGGGTCGTGGGAGACCTGGGCCGGGCTATCGCATGGTGGGAACAAGTCAACGCATCACTCTCGACCGTCGAGCAACTGAGCGAAGCGGAAAAATGGATTTGGACTCAGTCGTGGGATCCTACGCAGATGAGGATTGGACGCCAGACTCAACTTACATCCGCTGACGATCTGCGAACCGATCTTGAAACCGTCGAAGAGCGTTGGCAAACGGTACTTGAACGCCTTAGCCTTCCGCCGATTTCTCCACCCGATCGGCAAAGTCGCTTTGTGGAAAGCGGCGATTCCGGTTTTCAGTGGAACAAGCTATCGGAACCTAAGGTCACCTTGATCCCCAGCGCCAAGCCTTCGCAGAACCCTGCGGAAATCGTGTACGCAATTTCCTTGGCAGCAATCATGCTTCTTGGCCTTCTCTTGCATCGGATCTATAAGACGCAGGTCGTTCGGCTGCTGGCCACTTACCCAGCTCTATTCTGGGTCTTATTGGCACTTCTGTCGTGGTTGCTTTTGCCGGTCCAGTGGCCAAGTTGGATCTTGCTTGCTACCGCCTTCTTACTTGCAGCTGGCCAGTGGACAGACCATCGCCGCGCTGCACCCTACCGCTAGCCAGATCTATCTGAATCAGATCTAGCATGCAGATTGCTTGGCGACTTAAGTCCCAAACGAATCCGAGGGATGATTCAAGTAGTAGCAAATCATAGGCTCATCTCCGAGTTTATATAGCTGTAGTCCAACTCCCCCATTCCGAGCGGGCACACTTGCAGCGGGTGTCGAGGAATGATGGCAGAGATAGCCTATCCGGGCGAGTCGCGGAAAAACCGATCGCCTATCTTTAAGACCTGATTAGCCCTACCGTGTGAATTCTAAATGCGAGCGGGCACCGACATCCATGTAGAATCTGCCCAAGCTGTTTCCTTTCACTACTCTGCATGAAGAAAGCTCACCTATGCTGCGTCCAGCCGTAACGCTTTGCTTAGTCATCTCCGCTCTCGCCGTCTCAGCAGGCCTACTTTCGACTGGCGGGCGACCAGACAACTTGCTTGCTCAGCAGCCGAAAACGAACGAAGCCAATGAGGATGAAACCGGTGAGGAGTTGCTGCGGCATCTGAGTGACATATTGATGGAACAGCAGTCGGCTTGGAACGAGGGTGACATTGAGGCCTTCATGTCGGCCTATCTCCCGGGTGAAGAGTTGACCTTCTCTTCCCGAGGCAAGACGCAGCGTGGATGGGCGGCGACAAAGGCTCGCTATTTGACGAGCTACCCCGACCAAGACGCGATGGGGCAGCTCAAATTCTCTGAGTTAGAAGTCGAACCGCTCGGTACCGAACATGCTCTCATGCTTGGACGCTGGCAACTAACCAAAGAAGAGCCAGCTGAAGGCAATTTCTCACTCGTCTGGAGGAAAACTGGCGGTAAATGGCTCATCATCCACGACCATTCCTCATCCGCCTCAGAGTAGACAGACTATTGAGGTGCTTGGTAGGCGAGCTCTTCCGTATCGCTGTATCTCTCTATTTGACCGCATCACCGCAGGTCGAATCCCCCCGTTCGGCTGAACGCAACCCCGCTTGGCGAACTGCCATTGGCGTAGCATTTCCATTCAGCCGAATGCGGCCGCTACCATCAACTGGTTTCAATCTGTAGCGAATTGTTAAGAGATACTAACGAAAAAGCGGCTAACGCTAAGCCTCGGTTAGCTTTTGATGAAGACCGCGTTAATGCACTCGATTCCTCATTGCGGATTTTCGATGTCCCACAAGAATATCCGACAACTGACCGGCGGAGCCGATCTTTGAAACCGCTCTCTTGGTTTATTCGGAGAGCAGAATCGAATTCCTCTCATTGCAAGAAATAAACATGTGCCAACGGAAGGGCTTCACGCTCATTGAACTGCTAGTGGTCATTGCCGTCATCGGAATTTTGGTCGGCCTTTTGATTCCTGCTGTGAACTTAGCGAGATCCGCGGCAAGATCAGCCCAATGCCAGAATAACCTGCGTCAGATGGGTGTGGGCATGACCGCGTTTGCGACGACCAACGGTGGTCGCCTCTGCACCGGCAACTTTGACTGGGAACAAGACGGCGCCCTAACAGACGTTGGTTGGGTCGCAGACCTCGTGAACGAAGGTGTCCCAGTAGGAGAGATGCTCTGCCCGAGCAACATCGCTCAAGTCTCCAAGGGAATCAATCAAGCACTAACTCGCGATCTGAGCTCGGCTTCGACTTGTGTCGACCCTTTTGGGAAGCCTGCCACGAAGCAACCCGATGGCACTCTGATCAAAGGCCCTTGTCGGCTTATCGCGGAATCACCATCCGTTTTCACCTCCGGTAGCGAAGCACGTCGTGAGTTGGTCGAACAGGAAATCATTGAGCAGGGTTACAACACGAATTACGGCGCGAGCTGGTATCTAGTTCGTGGAGACGTCATCATTGACCCGGTTACGGGAAATCCACGCCCAGCACGTTCTTCGTGCGGCGACAGTATCCACAGCAAGAATGTAACAACTGGTCCTCTGTCTCAAAAAGACATCGACAGCTCGCGGCTTTCTAGCTCGGCAATCCCCTTGCTGGGTGACATCAAGCCCGTCGACCTATCCGCGGCGCTTCTGCAGAAAGTTGGCGATTTTGAAGCTGGCGAGATCCTGGCCAATAATCTATTCGGCGGACCTGCTTCCTTTGGAGTGGATGGTTCGATTAATCGGCAGCCGCGTCCGAATGCTTCGGGAAAGAATGGCCCGTCGGGCTGGTGGGCGTTCTGGAACAAACAGACCCTGCAGGATTATCGTGCGTTGGATCCCCTACACCGCGGTCAGTGCAATGTCCTAATGGCCGACGGATCCGTTCGGGCTATCTACGATGAAAACAAAGACGGCTATATCAACAATGGCTTTCCTCACGGACCGTCTAGCGAGCAATTCGCAGATGCGACAGAGGAAGTCATTCCCGCTGACATGATCAGCGTGTATAGCATTCGAACTGCATCAAAAAACTAGTCTGGTTGAGAAAGGAGATCGAGCTCAGAAATTAGAGAAAAGCTTGCTGCGTTGAATGTGTAAGAAGTTAGATCTCAGCGCACCTGACATCGTTTTTGAAAAAGCAGGCCACGGTAGCTCATGTGTGTGTATAGAGCAAACCGTGACCTACCCAAAGCAATTCTATTTTAGGGCCCATAAGGGCTAAAATCTACGGAGATTTCCATGAAACGTCGTAATGCGTTTACGATCATTGAGCTGCTGGTTGTTATCGGCATCATCGCCATTCTGGCGGCAATGCTTCTTCCAGCTGTAAACCGCGCTCGCGAAAGCGCTCGTAAGGCAACTTGCCAAAACAATCTGAAGCAAATCGGTATCGGTTTGCACATGTACTCCGACGTAGACCCTCAAGCACGCATGTGCTCGGGTGCTAGCGACTTCCGTCGCGATGGTTGCATGGACACCATCGGCTGGGTTGCTGATGTTGTGAACATGAACGCCGGTAATGTCAACGAAATGCAATGCCCTTCGAATCCAATCCGCGGTTCGGAAAAGCTGAATGACCTTTACGGTCGTTCGACTGCCAACACCAAGGAAGGCACCACCATCGAAGACCTCAGCAAGGGTGTTTGTGGTAAAGATACATGGGGCGGCGCTCCATCTGTCGCTGGTTCTGGTGAGTTCGGCGGAACCGGTCGTAACACGATCGAGCGTGCTAACATCATCGCTCGTGCATTCATCGAGCAAGGCTACAACACCAACTACGCTGCCGGCTGGCACCTAGTTCGCTCTGGCCTCAAGATGATGCCTGACCCAGCTGCTTCCACTCCTAGCTACATGACCGGTATCGATGACGGAACCGGTGCTCCCGACGGAACCTGGGCTCCTAAGGGTCGTCGTTCGACTCTCGGACCTCTAAAGCGTCGTATCCTCGAAACCGGCGTTGTCTCTCAAGACCGCATCGCTTTGATCGGTGACGCAGCTCCTGGCGACGTGAAGGACGCTTCTCTTAAGGCTACTCTTGAGTACACCTCGACCGACCCATGGGGCGTTGTCGCGAACGACGGCCAAAAGAAGACTTTCCTAGAAGCTGGCGAGATCCTTGGAGAAGCGTTCAACGATGGACCTTCTTACTACGACGCTTCACAGTCGAAGGTCATCACTATTCCTGAAGGTGCGAACCTAGCTGCTCAGCAGAACTGCGAAAAGAATGGCAATTGCCCAGAGCCTCTTGGCCCACTCGGCAACGGCATCTACCTGCAAGACACTCGTGACTGGTTCGCCGTTCACGGCGGAGCAAAGGGTGGAACCTGTAACATCTTGTTCGCTGACGGTTCTGTCCGTGAGTTCTATGACGTCAACCAAGACAAGTTCTTGAACCCAGGTTTCCCAATCCCAGGTAACCTGACCGACGCCCAATACGCTACCCTCGGTTACCGAAGCGGTGACGTAGAGTTGGGTCGCGGCGAAGTATTCAACGGCTTGTTCTTGCCAGCAACCGGTGCTAAGGCTTCGAACTTCGAATAAGCCGACACGGTTAATGGATTGACAAATCGATTACAGAAGAGACAGGGTTGCGTTTCGTGGCCCTGTCTCGCTGTTTATGGTTAGCTTCCTATACGGTTTACAACGATGAAGATTTTCTTCCTCATACTTTTCGGCGTCATCGGCTTCGGCACGTTGCTCGGCGTAGTTGCAAGCAACGTTTCCGAGAAACCTTACGTGCCAGAGGGTCAGCTAGAAGCTGCCGAGGCTCGTATCGAGGCAGTGAAGTCCGCGGTGGAAGCCAGAAACGATCCTGGTTCTGCAGTTGCCATCGCGACCTGTAACGAGGATACCCATCACTTCGGCCTCATGGACCCGCTTACGGTCGGAGAACATACGTTCCTCATTGAGAACACAGGTACAGCTCCATTGTTGCTTACGGGCGGCGAAAGCAGCTGCAAATGCACTCTCTCTGATTTGGAAGAGGCCGTCGTCGCCCCTGGCGATACTTACCCCGTCAAACTCGTTTGGAACAGCGGGCATGCCAAGAAATCATTCAAACAACTGGCACTTGTCAGAACCAACGATGAGCTCAATCAAGAGATTCGACTCACTGTTATGGGCGAAGTGCGATCTGTCCTGACTGCGATGCCTTCGACGATCAATTTGAATCGACTCATCCCCGAAACGCCGGCTGAGCATCAGTTCGTTCTCTATTCGCAGATTTGGGACAAACTCGACATTGTCAAAATCGAATCGTCGGTTGAAAGCATCTCTGCAAACGTCACGCAAGCAGATGCAAAACAGACTTACGCTCGAGATGACGAGATTCAGAACGCAACTTCCGAAACGGTCATTAACGTCAAATACGATGGTTCCGCTCCACGTGGCGACCTGCAAGGAGCTCTATTCGTACACGTTCGGCCACCGACAGATTGGAATAAAGAACGGCAAATCGAAACAGCTTCGTCCGACGCAAACGATGCAGAGGATTCAGGCATCAGCCCGCCGCCAATCAATCTGCCAATCAACCAGGATGGCATCCTGGTTTGCGAAATACCGTTTTATGGCAAGGTCGTCAGGCGGCTTAGCCTGTATGGAAAAGTCATTGGTAACGAAGGTTCCGTCAATCTAGGAAAGCTGCACCCGCGGGATGTCGTCGACAGCAACTGGACGATTGTCGGTCGGATTCGCGGCGAACAGCTCCCCGACGACATCAGCGTAACGGTCGATGGTATCCCAGGCTTGATTGCCAAGGTCGAGAAAACCGCCTCCTCAAAGGCGAATAACAGCTTCCGAATTCTGCTAACATTGACTGAGAAGATTGGACCGTCGATCTTCACTGACGAGCAAGCTGGATTGCTCGTCCTGGAGGCGCCGGGCATGCCAGAGGAAGAGGCACGTTTGGAATTGCCAATCAACCTAACAGTGATCAAATACTGAGTCACGAGCATTCATCATACGGATCACAATGTCTTCCGCTTCAAATCAAGTTTCGATCATCTGCGGGGCTTGCAACGCAGTCAATGATCCCTCAGCAAAATTCTGCTCCTCCTGCGGGCAATCGTTAACCGAGCCTTGTCCCGAGTGCTCCTCGCCGGTTGCGATTGACCAAAATTTCTGTGTGAGTTGTGGGTTCGACCTCAAAGCTGCCGTCGAAGCAAAGCGAGACGAGCTCAGTAATCAGCTTGCCCAAGTGGAAGCCAGTGCTGCGTCTGGCAAATTTGAATTCGCCATTCGGATGGCTGAGCAGCTTTCCAATAACGCTGACTTTCGTTTCTCCGATCTCGCCGCAAGAGCTCGCGTACTTAGTGAGCGGTACACAGCCGAATTTGGCCAGTGGCAGAACAAGATAGAGGAGCTCGCCAAAGAGATCCCTGCTCTTGTCGAAAAAGGCGAATTTGCGAAGGTCGCCGAATCGTTCTCCGGCGTTCCCGAAGCGGTACTTACCCCTGACCTGATTGAGGCGAAGAGGAAAAGCGAGAAACAGGATCAAGCCCTGGCGAAAGCCAAGGCGAATGCCAAAGAAGCCATTGCCACGAAGGACTGGGGCTGGGCGGCGAAGGAAATAGCAGTAGTCCGAGAGCTACTCCCGGATAACGAGAAGTACTCGACCCTCGCCAATCAGGTGTTAGCCAAGATCCTCAAATACTCTCGAAGGCTACAGGCGTCAGGGAAACACAACGAGGCATTGGACATGTTAGACGCCGTGCCTATTTCGCAGGTCAGCTCAGAAATCGACGAACTGAAGTCCACGCTACAGGAAGTCATTTTCGTTCGCAAGATCGTAGCCGCTTCACCTTTCACGCAACCCTTGATCGGCGAGTCAATCTCCCGGCTTAGCAAGCTGACTCCCGACGATCCCGTTGTTCAGAAACTAGCTGCAAGCTACGAGAAAGCCCGCAGAAAGAAGCCGGACCACGCATTCCAGATGTTCCCTCGCTGGATGAAGGTGCGTTCAGGCCGCTTCAGCGAATCCATCGCACCATCGATGCTACCCTTCAACCTGAAGGGCTCACGTCCGGAAATCCTATCCAAACGCGGTGCACAGTTCATCACCGCTTATGGGCTTGCCCTTCAGGGACTAGGCTCTGGCCAAGACACAGGAAATTTCCTATTCAAGGGCAAGAGCGGGATGCTGGGTCGCCTGGGCCTGAAGAAGAAAGCAGCGTTGGACGCATGCTGGGGCATCGATTTTGGCGATTCGTCGATCAAAGCCCTCAAATTAGTCCGAAACGCTGAGGGCGAAGTACTGATTGATGAGGCCCTGCTATGGTCCCTGGACAACAAATCAGGAGAGGGCGGGGGAAACAAAGCGACTCGGCTATACAAGGTCATGGAGAAAGCGGTCGCCGATGCCAACTTCAAAGAAACGCCGGCTGTCTGCAATCTACCGAACAGCGATCTGCTCGCTCGTTACCTCGACCTGCCCACGGAGAAAGAGTCTCAGCACGACGCCTTCGTAGACCAAGAGGCTCAAGCCAACATACCAATCAACGCCGACTTATTAGGCAAATCGTACATCAAATTCGCTAAGGCCAACGAAACGGCCGTCTGCCAACAGGCAATGCTCCTGGCACTGCGGAAACAGGATGTCGATGCCCGCGTATCGATGTTCAAGCAACTTGGCGTCGAGCTAGTTGCAATCACCCCAGAGCCCATCGCAAACGTAAATGCACTACAGACACTCAAATACTTTGACCTGCCAGTTGAAGAGCACGGTGATGCGATACTGTTGGTGGACGTCGGCCACGTGAGAACCACTTTCCAGATCATCGGCCCCACCGGCAGTTGGTACCGCACCATTGACTGGGGCGTTGACTCAATCTCGAACCACCTTGCTTCTCAGCTCAAGTTGACTCACGCCGATGCAGACGGAGTGAGGCGAAACCTGGCCCGTTCAAAATCAGTATCAGAAACACTCGGCTTGATCAAAGAAGCATGCGTAGTTCCCCAACGCGAATTGGAACGCTCATTGCGAGCCGCCGAAGATCAACTCAAAGTCCTCAACATTCGTTCTGCTTTGTTAATCGGAAGCGGAGCTTACCAGCCTTTACTTGGTAGCATCCTGAACAACGAAGCGTTGTAGTGGGCAACCAAGACTCGACCGGAACCGAAACGATCACCAGATTCCTAAAATCGCCGCGACATTGAGGTCGGTCCAAGACAACTCAATCCCTACCGCAATCCCATAGGTTGCTCGCAGATGTGAGCACTCGGATAGATTCATGAAAATAGCATCCGCCTCATACCGTATCCAAGCTCTAATCGGCCGCCTAACTGTTTGTATTGCTTGGCTGTGCCTTGCCAATGCCCTTTTCAGTTTGGTCGGTTGCGGTGGTGGGTTGTCCCAGTCCGATCTAGCGCGATACGCACGCACGAGCAGCGACGACGAAGATGATGAGGACGAGGACGACGACTACAGCCAGCCCGCCAGGACGGCACCTGCCACGCCGCCGGTCGCGAACACACCACCATCGAATCCACCGGCAGCCGACGCGCAGCCGAACGCACCAGCGAATCCAACGAATGCTGTAGCAGCAAATCCAACAGCTCCCACGGCTGCTCCGTCCAATGCAAGCCCTGCGAACACGACTCCTCGTGCAACAACCAACTCAGCATCGCCCGCCTCTGCGACTACACCAGCGGCTCAATCACCAATTCAGGCAGCCAGCGCAGGTCCGGCCATCGCTGGCATTCTGCCCATTGCCGCTCGTAAGCCAGCGACCGAGCTCGAATTGGCTGAACGACGTAAACGAAGTGCCGCCAATGTTCAAAAACTTGCGACCACACTCAAGACTTGGATCGACACCACTCCGATGATCCAAACGAGCGTGGTTCGTGATCAAACGAGAAGACCTGGTCTGTCGTGGCGTGTCAAACTATTGCCGCTTTTGGGCTACGACGAACTTTTTAAGAAGTTCAATTTGAAAGAACCTTGGGACAGCCCAACAAACAAACCACTGCTTGAATATATTCCTGATGAATTTGTAAGCCCCGAACGCTTTGATACCTACACGAACTACCAGATGTTCGTTAACGGAACCGCTCTCTTCTCCGATATCGAGATGAAGCACCGTTCGGATATTAGTGACGCGCCACTCGTGTTGCTCCTTGCCGAAGTCGACGATGCCGCCGCGGTACCTTGGACTGCGCCGTTTGACTACGAAGTTGAGACGGAAGAGCCACTCGACCGCGCATTGGGTAATCTTCGCGATGATGGCGTATTCGTTGGCTGGCTGACAGGAAACGCGTCGGTTTGGCCTACACCGATCAACACCGACACGCTTTACAAGGCCATCACGTTTGAAGCTGGCGACAATATGAATTTCGGTCCCATGCTTGACTACCCACAAGATGTCATCGGCAAATCGGGGCGGCCTACGCTTGGGTCCGTGGCCAGCACGCCGCGTCGGCCACCAACAAATACTCCTTCGGCGTCCGCGAGTACAACATCTGGAAGCGTTGCTGCGTCGACCGGCGGAAACTATCCGAACCGCGGCAGAACCCAAGTCGCGAGGCAGGCGGTTCCTTCACGAGAATCGATCATTGAGGCAGAAGCCAAGATGCGTGAGACCTATTCCGGCGCACTGAAACAAGCCCGCACTCCTGGCGAGATGGCGAAGCTGGCTCAGACCATCTTTACCCAGATGATGGGAACTGGTACTCGGACCTCCAGCGTCAACGAAGACGACGACGATTACGACTACTCCTCAACCCGAACGGTCTCGATGCCGCCACCTGAGTTGTTCGTCGGTTTGCGATCGGCTCTGAATATCGCTGTGCGAGGTCGCGATGCCAATTTGGCTCTTCAGTTACTTGACGAACTAGACATGCGTTTTGAAATCGATCGCGCTGAATACGAAGGCAACATGTTCAACGGTTTCCTGGGGAAAAAAGGGTCATTGAGAACCGAGTTGACTAAGGCTTCGCTTCTAATCCCTTATCTAGAACAAACCGTAGTACGTCTTGTTGAACAAGACGACTATAAAGCAGCCGAGCAAAATCTGGAGTATGGGACATCCGTTGTTCGCAACATGAACAACCGAGAAACCAATTACCGGTGGAAAGTCTTGAAGCAACGCGTTGAGGAAGGCAGGAAACGATTTCCTCGAGTGGCTAAAGCGATTCAGACTCTTGATTCCAATCCATCGGATCCCGCCGCGAATCTGGCGGTTGGATGGTACCTTTGCCTAGTCAAAAACAACTGGGTTGAAGGCGCAGAGCTACTCGCAAAATCTAATGATGACTCGCTACGAGCCTTGGCGATCCTGGAGATCCAACAAGACAACAACCAAGCCCGGCTGATGAGTCTTGGAGACGGCTGGTGGAACTACGGCGAGAAGAATAAGGATGATGCTCTTGTTTTTGAAGCTGCAATGAAGCGCGCCCGAAAATGGTACCTAGCCGCCTCCGCCAGCCTCCCTGACGGATTGGACCGCATTCGCGCCAACAGCCGTCTAGAGCAAATCGATCGCATGATAGGCCGGGAAGAAATAACCGGAGCAAATGGCATGCGAACCGCACGTGGCTCGCGGTAATGGCTTCCCGATCGGCCAAACGCCGTACAGGCAAATCCGCTCAGCCGACGAAACCGTCTGCTCCCAAATCTGCTCCACTACGCGCTGCTTGGTGGCACTACGCCATCCTGGCTCTATGCGTTTTTGTTGTCTACTCACCCGTTGCGGATCTGCAATGGATCTGGGATGACGATCAATACGTCTACGCGAACCCAGTGCTGCGCGATGCGAATGCCCTGTCGCAGATTTGGTTCAACGTAGATGCGACCCCTCAGTACTACCCGTTGATATTCAGTGTCTTCTGGGCACTGTACCAGCTTGTTGGCACCGATCCCCAACTCTACCACCTCCTGAATCTTGGACTCCATGCGTTCAATGCCTGCTTGTTATTGGCGTGTTTAAACCGCATTCGATTGCGAGCATCTTTTTGGATCGCACTTTGCTTTGCCCTACACCCAATCCAGGTTGAAACTGTCGCTTGGGTCACTGAGCTCAAGAATCTGTTATCAACGACTTTCTTTGGTCTATCCTGGCTGCTTCTATGGCCGCTGGTGGCACCTGACGAGTCGATTCCGCTTCCGTTATCAAGAGAAAGTCAGAGTGGCACGGGAACCAGGGCACTTCGTTACTTGTCTAGCCTTGGACTCTTCGTTGGAGCGCTCTTGAGCAAGTCAGTCACGGCGTCGATGCCAGCCGCACTGCTGGTCGTGCTTTGGTTCCGATTCAATCGTGTCACGCTCAATCAAATCATCGCTCTGGTTCCATTCTTTACCCTAGGCGCCGTCTTTGGTCTGCGAACGGCGAGCCTGGAAAAGGTCAAGGTTGGAGCGATGGGCGTTGACTGGGACTACGGTCTGTTGGAGCGAGTCGGAATTGTCGCGCGGAGCCTTTTGCATTACGCATCGAACTTAGTCGCACCTATCGAGCAGATGTTCTTCTACCCGCGTTTTGAACCTCAATTCAGTCTCTACGCGGGGGCTGCTCTCCTACTGATCTTTCTAGCCATATCTGCGGCGACCGTACTTGCCTTCCGCGGCACCAAAGGAACACGAGGTCCTCTAGCGGGCATCTTATTTTTCGCCGGCTCCGCATTTCCCGCACTGGGGTTCTTCAATGTTTACCCGCATCGCTTTTCATTTGTGGCCGACCATTTCGTCTATCTCCCCATCGTGGGCTTGATGGCGTTATGGATGTCTGCCGCTTACAGCCTTGTGCAATTAGCGGCACGCAAATTCGAAATACCGAACTACGGCGTACCACTGGCCATGTCGATACTGGTCTCGCTGTTTGCCATACAAACGCTGCGGTATGTTCCCGTGTTCGCTTCTGAAATTACACTCTGGGAAGACACTTTGGCGAAGAATCCTGAATGTACGGCCGCCATGCAGAATCTCGGGTTGGCCTACATGCTAGATGGACGTCATGCGGACGCAGAGAGCGTTCTCACCGAGGCCCAAGACTCCGATTTCGATCGATATCAAACTCTCAACAGTCTAGGCCTAGTACTGGCTCGGCAGAACAAAAACGAGCAAGCCATCGCTGCCTTTGAATCGTCGGTCCGACTCAATCCCAAGAACGAACAAGCTTGGTTGAACCTGGGCAACATGAAACGCCGCAGTTCAGATCGGAGTGGAGATCTCGAAGGAAAGTTACAGGAAAAGAACGAACCAGACGCGAGTTACTACTACCTCCGGTCGATGCTGGCGAAACCAAACTACACTGCTGCGTTTGCGCTTGGGGCTGTTGCCGTCGAGAAGATCGACGCATTTTCAGCCGTGGCCTGGTTCTCAAAAGCAGTAGAGCTCCGTCCGACCGATCTGGATTCCCAGTTCAATCTTGCGTTGAGCCTGCAGCTCGCCCGCCGTCCCCAGGAAGCAATTCGAGTCTGCAAACGCATTCTCCAAGTTTTCCCGGACGACGAACCGACGAAAACTCTGCTTGAGAAATTGCAGACTCCGGCTCCCGCCGGGGCGGACTAGTTATGCCTCGAGAAGGATCTCCTTGAGTCCCCTGTCCAAAGCCAGTGAATCGTTGTAGCTGCCGCAATTCGGTTAGGAACAAGCTAAATCGTTGCATTCCGCGCAAAGCATGCCGGTTCGGGGCAGATCCTTACTTTGCAGCTGCTTGCTCTTGCGACTGCTGATCAAAATCGTGAGTCTCGCAAGTGCACAATACAATCGTCGCGACACGTTGTCCTTCCCCGCTCTTCTCCAAAGCACAGACAGCCATCGTATAACCTACCGGAATCACCAAATTGGTCGAAAAAACAGTTTGAGCAACCTCAGGAACTTGGACTGTCAAATCCGAACTCCCGTCGTATCTTGGCAGTTGGATACTATCCACGCTACGGATCGAGCTGATCTTCAACTCGAAGCCAAGCTCGATCTGATTGCCTCGCAAGACAGGACGTAACTTCATACTTTTGCCGTCCGGATAGACGCGAATGTTCGGCTGGAACTGAACAACCTTCTTCTCGCCTATTTCCGTGGTGACAGGTTTGATACCAGTGACAAAAGGTCGTTCACTTGCATCGCTTACAGTCGCTGTCTGTCCGGAAAACACCAGGAGGCTCGGGCTCATGAGAGTTTCCACACTCTCTCGTTCGTCCACTGCTTCAAGTACGTCTGCCAGCTGCTCACGATTGAGGAGCGTGTATAGAACTGGCGCCGCACGCTCGATAACCGAAGTAGCATGAGTCCACGAATCTTCTGTCACACCCGCGGGTTTTTCGAGTCGATGGCTGGAAGCAAGCTCTCGGTAGGCAGTCGAATTCTTCAAGATGACATTGTTGAGCCAGGAGGCCGACTCCGCGCCGGACATCTTGCTGGATCGAGTTTTGCCGGACTCATCTGGGCTTGTGAAAAGCGCCGGCATTACTGTGGAGTCGTTCTCCATTTCACTGGACTCTTTCGCGATTGCCGAAACCGCCTCCACATGAGTCCAATCGATCGGTAGGTCGGCGTATTGCAAACCCGTTGCACGCAAGAGAACACATTTTATGACGACTTGCCTCAGTCCGTACTCGCGAAACGTACTGAGCATCTGCTGCAATGATTGATGTTGCTCCTGTGCTGCGACGACGTAGAGCTGCTCTTCTTCGATGGCCAATCCGACTCCATTCGAATCCAACTTCATCACAAATTCGCCACTCGGACCTTCGATTCCAATTTCACTGTCCCCTGCTGCTTGCATCCCAATTTTCTCTACGATGCGTTGCTCTATCCAAGAGTCAAAGTCGCTCTTGGAAAGCCCCATTTCTGATTGGATCCTTTCCCGGACCTGCAGCAATGGATAAACACGCACACTCAGGGTTCTATTCGTCTCGGAATCGATGACCTCGGATTCCTGACAATTGGCCGGCAAACTGAAGACCAACGCGGTCAATGCGAACACGAAACACATTGCGGTCGTGTTGAACTGGAACTCGATCTTGAATCTCATGGAATCCGTTCCTGCAAGAAAATGAGGGCTCGCTATAGTGAGCATTTGCCGGTCTATTTGGACGCGATGGTACATGCAAATAGACTCCGGGCTGTAGATCAGTATCGTGGATTGTGTCGCTGCAATCGGTTTCATGGTTTGTGGTCCCGAACTCAGATTCCTGGGCTGCCGTAGTCAACCATGGCCGCGATGTGGTGATTCTCTTGAGAATTCGCGCGACTTGAGTTCCCCGCAAAAAGACTCCGCGATTGAGCGAGAAGGGATTTGCCATGCGAGAATTGATTTTCGAAAGTCCTTGGATGGTCGGCATCGGCGGTGTATCCCTTGTTTTGCTAGCGGGCGTAATCTGGACACAAGTCAACGACCGTCCGGTGCAACGAGCCGCTTTGATTAGCATGCTTGCCTCGCTCGTCATGACCATCGTGCTCGTGCTCACGAGTCTCTTTGTAGAAACCGATCGAGAGGCGATTCGAGCCGACCTGCATGAACTCGCTCGACTTCTTCAGGCAAACGATCGAGAAGCCATCTACCGGCATATTCACCCAAACGCATCGGAAGGCGTGCAGAGAGCCAGGGCTGAGTTGCCGAGGTACACGTTCTCTGAGGCTCGCGTAACGCGAATCAAGAGCATTCAGATCAATGGAGAGCAGAAGCCACCAACGGCTCTCGCTGAATTCAACGTCGTGGTGGAAGCCTCGGCATCGATGGGTTCCGGCCGAGTTCCTCGCTTTGTTCACGTCTACTTTATGAAAGACGGAGACAATTGGTTGGTACACGACTATGAACACTTCGACGTGGCCACGGGCTTTCGAAGTTCGCCGCAGCCATAGAACCCTCAACGTGCTAGCCGAACCGCTCAGTTCGATACAAGATTTGGCAGAGGTATGATTGGAACGCCGAATCGCCCAGTCCCTACAACCGGACTCGTGGAGCCAGAATCTCTTCGCAATTCGAATTGCGGCTCATCTCTCAACTTTGAGCAGACCTGAAAGATCTCTATCCTGGTCCAGGCAGAGAGCGGTAAAGAGTCCAGCCAGAATCCGCGTGTTATCCGGGTTGCTCCAACTGGAGTAATTGCACATTCTGCGTAAACCTCCAGCGTAAAACCAGGGGCATTAGGGACTTATGGCGTCGACTTGAAACGTATTCAAGGAAAGAATTGTGGATGAAGAACGCGTTTCGACCATCCACTGATCGGATCGAATTGGAATCGGGCCGGTCTGCTGCATAAACTAGGTTGTTGATAGTTAAATGCCCCAAGGTGTGGGGTAGGGGATGATCCCCAGTCGTGTGCAGGGAAGCAAGTCCGTGATCATGGTTGCCTTGCATTGAGTATTGGAATGACGAGTACCCGACTCAACTCACGAACAGCTTCATTGGCGCTAGCACTGCTTGCCTTTGCATGCCCAACGATTGTCGACGCTCAGATTTGTGGTCCAACCTACACGGTCCAGCCTCAAAGAGTCTGGGAGCGGCAGATTGAAAATCGTCTTCGCGTCGTCTACGACACCGTGTATGAAGATCGCGAGATGGTGACTCAGCGACCCGTTCTGAAGACTCGGTACGAAACTCGACGTTACCAAGTTAAGAAACCGGTCACGGAGACCAGCACTGTTGAGGAGCGGTACACCGTTTTAAAACCGGTTCGACGAACGGAATGGATTGACCGCAGCTACAACGAAACGACTTACGTTACGGAAACTGCGGAACGGGAAGAGAATTACACGACGTATCGACCTGTCACGGAAACAACCTATGAGAACCGCGCCTACAGTGTTCAGCGGCCTGTAACCGAAACTCAGTACCAAACCCAGCAGTACACGACTTACTCTCCGGTCACCACCTATTCGACCGCGACCGTCGATCAAGGGCAGTATGTCGCGCAGCAGTACTATCAGCCAGGCGATACGCGTTACGGCCTTCGATGGATGCGAGGTGGCTACCAGGTAGACTCACTTGGAAATGCGGGCTACCGACGAGGAGGCCTGGGTTGGGTTCCGTACACAAGTGCCGGCAGCACGTTCGCGCAGCTTCAATATCGCCCGAATCCAGTCCAAGTCGCAGTACCTCAGACACAACTCGTTCCGCAGACACACCAGCAACAGGTGCCTGTCCAGGTAACGCGGATGCAGAATGAAATTGTTCAACAACAGGTTCCGGTAACACGTTCGCGGATGGAAGCCGTACAGGAAACTCGACGAGTCCCCTACTCCGTACAGCGTCCAGTCACTCGCTTCGTTGAAAAGAAAGAGCCTGTCGAGCGGATCGATTGGGTTGAACAAGAAATGGTTCGTCCCAAGACCGTGACTCGGACCAGCTACAAATTGGAAACGGTAGAAAAAGAAGTCCCGGTTCAATACTATGAGACGGAATCAGTCACAACGACGGTTAAAGTCCCTCGCCGGGTTCCACGCTACGAGGAATACCAAGTAACGAAATTAGTTCCGCGAACAGTTAGCTCACCAGTCGTACTGAACTACTACGACCCTTACGCGACGCCGATCAGCCAGGGTTATAGCAATTGGCTTTCCAGCTCGAGTGTGCCTGCAGCGTCTGAAACGACCCGCTACGGCATGGCAAAACCTGTCATTGAGGAGCCTGAGAGTAACTCCGGCGATCCGGAAGAAGAAGGCTCGACGGAAGGGGAGCTCCCATCTCAGCGTCTTCGCAAGGTAGAAACCGTCGACCCTGAAGTGGACGACCAAAGCGGCGAACTCGAGCTGAGTTCCTCCGAGGGCAACGACGTCTAAATCAACCAATTTGAATCAACAAATCTACTTGTTGAGGACGCTCTCGCGCATCGCTTTCCCCATCTCGAGAAGCGTTTCATAGAGAATGAAGCGGTCCCAGCCGATGCAGAAGTGTTGGACGCCGAGCTGAACGTAGCGGCTAGCGTCCTCTGGCTTCTTGATTTCGATACGAGGCACAAGGCCAGCGTCCTGGGTCGATTTGATCAGCCTTTCCTCGATCCTGGCCAACTCTTCGGTTCCACGGAGAGAAGGCTGTCCTCTCGAAAACGCGAAATCCACCGGCCCCCATTGGATGAAATCAACGCCGCGGAGCGACGCGCGCTTCAAGACGGTATCCAAGTTCTCAACAGCCACATCTTTCTCGATCATCATGCCAAAAACGATGTCTTCCAGATGAGTCAAATAAGACTCGCTTTCGTAACCCGTAAATGCGTGACGACGTAGCTTGACACCGACGCCACCGCCTGAATCAGGCGTATCGGGTCTTAACGCACGGTGACAAGCATCGATATCCGACGGAGATCGTATGTCTGTGAACAACACCGCATGGAAGCCCGCACCCACCGCTGCTTGCGCCCAGAACGCTTGGGAACTCTGATCAAGCTTGATCATCAGCGGAAGGGATCCGCATTGAGCAGCCCGGCTCAGAGCATACAACAACTCCATGTCGAGGACCGAATACTCCGCGGAATACTCCGCGTAATCGAATTGCTGGGTGTCACCAATCAACTCAGCGACATCAGGACTCGGCAAGAGAATGTGCGTTCCGAGCGTCGCTAGCCCCGAATTCAATTTCTCACGTAGATGATTTTGCTGCAGCATCTTCTTACCCCCACCTTGAACGTGTGCGATCAGTGACTGGATTCCAATCGGCGCGCTTCCATCTGCACGGATAGCGCCTATGCATCTTCGATGCAACAGTTGTGCCAGGCCATCTCAACACCAATAGACTCTAAATCATCGGAGTCGCGCGTTTGCAGAACTGGATACAAAAACCCCATGGATCGCGCAGCATCGCCATATGATCACCTTCAGGTGTGAAAAATGGCTCAATTTCCTTCTCCGCGCCAGCCTCGACCAATCGCTGGACAGTCGCTTCTATATCGTCGACGCAAAATGCCAGATGCAAAACCCGAGGATCCATGGCTCGATAGTCCGGAACGAGCTCGGGAGGATTGGTATAGATCTCCATAACCACCCGCCCGGTCGCATCGGCTAGGAAGTGCATCAAGCCCGGTTCAGGACCAGTACGCACGACGGACATACTCAAATGTTCGCAGTACCAAGTCGCCATGGATACAGGATCTTTGGTGTTGATCGCAAAGTGCTCCATCTGCAGTTCCGCTGGCATTCCAATTCCCCTTACTTTTAGCTGCCCAATCGTTTACCAACCCATCGTTGTGCATGCGGACCCCCTCGTTCTGAGGCCAATCGGCCTAGAGTCGAGTCCTCGCAACCTGAGCAAATCATCGGTATCACGATCCATTACCTGCCACATCAGCGATGGTGTCGCGATAGTAGCCCTAACGGCAATCCAGGGCAAATCGAAGTTGAATCTAGGCTGTCTCGCCATTGTGCCGCTGCCCCAACGCTGCCCACTTTGGCAACGGATTTCTTGACGCACACTGCCGTCACGCGTCGCGCTCATCCCCTAGCCTGGAACTCGGATTAGCCCTGCAACAGCATTCATGGCGAATCAGAGTTTCAAACGTGATCAACTTTTGCTCTGCAAAAGCACGCGAGTTCTTTCGCGGAGCGAAAGCCGACCATTAGCTACTTTGAAACTTTGATTTGCCCTGCAACGCCATTCGATCGCAATGTAGCCAGTGACACAACTGGCTATAATGCACGTTCCACCTGCAGAACCAGAGCCGCGCGCCAGATTCTCGCCAAGATTCGCATCCAAAACTGCAACCACCTTGGCCGTTCAAGCAGACGAAGACGCTCCTACCCCACCGCTAGAAGCCGCCCGGCTAAGATTCGATTGACTTGATCTATGCGATACTCCATGAAAATCCGCTCGCTAGCCACCACCATTCTTTTCATGCTCGTCTTTCTCTGTGAGGGCATCGAGCAGTCTCGAGCCGAGCCGAGGCCACCTACCACGCAAGGGACACTGACCTCGCAGCTTCGGACAGCAGACCTTACCGAACTCATCGCTCGCATCAACCAAAAAGGCGACGCTGTGCGGGGCGCGGTCCTATTTCACCGCGCAACACTTCAGTGTGCGACCTGTCATGCAGTAGATGACTCGCAATCTCCCCTTGGACCTAACTTGGCCACTTGGGAATCCAAGCCACCTACTGAACACATCATCCAATCCATACTCAATCCATCGGACAAAATCAGTGATGGGTTCAAGACACTTCAAGTTCTGACTTCCGAAGAACAAGTCGTCTCGGGCATACTCAAAGAGGAAACGGACTCATCAATCGTCTTGTACGACGCCTCACGTCCAGGCCAGACGATCACCTATGCCAAGGACGACTTAGAAGCCTGGAAGACGACCAAACAGTCGTTGATGCCGGAGGGCTTGGTCGATCAACTTCGGAACACCCAAGAGTTCTATGATTTAGTCAAATATGTCGTCGAAGTTAGCCGGAAGGGGCCCGTGTATGCGGCAAGTATTCAACCGTCTCCCGCCCTGACGGCGCTGCCTCCGCTACCGGATTACGAAGAGCGAGTTGACCATCGTGGGCTCATCGCGTCCTGGGACGGCGAGTCCTTGCAACGTGGCAAAGCGATCTATCGCCGGGTCTGCGCAAACTGCCACGGTACCAAGCAAGAAGCTGGATCACTCCCGACTTCCCCCCGTTTCGCCACCGGAAAACTGAAGCAGGGTTCGGATCCATACACCATGTACCGCACCTTAACCCACGGCGCCGGACTGATGGTCGCGCAGCGATGGATGGTGCCCCAACAAAAGTATGATGTCATCCATTACATCCGTGAGGCCTATTTCAAGGACTCGAACCCGACACTCTATACCGAAGTAGAGAGTGACTACTTAGAAACACTACCCACTGGCGATACTTTCGGACCGGAACCGTCACGCTATGAACCCTACGTCGCGATGAATTATGGTTCATCGTTGATCAACACCTATGAGATCACTTTCAATAATGATGGTGAAAAGGTTGGACGAGATTTAGGCCGAAACCCGTCGAGCCGCGATCCATGGGCCAACCCGGATCCGTACTTCGAGCCAGGAGAGACGCCGAACTATGCCTACAAAGGAATTGCAGTTCGTCTCGACGAGGGACCGGGCGGCATCACTCGTGGAAGCCAGTGGGTCGTCTACGACCATGACACGATGCAGATGCACGCCGCGTGGGAAGGAAGTGGCTTCATCGACTACTGTTGCATTCAATTCGATGGTCAACACAACACCCACAACCGTTTGGTCGGCCGTCCAATCCTCTCGAACCCAGTAGGCCCCGGCTGGGGCCAACCACTAACAGGCGTGTTCCACGATCCGCGCCCAGTCGGTCGCGACGGACGCCCCTATGGCCCTTTGCCCCGCGAATGGTATCGCTTCCAAGGCATATACCATCACGGTCTCAACACCATCCTGAGCTACCGTGTCGGAGCAGCACAGATACTCGAAAGTCCGACTCGCCGTATTCGCGATGCCCAAGGCGAATTGGAAGGCAATTCTTCTCGTGGTCCCATCATTATTGAACGCCGCCTTAGTGTTGGTCCCGCCCCACACCAACTCAAGCTCCTCGTTGCATCACAAGATATCAACGTTGCGGCCACACAAGATGCCCAGGCGGAAATCGTTGAAGAGAGCGGCCAACTATACCTGGTTATTCCTGCACGAGACCAACATGTCGATCTTTCTGTCTTTGTGAGTGAGTCGCCAATTCCCGACGCCCTCATCGACGAACCTGCTTTGGATCTTCGTGGCTGGACAAAGGGAGGACCTCCGCGATGGGGACAAATCGTGGAAACTCCCATTGTTACCACGTTCAACGAAGAATTCTCAGTCGATCAGCTAACCCTTCCATCTTCCAATCCGTGGAATGCCCAGGTCCGTGCAACTGGCATCGATTTTCTTCCCGACCCGAACCAAGCAGTCGTTTGCACTTGGGACGGAGATGTCTGGATCGTTACCGGGCTGAAGCAAGATGCTGGAACGCTGAAGTGGCGTCGCATAGCAACAGGCTTGTTTCAGCCTCTCGGAATCCGAATGCGTGGCGGGGAGATCTTTGTAACTTGTCGCGATCAGCTGGTTCGACTTCACGATCTCAATGGCGATGAGGAGATCGATTACTACGAATGCTTCAATAGTGACCACCAAGTTACAGAACACTTCCACGAATTCGCGATGGGACTCCAAACTGATGACGCCGGCAACTTCTATTACGCGAAGAGCGGGCGTCACGCCAAGCGCGCTGTTGTGCCTCACCACGGCACGCTTCTGCAAGTCGCAGCGGATGGATCGAGCACCAGCGTTCTGGCGACTGGTTTCCGAGCCGCCAATGGTGTTTGCCTCAACCCTGATGGGACCTTCTTTGTCACCGACCAGGAAGGCCATTGGAATCCCAAGAATCGAATCAATCGTGTTCAGAAAGGCGGATTCTACGGGAACATGTACAGCTTCACGGAAGTCCTCGATCCTTCCGACGATGCCATGGATCAGCCACTCTGCTGGATCACAAACGCCTTCGACCGCTCTCCAGCCGAACTTCTTTGGGTGCCTAAGGACAAATGGGGAGTCTTCGGAGGTAGCTTGCTGAATCTTTCCTATGGATACGGCAAAGTCTTTCTCGTTCCACACGAGGAAGTCTATGGGCAACTACAAGGCGGGATGATTCAATTGCCCATTCCCGACGCAGCCTCGGGTCTCATCCGCGGACGATTTCACCCAACCCGAGACGAGCTCTATGCGTGTGGCATGTTCTCATGGGCAGGCAGTCGACAAGCCCCCGGCTGCTTCTATCGCATTCGCTACAACCACGTCCCCGTCCATTTGCCAGTACAGTTGAGCGCAAGAACCGATGCATTGGAGCTCAAATTCTCACACACGTTGGATGCCACCTCCACCGAAAATCCAGCTGCGTTCGAGATCAAGACTTGGGACCTCAGGCGAACTCCCAACTATGGCTCAAAACACTTTAACGAACAGACGCTGGACATCGCCGCCGTTGATTTACTCGATGATGCGAAAACCGTAGTTTTGACCATCCCTGATCTGAAACCAACTTGGGGAATGTCCATCACCTATGAGCTGATCGGTGCAAAAGGACGCAAATTTACCGGCGAACTCCACAACTCCATCTACCAACTCGGTAGTTCCCAATAGCTCAGTAGTTCCCAATAGCTCAGTAGTTCCCAATAGCTCAGTAGTTCCCAATAGCTCAGTGATTCCCAATAGCTCAGTGATTCCTTTTAGGCAACGCACCGAAACTCAAAATCGGAGCTTCTGCAAATCAGGCCATTACTCTCGACGCCTTAGCTCAGAAGCCAGCCTCCATCGACATCGATTGTCGTACCGGTAACAAAGTCGTTCTTGAGTAAAAACAAGATCGCGTCTGCGACCTCGCTAGGCTGCCCCGGCCTTGGAATCAGATGATCTGCTGTCGGAGTGGAAAGTGCCTGGAGCTGATCTTCCGGAGTCTCACCGAACATCGGCGTGCAAATCAACCCTGGTGAAACCACGTTAATGCGTCGCGGAGTAATTTCCGGAGCCGTCGTCCGCACAAAGGCCTCAACAGCTCCTCCCACCGAAGCCAACGAGACCTGGCCCGGCTTTGCTTTTCTGGCAGGGGCACCGCTAACCAAAACAATGGACCCCGCCTGGCTCAAATGATGGGTTCCGTAACGGACAGCGTTGGCGTAGCCCCACAGTTTGTCAAATGAATTCTTGTAACCCTCCATGTCCATCTCGAGAAACGGGCCAATGGAACGTTCGCCGCCGGTGGCGGTGCAAACCAAGTGGTCCAAATTTCCGACCGCCGAAAACAGGTTCTCCATCGCACCTTCATCGCGCACATCAACGGAATGCAGTGTCACGCTGGATTCCATTGAACCCTGGGACCGTTCAGGGTTACGACTTGCCGCATGGACCGATGCACCAACAGAAACCAGCTTCTCCACCACGCTCAGACCAATGCCGGATGTTCCGCCAAGCACGAGCACTCTTTTTCCTTCAAGATCCAAAATTTCATCCTCTACTTTACTCGTTGTTTCAATCGTTCAATTGGCCAATGTTATCCGCAAGCTTGTCTAAGACGGTTACATCGGCGAGTCCAACTAACTAGGGCATCTCAATGAGCGTTTTGACCGCACCATCCTTGGCTGTTTTTTGAACATGAAATGCCTCATGAACATCGTTAAAACCAAACCGATGAGTCAAAAGCGGTTTCACATCGAGATCCCCATCAATCAACTCAAGTGCGTGCCGCGTAGAGGAGTGTGATGGTTCGCGTGCTGCATGGACCATCGACTTCACGGTAATTCTTCGCCAGAACATAGTCGAGTAGTCGACCGTAAGTGGGTCCCTTGGCAGGCCGAATTGCAGCAAGAACCCTTCATAATCTTTGGCAAGTCGGAAGGCGAGATTAATCGCAGATTCCCGACCAGCGGCCTCGACAACGATATCTGCGTGCTGCCCTTCGTTCTCCGACAAGAGCCTGTTTTCTGCTTCGTCGGACTTGCCGTCGATGACCACATCAGCACCAAAGCGAAGACCAACATCTCGTCGATGTGCGTGAGAATCAAACGCAATGACGCGCCGCGCACCAAATCGCTTCATCATGACGTTGAACCACAACCCTGCCGATCCTTGGCCGACAACTGCGACCGTCTTTCCAATCACGCTTGGCATATACCGGCACGAGTAGATGACTGTCCCGAGCTGTTGAGCCATCAAGTACTCTTCCGGCGACTTCCGGCTCGGCAACGGAATTACATTCTCAATGGGAGCAAGATAGTATTCGGACATGCCGCAATGATCGGGCGCAAGCGTCAACGTCAGCTCGCCGACGCGAAACTGATCGCCGTACGTCCCTGGGTCGATGACTTCCGCAATAACCTCATGGCCTGTCGTCCCGGGCGGACAAGGATACCGTTCCTCTGGCGCGAAATCGAGTAACCAAATATCGCTACCACACAGAGAGAGGGTCCTTGGCTTGACAAGGACATGCCCAGGGCGAATCTCTGGTTTCTCAACATCAACGAAATCCAGCTTGCCTCGCGCGGAGACCTGCAACGCACGCATATCCACCCCCTGCCTCATTCAACCACATTTCGATGGCGTCTCACTTCTATCACCCACCACTGCAAACCAAACGCAGGAAAAACGTCGGCCGCCATCCATATGGCGGCGAGTGCTCCCTCAGCCCGAGAGTCATAGAGAATCGCCCACGATAGCGTTGCCAGGACAGATATGCCACCGCACTGGACGTCCGGGCTACTAGACCGTAATTGAATAGATCGACTCAGTGAAGGTCGCAGGTTCCGCCCTCATCGCAAGACTTGCCTGCAATGCGATACCGAGACTTCGCTATTTGGCGATAGAGCCAGCGCCAAACGGGCATTGAGAAGGGGATGTGCAGCAGTGGCATCAACCACCAAAGCCGCGGAATCCTGCGGCTAAGATATCGTCCCGCGTCGGCACCACCGAACTTTTCGCCGCTCGGAGTCACCACCCACAACTGCTCCATCAGCTGCTCAAAGCTCAGATCGGGGCACAGCTCCTTCACACGTGCGTCGTGGAGACTGAGGTATGCCAAACGTTTGGGCCCCGAAAACCACCGCAATCGCTGAACCTGGGTTCGGCAAAAATTGCACATACCATCCCAAATCACAATGGGAACGCCCGGCAATTCATTTGGATCCAGCAGTTCAAGTTCACGTGGCACAGATCTGACGTCTCAAGTGGAGCCCAGAAGGCGTGGGTTTTCCGCACGCTCTGATCATTGAACCGCAAAATTGGGTCATCCGCAACCAACGGCAGGCGGCTGCCTGGTCACAAGCCACGCCAGATGAGGCCAAGCTCTCGAGCATGACTCACGAGAATTAGCCAGCGTTTGGTTCGCCACCCCAAGGCAAATTCTCGATGAAGTCTAAAAGGCTGACGAGTTCTTCACAGACCAAAGCATCGTCTTCAGCGTCTTCTCTTCGTCGCCGCTAAAATGCTCTCTCAACCTCTTCGCAGTTTCGAGCGTGCGCGAGTTTCCGACTTCGAACTGACTCAGCAAAGTCACGTGCTGAACCTTTAGATCCCAATCCAGATCCTCATTGGTCAAAATCGAGCTCAAGTACTGCTGTTCGGCAGCTGTCGGAGTCTGCCCGTAGAGCAAATAGCTAGCTGGACTCGAATCAGATCGACTCTGAGATGATTTCTTTTTGCCAGCATCCGACAAGGTATTTGCTTGCGCGAGCGTCTTCATTTGGTCGAGCTTGGAAGCATCAAGGTCAACTACAAATTTCACTGACCGCTCTACATTGCGAGCTTCGGGAGACTGCCCCAGACTCTGTCGCGCCGCAAACGCGATCTCTTTCAATTGCATCGTCGCCAGTTCTTCGTCGGAAGCGCTTGCCCACCGAGAATCATCCAAGCCGATCCCTTCCAATGCAAAGGCATCGCTCTGAACGAGCCAAGACACCAATTTCCCCATATCTCGGTTGTGGGCGACAAATTGCCTCTGAAGCAAATCCAAAATCTCAGTGCGAGCCTCCAAGGCAACGACATCGACATCACGAACTTGCGGCAACAGGTAGCGTCCGAATACCAGACGCCATGCATTGTTCACAGTGGCACGATCGGATAGCTCAGAGGACGCCGCCCAATTCGCGAACTGCCTTCTCGGGAATTGTTTGCTCTTCAGATCCAACAATTCATCACCTGGCAGCCGCGGATTCACCGCGGACATTCTTCCGTCCGGCCGTTCGAAGAAGAGCTCTGGCAGTTTACCTGAACGCAACGCAACCTGCCGATCATTGACTGATCGGCCAGCTTGATAACCGTTGCCTCCAGACTCAATCCCTTTCAACAATCCCACTGTCTCGTAATAGCTCGATTGACTCGCGAACATCCGATCCAATTCGCCTGTTCGAAGCGTCGACTTTGCGTCATGGCAACGGGAACAGGCGATACTGGCGTCCAGAAACTGAGCCCCTATCCTGCTTACGAAACGATGATTCGAATTTCCACCCCAGCTTGCCGCAAGTACCCCCGCGGGCGTCGATTTGGAAGCGTCCTGTTGATCGAACCGTATTTCTCCGCCTAAAACTTGCTCGACCACTTCGTTCCAACCGGTACCATTCCGAATTGACCGGGCCAAGTATCGACGCAACGACTTGATCGCCGGTGCATCGCCCGGCAGTGCTGAACGCTTCATCCAATCAGCAGTAATCACACCGGCCCAATGATCCGCGAATGCCGCCGAATTGACCTGCGTATTGACGACTTTGGACAGATCCTTTGTTGCCGGTTCACCAGCCGCCGGCTTTCCAATCAACGTTTCCGAAACCCTCGCCAATCTCGCGTCCGTAACGAGCAATGCCGACGGCTCGATACCAAGCGAATCCCAGATTCCGCGAAGCTTCGAATCCACCTCGCGCACTAACTCGGTAGGTTCCATCGCAGCAACACTATTCGATTTCCCGCTTGAACTCTTCGAAGCGCTCTCCACAATCCGCACCCCGGCGGGATCCTCGAACGGAAGATCGTCTAAGTCCAGTGACGTGCGCTGGGTCTCGCTAGTCGCAACGGTTGGCGACCGCTCCTTTTCTGGGTTGGAATCCACGAGGGCTCGTGAATCCACCCTCGCAACTTCGCCGGGAACCAAAGGCTGCTCGTCACTTCCACCAACTTCAGCCATTCCATCACCAGAACTAGCGTCAGTCGGCCAGCCAGGCATCCCAATGACGACATAAGCCAAGCAAGCCGATATGGCCATGACCAAACCCGTAAGAACTCGGATCTGGAGTTTCTCAGATGAATACGCGTCTCTGTGACTTAAGGAGCGATCGAGTTGAACAGGTGGAGCGACGACTTCTTTCGTATGGTTGATGTCCTCGACGGAGACAGAAACTTCCTCACGAACTGCCGAACGCGGGGTGCCATCTTTTTGACGTGCTGACCCAGTATCACTCAAGCTTTCGACTAATTCGGCGGAGACAAACGGTCGCGCTGTCGAGGTTCCAACATCACCGCGTTCATTTGAGTTGCTCGCAACGGGCGCATTTTCCACATCTGCCAGCGCCAACAAAATCCGCTCGGTCAAATCTGGAGGCTCCGGGCCTTCCAGCGATTCACTTATCAAGTAATCGAATACTTGTTCTGAGTATTCTTCACTCATGTCAGCTTTCTTTCTACGCACTCGCGTAGTTGCGACTTGGCCCGCTGCATGAGGTTTTTCGCTCCATGCTCCGAAATGCCAAGTTCCGTTGCAATGGTTCCACGGCTAGATTCGCCGGCGAACCTTAATCGCAACGCCAATTGTGCTCTCTCAGTCAATCTCTTGAAGCACTCCGTCAAAGCATCAATCGCCGCGTTGCCGGAGTCAAATCCCGCCCAACGCATCCACGCCGATTCAAACTTATCAACATGCTCCGTCACCGTCATACGTCCATCTCGTCGTCGTCTTGAGATGAACAAATTGTGCGCCACCCGACGCAAATAACTCGCCGTTGCCGCATCACTGAATTGTTTGAACGGTCGTCGCAAAATCTCGACGAACGTGTCCTGGGTCAAATCATCAGCCAAAGCGGGCTCAGCACCCAAAGCGCGCAGATACCTCCAGACAGTCACCTGGTGTTTTGCGACAATCTCCGCCACATTCAACGGGCGCTCTAGAGTCTCTGATTTCTTTTCAGGTTCTCGAGCTAACTCATCGCCAGCTGTCCCCTGCGTCTCGCTCTCTATTTCCACTCCGACTCTCAAACACGTCGATAAATCGTTCTATCGCACGCCCAAATCCAGGATTAATAGCCAACGAGCAATGCGATTCACCGTCACTCCAGATCGATACGCTTTACGCCAATAGCTCATTGATTAGTTTGCCGCCGTTGGCAATCTTCATCGGACGGCCCGACTTGCTCTGGTAAGTCGTATTCATATTGATACCAAGTCCCTTGCAAACCGTCGCCATCAGATCCTCCGCTGAGTACGGCTCTGTCACAACTCGCCGACCTTCTTCGTCCGTTGCACCGATCGCATGGCCGCCCTTCAATCCCCCGCCGCCTGCAACAACGCTCCAGGAGCGTGCCCAGTGGTCGCGGCCTCCGTTTCCATTGATGTTTGGAGTTCTTCCGAACTCGCCCATCCAGATTACGGCTGTATCTTCCAGAAGACCCCGCTGCTCTAGATCCTCGACCAAAGCACTCATCGCTTGGTCCATAACAGGCAAACGCTGGTTCTCCAGAATATCGTGGATCCCCTGGTGATTATCCCAACCACCAAGATCAACTTCTACGAACGGTACCCCCACTTCGACTAAACGTCTTGCCATTAAGCACCCGCGGCCGAACCCCGAATCCCCGTAACGTTCACGAACGTTCTCTGGCTCAGTATCCAACTCAAACGCTGCCATCTGCTCACTGGTCATCAAATCAAAAGTCTTCTTCAGCACCTTTGCATGATCGAGAGCTGCAGGACCGCGATTCTGCTTGACAAACCCACCCTCGAGAATCTCCAGCGTCTTCATACGCTGAGCCAACCGAGTGTCCGGAATTCGCATATCCAAATTGTCGATTCGCCCCGTATTACTCACATTGAAAGGAGCCCAAGCCATACCCAGGAAACCCGGCCCCTCGCTTGCGCCGCCAATCGAGATAAATGGAGGAATCTCTAGATCGTTTCGATCCGCCATCAACTCATGCGAAATCACCGAGCCGTAGCTAGGGTGCTCGATATTCGGATTCGGAACGAAACCGGTATGCATGTAGTATCGTCCACGCCCATGATCAGCCTCCCGAGTGCTCATCGAACGAACGACCGACAAGTTGTGCATCTGCTTCGCAATCTGCGGCAAGTGCTCGCAGATCTGCAAATCGCCTGTCGTCGAAATCGGTCGGAACGGCCCGCCAGTACTCGTGCCCGGCTTTAAATCCCAAAGGTCGATCGTCGCAGGACCACCGCCCATCCAAAGCAAGATGGCCGACTTATTGCGTTTGGTTAATTCTGCTCCGTGAGCCCGCAAAGCATTACCGAAGGCAAGGGATGTTCCTGCCAATGCCGACGCCCCTGCAGCATGCTGCATGAAGTGGCGACGCGTCATCCCCGTCGGAGTTGTCTTCAAATTCCAAAGCATGTCGATTCTCCCTGCGAAGAACTACCTCGCATCCAACACAATTAGTTTCATTAGCCCAACGATGTCGACGCAGCGAAATCACTGGACCAGAATGAACTCGTTACTATTCAAAATCGCCCACCACAAGTCTTGCAGAGCTTCTGCCGGGTTCCCCCGAGCTCGCAAGAGCTGAGCAGCTAGCCGCTGTTCATCCGGTGTTGCACGCCTTGCGACTCCAGCCATAAACAACGCATTTACTTTGTCTTGCATCTTGGCACTCGAATTCACCAAGGAACCCAGCCAACTACCTTTGCCGGTCGCTGTCGCGCGACGAACCAAATCGCCGTTGAACATCATTAGTGCTTGCGGGATGGAGCCGTTGAAGGTGGTGGCTTCATCGCCCTCATCCGTTCCAAAAGCAACAGAGAATTGACGTAACCACCGATCGCGTTCTTGCTGCTGCTGATCAAGTGACCCTTCAGCTTGCCCACCCACTTTCAATAGCGATTGATAGAGCTGCTCTGCACTCATCTGTCTCAAATAAAAGTGGCTAAACTGGGGCGCCTCACCGATCGTCGGATCGTCGCTGTCATTTGCCTTCGATATTCGGCTCGATAACTGGTAGGGCTTCGACAACGTTATCCAGCGAATCAAAGCCTTCTGATCAAAACTACTCTTGCGGAATTCGGCAGCTAGCTCATCCAACAATCCGGGATTCGAAACCGTCGTATGCGGACCTAAATCATCCATGGGCTTCGTAAACGCGTAACCCAAGAAATGGGCCCACATGCGGTTTACGAACATCTTCTCCAAGTACTCGCTCGAAGCGATCATTCGCCCCAATTCAGTTCGGCGGTTGACGTCACTGACGTAGCCACTTCGCCCAATCTCCGCTCCATCGACGAAAACGGGATATGCCACCTTCGTCATGCCATTACGTTCTTCGTAATAGATTTCTGCTTCCGAGACGCGTCCGCTTTCCCCGGGAAAGTCCTCGTCCACCAACTCAGCAAAGTCAACGTCCCGCGTCCCCTCGACAAAACGTCGCAATGCTCGCGTCTGGCGAAAGAACGCATTGAACTCCCAGAACTTCTGCTGCTTCCATTGGTTGAACGGATGGTTATGACACTGCGTGCACTGAACCTGCAAGCCGAGGAAAATCCGCGACGTCGACGACGTCGCTAGCGTTCCATTTTCCTCGTTCACTTTGTCGATCAAGAAATTGGTTGCACCATTAAACCCCTCGGTACCTGGCTTGGTCGTTCCGGTCGCAGAAACCAATTCGTACACCATCTGGTTGTACGGCTTATTCTTCGCAAAGCAATCTCGCAGATACTTCCCCATCCCCTCTCGACTGATGAATGAGCGTCGGTCGTTGCCTCCAGTTCTGCCGATAAGGATGTTGCTCCAAATCGTTCCCCAGTGATTCGCATACTCTTCAGTGTAGCGCTCGTCTTCGAGCAACATGTCGACCAGCTTTTGCCGCTTTGCCTTATCCCGATCTTTCAGAAATGCATTCAGCTCTTGATAGGTTGGGATTCGCCCAATGACATCCAAGAAAACACGGCGACACCACTTCCCCTCAGACTCCACAGGAGAAGGTGATAACAAATAATCCTTCCACTGCTGCTCAACCGCTGCATTAATGGTCTTAACCTGCGCGATCTCAGGCTCAAAAAAGCGATCCGCTGCCTCAGCCCTGCCTACTCCTGCAAAAAACAGCAAACAGGCTATGACCGCCACCACCCTTCGCGCGGCGGGACTGGTCGTAGAAGAGCTACGCTCTAAACCGCGACAGACGGCATGCCGCGGCAAAAACTGCTCCCGATTCGCTCGGCTCAGGCTGTAATTCCTACAACGCATTGTTATCTTCGCAATTAAACGTTGAATCTATGTCGACCCGGCTTAAAGGCAGCATCCACGCCCGTAAGCACCGCATTCACGACAGCTAAGTCCCCTGGGGGTAGGAACCTACGCCCTCCACGGCTGTCCAAACCGTCCGCGTTTGGCGTAAGTCCAATGGACTACACGTGTTAAGCGAACACCGTACTTTGAGTGTACTCACAATAAGGAAACGAGCTCCAGCACATTTCGTGCACATCCCGTCTAGGAAGAGTTTCCGTTTCCATGTTTCGCTGACTGTTCGCTTCGTAAGGGATTTTCCAGGCGATCCTCCCGCCGACGGCTCAGACTGCTCCCTTCGCGGACTGCTTCTTAGTTGCAGCCGTCTTCTCAACCGCCGCCGTCAGAGTCCCGGCTATGCTCCGTGACGTCGCATTTGCTGCGAAGACATGGTCCAATACTTCCTCCGACGCCCGCAGCTAACTGTTCCCGTTGTAGCTCGCCGACCAATGGCGTCGGACGAACAAACGCTGCTTATCCTTCGCGCTTGTCGCGCATCCACCCAATTCACTTCAGATCTCCAGAGACGGTATGACTCATGCCTTCACCATCTTTTTCAATTCTCCGCACCACTTTTGCGGTCCTCTTCCTCTGTTTGGCGACCACCGGTTCATTAAACGCCCAGCAAGTTTCTTCGACGCCCGCTGCTTCAACTGCAAGCAGCTCCGATCTCGAAAAACTGGTTGATCAATATGTTCCTGTTCGCCTCGAAACAGATCTAAGCAACCTGTCGAAGTCTGAGCAGCAGATGGTCATCTTGCTAATCCAAGCCGCCAAGCTGATGGACGAGTGCTTCTGGATGGAAGCGTATGGCGACAATGCAAAGCTACTTTCCGGTTTGCAGGGAAACGAGCGTGACTACGTCATGCTGAATTATGGCCCGTGGGATCGGCTCGACGCAAACAAGCCGTTTTTACCCGGATTCGGCGCTAAACCCAAAGGAGCCAATTTCTACCCAGCGGACATGACCGTCGAAGAATTCGAGGCGGCTGACCTTAGCGACAAGACGAGTCTGTATACGTTTCTTCGACGCGACTCGGACGGTAACCTGCTGACGATCCCGTATCACAAAATGTTTGCAGACCAAGTTTCAAAGGCATCTGATTTATTGGAGCGTTGTGCTGAGCTAGCCGAACAGCCTGGGCTAAAGCGTTACCTCTCGCTACGTGCACAAGCACTGCGTACCGATGACTACCAGCTGAGCGATTTTGCTTGGCTCGAAATGAAGGACAACAAAATCGACGTCGTGATCGGCCCGATCGAAACCTACGAGGATGCACTATTCGAATACAAGGCAGCACACGAGTGCTATGTGCTCGTCAAAGATCTCCAATGGAGTGAGCGGCTTGCGAAATACAAACAGTTCCTGCCGGAGCTACAAAGAAACCTTCCTGTACCGCCGCAGTACAAAGCCGAAGAACCCGGTACCGATACAGACCTAAACGCGTACGAAGTCATCTATTACGCAGGCGATTGCAATGCTGGCTCCAAGACCATTGCGATCAATCTACCGAATGACGAAGAAGTTCAATTGCAGCGAGGTACGCGTCGACTACAACTCAAGAATGCGATGCGAGCCAAATTCGACAAGATCCTACTTCCGATCGCCGATGAGCTGATCGCGGAAGACCAACGCGACAACATCACTTTCGACGCCTTCTTTTCCAACACCATGTTCCATGAAGTCGCTCACGGACTGGGAATCAAAAACACGATCAATGGCCTTGGTACCGTACGCGAGGCGTTGAAGAACACCGCCTCGACCATCGAAGAAGGAAAAGCCGACATCCTAGGCTTGTACATGATCCAACAGCTCCACCAAAACGGAGAGATCGATACAGACCTGTCGTCCTACTACACAACCTTCATGGCCGGCATCTTCCGCAGTGTCCGGTTCGGGGCGGCCAGCGCCCACGGTCGCGCGAACATGATCCGTTTCAATTACTTCCAAAGCCGTGGAGCGTTCCAACGCGGAGACGATGGAAAGTACCGAGTCAATGAAGCTGCTTTTGCGGAGGCAACTCAGTCGCTCGCCGGGGAATTGTTACAGATTCAAGGCGACGGCGATTACGATCGCGCCTCAAAACTAACTGCGGAACTTGGCGTCGCTCAGCAACAACTCCAAGCCGACTTGGATCGCCTGGCCGCCAAAGGGATCCCTGTCGACGTCGTGTTCGAACAAGGCACCGACGTTCTGGGCCTGACGCCATAACACGATCGCCTTCTCCTTCTTCTGCGATTTCTGTCGCAGCCGACGGCAACGAATCCTTCTAATTCGAACCCTCTGCACCGCCCCGTAGCTAGGCTCCTACGATTCCTAACTATCGCATTGTGCGTTGGTATTCGACGCGTCCTTTTCAGGCCAGCACGCAAACGAACCTTCCCTGGGCAATTGAGTTTTAAACTTGGTCGACGCTTGCTCCGCAAAAGCACTAGAGATCTTTCGCGGAGCGAAAGGCGACCATTCGCTACTTTGAAACTATGATGCGCCCTGGACTATCTGGCACATGGATGAGAACTGCATCACGAACCGTTACACTGTTCGACTTGCACTCCACCCCATCCAACGCAAGCCAACGATTGCTAAGACCATGATTCATCGACTGAATACATATAGCCGCTCTATTCTTAGCAGCGACCTAGCCCGTCGAGTTCTAATCGGCTTGATTGCCATTACGTTCCATCTCGGGTTCTCATTGTCTTTCTTGCGGGCGGCAGACAAGCGACTGCCGAACATTCTTTGGATTGTCGCTGAGAACGTTGACCTCGATTTTGGTTGTTACGGTGCCAGCAATGTACGTACACCCAACGTGGATCGCCTCGCGGCAGAAGGCACCAAGTTTACGAACGTCTATTCGACATCTCCTGTCTGCGCCCCTAGCCGATCAGCATTCATGACTGGCATGTACGCGACCACAACGGACATGCACCACATGCGTTCGCACAGAGACGATGACTACCGATTGCCCGCTGGTGTTCGGCCGATCACGCATCGACTGCAAGACATCGGTTATACAACCGCGAACATCAAGAAGATCAGCGATCGAGTCGTAGGCACCGGCAAGCTGGATCTGAATTTCGTCAACGAAGGTCAACTTTACTCCACCGATCGCTGGACATCGCTGGCAAAGAACACTCCTTTCTTTGCGATGATCAACACGCCCGAAGTGGAATACGACATCTACGATCGCAAATCGAAAGAAAAGGCCCGTGTCCCTTGGGTCGGTGAGGAGTGGCATCCCAAAATCGCCACAGCAACAAATGTCACGCCGCCACCGTACTATCCCGACACGCAGCTAGTCCGCAGCGAGTGGGCTCGGTATCTCAACTCGGTATCCGGGATGGACGTCCGAGTCGGATGGATTTTGGAACAACTTGAGGAAGAAGGCCTTCTCGATGACACCATCATTATCTTCTTCGGAGATAACGGCCGACTAGAAGCTCGCGGGATTCATTGGTGCTTTGACAGCGGTATTCACGTTCCGATGATTATTCGCTGGCCAAAGAACTTTCCTGCACCCGCTGATACACAGCCGGGCAGCACGATCGACCAAGTCATTAGTCTTCTTGATATCACCGCCACCACTCTCGACCTGGCAGGAATCAGCAAACCCATCGGAATGCAATCGCGGATCGCTATTGGTGAAAACAAAGAACCCACGCGAAGATTCGCCTTCAGCGCACGCGATCGAATCGACGAAACCATCGTACGCCAACGCTCCGTTCGCGACGAACGGTTTCACTACATTCGGAACTTCACACCCGGGGCCGGTTTTGCGACCCTGAACCGATACAAAGAAAAATGCTTCTTAGTTAAACCGCAGATGCGAACACTCCAAGCAAGCGGTCAGCTCAGGGGCGCCGCGCTGCAGCTAATGCAACCATTTCCCGATGAAATGCTCTTCGACACGCAAGCGGATCCATTCGAAATACGCGATTTAGCATCAGATCCTGAATTTCAGAGCACGCTTTTGGAAATGCGTGCCGCATTAGACACATGGATTGTCGAAACCGGCGATCTTGGTGGCACTCCGGAACCGGCTGAGATCGTCAAACCGTTCCTCAAAGAAATGGACGATTGGTTCGGCACCCCCGCTTGGGCAAGATAAGATACCGGTGCCCGAACAATCAACTTCTCTGCTTAATAACCAGACTCCTAGTGTCACCGGATGGGCACTGGGACATCCGCTAAAGGCACGCAACCAACTTGCAAATTGAGAACCCTCCCTCGCGGAAAGTCGGGTTTTCCGTTCCGGATCGGGGTCTTCTTGCCCTGGTGACTGCAATCGATCAACCAAGTAGAGCGCAGGCTTCCCGTTCGTTCCTGCTACTCTGCAGATCACCCGACCGACTTCGAGACATAAATTCTTGTGCAATCTGCCGCTCGACCAACTGCATGAACTCGATCCGCTCGACACGTTCTCGCACTGCTGCGGGAAGATCTCGAATGGCTCGCATCACGACTTCCCCGGGTGGAAACTCAATCCTCAACCACCCACCGGTAGTTGGCTGTCTCACGCGAATATCCTCAATCCGCGCAGTCCGGTGCACCGCTGAAATGATCATCGCCACATTGGATTCTTCTGCTTCATCCGTCTTCAAGAAACGGGAATGGCTCCAATCCAAACGAAATGAACCGACTGCACTAGCATTCCGATTGCCAATCGCGGCAGAGCCAAGAGCCTTGGGACCTTGCCCACGCTTTCGCAATGACCTCCCCTCGTGCCGTTCCTCACTAGTCCCACTCGACCACGAACTTCCGCAAGCCTCCAGCCCAGCACTCTTAAGCGTTTCCGCTCCGATCGCTGCTTTTGCAGTGCGTGAGTGCTTGGCCAAGATTCTGTCGGCCGGACTCGGAATGAAACCGGAAACGACCGGGTCCGCCACTCGCACATAGATTGTCGTCGTTTCCAAATGCAGATGCCCGAGCACCTTCTGTATTCGACGAACATCACAACCGTCCTCGAAACTATGAGTCGCAAACGCATGGCGTAACATGTGCGGCGTGATTTTCTGCCTCAGCTTGCCCAATGTGGAAGCTCGCTCAAGTACCCGCTGCACTGTTCTAGGCGACAAGAATCGTCCCGCCTCTCTACGCTCGGAACCTCCGGGACCAGGTTGGCTAGGAAACAAAAAGCCATTTCCGCTGCTTCCCTCTGCGATCGACGCTAGGAGCTCACGGAAACTCGTTGGCAACATCACAAGCCGATCCGATCGACCCTTTGATTGACGAATGCGAATCGTGTTGCGGTCAAAGTCCAAATCCTCGAAACGAACCCTGACCACTTCACTCACACGCATTCCAGTTGCATACATCAATCCGATGAGCAACGTATCCCGAAGGCTCCCCGCAGCAGCGAGCAGCCTTTGGATCTCCGGGCGACTAACCACGACCGGCAAACGCTTTGGCAAGCGTGGAGTCACCAACCCCAGCGTTAAATCTCGAAAACACATCTTGTCAAATGCGCCTCTGATCGCCGCCAAGTGCAGCGATACTTTGTTCGCTCCGCCCTTGCTGTCGACTAAATACTCCAAGTACTGTTTCACGTGTTCCCGTTCTAACTCCTTGGGCCGACGTCCACAGAATCGAAGAAACGAGACCAACGCAGATGCATAATTGCGGACACTATTGCTGGCATAAAAGCGGATTCGCATTTCTCGGACGATAAGCCGGACGAATTCCTCACAGTTTGGATCCTCATCGTCGAGATTCACCACCGCCAAACGTAATCTCCAACAGCGAGAATCGACTATGGAACGATCGCTACCTTGTTCAAGCTGCCTCCCACGTGCCGCTCGGTACGCTCCACCATTGACGTAGCGATGGATAGGACCGTCTTTATTTTCTTCGAAAGCCATTTCGACCGACCATCCCAATTCAACTTCAGTTTGCAACCCACGAGGAGCGTCTTTGCACACCTCCCAACTTGCTAGAGACGTCGCTCCGATCGGCAACTTACAGCCTCAACCCAAAAAGCCCAGAAAATCTTCCCAGCCCCGCGGACAACCGCAACCAACATCTATAATCAAGAGCAGTAATTACCGAACCCGACACCCCGGTGTCGTATAAATTAGATGTTGTCGGACGCAGGCTTTCCCTGATGGCAAGTATCACTACCATTGCGCTCGACCTTGAAGGCACGCTGATTTCCAACGCTGTCAGCCAATTCCCTCGCCCCGGCCTCTTCGCATTCCTCGAATTTTGCCGCGACTCTTTTGACCACATTTACATCTACACGGCGGTTCGCGACGAAACATGCGTTCCGATTGTTCGCACCTTGATCGACGACGGTTTCGCGCCGGAATGGCTCGCCGAAATTCCGTTTGTTCAATGGGATCGCTCCGTCAAGGATTTGGACAATGTTCCCGGATGCTCGAAATCTGAGTGCCTGTTACTGGACGATAACCGCGACTATGTTGTTGACTCTCAACTCGACCAGTGGATCGAAATTGACAAATTCCAATCACCTTATCCTGACACCGATACAGAACTGCAACGCGTCCGAGCGGTAATCGCGGAACGCCTGTCCTGATGGAACCATATTCGGCGATTCAGCGTCCGACAACATGGTTTTTACGCTAGGCCTCCAGCACACCTTCCGCGTTTGGCGACGCGGGTTGCCCTTGGTACAATTTCTCGTAGTTCAGACATCACTCGCTTCGTTTAGGGCGGTGTCGTAAAAACCTTTCGTTGTGGGACACAGATCATTTGATGTCGCGGCCCATTTCCGTAATCTGCTCTGAGATCGACGCTTTCACTCCGGTCGACGACGAATGGTTGCCGCTGGACGACCTGATCGGCGAGGCTCTCGATCACTCTGACGCATCCACTGCCTACCCGAACTTGTTGAACATCTTCTCTCGCTTCCCTGACGACGATGGTGCTGGCGTCTTTTGGTCGATCATTCACGGATTGGAGACGTTTCCCGACTACCAACCCGCCTTGCTTGCCGCGATTCGCGCTCAACCGACTGATTTATCGCTCACAATGGTCAACCGCATGCTCAACGGCGGCGAGACTCACGTCGGTGGCACGCCGTGGCTTTCGGTGCTTCAATCCGTGGCCGAAAATGACGCATATCCCCCGACTGTCCGTGCGACCGCTTCTCGTTTCGTTGAGCATCACTCGGCGTAAAGTGTCCCACAACATGGTTTTTACGCTGAGGCCTTCGGCACACCTTCGCCCTTTTGCAACGCTCGCTGGCCTTGGTACAATTTCCGTAGTTCAGGCATCGACCGCTTCGTTCAGGGCGGTGTCGTAAAAACCTTCCGTTGTCGGTCAGATGCGTTTCCCGAGACTCAAACAACTCATGCAGCGCGAAGGGATGTCCGACCGGTTTCAATCCTGTTGGTTCGTCACACATTCTCCGGCCGCCGAACGCGACATCAATGCTCAACTCGCCGAACGCCCGTGGCTGCCCGATGACTACCTCGAATTTCTTCGGCTGACCGACGGCGCGGTACTCGAAATGTTCGTGCTATACGGCATTGCTGTTGGGCACACCTATCCGATTGCCGACAAGGGCTTTTACACCGAACCGTACGGCGACGACTGGTACGCCGTTGGTCACGACCCAGCTGGTGACGCTTTCGTTATTCATCGCACAGGGTGCGTGGCGACTATCGGCAGCGATCCTCCGCCAGATGAACCTGTTCCATTGTGCGATAGCTTCCACGAACTGATTGAGAACGTATGCTGCGGCCAACGTTACGTCGACTATTTCGGCGGTGGGATGGACGACAGCGAATGGCTCGATTACTTGCGGCTGCAAGGTTGGGTTATCTGACCGACAACATGGTTTTTACGCTTAGGCCCTTCGGGCACACCTTCCCACTTTGGCAACGCGGGCTGGCCTTGGTACAATCTTCTGTAGTTCAGACATCGTTCGCTTCGTTTAGGGCGGTGTCGTAAAAACCTTCCGTTGGGCGTCACAGACAAATGGAATTGAAGCCGCTCGACATCCGTGATGATGTCTCCGTCACACACGCGTACTTTCAAACATCGCTTCCGACTCCACCGAACCTTGACATCCTCGTCGTTCGATTCGCGGGGCAATCGGGCTTTGGTTGCGCCAACAACTCCGACGCCATCTACATGGAGGCAATGGTGCGCGCTGGGATCACTGCTTTTGATCCCAGTGGCGTCGTGCTTGACTTGCGCGAGATGGCCTACGAATGGGGCGACATGATGGTCAATCCGTTCAGTGCTGGCCACAAGCATTTCGTTGATGCTGACTTGCCAATTATTGCCGTGATCTCTGACCTTAACCGCGGGGGGCTGACGTCGCTGGTGACCGATGAGATGCAATCCGACCCCGCCAAGTTGCTTTTTGAAACAATGGAAACCGCTATCGCACATCTTGATTCTGCTTGGAACGATGGCAAACCGCTATCGTAGTGCAGTGACGCCCAACATGGTTTTTACGCTGAGGCCCTTCGGGCACACCTTGGCTCTTTGGCAACGGGCTATAGCCTTGGTACAATCTCTCGTAGTTTAGGCATCGCATTCTGCGTTTAGGGCGGTGTCGTAAAGACCTTCCGTTACCGGACGCTAGCCTTTAGTTGCTCTGACGTGATCTGTCGCCAAGATGCAAACTTACTTTCGCGTAATCTCCAATTCTGGCACTAGCAACGCTGACGACTTGCGCGATGTTGTCGCAAATCTGTTCGCCTCAATTTCCGGCACTTCCGACTACGCGCCGATGAAAGCTCACAACAAGGGCGGCTATTGCTTGTTCCTCGAATATCCCGACGACCGTGAGCAGGCTGTCATCGACTATCTCACCGACAATGACTGGCGACCGTGTTTCTGACTCGTCGCGCGGGCGCGGCGCTATCGGTCGTCCTAGATTCAGGCAATTAGTTTGAATTAGTGTCGATTAGTGGTTCCCCATGCTCGGTTGCGTTGTCCCTTCGGCCTCTTTGGGATGGAGCATCTTCCCGTAGTTAACGCGTCCGGTAACATGGTTTTTACGCTGAGGCCCTTCGGGCACACCTTCCAACTTTGTCAAAGCGGGCTGGCATTGGTACAATTCTTGGCAGTTCAGGCATCGTTCGCTTCGTTCAGGGCGGTGTCGTAAAAACCTTCCGTTGTGCGGCCCTACCGTGTCCAAATGGATGAACTCCTTGACAGACTCGACTCAATTGCGGCCCAGATGAACGCGTGCCGTCGCTCTTGGTTCGCGCGGCTCAACTATGACATGATGGCCGATGCGCTCTGGTGGTCTGACGAGCGACCCAACTTCGCTGATGCCGAAGACCATTGGTGTTTGCGTCCGGTGTTCCGCTACCGCACCACGCTGATCCTCGATGCCCCGGAACCGCAATGGAAACCGTTCTGGGATCGCTCACTTGAATTATTCCCCAAATGGCCGGGATTCCATGACTCACGTACATCCCCGAACTCGAAATTGGTCGCGTACCTTCAGAAACACAGCGACGCGGCAATGGCTGACTTAGACGAGCTGCTCGACTAATGTGGCGGGCCGCACAACATGGTTTTTACGCTAGGCCTGCGGCACACCTTCCATCTTTGGCAACGCAGGCTGGCCTTGGTACAATCATTCGTAGCTCAGGCATCGTCCGCTTCGTTTAGGGTGGTGTCGTAAAAACCTTCCGTTGTCGGGCATAGATCAACTCAAATGGCAATGTCCCAGATTGAATGGCCTCCGAATTGCGACGTAACACTCGACGCCGTCCGATCATTGCACACTCCTTCTGGACATTACCGCATCAGCCCGGGCTCATATCCCGCTGGCACATCATTTTCCGGCTTTGCTCGTGCGGGACGCGTTTACATCCTCTCCGGGGCTTGCAGCTACACGTTTGGCGACTCAACGGTCCAGCTCACAGCACCTTCGTATTTTGACCACCCCGAAGGCGGCTACAATTTCGCCGTGGATAGCGTTGATGACGTTTCGCTCGTTCACGTGTGGTTGCTACAGCCGGATTTTCGTCGCAATGATCCCTGATTGAAGCCGCACTCGCGATTCAATGCCCGACAACATGGTTTTTACGCTAGGCCTTCGGCACACCGCTGCCGTTTGTTCAAGCCTCCCTCTGTTGGTAGAATCGGTGATAGTTCAAACTTGAATGGCATCGCAACGGCGGTGTCGTAAAAACCTTCCGTTAGCGGACGCTAGTCATTTGGAGTTCAAACTTTCAACTGGTCGTGAGGTCGCGCTGACTGGCTTCTTCACTGGCGTTACGAACACTTGGGTCGACCCCCAACAGGCGGCCCTCGCCGACAAGGTGTTGCCCGTTGTTCGCCGCGTATTCCCGTCCGGTGATTTCCAACTCGTGGGTGATACTTGGCTCGAATTCATCTGCGTTGCGGGGTTCAATTCGACACCACTTCACGACCCCGACAGCTTTGGATCGTGGCTGCACCTTTGCTGGTTTGTCGACGACAATGACGCATCCATTCGTGATTTGGTTGCTGGCGGCCTGCAACATTGCGACTGGGACACGTTTGGTCATGACATCTATCGTGGTCCAAACGATGATTGATGATGGCCCGCGTCCGCTAACATGGTTTTTACGCTAGGCCTTCGGCACACCTTGGCTCTTTGGCAACGGGCCATGGCCTTGGTACAATTTCTCGTAGTTCATGCATCGCTCGCTTCGTTCAGGGCGGTGTCGTAAAAACCTTCCGTTGTGCGACCTCCGCAATGAGTATCGTTGACCGTCACCAAGCATGCATCGACGCGGAAGCGTCCGGTGACCGGTCTGCTGCTTGGGACGCACTCGTTGCTGCACGCCAGTATTTGAAACAATGCGACGATGCGGATTGGGAGTGGCTCGAATCGTCTCTTGACGACCCCAAACGCAAATGGTTCGTCGCTGCGATCTTTGACCGTGAATCTTTGCCGCGTCGCTTGTTGTCCGCAATGGTGCGGGCCGCTGTGCTCGAACGCAACGTTTCAAACAACCGGGCATTCATTGATCCCTGCCTACGTACTTATGGGCTTGATCGTGTCAAACCGATGGTTGACGAATACCTTGATTCTGATGTCCCCGGTGCTCAATCCGGTGCGGAACGCCTTCAATACTGGTTGCGTGAACCGTACAAACGTCGCGGTACATTCTGACGACTCCGTTCGCACAACATGGTTTTTACGCTAGGCCTTCGGCACACCTTGGCTCTTTGGCAGCGGGCCTTGGCCTTGGTACAATCTTTAGTATTTCAGGCATCGTCCGCTTCGTTCAGGGCGGTGTCGTAAAAACCTTCCGTTAGGCGACCTCAGTTAATGGCAGCTCTCGACCGTCTTCTTCATCGCATTGGTGATCCGCTCGACGAATCGAAGCCGCATCCGTTGGTCACACTCGAAGAATTCTTCACTGACAACCACGATCCCGAATCGCTCGGGGATTACGCTCAGTCCAAATTCGACCCGCAATCGTTCTTCGCGGCACTCGTCGACCTTCGGGATCGCGATGGCTTCCACGATATTCGCGTCGAAATCCTGCCCAAATTATCTCCCGCTGGCAGGCCTTGCTCTGACACCGTGTGGATTGTCTCCGACTTTGACCGGATGGAACTGCCACGCCAATTAACCCCGACGTTCTGGGACGGTTTCTTGCAGTGTGACTGGTTGTCCTATCCCTGTGCTGATGGCGTATCAATTGAACCCGTTGATGCCCCCGATGACGTCTTCGTGCAGGGTTTCGCCTATTACTACTACGACTGATGGCACGGTCGCCTAACATGGTTTTTACGCTGAGGCCCTTCGGCACACCTTGGCTCTTTGGCAACGGGCCATGGCTTTGGTAGAATCTCTCGTAGTTCAGGCATCATCCGCTTCGTTTAGGGCGGTGTCGTAAAAACCTTCCGTTAGCGGACACTAGCCGATGACAATGCGATCGTTTGGCAAGGCCATGCCGATCCATCTCGACATGCTTTCGCTCGTTGGGTACGAGTCCGTCGGTCGGGACATGCAACCCGCTGCTAACCTAAATGCTCGCAAACGCGCCATGCTTACGGGCCTTCACTCCCTACGCAAGATGACCGCCACTGATTTTGGCTACGACGTACAAATGTGGCGTGAATACCTCATCGAGGCTGGCAGCGAGCATGGATACACGCATCCGTGGGCATACGCTGGCGTTGATGCTGCGGTCTTGGCTGCATTGGACAACCCAGACGTTATCGCGGCGCTCGACTTGATGTCTCAGGGTGATGGTTAGCGTTCTGGTGCTTCACCGTGTCCGCTAACATGGTTTTTACGCTAGGCCTCCGGCACACCTTCCAACTTTGCCAACGCGGGCTGGCCTTGGTAGAATCTCTCGTAATTCGGGCATCGTTCGCTTCGTTTAGGGGCGGTGTCGTAAAAACCTTCCGTTGTACGACCTAGATGTTTCGCATGTCGCGACTTCCGTGAATCACTCGTGCGACTTCAATGCCGTTTTCAATAGCGCGAAAGAAGATCACGTAGCTACCGAAACTGAATGAACGGCATCCGGGAACACCGAATCCACGCCGTTCTTCACCCATATTGGGCTGTGTCGCGATGATATCGCACGTCTCGCGAATCTTCCGCATCCAGTTGCGGGCAGCTTCCGGCTTATCGCGAGCTATGAACTCGACGATGCCAATGATATCGTCGTCCGCCTCCGGTGCGTAAATGACTTTCACGCTCAAACGCTTCCATTCTCAATCTCTCGGATTCGCTCTTCTGCTCTCCGGTAAACGTCTTCAGCTGGTATTCCTTGACCGGCATCAAGCTGGTCAAATCCCTTCTTGACTTCGGCTCGCAGAGTCTCACGTGCCTGCAGCATTCGCAGTCCTTCGGCCAATACGTCGGACTCATTTAGGAATCTCTTCTCAGATACCATCCGCTGAACGAATGGGACCAAATCACTCGGTATTTCGGTGCTCATGGCTATCTCAATTTCAACCTGACTAGCGGATTTGCCGATCATACAACATGGTTTTTACGCTTAGGCCCTTCGGGCACACCTTCCATGTGGTTTAGACCACGATCTCATTATACAATCAAATCCAATTGAGGACATCTTCGCGCGACGGTGTCGTAAAAACCTTCCGTTGGCCGCCCCAGAGTTACCCCGATGTCCGTGACGATCTCGATTGCGCCGACCTCCGATGACACTTGGATCATCCGCAACGCGATGTATCGCTGGCTGGTCAATTGTGTCGCAGTCGTTCATCCGGATCGCGTTGATGTCGTCGAACAACTCACAATCAGCGGATACAACGGCGGCATCTCATTGGAGCGCTACCTCGAAGAATCACGCGACCTATCGCTGCGAATCGCCGATTCTCTGCTCGCGACGATTGACCATATCCTCACTCATACTGTGCCCCTCACTGACGATGCGGGCAAACCGTGGCCCGAACTTCAACAACAGGTTTACGATTCTCTCGGTGAATTGCGCAATATCCTGTCGCGATTCCCGATGGAAACTCAACCGTAGCGCAGGTTCGGCCAACATGGTTTTCCCGCTAGTCCTGCGGCACAACTTGGCTCTTTGGCAACGGGCCATAGCCCTGGTACAACTCCGTAATTCATACATAGTCCGCCTCGTTCAGGGCGGTGTCGTAAAAACCTTCCGTTGTCAGTCACAGCCCAACCATGACGCCCGCCGATTTGATTTGGAATCGCGCCGCAATGGACGGTGGTGGCCCCAATCCGGCCGACGGCGATTCCGCACTGGCTGCACTCCTTTACGTTCACGGACTCGTGATGAACGGTGGCGTCCTTCACGCCGCCGAGACGTGCTCATCGGACGACATTGATGACGCAATGGATGGGTACGCGTTCTTCGGCTTTGACACTGTTCGTCCCATTTTCACTGACGCTCGTCGGGCGATCGACGCTGGTTCCGAGACGGACGAACTCGAATCGACACTCAACCTGAGATACACGCAACACATTCCATCAGATTCCACCCTTTCCGATGCGTTTGTGACGGCGCTCGCTCTAAATCCCGCAAGCTTTTCGCCGCTTCAGTGACCAACAACATCGTTTTTACGCTGAGGCCTTCGGCAGACCGTCCATGTTTGGCGACGCGGGCTGGCTTCGGTAGAATCTCTCGTAGTCCATACATCGTTCGCTTCGTTCAGGGCGGTGTCGTAAAAACTTTCCGTTGTGTGCCACAGATCAATGCAGCTTCAAACCGTTGATGGTGACCTTCTCGACCAAGACGTCGACGTCATCGTGAACGCATGGAACCGCAACATCATTCCGTGGTGGCTGCTTCTGCCGCAGGGCGTCTCCGGTGCCATCAAAAAACGCGGCGGCTATTCTCCGTTCGGCGAACTGGGCAAACTCGGCCCAATCCCGCTCGGCGGCGCTGTCATGACCGGCGCTGGCAAACTCCCATTTAAGTCCATCATCCACGTTGCAGGCATCAGCATGTGGTGGCGATCCTCGGAACGTTCAATCCGTGATTCCACACGCAATGCGGTTGCGCTTGCTGCCAAACACAACTTTGAATCAATGGCTTTTCCACTGATTGGGGCTGGCACTGGTGGCGGTTCCGCTGATGACGTTCTCTCGATAATGCAAGACGAACTCGGCAATTGTGACTTTGACGGACTCATCCGCATCGTTCGATTCCGGCGTTAGTGGCACACAACATGGTTTTTACGCTGGGGCCTTCGGGACACCGCTGTCGTTTGTTCAAGCCTCCCTCTGGTGGTAGAATCTATCAGTGTTCAGGCATCGCTCGCTTCGTTTAGGGCGGTGACCTAAAATCCTTCCGTTGTGCGACGTACCGTGAAATCATTCGACATTAGACCGCTCGATGGCGTTGGGCCTGTTCACTTTGGCATGACGCGTGAGGGGGTTCACGCTGCTCTTGCCCCGCCCGAAACGGTCGACGACGCGCGCGAGTGGTTTCTTGGTGGTTTCGCTGTTGATTTCGACTCCAACGGCAAGGTCGAGTTCCTTGAATTCGCGGCGTCCGAGCGATTCCGCGTTATGTTCCATCACCAGTGCATGCATCAATTCGCTGCTGATGACGCGGTTGCGTTTTTGTCGCAATACTCAGACTACGATGCCAACGACCCTGAGCTGGGCTACACATACATGTTCCCCAAGCTACAACTTAGCTTGTGGCGTCCAACAACCGAAGAACCACATTTCCATGCAGTCGCCATCGGACGTGATGGTTACTTTGACGCGTAGTGCACCGGTCGCACAACATGGTTTTTACGCTAGGCCTTCGGCACACCGCTGTCGTGTGTTCAAGCCTCCCTCTGCTGGTAGAATTTCCCTTTCCCGTAGTTCAGACATCGTTCGCCTCGTTCAGGGCGGTGTCGAAAAAAACATTCCGTTGTGCGACCCTAGAGTGAACTGATGTCGCGATCTCCAGCGATGACTCGTGCGACTTCGATACCGTTCTCGATTGGCCTAAAGAAAATCACGTAACGCCCAACGACGCTGCTGCGGATGTCCGCACCATACTCAGGTCGTCGTTCGCCAAACTCTGGCGTTGCCGCAATAAGCTTGCACTTTTCTTCGATCATTTCGACCCAATTTGCGGCGGCGATGGGCTTATCGCGTGCGATGTAATCGTAGATGTCCGACAAATCCTGCTGTGCGGACGGTGCGATAATCAATTTCGCCATTACTCAGCAGACTCCGCCGCCTTCTTGGCTCGCTCACGCAACTCAGCGAATACAACTTCCCCGTCGATTCCCTGGCCCGCGTCTAGCTCATCAATTCCCTTCTGGATTTCGGCCCGCAGCTGCTGCTGGCTTTTCAACAACTGCACACCAGCGGCCACTGCTTCTTCGGCGGACTCAAACTGCCCTGATGCTACCAACCCTTCGACAAATTGAATCGCATCGGGGCTGAGCTGAACGTTCATGGATACCTCCGACCGGCACTACCGGGTCACACAACATGGTTTTTGCGCTGAGGCCCTCCGGGCACACCTTCGATGTGGTGCAGGCCTTCCTGTCATTATACAATCAACTTAAGTTAATGACATCGCTCGCTTCGTTTTGGGGCGGTGCCGTAAAAACCTTCCGTTAGCAGGCACAGGCGTATTGCCAGCACACCTTCACCTCCGTGACTATCTTGCTACCGGCGACTTCTTTGGATTCGACGCCGATACCATCCGCGCGGACGTTGAATCGCTACTTGGCCCACCTGATTACCATGGCTTGGTCACTCGCAAGCACAAACTACCTCGCATCTGGGTGTACGGCGGCATCGCATTGACCTTTGGGTATTACCCTGAATCGCCGCTTCAGCTAATTCATTTCGATCACCCAAATCTTCCGCCTACCGGTTCTGACTCATTGGCGATCGACCCGTGGATTCTGGCGGAAAACATGTCACTTGTCATGATCACCGATGCCTGTCGCGATGCTGGCATTGAACTTACGCCCGACGGTTCACCGACGGTTCCATTCTGGAAAACCACTGGAAACGTTCGCCTGTACTTCGGCGACAAATCGCCGGATACCGGATTGGCGGCTGTCTCCCGAATCTTTCGCGATTGAAATCATTAACGCACTTCAGTGTCCGCTAACATGGTTTCTACGCTGATGCCTTTCCGGCACACGTTGGCTCTTTGGCACCAAGCCATGGCATTGGTACAATTTGTCGTAGTTCGGACATCGTTCGCTTCGTTTAGGGCGTTGTGGCAAAAATCTTCCGTTGTGCGACATGGATAGCAACAACCCCTATGCTCCACCTGGTGCCGCGACGCCAGCGAACCAAGCCAAGGTGCAAGCGATACCGGCCGTTCGTCGACGGTTGGCTTGCGCCATATTGCTGACCTCAATCGCTGGCTCACTCGCTTATACTTTCATCGACGAAGTCGTGCTGAAGACATCTGAGGGCGCTTGGCCCTTGCTGGTCGCTACGGCCGGGGTCGCTGCAATTGCGAGTATTGTGACTCGCGACTGGCTGCTCGCCCCCCTCTGCTGTTTTTGCGGAACCGTGTCTGGCGACTTACTCGCTGGCGCTGTGCGCAGTTGGTCTTATGCTCAATTACACATCTGCATCCCTCTTGCGTTCGGGTTTTCCATTCCTTCCCTCATCATCGCTTTGGGGATGCATTGGTACGGAAAAAGAGTAGCGTTCGATGAGGACTAACGTGGTTTTGCGTTGGACCTTCGCTTCTCCTTTCGGAACACTCACCGCACGCGCTACCTTTCTCAGTCGATCGGGCACTGTCCGCATCTTGCAGTATCCCGGTGGTTGAATTCATCCGTTTTCGAACACAAAAGAAACAAGCAATCGAGGTACATCGTGATGACGTTTTCCGCGTGATTGAGCGAGACTTCCCCAACAACTTTGGGGTAGTGTTAAAGCTACTGAGTGGCGTTTCATGTTCGCTCATTGCTTCTGAGCGGCTATGCCTTGCTCACCTAAAGCTATCAGGCGGTTCGCTCGAGAAGCTGCGAGAGATTTTGACCATATCGGACTCGCGCGACGTGGTTGCCGGCGCGGAGTATCCGGCCTACTCGCGTCTGGCAAGCTCCGAGATCGACGACATGCCAGCAGAAGAGGTCCAGAGGATCGTCGATGCCGATCGGCAGCAGTACGTTTCTTGGCTCAATGCTGAATAGCGTAAATCTCCTCCGGTTTGCGTCTTTTCCCAATTCTCGGCGAAAAAATCGGTGACGCTGCATGCATTGCGAACACTACTAGTTTGCGACCCCCCTTTCATTGATCATATCGATATCCATCGGAGTCCGGACGTGAAAGCCACTTGCCGACTTACTCTTCGTTTTGCTCCAATTGTTTTATTTCTTTCCACCTTCCTGGTCACGCCACTACTTGCCCAGCACTCAGGACGCTTGTCAAAACCACGTGAATCCGAAGCGGCTACAGTCTCGATTGCAAGGATTGAAGATGTCTCGGGAATGAAGAGTGAAATACGCTCGGACCTGAGCCGGCTTATGAATCAGGTTCAGCCCAGCTTCGAATTCAAAACCTCCCGAAATGGATTCGATGCCAAAGATGGGAACGCTGGCGTTAATGGTCGAGTCATGTCGGGGGCCGGCGGCGGAAGTGGTAGCGTGAAGGAGAGAACAACCTTCACCGGACCTCCCAAGATTGCAATCGCTGTACGAGTCGACCCTTCCGAGGATTCCGAATTGAGTTTTGTGGATCCTCTTAAACTTGTCGACCACGATGGTCAAACCTATGAACCTTTGCCAACTTCCCGCACTCACTTCATGGTTTGCCCTAAGTTTGAGAACCAAAACCCAGGCACAGCCATCGCCTACTTCGCCGAGCCGGCACCCAATCCAGAAAACCTCAAGTCCCTCAGCGGCAAGATCAAAATCCGCAAGGTGAAGTTTGACGAAGTCGTTTTCGATGCGGACAAACCTTCGTCGATCAAAAAGACTCAATTGGGAACGTACAAGTTAACTCGGGTCAGCGACAACCAATTCAAAGTCCTTCATCCAGTTCCCTCGTCACTCTCGATGGCACTCGCACCGCCACAGTTTGGTCAGACGTCTAGCGTGCTCCAAAGGATGCATGCAATGCAACATTCGCTTCATTCACTTAAAGTCAAATTCATTGGCAGTGATGGAGTGGAATACCGCCCTCAATCATCGACGCAAAGCGGCGGCTCAGCCTTCGGCGGCGCCCGCTCTGGCAGTTCGGCGCGGGCGGCCAGCAACAATGGAGGCAACGGTCAGACACACAGAGCTGCCGGGGCACGCGGTGTTCAATCGCGTCGCGGGGCCGCTCCTCAGGAACGTGACTTCACTCTCCCAAGTCTTCCATATGGAGTTAAAATCGAACGAGTCGAAGTGCGCGTTCACGAGCCGACCACAGAGGAGAAGATCATCGATTTTGAGTTGTCCAACCTCACACCAACATCCTGACCACGGATTCTCAAGCTTACTGCTCCTACCTTCTACCGTGCGCAATTGATAACGAACTTGAAATGAGTGGCAGTGAAGAATCACCGTTGATGAAATCCTGCAGCGCGAGACGAGATGTTCGTGACAGTTCGAACCGAGTCATCCAATTTTGATTGCATGCCCAAGTCCGACATCAACAGCCCCAAAGCGCGAGTGTCGCGGCCAGGTTCAAAGGTACTGGATTTAAGCGTCCGAGTCGCATGATGAAATACGATGGACCAATCGACATCGATGCTCTAGTCGATCTCGACGAGCTTTCGAGGAATGGAGCCACCCACTACACTTTCTTCGCGTTCCCAAAGTCGAGCATCAACGACTTTGGCTTGCCCGCCGACACGGCGGCCCAGCACTATATCGCCGCAGTTCAACAAGCGGGCGTCGAGATCGGAATTTGGCTCAACTCACCGGTCCCAGACACCGGCTATGCAGCTGCAACGTGCGACCAAGTTCCGTTGCTGAAGAACATCCTCGAGAACCTACTTGAGTTTCCGCGATCGGAGGCATACGAGCTTTCAGAACGACTGTTCGAGAACGCGGCGCGTCGCTTTTAGATCATCACACAAGGTTACTTATGTCCTCCGCAAGCGGAAACGAAGCAAAACTCTATTACTTTATCGACATCGACCCCTATTCCCGGCAGATCGTATCGTGGGACATCGAGACGCGTGAGCGGATCCAAGTCAAATTGCAAAACGGCTGCCATCGAGTCTTTCTCTCCAAAGGGCAATACAACAAATTGATTGCCGAGCTCGAATCAAGCCGTCCCTAACGGTTCCTCTGGAATCTGACCAAACTCACATGCGACACGCACTGCCCTGCACGGTCGCTTGTTTCTCCTGTCCGCAGAGACTGTATAATCCAGCGTCTCGATCTAGAGATCCTCGCGTATGCCATTTTCACCATCCGTAGGACAATGAAGAGCATGGTAGATACGAAACGGAGAACGGTGCTGGGCTTTGGTCTCGCCACGGCTAGTCTGATGACTCTGGGGTGCCAGACGAAACCAGCAGCCTTGGACACTGAACCCGAGAACCCCAGCGAACCAGACAGTAACGAAACCCAGTCATTACCCGAATCAGAAACGGAAGAAACTCCGATGCAGATACGCTACCTTGAAATTGTGACTCCCGAGGTGGATGCAGTATGCGATACGTACGGAACCCTTCACGGCGTCACCTTTTCCGAGCCGGAACCAAGTCTAGGCGGCGCACGAACGGCTGAGCTCTCCGACGGCGGTGTAATCGGTGTTCGCGGACCGTTGCGCGCTGATGAGACACCCGTCGTACGCCCCTATTTGTTTGTCGACGATATCCAAGCAGCCGTCGATGCAGCCAAAGAGAAAGGCGCCGAAATTGCCGTTCCACCAATGGAACTCCCTGGACAGGGAACGTTTGCAATCTTTATCCAAGGTGGAATCGAATCCGGACTTTGGCAACGCTGAATTGGATCGAAATCTTGGCCTTGGATGCCACTATCGATGACGACCTTTCTACATAGCGAAACACGAAAGCGGTTTTAGACTAGCCGCTTCAACTTCTTGGAAAGAGAGTATGTCCATGACCAAATGGGAATACAAATTCATCAATGCTGCCGATCTTGAGAAGAGTGGATTTTTCAAAACAGTGCAGCCAGAAGAAGTTGAAAAGTATCTGAATTCGCTGGGCGAAGACGGATGGGAAGTGATCGTAATGGATTTTACCGACACTTCGACTTTCATTGATTTCCGCGGCGTGGCCCGGCGCCCTAAGTAATAGCCGATCTCGGAGCCGAGTCGAGCGGCTCCCTCGCTTTGCGGTCCGGGGCGATCTCACTGAGCGTTCCAAGGTATTCACTGGGCGTTCTGCGCTAGCATTTCGAATTCTCTCGCGAGGCCGAGCTTACCGACTTTTCGGTAAGCTACGGCCAGTGTTGGCAGCACCATCGGCTTAAGTTCAGTGGCGTGCATTGCCTGCTCCAAGTCTACTATCGCCTCCTCCCAACGCTCCATCTTGGCCAGAATACTTCCGCGAGTTTCTAGGAAGTACGGGTGAGTTGGATTGGCTGCGAGTGACTCGGATACAAGTATGAGCGCGTGTTCTAAGTTGCTCCCCGGTGTGCTGCTAATCGCAACGGCAAGATTGTTGAGAATCGCTGGCATATTCGGTTGCTGACGACCTGCATTTCTCAGATGTTTTAGCGCCACCTCGAAACGATTCTCAAGCAAAGCAACAGTCCCTCGAATAAACTCGCCAGTGCCTTTGTTCGTGGCAGCCAAGATCTTGTCTCGCGTTTGCCTTACTTTCGGGTCGGAGTGATCTCGGCATTGAACGAGCACACCAATCATTTGTTGAGCGATCCGCTGGTCATAGGGACTGACACCGATCGCAGATTGCAAAATCTGCATCCGCTTCAATGCATTGTCGCTTGTCGCTTCTAGCGAATTGGCCCAAGCCAATAGTGCCGTGCCGAGTGGAACAGCCAACTCCGCCTTCCCCCCGAGCCGGAATCCGTCGTTCAATAGCTGCGATGCTTCCTTAGCCCGTCCCGTAATCACTAGCGTGTTTGCAAGTGCGATGCGGGCCGCCACGTCCGTGGGCTTCTTTGCCAATCGGTCCCCAAGATGTTTTTCCGCGATTCTAGAAAAGCGCTTCACGCGCACTTCGTCGAGCTGCCGGCTGGCGATGGCCAAGGCGCTGAGTACGTACTCAGGCCGAACTTCGACGACTTGATCGTAGAAACGCAAAGCTTCGCCATCGTTGTGCATCGCAGCAAAATAGCCAGCCATCAACACTCGGGAAGAAGTCAGATCGTTTCCCGTTGCGTTTGCAAGCGCGGACTCCATTAATCTGCGGAACCGGGTGTGTTGTTTGGCATCCCAACTAGTGACTTGGTTGAGATCAAAATCTTGGGAGATCAACCATAGCGAGGCCAGCGCGTGCTCTTCCTCCGCCAATTGCTGCATCGCCGCCCGCGCCGCGTCAGGTTTTTCAAGCTTCAGATCGACGAGTGCCTTCTGATACCGATATTCTGGACTCTCAGGTGATTGCGCAAGCAAGGCACCGACTGCGACTTCGGCACGCCGGAAATTCCCCGCTTCGACCGACTCCGCGAAAACTTGCCGCATATTCATCGACGACATGGTAGGAGTCATCGACAGCGAGAAGCCAATAAAGGCAAGCATCATGACGCCGAAGCCCATCGCTGGAAGAGCTCCAGCGAGCTTGGAGTAACGTCGCGTCAAAATCCAGTCAGTGAAGAATCCGAACGTGCAATTGGATAGAAACAAGGGATTGATCCAGTCACGGAATCGGATCTCACTAATTCGAGTTTCTGATGCGCTGCGTCCAGCCTTCCAGCGTGGCTGATCGAAATCGAATAGCTTCCTGCGCCACCCATTGCTCCTTGCCCTCAGCTTGGATAGCCGCGAGTTGGTGGGAGCCTTCGAAAGGCTCTTAAACGACCTGTCTTTTCGGAATCGTTGCAGGATTTTTTTCATCGTGTCGTTTCTTTAGGCGTGCGATCGAGTCGTCGTAGAGCGTCGTGAAAGGGCAATTTGCACTCGTAGCTTGGTGCTTGTGACTCAATGGCCACTCGGTGCCGCCTCAGAGCCAACTGTCATGGCTTCGAAAGTGCGATTCCAGGCATGGATGATTGGATTGTTCTTCCGCGAGACCGAATCGGCGGGGATCTCAAACAGAGCGATACGGAGGAGACGATCTGTTGAGACGACCAATACCGCTGCTACGGACAGCCCCACAAGCGATAGAACCCCCAATCCGAAATTGCTCGACGCACCGTCGGCGAAACAGACTAGGTATGCCAACTGAGCCTGAGCCACCGCCAGGGACCAAAGCAAAGCGGCAACTCCATACATAGGAAGTGCCAGCCATGATCGACGGTGACGCGCGATCCAAAACGTCGTGAATATGAAGACAGCTTGAAAAGTGAACGGGAGCTGCACCGCTCCAATCTGAATTTCGCCAGCCTCAGTGAGAAACGCGGTACCAGAATATTGGAATGGCACGCCAACTAGCGAAAGGACAAAACTGCTGGACCGGCCAAGTACATATTCCAGCAATGCCGTCGACACGTTGGCTACATTCAAAGGCAATACCAAGAAGCCCAGTCCTACAATCGCGTAATCCGAGAACGTGGTTCCCGTTCCTGATTCCGACGTCTTGCGAAAATGAGAGCAAGTGACTGACGCAATCAGACAGAACATTCCGACCGATGCAAGAAAGGAAGGGCCCCCCAGCAACGACGTCACCGCCAAAATTCCGGCTGCGAGCAAGAACCAGGTATTCCAGGCGGTCGCCATTCGGAACCGACGATCCCATTGGGCCAAGGCGGTGAGCCATCCGAAGGCAATCGCTCCGATCACCCAGATACACGTCACCAACCATACTACCTGCTGGAATTCACCTGCCCGATCAGTCGAATTGTTTGCCAACTGTGAACGGTCAAAGATGGTCATTGAGTAAGCGGTCAACGCTACCGTCGAGATTGCTAACCACATTCCGGCGGTAGCCCAATTGTTGGAGTGGTGCCCAACGACATCTGCGTCCGCGCTGCGGCGTCGCGAACCGGACGACTTAGCAAATTCTGTTTCAGAGCCGCCAAGTGAGGATACTTTTTTTGATGAGTCAACTGGCACGGTTTTCTATTCTTCTGATGGCGCGATATTCAGGTGCACGTCTTTTCTACCCAAGGAAGATCTCGAGCAGTTCGTGAACGCAAGGGACTAAGCTCAACAAAGAGCCTCGTCCCCTGGTCCATTCAACTGAGTCAAGCAAGATGCTATGACTCACGACGACGGCGGACCATGATGCCTAGTCCCACTAGCCCAAGAAGGCTGAGTGAACCAGGTTCCGGTACTGCCGTAGCTGAGAAGGAAAACCTTCCGATGGCGGTCGTTGCGGTAATGAGATCTGCGTCAAACTCATAGGCCGGAGTATTTAATCCGTCGTAAGCTTGCAATTCACTGAAATCAAATGCGACGTTGCCGCCCTCTGGAACGCGATCTCCAGCATTCGAACCGACGATAAACGCAGCGTTTGCTGGAATCGCCTGCTCGGAGTTGGCATCCCAAATCTGCGCCGCCGATTGATTGATCTGATTGACCAGCAAGTTGCCGGCGCCATCGAGCAGTTGGAATGCTTGCGGATTGTCGTTACCGATGAACAAGTCATTACTAGGCAAGACCATTCCGGCAAAGGTAAAGAACTGGTTCACATCGGTATCGATGCGGAACGTATTCGATACCGATGCACCTGGCAGGATCGGGGGCGCGCCGAGCGAGCCAGTTACTGCATTGGCTTCAGCCGCGGTGAAATCGGCCATCCATTGAGCGCCGCTGCCGGTTTCAGCGAGCGGAACGATACCGCCAGTCGCTGGGTTACCGACAGTGAACGCGTCAAACGTTCCATTCCCAAAGCCAACATGGATCGGCGCATAGGAAATGCTGTTGGTCGGAGCCAGGTTTTGGAATGTCACCGTGACATCCACAATGGCTCCTGAGGCATTGCCAACGCAAAGCAGTGTTGCAAGGCATACCACAAGTCCACGGATTCTCATCTTTCCTCCAGTATTGAGGCAAATCATCGAAGTTACTCTCGGTCAGGATGCAGCGCGGCTCTGCCTCAACAAGCCGTTCTTTCGCCGGATAGTCCATGACGCAGGTTGGTCGGACGTAGCCCGACCGGATTACTCGATTTTCTTGAGCGATATTGCCTAAACCAAAGAATCTCCCCTCAACCGTGAACTGCAGAACACAACCGACCTCGTTATGTGGCGCAGCTCACGAAGCCCGATGTGGAGAGTACGAGGTCAGAGGTGTCGGAGAGGGAATTGACCGTCTGATAGCGGCAGAAAGAGGCGGTCAATGCGTCAATCCACTCATTTTTGCGGTTCTGAACTTGGACATTCGATTGAAACCAATCTCGTGCCGCTTTCGCGAATGACGAAAACAGAGAATTCGTTTGTATTGGTTTCCGTTTGTTCCGGTTGAGGCCCAATGTTGCCTTCAAGGATAGGCCGACTCACAAGGATTTCTCTCTGAACTCGGAAAGCGAGGTCTTCAAAGATTTTGAGTTTCGCGGTGCCAATCGCTCAGAGATGCTCGTTCATGCGGTCCATACTCACATGCCACGAACCGATTTCGACGAACCAATTTCATTTGGAACCGGCATAACCCAAACCGGCTGTGGGTTCGGCAGGAATCAAATACAGTGATCGAAAAAGATCGTCGTAGGTTGCCTTGAAAATGGGACTCTATCTTCGGACCTGTCCTAGAATTCCATTGCATGAACCGAGCATTCTCTCAAGCGGATGCCTGAATCCGGAGTCGCAACCATGATCATTCTGACTGTCCTACTTCTACTTGCCTTGTTTCTGTCCCTTTCGATTGGTGTTGCCACAACTGTAGTGACGATCCCCGCAGCATTTTTGTCTTCCACGGCGGTTGCCTCGATCTGCAAACCGTCTTGGAAATCCGCAGCCGTCAACAAGTTGGCGATTCTCTTGATCCCAACTCTGACCGTGTTCAGTTCCGTTTTGATTCGGCTACTGGTTCCAGTTCAGATCTCGTTCGGAGACAGCATATTTTTCGCTGTCCCGGACGCATTGAGCGCCGAGCTAGTTGCCTTCTCCGGCCTGACCGGTTTTGGCACGTCCATCCTTTTCATGCTGACCCGCATTGAAAACCGTGAGGGCAAAATCGCCGCGGAATACCAAGATCGACTCACTCGGGACCTTGATGCGATTGCCCGCGATGCCCGGTAATTCGCAAGGGATTTCTTTTTCGTGTCTTTCTCGACCGGTTTGATCCTGCGGACCAAAGGTGTCTCCGACTTGGCGATAACCATCTGTCTGCGTTCCCCACCCACTTCGCTGTGACGCGCACGTCCGTCAGGCGGTGAGGGTCGTAACCAATGCAATGACAATGACTTAGGGCATGATTCGCTCGACGCAAAACAGTTGGGAGCTGCCCAAGAAGACTGGGGCTGCCACGGAAAGCCTGCCGAATGCTAGCTAAGCAGTGGTTTTCCTGCGAGGATATCCGACTGCGACCGGCCGCTTACGCAAGTTCTCCTGCAAGTTGCCCTCCTAGATGGATCTACATTGATGATGACCAGCCCTGCCAAACTGAGCCGAGCTGCTGCTTCCAGACTGAGAGATACCGAGCCTGGCTCGGCGTCTTCCAATCAAGCCAGCATGTTAGCGAAGCTCGCCAGCGAAGTACGTCACCTTGAGACGGCTGGTCGCGGTTCGCTATCTCAGACTCCCCAGGCCCGCATCTCGACTGGCTGCGAGGCGATGGACCGATTGTTGCCCCATCACGGCTACTCGCCTGGTACCGTCGTCGAGTATCTAAGAGCGGCACCGGCATGCGGGGCAACGTCGCTCGCGTTCACCGCTGCAGCCGAAGCTTGCCAAGCTCGAGACGGCTATTTGGTTGTGGTCGATAACCAGGATGTGCGGCAACATTTCTTTCCACCGGCGCTATTGGCCTACGGAATCGATTTGGACCAAGTCGTCTTTGTGCGACCACAGTCGGTTGCCGACGCAGCTTGGGCTATTGACCAATCATTGCGAACTTCCGCGGTCACCGCCGTCGTCGCCGAGATCGAACGATTTGATGATCGCACGGCACGCCGATTTCAACTGGCTGCCGAGTCGGGTGGCGGCACCGCATTTTTGCTGCGCAGCTCCGTTGCACGACATCGTCCCAGTTGGGCTGAAGTCCAATGGCTGGTTCGCTCCTTACCGACGCACTCACATCGATCAACGCACTCACATCGATCAACGCACTCACATCGATCAACGAATCGATCCGGGGCCGATAACTCCCCAGACCGCCACAGCATTCACCCTCGAGTCGGATCCCCGTTAGAACAACGGCACCCATCCGTACTAACCGCGAACCAGCCTCCGGCACGAACAACCAACAGCCAAGCACGCAGCCCGCTCGCCAACGTTGATCTCCCGTCACCGCTCACCAACGCTCGTTCGTATTCGCCGAATCGAATGTTCGAACTAGAATTATTGCGTAATCGCGGCGGCGTCCCTGGAGCTCGATTGCAAGTTGAAATGGACCATCAAACCGGTGAGCTCGCAGCAGTTTCCACCCATCGTCAAGCGGATTCGTTAAGTCATGCCAACGAGCAAAGTCATGCCAACGAGCAAAGCCATGCCAACGAGCAAGGGCACGACGATGAGCAAGCGGCTTCTGTGCATCTGGCTTCCCAACTGGCCCATCCAGCGCATTCAAGCCGAAGAGCCAACGCTAGCTAGCGAGCCACTGCTGCTGACCATGCGCGACGCTCGTCGCGGCCTGATCGTGGCCGCTGCCAATCTCCCGGCACGTGCAGCCGGAGTAAAGCCAACGATGCGTTTGAGCGAGGCTCAAGTCCTCGTCGACGCCGAAGTCCGTGAGCATGAAGCGGATGAAGACATCGAACGTCTTTGCCATCTTGCCGAGCAAGCCCAGCAGTTCAGCCCCATTGTTGGCTTGGAAACACTCGACAAAAAACGCTGGTTCGGACGCCACCTCCATCAACCTGAATCTTTGCTTTTGGATATCACCGGTATCCCTTCTCTCTACGGGGGCGAACTCCAACTCCTGAACGCCGTCGGGCAATGGCTTTACCAATGCCGATATTTTGGTTGCCTAGGAACCGCAGGAACGATCGGAGCCGCATGGGCAGTTGCCAACTATGGCCTCCGAAAAGAAACCGACCAAAACACTTGCTCGATCAATGCGGATGAAACTCAAGTATCAACCGAACTGAACTGTACCGAGCCAACACCGCTTGCCCCCAACGATGACGCGATCGCTGACGAAGATCCGGAATCTCTAGCACCCCCAGTGCCAGTAAGCCGGTTTAGAATCGTCCCTCAAGGCGCGGACGCACGAGAAGTAGGCCTACTTTCCGTGTCGGCGCTTCGACAACCGGAAGGCACCATTGAGTCATTGCGTCGACTCGGCTTGCGACGAATCTCAGAACTTGCCAGTTTACCGCGCGAAGGCATGGCTACTCGCCTGGGCGAAAACCTGATGACAAGATGGGATCAAGCGACAGGCGTCAAACACGAGCCACTTGTTTCACTCCACTCGCTACCCGACTGGTGCTTAGAACAGTCTCTTGAGTTCCCTACGTCGGATCGAGACACCATCGAAGAACTCTTGCGGCAAAACTGCAGCGAGCTTTCCAAGCGACTTGCCAAACGCGGCCATGGCGCAATCCGCGTTGTCTGTCGTCTGGATCTAGTCGAGGCTCAACCATTGGTGCTCCAGCTGAGCCTTTTTCGCCCAGCCAATGATGCTGATCACCTCGAGCTGTTGTTACTCGGACAATTCGAGCAAGTCTTGCGAACCATGTCGGAGCATCCCCTTTGGAGGCTAAGCCTACAGGCCACGATGACCGCCCCCATGATCTGGCGACAAGCCGATCTCTTCGCCGGTAATGAAGCAAGCCATCGAAACGAGATGGCAAGATTGGTCGATACGCTCAGTAATCGACTGGGACGGAAACGAGTCCTAGGGGCTCGCCCACGGCGTGACGCACAGCCGGAAATGTCCTATACGCTTCGCCCACTGACTGGGATCAAAAAAGATGGCACACAGTCGGATACCGTCAAGAAGATCAGCTCGCGTTTCGCAAGACAAAGTGTCGAACCGAAGGCAGATGATCCACAGCGACGCCCAAGCCATTTGCTCGAGAATCCGAAAGAGATTGAGCCTGGATTCAAACGCGAGAAAGATGAAGACGTCGTACGTGGACTAGCGCGCTGCCCTGACTTCATCAAAGTGCTGGGCAAACAACACCGCGTCGACCAAAGTATCGGACCTGAGCGGCTCGAAAGCGGCTGGTGGCGTGGTCCGAGTGCCAGACGAGACTACTATCGAGTCGAAACTCATCTCGGCTCACGCTACTGGATCTACCGCGACCTGAATAGCGGCCAATGGTTTCTTCATGGCCAGTTCGATTAACCTTCACCCGCCGCCAAGCGATGCAGTCGAACCAAGATATGTAAAAAGTCTCTCAACTATTCGTTTCACGCGCGTTACCTGGTACAGCGAGAACTGCAAAACACGTAAGCTCGTTACGATCAGTCGTATGGTGCTGCAAGAAAGCCAATGAGTAGCCCCTCGGCGAACAACTGCACTCGAATATCTCATTCCAGCACGCGTCAGCCAATCCCAACGTTCGCGAGCTCGAGTTGGTCGAACTGTTTCGCGTTCAGAGATCGCTCCAGAACATTAGACGAAAAACGTAGTCGAGACATCCAGCCATGCAAAACAACACTCAGCAGGTCATCGCCTCCTTATGTCCTTGGTTTGTCTTGGCAATCTGGCTCCACGTTTCTCCAATGGTGAACGGGCAAGATTCGCCTGACGCCACCACGAACGCCTCTAACGACGCCGCTTCGGACTGGCTCCAGTGGCGGGGCCCTAATGGCACGGGTGATGCAGGAAGCGGTGAATATCCGACGAAGTGGGATGCATCAACCAATATCCTTTGGAAATCGGAAGTTCCCGGTCGAGGACTGGGGACACCGATCGTGATCGGCGAATTTGTTGTGGTCACAACTGCGATTCCAGTCGGAGAGAAACTGCCGCCGCGAATGAGTGGCCGCCCAGGAGCCCACGACAATCTACCCGTTGATAGCCGTCATGAGTTTGTCGTCATGGCCTTCGATCGCAAAACGGGAGTTCAGCGATGGCGAACGCGTGTCAACGAAACGCTGCCGATCGAAGGCGCCCACAAATCGGCTAGCTTGGCATCCGCCTCATGCGTTAGCGACGGCAATCTAGTCTTTGCCTACTTTGGATCCTTTGGCTTGTACTGCCTCAATCTTGCTGGCGAAGTCCAATGGCAGCGTCAGTTTGGGCAAATGCACTCGAAGCATGGTCATGGAGAAGGCGCTTCTCCTGCAATCCATCAAGACGCCATCATTGTGAATTGGGATCACGAAGGCCAATCCTTTGTGGTTTCACTCAATAAAGCGACCGGCGAAGAAAACTGGCGGCGGATGCGTGACGAAGTGACATCCTGGAGTACACCAATCGTGATTGAATCGGATGGCGGGTCGCAAGTGATTGTTGCCGGAACGAATCGAGTCCGCAGCTATGACTTTCAAACTGGCAAAACCATTTGGGAATGCGGCGGGATGTCCGCGAACATCGTGGCGACACCCGTTTATCGAAACGGGATCTTGATTGTGGGTAGCAGCTACGAGAAACGAATCATGATGGCCATTCGTATCGCGGGATCGAAAGGCGACATTACTGGAACGGATCAAGTTCTGTGGTCGCGTATTCGCGGCACTCCTTACGTTCCCTCGATGCTGATTGCAGACGACGGCGTCTACTTTCTCGCTCACTACCAGAATATTCTGACCAGAGTCGATTTGGTCTCCGGCAGAGAGGCCCCCGGCGCCATGCGATTGGGAGACCTAGGCAGTATCTATGCTTCACCTGTCGCTGCGGGTAATCATGTCTACATCACTGATTTGGATGGAACTACTATGGTTATCACGCGCGGGACGCGCCCCCAACCTGTCTCGGTGAACGTGCTCGATGAACCTGTCAGCGCCTCGCTCGCCTTCGCCTCAGAGCAAATCTTCATTCGGGGCGATCGTCATCTGTATTGCATCACACGATCGAGATGAATTTTCTACCCGATATCACGGAGGGCCTCCGCTAGCGTTTTCAATGCATCGCCAAATGTAAAAACCGTGAATTCGATGGCGGCGTCCCCCCTGCTTTTGCTATTCTTAGTGAGCTTCTTGAACCGCGATGTAATTCGACGCTGACTACTCTTCTCTTCGATAGCCTGCATATCCGCCGATGCACGACAACACTGAATCCGCCTCCGGTCTTACAGGATCCGATATTCGTCCCGAGACATCTCCTACCTCCCAAAGCTCCTCTGGCGAAGATCAACATGAACGAACAACGCCAGACAGAGCGTCCACCACCAAAGTGACCGACTTTGGGAAGTCGGTCCCCGGTGAACGACAGGATGAAGATCTCCAGAAGCCATTGCCCTTCAAACAGCTTGGCAAGTACGAACTGATCGAGGAGATCGGGCAAGGCGGCATGGGAATTGTCTATCGTGCCCACGAGAAAGAGCTGGATCGCGAAGTTGCCTTGAAGATACTTCCATCCGCAAGCAGCCTTAAGCGCGGACAGGCCGACCGTTTCTCGCTTGAGGCTAAGGCTGCAGCTAGCCTCAACCACGAGCACATTGTTCCCATCTACGATTCAGGCGAAGATCGGGGGACACGCTTCTACGCAATGGAACTGATCGTCGGTAAGCCGCTGTCGAAGGTCGTCAAATCGGCTCGCAAGGCACTTCGTTCTGGCAGAGGCAAGCCCTACCAAGATGACAACGCGACCGTCGCCGATCGCGCGGTCTCCATTGATACCAAAGCTTCTGCGTTCAATCTAACCGAAGCATCATTTGTTTCGTCCCACGCGTTCGGTGATAGCAAATCCGGTCAAGGGCTGGCAAAATCAGTTGCACGTATCGGAATCGATGTCGCAAGGGCCTTGAACCACGCGCACCTCCGGGGTGTTATCCATCGCGACATCAAGCCCTCGAATCTGTTGCTCGACGAGCAGAACAAAGTCTGGATCACCGATTTTGGTTTAGCCCAATTACGCGACTCACCCTCGCTCACACAAACTGGTGACGTAGTTGGGACACTGCGTTACATGAGCCCGGAGCAAGCTGCTGGTCGCCGCGGTTTCGTGGATGATCGAACGGACATCTATTCGCTGGGAATTACTCTTTACGAACTATTGACCCTGCGCAGCGCGTACCAAGGACGTAACGCTGCGGAAATCTTACGTGAAGTCACTTTCGAACGCCCCGCCTCCATTCGCAAACTGAATGCAAGCATCCCACGTGACTTGGAAGCCATCATTGAACGCGCCATTGAACGCAATCCAAACGACCGCTACGAAAACGCCGGGGACCTTGCGGCCGACTTACAACGGTTTGTGGACGGTAAAAAACCGAACTTGCGACGATATAGCGTTTGGAAACGCACGCGAGATTGGTTGACAGCCAGACCCGCGGCCTTTGCCGGAATCGGAGCGTCAGCGATTCTTTCGATTGTCGTCGCTTGCGGCGCCGCCTGGGTCCTGGCCGGCATGCTAGAGAAATCGGACGAAGAAAACATTCGCATGGCTAACGAGCTCCGCGCATCTGAGCAGGCCAGAATCCTTGGACAAGCTCACTTGCAGGCTAACGAGAACCCAGGTCTGGCCGCTCGTTTGACGCGTGAAGCCTTTGACGGTCCTTTGGAGATCATCAATCAAGTGGCCATGCTGGTATTGCGCAACTATCGTGAACAGCTCACGTTAAGAAGCGGAATCAGCGGATATCCTCGAATCGCGATTGCCGGAGGTATTGAAAAGAATCAAGTTCTACTGACCTATTTGAAGACGAATCGTAACGACAGTGCGCCAGCGTTCGCTTTTGACGTCAACGATGGCCGCAACGTCGCTCAATTGGAATCGGACCGAGCCATCGATTCCGCCGTCTTCCATCCGTCACTCCCACTTCTAATCACCTCTAGCTCCAGCCATATTGCATACGATCAGAGCACAGATCGGTCTAAAGAGCTTGGCTACATCGAATTGTGGGATGACACCGAGTTCAAACGTGTTCGATCCTTGAGGCAGTTCCATAGCCTTGCATTGTCGAAACAATCCATTGGCCCCAAAAGCGGCCACATTGTGTTGCCAACCCAAAACCACCGAGCCAAGGTCGTTCAGCTTCAGCCCTATTCTGAAATCGGCCCGGAATTGGTCGGACACACCGACGATATCATTCAGGCCATCTACTCACCCAGCGAACGATTCATTGCAACCATATCTTTTGACAACACTGTTAAAGTCTGGGACGCGCGAACAGGCAATGAATTGAAGAGCTTCACGGTCCAATTGCGACAACTCGAGAGTCTGAGGCTCGAGTTCTCAACCGATTCCCGGTTTCTCCTCGCGTCTGGCAACGGCACCTACATCTTGAATTTGGAACAACTGTATGAAGAACCCAAGCGACTTGGGGACGAGATTGCCAAATTCATTCCCAACCTAGACCGCTTGCTAACCGCCAGGAAATACGGGGAGGGTATTCGTGAGTATGACCTCGGCCGCGAAGAATTTGTGTCTCGACTTGAGACCTCAACTTCGATTCAAGATCTCGACATTTCACATGACGGTCACTACTTGGTAGCGGTCCAGTTGGATCAAGTGGAGATCATCGATCTGCGAACGCGCAAGAGCGTCGGTCACGCGACAGGTCATGAAGGCTTGATCACCGATATCAAGTGCTCAACAAACCAAGAGGAATTTTTCACGGCGGGCGTCGACGGCACGTTACGCCGATGGACTTATCTATCAGACGAGGCCCAGAGAACCTACCGGCCGTCCATGGATGCGTATCGCCAGTGCCACTTGAGTTGGTCACCGGCTGGAAACCAAGTTCTGCTTTCGCCCATATCCTCCCCAACCACACTGCGATATGTTTTGCCGAGCTTTGAACGTCAACAGGCAGGCCTTCCAGGGACCTGCCAACTGGTCCTCAAAGACGGTAGAACGCTCACGCAGGACAATGGCAATGTCTATGTCTGGTCAATCAATTGGCGACTCGAAGACAAACTCCTGAATTCGCCTAGCAGTGCCTTTGACAAATATGCAGAACTAGTTGGAAGTGGTTCTATCCTTCTTTCGCGAACTGACGGATCACTCGTTCAGTGGAATCCAGGCAAGCTAAGCCAAAAACGCGTCAACTTGGACTCCGAAGTTGTCGACATGGTCCCCGACCACGCCAATGAATGCGTCTGGATCATTCAACGCGACCAGAGTCTGCTTCGATGGGCGGGTGCCGAAGAGTCCTATCAGCGAGTCCATCAATTCAACAACTCGCTGCGCCGCATTCGCGTTTCATCCGACGGGAGTCGATTATTGCTCGACACCAGTGATCAAAAATACTTAGTCTGGAATGTCGATCAAAAGGAATTGGTTGCAGAGTGGCAATTGGGATCCAACGTGTCGGTTCCATCCGATGAGAAACGCGAAGACGTTCAAGAACTACTCGAGAATTGTTACTTCGCCTCCTCAGACGGTTCTTCGGTCTGCGTCCACATACGCAATTCGAGGCGAGCCAGCCGTCTCGAGGTTTGGAAACACCCAAGACCATCGTCCGTCAATCAACCACCAACCTTGGTCACGAAACGAGATTTTGGCCATGTCAAAGACGTCACATTGATCCCAGCTAGAAACCTCCTAGCCGTCGCGGATGGCGCCCGGGGCGCATTTATTTTTGATGGACTCCAAGACAAGTGGATTCAATTGATGGATGAACCTGCGTGGACTATCGCAGCCGACCAGGACAACCTCTACTTGTCCATTCGTCCGAGCGAGGAGGCAATTGGCATGAATCCGGACACCCCCGCTTCAAAATGGTATGCCGTAGGTTTGCGTGTTTGGAACTACGATTCACAAAGCATAAGTCGCCAAATTGACCTTCCATCTCGACCAATTCGATGTGACGTTTCGGCCAACGGTCAATCTCTTCTTGTCAGCAGCATTGAACACCGGGCCGAGAACTGGAATCTTCAGAATGACTTGGTTACGCGCGTGGGCACGCACGCCGCTCCAGTTCAGTTCTCAGCCTTCTTGAACGAAACAGAATGCCTGACCGTCGCTAAAGACGCTACTTGGCTTATCTCTGATACACTCGGTAACGTCGTAAATAGAAACGAGCCAGCAGGAACCGGTACTGCTGTTGACCGCGGCCCCTCTCGTTTGCCGCACGAATCGACCCTCGGAACGGTAGCCATCACAGAAGACAGGCGTTTCCTGATCACGACCGACCTGTTTGGTGGCACCGCAAAAACGGATTTGGCAACGGGCCACTCAAGCAAAATCCCGCTACCCGAAGGCGCTCCGTGGCAACATTGCATTAGCAGCGATAATCAAACGGTCCTCAGTTTCAACGGGACGAGCGTAGTGCAACGTTGGGATCTACGAAGCGATACCGTCGAAGCAATCTCCTGCGAAGGCACTGTCTTCAATGTCGACATGCACCCTACCAAACCGCTGGCGATTCTGATTCGAGGCGACGAACGACCACCGGTAAATGCGAGAAAGCTAACGAGCCGCTATCCGGATAAGAACCCTCAGGAAGAACCTGATGCTTGGCTGCTTGATCTAGAAGGTGGTAAGCAAACGCCTTTGAACGTCGACGGTGACATGGTGGACGCGAAATTCTCGCCCAATGGTAAGTGGATTTTCCTGCTTGGCACCGAGGGGCAGCTTGAAATCCGCATGGTAAACGGCGACAAAGGGCTCCGTATCGAAGGCCTGGTTCGCTTCCGATACTTGCTAGATTCTGCCTCCGAAAGCATGGTCTTCGTCGGCAGCGATGACCGAACTTGGGCGTATGATTGCCGAACCGGAGAATTACTGTGGGAATTACCTGCCGAAAACGTTCCCAAAATTGAGAGTATCGTTGGTTTGGACCCAGGCATTATCAAAGCTGCCGCCCCCGATGTGCAGATCTCAGGAAAGGACAACGGCTGGTTCGTCGCCCGAACCAAGACTGGCTTTCAGAAGATCCCAAACGACTTTCGAGCCTATCTGAATGAGTTGAAAATTAGAGAGCTGACCGAGGCAGAAGAAAAAAGGTTCACCACACTTAAGCGGTGAACCTCTCGGGTGGAACTGAACGAATAGAATGCCAAACCGGCAACGCTGACGACTTTTCTATCAAATAGCCGCTGCGATCTGCGAGCGGTGTTTTGCCGCCCCTGAAGTGTCTACTTCCCGCGTCCAAAAATTCGCTTCAGAATACCGCAGCGTCGTTTTGGCGGACAAGCTGTTGTCTGGCACCCGCTCTGTTCGCTAGTTGCCAAAGTCACCGCGCTGAACGGACTCGGAACAGGTGGGCCACAGATAGTCTGCGGTCCACAAGTGCCACTGAATGGAATCGCCGCGCCTTGCGCGGTTCCGCCGCTACTCGTGCACAATTGCTGGGCCGCTCCCGGAGTTGACGCGCAGGCGTACTCTACGTTACCCGTCATTCCACAAACACATTTTTGTAGGTAAGACGTACCACTCATCAGATTCATCGATTGGCCGCCAACTTGGCCACAGCAACCCGATGGAGTCGAATTCATAGGATTGGGGGGAACGGGCGGGCCACAAATCGTCTGTGGTCCGCAAGTGCCGCTAAACGGAATCGCAGATCCATCAGGAGTACCTCCCGCGTTTGAGCACAATTGCTGAGCACCAGATGCAGTCGACGCACACGCGTACTCCACTGCTCCCGTGAGAGGACAAATGCATTTCTGCAGGTAGGAAGTGCTCAGCGGCACGACGACAGAGCCGTGTAGGTCCTGCACGTTCAACGGGGTACAAGGGCCGGGCGGGCAGGTCTGGACGGTTCCGCCACAGCTCGGCCGAACCGTGCAATTGCTTGGCGTTGGGCAACACTGCCCCTGCTGGACACAACATCGGCGTTGCGAGCTGCGTCGTTGAAGGAGTCGACCGCCAAAGCACTGGGCCCAGCTCGGTGGGGCCATCGACAAGATCAGGAGAATCAAAAGGGGCAAACGAATTCTCGACATGGAAATCCTCTGAAATAGAAAACACCGGTAAGAACGGCAAGCGCGGGCAGATTTTCCGCTTGCGCAGATTCGCCACTATAGTCAAACCAGATGGGATTCCAACCTCCATACGTGGCCCCTCTTCCGGATGAAGGGTTGGCCGGTGCACATGACCTGTAAAGGCTCGTTATGGATGCCTATAATCTGCGAGCCAGAGACTTTCGGCGTGACGTTCGTCCCGTGAAACACGCCGTTTTTGGTCCAAACTGCCGAAAATTGAATATTTACGTACTGCTGTGATACTCGCTGGACAGCCCACCGTCCGACGCGCATCCTGCGGACAGCTAGGATTAGGAATGAGCGAAATCGAACGAACCGTCATCATTGGAAGTGGCCCTGCTGGCTGGTCGGCGGCAATCTACGCGGCACGTGCGAATCTGAAGCCAGTGCTTTACGAGGGCACTGTTAAGCCGGAGATGATTCCGCTTGGACAACTCGCGTTCACCACGGAAGTAGAAAACTTCGCCGGTTTCCCAGCCGGCAACGTGAGAGCTTTCATCGAAAGCGCGGTCGATAAAGACCGCCATTGGAATTTGCCACCGGTCCCGAAAGGCCACGAGCGCGACGGCCAACCCCACTACGCCGTTCAAGGTGTCGAGCTCATGGAGCTCATGAAACAGCAAGCTCTGAATTTCGGAACCCGCGTCATTGGTGACGATATCGTCGATGTCGATTTTAGCGGAGATGTCCCAAAGGTGATTCCTGCGAATGGCGATCCAGTTGAAACACGGACTGTCATCATTGCTACAGGGGCTCGCGCCAACTATCTCGGATTGGATTCGGAAGAAGAATACAAGAACAAAGGCGTCAGCGCGTGTGCGGTATGCGACGGTGCGTTACCGACCTATCGTCAGAAACCTTTGGCCGTGATCGGGGGCGGTGATACGGCAGTAGAAGAAGCCAGCTACTTAGCGAATCTGGACGGCGCGAAAACGATCTATTTGATCCACCGTCGCGACGAGTTGCGTGCTTCAAAGGTCATGCAGGAACGGGCACTGAATCATCCCAATATCGAAATGGTCTGGAACAGCGTCGTTGAAGAAGTCGTCGGAGACGGCAATCAAGTAACGGGTCTGAAGCTAAAGAACACTCAAGACGATTCTTCGAGCACCCTGGACGTTAGCGGAATGTTTGTGGCCATCGGGCATACGCCGAATACCGGATTTCTTAGCGGCAAGCTGGACATGAATGACAAAGGCTACATCAAGTGGACCAAGTCATTCCGAACCAACACCAGTGTCGATGGTGTCTTTGCGGCTGGCGATGTTGCAGACGACTACTATCGTCAGGCGATTACCTCGGCTGGTACAGGCTGCATGGCAGCCTTGGATGCAGAACGCTACTTGGCAGAGATCGGCCATTAAATCTCAATCACAGCAGCAAAAAGCGTTTTGCAGTGTTGTGATTGCCAACCAACAAATCAGCTTGGGCTCGCACCTGGCATTCTCCTAAAGAATTTTAGGAGCCGAGCTCTAGCTCCGGTGGGTCACCATTCCGAGCAAACACGGCGCCATGCGGTCGGCTCTGCACTAGCACCACAACTTCCATCACTAGAATCGCAATACTCGCATCCTTAGGACGCCTCGAATGACTTGGATTCCCGTTTCGAAAGCGCGTGAAGCACAGAGTGTCGGTAGCGAAGTTGAAGTTCGCGGTTGGGTACGGACTCGCCGTGACAGCAAGGGTGGTTTCAGCTTTATCGAGATTAATGATGGCAGCTGCTTCGGGAACCTGCAAATCATCGCCGATGGTCAACTTGAAAACTACTCAACCGTGATCACATCACTTTCGGTCGGTAGCTCGATTGTGGCTACTGGCGAATTGAAGGAGAGCCAAGGAAAGGGACAAGCTACGGAGCTTCACGCCACCGCGGTACGTTTGGTAGGCGATGCCCCTAGCGATTATCCACTTCAGAAAAAGCGCCACTCGTTTGAGAAACTCCGCGAATGGGCTCACTTGCGTCCGCGTACCAACTCGTTCGGTGCGTTGACACGCGTTCGGAACCGGCTGGCATTTTCCGTGCACCAGTTCTTCCAAGAGCAAGGCTTTTTTTACGTAAACACTCCGATCATCACTGCCTCCGATTGCGAGGGCGCGGGACAGATGTTCAAGGTGACGACCCTGCCGCACGAGAACCCACCGTTGGTGGATGGTAAGGTGGATTACTCCAAGGATTTCTTCGGACAACCATCCTACTTAACCGTCTCTGGCCAGCTTGAAGCCGAAATCTACGCAACATCGCTGGGACGCTGCTACACCTTTGGACCAACATTTCGGGCGGAGAATTCGAACACGAGCCGGCACCTATCCGAATTTTGGATGATCGAGCCTGAGGCCGCATTCTTTGACCTAAAAGACAACATGCAGCTCGCTGAACAGTTTGTAAAGCGATTGTTGAAAGACATCCTTGGAGAGTGTTCCGACGACATGCAGTTCTTTGAGGACCGGATTCAGAAGGGTCTACTCGACGCTCTGAACTTGGTTTTGGAAAAACCATTCGAACATATGTCGTATACCGATGCGGTCGAAATCCTTGAGAAGTGCGGCGAAAAGTTCGAATTCCCGGTCTCCTGGGGAACCGATTTACAGGCGGAACACGAACGCTTTCTCACCGAGAAACACGTGAACGGTCCGCTGATCCTGCACGACTACCCTCGCACCATCAAGCCCTTCTACATGCGTTGCAATGACGACGAAAAGACGGTCGCCGCGATGGACGTCCTCGTTCCTCAGGTCGGAGAAATCATCGGGGGCAGCCAGCGAGAAGAAAGGCTGGATGTACTTCGCTCAAGAATGAAGGAAATGGATCTCAGCGAAGAAGAATACTGGTGGTACATCGACCTTCGGAAATTCGGATCTGTACCCCATAGTGGATTTGGCCTCGGGTTCGAGCGTGTCGTCCAATGGGTCACCGGAATGGCCAATATCCGCGACTGCATTCCATTTCCGAGAACTCCCGGTTCCGCCGAATTCTAGTCGCGTCAGTCGTTCTAGCTAAGCATTTCTCCGACGCGCGGTTCTCCATTCGATCGACTGGACCGGTAGGATCCGAATCAATCGCCTTCCGTGTTGATTGCATAACAGAACCTTTGTAGGCGTCGTCCGCGACTCTTCCAGCTATAGCGTCTTTAGATACGCGACAAGCTGTTCGAGCTGCTCGTCGGATAATTCTGCACCGCCACCAATCTCATCCGCACGGTGCCACTTCTTGAGTACCGTTTCTAGCGACTTAGCTCTCCCATCATGCAGCAACCGGGGCTTACGGTACACGCCTCGAAGGGATGGAGTGTTGTATCCTTCGTAACGATCTGTATCGCGTTCTAATCCGACTAAGTGAATCTCACCATCGGTCTTCTTTTCTCCTGAGTGACAGTTCGAACACCCAACTGAGTCGCTTTCGAAGAGTTCCTTACCTGCGGCAACCTTTTCGCCGAAGCTGCTATCTATCTTCGCCAGTTGCAAGTAAGGATTAGGTGGAAGCTCCAACGACCCAAGGTACTTTCTCAGAGCCGCGATCTCATCTTGGCTAACCTCTTCACCTTTCATGGTGGAAACGAATGAGTTTTGGAGCGAGGCGTCTAAATCCTCCTGCCAGCCGTGCCACGTCCAAGGCCCCGTTTCCGTGACGCCGTACAACGGCAAAACGGTCTTCGACGTCAGCTCGGTACCGTCGTTCCATGTATCCATGGCTTTGGCGTTCGTTCCGCCGTCGACATGACATGAATGACAGGAATACCATTGATCCAAACTCCTCTCCGCGTCGTAAAAGATCTCCATCCCTCGATGCAATTCCACTGCCGTCGAATCGGTAGGGTTCTCGCCAAGTGAAATCTCAGCAATAACCTCGCGTGACTCGAGATCCGCCACTTGGATGACATCCAGCAAATGATTGGCGATATAGACTCGTTGCCCATCGCGACTGGCTTCAATCCCCATCGGCCGACCGCTTAGTTCAAGTCGATAGAACAAATCATCGTCACGCATCAGAGCGGGATCAATCAGGTCTCCGGGCCCGCCAGTTCCTTGGAACGGTAGATCTTCAAGCCGATATACCAACAATTCATGGGTACCGGATGAGGTTACGGCAATGCGTTTTCCATTGGCACTCGTCGCCACGCCAAACGGATCCGCTACCGCGAGACGTGGCACATCCAGGGAGATCGCCTCTCGATACTTTGGGCCGTCCATCCGAATCCTTGCTAGACGACTAGCGAGGACCCAGCCGCGTTGAATATCTCGAATGGTGATCGGATTGGGGCGATAGATCATCCAAGGGAAGTAAACTTCCGTTCCCGCTTCCGAGATTTCCAAGTGACCAATATTGATTCCGCCACTGAGAACCTCCTCATAGAGTACCGTGCCATCATTGGCGTCCATCACGGCAATTTGGCTGGCCCCGCAAAGCCCAACGGCAATCCGCTGACCATCCTTCGAAACATCCAAGTACCGAGGCCATTTCCCGGTGGCGAATCGCCCAACCACCTCAAAGGTATTCAAGTCAACTTTGGCAATTTCATCACTCATCTGTAGACAGACAAATGCATGCCCAGCGCTTGTAGCGACTCCCAGTGGCTCCATCCCAAGATAGATCTCACCATTCCTAACGAGTCGCCCATTTGTCACTTTGAAACGAATGAGTTCACCCGAGTATTGGCACGTCACCAATATCTCGTCGGACTTGCCAATCGACAGTCCAGATGGCCTTTGCCCTGTCGAAACTTCATCTAGTACTCGACCATCGGCGAGCGAAACGAGCGAAACGGAGTTTGATTCGCGATTCACCGTCACCGCCCATGTTTCCGCTCGATCGACAACGAGGTCGACCGGTCCGCGAAAGAGGGCTTCTTCGAGCATCCGCCTGGGTTCATTCGCCATCAGGCAAAATGATGGGAAAACGAAAAGCCATAACGCACATGGGAGAAGGCTCAACCGGCTTTGCCTGACAACTGGAATCGGACTCATCTTCTGGAATCTCCCGACCTTCTTTGTACCTTCTGCTCTTTGCGTGGGATGCAATCGAGACCTGTGATGGAACTTCGACCAGCACGTATTGGCTGCCATCATCATAGCCGCTTGCCAAGAAGAACTAGCGAACCCGGTCGACTCCAATCAAATTGCGAGCACACCAGCTGCTAGCCATCAAACTTGCCAACCGCCAATGTGACGTTTTGGCCACCAAATCCGAAAGAGTTGTTCAACGCGACATTGACTTCGGCTTCACGTGCTTCGTTAGGTACATAGTCCAAATCACAGAGAGGATCTGGATTCTCCAGATTGATGGTCGGCGGAAGAACATTGTCGCGAATTGCCAGCAGACAAACGATCATTTCGGTCACGCCTGCTGCCGCGATCAAATGCCCCATCATGCTTTTTGTACTCGAAACCGGAACCTGACTCGCTCGTTCTCCGAATACGGCCTTACACGCAACGGTTTCGACTTTGTCATTCACCGTGGTGCTGGTCCCGTGCGCATTGACGTAATGGACATCGTCGGCATTGAGACCTGCATCGCTAATCGCAGCCGACATGCAACCGATGGCTCCTCGGCCTTCAGGATGGATATCGGTAATACGGTAAGCGTCCGCAGTACAGCCGTACCCGAGCACCTCGCCATAGATCTTGGCCCCACGTTTCTTGGCGTGCTCCAGTTCTTCCAGAATCACGACGGACGAGCCTTCTCCGAGCACAAATCCGTCACGTAGCCGATCAAACGGTCTTGAAGCGCCAGTCGGATTTTCATTGTTGGTCGACAAAGCGGTCAACAAGCTAAAGCCAGTCAATCCGAACGGGTGAATCATGCTATGGGCTCCGCCGGCGACCATGGCATCGACATCGCCTCGACGGATCAACTCGGTTGCTTCGCCAACAGCCTGGCTGCTAGCGGCACACGCGGTAAGACAGTTCAGGTTAGGACCGCGTATATCGAACATATTGGCTACGTGAGCCGATGGAAGACTCGGTTCCTGTTCCAACTCAATCTCGGGATCGAGTATGTCCAGCCCGACCTCCATGAATTTGCTTGCGTCGAACTCATCGCCCTGAGTCGCAGCGTCAAGCATCTGCGTGAAATTGGTGAAATCCTGATTGCCTTCGCCGGCTCCAAAATAGACTCCGACTCGATCGCGATCTTCCATCGAATCTAGGAGGCCAGAGTCCTGCATCGCAAACGCAGCAGCCCCGGCCGCAAATTTGGCATGCCGCCCGCGTTTCTTCCACAGTTCTGCATCTTGACCACACTGAGCGACGTCCCAACCGCGAACTTCCGCCGCAATCTTCGTGGGGTATTTCTGCGCATCAAAGATAGAAATTTGGTCAACGCCGCTCTCGCCGTTCTTTAACGACGACCACACTGCTTCAACCTCGGTACCAAGGGGATTGATCATCCCCAAACCTGTGACAACGACTCGTCTCCGCATGAGTTCGCTCATCTCCAAACGCAAGATGCAATGTGGTCTGAACCGCCTACTTGCGGCTCGTCTGCCAGAAATACGTTACTCCGACCGGTCATACCATCGACCGCAGTGGTCTGCCAACTGCGGATTTGGACACGAATGCCGTGGATCAATGATATTCGGGGGCGTCTAGGGAACACATTGTATCCGAGCGAATCGCATTGACGAGTAGTTGCTAACAGGTCCCACGCCGACAGAGCGCACCACGCCCGGGCTCCAAATCAGGCTTTTGCCGCTGAAAGTCCAATAATCATCCACCTGCAACGACCTCGGCCGCCAACGAGTGGGCTATGGTGCACAGGAACCAGTCGATAACATGATCGGAAATAAGTCTCCGGTATTGGGTTGCAGATCCGACGCGACCTCCCCGTTTGAATTCGGTCCAGATAATTCGCATCTGGACGAATGCTCGCTCTCTTTCTGAAAGGTCTCTTCGATGGAACTAGATGTCGCTTTGGGAGAGCGGGTTGCAGGAGCCATCCAAAATTCGGACTATTCCGTCGCCTACAGCTTGATGCAGGAAGGCAATTTCATCGTCTTCCAGCAGATCGATCCTGAGAATCCGGTGCGTGAAGGCGACGATCCCGACAACTTCCCTGTCGTCCTCGCCGAAGTCGATGACGACCTGGCCGTCGTCTGCTTCAGCGACGAAGAGGCTGCTCAGCACTTTGCAGACGAAGTGGTAGGCGAAGAGCTTCCGGAGGGGCACGAACTGCCGGCGATGATGCTCACCGGAGAAGCTTTGATCGAAGGCTTACCTGCAGACTGCGGCTTGCTACTCAATGCAGGTGCTGAATCGGAATGCTACTTCCCTCCAGGTGCCTTCGAAAACGACGAGGAAGAATAAGCCAACGGATCGAGAGCCCCTCCCTTACCTTCAGAAACCGCATTCTGGCGCGTCTCACTCATTTGCCCTAGCAGGGAGCCGTGCTAAATTGTAGCATAGGCTACACATTCTTCATCGGGTTGAGCTATGCAAAACAATCGAATTGTGCACGCGATCGTGATCTTGCTTGCGGCTACAACCTCCGGTTGCGTCGGTTCGAATACGGGATCATCGACATCCATTCCATCTCAAAACGGCAACGCCAGCCAGCTACAAGTTGTTGCGACCGTGGGTATGGTTGCTGATATTGTTCGAGAGATCGGCGGCAATGCGGTCGACGTGGATCAAATTTGTGGGCCCGGAGTGGACCCGCATTTATACAAGGCAACGCGCGATGATATCGCGGACCTGAGTCGAGCCGACATGATCTTCTATTCTGGGCTGCTCCTCGAAGGCAAAATGACGGACATACTCATCAAGATCGCGCAATCGCGTCCGGTTGTCGCTGTAACAGAGCTGATCGACAAATCCGTCCTGCTCGAGCCAGCCGAGATGGACGGTCATTACGATCCCCACGTTTGGATGGACGTCTCCGCCTGGAGGCGCAGTATCGACATTGTCGTTGCCTCGCTGTCAGAACAGCGGCCCTCCGAAGCCGAGTCCTTTAAGTCTCGAGGAGAAGCTCTCCGAAAAGAGCTCGACGCGTTGCACCGTTACGGGTTGAAAGCAATCGCCTCAATACCTGAAGGTAGTCGCGTCCTTGTGACTTCGCATGACGCGTTCAATTATCTTGGCCGAGCTTACGGTCTCGAAGTGCAGGGGGTTCAGGGTCTATCCACGGAATCAGAAGCCGGATTGCAGAGGGTCCGTGAACTCGTGGATATGCTGGTCGAAAAGAAGGTCCAGGCCGTCTTCGTCGAGAGTAGTGTTTCGCGAAAGAGCATTGACTCGTTGATTGAAGGGTGTCGTTCGCAAGGACACCATGTCATCGTTGGTGGCGAACTTTTTTCGGATGCCATGGGAGAGGCCAACACCTACGAGGGGACTTACATCGGGATGCTCGATCACAACCTCACCACCATTGCTAAAGCCCTAGGTGGCGATGTCCCTGCAAACGGATTGAACGGAAAGCTTTCCGTCCATGAATGATGCCACCCCTTCGCCACTTTCGGTCGCTGACCTCACTGTCGCCTATGATCGCAAGCCGGTCGTCTGGGACGTGGGCTTTGAGATTCCGCACGGTTCGCTCGTTGGAATAGTAGGTCCCAATGGTGCCGGCAAAAGCACTCTATTAAAAGCGATCATGGATCTGATCCCCAAAGCATCTGGACGGGTCCAAGTCTTTGGTGATTCCTACCAACATCATCGCGATCGAGTTGGCTACGTTCCCCAGCGTGAAAGCGTCGATTGGGATTTTCCGGTCGACGCTTTGGACGTCGTTACGATGGGACTCTATCGCAGCGTCGGTTGGTTTCGCCCGGTCCGCCGGAAGCATAAAGAACGTGCACTCGAAGCATTGGACCGAGTTGGAATCGCGGACTTAGCCTACCGCCAGATCAGCCAACTTTCAGGCGGCCAGCAGCAGCGAGTTTTTTTGGCCCGCGCACTGGTCCAAGACGCGGACCTGTACCTTATGGACGAGCCTTTTGCCGCAGTCGATGCCGCGACCGAGCGAGCTATCGTCGAACTGCTCAACGAGATGAAGTCTTCGGAGAAAACGGTTGTCGTCATTCACCACGATCTGCAGACCGTCCCCGAGTATTTCGACTACGTTGTTCTGCTGAACATGCGAGTCGTCGACCATGGTCCAGTGGAGCCAACATTTACACCCGAGAATCTGCAGAAGACATATGGAGGACGTCTGACACTTCTGGACGAAGTCACTCATGCAATGAGGCGTAGGGAGCGGTCTCTATGACTCGGGCTCGCTTGCGGCCTTGGTATTTGCTGCACCGAAATCGACTGCATTGGCTTATTCCTGCCATTGTGTCGACTCTACTGCTTTGCTCTGCTGGTTGCAGCATGAGTCTCGATGCCAGCAGCTCACAAGACACGCCTCCGTCAAGCGGCTCGCTCGCGGATAGCAAATTGGAGATGCCCGCATGGAACGATTTCCTCCAGATCGTTTCGCTGCAGGACTACAACGTTCGTATTGTAATCCTCGGGACGACCTTGCTCGGCTGTGCCGGCGGAATGGTTGGCAGCTTTACTTTGCTCCGCAAACGAGCACTCATGGGTGACGCCCTAGCCCATTCCACGTTGCCGGGGATTGTCATCGCGTACATCGCGGTGACTGCCCTCGGAGGTGACGGCAAAACGATGCCTGTACTTTTGACCGGCGCCACGATTAGCGGCTTAGTCGGCGTTAGCTGCATTTTAGCAATCAGTCGCTGGACGCGACTGAAAGAAGACACCGCACTTGGGGCCGTCCTGAGCGTCTTTTTTGGAATCGGGGTCTGCCTGCTTTCGGTCAGTACGCAGATGCAAGAAGGCAGCGCGACGGGTCTCGAGTCTTTCATCTACGGCAAAACCGCATCCATGGGATTGGTTGATATTCAACTGATAGCCGTGGCCGCACTGGTCTGCATTGCATGCTCCAGTCTCCTGTTTAAGGAATTCAAACTCCTTTGCTTTGATGATGGTTTTGCCGGATCACGAGGCTTCCCCGTCGTATCGTTGGATCTTTTGCTGATGGGCTTGATCGTCCTGATCACCATCGTCGGCTTGCAGGCCGTAGGATTGATTTTAATGATCGCGTTGCTGATCATCCCCGCCGCTGCAGCTCGATTTTGGACGGAACGCCTCTTCAGGATGTTCCTCATTGCTGGAGCGATCGGTGGGGTGAGCGGATGGTTCGGAGCAACCGTCAGCGCCCTTTTCTCCAAACTGCCTTCGGGTGCCATGATCGTGTTGGTGTGTACGGCCATTTTTACGGCCAGCATGATCTTTGGGACGAGGCGGGGCGTCTGGATTCGATTTCTTACAAGACGAAAACTCAACCAGAGCATTGACCGTCAGCATTTGTTGCGTGCGATGTATGAACTCGCAGAGTCCGCTGGCTCTTCCAACACCGGCACCAGCACCTCGGTGCCCTTCCCATCGCTGCTTGCGATGCGAAGCTGGTCTAGACGTCGGCTGACCAATGAAATGGCGCGCTCTCAGCGTGCGGAACTCATTGATTCAGCGGGCGGCAATCAATTTCGGTTGACGAAACGCGGGTGGATTGAAGCAAAACGCCTGACAAGGCAGCATCGTTTGTGGGAACTCTATCTGATCCACTACGCAGAAGTTGCGCCATCACGAGTCGACCGCGACGCAGATGCAATCGAACACGTGCTTGAGCCAGAAGTGGTCGCTGATCTCGAGTCGCTGCTTGAAGACGAACAAAACCAGATTCCCGTCAGCCCTCACCTACTTGGGGATCTAACGGAGGGAGAAAGGGACGCGAACGGAGGGTCCAATGGCTGATTGGACATGGCACTTGGACGGTTGGATCATGGCAGCAGGCATACTCTGCGCGATATCCGCTTCACTTTTGGGTAACTTTCTCGTTCTTCGCCAGATGAGCATGCTCGGCGATGCAATCACGCATGCTATTCTCCCTGGGTTAGCCGTAGCTTTTCTGATCACCGAATCCAGAAGCAGTTTACCGATGTTTATCGGGGCAGTCATCGTTGGCGTTCTAACCGCGTTGTTTACCGAATGGATCCGGCGTTTTGGACGCGTCGACGAAGGTGCTTCAATGGGCGTTGTCTTCACTTCGCTTTTCGCACTTGGTTTGGTGCTCATCGTCCAAGCTGCAGATTACGTTGATCTAGATGCCAGCTGCGTGCTCTTTGGCTCAATTGAATACACACCGCTAGACACAACGAATCTGTTCGGGCTCAACATTCCCCGGGCGGTTCTCGTCCTAGGCAGCACGGCCGCCATCAATGCGATCTTCGTCATTGGGCTGTTCAAAGAGCTGAAAATCACGTCCTTTGACCCTTCGCTCGCTACGACCACGGGTTTTAACTCAAGTGCGATGCACTACGCTCTGATGGTACTGGTCGCCGTCACCTCCGTAGCCGCCTTCGAGAGTGTTGGCAACATCCTTGTAGTCGCTATGTTTATCGTGCCGCCTGCTGCAGCCTATATGGTTACGGATCGTTTAGAACGGATGATCCTGCTGAGCGTGGTGTTCGCCTCGCTCGCTGCCGCCCTTGGGCACGTTGCCGCCATCGAGGTACCTGGCTGGTTTGGATATCGAAGTACAACCACGGCAGGCATGATGGCGGCGGTAGCAGGCGCCATCCTGCTGCTCGCCGTCGTCTTCAGCCCAAAACACGGAATTGCATCCCGTTACATTCGAAGACTACTGCTCGCACGACGCATTCTCTCCGACGACATCGTAGCCTTACTGTACCGCTGGGAAGAGAACGGGAAACAGGACAAGCTCGGCCCAAATGAGATCGCCAAGCTCTTGTTGACCAACTCTTGGACACTTGGCGTTGCGATTAGCAAACTTGTCCGAGGAGGTGATCTCGCAAAACAGCAAGAGTTGCTTACGCTGACCGCCCAGGGGCGGATCCGTGCACAGAACTTAGTTCGTTCGCATCGCCTATGGGAATCCTATTTGCAAGACTACGCCGGAGTCGATCCCGCCAAGGTCCACGTGCCGGCAGAACAGCTAGAACACTTCACTGACTCTGACTTGCGTCAACAACTGGGGCGCGAAACCGAGTCGACATCGGTAGATCCGCATGGCAAACCGATCCCGGAAGAAGCCTCGCTTAACCCGTCAACATCGGAGGACATACGCTCCGAGCAATAAGTACCTAGGAGGGGACTCACTAATGTCTCGACAAACTCAAAACGCAGGCGAGCACTCGGACAACCGAATGTTGAGACCTACGAGCCTATCAATCGAATAGTTTGAGATAGTCTCCGTAGCCTTCTTTCTCCATATCTTCCTTCGGAACAAATCGCATCGCGGCAGAATTCATGCAGTACCGCTTGCCTCCCCGTTCTCGAGGCCCGTCGTTAAAAACGTGCCCTAGATGCGAGTCTCCAAAACGCGACCGAACTTCCGTGCGTGTGTAAAACAACTTTCGATCAGCCTTAAAATAGACCGCTTCTCGATCGATCGGCTTCACGAAAGATGGCCAGCCTGTGCCAGATTTGAATTTGTCGACAGAGGAAAACAAAGGGGCCCCTGAAATCACGTCAACGTAGATTCCTTCCTTCTTGTTATCCCAATATTTATTGTTGAAAGCGGGTTCGGTTCCGTCCTGTTGCGTCACCTTGAACTGAATCGGAGTTAGTTTGGCCCGGAGAGTCGCCAGGCTCGGCTTCTGAAATTTCTTCCAAGCGGGGGTCTCAGCCACTTTTTCGTCCATTTCTTGGCGGACATCTGCGGGCAACGAAATGGGCAATTCAAGCTTCTTCGCACGTGCCCCCCAGAACCGCATCACAAATGGATCGCGGCCGCACTGAGATCGATAAGCCTGATACTTCGTCGGATTTGTCGTGTGATAGTCTTGGTGGTATTGCTCCGCTGGCCAGAAAGGCTGCCTCGGTCGAAGCGCAATATTGATCTTACCCAGACCAAAAATTCGCTCACTCTGGAACGCTTTGATGACCTGTTCGGCTAGATTCCGTTCGTCCATCGACTCGTAGTAAATGGCCGGGCTATACTGCTTCCCCTTATCCACGAATTGCCCAGTCGAATTCGTCGGATCAGTGTGCTTCACCAGCCACTCAACCAATCCAGCAAACGTGACTTTTTTGGGGTCGTAAACCAGGAACACAACTTCACGATGGCCACCCGCCGCGTAGTTCTTGTAATTCGGCTGTTTCGTGCGTCCACCGCTGTAGCCAGAAATAACGTTGACGACTCCCGGACATTTCTCGAAGTCGCTCTCAATGCACCAGAAACAGCCGCCCGCCAACACCGCTGATTTCAAGTCTGCAGCCACTTCAGGTTGTGCTGCAGGTGGCCCACTGTCACTCTTCGTCCCGCTCTGTGCTGCAGCTTCCGAAGCCAGCGCAAGTCCGAGGGAAAAGATGAGTGCAGCTACACTAAGGATACCGGCAAACTTGGTTTGTTGGTGATTCATAGGTTCGTGCCTCAACTAGCAAAACTGCTTCGATCTTCTGAGTCCAACGTCGTAAAAGGCTGAGCTTCTCAACACCATACCCTTGCCGCCACCGAGTCAACACAAACTGATTCGCTCAATACGCCGAGCGAACATGATCCCGGTCGCAGAGGAATGGTTCGGCAACAGAGTCTTTATTCTTCCCTAAGCGGGATCAATTTCAACTAGCCAATTTGGGTAGGAAGGGCCGTAAGGTCAACAAAAGCGTAGCTAACGGCGAAATTCGGGGGCCATACACTTTATCAACTGGTCGATAGTTGCCGCACGAATTCCCTTGTAGCATGGGTCAGGTTCGAACGCCCATCCCGAGGTGGCAAAAAGCGTCGTTTCGCCACTATCTCTTCGATAATTTACGCAGGCGCCTTTGAATGAGATCACGATTTCGCTTCGTTCCGTGAATCTGCTTACAATTCAACGAGACAACCCCGTACTAACAAAACGCATTTTTGGGCCATGATCAAAATTATTCTGCGTCAAATTCCGCATTCCCTTCGCCACTCGCTTGAGTGCCATGACGATCGCTCACGGGCAATGATTCCAGGTATTTCGTCTGCTCTGTCTAACCAATCAAGCGGCCAATTGGGCTGGATCACACGCGTTTCCTTTCTTGCTTTGTGCTCGCTCGCAGCTTCTGCCACCTATTCACTTTGCGTTGCCGCGAACCACCCTCAGGACTCGAGTATTGAGGGACCAGTTCGGGTCGCAAAACTACTTTGGAAAGCAGCACCTGTGAAAGCCGCCCAGACGCTGTCCAAAGTCATTCAGGCGTCCGTCGAAACCGATCAAACTGAAGAATTGTTGAACGCCTTAGATACGATGAAGCCTCTCTTCGCCGAAGCAACTGCCGAAAAGGGAGACGCCAGACGCGGCGCCGCGCTCGCTGCCCTACTTTTGTTGGACGGCGATGATTCGAAGAACTGGAAACAGTTCGATGAAGTCTGGTCCGAAAGCTCTGAACCAATGCGAGAATTACTCGCGTCTGTCCGCTTCCAAATTAGCCAGCAAGACGCATTTGATTCGTTGAGCGATCGTATCCAATCTCACCAATCGGATGGCTTGGGGATTTGGATTGCCAGTGCTTATGAAACGGATCGCATACGCGCAACTCAGATCCTTTTGAAGCAGTGGCAGGATCTCCCAAGTGAATTACAGGTCGGGTGCATTGAGCCGATGACCGCAACAAAAGAGACCATGCTTCGAGCCATTGACGCTGTCTCGAAAGGACACGTTTCCCGAGACCTTTTCAACGCGAATCAGCTGAGGAAATGGGTTGCCGTCGATGAGAATCTAAGAGAGAAGGTCGAATCCCTTTGGGGAAAGATCAGAGAATCGCAAGACGAAGCGCGGGCTAAAATTGTCTCTCAAACTCTCAAGCTTCTGAACTCGGGCAAGTCAGGAAGCGTCGAGCGCGGAGAACTTGTCTTCAATCGCGTTTGTGGTCAATGCCACCAACTGCACGGAAAGGGTTTGTCGGTGGGGCCTGATATAACCGGCAATGGACGCGGCAACTTAAAGCAGCTTGTCTCGAACGTAATGGACCCGAGTCTAGTCATCGGCGAAGCGTTCCAGGCCAAGACGGTTCTTACCTATGACGGGGAAGTGGTTTCGGGACTCGTCGCCGGAGAGGACGAAAATTACCTGACACTTAAGCTGCAAGGCGGCAAGCTGATGAAAATGCACAAAGAAGACGACATTGAGCTGCTCAAAGACAGCACAAAAAGCTTGATGCCAGAGGGGCTTGAATCTCAGATGCAAGAGCAAGAGACTCTCGATCTTTTCGCCTACCTCTCATTACTGAAACCACTTGGATCAGACGACAACTCGCTGATTCCTGGGACACCCGAAACCCTAGTTCAGCCCTGAGTTGCCGAGTTGTTTTTAGTGAGCGGCAGTCGATTTACCTAGGCCGCAAGAAGGAAGGTTCTTGGCCATCAAAAACCCCAGATGGATCTGGGGCAGAACAGTTTCGGTTAGGCAGCCTGATCGAAAGGAAAAGGCTGCTTCTGAAGACACCAACTCAGGGTGCAATACGACTCGCATCTCGCTTCAAAGCGTCTCTTACCCAGCAGCTTCAAGCGCTGCGATGATCTCGTCTTTGGATTGGACGCCGATTAATCGATCGACTTCCTTACCATCCTTGAAGATCAGAAAAGCTGGGATTGACCGAATGTTGTATTCAGACGCGACTGCACCTGCATCATCCACGTTTACTTTTGCGTAGACGGCTCCACCGGCTCCCTCTGCGGCCATCTCTTCGATGACAGGTCCCATCGTGCGACAAGGACCGCACCAAGGAGCCCAAAAATCAACCAAGACGGGTCGACTTTCCTCTCCAATCGCCGACATGAACGTTTCGTTGCCAAGCACGGAGACGACGGATTCCTCCAACGTGACCTTTTCCGGCGTAGCCTGCTCTTGTGAAACCGGCTGAGGTTCATCCGTACCAAGATCCGCGGTGGACGGTTCGGGTGAACCACAACCCACCATCAGCGCCGCGGAAGACAATATTAGCGAGGGAACGAAGCATCTGTTATTGAAAATGATGTTCGTTGACCACAATGAGCTGCTAGCACTCATGGTTAAATCCTTGAAATAAGGAGGGGAATTCAGGAAAGAAATCGTGGGAGGCGGAAATCACCCGCAACTCGATAGTTAGAACAGCCGTGGCCTCCAACAACGTGGAAATATTGCCGGCAGTCCACAAGATGGCCGCTCGTCACGCGACGAATTTGCAGCACCGGATAGCGTCGCCGCACCGCGTTTATTCTACCCCGATGCACCAGCCGAGTCTGTAGCACAACCCACGGACGGATCACGCCTAACTTGGGAAATCCTGGCTCAAATCGGGCCAGGAAACGTTATCGGACCATTCCGTTCCATCTCCAGCGGCGTTTGGCAACGCTTACAACGGTCCATTGTCGGCGCGAAAACGGTACCTAGTTTTCCCGCTTCGGCTCGAACGATGCGCGATCAGCCCCTGAAAAATCAATCTATTCCGAACAGCCAGACCTTAGCAACCACGCAATGCTGTCATTTCAGGAAGCCCAACGGGATTCGGTAAGACTTAACGACTGGGTTTTCCGATTGGATGTGCTGACGAATATGACCTGGGCCGAGTGCTTAGGAGAAAATGTCTCGATTGTCCGGCCAAGAAACGAAACGGTTGTCGGCGTTGCTAGATGTTTCCTAACGAGTGCAAAACCCTACTCAATCCTTGGACGTGTCCAAAAAAGAATTTCTGGAGACTTAGAAATGTCAGTACGAATTGTTGCATTGTTGGTTGCGGCTAGCTTCACGCTTGCTCCTTCCAGCGCCAGCGCTTTTGGCCATCTGTTTGGTCACCGCGCTGCTGGCTGCGATGCGTGCGGTTGCGAAATGGCAGCGCCAAGCTGCGGTTGCGAAATCGCTATGCCATCTTGCGGCTGTGAAATTGCCGCTCCTGTTTGTGATCCTTGTGCATCGCCGCGGGTCGGGCTATTCGCTCGCCTTAAGGCTGCATGTGCAGCTCGCAAGAGCAGCTGCTGCGACGTAGCTCCTTCTTGCGGTTGCGAAATGGCCGCCCCAACTTGCGGTTGCGAAATCGCTGCTCCATCTTGCGGTTGCGCAGCACCAGCACCTACCTGCGGTTGCGAAATGGCTGCTCCTTCTTGCGGTTGCGAAATCGCTGATCCTTGCGGCTGCAGCGCACCACGCGTTGGATTGCTCGCTCGCCTAAAGGCAAAGTGTGCAGCTCGTAAGAGCAGCTGCTGCGACGTAGCTCCATCTTGCGGTTGCGAGATGGCTGCTCCTAGCTGCGGTTGCGAAATGGCTGCTCCTAGCTGCGGTTGCGGCTACTAAGCCAAATTTGAGGCGACTGCTAAAGTCAAGCAAAGCGGCTAGCCATGACTGTTTCTACAAACTCTAACTTGAATTGAAACATGGTCGCTGTTGCCGCGTTTGAATGAACTCGCGGTCGTCTCCAAATTGAAATCTGCTTTCGGCGGCACAGTCCAAGTGTCGCCGTTTTTTTGTGCACTCGTTTTCGCAAGGAGCTCAGCCGCTGAAGCCCGCATGCATCTGAAACGCCCCATACCCCAAGCGTCTTCGAACACTAGCGGTTCTTGATGGACTCAATTTTCTTCAACTGAGTATTCGCCATCTCCTCCAACCCGACTTTGCGATAGGCCGCCGCCAGCCGTTGTCTCGTATTTAGTTTGTCGTCTTGAGCTCGTATCGCATCTTCGTAGCAAACGATCGCATCATTGATCCGTCCAAGCTTCTCAAGCACTTGACCTTTCGTGTCCAACATCGACGCGACATTCTTGCGATCTGAATTCTGCATTCCCTGGACAATTCGCAGCGCAGAATCAATGTGCTCCAATGCTTCATTCTGATCTGCTTCGGAACCCTGCATCAAAGCAAAAGCCAAGTTATTCAGCAGCGTCGGATTCCGCTTACTTTTCGTCAAAGCCATTCTCAAATGTGGAAGCGCTTTCTCATGCATCCCTTCTCGGAGGTGGCGATTTGCTAGGAGCATGTGCGTGAGCGTCGAAGCAGTTCCATCAGCCAAGCTTTTTTGAAGAGATTCGACCAAGCGACCTGATGCATTGCCACCTTGCAACATAAGGTCGAAGACAGCATTCATTACAGGTGGATTCGTAGGGTCTGCTCGCATCGCGCGGTCTAGCAGATCCAGGTTCATTCTCGTACCACCGCCCTCAAGTTGCTCAATACTGTCATTGAAAAGCAGGTAATAGCCAAGTGATATCTGACGACTAAATGCACGCCCCAGAGACTCTCTTGCCTCAGCCCCCAACTTTTCGACTGCAAGATCTCTGTTTAAGACCTGCAGCCCTGCAGATGCGGTCTGGATTGCCTGCGTGCCCTGATTCTCTTTCAAATAGATTTCGCTGAGCCGCAAAAAGTCTAAGGGCTCTGCGTCTTGCTGTTTAATCCTATCGAGCAGCTGATCTTTGGATTTTGAGCGAGCGATCTCAGCTTCCACTGGATCATTGTTCGCCCTTGCAAATTCCGATATGACCATCAGCAGCTCGGGGTGCTCCTCAGCTTTTTCCTTCAACAATCCAATCGCAGCTCGCAAATCCCCCCCCTCTTCTAGAATTGACGCAAGCATCACCACTAGATCTGGTGTGACTTCCGGCCATTCCATCGCGGCTTCGAGATCATAGCGGAGTGTCTCCTGCTCTCGTACATCTAGTCCCAATCCTCTTTTTTTCTGCTCTCCTAGAGCAGCCAACAGAGCGTGTGCGGGTGGGTAACCGACCCGTTCTCGAGGAGCAATCCCACGCAGCATTTGTTTCCCAGTACTAAGTCTCCCCGATCTCAAGAGATCCTGCGCGACTAAGTAAGTCGCTCTACTGTTGTATTCCTCTAGCTGCAAAACTCGCCGCAGCAGTAATCCGGTGTCGACATCCAACTCCTTGCTTGACTCCCAAATATTCTCTCCGTCGGAATTTGTATCCCCCTCTTCCTCTCCCCCCAGTTCCTTGCTTGCCATACTGAGGTAGCGGTCAACCAGCTGGCTATCATCGCGTGTCCAAGCCAAGAGATTAACGGTGCATACCGCAAGAAACGCGGTCATCGGTAGCAACAATGCGGCTACGACTCGCCCCCACTTTCGTCCGGATAGCCACGCAAGAAAAAAGTTGAAAGCGTCCTGAAAAAACACCAGAGCCTCTCAAGGGTTTGAAGGAACGTCGCGTCCCAAAAGGCATCAACGCCCCAGAATGAACACCACGGATGCATAGTTACAACCAGCGACCACCGCACGGTTTCGCACCAGAAAACAAAACGCCTAACCACAAGACGCTGCTGTGAAACACACGAGAAACCTGCGTCAGCTGCTGAGCAAGTATAACCAAAGATCAGGCATTCTTCAGCCTAAGAATGCCTTCCTTTTAGTTAGCCAGATAGCTCGGACATGAAAGAAGCTCCTGCAGGGCAGGAGCTTTACAAGAGCTTTGTCATCGACCAAGGTCGTGTATCTTCGACTCAACGAATAACCGAAGCGTCAGCGGATATCGCATCGATGTAACCAGTTCAGGTTCCAACCGGAGCCAGCAGCGGAAGCCTTTCTTGTTTCGAAACCACAACTCCGCCCGGCTTTTCAATCGTGATGGCGAACGCAGTCGGATCGATGACCCTCAGTTTTGCGTCAATTGGTACGATGATCTCTCCATTCTCTCGAATGTCGAAAACCCCTCCGTCGATCGGCGGTTCATCTCGCTTAGGATCAAAGATCCAAAGCTGGTACTGCTCAACGCTTGGGTCATTCACCGGCATCCCGACGAACCGCATGTAGCCTTCCTGACGTCCACCGCTCCAAACAACATCCCCCTTCACCTCAGTGTCGAAGGGGTGCCTACCTTCTGCCCAGTCAGCGCTAACAACATCATCCGCGTCGAACAACAGAGCCGTTCGCATGTCCGTTGAAGTTAACTGGATTGGCTTTTCCACTTTCGGTGATCTCAATCCAATAGCAACTAGTATCGCAGCTGCACATGCAATCCAGGCGACTGCCTCCCGATAACCAAACGGTGCACTAGACTTCTCTTGCTCTACCTGCGAGACGTCTGACCGGGATTCGCTGCCCCTTGGAGCTCCCATCGTCACCGGTGCATCCCTGTGTTCCGAGATCACATGATTCGTTGCGTCAGCGACAATCCGCATCCGCAACTCCGTTGGCAGCGTCGATTCTTGATCAAGTAGAGCCAATTGCACTCGACCCAGGGTCGACTCCAATTCTCCCCGACATGCAACATACTCGGGTTCACGCTTCAACACATCCAACTCAGCTTGCTCTTCGATTGACAGGTCTTCCAGGACTTCGCCTGCAACCAATTCTTCAAACCGATTACGGTCGATTGAATGATTCATGACAGCCCCCTTTCGACACTCGGCACTGATGTCCTCGCCATGCAATCCCGAAGTGCAATCAACGCTCGTCTAGCAAACGATTTCACCGTTCCAAGAGGCATCTTCAGTTTCTCGGAGATCAAACGGTGCGACAAACCAACCTGCACGGAGAGCATGATGACCTTTTGCTGTTCCTTAGAGAGCTTCTGCACGCAACGAAGTGCCTTTTGAGCTTCGTCCGCTATCTCCGGTGCGCTTACCTGTATCTCATCAGGGACCTCAACGGTTTCAGCCGACATACTGATAGTTTGCTCATGCTGTTTGTTGCTACGCAGTCGATCGATCAATCTCCTACGAGCAATCATCGAAACGAAAGTCGACTCCGCCGATTTGGTAGGATCATAGCTGGAAGCCTTCTTCCAAATTTCAACGAAGATTTCCTGCGTCGCATCCTCTGCATCGGAGTTTGATATGGACAGTCTTTTCGCGATGGACCACACCAATGCTCCGTACTGATCGAGGCAAAGTTCGACTGCTTGGTGGTCACCCGCGGCGATCCTCTGCAGCAAACTTGGCCCGCTTTCTTTGGATTGGCTTAATTCACTCATGGTTGTCGTCTGATCTAGCAATGCCGTTGCCATCTTGCCTTCTCTCCTCAGCGACCAATTATCGCCGTTCGCAGGCGTCCATACCGGCAAAGCTGACCAGATCCGAAAATGGATCAGATCAGCTTAACTATTTGCCGCGTCTCACAGGCTGGCGTGAAGGATAAAGGAGCTCAAATGGCACCTTACCGATCCCCAACCCAAATTCGAATTACTGGCCACGAACCAACTGCGTATACATTTGGTCAATTCCACGACGCAACGTCCAGGCTCGATCCGTCGAACTATGCTGGTGGCTGGCTGAAGTCAAAACGGATGACATGTGTCCTTTGAGGCCGCTGCCAAGATTCGCGTCCATCAGACCGGTCAACGTTTCGTGATACAGCTGCGCACATGCAGAGTGGTGACCCGAGTTAAACAGAGCTGCACCCTTTGCCACAGCATCTTCTAGCACGGCCTTCGCGTTGGCGCCCTTCGCTGGTGGCATTAGGACAGAGTCGATCACGTGGATAACCCCATTCGAAGCATCGATGTCAGTCGCAACTAGCTTCGACTGGTTAATCATCGCGCCTTTGTCGGTCACACTAATGCCGATTGGCGAGCCGAGCAACGTCTTTGCCGTCTTCGCTGCAACGGCGTCTTCCGAGTAAACACGCCCAGACACAACATGGTACTTCAGAATATCAACCAGCTTCTGTTTGTTCTCTGGCTTTAATAGCGAAGCGATCGTTCCCTCAGGCAACTTACCGAAAGCTTCGTCGGTAGGTGCAAATACGGTGAATGGCCCCTTTGTGCCAAGCGTTTCGGCTAGGCCCGCCGCTTTCGCAGCTGCCAGCAACGTCTTAAATGAGCCAGCAGCGTCTGCGGTCTCTGGGATGCTCTTGTCGGCTGGAAGAATCACGGAGTCGATAATGTGGATGACGCCGTTATCACATACGATGTCGGTCGTTGTCACCTTTGCACCATCAACCATCACAGTGGAGCCGTCAACTTTGATGTCGACTCTCTGTCCGTTAACGGTCTTGGCCCCCTTCAATCCGACGACCTGCTTGGCCATCACTTTTCCCGAAACTACGTGGTAGGTCAGGATACCCGTTAGCTTCGCCTTGTTTTCTGGCTTGATCAGCGTTTCCACAGTGCCAGCTGGCAATTTAGCGAAAGCTTCGTCCGTCGGCGCGAACACCGTGAAAGGACCTTCGCCCTTCATAGTCTCGACAAGATCCGCAGCCCCGAGTGCTGCGGCGAGGGTCTTGAACTTTCCTGCCGCAACAGCGGTATCGACGATATCCGCTGCCATCATGGTCGTGCTCAAGAGACCCGCTAGAGCCAATGACAAAATGCTAGTGAATTGACGTTTCATCGTGTTTTCCCGTAAACCTTCCTGTATCTATGTGCGTGTGTCGCTCAACCTCGAGCGACGTTGGAGGGGTATTCGAGGAGTCGCCTCGTCTGGATTCAGAAATCCGCGAAATTCGAACCTTTTCCTCGCCAATAACTCACTGCGAGCAATCAGCCCTGTTTCAATTTGGACATCAAGTCTTGCACTCGGAGTCCAAAACACTGGATTTTCGCCTCGTTGCCTAATGCTCAATGGGGTTCCCAGTTTCGAGCTATCGAACCCGACCGTATTCGGTGCACTTTAGAAGGCCGCCCACTCGCATCCACATATCGAACCTTAGGGCTAGGCTGGATTCCCCATAACGACAACTTCGGTTCCGCCGAGACGAGAAAGCAAGCCTCGTAGACGAGAGTGAGCTGCCTAGTGAACAGTTCGGGCCGATTTTGACTTGAAGCGTCGTGGAACCGGAAGCGGCGGCCGCCTTCCTGCGGTGAGCTCAAGACCGACGCTCTCAGAAGCTAGCGAACGTAGATGAGCTCGCTCGTATTCAAGATCGCACGGCACAGCGCCTCGATACCGTGGCTTGTCGCGACAGCCTTCGCACCTTCCAACTCTGATTGTGACGGTTCACGCAAAAGCAAATTGAAAACGCCTTTTCGATTCGCTCGTCCAGAGAATCGGATTCCTTCTGAAGCCGGAGGGCAAAGGCGCGAGCGAGGGCAACTGTGAATTGATGGTTCAGTGCGGTTAGCGCTTGGAGTGGAGTCGTGGTGCTAACCCGTCTTGGCGTTGAGAACGCGCAATCAGGTTGATCAAACTCGGTTAACAAATCTGTGCTGCACGCACGAGCGTTTTGATGGTAGACCGAACGACGGTAGGTCTCGACACCATGATGATCCAGTGGCACATAAGTCGCGACGTTGTCCTGCAAATAGCGATAGAGACGGAATCCCGCGCCACCCATCCGCCGGTCAAGTTCCCCGCTGACGACCAATAGCGAATCGCGAATCTCATCTGAAGACAAGCGTCGAGGCGGGAATCGCCACAGCAAACGGCTCGTCGAGTCCAACTCTAAGCCATCGTCTCTCGCCTTAGAGGACTGTCGATAAGTAGAGGACAGAACAATCTGACGCTGCAAACGCTTCATGCTCCAACCACCTTCGATCAAATCCGCTGCCAGATAATCGAGCAACTCAGGATGACTAGGCTGCTGGCCCATGTAGCCAAAGTCGCTCGGAGAGGCAACCAAACCGGTTCCGAAGTGATAGTGCCAGACTCGGTTTGCTTGGACGCGGGCAAACAATGCGTTCTGGTCAGATGTGACCCATCGCGCGAACTCGAACCGACAATCCCCCTCCGACATGGAGCCGTCCGACACGAAACCAGACAGCATCTTCTCCAGTGTGCTGAGACTCGCTGGCTCGACCGGCTCTCCTTGACGCTGCGGATCTCCCCCCAAGTGGACAAAGAAGGGACCATGCGTTGCGTTCTTGTTGCGAGTTCCAATCCATGCGGTCTTCAGCCGAGGAACGGCATTGACCTTAGCCTGGATCCCTCTGGTTCTTTTCCGAAGATCTCGGAGCCTTTGTCTTTCCTCTTGAGAAATAGCCCATTCGAATAGTCGCTCATTTCGGTGAGCGGCAGTTGGTGGTGAGCGGTCTTCAGAATTAGCGATTTCCCGCCAAGACTCTCCGTCCAAGGAAATCTCCAGCCTATAGTCGCCCACAAAAGTAAACTCACCCAATCCAGGAGTCGTGGCATTGCGGGCACTAGAGAAGTACACCCGATTGATTCGCGTTGGCACGGCCAGCTCAACTTGGAACCAATCGCTGGCCGCCAAAAAACTTCTTCCGAACTGACCGTCGATCGCTAGGTGCGGACTGTAGGCACCGGGAAAGTCTTCGATCTTGCGACTAGGTCCGCTTGCTTCCGACCCGTTTTCCGCCAACGCAACGTTTCGAGACTTATCCTCATCCGACCAGACTTCAAATTCATCTAAGCGAAATCCTGCACGCGCTTTTGGGTTGTCGTCTCGACTCAGAACCCGTAACCGAACCCATTTTGCAAGAACTGGCTCAAATCTCTCCTCTGTACCAAGCCGGTCTACAGCCTCCCGCGACCACGTTGAAGTCAACTTCTCCGATTTTTCTCCGGCCCGTTCCCGAACCATTTGCTCGATGCCTGCAATCTCTTGCTCCAACTTCGACTTTTCTTCGTTCAATGGACCAAGCAATTCCGATCGCTCTTGTTTTTCGATCTGACTCGCCCAAGTTGCGTTCCCGTGCTGCACCCCAGAGAAGACCGCCGCCATCTGGTAATAATCCTTCTGAAGGATCGGATCAAATTTGTGGTCGTGACAACGTGCACACCCAACCGTTAATCCGAGAAAAGCCTCCGAGGAAGCGCGAACGATCTCGTCGATCGTATTGGCTCTGATCTGAGCCGCCTGCACGGGGTCCTGATTTCCAACATTGTCATACGGTCCATTCACCAAAAACGCCGAGCCAATTGATACATCTGGATCGTCAGAGATGCTATCTCCCGCAAGATGCTCTCGTACTAGCTGATCAAGCGGCTTGTCTTGGTTTAGTGACCGAATAACGTAGTCACGGAATGGCCATGCGTTATCGATGATCACATTCCGTTCATAGCCAGTGCTCTCACCAAATCGTACAACGTCCAACCAATGCCGGCCCCAGCGCTCGCCATACGCTGGAGAGCCCAACAGGCGGTCAACCAATTGCTCGTAAGCATCGGAATTGGGATCGTCAACGAAGTGTTGGACTTCTTCCGGAGTCGGTGGCAGTCCGGTTAAGTCATAACTCAAGCGACGAATCAGATCCCTGCGTTCCGCTGGAGGATTGGGAATCAGCAGGTTCTTTTCTAACTCGGCAAGAATGTAGTCATCAATACGATTGCTAGACCAGCCCTCAATGACGCTCATCTGCAATCCACCATGGATTGCAGAGGTTTCCGAAGAGATTTCCTTTCGGTCGAGAGCGTTTACTCTGCCTGGCGGCGTTCGTCTGAGTGGTTGAAACGCCCACCAACCCAACGAGCCTTTGGCCGGCTCATGAACCACGTAGCCGTCTGGCCAGTCCGCACCCTGCCGCACCCATTCGCGAATCACCGCTACGTCCGCGTCCGAGAGTGGATCTCCATCCTTAGGCATCGCTGCCCTATTACCATCATGCGGAACCAACAAATCGACGAGATAACTCGTCTTCTCCAAGTCGTGCTCTAGATAGCTTCCGTCACGCAGGTCATCCACGGTCGAAAGAGAAATTCCGCCCTTCTCTGCCCCGGCGTAGTGACAGCGGATGCAGTGCTTCTCCAGGATAGGAGCAACTTGAGTCTCGAAATCAAGTACACCCGCCTTCTGCGCTCTTTCATCCGCGGACAAGGTTGCAGAGAACCACAAAACAAAGATCAGAGCAATCATTTGAGGTCGCATGGTCAATGCAGAATTTCCGTACGTGGACGTGAGCTTCGCCAAAATCGACAGAGTCATAAGTTGCAAGCGATCATTGTCACTTAGCATGATCGCCGAAGCAAATCAGGCTGACGAAAATCCCACCCGACCTATTTTCCTGACGCGAGCGGACTCACTTCAACTTTGGCACCCGCATCTTGAAACCGTTGGGACCATTCTGCAGCGGAATTTTTGTTTAAGCCACGTTTCAGTTCCATCGGCAAAGCTTTGACCGCAGCCGCCGCCAGAGACAGATCCACGTCGCTGATCTCCATGACCAACTTCACGGTCAAAATCGATTTTGGACCAGCACTCACAAGAACCAGCTTGTAACCGCCATCATTCGAGTCTTTCTCCCGCGACTTCGGCGTTCCGTTCACATCATTTCGAATGACCGCCTCACCTTTTCGCACGCCATCACCCAAAATGAGCTCCCCCTGCTGACCGTCCGGAATGATACGTGTGTAAGGTTTGAATGCGCCGCTTTGGTCTCGCGAATCCGAAATGGCGACAATTAACGAGTCCCGGGATACAAAATAGTTTGAATGCCAAGACGGCCAAAAAATCTCAACAGCTCGATCTGATTCGCGCAACCCACGCACCGTGACGCGATCCCATTTCGAGCTGTAGCTAATCATCAGGGCATCCCCCTCCTTCAATGGAGTGTCGGCGGTCACTCTCTCGAAACCATCAGGTAACGCAATCTTGATTGGATAGCTCCGAACCGGCGAGTCTAAAGGCAATCGCCTCGCATATTTGTCTTCAGCACGTTTGAGCGCCCTATCGAGCCTCGATTCGTAGCTTGCGAGGCTCGCTGGATTTTCAATCGATTTCAGAGCGGACTGTGCCACAAGGAGTTGGCTTCGAGCAACACTTTGCTCTCGCAAGAAATTCGTCGCCAAGATCGTAACCGAGTCACCAATCTGATCCACAAACAGCACCTCGGACCCGTTGTAGTGAAGTGGCAGCCCACGGGGAATCACGAGACGGTCCGGTATCAAGATGTGGCCTGGCGGAGGACGGCGCAATGAACCAGGAACGATGACAATGCTGGGCGAAAACTGCTCAGGTGATTCCTTCAAAACCTTGATCGTGGCACTACTGAGTGCCACCGCGTCAAGACTCGCAGCCATCAACATTGATCTACTAAGTTTTGGAATATCCACCGTCAGCTTGCCGTCAGTCCGGAACTCCAAGATTTCGGCTTCTTCCCATTCGCCTTCGATGGCGACCAAAGCGGGGGTGCCAGGCACGATGGGCCAATAATTCTGCGGCTTCATGTAGCCGGCTGGCGCTGGAGGCGGAGGACCATACTTCTTCTTGCGCCTCGCATAGATTTCAAACTCATCCTGCCGAATGGACCGAGCCAAGGTTTTATTCTGGTTTTCGCCGCGTAATACCGATGTTGAGACCTTGAAATACAACGGGTTGCGACCTTCAACCTTCCGAACTCCAGGACTCGAATGGCGGTAGCGAGAAGAATTGCTCACCGGGTCCGCATCCGTCATCTCGACGTAGACTTCCACGTTCCGACCAAACGGCTGCTTATCGGATATTACTGAATAGGAGCAGCGAATTTCCCCGCGCCGTCGCGTGAATTCGGCCTGTGATATCGGAAATCGATACTTCCGTCCGTTGGTTAGGACGACAGCGTGCAATGAGCCTTGATAGTCACCGGCGCAAGCATAATCGAACTCCAAAGCAATACTCAGATTGCTCCCGGGACGCACATTCGAAATTTCAAACCACGGCAGCCCTTTCATCCTCGCCAAAGGAGCCAACAGAGAGGCCCTGTCCGACGATAGCACCTCTTCACCATGCATCAGTTCCTTAAGCTCACCAAGAGTCGGGAACTGCAACTCATCCGCAAGAGCCGTTTTCGGCGCGAGGCACCGAATTCCGAAAGAGATACCAACCAATAAGCAAAGCGCCTTGCTCATTTCGATCCTCACGAATCCGATTCGTTGTACACACCAATACGTTGCTATGCTATTGGCTCGCGTGTTGTCATGCAACGAAAAGAAATGGGTAGCAGGACTACCCTACATCATTTTTACATTTGCAGTCCCTAGCGACGAACTTTCAGAAACGCTGACGGCGCAAAACTCCGCTCAAATGCAACGAAGCATCCCGCTTCTCGCGTCGAATACCTACCATCCGCGTGTGCCAGGACCACCCTTGAATGGCCCAACGATCTGGCTTGTAATCCATCCACCGTAGAAATCGCCTTCCTGGCAAACAACTCGTTCATCTCCCACGTAGCATGCATCCATTTTGCTTGGGTAAAAGGCTACCGTTCTCCGTAGGTCAACGTACTTCTCTGCCGGTTCGGGATAGAACCAACCCGCATTCTCGATAACTTCACCATCAATGACCAAGTCGAAATACGATGCACGGCCTTTCCATTCACACCACGACTGATGACGATTCTCCCGAAGCGTAGCGTTGGTGACGGCACTCACTGGGAGATAATAGACAGGAGGATGGCTCGTTTCGAGCATCCGCCAAGCTGAATCCGAATCAACGATTGTCTTTTCACAGCTGACGATCTTGATCGTTGTATTCTGACAGCGTTCCAATCTTGGGGGTCTTGGATAATCCCAGACAGATTCCTGCCCCTGCTTCGGCCTAACCGCATTCATGGGAGTCCCCTTCCCACGAGTTGTTGGTTCTCTTCTGAACATTGCCAGTTCCCTCTTTACAGCCATTGGCAAACATCAATCGCACTATTCGTCAGAGATACCGACTCGCCCGCGATTTCACCCGCGAATCAGCACTCCAATAAGTCTATGTGTTCGGAAACCATCGACCCCAGGGAATGCTCTTTCGGCAGTGCCAAAAGAACGGAAGGTAGAAGTTCTTTGCTCCGCAGACGATGCGCGATGTGTCTCAAGATTGCTCAGCAATGGCGCAGCGTATTCGTGAATATCTGGTTAGAGAAATGCATGTTCCGGAAATCGAAACACTTCGAATGCGACCGCGCTGTCGCTTTTCTGATCAGAGTCCCACGATTCCGGTCGAGAAAGTAGCAGCAGGCAAACAGTCTCAGGTGTGGGGAAATGAGATGTCTACTCTTCGGAGGTTCTCAGCCGAGAGGCTGTTTGGGCGTACCGCCTAGCTGCTATCAAAAATATTCAGCGTTACGGGCGAACTAACGCTGAATGTCAGAAGATGATCACACGCTGCAGTAACGAGCCGGAATTCTTCAGCTCGCTTCTAAAACGCAAGTGCAGTCCAGCTTCTGTGACCTCAATGACAACGAGCGTCGATCAAGCTTCAAACCCGCAACAGAATTCCTGATTTTTTTGAGAAAGCCAGTTTCTGATAGAAATCACGAACTGGCAAATCAGACGACACCACCCAGCGGACTATGGAGCACGATTAGAAGATCCGGAGTGCCCAACAGAACTGCACTGTATTGCAGCCCTGATTCGCGTGGCAGTCAAAGTGGCATTCGAAGTGGCTCAAGACACGCTGCTGGCAACAATTAGCCCCAAGGCGTCGAGTCGGAAAACCTTGCGAAAAAACGCTAACCTCGCTGGGAGCAGGACATGCCTACAATTTGCATGCCCCGCTCAAGATCGCTCTCGGTTACTCCGCCGTTTCAGCTGGCTGCGGCTCGGCGCGACGGCGGCGACGGCGCTTGATCTTCTCGGTACTCCATTCCTTGGTGACCGCTTCGAAGACTTCGGGGGACTCATAACGAACGATGTTTTTTCCCTCAGGGATTGGTCCGACCAATCCGCGAAATACGGGCATTCCGCGCAAGGCAAGATCGGCACTACTGTCGTCGACGCCGATCTGTGTGTGCATCTCGAAGATCGGTTCGGCGGAAGGAAAATCACGAATTCGGAACGAACCGTCGCTAGCACGGGTCACCACCCGATACGTATCTTTCTTACTCATCAAGAATTCCCACGGATTGGAGCATAACAAACGCGAACGACACTCCGCATGGAGACGGACAGGATGGAGCCTGGACACTTAATCATCACTGCGTAGGGGCAGCTAAATCAGGGTCGTAACGTCGCTAGAGCGGGAATCCACGCGCCGCACATCCAGTACAACTCATGTCACGCTGGATGTGCGGATTGGCCGGTTGGAGCGGTTACCAGAGTTCGCGACACATCAGATATCGGAACGCTACGCGCAGACTACGACTTATGAGATCGTCCACACCGCGCGAAAAGTCCTACGTTTCGCGGGTTGCCGCGAGAACGGCTACCAACCCAAAATCGGTAGCAGATCGACGTTCTCGAATAATCGTCAGAACACGACGCGGCAGAGATACGCCAAGAGAGCACACGGAGTCGCCAGGGATCACGCAGTTTCTGCTCGAACCAAACTATGCCAGTAAGTCCTGGACCACTTCGCCTTCCACATCGGTCAGCCGAAACTCACGCCCCTGAAATTCGAATGTAAACCGTTCGTGATCAATCCCCATCAAATGCAACATCGTGGCGTGCAGATCGTGAACGCTGACTGCTTGGTCAACGACATTGACGCTGTAATCATCCGTCTTTCCGTAGCTCATTCCACCACGAACGCCTCCGCCGGCCATCCAAATACTGAAGCAGCTTGGATGGTGATCACGACCATAGGTTTTTTCCGATAGTTTGCCTTGCGAGTAGATTGTTCGGCCAAATTCACCGCCCCAAACAATCAAAGTATCCTCGAGCATTCCACGCTGTTTCAGATCTTTCACAAGCGCGGCACTGGCTTGGTCGGTATCTGCGGCCTGCCTACGCACTTGCTTCGGAAGATCGTTGTGTGAATCCCACCCCTGATGAAACAACTGAATGCACCTCACACCTCGCTCGGCCAAACGTCGGGCCAACAGGCAGTTGTAAGCGTACTTCCCCTGTTTATTGACCTGCTCGCCATACATATCCAAGATATGCTGCGGCTCGTCGGAGAAATCCAGCAGCTCCGGCACCGAGGTCTGCATTTTGAACGCCAACTCATATTGAGCTACTCGCGCGAGAATTTCTGGGTCGCCGACATTCGCATGCTTGGCTTGATTCAGTTCACTGAGCCGACTCAGCATGGCCCTGCGAATTGCGGGTGATACCCCAGCAGGATTCGTAATGTCGAGCACCGGCTCACCGACGTTCCTAAATTTGACGCCTTGATATTCGGATGGCAGGAAGCCACTCCCCCAGAGTCGGTCGTAGAGCGGTTGTCCATTCTTTGCGCTCCCCTTGGAACTCATCGCGACAAAAGCAGGTAGATTCTCACTCTCACAGCCAAGGCCATACGAGAGCCAAGAGCCTAAACTCGGGCGCCCAGGCATCGACGCACCTGTTTGAAGGAACGTGATCGCCGGATCGTGGTTAATTGCATCAGTATGAAGCGATCGCACTACGCATATATCGTCAGCAATTTCGCCAATGCGCGGGAGCACCTCGCTTATCTCCGTGCCACATTGCCCCCGCTTTGGAAACTTAAAAGCACTGGGCGCAACCGGAAAAGAAGCCTGGGCCGATGACATGGTTGTTTTCCGTTCATCGGGGTAAACCGATTTTGGAACCTCACTTCCGAATCGATCGTTAAGACCCGCCTTTGGGTCGAGGAGATCCATCTGAGCGGGACCGCCGGATTGGAACAAATAGATAACGCGTTTGGCCTTCGGCGCATGATGCTGAACCGGAATATGGGTCGTTCCACCAGGAGTGGGTGCGTCGTTTCCTAATGCCGGGTTCGACTTCCCGGGACCAACGAGCCCGGCAAAAGCCAAAGAGCCGAGTAGCAGGTTCCTTCGTGAACACACCTCGTGATCCTCACCACGGCAACTTCCTATTCGCGCCTCTGAGTTTCTCGGCATGGCCTTATTCCCTGGTGATCGTTTCATCAAGATTTAGCAGCATCGACGCAATCATGATCAATGACGCCGACTCCGGTGCCGACAACTCCCCCTCAAATCGACTCGCAACTGATTCACCGGATGCCAGCAGCAACTTTGCTGATTCGTCATTGAACTCAGGCAAGATCTCCTTGTAAGCAGCGACCAGACTCTCAAACTCGACATCGTTGGGCAGCCGCGCCGTCGCCTTCTCGAAAAGAACTCGAATTGTCCAATCAACCTTGCGCTGTTCGCTGGGAATGTGGTTCCAAGTCGTCGCCGCAAAATGCCGTGCACTTTCGGTGAAGGTCACATTGTTCAGCAAAGTTAAGGCCTGAAGTGGCGTATTCGTTGATTCCCTCTGAACCGAACAGACTTCACGTGCCGCCGCATTGAAATTCATCATCGTCGGAGGAGGAATCGTTCTGCGCCAGTACGTGTAGAGGCTTCGTCGAAATAGATTCGCGCCGCTATCTTGTTCGTATTTGTTATTCGAAATAGCACTCCAAATTTTTTTCGGCATGTAGGGTTTCGCAGAAGGTCCGCCAATCCGATGCTGAAGTAAGCCGGCCAGCATTAATGCCTGATCGCGAATTTCGAAGGCGTTTAATCGTTGTCGTCTGCTCCGCGAAAGCCATCTATTCTTTGGATCGCTTTTCAGGTCGGCGTTCGAAGCATAGGACGATTGCTGATAAGTCGCGCTCGTCACGATGAGTCGCTGAATGTGGACCACGCTCCATCCACTTCGCTGTAATTCCCCAGCGAGCCAATCCAACAACGCTGGGTGAGAGGGCAAGGCGCCTTGCAACCCGAAGTTGTCAGATGTGGCGACGAGCCCAGTGCCCCAAAAATGCTGCCAAATACGGTTCACTTGGACTCGTGCGGTCAGCGGGTTTGCAGGTTCAAATAGCCAGCCGGCCAGGTCGAGTCGCGTAGACCGCCCTCTCTCCCGATCGTCATTGGCCTGATGAGACTTGGAAAAGTCGAGCACTTCCGGCGTCGCCGGTTGAACAGGCTCGTCAAGAATGGGCTGATCGTATCTCCCCCGCGCTAAAACATAGGTTTTACGCGGGATCGTCAATTCGTGCATGACCATCACTGTTTTTGGCGATCCAGCTTGAGGTCGCCTCAACCCATTACCGGCTGTCTCGCGTGCACGCCGCAACTTCACTGGCTCTGGCTTGATCGCTACATTCTCCTCTTGATCGACCAAGGGCCAACTCTCCGGCAGCTCCACGAAAGGCGGACTGTTTCCGTTATTGGGTCCAACTCCGTGCTCTGCAATACTGTTGAAATATGCAAAGAGCTGGTAGTAATCCTTTTGTGCAATCGGATCAAATTTGTGGTCATGGCAACGCGCACACCCAATGGTCAACCCAAGAAAAACGGTGCCAAAGGTGTCTACTCGATCCACAACATTTTCAACAAGCCACTCCTCGGGAATCGAGCCATCTTCCGAGTTGATCCGGTGATTGCGACCGAATCCAGTCGCTACTTGCTGCCAAAGAGTCGGCTTAGGTAACAAATCACCTGCTAGCTGTTCGGTAGCAAATTCGTCGAACGGTTTCTTGTCGTTGAACGCGCGAATAACCCAGTCACGCCACGCATGTTGATACCGATAGCGATCATTCTGGTAACCGTCTGTATCGGCGTAGCGAGAAGCCTCTAACCATGCCAATGACATGTGCTCGCCGTAACGCGGTGAAGCAACTAGCCGATCAAACAATTCCTCGACAGCTTGGCCTCGGCCAACATTTCGCTCCTTCGAAACAAAGTCTTGAATCTCATCTAGCGTCGGTGGCAGCCCGGTAAGATCAAGTGAGATTCGACGAACCAACGTGGCCGCACTGGCCGGCGGCTTGGGTGATAGACCTCGCTCTTCCATTTTTCGACGAGTGAAGCGGTCGATCGGATTCGCGCCCCAATCCAACTCATCGGGCGTAAAGATAGGAGGCGGAGAATCACCAATGGGTTCGAAAGCCCAATGGCCTTGGTACTCTCCGCCTTCTGCAATCCACCGCCTGAGCAGCTCAATTTGCTCCTCAGATAAGGGCCGTTTGGACTCCGGTGGTGGCATCACCAACTGAGCGTCGGATGCCGAAATCCGACGCAAGACCTCAGAGCGTTCCGCTCCTTCCAACACATATTGAGCACCCTCTGCGTGATCCAATCGCAGTTCCGCCGCGCGTGTTTCGGCATCAGGACCGTGACATGCGAAACAATGCTTTGCCAGGATGGGCCTAACATCACGCGCGAAATCGATGGGCTTCGCCCCGCCGGCCGATTGTGCTAGTGCGCAGTTATTTGCCAGCACCATCAGGTGAGGCAGCGCACTGTACAAGAATAATCGGACTATCAACGAAGTAGATCGCATAGGCCTCAAATCGATTGGACGAGGGAGATCACGGGAGCAAGAGGTCAAAGGCGGGCGAAGCTCAACTTGAATCAATCCGCCCAAGCTTGGCTTCGTGTCTTTAGTATAGATGATCTGGGGGTAGCACACCTGATCCAGGAGTGTAAGTTTTCGCTTGGAGTCAATCGCCGATGAAACAGCCGTTCCAAGGCAAGTGCCGGCAAAAACCAACCCGACCGATTCCCTGGCTCAACCTCGAATTGAGAATGTGAGCGTCAACCACTGCCGCAAAGGAAAGAAGACGATGCAGCTCATCCGCTTTTTGAATGCTGAAGGCAACGAAACATGGGGTCTGAATACGAGCGAGGGTTATGTCGATTGCGGAGCACTGATGAAGACTTGCCCAACGATGCTCGACGCCATTCAAGAGTGGGACGCAATCCGCGGGCAAATTGATGAGCTGTCCGCGAAAGCTCCGAAGGCGAATCCCAACACCAAATTGCTGAGCCCAGTGCCGGAAATCGGAAATACTATCTGCATTGGCCTCAACTACCGAGACCATGCCATCGAAACCGGCGCTGAGATTCCTACAGAGCCAGTTGTATTCAGCAAGTTAAAGGGCGCTCTCTGTGGACAAGACGCTGAAGTTCCGTTGCCCACCGTGAGTTCCAAAGTCGATTTCGAGGCGGAGCTCGTTATCGTGATCGGTTCGCGGACAGCCAACGTTTCAGTCGAGGATTCAGAAGACGCAATCTTCGGCTACATGTGTGGCCACGATGTTTCTGCACGAGATTGGCAGAAGGGACGTCCGGGGGGCCAGTGGTTACTCGGAAAAAGCTTCCCGCACTTCGGCCCAGTTGGGCCGTTCTTAGTGCCCAAGGAGTTTGTTGATGACCCATGCGATCTCAACATCAGCCTGAGAATCAATGGCGAGACCTTCCAGGACTCCAACACGAAGCAGCTCATCTTCAAACCACTTGAACTTGTCTCACACCTTTCGCAATGCACCATCTTGCAGCCAGGAGACATGATTTTCACGGGAACACCACCTGGAGTCGGGGCGGCTCGAACGCCACCGCGGTTCCTCCGGAGCGGCGACGTTTGTGAAGTCGAAATCCAGGGACTCGGTGTTCTTCGTAATCGTTTCGTCTAGCCTGCCATCTGGCTAACCGAACGTTCTGCCTACTTGAACCGCGAGTTCGCGCGCCGCGTGTGTCATCACCTATTCGATGACCAACGACCAGCTTGGAGTTTAACCCGCCTCGCTAGGAATAATCTTCATCTAGTAGATCTTTGGGCGCATCATCTTCGCCATCGTCTTCATCATCTTCAGGCGTGAAGTTGAAACTCAGATGCTCACCGATATCGTCGGCCAAAACACCTACTTGCTGGCAGGTGAAAAAGACCAACAGAGGCAGGATCGAGCCAGCGATCCCTGTTAGGATCGGCGAGCGATTGAGAAGCAACAACCAGATGAACAGCACGATGGCTGTCGCCGACATCACTTTCATGTAGTAGCTCGCCCAAGATTCCTTTGCTGACCGAACCGTCCCCAGCACTGCATTGGAAATGGGCGCGAAAATACTGCCGTTGTCCATCATCGATAACAGAAAAAGAGGAAAGAGCCCGAGGCCCGTGATCACCATTCCCGCGATCCGAATAAAATTCGCTCCCGCTTCTTCGCCCGCAAACGGCATTGCGATCAAATAGCCAGGGATCGCGCCTGCCGCCAAGGAAACGAAGATCACAATCACATCTGCGGCATTATCAAAAATATTAAACGCCGGAATCTCTTTGACATGTTGTTTATTGGCAACGGCTTCGATCAATGACAGACCACCGCTAAGCATCGGCAGCGCAAACAGTATTCCAATCGCCGGCAACATGATGGTCGTGACAAGGAGCATCCCTTTGCCAAACATGCTCGAGGTATCGCTCAATCCAACTTGAACGAAACCAAAAAGCAGACCAAACACAATTCCGTACAATACAACTTGCCCCATGGTGAGCCCGTCTTTGACGAACCCGAATGTACGCTGAACGAAACCGTTGTTGTCAAACTCGAGCTCGTAACGCGACTCTGACTCTTCGTCGTCGACTTCATCACGCGCCTTGTCCAACAGAGCCTCCGTTCGCAGCTTTCGCTTTTCGTCGGAGGCCTTTACCGCTTCTGCAAGGGGATCGGCCAACGCAATCTCTGCATCAATTGGCAGCTTTTTGGTAGCCTTGGATGGCTTCCAATCCTTTGGCGGAGGAGGAGCCTTGAACTCAGCAAAGCAATCTGGACATTTGATCTTCATCCCTGCCGCCGATGCACTCACGTACTGAGCCGTATCGCAGATCGTGCATACCACTCGATATTGTGCGTCCTCGAGAGTCTCTTCTTCAGCAACTGGCGTGAGTTCATCTGCATCCCCGGCACCAATTCCAGGAACTAATTCGTCCAAGTCCTCTAGGCCGTCATGCACCGGGCCGTCATGCACCGCACTCGGATCAGGTGTGGAATTCGTTGTCGGATTTAAACTCTTGGCTTGCGTGGGCTCATCATCCAAAGGTGCCAACTGAAGCTCGTCATCATCGAAGCTAGAAGCGGCAGGCTCCTCAGTCTGGATAGCCGAAGCTGCAGGCTTTGGATTCGGCTTTGCACCGGTCGGCTCCACTTTTGACAGAGGAGGCGAATCATCGCTGTCGAAGGGGATGCTTTCGGAGGTCTCCCCTAAACTTGACGGAGTCTCGATTGGTTTGACTTGTTCGTCAGCAGCCGCAGCCATCGCACGCCGCCGCTCGGTTTCTTCTTCCCTTCGTTTTCGCCTCGCCATATCTTGCTGGCGCTGAGCCTCTTTCTCCGCCCTGATTGCATTGGATTCATCCTGCCGATCCTCAAGGTCATTGATAGCGGGTGAAGCGAGCGAAAACGGATCGTCCATCTCGAGGAAGTTCGTTTTTGGCTTGTTCGTATTTGTAGACTCAGCACCTAGATCGGATCTTGCCGTGTCGTCACGTCCGTGATCCAGTCCAAGATCTCCGGCCGGCGAGTCCAAGGCGAGTTCCGGACTTGCCTCAGGCGGCTTCGATTTTGGCTTCCTACTACGCTTCGCACCACCGGGAACTTTCTCTCCAGGCGCCCGGATGGCTGCCTTGCATTTAGGACACTGCACCTTGCGTCCAGCGAACTTGGCAGGAGCTTTCAACCGTTTTCCACACTCGTCGCAACGGAAGCTCAGTGTTTCTGAAGGATCTGAACTCAAGGCAAGCAACCTCGAAAAGGCGAATCTATAAAGATGAGAAGATGTGAAGGTGAGAAGGTGAGAAAGCAAGGTATTAAGGAAACAAAACAGCCTCACGATCGGACTTTCCAACCGGAGGCTGCCTCTACTTCAATCAGCAAGGACGGATCAGACGCAAGTACAAGAACAACAGAACTCAGTCTCCGTTGTCGGAATCTGACCGAATCTGGATATTACTCTTCCATGACCTCAGATTCTTTTGCCTTGGCCAGATCACTCGCCTCGGTTTCAAACTTCTTCGTCAGCTCTTGGACGTCGTCCTTCATCTTATCACGATCGTCCTCGCTAATCTCCTTTTCTTTCTCGGCTCCCTCAATCGCCTTGTTTGCATCGCGACGGATATTGCGAATGGAGATCTTTGCCTCCTCAGCCAACTCCTTGATGCGAGCGACCATTTTCTTCCGAACATCAGTACTGAGTTGCGGAATGTTGATTCGGATGATTTTGCCATCGTTCTGGGGATTCAAGCCCAGGTCGCTGCCCACAATCGCCTTCTCAATGTCCTTAATCGTTCCTGCATCGAAGGGCCGGATCACGAGCTGAGCTGGCTCTGGTGCCGCTATGGATGCAAGTTGTTTGAGCGGTTGCTGCGAACCGTAGGCCTCAACGCGAACACTATCGACCAGCCCTGGGGTCGCGCGTCCGGTCCTAATTCCAGTCAGCGAATTCTTGAGAATGCTGATTGCCTTCTCCATTCGCTCTTCAGCATCCATCATTACTTCATCAACGCTCATGGCTGTCCACCTATTTCAATCGTTCGTCGTGCTCAAAATTTGCAGCCGCAGTATTCGCCCACTTCAACTTGATCTCAGCAGATGCGATCCGAGGATCAGGGCACAAGTGCGGTAAAATTCCTATTTCGGGGACCAACCGAGCCGCGGCCCAGGTTGATCGTGTCGCATATTGTATGCCACATCGCGGCGCGAAGACACAAGGGGAATTCGCACCCCAGGTCCAATCTGAGTTTCAGTTTGCAACGTTTGCTCAAGCTTATCCCAGCTCCCTTTTGCGAGTTTCGCGAGGGATTCTGGGAGGGTCATGCGAAAGTATCGGAAGGGCGTTGCTCCTACAGATTCAAAATCTGTTTGGTTCTGATTCCCGCCCCCTTCGCACTGCTTCACGTCGACTGCGTCTACGTCACTGCAGAAGACTACCGGGCTTCTGCTGTTGGACCGATCCGAGTTCCGACTCGCTGACCAGATACCGCTTTGACGATGTTGCCTTCCTTTTTAAAGTTGAATACCAGAATTGGCATCTTGTGCTCGCGGCATTGCGAAATCGCCGTACCGTCCATCACTCTTAGGTTCTGCTTGATAACCGTTTCGTAGTCCAGCTCGGGATACAAGATCGCATGCGGGTTCTTTTCTGGATCTTCAGAGTAGACCCCGTCGACTCGAGTCGCTTTGAGGACGATATCAGCATTCAATTCTAGAGCCCGCTGCGTCGCTGCCGTGTCCGTTGTCACAAAGGGGCTACCCGTGCCGGCAGCCAACACGACAATCCGGCCCTTCTCCATATGCCTGAGCGCTCGTCGGCGAATAAACGGTTCACAGAAGCCATCCATTCGGATTGCCGACATGACTCGCGTATCGCAACCAATTCCTTCGAGGCCCTCTTGAAGAGACAAAGCGTTAATGACTGTCGCCAGCATACCCATGTAGTGGGCGGTCGCTTCTTCGATCTTCTGACCGCTCGCCGTTGAGAACTGTGCTCCTCGGAGGATATTGCCCCCACCTACTACGAGAGCAATTTGGCACCCTAGTTCCAAAGCCTGTTTGACCTGCTCTGCTATTGCAAAGACCTCGTCCATGCTGATGCCGCGTTCGCCTGGCGGGCTCAGGCTTTCCCCAGAAAGCTTCAGGATGACGCGGTTATACCGAGGTGATTTCCCACTCGAGGATGTGTCCGACATGAAAGAGCCTTGATGATTCGTAATATGGTTTAAGTAACCGCTGCCTACCCAATCGACTGTTTCGGTCGTTTCGATTCCGTCAGTTGAAACGATTAGAACGCTTCCACATCCGCGCAACTTCGTCGGGGGCATTCCTAGACTCAATTCTCACCCAGAATCAGGCTAGGCGGGGCTTGGACCATGTTGGCAGACTTGATTTAGTTCGTCCAGCGGGCCGAGATTCCCACTCGTACCGGCTATTATGGCCGCGACCGAACCGAGGCAACTCGCCCGGAAAGAGTTGTCGATCCTCGCAACTCGGACCAAAATAGATGGGACTTCTGAATCCGCACTCCACCTGCTCGGCTCCGCGAGCGAGGTGGCGGGATCGTCTGATGACCGCGTATGCCGCACTCCTCTCTTCGTTCTTCCAACGACTCGACGAAACGAATCAATTATGCCAATCAAATTCAAATGCGATTGTGGGCAGACTTTGTCCGTACCATCCAAATTGGCAGGAAAGAACGGCAAATGCCCCAAGTGCGGCAAGACGATCAAGATCCCGACGCCGAAACCCAAGGCGGCGAAGGCCCCATCGCCAAAAACGAAGTCAAAATCGGCATCTGCAAAAGCTCCCGCGCCAGCCGCCGTTGGCGGTGCCCTGGATTCTCTCCTGGACGACGCCGGACTGATTCAGAAATCGGGTCCGACCTGCCCCGAGTGCATGGTTGATATTAAACCCGGCACCGTGATCTGCACGAGCTGCGGTTACAACCTGCAGTCAGGCGAGAAATTGACGGGCTACGACGCAAAGGACGAGAAGCCGGAGTTTGACAACCTCTACCTTCAAGAAGCGTCCGTCAACATGGTGCGTGATCAGCTTATGGATAGCCGACGAGACAAGGCGTCCATGCCATGGTGGGTCATCATGTCGTTCTTGATCGGAACCATCGCCCTCATTGCCGCTGGCATCGTCATCGTCGATGGAAAATTTGGTACGCCATCTCCACCAGACACACTCATCGGGAAAGTGCAGCGATGGCCGGTATTCATCACACTCGGACTAACTTCACTCATCACAGGAACGGCAATTAGCGTATTTGCGCACATGAGTATCACCGTTTTCGGTTTTGCCCGCAGCGTGAAACAAGGTCTACTCTGCTTCTTCCTCCCTGTTCTTTACTCTGTTGTCTACGGGATCATGAACTGGGTAGACAACAAGGCACCCGTTAAGGCCATCATGATGGCTCTGGTATTCATCGGTCTCGGCGTGTTCCTGATCATCCAGGGTGGCGGATTCAATCTCGTTATCGACGCGTTTCGGTAACTTCGAAGCCAGGCATCACTGTCGGCCTCGCATTTCAGGGATTAAATACCGGTCGCGTCGGAGCCCTGCTGGGATTCCCACTGATTCGCTTTCCGTCGGTTTCACATCCCCGACTCAGCTGGATCCGGCAATAAATCCGCTGGAGACGTCCCAGATTCGGCAATATCCTTCCCGCCCAGGCGAAAACAGACCAGGAATCACGGTCGATTCTCAAACGCCTCACGATGGACCCGACTTGGAAAAGGGACAGAACAGTGACCGACACAGTGGAACCGAATCCGGGGCCGGAACCAGCTGCAGAACCAATGGGAAGCCCTCGGCGCACCGTTTCGGTGACGGAGGCCATTCGCGCTCCCTTGCAATCGGAGAATTGGCCGGGCAATTTGCTCTGGCTATCCTTGGCCGCAGTTACAAGCTCGTTCTTTGTTGGCTACATAGCCTTGTTCGGATACGGCACTGAGCTCTTCCAGCGGCGAGCCGCTCGAACGAATCATCCCGGCTTGGATATCGATGCAAACCGTCTTGGCGAGTATTTCACCCAGGGCATTTGGCCTTTTGTGGTCTACTTTGTTGTTCAAATCGTTTTGTCAACGCTGCTGTTTATTCCACTTGGAATCATTTTTGGCATAGGCATGCTTGCGGCAGCCGAGGGTATAGCTACCGACGCCACAGTCGGAGTCCTCTTAGCGGGCGGCGGAGTTGGCTCAGCACTATTAAGCGTGGTCAGCTATTTGATTGCCGCACCCATCCTCATTCGAGCGATGGTCTACCAAGATTTCGGAAAGGCATTCGATTGGGATTGGTCCGTCGATTTTCTATCCAAAATGAAGTGGATTATCGTTGGATCTGGAATCCGATTTGCTTTGGCCAGTCTATTGGTAATGCTGATCGGCTACCTTCTGTTTTGTATTGGTGCGGTCCCAGCAACTGGCCTTCTTCTAGCGGGAATGCTGCATCTGTCGGCTCAATGGTACGAGGTCTACCTTGAGCAAGGCGGAATCCCGCTTTTAGCCGATCGTCCGAATGATGAGGAAGTCATTGAGGCTGCGATTGTAGATTGAGCCTACAAAGCTCCGTAGATTGAGCCTACAAAGCTCCGCTGGGGAACGGCGTCCATACCAAACGACTGCTGACGTTCGCTGATTCGCCTTGTTTTCCTGGCTTGGTGTCAAACAGCGGTTCAATCCGCTTAGATGTTAGATTAGGTCACCAAGTTCGCGGGGGTTTTGGTAAACTGAAGCTAACCAACCTCACGAACTTTGGACGCAATCTCTATGGGCTCTTACAGCCTTCTTCGGGCCGCCGCTGAGCAGGTCTATGAGCATTCCAACGCGCTGATCCTGCGACACTCCCACTTTCTCCATTTCGCTGCGCTCTGTCTGCTGCTGACGGTCCTACTACCCGGCTGCGGAGGCAATTCGACGGGATCAAGCCTCCCCTTCGATCTTTCGCAAGCAACCTATGTCGGTCGCGACTCTTGCATCAAGTGTCACGCCGAACAGGCAGACAAATTCGTGGGCTCGCACCACGACAAAGCGATGCAGTTGGCTAGCGACGATACAGTCCTTGGTGATTTCAATGACGCGACCGTCGAGCATCACAACATCAAGAGCCGCATGTTCCGCCGTGATGGCAAGTTCTTCGTGAACACGGAAGGACCAGACGGCGAGATGACCGACTTCGAGGTCAAATACGTATTTGGCCTCGAACCGCTCCAGCAGTACATGGTTGAATTCCCTGCCGATGGCTCGGAAAGATCAGCTGCTAACGACGTCCCTCGCGTTCAAGTCTTACGTCTATGTTGGGACACGGAAAAGGAGAATTGGTTTTACTTAGCGCCGCCAGACGTCGAAGAAAAACTGGCCCCCGACGATGATCTTCACTGGACAGGAGTCGCACAACGTTGGAATAACATGTGTGCGGATTGCCATAGCACTGACTTCCGCAAGGAATTCATCCCGCCCAAGGACCACATCAATTTCGTCTCTAACACCAACGGCGATGGCAAACCGAACAAAACCTTCGGTGGCGAATACCATTCGACATTCTTTGAAATCGATGTCTCCTGCGAATCGTGCCACGGCCCAGCGAGCGTCCACGTTGAACTTGCCAACCAGACTTGGCCAGGCTGGAGTCGTGAGCGCGGTTATGGTCTTGCGAATCTGAAAGAGGCGGCCGAAAACCAGATCCAAGCTTGTGCTCCGTGCCACAGCCGCAGAAATATCGTTCAGGGCGGTTTCAAAGCCGGCAACAATTTCTACGACCACTTCTCCAATCAGTTGCTTACGGAGAACGTCTACTACCCGGATGGACAGATCCTAGACGAAGATTACGTCCACGGCTCATTTATCCAGAGCAAGATGTATCACAAAGGCATCAAGTGCTCGGATTGTCACGATCCGCACTCTGCGAAACTAAAGCACAACGGAAATGAGGTTTGCACCTCCTGCCACCAACACCCCGCGGCCAAATACGACTCCGTCGGACACCACTTCCACAAAGCGGGTAGCGAAGGTGCAAAGTGCGTCAATTGCCACATGCCCGCAACAACGTATATGGCGATCGACTCGCGACGAGATCATTCTTTCCGCATTCCTCGGCCCGACTTAAGTACTGAATTGGGCACCCCAAACGCGTGCACCGGTTGCCACTTGGAGAAGGAAAATATTAGCCCCGAAAAGAGAGACAACTTAGAGCTCTATCAGGATTGGATGCTGGCAGCTCGCGAGGGGGACAGGGAAATACAGGCTGAGCTTGAGCGTGCGAATCAATGGTGCGATGAAGCTTGCGACAAATGGTACGGTGAGAATCGACGACGAGACGAACATTTCGGAATCGCGATCGCAGCAGGTCAGTCCAATGCTCCCGATGCAGTGGAGAAACTGGAACGTGTCCTGGGGCGCCGCGGATATGAGTCACCAGCCATCGCACGAGCAACTGCGCTTCAAGTGCTTTCGCAGATCCATCCCGAGAAAGCGGCCGAGTGGGGGGCAAGAGCAATTGAGGATGACCATCCGCTGGTCCGCACAGCCGCCACAAGCGCACTGGCCGCTGGCTCCAACTTCACAAAAAACTCGAGTCTCCTTAGAGCAGCGCTCAGCGATCCCATCCGCAGCGTTCGCACCGAAGCTGTCCGCAACTTGCTGAGCTTCCCAATGGACATGCAGAACACCGGGGTCTCTGCTGACTTTAGAAACGCACTCGACGAATTGCGAGCTGGACTCAATTTCAACAATGACCGAGCGGGGGCTCACCTGGCATTGGGAATCATGGCAGAGCAACAAGGCCGCAACCAACAAGCAATGAAGCATTACGGCCAAGCTATCGGTGTTGAGCCGAATGTAACTGGACCGAGGACGAACCTCGCAGCACTTCTAGAGCGCAGTTTGGCTCAAAACGGAAACACGCCGGCTCGCGAGTCCATCTCGAAGCAGATTGACAAACTGCGAAAAACCGAGCTTCCACTACTGGAACGCGATGCAAGCCTCCTTCCAAACGAAGCGAACATCCAATATCGACTCGGGCTCGCGCTATACGTTGATGAACAAACAGAGAAGGCTGCGACGCACTTAGAACGTGCAGCAGAACTCGAACCGGATCAACCCAACTATCTACAAGCCGCCGCGATGTTGTTTGAAAAACTTGCGAATGAATCTGCAGAAAAATGGAGTGCAGATAACGGAAGCGAGACAGCCGACCCATCAAAATTCACCACCCTCACTCAGTCACTCGAGTATTGGTCGAAGGCGGAGAAATGGATCGATCAAGCTGCCAAGATTTCTCCTGATCCAGGCACCATGCAGCTGAACCAGCAAATCCATGCGGCAGCCGACGAGGCCAGGGCCCGGGCCAAAAACCAAAGCCAACCCACGACCAGTTCGTGACATGTATTGCTTAGGTCTGCGATTGTATTCGCACCGGCCGCAACGGAACTTCAGTTATGCCCGCATTCGATCTAGCGATTCAGCTGGCTTTTGCTGCGAAGGATGTGATGGTAGTGCTGAGCGAACCGGTGCGCTTCATCTCGCACATACTGCAACAGCCTCAATCCAAATGCATGTCGACTCATGCGTAGCGAGTCACTCCGTCCAGGAAGAAAAATTTCTTCTTCCTGCTTTGCAAGTGAAAGAACGGCAGGAGGCTCGATCCCCTGATCACGAAAAGCCGCCATCGCCGCGCTGAGTTGGCCTTTGCCTCCGTCGATCAACAATAGATCCGGAAAGGCCTCTTGGTTATCGCTCAAGCGGCGGAATCGACGTGCCACGACTTCGTGAATACTACGAAAGTCGTCGACGCCTTTGACATTCTGAATCTTGTAGCGTCGATAGCCAGGCTTGAATGGCAATCCATCAATGAATTGAACCAAGCTCGCAACCGTTTCATTCCCACCGAGATGAGCGATATCAACACCTTCGATCACGCGCGGCGGTGCGGGTAGCTTCAAGACTTTTTGCAGCCCGGTCATCCCTTTCTTCGGATCGATATAGAACACCTCTGGCTGAACATGCGTTTCCAGCTCACCTCGCTCGTCCAACTTCTCAAGCATTGCAATTTCGTCGCGCAGACGGGCTGCCTTCTCGTATTGCATGTTCTTGGACGCTTCCTGCATTTCTCCAGTGAGTTGTTTGAGCAGCTTTTTCTTCCCGCCATCCAAAAACGTCTGTAGCCGGCGGATATCCTGGCGATACTCCTCTTTGCTAATGCGAAGATTGCATGGAGCCGTGCATTGCTTGATGGATGCGAGCAGGCAAGGCCGAAACCATTTCCACCTTGGATCCCCATCCTCGATGTCCAAACTGCAGGTGCGAAATTTAAACACTTTCTGCATGACCTGGATTGCGCCGCGTAAAGCACCTGCACTTGCGAACGGCCCGTAAAGTTTGACGCCCGAATCTCGCGGAGTCCGGGTGACCTCCACTCGTGGAAAATCCTCACGAGTCGTGATCATCAAATACGGAAAAGTCTTGTCATCCTTGAGCTCTTTGTTGTGCTTCGGTTGAACGTCCTTGATCAAGCGACTTTCAGCCAGCAGAGCATCGACTTCGCTTTCACATTCCATGAAATCGATGTCGGCAATCTCATGAACCCAGTTGGCTGTGCGTTGCTCCTGCTGTGCCGCTTTGAGAAAGTAGCTGCCGGCGCGACTCCGCAGGTTCTTTGCTTTGCCCACGTAGATGACCCGTCCGGCGTTATCCTTCATCAAGTAGACACCCGGGCTCTGCGGGAAAGACTTCACCTTTTCCGATGCACGCCGAAACCCGAACGTCTCTTCCCGGCTCTGATCGTCTGCTCGCGAACAGTCCGCGTAGGGAGAACTTGTAATCCCGGATTCGCCAGGCTGCTTATCCGGCTCCGCGGAAGAATCCAATTCGTTTGGCGTCGCCTCCTCTTTCCCTTCGCCTTGCATCTTCCCCGCCCTGGTGCACCCTTAACAACGACTTTTGCTCTTTCGCTCAGAGCAGAACTGAACTGCTAGTACTCTAGCAAGCTGAAAACAGGGTGGTCTCCCAGGCGTTTTTCCCCACCCAAGAATTTGAGATGGATGCAGAAGGCCGAAGCAACAATTTCGACCGAGAATCCTTCCAGCAATTTGATGCATGCCTCGATGGTTCCTCCGGTCGCCAACAGATCATCAACGATCAGCACTCGTTGCCCCGCCGAAAGCGCGTCGGAGTGAATCTCAAGCGTGTCGGTTCCATACTCCAGATCGTAGGTCTGGCTAATCTTGTCATATGGTAGTTTGCCGGGCTTACGGACCGGGATGAACGCTGCATTCAATCGAGTCGCTAACGGTCCGCCAAAAATGAACCCTCGCGATTCGACGGCAATGATCGCGTCGATCTGCTCGTCTTTAAATCGCTCCACGAAGTGGTCGATCGATGCAGAGAACGCCTGCGAGTTGGCCAGCATTGGAGTAATGTCTTTGAAGACGATCCCTGGTTTCGGAAAATCCGGAACGTCGCGGATGTAGTCCGCCAAATTAATTGCGTTCACAAAGTCTCTCACTTTGAGTTCGTTTATGGATACGGTTCGAGCTTCAATCTGTTGAAGGGCTCGTTTTCACTGGTTTGCCCCAACTCATTCGGCTTTAACTTTCGCTCCACGCAGGGGTTACGACGGAGTGCGAAACGGTGAATACCCGGTGAATTCGCAGTACACGGACTGCAAAAACCCCGCCATTCTCGTGCAGTGCACGGGCCCCGAAGAGATGCCGAAAGGTACACGATAGTGGACTTTCAAGCATTGTTGTAGCCGCCGTGCAACAACAATCGACCGAGAGTTCAGAATGTGCAATTGTTTCCGCAAGACGCTGCAATGCCACTCATGCGGTCGAGCTCGTGTTCTGTACGCGTCCGGTCGCCGCTGTTCGGCCAAGTCGATCCAGTCTCCCACCCAACAAACGGAGTGGATTTAGTTTCGTGAGAACGCAGGCATCCGAGCCGCAGCACTTCGCGAAGAAAGACGCTCAAGTGCGATTCCCAAAACACGATCGTTCTCGATCCGGTCGCTATTCTGACCACTCGACGTCCTGTCGGTCTTCGCGACAAATCTCCCCGAGTCGATGTCGGCCACTTCGAAAGTCGGCTTCACCCCTCGCTCGCTGATTGCAGTTCCACTCGGCGAATAGAACTTGGATACGGTCAATCGGATTCCGCTCTTCAGAATCTTCGTATGAAACAGACCTTGAACGCTGCCTTTTCCGTACGTCGTCTGACCAATCAACTCACCTCGATTGTTATCACGAATCGCACCAGCCAAAATCTCACTGGCACTAGCGCTTTCCTGATCAATCAATAGTGTCAGTGGAATATCCCAAGTTCCGCTGGCAGTAGCATCATAGTTCTGATTCTCGATGCCATTCTTTCCGCGGGTGCTGACGATGCGACCGCGTGTTAGGAAGCGGTCTGCTACTGCGATCGAAGCATCTAACCAACCACCGGGATTTCCACGCAAGTCAATGATGAGACTCCGCATTCCTTGGCGATTCAGATCCCACAACGCGCGGTCCAGTTCACTAACCGTCGTCTTTTGAAAACTGTTGATCTTCAGGTACGCAACGCCGGTCTGTGGTTTGATCAGGTGCGCATGTTCTACGCTAGGAACCTCCACACGCCGTCTAGCCACAACTAACTCACGCTGTCGCCCATCAACGGAAGCAACAAGAAGGCGAACATTACTATCCTCAGGCCCACGCAACAGGTCCGCCGCGCGTTCGGCTCCGACTTCGACACAAACCGTCGAACCAATCTCCAAAATACGATCCCCAGCTCTCAAGCCGGCTTCCTTTGCTGGACCGCCCGAGATCACATTCAAGATTCGCAATGGGGCCTCATGCGGCTCCAAAGCAATGCCCAGTCCAACAAAATTGCCTTCTATCTGTGACTCCATCTCGGTTAGATCGGCGGAGGAAAGGAACGATGAGTAAGGATCTAGCAAGCCGATCGCACCCAGCGTGAATTGAACAACGGTTGTTGTTGGATTTAGTCCAAGGTCCTTTCGCGCTTTTTCGGCTGCCTGAGCAACCAAGGCGCGAGCATCGTATCGATTCCGCACCTGTTCACGTAACGTCAACCGATGAATTGAAGTACGAAACTGCTCAACGCGTTCAGTCTCTACGCCTGGTAAATGCTGCCGCACAAACCCGGGTTCGGTAAGCGCGACTTCCAAGTATGCGGTGCCGCCGCGGATAACCTCAGTCAAATCAATTGGATCAACGTAGCTCATCTCCAGTCGAGCTAAGACCTCAGAGAATAGGTCCAGTGCCCGCGATGCCGACACTTCGTCTACGATCGAGGTCAACGCGCGATCACTGCTGCGACGTACCACATCGTAGTGAAGTCGTGAAATCAACAAACGTCGTCGCAGGTCGGCACTGTCGGGAAACTCTCGAACGGAAGCTTCGTAGTGCTGGATCGCCTTCACCCAATCACGAGCTTTCTCAAACTGAATCCCAGTTTGAACCAACTCCGCCGCGGATTCCGCCACAGATGTGCCGGGAAAGCGATCCTGGGCAACCGACGTCGAGGCAGAATAGAAACTAACGAAAAGACAAAGTGCAACGAGGCGGGCATACACTTTAAAAGGCAGGGGCATGTTGCTCTTCCAGGAAGGCGGCTTCATATGTCTCATTCAACATTCGACAAATGCACTTCCGGCCCCCGACTTGCGATGCGACCTACAAATGCAGATCGATCTCCATCAAGACGCGTGCGTTGGAAGGACCACTTATCGTTGGGCAAGCCTCCGAACGGTACGTTTCGCAGCAACTAAATTTGCCATCGCGATCTGTCCCGCACTGCCTTCCATGCACGAAGTCAGCCCGAGCAACTATAGGTTGCATTTACCCCTCGGTCAAAAAACCCTGGGATGAAATTTGAAGGTATTTTCGTTACTCCTGTTAGAGTTGAACACGACTTTTTCGGTCGTATCGATCAGGGTCGTTGAGGATGCTGACCTTCCCTTAAACGCTTGCGATCGGCTCATGAAACGACAAGCATTTGTCTCAGCAATGGGGCGAGGAACCGCAAATTCAAAGAGAATCACCAACTGTCCTCGATAGGGGTTCGCAAATGAGAAGTTGCTCGACGGTTACGATCATACTGGCGACATCATCGTTTTCGGAAGCTCTAGGTCGAACAGGCCTGCCCAAACTGGCACAAACCTTAGCGATAGCAAACTAGAATTCCTGTTTGCTTATTCTGACGTTAGGATGCGCTGGACCAAACAACATCTATTGGCCCCCTTCTCTTAACCAAATGACTGCTATGCAAGGCAAAACAATCGAGCAACGCGTGGAAGAACTAGAGATAGCGTTGGCTCATCAAGATCGACTATGCGAACAACTTAATGCGGTGGTTACCGAACAGAACGAGAAGCTCATGAAACTCGAAAACCTGTTACCACTCATCCAGCAGCAAATCCGCGATGTAAAAATGTCCATTCAAGAGACCCCTCGCGCTCCCGAAGATGAGAAACCGCCACACTACTAGGCCGCACCAACTGCTTCAACACATGGTGCGACAACCCTGAGCGTTCCACCAGCGTCTTCGAATTGCAGGACAAATGAGCAGTTGGCCAATGGTGGCTTAAGGTGAATGAAAAAAACCGTCGAGATACAGCTGAGCCGGCAATTCGCTAGGGAATCGAGAGCTTCGCGAAATAGATTGCCGTCTTGAATGTTTGACCGAGACTTTCATGCTGCGAGTAGTAACTCACGTGCAGTTGATCCTCATGCCAAACCGCTCCTGCGTAACTCGTGTCTCCGCCAGAAGGCAGTCGGAAGAACTCGGTCAGCGTCGCTTGCTGTGGGTCAAGCCAACAGAGTGAAGTTCGCGTGTGGCCGTCGTATAGTCGAACAATGGCCAACAATCTCCCGTCGGGCAGAAGTATCATTTTGGGGCCACCGATTCGTACCCCCAGATCTTTCCACTCCCATTCGGTAAATGGAGCGACTGCGGTCCCAAGCTGACCAGTCCCTGATTTCCCGCCGTGTGGATCTCTTCTCAATAGGCAGTAAGCAACATCCTGCTCCGTATATGCAATGGATGATTCATTCGGGTATCCATCACTAAAAAGTTCGCGCTTGAGCAGCTCAAATTCCAAACCATTTTTGGTGCTGTACAAACGCGTGTCCCGATCATCAGGGCGATTCGTCCGATAGCCAATGCCAAGCCCTTGGCCTTGATGCCAGTCAACGCGCCAGAGCCAGTAGTTCGGATCTCCAACCCCTTTCTTTGAAGCCCAGGAGCTCCCGTCATCCGAAATCCATGCATAGCTTTGATGCCGAATACCGCCAGGATTTCCAGCCGAGTGATCATTCCTTGCCCCAGCACCAATGACCAACAATTTCCCTTCCGGCGTAACGGAGATCTTGGCATCGCGCAAGTCCGACTCGGCGTCTTGGAAGACTTTGGCTGTTTTCCATGTAAGACCGTCAGCTGAACGAAGCACTCGAATCTGCCCGTCAGGCGAAACGTGCGCACTACCTTCTCTAAAAACGCAATACCAGCTGTCTCTAAATCGAACGAGATCGGTGAATGCCTGATGTTGCGACTCCGACCAGATCCGCTTGACGTGATCCAGGCTCGCAGCTTCCTTACGCCGCACGATTCTCTCGTAAGCGCTGTAATACCGATGGCCGAGCTCCCGGTAGGAAGCAGAGTCAAAATGCACTTCGTCGCCCTTATGCGTCAGTCCGATAGAGCTGACGAATTCGCAACGATGGATCAATTTGCTCAACCGTTTATGAACACGGTCGACCTCCGTTCGATGCGGGCCCCAAGGCCGAGCTCGGAACACTCCCATCTGACCAACAACAATCGGCAGATTGGGCATCTCGAATCTTGACCGCAGCACATCGAACAACCTCGCCAGCTTCGCTTCATATTGAGGTGCATTTTTTTCGTTGGAATCGCCCTCCCCCTGATGCCATAAAATCCCCTTTAAGGAACCTGCCTGGCTAGCGATACCAACGCGGCTTACACAATCATCGAATGGATGGGCACCAGTCGATTCGTGCAAAGCTCCGGGCTCCCACGTTCGCACCGGCGAACCCCCTACAGCGCATGGAATCAGACCGACCCGAACACCTGGATGGCTCTTCAAATAGTCCCTTGCAAAACTCCGAGCTAGCCCGACTCCTACGATTCTGGGTTTGTCGAAATGCAATGGGTCAACAGCGATCTTCCATTTGTTGGATTTGTCAAAGACAAGAATCCGCGAGTCTTCTTCCTGATCCTGTGGCTCGACTTTGCCGCGACCAGCCATATTTGACTGGCCAGCCAAAACAAACAGGTGCAGATCGTTCGCAACGACGCTTGCCGCTCCGTTTTTCCCGTCCGCGTGTTCAACTGTCGTTTTCTCGTCTGCCGCACAGATGGAGGGTCTGTAGCCGAGAAAGAGCACTCCGAGCACCAACGCATTTAGCCAACTCGCAGCCCGACCCGAAGTTGACGGCTGCGAACCACCATGCAGGCTCGATGCAAGCCGCCGAATCCCTCGCTTCTTCACAACAACCCTCCGACCGAGATCAACTGCGAGTTGGCGAAACGGCGACTGACCAACGGTTTGTGGCATCCGCATGCAACACGTCGATCATGACAACTCGCGGTGGTGGCTTCTTTATTGCGTCGAACACAGCGACTACGGCGCCAATCCCCAAGCCGAATCCTAGCACGATTGCCAAAACCATCGGTAGGACACCTTTGGCACCGACGGAAACGCGCGCGTCTTCCTTGAAGATGAACATGGTCAGAAAGAGCGCCGCCATAAGCGGAGCACCAGCCGCAAAAAATCCCGCCTGATCAAACCCTTCCTTAATGGTGACACCAATCGCACCAAGCCGCTCGATGACGATAAAATCACTGCAAATACCAGTGGCCACCCACCCCCATGCTTTGGACATGAACAAACCGATGGCACCCACCAAAGCCAGCAGCGCTAAGATTGCGAAGAAGGTGATCCCCAACGCTTGACCAAGTCGAGCCATTGGGAAGAAGGCCCCCATCTTCTCAAGGACCGAATTATTCGTGGCGAAGAAAACCACCATGACAATCGAAAAGACGCAACCCACAACATTTAGCACTGAGACGATCTTGAGTACCGTCCTGGCTGTCCCCGCCTCTTTCTTTTTCTTCTCTGCCTCTTCGTGCGTGAATCGAGACAGTTGTTCGGCATCGTTATTGTCACCGCTCTTCTCATAGAGCTGTTCATACGGATTTGTGCGTCCGTAATCTTGGTCAGTCAATTCGTCGAACATCGCTGCAGATACAGACGCCGCCTTGGCGGACTTACTCGGCTTCCCTGCACCGGCCGCAGGTCTGCTCTTCTTGCTGCTAGAGGCAGACTGTTTCGGACTCGGGATCTTGACCGTCTTCCCGCATTTGCATTTGCCGCTCTTGCCCGCCAGTTTCGACGAAACGCTGATAACTTCCCCGCATTCAGGGCATTTGAACTTGATTGGCATAAATCTCGCTTGGCTTATCTCAAGAAAGCGGCCCCAGCATACGCGAGCCGCTCAGACGTCGTATTTAAATATGAAGCCGGTCTAGTAGTCGTATGAAATTGTCAAACGGACGTGATACGCTTCATTCGCGGTTCGAAGACTGGCCCATCCATGGTAATTCACTTCGATCGGAACTTCACTCAGCACCATGTAGGCATCACAAGAAAAGGGGCTGTGTTTGGCAGTCAATGAGGGAACGTAGCACTTCCGCCACTCATGTGGTAGTTCATTGAAGAACGATCATTAAAGCGATTTCGAGCTTTTACGGACTACTTCTTCTTTCGATTGGGAGTCAGTGGCAAGACTGCAGCACGCTCCGCCCACTGTTGCCATTTTGCCGCAAGCACTTGAACTTGCTCAGGCATCTTGGCAGCCAGGTTATTCTGCTCTGAGCGGTCACGAGATATGTCATAAAGCTCCCACTTCGATTTCGCCCCTTTCGCTACCAGTTTTAAGTCGCCGACGCGGATCGCACGGTTCCCCTCGTGCTCCCAGTAAATCGCATCTCTCTCGATGGGTTCATTTCGGAAGAGCGGCTTCAAGCTTCTGCCTTCCATCGGATGGATGGGGCGATCGTCGTGGAAGAGGGTTGGATATTCGGCGTCGGCCAAGTCGACCGCAGTCGCCATGAGATCCACCAAGTGACCAGGCGTATGCTCGAGCTCGCCTTTTCGTTGTAGCCCCTTTGGCCAATGTGCGATAAGCGGACTTGAGATTCCACCCTCGTGAACATAGTGCTTGTATTCACGAAACGGGGTGTTTGAAACGGTCGCCCATCCGCGGCCATAGCCAATGTACGTATCCGCTGCTCCCGCAATGACGCCCTTGCCTTTGCGTATTGGGTAGCCGTCTCGAGTCTGCTTGGGCTCCATGTCGTACTGCAGGTCCGTCGGCAACATTGGTTTTAGACTCGGTTGATCTGCACGCTCTTCACCATCCTTGCCTCGTCCATAGTTCTCAGCACAGCCGCCATTGTCTTGAAAGAAGAGAATCACTGTGTTCTCAAATTGACCACTCTCCTTCAAAGCGGAAACAAGCCGGCCAACCCCTTGATCCATCGAATCAACCATCGCTCCGTAGACTTCCATGTTGCGAATATCCCAATCCAGAAACTCAGTTTCTTTCGAGTTTTCCGGCAGTGGGAAATTCTGTGTGGCCTTGGCTTCAATCACTCCCAGCTCAAGCATTCTTTCGTAACGGTCTTTCCTGATCGAGTCATAACCTGCATCGTAGCGCCCTTGATACTTCTCGATATCTCGATCTCGCGCGTGCATCGGCCAGTGTGCAGCAGTGAAGCTCACGTACATGAAAAACGGCTCGTCACCATGATCACGTTGATGCTCACGAACAAACCTAGAAGCATGATCCGCGATTGCGTCCGTGTAGTAGAATCCGTCCTTTGGAGCGTATTCTGAATCCGCGTAGGGCGAAATTAACTCATTGTCTCTTGTCAAAGAATTGGGGTCGTAAAAACTGCCGGCACCATGGATCGTTCCATAGAATCGGTCAAAGCCCCTTTGCCGCGGCCAATTCGCTTTGCCGCTCTCCTCTTTCGGTTTGACCGTTTTGGTTACATGCCACTTACCAGACATATAGGTGCGATAACCGGAGGTCCTTAACACCTCTGCAATCGTGACGCAATTTCGATTCAAGTCTCCGCGGTATCCCTCATATCCATTGTCACTCATCATGTGCCCAATCCCAGCTTGATGGGGATATAAGCCGGTTAACAACGACGCTCGTGTAGGACAACACCGAGCGGTGTTATAGAACTGAGTAAACCGTAAACCGTTGGAAGCAAGAGAATCCAGGTTGGGCGTATCAATCTCACTTCCATAGCACCCGATGTCGGAATACCCCATATCATCTGACATGATGTAGATGATGTTCGGACGCTCCGCGCCATGACTATGCAGCCGAAGCACGACCAATAACAATGCGAAAGCAAGCAAGACGCTCTGCTTTCGCCGAGCCGTAAACATGTGACAGTCGGCAGATCGAACCGGTGTCGTTTCAAATCGGAAGGGACTCATCTTATTACTCAACTCGAGGTTCACGCTGAAAGCCTTCGACGGGAAGCATCTGCTCACACTGCAGCTCTCAATAGGTTACGAGTCATGACTCGAACCAGAGATATGGCTAGGGGCAGTCTAAGTCCGCTCACCAGACAGGTTTTGTGTCGGCCTGGACTCTCTAGACAAAGTGCCAGACGCAACCATTGCCCCTGCAATCGAACGAGGCATTATAGACTGAACTGCACGCGAAAAGTGCCGAATCCGCGTCAGGCGCGTCAGGCGCGTCAGGCGAATTCGCAACCAATACCTGCTGTCTCCCCGCCGCAAACTGCCGAATGATCGAAGGCGGCAGCACTGCCTCTTTTCTACAAAAAAGTCCTCGAATCAAACTAAATCGGGTGGCGTTGGAACTGCTAGAGCAGATCGGAGTTCAGGAGAAAGTGCTATCCGAGTACCGGTAGAATCGTGTCCGGATACAGCACTCTTGCGAAGCCCTTTGAGCACCTGCTCCAATTGGTCAGAGGCTCCCATCGAAAGATCGACGTACAGGATCCAGCGATTACCCAGTCGGCAAAGTCCACCGCCTTGTTCGCCCAACCACTCCTGCCGCACCTCGATACCTAAGTTCATCGCGGCTTGAATCGCCTCTTCGAGCAAATCGACGGAATGCATCACGCTGACTCCATGCATCTCAGGACATCTGCTGCCGCATCTTGCTAGCTTTCCAATCATCTCTTAGCATAGAAGCAATTCTGCATGCAATAGACACCCTTGCGGCGACTCCCCGGCACGTTGTTGCCTCCTTTGTTGTAGCAACCACACGGGAATTCCGAGTGGAGGTCGTGCAGGGCAGCTTACTTGGAACTACACCTCACTTGGTCGTAAGGTTTAATCGACATGTCCGAGCGCAATCGTATCACCGTCGTAGTGATCAATGATGTGGCCACCGTCAGATTCAATGACTCGAGAATCGTCGATAATGCGAACATAGAAGAGCTTGGGGGTGAACTTGTATCCATCGTAAAAGAAGACAAGATCAAACACATCCTACTTATCTTCGAGGGTGTCGATTTTCTTTCATCGGCGGCACTGAATAAGTTCATCCATCTCGACAAGGCGGTCAAGCAGGCGGGCGGCAATCTTCGACTGTGTAGCCTAAAGCAAGAGATCAAAGAGATATTTGTCATGACTCGTCTAGATCGAGTTTTTGACATCCGAAACAGCGAGAGCGACGGCTTGAAGTCGTTCGGCCTCGAGTAGCACTTCACGCGGATCGCCAAACTTGCGAATAGGAGCAGTTCGTGGCAAATCGCGAGGAACCAGATTGGACTTGGTCTCTTCTTAAGACCATTCCAAGTTCAAAAGACGAGGGACACAAGCTCGTCGACGAACTTCGAACGGCATTGACCGACGAGGGCTGGGATGGATCCGATTTCTTCCATGTTCAAATGGCCGCTGAAGAAGCGCTCATTAACGCCATTACGCATGGAAACAAAGAAGACCCAACAAAAACGGTCGAGCTCGAATTTCGTGTTTCTGACCAAACGGCTTTCCTTCGGTTCAAAGACCAGGGAGAAGGGTTCAACCCTGAAGACCTTCCGGATCCCACTGCCGACGAGAATCTCGACGTTATTCACGGACGCGGTGTTTTTCTCATTCGCGAACTCATGTCTGAGATTGAGTACAACGAATCGGGCAATGAAGTTCGAATGTGGAAGCACCGGACGAAAGAGCCCGCTGAAGCTTGAAAACGCAAGCGAAACTCGAGCCAATCGCTTCCTTCAAGCAGGGCCTGGCGACACACCTCTATCGCAATCGTTCTATCGACGACCAAACGATATAGCCGAGTGAAGTCATTGCTAAGGTCATTGCAATCAACGCGACGTCATCAAACTGAACAGCCGCGCAGACTAATGCTAGAAATAGTAGCCCGCAAGCTAAATAGAGACTTTCGCCGCCACGAAGACGCCCAACCGGCGCATTCAGGACCGAGCTCGTCTTAGCCCAGCTCCTTGCAAGAATTACCGCTAGATCTCGCATCGCCAATTCATCCCATGTCAGCGGAAACGTGCTTCGGTTTCTTACCCCAAACACGACTGCAAATACCTTCCGGTCAAACTTTGCTCAATCTCCGCGATGGTCGCAGGCGTCCCCTGCCCGACAACGTGCCCACCCAGCTCACCGCCTTCGGGCCCCATGTCAATCAGCCAATCACAGGCTTTGATCACATCCAGATTGTGCTCGATCACAATGACAGTATTGCCTCGTTCGACTAACCCATCGAGAACGCGGATCAATCTACGCACGTCGGCAAAATGTAAACCAGTCGTAGGCTCATCGAGAAAATACACCGTCTTGCCGGTTTCAACCCTCGCTAATTCGGAAGCCAATTTGATCCTCTGCGCTTCACCGCCACTTAAGGTGGCGGAACTCTGGCCAAGTTTCAAATAGCCAAGGCCTACCATTTGTAAACTTGAAAGCAGTTGGTGGATTTTGCTGAAGTTCTCAAAAAACTCTGTCGCCTCATCGACCGACATATCGAGTACATCGGAGATGGTTTTGTCTCGATAACGAATAAGCAGCGTCTGGCGATTGAATCTCTTCCCGCCACAAGCTGAACATCTCACAAATAGATCGGGCAGGAAGTTCATTTCGATCTTCTCAAACCCTTGTCCTTGGCACTGCGTGCATCGCCCCGAGCCAGAATTGAAACTAAACCGACCTATGCCATAGCCCTTCTGCTTCGACTCTCGCGTCCCTGCCCACACTTTGCGAATAAGATCCCATACACCACAGTATGTCGCTGGTGTACTCCGCGGCGAACGTCCAATGGGCGCCTGATTTATCTCGATCAGCTTGTCAATATGCTCTACACCCGCCAACGACCTGTATGGACCGGCACGCCGTTTGGCTTGCCCTAGTTCGCTCAACAGTGCGGGCACCAAAGTCCCCGAGAATAGAGAGCTCTTTCCACTCCCACTTACCCCCGTGACACCGACCAGTAGTCCGAGTGGTATCTCGATGCTTGCTCGATTGAGATTGTGAAGCGTCGCATCCTTTAGTTTGATCGAGTGACCTCGCTTAAGTCGGCGTTTTTCCTTTGCAGGCCAAACATGCTCGTCGCCGCGTAGAAACGCTCCCGTCAGCGAGTTCCGGTCATTTTCAACGGAGCGAGGATCACCTGCGATCACGATTTCACCTCCCTTGTGGCCGGCGCCAGGACCAACATCGACCAAGACGTCGGCTTCTCGCATCATCGCTTCATCATGCTCGACGACAATCACCGTGTTCCCCTGTTTCTGCAGATCTCGGAGCGACTCGATTAGGCGATCGTTGTCACGTTGGTGCAAACCAATCGAAGGCTCGTCAAGGATATAGGAGACGCCGACCAGTCCGCTTCCAATGCTGTTCGCCAAACGTACGCGTTGCAGTTCGCCACCGCTGAGCGTATCCGCGGCTCGTGAGAGGCTCAGGTAACCAACGCCAACTTTATTTAAGAACTCGAGACGATGTTTCATCTCGCCTACGATTGGATTAGCGATGAGCTGCTTCGTCTCGGGGAATTCGATCTCCTCAAACCACGTTTGAACGTTGGCGATACTGTCCGAAACGATTTCCCAGATGTTCCGCCCCCCAATACGAACTGCAAGAGCTTCTTTCCGAAGCCTAGCTCCCTCGCAAACATTGCAGCTGAGTGCTTCCTGGATGCCATCAAGTTGATGCTCCTCTTCCTCTTCCAAGAACGAAACGAATTCCTGGAGCGTATCCACCAGTCCTTCTAAACCGTCTTTGCCATGCAGCAGCTCTTGCCGTTTCTTTTTGCTTAGTCCCCCGAGGACTTTTTCCCAAGCAATTCCGTGGTTCTCAAGGCATTGCCGCACCTCTTTGAGAACCTTTCGTTTTAGACCGGCATCGCATTCGTCGGCCCAACTAAACGCTCCTGTTTTCCCAGATTTTTCCCAGTCGACCAAACAACCCGGATCGACTTGATACAGGAGCCCGACGCCTTCACATTCTGGACAGGCTCCATAGGGGCTATTGAAACTAAAAGTACGCGGCTCTAGCTCCTCGTAGCTCACGCCGCAATCCGGGCATGCGTATTGAGTGCTGAATAGTCTCTCCTGCCAGTCCGCATTCCGACTATCAACGCTCCCTCCACCCTCCGGCGGAACAGCAATACTGGCCGTAAGCAGCCCTTTCGCCAAACGCAGTGCCAGCGAAACCGATTCCGTCAATCGTTCTACGCATCCGTCACGAACAACGAGCCTGTCAACGACGGCTTCAATCGTGTGATTCTTTCGCTGCGCTAGCTCGCCAACTTCGTCGATGTCGAGCATTTCACCGTCGACCCGAACGCGAATCAAGCCAGCCTTGCGAATCGTTTGCAGTTCATCTCGGTGACTTCCGCGACGTCCGCGCACGACGGGTGCCATGAGGACAATTTTGGTACGCTCTGGTAGCTTTGCTAACTCAGCGACGATCTCCTGGTCAGACTGCTGTGCTATTGCACTGCCACAGGCATAGCAACTGACTTGTCCTACACGCGCCATCAACAAACGCAAATAATCGTATACCTCCGTGATCGTCGCTACCGTAGAGCGAGGATTAACCGCGCCGACTTTTTGATCAATACAAAGGGTAGGCTGTAGCCCCTCGATGAGCTCCACTTCGGGTCGCTGTAGCTGATGGAGGAATTGACGCGCATAAGTCGAGAGACTTTCGATGTATTGGCGTTGCCCTTCGGCGTAGAGCGTGTCGATCGCCAATGAACTCTTGCCACTACCGCTGACCCCTGTAATGACCGTCAGCTTTTGGTGTGGAATCTCGAGATTGACACCTTTCAGATTGTGAGTCCGGGCGTCGACAATTCGAATGGAGGAACTCAATGGGGGCCTGCAAAGTTCTAAAACAAAGGGAGGCAGCAAAGCGACTTTCCCGCTTGAGCATGATGCGTTGATGATGAGTAGCTCGAAAAATCTCAGCCAATAGACGCTCTAGCTGCTTGGCTATTGCTTTTCCCCGAACTATTTCGCTGCAGCAACGAGGTAGAGATTCTCACCAGTTCTGACTAGCAGCCCCTTGTCGCACAATGCGACCCCATATTGAATCTCCGCATTGAATCCTCCGGGGCCACCGCCATCGGCAGATTTTTCATACAGCCGGTTCACTGAAACTTTGTTGAACTCGTCGCCCGTTTTGAGAACCGTTGTATCACCTGTTTGGCCAAAGAAATAAACGTGTTCGCCACTACCAACTGCAGTTGCCCAAGTTGACTCGGCAATCCTCGAGTAAAAGACTTTCTCGCCAGTCGACGCATCCATGCAATAGACGACACCAGCACGGTTCACGTAGTAGGCTTTGCCTTGGTACACGATAGGTGAACCAAATGAGCTGGTCGCATCTTCATTTCGCCAAAGGACTTCCGCCTGATATCCTCCAGCATTCTCTGTTACTTTGACCGCCATGTTCGATTTTTTCGCGCCCTCAGAATTTTCACCACGTCGTCCCGGTGAGGCTCCAACCAGGAACAGTCCGTCGCCGAACGACAAAGGCGATGCAACGGTATTACCACCAACTCCATCGAGTTCCCACAGTAACGATCCATCCGCAACGCTGTACCCTTGGACTGGTCCCGCTGAACTCACAACGACCTGCGGCTTTCCGGCAACATTCAAGATCATTGGGGATGACCAAGCGACCCGACTCTTTCGATCAGCCTTCCAGATCTCTTCTCCACTCGCTTTGTCGATGCAAACCAAATAGGAAGGCCCCTCGTTGTCCGCAAGCACAAACAGCTTGCCGTCGACCTGCGCGACAGAGCCGCCTAGTCCAAAACGGCCCTTGATCTCGCCATAGCTGCTAGCAAGATTGCGTTCCCAACGAACCTCTCCAGTCTTCGTGAATGCCAAGAGGTCACCGCTTTCGAAGAACGCATAGACACCGTCTTTGTCGGCAACAGGCGAGGGAGCCGCACGGCTCGTGTAAGGATCATTCTTAAGGGGCATCGGATTCTCAAACGAATGTCGCCACTTTTCTTGACCAGTCGCCAGATCAAAACACAGAACGATATTCTGATCCTTATTGGGACCTTCGATGGCAGTTACATAGACCAAGTCTCCGACCACGACTGGACTGGATTGACCGTGCCCCGGCAATGGCGATTTCCAAACAACGTTTTCGGACGGCCCCCAAGTCACAGGCAAGACGACCGATTGCTGGTCCCGCTCGACCCCACCAAGGAACGCAGGCCAGTCCGCAGAACAACGGCTGGTAATCGAAAACAACGTCAGGCCGAGTACGAATGCCGATGTGCGTATCATGAATCTTTTCCAGTCTTTGCCTACCATCACAGTCCCACGTCGAAAACTCGGTTACTCATAATTCTGGGCGCAGCCTCGGATCACCGCAGCACACGCATCATTATTGCGATTGTGACCAACTGAACAGCGTCCTTTTTAACTTTGCAACCAGAAATAGGCGATAAACGTGCGAAGACCGGAGCATTTCTCCGGCTGGAATTACAATGGAGCCTGGAGAACATCGCCCATGATCCAGCTTGAAACGCCCGAACCGCCATCGCCTGACGACCGGCTACGCTGCCTATTGGTTCAGCCCAAGTTCGAGGAATTGAACTACTGGAACTTCCTGGAGGGTGCTCGAGCGATCGGCGCCAAAGCCGCGGCACCGCCGCTAGGCTTACTCACCGTTGCTGCGATCTTGCCACAGCATTGGCAATTCGTCCTTGTCGACCTCAATGTCGAACCACTAACGGATGCACACTTAGCTGAATCCGACTTAGTCTGCACAGGTGGCATGCTCCCGCAGCAGGCCGGCATCTTAGATATTGTGGCTCGGGCCAATGCCGCCGGTTGCTACACCGTGGTAGGCGGCCCGGATCCAACCAGCCAGCCAGACCTTTACTCATCAGCCGACACGATCGTGACTGGTGAAGGAGAAGCGTCCATCCCCGTCTGGCTACGCAGTTGGCGTGCAGGTGAACGATCTGGAGTCTTCAGCCCAGATCACACAGTGGACGTCACCAAGTCGCCCGTGCCACGTTTTGACCTAGTCTCTTTTGACGACTATCTTCACGTCGGACTACAGACCTCCCGCGGCTGTCCCTACAACTGCGAATTTTGCGACATTATCGAGCTTTACGGACGCAAGCCTCGCGTCAAGACAGCCGAGCAATTCACGGGTGAACTACAACGTCTCAAAGAGCTGGGATATCGCGGATGGATCGACATTGCTGATGACAACTTCATTGGAAATCGAAACAAGATCAAGCCGGTGTTGTCCGCGGCCGCCGAATGGATGCAAGCGAATAAATACCCTTTCATCTTCTCGACTGAAGCCAGTGTGAACTTGGCGGACGACGAAGAGTTATTGTCCTTAATGCGACAATGCGACTTCCGGTACGTGTTCTGCGGAATTGAAACTCCGGATCCTGACGTCCTCGCCCAAACTCAGAAACGAATCAATAGCGTCAAACCGCTCACAGAACGCATCCAAAGAATCTATGAGGCCGGCATCTCGGTGACGGCTGGCTTCATCATTGGTTTCGACGCCGAACCTGACGATGTACACAAGTCCTTGATTCCATTCATTGAAGAAAGTGGAATCATGATGGCCATGGTCGGACTGCTGTACGCGCTACCCAACACCCAGCTAACACGTCGACTCAAGCAAGAGGGCCGCATGATCTCGGACATGGGTGAATGGATCCCCGCCGGTGACAAGGATTACCGAGTGCATGTGGCCAAAGGAGTTGATCACATGGTGGCTGGATTGAACTTTGTGACTCAGCGTGACCGAGTCGAAGTGTACCGGGATCTCAAGAAAGTCGTCGAAACCATCTATTCGCCAACGTCCTTCATGGATCGGGTCCTCAACACAACCAGGCGGCTAAAACTGCGTAGCAAACACCTACCGAACTGGTGGGAACTTCGACGCATGGCGCGCGGCTTTCGACATATTTCCTGGCAGCTTTTGAAGAACCCCGAAACACGTTGGCTCTATCTCCGAAATGCTTTTCGCACACTGCTTATGGGCCCGGAAAAATTCGAGTTCGCGCACACCATCATGGGTGGCTATCTACATTTCCAAAAGACGACTGCCAACATGCTGGATGAATTGGAGAATTCGATACGCTTTGCTAGTGAGGAAGCCTCGTACCCTCGCTCTGTCGAGGAGATGAGAAAGATCAACAGCGATGCAGATAACGCAACTTCACTGCCAATTGTATAATCGATCCGTCGCTGCTCATCCCAATTCCTGCAGCCATTGACTTGCTTTCGTCCGGCTCGTTCAACGGCTTCTCAGAAGAAGGCTCGTACGCTCTCGACGACGATCTGGAATCCACGCTGTATCCTTGGTGCGGTTCCTATACTATCGCCTATGCCTGGCAAACTAACGCTGGCGATAATCAGGATCAGACTCATGAAGAAAAGGAAGGATCCATCCCGGTGAGTGTCTCGCCTGGATAAGAAGATCGGCACACTGGTCGAGGGCTGACGCAGCTTGGTCTTTTCCTTCCCCCTCGTCAGCCCGACTTGCATCGATTCTCCATCTCGATATTGGGATTCCTTAAAGACCTCCCAGACCTCGCATCCAAACTCAAGAGTATACACTCGATCGTAGCGCATTTTCTTTGCCAGCTGTGGCGTCGTCTGAATCGTAAAGCCAATTCGGGACGTAAACAAAACCGAAACCAGATACCGTTTCTTCCCAATTCGAATTCGTGCATGACTCCTTTCTGGCGCTACCACACAGCGGTACGCGGCCGCTCCATAATCACTCCGGTGCAAAGATTCGTTCATAGGCAACAAAGCCTCCTTCTAGATCGTGCATGCGTTTCATTAAACAGCCGATTTGAGCGTCGCAAATTCCTTTGCGTGCAGCCGCGCTTGAGCCGGGCCGTATCTAAACCATACTCGCGCGCTCGTCCGGCGGCACCAGCGAGGGGTGCTGAAGGGCGAAACCGCCGGGAATGCTAGCAACCAAAGCTAAACTTTGACGATCGTAACACTTCTTCTGCATTTGCTGAATGCGCCGGTCGATACCGACTCTCAGGCGCTTCTCTGCGGCGGCATTCGCTAGCGATGCGCCCGTACGGCACGGATCCACTAAGGCGAGTCGCTTGCCTGGAGTCCTGAGCTAATCCAACCGTCATCCCCACCTCCTGCACCAGTAGAAATGATGGCACCCACTACTCGACGTCAACGGGACATCGGAAGCTGCATCATTGCTTGCCTAGTAATGTGTCTCGCCGCAGCGGTCTGCAGAGGACAGCAACCCGGTCAAGGTGCCAACCCGAGTTCCGGACAAAGCTGGGTTGCTCCGGACGGCACGGTCTATCGGTTCTCATCGATTCAAAGCGGGGTCAGTCCTGCCTCTGGAAACGTAACGATTCCAAAGGTGCAGCCAGGCGTTCCTGGCTTGGTGCCGCCGGCTAATCCACGTCGGACGCGTGCACTTCCAATTACATACCCGCGGCCGCAAGATGATGATCTGCTCAGCGGTGGCGACGATTTACTGAGCGGAGGAGACAGCCTCCTGGGCGGTAACGATCTGCTCGGAGGCGGAGGTGACGATGAGGATCCGTTGGCGAGCATGGGACCTGCTAAAGGCGGTTTGGACAACATTCCAGGCGCCGGCCATGGCACGGATAAGCCGGATCGTGGGGGCGTTCCCGAGGGCCTCGATCCCCACGCCGAAATCTATGCCAACAACCAGTACCCGTCGGCAATGACGTGCGCGAAATGTCACAAGAAGATATATGACGAATGGCGAGTCAGCGCCCACGCATACTCCGCCGTGTCGCCAATGTTCCAGAAATTCGAGCAGGCAATCACCCAGCTGAGTTCGGGAACAATCGGCTATTTCTGCATGCGATGCCACGCACCGGTAGCAACGCAAATGGAGTTCGATCGCTCCGTTTCCATTCTGGACGCGCCCTACGTTTACCGTGAAGGCGTCACATGCGTGGCTTGCCACCGAGTCAAAGAGCGATACGGACGAGTCCATGGGGAACGACGCATTGAGCCCGGACCACTGCAAGCCCCTGTCTACGGCAGCTTCGGCGGCGATGGTGTCGCGAAAGCAATTGCGGAGAAAGACACCTATAAAGTCAAAACGGATCCCAACTCGAAGAAACCCGGCCAAGATATCCACTGGGAAGGGATTCGATTTGAACAGCTGAGCCAGAGCGGATTCTGTCAGCCGTGCCACCAAGTTGCTGTACACCCCGGTATCGCACTCGAAGTCGTATGGGCACAATACCGCGCGAGTCCTTCGTGCAAAAAGGGAATCAGCTGCCAGGATTGCCACATGGGCTTAGTTCCAGGCAAACCGAATGGCTACGCCTATGGCGCCGCTGCGGAGATGAGTGGGCTGTCGGTGAACAATCATCGGAAGCACGCAAACCACCTCTTCTTCGGTCCAGGTAACTCGATCGCCCACCCCGGTATTTTCCCTCACAATGAAAAGGCACTGCGCTGGTCCGTCGAGCAATGGATGAACTTCAATTGGCGTGCCGGCTGGGGAACCGATGAGTTCGAAAAGGCGGTCGCAAAGAAACAAATCTTCGTAGCCTTCCCGCCGGAATGGGATTCGGCAGATGAACGACGCGATGCTCGCAAAGTCCTCAACAGCAACTTTGAGCTGCTCGCAGTGAAGAAGGCGACCTCGATTGAGGTCATGGAGGCTGGTTCCCGAGTCGAAGGGCCGTTCTTCAAAAAAGCACCAGTACTCGGCAAAGACATGAGATTCCAATACAAGGTGTCGAATGTCAGCGAAGGCCACAATAACCCAAGTGGATCTTTGGGAGCCCAGCCTCAATTGTGGCTGAACGTGGTCCTCACCGGTCCCAACGGCCAATGGCTTTGGGAATCAGGCTACTTGGACGGAAATGGTGACTTAGCCAACCAACACTCGATCCAAGTCAGGAAGGGAATCATTCCCCCGGACAAGCAGCTATTCAATCTCCAGACGCAGTTCTTGACGACGAATGTCAAAGGGACGGATCGCGAGATGTACTTGCCGGTCAACGTTGATATTGACCAGCTTCCTTTCTTGAGACCGGGTGCCATACCGCCGTCGGTGATGAATCATCCACCCTTCATCCGGATGGAGCAAAAATCAATTCCACCACTTGGACACAAGATGGCACGTTACAAGGTTCCCGGCGAATTGCTATGTCAACCTGGTAGATACAAGCTAACCGTCCGCATGCGAAGCCGAATGGAACCGATTTACTTCATGCGGTTCTGCAATGCCACGCCAGAGATGGAAAGGCGTATGCTGGAACAAACCATTGATCTCCACCCCTATACGGTGGAATTTACGATCCGCTAGAGTTGAACTCCAATTAACCCTGCGAGCCAATTCACGACGCAACACGTATTTTCCGGCAGCCATGGCAAATCAATTGACAATTTGGATGCATGCAAGGCAGACATCGATTTGCGGCTGCCAACTTGCGACTGCTGCGCTGACGATACTGCTGGCGATCTCCATCCCCACAAGTGCACTCGGCCAGTCCACGCAAACCAAGTGGTCGAAACGGCAACCAGCTCAAACCGAGCCCGTCACACTGGGTTTACCACAGGTCCCACCTGCCAAGAACAACGACACGACTGATCTCTGGAACCCACGGAAGAGTGATACAAATCACGTCAACCCAAACACGCCAAGTTCCCGCGGCAATGCATTTAGTAACGCGACAAGGAGTCTTCCAACTCCGGATCCCAGTCAACCATCCCATTTGCCACAAGTTCCCACTCAGCAGCTACAAAATCTCTATCGACAGAACCAAACGCGAAGCCCCGTCACGCGTCCAGTCGGCGCGACCACCAATTCACCAGCGTGGACTGGCTTGTCTCCGAATGGACCGACTTCGGGCCCCCGACTAAGCAACCTGAATCCTCCCGAACAACCGGCTCCCAATAATCGCCAACATCACCCGATTACTTCGGTGCGTCCCACGGGGTACCAACCAGCGACTGGATTGGTAACCCCCGCTAGTGGACAGTCCTTGGCCGAAATGGCAATTCCTGGTCTCGACAGTGGTAAAGGAACGCCGAAACCGTCCCCACGAGCAAATTCAAGTGAAAGCGAAGGGCTCGATATTCTGCCCAACGACCTGCTAGGTGGCGGGTCTTCAGGAACGAGAAGTGGAGTTTTGCCAAAAGACGTCGATGCTGCGGTCAACTCGCGATACCAGCAAGAACTTGACGCCGCAGCACTTAAGAATAGCGCCGTCGATGCCTTACCACCTTCGCTGCTCGGTGGAGGCTCAAACGGTACTCCTCCTGAGTTGATACCGCGACCAGATCCGCAAAGTAATTCTTCCGATGCGGTCCATAACTCAGTCCTCGGGATTCCCAGCAATTTGCCGTCGCTCAATGGGGCCACGGGAATGCAGCAACCGGCCAAACCCAAACCGCTCAAGGCTCCGAAATACAGCGGCCTACCCGAATACATCGAGCCATTTGGGAAGATCAAAGGTCCGCACATTGACGCGCTATCGACGCAGGTACCCTATGATCCCCATGCGTTCATCCCCTCGCCGATGGCGCCGTGCCCAATCGATCCCAACGAAGAGCTAAACATCTACCGCGGCAAATTCCCCGTTCCTGTTCAGCGTCCGATAGTCGAGCTCTGGCGTCCACTCTTTCCTAAAGGTCTACTTCCACCGGCAAGGAACTGGTTCGGCAAATACAACTTGGTCATGCCTCACTTCATGGTCTATGGAGATTTCCGTACCGGTGTGGGTGTGAACCGCAATCAGAATGGCGATGCGAATTCCTTGGCATTCCGAGCCAACCTGGATATGGATCTCGAATTGACTGCCACCGAGCGGATCCACGCGTTTATGGGGCCTTTGGACCGAGGTGGCGAATTCACAAGACTTGACTTCAGTGACGACGCTGTCTTCTTAAACCGTTCCGATATCCGCCTAGATACTCTTTTCTTCGAGGGAGACGCTGGTGCAATCTGGGGCGGACTCACAAATCAAGATGGTCCATTCGATCTGCCATTCTCATTGGGACTGATTCCATTCTTCTATCAGAACGGAATTTGGGCTGCTGATGCTGCCATGGGCGCCGCGGTCGCCATTCCTGCTAAGCACAGCAAGCTTTTAAAGTGGTCCAATTTCGACGCGACCTTTTTCTGGGCATCAGACCAAGTCACCACAGATGCCTTTGCTGGGGATAACAACGCGGCCGAATTTTTTGGTACAGCTTGGTTTATCGAAGCCTACGATGGATACTTCGAAGTCGACTATGCGTTTGTCCACGATGATGTCGGCGAACACCGAAGCTACCACAACTTTTCAGTGGCCTTCACGAAACGATACTTTCACCGTGTCTCGAACTCAATCCGGCTAATCACCAACTTCAATCAGTCGCTTCCGCGCGACCAACGGACGGCAGAAGGCCATTTACTGCTGATTGAAAATGCCCTGATGACCAGTTCACCGAACACCTTTGTGCCCTACGCCAACTTCTTTTATGGCCAAGGACGAGTGCAAAGCCTTGCCCGAGCTGGCGGTACTGGGATTCTAAACAACACGGGCATCAACTTTGAATCCGACGGGCTCACTGGATATCCGACCCTCGATTTCACCGGTCATAATACGGTTGGTGGCGCGGTTGGACTCAACCTTCTCGGCAAACAGTTCAGTCAACAACTCGTCCTCGAGTTTGCCGGTCTCGCTGCGAACGGTAGCCAACAATTCCGAAATGCTCGCGGTGATCAGTATGCATTTGGAATTCGATACCAGAAGCCACTCAACAATGCTTGGATTTTCCGAACAGACCACATGTTCGGATTCCTGCGTGGTGACGACGATATTCGCGGAAGTCGTATCGAGCTTCGTTGGAAGTTCTAATGGCTCGAGCAGCTACACACGCTCCGCTTGGTTCGCTCCGTTTACCTCATCTGGCAAGTCCTCAAGCAACTCTTCGCCTTCCGGCGTTCTTACTTCGGAAGCGAGCTTCTGCTTCAATTCTTCAATCTGCTCACGCAGCTCACATAGCTCGAGTTCCTTCTCAGCATACTGCTGTTCAAGCTTTTGAATTCGTGACTCCGGTTTGACTCGCATCACGCGGTGGATCACTTCGAGAACCATCAGCGCGCGGAATCCTCGCATGGCCACGCCGCGGAGACGGTAAGCTCTAACGAGTTTAGAAACTTGACCAAGTTTCCCCATCTTCAGCAGTCGAGTCGCTCGCACAGCACGCAACGTGCGCAGAAATGAAACCAGGGGCAAAAGAATGATCGCTAGATCTAGCCAGTGCTTCTTGCAATACTGCAGCTTCTTTTCGGCGACCGATAGCATGACGATGAATTCCACCGTGAATGCGAACCAGATCAACCCGGTTCCAAAATGCAATGCAATTCGAAGGATCGGATAATTGATGACCGATTCTTTGAATGCCAAGTGTGCTCCGAGCACTGGCAAGATCAGTAGCGCGATCCACATCATGGGCAGACTGAACGCTCGCTCTAATTGCTTTCGCAACGTTCGCGAAACAGCATGCCACCCACCAACGGGAAACCAAACCTCTTCTTGTTCCGTTCCTCGGCGGTGAGCACACAATCTCAAAGGCGGTAGCAAACAGAATGCCCACCAGTAGAGCTGACGACGCCTAAATTCTTTCCATGATCCGAGCCGCAAGCGATGATAGAGCTGTTCGCCCCAAAAAACCGGCCACATGATCACCAAGACCCAGGCACAGACCGTACCCGCCTTCGCTGCGCCCAGCTCAAATCGTAGCTCTTGCTCGATGAGTTCGGGATCCTGTTCTCCCGCTAGCGCTTCAAGCTGTGTTGGGTCGACGACCACATCGATCCAAAGAACTAAGATCGCGGCAACAATCAGAAGAAACGCCAGCGACATGTAAAACATGACTGGAGCGACGAGTTCATCGAAATCGTATTGGCCTGATGTTTTTGCCATGTCGACCCATGGACTGAGGAATCAGAGAAAACTACATGATAGACTTCGGAGTACGAACATGTCAGCGCTTGTCAGCGGCCTGCGCGCCGTGCTTATCCCATGCATGCCGCCCCAGTTTTGGAGCCAATCGGTATTTGACCAATGTATTCAGGGACCTTCAGTGGTTTTACCTGCGAGAAACCCAGTACTCTCAGCGACCCAACCTTTGATAAATGGCACAACAGACTCGCCAACTAGGCGCTGGCGACACTGAGCCAACACGGTCCGCTCATCGTAGAGCAGACTGTTCAGCCCCACACCATCAGTTCGTTCCCTCCCCCGCAGTCATTTTGTCGGCAACGCTTTCAACTGAATAACCACATCAAAGGCATCACCCATGGCAATCCAAGGCGTCACACCAGTACTCAATGTCAGCAACGTCGGCGAGAGTATCCTGTGGTTTGAGGCTTTAGGGTGGAAACGCGGGTTCACGTGGAATGGTGGCGGAATCATCGAAGGCCATGAATTAGACGACGCGCATGGTCCGGCCGATTTTGGCAGCGTCTGTGGCGAGTCCGGGACCATCTTTCTGTGTCAGGATGGCCAAGGGCAACGAGCTAATGCCGTCAGTGATGAGGGCATGTGGATTTCCTGGTGGATCGACTCAAAGAAAAACGTCGATGCAATGCACGCTACAGCGGTCCGCCTTGGCTACGAAGTGACGCATCCCCCAACGGACGAACCTTGGGGCGTTCGTGAATTCCATCTCAAGCATCCTGATGGACACGTTTTCCGTGTCGGCTGTGGAATTGAAGAAGAGTAACCCACGCTCAAATCCTCACTGACCATCCGAGTCATCAAATCTCGTTCGCACTTCAGAGAACTCTTCCAGTTCCCACAATCGCTTCACTGACGGGAACTTAAGGATGACCGATGGGTTGATGAACATAAATCGATCTTGGTCCAACGCTTCCAAGACATAGTCTGCCGAAAGTTCAGCATATTGCTTTACTTTCGAATCGCGTTCGGCTGCGTCGACGTCTGTTGATTCCAAGTAGTGGACCGCCGCCCTGGCAGGAACACGGGAAGCTTCGGCATAAAAATCAGAAGTGCTCCCCTCCACTATCTTGTCCAGTTTCTTGATGCTCGACTCAATAACGCCAAGTGAAACAGCAACTGCGAGCTGCTTAATCCTTGCCAAGTTTGCGAACGGATTCCCAGGGAGCGGAAGCGCCAATGCAGCGTCCAAATCTGCGTTCGCCTCGGTATACCTGCCCGCCTTATCCAACGCTTCCGAACGATATACGTAACTCTCAAACAAAAACTGGAGCATCATTCGATTGTCAGGACGCTGTTTCTGCGAAGCCTCAAGCATGTCAATCGATTCGTCGAGGCACTCAAGCGCTTCATCATTTTGGCCCAACTGAGCCAACACCGTACCTTTGTTCGTTAGCGAAGAGGCTCGGTAGTAATACTCAATTCTAACCTCATCGCCATCGGCCAAACTTTCGTAGAGATCAATTGCTCGGTCGTACGGCTCAATGGCCTGCCTTAATTGGTCGGTTTGCTGGTAGAGATAGGCCAAGTTATTGAAGATCCCCGCTTTCGACCGCAACGTTTCGCGTGAGGCTCTACCGGAATCCTCGAGTTCCTCGATTAAGGAGATCCCCTTTCGGTAAGCTTCGGCCCCTTCATCCGGACGCCCAAGGCGTCGAAGTAAAATCCCTTTGGACTTGTATCCGCCGATGATCAGGTCGACTACGTCACGATTGGTCGGAGCCAGCTCCCGTCGCTTCTCATTGATTTCGATTCCAGCACTGACATCCTCCAAAGCTAACGCCGACTCACGTTGTTGCAACCAGTACTCGCCGCGCATCGCGTAAGCCTCAGCCAACTCCTTTAGCATTCCTACGCTCTCAGGGCGATTCTCTGTAGCCCGTTCCAGGACAGGAACGGACTTCGCGAAGATCGCAAGCGCCTCGTCTTTCGAGGTGGCCGTCAAGAAATAGCCCAACTTGTTGTAGCTATTTCCGAGCACGCGGATGGGTTCGGCAATCAGCGGTTCAGCTTTGGCGAGTCGTTCGAGTTGCTCACAACTCGAACGCATCACCTTGATCGCTTCATCACTCTCACCGTCATCCCATAGGACTTGCCCTAAAGTATTTGAGATCGTAGCAAGGCACAGCACCTGGGACCTTTCCAACTCATCGTTAGTCGCCAGACCTCTTGCCAATTCAAGATGCTCTCGCGCAGAGTTTCTTTCGTTCGCCTCCATTTCCGAAACTGCCAGCCGGCGCAGCGCTTCAGCATACGCAACTTGGGCGCGAACATCCCCTGCGTATTCTGAATGTGCTGTTTCCAGATATTCGACAACTTCTTCCTGCGCCTTCCGCGAGGCATCATCATCGCCAGCTCGTGAATGCGCCGTGCCCAGGGTGCTCATCGCCTTCGCATACTCAAGCCGCTTTTCGAGAGGAGTTGATGCCCCCTCAATTTCCGCGGTCATGAGGCGTTTAACGTTCTCACACGTCTTGATTGCCTTCGGCAACGCACCAACTGCATCGTATGCAATGGCTAGTTCATTCATCGCCGCGATCTTGGCTTGAAACTGCTGATCTGGCCGAAAGCCTTCTCCGATCAACTCGTCTCTTATTTCGATTGATTTCTCAAGGACATCAACCGTTTCCGCCCCGTCACCCAACTCGCGTCCGATCGTGCCCAGTGACTGGTAGGCATCTGCGAGCTGCTCTCGTATTTCAGATGAATCGGGTTTCGTCTGCGTGAACGTAACATAGTACGTCTTGGCTTTGTTCAGCAAGGAACGTCGAAGGTCCTGCGTACCAGGCGTCGCGCTCAAAAGGGATCCGCTGCTGGCAACTTCGCCAAGGTACTCATCTACGGTCTTTTTGGCATCAATGAATCTCGATTCCGCCAACAGCCTCGCCGCGCTGGCCTCGTCTCTTGCGAAAGTGGCGAGGCCCCATTGCCACGCTACACCAAGAGTGCCAATCACCGACGCCGCCAGAATCCCAGAAAGCCACCAAACGGAAGCCTTTCGACGTTTCGACTCCTCAACTGCCTTCACTTCCGCGGTACGTTGCTGGATGCGGGCATCCTCCAATGCCTTTTGCGTAAACACAAGATATTCCGAAACCGATTCAGCAACTGCCTCTGCATCCGCTGGTCGTTTGTCGATCTCCGATTGCAAGCAAGAGCAACAGAGTCGTTTGAGCCGTTCATCGATCGCGCAACGCTCCAACTCATTCACTGCGGCCTTCGTATCCCCAAGGGTTGCCATTTTCAAAACCGATTTGGAGTCATCATCGTGTTCTGCAATTCGATAGACCCGGTTGCCGGTCAAAATTTCGTACAAAATTGCCCCAAGCGCGAAAACATCGGATGGCGGGCCAACCGAATCACGATCCCCTCGTGCCTGTTCGGGCGACATGTAGGCGGGAGTGCCGAAAATGTCTCCGTCTCGAGTAAGACTAGCTGATTCATCGCGTCCGACGTTAGCCGCGTGGTCATCTCCTCTTTCATCTGCGTTGTCAAAAGCAAGTTCATCATCGCCAGTCCGTTTGGCCATCCCCCAATCCAAGACTTGGACCTCGCCAAAACGGCCAACCATGACGTTCTGTGGTTTTAGGTCACGGTGAATAAAACCGAGGTTGTGCGCGAAAGCAACCGTCTGCGCGACCTGCAGGAAGATCCCTAGTAGCCGTGTTCTTTCACCATCGGTCGTTTGCGTTTGTTTCAGAATCTCCGCGAACGTTTGCCCTTCGACCTGTCTCATGACGACGTGGACAGATCCATCGGCGAGCCTTCCGAACCCATGAATGGGTGGCACTCCCGGGTGTTGAATACAGCCAGTAATGAGGGCTTCCCGCTCAAGGCGAGCGTTCACTTTTGAGTGCAGTCGGTATTCTTCGCGGATGGTTTTGACCGCAACCTCACGTTCGAGCTGTGTGTCCCAGGCTTTCCAAACTTCTCCAATACCGCCTTGGCCCAGTTTCGATAACTGCTGATATCGAGCTGGAAGTAATGACTCACTGCGTTCACGAATGGGTGGGAGTGGAAGACTGACGATGTCCCGGAGCACATCCACGTCCAGATTGGGGAATCGCCCAACATATTCCTCAAAATTCAGAGACTCGCCCTGCCGCTTACGAGCCTGGACTTCAACCTGCACCAAGCCGGCTAGAGTGGAATGGCTCAACTCCCCAAGCGTGGAGATGGTGTCGGCGTTCTCCGTAGCGCCTCCAAGACTGGAATTGCAGTACTCTTCAACCGATGACACCTCGCCAGAATCCCAAAGGCTCGCGAAGCGGGAGACGACGGTTTGCTCGTCAATTTTATCGGACATACTTCCACCTCACACTGGCTTTGCATTACGTCGAGGTGCTGCAGAAGCCAATGTTCGCTTCTTATACGGAAAACCACCAATGTGGACGGCGTCTCAAGAACGCGACAACATCAGCCTTGTTACACGAGTGCAAGAACTTTTGCCCTATTTCAATTTGCCACTAACATCAATCCGAGTCTCGAAGGGACCAGATGACTAGGATTCCGATCCCTTGAGTGCAACGAGTGTATCTCTGCAATAGTCAAGGAGTCCCAGAGCGGCTAGCTCTTCTTCCACATCCCCCAGCGAGTCGCTCGGCAGCGAATCGGCGACCAATCCAATGAGGGCCTTGGCAAACTTCTCTCGGGCTCGATGGACAAGAATTCGAGCGTTCCCAGGTTTGATTTCACGGCCTAGCAAATCAGACAATGACTCGCTTAATTGCTCGTAGCTTTCGGCAGGATGCTCAACTCGGTATTTCAAGACAACGAAGTACCGACCTCCGTCCGAACCATCCGTATTTTCCATCTCGCTCCACGTGCGTGAAAGCAGATCTTCACGCCACTTGCTGACCAACAGCTTCTCCTGGAAGTCAATTTCGTCCTCAGCATCGCTTTCTCCCCGCGTATTGGCATTCTCGCCAGCTGAATGAATCAGTCGTTGAATCTGCGTCCGCTTTCGCATGTGGCTGCGGATCAAGTTCGCCAGAACCGTTTTGACATAGGACCTAAATTTGCCTTTTTGAGGCTCGACCGATTTCAAATCACCTCGAACGAACTTCAATGCAAACTCCTGAAACACCTCTTCCGCGACGTCAGGATCTCGAAGCGATGCCACCAAATAACGCTTGATTGCTAATCCATATCGATGCAACAGCAGCTCCTGAGCGGTGTGTTTATCAGTGCTGTCATCGTGTGCCTCGCAAACGACGCTCCAGAGCGTCTCAATGCGGCTCAATCGGCTCGGTGTGTTCTCAGATGGGTCCAAGGATAATCCCTGCCTTCATTCGACTGTAACTCAACCTCGAGTGGGCGATCTCCTGACGCAAGTTGGGCACGCCAAATCAGCGTCGGCGTTTTCTCGCCACGAACGACTGGCTCGAACGAGATCCTCGAGCGAATTTTGCCACCAATTTTATGCCCGCAGTGTAACAGCTCTGCCTGGTGACTGTATCTGATGCCAGTGCGGTTGCCTCGTCCCGCCAGAGTCCGGCGACAAACAGCATGGTAACCCGCTCAATTGGCTCAGTTGGCAACAACACTGTCGACAGCCCAATCCATAAACCAGGAGACAGCAATGAAAAAGAAACTCCGCTTTGGAAAATTCGTAACCGCAGTGTGTGCCGCCGCCTCACTGACCAGCTTAGCCTCCGATGCGAATGCCCAATTTGACTTCGGCAAAGTACTGCAAGGCGCGCGGAAGGCCGGCAACGCGATCCAATCGAACTCAAATCGCTCTTTCCCAAGCCAAAGCGTCTCACGAGGCACTTCAGGCGGAGGGTTCTCACAGATTCTCTCCGGGAACGGATTCTCTGTACCAAACAACCATCCGCGCGGCGGCATATCAATGCCCCAACCTACCCAGCGTGGAAGTTTCCCCCAAGTCATGACGCAGGGCGTCCCTTCCTTCCGTAATGGTATTGGCAGTGGAGCCAGCAAATCAGGCATTGCCATACCCGGATTGATCGGTTCGGGAACGGGTTCTCCCATTGCATCTCCAGCCAAACCGGGGCTCCAACCTGCAGTCGAACCGCCCATGCAACCGTCCAACGGAATTGGATGGGGTAAGAATGGTCCTCAGATGAACTTCGGCAGTGGAAAGACAAACGTCTCTATCGACGGAAGTGGAGGCGTTGGAGTTGGAGTGGATTCGAAACTCGGTGGTATCGGCGTTGGTGTTAACGGTGGTGTCGGCCAAAGTAAGAACGGCGGTGGCGTCGGCGCTAGCACCAAAGGCGGCGTTGGCATCGGCATCGGAACCAACGGCGGTAAAGGAGTTGGCGTCGGATCTGATGGCGGCGTCGGGATCGGCATCGGGTCTAACGGAGGAACCGGAATTGGGATCGGAGATTCCGGCGGCGTTGGAATCGGCAAAGGCTCGAATGGAGGTACTGGGATCGGAGCTGGATTACAGGGCGGAATTGGTATCGGAGAGGGTTATAACGGTGGCCTCGGCGTAGGCATCGGTGAACAAGGGGGTATTGGTCATGGCATCGGCTACAAAGGCGGCGTTGGCATCGGCGAAGGATACAACGGAGGCTACGGCAAGGGCGTAGGCATCAACGGCGGAATCGGTAATGGCGTCGGCATTAATGGGGGCTACGGCAAAGGCGTCGGCGCTAACGGCGGAGTCGGACAGGGAATCGGAATCAATGGAGGAGTTGGTCAAGGCATCGGTTACAACGGTGGTGTTGGCAAAGGAGTTGGCATTAATGGCGGTATTGGAAAAGGGATCGGAGCCAATGGCGGCGTCGGAGAAGGCCTCGGCGTAAACGGTGGATACGGAAAAGGGGTCGGCGTCAACGGTGGCATTGGCCAGGGAATCGGTATCAATGGAGGCGTTGGCAAAGGCACCGGATACAACGGAGGCGTAGGCACCGGCATGGGAATGAACGGCGGCTACGGAAAGGGCATTGGCGTTAATGGAGGACAAGGTGCAGGCATCGGAATCAACGGCGGCAAAGGCCTAGGCCTGGGAACGAACGGTGGGACCGGAGTGGGCATTGGTACTGATGGAGGCACTGGTGTCGGCATCGGAAAGAACTTTGGCCAGGGGCTGGGAATCGGCACCAACGGTGGTGCTGGAGTTGCAATGGCGAACACTGGAGGCAACGCATTAGCAGCGGGCTCCAACAAGGGCACCGGTATTGCGATCGCCAATCAAGGCAACTCCGCTGGCGCCGTAGGCACTAATGGCACCACGGCAGTTAACGTGCAGCCTGCATTGCAACCACCCGTCGCACCTATGAACACTAAACCTCTCGGAAATCCGTTTCGCAAATAAAGAATTTCCAGCAGTCGAATGGGATCTAGCCGCGGCACAGAAATCGTCTGAACGCGGCTCGACGACGCTCCGGTATCACCGAGCGTCATGCAACAAAGCCGAATCAATCTGAGAGCCAAAAATGTTCACGAACACATTCATTCAAATCAAGAAGTCACGCCTACCCGCCACCAACGGTTGGAGAGCCTTACCAGCAAACTCGTGGCTTGCCCTGTTCATTGCAGCCTTCACCATGGGCAGCTTACCAGGATCCTCGAAAGCCCAGTCGGGTGGTCTCGGGGGAATCGGCGAGCGTATCTCGAATGCTATGCGCAACTCGATGCCGCAACCACCAATGATGCGGCAGGGCTCCCCGATGACGAGATCCTCAAGCTCCACGGGCCGTGTCATACCAGGCCCAATGATCGGTCCACCTGGCAACTTCGGACCCGGTCGCCTCCTTACTCCACCCACCATTCCCTACGGCAACCCAATGGCCAAGCGGGTTTTCCCCTCAACCTCGAGCCCCCTATCGTCGATGTCCAGGATGGGAGGCACGCAGACAAAGCAACCAAGCGCAGTCAGAACCTACCCAACGATAGTGACGCCACCAACCGTAACACGCGTATCGCCAAGTCTGGGGGAGCAGGTAGGAGCCGCAGTGATTGACGCTGCCATGGAGACCTTGGCCTCACAGCATCCTCAGGTTGAAAAGCCGAAACCATGTTGCACTTCTCCCAACCCCTTCAATCCTCCACCACAACACGTCTCCCCAAATCCAACCTTGGCTCCGAGCTTACCGGTGACTGTTATCGACCCAACGTCGAGCTCACCAACGGTAATTGCATCGACCCGAGTTTCTAGCGACGACACAATCATGAGTGGATCCCCTAGTGCCCCCTCCGCTAGTACGTCACTCGAAGAACAACAGACTCAGCTGATCCTTTCAGCCGTCGAAGAAGGAAAAATGCTCTTCCGTGCGGGACAATACCTGGAGTGCATTAATGCAATTGACAAAGCGATTGCGCTTTCGCCTGAAGACCCCGATCTACTTCAGTTCCGAGGTTATGCCTATTTCGCAAATGGGAACGTCGATGAGTCCTCGGCAGATATCTACGATGCCTTGCTGGTTGGCAACACTTGGAACTGGCAAGCCGTCTATGACCTCTACCGCTCAAAAGACAAATATGAGCTCCATCTGCGGCGTCTTGAGCAGCTTCGAGCCGCCGAACCAAGCATGAGTACCCATTTCGCGCTAGGCTACCAGTACCTAGTCCTCAACCATCTAGCACGTGGGAAGAAAGAAATTGAAAAGGCATTGGTTTTCCAACCAGAAGAGCCACTGATGACACAATTGGTCTTGGTCGTCGGGCAGATGGTAGAAGCGCCGAAGCAATAGCCACCGCATCCGCTCCGACTTGAGTGTCGATCGTATCGCAACCCAACCGCTGGCGGGAAAACAACTATGTCTCGCTGGCGGTACCCGCTACCAGTGCCTCACGGAATTCTACGTAAAGCTTCTCAAGCTGTTGGAGGAGCGATTGCCGCTCTTCGTTCGTCAACCCTTCACCTAACTCGGTATACAAACGTATTTGAGCGTTTGGGACTACCGCAAATGATGGTTTACCTTTCAATAGGTCCCAAAGGTTGTTCGTAGAGCGAAATCTTTCTAACTCAGCATTCTTGTTGACTTCTGGCAGAAGATCTATCTGTTCACCTTTTTCGTCCATACAGGAGACGAAAAGAAACGCATTTGACCCCAGATCCGTCTTCAAGGCCATAACAATGTAGGGCCAGTCGTCCTTGAGCTTCGCGCTCCGTTGGACCTGCCAGCCGATCTGGGTCAGCGATTCGGCCGGGTCCACCCAGCCCTGCAATGGCTGTTCCACCGAGAAATCAACGACTCTCCCGTCAAAGAAGTAACGCCAGCGAAGCCCACTGTCCTGCTTCTCACCCTCCTCGTCTTTTTCGACAATACGTCTCAGATCCCTTCGGTCCGCCGGCAGTTCTACAGAATCAGCCATCGCGACAACGTTTGGCAAACTTTCAACATCCAACGGGCTTGCAGTCCCATTCCTAAGAACGCCTAAACACGCGACACCCGCTAGGGCTAAGAAACCGGTGCCAATCAAAAAAACTCGCGACGTCGTGGTCAGCAAAGACAAGTTTATTGGCTTCGGTTTTCTCTCCTTACCAGCTGAACGCAGCTTCCCACCGCCCACTCTCGCGGGGATAGGCTGGGGCCAGCGAAGTAACGAATTCAAACTCTCCAGCGCCGGCCCAAATTCTTCGACGGTACCCACAACAGGAGCCGTTAAAAGCTGCAGAGTTAACATTGAAAAGTAGCAAAGGAATGCAGCTAAAAATAATGTCGCGATCGAAAGCAAAATAAGGTCCAAACCGGAAGTCAAATCTCTATCGCCGGTTGTGTGGAAATACACAATAACCAGCAGCTTGACCACATTTGCAAAGCAGAGCCAGATTCCCGCATGAACAATCAACTTGATCCCGACGAATAGACTTTGTCGCCAGTAGATGGCCATCGCCATGCACATTCCAACAACGAATTGAGCGTTGGCGATTCCCGAAAGTACTTGGGCAGAAAAGATCTTCAGGCCTTGAACCTCAAGAAGCGTGCCACTCAGCAGGTTCGGCGTTCCGATTAAGTCAAGGAAGGCTGAAGCCGTTGCAACAGAAACTCCACGCAACCAAACCTCGACGCCAGGAAAGAGCTCATAAGGGATTCCCGCAGCCACGGAAGCTAGCAAGCTCCACCCGAACACCTCAGCCCATGAGTTGTCGAGCCGTAGCAGTGAATAAGCCGTCAAACATCCAATACAGGCAATGAGTCCGCACCAGCCTATGAAATACCAGCACGCGTAAACTCCAAGAAGAGTCGAGATCGAAAACGTCACTAGGCTAAGTAGGACGCGATTCTTAGTCGTTCTACTGCCGTCGATCCTCTTCCCGCGTGCGAACGCAAACACCAAAGCCACCAACGGCCAAACCGTGGTCGTCCAGTGCCCGCTTCCACCTTCGATCAGGTGTTGATAAGTAAGGGGCAGAAAGGCCAAACAGATCGCTCCGGAAAGTGCCGCAAGCATGCCCTGCAGTCGACCTAACTTGGTAGCGACTTCCTGCTGCTCGGCCTCCAATTGCTTAGAAGGCTGGTCTTCATTCTGTGAACTCGTATTCATTTATATCTGTTCTCGACCAAAGCGCAGAAACACCCCCACTTGTTCTGAGTCGTCAGCGCGAAACGCGATCGCCTCAACACGTACTTGCTGCTGCCACTCACCATCTAGTCGGAGCCAGTTGCCGCAGACAGGAAACGGTCCGATTGCGAAACCACCTGGCGGCCATCATCAAAAGTTGAACAGGCAGACCATCGACGACACGATGATACTCTCAAGTGGACGCTTTTCCCACTTCTGGATTTACCGCCCACCCGAAGTAGCGTAATAAGTCCATGGAGCTACCGTCAAAGCCTATGCGATCCTCACGTAGGGACGTCGCATACCTAAGATGAATGCGAGCCAGTACCCCGTACTTCTTTCCGGCAAATTCTACCCTACGTCGACTCGATGCATTCACACGCCCGTTGACCCGCAGTAGAGTCGGTTCCACGAAGCTTTGTCGGGCGAAGCTGGATCGGCAACCAATCGTTTGCTACAGAATTCAGGACGCCTACTCGGCAAAACGTTCTTGCAACGATTCGACTGTGTATTCCTCTGAACGCAGTACATCCATGGCTGCGACTGCCTCCCGAGCGGCCTCAATGGTGGTGATGCATGGCACACCGTTTTCCACTGCGGCAGCGCGAATTCGCCCTTCGTCAGTTCGAGCACCTTTGCCGTTCGGCGTATTGATAATGAACGAAACATCTTCGTTTTTAAGGTAATCAATCAGATTCGGGGACCCTTCCGCAATCTTATTGACGCGAGTTACAGGAATACCTGCCTCTTGGATACACTTGGCCGTCCCCTTCGTGGCCAGCAGAGGGAACCCCATTTCATGCAACTTGGTCGCGATCTCAGGAATCGCATCTTTGTTGCGAGAATTGAGACTGATAAAGATGTTGCCCTCAGTCGGCAAAACAACACCGGCAGCTAGCTGACTTTTTGCAAAGGCTAGAGAGAAACGCTCGCTGATGCCCATCACTTCGCCCGTGCTGCGCATCTCTGGCCCAAGGACAATATCAACGCCAGGGAATTTTCTAAACGGGAAGACACTCTCTTTCACAGAAACCGATTTCGGCGTCGGCTGAGAGTCAATACCGAGTTCGCTCAACTTCTTCCCTGTCATCACCTTCGCCGCTAGATTGGCAACTGGAACTCCAGTCGCCTTCGCCACGAAAGGGACCGTCCGGCTAGCTCGAGGATTGACCTCAATGACGTAGACGTTGGCGATACCGTCTTCGTACTTGACGGCGAATTGGACGTTCATCAACCCGACGACTTGCAATTCCTTGGCCATCGCAATCGTTGCCTGACGAATTTCTTCGACCACATCGGCAGGCAAACTATGAGGAGGAATAACGCACGCGGAGTCTCCCGAATGAACGCCAGCCTCTTCGATGTGCTCCATGACGCCCATAACGACGACGTCGTCACCATCTGACAATGCGTCTACATCAACTTCGGTTGCATCCTCGAGAAATCCGTCGATCAGTACAGGCTGTCCTTCTGCGACGATGAAAGCTTCGGCAACAAATCGTTCAAATTGGGCGGTGTCGTAACAAATCTCCATCGCCCGCCCACCCAAAACAAAACTCGGGCGCACCAACGCAGGGAATCCGACCTTCTTTGATTCGCTACGAGCCTGCGCCATGGTTCTGGCAATCGCATTGGCAGGTTGCTTCAGGTCGAGCTTCTTGAGTAGCTGCTGAAATTTCTCCCGATCCTCTGCTTCTTCAATCGTGTCCACCGTCGTACCGATGATGGGAACACCAGCGGAAGACAGGGCCCTCGCTAGGTTCAACGGAGTCTGCCCGCCGAACTGAACGATAACGCCATCCGGCTGTAAACGATCGCAGATATTGAGCACGTCCTCCGTCGTCAACGGCTCAAAGAATAAAATGTCACTCGTATCGTAATCCGTACTCACCGTTTCCGGATTACTGTTGACCATCACCGACTCAATTCCCAGATCACGCAATGCGAAACTGGCGTGGCAGCAGCAATAGTCAAACTCGATCCCCTGACCAATCCGATTGGGACCACCGCCAAGAATGATGACGCGTTTTTTGTCGGATTTCTCAGGTACCTCGTCCTCTTCCTCGTATGTGCTGTAATAGTAGGGCGTGTAAGCCTCAAACTCAGCTGCACACGTATCAACCGCTTTGAAAGTTGCTGTGATACCTTGCTCTTTCCTATGCGCTCGAACCTGCAATTCGTCGCTGGAGAGCAATGTCGCCAGTTGCCGATCTGAGAATCCGCATTGCTTCGCATACTTCAGAAGATCAGAACTCACATCACCCAAAGTGCCGATGGAAGCAAGATGCTCCTCAAGTTCAACGATTTGAGCGAGATGATCTAGGAACCAACGATCAATCTTGGTTGCCTGGTAAATATCCTCAACAGAAAGACCGTGCTTTAAAGCATATCGCAAGTACCAAACACGATCCGGATTGGGCCGTGAAAGCTTACTTCGAATCTCATCTTCGTCGGGCTGAAGATCCGTACCCCAAAGGTCTTTGCCGTCTGAGCCGAAACCAAATGCACCGACTTCAAGACCACGCAACGCCTTTTGGAATGATTCCTTGAATGTTCGCCCGATCGCCATCGTCTCACCGACACTCTTCATCTGAGTCATCAGCGTGTTGTCAGCTTCAGGAAATTTCTCGAACGCGAAGCGAGGAATCTTTGTAACCACGTAATCGATGGTCGGTTCGAAGCATGCTTTGGTTTGCTTGGTGATGTCGTTCGGCAATTCCCAAAGCCGGTAACCGACTGCCAGCTTCGCCGCGATCTTGGCAATCGGGAAACCAGTCGCTTTACTCGCCAACGCACTAGATCGACTGACACGAGGATTCATCTCGATCACGATCATGCGCCCAGTTTCCGGGTGGGTCGCAAACTGGATATTCGATCCGCCTGTTTCAACTCCAATCTCCCGAATGACCGCCAACGATGCATCACGCATCCTCTGGTACTCTTTGTCGGTCAGTGTCTGGGCGGGCGCGACGGTGATCGAATCACCGGTATGGACGCCCATTGGATCCAAGTTTTCGATGGAGCAGATGATCACGACGTTATCGTCGAGATCACGCATCACTTCCATCTCATACTCTTTCCAACCGATGATGGATTCTTCGATCAGGACTTCAGTTACGGGCGACTGAACCAATCCGTTTCGTACAAGAGACTCGAATTCATCTCGGTTGTACGCGATGGCCGACCCACTTCCGCCCATCGTGAAACTGGGACGCACGACACAGGGCAGCCCAATATCTTGAAGCACTTCCTTGGCTTCATCGATGGTATGTACGACCTTGCCTTTGCAGACATCGAGTCCGATCTTCTCCATCGCGACCTTGAACTGATCTCGCTCCTCAGCCTTCGCAATGACCGCCGGATCAGCCCCGATCATCTCTACCGAGTACTTTTCCAACACGCCGTGGCGATCCAAATCCATTGCCACGTTTAAACCGGTTTGACCGCCCAGGGTGGGAAGTAACGCATCGGGGCGTTCTTTTTCGATGATCTTGGCAGCGATTTCCCAAGTCAACGGTTCGATATAAGTCTGATCCGCGGTGTTCGGATCCGTCATAATCGTCGCTGGATTGCTATTCACCAGGACAACTTCGAATCCCTCCTCACGAAGTGCTTTACATGCTTGGGTGCCGGAATAGTCGAACTCGCAAGCCTGGCCAATCACGATGGGGCCAGAACCGATCAACATAATCTTCTTGATATCGTCTCGACGAGGCACTGCAGTAAGCTCCGCGCTAAGCCATAGATTCCTTCAAAACCAGCTCCTCAAGAGCTAGGTCCATTCTGCAGCCAGGTGATTCGCTAGCGTTGCAAAATTTCCCAACACTATCACGAAAAAACGCGTTTTGCCAAGGGGCAGCAAACTCCTGACAACACTGGTGGGATTCCCAGGTTCACCCACGGGAGGCCCACCCGGACGAGAAGGCTCCCTAACCGATCAGAAATTCCCCCCGCCGGGAAAACAAGGCGATCCTTCCCGCCTAACTTCGGAATAGAACTGACATGCTGCTTTGAAAGATGGTCGATCCCGAATCAGGCTTGGACACGCTGTAATGCCTCGCAAATGGCTTCCGGTGTGTTCGATTCCGCGACGGCAGCAGGAATCCAGCCAAGTGAGCTCAACGTACCCGCGATCCCTTCACTCATGGCAATCGGCGCAATCGATTCCGTATGTGCCCCAAGCAGATCAATCATTGCCCGCCCCACTTCGGGGCTCGTAATGATGCAGTATCGAATCGCCGACTTCGCCAAGGCCATTTTAACGGCATATTCCAGTTCTTCGCATCGCTTCGTCTCATAAGCCAACGCAGGGAGAACATCGGCCCCAAGACGTTCCAAACCAGATTCGAGCTGGCCCGAGCTCTTGTTCGTTTTTACCACAACCCACTTCGACGCAGGCTCCCTCTGTTGGGAAGACGTGGCGATGGCGGCGACCAAACCGGTTGCGTTAAAACTATCCGCAGCTTCCGGTACGACATCGGCACGGACCCCGTAGGCTTGTAGTGCTCTTGCGGTTGCTGGCCCGACACATGCCAATGTCAAACCGGCTAGGGAACGAGCATCATACCCGAGCTTTTCGAGTCGCTCGAAAAAAGCGTTCACCCCATTTCGGCTGGCAAATGTGATTCCTTCAACCGGGTCTTCGCGCCCGACGATCTGGTCGATGGCCGCATCCAAGGAAGTCGTGTCTGCTGCTGCAACCGCTTCCAATGCGGTCTGCTCATAAACGTCGGCTCCCATGCGATTCAGCCTAGCCGACAATTCCGATTGGGAATCCCGATTGCCCCCCGCGAAACTCGAGACTTCGTAAACGGAACGCACTTGAGAAACGAGCACACCACAGCCGAACAGCGGGCGCGAAGTAAACCAATCGAAATCCTCGCCTAACTTCGCGACATCCCCCAATACCACGATCACCGGCGGCCGCAGTTTCGAAGCCGGTGTCAAACGCTCCGAAAGCTCATGGAGCTGGGTACGAAAGATTTGTTGGTCTCCCCATGTGCAGCGGCGAATAATTGCTGCAGGAGTCTCTGGAGACTTACCTGCCTCCATCAATTTTGTGGACCAATCACGGACCGTCGTCACGCCCATGTAAAACACCAGCGTCCCCGGAAAATTTGCCAGAGCGTTCCAATCGATTTGCTGCGGCGTTCCTCCTGCCTGTTGCTGGCCCGTGATGAAAGCGACAGCCGAAGCGTGGTCCCGGTGCGTGATAGGAATACCAACGTAGCTTGCCGCAGCCAACGCCGCCGTGATTCCTGGGACAACTTCGAATGGGATACCGCTCGCAGCGAGCACCTCTAACTCCTCTGCCGTCCGGGCAAAAACGGCAGGATCGCCTCCTTTTAACCGAACTACCCTTTTTCCGGCACGGGCTAGCTCAAGCAATCGCTCATTAATCCGATCCTGGGTCCATATTGGCGTCTGCCCGTGTTTGCCGACCGAAACCCACTCGGCTTGTGCGGCATGGCTGAGTATTTTCGAATTCGCTAATCCGTCGTACAGAACGACCTCGGCATCTTGAAGGCACTCCATGCCTCGCAACGTTAACAATCCAGGATCCCCGGGACCGGCGCCCACCAAATAGACTTTTCCCTGAGTCTCGGCCGCCTCATTTTGATTTGATCGATCTTCGTCTGTCACGGAATAGTCAAATATGTCGAGAAAATGGGGGCAGTGAGACTCCGCCAAATGGCTTGCCGAATCCTTCACACCGGCTGCAAGACGGCCCCGTCGGACCGGCAGCCTAAGGTACTTCGACTGCTGCAAACTCTACCGACGCGGGGTAAGTCCTGAAATAGGGTCGCAAGTGTACAGTCACCTCGATCGGCCCGCTAAAAATTGATCGGCCCAGGAAGATACGCCCGCAAACAATCGCAATCGCGTCTCTCCTCAATGCCATGCGAGTGACAAAATGCTCAAATCGCCCTACTAAGCCCCTTCTTGGCGCAAAAATGGGGCGAAACCAAGAAAAAACAAGGCTAGACAGTCGCAGCTGATTCATAGATCATATTGCGGTCTCCTACGGATAGGAGCAGTGCACGCGTTGTCTATACGACCCCAGATCGTGGACGAATCGCACTTTTGTCATGAAATGGTTGAGCCAAGTCGATATGTAGTAGGTTCTACCACGGTCGCAGGCTGCTAGCCTGACCAACTACGAAAAGCCAGTCGAAAAGAGATTGTTTCTATGCCAAATACAAAGGGAGCTGCCAAGCGTTTGCGTCAGAGCGTCGTGCGACGTGACCGAAACCGGGCTCAAAAGACCCGTTTTCGTCACTCATTAACCAATTTCCGCAAGGCGATCGAAGAGAACAACTTGGAAGACGCGAAGCAGTTGTCTGTCGCAACAACCAAATTGCTGGACAAAGCAGCCTCGAAAGGCATTATCCACCGCAACGCAGCGGCAAGGCTTAAGAGCCGCATGAGCCACTCGCTGAAGAAGGCTCAGGGCTAGAAATCATAAGCCAGCTCCAATTGAAGATGATGAAAAGCCTCGCTCGATGCGAGGCTTTTTTCGTCTCCAGTCCAAGACTTCAAACGGACAGTCACTCGATACCGTTACCCCAAACACCGCTTGTCGACATCGCCAACCCTCATTCCAATGCTGATGAAACTGACGCAGCAATTCGGCTCTGGAGTGACCCATGTCCGAACTGATCATGATCGTTGGATTCGCGCTCGCGGCCTACTCAATCATTGCGAACGATTCGATCCAAACGCTGGGAACCTTTCTCAGCTCTAACAGCCGGCGTCCATGGTGGATACTCTGGGCATGGATTTCGTCGATACTCGTCATCACCGTTCTTTGGGGCTGGGCAAGCAGCGGTGGCGATCCCTCATTCGGGAGACTTGCCGCGAAGGATATTGCGTTTCCAGATTCGTACCATTTCCTTTTTTTGATCCCGCCGCTCGTTCTCGTCGTCTTAACTCGACTTGGCATCCCATGCAGCACGTCGCTGCTCGTTCTCACGGCTTACACCAGCCTCCTTGCCGTCAATGAGGGCGGCGATGTCAAGATTTTTGCTGGTCCTGCGGACTTCTTCGTCAGCATGATGAAGAAATCGGTCTCTGGATACCTGCTAGCTGCTGTGGTGGGCCTTGTCGCTTACCTATCTCTCGTCGCGCACTTTGAGCGGCGATTCCGTGCAGACACGGCGAGTGTCGAAAACCCACCAATGCGATGGCTCGTGTTTCAGTGGCTCTCAACCGGCTTCCTATGGAGCATGTGGTTAGTACAAGACCTGGCTAACGTCTTCGTTTACCTTCCGAGGCAACTGAGTGCAGTCGCTATTGGCCTCGCACTCGTGGGAATGGTAGCTCTACAAGGTTTCTTGATTTGGAATGGTGGGGGCAAGATCCAAAACGTCGTCAAAGAAAAATCGAATACGCTTGACGTGCGATCCGCCACCTTCATCGACCTTTTCTATGGACTCGTTCTGCTGTTCTTTAAAGTCGACTACATTCCGGCGCTCTTCGAGTCACTCGGAATGCCGATCCCATGGCCGCCGAAAATGCCGATGAGCACGACGTGGGTCTTTCTCGGTTTGCTAGCCGGAAGAGAACTTGGACTTTGGATCCGGCTGAAGCACATCCAGTCGAAGGAATTACAAAAAGTCGTTACCAACGACCTAAAGAAGGTTGTCCTTGGAACAGCCGTCAGCGTCGTCATCGCATTCGCTTTGCCTTGGGCGGCTCTTGCCATGGGCTACGGGAACTCAGGCCCTGCAGAATCCGAAACCGAGACGATCCAAGAAACTGCTGCAACGACCGACGACATTTGAGTCGTTAACCACCTCCATCCACATCGATCAACAATCCCCCAACTATCGGAAGGGGACAACTTCATCATCGGCGATTACCCAGATTCGATCGTCGGGTTTTGGCTCAATTCGATGGGACCCTGTGAAATAGCCCACGGCGGGCAAAACGAGTTGCTTTGCATAGCTCCAGAAGCAAGGCAACTTCCCAAGACGGTCTTGGCTATCTCCGACCGAAACCGCCGGATGTAGATGTCCCGAAATCAGATTGCCGTCACGTTGCCATTCTGGATCATTGCGATCCACTGGATGATGCTGGAACGTAAGACCATCCAACGAAATCTTTTCACTCACTCCGATTCGCCAGCGTCGAATCATGGCGTCGCGTTGTGACTTCGCAAGTCTAAGGTCATGATTACCCAAAACGGCTTGAAACTCAGTCGATTGCCGTTCGTCAAAGAACTGGTCTAAAGCATCGACTATAGAATCAGCGAAGGAAGAACGGGCATGGAACACATCTCCAAGAATCAGTACTTGCCGCGCTTCTGTAGCATCGATCATCCGCCGAAGGGCCTCGAGGGTCGATGCTGTAGGTCCACTTGGCACCGGGACCGCCCCGGCTCGGAAACTAGCTTCTTTGCCAAAATGAGTGTCCGCGACAAGCAACATTTGGTGCTCGGGCCAATACAGTCCTCGATCTGCAAGCAATTGAAACTCATGACCAAACCAATCGATGGGACAACCGATTCTATGAGCTAGTCGCATCCGGCTTCAATCCTCAAACGAGTTTGAAATATAAGCCTACGGCCCTCAGACGAATCGTACCTACTTCACGCATTTGCTCGATTCTGCGGGGGATCATCGTCCTTGATCTTATCGGCGGCTTTCTCAAGTTGTTCCTGCATACGACGAATTCGATCCACGAGCTTTTCGCTGCTGACCCGCTCACGCAGTTTGTCGACCATCAGCGGAAACGCAAGTGGTGTGACTTTGGGTGGCTCTGTCATCACGATATCGCTTCCACCAATGCGATCAAGTGCCTTCAACATGCGAGAAAATTCGAGTTGCTGCTCCAAAACTTCATGCCGACTTTGTGTCAGTAGAAGATTATCTGCGTCATACTTCGCGAAGACGTCGTAAAACAGATTGCTACTCGCTTGCAGGTGATTGGCTGACTTTCGTTGGCTGGGCAATCCTTGCTGAATCAATCCAGCCACGCGAGCAATCTGCCTGAATTGTCTCTTGGCCATCTCTGTTTCATTGAGGCTCGCCAACAAGTCCTGCTCAAGATGCTCGGTGTCGAACAAGCCGGCCTCTATCGAATCCGCGATTGGAATCGCCTGTGGCGATTGGAGAACGATTCCGTAATCATTGCATGCCATCGAAATCGTCATCGAACGCAACTGCGAAAGACGGTAAGCGAAAAGAGCTGCCAAGCCTTCGTGCACTAACCGTCCTTCAAAGGGAAACACAAACAATTGGTATCCCGCACGAGTCTTGATCGTCTCAAGCAAAAGTTGTTCTGGGGATGGAATCAAACTCCAATGACGCTGGATTTTCATCAGCGGAATCAGGCGTTTCATTTCAGGACCGATGAAGTCACCTCCGGCTGCTTCTCCTATTTTTATTCGCAGAGCATGGCTCAGTTCACTGGACAATGGCATACGACCGCCCATCCAACGGGGAACCGTATCCGGTTTTCCAGTCGCTCGTCGAACATACGCGGTGTTGTCCTGAATTTTAGCCAAGGTGAGAACGCGACCTGCGAACAGGAACTTCTCACCAGGCTTCAGCTTGGATAAAAATGACTCTTCGGTCGTGCCCAGCGTGGTGCCTTTCATGTACTTCACCCGCATCGCCGCGTCGGAAACGATTGTCCCAATATTCAATCGATGGCTTCTCGCAACCTTTCGATCATCCACTACAAGACGCCCTGCTTCGCTGCTCACGCGTTTAAAATCCGGATAAGCCTGCAAACTTTCACCGCCGTGTTGGATAAATGAGAGTGCCCACTCCCACTCGCGATCAGTCAGCGAGGCATAAGCATAGGTGCTGCGAATTTCCTTCAACATTTCAGTCGGTTCAAAGCCACCACCGATGGCAATGGTCACCAAGTGCTGGACAAGGACATCCATTGGGCGAACAAGAGGAATTCGCCCTTCCAGATGCCCTGCCCTGATAGCGGCCTGCGATGCCGCCAATTCAATTAACTCGATCGCATTCGTGGGAACGAAATCCAGCTGACTTGTTGCATCCGGTTGATGTCCACTCCGCCCGGCTCGCTGCAATAACCTTGCACTGCCTTTGGGGCTTCCCACTTGAACGACAAGATCCACCGCTGTGAAATCAACGCCGAGATCGAGGCTGCTCGTACAAACGACAGCCCGCAGCTTGCCATTCTTCAGTCCGTTCTCGACCCACTTGCGAACATCTGCATCCAGCGAACCATGATGCAGTGCGATCTGCGCTGCCCAGTCCGGCTTTGCCTTGAGCAATTCGTGATACCAGATCTCCGTCTGCGACCTGGTATTTGCAAATACCAACGCGCTGTCCGCTGTCTCAAGCCGCTTTACAACTTCCGGAACCATCTTGGTCCCAATGTGGCCCGACCACGGAAACCGATCGATACAAGTTGGCAAAACCGAGGCGAATCGGACACGTTTCTTTTTGTACCCTTCGATGATTCGCGAATTAGGCCTTTCAGATACGCCACGACTGCCTGCGCCAAGCAACACATCCAATGCGACGTCCAGATTGCCAAGCGTTGCCGATAAACCCCACGTCCTCAAATTCGGATTCAAGCAGCGCAGTCGAGCCAGACACAGTTCCGTTTGCACGCCTCTTTTGGTCCCCAACAACTCGTGCCACTCATCGACGATAATGGCTTCCAAGCCCGCCAGTTGCGGCAAGAGCTTCTCATGAGACAACATCAGAGAAAGACTCTCTGGTGTTGTGATCAACGCGGTTGGCAGCCTCCTCAGCTGTCGACTTTTGATACTCGCCTTGGTGTCGCCCGTTCGAGACTCCAGTGACCAAGGCAACCCCATAGCGTCCATGGGTTGCCGAAGAGAATCCTCCGTATCTCCGGCAAGTGCTCGCAGGGGTGTGATCCATAACACCTTCAACGATGGCGCGTTTTTCGGATTCCACTTCGCGCGATCACGGTTGCATTGCAGCCAGTCGATCAATGGCCCCAACCACGCCGCGAGTGTTTTCCCGGTGCCCGTCGCCGAATGCACGATGCCAGAAGCACCGTCTCGATAGGCTCTCCAAGCTGAACGCTGAAACCGAAAAGGCTTCCAACCAATTCCCTCGAAATAGGCATCGACGATTTGGGACGCCGTCATCGACTCCTTAGATTGGCAAACACGATCGTTCATTTAACTCTTTGCATGCCGAATGCCACTTTGCCATTCGAGGGTTGCCGATGAATCGCTAGATCGCTCTGCTACCCGGATAATCACGCAGCACTCACTTGCTGGTGGATTTCGACTGTGACTCTTCTAACAACTCGAATAAGTCTTCCAGGCGATTCGCGTCCGACGGTCTCTTGTCGGTTCGAATCCGAACGATACGAGGAAAGCGAGTCGCAATCCCGCTCTTGTGGCGAGTGCTTCTTTGCAATCCTTCAAAAGCCAACTCCATCACAAGCTCGGCACGAACACTGCGTACTGGCCCGAATGACTCCAGCGTGTTTTTTCGAACAAAACGATCTACTTCTCGGATCTCGGCGTCACTCAAGCCACTATAGGCTTTCGCAAATGGCACCAGCTCGGAGCCTTTCCAAACCGCGAACGTGTAATCGGTGTACAAGTTAGCTCGACGCCCATGCCCCTTCTGCGCGTAGATCATGACTGCATCCACGGTATGAGGTTCGATTTTCCATTTCCACCAAGTACCACGCACCCGACCGACATCATAACTTGCGTTGCGATGTTTCAGCATGAGTCCTTCAGCCCGATGCTTCCGGCTCAATTTCCGAACAGCACGCAGTGCCTCCCAATCAATAGCGTCGATTAAAACTGTACATTGGATGACGCCGGGTTCTGGGAGTAGACGCTCAAGCCGCAATCGCCTTTCTGCTTGCGTTTGTTCGCGAATGTCAATTCCGTTCTCTTCAAGCAAGTCAAACGCGCGGAATCCTACCGGCACTTCGCTTAACAACTTCTTCCCGACTGACTTTCTGCCAATTCGACGTTGGAGCTCGCCGAACGGGAGCACCTCATCCTCTTTCACCGCCAGAATCTCGCCATCAATCACCGTACCGTCTGGCAAGCTTTCTGCTGCTCGCTCAATCTCAGGCCACTTTCCATCCATTAGCTCTTCACCGCGCGACCAAATATAAGTGCAGCCCCCTCTGCGAATGACTTGTCCACGTATCCCGTCCCATTTCCATTCCACCAGATAGTCACTGGAATCCCCTAAGGCCTCTGCTTCATTAGTCAGCGCATGTGCCAGACAAAATGGATAGGGTTTAGAGCGGACTAGTTCTTGCTGATCCGAACAGAGTCTCACAAACGCATCAGGAGTCGGGTCCCAATCACCCATCATGCGATGAGCCACCACGTCTAAGGGGATTTGAAATTGTCTCGCTATTGCCTTCGTGACGGTCCTCTTACTTACCCCGACACGAAGCGCACCTGTCATCAACTTCATGAGTAGAAAACGATCTTGAGCTGATGTCTCGCGCCATAACGCCATAACCTCCCCGCGTTGTTCACTCTCCTCGAGCCCTCGAATTGGGATCAACTTCCCCTCGACCCAATCTGTTAGACTTCGTTCATCCATCGTTGAACCGGGCGGGACAACAAGAGAAATGGTTTCAGCAAGGTCACCGACTGATTGATAACTTTCTTCAAAGAGCCATTCTGGAATGCCCGCTTCTTCGGCGGCCCACTTTCGCAAGAGTTTGGTTGGGACCACTCGCCTCAACCGTTCGCCAATCAAGAAGTAGATCGCCCAGGCAGCGTCATCACGATCCGCCGTCGCGAAATAGCTCATCATTGCGGACAGCTTTTCCGAACTTTTGGTAGTTTCATCGAGTTTGGCGAACAGATCCGAGAATCCAATCACGACGCCGCCTCCTCGCCGTCACGTTGAAAACCCTCCAATACCTCGGAACGATAACCCTTTTCACCTAGGTAACGAGCGACCACCGCCGCGGATCCATGAGTCACCCAGATCTCCGATGGCTCGCAAGCGGACACAGCATCGAGCAGCGTCGGCCAATCTACGTGATCGCTTAGTACGAACCCGCGATCAACACTCCGACGGCGACGTGACCCTCGCACGGCCATCCATCCGCTTGCCATAGCGGATGTACTGCGGCCATATTTCCGTGTCCAAGTCGTCCCATGAGCACTAGGTACAGCAAGTACAAGACTGCCAGCCCAGTCCTTCTTGTCGACAAAGTCGCCTACGTACTTCGTCGTCGGGAGAACAACTCCACTTCGCCGATATGCTTCCGTACCCTTCTCGACTGCACCATGAGTGTAAACGTCGCCGATCCCTGGATCCAAACCAGCCAACAACCGCTGGCTCTTTCCCACTGCGTATGCATAGAGCAGACAGCAACGCCCAGCCTCAGCAGCAGACCGCCACCATTCGTTAATCTGCAAGAAGACCGATTCCTGGGATGGCCAGCGGAACACTGGCAATCCGAACGTTGATTCCGTTACCAGTAGATCACATCGGATCGGCTCCCAACTCCGGCACGTCGCATCACTACCGAGTTTGTAATCGCCTGTGACTACAGCAACTTGCCCTTTGTACTCCAACCGAACCTGAGATGAACCTAGTATGTGCCCCGCCGGATGCAGACTGATTTGCACACCACCGTGAATTATTGGCTCTCCGTACGGCAGGAAATCAAACTCCGCTCCTTCGCCCAAACGGTATCGTAGGAGATGTTCACTCTCGCACGAAGCCAAATAGTTCTTCGAACCTGCCCTGGCATGGTCCGCATGAGCGTGAGTGATGACCGCTCGTTCAACGGGGGCGATCGGGTCGACGAAGAAATCGCCAGCAGGACAGTAGAGCCCCTTCGGAGAATTTTCGAGTAAAGGCGCCGCCAAGTCGCAACTCCAATCGCTTCAAATTTCGAGACTTGGCCGCGGCAAACTCTTCCATCACCTCTACCACGTACCAACGAAAGTCCACGAAGCGATGTTCAGCGAATCTGACTCAGGATAGAGAGTCGACCAGTGAAACTAGCCGGATACGGAATCCCACCGAGCTATTTTAGAACCTTGGGAATCTTCCCTTGTGCCTCTTGCTCGATTGCTCGGCGAATGTAATCGATGTAACGCAACATCGAATGATCCGAGAAATGGTCAATCTGAAATTTCCCTAGCGACAAAAAGAAACCGTACCATCGATCGCGAAACCGTCGCCAGGAACGGTAGTCTCTCAAGTTTCCGAGCGCATTGAAGTAGAATTCTCGTCCACAGTGGCGGTAGCCCATCCAAGGTGGGGGCACACGACATACGATGTCATTGTTGTTGACCCAGCGATAATGCGGCAACTGCACAAAATTGATGTACCGCTTGTTTCCGACACGCGGACTCCCGTAAGAAAACAAGCCCTCTGGATTCGAAGGAATCTCTGCAAGCTTGCATCGACCAGCACAGATCGTGGCCATCGCCCCGCCCAGCGAATGACCAGAGAACCAGAGCGGTCGCTGATTTTCTTTCAAAGCGACTTCGAGACGCGGCCACAGATCGTCGACTTCCGCCTTAAAGCCTCCATGAACCTTGCCCGCTGTTTCGGCGAGCACTGACACGGCGTTGGCGTCTGCCTTGATATCGTTCCATTCGTTTGGCTCAGTACCTCGACAAACCACAATTCGGTCGTCTTGATTACCCAAGATATACGCTTGGGCGCCGTCCCGATCGTAGAACTCACACTCTTCGAAACCAACCTTCCCGACGGCCTCAACAACAACCTCAGGCTGGTAGTAGGAGATTTTTGCCAGCTCAGCAAACAACAACGACTGCTGGAGCAATCCCATTTCGCTGATCGGCGACTCGACTCGCTCGATGTCAACAGAAATGACTTCCTCAACTGCACCAACACTTGCCATCGCCCAACGATCTCCCTAACCCACTAGTACTCGCTCGACCTCTGGGAGCGAAGTAGGGTGGGAGAAGCCACGAAACCGAGCCTCATGCCCACCAAGCAGCTAAAACGAGCTTCGAAGTTCTAACTTCGCTCGCTCATCGGAACGACATCGCGAATTTGCTCGCCGGTATAAATCTGACGCGGACGGCCGATTCGTGTTGTCGGCGAATTGTGCATCTCTACCCAGTGCGCTATCCACCCTGGTAATCGTCCAATCGCAAACAGCACCGTAAACATCTGCGTCGGGAGCCCCATTGCGCGGTAAATGATTCCGGAATAGAAGTCGACGTTCGGGTAGAGTTTCCGTTCGATGAAATACTCATCCTTCAACGCAACTTCTTCTAGCTTCTGTGCAACCTCAAACAACGGATCATCTAAGTTGAGCTTCTGAAGAAGCTTGTCACAAGTTTCTTTGATGATCGTCGCACGAGGATCAAAACTCTTATAGACACGGTGCCCGAAGCCCATCAAACGGAAGTTGTCTGATTTATCTTTCGCCATGTCAACGTATTTGGCCACGTTGCCGCCATCCTCGGCAATCTTTTGAAGCATTTTGACGCATGCCTCATTAGCACCACCATGAAGCGGTCCCCAAAGTGCACAGATGCCAGCTGATATCGAAGCAAACAGGTTTGCGTTCGACGAGCCAACGATCCGAACGGTCGAGGTACTGCAATTCTGTTCGTGATCCGCGTGGCAGATTAACAACAAATTCAACGCTTCAACAAAGACCGGATCTGGCTCATAGTCTTGCGTAGGAACACCGAACATCATGCGAAGGAAATTTTCGCAGTACGAAAGATTGTTCTGCGGGTACATGAATGGCTGGCCACAAGATTTCTTGTAGCTGTAGGCTGCAATCGTTGGCAGCTTAGCCATCAGGCGATGAATGGAGATTTCCCGCTGGACCGGATCATGAGGGTCCAATGAGTCTTGATAAAACGTGGACAGAGCGCCAACCACGGACGAAAGGATCGCCATGGGGTGAGCGTCCTTGGGAAATCCATTGTAGAACGACTTCATGTCCTCATGAATCATCGTATGTCGACGAATCGACTCGCGGAAATCGGCCAGCTCCTGCTCATTGGGAAGCTTGCCGTAAATCAACAGATAAGAGGTCTCTACAAAGTCACAATTCCTTGCGATCTGCTCGATCGGGTAACCTCGGTATCGAAGGATTCCCTTTTCTCCATTCAGAAACGTGATACCACTAGTCGTGCTACCGGTATTCACGAAACCTTCATCAAGCGTCACGTAGCCGGTTTGTGCCCGAAGCTTGGCAATATCCAGCGCCTTTTCATTCTCGGTGCCGACAATGACAGGCATCTCCACCTCTTGATCTTCAACGGTCAAACGTGCCGTGGTGGATTCCATAAGGGTTTCTTCCTCAATTGCAGTCATGGAGTTCATCTCCGAAGCTTCGATTTGCAAACCAGCTAGCTCCTCGCCACAGAGCGTGGAAAGGAGGACGAACAACTTTCACGTTCGTCACAGGCGTCTATCCGAAGAGACACCAAAGAAGGCCATAGGGGCCCGGGCTCAGGGAGTTATTGGCAGCGAGTCTAACCACCCGTCTGAGCTGCTAGCTGGACCCACAGTTTACCCGCCCGACGCCAGTCCGACAATTGACTGTAGGAACTCAGTCAAGAAACGGTTAGTCCCGAAATCGGATCTCAAAATAGAGCCGATTTCCTTTGCGATCGTTAAGACTTCCTGCGGCCCCACTCCGAGTCCAAACCGCTACAGACGCCCTGTTTGCCAGAGTGGGTGAAAACATACAGCAACTGCGGCAGATGCGAATTGGAAGTCGGCTGTTAGCCGGTCCGAGGAATGCAGCCCAGGGTGAAGATCACCCGCGCTGTCGTCTGTCCCTATCCCAACTATCCCAATAGAACCAGTCGTAGCCAGCAATTCCAAATAACCTCGATGGATCTTCCGCCCTTTCCCCCTCCGCTTGATTGAGCTCGTTGATCACCATCAAAGCGTCCAATGGTGTGACAAAACGATCGCCACTTACATCAAGCAGTACCCCTCCGTATATCGGCTGGTAAACCGCAGGATCAAGCTCAGCCGGGTTACCCGAGTTTAGGTAGTTGATGACAAGTAGCGCATCGAGCGGCGTCACGAACCCGTCTGAATTCGTATCACTTTCAAAGTTGGGATTTTGCCAAGGGCTCGCCATCGCCGAAGCATAGACTTCAACTGCCAAATCAGAAGATACAGCCGGGTTTCCATCATCGGTGACTCGGATTCGGACTGTGGTCGATTCCTGTCCCGCATCGAAAGCAAATCCGTCAGCCAGCATTAAGTTGCCATCGGAAACCTCGAATCGGGAATCGAGCGACTCGAATTCGTGAGCTTGCCCCTCGTCAGGATCTTCGGCCGACAACGCTCCAACAACTTGACCGAATAGTTCTTGATACACCGAATCTTCGGACAGACTAATTTCCGTTGCAGCCTCGTTTACGTCTTTGACGAAAACGGTGGTCTTCCCCTCGATCTGCTCACCGCCTGAGTCCGAGGCAATAATAGTCAGTTCTAGCCGATCGTTGGTTTCATAATCCAACATTGCATCCGCCCGAACTCGCAATTCACCATCAACAATTTCAAATCCGGGTTCACTAAACTCGAAACGATGTGAATCGTCATCAACGTCGGCCACAATCGCCGAACCGATAGTCACGCCCGATGCATTCTCTCTGACCGACACCGAGGCGGGCAGACTAAAATCGGTCGGTGCATCATTCACGGGCTCAACGGTAACATTGACCACTTTTTCAACGGTCGAGTTATCATCTTTAGTTGCGATCAATCCATCTAAACCGCCATCTTCCAAAGTCACCGTGATTGGATTGTTGCCATAAAGATCTGCAGCAAATTGCCACGTCACCGTCGCTGACGGACTGCCGGGAGGATAATTGACCGACAGAATTTGAAATCCATCCGGGAGATCCCCCGAAACTCTCAGATCGAGCTCCCCACTTTCACCGCCTCCGTGTGAGATATCTGTAATCGCAAAAGACTGGGGCACTGCGTCCTCGATGGCCCCTACCGCATCCGTCGCTTCAAAGGAGGGAAAGTCGTTTACGGGATCTACAGTCGCGACAAAAGTCTCTCGTGCCACGTTGCCACCTCGATCTTCGATTTCAATCGTAATCGGAGTCGATCCGAATTGGTCTACAGCGGGCGTGAGTTTCAGTTCTCTTAGAGCGCCGTCGCCAGCCACAGTTTGGGCCTCAGGTGGGAAAAGAGTCTCGTCGTCGAAGATCAGACGAATCGCTAACTCTGAAAGATCCGTCTTATCATCAGAGACCGTGAATGGGACCGTAAACCAATGGTCTTCATCAAACGCAATATCGTTGATTTCTCCGATATCGGGCGGCACCGTATCTTCACCAACTTTCACCGTAAACGTCGTACTGGTCTGCCCGCCCTCTAGATCAGTCACTATGACCGTAATCTCCGATGTCCCGAACTCATCCGAAGCGGGCGTTATCGTCAGCTCGGGATTTTGCAAATCGTTGCTGATCGCAATACCATCCGACGGGATCAATGTCTCGTTCGATGAAGTCGCCTCCACGAAGAGATCATCGATCGCATCTTCAACGTCGGACACAGAAAATCCTAGTGGTCCGATCGTCTGGTTGATTTCAACGGATTGGGTTTCGAATCCTGAAATACTCGGACGATCGTTAACGCTGTTAACGCTAATTCCAACTCTTCTGAAATCCGATAGTCCATCTTCATCGGCAACGGTAATCGTCAACGTTCCAGTCCCGTTGGCATTCTCGACCGACGCCATCTGCAGCCACCAATTCCCTTCATCGAAATAAGTGTTCAGATCAGCATCCTTCACCAACCACGGATCATTACTGGTTACCGTGAATTGTAGACTTGATAGATCACCGTCGAAATCCGTCACCTCCAACCGTTTCGCTGCAAGTTGCTCATCTTCGTCAAACACATACCAACTAGGTAGATCGAGAGATGGCGGGTGCTCAAATTCACCTTTCGCATAAAAGACGGATCGATGTACGGGCAAACTACGGCGGCCTTCAACGTCTACGGCTTGCGCTTTGACCACGCGTTGACGAGAACTGATCTCCGTGGAACGCTGCCAAAGTGAAACAGCACTCAAGACCGCGCTCACATCATCTTTCGTAGCGGAAAATGCGAAACGCACCGTTTGCCACGCCTGTCCTTCAACGGTTTCCAACAACGCGATCGAGCGTCCCCGCCGCAAAACCGATTTCCCACGAATCTCAAAATCAGGATCTTCGAAGTCGAAATAGAATCCGTCGCCATCCTCTTTCCCGGAAACAATCTCAAGATCCAAATGTCCGTTCCTAAAATCAGTCGCACCGTCTTGAATAAACTCTACATCCTGGAAAACACGCGCATGTGCGATTCCAGGCTCGATCGCCCTGGCAACTTCACGGGTGACAATTTCAGGTGCGTTGGAAACTGGCGAATTCGTGACCTCACCTTCGATGTCGAAACGGAACAACCCCTCGTCTTGATCGGTCGTATCCAAAACGATCTCACCACGCTGCTTTCCAATCCGGTTGGAATCTAACTTCACTCGCAACATGGTCGATTGCCCCGGCTGGATGACCGGCAACTGAACATGGGCCTCAAACCCCGCCGGAACCTGCAGGTCACGAATGTGAAGACTGCGTCCACCCCGGTTCAGAATCTGAAACTCGGCGTAGTCCATATCGGTCTGGTGGGCAACTTTACCAAGGTCGATTGGTGTCGACCGACGATCGATGATGTAATCGTCTCCATAGCGAACCTCTAGCTCATTTGCTCCTCCCCCCAAGCGAACATCAAACTGCTCCGAGACGACCTCTTCACCGTCCAAATACGTCTTCACGGTCCAACGTCCGACCTTATTAACCGCGACACCAGTCCAACTCCAGAAACGAAAGTAGCGAAAATCATCCGGCACGGTCCAATCGTCCGAGTAATCAATCGTGCCCTCCGGCGCGATCCAATCCGTTCGGAAGACTTGGCCCTTTCTCGCGTATTCGAGCCGGAACCAGACCCACGGATTCACGTCGCCCTGAAATCCGAATTCTCGCACATCGTTCGGTCCCTCACGGAACGTCTCCTCTGGGTTTGAATTCGTGATCCCAACATCGAGCACCGCTGCATCGCGATACCCGAGATACTCAGGCGGCTCCTCAAAATATTCCTCGACCGCGTACATCGGCTCTACGACGACGCCATCATGCCGAATTGAAAAATCGACGTGCGGATAATTGCTGATCCCAGAGCTACCCATTAACCCAAGCGTCTGCCCGGCAGCCACCCGATCCCCAACTTTGACCGTCAACGAATCACGTTTGAAGTGGTAGTACCATGACGTCCAACCGTCCCCGTGATCGATCTGCACAAAGTTGGCAAGCCGCGGATCGGGAAACGTGAAATCCCAAAAGTCCTCGCGATCAAAAAAACCATCGGCAGCCCGAGTCACCGTACCAGCAGCCGCAGCGATGATCGGATATCCATCGTCCATCGCCTCAAAGTCGTTGACTCCGATATCCCACGCGCTGTGGTTGTCGTATTGAAGAAACCCGCCGACGAAGTCTTCCCGAGTCCCCGAACGAATGTCAACATCGTGATGGTTGAGAAGAGTCCAGTCTTTTGACTCTTCACCCGGTACCGGAAACATGAATTTTGTTTCCAGCTCAGGCGAGGTCGTCTCGATTTGAAAACTAAATTCGTTATTGCCCTCATCCGACTCTGCGATCTGGGCGTCTGCGTCCAATCGAACAGTGATCAAAGAAGTACCGACTTTCGAATAGCCGGCCGGCTGAAATCGATAGAAAGGCAAATCGACTCCCGCGCGACCGGGGATCTCGTCGCTTAGTACTTCAAGGCCATCCAAAGCGAATGAGATTCTGTAGCGATCACTCGGGGTAAGATCCGTAACCAAATAGTCGACCCGCACCATGGCTTGCTGACCGTGATGAATCTCTGAGACAGGCTGACCTGTACTATCGACCAAATAAGCTTCGACCATCGCCAAATCAGCAGCCAACATCTGCCGAGCTTCGAGCGTCTCCAATCGCAACTTGCGAGATTGTGACTTCACTTCCGCATTATCCTGACGGCCCAAATGGCGGCTTAAATGGCGGCTTAACCGCCGCCTGGTAAATCGTCGTTTCATGCCATCCCCGTGCAATATTCCGGTTAACCGCCTAAATCAAAGTGTTGCACTGCAGCGAAGCTCCCGAACTCGCAACAGGATGATGCCATTCTGTATCAACCCGCCATTCGATTCAACCTCGCTAACTTCTCTCGGGGGGCAAGGTGAAGTTGCGCAGATTCGATTCTGTCCCCTCAACAGAACAAAAACCGATTAACGCTTGAGTTCCGCATTCACTGGATTCGTCCCGGACGCTCGAAGGTAAAACTGTCATTCGCGTGACCAAGGCGTAACACTCAGATTGACAATCCCCTGCAATAGAACACCACCCGGGATTAGGGCTGCAATAAGAATTGCCCACGGAAACAAACCGTTAATCCCTTGGAAACGAACTCGAGTGCGTTCAACCGCATCTCGTTGCTGCAGAAGTCGCTGCCGAATTTCTGGTAGTTCCTGTTGACTCGATTTACGCAGCACATCCCCCAACTGAATCAGTTCGTCCTCCGCAACATTGAACGATCCGAGCACTTCGTTTCGTACGACGTCTCGGAATTGTGTCAGTGAGTCGGATGCTTCGGCGAAGCCGATGGAACTGTCACGAAGTTGGTCGGCAGTTTTCTCCAGCAACTCCTTTTCGTTCGATAGAAGCTGTCGACTTTCGACACCTACATTCCGAGGAACCTCAATGCGCCGAATGAGATCTTCCCCCATCTCTACATTGGGAACGCTAACGGCTTGCGTTGCTTTACCGAGTTGTAAGCTTGGGACTTCAAGATCCACGCTAGTAACCCCTAAATCAATGCGACGCTTGGTCGTTCCCAACTTGGCAGTAGGATAGGGCAACCGGATCTCAGATTTGCCAACTTGGAACTGAGGGATGGCCAGCTCGACATTCTCCGACTCAATCTTCGGGATTGGAATCTCGATCGGCAACTGGCTGGCAAATCCGTGCAATGACTCTGCGGCTCCCCCCGCACTCGTTGACATTCCGCGGGCAACACTTTGCCAGCGTACAATGGATCGTTCGACATCTTGTGTCGAAGCTCTCAGTGCACGAGTCGTATCGATGTGCAACCCAACCGTCTTTTCCGCGCTGTCGACCAAAGTAATCCAGTCTGAAAGCATTCTTTCGCCGACCCGGGCTTGGACATCGACGTCGGCCGCGATGGAATCCAACTCGGCCAAAGCTCCATCTACCCTGGGCACGTAGATCCGGTGCAAGTAAAAACATAGGAGGATACCCAGGATTCCGATTGCAATCTGGACGGCTGCCACCATTCTGCGCAACTTCATTTGCTCACTCTCGCTTCTGCTTATAGTGCGACGGCGACAGGTGACTGCACCTGACATCGCGCACACGACTCGCTTGAATCGGCCCCTTCCTCAATTCGTTTTGCGTTGATCACTATTGCCGACTCATGCATGTCTTTTACTGCGATCATTTCGAATTGCCACTGCCAGAAGGGCACCGATTTCCGATCGAAAAGTATGAGCGATCTCGACTGCGTGTTCGAGACGAATTGGGCGAGGCAGTTCAATTCTCCGTTGCCCCAGCCGCAACCGCACGAGAATTACTAGCCGTCCACGAACCGTCCTATGTAGATCGAGCCTTCAATGGCACGCTAAGCCCGCTAGAGCAGAAGAGAATCGGATTCCCGTGGTCGCCCAAAATGTTAGAACGCTCAAGACGGTCCACCGGCGCGACGATTGCGACTGCTCAAATGGCTCTCCACGAACAGGTCAGCGTGCATCTCTCGGGTGGAACCCATCACGCCTTTCGCGACGAAGGCCAAGGGTTCTGCGTTTTCAACGATGTCGCTGTCGCCGCTATGAGCTTATTCATCTCAGGTTCCTCACAAAACATACGACGAGCACTGGTTATCGACCTCGATGTACATCAAGGAAACGGCACCGCATCGATTTTCCAGAACGACGAGAGGGTTTTCACTTTTTCAATCCACGGAGACCGAAACTACCCGTTTCGCAAAACGCAAAGCGATCTGGACATTGGTCTTGCGGATGGCACGAAAGATGACGACTATCTCGCGGTCTTGAATGAAACGCTCGAGAACAGAATCCCAGATCAATTCGATTTCGTTTTCTACATCGCCGGAGCTGATCCGCACCGCGATGACCGCATGGGTCGCATGCACCTCACAACAGGAGGACTGATGGAACGTGACCGTGTCGTCTTCGAATATTGCCGGTCGAGACGCCTTCCGATCGCAGTGGTCATGGGCGGCGGGTACGGACCGATCGAAACCGTCGCGCAAATACACGCGAACACGGCGACATGTGCCTTCCGTTTTTGGAAACTCGCCCAGCAGGATCTGCTTGGTTAATCGCTGTGCTTAACCTTTAGCGAAATCGCGAAAACGACAGCGAAATCGCATCAACGATAGCGAAATCGCAAACCTACTTCATCGCTTCGGCGGGGATGATCTCTTCGCCCTCCCAAATCCACTTATCTCCCTTGCGTTCCAACAAACGTAATCCACTCCCCTCAACAGCCGGCGCGTTCATCTGCGGCAACCAACTCGCGAGTCGCTCCTTGACCCCGCTTAGCTCCGGCTTGTCAGCGAGGTTATGCCACTCGTTGGGATCCTCTCGCAAGTCATACAGCTCTTCGCTCCCGTCCGCGTACGAAATGTACCTCCAATCAACAGTCCGTACTCCATGATTGTTTTGATTGTGAGTGGTAATTGCCGGACGCTCGCGTCGGGCAGCGGGATCTCGCAGTTGCGGTACAAGACTCAGCCCTTCCAATCCCCCTCGGCCGGCAACACCAGTCAATTCGATCAAGGTTGGATAGATGTCCAATAACTCGACCGGTGTCTGGCAGATTTGACCCGACTGAACCCCCGGTCCTGCAAACATGAGCGGCACCCGCGTCGACTCTTCCCAGAGTGAATTCTTTCCGCTGATTGCTTTCTCTCCCAAGTGCCAGCCGTGGTCCGACCAAAGAACGACCACGGTATTGTCAACTTTTCCCGCCGCTTCCAATGCATCGAGCACTCTACCGATCTGCGAGTCAACATATGCAGTACTGGCCAGATAGGCTTGTACGATCGGTTCCAATTGTCCGTGTTCTCGCAACCAACTCAGCCTGGGCTCCGGCAGTTTCCAATGCTTGTACCACGAGAACTCTGGCGTATCTTCTCGATCTGAGTCCAGGATGGTTGGCATCTTCAAGGTCTCGAGCGGGAACATCTCAAACCACTTGGGAGGAGCATACAGCGGGACATGTGGCAAGAAAAATCCAGCCGCCAAAAATTGTGGCTCATCCGAGGACTGCCATGATGCAATCTTCTCACACGCCCAAGTCGCCGTCTCATAATCCCCACGGTCTTCGTCGTTGTGTGGAAAAGTCCCCCAGTCGACCAACGGATGGTTTCCCATCGGAGTCGTCACCAATTTTTGCGGTGGTTTCAATCCAACCAAATTTCGCGGTCCGTAATCAATCGGTCCGCTCATGTAAGCCTGGCTTCCACCGTGAAAGATTTTACCGGTGATTGCCGTCTGATACCCGTTACGCTGAAAGTGCTCCGGAATCGTGACCGCAGTCTCGAACTTTGGCAGCGACCGAAAATTGGGTTTCAAGGCATAAATGCCTGTCGTGCTTGGACGTAACCCGAGCAGAAGACTGCTTCGCGATGAATTACATAGCGGCGCATTGCAATGAGCGCTGGCAAACAGAGTTCCACGTGCCGCTAGTCGATCCATATTGGGAGTTCTGGCTTGCGGGTGGCCACCAAGACATCCAATCCAGTCATTCAGATCATCGACTGCGATGAACAACACATTCTTTTTGCCTTTAGTCGACTCCTGAGCTTCGACGAAGCCGCCCAAGGCAACCCATCCCAGCAAAACCCATACTGCTTGATCCAATCTCAGAATCATTTCTCCGCCTCTTCCAACATGAACAAGTTTTCAGGTGCCCATCTTACAGCATCCAAACTAATCCATGCACTAAATTGCAATCGAGGAGAGCGCGACCAGCTCTCTCAGTTACGGTTTGACCGCAAACGAACGACGAAGCTGTTCCAAGAAGTACAGCACGACTATGCAGTCCTTTACCTCGCTCGCGTGGGGAATCGCAATCGAAACGCGAGTGCGGCTATCGAGCCGCGTTTTTGCAGGGACTGCCCCAAATAGGGCGTCGAGTTGTAGCCGGGCAGTTGCGCCGCATATAGGCTTGGAAACAGGAGAGCCTCGCCAGTGCAACAGAAGCGAAGCAGGCCAAAATGCTTGCAGGTCAGCAATGAATCATCGGCTCACCATCGGTTTCCATGAACCGCCGCTTTCATAGCTGGCGCCAAAACCATAAGTGAAAGGCGGCTTGGCAATGCGGATCGGCAAGATGATTCCGTCAAAGAAGGCAGGCAACGCTCGCTCCTTCCGCTTGATGTATTCTTCTTTTGAGAGCGTAGAATTCCCGTAGCCCGTCGAACGACCGTTCTTCGATTGAAATCCCCAAATCACTTGCGAGCCTTCTCGAAGCTCAATCCGCGAGATCATCGGCGTAATCTCAACCTTCTCAAAGTCGCGGTTGATTGTGCCGGGTACGTAGGCTTGGTACCGATCGGTATACGTTTTCCCCTTCGCGATACTTGCCTCAAGCGTGAGCCCCGCCGAGTTATCCGGAACCCAACCGGCTTGCTCCGCCAAACGTTGGAGCTGCAACTTCAATGTTTTTGGATCGACGCCTTCCGGTGTCGGCGTTGGTAACCGAAGCTCGAGTTTGACATGCGTTCCCACATCGGTTGCCAGCAACTCTTCGAGCTTGGGCATGCTCTCGCGGGCTCTCTTGAGTTCACTGTGTGGAAGCGGCATTGTCGTTAGCCTCAGCCCGCGACTGGTGTCCACGAGTGTAATGGAGTCTTCCCAGAGTTTTGAGTTTTGCCAGCGTGCGGTGTACCTCCAAACTGGGATCCCATACTCGGTGTCGATCACAACTCCAGTTCCTGCCAGTAGTAGATCGGGGCCAATCCAACGTATCGGACCTCCTCTTAGTGTCCACGATGCCGTGACCGGGTTACGCCGCTCGAGGGAGGAATAGTCCACCAACCCCCAAGAGTCAAAGTGATTGAATGCCAAGCGATTCTGTCGTGGGTCGAATTCCACAGTCATCCCATAGGCACCTCCTGAAGCGATAAAGCCGAGATCTGACGCGTCCTTCGTCCTCACTAGGTGAACGCCAGTCGTATCAGGGATGGCCATCACTTGACGATCTGCACTGAATACGAGCTCTCCCGTGAATCGATGATTGGGATCGGTTTGGTAAACTTGCTCTCCTTTGCTTAGATCCCAGCAATAGGCCACGTTATCAATCAAAACAATGGCCCGATGCTCTCCAATCAGCTTCGCTTGCGTGATGAACTTGCGTCTTCCGGAATCTACGGGTAACCGAAACCTCGCCACCTCGCGGAGACTAGCTTTCGCAAGTCCCTCTAGCAAAATCAATTCAGAGTCGCCCGAATCCCCCAACCTCGCACCGGCCGCCAACGTGCGATCAGAGTCAGGGTGATGGTCAAGCAAATGGAAAGAATCTTCCATATCCACGACCACTTCGAACGGACCCTTCGGAAGCGAGCCAACGTAAACTCGACTGCGTTGCGGTCTATGGCTGGAGTATCGTGACGGTCCGACACTGATCGCCACTTTGCCTTGCTTCGGATCAAGAGCCAGTAGCGACGAAACCCTCGATCCAGTGGCAACGTCGGCTACGTACGCCACCCCTGAGAGAACCCTGCCCTGGGTTATGCGTTTGGTTTCGAACCTCTCAACCGTCTTTGCATCCGAGAAGATGGCGACCCGTTGATGTGTCGGCAACACAGGCGGAAGCTCTGTCATCGGAAACGATCGACGCCCACTCGCATCCGATTCAGTCGAGGCTGCCTCCATCGCTTTCGATTCGACGGTCGCCTCCTCCTGCTCAAGAGCATCCGACGTCATAAACGGATTGCGTTCTCGTTCAAAAACAGAAAGAAACTCGCGGTCTTGCTTGCTGAGCCGATCGCGAGCCACTTCGATGACTTTTCCATCAGGCAGTTGAATCTTGACCTTCTTCGTACTTAGCTCTCGCAACTTGCCTTCGACGGTAAAGACCCCAGACACATCACGCCAAGTCCTTGGTTCCGTGTCCTGGGCGAATACTTCAGCTCCAGTCGTCCACCCAACAAGAACGCAACACAGGTACAACCCAATCCCTAGACCACGACGCAACATTTTTTTGGGTTCGCCTAACTGATGTATGTGTTGCATGAACAGAACAACCTTCTACGCTGGTGCATTCTACAACCTGAATCCCTGGATTCGTCATCATTCCTGTGAAATTCTTTGAGAGCTCAACGTGCTACTCGTGTCGCAATGCATCGATGGGATTCATCATCGCTGCTTTCCGAGCGGGGTAGAGCCCGAACACCAGACCGGCACCAACTGAGATTAGTAGCGCGAACCCTATCGACCAGGGGGCGATTCGTGGTTCCAAGCTGGATACGATGGGTGGCAAAAGATCTGGATTAACTGCCGAGACCAGGCGACGTAATCCATCAAAAACCGGCCCACACAACAATCCAAACAGCACACCAAGAAGTCCTCCGCTGCCGGTCAGCACCAAAGTCTCGGTCAGGAATTGCTGGATGATGTCGCGTCTCTTTGCCCCGATAGCTCGCCGTATCCCAATCTCCCGCGTTCGTTCGGTCACTGTCGCTAGCATGATGTTCATGATGCCAATCCCGCCCACCAACAATGAGATCCCCGCAATAACGACTAGCAAGACATTGAACATGGCTCGCGTGCGCTCCGCTTGCCGCAACAATTCTTTGGGCACGACCACGGCGTAGTCCTCAACTTTGTGGAATTTCTCCAACAGTGAGGTGATCAATGCAGCGACTTGATCGACGTCCTCAATATCCTCGACGCTGACTGTGATTTGACTGAGTTGAACGGACTCGCCCTCAAATTGGCCACCCGCGACACGACGCATGACTAAGTCGCCAACCCTTTCTCGCATCGTTTCCAACGGGACATAAGCATCCAAGTTGTAGTCTCGAGAGTCGAGGCTTCCTCCAATAGCAGCTGCAGCGGTCCGAGCTGCGGTTTGCCCCACGACGACGTAAAATTCTGTGCCGACCCAGATGGCCTTTCCAATCGGGTTCTCGAAAGGGAAAAGCCGCTGAGCTGTTTCATGAGCGAGCACGATGACTTTCTGCCCACGATCCCGCCGTGATAGCCAACGACCTCTCGCCACACTGAGACGATTTAGTTCTAGATACTCTTCGACGCAACCAACGAGCTTTGCATTGGCCTTGCGATTGCCGAGCCGCAGCTCAAAACGAACTTCGCGCATCGGAATCGCTTTGCGAACCCCAGGCACCGTCCGTGTGATTCGTTCAAAATCCTTCCGCAGCAATCCATAATTCCGGACTCGTGAATTCGCTCCCTCGCCTTTGTTCGGCTCTACCGTTCGAATGATGACATTGTTGGCACCGAGCTCAAGAATCTGTTGCTGCGCACGGTAGGAAACACCTTCGCCCATCGCCACCAACCAGATGACGGTCGTCGTGCCAATAAAAATTCCGAGTGCAGCTAGGCCCGCGCGCAGCTTCTGTAACAGGAGACTCTTCAGGCCGAGCTGAACCGTCTGCAAGAATGTTCCGTTCAATCCCCCGCTCCAGTTGCGGAAGCGGATGAATTTTCCTCGCCAGCCTCTTCCTCTATCGACTCAACACGTTCATCACTGGTCGACTCGCTCGAGTCCGTTTCTGATTCTGGCTCTAAGTTTGAGCGAGCGGTTTTCTCGGCTGTCGATTTCGCTGCTCCGTCTTTCGGTGAATCGCCTGTGACCGATTCCGGTTCGGATTCGTCTATGGTGTTGAGAACTTCTTGTCTGGCTTCTTCAATCGACTCCCGTGGGTTGAGCACGACCTCTTCGCCCTCCTTGAGTCCCTGTTCCACGATGATGTAGATATCGTTGTTGTCGCCCAGCTTGATCACGCGGCGTTCAACAGAATCTTCTTTCTTGACCCAACATAGAGTCTCGGTCTCCGTTTCGATCACTGCTGAGACGGGAACTGTCAGCACATCCAAATAATCGGCCAAAACAATTTCGACCTCGGCACTCATGCCGGGTCGCAAGTTTGGCGCCTCCGGCAGGGAAACGATCGTGTCGTATTTCACAACGTTGCCAGTCCACCAGCCTGCGGGTCTGGCTACCGAAGCAACCTCGGTGACTTCTCCCTCTAGTGTTAATTCAGGCAACTCAATATTGCATTGCAACCCTACACCGACCCGTTCCACCATCGATTCGTGAACACCAACCTTGACTTGCATATTCTTCAGGTCGGGCATGAGCAAGAGAACTTGATCACGAAAGACCGTCGCCCCTTCCTCGACGTCTGGCTTGTTTTCCCAGGCTTGCGCCGATGGATAGATGACCATCCCATCCTTCGGGGCCTTGATTACGCACAACTCCAGCTCTGCTTGCGCAAGATCTCTCCGGGTCCCGTCCATCTTGGCGCGTTCGACGAGCGAATCACGGTTCGCCTCGGCGGCTTTAAGGTTTCCTTCCAGCTCCGCCAGCTTCTCTGCTTTGGTGAATGTCTGCAGTACTTCGATCTGTGAATTCTGGACGCTGACATTCAATTCTGACTGTGTGACCGCAAACTCTTTCTCCTGCACATCCAGCGCGCTGACGTATCCCTTATCAAACATCGCCCTGCTGTGACGGAGCATATTCTGTGCTGTCCGAAGGTTGGATTCAGCGATAGCTAAATCCTTCTTCATTGTTTTCAGTTCCGCGACAAACGTGCCTTCCAAATACTGGCTAATCGCTAGTTTCGCCCGACGTGCGTTGGCTTCGGCGGAATCCGCACCTGATTGAGACCAATAGGCGTACTTGGATCGCTCATTGATCTGATCCTCAATCGTCAGCGTATCAAGACGAACGAGGACGTCGCCTTCCTTGACTTCGCTCCCATTTTCGACGACAGAGATAACCGTATTCTCGCCTCGAACCTTGCATTTGATCTCGGTATTCTCCGAGCTTTCCAGGGTACCCTGCTCCGTCACCGACACTCGCAGCGATTCCCTACGGACCGTGTGGGTCATCAATTGATCCAGGTCAAGCTTATCCGCGCGGGGCTTCACCCAAGCCCTGCCCGCAGCCAACAAGCCAGCGAGAACAAGACCACCGACGAATAAGGCTCCCCACGGACGAAAACTGCCAACTTTGGCGCTTGAATGCGAATTTGTATCAGCCATCAGTATCCACTCCGCTCATAGTGGATGTAGATCCGTTCGACTCTCCCTCAACATTCTGCTCAGCAACACTCAGTAGCAGATCCTTGGCGCTGTCTATGGAATTCGCCGGATTCAGCACGACGTCTTCGCCCTCTTCGATCCCTTCGAGTACCTGAACGAATACATCATCGCTGTCTCCAAGTTCTAGCGAACGGCGTTCATTACCATTCACTGTGTGAACCCAGCAGTAACTCTGCGTCTCCGTTTCGATGATGGCACCAACTGGAAGAAGCAGAACATCTCGGTGCTCGGCAAGGACAACTTCAACTCCGGCACTCATCCCAGGACGTAAATCGGCTCGCGGAGGTATCCGGACCACGGTGTCATACTTCACCACATTTCCCGTCCACCAGCCCGCTGGCCGCGCAACTGCAGCAATCTCCACCACTTCGCCTTCGAGCTCGCCTTCCGCTAAAGAAATGACCGCCTTCTGGCCTACTCGCACCCGATCGACCATCGACTCGTGAATTCCAACCTTGACTTGCATCTTCTCCAAGTTCGGCATTAAAAGAAGAATTTGATCTTTCCGAACGTTGGCCCCCTCCGTGACATCGGGCGTTTCTTTCCATGCTGCCTGTGACGGATAGATCACCATTCCGTACTTCGGCGCACGGATTGTACAAAGTGCCAATTCGGCGATCGCGCGGTCCCGACGTCCTTCGTCCATCGCCAATCCAGCGCGGTCTGCTTTCAACTTGGAAGTTGTTGATAGTACGCGGCCGCGAATCGTTTCCAGCTCCATTGCCTTGGTGTATCGTTCCAGTACATCGAGCCTAGTCTCGGCAACCTCCAGCTCGAGTTTCGCCTGAGTCACAGTGAACTCATTGCCCTCAACTTCCAATTCGCTAACGTACCCTCGATTGAACATCGATCGGGAGTGCGAGAGCATTTTCTCGGAGGTCTCAAGATTGGTACGAGCGATTTTGACGGCCCGCTCGAGGTTCTTCTTTTCCGTTAGATAGCGGCCCTCTAGATAGGCTTTCTCGCCCATCTGAGCTTGCTTTGCATCCGCCTTGGTTCGCTCCAAGGTCGCTCTCGAAGTGTGCGATTCCGTCGTATGGTTGCTGATCGAATCCTCGATGCGTTTGGTATCCATCCGCACGAGCTCGTCGCCTTCCTTGACCGTCGTCCCACCCTCGACGATCCAGGTGACTTTGCTCCAGCCCCCCAAAGAGATCGCGAAGAAAGCAAAAGACAACACGGTCAAAGCACTTCGCGAACTGTTTCAGATTGTACAGGGAACCATCCTGACACAGGCTAGAGCTCGACTGGAGATGGTCGGCGTCGATGAGATCGACCTACCGTCAGATCAGGCCTTTGGGATAGCTCTAGCAAACCGCCTCGATTTCATGAATGGTCGCGCGTCACTGGTTGACGACTGGCGTCAAATTCAGATCGCTGCGGACGCTCTGCAATCCACGTTAGATTTGACTGTCAACGGCAACATGCGAACCGCGCGGAACAATCCGGTTAGCTTCGATCCCCAAACCTCATCGCTCAACATGGGTCTCCGGTTCGATGCGCCCTTCACCCGCCTGCTCGAACGTAATACTTATCGCGAGTCGCTAATCAATTACCAACGCTGTCGTCGCGCCTTTATCCAATCCCGGGATTCGCTGCACCTTGGACTACGCGTCTTGCTACGCGATATCGAACGCCTCAGGGAGAGCTTAGAGATTCAACGACGAGCCGTCGCCATCGCGATTCGCCGCGTCGACGTGACTCGCTCCGCCTTGATCGCGCCCGTTCCACCGGCGCGACCAGGCCAACGGCCTCCTGGATTCGGTCCCACCGCGGCCTTCAACTTGCTCTCTGCTCAGACCGCCTTGCGGGACACGCAAAACAGTTTCCTTAGCGCTTGGCTGAACTACTATGCCGCGAAAATGCGTCTCTACCGTGAGCTTGGCGTGATGACGCTGAATCCACAAGGTGAGTGGATCGAATCGCCACTACCACAGACGACCGCTCCGACCGAGTTCACAGAAAATTCCGAAATGCCAGGTCTGATCGAAGAAGTCAACGCACTCGAAGTCATCAGCGAACCATCACTGCCATCCAACTTAAAGCTGAAGCCACTTCCGCCAGACGTCCCGAACTCTCTCATGTCGATGGTGGAGTTGTTGCCAGAAGACTTCCAATTCGATGTGGTGCCGGTGCAAGAATAGACTGGCGTAATGGAGCCAATCATCGAAGCGCCAAAAAAACGAGTTGCGGCTAGCGCAATTTCTCGAATGCGGGAATAAAGCGAAGTCGTTTCAGGTCTCCTGGGCATGAACACCTATACGCTGCTCGCCGACATCGTCGTTGTCCTGCATTTCGCTTATGTGATGTTCGTCATCCTAGGGCAGGTTGCCATCCTCTCAGGATATTTTGCGAACTGGAGCTGGGTCCGAAACAAGTGGTTTCGCATCACGCACTTTAGCATGATCGCAATCGTGGTCATTGAGTCGCTCCTGTCGATCACTTGCCCGCTTACGATCCTCGAAGACTACCTCCGACTCCAAGGTGGACAATCTATTTCGAACGCCAGCTTCATGGGACGCTTCGTACACGACCTACTGTTCATCAATTTAGCGCCGTCGCAATTCACTTTGCTCTACGTTGTCTTTGGTACCTTGGTTTTGATCTCTTTCAAATTTGTACCGATTCGATGGCGTAAAAACAGCCCCGCCAAGTCGTCAGGACCTACGGAAGAGATTCCGAATTCCTAGTCGCATTGAGTTGAACCGGTCCGCGGTCGAGTTGCAACCTTCTGCTCTCAAACTACCTTCATTGATCTTGCCTGCGTAGCTTCGCTATCTGTTTCGCCAGAATCTTGCGGTTCTCATGAATTCGCTCGGGCAGTTCTGCATCAAGACCGCAGAGTTGGTCAATCACCTTGCATAGATCTTCTTTTGCAGCAACGACCTTCGTGCGAATCACCTCGCCAATTTCTGCATCGTACCTCTGACGCAGCTCCTTCAAACTGCGAGCGCTCTTGCGACAATCAGGGCAGTCTTTTGCGTAGGAATCAACATAGAACCCGTATTCCTCGTACCAAAGTTGCTGTTCAGTAGCCGAGAAGCAGAATTCTTGTTCGCAGGAGGAACACTTGAACGTCGCATCGACATACCACTTTCTAGGGTACATCGAATAGTTTTGACGCGAGGCGTCTGCACGAATTGCGGTGCTTGGATCGATCCCTAAACACTGCCAAAACTGGTATGCGGGCAGATCGTTCGGGTCGAAATCATCCGGAGCTCCCATCGACATCCCTTAGACCATTCCTCACGAGACCTCTTTCCGAATCAATCCGGACTTGGCTCCGAGTCCAGCAGTGGCAATTCATTCGGAGCACGCTCGCTCATGCCGGACTTAAAATGCCGTCGGCAAACCGATGTGTAGCGCTCGTTACCGCCGATCTGAACTTGGTTCCCATCTTTGATGACGCGACCATTCGCATCAATCCGGAGGACCATGGTCGCCTTTCGCCCGCAATGGCAGATTGTTTTGATCTCTGTCATCGTGTCTGCCCAGGCAAGCAGCTGCTGACTGCCTTCAAACAAATTTCCCTGGAAATCCACTCGCAGACCATAGGCTAAAACGGGAACATCCAAATCGTCCGTCACATTGCTGAGCTGTATCACCTGCTGCTTGGTCAGGAATTGAGCTTCGTCGACTAAGACACAGTGCAATGGCTCCCGGTCCAGGTGCTTCGCAACCATGGTCTGCAAATTGTCGGCGGTCGTGAACGTGGTAGCCTCAGCCGCAATTCCGATCCGAGAAGCAACTTTGCCTTTGCCGAATCGAGTATCGATCTCCGGCAACAAGATCAACGTGTTCATGCCTCTTTCGCGATAGTTGTAACTCGATTGCAGCAAGACCGTCGACTTGCCCGCATTCATCGTCGAGTAATAGAAATACAACTTCGCCATGCTGAACTACCTTGCCTGCCTCGCCTCTCAAGTTTCACAAATTTATAAAAGCACCAGCGAACCAATGGCAGTCCAATTGAGAGACTGACCAGAGAAATACAATTTGAGCTCGCTTTGGGCACAACTTCGGTTCTGGAATGGATCCAAGGCTCAGATTGCTTCTGCAAATCCGGTTGGCTATGCTGAGCTTGGGACTCAGAAGGCGACAAACCAATTTTTGGGCTGTCCTACCCGAACGCCTTTTTTGGGTGACGAACTGCCATCTGCTCTAGTTGTTTGCCCTATCCACCGCATCAGCTCAAGCTGCCCGCCGCGAGAACCGCACAGCTAAACAAGCTCACACCTATAAACCGATTGACTGAAGATGAAAACAGGCAAACGCAATCGCCGATTTCTACTCAAGTCTGCTGGACTCACGCTCACCTTACCTGTCCTTCAATCTGCACCAGCCGCCTTCGCATCCGGGAGACCTTCGACGGATGGCCCGCCAGAGGCGGAAGGAAAGGCCAAACGCCTGATCTGCGTCGGTTCGAATCTGGGGCTGTATCGGAAAGCACTGTACCCCGATCGGACCGGTATGAACTACGAAGCGACACCTCTGCTCAAGCCGCTCGATCAGCACCGAAGTGACTTCACGATCTTCTCTGGCTTTGATCACCGCGCCGCCAATGGTCATCGCAATTGGGACAACTACCTTTGCGGCCAGCGCATCGGCGACGTCACCTTGGATCAGATTGCCGCCGAAACGATTGGAGCTTCTACGCGATTTGAATCCTTGCAGCTCTGTGCCGGCGGCATTCCCAAACAACGGATGGTCTTCACGCGAGAGGGCGTCCCTCTACCCTTGACCAACCGCCCGAGTGTGGTTTACAAGAAACTGTTTGCTACTGACAAAGATCGTGCACGTAGCGAGTACCTCCTTAAGAGCGGGCGGAGTTCACTAGACATAGTACGTGAAGACGCCAAACAGCTTGAACGCTCCGTAAGTCACGACGACAAACAGAAGCTGTCGGAGTATTTCACGTCCCTTCGAGATCTAGAGCAGCGAATGACTCGCCAGCTGGATCACCTGGCCGACGACAACGTGGAAGTGGATTACGAGCTACCTGCTTACGATCCCGTCGCGCCAACGCTCATGCTCGAATGCGAACAGATCATGTTCGATTTGATGGCACTCGCCTTACAAACAGACTCAACTCGCGTCGCGACGCTCTTTATCGCCGGGTTGGGCCAAGTCTTTACCCTGGATGGGCAAACGCTACGGGCAGGTTACCACGCGTTGTCTCACCATGGTAATGACCCGGATCTCATTCGTGACCTTGTGCGTGTCGAAACGGAACACATGCGATGCCTGTCCCGTTTTCTTTCGCAGTTGAAGGAAAAAACGGATTCCAAAGGCCGCCCTCTACTCGACACCACCATCGTCATGTTTGGAACTGGAATGGGCGACGCTAGCCGTCATTCCAACCGCGACCTGCCCACACTGGTTGCGGGCGGTGGACTGCGACACGGGCAGCATATCGCGACCAACCCCAAAGACGCGAATGGTTTGCAACTCGGAGATGTATTCGTGTCGATCTTGAAGCAACTGGGGTCGCCAGTCGCCTCATTCTCCGGAACCGAGCGCGGTATTGATGACTGGTCTTAGATTTCTACTGGTTGCACTGTTCACGTTACCGACGTGGACGTTATTGGAATGCAAGGGGCAGGACATCGCCACAGCCGGCCCTGCTCTCTTCGAACAGTTTTGCATCGACTGCCACGACACTTCGACGGCCGAAGGCGGATTCGGCCTTCGGCTTGACGGGACCGACTGGAAGGAGAAGTCGAAGCTGAGGTCGTTGGAACTTGCCCACACCATGATCCACAAAGAGATCATGCCTCCAGCCGATATGGACCAACCCAGCGTTGCGGAGCGCAAAATGCTCCTTGACTGGCTCGATCAAATCCTGGTCAAGAACAACGCGATTGGAGGTACTCCTCTGCGTCGCTTGAGTGGTCGCGAATATGCGAACACCGTCGCACAAATCTTTGGCTTGCCTGATTACTCGTTACCTGAAGGCTTCCCTCCCGACAACGCGCAACATGGTTTTGACAACCATGGAGAGACGCTAGTCCTAGCCGCGTCGCACTTGGAGTCTCTAGCCGAAGCTGCGACCGAGATCGCGGACCAATTCTTCCCACCCGCCCAAGAGCCAGCTCCTTCCAAGTCCTATGACATACCAGCGTCAGAACTGGTTATCAGCTACTCGTCTGCTTGTTTGATCGGCGGCAGCATGCGACTGGCTTCATCTGGTACCAACGTCGTACGCCATGCAACCTGGCCCACCAAGTTTGAAGCTCCTGCCAGTGGCCTTTACGAAGTGGAAATCAGAGCGTCGAGCTTCGTTCCACGAACCTCACCTGGGAAAGTACCAGAACTTCTCGTTGAATCGAGTCAGATGACAGGGGATGTCAGCAGGAGCCACTCTTTTAAGATCGAATCCGACACTAAAAAGACGGCAACATTCCAAATCGGTTTCGATATCGGTGCGACTCTCCAATTGCGTTACGCGAACGGCCCATTCAATTACGAAGACAAGACCAGCTACGCCCAATTTCTAGCCGAGCTCTTTGTACGGGAACCAGAGCTTGCCGCTGCATGGCAACATCTGGGCGATCCAGCTCGAGGCGGAAGTGGTTGGGAACGGCTAAAGGAAGTGATAGCACAGGGCGAAATTGAAGTGACGCCGCTGGAGGCGGGTAGCGCTGACCTTGAAAAAGTGGTTAAAGCGGTCTCGAAGAATGCAGTCTCCAGCGGAGAAACTCTGGTCTACAAATTCTTTGAAGAAGGCCCATACATAGCCATTGATCACGTTCGCATAACCGGGCCGCTTCAGCATTATGACGACCGAGCACAACAACAGCGGGAGCGTCAGCGCCGCAAGTTCATGGGAAAGCTCGCGGGCTCGAACGACAGCAGTACTTTAATGGGTTTCTTTTCGGAATTCCTGCGTTCCGTGTTTCGGCGTCCAGCAACTGAAAGTGAAATCAAGAAGTATGTCCGACTCGCGACCAGCGAATGGGAAAAGTCCGGCTCATTGGACGCAGGCATGCACTTATCGGTCCGGACCGCGTTGATCTCCCCTGCCTTTCTTTATCGTAGCATCGGACCAGGTGAGCTTTCCGAGTTCGAACTGGCAAGTCGACTCTCATACTTTCTTACGTCCGGGCCACCGGACGCAGAATTGATGCAGACTGCCGAAGCAGGTGTACTTTCCAAACCGGCTGAGCTGCGACGGCAAGCTCGTCGCTTACTCGCGAACTCTTCAATCTTTGCCCAGGACTTCACAAGACAATGGCTTGGACTAGACGCCGTTGATCGCCTCATGCCAGACGCTCGATTGATTCGAAACTTCACCGCCGCTCACCGTCGCAGCATGATCGAAGAGGTCGAGCTTACTTTCCGGCAAATTTTGGACAGCAACCAGAGCGTCAAGAACTTCATCGCTCCCAACTTCGTTTTCACGGACGAACTAATTGGACGCGATATCTACCAATTGCCCGCCTTGAAACCGACATCCAAAAAAGCGAAACAAAAGACCAAGCAGGGTATGCGCAAGATTGCCGTGGATCCTACTGGTCGAATCGGGGGAGTTCTTGGAATGCCTGCGATCATGATGGCGACCGCGAATGGAGTGGATACACAGCCGGTTCTTCGCGGGGTCTGGCTCCTAGAGAATGTATTGGGTTCGCCGCCACCCGAGCCTCCCAAAGCGGTGCCTGCTCTTACTCCGGACATTGGCGGTGCGAAATCACCGAAAGCGAGGTTAGCGGCACACATGTCGGATGCATCCTGCGCCGCTTGCCATCGCGACATTGATCCACTTGGTTTCGTCCTCGAAAATTTTGATCCGATCGGACGGTGGAGAGAAACGTATCCAGCCAACGGTCCGAACGAGAACGGTAAGCCCCCAAACGGGCTCCCCATCGATGCAACGGGAACCCTTCCAAACGGGGTGCGTCTCACCGACGTGACGGACCTGAAGAAATATCTTGTCAACAACCCCACCCCGTTCGCATGTTGCTTGAGCGAAAAGCTCATGACCTACGCCACCGGACGCTCACTCAATTATCGTGAGCGCAAATACGTTGCCGGCATCGTTGAAGCCGCCCGCTCGAACGAACTAAGATTCGCCGATCTCATCGTCGATTTAGTCGACAGCCCAATCTTCAGAACAAAATGAGGTCAATCGTCTCCTGAATCGAGGAATAAGAGGTCCTTGCGAACCGCTGTCACTCAACTTTCCGCTGAGTTTCTTAGCAGTTCTAGCACCGATTGATCAAAAGCGCGTGGAATCGATTCGCTGTCGGACCAAGGACCTGGACGGTAGGCCATGGAGCAAACGCCTTCGTAGCTGCTTTGGCAAATATCCCAGTCTTGGCGATTGGTTCGATCCCAAAACTCGATAGCGGGCTGCGGATCAAAGTCAGGTTGCTGAATCGCCTCAGGTTCATACAGCCACTGAGCAATGATCTTCGTATGACTCGGGCCCTGCGGCTCGATTCGCCAAGCGACGACAAAGTCGGGATGCAATCCGTACATCATGTTCGGTATCATGGTGTAGTAGTAGACGCGCTGCTTCTGCTGATCATCCAAAGTTCGAATCGGTTCCGCGGTTCGCTTACCATCTGTTGTCATGCTCTCTGCCGACAACTGCATCGGACCGCCAAGAAACGGTCCAGCACTAAAGTCGTTGCTGCAATCCGTAACCGGCGATAAGTCGTCTAACCCCGGGTGCACGGAGCGGCAATGGTAGCACTCATTGAAGTTCTGAAACACCATCTTCCAATTGGTCGCCAAATCGTAAACTTCGCTATGGGCCACCACTAGTTCTTGCATCCGCCAAGCATCAAATTGCCTCCAGAACGGTGCGAATGCCTCGTCAATTGGCTGTGGCTCTTCTGCTAAATGGACAAACAGGAATCCCTGCCACTCTACAATTTCGGCCGATTGCAGCGGCCATTCGTCGGCGCGAAAATCATCCGGCATGTTCGGAGCAGCTAGTAGTTCTCCTTGGCAATCGTAAGTCCAACGATGGTAGGGACATCGAATGCGACTGTGAGAAAACTGGCCATCGGCAGCGGTCGCCAAACGGCACCCGCGATGCCGGCAGACATTGAACATGGCACGCAACGAGTGATTCTCGTCAATGGTAATGATCAGGCTCTCGCCTGCTACATCCGCCAAGAAATAGTCGCCGGTTTGATTCAACTGCTGGCGGCGGCCCACGCAGAACCACTGCGAATGAAATATCCGTGCCTTTTCCTCGCGAAACAGCTCTTCGGAAACGAAGTAGCGCTGCGGCAGTGTCATCCCATCGATTGGTTCTACAACTTGGTCGTTTTCAATCGTCATCGAGGTTTTGTCCTGCTTGCCAAGAATCATGGATTTCAGATTGTCTCAGAAACCAATTCTGGCTGTCAAAGGCCTCTCGGCTTTCACGAGGGGAAATTTAAGTTGCGATTCGGATTGAATGAGTGAAGGAAGCAGTCCCTTGGACCGGCCGCCTCTGATTGGAACAGAAGCCCTCCAAACCAGAGTCATAGAATTGGCTGCAAATCAACAAAGCACCTACAATTCCAGGACTAGGTTCTAAGCTTCGCGTTCCGCGCGCTTCAAGAACGCCGAATAAAGGCCGTAGCCGTCTTTCATCAACTGTTGAATCTCTTCGGGTTTCTTGCGCCCTCCCTGCCTATAGATGAAGAAGCCTGATTCACTTTCAACAGCGATGTCTTTGCGACTCGCAATCGAGTCCATAAGCTCCGCGTCGAAAAACCGTCTTATGGATTTCTCGTCATCACCTTTGAGAACGTACGCATCAGAAAACTCTTGATGGTCGTCAAAGTCGATATCCTGCAGCCCAATTGCAGAGCCGACGCGATCTAGAAATCCTTCTGGCCTTAACCTAAATTTTGGCAGCTGAAGCCCAAGTGATTCAATCGAAACGACCGTATGGTGATGCGTCCGTGAACTCTGCCCGCCCCCCGTAGTGAATTGGTAATCGAAGACGGTCAGCCGAGCATCGTCGGTTTCGGCCTGCATCACATTCTTCAGCTTCCGACTGTACCCCTGATTAAAGAGACTAAAGACTTGCATCTTCTCACGGAATTGCGGCTCAGCCGCGGCTGAGAACGCTAAACCAATCCCCGGTGCAAGATTGCGCAACTCCTCAGTCCGTTTCTTTTCATGCCTCACTATCATCAAGAAGATTAGGGCAATCAAAACTGCCACGCCCGCCACTGAACTAAAAATGATGGTCCAAACGAAAATGGCGTTCCCGGTCTTTTCTGCACCGGCACCTTCCAGCAGCGTTTCAGCTTCCTGTCTTCCGGATTCCAGTTGTCGACGGTCGATCTCGATCCCTAAGGCACTTGCCATTGTCTGAGTGTCTTCCCAACTAGCCCCCAAAACATCCAACGGTCCATTTCCATTGCCGTCCTGCCGATTTGGATCGGCACCGTTCTCGAGCAAAATTCTCAACGTAGTTGCACGTCCGAAGAAAGAGGCTGCGATCAACGGTGTCACGCCATCCTCATTGGTTGCATCCACATCAGCTCCGAGCCTCAGGAGAGCGGACATCGAATCTTCTCGACCAACGGCGGCGGCCCAACATAGTGCCGTGATCCCGGTCGTATCGCGAACGTTGGGATCAACTCCACTGGTCACAGCCCTTTCAATCTCAGCCACCTCTCCAGATCGAGAAGCTTGGTAAATATCACTGGGCTCGCCATTCGCCTGCGCTCGCCCAAGTGAGTTCTGGCCTGCAACAAATGCGCACGAAAACAATGCCAGACAGAGGGACCTTGAACAACAAAGCATCAACACTTTGGGCTTTCTCTTATGTTCGTTAAGCCGATTCCACGCTGCCAGAAGACGAACCCTGCGAGTTGCCATCGTAACAATCCCAAGCTTACCTGCTTATTCGCGAAGTGCCTCCCATGAGGCGAGGCAGCTTGATTGAGCCTCAGAGTTTTCTGCTAACTGAGTGTAGCCACTCGGCCCCATCGCAATTTAGAATTCTCCGAACGAAAATTCGCACCCTAACATCAACGACTACTTGAACAAGGTTGAGTTTCCTGGAACCTCTCCTTACTCATTGGCGCTCCCGCTTGCTTCTTGCAAGAAGGGCTTATCATCAGTCGGTGCAGCTGACTGCTTTACCGCCTTTCCCTGAGCCCTGGCGAAACACGCGATAGCTACGCTTTATAGGTGAATCAGAATCGGTATGTGTTGCTTCAACGAACAACACATCATCTCCTTCACGGGAAATGGTCACCCGTCCTTTCTGCATCTTCATCACATTTCCCGCGGGGTATACGACGAAGTATTTGCCAACAAGTCTCTTGTTTTCAATTCTTTCAAAATCAATTTCCCATCGAATACCATTCAAGCCGAAACAAACGGACTTAATCGATTTGCTGTCCCTTTGAAATCCCACGATTTCTGTTGCTACCATTCGCGCTGGCTGTTGATGCCAGTTGAAGATCTGCGTCCATTCGCCGATCAAACCGACTCCCTCCCTGGTTAACCTGTACTCAACCTCTTTATCAACGAAGGGCTCGTCTCCAAGCCTCCAAGCGCCGATCAGGTGTCGTTGCCAATCCTTGAATTCATGTTCATCGGCCACTGCCGCAGTCGAATCCAAAATCACGGCAGCGCAGAACGCCAACACAATCGTCGCCAATTTCAATGAGTTAACTCCTCTTAAAATTCGTTTCGATGGCGTCACTAATAGAATCACAGTCTTGAGGCGACACACCGGAGCGGAAGGTGCTGTATGCCGGCCGCTACTCTGAATTATGACTAAGCTTGAAGAGTCGTTCGAGATCCCAAACTCGTAGACCTCCAGTCATCGTTATAAGACGCTTGCCATCTGGGGAGAATTTTGGAGCTGTTGAATTCGGGGGCAATTTGAACTGCGACAACAGAATCCCATCAATGGTGCGCCAAATGGAGATTTTTCCGATATCAGAATTCATTGTCAGAAGGTACTTGCCGTTGGGAGAGGGTACGACGGAAGTGACGCCCTCGATGGTCGCAGTGAGCTTCCCTTTCTGGAGATCTACAATATCAACCTTTTGATTCAACGTAACACCTCCCGCAGCAACCTGCTGATCTTCCCCAAAAAAACAGACGCACGTAAACCGGACTTGTTCCGATGTGAAGGCAGCTTTCGATTCGCCATCCAACAATCCGCGTAACACAAGCTCTCCACGCGCTGCATAATCTCTGGAAGCGCCAGCCACGGCGAACAAACCATTTGCTTGGGAGGTCGCGAAGTCGTTCGCACGCAAATTTCGACTGGCTGCTACAGTGGCAGGATAAACTCTTGAAAATTGCGATTCCGGATTGAGATCAAGATGACTGACTCGCTCATCCTGCCGCACTACCGTCAAGATGTCCCTCTGCTTCCAAAAATGCAGGGCCTCGACCTCACCGACGAAAGATTCCGTCTTCAATAATCTTCCATCCAACGCTGAATAGATGAAGATCCTTTGCTTAGAATTACCTTCGCTACCGCTAGCAGCGACGTACTGTTCGTTTGGCGATATCGCTACCCGTGAGAGACGGTGACACTGTTTCTGCCAGCATAATTTGCCGCTCTTTGAGTCCCACAACTCTAGGACTGAATCACCAGCGAGCGCCACTTTAGAGTTGGTTGGGGCGCAAGAGAATGTCCGAATATTCCCCCTGCCCTGTAGCCAAATCGATTTAGTGATCGCGTCATCCTGCCATCCACGCAACTCAACTCGGTCCGCGAATCGCAGTGCCAGTTGATCCGTCTTCGAGATCGATTGGATCTCATAGACGTTTTCTTCGCTTAGGATCCTTTGGGGAACGACACCATTTGCATCGACAATATACGCGTGGACCTTCTCTTGAGGTACGAAGTGTTCGTCATATCGCCTCTGAAGAACTGCGACCTGCTTCCCATCCGTCGACACGGCAATTCCTTCGACCGGAACGTTCAAGGACAGCCTTTTCGGCCCGCTCTGTTGATCTAGCTGCCAGATCCTTATTCCCCCGGAATACCAGGGCCGACTGACTAGCATCATCGATTGCTCGTTCAAAACAAACTTGGATCCACTCTGTGCGTTTGCGTACCATGACGAAGGATTTCTGAAACTTCCCAAGGACCGGCCATCAACTGTACGAACTAATTCCCACTCGCTTCCGCGCAGCCGAACATCTAGTCCGCAATTGGAAGCTGCTTGCCAATTCTGCCCCGGGTTCCCTATTAACTCTCTGGATGCGGTAGCTGACTCGATCATTTGCGTCGTCATCTTAGTGAGCTTTTGCTCCGACAGGCTCCACGCGAACCATTCGTCTGACGTTTCAATCCCCAACACATCGGGATCATCAGTCCCGAATAGCCTTCCACCTTGGTCCAACTCTGGTGAGGCGAGCCTCCGTCCATTCTCAACGTCCCATATGACGATTTCCTTGCGATTGTTCCTCATGCTCGCCTCGCAAATGGCGACGATTCGGGCGTCTTCAGCAACATAGATCGAGTCGGACCACGAATCGTGGGCCTCTATCCGCTTCTCTTTCCAAGTTTCAGTGTCCCAAAGTCTCAATCGGCTCTGCCAACCCTGGGTTGCTCCTCGCTCAGGCGTCCGCTTTCGATTTATGGATTCCTGGATAGCGAGATACCTCCCGTCTCGGAGCAGTGACATTGCACGTATTGCAGCAAACTTGAAGGTAATGACGCCCTGCCCCTCAAAACCGAGCTTCGCGACCCGCTCACCGCTTCGCGTACTCCAAACCGTGACGGACACTCCCCGGTCCAAGTAGACCCGATCTCGCGTGGGGTCAAACACAAACTCCTGGAACGGACCATCACTCGAAACAAGTAGTCTGTTCGTGGATAACTCAAGAAGCTCAAAGTCCATTTTGCTGGACGCAAACATGCCCCCGCTTACTCGGTATGCGACAACGAATCTGCCGCAAGGACTGAACTGAGCGAATTTACTTCTTTGCGAAGAGCTCGCAGGCAAACGCATTATCACGCCAGCGTTTTGGTAGCGTTCGAAATCGGTCGCGTTGACTGATACAACCTGACTATCCGTTCCTCGATTCGTGGGGTAATGCAATCCGATGCCGGGCTGTTCCATTTTGAGTAGGGTAAAATTCGCTGCGTCGCGCAAGATCCGGTCTTTCCCCTGCAATAGCCTCTCCAACGCGGGCTTACTTCCAATTGCGCTTGGTCCGATCGCACCAAGGACCTGGATTTCCATCGCCTTAAAGTGGATGGGCTCGAGAGGGTCTTCAATTAGGGCTGTAAGAATATCCACTGCCGGCTTGCCACGCTCTCGCAATTCCCGCAGTCTTTCAAGAGCTTCCATGCGGCTGGCGGACATGCGCGCTTGCACAGCCAGATGACGCATACCGGGTCGCTCCCAATCGGCTCTCCGAGAAGGGGTAATCTGGCGAACGAGCTCCCCAAGCTCCCGCTCGATTTCATCCTGCGGAGCAAAGACGAAGCCGACAACAAAGAATAGGATTGCAGACATTATCTTCCCTAAGCTTCGCTCTTCGTTTTCCGTTACAGATTGCGCATGCTCCAACTTCGCTAATCTAGAACCAACGCGAAAGCGGGTCTATGAATAGCGATCTCATTTGACGCATTGCTGCCGCACCAGCCCCCCATTTGAATTGCCGTCCCGGAATGACAAAACCGAACCACGATGAAGGACATCGACAACACCGACAGCGGACTGTGGAATGTAGATCAGCGTATCAAACGAGAGAAGACACGTCCCAATACGGAGATCTTGTGACGAAGACACGTATCTTCTCAATCCGTGAACGCTGTCCTTCAGAATGTGCCGAGCTGGTCAATTCGGTGTATCGCGGCACGCGTCTTTGGTACAAGACGTAATCTTCCCGACGGACGCCCAGAACACAAACGATCTCCTCACTTACATTGGGCTCAACGTTTTGCACGTACAGAAATTGCTTGCGCAATCTTTACATATTTATGACGAAATCTAGGCGGCGGTATTCGTATCAAAGTGTTAAACAATATCAACGCATTTTGGTGCATCCGAATTGAAAAACGAAAGTCTTTCCAATGCCGACATTCATCGTCTACCTGTTGCTCTGCCAAACAACCATCTCGGTTCCTGCGATTGCTACTCTGAACGCAGATGGGAATCCGGAGATCGCTCGTCTAGAGCAAGCATTGCAAGATAGTGGGCCCCAAGAGTCCGATGCGGCCGCAATTGAACTCATGCACGCCGCCGCCCGTTTATCCAAAAAGAGCGACAGTCTCGTGGAGAGCCTCCGCGTCGCGGAAAACATTTACATGAGCTCCGCCCCAGCGGTGGCGCGGCGTTCGGCCTATGCACTTCTAGATCAATATATGCCCGGACTCGTAGCGCAGCACAGCAAGGTCATCCACTTCAACGGCCCACACACAACTTGCTGGGGTCGATTTCACGATGCATTGAATGATCGGCTGCTAGGTAATAACGAATGGATCATGAAAGCGAAGGTCACCAACACGCACGTACAACGAAATCCCAAAGCACTCGGTACTGTAGCGGCATTGGAATTTGCGATCGACAAGTCACACAGTCCCAAAGACTTGCTGGAGGCGCTCAAAGACTCCGGATTCGACGTCCGCGGATGGACTGTCTTCGTTGAAGTTCCAGCGACTAGCCTGATCACGGCCACGGAGCCGGCAAGCGAGAATTCTGCGAACGAAAACCAAGAACGCAAGTCGCATTGACTGCCTGGCAAGGCTGAGTTCCACGAAGGGCTGGGGTTCCAAGTGTTTGTTTTCTAGTGCGAAGCAGTCGCGTCCGCACTACAGGAGAGGGCAGATTACAGATCGTTGACGCTAAACGCTTCACCGCCATTCTTAGTACCCAGCGCACCGAAGACGCCTTACGGACTGGGGCCGGTATGGTCTCGGGCTGCGGCAGCCTGGTCCCCCGTATCAATCCCGTCGGATATGAAATGAACCGACCCATCGGCGAACGCCGCATTGACGCCACCGGAGTGATTGCTCGTTGGTGGAAGAACGGCGGGCACTCCGTCGCCCCAAAAGATTTGGTGGCTGCAAGATGGTTGATTCGGGCCTGCCACGGCGTTAAATGCACTGTAATGCGGGTTCCCATCATGCCAGACGTGACCACTCACAGCGCTGTATCTGGTTCCTTCCGCCAGGTATCTTCCGTCGGTAACTAGACGGCAGATTCCAGGACTCAGGTGTAATCCCGGCGCCAAAGCAACGGCCGTCTTGAATTCGATCTCCCTTACCCCAGCGGCCACGCCTCGGAAAGCGATCCTGCCCTTGTTCACAAGTCGTTCGCTGTACATCAACGTATTCGACGTGCCATCCGAGATCGTCCCGTGCCTCGAGCAACCGTCACCGCCCCACCCGAACAACGTCGCTCCTGCGTGTCCAAATATTCCACTGTTGTCGCCGGTCCAATTGATGTTGGTTCGCCGCCATCGTCGAGCAGAGGGCCAGCCGATCGCTTTTCCGTTGCCACCAATACACATCTTGTATGAATTCGATTTTGGTGAGTCTGGTGCAACGGGATCCGAAGGGCAGACGAAGCCCTTAGGAGGAATATTCCAAGGCTCCCAACTGCTCCAGCCTGGTGGTCCCCCTGGAGGGATTCCGTTGACCGGATCCCCAGCCATGATTCGAGCATTTTGGTTTTGTTCCTCAAGAAAAGGTAATAGACAAATAAAGCCAGAGCGTCTTCCGAAATTGTTTCGTACCGTGCCCCCGGTCATATACGGATACATCTTGTACAACGATTCGTAGTTGTGTGCCGCTAAAGCGAGTTGCTTGAGGTTGTTGGTGCACTGCAGACGTCGCGCCGCTTCTCGGGCCGCTTGCACAGCGGGCAAAAGAAGGCCTACAAGAATGCCAATGATGGCGATCACGACCAGTAGTTCAACTAGCGTGAACGCACTGCGTTTCTTCGGTTTGCTGGTCATTACATCACCTCTGCAGTTAACTGATTGTGGACGGAAAAATTTTATCTGCCGATCTAAAAGATGGCCGCAGCTTCGGTGACCATTTCGGCCTACCATGGTCGGTCATCAGGGCCGACAGTGAAGCCGGCGACGTCCTCGATCACTTCAATGGCATCTTCGAGATCGAGATGCCAGAGCCTGACCGTGTCGCTATCCGCAGAGATGGAAGCAAGTAGATTTATTTCGGGGTTTGGGTGAAAAGCTAGCGAGCAGACTTGATTACCTTGGTTTTCCATTTCTTTCGGGCCTTGAAGCCGGATCGCAGCGCGAAGGCTTGGATTCTCGTCTTCGATATTCCAGACCAGGATCAAAGAGTCCCTAGTTCCACAAGCCAGCCAACGATTGTCTGGACTGATTGCAAGGGACCAAATCGTACTTATGCTGGGGAAAACGGTTCGCCAAGGAGACAGCGTTTTTTGCTCCTCCTCCATTTCGTCAATCTTCCACACGACTGCTTGGGCTGTTTGCGTTCCCGCGGCGACCATCGATCCATCGTGACTGAACGTGTAGACGTAGGGAAATTGGATATCGTTCAAACCGGTTAGCTCAATGTTCGAAGCGCCAGGATCCTCACTGTTCAGATCCCAAAGCCAGGCGGACGTTCCGTAGCGTGAAAACACCCAGCGACTGTTCGGGCATATCGCGTTGATATTTTTGCCACCTCGGTCACCTGGAATGATGAAGGATTTTCCAGTCGGCTGATCGCCATCCAGCTCGAACAATTCCGCCTGCTGATGCTGCAGAAGGACATGCACCCATCGCATGTCCTCGCTGAACCTGAGAATGGTCCTGCCAGGTCGCCTCGTAAAATCCTTCGAGACTGGGATCGATGAAACCGCTTGCTTTTGTGTCAGATCCCAGAGCTTCAAAGTCTGAGTTCCCGATGCAACAAGCAGCCGCTGGCCGTCGTTGCTGACTCCGAGTGCTCGTATCGATTCGCCGTCCGTTACCTGGAGTTGCAGGCTCGGCGTCGAAGGCTTTGCAGCCATCGGGTAGATATTGACGATGCCTTCCGAATCGCCTTCAGCGAACCAATGCCCATTGTTGCTCAGACACGCGGCGGCTGCTGCCTCTGAAATTTCGAGGCTGCATGGATCGTAGAGGTTGCCGCCCAGCGAATCGTCGCGTGCGGTGAGATCATAACGTTGAAGCGGACGAGTATAAAAACCGTGTGTGAACAGTTTTTCACCAGCATCATCAAAAGAAACAAGATGGCAACCAGTGCTTCGAAGAGCAATTGGTGAGAGCGCGAATTGAAGTTGATCGAACTTCCAGACTCTCGGAAAGGGCGCGGCCCAACTTCCGTGTGCAATCCATTTGCCGGAGGGGCTAGCTGCAGAGATGACACCAAATCCAAAATCAATCTGAATCGGTTTGGCATATTTGTCCCCTGCTCTCTCAAGATCCCAGATCGAGTTTAGCGATACGAGCCATCGATCATTCAAGACCGAGGGAGTGAATCCTCCCGCGATCCCGTTGTAGAGTTTCTTGCCCGACGAGGCGGGGTCTGCGGCCGAAAGATCCCAGAGAATTGGTTCCTTTACCCCCAAGGTGACGATTTGGTCTGAGTTCCCACGTGCCACAATCCAGTTTACCGAGCCAGATTCGTCCCTCAAAATGGTGTCAGAAATGTTTGATGGGGAATCGCCTGCCAAATTCCAGCAGTGGACGGACCCATCATTGTGTTTTGCCAAAAACCACTGGCTGTTCCCGGTGAATGCTTGAGTCGAAAAAGCCGAACCGACTTCGTGGAACTGAATTTCGTCAGTGCCTTGAGAAAGGTCTATAAGAGTCGTTTGCGAGTTGAAACCGTCAATAGCCAGCCAGCGTCCATCAGGACTAAACTCCGCGTACCAAACGGGGTAAGGAGTAGTGATCGACTCTCGTTCGCCAATTTCACCTGTGTCCTTCCACTCGATCAACTCAATGCTTGACTTACGCCGGTTCGCAGATAGCAATTGCTTTCCATTGGGGTGAAAAGCGACTTCGGTTCCAAGTCCGTCGATACTAAAACTGGTAAATCCATCGTCTGACGGTGAGGCTAAATCGGCAATCAGATTCGAACCATCTTTCCCAATGCAAACGAGCCAACGCGAGGACGGATGAAAAACTAAATCGTTCGGCTCCAGCTGAGTAAATTGTTCCATAGTCCGCAAGGGATTGGGAGCATCCATATCCCACAAGCGGCAGCCTGCCGCCAGCCAGCGACTATCGGGACTAAACACCATGCAACCGACAGCAAGTCGCCAGTCTTTCAAATTTTTTTCGTCGACTCCTCGCTGCAACTTATAATCACCGTCTCCCAATGATTGGCCTCCGAGCCTATGACCCTGCCTCAAGAGTACGGCCATAGCCTTCTGGGAGGTCAGAGCCACATAAGGATGCGACTCCGAGTCCAAATCTCGAGTCTTCTTTACAGCTTGTTGAGCAAAAAACATACCAGCTAGTGCATCTTCCGAATCAATCGCAGACGTTACTAGTTCGGTTACGACGGTAGCGTTCTCGATAAACTCGACTTGCTTCTCCTGGATCTCGATTTCCTTTTCTTGGAAAGCAAGTTTGTATTCTGCATCTTCAAGCAATCGCTCCCCCTCTTCATTTTTGTACCGTTGCCATGCGATGACAGCGACGCCTGCTGTTAGAAGCAGAAGCATCCCGGCAATCGCTAGCTGGAGCTTCCTACGGCGCTGTTCTTCGACGACTCGAGTCTCGGCAGCCACTTTGGCGTGTTCGGATTCCTTCAGTCTTTCCTGGACACCTTCGAGGTATCCAGTGACTTGATCGGAAAGCACACCGGCATGTCGCTGCCGATCTTTCGCTTCCACCTCGAGGGCTTTTTTCGCGATGCTAACCAGCGCTTCGTCTGCACCGGATTCATTCAGCCGCTTATGACAATCTTTGGTCCTTCCGCGACGGGCTTGCGTAATTAGGTCTTCGCCTGAATAGGCGGGCTTACCGGTCAAGATCTCCGCGAGGATAGCCCCAAGCCCGAAGACGTCCGCACGCTCGTCAAGGATATCGATCTCGCCCAAAGCCTGTTCGGGTGGCATATAGGCTGGGGTTCCCATTCCTGAACCCGCTCGCGTTGCCGAGCCGCTGCCACCGGAGCTGCTGTCGCCGCTACTGCGTCGCGTCTGAATGAACGTCGCTTCTTCACGCTTCGCTTCTTGCATCCGTTCATCGGCATCGCCACCAACTTCGAGCACCTTTGCCAAGCCCCAGTCCATCACTTGGACTTCACCAAACGAGCCCACCATGATGTTGGAGGGTTTCAAATCTCGGTGAATCACACCCTTGCTGTGCGCGTAAGCAATCGTCTGACAGACTTGCTCGAAAATGGGAAGCAGCTTTGACCAGTCGTCTTTCGGGCTCTCACGATCCGCCAAGATCTCAGCAAGGGTGTTGCCCTTCACCAGCTTCATGGTGAAGTAGGGACGATTGTCCTCGAACTTCCCCATCTCGTAGACCGGTGCGATCCCAGGGTGTTGCAATTGACCGCCGATTTGCGCTTCATCGATGAAACGATCGAGCAGCTCTTGATCGTCGGCAAATCTCTCGAGAAGAACTTTGATGGCCAAATCGCGGCCGATTTCGGTATCTCGTCCCTTTAGTACTGCCCCCATACCGCCGCGACCGAGTTCACCGACAAATTGATAGCGTCCCGTCGTATCGGATTTCGGGATCTCAGTCGAACTCGTTCGCGTTACCTTGGAATCGTCGCTATCGGATGATCGAAGCGTTATTTGCGACTTCGGCAAGCCACTTTGACGCTTTGTACCCGGGCTGTAGCCATCCTGGCCAATGGTCGCCGTCAAGCCCGCGTCCAAGATTTCCTGAGGCACATTGCCACCCAGTGGGACTCCCTCAGCAGGTTGCTCAAGAAAAGAGCTGAAATGCTGATCATGGAGAGCCAACAGTCGACGAACAAGCCCCAAAAGCGCTTGGTTTTGGCTGCAAGCCTCCTCGACATAGCGGCTCCGTTTTTCTGAATCAGTAAGCTTGAGAGCTTCAGCATAGATGGCTTCGACTTGCGCAGTAATGGACTGGTTGGAGGTAATGGCGAGGACTCCTAGCGTTGCGAAATTGGCTTCACAAGACAGTGCAATTTTTTGCAGTGAAGCGCCTCAAAGAATTTCTAGAATTTTGCGAGACGCCCTGAGTAGCGGCTATGAGCGGCTATGTTGCATATTGAGGCGAACAAAAAACCACTGTTTTGCGTCGTCCCAGTCTCGAGAAACCGTTGCTCTTGAGATATTCAACGCTTCGGCGGCTTGGACTAGAGTCAGGCCAGCAAAGAACCGCAATTTGACCAGATCTGATTTCCGGGGCTCTTTTTTCTCGTAGTCTTCCAAAGCCTCATGCAAGGCAATGATCTGATCGTCAGCATCATAGGCCTGCACTTGATCGTCGAGCTCAACTCGCTTGAGGTTGCCTCCGTGCTTCACACGACGCTTCTTGATGGCTCGATTGACCAGGATTTGCCGCATCGCTTCCGCGGCCGCACCAAAGAAATGAGCACGTGACTTCCAGGTCTGCTTTCCACCGCACTTTTCGAGCTGGATATACGCTTCATGCACTAAGGCCGTTGGTTGGAGCGTTTGACCAGGAGCTTCATGGGCCAGTTTCGCCGCAGCCAGTTTTTTCAGCTCGTCATAAACGGCAGGTAGAAGTTGACTGGCAGCGAGTTCATCGCCGGCATCGATCGACGACAGGATTCGAGAAATGTCTTTCATGAGCGTCAGTGTAGCAAATCATCTGTGCCGACGGATCATTCGATGAACTGGGCTAAAAAATTGCCGATTTGATTTTCTCTCCCGTTCTCTCGAAGGACACACCAAAACTCTTTTCCCACGATCCCAAAGTTGATCGCGCCGAGACATTAAGATTGCCCACCTCTTACGCCTTCAAAAGAAACAGCCGACTGACGTAAGGCCCGCCGACTGTCGTGAATCAAGCCGTTGAAGGGGAACTCCGTTCAATACGTTCAATTCGTCCAATACGCTCAACTAGAGCCCAAGACCGAATAAGATATCTTTCTCATCCTTTCCGAACTCAGCGAAGTATCCGTCAGACGAGGACTCGGTCGTTGCATCCGACTCGCCATCGGTAGAGCCGGATGTGTGCAGGCACACTCGGCGACGTCTATATGTGGAATGTCCCAAGCAGAGCTGCCGACGAAGACTCCGATTAAGTTTTCCTTGCGGCATCGTTAAAAAAAGAGAGCGTCCATCATCCGACGGACGCTCCTTCTCGATTGCGTTTCTTTATGCAGGCTGGTTTAGAAGCAGATCTCGACCATTGAATTGAGGACCAGAGCTTCTTCTGAGCCGAGTGTCGCTGGTTCGACCGGAATCACCGTCTGGGGGTGATTGATAGTGGGCATCGAGGAAATGTATTTAATACCAAGTGTTGGCCGCAGCATGATGTTGCGGATCTCGCGTTGGCCGCGAATGCCAGCATGCAGCATTACGGCGAAGTCTTGTTCGCTCAACGCAAGACTTCCTTGATCGAAGATGGCGCCGCCTGCAGTGCGGAAAACACTGGTACCGTCATAGTCAGTATCACGGCCAAACAAACCGATGCCTAAATCCAGTTGCACGGGTTGGCAGTGAATCTCTCGGCAAAAATGCCCCCGTATCTCGCCACCGAAGAAATCCGTATTCAACTGTTCTTGATATTGTCCGTTCAGCCCTGAGTTGAAGACGGCGTCGAATAGATAGTCCTGTTCGAATGCTTGATGACTGAAACCAACATCCAGACTGAAATTTCGGTCTGAGAAATAGTGCCGAATCCCAATAAACTCACTGTAGTGCAACAAATCGCTATCCAATGTGAAACGAGCGTTGCCACCGTTGAGCGAGTTCAAAAAATTCGTACCATTCAGGCTCGCGAGCCAAACCGATTGGGTTGTTCCTGGATCGGAAACGGAGGTCGATGCCCCGACGTCATTCACCCATGCTAGATCGAGATCCATCACAACGGCATTGCGTGAACCTACTGAGAACAGACCATTCAAACCGAATGCCGGCCCAAACGCTGTTTGATCATCGTTAAAGATGTTGGTTTGGACGGGATTGAATGCACCCGATTGAACGATCGATGCGGCGCGGTAGTCGGGCAGGATCGGAAGCCATGTGCCAGCTTCGATACTCAATTGATTTTGAGCGATCGAACTCGATGGCGTGAGTGCGCAGAAGCAAAGACTCAACGTAAGAGCCACGGCACTCCGAGTTTGTGGGAAGCAATTCAGCATCAGATCCCTCCTTGTGATTGAGTTGAATTGACTCGGTTAACATCGGAAAGCCACAGAAGGCGGAGTTACTGCATCAATGCAAGCGACATGCATCTATCGAGAGAGGGGAGGTGCTTTTCCTTTTTCATGTCCGACCCGCACATTGGATACCACCACTACATTCGAACAGTCCCCTACACCAGACACGGTTTCGCGCCCTCGTGGGTTAAAGCCACGACACCGCCCGCTATCTGTCTGGCACTGAATTAGAAACCCGTCCCTGCCACGATCTTCACCAATTCGCCGTCCAAGGCGAACCCACGACGGACCACTTATGTCCTGCCTCCGAGTTCCTCATCAGCGCATAGTCGTATAGCAAAGTCTCGTAGGGAAAGGACAATGCGTGCCGCAGCGGCTCCGACGCTTGCACTCAGTCGCAGCAGAAGCCAAGTATTCCATCAATTTGGCGGGATAACCCGATAACAAGCTGCCTGGTTTCGAACGGTGGGGACTAGACAAACAGAGCACGCTTGGGATGCTAATCCGTCTAAGCGTCAGAGGCTTGGCTTTCCCAGCGCGCCAAGACCGTTGATTCACGGGCAAGCTAGCGCGATTTGGAAATTCACCGAATCATCCACATTTTGCCTCCCATCCAAACGCTTAGTTCATTGACCACCCTACAAGCGTGCATATACCATCGCCGACATTGTGAGATGCCCATGTTTGAAAGTGTTGCTCCTTCACCGCCGGACCCGATTCTCGGACTTTCCGAAGCATTCAATGCAGATACACGAGAGAACAAAATCAATCTGACGATCGGCGTCTACAAAGATGATTCTGGGGCGACTCCGATTTTGGGCTGCGTCAAGAAGGCAGAGGCCAGGCTGCTCGAAGACGAGAAGACCAAGGGTTATCTAGGAATTGACGGTCTCGGGACCTTCTGTGGACTCGCAAGACAGCTGACACTCGGTGATCTTGTCGATGAAAGTCGAGTGGCTGCATTTCAGACACCGGGTGGAACCGGTGCATTGCGAATCGCATCCGATTTTCTCGCGAAGAGCTTTCCCGGCGTTAGGATCTGGCAAAGCACTCCGACTTGGCCGAATCACCCGGCCATCTTTGAAACGGCTGGATTAAACGTCCAGTCCTATCCTTACTTGGCGGCCGATGGACAATCACTTGATTTCGCAAGCATGATGGACGCTATCGAGCAAAACGCCAAAGTCGGCGATATCATTTGCCTACATGCCTGTTGCCACAATCCTACGGGAGTCGACCCGACCCCAGAGCAATGGAGCGAAATCGCGGAACTGACGGCACAGCGTGGGATGCTCCCGCTCGTTGATTTCGCATACCACGGCTTTGGTCTCGGTCTGGAAGAAGACCGCTCGGCCTTAACAGAACTTTCGAAACAGCACGAGGAGTTCTTGGTCTGCAGTTCCTATTCAAAGAACTTTGGGCTGTACGGTGAACGGATCGGTGGTCTTTTCGCTGTAACCGCCGACGCATCCGCAACTCCCAATGTTCGAAGCAGCATCAAGAAGACCATTCGCAGCAACTATTCGAATCCACCGCGACATGGCGGTTCGATCGTGGCTTGCATTCTGGATGATCCGGAATTGACGTCGGAATGGAAGTCGGAACTCGCGCAGATGCGAGAGCGAATTCACCGCTTACGTTCCGACTTTGTGACGGCGGCGGCAAACCACGGGGCCAGCAAAGACTTCTCGTTCCTCATGCAGCAAAAAGGCATGTTCTCATTCAGCGGTTTGACGCCGATGCAGGTCGATTGGCTGCGAACAGAGAAGGGCATCTACATCGTTGGAAGCGGACGGATCAACGTCGCTGGCGTGACAGCCAGCAATCTTGACTATCTTGCACAATCCATCGCAGAAGCGCTTGCTGTCTGATTACGTCGCTGACATCCCCGTACTTCGAGCTGCGCGCTAGATCAACGTCTGGTTCGCAATTAGCGTTCTATGAGCGTTTTTGTGGCGAGTCTCGGCCGAGGCTATCGCAAGAGGCGTAAAATGACTCAGGCGAACTTCTCCCAAGCGAGTTCGTAGTACCGGTACAGACACAAGACCGCACTCAATCCGACTCTCCAGTGAGCATCCCGAGAATGGAAAGCAACGCCCAAACGCCCTCTATCGCTGGTTCAACCATGATCCTTTCCGGGATGTGCGTGCTCGGAATCCTCGCGTCGCTGGCGTTTAGCGGGTACGCGGCAATCGCTTTGGGAATATTTGCCATCATCCTGGCGGCGATCACCGGGCAGCCCAGATCGCCGAAGGATCGCGTGGTCGTTTTTTCCCTTGCGGGACTTTCGATTCTGCTAGGGATCGGCGCCGTCGTCCTCGGCATGGTTGCCAGTGCCCTCAGCTAAGGATTTCTGTATTCACAGAGGGAATCGTCGCAGCAAATCCTTCGCCTCACGGTCGCAAGCTTGAACTCACTTGGGCTAAGCTGGCTCTAAAACCTGCAATGAAACTGCCTGCACCAGATCTTTGACCTTGGTGCGATAGTCCAGCATGTGCGGTGCGACTAGATGGCACTCGAGTGCCTCGAGGTCGGCCCACTTCTCCACCACCACGACGACATCGCCTCGCATTTCGCCTTGAGCCGGAATGCTAGTCTCGACATCCACGTTAGGGCCGTACTCGATACAGCCCTCTTCGGCGTGCACCAAGGGCACAAGCTGATGGAAGTGTTGCAAGAATTCAGCCCTCTTGCCGGGCTGAATTTCAATGGTCGCAATGACAATCACCATGTTGTACTTCCCTGATACAAGGATCTTGAATCGATCTTATAGCTCTTTAATACGGATGTCTTTGAACTCGACCCACATCGGCTTGCCGGCATGGATCTGCAGAGCAAGAATCCCCTCACGAAGAACCTTTGCATCTGAATCGGTGAAATCGAGAATCAGCCTACCGTTCGTGTAATGCTGGATATGGCTGCCCTTAGCGACAATTCGAACCTCGTTCCAATCATCCAGCTTGAAGAGCTTCTTGTACTCTTCTTGATTAATCAACTCTTCCACGACCTTCTTCTTGTCGCCGTCCATCACTGCCTTCTCCCCCAGCAAACAGATTCGCCCTCGACCGATGCCCTCGCCATAGATAAAGCCAGAAACATTGGGAAAATCAACTTCGTTGCGAATCTCGTGTTGATAACCTCGAACAACCCATTTGTTGCGAACCTTGTCGTCGGTGATATGCTTCGAACGGTACTGAATTCCTGAGTTGTTCACATTCGTGCAGCGGAAAGAAAGTCGAAGATCAAAGTCCTTCACTTCGCCGTCTTGCCAAATCAAGAAGGTATTGCCGTTTGCCTTTTTCGCTTCAGTCGTTTCACCGCGGATCACACCGTCCTTGATAGACCACAACTCCATGTCGCCATCCCAACCATCGAACGACTTGCCGTCAAAGATGGATTTGAAACCGGCTTCATCCGCTTTCTGAGCGTGCAGATTCGATGTCGCATTCACGCAAGATGCGAGAGCCACGACAAACGTAATTCCATTGGTAAGTCCACGTAAATTCATGATCATCCTCGGCGAGCTGTTGAAGGTAGGTATAGGGGTGTTTTACTGGCCAATTTCGCCAGTTCCGCTCATCAACGGAGTTTTTGAAAACACTAGGATCCATTCTAAATTAAAGTCACGGACCTTGCACTCGGCGATTGAGTTTCAGCAACATCGATCAACGTTCAACTTGTCGGCTTTCCACTCCCTATGCCAACGCGTTCCCCTACCCAGATTCCTCGATGAACCGCTGTGCGTGTGCCCGCTCGGAAAGGACAAAAGCAGCCATACACTCGAATAAAGTCCTCAAGTGGAAACTTGAATTGCGCCTGAGCGACGGGAAGGATTTCTTCCCAACTTTAAACGTTGATTGGCCCTGTCGTCTGCCCACGCGATACGGCAAACTGCTCCCGGTCCCCGTACAATGCAAACGGCGTTCGCTGATCGATTTCTTATCCAACTCCACCTTCCATCACCCGCCAGAGGCTTTTTAGATGCGTACCAGACCAAAGCAAAGTAGCTCTCGCCGTACCTTTATCAAAGCTTCGACGGCATTTTCCGCACCACTGATCGTGCCGGCAGGCGTCTTTGGCAAGCAAGCACCAAGCAACAAGATCACGATGGGCGTCATTGGAACGGGCAACAATGGAACCAACTGGACGAAACGATTCCTGAACGAAGACAGGTGCAGGGTAGTTGCCGTCTGCGATGTGAACAAGGAAGGTCCCGGCTATTGGAACAACACCGTGCGTGGCCGTGAACCAGCCAAGAAGCTCGTCGACGAACATTATGATGACCGATCTTGTTTGGCAGTCGAAGACTACCGAGAGCTCCTTGATCGCGACGATATCGACAGCATTTACATAGGAACGCCCGATCACTGGCATGCGATCATCGCCGTCGCAGCGGCGAACGCGAAGAAAGACATTTATGGCCAAAAACCGTTGTCCCTAACAGTGAATGAGGGCCGTTGGATGTCGGATGCCGTCAAAGCGAACCAAGTCGTGTGGCAAACAGGCAGCCAGCAGCGAAGCGATTTCAATTTCCGACGCGCATGCGAGCTGGTCCGCAACGGAAGGATTGGAAAACTACAGACGGTCCGCTGTGGATTACCAGGAGGGACCCCCGATTTTGGCAAGACCGCCAACCAGACTTCGCCCGAGCCTGTTCCAAAGGGGTTCAATTATGACATGTGGCTCGGGCCGGCACCTTGGGCAGAATACTGCCCGGCTCGTGTGGGCGTCAACTTCCGCTGGAACTTGAACTACAGCGGAGGCCAAATTACTGACTGGGGAGGCCACCATCCTGACATCGCGCAGTGGGGAATGAACACAGAAGCCACAGGCCCGATCAAGATCAAGAACGCCAAGGGGAAATTCGCGCAGGGCCCCATCTACAACACGGCCACAGAATTTCATTTCGAATGCGAATACGAAGACGGTGTTACCCTCATCATCGGCAGTGATCAAAAATCGGGCGTGACCTTCGAAGGCGATGAGGGCTGGGTTTGGGCGAATCGCGGAAAGCACGATGCGAGTGCCAAAGAGATTCTCGAGTCAAGAATAGGCGACGACGAGATTCGACTTTACGAGAGCTCGAGCCATGTTGGTGATTTCCTCGATTGCGTCCAAAGTCGTCAACAACCCGTCGCGCCGATTGAAACCGCCCACCGGTCTATCAGCATCGCCCATCTCGGAAACATCGCCCTGCAACTCGGCCGTGACCTCCACTGGGAACCGAAGAGCGAAACCATCCAGGATGACTCCACTGCATTTGCTTTGCTCGAACGTCCCTACCGCTCACCTTGGGACAAAGAATGGGAGCGACTCAAGCAGGCGATTCCTTCTTAAGCCCGCTTGATCGAATTCTCCTCCTGCACCCAGCCAATTCGAACTTCCCTCCTCAAAAGGAGCTCGACGGTTATGCGACTCTCCCAAACCACTTTCAGGCTCCAATCCACATTCGTCGTATTCGCCGGATGGGTACTCCTACGGGACGAGTCGACAACCAACGCGTCGGTTCCTTCATCGATTGGCTGCGCACTCTTTGCGGACTCTTTGCGCCGTCGCAAGCGTAAAGAATCTCCCCTCGAATCTCGATGGTGAACACATCTCGAACAGTTGGTTGGGCCAACCGCACGCTAGAACGAAACCGTTATTTTGGAAAACGAGTTCCGCAGGCAGCACAGCTTCCATGTGGGAGGGGAAGTGGAAGTTTCATTTTCCACGAAAACGACGCGGCGAAGTCGAGCTGTACGACTTGTCCACGGATCCAAGCGAAAGCCGCAACCTCGCAGACGAACCCCCAGAGATGGTGAAGCGGCTCAGTCACCAAACTAGAGAATGGGCCGCTTCATGGTCTGAAACATACGAGAAGTCGAAGGCTCGCTAGCCCACCGGACTTGCTAGAGTTCATCATGCCTCGGTACCTGCGTCTAACGGCCAAACAGATTTCGAAGACACGCGAGAACATCGTAGTGGACGAAGTTACGAATCCCTCCCATACTCAGGCCGCAAGTCCGCAGAATTCGTGACCTGCCCCACTACAAAATGAAACTTTGTTCTGCCCTGACCTGCGTCTAACGACCGAGCAATTTCATCACCGCTTCGCCAACATCTTGCTGTCGCATCAGTGACTCGCCGACCAGCATGGCTTGAACGCCATTTTCCTGGAGAAGCAACGCGTCGTCACGGGTATAGATCCCACTCTCACCAATCACAACCTTGTCCTCTGGCACATCCTGGCGCACCTGAATCGTGTGGTTCAAATCGACTTCGAAGGTATTGAGATCGCGATTGTTGATTCCAACCATCGACGTTCCTGTATTGAGAACGTTTTCCAGGTTACGTTTATCATGCAACTCGATCAACGTTTGCATACCAAGATCGGTTGCCAGCTGTGACAGCCCTCGCAGCTCCTGACGATTCAAGCATTCAGCAATTAACAAGATGGCGTCCGCGCCGGCAACCCGCGACTCAAATACTTGATAAGGATGGATGATGAAGTCTTTTCGCAGCAACGGCACATTGACTTCGGCCTTGATCCTTGCCAAGTAATCCAAGTCGCCTTGAAAGTACTGTTCATCGGTAAGCACGCTAATGCAAGACGCGCCAGCGCCCGAGTAGGCCTTTGCGATGGCAACGGGGTCAAAGTCTTCGCGAATCACGCCCTTGGAAGGGCTCGCCTTCTTCACTTCGGCGATCAGACTGATCGATTCCGAAGCGACGAGTGCGGCGGCAAAATCACGTGTCGGCGGTGCATCATCCGCTTGCTTCATCAAATCACGAAGCGGTCGCTCACGAATGGATGCTTCGACCTCTTGCTTTTTGGAAGCCACGATCTGAGTCAGAATGTCGGTCATGTCGGCTACAGTGTTAATGGTTATTATCCGCTGTCTTTTGAACAAGGAGCTGCATCCGTGCTAATCTCAGATGCCGAAATCCATTCAGCGCGAGCCGACCATGACTCCGTGGCTGATTGCTTTTGTCTCACGCTACTCAACTTCACGTTTCAAAAAGCAGGTTCCAATCCACTAGGCATAGCTAACTTGAAAGGTTAGCACACCCGATAGGGGTCGCTCCCACAGCGTTCGTTGAACAGGTTGGACCGCCTCACTTCCACTCAACGGCCCGAAGAGAATAGCGATCGTAACGATTCTGCAAGCGATCGAGAATGCGAGAATCGGTATCGAGCCGCGTCGAAATCATTCGACAAATGAACCGACTGGCCCGTTTCGGATTCCCGTCTTACGCCTACGACGTATTACAGCGCGAACTGCCACTCCAAGCTTTAGTGGCGGAAATGGCGGGCACCTGTGAACACCATCGGGATGTCATATTCGTCACAAGCGGCGATGACTTCGTCGTCCCGGCGAGAGCCGCCAGGCTGAATGATGGCCACAATCCCTGCATCGGCCGCGGCTGCGATTGAATCCGGAAACGGGAAGAACGCGTCTGAAGCCAGAACGCTTCCCTCTGCACGCTCACCAGCTTTGCGAATCGCGATCTCGACACTGTCAACGCGGCTCATCTGCCCAGCACCCACTCCTACGAGTGAAGTATCTTGTGCAAGCACGATGGCATTGCTCTTCACGTGCCGAACCATCTCCCAGGCGAAATCGATATCCTCCCAAAGGTCATCCTCGACGCTGACTTCGGTTACCGTTTCCCATTGGCTATGAAACGCTGGAAGCGTGTCTGCTTCTTGGACGAGCGCTCCACCCGCAACAAATCGAATTGCCATATTCGGCTCTGGAGGCGCGATACTACCGACTTGCATGAGTCGAACATTATCACGCCACTTGGGTTTGGTCGTGAGAATCCCAACGGCACCGGCCTCAAAGTCCGGAGCAATGATTGCCTCGATGAAACGCCCGGGCTCGCAAAGCACCTCTGCAGCCGCCACATCCACAGTACGATTGAAACCAAGTACGCTACCAAATGCACTCACCGGGTCCCCATCCAACGCATTTCTGGTCGCCACAGAGATGCTCTCATTAGATGCAGTTCCACAAGGGTTGTTGTGTTTCATCACGGAAACCGTGGGCTGCGCGAAATTGCGGGCGATCGATAAAGCACTATCCAGATCCAGAATGTTGTTGTATGACAGCTCCTTGCCATGCAGGTGGCGAGCGTTGACGACGCTGGCTTCGTCACTTCGCGGGATACGGTAGACGGCGGCTTTTTGATGTGGGTTTTCACCGTACCGAAGTTGTGCTTTGCGATTTAACCGAACCGTCAGATTGACTGGCAATTCATCACCGCCCTGCTCCGTTCGGAAATAGTCTGAAATCGCCTGATCGTAGTTGCAGGTCATTGCGAAGGCTTCGCCCGCTAATTGCCGACGATGTGAAAAGGAAGTGAATCCGTCCTCTTCGACCGCAAGGAGGATTTCGCTGTATTGCTCGGGCCGCGTCGCAACCGTGATCCACTGGTGGTTCTTTGCCGCCGCACGAATCAGGCTCGGACCGCCGATATCGATTTGTTCGATGGCCTCTTCCCGCGTGACTCCCTGCCGAGCAATCGTCGCTTCGAACGGATAGAGATTCACCACAATCAAGTCGATCGACAGAATGTCTTCTTCTTGCATTGAGCGAAGATCTTCGACATTATTCCTCCGCCCCAAGATCCCGCCGAACACCTTTGGATGAAGGGTCTTCACCCTGCCATCCATCATCTCAGGAAAGCCCGTATACTCGGCCACATCGATCGTTTCGATGCCGTGATCGGCCAAGTGCCGACGGGTCCCGCCAGTCGAATAGATTTGCACCCCGCAGTCGACCAGCCCTGCTGCAAAATCCACTAGCCCGAGTTTGTCACTGCAGCTAATGAGAGCTCGACGGATTTTCTGATTTTCGCTCACAAGACTTCCATTCTCAAAGGGCAGCCGTCACCGCGTTTCAAGCAACGTCGACCGGGCATCGCAAATTGGGGTAAATGCAGGGCATTGTTGTATGACAACATGCAACAGGGTCAAGGGTCGCCCGCACAGGACCTTAGTAGAACCGTAGCGAAAACACAGCCTGATCGCAGATTCCGTCAGAAGGGGTAGAGAGATCCCGTAGTCTTGCGAACCCAACCCAGCAGTTGCCAGATCCGTGGAACTGCCGGGGATAGCAATCGAGAAGAAGAAGTTGCAAAGTCGAACGAACAGTGGGCAGAAGATGCTGAATCTCCAGGCTGATCAGCCCCGCATATGTCCCACGGTCAGAGCATTCTTTGCAATGGCGTTTCGACGCCAATCCTCAGGCTAAGCCGTCCAGACCAAAACACTTGGATACGAAAAAAGGGTGTCGGACTTTCACCCTATCCTGCTGCATGGCTCCTCTCCAACCATACCGCCGATAAGGCTCGGTCCAACACCCTTGGATCAAATCAAAAATGATTACAAGCTGTCGGCTGCTCTCCGTATTGCTAGGAACGATCTCGACAAGCGTCGATGTTCATGGCCTCACGCTCTCACCCATGCGACCTCCGATGGCTCCCGAGGTTTGCAGCCCCCGTACCAAAAGTTCTGCCACGGCTGGATTTCGGTCCGAAGAATTCGCTACGCGGGGCCCGGCTGCGACGCCAATGCGCCCCAGTCTCTATTGAGACTGCCTCAAAGGTGCCCAATCCCCCCTTGGATTAACATAAGAATTCCAGATTTTCGTCATTCCGAACCTGTCACATGAAGACTTTAACGCTTTGCCCATCCACAGTTGCACATTTTGTTAGCAGAATCGCCGCTGCAATTGCATGCATTCCAGGCAGCTTTGCCAATTGGTCCCCATACTGGAAGAATGGCTTCCGCTGGATCAATGATCCGCTGAAGAGTGATTCAGTAGACTGGTCTTTTGGAATCTGGGATTTCGTCGACGGATTCCACCAAGAGGCAATAAGCGTGACGGGAACTTGCCCCCAAAATCCGATTCGTTGCTGCTATTTAACTGGGCGGACGCAGCCAGACCGGCGGTAGCCGAATCGCCACCCGAGGCGGATCAGAAACGCAACTTTCGATCACTTTCGACTTGGAAGACCGAAAAAGTGTGAATTAGGTACAATTTCCAAGGGAAACAGCCGAATTTAGGACTCGACGAGAATCAGAACCTCGCCTAACATCTTCCGTTCGCGAGCACGATGCCCGCTAGTGAATGTCAACTGTTTTAGAGCTTAGTCATGTACGCAATCATTTCGGACGGCGGTCGCCAGTACAAAGTCACCCAGGGTCAGAAGCTAGATATCGATCTTCGCAAAGACGCAAACTCGGGAGACGTGATTGAGTTTCCAGAAGTTCTCGCAATCGGCGGAGACGAGGGCCTTCAACTTGGCTCGCCTTCGATCGACGGAGCGAAGGTTACCGCTAAGGTGATCAGCACGGAGAAAGGCGACAAAATCTACGTCGAAAAATTCCGACGTCGCAAGAGCTTCCATCGCCGTAAGGGACACCGCCAACAGTACACGCGGATCGAAATCGACTCGATCGCAAAGTAGGCGTTGGACAACTGGAACGCTGGCGTTCCGAAACACATTCAGTGAAAACAGGCCGGACTTCAAGTCCGGCTTTTATTGTGCGCGGATCGCAAGCCCAACATCTGCTGGCAAGTTCTGTGCTTGCATGCACCGCCTTCAAGGGAAGCCACGAAAAGAGCGTTTCAACCTATTAACCACAGGCTTCCTCACAGCGTACGGCTCGGAAACTTAGAAAGACTCAAAGAGTCTGTGCGTCCTCGAAATTTTTCCGAATGGGTTTAAATCGGTAGCTATCGTCCGCGAAGTTGGTCAGAAATACCCAGTAGCAAAATACCAATAAGGATGTCCCGACTGCTGCCATGCCGAGCAACCGAACAATACGACTTGGCAGCGTTCGACCAAAAAGCATCCACTTCCCAGCTGCAACGCAGCCCCATTGGAAAGACTCTAAATATCGTTTGACTCGCCTTGACGCGACACTGATTTCTTCTGGCTTACCCGTTGAAGACAAGCTGTTGTTAGAATTCTTGGCTGCGTAGAAGAGCGATCCTTGATGGATGACGCCTCCCCCCAGGACGGCTTCAGCTGCCTTGCTGGCGTCTTGCTCAGGATCCGACTCAGACGGTCGTTTGAGATTTCGCCGACTGCTGGGCAAAAGCGCCTCACGCATAGGCTGCAAAGCATGGGAGATGCTGAGCCGTTTTCCCTTCGACTCAGCGTACTCGTTGAGGTCCAGGATAAGGTCAACTACTTTCCTAGGTGCCCCGCTGACTTTCCGCAGATCGAGAGGCACCCGTCCAACCGCCTGATCGACCCGAACTCGCAGTTGTTTCTCTATTTCTGCGACACTCTCTCCGGCCGTCGGAGGCCAGGAAATCACGAACTCCGTCAGGTTCTCGATCTCATCTATTTGCCGCTCTAGTTTCGACACTGCGCCCGCCTTTATGAAACCAAGCTTCCTACTGATGCGTGACCGCTATCCGTATCGGCTAGGATCCCACCTGAAGGGATCTGCAAGGTATCGAATATGGCGTTCCACCCAGGTTCGAGTCAGGGTCAACATATGAACGAAGCATTTAGTTTTCTTGATCATTCCATGAAGAGTTGAGCCGCGCAAGAAAAAACGACTGACAAGGACAAACCTTGCCAGCCGTTTTATGCAAATCAACTGGATTCGCTGCAGCTCGAATTGCAGGTCAGACTAACTCGGGTCAGGCAATTTCCGTCCAGGAGTCCATGGCGCTCCGATTTCGTCTAGCTGCTCAAGCAGGGCGGGGATCTCTACTTCGACCAACTCTTTGAGCTCGGCGTGGATCTCGGCAAAATCTTCCTGAACAATTTCAAACTGACGGCGGTGAGTCCCAGTCGGACCCGAAGTGCTGCCCATTGCTCCAAACATAGCTGTCCTCAAGCGGGATTGCAGTCCAGGCATCGCACTCTCGTTCCGACGAGTCTTGGTAGGATCGCCCGACAATTTTTCTTGCACATCCAACAACTGAAGTTGAAGCTCACGAATCTCTTTCCATAGCGTTGGCTCAACTTCGGAGGAGCTGAAAACAAGCTGCTCGACAGCGCTGAGATGCTGGGCAGAATCCGAAGCCAATGCACTGGCAGCGGAGACGGTATCCGCCAGCTTGGCAACTTCCTTGCTGAATTCCAGAATCGCCTCGCGATCAATTTCGGATGTGTCTCCAAAGGTAATCGGTTCAATATCGAACTCCGTCGCAGGAATCACATTGGACACCTCGCCGTCCACCATTTGGTTGACTTCGACCGTGTAGGTGCCTGGCACAACGACGGAACGACTGAAGCCAGAGCCGTAGCCAGCGTTTTCAAAGTCCCAGTGAGTTCGCACCATGCCTTTGCTGGTCGAAGTGCTCATTTTCCGGACGACTTTGCCCTCCATGTCGCGAATCGTCAGCCAACGCTTCGGAGCGACCTCGCGGTCTTCTGCCTTTAATTCTTCCCAACTTGGGTACGGCGCGTCTCGTCCAGCGGATGCTGCTGATCGATCCTTCTTCTGACGTTCAGATTTTTTGGTTTTCAGGGAGTCTTTCAGATAGAACGTGAACGCAACTCCGAACGTCGGGTTCGGCGAAGCGTAGTAGTTCGCACCTTGGAATCCGCGAACGCCCGACCCCAGTGGATTGATCTGACGGAACATCTTCCCGGTCTTAATCGGGAACATGTGGTTCTTTTCCTTGAGCTCGTCATTCACACCACGCAAAGGCGAGTAATCATCAAGTACGAAGAACCCGCGTCCAAACGAAGCCAAAACAAGCGCGTCTTCTTCTCTCTGAATCTCGATATCTCGGATAGCAACCGTCGGAATCCCAGATGCGAGTTTCACCCATTTTGCACCCCCATCAATCGTAAAGTAGCAACCGAATTCGGTACCGCAGAACAGGAGATCCGCGTTCTCATGATCTTGCTTCAGCGAGTAAACGCTCCCACGCTCAGGCAAATTGCCAGACACCAAATTCCAGTTCTTGCCACGATCCGTTGACTTGACGATGTACGGCTTGAAGTCGCCTCGCTTGTGATTGTTCACCGCCACGTAAACGGTATCAGGATCATGGAGGTCCGCTTCGATATCGTTGATATAGCCAAACTCGGGAACATCTAGCGAACCGAATTTATCGATCGCCGTCCAGCTTTCACCGCCATCTTCGGTCACTTGAACGCGGCCATCGTCTGTTCCTACGTAGATCAAGCCTTCTACGAGAGGTGACTCATCAACGGCGACAATCGTTCCGTACAGGGATGTTGAAGCGTTTTTCGCTACGGTGTCCACGCCCCATACTCGCCCCATGACCTTCAGCTCGTTCCGATCAATTTGTCGAGTCAGATCCCCACTGACCGCTTCCCAGTTGTCGCCACGGTCATCACTGCGAAACAGAATCTGTGAACCGTAGTAAATGCGTTTGGAATTGTGGGGCGAAATCATCAAAGCAGTGTCCCAGTTCCAACGTAGGGCGGGACCTTCCTTGCTTTCACGTGGGCGGATGTCGACTCGTTCGCCCGTTTTTCGATTGAATCGAACCAAGCCGCCGTATTGCCATTGCGAGTAGATCGTGTCGGGATCCTCGGGATCCACCGCCGGATCAAAGCCATCTCCAAAGACGGTAATGAACCAATCCTCGTTTCGTATGCCATGAATGTTGTTTGTCTGCGATGGACCGCCTTGAGTCGCATTGTCCTGGGTTCCGCCGTAGACGTAGTAGAAAGGTTTTTCGTTGGAAACGGCAACTTTGTAGAACTGGGTCAGCGGCAGATTCTGCTTAAAATCGTAGGTCCGTCCACGGTCCCAACTCTCGTACAGACCACCGTCGCAACCGATCAGCAAATGCTCCTCGTCGTCAGGGTCGATGACGATCGCGTGATTGTCCACGTGCTTGTCCGCTTCACCTAGCGACGAGAAACTGGCTCCACCATCTTCGGAAACCCGCATATAAGTATCGAGCATGTAAACGCGATCGAGCTCGTGCGGGCAAGCGACAATCTCTTGGTAGTACTGTGGGCTGCCGGAAACGGCACTGCTCATTCGACGCCAGCTTTCGCCCTTATTCGTTGAACGATAGAAACCGCTCTGCCCACCCGCCGCTTCGACGACAGCGTAGACGACTTCCGGATTCACCGGCGAAATGTCCATTCCAATCCGCCCCAGGTCGCCACCAGGTAAACCGCGGCTGGCCTTCTTCCAGGTTTCACCACCGTCAACCGATTTGTAGATCGCCGACTCGGGTCCACCATTAATTAGTACCCACGTATGACGACGCCGTTGGTAGGACGACGCGTACATGATGTCTGGATTCGACGGATCGATGTGCACTTCGTTCACACCGGTATCCGGGGAAATATCAAGCACCTTCTTCCAGGACTTGCCGCCGTCCGTCGTCTTGTACAGACCGCGTTCGTCACCTGAACGCCAGAGGGGGCCTTGAGCGGCGACGAAAACGGTGTCGCTGTCATCGGGATGAATGGCAATCATTCCGATGTGCTCGCTCAACCCCAAACCAACTTTCTTGAATGACTGCCCGCCGTCCGTCGACTTGTATAGGCCGTCACCGTATCCGACACTTCGCTGCGAATTGTTTTCGCCGGTCCCCACCCAAAGCGTGAAGCGATCGTTTGGATCCAGCGCTAAGCATCCGATCGAGTAGGAGCCATAGCCATCAAAAATAGGACTGAACGTGACGCCCGAGTTGGTTGTCTTCCATACACCGCCCGAACAAGCAGCGACATACCAAGTCGAACGATCAACAGGATCGACAGCGATATCACCGATCCGCCCCGACATGAGCGCCGGTCCGAGACCTCGGAATCGCAACGGCGAAACGAGGCCTGAATTCACCCCCGGGCTCGCATCCTTCGGTTCGTCCGAATCTTGGGCCAATGCAAATTGACTCGGCACCAGCGTGGCGAGTATCAGCAGAAATGTACGTCCAAATGACAGTTTCATGATGTCCAATTCCAGTGGTCAATCAATTACAAAGGTGACTCTCCGACGATGTGGAAAGTCCTCTCATAGGATAATCGAAGACGCACGCCAGAGAGGCGTACTCAAGGTCGATCTGACGCCAAAGCCAGTCATTCTTACCGGATAGAATCCCAGCGTGGGCCCTACTTCACAGGGAAGTCGATTGGACGACCTGCTTAAGGATCAGAGCGAAAGCCTAAAGCCCCTTAGGTACACGGTATCAGCTACCACCTATGTCGGCTAAGTGGAGTGGAATCGACTTGGAACGGATGAGAAGCCTAGCCAGCGGGAGTCCAGATCTCCCCCTGCCCTCCCATAACCGCATCGCCAACCCAACGGATCCACCGATCCGGAAACGACTCGGTTGAAACCCCAGCCTGATCGAGGTAGCGACGGAACACATCCATGTACGTGCTTTCCGCTGGACCGCTGAGAGCGAAGGTGTCCAGCAAGCGGTTCGAAGTCAACGAGAGAATGGTTCCGCGCAACATACGCGCTCCGACCCGATGAGTCGCGAATGCACCTGCAACGATGGTTCCGCCTTTCATCCTTACGCCCGCGAAATCACCTACTTCCCCGCGGACCAAGATGGTGCCGCGGCGCATGAGGCGCCCGACCTCGATCCCCGCATTCCCATCGATCGATATCATCCCATTTCTCATTCCGCGAGGGCTGCCTCGATACGCCCCGCCGACTTGGCCTCCAGAATTGCCTGTTACATGAATGTGTCCACCCAGCATTTCCGCCCCCAGCCAATCACCAGCACTACCCTCGACACGTATTGAACCTCCACGCATGTGCGAACCGAGGTGAAACCCAATGTCACCGAGAATGCGAATACTCCCACTGCGCATCCCTTTGCCAAGCCACCGGAGCTTCTTCAAGTCGCCGTGGAATTCGAAGTCTCCGTCCGAATTGCCTTCAATTTCGAAGAAATCACGCAGCTTCTTTTGACGACGCCCATAGAAGACTTGCAGTCCTGCGATTTGGTCGACGGTTCGAATACCCTCCGCCGAACATAACGAGTCCATCTCCAGCGGTACTTTCAACTCTTGATTTAGCGTGAGCTTAAGCACACGTGTTTCCTTCGTACTTCTTTCGTGTGCTCCAACCATCAATTAGGTAGGGCATCTTGTTGCCATGCAGTTGAAGGCTCAGCGTTAGTCCGATTGTGACTTTAGCGGAACAACTTCTGGGTTGTGAAGGTCTTGCACATCCACCGCATAGTTATCGAATGCCACTGTGTAGCACTCCTCGAACTTCGGTTTTAAAAACGACGCGATCTCGGGATCGCATTCCGGTTCGACGATGAACTCACGGCCTTCCGGCACCTCTCCGATGTCACCATCATCAATAACGATCTCACCACCTTTAATCACGTAACGCGGGTGGGCGAACATCGCCTCAACGTCATCGATATCAGCGTAAATCACTATATCCGCGTCTTTTCCAACACCGAGATTGCCTTTCTGCTCCATTCCCAACGCCCTCGCTGGTCCGGCGGAGATCAGCGTTGCAATCTCGTACAGCGAGTATTCGCGGGTAATCTCGTGGAGATGAATTTTGCTAAGGACGCTGTCTGGTAGTATCTTCATGCACTCATCACGATAGTCTTTCGACATGAGTAGATGAATGACCTCGGGGTATCTCCAGAAGCAAGCTCCGTTTGGGTGATCGGTGGTCAAACTCACTCGCCACGGATCATCGATCAGCAATAGCAACTCAAGACCGACAGCCCATTGGACCGCATTCACTGGGTTGTTCGGTTTGTAGCGGTACGGGACGATCCCGCAACCAGTCTCATTTTCAACGTCAACGTTACCCCACTTGCGTCCGGTCAGTTGATACAACAGATGTTGCCACGGACCGTCGGCGGTGATCGTCACACAGTCACCAAACAGAACCGCACCAGCATCCGTGGTGAAATTAGGGTTCGCATTGAAGTATTCCGCCAGTCGGAGTGACTCGCTGTTCATCGAGTCCCAGCTGTCTCCGCCATAGGCGTGATATTGCAGATGAGCGAGATGCGTGCGCTGGCCTTCTAGATACCGCATGGTTTCCAGAGTCGTCTCGATGTTCCCGGGCGCACCCAAATTGTTGCAATGTAGGTGCATCGGGTGAGGCAAATTCAACTCGTTGCAAATCTTTGCCAAATTGCCGACGATGTCGCCGGGGGAAATTCGACTATAGCCGGCAATCGGACTGGAGAGTTGCTTCGCATCTTCGCCCCATTTCCAGGCTGCGACTCCGCCTGGATTGACTGCTTTCACACCAAATGCTTTCGCCGAATTGATGTACCAAGCCACAATCTGCTTCGCTCGGTCGTAATCACCTTGCTCGATCATATCGAGCACCATTTCGTTGTTGGCCATCAAAACCAAACAACTCTTGTCCACAATGGGAACATCTCGGAGCTCTTCGTGGGCATGCAATGCGGATAGCACCGGCACCGCAGCCTCATTCACGGTAGTCCACCCCATACCGGCATAAAGATAGCCCGTCGCGAACGTATTTGGCGCGAATCCACCAACGCCTGCTCGCCGTGTCTTCGAGCGAATGAAATGCTGGGTTCGTCGATGGTCTTCGGGTGTCATCACCCGAGTGAAATTCATTGCTCCGCCGGCAACGTGCGTGTGAGCATCGACCCCACCCGGGAAAACGACCATTCCTGTCGCGTCTAGGGTCCGACCAGCCGGATTTGGTTCGCTCGGATCGCAGATTCTGCCATCACGGACTACAAGATCTTGGACAACTCCATTTATCCCATTTGCAGGATCAAAGACTCTGCCGCCTTTGATTCGAAGCATATAAATTCCCGCCGAACTCGTGAGTGAAGAATTTGCTCTACCAAGTTACAGAATACTCGTCGATATCGGTAGAGAGCACACAACTAGGATGTCGCCCAATACAGCGCCTGCTTCAGCATTCAGTACGGTTTCTGAAGGCCGGGCAACGTCCTAGGTCGAAGCATCACTGGGCGCGAGCGCGGCGACGTGTTGCTTGGCATTGTCATCCAGTTCACCCGCCGCAATTGGTTTATTCCATTCGGTAGCCAGCATCACCGAATTGATTCCGGAGCCAATCCCGAGGAGCGCAGCGCGGCTGCCACTCGCAATTCGCCCTGATTGAATGCCGACCGCAAGAGCAGTCGGAAGTGCGACTGCACCGGTGTTTCCAAGCCAATGGAACGTCGAAACATCTTCGTCTTTGTTCATCCCGAGGGAGTCCAGCATCAGATTCCTGTGAGTGGACCCAACTTGATGACATACCGTCTGATCAAAACTGTCCCGGCTCCAACCATCGGCCAATAATTGCTCGAACGTGCGAACACCAACCTGAACCCCTGCATGCAGGAGTTGCTCGGAATCCGTTTGCATTAACGGCTGCATCGCCGCCCCCGCCTGGTCGGTATCGCTCTGGCATAGATTGTGGTGCTCGCATTCAGCCCGCGCTACCGCCGCGTGCAACCAATTCTCTGTCTTTGAAATTTCACGATGAGTCAGAAGAATCGCACAGCTGCCGGATCCAATCGTTAGCGAAGCAAACGAAGGCTTGATCGTCTGCCGAGTCAACGTCTGGTCGGCATTCAACGCGGCGATTGTGGATTCCACGAGATTCCGTCCGCTCTCGGTACCAACGACGATGCCCGCCTTGATCGCGCCTCGCTCGATCATGGTGGCAATCTGAACTGTGCCACTTAACAAACCTAAGCACGCATTCGAAACATCGTATACCCAACAATCATTCCCAAGGCCCAACTCCGCATGAACTCGACAAGCGGTTGCTGGCTCGAGGTAATCTCGACAGACGCTGGCGTGGATCAGACACCCAATGTCGCTAGGCGCAATTCCAGAAGCATCCAGCGCTCGTTTCGCACTTTCGACGCTGGGAACACCAATAGGGGTGCCTTTATCCCAGAAACGGCGTTCGGCGATACCGCTCATCAGCTCCAGTCGACCTTCCGGGAGTCGCAATCGCTCATAAACCGGCGCCATCTGCTGCTCAATGTCAGCTGATGTAACCACATTTGGCGGAAGCGTGAAACCCAACGCTTCGATGGCCACGGACTCAAATCGCACGGATTCTCAATCTCTATTCAAGGGTTTTCGACAACCTGGAATCACGAAAATAGCGGTGAAATTCGACGAACGAAATCTCAAGACTTTGCGCCATGCAAAGGTGCAGGCTGAGCGTCTTCGGATCTAGTCGCACAACAAGCGCAAGGAGGTACAAGAATAACGCCTGCTCACGTAGCGTCGAGTCCTCGCCTTCCGAAGAGATCAAATCGGAGTCCGGAATCAGGAAAATCTCGCTCGCCCCGATACCCGTATTCGAAATTCAGAGACGGAAGCGATCACGAATGACGGGGCAAGCTTAGAGTGGGAGCTCAAGCGATTCTCAGAGCAGTGGGCTGCCGTGCAAACCATCCCACGCAAGCTGTTGCCGCCCCTCATCTTCGTCATCCTTCCAGACACCTAGGCCCAATTCATCGCCAAGGCTTCCAAAATCGATCGCTGCTACGGATGCCTCGGCGGCTGCCATCCCGGAATCCCCATTGGAAGAAGCGATTGCCGATTCCCCCTCACCGCCTCCATTAGCGTTAATCCAATTGATGATCATTAAGGCATCAAGCGGAGTGATAAATCCATCCCCCGACGCATCGACGAAACCGAAAAGTGAGTCCAGCTGCTCTGGTTCCTGAGGCAATTTTGGATTGCCGCCGCGGTTGTTAATGGCATTTACCGCCAACAAAGCGTCCAGCGCACTCACGATCGAGTCGTCGTTGACATCGACCACCTTATCGTTGTTCTGCCATGGAGAAGGATCGGAGTAATCAAGGACAAAAACGGCAACCGATGCATCGTCCGAACGGTCACCATTTTCGTTGGTCAAATAGTAAGTTGCGCGGTGAACCCCGGAATAGCCCTCTGGAGGCTGATAGCGAATCCATTTGTTGCTCGTCACTTCAAACGCGCCGCTTCCGTTCGACTTCAGCACTGGCGTCAATGTCGCATGGTTGCCATCGGGATCGCTGTCATTTGCAAGCGCGTTTATTACAACACTCGAATCAAGTCCGCTGAATGCGGCACGATCCGAGTTCGCTACCGGCGGAAGTGCTTGAGGCGCATCGACTGAAAATCGATACGACCCATTTCTTGCACCCTGATAGCCGTAGACTCGCGCGTAGTAGGTTGCATCTTTCGCGAGCGAATAACTGATCGACTCATTATTCGTCGTTGAATTGGATGTCGCCAACACGGAGCCACTTGCGCTTAGCAGTTGCAGGTCAAGATTGCCTCCCGAGTGCGTAAATTGAATCGAAAAGGTCCCCGTCCCGGTCCCATTGGATCTGAGCCGGAAATAGTCGGAATCCGAAGAGCCGTGAATATTCAGTCCGCTGAACGATTGATCCTCACCACTTAACTGGGACGCGGCGCCACGCGAGTTATTGGATTCAAGTGCATCAGGCGGAATCACATCGGGATCATATAACCAGTTCTGCCAAACGTTGACATCATTCACAACAATGTTGGACATCCGTTGGGTGTATTTCATTCCCCCGCCAGTCGCGACTGCGGAGTAGGTGCCGGCAGGCAATTCGATCTGATAACCTCCCGCGGTCAAACCATTGGTTCGATATTCCTTTCCATCTTGATCCGTGAAAACAAAACTGACGTTACGAAGCCCTTCCCCCGCTTCGTACCACCCAGTGCTGTTTTTGTCTTCAAAGATGGCTCCGGTGACGTAGACAGGCGGATTCTCAATATTCGCCAATATCGCCGTGTTGACTTTCGATCCGAGTGGAGGATTTCCCGTCGAACCCGTGTAGTTCCGAACGTCTGTCCCAACTTGCTCAAAGTCAGGGTTGTGGATTGCAACTCGGTGGCCTCTCCCATCTACCATGCCTCCGGGACCACCACGGCGCCAGTCGATGACATAAGAAGCGTACAAGTGGTTGACTGATTTTGCGTAACCAAACACGATCTCGGAATTGATCTTCTCACCTTGAACAATTCTGAAATCCACGCCGTTCGCAATTAACGTCTCACGTCGCTCGGTCGTGTTCGAGTGAAAATGCACACCGCGATCAATGATCTTTTGGTTGTGCCCAACGGTGTAATTGCTGATCGCTTCGTTCCAAGTCAAAGGATGCGTCGGCGATAGGCGATTGAGTTCCGTTCTCAGAGTATTCCCGTTGACGTTGGCGAAATCCAAGTCGGGCTGGATAACAGAATCACGGGCCTTGATCGGCGACGCAGTCGAAATAAGCCTCGAGAACTCGCCTCGAGGATCAGTTCGGAAACGGTTCATAAGCTGAAGGAAGTGCTGCTCATCCGCAGTCGGGTTGAACGCCATCAACCGCCGGTCTTCGAGCACTTCGACTCGCGATAGGCGCGGACCGCGAGACGGGCGCGAAAGCCGAGCGTTTCGATAGCTGCTAAAGCATGCAATACCGTTTCGGCCACTGGTATCGGTATCCGAATGTCGTAATCTCAGATGCTCTTGACCGCCTGAGACGGCTTCCAACGCGACCGAGACCAATGCACGCAATGAACGAGCATTCTTCGACTGCAACCTTTTCCCCACTGAAGGCACTCCCTTTGACCAATTGACTTGGCGACGATCACGTTCTCGATAACCGTATCTCGCATCAGCATGCGGATCTTGCACCACCCCCGCTGCGGCGTGCTCCAATGCCAGCTACTGGTACACCGAATGGCAAAAGACCGCCATATCATAACCGCTCCTTGTCCCTTTGCTCCGCCCGTTCACCCAGCAAACCAGGGCTAATCCCAGTTTGAATTTAGGCGTTTCCGGCTCCAGTAAGGAGAGGATGCCAGCAAGATGGACATAAAGGAAGTTTATCTCGACACCTTGTCACGGGTTTTGTCAAGAACCACGGATTTGGTTTGCTCATCCAAACGCAGCCAAATGCAACTGTCCGCCAGAGCGTCAGCCTCCTCCTGATTGTGAGTCACATGCAGCACGCTCACGCCCGTCTTTTGGTTGATTTCCCTGAGCAGTGATTGCATGCTTCCGCGAGTCTCACTGTCCAATGCACTCAAAGGCTCATCAAGCAGCAAAATACTCGGGCCGAAAGAAAGCGCTCGCGCTAGGGCCACACGCTGGGCTTCGCCTCCGCTCAGCCCTTCGATGCTCCGCCGCAGCAAATGTTGAATCCCTAACAGCTCCGCCAACTCATCTGCTTTCCGCTCGCATGCTCGGCGACCGAAGAATCGTATCTTCATCGCGAAACAGATCTGTTGCTCAACGTTCAGAGTGGGAAACAAACAGAGATCTTGGGGCACATAGCCCACATTGCGATTCCCGGGCGTCCATCGCGTCACATCGGCCCCGCCAATTCGAATGACACCGCGTTCGACGGTTCTTAGTCCTGCAATCGCTTCCAAGATCGTCGTCTTGCCAATCCCGGTCCGCCCCATGATGACCGTGTATTCCCCGTCGTGCACTTTGAAGGAAACGTCCGGTAACACGAATTCGCCGGCTCGAATGCAGACCGATTCCAACTCAATCACGAGACAGCTCCCGTGCCGAGTCCGAGCCACCGCAACAGCAGCAAGATGCAAACAGCCAACGCAACCATAAGAAGCGAGACGGCGACTGCGGCATCAAGTTGCCCCACGCTGAGTTCAAGAAAAACGGTGGTCGACAAGACTTCCGTTTTGAAACGCGTTGAGCCGGCAAAGACCAGAATCGGACCAAATTCGCCTAGTGCACGAGCCCAGGAGACGGTTGCCGCCGCAATGATTCCCCGCCAGGACTGTGGTAAAGCGACTAGAAAGAAACTTAATGCGCGATTGCAGCCAAGTGTGAGCGCAACGTCTTCTGCTCTCGAATCGATCTGATCAAAAGTGACCCGCATCGTCCGTACCGCGAAAGCACAGGACACCGAAAACTGAGCCAGGACAACAGCTGGCCAAGCATAAGCCACCTGGATCCCTAAACTTTCGCGCAACCACGGCTCTAATCGAAACTGGTACTCCCCCCACCCGATCAGCGGCTGATGAAACAGGATCAACAGACTCAACCCGAGCACGAGTGGCGGCAGTACGATCGGAATATCAACGATCGTGTCGACCAGCCACCTGCCAGGGAACCGAAAACGCGAAAGTAAGTAGCCCAGAGGAACCGCAACCCAGATCGACAGAATGGTCGCGACGGTGCAAGTGAGCAGCGTCAGTTGAAACGCTTTGACAATCTCAGGCTTTTGCAGAACCGTCAGAAACTCTCCAGGCGACGTAAAGACGATATCGGCAATGATGAGCAATGCGATCAGCACAACAAAACTGGCCGATAGACCTCCCATTGTCAGGAAGAAGACCACATCGACGACGGATCCAGCTCGGGAGGGCTTAGGAGGTTCCACGTTGGCCATACTTGGACGTCAGCGATCTACTTAATCGGTCCGATAAATTCGCGGTCCGCATTTTGCGCCTAAGGATTCTTCTCTGCAAGTTCCCATCGAAATCCTTCAGCGGCGAAAGTCTCTTGGCTTTCAACAGAACAAATCCGTTCGAACAGTCTCGCGGCAAGGTTCGGATACTTCGATTCTTTCGCCACGGCAAAAGGCTGAGTCGCTGTGGAGCACTCAATGCCTTGAATTTGGACGGCGTCCAATTTGTCACCTGCACCCGCAGCGTTGCTCAAGTACACGACAGCCGCATCCAAGGAACCAGAAAGCATCTGATTCACCAACATGTCACCGGTCGGAGACTGAACTGTCACATTTTCCATGACTTCCTTCTGAATCCCGCCTTCTTTGAACGTGTTTTGAGTAATCCAGCCCATCGCACATTGCTTCTCATGTCCAACCCCGACGGTGATCCCCTTCTTGCTCAGATCCCGAAGGGACGCAATCCCATGAGGATTGCCCTTCTGCACAATGATTACTAGCTCGTTCTGAGAAACGTCCACCGACTCGGGGAACAGGTCCGTGACTTGATTCATAAACTCCTTGTCACAAGCAAAGTAAGCATCTGGATGCTGCCCAGCCTTCATCTGCGCCACCAAGATGCCGCAACCGTTGTACACGCGGGAAACATCGACTCCTTCGCGCTTCTCAAATTCCACAATGGTCTCTTCGATCGCGGGTCGCAGCATCGATCCCGCATAGATAGATAGTTCTGGTGTTTCCGCCCATGCATCGCCTTCTGCCACACCAAAACCGTGCTCTGCGTAGTGTACTAGTCCACGATCGGCTGCCGAAACGTAACGAGCGAAATGCAATGCATCCGCAGGCTGCTTGGATGCCTTGAGAACACCAATATCGATGCGTGACGTCGCGTCTTTCAATTCGGGAACCGGAACGAACTCGAGATCTGGGTACGTATGTAGAACGGCGTCATAAACAATCCCGGTATCCGCTGCCCCAACTAAAAGATCATTCGGGACATCCGTCACCGTGGTTCGATAGACAGACGCCTTATCGAGTTCCTCCCACGTGCCCGCGTCAGTCAAAAGCTGCTTCGTCAACTTTGCAACCGCCGCCGCTTCAGGATTAGCCTGTAGGATTCGAACACCTGACTCCAATGCATCCGCAAGCGAGTTTAGTTGGAGAGGATTGCCTTTATTGACGACTAGACCAGCCTGCATTCTCGCTACGGGCAAAACTTCGCTTACCAACTTCTTCTCCGAAGCCAACTCAAGAAAGCTGTCATCGGCTGGCAAGTAGAGGTCGCCGACTTCAGCGATCTCCAACTGTGACAATAAAGTCTGTGATGGTCCGTACTGGATAGTGACGGATCGACCGGTCTCTTCTTCATACTGCTCGCGGATGGCTTCCATCACCGCACGGTTACTTGCCGCGCAAAACAGAGTAATGCCCTCGCCTCGATCCTCGGCGGACTCGGCCATACTCGAGCCGATGGTATTAGGGTTCTTTCTTTTGCCGCTTGAGCCCCCGAGCACCCACAGCATCGCAGCGAGGACAAGGACGGATCCGACTACCGACAACAACAACTTCATGAGAACTTACCCAGCCGAACAACACATTGCACGTCAGAACGAGGCACCCCGTAAACACAAGCTCATTTTAGGCCATAGTCTCGAAACACCCCCAAAGCGATGACGACCAAGATAGGCGATTCACGCGCCGCGTCCTAGTGGCAAAACCTCGCCGAACACAATCCTCATACTAAATGAAGCCAACGTGAAATTCGCGTAAAGAAGTTCGACAAGCCGCGCAGCCAACAATTGAAATCCTATACTACTAGCCTCGAGCAGAATCGCGTTGCGTGCGTGCGAGGACGGCGAAGCACCGGCAACAACGGATTCCATTCTCCCCCGCGTTCTAGAGGCAAGGATCGGTCTAATGAATCTTATTCGCTCAAACGGAAACCCGAATTCGCTAGTAGCCATTTTCACCCTTGTCTTCGCTATACGTTTAACGCTGTCGTCTAGTGCGAATGAAGGTACCCAAGAATGGTCGACCTACTTGAACGGGAATCAGCGGGCGGGCTATGTTGCTTCGGAGCTCACAAGTGACTTAAAGCCGGCATGGATCTACCGATCTCCCGCAAAGCTTAAAAAAGCCTGGGCTGGGCCGAGAAGTGCGCCCATCGAAGGTCACGAGATGAGGCACCGCGTCGACTTCGATAGCTCTCTGCAAGTCGCGCTCTCAGGGGACCGTGTCTACTTTGGCAGCACCGTTGATAACAATCTCTATTGCCTAAACAGCGCGACAGGTCGCCCCGCTTGGCGTTTTCCTACGGACGGCGCTATACGGCTTTCGCCGACACTCTGGAACAACCACGTTTACTTCGGGTCTGACGACGGCTACGTGTACTGTCTTGCCTGCGATAACGGGCAGCTAGTTTGGAAACAGCGTGTCGGCCCCAGGGATGATCGCTTGCTTGCCCGCGGCGAGATGATCTCGCGATGGCCCGTTCGGACGGGTGTCTTGATCGACCGTGGCATCGCCTACTTTGGGGCAGGCGTCTTTCCCCATGAATTGGTTTACCTCGTTGCCGCGGATGCCGAAACGGGCGAGTTGATTTGGAAAAACGATACGATCAGTCAACAGAATGCGGGACGCAATGACCTCTCGCCACAAGGTTACCTTCTTGCGAACGAAACGACCCTCTACGTTCCCTCTGGTCGCTCGTTGCCGGTAGCTGTCTCTAAGGAAACCGGCGACATCGTATTCCAACGCAAATACTCATGGCGGACGGATGCTGGGGGCGTAGTGGGCGGGACCAAGGCTCTTCTCGGTGACGGACAAGTCTATTCCGGAGGCCCCCATCATTTCCTGGCAATGGACGACCAAACCGGCGAAGTGGGCGAGTCCTACATCGGCGGTCGACAAATGGTCCTGACCGAGGATGTCGCTTATTTGGTAGACGGAGAGAAGATCTTTTGTGTCGATCGAGCGGAACATGCGAGGGCGAGTCAAGAGAAGCAGAAATGGTTTCTTCGCGCTCGCGACGCACGCCGCGATCCGGAGAAACTCGCTGAGGCCAAAGACAAAATGGAGCAGTACGCAGGTGTCGGAATCATCTGGGAGACTCCTTGTCCATTCGACGGCGCCTTGATCGCGACCGGCTCGCTAGTCGCTGTTGGCGGCGAAAACGAAGTTTGGCTACTGGACCGACAGAGCGGCGAAAAGGTCTGGAACGCGACTGTCGAAGGCAAAGTCACCGGCCTTGCCGCAACGGATCGATTGTTGACCGTCTCCACGGACCTGGGAAATGTCTATGGCTACACTTCAGAAACAAGCCTAGAAAAGCCATTGCAGTGGCCGGCAAAACCAATCGCCATTTTTGAAGACGCAAAACAAAACGTTTTCCGCGAAGCGGCAAGTAGCATCCTGACACAGAGCGGACAGCGAACGGGTTTCTGCTTGATCGTCGGTAACAACGAAGGCCGCTTGGCATACGAATTGGCCAAGCAGAGTGATCTCACCATCTATGCGGTCGAGTCCAATGAACAGCTAGTAGCCGAGGCTCGCAAGAACCTTGAGAAAGCGGGCTTACATGGCTCACGTATTACAGTGATCCAGAATGAGCTCGACGCCATCCCATTCTCCAACTATTTCGCCAATCTAGTCGTTTCTGAGTCATCAGTCGTGACTGGCCAGCCTCCGTGCCCGGCCAACTCGATCGCTCGATTCATCAAGCCCTGTGGCGGTGTCGCCGCCATGGGAAGCGAAACGACTCCACTGAGTTCTGCTGCAAAGAACTGGACCTCCGATCTTGTCACGCAGATCCAGGGTTCCAACGTTCAACATGGCAATTGGACCTTCTACACTCGAGGCTCATTGCCTGGATCTGGCGAGTGGACGCACCAATACGGAGACATCGCGAATACTTCGCTCAGCAAAGATGAGCGGGTTCGTGATGGCTTAGGCGTTCTTTGGTACGGCGATCCTGGGCCAAGCTCCATGATCAATCGTCATGAAGCAGCCGGTGCCCCACTGTCGACGAATGGAAGAATGTTCATTCAGGGCATCGACAGCGTGATGGCCTACGACGCTTACAATGGTAACTTTCTGTGGGAACACGAAAATCCGGGAGCGATTCGTACGGGTGTCTTCAACAACAGAGAAACCCATAACCTTGCCGCCAGTGCCGACCAACTTTTCGTAGCGATCGAAGAAAAGTGCATTGCTCTCAATGCCAAAACAGGGGCAGTCGATGTGGAGTACGAGGTCCCTCCCTCCGAAGACGGACTTCCGCGAGCTTGGGCCTACGTCGCCTGTGATTCAAACCAATTGTTCGGTACCAGCACCATCCGCAAGGAGCTCGAGCAACGATTGAGGCGGCGTGGTTTGACGGTTGAAACTCAAACCGATGCCATCTTTGCCTACGACACCGAGAGCGGTCAACAGACCTGGAACTACCGAGGGAAGAACATTCTGCACACGACCATTGCCGTCGGACCTGAGCGTGTCTATTTCATCGACAGCTCGATCACGCCTGAGCAACGCCAATCTCTTTACCAGCGAGACAAAGGCGAACTCAAAAAGCTGACGGGAGACGAAGCCAAAAAAGCAGAAGCCGAGATGAAGAGGCTCGACCTTCGCTTGGCAGTCGCACTCGACCGGAAGACCGGCAAGAAAGTCTGGGAACAGCCGGTGAATGTCACCGACACTACGAACGTCAGCGCCGGCGGTGGCAGTCTGACCGTCATGTACGCGGACGGGCACTTGGTACTTTGCGGCGCAAACGCCAACGGACACTACTGGAAGCAATTTCTTTCCGGACAGTTCGAGACGCGAAAATTGGTTGTGTTGAACGCAGCGACCGGACAAGAGATTTGGGCAAAGAATGCAAACTACATGAACCGCCCAGCTATCGTGGGCGACATGATCTATGCCGAGCCATGGGCATTTCATCTCGCCACTGGCGAACCGAAAAAACGTCCGCACCCGGTTACCGGGGAAGAGAGTGACTGGCGATTCAGCCGGCCTGGTCACCACTGCGGAGTCATCACCGCAACTCCGAACATGATGTTTTTCCGATCCGGCTTCATTGGCTATTACGACCTTTATAAAGACAACGGCACAAAACACTTTGCCGGGCAGCGTCTTGGTTGTTGGGTCAACGCAATCCCTGGAAACGGTCTCGTGATGATCCCTGAGGCGAGCGCAGGTTGCGTATGCCAGTTCTCAATCGCCGCTACGGTCGTGCTCGAACCCAAGTCGGAAAGCAAGTCTTGGGGCATCCTCAGTGCCGTAGGCGATACGCTTCCGGTCAGCCGGCTCGCAATCAATTTGGGTGCACCCGGAGACTTTCAGGATCCAGCGAGACAGTCTTGGTTCGGATTTCCACGGCCCAGCAGCCGCGGACGCCTGGAATACATGTTCGATATTGCTCCCGAATTCGTCGAAGGTGGCGGTTGGGTGAGTGAGAATCAAGAGAGCAAAACGTATTCCAACATGAGCAAAGCTTGGCTCTATTCATCTGGCGCACTCGGATTGACGCATTTCGAAACAGAGGTGCTCGAAGAAGATAGCTCGCCGGAGGACTATCTGGTCCGGCTGCATTTCAGCGGTCTGTCAAAACAAGCTTTAGAAGACATTTCCGTCTCCTCGTCAGGCAGAACGATCGATACCGAAATCGAAATGAGCTCGGCGGCCTCCGGCTCAGTGCAGCCAAGGACGGCGACGCACGAATTCGTAATTTCGGTAACCGACCGACTTTCCATTGACCTCAACTACGGTGACCGTGAAGCCGACACGCAAAAATTGCCGCGTCTTTGTGGGCTCGAGATCATTCGAATCGCGACGGGCCGCAACGAACAGTCAACAGAGAGCATCCAGGGCGCGTCTGAATAGTCATCTGTCATCGGCTCAGTTGATCGGGCTCCGCGTCTCCAGTTCCGATACTCTGACCCGCCCTAACAATGAGAAAGCGGACTACCCCTTTTCCAGTTCCCAGTAGACCAATGCACACACATCGCTCACATCTTTGTCGCAAATCACAGCTCCTTGTTGCTGCGTCAGTCATTGGATTGCTTGCTTGCGTAGCCCTGCCTGTAATTGCGTGCCAAGTTCCGGTCTTTCGCTATGCCCTCGAACGTTGGCAGGCAGATCGCTACCAGGTGGTGGTACTGCACGATGGTGCCCTCAATGAGGATCAAAAGAATGGCATGAAGAAGCTGCAGCTAGCATCCAAGCTCGTTGGACAAGCCGAATCCGCGGCGCACGCTTCCATCAACGTTCGCAGCATCGATGTTTCAGATCCATCCGAAGACGTCGACCCTCGCCTTTTAAACTGGTGGAAAACGAATACGCCTAGCACGCCTCAGATATTAGCCTTCTACCCAGCGGCAAATGCAGTCGCGCACCAAGGGCCAGCATACGTCGGCGATCTATCACAGGAGAATGCATCTCGATTGCTTGATTCGCCCGTCCGCAGAGAGGTCTTTCGGAGGCTCGAAAAGGGAGATTCCGCCGTTTGGGTCTTCGTGCCTTGCGGTCGTGAACAGGCCGACGCTGAAGCAAAGAAAGTCTTGGAAACACAACTAGCTGAGGATGCAAAATGGCTCGACCTGCCTTCGGCAGCAGAGCTAGAGGTGAAGCCAGAAATCCTGACCCAATGCAAAATCCCGCTTCAGATTTCCTTTTCTATCGTGGAGCTTAATCGTAGCTCAGAAGAAGAAGCATTCTTACTCCACACGCTCCTCAACAGCGAAGAAGATCTTGTGAGCTTCGACCAGCCATTGGCGTTCCCCGTCTTCGGCCAAGGCCGTGTGCTTTATTGCCTTGTTGGGAAAGGAATTGCTCCGGACACCATTCGCACTGCCTCCTCGTTCATGGCTGGGCCATGCTCTTGCCAAGTCAAAAATCAGAATCCAGGTTTTGATTTATTGCTTGCCGGTGATTGGAAATCGGCTCTCGGCGATGTTCTCATAAGCGAACCAATCGAAACGCCGGGCGGCGAAGCTCTAGAACCCAAGCTGCTGACCATACCTCCAGGTCGCAAATCGCGATCCAAGCCGTAAGCGTTGTTTCGAAATCCCGGGTATTCCAACTGGTGTGAACCGCTGCATCAGCCGCACCGTGTCTTCGATCTTCACCGGCGTTTGTCCGGACTGGAAGGAAGCTATGCATCGAATCAAGACCGACTTCATTCTCGTGACGTCGCTGCTACTGAGTTTGGCATCCTTACCCGTGCCAAAGGCCGTGCACGCCAACGAGCGGATCTCTAGCCAATCAATCTCCGACAGCTTTTCACGTGAACTCGAAGACGCACACGGGCTCTGCATCATTGTTGGCATCAACGAATCCACGTCCAACGATTTGGGGAAATGCGATGGCCTTCTTGTCCACTGCTTGGATTCAGATCCGTCCAAGACCAACACGCTCCGGAAGAAGCTACCTCAACTCGATACGGGAAGCGCAAGCATCACGATTGAAACTTGGAATGCGTCACGACTACCGCATACGGACAACTTGGCGAATGTAGTCGTTTTGAACGATACTTCGATGGTCCCACGCGAAGAACTGCTGCGTGTTTTGCAGCCAGGTGGAATCATCCTACAACGCAATGAGGTTAGCTATTCGCGTTATCGCAAGGGAGGCCAAGAAGACCGAGATGAATGGACTCACCAATGGCACTCAACCGATGGTAGCCTAACAACGGAAGATGACTCGCTCGGTGTCCCGACCGGGCTTCAATGGTTGTCGGGGCCACTGTTCGCGATGGCTGGTCGGAAATCAAGTACACAAACCCTGGTCTCCTCCAACGGTGTCAACTTCTATGTCACGCAGAATGTGCTGGAGAACGTTGGCAAACCCATCGAGTCGATGGATCAATACCTCGTCGCGCGAGACGCTCACAACGGTCTACTTATCTGGCAAAAACCCTGGAAAGGTCCCTTTGTAACGGGTAACGGGGAGACCAATGCGCGAATGATCGCTTCTCAGGATCGACTCTATCTAGTCGACGTTGGCAACCGAGTTTGCCTGCTGGACGCGAGAAACGGAACACAGATTTGCGAGTATGCCGAGTCCGAGCCGGTAGAAAAAATTGTTCTCCACCAAGATCGCTTGCTGATTGAAACCAAAGCCCACATCACAGCCTTGGCCGCCAACTTAGAAGAACGTCACTGGAGTTTTGCAACTCGAAACCTATCCGCGTTGACGATCGACGAAGATCACTGCTACTGCCTGTCCTCAGGGAGGTCCGAGGATGGACGATTCCGTCACGATCTCGTCTGTCTTGACGTCGGGTCTGGCGAAGTACGATTCGTCAAGAATACCCAGCCACAAATTGAAGCAGCCAGCCTCAAAATTAATTTCGCGAAAGACGACTTCGTTGCGTTGCAATCACACGGCTATTTGCACGTCTACGATTCGAATGGTGAACACCTTTGGTCCCGAGAGACCACAGCACGGCCCGGGAAGTCTTACGTCGATGAACGATATGTAGGCCACTTCTATCGCAACGGACTCATTTGGATGCTCATGCAAAACTCCCCCAGGGAGTCGATCGGACAGAACAAGTGGTTGGGGCTCAACCCAGTCGATGGAAAACTGGCCCGCGAGTTGACACCCCAAGGCGAATGGCCACGTACTGCGACTCCAGCCAAAATGGGTTGTCAGATCCTGCTCGCTTCGGATCGCTACATCATGATTCCTCGGCAATCGACCTTTATTGACTTCGAGGATGGTAGCAAGCACTCTTTCAAATTCACGCGTGGCGGATGCGGCTTAGGCTTCGTCGCCGCGAATGGTTTACTCTATTCTCACCCTCACGCCTGTGGCTGCTTTTCTGAAGCCATTCGCGGATTTATGGGAATGCATTCAACTCCGGCGGACCAGATTACTGCGAGTGCAGCCGACTTTCCGGAACTCATTGCCAGTGCGATGCCTCAAGTTGCTGTGGAATCAACCGAGCAACCCTGGCCCACCTTCCGTTCAACCAATGAGCGTTCCGCAGAAATCAAGACGACGTTGCTGGCTGGGGCGAAACCTGGTGCCAAGTCAATGGAACTAAAAGTTAAACGGCTTTGGTCCTTAGAGCTCAGTCAGAACCGCAGCTCGGTATCCCAGCAAGCTTGGAAACTTCGGACCGGAAATCCAATCACCTCAGCGACCATCGCTTACGGGCACGCATTCGTTGCCGAGGTCGATTCTGGACATGTACACGCCATCGACTTAGATACCGGTGTTGAGAGCTGGAAGTTTGCGGCAGCGAGTCGGGTCGATACGCCTCCAACTCTCCAGTCGGGTTTAGCCCTGTTCGGCAGCCACGATGGTTATGTCTACTGCCTCGAGGCGACAACCGGCGAATTCGTTTGGAAACACCGTGTTGCTCCCACGGAACGCAGGATCGTTGCTTTCGGGGCGTTGGAATCCACTTGGCCAGTGACCGGTGCCACGATCGTTCAAAGTGGACGAGTCTTTGCAGCCGCTGGACGTGCTCCCGATGCCGATGGTGGAATTCACGTTGCTTCCATCGACATTCGGACTGGCGAGGCTCGTTGGAAGAAGCAGATCGAGGACGCCGATTTCTGGGGGCTCAGTGATCTTCTAGTTGCAGACGAGAAATGGCTCTACTTATCCGATTGGCAATTTGATTTCGAGACTGGAGAAAACCAAAAGGCCTCCGACGACTCATTGCATTTGCAGGGTGGAAAAGTTGGCTTACTAGAAGCATCGTGGACCAAACATGATCTCGCGTTGCGTAAGGACATTCAAACTTGGAAGGCCTCCGGATCAACCGGCCAACTAATCGCCTTTGGTAAGGATTTTCGTGCTGCATTTGACGCCGAGTCCCATCTTTTGACAATCGACGGGCAGGAACACCATGAGTTCAAGCTACCCGCAGGTGAGCAGATCACCAGCTTAGTTCTCACTCCAGAACACGCATTCGTCGCAGGCGGTCTTCAGCGAAGCGACGTTCATGCGGGTGGCTTCCTCAGGATCATTGAACTCGCGTCTGGCAACGTCGTTTCAGAAAACACCCTCGCTTCCGAGGCGGTTCTAGACGGTCTGAGTTTAGCAGCGAATCGAATTCTAGTTGCAACACAGGATGGGAAACTATCCTGTTTCGAAGCAACTCCAAACTAGCCATCCCGTTGCCGCTGCACCAAATAACTGGCGGACCGTCACCCCGTATTGCCTTGATCACTTCGCAAGTACCAACACTGAAAAAGTTCCATGCTCCGATACGTCACGCTGATCCCGCTTCAGTTTGCAATCATTGCCGCGTTTGGACTTACCTATCTTCGATCTGCAGAAGCCGTGGAAGATTGGCCGATGTGGCGTGGCGATGCGTCTCGTTCTGCCGCCGTCGCCAATTCGCTTCCGAGTGAATTCAAGTTGCTCTGGAAACGCAATTTAGGGCAACGCAAACAAGCCTGGGACGATCCACTCAATTTGGACCTGATGACTTACGATCGTGTCTTTGAGCCAATCGTCGTCGACGGAGTCCTTTGCGTCGGGTTTAACGATCAAGACAAAGTCGTCGCGTATGACGCTGCAACGGGCGACAAGAGATGGACGTTCTACACCGAAGCACCTGTCCGCTTGCCCGCGTGCGGTGCCGATAGCAAAGTCTACTTCTGCAGTGATGACGGCTACCTCTACTGCGTCAACACGTCCGATGGCTCACTGCATTGGAAGTTCCGAGGCGCCCCCAATGCGCAACATGCGCTTGGCAACAGTCGACTTACTTCTGCTTGGCCAGCACGCGGCGGACCCGTTCTTTACGAAGACAACGTGTACTTCGCTGCTAGCATTTGGCCATTTATGGGGACCTTCCTCTATTCCCTGGATACCAAATCAGGGGAGGTCGTCTGGGTGAATGATGGAACGGGTTCCCAGTACATCAAACAGCCTCACAGTGCCCCATCCTTCGCCGGTGTCGCACCGCAAGGTGCAATGGTTGCCACAGATGATTTGCTCATCGTACCGGGCGGACGAAGCGTGCCGGCAGTCTTTGACCGCCACACGGGGGAACTGAAGTACTTCGAGATCAATGCAGGAGGCAAAGGCACCGGGGGTTCGTTCGTTACCGCGGACGAATTCCACTACTACGTTCATACCCGCGAAAAAGGCACCCGAGCATTCAACCTGAAAACAGGATTGAAGACCGCTTTCACTCCTAATGAGCCCGTACTATCAGACGGATTCTTGTACACAGCTGAAGTGGTCGACGAACGTCCCGTCATCCGCACCTACCTTGCCAACGACGAACAAAATACGGAACGCAAACCGATATGGGAAATCGAAGCTGGTGCCGCTGACGAGCTCATTCTTGCAGAGAATTCCCTGGTTGCCGCCGCAGGCAAAACCGTATCGATTGTCAATTTGCCCCCGAAGGCAATCGACGATTCGACGGCCATTCTCACCGCGTCTTTCGACGTGAACGCTTTAGCAGACGATGAGTCCGTTGCCAGAATGTTGGTGGCCAACGAAACACTTTTTGTCGTTGGAACCAAAGGTACAGTAGCAGCCTACGGAAACTCATCTGCCGTGAAATCGCCGCGGCATTTACCGTCCGAAGTCGCGATAGCAGTCGAGGAAATGACCACCAAGACACAAGAGCTACTGGAACTTTGCAATCCAGAGGGTTACGCCTTCTGGTACGGCCCAGCTGACTCCCCGGCACTTTGGAATCTGGCCGTGCACTCTCCTTTCGTGCAACTTGCCGTGGTTGATCATCAAGCCGAACGTGTGCTCGCTTTGCAGAAACAACTAGATGCTGCTGGGCTTCTTGGCAAAGTAACAGTCCACCATTCCGTAGCAGAAGAGTTCCTGCCACCGAAGTACGTTGCCCATTCCGTGTTCGTCGAATCCGAAGTCACGAACAACAAGCAATCGATTCCTGCGATTTATGAGTGTGTCCGGCCCTACGGCGGCAAGATGATTGTCTTGGGCAGCACCACCGTCGAGATCAGCGAGGGCGACGTCGACAGGTGGAATGCAATCGGTCTTGAACAAGCTCTCTGCCGCCTTGAAACGCTGGGCGATGAAGTATGCCTTCTAGTCACGCGTGAGGGCGCATTGCCAGGTTCGGCAGATTGGACTCACCAGTACGGAAACGTTGCGAACACGGTGAAGTCAGATGACCGCCGCGTCAAGCTGCCTTTGGGAATCCTGTGGTTTGGTGGCAGCAGCAACATGGATGTCCTGCCCAGGCATGGTCATGGTCCGCCAGAACAAGTCGTCGGCGGTAGGCTGTTTATCCAGGGCATGAACTGTTTGAGTGCTAGAGATGTCTACACCGGACGAGTCCTCTGGAAACGCGAATTCGAAGACCTAGGCACCTTCGATGTCTATTACGACTCCACTTACGAGAATACGCCTCTCGATCCAAAGTACAACCAAGTTCACATTCCGGGGGCGAATGGTCGCGGCACCAACTATGTCGTTACCGAAGATCGCGTCTATCTTGTCGTTGGCGCAACCTGCCTGATGATCGATCCGCAAACCGGGGAGGAAATAGGAAAGATTGAACTCCCCGTCAATGAAGACGGATCTCAATCGGAGTGGGGATACCTTGGTGTATACGATGACGTTTTGCTCGGAGGCCTCGGCTTTGCCAACTACAAAGAAAAATATGAACTGGAATTCGCCGCCGATGCACAACTAAAACGCAACCGAGCAGGGTTCGGTTCCAAGAGCTTTGATCGAGCTGCCAGTCGAGGTCTTATCGGATTCGACCGGCATACTGGCGAATTGCTCTGGCGCAGCGATGCGAAACACAGTTATTGGCATAATGGGATCGTCGCTGGAGGAGGCCGAGTGTATTGCCTCGACAAGAACCCAACTCAGATCGAAGAAGCGATGCGGCGTCGAGGTCTCAGCATGCCTGACAGCTATCGAATTGTGTGCCTGGATCCGACGACCGGTAACGAAACATGGCAAGTGAATGAAGGCATCTTCGGGACTTGGCTCGGCTATTCCAAACAACACGATCTGCTACTCCAGGCTGGTGCCCAAGCCAGCGACCGACTGTACGCCGAAGTCGGCCAAGGCATGCGAGTGTACCAAGCCGATAGCGGGCAGGTGCATTGGAAGAAAGATGACCTCCGTTACGCAGGCCCCTGTATCCTGCATAACGATTTGATCATTACCAACGCCAACTCGTATTCCGAATCCGCCGGCGCCTTTTACATCACGACCGGTAAACAAAGGATGGTGAAGCATCCACTCACGGGGGAAGCCATTCCTTGGAAAATGACAAGAGCCTACGGATGTAATAACATCATTGCCAGCGAGAACTTGCTGACGTTCCGATCCGGAGCTGCAGGATATTATGATCTCACTACCAACTCTGGCACGGGAAATCTTGGCGGCTTCAAATCAGGCTGCACTTCGAACTTGGTTGTCGCCAACGGGGTTCTGAACGCACCGGACTATACACGTACATGTAGCTGCTCGTATCAGAACCAAACATCTCTCGCTTTGGTTCACATGCCGGAAGTTGAGATCTGGAGCGTCAATGCCCTGGCCTCGGCCGAATCCGCGTCCGAAGGTTCGACGAGTCCATCTGCAGAAGTTAGCTTGGATTCAGTTGGCTTCAACTTTGGGGCCGCGGGCGATCGTCGTGACGATGAAGGAGTGCTATGGCTTGAGTATCCGGCCAAGGCTGGGCCATCACCTGCCTTTACGGTCGCCTTCAACGACGACGCCAGAGTCTTCAGCCATCACTCGGCGTCACGAGGCTCAGACCCCGAAGGCTGGATCACCGCCTCAGGGATCGAGAACCTCAAGAAGCTGAGTATCAATCTGAGTTTGGGCGAGAAGCTGGATTTAGAGGACGGCATTGGAATCTCCCATGCAGAGGATGACGCTGAAGAAACTCCAGCTGGCGATGTCGACCTATCGAGCAGCGATTTAGAGTTAACCGAGGACGATGGAACTCAAACCGTCGGCTTGCGTTTTGCGAGCGTTCCCTTGGATAAGGAGTCCCTCAATAAAATGGAGCAGTCCTACATTCAATTCACCTGTGACAAGACATCTACCGAGCCTACGTCGCTTTGGATTGCCGGAGTTCTCGAACCAAATACGGAACGGTTTTCGGCTTCCAGTAACGATGTTACTGCTCGAGATCGCACTCAAGCACAGGTAACGTGGACGCCTCCTGCATGGAACAAACCCGGGGAGGCTTCCGAAGGACAACGCACGCCGGACCTAAGCAAGATCGTGAGAGAAATCGCGAGTCAGTCTGATTGGAAATCAGGCAATCCAATGGCATTTGTCATCGGAGGCGACGGAAAACGGGTTGCCGTCTCTTCGCGAGGCTCCAACAAAGAAGCTGCCAAATTAGTCGTACTTGGCGATTGCAATTCCGACGATGACACCGCCTCAGCAGTATTCAGCAATTACGATGTCGAACTGACATTCGCAGCCCCGCGCGGATCCGATGAATCACGCAAGTTTGATGTCTTGTTGCAAGGACAACTGGTTGCCTCGGGCCTTAGCTTGCCCGCCAACAGCGTCGGAACTCCGGCACCTGCAACCAGGATGATTTTGTCAGACGTCCCGATCGCAGAAGCTTTGGAACTGGAATTCGTGGCCAAATCCGGAAGCCCTGTTCTCAACGGCATTCGAATCACAAAGGCGTCCGACTGACGAAGAAATTAGCCCCATTGCCCCAAGTTACACGTCGTCGGCAATCGGCTCGACTGGGCAGTCCATAGCTTCGTAAGCGGCATTCAGCTCGTGGATCGCCCAGGGTTCATCGTCGGACGCTAGTAGATACCGCGGGCCACGCCAAGACTTGGCATTTTCGTCGCCCGCACTGAGGAGGTTCATCGCGACGGCAGCATCACGGTGAATGTCCTCCCAGGCCCCCAGACGTTCGCCCACGGAAGGCGGTAAGTACACCACGATTCCTTCGCACGTTGCTATGTCATGGTGCGCCATTTCCACCAAATCGGTGCATCCCACTTTTCGCAATCGGAGCTCTCGAACAGCCGTGCGACCGACGGACCCCAAATCCGAATCTAAGCAAATCTTAGCGCCGCTAATTTCCGCGACGGACGAGGCAATCTTCATCCCCGGAACAGAATCCCCGTATAGCAAAGTGATGGACACGGGTTGCCGTCGAAGATGCCCCGCCAACTCGGACAAGCTCAGCAGGGAAACAGGGTCCACCCAATTTGCAGCGACATCACAAGCTGGCTCCAAAATAAATCGGCGCATGCACATCCTCGGGTGGGGCACTTTGAACTGTGGAGTCCAGATCCTCGCATCTTCGTACAGCAGGATGTCTAGATCCAGCTTTCGTGCTTCCCACCGCAAATTCCTTTCGCGTCCAAACTCAGCTTCAACGGCCCGTACAGCAGCCCAATGCTCCCAAACGGAATGCTTCGATTCGATGGCGGCGACAGCGTTGACGAAGGGGGGTTGCCCAGTCGGTCCGCCAACGGGCGGCGTCTTGAAAAATCGACTCAGTTGAAACTCGATCTCAGCATTTTGGCCGCTGAGGCGCGTTTTCAGCGACGTTGAGGCAGCACGAATCGTTTCGGCAGGATTACCGATGTTCGCACCAAAGCTCACTAAGCAACGCGGCATGCATCCCGCCGTAAAGAATTGGACCTACTTCTCATCTTCAAAGAAGTGATCATTGACGTGCCAAAGAGCTTTTGAATTGTCGCCCACAACTCCAGTGGCGTTCCTCTCCAGTGTTACAAACACGGGTTTCGATTCGCTCGCAGCGGCGTTCGTCATCTTCACAACGATCTGATTGAGATGATCTCGTGTGAGAACCCGAATGCCCTCGGTGGCTTCCCACTTGGCTTCCGTTCCGCTCTCCATCACATACTTCGTGGAAGGTGACGCCAAGAACTCACGCATTTCGTCTTGCTGCTCGCTCTCGCCTCCGTCGTAGACCTGATCCAAGGATGTTCCCGCAATCAGCCTGTCCACCTCTGGCTTGCGCAGTTCCATGGCTTCGTACGCCTTTCCAGCAGAGAGGAGCGACAGATAAGTCTCAGCGTGCTTGCCAGCTACCTCAACAAGGTATCGGTTCGTCTGAAACTGAGAAGACAGACTCCAGAATCCCGCCGTGAGTGCGATCCCCAAACCAATGAGAGCTGGGGTGGCTCCACTAAGCGACGGATTTCGCGTTGATCGAAAGTAGGCGACGAACGCCAAAATGGCAATCAGCCAGCAGTAAGGCCGAAGTACCGGAGTGACCAACGCCAATAGGCCAATGATCGAGAGCGGCAGGACTGCGACCGCCAGCTTACTGACACGAGCGAAGTTCTCTTCGCCTTCGCGTTCCGACATCTGCAAGTCGCTGAACTGCGTCCGTCCGGTTGATTCTGCCTCGCTCAACCCTCGATTTGCTCTGCTGTCTTCCGCCATCCGACTCAGTGCTTCCGATTCTTGATCCGTTTGAAGAGACTACTTCTTTTTCTTCGGCGACATAACACGTTGCACTTCTTGCAAGCTGGTTAGACCAGTCGCAACGGCCAAAACGCCTTCTTCCTGCAGAGAAAGAAAGCCTTGCTCCTTTGCTACGGCAGCAATGGCTGCCGGTTCGGGCTTCTTGAGAATCGCCTTGCGAATTTCATCATTGAGACTCAACAACTCAAAAATCGCCGCTTGGCCATAGTAGCCACGTCCATTGCATTTCTTGCAAATTTCAATCTCGATTGGCTTACCATTCGCGTCCACGCGCTGCTCGGGCGGAGGCGGAATGAACGGCTGGTAAAGCACCTGCACACGCCCTGCGGGGATCCCGAGCTTGGCCAACATCTGTGGATTTGGCTTGAACGGTTGACGACACTCAAGGCACAGACGGCGGATTAGCCGCTGGTTGATCACACCACAGGTAACCTTGACTATTTCTCTGGCTTGCTCCTTGTAGGTCGCCATCATTTTCAGAAGAGCTAAGATCGCCGTGTTGGCGTGGATCCGAGTAATCGCGTAACGACTCTCCTCCGAAACTTCTTCGACGATCAGCTTCATGATGTCCTTGTCCGGTAGCTCCGGAAAGACGAGCACATCAGGTTGTTTCAGAAGAAGGCTCTTTAGGATCGTCATCGGCGTTTCGCCAGCCGCGCCATCGAAGTGGTGCGACGTAATGTTGATCATCTCAGGCTCATTGAGAGCCACGTCTTCTATGCTGTGAAAATCTCGAACGAATCGGTCGGCCGACTCCAAACCAACTCGCCACGTCGTCGGCAATCCTTGCCCAGGCATACCGCTGAACAAGAACATCGAATCTGCAGAATTGAGCAGACCTCGTAGGCTCTCCTGCATCTTGGAACGCATTCCCAAGGCGTCCAGTGAGGTCAGCACGGGCTTCTTCGGCGACACCTTAAGCAAGACCCGTTCACCAGTCGGAATACCCTGGCTCGCAAAATCAAAAATCCATTCTTCGCCTTTGTATTTGACGTTGAAGACCCCCTTCTGCCGCGACTTGCGGTCCGCAGGATTCAACGCGCACATTTTCTTGTAGATGACCAAGATTCCGTCGCCACCCGCACGATCCATGGGCGGCATGTTCTCCCAGATTCCATCAATGCGGAACCGGATCGCAACGCCTTGCTGTGAGTAATCTAGCAGCAATTGATCGGCTCGATTCTTGAGCGCCTTCGCAAGCAGGATCACCGCTTGCGGATATTGCTCAATACCTCGGCAAGCGATGAGGACGCCTTGCGCTTCCTGGGAATCGCGAATCTTCGGCTTGAACTCCAGGTTCGGCAACGCAACTTCGCCGCCACCCGATGATGCAGCCGCGGCTGCCTTCTTTTTCTTTTTTCCGAACATGGTTTAGATGATACCTGGCTGACTAACTTCGATCCCCTTCAACGCCATCTTGAGGGCGTCCTTATTCGGTGCGACGGCAAATGCAGTTGGCCGATCAATAAGTTCATCGTCAATCAACTGCTTTAGACTCATGGTAAAGTCCTGCATTCCCTCTGCCGCACCAATACGAATGGCGTCAGGAAGCTTGGAATCGCTGCCCTCCAAAACCAACTTCTGGATCATCGGTGTGAAAGTCATGATCTCGACCGTTGGGACTCGTCCAACCCCTGGCTTGATTGACTTCAAAAGCTTCTGTGCCACGATCCCCTTCATGTTAAACGCGATCGCAGAACGGATCGCACCATGCATTTCCTCTGGGAACAAGTCCAAGATACGACCGATGGTCGTGGGAGCACTGGACGCGTGAATCGTTCCAAACACCAGGTGCCCTGTTTCGGCCGCGTGAATCGCAGTCATAAACGTTTCTTGGTCACGCATCTCACCGACCAAAATAATGTCCGGGTCCTCCCGAACCGCGTGTTTCATTCCGATCTCAAAGTCCTTCACGTCATCACCGATCTCACGTTGGTTGATGAGGCATTTGTCTTCGGTGAAAACAAACTCAATCGGATCTTCGAGCGTCAAAATGTGCTTTGAATAAATCGAGTTAATGTAATTCAGGATGGAACCAATCGTTGTACTCTTGCCCGATCCTGTCACCCCAGCCAATAACACCATTCCTTGGTCATAGTGGCAAAGCTGCTCGATCGATGAAGGAAGGAATAACCCTTCGAACGGAGGAATGTAGTTGTTAACTCGCCGGGCAACCAATCCGATATTGCCCAACTGCTTGAGCATGTTGACACGAAAACGCCAATCCACACCGTCGACTGGAACAACGTAGGCGAAGTCAGCACCGCCATCTTCCTCGAAGATGCCACGGGCCCGATCGTCCATCATCGGCACCAACAAACGCACCATTTCTTCACGCTCGATTGGCGGCCTATTGAGTGGCTTGAGGGTACCGCTGACGCGAACGATAGGCGGCTGGCCCACCTTCATATGCAAGTCACTACCCTCTAGCTTCACCAAGGCGCGGAAGATCTTGTCGACCTCCAGCTCCTTGCGTTCACGCAGAAGATTGCCGACTAACTTGTCGTCAACTGTTTCCTCGTTCGACATCACTTTTCCCTATATGAAAACTCTCCACCGCGATGCTGGAGAACTTAAATTCGCTTAAATGCGTTTCTGGTAGGCGGAGCATGAAAAGAAAAGACCACATTTAGTTGTAGCAAAGCTCTTGTGGACAACGACTTCGGCTGAAAACGAGCATTGCCATTCCAAGGTGGATGAACGTCTATTGTATCGACAACCAGCCACGCGAACATTCTTCACTGAAATAAGAGCCACTGATTTCCTGCTGAAACGGGCTCCCTAGGGCGGTGATGTCCAATGTGCCACCGGTAAAAAGCCCCTCATCCAGGGCCGAACCGGTGTCCGACCGCCTGCTTTAGCATTGTCCCTACAAGCGGACAGGAATCCCCTTGTCGGCCATCAGACGCTTGGTCTCATCGATCGTAAACTGCCCAAAGTGAAAAATACTGGCTGCCAAGGCTGCATCGGCTTTGCCAATTTGAATTGCTTCAGCAAGGTGCTCAGGACGTCCTGCACCGCCGCTGGCAACGACCGGAATTGATACTGCCTCACTAACCGCAGCCGTTATCTCCAGGTCGTATCCGTCGCAGGTACCATCGCAATCCATGCTCGTGAGCACAATCTCACCAGCCCCGAGTTCTTCGACCCTTTTGGCCCATGAAACCGCCTCCAGACCGGTTGGTGTCCGCCCGCCATGAATGTGGACCTCCCAAACCTCGCGTCCCTCTTTCTGCACTCGTTTCGGGTCAATATTCACCACGATGCATTGGCTACCAAACCGATCTGCGGATGCTTGGACGAATTCAGGATCCTTACAGGCTGTCGTATTAATCGAGACCTTGTCACAGCCAGCCTGCAAGAGACTTCGAATATCCTCGATCGTTCGAATCCCACCACCCACGGTGAGCGGCATGAATACCTGCTCTGCCGTGCGGCTAACCACGTCCAGCATAATATTGCGGCGTTCGTGACTCGCCGTGATGTCCAAGAACACAAGTTCATCCGCACCCTCACGTTCATAGCGAGCAGCCACCTCAACAGGATCACCCGCATCCCGGAGGTTGACAAAATTCGTGCCTTTGACGACCCGGCCTTCATTCACATCCAGACACGGGATCACACGTTTGGCGAGCATCTAACGTCCTTCAAGTCGCGAATTAGCAGACTCCGATTCTCAATTCCGTCAATTCAGCCAACCTATCGACTCAGCGAACTGCATTTACATCGTCCAACATCGTCCCTGGTCCGGCCTCGGAGCTATCTTAAGCCAATTCCCTCAACCTGCTAAGTACGACTGTCATTAGCCGAATACTTGAGCTCGGTGACCATTGGAAGAGTTTGGTTTCACGCCCTCGAAAGACGAGGCTCCTGACCGCTTTCCTTGAAGAACTACCTTCTTGGTTGGCGATCGCGAACTCTGCGTGGTTCTCATAAAAAAAGGGCACTCCTTAGAGTGCCCTTTCGGGTTTGTCATTTAAATGCCGATTCGGTGACTAAAAATCACCAAACGCATCCCCGAACGGATCTTCCGTGGCTGGAGCGTCGCCAGCTCCGCCGAACGGATCGCCTGGGTCGGTTGTAGCGTCGCCAGCACCACCAAATGGATCTTCGGTCGTAGGAGCATCTGGCTGGGCACTGCCAGCGTCCGTCGCACCCGCCGGAGTGGGATCATCGGTAAAAGGGTCGGTAGTCGCATCGATCTCAGGATCAGCAGGCTGCGCGGCATCTTCGGTCGCGTTGTCGGCACGCATGCCACCTTCGGCACCGAATGGATCCATGCCTTCCGTCTCGGATGGAGGTGCAGGTGTTGTCTCGGCCGTTTCGGAAGGTACAGCGGGTGCTGCTTCTTTCATCATCGCTCGCTGCTGTGCAAACATGACTCGAGCATCACGACGCGCTTTTTCAATCTTGCCGCGAACCGAGCCTTGAATACGAGTTAGAGCTTGTCCAACTGGGAAAGAAGCTCGGCCAGCTGCTTCCATTTGAGCCCCCTGCTCAAAATCGAACTGACCAGCGCCGCCTTGACGCTCACGGATTAAACCGCGGAAGAAGTAAGCTCTTGGGTCTTGCGAACCGCCGTCAATGACTCGCGAGAACAACTCGTCCGCTCCCGCCATGTCACCAGCGAAGTATCGGTGAACGCCTTCGCCATACAACTCAACCAATCCGCTACTTTGAGCGTGAACGCTGTTCATCGAGAGGCTACTTCCAAGCAAAGCAGCCGCTAGGGAAAACGCGAGGCAAAATGCACGCTTCATTGCCCTGATTCCTTTATTTCACTTTCCTGTGACGATCATATTCAATGCGATCACTCGGCCGAGTCGGCAGCCATCAGCTCCTTCGAATCGAACTGGAACCGCCTTCGCCTCAAGCACCCCCCAAAGGAGCCGATCGAGCGCACCGCTACTTAGCCACGATACTAGTCTGCGGGAATGCAGAAGCAAACTGATTGGAAGCCTGGACAGGAAATATTCCAGCTTTCAGCCAACGAATGCCAACCTGGGGTCAGATCCCTTCGCAACGAAACAGAACAGCCCACGAGTTATCAGCAGGAACCTAGAAGGGAGGGGCGAGGGCAGAGGCTGCAGCTACCTAAAAAGTCTCTGGCTGAATGACTATTTCGATCCTACGGTTGTCAGAACGTCCCGCAGGAGACTGATTGTCGGCCAGCGGCCGATTGGGGCCCTGAGCCACGATGAACAGTTGCTGACTCGGAACCCCGCCCCGACGCACGAGGTGATCCAATACCGCCTGGGCCTGACTGCTCGCCAACTGGTAAACCGTAGAATAGCTGCCCGGCATGGGAGCCGCCGCATCCGTGTGTCCCTCCACGGCAACACGTTGTCGCGGATATTGACGAACCAACACTTGTGCAACTCGATCCAAAGCCGCCGTCGCACCTGGATTAATTTGCGCGGTCCCTGGCGCAAATAGCTGGTCAGAAGACAAACGTATCCTCAGGAAATTGCCCTCCGGAATCACCTGAGCGCCCGCAATCTGCAAACCGGTTGCCACGCTGCCCATGGTATTCGCCAGTGAGTTGTTCGCAGTTAAGCGTGCTCCGCCTCGCAACTGCATCGACTCTTGCATTCTTTGCATTGACGCCTGCATGCCTAGCGATTCATTCGCGTAACGACTTGTAGTCGCGAGCAATTGCTTATTTTGCTCGCTAGCGTCCTTTAATTGTTTTGCCAACAACTCCGATCGCTCGCGAAAAGCTTGAACCTGCTGTTGAGCTTGAGCGACCTGTGTCGTCAACTGCCGATTTGTATCATCCAATTGCCGGACTCGGTTCTGTAACTCGACCAACTGTGGTGCCGTCTGCTGTGCAGCATAGACTGAGCTCGGCCCGGACCCCACTGTTCCCGGAGGCGGCGCTGCCACAGTACCAGCTGGCGGCACTGCCCCCGGGGGGATCTGACCTGGGACCGCGTACCCGCCGGGATAACCTGCAGGATACGGCGTCCGAGTGCAACCAACGGCAGCAACCAATATTGCAATGGAAAACAGGGCGTGAACTCGAGAGACCGAATGGAGACAACTCCCTCTCTCGGTCGAAGCGTTGCCGAGGCAATCTCCTGAAAGTTGACCAGTTCCAGAGGCGCCGGAGCAATGCCCTCGGTTCCAATCTCGATTCGGATTCTGCCTTGAGGGCTTCATTGCCTGCTCAGTCCCTGGGTAAAGAAAACTTGTTAGAACCATAGTTCGCTAGCACCCGCCGGAGCAAGATCATTCTGAGCCCCATCGCCAGCTCGCAACGAAATGAGACGCGATAAGGCATGTGATGGCCTGTGATTGACGGCTGACATCCAACAGCCAGGGGCAATCAAAGTTTGAACTTGGGTTGAGTAGCAATTCAATACCTAACCCTCTGTTTCCGAGTTTCGCGAGGAATTTGCGGAGGGTCGGAGCCTGAGCGACGGGGAGGAATTCTTCCCAACTTTAAACTTTGATTGGCCCTGATCCAACAGCCCGCAATGCAAGCATTTCGAATTCGATCGTGGTATATTTCGGGGCGGCAGGCGGCACCCTCTGAGGGCCCCGGCACCGTTGGAAGGCCCCCAGTACCGAGCCCCAGATAATGCGCCTCTCCATTTTGGAATTCACCACGCTTCGGATGTTTCATCATGCTTCCTCTCTCACGTCGCCATCAAGCCACTTCCTTCCGGACTTGCAAAGTGCTTCTGACTCTTACGGCTTTCATGCTCGTTCTTTGCCCGACAGCTCGGCTTCAAGCGCAGACCGAAATCCGACTCTGGCCCGACCGTATTCCCGGCATCGTTGCTGCCGAAGGTCCAGAGCGCGACACAACGGGTGACAAGGGTCGTCAGGTTCAAGGGAAACGAGTCATTCGACTCGGCGACGTTTCGGTTCCAATGCTGACGATTTATCCCGCCCCCAAAGAAACGAATACGGGAACAGCTGTCATCGTTTGTCCTGGCGGAGGCTACAACATTCTGGCTTATGATTTAGAAGGCAGTGAAGTCTGCGAATATTTCAATTCGATCGGCGTCACCGCAGCTCTGCTCAAGTATCGAGTCCCAAGACCCAAAAACCAGGACGGACTAGACCTTGAGACCAAACTGCCAATCGGTCCACTCATGGACTCGCAGCGAGCCGTATCGCTACTCCGCTCACGCGCAGAGGAACTCGGACTCTCCACTGATCGCATCGGTATTCTTGGGTTCTCCGCCGGAGGTAACTTGGCCGCCCGCACCTGCACCCAATTTCACAATCGGCAATACGAAGCCATTGATGACGCAGACAAGGCCAGTTGCCGCCCTGATTTCGCCGTGCTCGTTTACCCAGCGTATCTATATCGCGACGGGGACGATTTACTCTCCCCCGCGGTGCCTATCAGCGACAAGACACCTCCGATGCTTTTGACCATGGCATTTGACGATCGAGTCGGCCCGGAGAACATTTTGCGAATGGGAATTGCGTTGAAGCGAAATAATGTGCCCGCAGAAGTCCACCTGTATCCGACTGGCGGCCACGGCTATGGCCTGCGTCCTAGCGAGCACCAAGCCACCACTTGGCCGGCGCGTTGTACGGCTTGGCTCGCTGCCAACGGTTGGCTCAAGCAGAATGCACCTTAGTTGCGTTTCGCTAATCCCCCAATTGCCCTTTCCTCTCACTACCCGCCCGGTCGGACCGCCATGAACAATAAACGCCGAATTTTTCTCGCTGCCACGGCAGCGACCTGCCTTGCTTCATCACCGGTTCATTCCTTTGGAGCCGCCATCATTCACCGGCGGTCGCCATTGGTGATTGGCGAAGGCGAATACCAGTACGAAGTCATCCACGAGTACCCAGAACTTCCGTCGCAATATAGTTGGCAAACCACGCACAACGTGGCAGTCGATGAATCCCAGAACCTGTACGTCATCCATGAAGGCGACGTGTCCAAGAAAGAGCATCCTTCGATCTTCGTCTTTGATGCGTCGGGTAAATTCGTGCGTGCTTTTGGCGAGCAGTTCCAGGGGGGCGGGCACGGCCTCGAAATAAAAACAGAAGGTTCTGAGGAATTTCTTTTCGTCACTGGTTACAAAAGCATTAAGTCGATCGCCAAATTGACTTTGAACGGTGAAACCGTTTGGTCGAAGCGCGCTCCGATGGAATCGGGCGTCTATCGCAGCGGTGAAGACAAGGACAACAAGTTCGCCTTCCAACGTGATCGCTTCCTTCCAACCAACTTCGGGTTCTTGCCCGATGATGGATTCCTGATGGCGGACGGCTACGGTTCGTTTCGAATTCACCGGTATGACCGAGATGCGAATTGGGTCTCCTGCTTCGGAGAGCCCGGCAAAGGGCCGGGCCAGTTCCAGACACCACACGGATTGTGTGTCGACGCTCGGGACGAATCGAATCCGACTGTTCTAGTCGCAGATCGGGCCAACAATCGAATCCAGCGACTCACGCTCGACGGCGAACATCTAGAGACTTGGACCGGATTCGGATTGCCAGCCAACATTCACATTCAAGACGACTTGACCCTTGTACCTGAACTAAGAGCCAGATTGTCGATTCTTGATGCCAAAGGCAACACACTCGTCCAGTTGGGAGATGATGTTGCACGGTTGAAAGCTGACAAGAAGAACAGAATTCGCGTCACGCCGTCGCAATGGATGGACGGAAAATTCATGACGCCGCATGACGCTTGCTTCGATGCTCAAGGCAATATCTTCGTCGCCGAATACGTACCCGGCCTCGGCCGCGTTACCAAGCTCAAGAAGATCTCTTAGGTTGTAGTCTCGTCGAACTCGAGCTGCGACTGTCTTCCAGCCAACCGAAAGAGATCACAGGGGTGCGTTCGGACAGCCCGCTCGGACAGCCTAAAGGCTGAACTCCAACGAAGAGCGGCTGAACTCCAACGAAGAGCGGCTGAACTCCAACGAAGAGCGGCTGAACTCCAACGAAGAGCGGCTGAACTCCAACGAAGAGCGGCTGAACTCCAACGAAGAGCGGCTGAACTCCAA
>JBKAHA010000011.1:0-217935 GCA_046290675.1 Aureliella sp.
CAAGTGTTACCTATGTCCCCGAACATGTGTTACCCATGTCTCCAATCCGAACATCGGACGCAGGCCCTCCTGAATTTCCTCGCTGAACTCGGAGAGGAGGAGGGTTCGGTATTGAATTGTCACTCCACCCAGATTCAAACTTGAATTCGCCCTTTTGCGAATCCTTACCTCCTCGCCTGCGGGGAGGTCGCGAGCCGACGAGCGGGTGGGGGCGACGCCGTCGGAGGCTGCTTTACGCACAAGCTTGGGTGCGGGAATTCAGTCGCGAAAGTTCTCGGCATTGCCGGATGTGTAGGGAGTAACAGGCCGAGCTCCCCGCTTATTCCTCGACGACCCGCTGCGCGTATGCCCGTCTGGAGAGGGGCAGTTGGGATGCTCTCGAATGAACCTCGCAGGTTGAACCCGATTTGCCCTGGGCACGTTTCGGTTCCACAAGCATGCCGACTGTTCTTTTCGGGGTTTCGCCAGTGGATGTGATGCGGCTTGGCATGGCTCAGGGCCAACCCAAGTTCGAATCTAGGCTGTTTCGCCATTGAGCCGTTGGCCCAGCGCTGCGTCAACGCCGCCACTATGGCAACTTCATGACGCACCCGGCTGCCCAAGCGTCGCGGCTTATTCCCTAGCTTGAAACTCGGATCGGCCCTGTGGCAGGGCTGTCGAAGTCCGCCGGACCCTCAAAATCCTGTGAAAATAGGGGATCCAGCTAAACAAACCATTGACCCAGGACATCGAGTCTGTAACCTCAGGCCATTGTCAGGCGGCTCGTTTCTCATTCGATTAGTCCTACGCTGCGAAATCCAACGACATGCAAAAACTCACGCTTTGCTTGTTACTGCTCTGTAATGGCGTTCTGTGCAATACGGCTGCTGCAGATTTGATTTTTGATAATCCAACGGCGATCACGATCGTCGACGATGACATCGCCAATCCCTATCCCAGCACCATTAGCGTGTCGGGCGTTAGCGGGGTCATTTCGGAAATCACCGTCACTCTCTCCAACATAAGTCACACATACCCAGACGATATAGCCGCAGTCGTCGTTTCGCCGACTGGAGATGCTTCGCTGCTCTTCAGCGGACCAGGTGGCGGCCAGAACATTAGCAACGTGACCTGGACTTTCGATGACTCGGCCATGCTGACGCTTCCGGATACAGGCCAACTTGTTTCCGGCACCTTCCGACCCGGCCAAGAAGAGTACGATGATTTCTTCCCCGCCCCCGGACCCGGAGGAAAGCTAGTGGACTCTGATCCAGCACCGTGGCAGTTCGATTTCGGACATTGGATCGGTGATGATCCAAATGGTGATTGGAACTTGTTCATCTTGGATGCAAACCCGGGAGATGCGGGCTCTATCGCCGGCGGGTGGTCGATCAATGTGACGACTGCGGTTCCAGAGCCGGGCTGTGGAGTCATTCTCCTTGGACTTGTTGCACTAGCCGGTCGCAGACGTGCTCGCGACGATCGCTAGTCGACATGCGTGGTGAATCGACGTACCCAAAGCAGCACGTCGTCCAGCAACGGAAAACACGCCTACTCATACCTTAGGCTTCGACTCTCCCAAAATTCCTCGCCAAAGTCGGAACAGGAAGGGCGGGCTCTCGAATTCCCGCTCACCTCAGATTCAGGCTTTGATAAGCCCGTGTCGACAGCCCTCGCGGGCTAATCGATGCTTTCCAACATCTGCTCAGCTTGAGCGGAAGACGGGTGGAATAGGAGCAACTTCTTCAGTGTGGCGGCTGCGTCTTTTTCTCTGCCGATTTGGAGTTGGATCGTCGCCAGCTCAAGGGCCATTCTTTCGGAATCGGGGGATGCACGGAGGCCCCTCTGCAATGTAGTGATCGCCTCTTCGTTAAGCCCAAGCCGTACTTGGCACTCTGCGATCAACGCAAAATCCTCCTTCTCACCACTGAGGAGGACTTCTAGCGAACGCTCGACAAGCAGCTGTTGATCTTCCGCCTGCACCTCAGGAAACTCGGACAGTTTTAGGTAAATCGCTGGGTCAGCAGGTAGCAGCACATCGAGCATTTGCGAAACAGACAACTCTGATTTCGCGTAATTGAAGACGGTATCCAGGTCTTGCATAGAGAGCTCCAACGATCTCCCGAGCTCCTTCCATCCTTCCGCATTTTTCCCTCCAGCGATCAGATTGAGCCCGAGATTCAGGGCAATCTTGGGATCGCTCGGATTGAGAAAACTCGCACGGGTGAGATAGGTCTCCTTGGAATCGCCCGCATTCAGAAGGTCGTGATGTTCTGCCAGCCAAGCATGAGGTTGCCAAGCCAATGGACACAACTCTCTGGCGGCAATGGCATTCTTCAGTGCGGCCGCCCGAACACGCTCGGCTTCACTTTGATTTAGTCCGTCACGTTGATTCAGTCCTTCTGCGCACAAGAACATAAAGCGGCACGCAGTAATCCGCGTCTCAATATTCTCTGGCTCACAAGCTACGTATTGGTCCAAGCACGCTGCACTCCGGGAATAATCCCCGTTCTCAAAGGCCTCGAACGCGGCCAATCGCCAAGTCTCAGCGGCCCTAGCTCGCGTCAGCGCCAGGACTGGCAATACAGAAGCAACCGAGCAGAGTGTGGCTGCCGCAAGACGAATGCCAATCGTCTCCCCGCCCCCTGCTATCGGTTTTTGCGTCTCTTCTATAGTCCGCCATTTGGTGCACACCAGCGCTGCGACCGCCGCAGCAAGAATCGCATTGGAGGGAACCCGAAGCCCAAAATCGAGACAGGAGTGAATCGTCACCGCACAGATCGCCATCAATGCACCTAATGCCAGGTCTGAATCCGGCGTCCTGGCGAGCAAGTATGTTTTGAAGAGTAGGCAGGCGGCAACGGCCAAAACGCCGATACCGGCGAACAGCCCATATTCCGCGGCAATATCCAAGAATTCGTTGTCGGCTCGGAGCGCGACCAGGGATGCCTGATCTCCTACATCCCCGAACCGTAGGATGGTCTCCCAATACCGGTACGTCTCACCGCCGGACCCGAAAAGCGGATAATCGCAAGCGACTTGGATCGCTGAGCTCCAGAGCTGCCATCGACCGTCGTCCTGGTAAGCTGCTCCGGTGGACAGCGTTGAATAGCGCTCCGAAACGGCCTCCAACCCAAACCACGCTCCAAGACAGACACAGAGGGTCACCAATAGCCCCGCCAGGCCTATCGCTACCTTTGCACGATCCGTCCTGGACTCGTCACGGCTGAGCATAACAACCGTTAACACACCAATGGCGCAGCCAAGCGACACGACACCCCCACGCGACAGACTGAAAAACACGCTCGCAATCATGAACGTTAAACAGGCTGAAATGGCAAGCGTCTTTTCACTCTGAAATGCTAACAGCCAAGACCCTTTTGCTTTGCGAATCTCGGCAAGTAGCAGGCCGAACGAGAGGCCAATCGCCATATTCATCAAGAATGGAAAATGGTTCTTGTTGATGAATGGCCCGAAGAAAATCGCATTGGTCTCAAAAAACCAGAACATCCGGCCACCCTCGTCTCCCACCTCTTGTGCGATCGAAAAAATGGCGATCGCTGTCCCAAGGACCAAAGCCATCACGCTCATTCGATGAAGCGTGGCTCGCGGACGAGGCAGCGTGCTCACGGCATAAATGAGCACGAGGATTGCAACGATACGGATTGAAAACTGGAGGCTGCCAGCAGGATAAAAGCTAAGGTGGTCGGCTGCTGCAAATCGAGCTACGTCCGTTAAATCGGGAGCTCCGTCTTCTGGCGAGGTCGCCTCATTAACGCGAACAATCTCCGCAACGCGAACCACCTCCGGCTCAGACGGCATCAGGCGGTCAACGTTGGTTACCAGGTTGGGTGAAAGAAGCGTGACGAACGGCTTGGGCAACCTGACCGTGTGTAAAGAAGCCACCAGCGCCAGCCCCGCTAACGCCAGGAACACGGCGGTACCCAGCCTATCTAGCCTCCATACTTCATCTGAGCTGAAGACTAACTTCGCCGCGGTTAACAGGGCGATGACAGCAGTAGCCACAACAAGGTAGAACTCAAAGGCCGGGTGGACGCAGCCGAACGCCCAGGGTGACAGCAACAATTGCGTATGCAGAACCGTCTCGATACACCCATTCAATAGCCCCATGAACCTGCGGCCATTACCGCCTAGAGCTTCAATACCATGATCCAATTGACTGACTTCTTTCGCGAATTAGAAGGTGCGACTGCACTTGCAACGCTTCTACACCAAGGGAAAACGTTGTCCAAAGTTGGTTGCACTGCATAAAAAAAGCTCGGTTGCGTGCAACCGAGCTTGGTAGTTTTGTAATCGTAGACTTACCGCTCTAACGGTTGAAGCCGCATTTGGGCCGCCTACGTCTTAGAGTGAATTCCCAGTCCTCTAGGATCTCACCTTCTTGCACAGACTCTTCGCCTGCGGTGGACGCGTTCGGCTCCGTCAAGAAGCCAGCCTGTACGCCAGTTCCAGAGGCGACCTGACCTACAGCCAAGCCAGACACACTTGCACCCAAAAGCCCCACGGCGCCGAGCATCAACGCAATAACAGCTAGTTTCTTCATATCTGCACCTCGAGTCTTCGGAGGAATATCTGTGGATACTTTACGACCTGCGACGGATGAACGCAACGCCAGCACTCGCGAAGAGCAGCGCCAATCCAGACGTCGGCTCAGGAACGGAGGTCAAACCGATCGCAAAATCCGCATTAAACTGGAGAGGAGCCACCCCGCTCCCGTCATCAAACTGGGCGAACGACTGATTGTTGACACCGTTGGACGGATCCGTGAAGGCCAATCCCCATCCATTCTGATCGAAGTCCATTTCGGCTTCTACCGAAACCCAATACTGCGTGTTCAGTGCCAAGTCTAAATTGACCGGAATGTTGTACTCGAAGAAATAATCGTCGGCTTCCGGCGAAGTAATCGCCACCTGACCAACTTCGGCCGATGCGTTCGATGATGTGAAACTACTAAAGCCAGCCACTTGTGCCCCGGGAACATTAGGATCGCCGGAGGCTTCCCAGAATGTGACCGTGAAGACAGGCGGAGGTGTGATGCTACCAGGATTCGTCAAACCGAGATTATTTCCATCACCGTCTTCAGTTGTGTCGTCACCGTCGTAGGCTCCAATGAACCTCACGTTAGTCACCGTACCACCGCTTGTGAGCGTGAAATCGTCGTAGGAGCGAGCTATAAAGCCGAGGCCACCCACGAAGTTGTCAGTCATCGAGTAGAAGGAACGTCCGGGCCCGATGTCGTTAGTGACAAATGGTGTCGTCGAACCAATCTGGTCAATCACGTCGCCGCTTGCGACATGACAGAATGTCATGGCAATGCAACTAAGCAACAGACTTGCTTTGCGTAGAATCATTTCAAAACCCCTATATTCACAGATGTGCCGCAATAGTAAACGCTATATTCGGTAATAGCAAGCAACCAGAAGGGTTATTTCCGGATTTCTTGTGGTCGGCTGCCGTCACCATGAAGCTTCCTTAACAACTGCTGAATCTCGAGCAGATCGCTGTAGTAGGCATCATCGCCGCTGTTTCCGCTGGCAATGCCAATCACAGCCCCCTCAGCCGAAATTAAAGGGCTTCCTGACACCCCTGGCGCGGATGCCCCAGGCTTCTTCCAGTAGCCAACTTTCCGGCTGGCTCCTTTCCTGCTAACAACGATTGGCTTTACCGACGTGGCAACCATTTTCTTGTTTTTTGGGTCGGACCAATCTGCAGTCATTGCTTTTCTGGGCTCCTCCGGTCTCTCTTCTACCTCAGCAATCGGCAGTGAACCCGCTGGAGGAACTCCGGATCGGACCTCCAAGACGGCGATATCCGAGGCCGAGTCCTTCGCAACGACTTTGTAGTCGAGGTAACGTCGTGAAAGCCGTTTTCCACTTGGCAGCTCGATGGGGATCTCCAGTAGCCGCCTCGAATCGGCGTCGGCATACCCGTCAATGACATGCGCTGCTGTTAAGACAAAGAAGCTCTGCTCCTGAATGCTGAAGACAATGCCTCCCCCAACGTAAGTCCGATCCGATCTGAGGATACGAACCATGGCGGCATCGGCCTTGGAGAAGACTTCGGTGTCTTGAGATACCGGTTGGGCATCGATCGGGTCCGCCTTGAGACCCGGTCGCCCCCAACTGCATACGACAACCGAAATGGCCAAACCCATCGGAAGAGCATGGTGCGGCGTTCTCGATGCCAAAGTCATTTTCCACACCGCACTAAGGCCCGTTTCTTACCGGGCCTTTCCTTAACGGGTCATTTCTTACAGGTCCTTGGAGGGTCTCTTCTCACAGGTCCTCTTCTTACGGCTCGTATCAGCTCTTAATCTCTTCGAGATACTTCTTGTTCTGCTTGCCGTAGTAGCGATCCGCGTAGTAAGCGTAACCACCGTAGCCCTTGTAGCCGTACTTGCCGTAATCGCTGTAGTGCGACGAATTATCGACACCGTTCACGACCACACCAATGAGGTTGGCGTCAACTCGATTGAGTGACTCCACTGCTTTTTGCGATGCCAGTACCACACCCTTTCGAATGCGAAGAACCATCATGATCGCATCCGCAAAGTCCGCCAGACGGAGCGTATCAGCGACAGGCATGACTGGCGGCGAATCAATGATCACGATATCAAACTCGCTTTGCAGGCGTTCCACGAGGGCGGCAAAGGCGGCCGACTCGATTAACTCAGGTGCATTGGAACAGGTTGCACCAGCGGACACGAAACTGAGATTCTCGTGAACGTGCGTTGGTCGAACAATGTCTTCGATCCCCACATCCCCCAGCGTCAATTGAGCAATGCCAGGAGCCTTGGCTTCATCCAGATAAGTATGGCAGCGCGGTCGGCGAAGGTCGCAATCCACTAACACCGTGCGACTTCCGCCTTTGGCAAAGCAAGTCGCGATGTTCACCGATGTCGTTGATTTACCGTCTCCAGCAGATGGGCTGGTGATCAGGAAGGTGTTGGAGTTGCTGCGGTTGGATGTGAACAGCATCGAAGTTCGACAGGTACGGTAGGCCTCCGACGCCGCCGAGTTGGGAGCTTTCAACACCGTAATGCCAACGTGCTCGCTGGCCTTTTTCTTTCCCTTTACCTGCGGCACCCGTGCGATGACAGGCAAGCCCAGCTTCTCCGAGATCTCCTCCGGATTGTGGAACGTTAGTTCGGCCCAGTCCAACAAAGTGATCACCCCGAACCCGACCATTCCACCGGCGAACACGGCCAGCAACAGTGTCTTTGCCAACTGAGGCTCGACTTTGTAACCGATCCCAGGGGAATCGATTACTCGGATGCGTGTGAAGGAATGGTCGCCATCAAGGGCAGCAAATTCGGAAAGCCTATCGAGCAGATCACGAATGACCGTTTCTTTTCTGTCGATATCACCCGCCAGCATGTTGAGTTTCGCAACATCGGCCCGCATCTCATCCGCGTCTTTCTGAGTCCCTTCAAAGAGGGCACTTTCGTCCGCGATGGAGTCTTCCAGACGGCTTAGCTGCCGGTCCAGGTAACTGCGGTACAGAACGATCAGTTCTTTCTCAACGTCCGTTAATGTCGCATTCGAATTCGCGTCCTGCGGATTGTCGTCGCCTTTCTTGAGAGCAATCTCTTTCTCAACCAGAAGAATTTGCTTCTCGACAACCTGCAGTTCGGCGCGATTGAAGCTCAGGTCGGATCTGACGATCTGCATCGAGGGGTGTGCGCTACCGAGTGACGACAGATACTTGGAGGATTTTTGCCTCAGATCCGTTAATGTGTTGAGTAATTCGGCCTGCTTTTGCTCGAGCCCCTCAAGAGTTTCTTCGAGTTCGCTTAAGTCAGAATCTGCCGATAAGATATCCCGCCCGGGACCCTGGCCAATTGCTTGTGTGGCCTCAATGGCGACGACTTTGAGATACCGCTGACGCTCCGCGCCGGGCATTCGGGCAAGCCCATCGATACTTTCGATCGTTCTTAACACATCACGCTTTTCGGCTTCGAGCTCCGCGAGTTTTTCTTTATGCAATGCGAGATCAGCGGAATAGGGATTCACAAACCGGTTGTCTTCGCCTGACGGCTCCAGATGGGTCTCCGCCATCAGCTGATAGTAGGCTTCTTCACTCTCACTTTTGGCTTCACCCAATTTGGACTCGAGGCTCTTGATGAGCTGTTTGGATGAATCCCGCGCTTCCGCCGAATCATTGGTCATGATCGATGTGTACGCCGCGACCACCTCAGTCAGGATCGCGGGCAACTCGGCAGGCAGTGGCCCGCGAGCTGATAGCGTTAGCGTGTCGGCGGCACCACCTACGGTTGCCACCGAGATCATCTGCCGGAGCATCGGCAACGCGGCTCGGCCTTGGAACGTCTCGTAACCATCCAGTGCCCCATCTTCGACGGCTTTCGTGAGCACAATTTCGCTCGTGATCAAATTGGTATGCTTCCCCAGGGAAACAGGTTGTACGATGGACTCAGCGTTTACCACGCTGGGCGGTGTCTGCGTCCAGATCATGAGCTTCAGGCTGCTGGCAAAGACTTCGTCCTGTCGCAGGTAGCTCAAGTACCCGAGTACCGCTGAAACGGCCAGGAAAATGATCAGAATGCCTTTGCGGCGGATCAGAATCCCGAGCCAATCGAAGGCTGGCTTCTGGCCACCGGCCGCGTTCGCAGGCCTGCCCTGGGCTAGTCTACGTTTTGCCGCCGCCTGGGCCTCAGGCCGCTGTGGTCTTTCGCTTCGTTGCATGTGGTCAATCATCCTGGGTCCAAAGCCCGCCAAACATGGTGCGATGGCTGGTCAAAAGCAGCCATGGAGTCTCCGCCACTGCGTGATTCCAATCCAACGTAGAAACGGCCTAAACCGACCTCACCGTACTGGAAGGACCTAGCCGGACTGAAAGAACCTAGTGAAACCAGGTGCCTCCAAGGCTACAGTGGGACTGCCCATTGTGACTAGCGAGACGATATCTGACCAGGATTCGAACCTTTTTTTGCCAGCTTCGCTGCCTCAGCTCCCTAGAAGCCTAGTTTGGGCCGACTTTGCGGAAGCGTGTCTTTAAGGGCGTCGAATTCACCCCTATGGCAGCCTAGAGGTACCTCAGGACTCATGCAGATTTCGTCAGCGGGCTGAAACCGCGTAGAATCCACATTTCCCGCGCCGAAAACCCATTTCTTCAGTCATTTCCTGCTACCGACTGTATCGATTACGCCGTTTATCTGCCCGACAACGCTATCCAGTTGAAACCTCTCGACGGCCGAACGGTACGCCTTCTGGGCCCGCTCGCGCGCCGATTCATGGTCCGAAAGCGTTTGGCGAATCATCTCACTCAGTTCCGTCACGTCTCCAGGGCTTGCGAGTAAACCGGTCTCGCCATGCGTCAAAATCTCCGCCGCTCCGCCCTCGCTGCTTGCAACAACGGGTGTACCGCAGAACATCGACTCGACAATGACTCGGCCAAACGGCTCTGGTGCGGTCGAGCAGTGGATCACGACGTCAAAGGCACGCATTAATTCGGGAACATCGGAGCGGAACCCCAAAAAGTGCACGCGATTCGACAGGCCCAACTGTACCACCTGTTCCTCTAGACGCCTTCGGTAATCCTCTTCCTCGAATAAGGCATCACCCACGATAAACAGCCTAACGTCCTCCAGCCGCTGCACAGCTTCAATGGCAATGTGCTGGCCTTTCCATGGAGCCAGTCGTCCGAAGACGGCAACGGCGGCTCCCCCTTCGCCCAACCTCAGTTCGCGGCGAATCGCGTCGATTGCATCCGGTCGTTCTGCATACGAACCCGGATCAAACCCGTTGTAGACGACGAGAGACTCCGTCCTTCCGCCAGCATCTTGGTAAGCGTTTTGCGATGCCTGCGAGTTCGCGATCACCTGCTGCGAACGATTCGCGAAAGCAACCAGCAAACGAAGGCTGGAGGAACTAAAGTGCGACGCGGAAAGAATGTCGTGCAAGTGGTAAACCAGCGGTTTTTTCGCGAGGAAGGCAGCAACGACTCCCATGATCAAGGCCTTTGGAGTGTTCGCGTAGATAGCATCGTAGTCCCGAGCCAGCGCGGCCAGTTTTCGGCTCACGCTCCATACCCGCCCCACACTTCCAAGCTTCGTGAACAGACTACTTTCTTTTCGAATACGCCCGCTTTCCCCCAGCTCCTCGATCGAGACATCGATCTCCGATTCTCGCAGACGCTGGGCGAATGGGCCGTCTTGCATGAGCACGACACGATCCGAGAAAGCCCCCGCCTTACGAGCGAGAACCAAATCCAGCAAACACAGCTCCGCCCCGCCCAATTGTCCCGTCTGATCCACGAAAAGGGTGCGCGGACGTTTGGGCGTGCGCGGATTGGTACGATCCGAGATCTGCTTCGAAATTGGTCTAGTCCTCCCTAGCCGGAAAACGACACGGGAATGCGCTGGCTTCGTCAAGGCAGAAGCCAGCTGCCTGAAATGGACTCGCTAGAACCAAGTTCCCTCGGGCTCGCCTCCAGCTGGAGGCTGCCACCTTAGCGTGCCGCATCCAAATAGACCTTCATGATCCGCGGCGCGATCTGGTTCCAATCGTAGTTCTGTCGAACATGCTTCTTGCACGTTTCCCCGTCGGGGGTTGGCAGCGAACCACTGAGAATCTCCCGAATTCCCTCGGCCATCTGCTCGGGTGCACAACCGGGTAAAACCATCGATTCGCTAAAGGGACGCATCACCTCCGGCAAGGACCCGATCGGCGTTACCATCGCCGGTGTCCCCGCAATCAAAGACTCCAACATTACAAGACCGAATCCTTCGAGACTCTGTGTGGGAACAATGCTGTAGTCGGCCGCGGCGTAGGTGATTTGCAATTCTTCGTCCGGTACGAATCCAAGTAACTGAATCGTGCGTTCCAGACCGCGCTCACGAATACGGGTTTCAAGATCTTCCCGCAGTGCCCCCGTTCCGCCGATGAGAAAAAGACATTCGGGGTGTTTTTTCGCAACCAGCTCGGCTGCATCCACCAGTTCCAGAACTCCCACACGGCGAACAAGCCGCCGAATACAAACAATGATCTTGCGATCGCCGAAGAGCGGATCGGAAGACCACCCCAGTCTTTCGCGGGCCTCAGCGCGTGAGATCGACGGATCCGCTCGATTGGCGTCGATGGCTCCCGGTACGACGTGGACTCGATCGGGATGGACACCGTACTTTTCTATAACAATGTTCTTGAACACCGTTGACAGAGTAATAACCCGATCGGCGCTTTGGTAGACCCGACGTTCATGCCGACGTTGAACCCAAGTCTTCCACCACGGCGCCCCCTCGACCGCCGCCTCATCGGCCCAGGGTCCTTGGAAGTGGACGGTATGAGGAACCATCTTCGCCATCGCGAGAATGCCATGGCTCACCGAGGCATGATGCGAAACCAGGATCGCATCTCGCTGATTCAGTGCCTCCGCAGCAACCTGACGTAGCGACGACCTGCGTTGTTGTCGCGAGTCGGTGGGCGACGCATAAGCTTCGACATGATAGCTGCGTTCTTGATGGTGTATTGGGACTCGACTCTGAACCCAGGCGGTTACGCGAGCTCCGGATTCCGCGTGGGCCTGACAAATTCCGTCTTGATATCGTTCCAGCCCTCCGCCCTTATCCCCGATCCATCCCAGTCCCAAGTGAATGAAATGATGTTGCGGCTGAAGATCAGGTATCATGGGATCGAAACTCATCGGTCAAGACTTGGGAATTTGCCGAGAAAGCTTAGCATGTTCGTCAGCAATGGTATCCATATTGAGGCCGGAGTAGGCTTTCGCAAGTTTGGCATGCAATTCGAGGTTTTGGCGACCCGCGCGCAGCGAAAGAACGGATTCTAGTGTGGTCACCGCTTCACTGAATTTCTCGAGTCTCAGAAGTACGGTTCCTAATGTATCCAAGAACCGAGGATCGTTCGGAGAACTGGCGACGGCCTTCTCAGCCAGTTCTAGGCTCCTTGAAAGATCCGGCTCGTCTTGCGACAAAAGCATCCAAGCCAAATTGTTCATGGCGTTCGCTAGAGCCGGGTCTTGCTTCACCGCCATCTCAAAATGACGGGTTGCTGTCTGGCTGTCTTCGTCAACGAGCGCAAGATTACCTAAGCAAAAATGGATCAAGGCAGTGGATTGGCCTTCCGTAAGCAAACTGTGGAGCTTGCTACGCAATGCCGTTTTTGTCCCGCCCGAACTGGTCCTCAGATAAAGCGATTCGAGTCGTCGATAGATACCTGGGGCATCAGGAGAGAGCTCGAGGAGTTCGCTCACCTCACGCATCACGCGAGCAATTTTTTCTTTTTCAGCAGCTTCTTCTTCATTTGCAGCGTCAAGTCCCCGCAGGAATCGATCCAATTGCTTCATGCGCAGCTCAACCAAGCTCGACTGGAGCAGAGGAGTTGGGGCGACGGAAACCCCGGCTTCCAGAATTTGAACCGCGTCCGCCAACTGGTTCAGCTCTTCGAGTGAAGCCGCCAGTCTCAGCCGGCTCAATTCGTCAAAGGCATCGCCTTCGACGGCTGCACGGTAGTAGTCGGCTGCATCACGGAATGTCTTATCCGCGTCATCCTCGCGAAGCTGCTTCTTGAGTCGAGCAAGGGCTAGTAGAAGCCTCGGATCCAAGTCGGTCGCCCGCTCGAGTTCGCTCAGCGCCGCTGCCGGCTGCTCGAGTGCGAGCAGGTACGACACACGCACCTGCAGCAGCTCGACATCGTTCCCTTGTGGAAGAGCATGATCCAAGTGATGACCAAGTGGTTCCAGGCTCTCCAGTTCGTCGAGACTCCTTCCCAAAGTAACGGCCATCCATCGATGCGCCTGAGGATGCCCCAGCGAATCATCAGGTGCAAGTTGCCGCATCAAGCTCCATGACTCTCGCAGCTTCCCTTGAGCCTCCAATGCCGACGCTTGAAGAAAGAGATCGTCCTGGGAAAGTCGCCCAGCACCGGCTAAACGCTGGAGAAAAAATCCAGCGTCCTCAAAACGCCCCGCCCCATAAGCCTCATAGGCTTGCTGTCGATAGCGGTCCAGATTGCTTTCCGATTTCCAGCGGCCGATAACGGCAACCGCTGATATTGCAACAAAGGCGAAGACAGCAGGTACAGAAAGCCACGCAGCAAGCCGAACTCGTGAGAGCTCCTGACTTAGATCATCTGTAGACACGCGGGCCGACTCGGAGCGGAGTGGTTGGACGGTTAGGCAGCCGGCCGACGTCGCCAGTGGCGTACCACCAGCCCGACTGCGAAGCAGCCTGCCAGTAAAGCCGATCCGCTCGGTTCCGGCACCGCCGCTAGGTTCCCGCTGACTTGAATCGCCAAATTCGAATTATCACTGCGATCCACTAAACGTAGTGACCCCGTTGAACCGGTGGCGCCGTAGGCGTAAAGCCGAAAAACGATACTGGTCACATCGGTAAACGAAAGTGAAATCGTGTTGGTTGCACCCGGATTGGACGAACTCGAATTAGTGTTTCCTGAAATGTCAATATCGTCGATCGGCGGGTTGGACAGATTGAACCCGGCGCCATTGACGTTTGCGAACAGAGCCATGTCCGATGGTCCGCTGCTAGTTCGTCGATTGGCAATCCCTACCGATGTTAGGTTCCAACTCTGAGTCGATGTGAATCCCCACTCCAGATACTCGTTCTGGCTTGTCGCTTCGGCTAAATCATTGGTGTCGCTACCACCGTCATCCCAGGAATTCGTGTTGTACGACGAATCAGAACTGCCACCAGCCTTTTCGACTCCTGAACCCCTGGTTACATCATTCGCCGTCACGCCAGAAGCACTTGTCGACGCAGGCAGATTATCGACATCAGCTGCCTCATAACCAATCACAATCTCGCCACAAGCCGTAGCGGGAATGGATAGGCAGATCATGAGCAACACGACACAACGGAGCACGTTAGTCCTCTCGCTGCGAGCTTGGCGCAACGTCATCAGTTCGCGATCCAATTTTGCCACACGAACCTCCCGCATGATCCGTAACCTGAGATCAATCTTCATCAACTCACACAAGGTGTGCATCTTACTAGCTACCCAACCGGTTGCAATCGTTGGCTTAGTGGCCAACTAAATTCGGAATTGCGCCCACCGAAAAAACCACCTTCGTGGGGTGTTTGCTATTGAGAGGCCAACCTCCGAAATTGCTTGCGCCCCCTCAACAGATGATTCCCAAAACCCAGCAGCGGCTCGCTGTTGTCCTTCGGCTCGCTTCGCCCCCGCTCGCCAGGGAGGCTGCCCAGAGAAACCTAACTTAGGGGGGCGTCCCTGAGAAACCTAATTCTCCCTTTCCGAGTTCAGCGAGGAATTCCGGTAGAGTCGAGATATCCGACTCCGAGAGGGGCTTTACGCAGTTATCAACCTTCGAGTCATTTCCGGCATCCTACACGCTTGCGTGTCCAAGCGGTCCGGTTTGCGTCTTGCAGCACATACCAACGTTTTCCTGGTATCGCCCCGCGCAAACTACCACCCGTTCAGCTCGCCCGCGGAAGCGGCAACTCAAAACCTAACTCTCCCTTTCCGAGTTCAGCGAGGAAATCTGGGAGAGTCGAGCTATCCGGCTCGGAGAGGGCCTTACGCGAACTCCTTGCCATAGAAGATGATCGTTGGATGTACCAGGCAAATTCCCTAAGGGGTCCGCGTCACTAAACCAGCTGGCTGTGAATACCGAGCGGACGCCCGAACCGCCTTTCTCGATTCTAATTTCCCAGTGCTCAAGTGCCCGTCATTGCTCCTGCTGCATGGCAGCTACCAGCCGCGACGAAACCTGAGAAAACAGATACTGGATCTCATCGACCTCGGACTCCTCCAACCGCATTGGTGACTCAGAATAGATCTGAATGGTACTGACCGGCAAATCGACAATCTGCAGATCCCGGGCCGCACCCAGGGAAATGGCCGCTTCAAACTTCGCACGCGGCCAGATCGTGTCGAGCCCACTACCAACGACCTGTAGAAATGGTGGTAGCACTTGCTCGCCCGCACGATCGACTGCGGAGAACAAAACAACTCCGTAGCGATTGAAGCTCTCCATCCAAATCCGGCTAAACAATCTGCCGCGATCTCGATCTAGATTGGGCTCTGCAACGTCACCCGCTGCAGGACCCATTTGTAAACCATGCGAAACCAACGTTTGCCATCCAAGAGCACGGTAACAAGCGTCCAAGTTATGCCAGGTATCGAATGGACGATCTATGGAAACCAATGCCATTACGGAGCCATTTTGGTACGTCCATACGAAAGATTCGGGTGCCTGGATCTTGCCTTCCCCACGCTCGATATGCTCGAAGCCTTCCAAACTCCAGTCTCTGATCTGGGTGGGTAGCCAATCCGCCGTTGGCGTTTGAGCTTCATACTGGGTTTGGTTTCGAGCCAGCCCGCGATGTCGTTGTTGATGAACGTAGGCGCCGAAGGCCCCGTTGAGGAGTATCAGAACGATGACCACAGCGACTTGCCAACTGGGAATCGTTTGACCGCGTGGCTTGGCCGTGTTCCCTGAGTCCAAGCGATCACTGCCTTCCTTCGGTTTTGGGGGCAACGGAGGGTTCATCGAGCTTTCTAGAGGAGATTCCTCATCCTCAACGGTTTCGACGAAACCGCCGTATTTGGTTCTGAGCTCGCGGCGCAGAACGACGAACTGAATGATCTGGTCCGCGCTCAATGCGCACACCAGCACCATGGTAAACGAAAGCAACCCCAGGATGGCATGACCCGTCCCTTCCGTCCACCAATACTTGTTGTTGGCAGCCAGGTAGACGACCGCCGCGATCCGAATTGCATTGCCAACCAACACCCAAGAAATCGTCTGGATCCAATTGAGGGCAACACGCCACCACGGGTACGCACGCAGCACACAGAATACGGTGACCGCAGCCAGAGACGAAAACAGGGAGCGAATCCCGCTGCACGCTTCTTCCGCTGCGAACTGGTTTTCCGGGGTGATCAGAACGACGCCTTGCAAGACATTCCATTGCCCTGTTGCATCAAGGATAAACGAGGCAAGTTGGCTTGCCAGAAACTGAAGCTCGAAAACGAGCTTGTCCGCCAAACCGAACGGCAGCGGAATTGCAAACAATCCCACCACCAAAACAGGAGCTGCGTGAATTAGGACTCTTGCCCCACCTAGCCAGTAGCCCACGCTCAACCATGTGAGCAAAACGCTTAGGATGCCGAGGAATGAGCTGTAGAGCAGCACGGCCGTCATCATGGCGGCAACCGACAGAGCAACCGTGCCAATGGCGAATGCTCCTTGGGGACTTGTGTCAGCAACGATCTGCTTGCGGCGCTCCCACAAGAGATATGCAACTGCGGCCAGCACGATGGGGAAGTGCTGATAGTTCGCATCTCCCCAAGTTCGATTCACATAGCGATAAAGAATCGGGACCTGCGAAGCCAAAAGCAATGCACAAATCCCGATCTGCCATATGACTTGCCTGCTCAATCCGATTGAGGGCATCCAATAGCTCCTCGAACCGCAAGCAATTCCACTCTGTACCGAGAGGCGCGTTTCGTTGCCCGTTCCAGCTCGAATCGCATTCTAAGAAGATTGCTTGCCCATTGTACGCACGCGTTCAATCTCATCCGCGAACACATTTGCCAGAGCCGGGATCGCATAATGCGAATGGACATAGGTGTGACCAGAGACGGCCATCTCGGTCCTCGCTTCCTTGTCGGTGATCATCTTGCGCAAGGCGTTGGAGCAATCATCGACGTTGGTTTCGCGAAATGCAATTCCACCGCCAGTCTTCTTGATGATGGTCGGGATCTCTCCAGAGTCTGAACCGACAACGGGAGTACCGCATGCCATGGATTCAACGAGAACCCGGCCAAACTGCTCTTTCCAATTGCTTCGAGTCTCAGACGGCAACAGCAGACAGTCCATCGACTCGTACATCGTCGCAACCTCGGAGTGCGGGATGAACCCCTTCCAGGTCACTCTTCCAGAAAGCCCCTGTCGCTCGAGCGCTTGGCGGACATTTTGCTCGTAAGGCCCCGCACCAATCATGGTGAGGTGCCACGGCAATTCACTGATCTGCGCCAGTGCTTTGGCGAGTGTGATCAGCCCCTTTTCTTCGACGACGCGTCCTATGAAAACGAGCTGGACGTCCCCTTCGTGTGTTGCATGCCGCTGCCGAACATCCTCTTGAGCAGAATATTGCTGTGGATCGAATCCAAGCGGCACGATGACCGAGTTGCCGCGGTACCCTTTCTCTCGGTGAACCTCGTCGACCGACTGCGTAATGGGGAACGCAAATTGGCTGTTGCGATAAACCCATTTCTCTGCCTGCCGAAACGGCGTTGGATAGCGTTTGACAAGATTTTGGCAAGAAAAGAAGCCAAATGGTATCGAGAGTCTTTTCGCGGCTAGGCACCACTGAATCGTCGAGAGCGCGTAGGGTTCATTGTGGCTGTAGATAATGTCCGGTCGGAACTTGCGAGCGAGCCGCGATGCCCAAGTCCGGTAGCAATGAAGCGGTACACTCCCGTTTCGAAAAACGGGTTTTGTGGCCAGTTCGGCTTTAAAGCCATTCAGTAGACTCGCATCCATAAAATCGCCGTATTCATTTTTCCAGCGATCAGGAAGGAGAAGCGTCACCTTCCAATCCTCGCGAGCTTGCGCCAGAGCAAATAACAACTGGTTTTGAGGCAACGCACACGCGTGACTGACGATCAACAAATGCGTCTTGGAATTCATTCGCCAGTCCCGCTCATTCGCCTACGCCGCCCACCCGGCGATCCAGGCGTGCGCCCAGAAGCTGTTCGTAGACGCGCATCGTTTGATCGGCGATCGCATCCCAATTGAAACGTTCTTCAACAAGACGTCGCGCATTACGACTGTGTGCTTCCAGTCGTTCTGGATGGCTGACGTAATCTTCAACCACACGCGCGATGGATTTCGGTTGCCTCTCGATGAGAGTACCGCAGGTTCCCTCTCCCAGCAGCTCGTTTGCCCCTGAAACATCCGGCATCAATACGGGTAAACCCGACGCGGCGGCCTCGATGGTCGCCAACGAGAAGGCTTCGTAGGTGGTCGGAAAAAGAAATAGGTCACCGGCGGCATAGTAGCGATGCACGTCGCTGCGAAATCCTGCGAAAACGACGCGGTCTGTGATCCCCAGGTCTTCGGGAAGTGCCATCACTTCGGCGCCCGCTCGATCATGCCCGACGACCAGGAGTTTAATTGCGGGATTCGAGGTCGCAGCGATACTGCGAATCGCGACATCCAATCCCTTTCGAATCCAGTCACCACCGCTGAAAACCAAAACAAAGTCTTGGTCGCCAAGCCGATGTTCGCTGCGAACATCGCGCCGATGGCGTTCTCGATTCACCGGCGAAAATCGATGGAGATCCGCGCCATTGGGAACCTCGAAGACGTTGTCGAATCCTGGTGCGAGGATGTTGGGATACGTGCCTACTAGTTCATCTCGCGTCCCCCGGGAAACAGGCAGAAATGCCCTAGGGCCACGCGAATGGGACGCCGTGTAGGCTGCTTTTTCGGCGCGGACAACGCAATAGTCATACACCCTGCGTGACAGCTTGCGCAGTGCTGAAGCGGCATGATGCGCCCCAGCCAATTCCATCATGCGCATTTTCACCGGATGCACTGTTTGAATCGTATAAACGTCCGCTCGTGACGTATTTGGGCCGGCGGAATGAATGATGTCGTAGTCCGATTTGGCAAGCCGTCGATCCACCAGCCATTGGTAAGACGCGAAATCCGCGACTTCGGGCCGCTTGATTCCTGGGATACGAACCCATTTGAGCGATTCAAGGTCGACGTCTTGGACCGTTCTGGCCAGCAGATCGACCTCGTGGCCTTGTTTCGCGAACCGCTCGGCGACCTCAAGGACCGCGCGCGACGTTCCCTCGAAACGATTCGCGTTGATCACAACGAAAGCTATCTTCAGCCTATTCAAACCATGACGCCGATATGAACTACCTGTAAGAGCACTGCCAAGCGACGCATTCTCTACGAAGAAGAAATATCACTCTCCCTGGGGAGAGTCGCGAGGAACGAGCGGAGGGGGGGCTTGCCCAGAGCAGCTTGCGATACGTACTTCCCGACATAGTACATCCCGCCAGCCAGGTAGTTCTCGTTTGCCGAACGGGACCCTCCGCCGCCTCCCATGCCCAGACACCCAAGCACAACCATCAAACCCGCCGCAATAAACTTCCAACGCTCAGCTTGTATCCCGCATGCGGATGACCTTAGCCGGTATCCCTGCGACGACCGCGTTGTCAGGAATGTCCTTGGTGACGACAGCGTTGGCTCCGATGGCCACATTGTTCCCAATTCTCAAGCTCGAGTTCGATCGCGGCAAGATGACCGCTCCCGCCCCGATCATGACATTGTCGCCGATGGTCACGCGTTCTGGAGCACCAATCGCCACCTCACCCGCAATGGTGACATGGTGGTAGATGCGGCAATTGCGCCCAATGGTCACGTTAGGATGGATGACGACTCCTAATCCATAGTGCTCGAGAATGAGGCCTGCTCCTACGACAGCTTCGCCCGGCAGCAAAGCACGGTGCATCAGAAAGTTGATCATCTTGACCAACCTAGAGGTTCGCCGAAGTCCACGAACGTGTAGCCCGCGCGAACAACTCCACAACCACTCCGGCGAACGCAGTCGCATGCTTAGCCTAGCGCGGTTTCGCGCGCAGATAAACCGAATTCTTCACCAGGTTGGAATTCGTCATCTGGATCAAACTCCTCCTCCGGATCGTCGAGATAAGACTCGAAGTCGTCTAACCGTCCGAGCGAATAACCCGCCAGGACCCAAAAGAACGACGCTCCTGCTAGCCAATTTGCCGAAAACAAGGCAGCCATTCCAGCAATAAGCCAAGCTCGGAAAATACGAATGTTTTCATCATCCAGACCATCTGACACCAGAACTGAAGACGAATTCCAGATTCGGTATAAAACAGAAATGATCACAAGAAAACCGATGAATCCGTAGGTGGCAAGAGTCTCAGCATAGCCTGTGCTGTCCCCAACTGTCGATGTCGTAGCATTTTCTACCCGGGAGGCCATCCCGCCCGCGCCAATTCCAAGACCTTGCGGAGATGATAACGATCGTGAAAGAGCGATTCCCAGGAGTCTGATTCTCCCATTGAACGAAGCGTCTTCCGAAATGGAACCAATCGTTTCAACACGAGCGTACGCCTGGTCGGGCAACCCTCCCATAACTATTGGTCCCACAAATAACGCTGCGAGGATGATGAGCCCGACAGTCACTGCTCCACTCCCGCGGTTAAGGATGGGGAAGAGTAGAACCGCCAACCCCGAGAAGATCACTGACGTCCTTGCATAAGTCAGTAACATTGCCCAACAGACCGTCACGATTGCCGGAATCCGAAGGAAAATGAGAGTTTTCGGCCGCAAAGCCAAAACCATTAGTCCTGCGCATAGGTACATGGCGGCAGGACCGCGTGCCGCCATCGTAGAGAAGAGCGTCATCTTGCGAGGTTCCGGGAAACCCATGTAGCCGTCCATTTCAGATTCCACTAGCCAGAATCCATCCCACGGCGGAATCGTGTAGAACTGCCACAATCCGTAGATTGCGACAAGAAACGCGGTAAGAGCAAAAGTGTTGCACCAGCGTGAGATCGTTTGCTGATCGTCCGCCCAAAGTATTCCAAACCCCATTAAGCCGATTGGAGCGATGTAGTCACCCAAAGCGTAGATCGCGGCAAACTTTGCATTCACGAACCCGATGGCGAAAGCGTAGCCAACGGCACAGCTGTAGAGCCCCAAAACCGTTTTGGACCGATTCCCAAACCGCTCATCATTGCGTCCCAAAGCGAGAAACACGATTAATGCAGCAAGACCCCCAACGATAATTGGCGTTAAACTAATTGTTGAGAAGCGATTGAAGAATTCATTTTCGTAGTCAACATAACGGCGTATGCCGCGGTTGAATGCGACGACAAAAAAGAGGTAATCCACGAGCCAACTGGATCGCCTTACAAAGAGAGCGATCGCGGGCAGACAGATCACAATCGTGACAATTAGTGCATTGAGCTCAACCAACAGATCTTACCGCTTACCTATCTACCATCGCGGGGAACCCCAAAGAGTCACTTCTACCAATACTTAGACCCGGAGCAAAAAGACTATCGTTCCCATAGATCGCGAGCAATGCATCAGTAACTCTCGCTGTACCTCTACGTTACGATTCACCCGACGCACGGAAAGTCTTGAGTCCTTGGCGTCTCCCCCTCCGCGCGGTGAGAAAGCGACTCAATTGCAGTTTCCAATTCCCGTGTTGCAGGCTCAGCCTAAAGAATTGGAGGATGCCAGGAGAAGCTCGAGTTCCGATCAGGGAAGACCAGATTCGGTAAACAAATCGTTGACTAGTAGGAAGGAATTCCAAAGTCGCTAGCGTCTCATTGTGGACCGAATCTAAATATGATTCCGCTTCAAAGTCTCCACGTGCATTGACGTCCCCATCTTCGCGAGGTGCAACATGGTGAGTGATTCGAATCGACGGATCATAAACAAGCTTCCATCCACGCCTACGCATCGCGAAACAGAGGCTCATCTCCCAATGACTCACATTACTCTTGCCGCGTAACCGAAAGTCAAAGCCGATTTCCCTGAGTAAATCTCCTCGAAAACAACAGTTGACACCCTTCAGGACGTCAACCTCCCGAGCTGGCCCAGCACCGAGATGATGATTGGCGGTAAGCCTTCCGAGCAAATTGATACACCCTACTTCTCGCTCACCGAATACTTCACCAGGCTCGTGGGCCTGATCATCTCTACCTCCAACGCCACCGATCTCGGGATTTGCAAAATATCCCAATAGCTGTTGGATCCAAATCGGGCTCGGTTCGGAATCATCATCAGTCAGAGCAACATAATTGCCCCTGGTTCGTGATAAACCAATCGACATCGCTTTGGTCAGAGGACCAGGAGGCACGGACACGGCGACAAGGTGAAGATGAGACCATAGATTGCTCGAGCGTTCTAATTCATCCCAGGTTGAAGCGTCATCCTCACGAACGGTTACAAATACGTTTTTGGGAAGATGGGTCTGCGTTCCCAAAGCCACGAGTAGCCGCCTCAGGTCTGAGGGTCTGCGCCAAGTAGGAACCAAAACGTCGACGTCTAGTTGCCTAGCCATTTGAAGACTGGGCGTTTCTTCTAGACTGACGCCGTTGCCAGCCAATGAAAAACCAGGAGACCCATCGTGCGTAGAACTCTTGGAGTGAATTGATTCCAATCAACTTTCGTTGATAGAAAAGCACGTTTTCATTGTTTGTCAGTGAAATTCGAAGAGATTCAAAACCGAGCCCATGCAATCGATCGAAGATGGCCTTCGACTCCTGCCTAGTTATCATTCCGTTGAAGTCATGCAACTCTATCGAGATCTGGGGAATGGACGTTAGAAGGTCGTCCTCAGTTGCATCTAGCATTCCAACCTCTGCACCCTCGATGTCCACTTTTAATGCGTCCACGTGTTGGACATGGTGTTTGTTCAAAAGGGTCTTGAGCGTCATGCACGGGACGACGACACCCTCCCTACCTTCCTTTCGACTCTCCAAAATCGAAGTAGCTTGTGGATTATCATCGAGCCATATCTGAATCTCGCCATCGTGGTCAGTAACGGCAACTTGCGACGTCTGAATTGCTACATCTGGCGGGAGGTTAGCAATTACATCTATGACTGGTTCAACAGCCAGTACCGAGCAGCCGAAACGCCGCCACATTTCAACAGCAAAATCACCTCGATGAGCCCCCAAATCAACTACAACAGATTGACTTGATAGAGCGTCTGAGAAGATTCCATGTGTGGCGACGTCGATCAACATATTTACGAAACTAGGTTTCCATTTTTGAGTCTAACGCGAGCACGTTCCCTCATCACTCTCGATGGAGACTTGCATGAATCTACCAACGCACCGACATGCGGAACAAAAGACAAAAAGATTGAGGGTACGATGAGTCTAATCAACTAGCCGAGGCCACTGGCGACCAAATTCAACGCATTCTCTAGTTGATCTACCACGGCTTCTGAGCTGAAGGAATATTCGGCAGCGGCACGCGAGATCGTTCTGTCCTGAAGTCTTCCCTCCTTCTTTCTTGCAGCCATCTCAATCACAGCTTCGGCAAAAGTCTCCGGGTGGTCGTCCCTGAGTCGGATTGAATTCTCGCAGACGTAATCCCCTGTACCATTCGTGGCGCCAACAATTGAAGGGACTCCGCAGGCAAGTGCTTCAGCGACTGAGGACCCGAAATTCTCTTCGTCACTTGGTTGTGCCATGACGTCTACGTCGGCAAGCAATGCAGGTACTTTTTCTCGCGGAACCGCCATCCAATGCTTCAGGCGGGAGGGGTATGGGAATTCATCAAGCAACTTTTCGAATCCAGATGCAAAAGCCGACGCTCCCACAACCCACGCTTCAGCGTCGCAACCTTCTCTGATCGCCAATGACAGCCCGTTGAGAAACAGGTCTAGACGCTTTCTCGGTGCAAACCGACCGAGCCAAAATATCCGGAGCGGTTCGGAGGTTTTCCTGTGAGTCTGAGGAGGACTGAATTCGTCGAGATCGATCGGATACGGCAACGCCATGGTGTTCTGTTCCGAGGCACCGTAATTTTCTATCAAAAAACTACGGGACCAACGACTACCGAGAATAATCAAGTCCGACGTATCAAACCGCGGTAGACCGAGTCCGAGTCGCCATCGCGCTGCTGCGGCCAGCTTCATCCAAGTGGCCCTTCCTGAAAGACGCTTAATTAGATCCGCCCTCGTGAAAACGGATCTCGCATCTGTTCCTGGTGGACCTTGTACAAAACTGACGACCTTTCTTTCCCCACGCCCTCTGGCCCAGTCTCCAAGCCATAGATCCACGCCACTCCCTGGCGACTTCCTCATCGCGTCTACCAGTTTTCGATTATAAGTTGCCGCATCTATCCCTACCCACGCTCTCCCCCAGATTCCACCTCCAGTACTGGTCATGCGTGCCCGGAGTCCGTCCCATAGGCGATTCGAACAGTCTACCATTTGGAGGTTACCGAAACTGCTACAGTCGCTAAGCAGCGGTCGTGGGTCGACAAAACTTGGCTTCGTAAAGAACGAGATCTTGTGCTGACGTTCCAATAAACCTCGAAGCAGTACGCCGTTTGCGGAGGCGACACTTCCAGCACCTTGCTCGACAAAACCAGTGGCGAAGATTGTTGTTCTCATACAACTAAAGCCGCCGGACTGACTAGCCATCACGCAGCCTCTTCTCGAGTGCCTTGTCATAAGCCGCTATGCAATGCTACCTCTAGCTACGCGGAGCCGTGATCTCTGGGCGCATCCAATAGGGGATAGCTTTTCGCGTCCAAGGAAGCCGCCTGCGTAACGCTTCAATTCCTTTGCCGAAGTAAAACTCCCCCAGACAACCAACTTTCCTAAGCACCTGTCTGCGAATGCTAGGGACTTTTGTGTATTGGTGGAATACGCAATATGCTTCGCCGTCCGGAGTAGTAGCTAATCCTCCAGCACGACTAAAAAGTGGCGCTGGTCGCATACCATGTTCCTGGAAATTTTTCATGTTCTCAGGGGCCGTAACTCCAAAGTGGCAGCAGTATGGGTCTTCAGTGCCAAAGAGGGCAATCTGTTCTCCTCTGCTGATCCGCTCCCGAATCAAAATGTTTACAGTCGCCTGGTCCCCAATCTGCGTTTTGGCCTTCGCGCACCGCTCTCCAATGTCATCCGCAAGCTGAACCATCGCAGCCTTTGATCCAACTACAACCCCGCAACATATCACCTCATGCTCCGCCATCCCAGAGTAGCTTAGAGGGAAGCTCTGCTGCATTTCGTTCCGATTGAATTCTGAATGCTCATAGGTCCAGCCCTCACAGAAAAGCGAAAGCTCGCTTTCAACGAGTGTCGCGTCCAGCATCTCATGAATTGATGTCTGAAATACCACGTCACGTACATCCGTAGTTATGACTCGCTCGACTTTCGATTGCTCGCGCAGATAAACAGAGATATCATTCCATCTCTGCTGGTTGACAGAACCGCTCAACTTAAGCCTGACAACCTCGATTCCCTCTGATATGCAGCGCCGTATCGTGGATTCAGGTGTATCTTCGTAAAGAATTAAAACTACTTTTCCTATGAATCCTGACTTTCGCGCAGAACGAAACCAACCACAGAAATCGGACCACGTTTGGTGATTTGCTACACCGATAAGAAGGTCTTGTGATTCATTGGCCGTCACTTGAAGGACTCCCAAATCATTTGTCTCTTGAAAGTTAGCGTTCCAGACATGATCACATCCTACTCTTAGCTATTAAAGACTCAGAGTCGAAGGTAAGCCATCGAAGTGCTGAGGGCTCTCTGCAACGGTAACCGTGAGACTCCATTGTTTTACAAAGCTCAGCCTTCATTCCTTGCATTGAAAGATCCTCGGTCTGGTGAACTTCCACGCCTACAGAGCCGATTTTATGGCCAGCCAACATCTTTTCCGCTCCAGCCAAAACCTCACGCTCAAATCCCTCGACATCGATTTTCAACGCCGCAACTCGATCTATCTTATTTGCGTCGCACACGTCGTCGATTTTGACGCACTTCGTTTTGACCTTCGGCCGAAAACGATCGAATCGACTTTTGCGTGACAAGAGCGTCGAACCACCAGAGTTAATATCAGGCTGAATTGTTAGAGTTTGATCCGTGTTTTCTTGACCTGCTGCGAACGGAATTACGCTAACACAGAACAGTGAATTGAGCTGGCAGTTACGCACAATCGTTGACCACAGCTGTGGATTCGGCTCAAAGGCAAGAACTCTGGCCGCTCCTAATCTCGCACCGCAGTAAACCGAAAAAAATCCTTCGTTTGCCCCAACATCAAGTACGCATTCTCCTTGCAGGACACACGAAGACAACCAGTGTTGTATTTCAGGTTCGTACCCTCCCCTCTCCATTTCATCTGCAAACTGAGAAATCGGGTCTATCCACCAATCTAGGCCTGTTGTCGCATCCGGAAACACTCTGCGTTTCACTAGGGCCAACCGCTTGGCGAAAACCCCAATCTCCTTAGGGCGAGTGCCTAGACAGAATTCCCGAAACTTCTTTGTGAAAAATGAAGACATCAATCCCCCGCTAATGAAGTCCATGAGTCAAGCGGCGGATAGCTCGCCTTTAGCTTTTGCCACAATCGAATGCTACCCCATCGCAATGGTGACCTTCGGACAATTAGCTGCCCGAAGTCTCTTTTAAAATCACTCATCGCCTCAAGGAACAGATCGAACCAAGAGCATTTCAAGGTTCGGCATTCATTTCGGAGGTACAATGCCGCGTTGACAAGCCTCGGTACAATAGTGAGGCCGAGTAAATATAAGGGTTCGTGCAGTATCGCTTGGTACAAACTGTTTCGCGCATTCAACTTGAGCCTTTGTATACTGTTTCTCGCAACTGCACTTGGGCAATGCGATATGCAAGTCTCCGGCAAGAAACAAACGGCGTAGCCGGCGTTCCATTGTCTCTTGCAGAATTCGTTCTCTTCGTGTGCCATCTGCAGAATTTCCTGGAAGCCGTTAAGCTTCCGAAACACTCGGGCTTTAACGATAGCTCCACAAGAAACGAAGCCTGCCGTTACACAAATGTAATCAACTGGCGCCGGCTGCATGGAAGATGTGATGACGCCGTCATCCGTGCATTGGGGATAGGCTATTGACCCAATTTTGTCATAGCGTCTAAGCAGCTTAAGCCCTTTAACGATGCCCGCTTCATTTAGTACTTTGGAATCATCGTCCAAAAAAAGAAAAAACTCACCAATGGCATTTTCGGCCAAACGGTTGCGTCCTTCAGTCGGAAAGACTCGCGTTTCCGAATGTGTGATTCGAAGCTTGTGCGCAACAGGTTGCGGTAACTCATTAAATGGATCTGATGGCCAATCGTTTGACGGTGCGTTGACCAAGAGGCAGACTTCCGCAAGAAGGTGTTCAATGCGAATCAGGCTGCTTAGACATTCGACGACATCATCGTACCTATCTGTCACCACGATGAGAGCACTAATGCTCTCGTTCATTTCATTCATTCCGCCACTCATTCACGCTCGCCAATCTTTCGCGCTGGAACGCCTCCCCAGATTTCTCTACGTCGAACAGACTTGGTCACGACTCCGCCCGCACCAACAATCGCCCCCTCACCAATCGTCACCCCTTTCAGCACGATTGTATTCGCACCTAGCCAAACATAGGGCTCCAATGTAATGGGCGACTCTATATGCCCATCACCTAAGGCTGACTCGCCCGTCTTGAACTCGTGATCGTGGTCTATGAACTTGCATCCTGACGCAATCATCGCGTGGTGACCTACAGTCAGCTTACGACGGATGTTGAATTCGCATCCCCTACCAATGAAGGAATCATCCCCTATAAGGATCTTGGGACCTGGGACCCAAAAGTGGTCGAAGTTGTAGAAAATGTCTTCCTGCAATGTACATCGCGATCCAATTACCACTTGGTGCGGCCACGTTGCAAGGTAACGCGGTAGATGGGTCCGCTCACCAACCTTGCCCCCTCGTAACCCAAAAATCAGCTTGCGGCATAAGCTTGGAAGTTGCCACCGAAGCACCCACTTTCGGGATAGTCGCTGGATCGCCTCGCTAAAATCCATACTTCGGCACCGGTGGATTTGTCTTTAGGTACTCCACCCAAACTTGATTGCGTTCGAGCCTGGTTTCATGCGCCAGCCAGAAAGGGGTTTTTAACAGGACATGCATCAGCTCCGCGCCGAACAAATAGATCCCGCGGATGTAATCCAATCCGAAAGGTTCGCCCCTGAACCTGCTTTTAATGACCAAGGCGGCGTGTAAGGGCAGGTTCCAAAGGACTCTCATTGGAGATGCACCTTGGTCGAGCGCAAATACGACCTTACCTTGCCATCTCGCAGCGAGCCTTGCAGGCCCTGGTCTCTGCCTGATTGGATGAAGAACAACCGCCTGGGGAAACGGCTGAACATCAACCTGCTGTGCTTTGCATCTCTCAAAGAACTCGATGTCCTCAAACGCACAGAGAAAACGCTCGTTAATTTTTCCGGCTTCAAAGTACGTTCGTTTCGAAATGGCGAAGTTGGCGGTAATCCCAGAAATGCCTTCGGGGTTATGTGGGGATTCATACAACAGGGAAGGGAGCTCTCCATCTCTTACCGTCGCACCAACCCAACAAACCCGATCTCCCGGTTGATTTCCCGAGAAAACTTCCAAATACTTGACGAGCCAATCCTGTTTCGGAAAACAGTCATCGTCAACAAAGATCAACCAATCGGTGTCGCTGTTCTCTGCAGCGGAGTTCCTATTGGCTCCTGGACCATGCTTCGGTCCTCGAAGATATCGTACATCGGGAAACTCGTCGTCAATCAGTTCTTTCGTATCATCCCCGTCGCTATCGTCGGAAACGAATACCTGGACGCCCCCTTTTTCCCCCAGCTCAGTTATCTGAGCATCAATCCGTTTGAGGAGCCTTGATACGTAGTCGGGTCTGTTTCTGGTTGGAATGATAATTGTTGCAACGGGCATTTAAGGAGCGCTGTTTCGTTACAGTCTTTCGTCAGAAAGAGCAATGATCAAATACTGCAAATGGGATAATCTGTCCGAGCTGCCGGTTTCTAAGAGCATCGAACATATTCTAGACTTGGCTGGTACATCGGCTTCGCACGGATGAAATGTGGCATCCAACTTAGTCGCCCACTCGACTAAAACTGCCACGCAGAACAATAATCTGCCGAGGAGTTACCCTTTCAGTGAAATCCGGTCAATTCTGTTGGACCGGTGCGTTGGGACGATATTTCTTCACGACGGCAGGATTGCCAGCAACAATCGACCACGGCGGGACATCTTTAGTTACCACCGCGCCGGCAGCTAGAATTGCATGATCACCCACTTTAACCCCGGGCAAGATGATTACTCTTGTTCCGATCCAAACATCGTTGCCTATTACAACCTCTTCGGTTTTTTTCATTCCTTGTACGCGAATCGGCCGTGAACAATCAGAAAACTCATGGCAGTCCGATCTAATGATTACCTCTGGTCCCATGAATGTATCGTCACCAATCGAAACATCTCCCCATAAAGCACAGCGTATTCCAATGTCTGAGTTTCTGCCAATCTTAATTCCAGATCCGAATGCGAAGTATGCGTCCTTCTCTATGTTTGCGTCTCGACCACAGTAATCCAACAGTCGAGAAGCAGCACAGAACCGCAGTCTTTTGTAAACACCACCCCCAAAACGCGAGTAAGAAATTGGTAACTTCCTGGCGAATCCGTAGTAGAACACAAGCCAGAACCAGCGTCTGCCTTTATCGAGCATTCTTAGATATCACGCTAGGTAGCTGCGTTTTAGAATGAGCAAGATACGAACGAGCACGGCGTAAGAACACGTAGCACTTGTTACGGAAATTCTTCGAAAACGAATCAGTCCAGCGTTGAACCTCATGCAACGTAGAGATTTCGTCGCTTGACCTAAGTATTGCTTCTATACGCAGCAGATTTTGCAGATGCAGTCTCGTTACCTCTCGCCGATCGCATTTGACGCGACGCTCCACGACATCAACTAGTTGATTAAGAGCTTGAACGAAACTAAGGATGGCCTGTCGTCCCGCAAATCGACCTAGAACGCATTCTCGAAACGCTCGTGCATCAAATTCTTCTCCCAGCTCAATGCCAAGGCTTTTCAAGTAATCTTCCGTATGCTTTACCGCGCCCTCTTCATAAAAGTCAGATCGTACGGAATTTGTATTATCTCCGTGAACCCGGTATCGCAGGACTGTTTCTCTGCAATTCCCAATGACTAATCCCGATCCAACCAAACGTCCAAAGAGTCGCATTTCTTCTGACCCACCCGGGCTGTATCGAAACGCTTTCAATGTATCTGTTCGAAAGAAGGCTGCTGGATGGATAATCGTAAAAAAGGTAGCGAGACTATACTGGCAACCACCGGGTGTGGTTGGAACACTGATACGCGAACGTTTACGTCCGCGTCCGTCTATGATTACAGCTTGCCCACCGCATACGTCAAGTTCAGGGCGCCGATTCATTTCAGCGAGCTGATGCTCGAATCGTCTTGGTAGAGCTACATCGTCGGCATCCATTCTGGCCACGTATGTGCCACTGCAATGCTGAATCCCGGCATTTAGAGTTTCGACCAACGTCGTCGGCTCTCTCCGAATCGGACGAATTCTGTGGTCGCGTAGACTCCAAGAGCGAAGCAATTCAGGGGTACCATCGATTGATCCGTCATCAATACAGATCAGCTCCCAGTCGCTGATGGTTTGTGAGACAATGCTCCGTATCGCCTCGTCAAGGAAAGCTTCACCATTCCGAACGGGCAGCAGCACAGAAATCAATGGACTATTGCCGTGAGCCCTAGATGAGGTCGCCAATGATTTTCCTTTTTCGTCCGCCTCGAATAGAAATCGCTTCGGAATACTGATGCAACATCATTTCAGATATGCGAGATTCGCAATACTCAGTAAGAACTCTCTCACGCGCCGCTGCTCCGAAATAGGCTCGTTGCTCCTCATTTTTCAACAAGCTGACGATACATGTAGCGAGTTCGGTTGCGGAATTAGGTCTGGGCAACAAACCTAATTCTCCACCGTTCAACATGTCGCTCATACCACCAGCAGAACTCCCAATGACGGCTCGACCCGCGGACATAGCTTCAAGGCATACATTGGGAAAGTTTTCCCAAAGACTCGGGAATACACAGATACTCGCCCGCTCGTAGACGCGTGAAATCTCCGTTAATGGAAGCCTACCGGTGAATTCAACACACGACGAAAGTCCTTTCAACTTCCTCCTAATCCATGCATCATAGGTCTCCTTAGACGCAATTCGAAAAGTAGGAGCACCGACAAATTCAAAGACGGCATCCGGAACTTGCTTCAGAACCGACGGTATCGCCTTTGTAAGGGTCTCAACCCCTTTCCGTCGCTCTAGACGCCCGACAAAAGTAACTCTTTTGCCACTGCTAGTTTTCGAATCAATATTCAGCATTTCACTTGACGGTGTGTAGGGATAGGGAGACAACCTCAGCTTGTCTTCAGGTACCTCCCACCTATCTCGTGCGAATTCATGAAGCGATCGGCAAGGCGGAGCCACAATATCCGCCTCGCCAACATGCTGCCTTTCAATCCTGTCCCATTCGATGCTTTCTTCCTGGTAATCCCATGTCCAAGGAGAAGGCCTGTTTCCCTTCGAAAGCGAATTCAAACACAAGAGAAATTGCTTTGCCTGATAGGTTAAGAATGGCCTCACCTTGATAGGGTCGTTGAGCTTGACGATTGTCCTGAATGGGGTGTGCATCTTCACTAGAAGTGGAATATCTGGAACCAGTCGCACTGCGACTCTAGCGTCTGCACGATACTCCGGCCCTTCCAACACATCGAACCGATGCTCCCGATGCCTGATCGCAAAAAGATGGCCTGCTTTGACCGCAAAGTCTGTTGGGCTTTCTGTCTTAATCCAATGCGTTCTGAGGCTGCCAGAAGCCTCAACCACAGATCGTCTCGGGCTTGCTGCAAACACTTCAACGCTGTGCCCTAGACGTGCAAGCATACGGGTCGCCTGACCGACATAAGTCGCGATCCCACCGTTATTAGAATCAGGCGGATATTCAAACGAAATAAAAGCAACTCTCAAGGATCTGGCTATCAGTTGACGGAATGTACTCTGCCAGCGTCGAGAGTCTTCGCAAACTCGTAGAGCTCCAAGTCCTGGTCACAGAGCTTTTCGATTCGTGCCCTCAAGTGCCTTGACAAGGTCTTCGCGCCTGCCGCGCTCTTATTCAAATGGCGAATACTTGGCTTTATATTGAGCCTTGTTCCTAAAGCCAACTCGAACTCATGCAGACGTTCAACAAATCCAATGATCTCAAATCTAGATTTCAGAATTTCTTTTGCACGCGCAAGCGAGTTGTTATTCGCTTCATGCTTACCGAGCGAATCGCAAATGTACTTTGTTAGGATCTCTCCCTGCTCGATTCCTCGAGCGGTTTCGCTGAACTCTTCTAAACCGATGTCCAGTTTCGCATGACCGTCTTTCTTAGTTTTGTTAAAGTAATATTCCGACAGATATCGCTCAACGGGATTGCGCAGGACCGTCACAACATGGTATTCAGGAAACGCATCGTGAAGCTGGACGCTGAAAGGGGCGTGCGCCGAGATAAACCCAGTGCCACAGGCCATTTGATACGCAATCAAGTGATGACGAAAGGAATACTCGTTCTTCGCGGCAAACTCTTCACGATAAAGTGCTCCTGCAGCTTGTTTTGATTTAGCTACAAGGTCTACATATGAGTCACGCCCATAAAGCCTAATCATTGCATCCACAAAAGACATCCCTGCGGTTTTGGGGATATGAATAAAGTGCAATTTCGGCTTAGGTCGAACGAAACGATTGCCTATATTTCTGAACATTCAAACCCCGTATACGTAGCTCAGAGGACGCCATTGCCTTGCAGAAAAAATGCGCGGAGAATGCACTCGAGAATCAGTACCGACCTACGCCACCGGGTACAGGCCATTTATCGATTGAGCTTTCGTCCATTCTTCTTGCTATCTCTAACTTGGAACTCAGCGTACGTCAAAAGCGATCTCATCAGGCGGCAATTGATCGCATGTTGAATTGTGAAATACTTAAAGACACTCTTCTAAATTGCACCAAAATACCTTCTGAAGACGTGAGCGAAATGAACCGCAGAACAATGGATCGTTGCAGCAACAATATGAGCTGTATAGCTTCCGAATAGAATTGTGCACGCAGTCTCAATTCGTCGTTAGGACGCATTGCGGGTCAGGCGATACGGCGACCAAGTAAAGCCTTCAGGAAATTCTTTCCAATGGCTGCGGATCGCGATGCTACCCCAGGAAGCCGTTTGTCAAAGGCCCTCCCGATTTTAGATGGTCTCGGTAGGCGTGGAGAGACAGGAACTGGATCCTTCAGCGGGCTCGACAACGCACTCTGCTTCAAAAGGCGATCCCACGAAGCCAAACAATTATCAACTCTGTATTTACCCGAGATCCGATTTCGCGCGTTCTTCGCGAGTTTATGAAGTAAACCTGAGTTTTTGGTCAGGCTGATAATCGCCGAAGCTGCTTCATCAGGGCTATCACTACAGATGATTCCTGTTTTGCCGGTTTCAACAAGTTCCGGAATGCCACTCTGGGTGCGTCTGACGACAGGAACCACACCATGTGCCATCGCCTCCATTAACGCGATTGGTACACCTTCGTAGTCGGACATCATCAGGAAAATGTCCGCATTCCCTAGCTCTGTCGAGACTGAAGCTGAGTCCATTCTGCCTGTAAGTATGATTCGCTTGCTCAGACCTACGTTCTCAATCAAACTCCGACACTTCGCCTCATCGGGCCCATTTCCTATTATCTTGCACGTAAGACTCTCGAGTCTCTCACACGCCAAAATCATTGTCTTAACTACGAGAGTAATTCTTTTCTGTTCCTCTTCCAGCCGACCGACATAAACCAACTTTGATGCACTAGGATTCCTACTTGGCATAGCTGGTAGTTTGACACCGCAGGGAATGGTCAAAGGGGAAGCCGCGAGTTTACGTTGCGCTATTTCGTCACACAAGAACTCTGAAACTGAAACAACCCTTCCACCGCATTTGTCCGGGGAAGTTGCTTCAAGGCAACTCCAATAAATGGGATCATCCGAATGGAACGTAAAAACCCATGGTAGCCCAGCAAGCCCTGCTGTGCGCGCAGCCCAGAAATGCGCAGGAATACAGTTTGGAATAAAAACTTGCGGCTTAACGGTGTTAATAAACTCCAGAGTGTTCTTTACACCTTTTTCAGTGAAATGAGGCCATGGTTTTGTCACGACTTTGGCGCCCGAATCCTCCATTTCCGCTCGAAACTCTGAATCGGTAGGATCTTCTCCGAAATGATGCAAAAAAATGCTTACTTCCCGGCCGCTCGCGAGTAAGTACCTCGCTAGGTCGCCAGTAAACGTAGTTACTCCTCCAACATCGCCTGCCCGACTGTAATGTGCAATTCCAATCAACTTAGATTCTCAGATCTTCAACTTCACAAAAAACGCTGATTAGCCCACGATATCGATGAATTCCCTTGCGATTTCGTTCCATCCCAAATTCTCAACGGCAAATTGCCTTGCCGCTTCCCTGGCGACTGCTAGACGATTGCGATCCTTGAGCCACTCACATACCACCTGGGCATGTTCTTCTGAACTTCCCGCATTGCAAAGTTGGCCAGTGCCTTCACGGACATATTGTGCGATACCTCCTACATTTGAGGTGACAACAGGCAATCCGCAAGCGAGTGCCTCCACAATGGCATTGTTTGCAGTAGCATCTAGCAGGGGAAGGAAGAGCAGATCAGATGTTCGGTAAAGCTCCCTCAAACTCTCTGCCTTGATTCCAGAATGCCACCTAACTCGGTCATCCTGGGCCAGTTCGTACAAAGCAAAATCATTCCGTGACTCAAGAGCCAGAACGCAATCAAGAGTTGTCGAAGGCTTTTCGCGCCAAATAATCTTCATCGCACGGGTTAGAGTGTCTAAGTCGCGGAGCCAATGGCCGACGAACAGCAACTTATCTATTTCGCATTGCTTGGGGCTATTCCCGGGACAAAAGAAGTCGTGCCGAACTCCATGTCTGATGACAGCCACAGGAGCCAGAGACTTTTCATTAAAGAACTTTGCCTGGCACTCTGACACGCATATGATCTTTTGAAGCCCAGCGTAGTGATCATATGACGGGTTTCGAAGTCGATGCCATGCGGGGGGTTGGTGAACAATTGCACAAACACGTCTCCTAACGTCTGCGGGCGCAGTTGCCAGAACCTCTCCGATCTGATTCTCAGCTGCAGATAAGACAAGCCGTGCCTCTGGCTTCTGGATTGCCATGCTTAAAAATACCCGTGCGGCTTCATCGTGCAATGGACCAGAAAAGACGCTGCCCGCACGCCTACCTGAAGTTACACTCGGCTTGTGCACAAACTTTTGTGCAAGTCGCTTAAGGAAAGTGGGGCTTTTAGCGTTTTTTGGAACGTAAACTGAATCTTGTACCCCAGCAATTTCCTCAATGGACTGAAATAGGCAGTCAATTCCGCTCACAGAAGCCATGTGATCCCAAGTTTCACGCAGAAAGATGTATCTGAGATTCTCAAGCACGAGCTGGTCCTGTAGATCCTTCAAATGCGGCAATATTTCTACCGACCAATTCGAATTTGCGAATGGTACCGCGCGGCGAGAGCGGTCTCATCTGCCCCCAACTTGATGAAGCTGAACGCGGAAACATTCGTCCTAACAACCTCCGGCCGAGACCTCAATCAAGGCACCCATTTACATCACGTCGCAGCATTCGCTAACCTGCCGCACTGTTTCTCGCGTACAAGCCGATTCGAACAGCGATTGGTACTTCTCTAGAGCTCGCTGCCTGATCAGTGACTTGTCCGACTGCGACAACAGGAAGTCAGCCTTTCCTTTGGTCAACTCAGTCCTGCTGTTCGTAGCTCTAGACTTCCAAGGTTCGTTGTCATTCACAAGTGCGTCTGCGGGCGGAGGGCAGGGTTTTTCTAGCTTGCCACCAAGGAACTCCATCACCTCCGCGATTACACGGTCTTCCGAGTTCGCAAGCTCCTCGTAAATCACAACCATATGCCCAGGTTTGTCCACGTGAATCAGCGAGATCTCAGCAGCAAATTCCCACCTTTGCAAGGCTTTTTCAACTGTGTTGAAGTTCCAAACTTCTTTGTATTTGCCGGAAACATCTAGCAGGGACGCGACGACATCCACGGGGTCTCTGATTAAATGAATGAACTTCGCGTTCTTCGACGCCGAGGTTATCTCGTTAATTGAAGCAATATGATTTGGAGTCTTTTCGATCCAAATTTTCCGCCTATTCGCCGACGCTATTCTGTCCAAACACCGCAAGAATCTAATCGCTGCCGACTTTCTTGTTATCAGCAAAGCGGGAACGCGAACTGACGGATAATGCTTACGTACCCAATCTCGAAAGCTCCGGAGATCTAAAAACGGATGTTCAGTTACGTACCACCTTTGGCTGAAAGGCAAATCCTCGAGAACGTTGAAGAAGTGAGACTCGGGGAATGTCATGACATCCGGCTGCGATGCAAGAAGATACTGCAGCCTCGTTGTTCCAGATCTTGGACAGCCTACTATAAAAGAATGAATTGGCCTCATACCTCGTCTTTCGGCTTCGACGCGATTACTGTGAAAAATGGAAGTAGCCAAGGAATAAATTTCGACGCGAAACTCTCTGCCCTAGTTTCAGCTCCGCGAAAAACAACTCCGTCACATGTGAACCCGCACCTACACAAGAACTGCCTCACCTCGGTGGGCGTGTACTCGCGAACATGACCCATGTGCCCTAGCGTGTCGAGTTTCGAGAACTCATCAAAAATATCACCACCGATTGCTCTCGCTTCGCCTTTTCGTAACAACGAATTCAGACCTCTTAATGAAAGCAGGTTTGGGGTCGACAAGTAAAGAGTCCCGCCAGGTTTCAACACTTTGAGAACTTCTGTCATTGTATAAATCGGGTTAATTCTTAGGTGCTCAAACACTTCATTGAAAATGACTACGTCCGCAAAAGACTCTTCGACGGGCAACTGCTGTGTTTCAATATTGCACTGCCGCACATCCAGTGAGTGCTCCGCTATTGATGTGCCGTAGCGTTGAGGATCAATATCTACGCCAATGACCTCCAAACCAAGATTCGACAGAGCGAGCGTCAATACCGGGGGGATAGCCCCAACTTCAATAATTTTGGCAGCGGATTGAGAAGAACCGTTCTCTATCACCATCTTCAGATCGAGAGCGAGCCTCGCTTCATGCCATCTAACATAGTCTTCATGCCATTTGCGCATGCGAACTGAATTCGGGAACAGCGTTTCTGCAGCCCTCCGAATCTCCAACCTAGTCTCATCCACGGCATACCTCATTTCCCGTAAGAGTGACTGGCGAACTAGGAGTCCTGGAAAATACCAAGCTCAACCTTACATTCGACCAAACAAGGGCTTCCTAAGTCCACGGGCCCGTTTATGTCGAGAAACCTTGCATTAGTCATGTGAATGAGAGTTTCACGCCTGCTTCGATCAAAGACGGCAAAATTGACAACGTACTCACCGGACACGAGCGCTAACGGGCCCAACGAAATCCTGAGCTCCGAGATTCCTCTGGGAATCTTGCGAAAATCCTTGGATATATTGGCTTGAGCAACTATACGCTCAGACCTATTAGCGATGTTGATTAGAGCTAAACCCACGGGCAATTCACGGGTGGATTGAATCTTGATGATTAGCTCACAGGATCCACCACTAATCACCTCCTCAGATGTGCCGGCCCGAACGAGAGTTGCATCGATTATCTCTTCGTTCGTGACACACTGTCCAGCTCGCTCATCTCGACCCTTACTCAATGAATATTGATGGATAGCTGAGGGTGTATCCCCTTTAAAGACTGCACGCCCCCCATCCAGTAACAACGCCTCGTTACAGATTCTAGAAACTTGTGTCATGTCATGCGAAACGAATATTACAGCGGAGTCCCGCGATATTTCTCCCAATCTTCTGAAGCACTTTGCTCTGAATGACGCGTCTCCCACGGCGAGTATCTCATCCAGTATTAGCAAATCGGGCTTCAATGCTGAAGCGATTGCGAACCCCAGCCTCACCTGCATTCCCGAGCTGTAGCTTTGTACTGGGCTGTCGATAAATTCGCCAATCTCGGCGAAATCCACGATGCCGTCAAAAGACCGGTCTACTTGACTCTTTGAAATCCCGAGAATGCTTGCGTTTACGTATACGTTTTCGCGACCACTCAGCACCGGATTAAATCCGGCTCCCAAAGCGATCAGCGCGCCAACTTTTCCACGGATTTCAATCCGCCCGCGGTCAGGCTTTATCAATCCATTGAGCATCTTCAAAAGAGTTGTCTTTCCGGCACCGTTTCTCCCCACCAATCCTAAACAACTCCCTCTTGCCAGCTCGAAAGATACGTCGTTCACTGCCAAGAATTCTCCTGGTCGAAGCAAACGCCCTTCGGTGTCAGTCGCCAAATTTGAAAACGGGTTGAACTCACTGGCGATATCCCTGGCTCCGTACCAGAGTGATTTTTTTAGTGACCTGCAAAACTTCTTTGATACGTTCTCAACACGCACCAGTATCTCAGGGCTTTGACTTGAGTTTAAATGAGAGTTCATCCGTGCTCTTCTTCAAAATTGGCATACATCTCTTGTTTCCGTCAGCTGCCCATCCGAGCAATTAGGTGGGGCATTGCGATCCGGAAGCCAACCACCCCAAAAAAACTAACTATCCCGGCACCTACGATAATGACAAAAGCCAAACCAGCGTGATCAAGTGGTTGGCCAGTGAGGGATGCTCGCGCGCTGACAATGATCGAAGAAACTGGATTAAAGCATGCCAGTTTGGCTGCCATACCATCAACCTGAACGGGGTAAACCACTGGAGTTAGAAGCATCCAAAACTGGGCGACTATCGGAATGGCACGACTGACATCGCCGTAAAGACCACCTAAGGGCACAAGCACCATACCGATCGCAAACCCAGCAACAAATAGCCCAAAAGCGAAAACTGGAAACAGCATGACGGAGGCAGTCGGCGAAACTCCCCAGACTAACATTACCAATGCGAGCAAAACTAGGCGAATAGCGAAGCTGAATGCAACCGCGTACATCCCGGCAACGAGAATCGCCTCACGTGGAAAGTTTATTTTAGAGAGCATTGGCTTGGCGGCGTTAATGGATGCGACCGGGGCAGCCAACGCATCCGCAAACGACTGCCAAAGTAGTGTACCGATCATCGCAAACGCAGGGTATGGGATCCCAGTCCCGTCGATATTTGTGATTCCTTGCGACTGCAAGAAAATAAAGGGGGCTGAAGCGACTAGGGGAGGGAAAAACGCCCACAAGTATCCAAAATAGGTTTGTCTGTACTGCGCTTTGATATCACGCAGGAACAATCGCCAGGCAAGCTCTCTTCCCGCCCATACATCACTAACAAGCTCGTACACGAGGTCGACAGGACGCCTCAACCCTTGATCCGGCGTGTAAATCCTAATTCTCATTGGATTCGTCATGAATTCAGCCGAGTTTCGTATGGTTTGATAGAAGCGTCAAAATATCTATTCAAATTAAACATAAACCATGCTTCTCGATAACTTCGCTCGCCTCCCAAAACGCATCCGAATTCTGGTGAAACGAAACTCTGAGTCTTGGGATCTACTACGGCTAATCAATTCGAACAAATAGGGGCGTTGGCTTGGTACGGTCTACGGCGCGTTGCAGGAAAAGGGTCGGCCTACGATGTGCTTCTGGATTACGCGGTCTACGATCGAGTTGTTGACCGAGCCATGGTCGCTTTTCTGATTCCGCTTCCGCCGTAAGGTCTTCGTTCACTGGGCTTGCGTTACGGAACGATTCTGCATCATTCGACTAGGTTTCGGAATCGCTGACATCACCTCCTGAGACTGAGAAGCCTACTGATTCGGGTAAGTCCAGCCCCCCCGACCTCCAACGAATAGCCCAATGTCGCGCATTCCGAGCATCTCTCGGAATTCCCAGATGTCTCTTAGACGAAGGGACCTGAAGCCATTCGACGGCTCAATCGTCAGGTAAGGCTTCGGCGGGTCCTCAGAGTTTATGTATGGGGAATTTTTGTTGCCTGCTGACATGCTGATTGCGGCGCCAGATTGGTTCCAACCGGGGAAAACGCTAGAGAGTTCCTTCTGCCCAACGCAGTAGAATGTGAGTGCTCTAGGTCCTAGACACTTCGACGACATCGTGTTGAACCATCTTTTCAACAACGCCTAAAAGCTCGGTTTCGGGAACCCAACCCAGAACGTTCCGCGCTCTCATTGGGTCGCCAACCAAGTTAGATACTTCGGCGGGTCTCATGAAACGCGGGTCCGGTTCGTAGTAGTTCTTCCAGTCAAGTCCAACAGCTTCAAATGCGGCTGCAAGAAAGTCCTGCACACTATGCTGCTGGCCCGTTCCCAGGATGTAGTCATCTCCAGATTGCTGCTGCAACATGCGCCACATGGCATCCACATACTCTGGTGCGTAGCCCCAGTCACGCCTTCCATCCAGCGCTCCCATCCTAAGCTTTGATTGCATCCCCTTCGAAATCGCGGCAGCTGCCCGAGTAATTTTCCGCGTTACAAACGACTCGCCACGCCGAGGGGATTCGTGGTTGTAGCAAATCGCATTGCACGCGAAGAAACCAAACGATTCTCGATACACACGAACCATGTTCGTCGCAAACGCCTTGGCTACCCCATACGGCGAAACCGGACGCATCGGCGTTGATTCGTTTTGGGGGAAATCATCCGGACGACCAAATATCTCGCTACTGCTAGCGTGCAGCAATCGCGGCTTTTTACTCAAGTCCCGAACGATCTCAAGCAATTTCAATGTTCCCATCGCGGTGAACTGGCAGGTTGATTCGGGAATCTCGAAACTGGCACCCACATGACTTTGTCCCGCAAGATGATATAGCTCATCTGGTTGGGTTTTTACCAGGATGCGACGAACTGTCGTAGTGTCGTCCAAATCTGCATAGTGAAGGAATAACTGTTTGTTGTAGACTTGCTCGTCATAGAACAGAGTATCCAGGCGACGCCGATTTGTAGAGCTGTTACGCCGGACCAACCCATGCACCTGGTAGCCTTTGCCGAGCAAAAGCTCGGCTAGGTAGGAGCCATCCTGACCCGTAATACCGGTGATGACTGCCGTTGGCCTTGGTTGTGTACTCATCGCGAATTAAGACTCATTGCAACATAGCAACGCGTTCGAGTTCATCGCTTCTATCTGAACCCAAGATTGAAACGTCGAAATCGAAAACAACACAATGGTCAAGAAGGTCCCTACATGCTCGAGTGGTGCCACTGGGGCTTAGATTGGGTAGCCGTAACGCGTAAACGAATTCGGGTGAATCGAAACTCTAGGGCTTGGAAATACTGATGGTCGATCCAAGCAAATTGCTTCGGGCGTTTGCTTGGTACGGCCTACGATACTCTGCCAGAAATGCGATGGCCTACGATCTGCCTCAAGCAGTCACGGTCAAATCTCGATTCAAGCCACTTAGCGGCTAGTGGATGGGCGTTTTTCTGGAGCGGCTTCAGCGGGAAGGCCTTCGTTCACTGTGTCAGTGTCCCGGAACGAATCGGCTTTGTGCGATTCGGTTTCGGAATGGCCGATGTCGCTGTCTGAAACCGAGACGCCATCTGACCCAGGCGAGTCCAGCCTGGTCAAGGAATCCGATCGGGTAGGTGACGCTGACCAGCGTTCTTCGGTCCAGCGGAGGACTTGGCGGCTCAGCTTCTCGCGAAAAGACTGATTGGAGAACTTCATCGACTGAGCCCGCAGCTCTCCCGAGTCGAAGCAATCGAAGCTCGCCCGTGCTTCGAAACTCTCTACCGCCGCACAGACACTCTCTTCGGTCTGCTCGTAAAAGAACACTCCGTGCTCGCCTTCCACCACGGACTCGGTTACACCGCCCTTGCCATAGGCGATGACAGGCGTTCCGCATGCTAAGGCCTCCACGGGCACGATGCCGAAATCCTCTTCCGCAGCAAACAGCAGTGCCTTGGCTCGTCGCATATAATCGGTGAGCACTTCATTGGACTGGAAGCCAAGAATGGTGACATTCTCCCCTGCCAAGCCTCGGATCCGCTCCATCTCGGGACCGTCGCCGATCACGACCAATTGCTTGGTGGGCATCCGCTGGAAGGCGCTAACGATCAGGTCCATCCGCTTGTAAGGCACCATGCGGCTAGCCAGCAGATAGAATTCCTCACGCGGTTTCTCATTCAGCTCAAACTGATCTGTATCCACGGGAGGATTGATGATACGTGATTGCCGTCGATACAGCTTCATAATACGTCGCGATACAAAATTGCTGTTAGCGATAAAGTGATCCACGCCCATCGATGACCGAACATCCCAGCTTCGCAGATAATGGAGTATCCAGCGTGCAAACAATCCCTTGGGACTGTATCCTAGGTTCGCCTGATTCAGATATTGATGCTGTAGATCCCAAGCGTAACGGACGGGGCTGTGACAATAGCAGACGTGCAATTGGTCGGGCCCCGTAATGACCCCCTTCGCTGCCAGGTAGGAGCTAGAGATGACGAGGTCGTAGTTGGAGACATCCAACTGCTCGATGGCAAATGGCATGATCGGTAAGTAGGAGCGATGCTTGGACCTGGCAAAGGGAAGCCGATGAACCATCGACGTGTGAACATGCTTGCCACGCAAGAAGCCACGTTCTTCCTCGGGAAGAAAATCGAAGAGCGCGAATACATCGCAGTGCGGGAATACATTGATAATCTGTTCGACGACCCGCTCGGCACCGCAATAGGTGTAGAAGAAATCGTGTACGAGCGCGACGTTGAGATGCCCGAATTGATTCCCCTCGACTGGCAACGGATTGCCGCTTGGTTTCGCTGGTGAGGCACCACGCCGAACCACTTTGGGACTCGACTTGGCCAACTTCGCCCGCTCACGTCGACGTACGGTCTTCAGCGAACACTCCGTAACCAATCGAGAGAATAGAGCGAGACGGCTGCTGGCCGTCTCCATGCATTGCGTGATCGCGATATCGACTTCAACGCGTGCTTCGTCTCCGAATTCGGCGGCGTCCGCAACCGGTATCGAGGCACTCAGTGTTTGTAGGGAGAACAGTGATTCGTCAGGAGCATCCCATCGAAGCTGCTTGCCCGAGCCCTGAGGATCGATCACGACCACGACTCGGCAAAACTCCAACTCCTCGGCAGCCTCGCTAACCCCTCGCCACCATTCCGACACGCTTTCATAGCAAGCAAACTTGAGCTGCATCGACTCAAACGTACCACGGTGCCGCTTGGTTTCCCGATCCACATTACGCTTGGCCCGTAGGGCATGCACCATTTCACTCGTGCGCACCGATCCGGCCAAACGGAACGTCCCCCAGAGCAAAGGCAACATGAGAGATAGTCCGGCGAAGGTCCCCAGCCCCTCAAAGGCTAAGGCAACTAAACCAATGCCAACCGCTAACACAGAGACCGAATACAGCACCCAGACCGCATGCGGGTGACGCAGACCACGATCCAACAAGCGGTGGTGGATATGCCCCCGCTCGGCCGAGAATACCGAACGCCGCTGGAGATAATGCCGCCGAAAGAAGGTAAACGTGCAATCGGCAATGGGAATCGAAAGAGCCAGACTCGGCAGCACGATCGCCCGCATCGTGCCAATGTCCGAATTCGACACGAGCATAAAAGAGGCCATGGCGACGCCAATGAGCATCGCCCCCGAATCGCCCATAAAAATCTTGGCGGGATGCCAATTGAACACTAGAAATCCAACGATGGCCCCAAGCAGAGACAGGACCAAAGCCGCGTGAATCGCCGAAGCACCGGCCAATAGGAAACCAGCCAGCACCAGGGCACTGAGCCCCACCAGTCCGCCAGCCAGCCCATCGAGCCCGTCAATGAAATTCACCGCAACCGCGATGCCTGATATCCAGAGGACGGTGATCATCCAGTCCAACCAAATGAACTGAAGGTACTCGCGACCACCCAGGCTCAATCCGCCGAGCGTTGCACCGGAGCCACACAATACGACGGCTGCCAGAATCAACGCCACCATCTTGAAACGGGATGAAATCGACCGAATGTCATCCACAAAGCCGACAATAGCGACAAAGGTGGCTGCTGCCACGATGGCGAGGATGGATTTACTTAGCTGAAACGAGAATTCGTAACCGAGTGCCCGGCCGGCAAAAAAGGTGACCGTCACACCCGTCATGAGCCCGACCCAGATGCCGATCCCACCGATCCGCGGAATCGGTTTCTCGTGGACTTTGCGAGCATCGGGCACGTCCTCCAGACCCAAACGTCCGGCCAGCCCAATCAGCAAGGGCATCAAGCCAGCGGAGACAACGGCAGCAACTCCAAAGCAGGCGAAAGGCAACCAATCCATCATCTGGCTTTCCACTGGTATCTAAGAATGAAACTCATGAGTTGATGCGAGAGGAAATGGCAGGGGGAATCGAAGTTCGACGTGCGTGCAACACCGCGTTCGCGGTGATGGATTGCTGTGCTAGGGAAAACGCCGTTATGTAGTGCGGTAGTTCGAGTGCAGTCGTTGAACATCGCAGATTGCTAGCTGGAGCGAATCTGCACTTCGTGCCCGTGGGTGCCACCTTTCGGGTCGCAACCGAATCGCGCTTCTGCGTCTGGAACCCTGCGTCTGGACCCAAATTGGGTGCCAATCTTGCCTGTTCGAGATAATAAAAACCCAGTGTCCTAGAAGGGCTTCCGGACACGTTTTTCACCCTCGCAGGAGCTCACTAGTTACCTGCAAGTCGTTCTTCCCCCCAGAAAAACTAAGTTTCGTAGCATAATTGGTGATTGCACCAAGGCAACAGTGGCGTATCACCGTCTACTGGGGGGAGCGGAGATGTGTTGTGACCGCGACGTCGGATCTGTCCCCCTTAGAGTCCATGCAGAGGGCAAGGAGAGCTCGCAAAGTCAAATTGGCTGAGGGCTGTTTTTTTCCCGCAAATCGATACTTGCCAGCCACCGTTTCGATTCGCGTGAACAATTGTGCCGGTTAAGAAGGCGGGGCCTTTTCTGTGCTGGTTCCCCCTGCCGCCGGCATAATTGCTGAACTTCGCCACTCAGAACAAGTCGGTCGTACCTGGGGACTTGCCGGCGGAGTTCTGCTGGGCGTCGGGAGGCAGGCCGCAGGCAGGAGGCAGGAGGCCGCAGGCAGGAGGCAGGAGGCAGGAGGCAGGAGGCAGGAGGCAGGAGGCAGGAGGCAGGAGGCAGGAGGCAGGAGGTCTGAAGTCTGAGGTCTGAGGTCTGAGGTCTGAGGTCTGAGGTCTGAGGTCTGAGGTCTGAGGTCTGAAGTCTGAGGTTTGAGGTTTGAGGTTTGAAGTCTGGGGTTTGAAGTCTGAGCTCTAAAAGCAGATTTTGTGCGTACAGACCGGCTCCGAGGTTGCCGGTTCCTGAACGAGCTGGAGCCCGTTTGAACCCATCCTTGAGCCAGAGTGAACGCATTCTTGCGTGACACCCAGGGCAAATCCAAGTTTGAACCTAGGCTGCTCGTAGGCCGTATCACGCAAACGGCTTCAACACGAGAGCTTCGTTTGGCAGACCGTTCGAACCTGGAAGCATCGACTGTTGTGCCGTCGGATCGTTTGCACGCTACGGCATCCTGCCATGCGACGATCCCGAGATCGAATCTGAGTATCAAGGTGGGCGGTGCTCCTCCCCGTCGCTGAGGCTCCGACCCTCCTCCAAATCCTCGCTGGGCTCGGAAGAGGAGGGGTAGGTTTAGGATTGCTGCTCTGCCGGCCGACGGTTCGATTGTGCGCTGCGGCATCCTGATATGAGACCATCCGGCCGACCCTTAGTCTTCCGTTCGTAGGCCGTATCAAACAAACGGCCTCAACACTCGAGCTTCGTATCGCAAATTGTTCTTACCAGGGAAACACCTTCTGTCGTACCAACGGTTCGTTTGTGCGCTACGGCATCTTGCTCTGGACGATCCCTCGATCGAATCTGCGTTTCAAGGTGGGCGGCGCAGCTCCCCGTCGCTGAGGCTCCGACCCTCGTCAAAATTCCTCGCTGGACTCGGAAGAGGAGGGTTAGTTTTAGGATTGCTATGCAACCCAGATCCTCCCCCCGTCGCTCGGGCTCCGACCCTCCTCAAAATTCCTCGCTGGACTCGGAAGAGGAGGGTTGGGTTTGGGATTGCTACGCAACCCAGATCCAACTTGGATCTGCTCTCGTTGATTGACTCTGACTCCTATGGCAACGGTTTTCATGACGCACCCGGCCGCTAACGCGTCGCGGCTCATGTCCTGCTGCTCTTCGCCGTGTGCTCGTAGGCCGTATCAAGCAAACGGCTTCAACACGAGAGCTTCATTTGGCAGACCGTTCGAACCTGGGAAGCGCCTTGAGTTGTGCCGGCGGATCGTTTGCGCGTTACGGCATCTTGCCCTGCGACGATCCTTAGATCGAATCTGCGTTTCAGGGTGGGCGGCGCACCTCCCCGTCGCTGAGGCTCCGACCCTACTCCAAATTCCTCGCTGGACTCGGAAGTGGAGGGTTAGGTCTTGAATGGCTACGCAACTCAGATTTCAGCTTGGTCCAATTTGATTCAGCTTGGACCAAATTGGAATGGCCCTGCCTCGGACGTGACCCAGAATCAGACTGGCACGCTTTCTGGGATCAGGTGTTTGGGAAGATCTTGGACCATTGCACAACCAACCTGTTCCATAACTTGTTGGACCTGTTTTTTGAGCATTTCCAAGGTGTGGTGGCCGCCGTATTTACCGAGGGCACAAACGCCAAACATGGGGGTTCGCCCCATGAACGTAAAATCGGCACCGCAGGCAAGGCACGCGGCGATATCGGCACCGGAGTACATGCCTCCATCAACCAAAATCTTCAACTTGCCGGCGAACTCAGGCACGAGCTTGTACATCGGAACGATCGAAGATTGCCCTCGGTCTAGCTGCCTGCCACCGTGATTGGACGCGATAATGCCGTCGACGCCGTGCTTGACCGCGATCTCAGCATCTTCGGGATTCACGACGCCTTTGATCACCAAATTCCCCTTCCACTTTTCGCGAATCGGAGCAATCTTGGATTCGGTGAGCCTCCCGGAAAACGTTTTGTTCATAAACAGAGCTAAGTGCTTCATGTTGAGCCCCTTCGGTATATAGGGCTTCATCGTCTTGAACTCAGGTTTACCCGCGGACAGCTGCCCCATGGCCCAAGCGGGGCTCATGAACATCTGCGTGATGTTGCGAAGATTCATCCTCGGTGGAATCGACAGACCGTTGCGAATCTCCTTGGGACGATAAGCAAACGTGGGCGTGTCTGCCAAAATCATCAGCGTCCGACAGCCAGCCTCCCAGGCTCTTTCCAGGAGTTTGTCGCGGAGTTCTATTTCAGCGGGATGATAAAGCTGGAACCAGAACTTGCCTCCGGTAATTTCCCCAATGGTCTCGATGCTGGCGGTACTGACCGTCGACAACGTGAACGGCACATTGTGATCCACGGCCGCCTGGGCTAGGTACTCGCAAGCTCGTGGCCACATCAACCCTTGCAATCCAACTGGTGCGATACCAAAGGGCGCGTCGTACTTCTCTCCGAAGATCTCGGTCGACTGATCCGCACCTTCGAAATCGCGTAGGTACCAGGGCTTGAGCTGAATCTTGCGGATATCGCTGTTGTTCTTCGCCAAGTTGATTTCTGTAAAACAGCCGGCGGCTAAGTAGTCGTAAGCGAACGACGGCATCCGAGACTTTGCTTTGGCCCGAAGGTGATCTACGGAAGGGTACTCGGAATTGAAGTGGGATTGCATGAGCAAGGGAGCTTTTGAGTTGCGGTTCGAAAGCCGGCGGTGAAGTCCTAGCGGCACTTTGATCGGAAGCCATCAATTTTAACATGGCCGACATTGAGTTGAAGCCGCACAAACGCCGGTCCGCTGCGCCGAATTGGCACGATCGTGCTGCGGCATCTTGCCCAGCGAGGATGGCTAGACCGAATCCGAGTATCAAGGTGGGCGGTGCTCCTCCCCGTCGCTGAGGCTCCGACCCTCCTCCAAATCCTCGCTGGGCTCGGAAGAGGAGGGTTCGTTTTGGGATTGCTACGCAACCCAGATCCAAACTTGGATCTGCTCTCGTTGCCTCAACGCTGCCTCCTATGGCAACGGGTTTCATGACGCACCCGGCCGCTAACGCGTCGCGGCTCATGCCCTGCTGCTCCTCGACGTCTGCTCGTAGGCCGTATCAAACAAGCGACTTCGACACGAGAGTTTCGTTTGGAAGATCGTTCGAACCTGGGAGGGACCTTCAGTTGTGCCGGCGGATCGCTTGCGCGCTACGGCATCCCTGCCCTGCGACGATCCCTCGATCGAATCTGCGTTTTATGGTGGGCGGTGCTCCTCCCCGTCGCTGAGGCTCCGACCTTCCTCCAAATTCCTCGCTGGACTCGGAAGAGGAGGGTTCGTTTTGGGATGGCTACGCGACCTAGATCCAAACTTGGATCTGCTCTCGTTGCCTCAACGCTGCCTCCTATGGCAACGGTTTTCATGACGCACCCGGCCGCTAACGCGTCGAGGCTCATGTCCTGCTGCTCCTCGACGTCTGCTCGTAGGCCGTATCAAGCAAACGGCTTCAACATGCGAGCTTCGTATCGCAAATCGTTCGAGCCAGGAAACACCTTCTGCTGTGCCTTCGGATCGTTCGAACCAGGGAGCAACCTTCAGTTGTGCCGGCGGATCGCTTGCGCGCTACGGCATCTTGCTGTGCGACGATCCCCTAGATCGAATCTGCGTTTCATGGTGGGCGGTGCTCCTCCCCGTCGCTGAGGCTCCGAACCTCCTCAGAATTCCTCGTTGCACTCGGAAGAGGAGGGTTCGTTTTGGGATTGCTACGCAACCCAGATCCAAACTTGGATCTGCTCTCGTTGCCTCAACGCTGCCCCCTATGGCAACGGTTTTCATGACGCACCCGGCCGCTAACGCGTCGCGGCTCATGCCCTGCTGCTCCTCGACGTCTGCTCGTAGGCCGTATCAAGCAAGCGACTTCGACACGAGAGTTTCGTTTGGAAGATCGTTCGAACCTGGAAACATCGACTGTTGTGCCGGCGGATCGCTTGCGCGCTACGGCATCCCTGCCCTGCGACGATCCCGAGACCGAATCTGCGTTTTAAGGTTGTGAGGTGCTCCTCCCCGTCGCTGAGGCTCCGAACCTCCTCCAAATTCCTCGCTAGACTCAGAAGAGGAGGGTTAGTTCTTGAACGGCTACGCATCCCGGATTCCGACTGTGATTGCCCTGGGACTCAGGCTTGCGGGTGTTGACCCAAGGCGGTTAAAAGCGATACTGAGCTAACCGCAGGGGTGTCCGCTTGGGACTGAGAGTTTCGAACGCCTGATACGAAACAACCCTTCGAACCTGATACGGGTCATACCGACGAAGGGAGCGAGACGGCAACTTGAATTCTCTCGGACTTAGCCGTTCTCTTCTCTCCGAGTCATCCCCCATTGCAATGTAAAGGGAAGAGATGAATTCTCCGAATCTGCCAACGTTCAACGATTTGAACAACGCGAAGCAGCGAAACGACTTTTCTGGGCAGTTTACCGAAGATCTGGACAACGCCGAAGAAATTCGAGCGATCGAAAACGATCCAACGTTGTTTCCTAACTCTTCCCGCATCTACGTTGAAGGCGAGATCCACGCAGGACTCAAAGTACCCATGCGTGAAATTCGAGTCTCCGACACGGAACACCAGGATGGCAAAATCGAGAAAAACGAACCGGTTCGTGTCTATGACTGTTCGGGGCCGTGGGGTGATCCTGAATTCCATGGCGATGTGACTCAAGGCCTACCGGCACTGCGACGACAGTGGATCTTGGATCGTGGCGATGTCGAAGAGTACGCTGGCCGCGAGGTGAAACCAGAAGACAACGGCTATCTCTCGGAAGAGCACTCCGAGAAATATAACGAACGAAAGCAAGCGAAGAACCGGCTGAAAGAGTACCCCGGTTTGAAACGCAGGCCGCTGCGGGCCAAAGGCAGCTTTGCCGTATTAGAACAAGGCAGCTCTGCCGCATCAGAACAAGGCAGCAGCACGAAAGGTGACAGCCATCCGGTCACGCAGAAATGGTATGCCGACCAGGGAATCATCACTCCTGAAATGGAATACGTTGCCATCCGGGAAAACCTCGGACGCAAGGAAGAATTCAAGGCGATCGCCGACAAGTATCCGAACTTGCAGGATCTTCCACCCGAAGCTTCGGAACGAATCCGGCAGTTGTGCACGACGCCTGAAGGCTACGAGATGCCTCGGCCTTCTGAAGTCGATCCAAACCAGCAAGTCCCGCGCAATCGAATCGACCATCAGCATCCAGGTCAGTCTTGGGGAGCGATGACGCCGGCCTTTATTACGGCTGAGTACGTGCGCTCGGAAGTCGCCCGCGGTCGCGCGATCATTCCAGCCAACGTCAATCACCCGGAAAATGAGCCGATGATTATCGGCCGGAACTTCTTGGTGAAGATCAATGCCAATATCGGCAACTCGGCGGTCACCTCAACAATCGACGAAGAAGTAGAGAAGATGCGTTGGGCGACCAAGTGGGGTGCCGACACCGTGATGGATCTTTCGACAGGCAAGAACATCCATGCAACGCGGGAGTGGATTATCCGCAACAGCCCGGTTCCGATCGGCACCGTGCCCATTTACCAAGCGTTGGAAAAAACCGGCGGAAGCATTGAAGCCCTCACCTGGGAGCTCTTCCGTGACACGCTGATTGAACAAGCGGAGCAAGGTGTCGATTACTTTACGATTCACGCTGGAGTCTTGAAGGCGTTTGTACCCCACACGGCCAAACGAATGACGGGGATCGTGTCCCGAGGCGGTTCCATCATGGCGAAGTGGTGCATTCACCATGAGAAAGAAAACTTCCTCTATGAGCACTGGGATGAGATCTGCGACATTTGCGCTGCCTACGATGTGAGCTTCTCCATCGGTGACGGTTTGCGTCCGGGATCCATCGCCGATGCGAATGATTACGCCCAGCTGGCTGAGTTAGAAGTTCAAGGCGAGCTGACCAAGCGAGCTTGGGAAAAGGGTTGCCAAGTGATGAACGAGGGGCCTGGCCACGTGCCGATGCATTTGATTCAAGAGAACATGCAGAAGCAGATCGAATGGTGCCACGAAGCCCCGTTCTACACGCTCGGCCCACTCACGACCGACATCGCTCCCGGTTACGATCACTTCACCTCCGGAATCGGAGCCGCTCAGATCGGTTGGTATGGTTGTGCCATGCTTTGCTACGTCACGCCGAAAGAGCACCTTGGGTTACCCAATCGGGACGATGTGCGTGAAGGCGTGATTACGTACAAGATCGCCGCCCATGCGGCCGACCTAGCGAAGGGACATCCTGCCGCGCAGATCCGCGACAACGCCATTTCGAAAGCTCGCTTCGAATTCCGCTGGCGAGACCAATTCGCACTCGGCCTCGATCCCGCACGTGCGATCGAGTATCACGACGAGACGTTGCCCGCCGAGGGTGCCAAGACGGCTCACTTCTGCTCCATGTGCGGACCCACGTTTTGTTCCATGAAGATCACTGGCGACGTTCGGAAGTATGCCGAAGAGCAGGGCATCGGTGTTTCCGACACGGCAAGAGAGGAAGCCGGCACCGCGAGTTAGCCGCCTGACGGCACTCGCGTATGCCCGCCAAGAGACCTGCGACGGAGTCTGTCAGGAAAGTCGTTTCTTCATGATCTCGTAGTGGTAGACAACGTGGCCGCCCAGAATGTAGAGATTCGCCCGCGCGGACACTTCATTGCCGGAGGCGATTCCCCGACGGTTTAGGTCTTCTGGCCTGAGCCGGTTTGCCAGAATCGCGTTCGCGTTTCTCAGTGCCTCAAATTCGTCGAGCAACGCACCCATCTCAACCGACTCATAGTCAAGATTGTCGACGTAGATATCTTGGTTGATTCCTGGAATTGGAGTCTCGTCTGCAACGGCGATACGCAGTAAACGCGTGCTAAATATTCTTTCGCAGTCGATCAGATGCCCAACGACTTGCTTTAAGGTCCAGGTGTACGGTTCGTGCCGTTTCTCCAGCTCTTCCGTTTCCACTGACTCGAACAAGTCACGTAAGAGCTTCGGTTGGCTACGAAATTCAAGTAGGAAATCATCCGGCGCAAACTTGCTTACATAGCCGTGATAGTATTCGTGGTACTCGTCTTGCTCGGGAACGCGAAATTTGTCGTCGGTTACGGTCATCGCAAACTCTCTTTATAGGACATTAGGGATGAATTTCGAACGAAGCGGCTAGGTAGTCGCCGTATGCGGGGCAGGCTGGGTCAGACAGAACATGGTTCACCCAAGCATCGCGTTCGTGACGCGTCACTTCCAACTCCCATACACAAGCTGTGGTTCCATCCTGGGGCCCCAACTGAAACTGCGTTGGATTCGAGGGCGACGAACAATACACAAAATGATGCAAGATGTCGCGAACCCATAGATCCACCAACAGCCAAACCGCTTGTTCGCCTTGATGAATCGTGATGAATCCGTAGGGCGTCGCCCGGTCAGCCGGCCAAGGAACCTCTTGAGCGGCATATCGAATCGCCGCTTCGACCACACCGGAAGTAAGCTCTTCGTCAGCAGCGTGGATAGAATACAGCTTGAGGTTCCATCCTTCTATTTCTTGGACATCAATCATGCGTGTTGCCCGGGGCTTGTATGGAACAATTTCGGCTGAAGGAGGCAATATCTTTGCGCCCTTACCAGACGCCGCGGAGTCCAAAATGGCGCCGCGATAGATTTGCATGGCGTGCTTCGAGCCTTCGACCGGTACAAAACCGAATTTGGCGTAAAGATGGTGGGCATCGACCGTGAACAGCAGGAGGCGCCGCAGCTCTCTTAGGCGAGGATGCTCTACAATATTCTGTGTCAGCAATCGTCCCACCCCCTGATTCCGGTACGGCTCTACCACGAAAACATCAGCTAGGTAGCCAAACGTGACGCCATCGGTAATCACCCGAGCGAACCCAATCTGTCGCTCGCCGCAATAAACGCCAAAGCACAGAGAGCCTGCGATCGAATCCTCGACTTGGTTGCGTTCAATCCCTTGGGCCCAATAGGAGTTGGAAAGAAAGTCATGAATGAGATGGATATCGAGTCGATTTCGATCCGTTGAGATCTCGTACTTCTCTTGATTCATGGCGATAGCATTTCGAAATTGGAGGATGGGAACGCGTTCTTATCGCGCCGCAGGTCTTATCGCTGCGGGGCTCTTATGACGACCGCGCTATGTTCATCTCACTGACCCAACGAGTTACGTACTCGGGTAGCGGTAACTGAGAAGCCATCGACGCAGCATCCGTTTCTGGCGGTTCGGCAGTAACGCGAAACGGAATCACGCCCGACCAAAACGAAAGCGAGAGGTCCTGCTCGTCGTCCAGCGGCTCTCCAGTTCGGATCTTCGCACTCGCGCTTTCAATTTCGACGGCGGCAACGAGGGTCGCCTTCCATTCTTGATTTGTCGGAAGACGCGCGTCCTCCCAACGACCTGGTAGCACCTTGTCCGACATGCGCTTCAACGCGTCCATTCGCTGTACTTCGTCCATAACTGCTTGGCCTCGACCAAACGCGGTCACCGAACGGTAGTTCATCGATGAATGAAACAAGGACTTGGCAACCACCAAGCCGTCGACGAGTGCTACAGAAACACACAAATCTTGGCCGCTCGATAGAACTTGCATCAGCCTGCTGGACGTCGCCCCGTGAAACAATAGCCGGTTGTCTTGGCGTGCGAACATCATCGGAATGGTAAAAGGTTTTCCATTCTGGACAAACGAGACATGACACATCGCGGTTGCATCAAGAATCTCAAAGACCGTCGCCTTGTCATAAGAAGCTCGTTTCGGTGATCTTCTCACACGGTTCCCGCTCGTCTTTTCAAATCGATCATCGGTCGGTTCGGGGGAACCGGATGCGTTACTATTCATTTGTTTCTTAGACCAAAAGATTGCCCTGGAGTACGATCACTGCGGCACCTCGAATCCAAAGTGACTTGTTCGTAACCTCAACTTCAATCTGCCCACCGCGCTGCGAGGCCTGGTAGGATCGCAACTTTGATTTCCCGAGTCGGCGTGACCAGTAACTGGCGAGGAAGGTTTGCGTGCCGCCAGTCACCGGATCCTCGTCGCCGCCGCTCCATGGCCAGAAGTAGCGAGAATAGAAATCGAATTTATCGTCGGCTTGAGCTGTGACGACGACACCGTTGATGGAATCATGGGCTGACAGCAATGCCCGGAAATCGGGCTTCAAACGGCAGACCTCTTCGGTCGTCGTCAGCTCCAGCATCAAGATCTGGGTTTCCTCATTGAATCCGCAATAAACGACTTTTTGAACCTGGAGGGCTGCCAATAACGCACTTGGTGCGGACGCATCTCGGATCCTGTAAATGGGAAACTGCATTTCGATTTGATCAGCCACCTTCGTTACATTGAGCTTCAAACCGTCAACATTTTCGAACGTCAACGATTCCCATCCTTCGGTTTCGAACAGAACCTTTGCCGCAGCCAACGTCGCATGCCCGCAGAGTGGAATTTCCATCTTCGGCGAGAAGAATCGAATCGGTTGAACTTCCTTCTCGCGGTCGTAAGCGACGAATGCCGTTTCCGATAGATTCAACTCTTGAGCAATATTCTGCATCCGTGCATCCGCTTCCAGTTCGCCGACTAGACGCACCCCTGCTGGATTGCCCCGGTATGCTCGATCCGTGAAAGAATCTACAACAAAGATGTCATTCATCGCTCGCTGTCACCAATTGAAAACCTTCATCAAGCCAGCCAATAGCGCCACCGATCATTTCTTTGACTGGGCGATTTAATTTCGCGAGTGCTAGTGCAGCTTTGTTGGCACCGTTGCAGTGTGGTCCCGCACAGTAAACCACGAAGAGTGTGTCGGCCGGATACTTCGAGACACTCGATTCGTTGATTTTCCAGTTAGGTAGATTCTCCGCGCCAGGCACATGCCCCTTGGCGAAATGCTCTTCGCTGCGCACGTCAAGCAGCACGAAATCTTGCTTTCCGTTGCTGATCGCATGATGAACGTCCCAGCAGTCCGTCTCGAAGCTGAGCCTCCGTGAAAAATGCAATTGGGCTTCCTCCGCACTGGCTGCCTCAAATCTGGAAACTACAGAAGTCATGGTTTTCCTTTCCGTAAATCAATCAAATGAACGTGTTTAGCTTCATGAGGTGACCGCGTGACTACAACTGCCACGTATAGCGCAACTTGCTATACCGGCTAGTGCCTTCGACGGAGTCGTAGAATTGCTTTGCTTGCTCGTTGAAGTCCGGAGTCTGCCATTGCACTTCGGCATATCCGAGCTTGACCGCTTCCTCTGCCACTGCCTGCATGAGCCGCTTTCCAATGCCAAAACCTCGGCATTCTGCTTCTACATACAAACAGTCCATGTACAAATACTCGGTGGTCAACCAAGTCGAGTACTGCGACATACAAGTGGCGTACCCCGCGATGCCGCTGCGGTGACGCTGCGATGTCGCTGCAACAATACAGATCAACTTGGACGCTTCGAAAATAGCTTGCGTCAGCGTCTCACGTTTCCCTGCCGGATCGTAGTTCATCCGCTCGTGGGCTGCGTGCTTTGAACACAGCTCAACTACGCCTGCCATATCAGCGGGATCGGCCCTTCGTATTTCGAATCCCTCGAACTTGCGGCCTGATCTTGGAAGGGACTCGTAACCTCGTCCACTACGATTGTGTTGCATGTCTCAAAACGAACCTTGGCCTTGCCTACGCTACTAGGGCGAATCAGAGTTAAAAGTTGGGAAGAATTCCTCCCCGTCGCTCAGGCTCCGACCCTCCGCAAATTCCTCGCGAAACTCGGAAACAGAGGGTTAGGTATTGAATTGCTACTCAACCCAGGTTCAAACTTTGATTTGCCCTGCCCTCGTTACGAGTTCCCTTGTGGTGTTTTGCGTCTGCAATTATGCTGCACTTTGGACTGCACGGAATATCCACTATCTGTATTTTTCACCAGTCCACTTTTGAGGTTGGTTTCGCGGTTTGGTTTTGTGGTTCAGATAGATGAACGGCGAAAGTGGACCTCGTTTTCTTCGACATCATTCTGTTGCGGCCGGTTCGCGCACTGGCTCTGCCTGGTTGCTTGCGGATCGTTGAAGTATGAAGGAAAGCAGGACCTCAGCTGAACTGGGATTTCTCCGGCTTGACGGCCGAAGAAAAACGCCGCTCTTCCAGCAGCTTTACCAGGCGATTCGCGAGGCCATCCTGATCGGGGAATTGAAGCCCTCCGACCGTATCCCTTCCTCGCGGGATCTGATGGATCAATTGGGAGTATCTAGAACCACCGTGGTTACGGCCATGGATCGTTTGATCGCGGAAGGATACCTCCAGAGTATCCGTGGTAGCGGCACCTTCGTCAGCGGCGAGCTACCCAATGACAGCCCATTTACGTCCGTTCCTATAGCTCGAACGTCAGTCGAACAGCCACGTAAGTTGACTCGCGAAAACCCTCCCGAGTTGGAAATCGATGAGATCAGTGACTATGGGGGAGGTTTATCTTCCATCGATCCGATCATACTCGCGACGGGTTCACCAGAACCATTTTGCCCCGGTGAACCCGCACTCGACTCGTTTCCAATTGCGGTGTGGTCCAAAATCGTCCGGAGCACCTGGAAGAAGGTCAACGCCTTCGACCTTTCCTACGGCGAGCCCGGCGGTCAGTATCTATTGAAGAAGTCCGTTGCCGAGTATCTGCGATCGCAGCGTGGCGTCCGCTGCGAGACCAGGCAGGTCATGATCGTCAACGGAACACAACAAGCAGTTGAACTGGCGTCTCGCATTCTGGTCAATCCGAGAGACAAAGTCCTATTCGAGAATCCTGGTTATGTGAGTGCGAGAGAGGCTTTCGAAAAACAACAGGCTCAGATCGTTCCAATGAGGGTGGACGAAAACGGTGCCGTTGTCGATGAAGGAATTCGATCCGTTCCCAACGCGAAGCTCGCTTACGTTACTCCCTCCCATCAATATCCCATTGGCGTCACGATGCCAATCGATCGCCGACTTGAGTTGCTTGCGTGGGCAGCCAATTCGGACGGCTGGATTTTGGAGGACGACTACGATAGCGAGTATCGGTACGGACAGAATCCGGTTCCCTCACTGCAAGGATTGGATGCGCATGACCGCACGTTGTATGTTGGCAGCTTCAGTAAAGTCATCTTTCCGGCGCTTGGCCTGGGCTACATCATTGTCCCACACCAACTGGTCTCGATTTTTGAGAATGCACTTCGACTGGCGTCGCGTCCCGCCTCCCAAGTAGACCAACTGGTACTGACGGAGTTTATCCGCGAAGGGCACTTTGGACGCCATCTCCGCCGCACTCGCAAGATTCACTCGGAACGTCGCAAGACGTTTATCGATGCCATCGAGTCGAATCTTTCAGACAAACTCGCCATCATCGGGAGTATGGCCGGTCTGCACTGCACGGCTCTACTTAAGCAACGTCGATCCGACAAGAATGTCGTGAAAAAGCTTGCGGAAATCGGCATCATCGCGCGTGCACTTTCGAGTTACTACACACCAGAAACGGCCAAGCAAGACCAGCTAAACGGACTTGTCATGGGATTTGCCAGTAGCACTCCGTCCCAGATCCGAAAACGTCTACAACTCGCCTCAGGATGTTTTTAAAGCGAAGTTGATTAAGGGGGCTAGCAGAAGAGAGGCTTTTTTGTCCAGTCATCCAGGGCCAATCAAAGTTTGAGCCTAGGATGTTCGCCATTGAGCAGCTTCCCCAACGCTGTCCCCTAGGGCAAAGGGTTTCGTGACGCCAGCCGGGCCGCAACGGGTTTCATGACGCCCCCGGCCGCTCACGCGTCGCGGCTCATGCCCAAGCTTGAAACTCTGATTGGCCCTGCTAAAAATCCATCAAACTTGTAGTCGGGGAATCGGTTTCTTAAGATGGGAGGCAGAGCAGCGTCCCAAAAACCTTGAGCTGAGCACCGTCCGATTGCTCTTGGACCCTTGGAACCTAAAGAAATTGCCAACGCCCGCCTGCCTGCTCCCCCCCGCCTGAATCTCTCCCACCTACCTTCATTCCAAGCAAGTCCTATGCAGTTTGTCCTGCCGTTTCCGTGCGCACTGGCGCTTGTTATCGCGATCTTTGCGACCGGCGGCGTCAACGTGGTTTGCGGTCAGCACGTGCAAGAAAGCTTGTTGGAATCGCCAGCGAAGGAAGACGCGTTTACGGGCGAGTTGTCGCAAGGTGATCGACCGCAAGGTCATCTATCAAGTTCCACACCCAAGCGGTCCCAAATTGAGCCCTGGGAATCGAAGCTGCTCCTACAATTTGAAAAGGGCCTGTTTCGGCATCTCACCGATTCGGAACAGGGTTGCTTGGATTGCCATAGCAGTGAGAGCACCTCCAATCTTGTGCTTAGTGGTCGGCCGCTCGAAGATCTTCGACGTCTCCTCGACGGAGAGTACTTAAGTAGCACGGGGCCGGATTCCTTCATCGGTCGTATCTTGGCTACGAATCCCGATCGGCGTATGCCCAAAGATGCTCCTCCTTGGGATAAGAAACAGATCCGTCAGCTCAGAAAGCTGATCAAGCAGGTTTCCACTTCGGTCGGTGAAACCGGAGTCGCCTTCGATGAGCGATTCCCACGTTCGCTACTCGCCGAATTCCACTCTGCTCCGAAAGACGTGGATACACCAAGCCAGCTGCTAACCTACCGGCAGCTGAAGTCGAAGATTCGGGTGATCTTTGATGATGACTGGGTACGTGGGGACCAAGACAACTTCCAAGAGCATCTTGCTGCGTTTGGCGGAGCCGACTTCAAGACCAGATTCAATGAATCGAGGACCGCAACCGCGGCCTACCTGAGCTCGCTCGAATCGCTGGCACGTGACGTGTCTAAAGCCGCCTTCCGCAACCGCACTGGGCCGTTTTCCGAGTTGGACGAAGTCCTTTGCAGCAACCCGCCGACGGAATCGGATTCCCAGGGAGCACTCAGTTCGGACGTCCTAGGTGTTCAAAGACTCTATGAACGAGTCCTGTTTCGTGCGCCGTCGGATTCCGAGTTAAAGGAAGCACAAACCTTTCTCAGCCGAATTAGAGCTCTGGGCAGCAGCATTACGGGGCGTGACAGCGAACTTGAGTTTCAGGTAACTGCGGAGGATCCAGTAACCGGTCACACAGCTTCCCAGAACATTCGAATGCACGTCAGCGGTCATACGCAACAACTCCAACAGGTCTTGGTAGACCAGAGCCAGGACACGTTCGAGCTATCCGACGCAGAAACGAGTGTACTCAGGCTGGCACGTCCATGGTGGCTCAACTTTGCGGAGCCGGTCTTCTCCGAGGAAAGCTCGACAGGTTTTTTCAAATCGCGTCTCGGAACGATTTCTCTTGAAAAGGGACAGGCAGGCGAGATTGTCCTGCACAATGCCGGTACGCTACGGACGGTTACGTTCGCGGGCATTGAAGTCAGCCGTAACGGTCAGACACGCAGCATTCAGGTCAATGATCCGCTGGTAGAAGTGGAAGGAGCCTGGTCCACCGAGCGAAAAGACGGCGTGAGCTACCTTGCTGATGGCAATCAGCATAAGGGGGCCAGCACGATCCGAGTAAGCGTTCTTCCTGAAGATACGTTGCAATTAGGTGAGACCGCGGACTATGAGTTGGTGCTGCGATTCCGCGCTCAGGATGACTTCGCAAACAATGTCCTCGTGGAACTTCGCGGCCCCGCTCGACAAGACCGGATCGTGGCGCCCCGCGTGATTGAAGATCAAGAGCTAGGAATCGCAACGTTCGCCTATCACTGTGGCGATGACACGCGTCCGTTCATTGAGTTGCCTGGCCAGTTTCAATTTGACGAAGACAGCTTTGTCAAGATTTCCAACGAGGGCACTTTCAAACGCGTTACAGCCGCGGCGGTTGATTTTGTCGATGCGGCAAACCCCGAGAAGTCGTTTTTAGTGGACAGCAAGATTGCTGAAGGGATGAACGACTGGGAGGCTTACAACGAAGGCAACTTCCGGGCCTACAACGTGCGTGGCATGAAGCTACATGATGGAAACAAGAAAAAGGGAGAGCTTGCTCTTAAGTACTTGCTTCGAGACCGGAAAGATCACGGATGGTTGCACGACAACTACTACAAGATTCGAATTTACTATCCGGGAAAGCGTGATCACGAACCTCGCGTTCCGGTGGAGGTCCACGCCAGACGATCGTCGCCGATACTCCGAGTGCAATTTCCCAGCCGCGTAAGATCGGACGCCAACGTGCGTCTTGACGCTTCGTCCAGTTTCACCGTTCAAGGCAGTGAACTTCGTTTCCGTTGGAGACAAATATCTGGGCCCACGGTGGAAGGACTGAAAGACCTAAATTCGCCTTCCCTTGAGTTCAAAGCCCCTCGACTGTCGGTCGATGAAGTTGCTTGGGCATCACTATGTGCTGCGCTCGTTCGCCACCCCGACTTTCTCTTCACTCGGCCCCCATCACTCGATGACGCAACGGCTGGTCATCCTCGAAAGAAACTGCAGCTAGTTCGACTTGCTCAGGATTTGTTGGGCCGCCCCCCCACGACCGAAGAGTTCGCGAAACTCGGCAATGGTTTCACTCTAGAGTCTCTGGTCGACGAGTACTTGCAGTCCGAGGAATTCAAGGACTACTACTTTCATCGAGTCCGTTTGTATCTTGAGAGCCAGGGAACCACGGTTCAGGACGAACCTGCCCGACTTTGGACCTATATTGCGACGAATGACCTTCCCTTTCAAGAAATATTGACGGCCGATTACACGGTCGACGAACACTGGGAAAAGCGATCACGCCCCGCTCATCATGGAAGAACGGGAGTGCTAACGACCAAGGGATTTATTGATGGTAAGCCCGGGTTGCCGCACTACAACTATGCGGCGCAGGTATCGATGCTTTTCCTCGGCTATGTTTACGAGGTTCCTCCCGAGATCGTTGAGCAACGAGAAGGCGTAACGGCACTTGGCACAACGGATCCGAACTCGAACTGCTACAGTTGCCACAAGATATTGACGCCGCTCGCATTCCAACGGTTGAATTGGACCGATGCCGGTGAGTATCGAACGCAAGATGAATCGGGACTTGAGATTGATGCCTCCGATCGCGATGCGGTCGACGAGTATCCGTTCAAAGGCGAAGGGCTCGAAGCGTTTGCAATGCAGGCGGCCAAGAAAGAGCGTTTTGTTCGGACTATGCTCAACACGCACGTCAACTTCTACTTCGGAAGGCCCATGCGGCTGCTGGAAGATGAGCGTGATTTGTATAAGCGATTGTGGGACGAAGCTCACGCAAGCGGATTTAAAATTAGGCCGATGATCCGTTCGATTGTGATGTCGCCCGAGTATTGGGGTATCCCGGAATCAGTAGAAGGACCGAAGCCATGACTCGTCCGTGTTGGGTAGATTCTAGAATCCGTTCTTCCGGTTCGTCTTCTAGCGATGTGGCCTCCAGCATCGCCCCTCCCGCGTTCTCGCGTCGATCGTTACTCAGGAGGTCCGGAGCAACCGTCGCGGGCCTAACCTGTGCTGACTTCTTGGGTTACTTCTCTGCGTATGGAATGCCCGGGGAACAGAAGGCGACCGCAATGGCCCGCGACGCCACACGGGCAAGCGAGGATCCGCACTTCTTGGTCTATTGGTACCTCGAAGGCGGCTGGTGCGGCTACGACATGTTCAACCCCGTGAATACGGAGAACAACGTCGTTAAGCGTCTTGACGATGTTAGCGATGAGAGATACCGAGTCCTCGACTGGGGCAAAGACGACTACTCGATCAAGACTCACGGCAATATCCGCTACGGCTATTTGGCCGAGGCCGGAAAAGAGCTGTTTCCCGACATGGCCGTCGTCAGTTCGATGCACACCGGATCGGGGCACTCCAGAGACCGACTCAAAGTCCATATGGGAAGCTATGGATTCAAGCAGACCGAAGAGCGCGAACCCGATGAACGCTCGGTAATGCAGGCGTTCGCCGAGCAATACGGTCAGGAGTACGTGTTGCCGCAACTTTCATGGCACTGGTGGCTGTCCGATGGAGAGCTCAACGAAGTTCAGTATACGGGGCGTCGTGGGTACTACGAGCAACTAGGTCCCGTGCACGCCCACACGATCTACGGTGGCACCCCCAACAAGTTGCGCAAGTTGCTGTTGCAGATGGAAGAAACGGCTGGAGATGAAGTCGCCCGAACCGTCGACGAATTCCTGGGGAATGCTCACCGCGACATCCTCAAAGACGAGAACATTCACGCGGTGCGAAGCTACCAAAACGCCAGGAAGATTTATCAACAACTTGCGAAGAAGGGACGCAATCTGAACCGAGCCGACATACTGCGTTTGTTCCGCGACGATCAGCTTCGAGAACAATTCCAGGTCAGCCCGAAGGATGAGTTAATTACGTATCGAAGCGTCAACGGTAACAAGGCTCGAAGCAAATTCGCGCCCAACACCAACGTTCAAGCCATGATGAGTTACGAAATGATGCGTAATGGCTTGTCATGCGGCTTTTTTATCGAGTCGCGGGACGTGAGGCGATTTGATTCCCATAACTCCAGACGCAACCTTTGGCGAGGGAAAGACAAGACGCCCGTCGGCAACAAGGACCAAACCAACATGATGAACGAAGATCTATGGACTCCATTGGCTGCGTTCGTCGACCAGTTAAAAAACACGCAATACAAAGACACGGACACGTCGCTCTTTGACCACACCAACATCGTGCTCACCTCCGAGTTTGGACGATCGATCCATGGAAACGTGGACGGCATCCTGAAGAAGAAAATCACGGAAGAGAAGAAACAATCGGAGATCGGCGGGCAAGACATTTCCGCACACTGGCAAGTGACTTCCGTCGCGTTCCTGGGCAGCAATGTCAACGGCAACACGCAATTCGGTCGCGTCGGCGAAGGCACCTTAATGGCGATTCCCATCATGCCTGATGGTTCGCTTGATCCGGCCTTCGACCCAATCACAGGTGAACTCAAAGACGGACAAACCAAGCACAAAGATTCTTACATCCCGAACCACGGAGACGTCTACTCGACGGCTCTCAAGCTGTCCGGAATCTCCCCCGCAGGCAAAGGCCGCAACGAGCGCCCCGCAATGGACTTTGTCGTGCGTACCTGACACGCAACCCAACAAACCGGCTGATATGTTAGGAGCGCTGGCCGCAGTGTGCAGTCACCACGCAGAGCATAGCGATGGGACCACTTAAGCCAACACCAGTTCGCACATTTCCGCGAGGCTGTCGACGACATGCGTAGGTTCCGCAGTGCGAAGTTGGGCTTCGGTTTGAGCTCCCGTCGTAATGCCAAAAGTCAATGCACAACCGGCGTTCTTACCTTCTTCGATATCGATGCTAGAGTCGCCAATCTTGGCGACTTGGTCGCTGGATGTGATCGCGGTCAGCTCCATCGCGAGATGAATCATATCCGCAGCGGGACGCCCGTTCTCGACATCACTTGCCGTCACCAATCCATCGATGTCACCGCCAACAACCCAACCGATTTTCTTCACGAGTCCTTCGGCGGTTGCTCGGTCGTAACCTGTATTGAGAACAACCTTGACACCACTCGCTCGCAATTTCGCGAACGCCTCCGAAGTCCCGGGTTGCTCGTGGACGTCCAGTGTTGCGTATGCAGCTGCCAACCTTTGCTTGAAATCGCTAAAGATGGTGGCGACTTCGTTGTCGGAATGCGCCGCTCCATCCAGGGACAGCACGTCGCGGATTGCTTGTGACTTTTCTTTTCCCGCTCCTGCCTCCTGAACCTGCTCTTGCGAGAACTCATAACCGGCTGCATTGATGGCAGCACGAACGGTTTTGTAGACGACATTATCTTCGTCAACCGTTGTGCCTGCCATATCGAAGACGACTAGTTGAATCATTGTTGCGTAGCCCCTCTTCCCGCGCCGCGTGCAGTCAAGCAAGATCCACTTCCACCTAGTGCCATGTTCGAACACCGTGTGGCCGTGGTGAACAATCTAGCGATCTGGTGGAATAAAATCCACCGGCTTATTGTGAAGGTTGATTGAATGTAGCGTCCGCGGGCAGCACAGGGATAGTCTGTATTCTCGGCATGGATTATCGAAAGCAGCACGTACGGCTCGTAGGGCGAATCAGAGTTTCACACTTGGGCATGAGCCGCGACGCGTGACGGGCGAGTCATGAAACCCGCTGCCAAAAGAAGCAGCTTGCGAGCAGCGTTGGGCCAGCGGCCGAATGGCGAAACAGCCTAGAGTCCAACTCTGATTTGCCCTGGTACGGCTCGAAGGCAGTTTGTAACGCGACCCATTTCTTCTGACGGACCGAAAAGTGACCACGCAGCAATTTCCTCTCAGCTCATTGTCTGAAATCTCCTCGATATTGAGCTCGTATGAAGCTGAACGAGTGTTTCTAGTGGTGGACGAACAAGCGTACGAGGCCTCCGGGGCGAAAGCCGTATTGGAGCCGATCCTGCAGACGAAAAGCACCACTTGGTTCACTGGCTTCGAGGTCAACCCGAAGCTGGAGGACGTGGTTCGGGGAATGGAGACCTATCGAGAGAGTCAGCCAGACCTTCTTCTCGCTTTGGGCGGAGGGACTGCGATCGATCTAGCGAAGTTGATCGGAGCTTTCGCCGTTCAGTCATTTTCGGCCCGGGAGCTCGCAACAGGCCAAGCAGCAATCGAAGTGCCGGGGAAGCCTTTGGTGGCGATCCCGACAACTGCAGGGACAGGGAGCGAAGCCACCCACTTTGCGGTCGTCTACGTCGACGGCAACAAGTACTCGGTTGCCCACCCGTCGTTGTTGCCCAGCCAAGCCATCGTCGACTGGACGCTGACGGAGAGTTTGCCCAAGCAAATGACTGCCGCAACGGGGCTCGATGCATTCTGCCAGGCGATAGAATCAATGTGGGCTGTCGGCTCAACTGACGAGTCGATGCGGTATGCATCCGAAGCTGCAACACTTGCGGTTCGCAATCTTGCTGAGGCCACCAACTTGCCGACACCAGCGGCTCGCTCCGCAATGTGCAGGGCATCACATCTTGCTGGTAAAGCCATCAATATCACGAAGACAACTGCTCCCCACGCCCTGTCCTATGCCCTCACCTCGCGACACGCGGTCCCGCATGGGATGGCGGTTGCCATGACCCTGCCGTCGCTCCTTGCTTTCAACGCGGACGTTAGCGACGAAGATTGTACTGACCCGCGTGGCGCAGCGTCGGTACAGGACCGGATTTCTCAGATCCTCACTATCCTGGGAACGGACCAAATTGTGGAGGCGTGCGATTTGATCACGCAGCTCCTCTTGAGGATCGGTTGCCCAACAACGCTCAACATGGTCGGAGTCGATTCCATCGATCAACTCGAAAGCATTGTGGACTCAGTCAATCTCGAGCGTCTCTCGAACAATCCGCGACGTGCAAGCAAAGCACAGCTACTCGATATTCTGCAGGGTATTCTCGGCGGCAATGCGGATTGAACCCCAGCTAATAGCCACAGTGCCCATCTTCCGCTCACAAAGAATGTCAGATCTGCGATCCTTACGCAAATATCACTGAACATTCATGTTCCATGAGATTAGCTCGCAGCTCCTCACAGGTAATTTCGAGAAAGGGCCCTTCGCTGCAATAAACGCACTGTGGTAATTCGCTCCTGTTGAACGCTGTGTTCATTCGCTTCACATTTGACCATGAAGGGTGCTTTTTCATGCGCACATCTTTCTCCCGAAACAGTCTTGTTTTCAATTGCTGTTTTGCTGCCAGCCTGATCGCGGGTTTTGCCGTCGCTTCAAAGGCTGCCGAAGAAACGGGGGCGTCCAAAGAGCTAAAGGTAGGGGATTCGAGTCCCAAATTTGAGATGAAGGGCTCGGATGGAAAGACCTATCAAGCAGCCGACTTCATCGGTAAGAAGGCAGTGATCATCGCTTGGTTTCCACGAGCCTTCACCGGTGGCTGCACGAAGGAATGCAAGTCAATGAAGGAGTATGGCGACTTGCTCAAAAAGTACGAAGTTGCCTACTTCACCGCCAGCACCGATACGGTCAAAAAGAACGCGGAATTCGCGAAGAGCCTAGAGCTCGACTACCCCATTCTTTGCGACCCGGAAGGCAAGAACGCAAGGATGTTTGGTGTCCTACGGGAAGAACGCAACGCGGCGAGTCGAGTTACTTTCGTGATCGGAAAGGATGGGAAAATCGCCAGTATCCAAAAAGAAGTGAACAAAGAGCTCCACGGGAAGGAGCTGGCGGCTCTTTTGAAAGAACTCGAGGTGGAAGCTGCAAAATAGAACGCGCGTCGAATTCTGGGAGCCTGCTGCTGAAGAGCAGTTAGGCTCCCTAGCGTTTGAGTTTAGCTTCGCATACGCACGAATGGCTGCCGCTACGATCTGTCCTCGCCGTCGGGCCCAGGGCAAATCCAAGTTTGGATCTAGGCTGTTTCGCCATTGAGCCGCTGCCCCAACGCTGCCCCAACGCTGCACTTTATGGCAACGGGTTTCATGACGCCCCCGGTCGCTCACGCGTCGCGGCTTATGCCCTAACTTGAAACTCTGATTCGCCCTGCATAGGGCCCGATGGCGAGTTGAAAAACGACGGCAACAGGCACGATCAGCGATCGTGAAGCACCCTTCTCGCGGGGCCTCGGCGCATGAAATGGCCCCAGCGTTCTGGGCGTTTGGATCGAACCTGCCCAAACGTTGCCCGCATTTCGATTCCAACGTGATACCCCTATCGCGTCCTACCGAACGTACGGGCAACGCTCATCATGCACATGCCGGCTACGCCATATTCATCATTGTCTTGATGCTGCCGCCGTTCGGAGCAATGAAGATAGCTACCAATCGCCAGACAATCGAATAGCCATTGTCCAATTCGAGACCTTCCTTATACGAGTCAGCGAAGGCAACAATCTTTCGTTTCCCTTGGGGGCCTTCAGGTCCAGTCAGCAGCTTGCCGCCGGCATCAAACACGTAGTATTGCCAGACAAGCTGCGGATTTGTCTGGCCATTGGCTTCATCATCCCACGTATACCTTCCGATTGGATACGTGCGATTTGGATCCTGTCTTGAAGTTGGCGGATCGGTGGGGTCCAAATAGTCTACGGTAACCCTCTTCAGAAACCGTCCCGAGGCGTCTGGCTCAAAGTCAAAGCTTGGATCTCCTCCCTGCGCCTTGGCCGCCTGCATCACATCAAGCACCGATGCATCATCCTTCACACTGACTGACGTTCGAAAGAACATCCCGGTTACATCCAAAATTGCGTTTTTCATGTTTCCCTCACAAGAATTGAATTGACGTGGCAAGGATTACAAAACGACGATTTGCTGCTGGAGGCTATTCAGAACGGCGCGAGTGATATCCATCTGCAACCTTTTGAGAGCTACGTCATCGTTCGCATGCGTATGGACGGTGTGCTCGAAGATATTCGTAGGCTCCCTAGAACCATCCAAGAAGAGATCATCAGCCGCCTCAAAGTGGCTGGCAAAATGAACATCGCGGAACGTCGACTTCCGCAAGATGGACGGGCCACCGTCAAAGTCGGCGATCGAACCATTGACTTGCGTCTGGCTTCGATGCCGACGAACTACGGCGAACGCATGGTCATCCGACTGTTGGATAAGAGTGCTCGACTATATGAGCTCACCGAGCTTGGTATGGACGACTTCACACTTGCGCAGTTCCGAAAGCTGATCAACGTCGAGCACGGACTGATTCTCGTCACAGGGCCTACCGGAAGCGGTAAGAGCACGACGCTGTACGCAGCTCTCCAACAATTGGATACGCGCAAGCGCAATGCAGTCACGTTGGAAGACCCAATCGAGTACCAATTGGACGGAATCAGTCAGACTCAGATCAACACGAAGAAAGGCATGACCTTTGCCAGTGGTCTAAGGAGTGTCCTGCGTCAAGATCCCGATATCATTATGGTGGGTGAGATCCGCGACCAAGAAACGGCGGTCATGGCAGTCCAGGCTGCGCTAACTGGGCACCTCGTTTTTAGCACGCTTCACACCAATGATGCGGCAAGTGCCGTAACACGAATGCTGGACCTTGGCATTGAGCCCTATTTGGTAGCCAGCTCCGTCCTCGGTGTTCTTGCTCAGCGACTGCTCAGGCGCGTCTGTGACACTTGCAAAGGCGATCCGGCAATGGTTGCGTCCTGCGAGCGGTGTCGTGGCACCGGCTATCGTGGCCGCGAAGGCATTTACGAGTTGCTCATGGTCAACGATGAAATCCGTGGGCAAGTCCAAAGTCATGCTCACGCAGCCGAGATTCGCGAAACGGGGACTCGCCACGGCATGAGATTGCTCCGTGATTCGGGGCAATTGAAAGTGGAGCAAGGCCTTACTTCAATGGAAGAAGTCGAACGCGTTACGATGCGATCTGAAATGTAATGGCCGCCACGTTCCTCGACGCCCTCGGAACAAGGGGGGAGGTATAAACCGTGGCTGAACCTAGAATCAAACGACGATTTGTCCAGGCTCCCTCTACGAGTGCGAATCAGCGTTCCAAGAAAGGCGATACGATCGTGGTGGACTACGGTACGAGTCGCTTCCATTTTCAGGCCGCATGTCCGAGGGATTCGTTGCCTCATCCACTACCAATTGAAACTTTGATTTGCCCTACCAGGGTGAGCCAAAAAATTGCTTTGGTTTGGTGAATTCGATATATTGACGTATCTCTTCTTCGAACTGCGTGATCATGCCTTTTCATCCGCGTGGTTCCGACTCTTCTCTTTTCCAAACGAGGTGCGTCGATGTACTACAAGCTGGTTCATCTGGACGGTCAGTCTGACATTTGTCTTGACGAATGGAATCTCACACTCCCCGCAACGATCGGACGTTGTGAAACTTCGAGCATATCGCTGAATTCGCCGACGATCAGCCGCGAGCACTGCCGGTTTCGCCTGAATGCTTATGGCGCGCTCACGATCCAGGACCTGGGCTCGAAGAATGGGATCTATGTCCGTGATCGACGAGTGAAGGAAGCCACCGTGATGGTTGGTGAGGTGTTTCAGATCGGCGGATTATCCGTCAAGGTGGAAGAGATCGCGCAACCGATTCCGGAAACGGATGACACTCGTTCCGCGGCGGATTCCATGTATGACACGCAACCGGTGGACATCTACGAGATTCCATAACGTTGAACGAGTTGTGCGGAATGCTGACGATGCTGGCGGTTTCAGTTCGAGCCGCTGCAGTTGCCTAGCGTTCACCTTGCCCAGCGTTCATATTGCTGAGTGTTCACATCGCTTAGCGCTGTCGGTGTTTAGGCCGCGATGGATGTGCGGCATGACGCTTTCAATACGTATGATTGCGTACGAGGATTGCAACACTCTAGGTGCTTTAGCGGTGCCTTCCGAAGCTATAGAGCACAGGGATGATAAAGAGCGTCAGTAGGGTCGCGAAAAGGAGGCCGAAGATCAAAAGCCAGGCCATTCCGACCCAGAGCGGTCCACCGGAAAGGGCGAGCGGGATGAGTCCTCCGACCGTGGTCGCCGTCGTCAGGAAAATGGGCGTAAATCGTTGCTGTCCGGCGGAGATAATCGTGGCACGCAGCTCTTCATTACTGAGGCGTGCACGTTTGCCGCCATGGGCCGGTTGACTAGCTTGGTGCTGCTCCCGCAGTTCAGGTTGTTGACGCAATTGGCGTTGTCTGCGAATCAGAAGGTCGACAAACTCGACGAATAGAATGGCTGCGTTCAGTACGATTCCGAACAATGCCAAGATCCCAAGTTGTGGCATGAAGCCAAGTGAGTTGTTCGTGACATAGAGCCCGAGCAAGGCGCCGCCAAGTGCAAGTGGCAGCGTGACGATAATGATCGAAGTTCGAAAAATGCTGCTGAACTGACAGATCAGCAGCACGATGATGGAGACGAACGACATGCCGAACGAGGCGAGCATTTGCCCTTGAGCTAAATTGGCTTCTTCGAGTGCGCCGCCGACTTCGACCCGCATTCCGACTGGGAGCTCGCTGCGCAGCTGATCCATCGCTTCGCATCGGAACACGCGATTCGTAATGTCGTTGCCGGAAGCTCCCGCAAGGACTTGAGATCGGACTTCGATGGTGCGATTCCCATTGCGACGGTCAATTTTTGACGGACGCCACTGCGGTACGATGTCAGCGACAGCCGACAGAGGCAGTTTTCCAGAGCGGCTCTCAACGAAAGTGGAACGCATGTCTGCCACCGACCGACGATCTTCTGGTCGTAGTCGAAAGAATACCGGGATGAGGCGGTTACCTTCGCGGTAATGCGTGAGTAGCTTGCCCGAATAAAAAGCGTCGAGCGAAGAAGCGATTTCCGAGTTGCGAACACCGGTGACTCCGGTACGGTCGTCAGCAATGTCGACGAACAACTGTTGCGTCGCGACTCCCCAAGAATCATTGACGTCCCAGGTATCCGGTTCCGAATCCACCATGGCTTTGACTCGGTCAGCGGCGGCTCGCATGTCTTTCTGATCTGCGTATCCATCGCCTACGATTCGCAGCACGACCGGGTCGGCGGGAGGCCCGAGAAGCAACTCAATGGGAACCACCCGGGCCCCAACAATGGGTTCAATGCCCAATTCTTCGTCGCCCACTTGAACGGCTTTTCGTAGCCGCTCCGCGAATTCATGCGTTCGCTTTCCGTCGGTCGTATGCACTAGAATCTCTGCGAAGTTGGGTTGGATAAACTCCGGTTCCCAGCTGAGGTACCAACGAGTTCCGCCACCACCGACGACCGTTCGCATGTTGAAGAGACGCTCGCCAGGGTTTCCTTCTTCGTCGACAAACGGGCTGACCTTGCGGATCGCGTCTTCGACCTGTCGAGCCACTTCGTTGGTTTGTTCGAAAGAAGCCGACTCAGGCAAATAGATGTTCACAGCGAATTGATTTCGCTCAGTCAAAGGAAAGAACTCGGACGCGACGGGCAGTTGCATCAATAGAACGAGAATTCCGAACGCACCCGCGAGGGTGAGACCGCGATGACGGAGAGCCCAACCGAGTAGGCGGCCGTAGGTTCGAAAGAAAAAGTTGTCATTCAGGTTGGTTAGCGTACCGGGTACCGCGTTGGCGGGCGCCCCGGCGTGGGGGGATCGATGGGTTGTGTTAGTGGCACCTGTTTCCGCTTTCACCACCGAGTTGGATGGATCTTTCTGCTTGTTTCTTTTGCGTGCTGCGGCCAGGCGGCTTGAGAATGCCTGCAGCCGTTGAAACAACCATGGCAATGGCGCTATGGCGTGTCCGGCATCGGCAGGAACGCGAATGAACCACGATGCTAGGATGACACAAAATGTCATCGCGATCAGCCAGCTAACGCCAAGCATTGCCGACAGCGTGATGGGCAAACTGTAGATGAACTCGCTGTTCGAGCCCTCCAGGGCGAATAGCATTGGCATAAACGCCGCAATCGTGGTTAGCGTGCCATTGAGCATCGAAGGACCGAGCAGTTGGGCGCCTTTGACGGCGGCTTCACGCGGATTCATGCCCAAACGCTGGTTGGTAGCTGCTTGGTCGCAGACTTGCACGGCGTTGTCGACCAATAAGCCTAATGAAATGATCATGGAGGCCAACGACATTTGTTCGAGCTGAACGCCGAAGAATGGAATGATGGCGAGTGAGACTAGGACGACAAACGGAATGTTCGCCGCCATGACTGCTGCGGTACGAAATCCCACGAAGAGGTAGACCACAATGACGACAATCAGAATCGCTTGAACAATGTTGACGAGTACCGCGCGGATACGCTCGTTCACGCTGTCGGACTGATCCGAAACGATAGAAACGGCGACGTCGGGCGGCAGTTCCCCATTGGCCTGAAGCTCTTTGACTCGCTGCTTGGATTTCTCGCAGATGTCGATGATATTCGCACCGGATTTCATCGACACGGCGATCGTGTTGGCGGTTGTTGAGAACTTGGTATCACCATAGCGGGCGATACGTTGTGGCGGATCGACGAATCCGCGACGGACACTGAGTCCGATATCGCGAACGGTGACGGAATTGGATGAGTTTTGACCCTCGACGGTGCCGACGGCCAATTGGTTAATCTGCTCGACGCCTTCGACGCTGCCTTTGGGTTTGACAAAAAGTCGTCCATCGCCGGCGTCGAGCTGTCCGCCGGGGGCGACGATGTTCTGGCTGCGCGCGAGTTGTTGCACGTAGTCCGTGGTCAGTCGAAGTTGGGACCAATTCTGTGGGCTAGTCTCAATATAAATGGCTTCGTCGAGGACTCCGTGGCGTTCGACGTTCGCAACACCAGGCAGCAACAGCAACGCATCGCGGATTCGCTCGGAGTAGTTGTCCAGTTCCCGTTGCGTGTATTCAAAGGCGGGGTCGATTGCTGTGTCGTCGAGCGGAGTCTGGTGAACCGCAAAGACGATGACGCTCGTATCCGCGAACTGATCATTGACGAAGGGGACGATGTTCGGGTCTGGCAGTTGCACGTTGCTGGCTCGAGCCCGAATGCGGTCCCAGGCGTCGTCGACTTTGGCCGCCGGAACCCATTGTTCAAGCTCGACAAAAATGACGGACTGTTCGCTGAGCGAGTTCGAACGAATCAGCTTGACTTCTTCCAGCCCTTGAAACGCTTTTTCAAGCGGGTCGGTGACGTGCCGTTCGACTTGTTCTGCAGAGGCACCGCTCCAACGAGTTGTCACCACACAGACTTTTAAAGTGAATTCGGGATCTTCTCGACGCGGCATCGTCAGGAAGTTGTAGATCCCCCCGATCACTGCCAAGACGACAAACGTGATGATGATCGTTGGTTTTGCGACGGCGAATTCCGGCAAGCGATTCATCGGTCCGAACCTCTCGGGGGGACCACATTAACTCGGTCACCGTCCGTCAAGTAGTGCGTGCCAGCGATGACGATTTGCGTACCGTCTCTTAGGGCTCCGTCTTCGATGGGCAAGACTTGGACGCGGATGGAATCGCCGGCGATGGAGCTATCCTCTTGAAGGGCGACTTCGACACGGCGTGCGATGGTGTTGTCATCCTTCGGTGATTCGATGATGTGGACAAAAGAACTGCCGCCGGAGCTGAGAACGGCCTTCATGGGAACGAAGTAGCCTTGGCTTACGGTATCGCCCGACATGAGTACCTGGACGACATCTCCGGATCGGAGTTTCCAACGGGGCTGGGTCAACAAGACACGTTTCGGCGACAATAAATCTGCCGCCTCGTTCGACGCTTGTTGCGGTGGTTTGAGCCGTCCGATGATGAGGTCGTTTTCTATGTCGACGCTGGAGGGGTCCTCAAACTCGACCGGAACAAAATTCCACTGCCCGAGTAACGGGATAACCTCGCTGCCGGCAGTTACTTTGACGGGTTCGACGATCAAGACTCGATCGGTTGGATCGGTTGCCTGATTCGCTCGCCGGTTCTTGATTTTCCAGACAACGGTTGCGTCGCCAATCTGATGCAGGCACTGTTGTTCGACGAGTTGTCGCGTATCACCCGTGATGATCGGGCCGACGTTGAGTGAGAAGATACGCTCTGTCTGTTGCAGTTCAGTGGCTTCCGAATCGCCGACGGCCAGAACGGATTCTTTCTCATTTCGAATGTGGAGTGCGACCGTGTAGGTTCTCGAATTCGGGTCCGCTACGGCATCAACCGTGTAAACCATGCCATTGGCCAGCTCGCGATTCCCGCTGCTATCGGAGACGAAGACGTTCAAAATGTCTCCGCGTGAGTACTTCCGTGAATCCTTCGGGGAAACCTCAAACTCGACGAGCATCGGATCCATCATTTGAACCGTGACAACCGGATCGCCGGGGCTGACATAGGAGCCCGGGACCGTGTGGACTTGGGAGGCAATTCCTCGGAACGAACTGAACAGTTTTGTATTGCGGAGATTTCGCCGAGCTTCCTCGACTGCTTGTTGGGCGCGATTGACTTGAGCCTTGAGAGCGGCTTGTTCTGCCTTTGCCTGGGCGAGTTGAGCTTCACTTGCGGTGAGGGCAGAAGTTGCGGCGCGGATCCGGTTCTTCGCGTCGTCAAACTCGGCACGGGAGATCGCTGACTGCTCAATCAATTTCGTTACTCGGTCGAAATCGGCTTGAGCGACTTCTTTTTCCGACTGTGCGGACTCGATGGTCGCAGGTAGTCGCTGAGTGATCGCGACTTGGTTCGCTTCCAGTTGTCGCAGCGCGACTTGGACATCTGCCAAAGCGGTTTCGATGGCGATCTCAAAACGCTCCGGATCTAGTGTTGCCAGAGGCGTGGCGGGAGACGCAACGCTGGATGGCAGAATCGGCTGAATCTCTTCATTCAGCTCAATGACGAAGTTGACGCGGCCAGCCACTTCAAAGCCAACTTGTTCGGTCTTCCAGGGTGCGATGGATCCTGTAATCAGCTGCTGCTGAATCTGTTTCGATTGGCTCAGAGTCATCACGGAGACTGGCTTCGGCGGTTTTTCGGGTTCCGCCTCCGCTCCGCGATCTTGCCGACACCCGCTGGCCGCAGATAGAAGTAGCAGACCGGTTGCAAACACGGGGGCCCGCATTTGCCGCGATGCCCACAGTTGCCGCAAGGACGCGAAATGCAGCACGAAGGTATTCATGGGGTGTCTCATTGGGCTCATCAAAGCCGGCCTAAGATCTGTTGGAGAAAAGTAAACTTTAGGGTATACTTTAGTCGTGGCTCGATGGAAGTAAACCGGGAAGTGTACTTTCTCGTGGTCTTCATTGTTTCCTCATAACTTGGGTGATTGAGCTCACATCTCTGCCATGACGCAAGCCAGCGAACTGCGACTGACTGATCGTAAGCGTGCGGCGATTCTTGGGGCCGCCGTGGACGAATTCTGTGATCGAGGCTTCTATGCGGCCAGCATGAACCGGATTGCGGAGCTGGCAGAAGTCAGCAAAAGGACGCTTTACAAGCATTTTGAGAGCAAAGAGACGCTCTTTGAAGCGATCGTCGAAGAGTTGCTCGTCCGCGTCGAGAGCATTCCGTACCGTGACTTTGATCCCGATCAGGATTTGGAGGAACAGTTGGCGGCGGTGGTTCGCGCCGAAGTGCAGATCATGTCTTCGGAACCTGTGCAGGCGCTGGCTCGAGCCGGAATATCGAGAGTGATCGCCGAGCCCGAGGTCGCGCGGTCGATCGATCACGACCGTTTTTTACTGCGATCCGTTCGGTGGCTAAAGCAAGCTAAAGCGGCGGGGCACTTTTCGGAAATGAAGGACGTCGAATTTGCTGCGCAGCAATTTTGTGGGCTTGTTCAACAGTTTGCGTTCTGGCCTACGATCTTGAAAGGCGAGGGACCGCTCACGCCGCATCGCCGCAAGAAGATTGTTGGCGAGACTGTGCAGATGTTTCTGTCTCGTTACGGAGCTTGATCCTGCCAACCTGCAGGACTAGAGACTCGTTTCAAGTCATTTCCGCTAAAGCGCGATGCACGAATTGAACGCAGATACTGCCCTCGCCAACGGCCGATGCAACGCGTTTGACACTGCCCGCTCGAACATCCCCCACGGCAAAGACGTTGGGCAGGCTGTTTTCGAATGGATGTGGCAAACGGTCTTGTTTCCATGCGCTCGTACCCGCAACTTCGTTTCCGGTACAGATGAATCCTCTTTGGTCGGTCAAAACACAGCCATTCAGAAATGAAGAGTTGGGTACTGCGCCGATCATTAGGAATAGGTTCCCAATGGAGTGAGTTGTTTCCTGGCCGTCCAGGCGATTTCGCCAGACCATACTCTCAAGAGATGTCTCTCCGTCGAGGGCGATGATCTCAGTGTTACGATGCAGTGAAATGCAATCAGACGCATCGATTCTCTGAACGAGGTAGTCGGACATGCTCGCGGCCAAGCTATCGCCCCGAATCAGCATGTGGACGTGTCGAGCGTGGTTGGAAAGATAGACTGCCGCTTGTCCTGCCGAATTGCCTCCGCCGACCACGACCACTTCTTCGCCTTCGCAGAGTCCAGCTTCCATTGCCGTGGCGGCGTAGTGGATACCACTTCCCTCGTACTGAGCTTCGTTGCCAAGTCCTAGCTTACGATACGTTGCCCCAGTGGCAAGAACGATACTCTTGGCGAGTATTTCACCGCCCTCATATTGGACGTTGTACGGCGGTGAAGTGCATTCGATCTGGTCGACCGACATCGGCAGGGCGAGAGTGGCGCCGAACTTCTGGGCTTGCAACTGGGCGCGTCCCGCAAGTTCCTGACCGGATAGGCCGTTAGGGAATCCAAGGTAATTTTCGATTTTGCTACTCGTGCTCGCTTGGCCTCCCGGAGATTGACGTTCCAGGACAACGGTTCTGAGTCCTTCGGATGCCCCGTAGACGGCAGCAGCCATACCGCCAGGACCGCCACCAATGACGGCTAGATCGTAAGTCTCATTGGTGCTAGGCCATTCCACGATGCCCGTCGTCTCGCCTACTTCGATCACGGAAGGCCGTTTTAAGACTTCCTCACCGTGGCAAAGAAATAGGGGGAGGTCCGCGTCCGTGACGTCGTGCCGACGGATCAACTCGTCCGCCATCTCATCTTCGTCCGCGCGGAGAACGCGAACCGGATAGCCGTTCCCTTGCAGGAAACGCTGCAGCTGCAGCAAACGCGGGTCACGCTTCTTTCCGACCAAGTAAGAACCACCGAGGTTTTGCTCGAGAATTCCTAGCCGACGCACGATGAGGGCACGTGTGACGATTTCGCCAATGTCAGGATGGGCTGCAAGCAATTCTCGAAAGTCACTCCGGCAGAAGCGGATGATCTGGGTGTCGCCTCGAGCTCGGCCGCTAACGAGTATTTTGCGGTTGCTGAACAGGTCGATTTCGCCCGTAAATTCTCGTTCGCAATGAGTTGTAATTATTTCGGGTTCGCTATCACAGTTGTAGTCAAAGATCTCGATGCAGCCACGAACAACGATGCAGAAGTCCGCTTCGCGCTGTCCACGCTCGAAAACGATTTGCCCTTCTGCGAGTGTTTCCACTTCGCCCAGCGGCCGCACACGCTCAACTTGCTCCTCGGTGAGCGTAGGGAATGCTTGGTGATCTTTGCCTGTTGGGACGACAGGGCGAGCAGCATTATCCGACATGGATTCAATCCTCGACGTGGTTCCTATTCAGTCTCTTCTGTTCGGGGCCTACAGCATATCCGCCAAAGTGGGCGACAGGCGACCAACTCGGGCTGACCGGGGGCAGCTTTGGATCCAAATGCAGAAATTCATCGGTAGCGTAGGTTACACGGCCGTCGACCATCGTCAGCACGGATTCGATCGTCTTGATCTTCTCTTCATCGACGCGGAAGTAGTCGTCGGATAGGACGGTCAGGTCTGCAAACTGTCCTGGCGTAATACGACCTTTGATGCCGTCTTCACCACTGAACCAAGCGCTGCCAACCGTGTAGAGCCGCAGTGCTTCTTCACGCGTCAAACAGTTGGAGGGTGGGTACAGGCGTGTTCCCCCGACGGTTTTTCCAGATACCATCCAATACAGTGACAGCCACGGGTTGTAGCTAGAAACACGAGTCGCATCCGTTCCCGCCCCGAGCGGTATGCCGCTGTCAACCAGTTTCCGAAGCGGTGGTGACTGGGCTGTGACCTCGGCGCCATAGCGATCCAAGAAGTACTCTCCCGCGAACGCCATGCGATTTTGAATCGCGACTCCGCCGCCGAGGGTTTTGACGCGATCAATGCTCTCCGCTGAGATGGTTTCCGCGTGATCTATAGCCCAGCGACGTCCCGCGAAATCAATCTCATGCCGGTCGATATCTTCAAAGACATCCAACAATTGGCGTATGGATTCATCGTAGGTGGCGTGCTGTCGAATTGGCCAGTTGTTGCGCAAGAGCAGTCGGGCGACGGGAAGCAATTGTTGCCGCATGTCCGGCGCCAACTCGGGGCGAGGTGAGAGAAAATTCTCAAAGTCGCCTGCGGCCCAAACAAGATATTCACCGCCCCCTCGCAACGTATAGCCGTGGAGCGTCCGCATCGCATCATTGAAATCACGTTCGTTGGATTGGAGCCAACGACGAAAGTCGACGAACTCTTGGCCCGGAGTCTGCGGAAAGAGGTAAACACTGACGCGCATTGGCATCTCACCACGCTTAGCGAGTACCTTGGTGGCGATGTAGTTGTCTGGGAATCCATGCCCTCCGCCCCCCGCATCAACGACGCTGGTGAGTCCGAATCGAGCGAGTTCATGGTACCAGTGCCTGGTCGAATTGATTTGGTCCTTCACCGACATCGAAGGCAGAGCCCCAATCGTCTTGTACAGAATCATCGCGTTCGGTTCGGCGTAGAGTTCCGCACCGCCATCAGTAAAGACATATCGGCTCGCCGCATTTGGAGGCTGCGTTGATGGTGTGATTCCGAGAGCTTCGCACCCTGCCCTGTTTAAGAACCCGACACTGTAAAGGAACATCACATAGACGGGGGTGTCCGGAGCCACTTCGTTCAGTTCTTCCACGGTCGGGAGGCGTCGTTCTTTGAACTGGAACGGCGACCATCCTCCGATCACTCGCACCCACTGCCCCTTGGGAGTACGGGCGGCCTGCTCACGGATCATCTCTAGGCCTTCGCGTAGCGAACGTACTCCGTCCCAACGCAGTTCCAGGTTGTAGAAACGTCCGCCACGGACCGCGTGGATGTGCGAATCATTCAATCCCGGAAGAACTCGGCGACCATTGAGGTCGATCACTCGTGTCCGTCCTCCGCGGAGTTTCGCTACTTCGGCTTGGCTGCCAACACGTACGAAACGTCCATCCGCAATCGCGCAAGCTTCGACGGTCTCTTCACCGTGTGCATTGGTGTAGAAGTTGCCGTTGAGCAGGATCGTCTCTGCAACAGATGTTTCTTCAGGCACGAACGTGTCGTCAATATGCCCCATCAAGTTTGGTGATTGCGCGTAAGAGCTGTTCGGTGGGAAAGAGCTGTTCAGCAAGAACACGCAAAGGAATAATCCGACCAAGGCTGGCGCACGGTAGCTACAAAGGCAAAGGCTTCGACTCTTGGTCACACTACTTAGGGGATGGGGCCGTATCATCGGTGAGTTCTCATGCGGGAATTGGGTGCGAGAGGATCAAGTGCTTGGATGAAGCCAGCTTGCTAGCCCTCGTGTTAACGTGGGCATCACCAACCAGGTCAGGGTGACCACCGCCGCGGCAGTGACGATGGCGGTAACCGCGACTGAGTGCAAGGTGCCAAGCAACGGAGGAAGCGTACTCGACCAGAACAGCACCACGGGGAAGACGCCAAGCCATGTCACGATCGCCATCTTCCACCGAGGTGGTGAGCTACCCTGGGCGTTATGGAAGAACGCCTCAAGTCCGTGCAACTGTCGATGGACTGGTTCTCCCTCGACAAGCTCAGCGACTTCCGATTGCCACTCTGCAAATAACTCGGACGCGTAGAACGCGTGCATGTCATCTTCGCTACGGAAGGAACGTAGGATCCCATACTCCCGCGGACGACTTGCATCGGTCGGCTGGAGTAGGTGGGCGCCTGTCGTGCCGTGATGATCCATCGACCGAGCGACAAAACGTTGAAGGGCTTCCTCAAAATCGGTTTCTTTGCCTTCACGCACGACGCGTGTAATGGCGCAATGGACCATGGTCATGATGTCTCTTCCTGCATCGCTCGCCCACCGGTCTGCCTGAGTCGGTTTGGCTGCCTCTAGCTGTTTTTTGCTTCCTGCAACATGGCGTAGCTGGTCATCAGGTTGCGGTAATTGGGCAGGTGATTGGCAAGTAAATTACCAAGGCCTTCCATGTCATTACGCCAATCGCGATGCAGCTCGCATGCGACTGCGAACCAGTTCACGAGTTGGCATCCGGCGGCTTGCATTCGGTGCCAAGCTGCTTGCTGGACCGTGGTGTTGAATGTTCCAGACGCGTCGGTGACCACGAACACGTCGTAGCCAGCCTCCACTGCTGACAGAGCAACGAAGGCGACGCAGACATCGGTAACGACTCCCGCGATGATGAGTTGCTTTCGCCCGGTAGCTTCAATGGCTTTGACAAAATCCTCGTTATCCCAAGCATTGATCTGGCCAGGGCGGTGAATGAAAGGTGCGTCAGGAAAACGCTCTTCAATTTCTGGGATGATCGGGCCATTTGGACCTTCGTCGAAGCTCGTCGTCAGGATCGTTGGTAGTTCGAAGAACTTGCCGATGTCGGCTAACGCAATGACGTTGTTCTTGAAATCGTCAGGCGAAAAATCCTGGACCAAGGAAATAAGTCCCGATTGATGATCCACGAGCAGTAATGCTGCCTGGTCTTTGTCTAGTTTCTTGTATTCGGTCATGACGAATCTCCTGGATTGGGTTTAGGGTCAAGGGTGGATTACGAAGGTTCACCGGGGAGTCCGGTGGATGTGCGGTCAAGATCGGATGCTCTGATGCACCAGCGGGCTTGCTGCTGGACTATCGAGACAGAACAAGCGAACAGTTAGTCTGTTTACATGTAAGGTGTTTGGGGTTGGGGTTAGGTGGCTCAGAGGCGAGCGGCTTTATGCAGTATCTCGGTGGCGGAACGTGCTTCCGTAGGTGTTAGGTGTCCAATCAAGGTGTCTTCCCAATCGGTTAAGGAATGATGAATTGCGTCCAGAGTCCGAAGACCCTCACTCGTGAGAAGTACGTTTACGTGACGACGGTCTTCCTCACTTCGGACTCTCCTAACCAGCCCGGCTTTGACCAAGCGATCGAGATAAGCGCCTAGGGCGGAGGCTTGCTTTACGAGGCGGGTATCAATCTGATTGTTTGGGATACGACCGCCGGCGTCTTGGATCACCACCAGGATGTCGTATTGGCATGTCGTCAATCCGTACGGTTTGAGAAACTCGGCGAGGTTTCTCTCGAAATGATCCGCCGTGTAAATCGCCGTATAGAGCAACTCCTGAAGTGGTGCATCGAACTCGTGTTCACGATTCAGTCGCTGTCCTAGACTCATGGCTGGGCTTCCTTCTGAACATCAGCACGCCTGGTTTCCAAGGCGAGTTGTCCGGGGCCGTTGCCGAGCAAAAACAACATCGTGCCCATCATCGAGAGGTTCTTCATGAATTGGATCATCTGCTCCTGGCGTGCTTGCCCTTCAAAGTTCCAGAAATCATGGAAGAAATAGGTTGCTAGGACCAGGAACGCGAGGAGGAGACCGGCACCAATCTTGGTTCTGTAGCCAGCCATTACCGAGAGGCTACCGGCGACCAGAAAGATGATGCCGCCAAACAACATGAGTGCTGGCATCGGTACACCTTCAGAGGCCATGTACTCTTTGACACCATTGAAGTTGGGGATCTTGTTGCCAACCGCGCTCATGAAAAAAATCGTGGCGATCATGATGCGTCCAGCTAGTGATAAGTAGCCATTCATCTTTCGTTCTTTCTTGTAGACTTGTTCCGGGGAGGGCATCGAACTGGTAGGAGCCTCACGTAGCGTGAGACTCAGAAGGGTGGTGGTAAGGTGCTAAGCGAGGTCAAACAGCATGAATTCGGCTTGCGAAGCGGCTTTGAGCTTTAGGCTAGCTTCTTCGCTCACTGCGACGGCATCGCTCGTCTCCAGCGTGGTTCCTCCCGTTTCGATGGATCCTCGGAGTACTTGTAGCCAGAGGTGGCGACCGGCCGGGATATCGAAGGAGATCTCTTGGCCTTCATCGACGTCAGCCAAGTAGATGTTGGCGTCTTGGTGGATCAACAGCGATCCATCTTTGCCATCCCTGGAGGCAACGAGTTGGAGCTGGTTTCTACGGCCGGCTGGATCAAACTCTTTTTGCTCATAGCTCGGTTCGATTCCTTTTTGCTCCGGAAGTAACCAGATCTGGTAGAAGTGCGTTGGGCTCGAGTCGGACGGATTAAACTCGCTGTGGGTGATCCCGGTTCCAGCGGTAATCCGTTGAAATTCTCCGGGCCGCAGAACTTCGCCGTTGCCCATCGAATCTTTATGTTCCAACTGGCCGTCGAGCACGTACGACACGATTTCCATGTCGTTGTGGGCGTGAGTTCCAAATCCCTGTCCCGCGGCGACTCGGTCTTCGTTCATGACTCTCAGCGATCTGAATCCCATGTGATTCGGGTCGCGATAGCCGGCAAAGGAAAAAGTGTGGTAGGAATTGAGCCAGCCGTGATCGGCATGGCCACGTTCGTTTGCACGTCGAATCGTCATCATTTCAGAGGTCCTTTCGGTTTACATGTCAACTAAATAGGTGTTGGGTAGCCAAGTCAAAGTGGATTGGCGATTAAGCTAGATCAAAAAGCAGTGCTTCGGTGTCCATGTTGGCGACGGCATGCAGTTCGGTGGCTCGGCTGGTTGCCACTGCATCGCCAGCTTGGATCTCGGCGCCGTTGACCAATAACGAGCCTGCGGCGACTTGGAGCCAAGCGTGGCGTCCACGTTCGACGGAGTAAGTTAGTTCCTTTCCCGCATCCAACTTGGTTACCAGGATTTTGGCGTCTTGGTGAATCGCAACGGTCCCTTTTTTCTTGTCGGAGCCGGCAATCTGTCGCCATTGGTTTCTCTTTTCTTCCGAAGTGACTTTGCTGTCGCTATACCTTGGCCGAACGCCACGCATTGCAGGCTGTATCCAGATCTGTAAGAAATGGTTTGCCTCCGTCTTCGAGGGGTTGTATTCACTGTGAGTAATCCCCGTACCAGCGGACATCATCTGGATGTCGTCCGGCGTGATGATGGCTCCTTTTCCGGTGCTGTCCCTATGTTGCAGAGCCCCTTTGAGCACGTAGGAGATGATCTCCATGTCCTTGTGAGGGTGCGTGGGGAAGCCACGTCCCGCGGTAATCTTGTCGTCATTGATCACACGAAGTGAGCGGAAACCCATGTGTCGTTGATCGTAGTAACCACCGAAGGAAAAAGAATGGTAGCTCTTCAGCCAACCCAGATCCGTGTGTCCGCGTTCGGCGGCCTGTCGAATGAACCAATCAGATGAATTAGCCTTGGTTCGATCTTGTCCTAGCAGCGTCTCGGGCCGAGCAGCGATATGGATCAGTCCCGCGGCGGTAAGGGATAGGGTGCTTCGTCGATTCATCTTCATTGGTCTCTCCATGCTCGCTGAAAACTTGTATCTGAATTCGGGATAAAAGATTACATGTGAACTAATTGGGCAAAAGAATTTATTCGGGTACGCTTGCGCGAATTAACTCGAGAGCCTGGATGAGCGAACGAAGGTCACTTTTCTTGACTCCGCTTAGCAACGATGCGTGTAGGTCGAGGACGGGCTGATCCATTTTCTTGAGTAGTTTGGCTGCGTTGGGGGTCAGTTCCACTTCGAATACTCGACGATCCTGGTCGGATTGCGTCTTGGTGATCAATTTCAGCTTCAGCAGTTGGTCGATGACACGAGTTATCGCTGGCGCCACTTGGATCATTCTTTCGGCGACTTCCAGGCATGGCATTGGTTTTCCCTCGCCGCGCAGGATTCTCAATACGTTGTACTGCGTTAGGGTAAGCCCGTATTCCCGTAGCAACCGCGCTAATCGGTTTTCCAGTAAATCGCTTGTTCGCATCAACGCCAATGTCGCTTCCTGTTCGACTGAGTCGAAGGGTTTGCGTTTCTTGAGTTCGCTTCGGAGTGTGGTTGCCATACTGTCATCGCCTTTGTTTGATTTAACTTTACATGTGAAGTATCGGCCGGGCAACCCCGGCAAGTCGAGAAAAATCCAAAATCTCTCTTCTGCACGCGAGGCCCCGTCAAATGCTGACTCGTCATGCGGTGGGATAGCTTTACTCTCGCTAGTGTGCTGGTGGAGGCTTCGGTCGCGAAAAACAGTAGAGATGCCGGTTGCCCCGCAAAATGACTGAGTCTCCGATGATGGCCGGCGAAGCCATGAATTTTTCGTGCAGTTCGTTCATGGCCAGGACTTTGAACTGCGGACCACGCTGCACAACGACCGTGACACCCTCCTCGCTCAATAGGTAGATCCGATCTTTTGCCCCCACTGGCGATGCGCTGAAGTGGAGTAAGCGCGGAATTCGGCTTTTGAGATAGTGTTGTTTGCCATCCTTCGCGCGGAGGCAAGAGAAGAAGTTTTTGTCTTCAAGAAGATATATCTCATTTCCCCAAAGCATCGGACTGGGTACATAGGGCGTGCCACGGTTCAGTTTCCACGCGATGCTATCCGAGTCGGTGAGGTCTCCTCGGCGGCCCAGACGGATCGCGTGAAGAGTGTCTCTGCGCCAGCCGGTGGTCGCAAAGGCCAAACCATGTCCGATGGCCGGCATGGGGACGGCACTGAGGCTCTGGCCGGCACATTCCCAAAGAAGTTCACCCGACGCTAACGTGTAGCATCGAACGGTTTCCCCGTTTACTACAACCTGGTCGATGCCGTCGTGCGTGAAGATACGCGGGGTACTCCAGTTGGACACTTCGTTGCGATTCTGTCTCCATTTTTCCTTCCCGGTACTCTTGTCAAACGCAACGACGAAAGACTGGAGTTCATGATCGACGACGACGACTAAGGTATCACCAAAGAGTGCCGGTGAGCCTCCCTCTCCTAAGCCTGCCTCCATTACCTGAGCCTGGGGGGAGTGTTGCCACGTAATATTGCCGTCGAAGTCCAAACAATAAAGCCCGAACGATCCAAAGCATGCAAAGACATGTGTGCCATCGGTGAGGGCTGACTGCGAGGCAAAGCTGCCTTTAAGGTGATGACCTTGGTGGGGCATCGCCTCGTGGACTATTCTTCGCCAAAGTTCTGAGCCGGTTCTGCGATCGATGCAGAGGACCGCGAACTGTTGTGGCTTCCAAGTTGAGAGCGACTCGCCCGGACTAAGTTCAACGTTCGGGGTCCCCGGTGGAATGACATCGGGGACCGCCAGATCTTTCTCGATGGGAATTGCAGTTTGCAAGAAGATGCGATCTTCCCAAACGATAGGTGTGCCGTGACCAAGTCCATCTATCCGAGTTTTCCAGGTAAGGTTTTCGGATTCGCTCCATGTGAGCGGTGGATCCGCATTGATCGCCACGCCATTCGACTGAGGCCCACGCCATTGGGGCCAATTCGATGACGCAAGATCGTTGAATTCATCAGCCTGAGCGAAGCTTGCGATTGCCAGAGCGATTTGGAATCCAAAGGCGAAACGTTTGTTGGTCTTCCACACGTTGGCCAACTTTCCATATGAGTGAGTTGCGATCTGGTGGGGGTAGGAGGTTCTCCTGCCCTCTGTCAGGCAGCGAAGCTGTGGTGGTGATACATCGATGAGGTCACAAGATTGGCTCAAGGTATCTCGGTAGCAAGTCGAGCTTGCAGCGAGCGACGCTAACTTAAAGATACTTTTACCATCGCCGGACTCTCACGTGATGTGAATCTCGCAAGAATTCGATTCCGTTCACACCCATGAGACTCCAAAGCGGTTTGTGTGATCCTGTAAACTAAGCCCTCGTGTTCACAGCGCTAGTTACAGCCGTGCGCCCCCTGCCCCGCACATTTGCGGCGAGAAAGCGGTTTAGCCTCAATATCGTAAACACGAATGCGCGCAGGGCTATCCTCTATGCCGCCACCCAAACCACGATCAATCGCTTCGTCCCGTGTCTAGAACTATGTCGCTTGCAATACGCTGCCAGAACTTGGTGAAGACTTATCCCGCCAAGCCGCCCGTTGAGGCGGTCAAAGGGATCGATTTAGAGGTTCAGGCTGGAGAGTGCTTCGGAGTGCTGGGCCCCAATGGTGCCGGCAAAACGACCACCATCGAGATGCTAGAGGGATTGCTGCAGCCTACTTCGGGCACGCTCGAACTGCTGGGGATGAATTGGTCCAGCGATGAAGCCGCGATCCGCCAGCGGATGGGAGTCTCACTTCAAGAAACTCAGCTGAGCGATAGACTGTCGGTCAAAGAGACGATGCAGCTTTTTCGAAGCTTCTACGCATCGGGTTTAGACGTCGAAGAGGCTTTGGATTTGGTGTCGCTCACGGAGAAATCTTCGGCCTGGGTGAAGACGCTCTCTGGCGGTCAGAAGCAGCGACTCGCATTCGCAACCTCCATCGTAGGTGATCCAGATATCTTGTTCTTGGATGAACCCACGACAGGGCTAGATCCAGCCAGCCGCCGGCAGTTGTGGGAGATCATTCGGTCCTTCAGACAACGAGATAAGACGATACTTCTGACGACTCACTACATGGAGGAGGCGGAACGGCTGTGCGATCGAATTGCCATTTTCGATGGCGGTAAAGTGATCGCGCTCGGAACGCCCCGAGAGTTGATCGCCTCGTTGGGCGCGGAGCATGTGGTTGAGTTTTCATTGAACGCGGATTCCCAAGCCAACGAATCGCAGCTTGCTTGGATGAGCGAGTTACCCGCAGTGGCCAGCGTTGATTCCGATTTGGATCACGTACGAATTACGACTTCGGAGCCTCATTCCGTTCTACCGAATCTGTTCCAGGGCCTCCAGTCGCGGGACCTGCCCTTGGCTAGCTTGACGACCCGTCATGCGAGTTTGGAAGACGTCTTTGTAAGGCTGACTGGTCGTCATTTGACGGACGATTGAGCCTTTCAATTCATTGCTTAAACGAATCGTGGCCGGAATTGTGACCGGAGCACGGTACTGAATGAACGAAGCAAACATGCAAGAAGAAGTCCATCGAGACGGCCAGCTTCCGACCGAAGGCGACGGTGGTATGGCAAAAGGAACATCATCCAGCAACTCGTCTGCTTTGCTGCAGCTGACGCTGGCTCGACTTCGGGAGTTTTACCGACAGCCTGAAGCTGTTTTTTGGGTGTACTTTTTTCCGATCTTGATGGTGGTGGCTCTCGGGATTGCCTTCCGCAACAAGCCTGTCGAACGAATCACCGTAGACATACTTGCGTCGGAGAATGCGGATGAGCTATTGGCTTCACTGCAGGAAGACGAACGCGTCGTCGCCGCAGTATATGAGGCGAGCGAATGCAAGCAGCGTCTCCGAACTGCAAAGTCGGAGTTGTACGTGGACTCAACCGCCGAAGATGGTTCGGTCACTTATGCGTATGATCCAACACGTCCGGGCAGCGTGGTGGCGCGGGACGTCGCCGATCAGATCATCCAGAAAGCAGCCGGGCGAGTTGATCCGATTGCAACTTCGGTGACGGAAGTCAGCGAGCCCGGTGGTCGATACATCGATTTTCTTGTCCCAGGCCTGCTTGGGATGGGACTGATGGGAGGTGGGCTATGGGGCGTGGGCTTTGCGATTGTCGATTTACGAATTCGCAAGCTGTTGAAGCGATTTGTGGCCACGCCCATGAAGAAATCTCAGTTTTTGCTGGGCATCATGATCAGCCGACTTTTCTTTATGGTGCCCGAGATCCTGTTGCTAGTCTTGTTCGCGTGGCTTTTCTTTGGTGTCCAAGTCTATGGAAGCTGGTTGGCCATTCTCGCGGTGGTTCTGCTTGCCGCGTTTGAATTCGCAGGAATCGGGCTTCTCGTTGCGTCTCGGGCGAAAACGATGGAGACCGTGTCTGGATTGATGAATCTTGTGATGTTACCGATGTGGACTCTATGTGGCATCTTCTTTTCCTACGAGAGGTTCCCGGAGGCCTTTCATCCGGTCATCCGACTCTTGCCACTCACACCGGTCAATGATTCTCTCCGCGCGGTCATGCTCGATGGCGCTCCGCTCGCGTCTCAGTGGCCTGAAGTTCTCGTCATGGCGACTTGGGGTGTTGTTACTTTCACACTGGCACTGAAACTCTTTAAGTGGAACGTCTAGGGGACTTACGTCGAGGGACTTTTTTTGCGTTGCGGTGATTTGCTTCGACTTCCGTAATGGAATCCATTGGAGTGCAGAACGAATGGAGAGAATAGAATTATCTGACGACCCTGCTTCGGTTCGACAGCATGTTTCGCAATTGCTATCGGATGCGGCGCACGACGCGGGGCACGCATTCGAGCCTGAGAGCCTCGCACTAGAGGTAGTCGAAAACGAGCATGTTGTTGGCGGTTTGACGGGTACCACCAACTGGGATTGGTTGTACATCGAAGCCCTGGCCGTCGACCCCGAGTTTCAGAAGCAGGGCTTGGCACGAGAGCTTGTTAGCCAAGCCGAGTCGATCGCCATCTCTCGCGGATGTGTAGGGAGTTGGGTTGATACCTTCACGTTCCAAGCACCCGAATTCTATCTTCGCCTCGGCTATCAACAATTTGGAACCTTACCTCGATACCCCGCCACCGAGTCACGCATTTTTCTATGTAAGCTCTTTTCGGCTGAGAAGAGCTGAAGTAATTGGAATTGAACGAGCGTCGAAGAATGCCATCGTTGGGTGGGGGCGGCAGGCCACTTCCTCCAGCTCAACGGGCGCCAGAACTACATTCTCAAAATCAGTTGAAAAAGGCGAGCGATGGAGATCCGTAACTTCGGAAGAAATGTGACGTTTCGACCGGGTGCTTACTTCGAACCTGAATCTGAGGCCGAGGTTCTCCGTATTTTGGAGGAGAACTGCGAGCGGAAATTCCGGACAATTGGTCGGCTCCATGCATGGAGCGAAGCGGCTAGGTCGGACGAGGTGGCTTTAAACTTGAAGCACCTTAACCACATCGAAGTCGTCGAGGAGGACGGTCAGGCCTGGGTGCGAGTTGGCGCCGGTTGCCAAATCAAAGATGTCATCACGCACTTAGACAAACGCGGACTCGCATTGCCATCGCAAGGTCTCATCACCGAGCAAACCGTCGCCGGGGCCGTTTCAACTGGTACACATGGTTCGGGCAAACAATGTTTGTCCCACTTCGTTGAAGAAGTCACCGTCGCCGTGTTTGATCAGGATACGGGAAAGCCTGTCGTGAAGACCATTAGCGATGGCTTGGAGCTCACTGTCGCTCAGTGTTCTCTTGGCTGTGTTGGAGTGATCCTTTCGTTAAAGCTTTCGTGCATACCGCAGTACAACATCGAAGAACACTTTCGGTTTTTGAAAGGACTGGATGATGTTTTTGAAGCGGAGGAGGAATTTCCACTTCAGCAGTTTTTCTTTCTTCCCCACAGTTGGGCATACATGGCTCAACATCGGAGGGTTACGGACAAACCAAAATCACGACTGGCTTCAATCTACCAAGTCTATTGGTATGTAACGGTCGATGTTGGGCTCCACGCGGTCCTTCTCTTTCTTACAAGAGTGCTTAAGAAGAGTGGACCGGTACGCTTTTTCTACAAGCGAATGGTTCCTTTGACGATCGTAAGGAATTGGAGAGTCGTCGATAAATCGCAGCTTATTCTGACAATGGAACACGAGTTGTTTCGCCATGTCGAAATCGAAGTATTCGTAGTGCGGTCGAAGCTGGGCAAATTGCTAAGTTTTGTGCGGTCCATAATTGAATACAGTGACGGAAATCGTGAGGCTTTCGACTCAGAAATGTGGAGCCAGCTAAGCCAGTTAGGGCTCTCGGATTCGTTGGAGTCGTTGCGCGGTTCCTACACTCACCATTATCCGATTTGTATTCGAAAAGTCTTACCGGACGAATGTCCCATATCGATGGCGAATGGTAGTACGGAACCATACTACGCGGTTAGCTTTATCACGTATCAGGTTACGAAGGATCGCCGGCCATTTTTCGAGTTTGCGAAGTGCCTAGCCCGTGTGGCTTCGGAGTACTTCGGCGCGAGGCCACACTGGGGCAAGGTTTGTCCGATTGAAGCGCAGGCTGTTGCGAAGCTCTATCCCCGGCTAGCTGAATTCCGCAAGGTCTGCGAAACGCTAGACTCGAAGGGGGCCTTCCGCAACCGTTGGGTCGAGGAAACCCTATTCGGTGCGGACGGTTAGGACTCAACCCAATATGCGTTATCAACTATCCTAGGATCGCGTCCGGAGCGGTTGCGCTGAGCGGCTGGCGGTCGGGCAACGAGAGCGGCTATCTGCATTAGACTTGGCTAGGTGCCGAAGTCGTGTTAAGTGGCCGTGTTGGCTAGGCGAATGATGGGTGGTGAGAGTGACCATGGAAAGACGTATGTACCTTGCGATGCACGCCAGCTTTTTCGTGCTTTGGTGGCTCGTATGCCGACATGATGCCGTCGGTCAGCAGCCGGAAGTGGTTCAGCAGCCGGAAGTTAGTCAACAGCCGGAAACGCCACTGCTGGCGTCATTCGAGCAGTACCAATCGCATCGAGAACGAACCAAGTTCGGTGTGGACTGGGTCTCCGTCGGTCCGACCGTCAACTCGGCTCGAGTCGAAGCCGTACAATTGGACCCGACTCATCCTGGCACCATCTACGTCGCATTTGGATCGGGGAACCTGTGGAAGACGACGAATAACGGAATGACATGGGAACCCAAGTTCAATCAGCAGGCTTCCCACGGAATTGGTGATTTCGCGTTAGCGCCGTCCGATCCAAATATCATCTACTTGGGGACTGGGGAAAGTCTGAAGAAGCCGAGAAATTTCACCATTCCGGGCACCGGAGTCTATCGTTCCGATGATGGTGGGGATACGTGGCGCCGGCTCGGGCTGTCGGATTCATGGCACATTGGCGAGATCGTGGTTCATCCAACCAATCCCGACATTGCTCTGGTGGCGGTTCTAGGCCACTTCTGGTCTGCCAACAAGCATCGTGGGCTGTACCGCACTGAAGACGGCGGCGAGACATGGCAGCATGTGCTTTCAATCGACAATCAAACAGGTACGAACGACGTTGTCTGGGCCAACGACAATCCAAACATCGTGTACGCGTCGACTTGGCAGAATTTCCCGGACGTCGCTGGAAAAACCAGTTCCGTTTATCGCAGTGACGATGCGGGGGTCTCGTGGACTCAGTGTGCAAGCGGGTTGCCTGCAGGTAACCAAATTGGTCGAATTGGATTAGCTGTGTCGCAATCTGATTCAAAAAAAGTCTACGCTCTCGTGGATAACCGCGGGCGGATTGACGAAGGGGCTGCGCAGTTATTTCGTAGTCTCGACGGAGGTATGACTTGGGCGAAAACGCATGAAGGTGAATTAAAGATCTTCTCGCGCATTGGCTGGTACTTCGCCGACTTGTATGTCAATCCGCAGGATGACGAAGAAGTTTACGCACTTGGGGTACGAATCGCCCATAGTGCAGATGGTGGCAAAACGTTCGAGCTAGTCGGCGGTGAGGTGGCTCATATGGTGCCTAGCGCGGCAAGTGGACTGCACCTCGACCACTGCGAGTTGTGGATCAATCCGTTGAATCCACAGCACCTCGCGCTCGGGAACGACGGAGGATTCTACCAGAGCTTCGATCGTGGTGCGTCCTGGATGCACTACAACAATCTGCCTACGGGCGAGTTCTATGACGTTGAGCTTGATTCGCAAATACCGTACCGCATTTACGCGGGTGCCCAGGACGATGCGACTGTGTTTGGTACCGGTGATGAGTTGGGGACTACCCGCACCAAGCCGTGGCAGTACCTGTGGATTGATCCATGGAATGGTGGAGACGGGTGTGTGACTCGGGTGGATCCTTCCGATCCGAACACCGTCTATTTCAGTGCACAGGAGGGGGCTTTTCGTCGCAAGGATATGCAAACGGACAGCTCGACACCAATTCCCGCGCGGCTACCGAGGGACCATGACGGCGATCTCCAGTTCAACTTTGTTGCCCCCTTGATGATTTCTCCGCACGATCCGAGCACTCTTTACCTCGGCGGAAACTACTTGTTCAAGAGTAGCAATCGGGGGGACGACTGGAGTGTGGTCAGTGCCGATCTGACGCAATCGGAAGCTCGAGCCGAATCGGCTAATGCGATTGCGACAAGTGCGCTGGCCGAGTCGCCGCGGATTCGTGGGCTGCTCTACGCTGGAACGGACCGAGGCGGATTTTGGGTTCAAAATCGTCAAGACTCAGATTGGAAGGATCGCTCGGAACCACTGCCTGAGGCGTATATCCGCAGCATCGTTGCCTCACGTTATGCGGACTCGCGAGTTTACGTCGCGATGAGTGGATTAAATTACGATGACTTCGGGGCGTACTTGTTCTGTAGTGAAGATCGAGGAGAAACTTGGCGGTCGATATCAGCCAATCTGCCAGACGAACCTGTCAACGTGATTGTTGAAGATCCTGTCCTCCAAAGCGTTCTATACGTAGGAACGTTTCGCGGAGTCTACGTTTCGCTCGATCGAGGAGCTAGTTGGTCGCTGCTTGGCCGCAGTCTACCGGCGTGCAGCATAGGTGATCTTGAAATTCAAGCTCGCGAAATGGACTTAGTGGTCGCCACGCATGGCCGAGGGATTTACAAACTCAATCTCCGGCCGATTCACGCGGCTGCAAGACTCATCGAAGAATCGGTTGCAGGCTGCGAGTTATTGCCGATTCCGACTGCCAAACTGCCGCGTCGCACCGATACTCGCCCAGGTCCGAATTTTCGAGGCGTCGAGAAGACGACATTTTCTTTTTACGTGTCGAAGGATTGTGAACTTCAACTTTCTTTCGTGGACAAAGACGACAAAACGGTTGCTCGTTTTCCTATATTGGCCAGGGCTGGTTTGAATCAATTCCGATGGGATTTAGTTGTCGAATCGACAGACAGCCCAGAGCCCTATTTTATCAGCTATCAGAAGTACCTCGCCCCGGGGCAGTATCGAGTATCACTGCGAGGTGAAGACTTCGAATCCGACCAACAAGTATTCCATGTCATTGCGCGTTAAGCGTGCCAGTGGAGTGGAAATGAGATAAGCAAATGGGCAGCGTTAGTCGTTCATTTCTATGCATTTATCTCGCTCAGCAGAGCTGCACGTAGAGTGGGTATTTCAGTGAATCGACTTGGATGAAAATCACTCGTGCGCTGACGGGTGTAAGATGCCTGGGCACGAACCGTTAACTAGATGAGATTCAGGGCAGCAAACCCGCTCGTCACAAAACACATTCAGACGGTGGTAGGGAGAAGCAAGATGCAGGGGCGGGAGCATTCTATGTTATCGGTGCAGCGTCTAACGTTCTGGTTCGGACATTTTCTTTTCTCATCGGCGGCATTTGGGCAGGCTCTTTCGATCGAAGAGAGTGATCGAGACCTGAGTGTACGCCAAGGCGATCGTCTTATTGTTGCCTACAAGAAGGAGTCCCCAACGGTGCCGGAGGGCATTGAGCAAGTCTTCCAACGCAGCGGATGCTTGCACCCCATCCAAACACCGGATGGAAGAACAATCACTGAGATGTTCCCTAAGGATCATCCCCATCAACACGGAGTCTTCACTGCATGGGTCAAGACCAAGTACGGTGATCGTAAACCCGATTTTTGGAATCTTGCACGCGGTACCGGTCGTGTCCTACACGAACGAATTCTTGGACAAACGGTGGCGAGTGGAAATGCGACGTTTGAAGTCAACCTGATTCATCGAGCGGCGGAGATCCCGAGAGTCGATGTCTTGCGTGAGCGATGGACTGTATCTGTTCGCCCTACCGACGGATCCTACAACTGCATCGACATTGATCTAAAACAAACGGCTGTCACTGATACGCCGTTGATAATCAGTCAAAATCGCTACGGAGGCTTTGCAGTGCGAGGGCGGTCTGAGTGGCTGGCTGCCGATGATGGCGCTCAAGGGGAACTACCCAAGAGGGAGAAGTGTTACATGCTTACCGATCAAGGAGCAGATCGAATTGACGGGAATCACCAACGTTGCAAATGGGTCGCTCTATCTGGTGAACTCGAGGGAAAGGATGCAACGATCGCGGTGCTTAGTCACCCAAGTAATTTTCGGGCCCCACAATCAGTACGGCTGCATCCGACCAAGCCTTATTTCTGCTTCTCGCCGTGCGTTGATGGCGAGTTCCGAATCGAGCGCGATCATCCCTATACTGCTCGTTATCGAATCGTCGTCACCGATGCGGCGCCCGATCCTGAATGGCTTGACCACCAATGGACTAAGTGGAGTCGTGATGAACCCGATTGAATGCACCCTCGGTTCGCTGAGTTCGGTTTTGGAGCCCTCTGTGAGTGCTATTCGCCGGACAGCAAGAACGCGATTAGGTCTCGAATCTCTTCTGCCTTTAGATTGTCGAGCAGGCCGTTTGGCATGATCGAGTTTGGTAATTCTCGACGCTCTTCCACCTCGTCTTTGTCGACGAAGAAGATTTCGCCGTCGTTGGAAACGTAGGCTTGCTTCTGACCTTCCTGGCCAATCACCAATCCAACATAAACCTGACCATCGACGGTCAGTAACTGTTGCGGTCGGTAATAGGGGGCCATTTCGGCGTTTGGGTTCACCATGTGTTCCAGCAACCAGTCGCTGGAGATTCCGCTCTGGTTACGAATGGTCGTCAGGTCCGGCCCAATGGCATTTCCACGTCCACCCTTCATGTGACATTTGTAACATCCAGCTAGCTTGGAATGAAAGAAAAGCCGACGGCCGACGTCTGTGTCTGGTTCACCTACGGCTCGGTTGACCAAATCTTTCCAGCCGCGCAGGTCAGATGTCTCTGGCTTGTTGCCGAGATCGCGTTTGGCGAAGCCGGCAGTGTAAAGAGCACGCTCCGCTTCCTGCGAAATCGCATTGCTACTTGACTGCGATAGCGACTGGAGCATGTCGGCTTGCTGCCGATTTAGTGGTGACATTCCAGCGATCGCATCCGCACGCAGATCTTCGTCAAGCGATTCATCGGCGGCGATAAGCGAAAGAACTGCAACGCGGTTCGGGTTTGGGTGGAGGACCAGAGAACGGATTGCCTCCCGCTTGATAGCGGTATCGGCACTCTTAGTCAGGCCTGCCAATAGCTCGACCGTCAATGGCTTGTGTTTCGTTTGAACACTCTGAAGCGCCAGTGCCCTAAGGGAAGCAGGGCGGCTTTCATCGAGTGCGAGCTCAAGCAGTGTGTCGTTGGGAGAAAACTCCTTGTCCGACCCGCTCGCCAGTCTTTCCAACGCCGCCATGGTCGCTCGAAGATCGCTACGGCTTAGATCCGCACGGCTAAGCAGCTCTTTCAGTTCGCTTTCGTAGGTTTGTAGCTTTTCGTCGGCGATCCACTTGATGCCGACATATCGAACGTCAGGATCCGAATCGCCCAGTAGCTCGGGGATGATCCTGTCGGCGTCCTCGAGCTGGCTGCGTTTCAGCGCTACGGCAAAATGAGCGCGAACGATGGCGTCCGAAGTCTCTGGCCATTCGGAATTCGCTAAAACGTCGGGACTACTTGCCAGGTGATGAATCGCCCGCGTCCGTAGATAGGGATCATCGCTTCCCAGAGAGTCAAACGCCGATTTGGCCGTCAGTCTTCCTTTCGTGGTTTCGCGCGTGGTAGGTGCCAGTTCAATTGGCTCCTTGAATTCGACCCGCCAAATTCTGCCGTGACCGTGCACTGGATACGAAAGTTTGACCCAGTCGGTGAAGTACAAGTACTTACCATCGGCGGAATAAGAAAAATGAACAGGCCGGAAGTCATCGGGGCCACTCAGAAATGGTTCTCGAGTTGCTGCGAAGGAAACGCCTTTTCGTTCCAAGGAGTGCAAATCGATCCGGTTGTCCGTCCATGATGCACTTAACAGTTGCTTAGGACCGTGCGGTACTAGTCCGCAGGCGGCTTCACCCAGAGCTCCGATCATTCCAAGCGTCCCAGGTTTTTCGCCGTACCAGCAAACAAGTGGATGTCGGCCGGACCGCCCGTAGCGGTATTCGTAGCCAAAGTCCGCGCCAGGGATGACGTGTAAGAGTCGGTTGGGCGGCGTCGCGTTTGGATCGTTGTCCGTCGAAAAGAGATTGCCGGCTAAATCATAGGCCATGCCAAATGCATTCCAGTGGCCGGTTGATTGTCGAACCAACTCCGAGCCATCGGTTCGGCAGCGATAAGTCGAGCCACCTTCGGCCCCACCTGACAACGTCTTTCCGTCGGAGCCAACGAAGGTGTAGTCGACACCTAAGTTTTCACCGAAGCCGAATGCTAACCAGTTCGGGTTCGCTGGATCGATGGCTAGGCCGCCAACTCCGTTGTGGGGATAGTCGCCATCGGTTTCACACTTGACCAAAATCTCTGGTTCACTCGCCGCAGCCTGCTGGTTGATTGCGTCTTTGAAACGCCCGATAAACCAACGTGTGCTCACGTACAGGTGCCCGTCTGGGCCAAAGAGAAGATCCGTGCTGAAAGTGTGCCCTTCGTAGAAGACCGAACGCTTGTCCGCGACTCCATCGCCGTCCGTATCCTCGAATACTAAGATCCGATCTGTTTCGGGGCCGGCATAGCTCGAATTACGTTTGTGAGTGTGGTTCTCTTGGACGAAGACTCGGCCGTCTGGTGCGACCGCGATCCCGATTGGGGTGACGATCTCGGGATTCTGAGCAAAGAGTTGAACTGATCGAATGTTCGCGTTGTGTATCTCCGGCTTGAAATTGGTTCTTGCGGTTGAAGCCCATGGGGAATCGTCCTGAGCGGCAGCCGAACTGGCAGCGAGCATCCAGCCGAGTGCAGGTAAGAGAAGCGCGTAGCAGATTCTTATATTCATGTCGAATAGATCCGTCGGCTGGATTGGGGAGGTGTTTGCAGGCCGGTTAGTCGTCGAGTGGCATGACTTCGACTTTCCGAATGTGAACCTTGCTGCCTGGATCGTGTTGTTGGAAAGCAAAATGGCCAGCTGGGTAGGTCTTGGCAAAGTCCATGTATTCATAGAGCTCGTTGCCGTCGACGGTGATCTTGATTCGAGTCATCTCACGGCCTCGCCAAATATCATCGCGTACTTCGATCTCATAAGTAAACCACTCACCTGGCTTTACGTGCTGCTGATAGACATGGCAGAAACCGTAAAGCGAACCGGTACGGATCGGATCTGTGTGAGTGCTATCGACTTGTGCCTCGTAACCGTCCATGAATCCAGGCTTTCGGGTTGTTCGGAAGTAGACACCTGAATTGCCGCCGTCGTTGATTTTCGCTTCCACTCGATACTTAAAGTTTTTGTAGGGACCTTTGGTGCACACCAGCATGGATTGAGTACCGGAACCGGCAAGCGTTCCGTCCTCGATGGCCCAATGACTGTCTTTCTTGCCCACTTTCTCCCAGCCTTCCATCGATTTGCCATCGAAGAGTTGCACCCACTTTTCTTTCGATTCACTCTGTTTCGATTCTTGTGCTTGAACTAACGGCATGCCCACGAAGGAAATGGAAATGCAGGCGAGCAAGAGGGTAGGCTGGTAGATTTGCATGATGGGGTTCCTTTGAGGTGGGGGCTGGCCGAGTTGGCTGGCCAATAAACTGCCGGCGAGATATTCTGCAGCTGGGCGACCGGACGAAGTACTTTGCGGCGGCGAGAATGCTTCATTCTAACTGCTCGGCACCTAGAGAGGTGCGTGAGTGATCGTGCGGAGTGCCGATTGGCGACATCGAAGCCAAGCTCGGTCAAATTGCATTGAATAGGCCCTGCGTTCGAAATGACAATGCTCGAACTGGTAAATGCTTGACCTGACAATATATCCAAGTCGGTCGACGCAATGTCTCATGGAGTAGCGAAAGCCGTTGGTTACGCTAAGTATCCGAACGACTAGTACTGGCTAGCTGCTATAGCGTTGATCGTGATCGTCTTGAGAAAAACGTGGCGTCCCCCAAGAAATTGTAGACAGGCGACGTCTATGCCTTGCGGCTTGATTGTTTGGCGGTAGTTTCAATACGCTGATCCGAAAGTATGTACCTCCAATCCACGAGAAGCTTCATGAATAGTCGACGTCTATTTCTTCAAGGCTCCGCCGCCACGGCCGTGTTCGCCTCCGTCGCATGCAGCCGCTTAGACGCGATGCAGCCGATCCAAAACGAGACTTTTCGTCTCGCGTTTGCGCCGCATCCAAGGATGTTCAAGGCCAACGCTGGTGATGATGTCCTTGATCAGATTCGATTTGCTCATGACCAAGGATTTACGGCTTGGGAGCACAATCAGATGCCAAATGAAGAGCCGGCGGTACAAGAGAAGATCGGCCAGCTCCTACGGGACTTGAAGATGAAGATGGGAGTCTTTGTAGCCTACGGAGATTTTGAGCGTCCAACTTTTGCCGTGAAGAAGAAAGAGTACCGCCAACTCGTTTTGTCGAAAATCGAAGCCGCCATTGAGATTGCCCAACGCTGCGGTGCGACTCACTGCACGGTGGTCCCGGGTACCGTCGATCAACAGTCCATTCACGATGAGAAGTGGAACAAGTATGGTGGACCGAGGTTGGCCGAGGGGTACCAGTTCGCGAATGTTGTGGACCTGCTTCGCGAGTGCTGCGAAGTGCTCGAGCCGCATAAGCTGACGATGGTCCTCGAGCCGCTTAACTGGTACGCAAACCATGGCGGTGCTTTCTTGCAACGCTCGGACCAAGCGTTCGCGATTTGCCGCGCCGTTAACAGTCCTTCCTGTAAGATCCTGTTCGATATTTACCATCAGCAAATCACCGAAGGCAATCTGATTCCCAATATCGATCACTGCTGGGATGAGATTGGGTACTTTCAATTGGGTGATCATCCTGGACGCAAAGAACCAGGGACCGGCGAAATTAACTACAAGGTGGTCTGCCAGCACGTTTACGACCGTTGTCAGCGAGACGACCGATCTTTCGTCTTTGGGATGGAACACGGCAATTCACAACGCGGCAAAGCGGGGGAACTGGCCGTCATTCAAGCCTATCGAGCGATCGACCCGGCTTAACGCGTGAATGGGACTGCCAGAACATGATGTCGTGGACTCAACAAACCGCTGCCTTTGGAATCGCGTTTGCGCTTGGTGTCTGGCTCATTGACTCCGCTCCATCCAACTGTTTGCACGCCGCTGAGCCGGAGCGGCGAAGTGGAGATTGGGTCATTGCCGGTGAAGAATTTGTTCGCGATAAACACATTCAGCTAGACGGATCCTTGGTGCTGCGCAAGGGCGCTACATTGACATTGACTAACTGCACGGTCGAAGTTGTGGGGAAGTTCTCGCGTGAGCACAGTGTCGAGTGGCAGGGCGGAACTCTTGTGACTCGCAATTGTCAGATCGGCGGATTTGTTAATGAAGCCGGCACTGCGATTCACACTGTATTTCATCTTTACGAAGGACGGTGGGATGCGATCGATACGACCGTGTCGTATTCCTATGGAATCAGCTTCCATTGGGAGAAAGGTCGCGGTGTCCTTCGTGGAAATAGATTGAAAGCCGGACCACGACCCGATGCAATCATTCTCTCTGGCGAGGCAGATGTTGAGTTGATCGACAGTGATTTTCCGATCGGAATCGGTTTGTACTGCAATCAAGGAGGCAGCACCTCATTGGATCTTGTGCCGAGTGATTCGGTGACCGCAACCTTCGATAGTGAGACGCTACTACCTGGAGTGCGGTGGCGGTTGAAAATGCACAACACCCGCGTTGAACGATGGTTCTTGTTTCTACGGCGGATTGGAGGGTGGCAAAAACCCGTCGAAGTTGCACTCGGCCGCTCGAAAGACCTGATCGTGTCGCTTTTCCCGCATAATTTGAAAGGGGAAGTTACCCTTACCAACGACCTGAGTGAACCACTGCAAATCAGCAACGTGACGCTAATGCGTGCCGAACATTCGAAAGACGAGCCCGCGGGCATTTCGATGTATGCCATGTATTTTTCAGGCAACGAAGCCGACGCAACCATTCGTGGCCGCACCCACATCTGCGAGTGGATGCAAAGTGGTGGCGTGATTCGAGTCACCGGTCAGGCCGATCGCGGATCGACTTCGTCAGAGACGCAACCGGCGAACAACCACGAAATTAGTTTCGGCTGTACAACACTGGAACTCTCTGGCGATGCAAAGCTGTTTGCCCACCAAGTCCACTTCGGGCGTCCGCTGCACTGGCAACCGGAGCCGAATGTTGGGGAAGCCAATGTCAAAGGGAACGCTCAGCTCATTGCGACTAACATTACCATCAACAATATGCGATTTCGCACCGAAGGGAGTGGGCGAGTCGAAGTGAGGGACTTCACCAAGACGGGAACGCTCGAAGTGAAGGAATCAGGCGGCGAAATCCGGATCGAGCAGGGCGGTCGCTAGCCCAGCGTGATGTAGCTGATAGCGCCCTATTAGTGGACGGAATTATCCCTCGGTACGGAGGCCTACCATGACAGGAAGATTATCGGAAACGCTGGCGATTTCGGAAATCATTTCCACGCTTTGCTCGACTTTCGATGAAGTTTCTTGTGAGCTTGTAGCAACGCCGGCGATCTGCGAAGAGACTTCTGAACTGGCATTCGAGATTTTCCGCACGTTGGATACGACTTCGTCCGTCATGGCATCTTGTTCATTGACTGCGGCAGCGACAAGGTGTTGACTTTCGTGAATCTGCGAGATGATATCGCGTATCTTCTCAACGCTGGAAATGGCTGAGCCTGTATCCACGCGAATGCCGCTGATCACCTCAGCGATTCCTTCGGTGGCTTCACTTGTCTGGTTGGCTAGATCTTTCACTTCGCTTGCGACGACGGCAAAACCCTTTCCGTACTCACCGGCTCGTGCGGCTTCAATTGTGGCGTTTAAGGCCAACAAATTTGTTTGCTCGGCGAGCGAGTTGATGACTTGAGTAACTGCGTCGATCCGTCCGCTGTTTTCGCTCAATCGTTGGATGACTTCCGAGGTATTGGTTGCTTCATTGACTGCGACGTCGGCGGTTTGAGCTGTTTCACTCGTTCGTTCTGCGATTTCACGAATAGAGCTGCTCATCTGGTCCATTGCCACGGTTACACTGCCGAGATTGTCTGACATTTGCGCAACGGCTGTGGACATCACATCGGACTTGGATGCTGTATCGGAAGCACCTCTCCGCAGACCGTCGGATGCGGTTCTTAGGCCCTCGATCGAATGCCCGATGCCTGCCGTGGCGGATTTGATTTTGTTCGTCATGCTGCGGAGCATCGTCAGCGTCACTGCGGTGATCACGAGCAAGCCAATGGCGGCTGCGGCGATGGCGACTAGGATTGAGTTTTGCGCCGATTGGTTCGCAGCCTCTAAGCTCTGCACCACTTCGAACGCTCCGTGCATTTGGCCGAGGCTCCAGCCTTCCATGTCATGTCCGGTCACGTCCGTTCCGTCAGCGGTACCCCAGAGAGCAGACGCCTTCTTGGGATCCCCGTGACAGTTCAAGCAGGACTGCCCAAGCTTTACGGGACGAAAGTAGTGCACCGAATTCGTTTCGTCGTTGACAACGAAATACTCTTCTAAATCACCTTCCTTGATCTGCTGTAACGCTTTGAGCTGCAGTTCATTCGGCTCATTCTCTGGGCTTCGTGGTTGCAGTGCGGGGACTCGAAACTCGTAGCCGCCCTCTTTCGATTTGGCCATCGCGGTTTCCCACGCAGTCACGACCGGTACCGTGGATAGGATTCGATCATCGTGGCCTAGCTCGCCCCATTCCTTGAGCACTTCCGATGAGAAGATGCCGGAAGCCCATTGCTTCTCCGTCTGCTCTCGGGCGGACTCAGCTGATAAGCAGATGGATCGAGCCTTATCCACGCTGGCTTCAATCGCGCGATCGTTCGCATCCTTTGAGTACATGAAAAGGAGGCCAGCGATGATCATCGCCGGAAGTACCACGCCAAGGACAAGAATCTTGATTCGAAGAGACATGATCGTCGGGACTCGATGAGACTGGTGATAAGGCGGCCGCCGCTCGATTGTTAAGCGACCAGTTCGGGTGCGACTACGATTTCCCTGTCGCGGGTGCAACATGTGTTCGTAAAGTCCGCAGTCAAATTGCCATTGCCGAAAACGAGGAGATGACCAAGGCTGGCTGCGAAGGGCCGGAAGAATCGGCAAAATCGGATGGTCACGTCGTCGCAGTGTGGCCGACGGATCAGGCCCAATCCTATGTTCGATACATTCGTCGCGAACTGAGAATTGACGCAAACGGTTCATTTCAAAATGCGAACTTCATTGGTTGCACACGCGGGTTTGAAGAAAACGGGAGCAAGTATTGGTAAGGAACCTGGTGAGAGGAACTGATGTGGACTATCTGAGCTGCTCCAAAGCTGCTGAACTCATGGGCGTCAGCCGCTCGACGGTACTTCGGTACTGCGAGGTCGGGGAGATCCGTAGCCATTCGACATTGGGTGGACATCGACGTATCGAAGCCGGCGAAGTGACTCGTTGGCTGAGTGGCAAGCAAAGCAAAAGCCGCAAGCGTTCGAACCGGTCTTCTGTTCCGCTCTCACGCTTCACGTCCCAGTACGTCGCAGATCAGCTGCTTGTGGGGAAGCTAAGCAAGCTGTCTCCCATCGTTGACCCGGTGATCGTCCGGAAAAAAAGTGTCTGCTGGCTGGTCGACAATTTCCTGAGTCCTGCCATGTCCGAAATTGGTGCTCGCTGGGTAACCGGAGGCATCAACTACGCGGATGAAAGAAGAGCGACAACAAACATACGGCTACTGTTTCGGCAGCTTTCCGGCGCGCGGCGGACTAGTTCCCCGAATGCTATTGCGGTGGGCGCGACGCTTGAAGGTGACTACAGCGACCTAGCTTCAACTGCGATAGAGCTCGCTGCCTTAGAGCTGGAGATGGACGCGTTTCATGTGGGAGCCAATTTGCCCGTCCCCACGCTCGCTCAGGTCGCTCAGCAGCTGGGAGCACAAGTAGTCTGGGTTTCCTACTGCCATATTCAAGATCCCGAGAGCACGATTGAGCAGAATCGATCGCTGCGAGAGATGCTTCCAAATGGCGTCCGATTGGCAATTGGAGGCGGAGCTCTCTACCCGGAATTACTGCGGCAAATGGATTACGATTTCTGTGGGCGAAGCTGTGCGGATTTTCAGAGTTACCTAAAGCCGTTTCGGGTTTAAGCGTACGGCTCTGAGGTGTATTGCCATTCAGAGGCAATTCTTAGGTGCTTATCGCTCAAACATCTCGAGGTGCGGCCAGCGGAAACCAGGCTTCTTGTAAGGCACCGTTTGGAAACGTTTTTGTTCGGCGATGAATAGCTGGAGGTTGCTGGGGTCCGCGAAAGGGTCTTTAATCTGGCGTTGGAAAGCTCGCATCGTGTCGAAAAGTTCGTCTTTGATGACCTGGTGCTGCTGGCTGTCGGCCAAGTTGTTCCACTCGAACGGATCCGACTGGAGATCGTAGAGCTCAAACTCGGGCGGATGCAGGAAGCTGTCTACTTGTTGATCGTCAGGTAGGCGGCTGTTGGTGTACCGGGACTGCGCAAGCCGGTTTAGCGTGCGGTCTGGGCTGTAAATCAGTTTGAAACGCTCGTCGCGAATGGCAAACTGAACGTACAGCAAGTTCGGCGAAGAGCCCGTTGTGAAAGTGTGGATGTATTTCCGTGTTGAGGCTGCTCCCGCAACAATGTCTTGCAACGCGACGCCAGGGAGGTTGTCCGGTGTGGGGATATCTGCCGCACGCAGCATCGTTGGTAAGAGGTCGAGTGTGGAGACTAAGCCGGTTTCAACACGGCCTGAAGTGAACTCTCGCGGATAGGTTACGATCATCGGAATGCGGGTGCCGTTCTCGTAGACGCTTCCTTTGCCACGCGGGAAATCGGCGCCGTGGTCACTGATGTAAACCACCATCGTGTTCTCGGTGAAACCACCTTCATCGAGTTTATCCAGGACGAATCCAATACCCTCATCGAGCCGGTTCATGCAATTGAAGTAGTCCCGAAGTTCTTGGCGAAACTCGGGGGAGTCCGAGCCGATCCAAGGAAACGGTGCGACCGGATCTCGGATGAACTGGGTCGGGTATCCCTGTTTGGTTTGTCCGACGAACTGACGGTGAGCGTCAGCGTAGTTGATGATCAGGAAGAACGGCTTGCCAGCCTCCTTCGCTTGTCTCATCACTGCGGCCGCTTCGTTCGCATAAGTTTCGATGCTGATCGTCTTGGCGAAATTGGCCTGTGGGATTGCTCGGTGGTCTACGTAGTCCTCCACCGTGCGTGCTGGATTGATGTGCGTCTTGCCTAGGAAGCCGGTGAAGTACCCCGCATGCTGGAAATAGGCAGGTAGGGTTTTGAAATCGCGGCACATTGAAAAGCGATGGGTTGCCAGGCCGATATGACCGGTTTGACGTGGGTAGAGCCCGGTCAGAAAGGCCGCTCGCGAAGGGCTGCATACGGAATACGGCACATAGGCACGTGTGTAGCGGACACCGCGTGCGGCAAGTGCATCGAGATGAGGCGTGTGAACGCGAGTTTCGCCGTAGCAGCCAAGGTGGTCGCTATTGTCCTCAGAGACAATGAGCACGATGTTCGGTCGCGGTGGACTTGGGGCTGCCGGGGAAACGGTCTGTGAGGTGGGGGCTTCTTCGGTCGATGGGTTGGCAGGCACGGAATGAGACAAAGATGAGATCGTTGCAGTGAATGGCGAGGCTGGTAATCCGGCTTCGTTGACGAGATTCACTGGCGGATTCGGAAAAGGTGACCAAGCGTAGCGAACGCGGCTCGGGGCGGTGACTTGTGGGCTTGAAACGACGATCGTATTGGAGTCAGAGATGGAGGCCTTCGCAGGGTGAAACAGCCCGTCGTGTCCAGCCAGTTCAAAGTGCCGTAACGGTTTCTTGTCGTTGGTCATGAGACCGGATTGGGCATGTTTAAAACTCAGTAGAACGGCGTCGCCGCGGGGCCTTGCTTCACGCAACAGTGGACCGGCGAAATCGTTTTGAACCGGGGCGTTATAGGTGGTTCCTAAAGCCAATCGTGCAAGTCGTTCGCCGACCGGTTTTTTGAGAGGTGGGTGCACATTGGATGGATGCCCGGTATCGATGGTGACCACCATGCCCGTCCGGTTTAACTGGCCAAGTAGTCTTCGTTGGCTGTCTCGGAATGCGGGCCAATTCGGCCGATTCATTGCAGGCAACTGCACGTACAGAAAGGGGAAGTCGCCTTGTCCCCAAGCCTGCCGCCATTGCTTCACCATGAGCGGAAAAAGAGACTCGTGTTCTCGGACTCGTGAAGCGTTTTCCGCATTGGACTCGCCTTGATACCAGATGACTCCACGGATGGCATAAGGGATGATCGGAGCGACTCCAGCCTCCCACATGAATCCAGGCTTGAATGAGTGGTTGGGGCCGAGGCTGTCTCCGGGAACGACTTCGCCGGCTTGTATGGCTGCGATGAGGTTGTCGCGACCTCGCGAGCGACAGAATTCGCTTAGCCGCTCGTTTTCAAGCCAATTGCCGGCGACCATCCCTCGAAGGTTGGAATCCGCGGCCAACGCCTTGCGCGGAATCCAGGCTTCAGTGGGCGTGCCTCCCACGGCAGGGCAAACGAGACCGACCGGTACGCCCAAGCGAGTTTGCAAGTCACGGCCGAAATACCACGCGACGGCTGAAAACGAAGCTGCTGAGTCCGGTGAAGCAACTTTCCAAGCTCCTTGGCAGAAGTTGCCGGGGGTTAGTTTGGCTAGTTGCTCCGCACTGTAGCTACCCGAATTGCCTCGGGCAGCGGCCTGGAGGTGTAACATCCGGATTGGGAGAGAGTCCGGGGAGTTCTTGTCGCCGGCGTGCGCGGCCTTGGCGAGTCGATCTAACTCTTCTTGCCCGTGCGTGGACTGGCGAAGCATCCATTCCATGTTGGACTGGCCAGCGCAGACCCAAACTTCTCCAATGAGTATGTCGTTAAACTCAAGCGTTTCGTTAAACTCAAGCGTTTCGTTAACCTCAAGCGTTTGGCCGCTCGATACGACCTTCATTCTTATCGGTTTTGCGCTTGGCGAATGCTCCGGAAAACGCACTTGCCAACGTCCGTTCCGGTCCGCGGTCGTGTCTTTCGACTGGTCACCGAGCCTGATGGAGATCGACTGATGTGGCCTCGATTTGCCCCAGATTGGAATGGGCGCATCAGCTTGCAAGACCATGTGGTCGCCAAAGACGGCGGGCATCTCAAGAGTAGTGGCGTTCTTGGAACTAGCTTCAGCGGCGTGGGCTTGATCCGATCCGGAAGAAGATGAGCCGGTGGAGTGCAATTGCTTGGGCTGGGCAGGCTCAGGCGGATTGTTGGATACGTTCTCCTCATTGGAGGTGCCGATAATGTCGGATAGCGGGATGCGTTGGAACACCATATGAGCTTGGCTGCCCTCATACAGAATCCCGACCGTCTTTGCGTCGATCATGCTCATGCATGAGTAGCCAGCGCTGGGGTTCTCATCGAGCAGTAGGCGAAATTGCTTAGGCCAGGTTGTCCCCAGGTCAGGGGAGGCTTTGATGGTAAGTCGCTGACGGCTTCGAGTACTGTTGGGATTGGAGAACAAAAGCCAGCCACCCACGTCTTGTCCTAGCTCTTGGTCGACGTTAATAAGACTGGCCATGCAAGCTCTGGGTTCGATCAGTGATAGCTGAGACGAGCTGTGCTTTTGCCAAGTCTTACCGAGGTCGCGAGTGGTCATGACAACTCGTGTTGATTCGCGGTTGTAACGGCAATTGAGCATCAGCCGACCGGGCTCAAGTTCGACGACCTGGGATTCCGTTGTGTCGTCAAAAGCGCCCGTGCCGACTTGCCACGTGTTCCCGTGATCGTTGGAGTAAATGATTGTGGAATGCGGCAAGCGTTTCGCCGCTGGGGGATCTTGATACTGGGCCGCAAACACGAGTGTGCCGTCCCGCATCGTGATGCCTTTGCCGGGGCCTTGCAGAAGGAAGCACCACTCCGGTTTTTTAACTTGTTCTGTGATGTTGATGGGCTTGGACCAAGTTTTGCCATCGTCGTCGCTACGCACCAACATGAGCTGTCCGGTTTCGGTCGGCTTGAGTCCTGGTCCCGACCCACGCCACGATCGATTACCGTGACTCCAGGTCGCTGCAACCCAGATGGTCCCCGTTTGTTGGTCGACCAGAATTGCAGGATCGCCAATGCCTTCGTAACTCCAATCCGCGTCGTTTCCCATATCCATGATGATCCGCATCGGCTCCCATGTTCTCCCACCGTCGGTCGAGCGGGACATGCCAACATCAATATCGCCAGGTAAATCGCGACCATTGCGGTATCGGGTGTCGTATACTCCGATCAAAGTGCCAGCGTTCGTCGTAACGAGCCCCGGGATTCGGAAGGTATGGACGTTGTCTTCGCCCGCCTGACGTACCGCGACGCCCAGCCGCTGCATGGGGGCAGCCTCTGATTGGATGACTGGGAAGGTTTGATCGCCCAGTTGGATCTGCGGGACGGAAACTCGAATGCGTCCGTCTATATTGGCGTCGGCATGAAGCTCCCCCGTAAGCCAAACTACATTTTCGCCTTCGCTCAACTGGAGCGATGCAGGAATGTTCAGTGACTTGTCCTCTTGCCAAGCGGCCGCGGAGATCGAAGTCTGGGCTTTCGCGGGGTTCGCAAGGTCTTTGGCAATGGCTACTGACCGAATCGGGGTCTCATCGGGCGTGCTTTCCAGCTTGGCGGATACCTCTGTGAGTGAAAGTGGATTGAGGCTTCCGCTAGTGACGATATTGAGTTTAAAAAGCGGACTTGATGCCGAACCGACGAGGGCGGGTAGAGTGAACGGAATGGCCTCTACGCGAACCACTTGTTGTGGTCGAAGGGGCATGATTCGAAAGTCGTCGAGCAAGACACCCGTATTGGGAGGGCTGGTTACTGTGATCCGCAATTGCTTGATCTTCGGATCCTGAAGCGGTACTCGCACATCATTCAGAAAGGCTCTGCCGACACGGATCTTGTCATCACCGCTGTAGATTTCTTTCCATACCTGGCCTTCGCTCTTCTCAATCCGAAACGAAAATGGTTGGCGAGACGTCCAACGTTCGGCCCAAAAGCGTAGCGTTCCGCTGCGATCAACGGAATCGTCGAGTGTCAGGACGACGGATGTTTTCTCTCCACCGGTAAGCTGGAGACATTGCCTGCCAGTTTTCGCGTGGCGGTTATCAACGATCGTTCGGCCCAGCTCGGCCTGCCACAAACCGATGGGCGTTTCCAGCTTCGCAAAAGGCCCTGGTTGCATCGCTTCAAAGCTGGTCACGGTTGGCTCGGCTGTGGCTGTTTGAGGCGTTGCGTGAGTGGGAGGATCCAGGGGAGCACTCGTGAGGTGGAACGCGGATCTTAATTGCTCGGAAAGATCCGACACCAAGTTGGGTTCCTCCTTCGCTACGTTCTTCCTTTCAACTTGATCTCGAGAGTAGTCGTAAAGCTCAGTCGCTCGAACGGTTCCGCTCGGTGTATGAATCCATTGCGTCAATCGATGGGTTTCGGTTCGCATCGAGTAACCCATCAGTTTCCCCGGTCGGGGATATTGGCTGAGTGCCGTCGTTTTTGATTGATGACAAGGAGAGTCGAGAACTTTTGCAAAGCTCTCGCCTTCGGTGTGACTCGGTATAGGTAAACCAGCCAACTCTGCCAAAGTCGGGTAGAGGTCGACAAGTTCGACCAGTGATGAAGTGGCGACGCCTTTCTGGGGCATCTTGGGCGTGCGTATGATCAGCGGAACTCGCGCATCGAGCTCGTAGTTGGTGGTCTTGCCCCACAGCCCCTGTTCGCCGAGATGGTAACCATGGTCTCCCCATAGTACGACGATGGTATTCTGGCTGAGGCCAGTTCGATCCAATTCCGCTAAGACGCGGCCGATTTGGGCATCGATGTAACTCACGCACGCGAAGTAAGCCTGACGCACTCGCAGTTGATTGGCTTCGGAGATCGGTCCCGTGTTAGGCTGGTCGGTATAACGACGCAATTCACCAGAGCGATGGCCCGCAAATTTAGGTGCATTTTGGGGGAGGGATCTGCTCTTAGGCAGAGCGGCCGTCGCGACTTGATCAAAGTATTTCTTGGGCGCGACATAAGGCGAATGCGGCTTAATGAAGCCGACCGCGAGAAAGAATGGTCTGTCGCCTTCGCTCAGGTCGCGCAGCGCAGCGACTGCCGAGTCTGCGACTTTTCCATCGTAGAGCTCGTTGTCCGGAACATCTGGGGCTTCGGTCGCGGGACCGAATACAAGCTTTTGCGTCCAATCATCCGTGCTGGATGATTTGGGTTGATAGACTTGCTCGTAAACGCGTTTCGCCGCTGCGATTCCGGCTTCGGTGTAGTAGTATCTCGGTCCAAATCGGATGGCCGGCACTGACCAACTGATTGGATCTCCCATGGTGTCCCATTGGGTCTTGCTGGTTCCTTCGGGGAAAACACCGTGATAAATCTTTCCGATGGCGGCGGCATGGTAGCCGCAGTTCTTGAAGTGCTGAGGCAATGTGACCACGTCGGGATGCTGGCTTCGAAAATGCGCGTGATTGCCTGTTACGCCTGTCGTGTCCGGACGCATGCCTGTCATCAAGCTTGTTCGGGAGGGATTGCAGACCGCCTGCTGGCAGTAAGCCCGTTTGAACAATCTGCCACTCGCGGCAAACGCGTCGATATGGGGACTGTGCACATGAGCGGCGCCGTAGCAACCGAGTTCTGGACGGAGATCGTCGATTGCAATGAATAAGATGTTGGGCGGCGTCTTTGCTTTCGATGACGAGCAAGGTAGCAGTACGAATAGGACGACCATCGCCCAAGGCGACAGAAGAACAGTGCAAATCGGTTTCATCGCAGGGATTAAGCTAAGGGTGAGGGGGAACATTGAGGCGGGCAAGAGCGAGGGGCTCATTCGGACCGTCGCGAGAACGTCAACGCTGCTTGCAGGCAGTGTGCGTTTAGGTATCGGGGCGTCAGAGCAATTTAGCGTTCGAAGATGGGCGGCCGGATAGGCCGACTCTCATCCAAAATTCTTCGACGACCGGCTGCTTGTGTGACCGCCCGAAGAAGGGAGTTGGGATACTCTCGGATGAACGTCGCAACGGTAAACGCTGATTCGCCCCAGTCGGCGAGTCCTCTTGCTCCGTTCCTAGCAACGATGCCAATATGCACTAGGTTACCAGAAATTGGTCGCTCATCTCGGGCGACCCAGGTGGCGAGCCAGGGCAAATCAAGAAAGCGCCGGGCTAAACCGGATTGAAGTAGAGAATGAAAGAGTCTTACGAAGAAGATCTAGCCAATCACTTCGGCCCGGATCCGTACGCTGGGACTGGTGACAGTCTGGGTGTAGCATCGGTTAAGGGTACAGGCAGGCGAGCTATTGAGCTCCGAAATAACCCGCTCCCGTGTGCAGACCGCGTTTGATTGTTGGGAATGCAATATACCAAGTCGCATTATGGCTAGTGACTTGATAACACGGCGGAGTCTGAGAACTTAGCATGTCTGGAAACTTCAATCGCGAGAACCGGGAGACCCCAAGAGCATCCATAGCGTCGCTAGGTGGAACTTTGCCTAACGATTTCCAGGATCGGTCGGAGAACGCCCCAGGCGGTAATGCCGACACGTACGCTGTTGGGGAGTCAGATGAGTCCATAGTACCGTCGACGGCTGCGAACAAGAGTGCCGCTGAAGCACTTGCGGAGCAGTCCGAGGAAAGGGACTCAGCCAATAGGAACGTTGTGCAGCCCACCTCAGCCCGAACATCGAGTCGGACTAAGCGAGAGTCACGGGGACTACACGGCGTGCGTGAACGGGCTCGATCGAGCCCGGACGTTCGCTTCACCTGCTTGCTACATCATGTCAACCAAAGGTGCCTGACCGAGGCCTTCTTCAACTTGAAGAAGCACGCCAAGGAAGGCATCGATGGTGTGACGTGGCATGACTACGAAGTGAACTTGGAGGCCAACATCACGGACCTCCACGGTCGGATTCACCGAGGAGCCTATCGAGCCAAGCCAGCTCAACGTGCCTGGATACGTAAGCCCAAAGGTGGTCGGCGTCCGCTGGCCATCGTTTCGCTCGAAGACAAGATTGTCCAGACAGCGGTCCAATGGGTACTTCAGGCGATCTACGAGCAGGACTTTCTCGACTTCAGCTATGGGTTCCGTCCTGGTCGTAATCAACACACAGCGCTAGATTCGCTGAGTGTGGCACTTACGACCAAACGCGTGAACTGGGTATTAGACGCAGATTTGGAGTCGTTCTTTGACTCGCTCGACCACGAGTGGTTGATCAAGTTCTTGGAACACCGAATCGGAGATAACCGTATCCTTCGGTTGATCCGCAAGTGGTTACACGCAGGCGTGATCGAAGAAGGATCGATGGTCCAGCAGAAGTCAGGTTCACCTCAAGGCGCGGTGATTTCACCGTTGCTTTCAAACGTGTACCTGCACTACGTGCTGGACCTGTGGATTCACTGGTGGCGTCAGCAGAGCGGTCGCGGTGATGTAATCATCGTACGTTATGCAGACGACTTTGTGATTGGCTTCGAGCGTCAGGACGAAGCAGAGCAATGCTTGGAAGCACTCCGAGCCCGCTTTGCGAAGTTCGGCTTGAAGCTCAACGATGAGAAGACGCGTTTGATCGAGTTCGGTAGGTTCGCTGCCCCGCGTCGAAAACGACGTGGTGAGGGACGCCCAGAGACGTTTGATTTTCTGGGTTTCACGCACCAGTGCAGCACGACACGCCGAAGTAGCCGCTTCATCGTCCGCCGAGAGAGCATTGCCTCTCGAATGCGAGCCAAGCTTGCAGAACTCAAAACTGAACTCCGCAAGCGTTGGCACGATCCGGTCGGCGAGACCGGCCGCTGGCTCGGTCGAGTGCTTCAGGGTTGGCTGAACTACCACGCCATCCCATTGAACATGGAGAGATTGCAACAGTTTCGCCGCAGCCTCATTCGCTTGTGGCTGAAACAACTACGGCGGCGTAGTCAACGCCACCGCTGGACCTGGACTCGCATGTACGCCCTCGTGTCCAAGTATCTCCCCAGACTTCGCATCATCCACCCTTACCCCGACACACGACATCATGCTCGACTAAAGGCAAGAGCCGTATGAGTGTAATACCTCACGTACGGATCTGTGCGGGGGGCTGGCGGAAACGCCAGTTCCTACCGCGTTAGTTTGAAATTGGGAAGAATTCCTCCCCGTCGCTCAGGCTCCGACCCTCCGTAAATTCCTCGCTAAACTCGGAAACGGAGGGTTGGGTATTGAATTGCCACTCAACCCAGATTCAAACTGTGATTGCCCCTGGGTGGCGAGCGTTCCTCATTGATTGGAATCAAGGTAGATTGGTTATCGCCACGCGGCAGGAAGCCAGTCCGTTCAAAATTAGTTACGACTATCCATCATGAGCAAAACACCGATGAATACGATTCTTGTCATTGATGATGACGAGGATTTTCAAGAACTCGTGAAGTTCATGCTGCATCGGCAAGGATACGAGGCGATCTGTGTATCCAGTCCCCGTGACTTGGGTGCGGTCCGTCTCCCGCAACGAATCAGCGCCATTCTTTTGGATTGGCAACTCGGAAGTGTGGATGGGACTCAGATGATTGAGCCGCTCAAACGCAAGTTTCCAGCATCGCCAGTCGTTTTTGTGACCGCACATAGTTCGCCTGAAATTGCGGCGGAGTCGATCAAACTAGGGGCGTTCGACTTTCTTACAAAGCCGCTGGATTCTGCCAAGCTTATGGTCACGATGGCGCAGGCGGTCCAGCACAACGAACTGATATGTCGTCTGGATCAACTCGAACGCGGATCGGACGAAGTCGGATTTGAAGACTTAGTTGGTGTTTCGCCGCAGATGCAGACGGTCTATTCCGTCATACGGAATGTCGCCCCAACGGATGTTAGTGTCATGGTCTGTGGTGAATCAGGAACGGGGAAAGAGCTCGTTGCCGCCGCGATTCATCAGCAGAGTGACCGGTCCAACGCTGCGTTCGTTCCCTTGGATATGGCGTCGATCCCGGCGGATTTGGCGGAAGCCACGTTGTTCGGACACGAGAAGGGCGCTTTCACGGGGGCGGAAAAGGCTCGTGTCGGAGCGGTCGGGGAGGCGGCAGGGGGAACGTTGTTCCTGGACGAAATTACCGAGATGCAGATTGATTTGCAAAGCAAACTACTCCGCTTTCTTCAGGAACGCGTCTATCGTCCCGTTGGGGCTCAGCAAGATGTGAAGGCGGACGTGCGCATTGTGAGTGCGACCAATCGCGATCCGCTGCAAGCGGTTAAAGACAATCGTCTACGCGAAGACTTGTACTATCGGTTGAACGTCGTTCCAGTTCAGCTACCCGCGCTTCGCGAAAGGGACGGTGACATCGGTCTGTTAGCCACCCATTTCATGCAACAGTTCGCGAAGCAGTACTCGAAGTCATTTAAGGCGATTGATGCGAAGGCGCTGGAATTGTTGCAAGCCTATGCGTGGCCGGGCAATGTTCGGCAACTGGTGCATTTGGTCCAACGCACCGTCGTTCTGAACGAAGGAGAAACTCTGGAGCCTCATATGCTGCCTGAAGAAGTCCTGGGGCAGTTGGATGGAGAATCGACCGCCGTCACCAGCGATGCGGTCCAAGATTCTGTGGGTGAGAAGCAGCTGAATTCGCCCCCCGATGCCGAACCTCCGGTGGCAGATCTATCGACGCTGGGTGATGCCGAGACTCAGGCGGATGTCTTGGCAAGCAGTGAGTTGCAGCCTGTGGTACCCGTTGACGACGAAATCGTTCCTTTAGAGCAATTGGAACGAGCCGCCATTGCGAACGCACTGCGTGTCTGCAATGGATCTGCCTACGAAGCGGCAAGCCGGCTAGGAATCTCGCCTGCGACCATGTACCGACGAATCAAGCTTTACAAACTGGACGTCGAACAGGATGAGGCCTGATAGCTTTGGAAGCGAAAACGTCCTGCTTTCATTAACTACACGATTTCGAGTAGCTGGAAGCGTTTCGCGTTGAAGTTTCTCGCTGAAACTGTGGGGCCGCCAGGCAAGATCGAATGAGGTTGGCCAACGACTTGGTTTTCGAGCAGATAAGGCGAACACTTTTGCGCCCGATGTAGAGCAGCGTCAGACAGATCACGATCAAGTCGTAGGGCACCGAACGCAGGCGTAGATAGTGTTTTTCAGCCTCGAATCTTTCTTTCCAGTCTTTGAGCAAGTTTTCGCCTTCGCCATTTTCGTCAATCGCAACTTGAGCCACGTTGGAGAGGCCGGGCCGTACTGAGGTTCTCTCTTCGAAACCCTCGATTCGCTCGCAGAGCTCGTTGTAAAGAGAGGTCGCGATTGGGCGGGGGCCGACGAATGCCATTTCGCCCATGACGATATTCCACAGTTGCGGGAGCTCATCGAGTTTGAGTTGCCGAAGCACTTTTCCGATCGATGTGACTTCAGGGCAATCCTGTGTCACACACCGAGCTAGATCTGAGTTGCGATCCGCGCCGGGACGCATGGTGCGTATTTTCCACGTTCGAATTGGTTTGCCTTCCATACCGGGACGCAACTGCGAGTAAAGGAAGGGGCCACGCGATGTGGCTTTTACCAGCAGCCACAGGACAGCCAGCAAAGGGAGCAACGAAATGAGGAGCAGCAGTGCAGAGGCACGCTGGAATTTGTACCAAAGGTTCACGTTTCCGTCCGTTGTGAAGAAGTACTTTGGGGGCGTGATGGTTCGGTGGGGCTGTACCTGGATTTACCGGGATGAGCTCGCGAGCTGAGCGTTGAGATCTTGATAGCTGCCATCTGCGATACGTTCGCACCACGATGCGTTGTTCCGATACCAAGCAACGGTTTCTTCTAATGCGTCAGGCCACCGGGAGTGGATCGGTTCCCAGCCCAGTTCATCACGGATCTTGTCGCCGCAGACTGCGTATCGGAGGTCATGCCCAAGTCGGTCGTCGACATATTCGATGCGAGTATCATCGAGTTCCATGAGGCGTAGAAGCTCGCGAGTGAGCTCGAGGTTCGAACGCTCGTTATTGCCACCAATGTTGTAGACCTCGCCTGAGCGACCCCCTTCGAGAACGCGCAGGATGGCTTCGCAGTGATCATTGACATGTAGCCAGTCGCGAACATTACTGCCGTCACCGTAAACGGGGACGTTCTTTCCGGCGACGAGCCGTGTCACGAAACAGGGAATCAGTTTTTCGGGAAATTGGTATGGACCATAGTTGTTGGAGCAACGTGTCGTAACGGTGTCCAGTCCGTAGGTATGGTTGTAAGCACGCACCATGAGATCGGAGGAGGCCTTCGACGCGGCGTACGGGCTGTTTGGAGCGAGCGGTGTGTCTTCGCGGAAAGCCAAATCGGGCCGGTCCAGTGGAAGTGATCCATACACTTCATCCGTGCTGATGTGCACGAATCGGATCGCTTTACTCGAATTGCGGACAGCGTCAAGCAAGACTTGTGTGCCACGTACGTTGGTTTCGACAAACGGGCTTGCATTTTGAATCGAGCGATCAACGTGGCTCTCCGCAGCGAAGTGGACAACGACGTCCACTTCCGATACCAAACGGCCAACAATCTCTTCATCGCAGATATTGCCGTGGACAAATTGGTATCGCGGGTTCGAGTCGATCTCGGACAGATTGCTCAGGTTTCCCGAGTAGGCGAGGCAGTCCAAGTTGGTGATCTGGTACCCCTGCTCTTTCCCCAATGCCAATCGAATAAAGTTGGAGCCAATGAAGCCAGCTCCACCGGTGACGAGAAGATGCTTTGTCATGAAAGAGGCTCCAGCTGGAAGTCGCTAGTTAGGGCTGAATTTTGTTGGTGATGCGCGTGTGACGGTTCAGTCTTGCCAAGCAACTCTGCCACGGTCGCTTGGACGCTTGTTCTCCAGTCTGGCATCTGGCCGAGGCAATCCTCGGTCCTGGAAAGATCGAGCACACTAAATGCCGGACGATTTGCCGGACGAGGGAACTCATCTGTGCTACATGGGGCAATCTCGCAAGCGTAATTAGCACTCTTGCCGATGACTTGAGCGAATTCATACCACGAGGCTTGGCCGCCATTCGTGACATGGTGAATGCCAGTCTGCTGGCGGTTGATCAGTGCCAATGAATTTCGCACTAAGTGGCGGACGCAAGTTGGTCTCCCAATCTGATCGGACACCACGTTGATTTTGTCACGCTCACGCAGGAGGCTCATCATCGTTCGCAAGAAATTTTTACCATGAGCAGCGAACAGCCAGCTAGTTCGAATGATTAGGCTCTTACAGCCCGATTCCAGTAGACTCAGCTCACCTTCTGCTTTGGAATGCCCATAGACATTGGCTGGGCTTGGCTTGTGTTGTGTGGTGTACGGCTGGCTCGCACGCCCATCGAATACGTAATCCGTGCTGTAATGAATTACCCCAGTTTCTGACTGGAAGCAAGTGTCGCCGAGCTGTTTGACGAAACGAGAGTTGCTCTCAAAGGCGGCGTGTGGCTCTCGTTCGGCGCCATCGACGTCAGTGTAGCCTGAGCAGTTCACGACCCAGTCCGTTTTGCGGCCGAGAGCCCGATCGAGTTCTGCCGGATCGGTGTAGTCAACATGTTTGCGTGATAGGGCAAGAAAGGGGATGCCATTACGCTCAAGGGCAGCCGTCCAGGCCCGCCCTAACATGCCGCTTGCACCGAGAATAACGAAGCGGGGGACGCCCGCATTCTCTCTACTGCCCCGTTGTTGAATCTGCATAAACGAGTACTTCTCTTCACAAATCGAATGGTGGTGCTTCTTCAAGCGATGGGAGCGTTTCGCATGCCGTATTTGGACGCACTCACGACTGCCTTCATTGTCAATAAAAGGAGCCCTGCGATGAGCGAAGCCAAAACCTGGAAGGATTTAGCGGTGTTGAATGCCCCAGGGGAATCCGAGGACGCTATCGGCAGACCGGCGTTCCTCATCAGGTTGTTCGGCGTTGTAGGCGTGAGTGACATAGTACAGCAGTCCCGCACTCTCGGGCCCGACGACAGCAGCACCATGCCAGAGTGATGGAGGAATAATCAGGACGCCGGGACGTTTCTCGCCAAATACGACGGACCAGGCACGTTGGTCTTCCTCGCGATAGATCCCTGCCTTGAGATTTCCGTTCAAGCAGATCCAGTAATCGGTCTGCAATTTGTGCCGATGCCATGCTTTGACCACGCCAGGGTACTGAGTGGAAAAGTTGATCTGGCCTTGTGGGGACAAGATACCTTGGAGTTGGTTCATGTAAGACCAACCTCGGTCGTCTGTATAGCCTTCAATCGGCAGGAATACCGGTTCGTTGAGCCGATCGGCCAGTTGCCGCGCTCCGATGGCGGAACCTTGGAAAGCCTCAGGGGAATCTAATCTGGTTACCAGACTCTCGGCGACGTCATGTACGCGCTGGATCATGCTGTTTCTCCCAAAGCGAAATCAGTCTCGGTCCCCGCGGGATTCAGGTTGGCTCCGGATTCCGAGACGAGCATCGAAGCGCGGAAAAGACTCGGAATGGTACCGGCGTCGGTCCACCAGCCGTCGACCAGATCGTGGCTCAGGTTACCGCGTTGCAAATAAGCATTGTTCACGTCAGTGATCTCAAGTTCACCACGGTGACTCGGGATGAGCTCATTGCACATTTGGAATACGGTGGCGTCGTAGAAGTAGATGCCAGTGACAGCCAAGTCGCTGGGGGGCGATTCTGGTTTCTCGACGATTTCGGTGATGCGACCATTGTCGAGCCGGACCACACCAAATCGCTCAGGGTCTTCGACCTGTTTAAGAAGCAACTTGCAGCCATCCTCCTGGTTTCGGAAACGATCTGCTGCATCTCGGATTCCGTATTGCAATAAGTTGTCTCCGAGAACCACGCAGACTTTTTCACCGTCCGCAAAATCTTCAGCCAGTTTGAGTGCGTCGGCGATCCCGCCTTCGCCCTCTTGGTACGCGTACTCAAGGTGGCGGATCCCTAGATGACGTCCGTTCTTAAGTAGTTTCAAAAAATCACCTGCGTGTTCACCGCCCGTAACCACCAGGATCTCGTCGATGCCAGCACCGAGCAGCGTTCCGATTGGGTAATAGATCATCGGCCGATCGTAGACAGGCAAGAGATGCTTGTTGGTGACTTGTGTCATAGGACGCAATCGCGTGCCGAGACCTCCCGCAAGAATGACCCCTTTCATGCTCTAGCTCCTCAAAAGATGTATGTAGGATCTGAATCTCCATCTCGACTCCGCTGAATACCAGATGAAAGATTCCTCGTTTGCACAGCGTTCGACCAATGGTGGCCAAGGCAAACCTGTTGACCTGAGACTTCAACCGCAAGTCGCAAGCGGCGTGCCAAACGGGAGATAGCTAGTAGAAAATGAGCTTTTGTCGCAGCTTGAAATAGACTCGCTGCGTTTGTTTCAAAATGATGCAACCGCGGATAGCAGGCTGAAACGCGGGGCCCCAAACGACCGTTCTGCAGTCAAATAAGCGGGACAATTGGGCCTGCAACCTGATTGGCACGGCGTCTGCTCAATCGAATCGGCATGAAAACATCATCTCATGCTCAGACTAAAGTCAGCCTGTTTGGAGCAAGTCCAGACACAGGCAATCAAGGCGTCAACGCTCTCCACGATTCCACGCTCTCGGCACTCGCAAAACGCGGTGTCGGCGAGTCGAACGTGTTTGCCTTCACCTCGGCAGACCGTGAACCAATCCGAACCAAAAACGGAAAGATGGACGTTCGGCAAGTTGCTGCATTTCGTACCAAGCGATTCTACAAGCCGCAGAGTTTCGCTGCCCTGCGACGGGCAATGCAATGGAACGGAAGTCACCACGTCGGCGCGGCATCGCTTCGCGAGTCAAATGCGGTTCTCGATCTCAGTGCGGGCGACAGTTTCACTGATTTGTATGGTTGGGAACGTTTTCGGGCTGTACTCGAGCCAAAGCTCCTTGCGATTCGCTACGGCATCCCGTTGATTCTGCTGCCCCAGACAATAGGCCCTTTCGAGTCTCCGAAGGCGAAGCGGATCGCGGCGCGCGTTTTGAAGCACGCCCGCCAGGTCTGGGCTCGTGACCAGGAAAGTTATGAGCTGTTGCAGGACATGGTCGGAGACTCGGCCGTGGAGGGGCAACTGCGTCGCGGGGTGGACCTTGCGTTCCTTCTTGAGCCCCGGCGTCCGCAAGCCATTCCAGATCGGATCGAGCACTGGATCCAACGTGAGAAAGGCGTTCAACCGCCGGTCATTGGTTTAAACGTGAGCGGGTTAGTTTTCAACGAACCAGCTCGTGCTAAGCGGCAGTTCAAGTTGAAGACGAATTATCGGCGAACGGTCACCGAATTTGTAACTTGGTGCACGGAAACAACCTCTGCGAAGATCGTTTTAGTTCCACACGTGCAGACCGATTCGGGGTCGATCGAATCTGACTACGACGCGGCTGCAGCGTTATTGCACGAATTACCCGCAGAAGCACGCGAGCGGGTTGCGATTCTTCCGACCTCTTATTCTGCTTCGGAGCTGAAGTGGTTGATTGGGCAGATGGATTGGTTTTGCGGGACTCGGATGCACTCAACCATCGCGGCTCTCAGCTCGGGCGTTCCCGTTGCATCGCTAGCGTACAGCATGAAAACGCAGGGTGTCTTTAGCCAATGTGGACTTGCCAGACAGGTATTCGAACTCCGTGAGCTGGATACGCGGACAGCAGTACGCCTGCTGAAGCGTTCCTTCTTAGAGCGAATGGAGGTTCGAACGAAACTGCATTGTCATCTTCCTGGCGTGCTTCAGAAAGCGGAGCAGCAAATGGATGTCATCGTTGAAGCGTGCCGTCGCGGGCGAATGGGGCGAATGGTAACCATGCCATTGCGGAAGTCGGGTTAATTTATGTGTGGCTCGATCTATCTATTGCTAATGCACGTCGGCGTCGAAGTTCTAGCACTTGGACGCAATATCGTCGTGGCTAGGTTGTTGGGCTCTGAGGAAATGGGCTTTGCGACATTATTGGCGGTCACGCTTCGGATGTTCGAAATGGCCAGCGACTGGTCGACCGATCGCTTGCTCATCCAGGCACCCGACGGGAATCGTGTGGGCTTTCAGTCGACCGCTCACGGCATCGAGGTCTGCCGTGGTGGCTTGATTTCATTGCTGACGGTTGGAGCGGGAGCCATCATGGCTACGTTGGTTGCCAGTTCCCCGCCACTGTCAGCTTACGTTTGGCTCGCACTGATCCCGCTAATTCGCGGATTCCAGCACTTGGATTCGAAACGCCTCCAACGTCGGCTCCAGTTCAAGATGGCGGCAGCGGTCGAGTTCCCTGCGGCGCTCGTTTCAGTAGCCGTCTTGTGGCCACTCTCGGCTCTGTTGGATGACTACCGGCTTGTCATTGCGTCTTCGTTATTCCAGAGTTTGGTTTACGTTGCGGTATCGCACTGGCTTGCGAAGAGATCGTATCGAATTGCGATTCGGCGTGAATTTGGTATTCGATTTCTTCGGTTCGGGTGGCCGCTCGCTGCCAACGGACTACTTATGTTTGCGGCACTCCAAGGAGATCGCTTTCTGGTTGCGGCTTGGTGTACACCATCCGAATTGGCGAGGTATGCAATCGCACTTCAACTGAGTCTCATGCCGTTTTTGATACTCAGTCGGATCGCGAATTCGGTTCTGCTGCCGCTGTTGTCTAGAGAACGCCAGTCCCCTGCGGTTTTTCGCCGACTTTTCATCCAAGCCGCTCTATCGGGGATTGCGATTGCTGGTGTTGTCGCTGTGGGAGAAATTGCATTCGAACTGCCTACAATCCAGTTCGCTTACGGCAACGAATTTCTCATTTCGAGTTCACTGGTTCTCTACTTTGCGGTGGCTCACGCTATCCGATTTCTACGGACGATCCCCACCGTGACGGCATTGGCCGACGGGGATAGTCGGCATCCGCTGCAAGTGAACTGCATTCGAACCATAGGGTTGTTTCTGGCGGTCGTCGCAGCCAGCAAAGGAGCGGGACTCACCGGCATCGCGTTGGCAGGCGTGTTTGGAGAGGTGGTTTCTCTCTTGGCTTCGATGTTTCTATTGCATCGTCGCATCGCCATCTTCTCCGTTGTCGCGGACCAAAGTTCGGCTTTAAAGAGCTGCCAAGTTTGAATAGGGCAGATTCGTTCATTTCCGTGGAGCAAATATCGTGAGTGCAAATTCGCTACCGACGATTCAAGATGTCGTGGACCAGCACATGTGCAGTGGCTGCGGAGTGTGTGCCTTTGCGAATCCGGGCAAGATTGAAATGCGGGATACGCTCGAGCATGGACGACGTCCTGTGAGTCACTGCAGAGAGAATTTGGAATCGTTCGAAGCGCTTCCAATCTGTCCAAGTGTTGGCGAGCAGGGACTCGAATCAACGGTGGATTCGCAGCAGGAATCGAGCTTGGCATCCAACTGGGGGCCTGTTCTCGAAGTCTGGGAAGGCCACGCCGCTGATGACGAGATTCGGCATCGTGGATCAAGCGGCGGTGTGACGACTGCGCTGGCCATGTTCGCGCTGGAGAAAGAGAAGATGGCTGGCGTCTTGCATGTTAAGGCGAGGAAAGACGCTCCACTTTTGAACGAAACGGCATTTAGCACGAACCGGCGCGAAGTGGCGGAGGGGTGTGGCTCGAGATACTCGCCCGCGAGCCCGTGCGAGGGCCTGAGCCACATTGAAACGGCTGATCGTCCAAGCGTTTTCATCGGCAAGCCTTGCGACGTTGCAGCCGCCGCGAAAGCAGCCAGGCAAAGCTTCGCATTGCAACGCAACTTGGGACTCACGATCGGGATATTCTGTGCGGGGACTCCATCCTTGCAAGGAACCAAAGAGCTTGCCAGAAAACTGGGTGCACCTAGTCCTGAGCAGGTCACCGATGTGCGTTATCGAGGTAAGGGATGGCCCGGGAAGATGACGGTTTCCTATGTGGATAACAACGGGCAGCATGCGTCTCAATCTGTTGAGTACTCCGAAGGCTGGGGAGAGATTCTTCAAAGACATCGACAATGGCGTTGTCACGTATGTCCAGATCATACTGGTGAATACGCGGATATTTCGATTGGTGATCCTTGGTATCGCGAGATTGCACCCGGGGAGCCTGGTAGCTCGCTTGTATTGGTCCGGACTCGCAGGGGGCGCGAGCTCCTTCGGAAAGCCAGGGAAGCTGGATACGTTGAACTGGTTCGCAAGGAAGCATGGGTCTTGGATGCGTCGCAAAAGCACCTTGCTAAGAGTCAGGGAGCCGTCTGGGGACGCAATCTTGCTCTGAAACTATCGGGATTGCGGTTGCCGAAGATCGCTTCACGCCGGCGCTTTGCGTCTTGGGTTTCGAATCTGAATTGGAAACAAAAGATTCAATCTGTTTGGGGAACCTGGAAACGAGTTGGCTCGAAACGACTCCGATCCCCTGAGGCTCCAGAATACCTTGCCAATTCAACGCGCACGGGATCAACAGCGACTCGGCAAGAACGGCATACAGAAGTCACGGTGTAGAACATGGCTTTCCCAATCTTTGGAAGCTCAAAAACGCATGAGAAAGTTCCGCTGCCGGTCCTAGCGCTTATTCTTGGCTTTGCCACGCCGCCCGAAATGTCACTCGACTTGGGTGGACTCCGGCTGTCTCCCTACCGCATCGTCGTTATTGCGATGTTGATCCCGTGTTTGGTCAGGATCTTTGGTAAGCGTGCCGCAGCTTGGCATTTGGGTGACACTTTCATGCTGCTTCACTGTATGTGGGTGCTGCTGGCACTGATTGCCTATGCGGGGCTAGGACAAGGAATTGAGTCCGGAGGTATCTATCTGTTTGAGGCGATGGGGGGATATCTCGTAGGAAGGTGTTTGATCAAGGATGCGCGGCAATTCCTTGCCGTCTCTCGACTGATGCTCTCAGTCGTACTTTGTTTTATGTGTATCGCCGCATTGGAATCCGTAAGCGGCAACCACTTCATACGGCAAGCGTCGCGTACGGTATTGGGAGGTCCACCGCTGCCAGCTATCGAACCACGACTTGGACTACATCGAGCGTTTGTCTCCTTCGACCATCCGATCCTGTATGGAATCTTTTGCGCAAGCACACTCGGGATGGCGGTGTACATTCCGATGGGACCGGCGGACGCTTTTGCCTCGCGATTTCGACCAGCAATCTCCGCCTTTGCTACCTTCTTCTCGCTGTCGTCGGGAGCTTTCTCTGCGCTCGGAGCGCAGCTCTTTTTAGTAGGCTGGGATAAGGTTACGCGAGGCATTGGCCACCGCTGGAGCATTCTTGGCGGCGGCATTTTGAGTATCTGGACGGTGATTACGCTGCTCTCAAATCGGGGCCCCGTCAAAGTATTTCTGACTTATTTTACGTTCAGCCCTGGAACGGGGTACAACCGGCTCCGGATCTGGGAGTACGGCAGCGCGGAAGTTATACGACATCCAATCTTTGGGATTGGATTAGGCGATTGGGAACGTCCTGCTTGGATGGTCAGCGGCAGTATGGATAACTTCTGGCTGGCAACGGCGGTGCGTTATGGAGTGCCCGCACTGATCTTCCTGGTCGCTGCGATTGGTTATCTGGTCTACCGGCAAGTGCGTGTGTCGACACGGCAGACCCTCTACTGCAAGTGCCGCTCGGCGTGGATGGTCTCGATCATCGGACTGAGTTTGGCTGCTTGCACCGTCCATTTCTGGAATGCCCTGTTCTGCTTGTTTTGCTTCCTAATCGGCAGCGGTGCATGGCTGGCGAGCGGTCCAACTCGAGAACGGAACCGCCGGTTCCGTTAGGGATCGCCACCATCCATTTCAATTTGAAACAGAGAGGGGCCTGAATCTGTTTCAATTTGAGGGAAACAGCTTCCGATGCGAGCATGATCGCATTCCAAAATGCGCCAATCCATCGTTTCCGTAGTTTGGCACGCAGCGTGCATTTGGGTGATTCCATCAACGCCCACTTGATGGAAATTCGCTATGCAACCTGCCGAACGTTCACCCGACAGTATGTCCACCGACTCAATCGATATGGAGATTGACCTGTCGATCGTGATCGTCAGTTGGAATACACGTCGCATCTTAGATGAGTGCCTGGAGTCGGTTTTCCAAGGAGTCGAAGGAGTTCGTGCGGAGGTCTTCGTCGTCGACAATGCGTCAAGCGACGGGTCGGCGGCTATGGTTGCCGATAAATATCCGCAAGTGCACCTAATCGAGAACCGAGAAAACCTGGGATTCGCTCGAGCCAACAACCAGGCGATTCGAATTGCACGAGGACGTCATGTTCTCTTGCTGAATTCGGATACGGTCATTCTGGATGACGTGCTGAGACGGTCGGTCGAATACCTGAACGTCCATTCGTCAGTGGGAGTCATGGGGTGTCGTGTTCTGAATAAGGACGGCACGGTTCAGCTGACTTGCTCACGCTACCCGACGTTGCTCAATCTGCTGTTGCTGACGAGCGGCCTCTTTCGGTTCTCTCGACCTTCATTCCTGGGACGCTATCAGCTCCGTGACTGGAGTAGGGACACGGAGCGTGACGTCGATACCGTCACTGGCTGCTTCATGCTAGTTCGCCGGTCCGCACTGGACGAAGTCGGCTTGCTCGATGAGAGATTCTTTTTCTATGGCGAAGAGACCGATTGGTGCCGTCGATTTAAGGATTCAGGCTGGCAACTCCGTTTTGCACCCGTCGGCGAAATTGTTCACTACGGGAGTCTGAGCAGTCGGCAATGCAATCATCGCCGAGACGTCATGTTGACCCGGGGGTTGCTTCAGTACCATCGCAAGCACAGTGGCGCGTTTACCGTCGCCACCGCTTGGTTGCTTCTTGGGATGTTCTGCGCCCTGCGGTCGGTGTACTGGGGCGTATTGGCTGTGAATCGAAGGAATCGATACGCACGCGAGCGGTGCAAGCACTTTTGCGGTGTGCTGGCTAGTTTCCGCGAGACGTGGCCTCCGCGGATGGAGGCTCAGTCATGAGGAGGCGAAGAAGAATCTTGATGTTGGCCCCTGGGTGTGATGGAAACGATGTGGGCGAGTCTTGGAGCTGTTTTCAGTGGGTGAAGGGGATTGCCGAGCAGCATGACGTAACGGTTCTGACACTGCATCGCCACCGCCAGCAGTCGCTCGAGGAGCAATTGCCAAATGCGAGGGTCGTTCAGTGGGCGGATCTAAGGCTGCCAGAAGTCTTCGAGCGTTTTCAATGTATGGCTAAGCCTGGGTATCTCCGGTTTTACAATCGAGCTAAGAGTTGGATGGCCAAAGCGCTGAAGTCGGGCGAGCAATTCGATTTAGTTCATCAGGTTGGACCGTTGGCGCTGCGGTATGCGAGTCCCGCAGCCAGTTTTCCCTGGCCGCTTGTGATTGGACCGCTTGCCGGAAGCTTGCGAACACCGCCTGGATTCGAAAAAGAGTGTGGGCGTTCTTCAGCTTTGTACACACGGATGCGTGGCGTTGATTCCGTTCGCCTACGTTTTGATCGTGCACTACGCAATTCATACGAGAAAGCGTCTTTGGTTCTCGGTGTAGCTCCATACGTGGAGACACTTCTGCAGGGCATACGCGTTCGCCGCTTCGAACTGGTTAGCGAGACAGGCATTCGAGAGTTGGCACCGCCAACGACGCAAAACACCGGTGACCAAGTGCGGCTTCTTTACGTCGGGCGACTCGTTCGCACGAAGGGGCTGCGCGACTTAATTCGAGCTATGGGGTCCTTGAAGGATCTTCACTACGTGACTTTGGATGTAGCCGGAACTGGCGAAGATGAGAGTTTTTGCCGTAACGAGGTCGAGCGGTTAGGGATTGAAGATCGCGTTTTCTTTCATGGGCAGCTCACTCGGGGCGAAGTGGAAAGCCTCTATCGGCTGACTGACGTGTTCGTATTCCCCAGTTTTCGGGAGCCGAGCGGGAATGTGGTCTTCGAGGCGATGCGTCATGGATTGCCAGTGATCACCACTGACCGTGGCGGACCAGGTTTTCTCGTGGATGAGAAATCCGGGGTCAAGCTTGCAGCGAACGGCCCGGAGCAACTCGCGAGAGATTTGGGGGAGACGATTCGGAAGCTGGCTACGACGCCCGCGCTACGCATGTGGTATTCGCAAGGAGCGCGGTCTCGAGTTGCCGAAGTTGGACTCTGGTCAAGCAAAATCAAGCACATGTTGGGCTTATACGAAGAAGTCCTTGAACAACACGCTTCAGAGGCGCAGGAGGTTTTCCATGTTGGGTAAAACAAACACGCAGCGGCGGAGACGGGTACTTGCCGTCTGCTCCGGTGGTGGGCATTGGGTTCAGATGAAGCGACTCCAACCGGCATTCGTCGGCAGTTGCGTTACTTATGCGTCGGTACATCGAGTGACCGGGGAGGAAGTCGGCGGCGCTCAGTTCTTCCGCCTACCCGACGCGAACAAAGATACCAAGCTTCGAATGTTGGCTCTTTTGATTCGGATGCTATGGATTCTTATTCGAGTTCGGCCCCACGTGGTGATCTCGACTGGGGCAGCGCCTGGCTATCTAGCTGTTCGGATCGGACGATTATTGGGGGCCCGGACGCTGTTTCTGGACAGCATTGCCAATGCGGAGCAGCTCTCGTTGTCGGCATCCATGTGCGTTGGGGTCGCCGATGTCACTTTGTCGCAATGGCGTGATGTGGCCGAGCAAAATGGCCTGCAACACTGGGGGGCAGTTCTATGATCTTCGCAACCGTAGGAACGCAACTGCCATTTGATCGGCTCACCAGCGCTTTGGACGAATGGGCGAGAACACATGCGGAAAAAGATGTTTTCGCGCAAATTGGAGCGACAGGCTTCATTCCTCAATCAATGCGGTGGTCCCCTAGCCTGACGCCGGAGCAGTTTCAAAGGCAGCTATCCAGCGCCTCGCTTGTGATTTCCCATGCTGGCATCGGGTCCATCATTTCTGCTTTGGAGCTTGGGAAGCCCCTAATCGTGATGCCACGCCAGGCACGCTACGGCGAGCATCGCAATGATCACCAGGTCGCGACCGCTAAACGGTTTCAAGCTATGCGGTCGATCCGTGTCGTTCAAGACGAACATGAGCTCGTCCGATGTCTTTCAACCATCTGCAGCGAGCATACGAAAGCCGCGGAGGTTGGGCCTCCAGCTCCCAAGCTCTTGAGTCGGATCAGGGACTTTATTTCGGCCAATGACGCGACCAGGAGTGCGGCGAATGCAAAATAATCATCGAACGCATCCAACGCGCCCGCGCAGCTCCGGCAGCGGAAACGACGCTGAAGAATCTTTGCGCACGAGTTTGTGGAGCCCGTTCGTGCTTCTGCTTTACCGGCTGTGCAATGGGCGCCGTCGATGGCGGCTCGGGCGGATCTTGTTGCAGCTCGTACTACGACTCGAGGGCGGCGGCATGTACTCTGCTACAGCTCGCCAAATCATGCGTGAGTCGCATGGCGTTGCGATTGGTCCGCTCAGCTATGGACACTGCTTTGATCCGGCTGTCATCCCGCCTGGCGTTCAAATCGGGAACTATGTTTCGATCGCGCCCAATGCTCGATTTTTTGTGCAAAACCATCCGCTTGATACCATTTCGACGCATCCTGTTTTCTATGAAGACTCGCCAGGCGTCGCGGAGACGAATTGCCTGCCACCCGGTCAGCTTGTCGTTGGGCATGATGTCTGGATTGGCTACAACGCCGTGGTCACGCCAGGATGCAGCCGCATTGGCAACGGTGCCGTTATTGCGGCAGGAGCGGTGGTGACGAAAGACGTGCCGGACTACGCCGTCGTGGCGGGGAACCCCGCGCAAGTTTTACGCTCCCGACTACCCGAAGAATCGCAGGCGGTCCTCCAAGCAAGCCGTTGGTGGGAAAAGGGGCCTGCAGCAGCCAAGCTGATGTCGCACACGCTCCCGATCACTTCACCTGAAGGAGAGACCAAAGCGGCTATCGCATCGGTCATCATTCCTGCCCACAACGAAGCGTCGGTCATTCGGCGATGCCTCGACGGCCTGCTGGCGAATTCGCTGCCCGGCGAGGTGGAGATCATCGTGGTCGGAAACGGATGCGATGACGACACCTGTGATATCGCTCGCGGCTACGGCGATCCAGTTCGCGTGCTGGAAACGCCTGCGGCATCGAAGGTCGAAGCGCTCAACATGGGCGATCGTACGGCTTGCTACTTTCCTCGTTTTTATGTTGATGCGGATGTCCAAATCGATATCGACGCCATCCGCGCCACAGTGAGGACACTCTCACGGTCAGGTGTGAAGGCGGCCTCACCCCGAGTGGAATGGGATCTGCGCCACCGTGGCTGGGCGGTGAAGAGTTTTTATCGCGTATGGGCACTGCAGCCCTATTTTGACGACGGGAGATTGGGATCTGGGGTCTACGCATTGAATGAAGCAGGGCACGAACGCCTATCGCAATTTCCCGATGTAACCGCCGATGATGAGTACGTGCGACAGCTTTTTGAGCCGAGCGAACGACGCACTGCGCCGGGAAATTCTTTTCTGGTGACTCCGCCCGCAACGCTCGGTGACTTGGTGCGGATCAAGACACGTAGTCGACGCGGCACTCAGCAACTCAAGCAGCACTTTGCTGCCCTTAATCGCGATGCGAGGCAACGTCGCTGGGCGTTTGCGATGCGGCTCGCGGTGCGGATCCACCTCTGGCCGTCTGCAATCGTCTACTTCGCGGTTGTGGCAATGACGCTTGTCAAAGCACGGCAATCTCGGCACATGGATCACAAAACGGTCTGGGAGCGGGATCGTTCTTCTCGTCGCGTTGTTGCCTAGCGTTCTGTCGCACCGTATCTCCCGCTTTGTCCGTTCCTAGCAAACCAGCATTATGGTCGCTCCAACACCCATACAACGAATCGACTCCGCCTCGCAATCGTCGCAATACGCGGCTGAACGCATGGTTCCATCACGAGGCCTCGACGACTACGAAGAAGAGCAAACCGGCGGTAGTAACCCACTGAAGTTCATTGAGCGGACATTGCGCGGACGTTGGAAAATCGCGTGCTCGCTGGCGGCTGCTCTCGGATTGGTGGGATTGATCACTGGATACTTCCTACAGAAGCCAAGTTACCAGAGTACAGGCATCGTCCAAGTGAGTGCGAATCGCCCGGGCATCATGTACGAGGACCGGGATGATTCGAGGCTACGTCTCTTTGATGCTTTTGTTTCTGCCGAAGCTGCCTACTTGACCAGCCGCCCAGTGTTGGAGCGAGCATTGGGGGAAAGTGGGATCGCTGATCTTGGTTGGTCTCCAACCGCAGACAACGTGCGACGACTCTATGACGCGATCGACGTAAATGCGAAGGGGGGCCTGATCACCGTCGCATGCAGCTCGACAGTGGCAACGGAAGCTGCTGCGATGGCCAATTCGCTCCTTGACGCCTATTCGAATATGCACGTTGAGCATCTGCGAAGAGAGGAGTCCGTCCGTGAACGTCAGTTGGCAATTCGTGAGGCCGAGTTGCTGGTGAAGCTCGAAGGACTTGAGGGAAGAATCAAAGCGGTAGGCCAGGAGTATGGTGTCCAGAGTATTGCAGCGGCTCATGTGCGCAAGATCGCTCAGATTGAAGAAGTTGATCTCCGCGTTGCCGAGCTAGCCACAACCGTGGCAAGTCGCGAGGCAGCCGATTCACTGAGCGAAGTCGATACAGGCGACGTGGAGATTAAGCGTTTGGTTGTTCTTGACCACGCGATGGCGGACATGCTGTTTGAACGAACGAAACGAGCGGCGCGAATAGCGAGTTTGCCTGATGGACTTGCGCCGTCACATCCGTCTGTCGTCCAGGCGAAGAAGGCTTTGGCCTCCATTGACGCCGCAGTCGAGGATCGCCGAGCTCAACTGGCGACGCTTGGAACGACGGGCGCCTTGACTAAAGCTGGAAAAAATGCGGAAGAAGACTCACTCGAGGGCTTAAGGGCCCTTTTGACGCGGCTGCGTTCCCGGGTCCAGGAGCTCCGAGGCGAAGCCGTCGAACTTAACGCAAGGCTGATCGAATTAGAGTTTTTGGATGGCGAGCGAGAGCAAGTTCGTAACTTGCTCGATCAGACGCGAAATGTGTTGGAACAGGTTCGAGTCGAAAGCCAAAACACATTGCCAGGGACGATCGAGATAAGAGCGCGTGGCAGTGTGCCTGCCCAGCCAGCGAAAGACAAACGAAAAGTGATGGCCGCAGTCGGATGTGTTGCCGGTGCGGGGGCCGGATTCGTTGGCGTGCTCGTATTTGGGATGTTGCTGGGCATGATCCGCTACAGCGACGAGCTTGAAGCCGCGTTGCCCGATCTGAAGCTGGCGGGCGTCCTGCCAGAGCATGATGGCGATCATGAATCTGATGGCCAATACCAATACGCGGTCTACCGGCTTCGGAACGAATTGCAACTGGCGTATGCGAACAACTGCCATAGTCGTGTCATAGTCGTTACAAGCTCGAAGCCTGATTCCGGCGGTTCTAGCACAGCGAAGGCGCTCGCCGAGTCTTTAGCGCAAGCCAACGCCAGGACGGTTCTCGTCGATGCGGATCTCCTACATCCGTCATTGACGGAATCTCTAAGTTTGGCAGGGAACGCAGGCGTTCGCGAAGCCCTGAAGCACGACCGATTGAATGGGGAAATTTGTTCTCTCGACTCGAAGAATCTTTTCGCACTCCCGAGCGGCCACGATTCAGGGATTCATGACCAACACGTTTCCCATGTAGCGTTGCGGCGTCTAGTAACGCGTCTTCGCGAAGAATTCGAATTTGTCATTATCGACGCCGGTGCGATTCGAGATCGACTTGTTGCTCGATTGGCGGCCGCCGAGGCGGATCAGGTGTTGCTCGTCGCCGCTTGCAAACAGACGGCGAAGGAAGTTGTCCAAGCGAAGCAAATTCTTGCGAGCACTGCAACGGATTTACGTCTTGTTTTCAACCGCTCGCTCCCTGACGACCCCAGTGCGGTGCTTTCCGAGAGTAGCCAATTCATGAAACAAAGGTTCGTAGGAAAATTCTTGGATCGATTCGTAAAGGTAAGTCAATGAAAAAACTCCATTTCACGCGCATTCACTGTTTGGCAGTTGAGGGGCGAATGAAACTGTTGAGCGTGAGCATACTCGTGCTCATGTCGTTCGCGGGGACAGCAGCCTACGGAGGAACCTACTCGCCAGTTCAGTCGTTGGCTCGTCCCTTCGGCCTAGACATCGTTGATCGCGTCCAGCTAGCTGGATCCGATGATCGCGCGGCATCCTTTATGCAAGATGCGCTGCCGGATATCGAGTACGTGATCAATCAAAACCTGGGTGAAAGAGAATCGATCCCGAATGTGTCGGGGATCGCATTGGATCCGGCAGATCTAGTGCTGCAATACGATTCCAACGTTCGGGCATACTTCGTTGGTGAGGGTGCCGGCTATCACAATACCCTTGGTTTCTTCACGACGGATTACGACATTAACGAAGGAATCACTGCGACGGATGCTCAGCTTATCTTCCCCGATGCATCGAGTTCTATTTCCTATCTGGATACCGGAAATACAGGAGGGAACAGATCTCTGTTTGCCCCCTTGCTCGTTGGCGACTTCGTGGAACTGGGAGATTTGACAGCGGGAACCGCCATCAACCCGTTCGTCGTTTCCAATGGAGCATTTGGGGGAACCAATGTGTATACCGCTTTTCCAGAGCAGAATCCCGACGGAATTCAGCACTTCATCTCGCTCGCAGTGACAGCCTTTGAAGACAGTCCCTACTTGGTGATTGGCATTGAGGACTTGCATGGAGGCGGCGACAACGATTTCAATGATCTCGTTTTCGTACTCGATATTGGTAGGGAAAACGTTTCTCACTTAGTTGCCGCTGCCGTGCCGCTGCCACCTGTTTTTGCGGCTTTAATCGGACCTGGGATCGCAGGCGTGTTGTATTACCGCAGACGCGAGAAGAGTCTTCATGATGGATGAGACAAGGCGCCAATCATGGTGGCTCGTTTCGACGCTCGTATTCCTTGCTTTTGTCGCAGCACGACATGTATGGTTCGAGCTGCTTTTGGGATCTGGTGGTGACGCCGCGTCGACGGCGTATTTAGCTTTTGCCGTCGCTGCATATCTGATTTGGCATCATAAGGAAGAATTTCGTTTCGGAAAACGCTTCAACCCGTGGGGCATGACGACGCTCGCGGTGGGCGCAATGACCCTCTGGTGCTGTTCGACACAGGACGTGCTCTATGGCGAGCGGCTTGGAGCGGCTCTTTTACTGTGGGGCGTCCTGATGGCTTTCGCCCACCCCGCTCGGCTGCGGGCAGTCTTTTCCGTCGGTGCGGTCTTAGTCCTGTTCGCAATCGGGTTACCCGGCACATTAGGAAGTTACCTGACTTTGCCGCTGGCGAGCGCGAATGCAACTCTGGTTGGCTACGTGCTAACCGCGTTTGGTCATGAAAGTGAAGTATTAGGCACACTCGTTGTATCGGGCGACTTTGAATTGCAAGTTGTCGATGCATGCGATGGGCTGCGGCTGCTATGGGCGGTCGTTCTTTTATCTATTGCGCAGCTAGTTCCACGCGATGTTCCGCGACGTACCACGTTCATTGTGCTCGCCTGCGCGCCTGTGATCGCGCTGATGCTGAACTCCGCCCGAGTCTTATTGGCTTCGGTATTGTTTGCCGAAGTTCCGGAATCAGCGGCTGAGCTGGTCCATGATGCAACAGGATGGGCCATGATGGCTGGTGCGTGGCTGTTACCGGCAGGTTTAATTTGGGGCATGGAGGTTGGCCGTGAATCGTCTGCACCGATGGGTTTTTCATCGCAACTTAGGAAACGCCATGAACCAGTAGGACTGCTGCGTTGGTCGGCCGTCGCCTTGATGTTGATCGGCCTGTCTACGGGGCTTCAGAGCGAGGCTCCAACGGTAACGAGGTCGGAATTTGAGCAAGAAGCCAAGACTGTTTTCAATGCGGTTCCCTATCGTTTCGAAGATTTCATTGGAGTCGAAGAGCTGCTGCCAGAACGCCAGCTGGCTGTATTGAAGCCTGATGCGTCAATAGGAATGCGGTTCGAATCGCAAGATCGGATGCAGCATTTCAAGTTGATTCTCACGATGCACGAGAACGGCCGATCCCATCGCGGCCACCAAGTTGAACGTTGCTATCGCAATTTGGGATGGAAGGTCAAGCGAACACAGACGAGCTCGGTGCAGCGTCCATTTGGCACCGTCGATACGACGGTTTGCCACCTCGAGCGAGAGCGATTGAGGCGTTTTGAAGGCATGGTTGTCTACAAGGCCAGCTTCAATATTGAGTTCGGGAACGGAAAAGTCCGAGAGAGTGCTACAGGATTACTGCAGTTGCAACTGCTGTTTCCAGCAGATTTTGAAATTGCTCTGCGTAAGCGAATCGTCGATGCGTGTATGGGGAGAATCCGCGGAGCCCTGCTGCAGGTTGAGCAAGGTTATCCGAATAGCGATCTAGTTGGAGGAAATGCTTCAGATTGCAACAGATCTATATCAATTTGAAATTCGGTCTCGATTGCTAGGTTCTGAATTCCCTTTGGTACAACGATTGCATTCTCGGGCAAGCATTCATTTTCAAATGGTTTTCATAGGACCGACTGCGAGAGGTCGCCGAGTGTTTAATTTGCCCAGACTTGCCTCCTCGACATCGAAATCTCTCGCAACAAAGAGATCCCTACTAGCGTTCGCTCTGATGGTCGCAGTTCCACTTGTGTGGTTCGTGTGCTTCGCCCAAAAAACGGTGACAGAGGCATTTCAAGAATTCGATGCGGGACGGCCTGATCGCGCGTTGCCAATTCTTGATCGATATCTCGATAGCCACCCGGAGGATGTTCAAGCTTGGTTGTGCTACGCGCGGTGCAGCGAGCAAGTTGCCAAACCCGGCCAGGGTCACCTGCAGGATGCACTGAAGGCGTATCGGAGTGTGGCGGCAATTCGTCCTCTTGATGGTGAGCCGTGGGCCCGGCTGGCACAGTTGAATCTAGCAATGGGCAATGAGGACCTTGCGGCCCAAGCAGCCAGGCAAGCGACTCGGCTTGGCTACAGCAGTGATCTGCCTGATGGGCACTTCATGGAAATGTTGTCCGCAAACGGTCGGCCTGATGACCTGAAGCAGTTCATTGAGAATCACGCGGATGCGACGGACTGGAGGACAAAGCTTCTCGTGGTCGATGCCAAGCTCTCGCTCGGACAGGAGCCAAAGGCAGTTCTTGCGTCGGCTCTCGTGCGAGAGACAGCTGAAGACGGGGCCAAGCATTTTCTCGCGGCTAAAGTCTACAGCTACATGTTCAATCGAGACGAGGCAGTGCGCGAACTGGGCTTGGGGATAGCGGACTCTCCTGCCGACCCGTTCTTTTTGCGGACAGTTGTTCGCCTTTGCACGGACCTACAGGCCGAATCCATTGGTGTGAATTACCTCTCGCGCCATCCCGCGTGCCTAAATGATCCGCATCTAGGGCTATGGGACGCTCGCCAGCAGTGGCAGCAAAGCAATTGGAGTCAAGTCGTTCAGACTGTGGCCCGAAATGGTCCGCGTCGATTGGCGACGGAGCCAGAGGCCAATTTCCTTCTCTATCTTGCGTTACGGAAATTGGGGCGGAAAGCAGAGAGGGCGCAACTGCTAGATCGACTCGAGGAGGAAGCCCAGTACACCGAAGTGGCGAGACGTTGGTTCCGACTTATTCAATACGTTGAACTGAACCAGGGCGGTAAGAGCGACCCCTTGCTTGCCGATATTTTGCAAGAGGTTCTTGAAGTTCATCCGGCCAGTCCGATTGTTCGCATGTTGCATGCTTCAGTTTACTATCGTCAGGGAGAATACGAAGTTGCCGCACGGTTGGCGGCCGACGCGATTCGGTTAGCCCCATCATGGTTTCATCTGTGGCATCTCCACGTCACCGCCGAGTGTTTGGCGGGCAGGATCGTTCAAGCTTCGACGGCGGCGCAACAGATGCAGCATCGATTCCCTGGAAATCCAAATGCAGAGCTAATCGCAAGTGTTTTCCGGGCAGCGGCTCTTCGATTCGATCAAGTTGAAGCAGCAAAGCAGTTTGTCGATTGGAGCACAAATCGGGAAACAAGCGACGATCCGTCGAGTCAGAGACTCTTGCAGATCGCGACGCTGTTCGCGAAACAGATTGCGAAGTCTGCGAGTTCGACAGAAGACGTCTCCAATGAGTCCGACCGAAATTTTGGGCAACGAGACGTCTTGCAGGGGACTCTGGGACGACAGCTGAAGATCGAACTAGCCAGATACTTTTATTCATGCACGTTCACAGGGGCGGACAGTCTAGCCATCGAATCCCAAGATGCTATTCCGGGCTCGTCTGACGCACTGTCATTTCTAGCCGATGCGTCGATAGAGGATACCCAACCGGAGGCCGAGCTCATTCGCGAACGCAAAGATCTGAGTTCTAAGGGAGCGATTGGTTGGAGAGTGCTGGAGGCGAGGCGTCTTCTCAGGAACCGATCCGAGAAGAATGCAGCGCTCGCTGCAACTGTCCTTCGGCCCGTTGTCAGTCAATTTCCTTGGCACGGAGACGCGAATCTGCTTCTCGGACTAGCGCTATTGCGATTGCGTGACCGAGAAAGTGGCGTCGAACATTGGTTCATCGCAGCGGAAAGCAACCTTGGTGCCGCTCGGCAGTGCATGAGGCTCAGCTTGCACGTTCGAAAAGAGGGGCGCTGGAAGGATACCAAGAGCCTTGTCGATTTCTGGCGAAATGCGGGCTCAACTCTAGATCGAGATGACGAAGCAAGATCGAAACGAATCACGGAAAGTCTCCTGCTGCTGGCTGCCTACGCAGAAGAAACTGAAGACCTTGATTTGGCCGAGGTCTGCTATCGCTCGCTTCTCCGCTTCGACAGAGAAGTGCATATCGCCATGAACAATCTGGCGTATCTACTGCTTCGCTGTGGGGGAGATCTTGCGGAGGCGGAGTCCCTAGCCAAGCAAGCATTATCAGCGAATCCGGATGAACCGGAGTATCAACATACGTATCGCGAAGTCGTTCAAGCTGTTAGGCGACCTGAGCTGCTTTCCAAACACAATTGAGTAAGAAAAATGAAATCAAACCCTCGCGCACTGATCGTGGACGATGATTCGGATGCATCTGCACTCTTGCAGCACCGACTCCGGAGAGTATTTCCTGACTTGCAAATCGAGACTCGCACCGAGCCTGATGTCACAGGCGAATTCGACGTATACTTTTTGGACAACGACTTTGGTGGTGTTAGCGAGGCGGGGCGGCTGACGGAAGCGATTCGCTCTGAGCAGCCCGGAGCCCTCGTGATTGCTTTTTCGGCTTGTCTTGATAACCGTACGCTGCGGCAATTGGTCAACGCTGAGTGCAATCGTGTGTTCGAGAAAGATGGCGATGGCGAGTTTGACCGTCTGCTCGAAATCGTTCGTCACTATATTCAAAGTCACCACGGCGTTTCGCGACGAGCGGTAAAGTCGATTGGTCTGACAGAGACGATTTCATCGATTGCGGATCTATTGAGAGAATGGAATCGAAGGCTGGATAGCCAGAGTCGAGCGAATCAGAATGATGCGGCCGAGAGGACTCAGGAGGTTGCTTAATCGAAGCAACGTACAGGTGATCAACGCGTTCCCGTATTTCTAAGTAGACATCCAAGAGTAACACAGATTAAAGGCAGGAGTTGGTTGTGAAGGGAATGGTTTTCACCGAGTTTCTGGAATTCGTCGAAGATCAATTCGGACTCGAAGTCGTAGACAAACTGGCTGAGGTCAGCGCCAATGGTGGCGCCTACACTTCGGTCGGCACATACGACCACGGCGAATTGGTCAAGATGCTGGTGGTTCTCAGCGAAACGTCCGGAATGGAGATAAAGAAGCTTCTTAACGTTTTTGGGCATCACCTGTTCGGTTTCCTCGTGCGATCCTATCCCATGGTATTGCAGGACGCTTCCAACGCGTTTGAGTTGCTGAGTCATATTGATGACCAGATCCACGTGGAAGTCCGCAAGCTGTATCCGGACTCAGAACTGCCCGAGTTCCAGCACAAGATGGTAAGCGAAGACCATATGCAACTGACCTATCGATCTGAACGCGGGCTAGCCGATCTAGCGGAAGGACTGCTGCTTGGTTGTTTTGAACACTATGGCGAATCCGTTTCACTCGAGAAGAAAGACCTCTCCGATGGAACGTCGAAGGTCGTCCAGTTCGACTTGAAGAAAACATAGTGAGATGCAGCCGTCCACTCCACTAGAACGAAAGCTAGAACGCGAACGCAGAGCACGCAAAGAGGCTGAGTCTCTGCTTGAGGCGAAGAGTCTCGAGTTGTTCGAAGCGAATCAGCGTCTCAAACGCGTCAACGAGTCGCTGGAAGAACGGGTCAATACGCGCACTGCTGAGCTGGAATCGCTCAACGGGGAGCTCCGAATTCTGGCAATGGTCGCTGCGCGAACTGACAACGCTGTGATCATTACGGACTCGCTAGGCAAGATTGAGTGGACGAACGACGGATTTGAGCGAGTCACGGGTTATCGTCTTGAGGAAGTCAAAGGGCGCAAACCGGGATCTTTTTTACAGGGGCCCGAGACGGATCCCGAAACCGTGACACTCATTCGCGAGAGGCTTGCCAATGAGCAGGGCGTGCGTTGTGAGCTGCTGAACTACACGAAAGAGAATCGTCCCTACTGGCTGCAGATTGAGATTCAGCCGATTCGAGATGAGAACGGACAGCTGACTCACTTCATGGCCGTCGAAAGTGATATCAGCGAGCGAAAGCGCTCTGATGACCTCTTGACCATGCAAGGTACGATTCTGGAACGCGTTGCCACCGGTCAGCCAGTGGAAGGCATCGCGGGCGAACTTTGCCGGACTGTAGAGACAGCGCTGCAGAATTCAGCCTGCGCAGTCCACATTTTCGATTCAGAATTGGATTGGTACTGTGGGCCGAGCCTCAACCCGGATGTCCTCGACTGGCTCCGCGATTCCCACCTACAATCTCAAGCGATGCACGTCGACTCGACAACTCGATGTATTTGCTCCGGTGTCGATCGACTTCATTGGCGAATGGATCATCTAGATTCGGTCGAATCGCTTTGGTCGCACGATATCACGCTAGGCGGGCGCTGTGTTGGTGCGTTTTACGTACTACGTTCGTCAAAGGATTGCCCGCTGGCGTACGAAGACTCCATGCTGACGGCCGCCGCCGCGCTGGTCGGCCTGGCATTGCAACGTAGTCAGAATGAAGAATCATTACAGCAGGCACGGATCAAGGCCGAATCGGCAAGCAAGGCCAAAAGTGAATTCTTGGCAAATATGAGCCACGAAATCCGCACTCCGATCACCGCGATTACCGGTTACGCGGATCTGCTTTCGGATGTGGCCGGACGTCATCCTCGCGATGTGAAATGGGCACGACAGATCGTTCGTAGCGCAGGACATCTTCGTTCCTTGTTGAAGGATATTCTCGATCTGTCTACGGTCGAGGCCGGTCAGCTATCCATCGAGAACCGAGAAATCGATGTGCGTGCGATTGTCCGCGAAGTCAAAGAGCTCTTTGAAGCGAGCGCTAGCGAGAAGCTTCTCGATTTTCGTTTTGAAATCGCACCAGGCATCGCACGGTGCGTGGCTGATGGCACGCGATTGCGGCAGATTCTGACCAATCTCATTTCCAACGCGATTAAGTTCACGGAATCGGGTTGGGTTCACTTGAGGGTCTTTCTTGCCGAAGTTGACGGTTCGACTGAGATTGTGTTCCATACCCAGGACTCCGGGATCGGTATTTCGGAGCAAGAACTGCAGGATGTCTTTGAGCCATTTCGACGACTCAAGAAAGGCAATATTGCTGCCGGCGGCACGGGGCTGGGGCTGGCCATTTCTCAGAAGTTGGCTTCGCTCATGCGCGGGCGCTTGGAAGTCGAATCGGCGATCGGGCATGGCAGTACTTTTTCGCTAATGCTGCCATGGTTGCCCGCCATCACTGCGCCAGAGCTCAGTGAGGCGAAAGACGAGAGCGAAGGTGTTAACCTAAGCGGCTTGTCCGTGCTCCTAGTCGAAGATAACCCGGACAACGAGCAGATATTTCTGCATATGTTGGAGCCAGAGGGTATCAAGATGGTTCTCGCGCAGGATGGTCAGAAAGGGGTGGAAACGGCAATACAACACGAGAAAGCGGGCACTCCATTCGATCTGATCTTGATGGATATGCAGATGCCAGTGTTGGACGGATACGCAGCGACGAGGAAATTGCGTGAGTATGGTATCTCGACTCCAATCATCGCTCTTACCGCTTACGCAATGGATGGTGATGAACGTAAATGTAGAGAAGCAGGTTGTACGGGTTTTGTCGCCAAACCGATCGTTCGATCTCAGTTGCTCAGGAGTGTTCGTCAAGCCATCTATGATGAGATCTTGAGCGGGATTCGCGTGGCGAGGGATCGCGGAGACAACGCGGCGCACGCACTGCGAGCTGACGAAACTTCAAGCCACGGCGATGAATTGGGGGCCCACTTGGAAGAAGAAAGTACGAAGGATGCAACCAAGTCGGCTGAGGATCTTTCTGCCGATCCTGGTTTCGCTCCCTTGCTCAATAAATACAAGAAATCGCTGGCTAGCTACCTTGAGCAGGTCGACGTTGCACTGCGAAATAAGGATACGGACGGACTTCAGCAGATTACGCACCGTTTGGCCGGAACTGCTGTGAACTATGGTTTTGCCGACATCACAAAGATTGCCAGACGTTGCAACAATGCGTTGCGAGCACGTGAGCCTTTGGAGCAATTTGCAGATGAAATCGAAGAGCTAAAGCGGCACCTTGAAATGGCCGCAGGCTAGCTCGAGTCTTTCAAACTTATTGGGTGACTCTCCTGGGCTTGCCTGAAAAGAAGCTGGTCGGAGTTCTATGCCTCCGACCAGCAAAAGTCCATTTTCGAATTAAGCCGTCGATTTCGGCTTAGTCTTCATGTCCCTCACCGATGGTCCGCAAGAGAAACTCTTCGTACTTTCTCATTCTTCCAATGCGTTTGACATCGCCACCCAAGCCGTGACCGCCTGTCGGGTCGAGGAACAACTCGACATTCGTTTCCTTTCCTGCCTTAAGCAGAGCTCGGTAAACTGCGACGGTGTCCTGGAATAGAACGTTGGTGTCTTCCATTCCGTGGATGAGTAACATTTGCCCCTCAAGATTCTTGGCTAGCGGCAAGAGAGAGTACTTCTCTTGATCTGGCGTGCCCTTCCGCGACGGGCCTACGGTGCCAGTGGTGTACCAAGAGTTGTAATTTTCCCACTGGGTCGGACCCGCACCAGCGATGCCAACTTGGAATACGTCCGGCTCGGTGTAAAGGCACATCTGTGTTTGGAATCCACCGAAGCTCCAGCCGTAGATCGCGACCCTCTGGTCATCTGTGTTGAAGTTCTCTGTCATGAACTTCACGCCATCGACCAAGTCTTCGACCTGGGGCTTGCCGACCTGCTCGTAGTTGGCTTTCTCGAACAAGCCGCCGTAACCCGATTGTCCACGTGGGTCGACTACGATCGTGACGTAACCATGCTTCTGCGCCATGTACATTTGGAAGAAGTAGGCGTCGGAACTGTAGCTTCCGTCGTTCACGCTGTGGCGGCTTCCCAATGGACCGCCGTAAACATAAATGAGCAAGGGATGCTTCTTGGATTTCTTCCAGCCCTTGGGCTTAAACATCATGCCCGAGATCGAGTGCCCGTGTCGGTTCTCATACTCAAAGAATTCAGGCTTCACCTTCGTGAGCTCTTTGGAACGCTCTGGATGCGAATCCGTGATCTGAGTCACTTTGTCTTTTTCGTTCTCTGCAATCAACTCGGTCAGTTGACCGTAACGAACGAAGTTTCCGATCAACCGCTTCCCATCGTCACTGACGGCAACGCTCGAGAACGTTCCTTCTTCTTTGTTGATGCGTGCAAGCTCACCCGATTTGAGATCTAGGGAGTAGACCATGAGGCGGGCTGACGAGTCTTTCGTTGCTGTCACAAAAAGGTGTTGGTGATCATCCGAGAATCGGATCGGATACACTTCGAAGCGTCCGCTTGTCAACTGACGTACGCTCTCATAGAGGGGGTCGAGGATATGGACATGTCGAAAACCACTCTGCTCACTGATGAAGACGATGTGGTTGTCTTTGCCGCTGAAATCGGGTGAGACCATGCTGGGAGTATTCGGGCCACCATAGTGTTTAAATTGGTAGACCGTTTTTGCAGGAATGTCCAATAGCGGTGGCGCGGCGGTGCTGCCGCCATTAGGACCCCGGCGGCCCGGTGTCTGGTCTTCTTCGTCCTTTTCCTTCGCCTCGGACATGCTCTTGGCGAATTCTTTCTTGCGCTTTTGTTCGGCTTTCTCCATCGCTTCGGTCATGGATTCTTCGTCAGGCCAGGTGGCGAGTCGAATTTCAACTTCCGAATCCTCCTGGTTGAAAAAGCAGAACGTTACCTGTTCGTCGTCGAGCGACCATCGAGGAGAACTGATGATGTCGCGAGGCTCGTCCACGGTCTCCTCGAACACCTTGATCAACGGTGCTTCCTCTGTGGACGCGACGTCGAATTCAAATAAGTAGACTTTGACCGTTTGTTGGCCCACGGTGTCATCGGAAACCGTGCGAGGAACTTTGTCTGACTTTGCAAACCGATCGCGGTAGCGAATGATGTCGACTGTCCGACCAGCTGACCGATTGCCGCTGCGACTGACCAGTGCCATGCGTTTTCCGTCATGGCTAATTGCGTAGCGGCTTAGTTGCTCACCAGAAGGGAGTTTCGGATTTAGCTGCTGGATCAAGTGTTCGCCAAACTTGAACTGGAGCACCGCGTCACCGCGGCGAAGAGTGTATCCGCTGCCGTCGGGAAGGAAATCAACCTGGGAATCTCGTTCGTCAGTTTTGGTTAGTCGCACGAGTTCGGGTTTAGTGATGTCTTCCAACAGGTAGACGTCGCCTTCGGACGTCAGCATCATCTTGTTTTCAGTTGGGTGCCAGCGGAAAGACGAGATGCCGGAATATGCTGGCGCATAGTCATCGTCGGCGTCCTTGTCCGAAACTTGCATGTAGATTTCCCGGCGTTGCTCTTCCGCTTTCTCCGTAGATTTCTCCTTGGCGTCATCTCCGTTGGAGTCCTCTTCAGCCGGAGGCTCTTTGTGTTTGGACAGTCGGTCCTCAATCACGATTCGAGCTGAGCGTTGGAATTCGCTCATCATTTCGATGTCTGTGATCTGTGTCGACTTGCCTGATTTGAAGTCGTAGATCCATAGGTTGCTGCCGTGCCTTCGCTCGGCATAAGGCCGGTAAAGATAGGCCGCATACCGGCCATCGTCCGAGAATTCGGGGCTCCGCGCCGACGGGCCGAACAGGCTCTTGTCGGGGAATAGCTCTTCAAGTGTCAGTTCGGAATTCTTTGCATCTTTGTCCGGTTTTTGAGCAAACACAGATGGCGTGGGAGAGAAGGCGGAGGAAGCAAGTAGGACTGCCAGCCCTACGTTCGATACACTACGAATCATGGTGGGAACAATTTTGCTACGAGTGAATGAAAGGGGCATTCAGAGGATCGTAACAGTATAGTTCGACCTGATTAGATCGTTCTTCGCCGGCAATATGTCGCCAAGCATATTCGCCGGGGGCGCAGCCGTCGCCTTGAAGTATTTTGCTATTGCTGCGGAAATCGAGTCTAGGATAAGTCGATTGCCGAGCTCGATTCCGCAAACCGCGTTCGATCGGGAGAGAGACGCTGTAACATGGCGAGGTGCAGATCAGACATGCTGCGGTCGGAGGTGAAACTGATCTGACGGCCGCCACGTATCGTGCCTCCTCCGCCTCCTGCCAAAACCAGAGGCAGATCACGCTCTTTGTGTTCATGACCATCCGCGATGCTTGATCCGTAGAGAATCATCGAATTGTCTAGCAGTGAACGACCATCTGGCTCTCGAATCGATTTTAGACGCTGCAAGAAGTAGGCAACCTGCGTGGTGTGCCAGCGAGTCACGGCGTTGTATTGTCTCCGCTTCGCCGCAGGCGATGACCAAGATGTGGTGCCGTCGTCGTCTTCTGTCTGACCGGAGGCGTCTTTCCAGTGCGATAACGCATGCCAAGTGCCTTGCACACCGTCGATGAAATTGAAATAACGATTGCTCTGGCCATGGTCTAACATGAAGGTGCTGACGCGGGTGGCATCAGACCAAAATGCGAGCACCATCATGTCCAGCATGGTTCGCATATAAGATTCGTGGTCGACCGGGATATCGGAGCTTGGACGCTGAAGCTTGGATTGGAGCGCCGGGTTCTGTTTGGCTCGTTGAACCTGGGCTTCGGCGAATTCCATTCTCCGCTCGATAGCTCGGATTGACTCTAGGTACTCGTCGATCTTGCGGCGGTCATCGACACTGCCGCGCCGACGCATGGAACGCGCGTCTTCGATTGCTTCGTCCAATACCGATTGATTCGCTAGTGAAGAACGGCCCGCACGAAACATGCGGTCGAAGACGATTCTTGGTTCCACGTCGCGTGGGACAGGACCCATCTCCGACCAAGAAATGGTGTTCCGTTCCAAGCTGTTGGAGAAATAGCCTTCGCCTTTGAGCGATAACTCTAGGGAAGGAAGCAGCGTCTGGTCGCGAAACTGGCGAGCGGCAATCTGATCTACGGAGAGCCCCCCTGCTTGGATCTTCCGACCGTCATACCCTCCACCAGTTAGCCAAGTCGCGGTGCCGGCTCCATGGCCATTTCCACGCGGCGTCCACATATTGCGAGGAATCACAAGGTGTTCGCGAAGCGTGTGAAGTGGGCTTAAGCCTTCATTGAGGCCGAGAATGCGTCCCCGCGAGTCCACTTTTTTGGCACCCCAGGCGCCGTCAGCGACTCCATTCGGGAAATAGAGATAGGCTGTTCGGACCACTGGAGTTGTGTCCGAAGTGGATTGGAAGGCAGCCGCGTTTCGCGGGCTCATGACGTCCAGCAACGGCAGTCCAATTGCGGCGGCACCACCGCGGATGACCGTTCGTCGCGAGATATGCCAATGGTTCATTGCGATGCTCCTGTGGTGGGAGAAGTATTGGCTAGATCCTGAGTCGCCTTCTGAACTTGTTTGAATTGAAACGGATCGCTGAGCACGATTTCGGTGATGAGCGGTTGGAAGCGATTTTCTTGTGCTTCAATTGACTGCAAAATCTTCCTTAGAGCCGGCTCGTCATAGTATTCCAGTTGGCGTCCCAACGCGTAGGCGAGCATTTTGGACGCAACTTGTCGGACGAGATCTTCGTGCCTTTGATCGATGATAACGCCACGTAAACCAGCTAGCCCCTCGAATTCAGTGCCATTGGGCAGTGCGCCTCGTGTGTCGATCCTGCCTCGCTCGTAGCGGCTCCGGTAACGACCGAACCAGTCGAATTTCTCAAGTGCTAGACCCAATGGATCCATCTCGCTGTGGCACGCACTGCAACGCGGGGACTGCCGGTGACGTTCCAGTTTTTGACGGACCGTTAGCCGATCGTTCTCTAATAGTTCATCGGAGAGCTCACTCACATTGGGCGGCGGCGGAGGCGGCGGCGTGCCCAGGAGCGTATCAAGAACCCATTTGCCACGCACGACGGGGCTGGTGCGGTACGGGAACGAAGTCACCGCGAGCACACTTGCATGACCAAGGATGCCTCGCCGTGCTTCATCCTCGAGTTCGATGCGGCGCATCTGACTACCCCGCACACCACGAATACCATATAGCTTGGCGAGTTCGCCATTCACAAAGGTGTAGTTGCTCGTAATGAGGTTCCCAATTTTGGCGTTCTCGCGTACGAGCGAAGCAAAAAACAGAGCTGTCCGGCCTGAGAATCGCATCCAGCGGTCGTCAGACGTATTGCGAATCCTCGAGCAGCAGTCGATCGAAGGCGAGATCGCAAGGGAGATCGCCGGTAGAGAGCAGGAAGCTGGCTCGGAAACGGTAGATTCCAAGGCAGCAGGTATGCATCGGCTTTGGCCATTGCTCGCTGCTTTGGGCGGTGTTCTCATCCTGGGCGTTGGATTCGGGGCATCCTACTTTTGGATGTGGGGAGACTCTGAGGAAAATGAGCTAAATCAAATCGAATCACAGGGATCCGAGTCATCGCTTGAGATTGCAGAACTCGATGCAGATGAATATGAAGGCGAAGCGTACATTCGTGTCCAGACGGACGAAGAATTCGTCGGGCTCTTGCAAAGAGACCTAGGCGGAGACTTAGCGATATCGCTTGCCGGCGAAGAATTTCGAATCCCTTCCATTGAGATCGAACAACGGAACCTGACACTCGCTGCCGCGGTCGGTTTTCACCCAACCGTTTTTGTTTCGGTGAGTCCTAACGGCAACGGTTTGACGGCCATCCAATCCGAGCTCAATCTTCGTGGAATCGCCTTTGAGTCAGACTTTGACCCAGCGGAAGAACTTGATTTGGATGAAGCAGAAGCGTTCCTCACTTTAGATGGTGGCAGCTTGATCATGCAAGATTGCTCGATCGAGCACCATGCTTCGACACCTTGTTTGATGATCTCCGATGCCAATGCAGAAGTAACCGGTTGCAATGTGCTAGGTCCGCGTGCCACCGCTTTTGTCTGGCAACCTAGCGAGGAGCATCTGCTCGAAGTGAATGACTGCGTCGTTGTGAGCGAGAATCATTTCGATCTGATTGAACCATTCGGCAAGTCAGTACGTTTGCAGGCAAACACGCTCCTTGGACGCAACTGTTTCGAATGTGGTAATGAAGAGGGGGAACACTCATTGGACCTGACGACTCAAGACAATACTTTCGTTTGTTCCAATGCGATGTTGGTCCTGTACGGCGAAGAATCGGATGCAGACGAGTTGTCGTTGGATTGGCTGCGATGGAAGAGCGTTGCGGATGTCTTGCCTGTCCCCATCATGCAGCAGGTCCTCGAGACGGATGGAGATGCGGACATGATACGGGCGTGGGCATTAATGGAGAGCCTCGCGGACTTCGAAAATGTTTCGACTGAAAGCAGCAGCCAAGAATCTGAGTATTGGGGCTTCAACACAGAGGAACTGGAAGCCCTTGTTGCCGACGGAAAGCTGACGCCCGAGTGGATTCGTCGCAAAGACGACCAGGCAGAATAAGTCCATGTGGAAAATAGTCGGGCGCGTACCATTGATGCTTCTGGCCGGCGTTGTCGCCTCCGTTGGGATTTTCGCTGTCGTCAAGTCCATCCTGGGGTGGCCACAGGGTGGAATGGTTGATAACGCCGGGCTACTGGCGTCTGGTACGGGGCTTGTCGTTGCTCTGCTGCTTGTCGAAGAGCTAGCCGGTTATGCGAGGCAGCGAAAAGCACGCGTCTTGGCGGCCCGGCTGGGATTGAGGTATTCGTCGGCAGGCAGCCGTTCTTTCGCAGAGCGATTAGGGGAAAGCTTCTTTACCCAGACGGATCGTACCCTCGGCGACGCCGTTTTCGCGGTGGAGAACGTGGTTCAAGGGGCTCTCGACGGCAGGCAAATTTGCGTCTGCGATCTCATGACGAGCTTATCCAGTGGGGAAAGTACAAAACGGTTCAAGCAGACCATCGTCCGAATCACGCACAACGGAGAAGCACTTGCGGATTCGGCAGTAGATCGTTTTCTCCAGTGGCAACCTGGCGCAAGAATCCGTATTGAATCGACGGCCGTCGTCATCTCACTCGAAAGGTTCGTCCCGATTGCCGATTGGCCACAGCTGATTAAGCAAACGAATCAAATGTGCAGCTCCTAGTTGCGGTGGAGCCGATCTATGGTCGCGTCGCTTCTAAGTACTTCATCCATCGCAGCGCATCGTCGGATTGTTTGGCTTTCCAGGTGCAAACGCCTGGTTGCAGTTCGGAGGCCTTCAATGTCAGGGGCTGCCAGACTGGCTTTGATTCGAGACCAATCAGTTTGAATTCAAGCTGGGGATCTTCCAGACCAAGGTCAAACTCAATCAAACCAAAGTTCTCACCAGCGTTATACGGCAGTCGGATACGCTGCTCCACATCTCGGAAAAGCCAGTCGTTGTCGGGCTCCTGCGCGAGTGGTGAAGACACGAGGTCGTATAGATCGTAGCCTCCTTTGCTAGACCATGGTGCCGCGTTGAGTTCTCCTGTGTGGGTATCGCCCGAGATTAGCACCACGCCGGAGATCTTTTCTTTCATGATCCAATCGAATAACGCGTTGCGTTCATGACGATAAGAAGACCAGGCATCGCCTCCCTGCCCTTTGTCCGTTGTCCAAACGCTGCCTGATACCAGCACCTTGAAGGGGGCGTCGCTATGGCTCAATCCATCTTTGAGCCACTGAAGCTGAACTTCGCCGAGCATCGTTTTTTCGGGGCCATCTGCAGCTGCATTGGGTGATCGGTAGTAGCGTCCGTCGAGGAAAAAGAAGTCGACGCCCCCAAACTGGTATTTGAAAAAGACGCCCTCGGCATCTTGCGTTCCAAAGCTAGGGTTCGGCCAGTACTTCTTCCAAACTTTGAGGTTGCCCGATTTGGTTGGGTTTCGTCGATCATGATTGTTCAACCCAAAATCATGGTCGTCCCAAATTGCAAGCTGAGGCACGTTCGCCAAGAAGGACTGAATCGTGGGGACCTCACGTTGCCTGGCCAATTCTTCTGCTAATACGTCGGGATCCAATGTGTCCGCGTAAACGTTGTCGCCGAGCCAGAAGAAAACGCTGGGATCAAATTCCTCGATGATGGGCCAGATGCGTTGACGTGGGGCGCGTTGGAACCTAGCGCAAGAGCCAAACGCGATGCGGAACTTGTTCGCCGATTTTTTATCTGGAGCCGTCCTAACGGAAAAAGCTGGTTTTCCGCCGCGGTATTTGTCTTCTTTCCCATCGAACAGGACTCGGTAGTAGTAAGTCGTATTGGGCTTCAACCCGCTGACAGTGATCGCTGCGCAGTAGTCGTTGTCTTTTGTGGGCGATACTGGATCGGTCATTTGTTCGCCGCGAAAATCGCTATTTTCCGAGTACGCGATCTGGACTGGAAAAGTCCAAGAGCCGCGAACCCAGACGACGAAGGCGTTCTCCGAGACAGGACCCAGCATTGGGCCTTGCATCGCTCTCGGGTAACCACCGGCATCCTGGGCATAGGACGATGCGGAAAGGCTGAGTAGAAGCAAAGTAAGCGAGCTGATCTTGAAGAATCTCGAATATTCCATGCCTTCGGTCCCTCTATGAGTCTACGAGTTTGCCGTCGTAGCCTAACCATGGCAAAGGCATTTCAATGGGGAGCCTGCATTTAGGAACCGTGAAGATTAGTCGAGTGTTTTCGTTCGAACTGGCAACCACTTTGGTTGCCGAAGCGATGGGTGGGCACAGAAGCGAGGGCAGAGAGAGTAGACTGTGACTTGGCTGTCTACCGGTATGGCCCGCCGCGCCCTCCCAAGTCCCGCGAGAATTGAAGCCGTGATCAACACGACCAGAGTGAACCCCGACCTATCTTCTAACCCGTCGGTTTGCAACTTTGCTTGCCTGGCTTTCTGTCTCACGATACTCATTGCTTGCAACGCTTTTGGTGCAGACGAACTGAGCGGAGATTGGTCGCTTCAGTTGGAATCCGGTACGCCCGCTTGGATGAGCATCCGAGACTTGGAGCAAGATCCGACCGTACGGCTACGGCTGTATGTCGGGTCAGACGGCCCGCACAAGGATGTCATCTACAGGGATGGTCAGTTGTCTTTCACGCTACGGCAGAACAAGAAGGCGACCGGAACGAAAGTCGCGAGAGTTGAGATCAAGGATGGTGAACTTGTCGGTGTCATCGAGTCCACAAGTAAAGAAGGGGCCGTTCAGCAAGATCGATTCACAGGGACCAAAATTCCCCCGCTGCCAACAAAAGCTCCCGATCTATCTAAGGTTCGCTTCGGGCAGCCTATCTCCCTATTCAATGGCCGTGATCTGACCGGATGGCGGCCTCATGAGTCGGACAAAATCAACGGGTGGAGTGTTGAGGATGGCATGATGATCAACACGACGCCGAAAACGGACTTTAGCGCTACCGGAGCTTATGCGAACTTGAGAACGGAAGCCGTCTTTGAAGATTTCTGGCTGCACATCGAATTCTTGGTCGAAGAGCAACGCAATAGTGGGGTCTATCTTCGCGGTATGTATGAGGCCCAGGTAGTCGACCGCGATAGCCGCATGCAAGGCATTCAAGGCGTCGGCGCGATATTCGGAAGCATCCCACCGAAGGAGAACGCTGGCCGTAAAGGCGGCGAGTGGCAGACTTATGATCTCACGTTGGTCGATCGACACGTGACGGTCGTCTTGAACGGAGTCAAAGTCATCGACAATCAGCCCGTGCCGGGGCCGACGGGTGGAGCCGTATTTACGAATCCGATGCAGCCAGGGCCAATCTACTTGCAAGGCGACCACACCGCCGTCCGCTACCGCGATATCTACTTGGCACCGGTAATGAGCCACAATTAGTTTGACAACGTCCGGCTTGACGAGCTGAACGCTGTCATGGGGACTGGGCTGAGTTCTGTTGTTTGAGATTGGTGCGTTCGTCGTTCGATTCTAAGAGGCAAAGTGATGAGGCGAGTTTCGAATTCGATGATGCCATGGTTCGTGCACCTGGGCGTTCTTTGGGCACCGGTCAGCTTGACCAAAGCTGATGATCGACCGCCTAATGTAGTAGTGATCATGGCTGATGATCTCGGCTGGCGGGATCTGCATTGTTACGGCAATGATGAAATCGATACGCCCTACTTGGATCAATTCGCAACGGAAGGCATGCTGTTCACGGATGCCTACGCTGCGTCGCCGGTTTGCTCTCCCACGCGAGCGGCGATGATGACAGGCCTAGCGCCAGCTCGACTACGAATTACGAATCACGCTCCGGGGCACCCTGATGGTTTCGCTCCTGATGGCGCCACCGTCCGTGAGGCGGAATGGGTACGTAACTTAAGTCTCTCCTATGTGACGATCGCAGAAAGGTTGAAGGCTCAAGGCTATGCGAGCGCGCACATTGGAAAGTGGCATCTTTCCCATGTGGAGCGTGGTAAGGACTCGGCTGCAAAAGAGCGAACGCTGCGACCGGAGCACCAAGGTTTTGACGTCAACATCGGTGGTACCCGTCGTGGTGGGCCGCCGAGTTATTTTTCACCATATAAGAATGATGCTCTGCCGGATGGTGAAGACGGTGAGTATTTACCAGAGCGGATGGCGGATGAGGCTATCCATTTTGTGGAGAGTCGGAAGGATCAACCCTTCTTCTTGAGCTGGTGGCCGTTCTCGGTTCACTATCCCATGGAGGCTCGGGAGCACGTCATCGAGAAGTACCGAGCCCGCAAGAAGATCAAAGACCCAGCGTACGCAGCCATGATTGAGGGTATGGATGCCTCGATTGGTCGGTTCCTAAAGGCTCTCGACGATCTTGGGCTGCGCGAGAATACGCTGGTGATCTTCAAGTCGGACAATGGTGGTTACAACGGAGACAATCGGCCGTTACGAGGTATGAAAGGCATGATTTTTGAGGGCGGTATTCGTATTCCGTGGATGGTACGCTGGCCGGGAGTGGTGACACCTGGAACGACATGTTCGACTCCAGTTATCAGCACGGACGTTTATCCGACGATCATGGATGCGATTGGGGGGCAAGGTGATGCGGGAAGCGAAATGGCTAGTCCAGCCATCGATGGTAAGAGCTTAGTGCCTCTTCTAAGGCAGGCGGGGGATTGGGACCGAGATGCTCTCTATTTCCATTATCCCAACTACGCTTTCCACAAAAAGAACCGATTGGCCAGTGCCGTCCGAGTTGGCGATTTCAAGCTGATCAAACGTTATGACGACGGCTCGCTTGAGCTCTACAACCTCAAGAACGATATCGGAGAGCAAGAGAACTTAGTGGAAAGTGATCCGGAACGTGTCGGAGAGATGAGTCAGATGCTTGAGAACTGGCTGGATGAAACCGGGGCGAGTTTACCGACACCTGTCGAAACGGCCAGCGAATCAAATTAAACCGAGTACCGGTTTCTACATTCAGATCAACCGTGATCAGCGACATGAAAATCAAGATGAGGAGCGAGACAGTGCATTTGGGGTTGAACAGGAGCGGCATCATTGTCGGTTTGATTGGCTGGATGCTTCTTTCCGCGAACGTCTTGGGGCAGAACTCAGCGCGGAAAATGCCCAAAGAGGATGTGATCGATGTTCCCGCCATGAGTGCCGGATTTGGGGTCCACAACCTCTTTCAATCGAACATGGTATTACAGAGGGAAAAGCCCATTGCGATTTGGGGATGGGGGGATCCCGGCGAGAGGGTTTCCGCCAAGTTTGCTACTGCGGCGGGGGAGGACGTTATCTCGATCGACGCGATTGTTGGAGACGACGGCACTTGGAAGTTCAGCTTCAAGCCTATGTCGGCGTCCGACGAACCGCGGTCTTTGATAGTCGAATCACAGGGCAAGTCCCACCTGCTTGAAAATATTCTGATCGGCGACGTATGGGTCCTCGGTGGTCAGAGCAACATGGAATTCCCGCTTGATCGAGTTGAAAATGGGCAGCTCGAAATTGTCTCCGCCAACTATCCGCAGATCCGCGTCTTGACGGTGCCTGCAGCCAACGGCCCTGACTACAAAAAGGGCTTCGCGCGGTTGCATGAATGGAGCAGTTGGTTTGGGCGGCACTATCGCAAAGGCGATTGGGACGTCTGCTCACCTGAAGTGGTGCGTGAGTTGTCCGCGATCGGGTTTGTGTTTGCTCGGCGCATCCACACCGCTAGTCGCGTGCCAATCGGGATCATTGATGTTTCGCGAGGCGGGACAACCGTGGAAACGTGGACACCAGATTCCGTTCTGCGGAAGATGAAATCGGAGCATGTTGCGGAACTGCTGGCTGACTGGGATCAACGCGTCGCAGAGTGGAATCCAGAGGAGGATCTTGAGCGACGGCGGCTGTCATTTAGGCAACGCGTGGAACGGTTCAAGAAAGAGGGACGCGAGCTGCCTGCGGGCGAAACGGAGCCTGATGATCTGAGACCGGGGCCAGCCATGGACCAAAACCGTCCAGGTAATTGTTATGCGAGCATGATGGCACCTTTGGAGGGGTTGCAAGTCAAAGGCGCGATCTTCCATCAAGGCTACAACAACTGTTTCGATGGTACTCCGGGCACAGTGATGTACGGCCAAGTCTTCCCGGAGATGATCCGTGCGTGGCGGGAGGCATTCGGCGATCCGGCGATGCCTTTTGGGATTTTGTCTTTATGCACCGAAGGCCCTGTGCAAACACACGAGAATTTCTGCGAGATGATGGCCAATCCGGGCCCGTTTCTGCGCGAAGCTCAGTACCAGACCTTTTTGCAGTTCTACCAAGCTGGTGATAAGAACATTGGTTTCGTGAGTACCTACGATTTGCGCCGTCGTTGGTACCATCCACAGCTCAAGGTTCCAGCCGGAGAGCGAATCGCGAGGTGGGCTTTGGCGACTCAGTATGGACTGTCGAGAGGCATACGCTGGAAACCGGCGATTGTCGAAAAGGTGGAACCTCTCGACGGAGGCCTGGCCGTCTACTTTGACGAAGCCGTCGGAGGTGTGGACGATGGGAGCTCGATCGTCGGCTTCGCAGTTGCGGGAAACGATCGGCGTTTTCAACCTGCAAACGCAGAATACCTGGTGATCGGGAAAGATGACCGCGGGCGCGATCGTACGGATTCTCGTGTCCTCGTACTCCGCAGTCCCTTCGTTTCCGAGCCGATCCATTTTCGTTACGCCTGGGGACGCAGTCCTCTTGGGAACTTGCAAGTTTCGCGTCAAACCGATATTCCGATCGCAACGCAGCGCAGTGACTCGTGGCCAATGGAAGCGACGCCACTTGGCGTCTTTGAAGGCGAGCCACCCATGCGACTTGAACGAGCACAGCGCCGGCAACTGCAGGAGGCGCTGAAGCAAATGGACTTGGACCGACGTATCGCTGAAGCGAAAGAATTGCTGAAAGCGAATCAATCCAATTAGTGTTGGATGCCTAGATGCTTTTTGAGCTCACACGCGGCGACGCCGGTGAAAGTTGGACACGAGACCTGAGATTGCCAGAATAAGAATTGAACCTGGCTCAGGAACACTGGCACCGGTGAAGAGAATGGTGTGGGCTCCCATGGCGGTTGCTGCACCATCCGTCGGCAGTATTGGGCCGGCGTCATCGATGTCGATAGCGTTCGTCGTGACCAGCGTCCGGTAGCGGTATACCTTGGTTGGATCGAGCAGTCCCATTGGTGCTCCGTCAAGCACATTTGTCGTGTCTCCGTCCATACCGCCAACCATGAATGCAGCATCAATCTCAGATGTACTGACTTGATGGTTATAGAACATCGTTGATGGGGTTTCGTCGAACGCATCAAATTCGAGCAGTTCGATCTCCAGTTCCACGTTTCCTGGTATGGTCGTCGTCGCGGCATCATCAACGGCGAAGGAGCCCATGATTTCAAATTCGGTTGGGACATCGACTGAGAAAAAGAAGATGCTTTCTGCGGACGCGCGATGATCGAGTGTCGCGGTGCGGGAGAAGAGCGTCTCGTCAAAAACACTCTCGAAGAACGCAGTGCTACCGCCGCTAAAATCTAGTTCAACGGCGCTGGTATGAGTGGCAAAATTGCCATCTTTACTCGCTGATGCAGATACCATTCCTGACGCCGCAATATCTACCTCGTCGAAATCACTAGCGAAGAGCGGCCCCGCCAGAGCATTAATGTTGGCACCTGTCGGAAATCCGCCTTCGGGGATGAGTGTAACCAAGTCAGCTAGGCTGTACGATGAACAGACACAAAACAGCATAGAGGCGATGGCTGGGCAGAAGAATTGATGTCTTGTCAGCATGACGCTATTCTCCTTGAAGAGTCGGAGCGATTGAATTGGAGTTTGTTGTCCTCAAAAAAGTAAGCACGGGCAGGTGCAGTGGACTGCAAGAAAAGTTCGAAAATCTGAGGAACTTCTTTCTCGATGGTGGGGCCGGCGGGGAGCAATTTGGTGAAAGACAGGTCGTCAGCAGAGGTTCGGGAGCTACTGAGCGCGGCAGCGTGTGGAAGCGAACAGGCGACCGAGGAGCTTTTTGAGGTCGTTTACAAAGAGTTACATGACCTTGCGTCGGCCTATATGCGGCGTGAACGTGCTGGCCACACTTTGCAGCCGACCGCGTTGATCAATGAGGCGTTTCTACGATTGACACAGGCGTCTTCGGATCCTGATAGTCCAAACGAGTTTGAGGACATCAATCATTTTGTGGCAACTGCGGCCACCGTCATGCGCCGGATCCTGATCAACCACGCTCGGGCGAAGAAGGCGAAGAAACGCAGTGGCGAAATGGTGAGTGTTGATCTGCAAACTCTCGCGGAGTCATTTGATGATTCTGCCATTGATCTGATTGCGCTCGACGAAGCGATGGAGCGTTTGGCAGGCCTCGACCAGCGGCAGCATCGAATCGTCGAGCTGCGTTTCTTTGGGGGTATGACCACGCAACAGTGTGCCGAGGTATTGGGCATGTCTGAACGCGCGGTGTTCTACGAGTGGGCGCACGCTAGAGCGTGGCTACGCGGGCAGATTGACGGTGTTCCCAATGGATGACTCATGGCTCCGTGCGAAGGAGCTCTTTCAAAACTCGTTGGAGCTACCAACTGCTGAACGAGATTCATATCTTCGCGAGCAAGACGCCGACGAGACCGTACGAGAGCAGGTGATGGATATGCTCCGTATGCATGAGTCCGATTCGCGGTTTCTCGATAGTCCGTTGCAGGAAGCTGTTGACGTGGACACGCCTGTTCGCGATCCATTGATTGGTCACAGCATCGACCAGTTCCGTATCTGTCATCGCCTTGGCCGAGGTGGGAACGGAGCCGTTTACGAGGCAAATCAGTTGACGCCGAGCAGGCGGGTCGCAATCAAAGTGTTGCGGCATGACCAAGACTCTTCACCGGCCGAGTTATCTAGATTTCAAGCCGAATCTGAAATATTAGCTCGATTTCAACATCCCAATATCGCACACATCTATGCTGCGGGAATGTATGGGGATAACGAAGGTCGGCAACCCTGGTTCGCGATGGAATTGGTCGAAGGCTACACCCTAAAACAGTACTTACGAACGCAGCAACTCGGCGAGCAGAGTTGCTTGGATCTGTTCCTTAAGATTTGTGATGGTGTTTCGCACGCGCATTCCCGTGGGGTTGTTCATCGCGATTTGAAACCGTCCAACATTCTTATCCCTGCAGCAAGGCCCGGAGAGCCGAAAGTGGTTGACTTTGGTATCGCCAAACTTTCTGCTGATGACCTACAGACGAGGACAGCGACCAATTGCGTCTTAGGGACTCTCGACTATTTAAGTCCTGAGCAACTAGGTCTCAGAAGGAGAGACTTAGATCATCGAAGTGATGTGTATTCGCTCGGAGTCATCTTGTTTGAGATGCTTACTGGTAGGCTACCCTATGAACGACGCGGTCAGACGTTCGCCGAGCTGATGATGCAAATGGCAGATGGTGCGAACACCCCGTTGCGACACGTTGATCGGGGCTTTTCGAGAGATTTAGAGATCATTTTGTCCACAGCTTTTGCGGCTGAACCCGAGCGCCGTTACCAATCTGTCGAAGCGATGGCGGATGATATTCATCGCTATCTTGTCGGTCAGCCGATTGCAGCTCGCCCTGCATCCGTCCGATACCGCATGAAGAAATATTTGATCCGGAACCGGATTCTAGTGGCTGGTGCGGCCAGCACCATCGTTGCGTTGATTTGTGGTCTGGCTGGTTTCGCGTGGAGTGCTGGGCGAGCTCGTGAGGCTGCCGAGGCAGCCAACTATGAGGCTGAAAAAGCCGTGGCTGTAAGTAGCTACATCACGAACGATTTTCTAACCAAGCTCTTGAACGAAGTGCGTGCAATCGGAGATGGCCAACCGGTGGACATCGGTGGACTCATCCACGCATCTTCCGAGCGAATTGACACGATGTTCGGTGATGATCCTCTCATTGAAGCGGCTGTGCGGAACGAAGTTGGGACTTTGTATTATCAAAATCAATACTTTGGCGAAGCAGCCGCTGAATATGACATGGCGATGCAGATATGGATGAGCCAGCTGGGCGCCAATCATCCCGATACCCTCAAGGCTATTCACAACTTAGGGCAAGCCTATCTTTCTAACGGTAAATCCCAGTCCCCGAAAACACTGGACCTATGTCAGCGTGCATTTGAGGGGCGCGAGCGTATCTTGGGGATGAAGGACGAAGCCACGATTCGTAGCTTGAACAACTTGGCAGAGGTGTATCGAAGGCGTGAGATGTTCGCTGAGGCTGAATCGCTTTTTCTGCGAGGCATGAATGCCCAGATTGGAGCCACATCTCAAGCGGTCACATCCCGTCTTGCACTTGCTTTCAATCTAGGCCGAATCTATTCCGATCAAGAACGATTTGAGGAGGCCTTGGCACTACACCGAGATGCGTTTGCTATTGCCAAAAGGCATCTCGGAGCAAAGCATCCGATTGCTATGATGCAAGGAGTGCGGTACGCGCAGACGTTGGAAAAGGCTGGCCGTCTTGACGAGGCGGTTACTGAACTCGAGCCGATCATCTCTGAGTTGAAGCGAGTCTCAGCGGGAGATCCGTCCCAGCTGTTTTCGCCAATGCGTCTACAAGCACGCGTCTTCAAGAATCTCGACCGTGCCGAGGATGCAAGAAAGACTTTGCATTCCGCCCTGGAGTACGCACAGCTCGATGATGAGAAATTCGACTACCAGATTCGCAGGATCCGGCGTGACCTCAGGCGACTGGACGAAGAGGAATGACTGATTCACTGCCCTGCTAAGACCTACTAAGAAATAGCACTCCATAAACCCTCAAGATTAGCTACAACCTGCTAGAGTATGAAGCCGCTGGTTCCGCACGAAAGATAACGGCTGTTCTGTTGTTTGTGCAGTGGATCGCGTCTTTCTTTTGGAAGTGGGAGCAATCATGTTGGGCAGCAGTCGATTGACGCTGGTTGGCTTCGTTCTGATGTCGTTATGCCTGGGGAGTCCGGTATCCGTTGCTGCGGAAAAACCGAATATCCTCTTCATCTTCGCCGACGACTGGGGGTGGGGCGATTTAAGTTGTCACGGCCATCCCTATGTAAAGACTCCGAACATCGATCGGCTGGCACGCGAGGGGACGGACTTTCACCGGTTCTCTGTCGCGAGTGGAGTTTGTTCTCCCAGCCGTACTGCAGTGATGACGGGACATTTTCCGGCTCGCTACAACATCGACGGTCACTTTGCATGGGTCCCAAGCAATGCAAAACGAAACATGCCCGATTGGCTAAATCCGCAAGCTCCGCTGCTGTCGATGTTGTTGAAGTCGGCGGGCTATGCAACGGCCCACTTCGGCAAATGGCATCTGGCAAATGACATGATTCCTGACTCGCCGCTTCCGAGCGAGTATGGCTTCGACGAGTTTGGGGCATTCAATTGCGCTGGTGAACAAATGCCCTTCCATGAAGACGCCGAGCACGCAGTTGATTTTATTGAGAAGAGTCATCTGAAGAACCAACCGTTCTTTATCAATTTGTGGGTGCATGAGCCTCATACGCCCTTTCATACCTTGCCAAAGTACCGCTGGCGTTTTCGTGAACTCGATGAGCCGGACAATATCTATGCCTCCGTCCTAGCGCATGCCGACGACCGCATTGGCCAGGTGTTAGACGCGTTGGACCGATTCGGAATCGCTGAGAATACGCTCGTCATCTTTAGTTCCGATAACGGACCCGCACGAGCCTCGAAGCCAACGCAATTGCAGCTGAGCTACGACACTGCTACCGGAGCCGGCTATGGGATCGGCGCATCGCGTGGCATCACTGGAGGCCGCAAGGGATACAAGTCAGCTCTCTTCGAGGGCGGCATTGGGGTGCCGTTCATTGCAAGGTGGCCTGACAAAATCGCCGCTGGCAAAACCGATGCGAGCACGATGATTTCGGCCGTCGACTTGCTCCCGACATTTTGTGAACTCGCTGGGGCGGAACTTCCAGCTGAATATGTTCCTGATGGGATGAGTCAGGTAAGAGCGCTTTTGGGTGAAGAAGAAATCGGGAGGGCCAAGCCGCTGTTCTGGAAAATGCAATCAGCGTGGCCGATCCCAAAGAATCGGCCTTTTCATTGGGTGTCTTGGGCAGTAGCGAAAGACGAATGGAAGTTGTTGGCTAATCGCGACCGAACCTACCTTGAGCTTTATAAAATGACCGAAGATCCCAAGGAACAACATGACGTTCAATCGCAAAATCCGGAAGTTACCAAGATGCTGTTGGAGGAGCTCGATCAGTGGCAAGCCACGCTACCTGATTCGCCAACGGGTCATGTGTTTTCTGCTCTACGATCCGAAGATAACGGGGATAACAGATGAGTCGTCGACGACATCAAGCTGCAAGTGTCGCAGCAGCGATCTGCCTAGTGCTATCGACCGTTTCCACGAAGCTCGCCGTTGCTCAAGAAACGATTACCGGGATCGCTGGACGCGGAAACTCCTCGGAATGGAACGGCTTCACCAAGACTGATTTTAAAGTTTCGGGACGCAAGTGCTTTGTCGTCAGCCCCAAGCAGGCTGCCGTTGGCAAGCCTTGGATCTGGAGAGCGAGGTTTCCCAACTTTCATTCTGAAGTCGATCAACTCTTGCTTGCGGACGGATATCACGTCGCGTTTATTGACACCAACGGGATGCTGGGCAGCCCCGAAGCGCTCCCTATCTGGGAAGCGTTTTATCACGAGATGACCGACGGCCTTGGACTGAATCGAAAGGTCGTCTTGGAAGGTGTTAGCCGCGGCGGGTTGTTCGTATATCGATGGGCGAAACATCATCCCGCCACAGTAGCATGCATGTACAACGATACGCCTGTTTGCGATTTCAAGAGCTGGCCCGGTGGACAAGGTGACGGCTTGGGAGACACAAACACCTGGAAGTCGCTTCTCCGCGAGTACCAATTTGAATCGGAGCAAGAAGCGAATGACTATCGAGACAATCCGATCGACGGATTGGAACCGATCGCGACCGCGCAAATACCGATCATGCATATCGTCACAGAGAATGATCAAGTGGTACCTCCAAAGGAAAATACTTACGTTCTGCGCGAGAGATTGCATGAACTGGGGCACCGCATTTTCTACGTTGTCTCGCTGGAAGAAGGGGAGAGGCTGAAAGGTCACCATTTTGATCTTGATTATCCAAGCATCGGCTACCACTTCATTCGCAAGTACAGCAACGACTCAAACGAAACGCCCGTTTATCTCCGCTCGGGACTCGACAACAGTCGACATGTGTTTGAGAAGACGAAGCGTGGCCGAGTCGCGTTCTTGGGTGGTTCAATCACGGAGATGAACGGCTGGAGAGGTTTGGTCATGGAGTCGCTTCAAAAGCGGTTTCCAGGTACGAATTTTGACTTTGTCGATGCAGGAATCGCCTCTACGGACTCGACGCTCGGCGCCTTTCGGTTGAATCGAGATGTATTCGCGCGGGGGCAAGTCGATTTGCTCTTCATTGAGTCCGCGGTTAACGAGCTACATAATCGCCGCAGCCCCACCGAGGTACAGCGGGCGGTCGAAGGTATCATCCGTGCGGCACGTCAGAAGAATCCCAACATCGATTTAGTCGCCCAGTACTTCTATGACATGCCCTTCGTTGATCAGTATCGGCAAGGAAAAGTCCCGCCGCAGATTGCGGCCCTAGAACGCGTCGCAATCCAATATGGCGTCAACGCGATTGACCAGGCGAAGCGGACGACTGACCTTTTCGATAGCAAGACGATCTCGGTCGCTGAGTTTGGTGGCTGCCATCCTAAACCGGCTGGGCACGCTGAATACGCAAAGATGATCAACTTACTATTTGATCGAGCCTGGGAGGGTGACGTCGCTCAGACGCTCACTCCGCACGAGATGCCATGGCCGATTGACCGCTTCGCGTATGTGAGCGGACGCTTCGTATCGCCAGGAGATGCAAGTGAGTCGAGCGGGTGGCGTCGCGTAGAGCAGTGGCAGCCCGAAGCTGGGAACGCCCGCAAGCATGATGTCGGACAGACTTTCTGGGTAGCGGATCAACCTGGCGCCGAATTGAAGTTTCCTTTCCGTGGAACGGCAATCGGTATTTTTGTGGTGGCGGGGCCGGATGTCGGCGTCCTTGAATGGCAAATCGATGGTCAGCCTCCCAAGCGACTGGATCAATTCACGCGATGGAGTAAGGGGCTGCATATTCCTTGGATCTACATGCTCGAAACAGAATTACATGACGAGCCACATCAATTGACCCTAAGGATCGCTGAGAGCAAGCATCCGAATAGCAAAGGCCATGCTTCGAGAATTCGATTCTTCGCCGTCAACGGAGGTGATGAGAATGCGAACTGAGATCGAGTCTCGGTCTCGCCATGGCCATGTGGAAGCCAAACAGATCAGTAAGTCGAGCGGTGTATTTGAGGTAGGGTGGAATAGGAAGCTTTGGATGACATCAACGTACAAACGCACTCGTTATCGTAGACAGCAGGGGAACCGCTCGGACGGATCGCAGGAACTTGTCCCAACATCGCTCCTGATTGCTTTCCTGATCTCAGGTTTGGCAGGCTGTCAGTCGCCAACGAACGAGAAAGCTGGCCCAAAAAATGACTCGTCTGCGAATGGTCAAGACCGGACGGACTCTTCGCAGATCGAACTCGATTCCAAGCGTCCCAATTCGAATGAAGCAGCATCTAAAGATGAGGGGGGCTCCGAGGCTGGTCAGCAACGTTCAGGCGGCGTGTTTTTTGTTGAACCCAAGTTATATTCCACCCAACGATCTGCATTCTCGAAAAATTCATTAGGTGCTGTGGTGTCGGACGTCGTTTTGCTGCCAGCGGAAGTTGCCGATCACGATCATCCCTCTGTGTCTTCATTGGAGCGTTCTGGTTATGTTGGCGCGCAAGTTTGTGGCGAGTGCCATTCGCAGCGACTGGCTGATTACTCCCAAACCGCTCACTACAAGACGTCCGCTTTGGTAAACGCTGGAAACTTCTTGGGCGACGTGCGGCCAGGCCACAATCAACTGACGACCCGAAGCCCAAATCTGAGTTTTGAAATGTTTGAGGAGTCAGGTACTTTCTACCAGCGACTCATTCTGAATTCGGGTGGCGAGACACTGGGAGCCGATTTTTCAATGGATATTGCTACTGGGTCGGGCAAAACGGCACAGACATATTTGCGATGGGAAGGTGGGCGGCTCTATCAACTGCATGCGACCTACGTTGTACCCGAGTCTCGATGGGTCAATAGTCCAGGATTCGACGATGGCGTGGCTAATTTTGCGAGACCGATTCACGCCGTCTGTCTTGAGTGTCACTCTACTTTCTTCCAACCGGTCGAAGGCACCGTGAATCAGTTTGACAAGCATGACTACTTGCTTGGGATTTCCTGTGAACGCTGCCATGGCCCAGGTAAAGACCACGTGCGTTTTCATCAGCATAATCCGGACTCCAAGATCGCGACGGATATTGTTCACCCGAGCAAGCTCGATCCAGAGCGAGAGATCGAGATTTGCCAAGTCTGCCACGGTGGTTTGCCCAAAGCAATGAAACAACCCACGTTTTCCTTTCGTCCCGGAGATAAACTCGACGAATTCTACGAATATGCGAATCTGAATCAGCAGGCCGATGGGATCCACACGAACACCCAGCTACCTCGTCTCCAGCAGAGCCGTTGTTTCCAAGAGAGCGAATCGATGACATGCACCACTTGTCACAATCCTCATCGACATGAACGTGGTGACGTGCGATTATTTTCGGAGCGGTGCATCGAATGCCACGAACCTCAGCATTGCGGGAAGTTCGACAAGCTCGGTCCAGCCATCGCTGACAATTGCATTGATTGCCATATGCCAAGCGTAGAACTTCAGGATATCACTTTTCATTCCAAGGACGGCAGCCAGTCACCTTCGATTAAAGATCATTTCATTCGGGTGGTGGAGTCTCGCTAAATGATCTGGAGAAAACGAGCTGATGGGGCTTGGTGCAAAAACGACTTGAATGGAACCTGAGACTGTGCGACAGGTGCGTCGGTCTGTCGCGCTGAGCTACTCTGGGGCGGGCGTGCCTTCACCTTGAATCAGCAGAACAGAACGATTGACTTCAACTTGAAACCGCTCTTTGCTACCCCTGGGCCAGCAAACTTCGACGAAGTCGACGACATTGGAATCGGCCAACCCGAAGTGGACATCTCGCCCGTAGCTACTCTGGTAACCTCGCCCTGCGTGAACCTCTGCCACCATCTCCAGTCCCGATCGCAATGCGACTTTGACCAGCGAGCCAACGCCTGCTCGGTTATCTTCGAGGCCGCCGAGTCGCAGTTGCAACCAGTTGTTGGAACTGGCCGTCTCGTTTCGCAGGAGGTTTGGGCGTCCTCTGAAATTGACGATGACCGCATCGATGTCACCATCGCCGTCCATATCTTCGAAGCAGGCCCCTCGACTGCTTGCGACTGGGGCCAAGCCCGGGCCTGCTTGTTGCGTTACGTCACTAAAGGTTCCGTCACGATTTTCAAGAAGGTAGTTTCGTACCTGAACACTCGTTCGATCGTCAATGAACTGAATGTTGTCCATGAAGTGGCCGCAGGCAATGAACAGATCTTTGTCACCATCGTTATCGAAATCCTGCGCGCCGATTCCCCAATTGACGTGAGCTACGAGGGAGCGATCGATGCGAGCCAATCGTGTTGCATCTTCAAAGACCCCACCGAGGTTCTGATAAAGAACGGGCATCTCATCCTGATAGGTCGTCGAAAAAAGATCGATCCATCCGTCCGAATTGAAGTCGAGCGGTTCTATACCCATGTTTCCATTCGGCTTGCCAGACTGGTCATAGGCAACTCCCATGATCACGGCTTCTTCACTGAACTGACCATGGCCATCATTGATCCACAAAAAATTGGGACGGCTATCATTGGCAACGAAAAAATCGATGTCTCCGTCTCGATCGACGTCGCTGCCGAGGACTCCCATTCCCGTTGAGGCAAATTCCAGCACCCCAGCACTCTGGCTGATATCTGTGAAGGTACCATCGCCATTGTTTCGATAGAGGCGATCGTATTCTGCTGGATAGTCGTGTGGACCAGGATGGAACTGGTGCGAGCCAATCATTCGGATGCGATGTTGGTCGAATGAATACTTGATGTAGTTGGCAGCATAAAGATCTAGATCTCCATCGCGATCGATATCCGCAAAACAGGCCCCTGCCCCAAAGCGATCGCAGGAAAGTCCCGTCTCCTGGGTTGCTTTGGTGAATGTTCCGTCGCCGTTGTTTACGAAGAAAACATTGTCTCCGAAATTGGCAATATAGATATCTTCGTCACCATCCTGATCGTAATCAGCGCAGGCGACTCCTAGACTGTAGCCCGTATCTCCAACTCCCGCATTCTCTGTTACATCAGTGAACGTCCAGTCGCCATTGTTGCGAAACAAACGATTTCTCGGCTGCCGCCGGAGTTCTGACCCTGGAAGCGGTGCACCGTTTAGAAAGTAGATGTCAGGCAGGTCGTCTCCGTCAAAATCAATCAAGGCCATCCCGGTGGAGAGCGTTTCAACAATAAACCTCTGTCCGCTTGACCCGTCTTGATGGACAAAGTCGATTCCGGATCCATCCGAAACCTCCTGAAACAACATTTGTGTTTGCGAAAGAGCCAGTGAACTGAGCAGCAAATACTGCAGGCTGACGCACAGAATCGTTGATGCGATTTTCATTCTTGGTCTTGCGTCTCGACGATGGTTAGAATCTGATCGATTTCAACGTTGCGGAGCTTTTGCTTTCGTCGACCAAACCAGTTGATTTCGATCTGTTCGACGGATTGGGCATTTCCGAGTCCGAAATGCAGTCGCGTTCCGTAGTGGCTTTGATAGCCTCTGCCACTGCAAACCACCTGTACCTGTTGGACGCTGCCCGTCGAAACGAGTACTTCCGAGCCAATCCCGTCCCGGTTGCCTGTCACCCCTACCAGGCGGATCTCAAGCCAATGATTCTCATGCACGGTTTGGTTCTCGAGGTATTGGGACTCCGCACCGCAATTCAGAATTACACAGTCGACATCGCCGTCGTTGTCCAGATCTTCGAACGCTGCCCCGCGACTGCTCTCCGTGTGCTTTAGCGCCAGCCCGGCCTCGGCCGAAGCGTCACGAAACTGATTCCCTTCATTTTCCATGACGCAATTTTCTACTTTGTAATCTGTCTTGGGTTCAATCTCCTTTGCATTTTCCAGTATGTGGCCGACGCAGATGAAAATATCACGGTCCCTATCACAGTCGAAATCCACCATCCCGATTCCCCAAGTCACGTGAGGAAAAACAGCCGTACCAGCTTTGGTGAGACGAGTGACGTCAGAGAACAAGCCGAGCCCAAGGTTGCGGTATTGAATAGGAAGTTGCGCTGCATAGTCCGTCACAAACAAATCCTGTAAACCGTCTCCATCCAAATCTCCTAGTTCGACTCCCATGTTTCCATTGGGCAAGCCTCGGAGATCGTAGGCGAGGCCAGCGAGTAACGCGTCCTCGACGAATTTGCCATTCCCCTCATTGCGATATAACAGGTTGGGTTCTCCGTCACAAACTACAAGGATGTCCGGCAGGCCATCTTCAGTCAGGTCACTTGCGACGACTCCCATGCTGGGGCCCGCGACGGCAGCGATTCCACTACTTCTGCTAATGTCCGAAAACGTTCCATCGCCGTTGTTGAGAAACAAGGTGTCGGGCGCCGCTGGAAAGTCCTTGGGGCCGGGTGAGTAAGGGAAAGCGCTGGGTGCCAGTTTATGGTGGCGTTCAAATGAGAACTCGACATAGTTGGCAGAGAACAGATCAAGGTCGCCATCTGAGTCAATGTCGAGGAAATTAGCTCCGGCACCAAACTTGTTTCCGTCGGCGACTGCCACCGATTCCGTAATGTCGGAAAAAGTCCCATCACCATTATTGCGCAACAACTGATTTGGACCGTAGTTGTTGATATACAGGTCTTGGAATCCGTCGTTATCAAAATCAGCTGCGGTCACGCCAAGTCCATAACCCGATTCCGCAATTCGCGACTCGACGAGACTTTCACGGAAGGTTCCGTCTTGCAAATTTAGAAACAGGTGATCTTGCGGCTGCAGGTTGGGATTCGAGTTTGGCAGCGGCATCCCAGGCAGCGGCAGCCCATTCAGGAAATACACATCAGCGAACCCATCGTTGTTGGCGTCGAAAATACAGACTCCCGCGCCCATGAACTCAACCAGATAGCCTTCCCCGCTTGCCCCATTTTCGTGTTTAAATTTCAGATTCGATTTTTCCGTTGCGTCTACAAAATAGATGTTGTCCTCTGCCTTTAAGACGGCGTCGGACCTGGACCCGATATTGGGCAGTGGTAGCAGCAATAACAGAACAGCCATTCGCCCGATTGCCCCTGATCCCAAGAGGATGTAGCGAGAAACCATCTTGCAGTGATTGGGGATGCACTTCATTTCTTGACGGCCTGGTGTGGGCATTCACAAAAGCCCCTAGAAATAAGGCAGTAGAAAGGGACTGTCATCGACAGTATCGACTCTGCAGGTTGCTAAGGTTGACGCAGCATTGATCTTCAGACAGTGCCGTTGCGGTTTACTTTGGTAGTGCCGATGACTCTTGGCCTCTTGCCAGCGAGGCCTGCGCGGCGGTCACATCCCCGCAGGCTTCGTGTGTAGTCGCCAACAAATGATAGGTTTCCCGATTCGGATTCCGCTCGACCACCAAAGCAGCGTATTTTCTTGCTTCTTGTGGACGGTTCAAAACGAGATAAATCTTCGCCAAGGAGGTCTGGATAAGGATGCCGTCTGGATCTTCGGCTTCGGCCTGCTTCAAGATTCTTTCCGCCCCTTCGCCGTCCTTGAGTTGCATGCAGGTCGAGGCAAGATTAACGGCGTGAACGAGACTGTCCGGTTCGAATTCAATCTGCCGTTCGATCACGGACTTGAGACTTCGGTAACGCATCTGTCGCGTTAAGATCATTTGTAAGCCTTTATAGCCGAGCAGGTTCGACGGGTTCAGCGAAAGCCCCCTTAGGTAGAGCTTCTCGGCTTGGGCCAATTCCGCATTCTTTTCCCATAGACTTCCAGCCGAGATGAAGATGCCTGAAGCAATTCTCCTTAGTGCGGCGTCGTAATCTTCTTGGAAGCGGTCTTCGTTCGTCGCCACAGACTTCTTCAGCGCCTGAATCTCTTCTCTGAGTTGCCTGGCACTCTCCCTTTCGCCTTTTCTAACCAGTACGTTAGTCAACGCAACCAAGGCGGCTTCGGACTTGCCCCGTAACTTGATGGTCCTCTCTATGGACACTTGCGCGGCATCGTAATCCCCGGTTTGAGTCTTGATCCGACCGTGGATCATTAAGAGTTGGTCATCGTCGGGGAATTCGTTCATGCCTGATTCAACGGCTTCAAGAGCTTGCTCAAGCTGTCCCAAGTTCTCGTGGCACTCTGCCATTTGCAGACTCAACTCAGGGGACTTGCCGCCTAGTTCCGACGCCTTCTGCAGAACTTCCAATGCCTCTGCGTCTTGCCCCTTCTTCGCTAGCATCGAAGCAAAGCCCAGGTAGGGCCCTAGATATTGCGGTGATAGACCAATCGACTTTTGCCAACACTCCTCAGCTCGTTCTGATTGCTTTAACTCACTGAATATCTGGCCGGCGAAATGCCAGCTACCAGCATCAGTGGGGAAACGTCCTATGAGCGTTTCGGCGAGTTCCGTTAGCTCATTTTGCAGAGTTTCTACATCGAAAGACTCAGGTTCAACTGGCAGATCGATCAACGAGGTTTCGCGGTCGCCCGACTGTGCGATGGCGATTGATTCTGCCGCTGAGGGAGTTGGCTGGTTCAGGTTGCCTGGTTCGGTGTCGGACAGAAGCAACTCATCATCGTCCATAGGAGTCATCCACACCACGGTGAGAATGACCAAAAACGCGATAAAGGCTGCAGCCAGGGCGACTCTGTGCCAACGAATCTTGGCTCCGGCCGGTCTTGGTTTGTTGACTCGTTTTTGTCGCATGAGAGAGAGCCATTCTTTCAAGTCAAGCCCATCGTCGATCTGGGAAGACGACCACCATATCCGGCCGATCCAAAGTAAGTGATCGGCGCACGGCAATTGTGATGCAACAGCGAATCGGGGCCAAGCCTGACTAACCTGAATCGGATCTCAGTTCCCCAGCTGGTCCCGTGCCGGTCGAACTGAGGTGGAACGCTATGCTAACAGCGGAAAAAAGATTCGTCGCAGGGCTGTGTTGACGGCTTTTGTCGTTTCAACCGCAAATTGAGAGTGTCTGTGGAGACTCAAGCGGAGCCCGGAATCTTCCAAGCTCCGCCCGGCGAATTCAAGAGCATTGCAACGCGGGCTATTTGCTTTGCATTTCGAAGTCGATTGTCTGGGACGCCCCCTCGACCAACGCCTTGAGTTCGCTTCCGGAGTTGTATTTCTCCGGGATGCCACCCGACTTTTTCTTGGGCGCTTTGTAGTTCTTGCTCTGGTTCCCGCCCGACATCATCTCTTGGTACTTAGCGATGTATTCAGGGGAGCCTGGCTCTAAACCGGCCATCGGATCCGCCCCATCTGGTACTGCGGCCTTCGCCCTTTCTTTGATTTTCACCGAGTAGGCGCCAGGCGGCACACCGACACCTAAACTGCAGGCAACGGTGTATTTCCCAGAGCTATCGGTGGAGCCAACGGATGTAGGTCCCTCGCCAGTATCCGGAACGAATGAAACGATAGCGTCAGCGACTGGCTTGCCATCCAAAGTTACCGTCCCTGAGACTTTCGTAAGATTTGAGCCACCGCAACCACATAACAAAATGCAATTCAGGGCAACGATTCCAATTGCAGAACGCAACACGACAAAATCCAATTGAACAGAGGTGATTCCATCAACAACAAATCGGCGGCGTCCGCTGGACGCCGCCGAGCACAATACGATCCGACCGCTCTCGGCTCGTAGATTATCAAATGAATTGCAGCTGCAGCTATTGAGGCAGCTGCGCCACCTCACCCGAACCACGACTCCCAAGGGCTCCCCAAACACCGTATGCGGAGCCGCCTTTGTAAATCTCTTGGAAACCGGGCATTTGCTGGACGTAGGTCGTATCGCCAGAGTCGATACTGTCGGAGATGAAATGAACAGAGCCGTCTCCCATCGCAACCATCGCTCCTCCGGTATGGAAGGAACTCGCAGAGCTCATTTCTTCGTTATCGTCGCCCCAGCCCCAAGCGCACGAGGGGGAGTTTGGGGGCAACATTGTGGTGAAGCCAACGAAGTAAGGACGCCCATCCCAAGCACGCCCCGTGTGTGGACGTTGCGGCTCGCGGAATGGAGCCGTCAATTGCCGTCGTCCGTTGACGGTGGTAACGCGTGCAAGACAATCAGCAGGCGCCCAGCCTCGCACCTCTTGAGCTACGCCACCTAGGATATCGTTTCCGGCACCGCCACCGGCTCGTTCGCCGAGCATGACTGTGTTGGACGTCCCGTCGGTGATGCTCCCGATCGAAAGATAACGATTGATTTGGAACATACCACGATTGTCGCGGCTACCCCATGCGTTCGGCGGGAAGTGGTTTTGGAAATACTGATCTCCCACGCAAACCTTGTAGTTCAGCAGGGAAGGGCTCTCGTTCCGATTGGATGGAGGCGGGTCAGAGGGACAAATGAAAGCCGAGATATCGACCGCCCAATTTTGCTGGTCTAATCCCCAGACCTTGGCGTCTGCGTCATCGTATGCCCAATCGACGCGACCCGCCCAAGGGCGAGGTAGACCAACTCCCGACGGACGAGCACGTGCCATCATGCGGTTGAACAATGGCCCTTGCTCAATGAATGGTAAAATCCCGATGGTGTAGGCATAGCGGGCCCATACATCTTGGCCGATGCCCGGTGCGCTATCGCTCAGGTTGCCGCCTAGGTGACCCAGCGCAGGAAACCTCTTATAAGCTGACTCGTAATTGTGCATCGCCAATCCAATTTGCTTCAGATTGTTCGAGCACTGCATTCGGCGAGCTGCTTCGCGTGCGGCCTGTACCGCCGGTAGCAACAAGCCAACCAAAATGCCAATGATGGCGATGACGACGAGTAGTTCCACGAGTGTGAAACCCCGCTGACGGCGTGAAAGCGCTTTCATACGTCTCTCCGAGAGGAAGGTGGGTAAAAAAGTCTGAGGAATAGCAGCAAATTGACGGAAAATTCACTGTGAATTTACAAGGAGCTTGCAGGAAATGCAAGATTCACCCTCAATTAATGCCTTATCCGCTGCCCTAGATTGCCGATTCAGGGGCCAGGATGGCCATACCGGATGGCGAATCGGGGAGGTATTTGGGGCTCGTGCCAGAATGGATGAGGGGAAACGTTGGTTGGGTGACCTTTCTTGGTCAACTGTTGGTTTCAAACCCCAGGGAGAGAAAATCGTTTCGGCACAGCCGGAAAGCAACTCGAATCTCCCGGAGTGCCCGGAATTCGCAAGCGTTCTCCAAGACGAAAGGCGCCCATCAAGTCTTGGCTGGCTCAGTGGATTCGCTGAGATCTTGGGCTGTCTCTGCGTTGGCGCCCTTTCTTTCTTTGGCGGAACTCTTCGCGATTGAAAGGTGAGTCATAAGAAGCACGACAAAGCTGAATAAACTAATCAATATTGCCCGGTTCGAGGAAAATGTAGGGAACAGCAAGCTGTGATCCTCGTTTGGGGTCACCAATCCCATTAGTCCCACGTACACCGCACTCGTAGCCACTACGCCAATGAGCGCACTGACGAGGCCATCGGTCAGAGCTTGTGCGGATTTCTGACCAATGGCGGTAGCCATAGCGACACCGGCGCCGATGGGGGCCAGCGTCAGGGCCGAGCGGGCGGACCAATACACCATCGCCCCGGATCTAAACTCGAAACGGCCCATATGCCAGCTACAGAGGTAACCTGCCACCATTCCGCCGAGGGCTCCAACAATGATGCCGGCGGCTAATCCCATCCAGCGTGATCCTGAGCTTGGCAAGACAAAACCGGCGGCGGCGGCCAAAATTGCGCTCCAAATAGCTAACGATGCCATCGCACTTTTCATTTCACCAAGCATGAAGCGGTCAAACATTTCCTGGGTGAATCCACCCATTTCCCGCCCTTCCGCCAACACATCCTCGTCCACGAATAGGCCATGCGTGTTATCCACGATGAGGAATGTCACGACGGCCACAGCAACGGCCACGAAGCATACAAGAATGGTTTTGTTCAATTTGGTTTCGCTTTCGATCAAGGCTTTCGTACGAGCACATTCCGCTCGTTCAATTTCAATTTGAAGGTTTGCTTTTCGCCATCCGGCCAGACTACCCGAACACTTGCTGGTCCATCGTCTGCAAATCCAAAATACTCGCGGCATCCAAAATAGCTCTGGTAACCGCGCCCGGCGATCAACTCTCGAACTTGGGTTGTATCTCCACAAGTTACATGGAGCTTGGCTCCGACCGCATTCGGATTTTGCCCAGATTGAGTTAGTTCGATGGAAGCCCACTTGCCCTTGGCTTGGCTGTCGTTTCGGACGACCAGTGCTTGGGAATTCGAGTTTAAGATGATGCCGTCCACGTCGCCATCATTGTCCAGATCATCAAAGGCGACTCCACGGCTGGACGCAACATTTGAAAGTGCCGTCCCGCAGCTTTCAGATACATTGACGAACCGCCCGCCACGGTTTTCAAGTACGAAGTTACGTACTTTGTAGCTGGTACGATCGTCGATGTTTTCGACGACGTCAAAATGTCCGCACGCGATATAGAGATCCTGATCCCCATCTAGATCGAAATCAACGAACGCGGTTCCCCAGTTGACATTTGCGAACAACCCTTGGTCCACTCTGGTTACCGTGCTAACGTCCTCAAAGATACCATCTCCCAGATTGTGATAGAGGACAGGGAGTTCCGACTGATAGTTGGTGGTAAATAAGTCCAGTTTTCCATCCAAGTCGTAGTCGCCAATATCGACTCCCATGCTTGAATTATTGGCTCCTTGAAAATCGACTCCCAAGCCAGAAAGCAATCCTGCTTCTTCAAAATTGCCTTTGCCGTTGTTCAGAAACAGAAAATTCTCAGCGCCGTCATTGCAAATATAGACATCGATATCGGCGTCCTGATCCAAGTCGGCACACAACAGCCCCATGCTAGGCCCCGCGTATTGTCCAACGCCGGACTCGAGGCTTACATCAGAGAATTTACCGCCGCCATCATTGCGGTACAGAGTATCGGCGACTGGCTTGTAGTACTGTGGCCCCGCGTGGTAGCGGCGCCCTTTCACGAATACTTCAACGTGATTTTCATAGGTAAAGTCAACGTAGTTACCAACATACAAGTCGAGGTCACCGTCCGAATCCATATCAAAGAACGAAGCTCCTGCACCGACCTTGTCTCCGTTAGCAACCCCGGCTTGAGCCGTTACGTCAATGAACGTTCCGTTTCCGTTGTTCTGAAACAAAACGTTGGGCCCGTAATTATTCAAGTAGACGTCCATGTCGCCGTCGCCGTCATAGTCGCTGACGGTAACGCCCAACCCGTAGCCGGTATCACCCAGCCCTGATTCTTGTGTCACATCCGTGAACGTAAAGTCTCCATTGTTGCGGTAAAGCACATTTGTTGGAGCAGATTCGCTTGGAGCGGTGCCTCTCAGGGGCGCTCCATTCAAGAAGTAGATGTCGATCCAACCGTCTCCATTGAAATCGAAGGTTGCGATCCCCGTGGAAACCCCTTCCACGATATAGGCCAAGCCACTTCCACCATGTTGATGCTGAAACTGCACACCGCTTAGTTCGGTGACGTCCTCGAGGCGGATTGCGGTCGTTGCCTCACGACCGGCGGTCTGCCCGAACACTGAGCCACTACTAAAGACTGCTAACACGAATGACAGGCAGGTGATCATGACGGCGGTTCGTAGGGACTGCATTGCAATTCTTGTCATTAGTTCAATTCCCTTGCGCGGTCCGTGGCTGCTTGAGCCTCCACTTCCTTCCCGAGCTGACGCAAGGCTCGGGCGAGCAAGCGATAGCCTCCCGAACTAGGCTCGCGTCGCAATGCGTCGTTTAGGTAAATGACGGATTCTTTAGGGCGATCACGGTCTAATAGGAATTCTCCCATTGCTGCATACCCGACCGCTGATAGCGGCGAAATCGAGATGGCAAGTTGTAGGTAGGACTCCGCTTGGTCAAACAACTCTGCATTCGACGCCGCTTTCGCCGCCAGGAGATAATTCATGAAACTCTGCGGCTCGAGTTCCATGATCCTCTCGCGAACGTGAAATTCGTCAATAAATTGGGATTGCTTACCGTAGACTTCGGCTAGGGTTCGGTAGGGGCCCAAGTTCGATGGATCTAAGGCGATCAACCGTTGGTTGATCGCTTCCACCTGATGCCAAAGTTTTTCATTCTGGTAAACGGCGTTGGCTTCTTGGAGAACACTGACCAAAGTCCTACGCGCTTCGCCTTCGGATGCGGCTTGGTAACGTTCCTGGCCGGCTACAGGGTGATCTACAACGAATTGCTTTAGCTCATCGCCGTAACTCGCCGCGGCACTCTTGTCTTTCAGTTGAATCGCTGCATTCATCAATGCCGAATACAGCGGCTTGCTGCTGACTCCCAGTTCCTGTGCACGCAACAAACTTTGTTGTGCCTGTTCCGGCAACCGAAGCTTAAGTTGGGTTTGGCCCAGTAGCAGCCAGTGGGGACCCTGCGCTGATTCTATTTCCAAGAATCGCTCGAGTTCGGCAGAGGCCTCTTGGTCTCGCCCTAAATTGGTTAATGCTAGTGCAATGTGGTGAGAGATATCTGCCGAGTTCAGACCGTTTTCGCGTGCCTTCTCGAGGATATCCAGAGCTTCCTGGCTATCACCGCGGTTCAAGAAGTTGGCGGCTAGATTCATGTAGTAGGGTTCACCATTGGAATCCAATTCAATGCAACGCAGCCAAAGCTCCTCAGCTGCTTTCGTCTCTCGCAGCTGTGCTCTGCAAACCGCGGCGACGTGCAGCGAACGGGCGTCGTTGGGGAGCTCTTCGAGAAGGATATCCGCAACCAGTCTCGCTTCTGCTTCCAACGCGGCCGGCTGCATCGGTAAACGAAACTTGGGGAGACGTACTCGCGCCGAACTTTGCTGTTGGCTACCGGCAGCGGTGTCCTTTCTTCTTAGATCGGCTCCAGGCACCTGGGCGGCAGGAGTAGCCGGGCTGTTTACCAGCACTGGTGCGGGTTGGAAGGGATCCGGTGAAAGTGGAGGCGAGTCGTCGACGGATCCCGCATCGGTGCTCGACCCGACCTCCGAAGTAGACCAAGCACTCCAGCCTAAGAAGGCCGCGAGGCACAAGTTCAACACGGTGCAGCCGAGGTTGATAGTGGTCAAACCTTTATTGCGATCTTCCATTTCTAGGTACGGTCGAAAGAAAAGTGGGGGATCAATTTACTTGCAAGCGTTTGTGGTCGGCGCAGGTCGGAACAGAGTCGTAACCAGGAAATCCTGGCTGGTTACCGAGATTCTCTTTCAAGATCCATAGAGCGTCTGACTTCGGGTGGCGAGTTCCGGCGCTTTATCTCCGTGTAAGGTCGGGTTCGTGCCCTTTGGCCGCTATTATCTCTCGTTGTGTAAGTTCTCTGCAAGGGATCGCAAAACGATTCTTCCGATCGCGTATCATCGGGGGCAGAAATGAGCGGATCTGTCGAAATGGAAGGCCCAAGAAATGTTGAGTCAGTAGATCAAGTCGCTTCTTTCGAGGGCTTTCGCAAATCTGCGAGTGGCGCAAAAAAACGCGTTCGTTTGAATGTCCAAACGAACGCGTTGCTTTAATTTATGGGAATTGCTGCTTGCTAGTGTTTTCGGGTTTCCAAAACATACTTCATCAGGTCGTCGAACTCCTGACGATTCTTCAGCATGCGTGCCAGATTCGCGGGCATCAGGCTGGTTCGCGAATCGGCGACATCCTCGATATCGTCCTGCGCGATCACGATGGGTTCGGTTTGCGCTAGGTTTCTGAGAACCAGCTCATTGTCGTCTTCAGAAACACGGATGCCTGTGTAAATATCGCCGTCCACGGTCAAGACTTTGATCTGAGCAAAATTCTTGTCGATTCGTTTCGCAGGGCGAAGTATCGAATCGACCAATTCAGCTGGAGTGATTTCGGTCTTCATGTTCGTGAGATCCGGGCCAATTCGAACTGCCCCGGCTGCAGGATCGTGGCATGAAGCACAGGCAGCAGCCGATTTGTAGAAGAGGTCTTTGCCACGCTTGGCGTCGCCGTTCTTCATTGCGGCGGCCGCGAGTTCTGCGGATGGAATGCCAAGCAATTTGTCCTCAAGCTCTTGGTTCGAGAAGGCTTCCGGATTGATACCGATATCCTCAAGGACCAATGCTGCTTCGAGAGGGTGATCCTCGAGTAGTTCGGCTGGTTTCCAGAAAGTAGTTCGATCTCTGGTTTCTTCGCGAACACGCTTCACGTCGGCAGGAGAAATCGTCGATGCACTGTTCCCCCAAGTGTTTCGAACGAACGTCAATACAGCCGCAAGTTCCTCATCGTTGAGAAGGTTCTTGAAGGCCGTCATTGGAGGAACTCCACGAGACGGATCGTAGGTCTTGCCGTGGACGGTGATTTCCCCCCACAATCCGTGCAACGCCATTTTGATCAGCCGATCCTCGCTGCCATTAACCCAAGGACTTCGCACGAGGGATGGATAGACGATCCCATTACCTTGACCATTCGACAAATGGCATGTGCCGCAATGGGATTCACGCTGGTAGATTTCGGACCCAATTTCGTAGATGGCCTGATCTGCTTTGCTGAGCCGTTTGGGCGGATCGTACTTGACCAATTCGATCTCGGCGGGCGCTTCGAAACCGCTGGCGCCTTTCGCGTCAACGTTGTACCAAAAGTGTTTCACTGTCTTGGCCGCCATCGCAGCGTGCTTGACTGGCGATTCAAGCAGCTTGATGAGCAGCTCTTCGTTCTTCACGTTGTGTTGCTGGTGTACCCAGAGCGCTTCGAGCAAATGGTGAGCTTCGGTCTCGTCCGTTGGGTCAAAGTTCGCAGCCCACTTCTGTGCCGCAGCTACAACTGCTTTGGAGTCGCGACCGCTGAGTTCTACGCGACTGCGGTGCCGGACTCCGTTGACGGGGTGCTTCAAATTTTCAAGCAACGTTTCGATGGACTCGCCATGAATCGCGACTGGCTTCTGCAGCGGACGATCTTTGACGGTCAACCTAACGATCCGCCCGTGATAATGATCTCGATTCGGGTCACGAATGTTGTGCTGCATATGTCCGATGATGACATTGCACCAATCGGATACGTACAGGGCTCCGTCTTCACCAATGACCGCGTCCGTTGGGCGGAAGTTCCGGTCCCGACTGTTCAATAACTCGAGGCCAGGCGTGCCCCAGACCTCGCCGAATTTGCGGGGAGCTTTCTCACCTTCACCACCGGCAATTTTGATGTCGACCGACGCGACGACTTGCTTGCCATTGAAGAATTGAATCTTGCCGTTATTGAATCGAGATTCGAAACCCTTGCGGTTCCAGACACGGAAACCTGAAATCGGCACAGGCTTTTCGAAGTCCCCTCGCATCCAGGGATTCTTTTGCATGTTCGTATGAGCGAAGTTGCCTTTATCACCATCGACGAGAAGCTTGGCAGGGAATTGTCCGCCGTTGTACTCGCTCGACTGCGTGAGCGTGGCTGTGCTTGCGATATCTTTGCCACCGCTGATGACTTCGACCTCAGAGATGTTCATCTGCTGTCGGCCCTTCACGCTCAACTTGAATCCGGTGATCATCGCGTCCTTTAAGGCCGGGTGATTCACGGTGATCAAACCGCCGCCATCAGTGATTTCGACGTTGGGGAGCTCCGATTGCTCCGGCGCCATCTCTTGTTGCGATTCACCTTCTCGGTCTAGCTTGTATTGCTTAACCCCCAGGAACCCAATCGTATTGCAGATCAAGAAGTCTTGCTGAAGCTCGTCGGGGAAGTGCTCGGACGACATGATCGCATTGGCGGCAACAGGACGAAACTCCTTCTTCAGGAGCTCGTACATCTTGAAGCCTTTCCCTTCCGGTCGAACTTGATAGGACCGGCCACCGGTGCCGTCATTGGCGTAGCAATAACCCCAGTAATCAAAACTTGTGCCGTGTGGGTTTGGTGAGTTTCCGGCGTGTGGCGTGATCACAAATGTGCGCGGATCAAACCGGTACATTCCAGACGCACCAATACTCAGATTTCGTTTCCAAGGCGTCTCGTGGTTGTGTACAAGGAACACACCACTCTGCCAGTAGATGCCGCCGTCTGGCCCAAATACAAGGTTGTTAGCTGCGTGGTGCGTATCGGAAGTGCCAAGTCCCTGCAGGATTGGGAACCGCACGTCAGCCTTGTCATCGCCGTCAGTGTCCTTCAAGTAAAGGAGATCGGGGCCTGAGGTTACGAGCACACCGTCGTTCCAAAACTCGAAGCCGAGTGGATTATGGACGTAAGCAAAGATCTTACGCTCGTCCGCGACACCGTCGCCGTCATGATCTTCGAAGATCATCAGGCTGTCGTTCATGGCCTTGAGTGGTTCCCATTTGGGATACGTGTTCCAGCTAGCAGCCCACAGTCGTCCTTTAGCGTCGACTTGCATCTGAACTGGATTTGCGAGATCCGGGAACATCTCCTCGGAGGCGAAGACATTCAATTGATAACCTTCAGGCACATCGATTTTGGCGATGCTTTCTTCCGGAGTCAGATAGTCGGTGGAGCCCTCTTTTTCCGCACTTGAGCTTTTACTTCCGCCGCCCACGTTCGAAATGACTTTGATTGGCGGAGGCACGTTGCTGTCGTCGGCTTCGATCTTTCGTCCGCTGGCAGCCGCCCAAATGACTTTATCGCGGTTGGCTGTCATGATGTCCAACATCGTGAGTTCGTGTTTGAGCACTTCTGCATTGCTTTGACCATCTACAAACGTCAGGGTAGAACGACCGCCCCAGATGTCGTTCCCATCGGTCGCGCGATAACGATTGTGCCAATGCCAGTTCTTGTCTTCGATTGTGGCGTAGAGGTCTGCGAGCGGCTGTCCGTCTCCCACCGTATTGCCTAGCAGTGCTGACGAGATAATGTCTGCTAATTGGCGGTAGCCGATGGCGTTGAGGTGGATGCCGTTGAGTGTCAGCTGTTCGCTGCTAGCAGCGAACATTTGAAATGTCGGCGAGTAAAGATCGACAAAAGTCGCTCCGGTTGCCTCTGCGGCTCGACGAGTCGCTTGAGTGTACGCAGCCAAATTTGTGTTGAGCGTCGTGCCTTCGGGCAAGTTGGGATTGCCCGTGTTCTCATAAGCGATCGGGCTGAACAGAACGAATCGGGTTTCGACTCCCGCAGCGCGCTGAATCTCTTGATACTCCTGCACCTTCTTTGCAAGATCCTTAGCGTATTGGTCCGCTCCATCCGTGCCTTCAAACGATTCGTTGTACCCGAACATCATCCACACGACTGTCGGATTGACGTGCTTGAGATAGTCCGTGTCGTTGGTGAATCCCTTGTTTCGAGGACGCTTGTTGACCATGTCCCCTGAAAAGCTCATGTTTCGGAAACGGACATTCTTGCCCGCGAGCTGATGTTGCAGAACGGTCTCGACCCACGGGGCGTGCTGCATTCGATCTGCCAGGCCATTGCCAAAAATGGCGACGGTGTCGTTCGCACGGAAGGCGACTTGGTCAGCGGCCAGGGCGACAAACGAATAGGAGAGGGCGCAGACTCCAAACAACAGGGCTCGAGTCAGCAAGTGGAAACGACAAAGCGGTTTCGGTGATTGCATAGATCCAAGTCAATCGAAAGGTGGGAATTCAACGGCAAGCCAACGGAGAATACGCCTACCGGAAGGGACCTCTATTGTGCTTTAAATTCAGGGCTTTTGCACGTCCGCGATGGGGTATATTGCAAAGACGCGGCGGAAAAGGCCGTTCGGAACCAATTTTGAATCTGAGTGGCGAGGCCGTTTCTATGCGATTGCGATCCCTGCTTGTAGCCTTGGCGTTTTTGTTCGGTAACGTGGGCATCGATACCTGTCTGGCGCAAACAAGCTCAGAACCGTCACCGAGCGAGGAGCAAGCAGAGCCGATCCAAGTCTTCTTGCTGCTAGGCCAGTCCAACATGCTAGGGTTTGGAAAAGTCGGCTCTGAAGACAGCCACGCAGAAGGAACACTATTTCATGCGGTACAGGAGAAGGGACTCTACCCGTACTTGGTCGACGATGAACAGCGTTGGGCCGCGAGAGACGATGTTCGCAATGTGCGCGTTATGGGAAGCGGCCTCGGCGGAATGCGGTTGATTCAAAATGAGTGGTTAACAATCAAAGGCGGCAAAATTGGGCCTGAGGTTGGAATTGGGCACCAATTAGGCGATGCATTGGATTCGCCAGTGATGCTTCTGAAGAGCTGCATTGGTAACCGCGCACTTGGCTGGGATCTTTTGCCGCCCGGCAGTGAAGGGTTTGAATTTATGGATTCGAAGGGGGAGACGTGGATTCACCCAGGTTACAAGGGATCTCCGGAGCGATGGAAGAAAGGGACTGAGCCCGAGCCGATCAAGTGGTACGCAGGGATGCAATATGACGGTGATGTCGCGCGTGCGAAAAAAGTCCTTGCATCGATCGGTGACTACTACCCGGGAGCTAAAAGGTACGAGGTCGCGGGATTCTTCTGGTGGCAAGGCGATCGTGACAGTCGTAGTGAAGCACTCTCAAGTCACTACGAAGAGAATCTTGTTCGACTCATTGATCAATTACGCCGTGAATTCGATGCCCCGCAGGCTAAATTCGTTTGCGCTTCCCTCGGGCAGACGAAGCGAGGAGCCACGGACGGCGGTGGCAAAATCTTGGATGCTATGTTGGCGGTTGATGGGGGCTCAGGGAAATACGCTCGGTTTGCAGGTAACGTCGCGTCGGTTTATACGCATCCGCTTTCGAAGGGTGGCAGCTCGGGTGGTCACTACAGCGGGAACGCCGAGACCTACATGAATGTCGGCGAAGCCATGGGGCAAGCCATGGTTCGTTTGCTTGAGGTGGATTAGCCCAATAGGTTGGCGAAGCGTGGTAGATGCTACTGCTTGTCGTTGGAGTCCAACCTTTAGGTTGTCCGCCCTGCTTATTACTCGCTCTCATGCACCTGACTCGCCTGCTCCCCAGCTCCGTGTCCGCAGTCTCCCTTTCTTCCAGAGCTGATGCCGGAGCGGCGCGGCGTCGCGTTTTCGCGCTGCGTCAAATCCAACGGCCGCTCTGACCCGGCCTACATGGCGCTTCGTTGGAGTCCAACCTTTAGGTTGTCCGCCCTCCTTATCACTCGCTTTCATGCACCTGACTCCCCTGCTCCGTGTCTGCAGTCTCCATTTCTTCTAGAGCTGATGCCGGAGCGGCGCGGCGTCGCGTTTTCGCGCTGCGTCAAATCCAACGGCCGCTCTGACCCGGCCTACATGGCGCTTCGTTGGAGTCCAACCTTTAGGTTGTCCGCCCTGCTTATTACTCGCTTTCATGCACCTGACTCCCCTGCTCCGTGTCTGCAGTCTCCATTTCTTCTAGAGCTGATGCCGGAGCGGCGCGGCGTCGCGTTTTCGCGCTGCGTCAAATCCAACGGCCGCTCTGATCCGTCCTACGGAGCATTTCGTTCGAGTCCAACCTTTAGGTTGTCCGCCCTCCTTATCACTCGCTCCCATGCACCTGACTCGCCTGCTCCGTATCCGCAGTCTCCGTTTCTTCTAGAGCTGATGCCGGAGCGGCGCGGCGTCGCGTTTTCGCGCTGCGTCAAATCCAACGGCCGCTCTGACCCGGCCTACGGAGCATTTCGTTCGAGTCCAACCTTTAGGTTGTCCGCCCTCCTTATCACTCGCTCCCATGCACCTGACTCGCCTGCTCCGTGTCCGCAGTCTCCCTTTCTTGTAGAGCTGATGCCGGAGCGGCGCGGCGTCGCGTTTTCACGCTGCGTCAAATCCAACGGCCGCTCTGATCCGGCCTACATGGCGCTTTAGCAAGTTGAGGTCTTGGCCAACTCGTCGGGCCGTGCGGAAATGTCACAGCTGTGCAGCGGAAGTGTGCTGAAACTGTTCTGCTTTGGCAAATCTCAACATGAATGTCCGGCAGATTCTGTCCACGGTAGAAGGTGATCGCGACGGCATCGAAATTGCTCCCACTTGCTTTCGGACATTTCCGACTTCGCAATGAAAGGGGCATGCCGTGAAGCTTGCAACAACGACGGGGATTTACGCTCACCGTGTCAAGGATCTGATGAGTAAAGATGTGGTGGCAGTGGAGGCTCGAGATACGATTCACGAAGCTCTGACTCTCATGGGGGAGAACCGTGTCTCGACGCTGCCGGTTGTCGACAATCACAATCGTTGTGTCGGTATTCTTTCTACGGCGGATCTCGTCGATATGACTCGCGACTTAGATAGCGACATTGCGATGATCCACGCTGCCGACGACCGTAGCCTTCGCTTTTTGCTTGAGCGATTGTCTCAGCACGCAGGTGAGGAGTCCGTCCAGTCTTTTATGAGCGAGAGTGTGGCAACGATCAGTCCTGAGACTTCCATCGCGATTGCAACACGCGAAATGCTCAGGAACCAGATCCACCACCTACCAGTCGTGAATGACCAAGGGAAACTGGTCGGCATCGTTTCGAGCATCGACATCCTAGCTGAGTTTGCCGACGGGGCGCCTTAGATCGCAGCCAATGCCATGGCCATGCGGATCGACTTTAGTGCGCTCCGCCCTTGTTACTGCCTACGCTTGGTCCCAAGCTTTGGCGACGGCTGCCGCGATGTTGGGGGCAACGCTTCGATCAAGTGGGTCGGGCAAGATGCGTTCGGGCGATGGATCGCGAACGAGGTAGGCCAGTTCATGGGCGGCGGCGATCTTCATCGGTTCCGTAATCTGGTTCGCCCGGGCGTCGAGCGCTCCTCGAAAGATGCCTGGGAATGCGAGGAGATTATTCACTTGGTTTGGGAAGTCGCTGCGGCCTGTACCGACGACGGCCGCGCCGCCGGTGCGAGCCTCATCAGGCATGATCTCCGGAATGGGGTTGGCCATGGCAAGTACAATCGCCCGCGGTGCCATCGTCTTGATGTCGTCCGATGTGAGCAAGTTGCCTTTGCTGACACCGATAAACGCGTCGCTCCCGGCCAGGACTTCTTGAAGTGAACCACCACGGTTGTCGCGGTTGGTAAAGTTCAGGATCGCTTGCTTGGATTCATTCAGATCATTCCTGCCGGCGTGTATTGCGCCTTTCGAATCGCAAACGATGACATCTTCTACCGGGATGCACAAGGACGGATCGTGTCCCACGCAACGCAGCAGTTTTGCAATGGCGGTGCCTGCCGCTCCAGCCCCGTTGATGACAACTTTGAGTGATTCTGGTCTTCGGTCTGTCACCTTAGCCGCGTTAAGCAAGGCGGCGAGCAGTACGATTGCTGTCCCATGCTGGTCGTCATGAAAGACAGGGATGCCCAGATCTTGGAGCGCTTGCTCAATGACAAAGCACCTGGGCGCGGAAATGTCTTCAAGGTTGATTCCACCGAACACGGGTGCGATTCGGCGAACCGTATCAATGATTTCTTGTTCGTCTTGAGTGTCAACGCAGATGGGGAAGGCATCGATGTTCGCAAATTCTTTCATCAACAGAGCTTTGCCTTCCATGACAGGAATCGCTCCCAATGGGCCGATATTGCCCAGTCCAAGTACGGCTGATCCATCGCTGACGATGCCGATGGTATTCCGCTTGATGGTCAGCTCGCGCGCTTGTGATGGGTCTGCAGCGATCAGTTCGCAGGGACGAGCTACTCCTGGCGTGTACGCGAGCGAAAGGTCGTCACGCGTGTCTACCGGGACTTTACTGACCAACGAAATCTTGCCACGTAGTTGTCGATGGACAACCGCGCTTCGTTCGTAGATGTCCTTTTCGTTGCCCTCGTCTTGGCTCATCTGATGTTCCGTCTAGATGCAAGGAATCACATGGGTTGTATCGCAGTTGGCCAGGTAGGTTGCCAACATCAATTTAGTGGGAGGCCAAGGCCTGGATGGCGGCCGCGTCGACAGCGAAGCAACTACGGCCGTGGGTACCGATGACCAAGATGTTATCACGCGGATGGACAAAAAGATCATAAACCGACGCGGTCGGCAAATTGCTGCTCAATGAAATCCATTGCTTCCCGCCATCTTGGCTGGCGTAAACACCCATGTCGGTACCAACGTAAAGCAGGTTCGCAACGTGGGGATCTTCAACGATTACATTGACCGGCTCAAGCGGTAGACCCTTGCTAATATTGGTCCATGTCCGTCCCTGATCGTCAGAGCGGAAGACATAGGGAGCAAAGTCGTCTAGTCCCGCGCCCGACTGCGTCACGAAGACACGCTGTGGATCGTGCGGAGAAGCATGAACACGGGTCAGGCTACGGTGCGGTAGATCGCGACTGATATCGTTCCAAGTTTTGCCGTCGTCTTGAGTCATCCACAAATCGGCTCGATCGCTGCCCGCATAGAGTAGCCCGACTTTCAGCGGTGATTCCGCCAGCGTGGTGATGGCGGCATAGCGCGCACCGGGGATTTCACGATCGGAGATCAGGTTGTCACTGATGACTTGCCAATCTTCACCCCGAATCTCGGATTTAAACACTCGATTGGCAGCATAGTAGAGTGTCCCGCCGTCATGGGCAGAGGGGAAAAATGGAGTCATCCACGCAAACCGCAGCTCTTCACCACTGAGGCGAGGTTGAAGATTGACCGTTTTCCCCGTTCGCATGTTTTTCCGGCGCAGGGCGCCAAACTGATGTTCGTAGTAGATGAAATCACGATCGGTCGGGTCACGATAGGTGAAATAAGAATCGCCGCCACCCCACGGGTCTAAGTAGACATGCTTCCAGGCATCGGGTTCGTCGACACGAGGGCGGTTCGATACCGGGCCAAACAAAGCTGCGTTGTCCTGAGTACCAACGTAGACGTTGAATGGTTTGTCTAAGTCATAGGTGACGGCATAGGACTCCGCGATTGGCATGTTGTTCAGGTGCAGCCAAGTCTTACAGCGGTCATAGGTTTGGAATAGACCACCGTCGGTACCGAAAAGCAGGTGGTCGGAATTGTTCGGATTGATCCACATCGCATGAGTGTCTAAATGGATTACTTTCGCACCATGCGGACGTAGGTGCACAATGTCGCCCGCGATTTTCTCAAAGGTCTTGCCTCCATCTCGCGTCACGAATGAGTTTTGACCAATGCTGTAAACCTCGTCCGCGTTGTCCGACGAAACACGGATCTCACACCAATCCCAGCGGGCTTGGAGGGCATCATAAGTTCGCGTCCAAGTCTTTCCTGCATCGAACGAGCGATAGAAGCCATCCACATCGCCTTCGTCGGCTAAGGCATACATCTGATCTGGATTCGATGCCGCCAATGCGATGGCAATACGTCCAACCTGGGGACCTGTCGGCAGTCCGCCCTGGAGCGGATGCCAATGATCGCCGCCGTCCAATGATTGGTAGATGCCACTCTGCGTCTTCGGCAGTCGCTTTGATCCAGCGGGCCGTCCCCACAGGCTCGCGTAGAGAATATTGGGATTCGCCGGGTGCATGACCAAGTCGATGGCGGCCGTCTGCTCATTCAGGTACAGGACTCTCTCCCATGACTTGCCCCCATCTTGAGTTCGAAAGACACCTCTTTGTTCGTTCTCGCTGTTTTGGTGCCCAATCGCTGCGACGTAGACGGTGTTCGAGTCGTTGGGGTGCACGAGGACGCGAGCAACGTGCTGAGTGTCCTCCAGTCCCATGTGTTCCCACGATCGCCCTCCGTCGTTTGATCGGAAGATCCCGATTCCAGGTAGACTCGAGCGAGCCAGAAGGACTTCGCCAGTACCTAACCAGATTGTTTCGGGAGCTTGGGGATCGAGGGCAACGTCTCCGATCGCAGCCGATGCTTGCTGGTCAAAGATGGGAGTCCAGGAAATCCCGTTGTTCACACTCTTCCACAATCCGCCAGAGCCAACTCCAACGTACAGGACAGATGGTTTGGTTGGATGCGCGGCGATGCATTCGATTCGTCCGCTCTGTAATTCAGGTCCGATCAGCTCCCACTTCAGTTCTCGCAAGGGCGATTCTTGCTGCATTTGCTGATGTTGGCGCCATGATTCGAGCCTCGCCTCCGCACTCGTTGGTGCGAAGTCATCTGCGGCCGCTGTCTGCGACATCGGAGGAAACGCAAGAAAGAAAATGGTAATCGTGAAGAGCGTTGCCGCTGGCAGAATTGATTTCATTCGATTTGACACGGAGGCGTATTCATTATGTTTTGGATCTGTCACGAAGACGAAGCAGCGACCACGCTCTGACGCAGCCAAATTCTTTTCGTTTCGCAAGCGTATTTTGTTCGAACACTTTGGAACTGTTTCGATCCTAGGGGTAGCGTTTGACCGAAACGTCGTTGGGTTGGTTTGGTCCGGGCGTGCTACGCCCGCTCTGGATCAGGTCCTCAAGCAAAGTCTGCAGCTCTGCGAGTCGAGTTGGCTCGGCGGCAGCAAGATTATTGGACTCGCCAATGTCTTCTTTCAAATTGTAAAGCTGGAGTGGTTGGCTTTGATCTCCGCCTTTCCCCCATCCACCCGAACCTCTTGCAGCGATGTACTTCCAACTGCCTTTGCGAATACTGGGAACGCCTTTGCTTGAGCAGCTGACTGAATGGACTCGTATCGGTCGGTCTTCGCCGTGAAGCAGCGGAAGGAAGCTGAAGCTGTCTTCACCGGCGTCCGCTGGAAGCTCTACATCCAAAATGTCGGCAATCGTCGAAAGCACGTCGGCTTGGTGAACGAGTCGGTCGGAGGTTGTGCCAGATGCAACGACTCCGGGCCAACGTACCACGAAGGGGACTCGGTGGCCTCCTTCCCAGACGTCGGCTTTGTAGCCACGAAGTGGTCCACTCGGGTAGTGTCCCATTTGCTCTAGATCGGTGACTCCGATATAGGGTGCACATCCGTTGTCACTCGTGAAAAGGACAAACGTGTTGTCCGCCGCCCCAGAGCCGTCCAATGCCGCGAGGACTTGACCGATGATGGCATCCGTCTCCATGACAAAATCAGCGTAGAGGTTGAGATCGCTTTTGCCTTTCCATTCTTCGTTGACGGACAGTGGAGTGTGGGGAGACGTTAAGGGAAGGTACAGCAAGAATGGATTGGGCTGCTCGGCAGCCGAACGGATAAACGCACTCGCACGCTCTCCGAGGGCAGGCAGAATGGGTTCCAGTGTCCAGCCATCGACGGCAGGTCCCTGCTGGCTGGCTTGGTTTTTAACGAAAAGTTCCGGCGCTGCGAACTCGGAAGGAATGCCGACGGTTCGATCGTTCTCGATGAAACAATAGGGTGGCCAATTCGGAACGTCGGTGCCGAAATACGAATCGAAACCAACGGCAGTGGGGCCGCCTGGAATCGGCTTCGAGAATACGTCCCCCCAGGCACGGCGTTGTTCTTCGGTGGCTTGAAGATCCTTCTTGCCCTTGTAGCCGGTTGATCGAAACAGAGCCTTCTGTTCGTCCGTGATTGGCCAGTCCCAACCTAAATGCCATTTGCCGATGCAAGCCGTTTGATAGCCTTGTTGTTTCGCAAGTGAGCCTACGGTCATTCGGGTCGCAGGAATAAGCGGTTTGCCCCACAGTGAAACAATGCCACTTTGCAACCGCGAACGCCAGTGATAACGGCCGGTGAGAATCGTATAACGCGAGGGCGAGCAGACTCCTGACGAAGAGTGTCCGTCGGTGAAACGCATTCCCTCGGCGGCGAGGCGATCCATGTTGGGCGTTGCAATTCGGCCCCGGTCGGGGTTGTAGCACTGAACATCGCCATAGCCGAGGTCGTCCGCGTAGATCAATACGATGTTGGGGCGGTCTTGGCTGTAGGCGACTGCAACGCATAGGGTGAACAGCCACGCGGAGGAACAAGCGACGCAGCGTATCAACATGTTTTTCCCGTATCGTGAGAGATCGTGAGTAGCGAATTGTAGGCGTTAACGTGAGCGAAAGATCTGGCTGGTCAAGACTTCGAAGACCAGAGAGCGGAGACCCAGATCCTCTGATTGCAGACGATCGACAATGTCGTTGATCTCATAGCGATCTGCAGACTCCATGTGCCGGCCTGTTGAATAGCTCAAGAGCTGGGACACGAGATGCCTTGTAAATGCCTCGTGGCGGCTGGACACCAAGGCCGACTTGAATTCCTGGAAACCATCGTAGCTTTCACCGGATGGTAGCTTACCGGTCGTGTCGATCGTTGCTCTCTTCCTGCCCTTTTGGCTGGGGTACTTCTCACGCCAGCGTCCGGTTGGATCGAATGTTTCTAGTGCAAAGCCCATCGGATCGATCTTGCGATGGCATACGTTGCAAGTCTGGTCTTGGCTGTGCTTTTCCAGCCGTTCGCGAATCGTGGTCGCACCGCGAACATCAGAGTCAATCGAGGGGACTTCATCGGGAGGCGGTGGCGGAGGGTCACCGAGAATGTTCTCCAATACCCAGACGCCGCGCGTCACCGGCGATGTGTCCACGCCGTTGGCGCTGACCGTCAGGACACCGGCCATGCCCAAAACACCACCACGTTGTGTGTTTTCAGCCAAGCTGACGCGTTGGAATCCGTCTGCCAGTGTGAGTGTTTCTTTCTCTGGCAAGTCATAATGCCTGGCGAGATTCTTGTCGACAAACGTGTAGTCTGAGTCCAAGAAATCCACGATCGTACCGTTCGTTTTCAGCACATGCCGAAAGAACTCGTGGGCTTCACGCTTCATCGACTTCGGCAGGTTCTCGGCATAGTAGGCTCGGGCAGATTTTCTCGGCGGAGGCAAGTTGCCAATGTCTTTCAGGTTGAGCCAAGCGTCCAAGAAACCAGTAATGAAGGAGTCGGAACGAGGGTCGTTGAGCAGTCGTTCGATTTGAGATTGTAGTACTTTATCGTCCAGTAGTTCTCCGGATTGGGCCAACTCAAACAAGGTGTCGTCTGGCGGTGCCGTCCACAGGGCGTAAGACAGGCGGGTGGCCAGGTCGAAAGGATTCAAGTTCTTTTCGTCCTCCGGCGTGACTTCGCTCAGGTATAGAAACGACGGAGAGCAAAGAACAAGTTTGACTGTATCCAAAGCGGCTTGGCGGGCCGACGCTTTTTCCGCGACTCGCTTGCTGTAGAGCGATTCTATCCGCTCGCGATCCGCTTCAACGAGCGGTCGGCGGTACGCACGTTGAGCGAAACCGTATAGTTGCTCAAGTGCGGATTCAGGTTGAAAACCGCTTTCGCCAAAGACCGCAACTTCTTCGGCGGAGCCTCCCGTTTCGGCGATGGGCCCTCGGATTTTGATTTCGCCGATTCGAATGTGAGGCAACGCGCCCTCGCGCAGAATGCTGACTCGGCTTACTCCGTCCTTAGGATCCTTGAACTCATCTTTGTACCTCTTGTTGACCTCGATCACGGAGGCACGTGATTCGTAGGGACCATTGGGGAAAATGAATCGAGGCGTCTGCCCGGCTTCTAGCCAAACTTGGAATCGAATCCACTCTGGTTCCTCGTCCGGAACAATTGCTTGGGCGAGGATCGGTTCGATGGCTTGTGGGTAATGAATATGTCCCTTGGTGACATCACCGGGAACGACCGCCAGTTGGAACGGTTCGGAGAAGTCGATGTGGAAAATATCGGGATCGTAGTGCGTGTCCCGGTGCATCGCTTGGGCGTTGACTTCAATGTCGTACAAACCCGACACCGGGACACCGTCAAGGAAGTCTTCGATATGTCCGTAGCCACCCTGTCTGGTATCTGTGTTCGGCTGCTCGTAGAGGCACAAGTATTCGAAATTCAGGGCGCTCCTGTGAGGCCCATTGAGCTCCTCATACTGAACGAAGTTGTCTTTGAAGTGCCACTCCTGCGGTTCCATCTGAATTTTGCCCAACCGTAGTTCGACAAGCCGATTGGCCGCTTGGAAGTATTGGTCTAAAAGAAAGCCCGAGGTGACGAGCGAAGCTCCGATGGTGTCGATCGACTCGCTGGCATCTTCCTTAGGGAATTCGGCTGTTAAACCAAGTGTGTCGACACGGCGACCGAACAACGTAGTCAGCGTGTTTTCGTACTCGCGGTTGGAAAGCCGACGGAGAACGGTCCGTGACTGATTGCCTTCGAAAACGCTCCGCGCTTGCAAGATGCTCTCACGAAGCGCCGTCACCAAAGCAACTCGTTCATCATTGCTTGGCTGCTCAACGTCCTCTGGGGGCATCTGCTTCAAAGTGACTTGGTCGATGATTTCGTCGGCAGCGATCAATTGGCCTTCCGTGACGATAGGGAGTTCGAACGAATCGAAGGCTCGCTCTCCCTCGGGAGAGTCGCTGGAGTGACAATCGATGCAATATTGGCCGAGGAAACGATTTACCAGCGCAGACCGTTCGCTCGCAACTTGTTCTCTCGCTGGCGGGGCCTCGACGGTGTCGGGGCGTTGAGCAATTCCGATTCTTGCGCTGCCTGCCAGCAAGCAGATCAAGCTCACAGCGGCAAGCAATCGAACCAGTGCAACGCATCGCGGCAAGTCCTTGAAATGGATCATAGCGCCGTTCGGTAGGAAATGGTGGGAGGCAGGTGAGAGATCAACGGCGACAACGGTCCTGGGCGGTGCTTTGCTGATCGAATCGTCGACCTTTTGAAACTCTCGCAGGGTGTGGCAAGGTCGGCGGAGGGACTCATGTTAGCGTTGGTTAGCTGAATGTTCCGGTGCTAGTGCCGAACGCTTCCGTTTCGATGCCCATCTTTTGAGCGATGTCGAGATATAGATTGCAGAGTCGGGTTTTACCCGGACCACCCGACTGCACTTTCTTGAACTCGCCAGTCGCATAGTCGCCACCGGCCAATACCACGGGTAGATCGGAATTGGTATGCGAGCTTCCATTGCCCATGCCGCTTCCAAACAAGACGGCGGTCGTATCGAGTAGCGATTGTTCTCCATCCTGCATCGAAGCTAGTCGTGACAAGAATTTGTTGAATTGCTCGAGTTGGTACGTTTCCAACGTTACCAAATGGTTCACCTTCTCTTCGTCGTTGCCGTGGTGAGAAAGGCTGTGGTACGACTGGTCGATACCGAGGTTCTGCGGGAGGAAACTGCCGCCGATTTCGAGCGTTGCGACACGAGTCGAATCCGTCTGTAGAGCCAGCGCGATCAACTCGTAGAGCATCGGTAAATCGTCGACCGTGTTCGTGTTGGCAGGCTGCTCAAATGGCGCCTCTGGTTTAGGGTGGTCAGACCAACGCTTGCGGACTTCGAGGCGTTTTTCAACATCGCGGATCGAGCTGAAGTACTCGTCCAGTTTATTTTTGTCTTCTTGGTTCACGCGCTTGGACAGGGCACCGGCTTCCTCTCGAATCGAGTCAAGTATCGAGGCTTGGAGGGTGTTCGCTTTCTGTTGTTGAGTCTGCTTCTCTGGGGAGTCAGAGACAAAGAGTTTCTGAAATAAGTCAGAAGGATTGGTGATCGGCGGGACTCGGATACCGGACTTCGTCCACGAGAGTTGGCAGCCGCCATGGATGCCACCTTCGGAGCCTACCGTCAATGATGGAAAACGTGTTGCTTTGCCAATTTCGTCGGCGATGAATTGATCGATTGTGACGTTGCCATCACGGCGATGTTTTGATTCGTGATGCAGTACACCCGAAAGAAACGTATGCACGGCAAAGTGGCCACCGCGGAGTCCATGATCCAATCCTCGGTAGACCGTAAGGTTACCGAAGTTCTCGGCCAGCGGCTTGAGGAGTTTCGTTGCTGCGAAATCCTTGCCCGCTTCATCCGGGAAAAAATGCTTCTGCTGGAAACCGAGCAAGTTGCCTATGGCGACGAAGCGGCGGAGTGCCCCACCCGTCGAGGAATTGAGAATCGCACCCGAAACCGAGTTCATGGGCAGCGACGCTAGGCTCGGAAGAGCCAATGCACCGGCGGCGGAGCGGAGGACAAAACGGCGGCGATTGAGTGAGTTATTCATAGGATTAAGAATACATCATCTGCGATCCTAGGTAAAACTCGGTTTCAAATTGCTTGGTTTCGTCAGGGGCGTAAATAGGGGGGCTTTTGCGTCGGAACGTAACCGATGCGCGGGGGTGACCCGTGCAAACGTTGCCCAGTGCTGCCGACGCCCGGCGCTGCCAAGGCCAGCGCAAACGATGGTAAGCGCTGCCCTGCTTGCCAGTCAAACAGCGCTGAGCACGGTCATGCTCATTCCGGTTCGGAATCGTCACGAAGCGTCCGGCAGACTCGGAAACCGGTTGCAAGTTGACCGGATGGCTGGTTGAAGAATCGGTACGCAGATCGCAGGTACTGCGGTAGGTCGTAGTAGGCGCTGCCTCGCAACTCGCGATCAGCATTGTCGACGACACCGGTTCCTGCGGGATGGTCCTTCGAGCTCGCCTGATCGTAGGGATAGTCGTCATGCAGATCAAAGCACCATTCCATCGCATTGCCTTGCATGTCGAAAAAGCCCCAATCGTTGGGCTTGAGACTGCCAACCGGTCGCGGTTTTGGGAGAGGCTGGCCCGCAGCGCTCGCATCCGAAAAGAGATACCAAGCGTATTTGTTCAGTAAGTCGTCGGAATAGCCATAGTATCGTCTTGATGACGTGCCGGCCCGGCAGGCATATTCCCACTCCGCCTGAGTCGGCAGTCGGTAACCCGTCAATTCCCAAAACTTGGGTTTCACGGTCATTCCAATGGCATAGCCGTCAACTTCATGCGGGACGTAGCACCATTGGTCTTCGGGGATTCCCTCACTTGCGCTCAACCAATTGCAATACTGAACGCATTCGAACCAATTGAGCATCGAGATCGGCCAATTCGGATTGGCTGTGTTGGACCCCGCGAGTTTGTTCATCGTGTCCGGTGAGACTTCGTTCTCACGCATCAATTGCTGGAACTGGCCGATCGAAACTTCGTGCGACGATAGTGCATAAACCCGCTCAATCTTGCGTTCATGCTGGCTATTTCGAATCTGTTGGGTGAACTCGCTTTCGTGAACGTAGCCGCTGTTGGAACCCATCCGAAATGAATCCGCGGAGAGCCGAATCATGCGGTGCCGGTTGTGGGTCCAATACCAGTCGCGTTTGGCGAGCAGCAAGTCATCGAGTTCCGCATCGTAGGGGCGACGCGAATTTTCTTGTTGTGCGTCGCCTGGAGTACTCCTGCGATAGACGCTTTCGAGTAGACGTTGTTGTGTGACGGAAGGCGTCTCTTGTTTCGCGATTTCGAGAATCTGCTTCCGATAGACCGCTAAGGCTTCCGTTGCGTTAAGGTGCCGGGCAAAGACAGCCACACCACTCAGATCACCATTGAAACGAAGGTCCGCAAATTGATCGCCCCTACGGCCTCCGAGTGTCAGTGGCTTAGTTAGTTTGACGGGTTGCTCCAGACTCGTTTCAACTGCCGTCGTCGGTACCAGTTCACCATTGAGGTAGATTTGCAATCCGTTCTCGGAGACTTTTCCGTCGTAGGTAACGGTGACATGCTGCCACGACTGATCCAGGATGGGTTCACTAATGACCTTCAGTAGTTGGTTTTTCTCGTCATTGGGGCCGTAGTAGGAATGCTTTACGTGCGCCGCGACGCGACTTGGTTCTAACCACAAGTCGATACCCTGGAAATTCTGGCTTGGATCCATCGAGGACCAGACTGCGGAGTACTGAAGAACAGGTTGCAGCCGGATCCAGCAGGAGATTGATATTCCCGAACTCACGTCTGGCAATCGCAATCGATCCAAATCGATGAGTTTGGACCCGTCAAAGTGGATTGCATCCGTAATTGGTCCTGCACCGTATTCGGTATCTGCATTCAACTTTGAGGCGAATTCCCCGAACGGAGATACCGTGGTTGCTGTGGATTCGTATCGGCTGGCTGCGACGCCATTGCTGTCTTCTTCAAGTTGTCGGAGCCAAGCCAAAAAGCCTTCCGATCGAAGTGTAGGTGACTCCGATGAGTCGGTATTGCCGTCCGACGGGAAGAGCCGATTCTGTAGCCAGATAGCGGTGCTCATGGTCGACGCGGAGTCGTCGGTGATACGTGGTTCTAAATAGGCCGCCAATGCTCTCGACTGGTCATTACTAAAAGATGAACTAGGGAACTCACCCAAAGCGAGCATGATTGAATTGGCGATGCCTTCATTCTCTTCCGATTCGAGGCGCGCTAGTAATGGTTCGACCGAGCAGCCTTTGGAGTAAAACCAGTGAATGATATAGCTGCGGACCTGAGGCGAAGAAGAGAATTTAAGGAGAGGCCAAACAAGGTCTTCGTTCCCGAGCCGAAACAGGACGATAGCCGCATTCGCAGTTTGAATGTCTTGCCGAATTAAGTCGTCCGATTTGGCTGGAGACGAGAGTACTTGGCTAGCCAACTTCGCTTGCAGCTCGCGGTTACCTTCGAGTGCCTGCATGACCAACGGGAATTGCCTTGCATCGCAAACCAAGAGGAAATCGCAAAGTTTTTCGGCAGCGTCTTGGTTGAAATAGACCCAGCTTTCCGAGGCATAAGATCGGCCCTCTTCCGAGCGGCTTTTGTCTTCATAGATGGCCCTCAGCTTGGGCGAGAGACTTGCGGCGATGGGTAGGAGTAGTTTTCGGATCGGTAACAATTCGGAAGGAAACAACTCCGTGAGTTGCGAGGCCAAGAAAGTTTGAATTGCTTCATTTTGAAAGACCGCAGCGCCGGAATCAAAGTGGGCTAGAACGCATGCAGCCCTCAGTCTCGAAGTGTCGTCCAGCGAGTCGTCTTGGATTAAACGAGCATACTCATTGGGCACACTCACTTTGGACCCGTTTAGAAAATTGCAGACGGCAGCGATCTTCGTGGCAGACAGATTCGGGAGCTGCTCAAAGATGTAATCCAAGTAGTCTGGTGCATCGCCCTGCAGTGCCATGGCGGCGTGCAGCTTTGATGTGGAACCCGTCGGGCTATTCTGAAATTGCTCTATCAGCAGTGGCAGGGTTTGATCGCGATACGGCGCCATGTCCTCCAGACTTGCCGCGACCACTTCGGTATTCATTTGAGGCAGCGCAGCAACGATCCTAGATCCAACGGCTTTGTCTTGAGCTTTCTTAAGGCGAAAACCGGCAAGGATAATGCCTACCACGACGAAGCCCGCCACTGTGATGGTTAGCAAATGCCGGAGCAACGTTGCTTTCAACATGGATGACTGAGAACCGGTCCAGTCCTTTGGCCGCGTGAACATCCGAATTCGAGCATGTTCGACCATCGACGGTAGGTAACGACGATCTGGTTTGGTTTCCCACAGCGCGGTTCGTTCGGTAAGCAACAACTGCGCGCGACCACGATAGCTTTCGCGTTGCTTTCGCTGTAACCACTTTCGAAGCGGCCCCAGCAAATAGTCATGGGAAAGTCGGTAGTACTTTTCGGTTGGATCCAAATCCGCTTGACCTATATCCGTTGTTTCCGAATCCAGCACTCCGCTGGGATCTGTGGGAGAAATGAGCCGCATTTCTGCGTCCAGCATGCGAATGAGATCGTCAAACATCTTGACGTCGGTATAGCCGGAGGACCGCATCAAGTCCTGGTAGGATTTGAGTTGGACGCTCAGTGTGCCACTTTCCGGTAGCAGCTCGGCCAAGACACCGCGGGCTGCTTTTTGATGCAAACGCACATTCGGGTTTGCATTGCTGCCGAAGCTCTCCTCCAGGTAAGTCAGGCCGACTCCTTCGGTTCCGCCCGTTTGCTTGAGCGATGAAAGTGTCCAAGGCAGATTCTTCATCATCTCCGCGTAAAGAGCGAGTCGGACGCAAATGACTTTGTTATCTTCAGCGAGGTCGCTCACGGACTGTTGGATGAATTGCGTCTGCTCCGTGGACAGTTCTGATTCCGGTAATGCACCCAACGACCGGCCAAACGCAATCAACGTTTTTTCGGCGTGTCGAAGTGGTAGCAAGTCGATGGCTTCAAAATTCTTTCCCTGCAGGCACTCGATTTCAAGCTCGCCCAAGAACCGCGTGATGGCCATCCAGAAGTCAGATCGCACAAGCAGGAGCGTCTGAAGACGTTCGCCGTCGCATTGGCGGAGCGCCCTCACCAGCGGAGTTGCCGTTTCGATGGGCTGTGAGTGGAGCCACCTTTCGAATTGATCGATCACGATGAGCAGTTTTTGATCGCTCGGCAATCCTCCACCACGGCGAATGGTCGATAGCGCTTGGCACAGATCCAGTTCCTCGTCGAGGGACGGACACAGCTTTTGGATTTCTTTACGCAGCTTCTCCTCAGTAAAATCGTTGGTTGCATCAAACACGATCGGACGGACGCGATCGGACAGCCTTGGAACTAGACCGGCGCGTACGAAAGAGGACTTACCACATCCTGAAGGCCCAAAAATCATTCCGACTGAAAACGTTTCATCGCTGTCGAACGTTTCGCATCTAGATTTCCAGGAACGTAGGTTTTCCGGCAAGCCGTCGCGGTCACGCGGACCAGGCAGAAGTTCCACAAAGAAATCGGCGTCGTGCGCGTCAAACGATCGGAGTCCCTTGGGCACGATCCTGAGAGGACCGGCAGAGGTAGAGTCAAACAGTTGCGGTGGCGTATCGTTTGCTTCTTCTCGAGAAGACGAAGTTTTGCTTCCCACCGAGTCCGTGCGAGTGCGGCTGTGGTCCGCTGCCTTTTTCGCATCGTGCTTTAGGGAATCCACGTTCAAGACTGTGCTCACACTCTCACGTTTCGCGAGCTTCTCGCCAAACTCAAGCAACTCTTCTGCCAAGTCTTGGGCGACTTGATAACGCTCGCTCGCACGCTTTGCCATCGCTTTTTGGCAAATTCGGTCGAGCTCTTTCGGGAGAGTTTCGTCGTAGAGCCGAACGGGTCGCGGATCGAAATGCTCCACCATTTCGAGCAACTCGGATTTGGTTCCACCTTTGAATGCTTTGCGCCCCGTCAGACACTCGTAGAAGACGGCGCCGAGAGAAAATATGTCGCTCCGACCATCGACGCGATGTCCCTCGCCTCGGGCTTGTTCAGGGCTCATGTAAGCCGGCGTTCCAGCGTACTGAGGCCCTTTCCATAGCCTTCTTTCGGGCAACGCCAGTCCGAAATCAGCGACGAAAGCGTCCCCCTTACGATTCAGCAGTATGTTTCCCGGCTTTACATCGCGATGGACGATACCTCGCTTATGTGCGTGGTGAAGGGCTTGCGCGATGGTCGCGACGAGATGGATCGATTCATCGAGCGAGAGCTTGCGCTCTGCCAACGTCTTGCGGAGGTCTTGACCGGAAATGTATTTGGAGACGACATAACAGGCGAAATCATCGTTGGCCCCTATGTCGTAGACAGGCACGATGTGCGGGTGGTCGAGTGTCGCCACCATTCGCGCTTCTTCAAGATAGATCCGGGCGGGATTGGAGTCGTTTTTGACGAGTTCCGGATGAGGAACTTTGATCGCGACACGCCGATCGAGCTTTTCGTCAACGGCAAGGTAAACGACTCCGAAACCACCGCTTCCTAAGGAGCTTTGGATCCGGTAACGACCAATATTCTCAGGCAAACCAAACGTGTCGTCGCCGTCGGTCGCAGGTGTGAAGCTCATGATTTTGCTAACGACGTGAGCGTTTCGAACATGACAACGAATGAAACCGATCATTTCGAGGAGTGGCAGAAGCAAAGTTGCTTTTGCCCCGAATGCCGTCGATTCCTGAACGATCTTGCTTGGGCTGCTGTGGGACCCTGATTGTATCCTTTTTTTCTGTTAGCCGCTCTGCGTTCCGAGTGCTTAATCGTAGTCCGGTTGCCGCGGTGGAAACGAATCGCAGTGGAAGCGAATCGTAGCTTGCCTGTCCAGCCGGAACTGTGTCAATCACACGGCTGCGAAACGTGAAACGCGAAAAACGCACGCGGAGCTGTGCTACTTGTACTGCAAGCTCCAACTCGACTGGGCCCCAATGACCACTTGCTCTGTTTCCATCCAAGCCGTGGATGTTTGGGGGAAAGGGATAAAGAGGTCGGCGTGGGGGGCAAACCCCCCGCCCACGCAAGACGAACCACAAAGGCAGGCTACTCAACGGATGTTGAACCGAGCGATTGGTTTGTTCAGAGCAGAATCGTTACGTTGGGAGCAGCTCCATGACTGCTCCCGCGTAGACCAATTCGATGACATTGGATCGGACCCAAGGGATTCCGAACAGGTCTATCGAATCGGGCACGAAACGTTTTCTCGTGCGAACGCAGCGTCGTTCTTAGTCCGCGTCTCCGGGCTCGGGGTGATAGAAGGTCGAAAGCTCTTCGAGCACGACATCCAAGAGTTCGCTTTCGGAGATCTTTCCGTTGTGGCGGAAGACGATTTTGCCGCCCGGCGCGATGAGCACCGTGTGCGGTTGCGGGCCGTCCCATTCAGGATCCAGTGTTTCGATCAACGCGTCCGCATCGGATTCAGTGAACAGATAGTTGTTGGAGGTTCGGCCCTCGGCTTTGAGTGATGCTTCGAGCCGCTTTGGTAATACGGCTCGGAACTTATCGAGGAACTTCAGAGCTCGGTCTTTCTGACTTGGCAGATCCGTCGAGATCGTAATGAGCTCAAATTTCCGCATGCCCATTCGCTGGGAAACGGCAACGAGGCCTGGGAATTCTTCCACGCAAGGAATGCAAGTCGTCGACCAAACGTTGAATAAGCGATACTTGTCCGTGTCATTCTTGACCAGTTTGGCGAGTCCCTTGGCATCCAACTCATCCAACGTCACATCCGCCTTCTCCCAGCTCTTGTTGAACTCGGCCACGTTAGAGATCTTTTCCCTCCACTTCGTGGAGCATCCGAATGGCTTCGTGGTTGGCGTCGATACGGGTTCGCCAGCCAGGAGTTCTAAGATGGCTTTTCTTGCGTCTTGCGACTTGACGGTCTTCGGATCCGGAAATCGCGAGTTATCGAGACGGCCGCGGTACTGCAGTTTGCGCTGCTTGCCAAAAACGAAAACGTGTGGAGTCGCCTCGCAACCGTAGGCCTTGGCTGTCTTCTGCGTGTCGCCGTCGTAGAGATAGGGGAAAGTGAAACCCTCGTCCTTTGCGTACAGCTTCATCTCTTCAAAGCTGTCGTCGTATTTCGAATACCCGAGTTCGTCTGCACGAAGTCCATCACCTGAGTTCGGATTGATGGCGACGAAAGCAACGCTCTTGCCCTGCAGTTCTTCGACGAGTGCAACCAAACGTGGATCGTGAGCGTGGCAGACCGGACAGTGGTTGGATGTAAAGTAGACGACGAGTACGTCTTTGTCTTTGAAGTTGTCGAGTGTCCAATACTCGTCATTGATTCCCATCAGCTTGAAGGCTGGGGCGGCTTCACCGATCTGCAGTTCGTGGAAGCCCGGCGGCGTGATCTTCTGAGCCGAGCTAACGGAAGCCGCGAGCAACAACACAGCTGCGACAATGGAGGGTCGTTGAAAATTCATTCGTTCGAACCGCTTTTAAATTTGAGAGGTGGAGTGTGGCGAAGCCGAGCTCTATCTTAGCGATCCAGACGACGCTTTGCCAAACCTGTCCGCCGGCGAGAAGTCCAGTGCTCGTTGTGCTACGCCATCGCTCTGCGACGCCCTCTACAAAGCGGCCTATTCACGCGAACTCGTCTTTCGTGACTTGGCTTTTGCTGCAATTGGGCAAGCTATACGGCTCGCAGCCAACGAATTCGCAGGAATCTAGACTAACAACAGTCCAAATAGGGGCGAAACGGAAGTACTATTTGAGTTGGCGGGGAGGTGTTCCACTTCACCAAGCTGCCCCTGCCCTGCCAAAGGTCACCTCTGCGGGCCTTTACCCTACCAAGGCGTGTCGCGATTCGTTCTGAGCCTCCATCAGAGAGTGGCGAAGGCTTCCGCCTGACGCTTGATCTTCGCGTGGCGGTTGACGAGACGCCGCCCGCATCCCGCCTTGAATTCGAAACTCCAAACAAGCACTGGGACAAAATGAGTCCTTCCGTCATGCGAATCCTTTTACTCTTGCTCGTCGTTTGCGGCGTAGCAGGAGCTGCTGCCTACACTCGAAACACACCCGCGAAAACGGCGGGTCCAGAGGTAATGACTCATGTCATCTCCAAGGGGTTACTCGAAGTGACTGTTACCGAAAATGGTACGGTCGAGAGTTCGAATAACAAAGAGATTAAGTGTATGGTCAAGGGCGGTAGCACCGTTCTTTGGGTTATTGAGACGGGGACGATCGTTAAGCCTGGTGACGTGCTGGTGCGGTTAGACCAATCTCAGATCGAAGACAACATTCTGGCCAAACAGATCACCTACGAGAATGCGTTGGCGAACAAGATTACGGCGGAGAGCAATGTTGCTGTCGCGGAGAAGAGTATCGTCGAGTACTTAGAAGGTACTTATGTCGAAGAACGAAAGACGATCCAGAAAGAGATCTTTGATGCCAAACAGGCGGTGACGCAGGCGAAGCTCAAACGAGAGTCCGCGCAGCGAATGGTTGCAAAGGGGCTTCTGAAAAGCCTCCAATTGGAGCAGGAACAGTTTCAGCTTGAGTCTGCGGAGAAGGATTTGGAAGTAAAGCAAACGAAGCTCGTCACGCTAGACAAATACAAAAAGGAAAAAGAGCTACAGACACTCAGGAGCAACCTGAAAGTAGCTGAAGCCCAGTTGGCATCCTACGAAGCGTCGTTACAGCTTGAGAAGACTCGGCTGGAACGCGAAAAAGAGCAATTGGTCAATTGCACGATTGAAGCTGAAGTTGGCGGCATGGTTATTTTCCCATCGATGGCTGAGTGGAAAGAGACGCCAGATATCGAAGAGGGCGCCGTGGTGCGCGAGCAGCAAACTCTGCTGGTCATTCCGGATCCGACCAAGATGCAAGTCAAGGTTGGCATCCATGAATCGAAAGTAGATCGATTGAAACTGGGAATGACCGCTAGAGTCGAGTTGCAGGGCACTGTTATTGGAGGGGAGGTCGCCGAAATTGCGGAGGTGACCCGCCCTGCAGGATGGTGGACCGGCAATCTCGTCAAGTATGACACGATCATCCAATTGCCTGAGAATGAGGCTTTGAAACCGGGCATGAGTGCGATGGTGGATGTTGTTTTGGCTCGCTATGAGGACGTGGTCATGATTCCGGTCGCTGCTGTTTTGGAACAGGATGGCGAGTACTCTTGCTGGGTCAAGACAGAGTCTGGGTTTGACCAAAGAACACTCGAGTTGGGGGATACAAACGACGAATTCAACGTTGTGACCTCAGGTCTCAAGGAGGGCGATGAAGTCGCACTCAACCCGACTGCGTTCATCGATGACGCGAAACGCAAGGCGCTAGCGCCGACTGGCAGTCCAGATCAGGTTACCGGTGAAGAGGTTCAACAAACCGGGACCGCGACAGACGCGAGGAAAGATAAAAGTAAGAAAGTGGTGAAGAAAAAGTCGGCAGACAAATAGCGGAAATGGCGATAGCGAGTTGGCCACAGATGCCGCTCCGGCAAGGCGAGTCACCACATGGTTTCGAAGATCATCTCCACGGTTCAGCTGGGCGTCAAAAGTTTGATGCTGCAGAAGATGCGGTCCGCATTGGCGGCGTTGGGGATCTTCATTGGGACGACCACCGTTATTTGGTTAGTGGCCATGGGCGAGGGCGTGAGCTATGACGCTCAACAGCAGATTCTCGAGCTGGGCGCCACCAATATTATTCTGAGAAGTATTGAGCCGCAGTCGGGTGAAGGCGGCGAAGAGCGGGTGAAGCGTTACGGCTTACTGCGCGATGATTTCGCTCGTATCAGCTCGAATGTTCCCTCGATCACCAAAGCGGTTCCAATTCGGGAACTGAAGCGAGAGATGATGGTCGGCGGCCGGCGACTCGATGCCAAACTGGTCGGCTGTACGACGGATTATCTGGAACTCAATCGGTTGTCGATCGCAAGAGGTCGTTGGCTGGAAGAACGCGACGGTCAGGAGAATGTCATTGTGCTGGCTGAGGGAACGGCCAAACGGTTGTTCCCATTCGAAGATCCGATCGGGCAGAAGGTTCGGGTCGAGAGTGACGTCTACACGGTTATTGGCCAAGCCGCGGCACGCGGTAGCACCGCCGCTATTGGGGGCAGCCTCGACGCCCGTGACTATAGCTTCGACGCCTACATTCCGATGGAGACATTCCGGACCCGGGTTGGTGACCAGATCATGACTCGTACTGGTCAAGGATTTAATTTCCGCGGAGAGATCGTTGAACTGACGCAGATCACATTGACGGTGGATTCGGTGGAACGCGTTGATGAAACGGCAGCCATCGTCAAACGTTTGCTAACGATGTACCACGAGAAGGAAGACTTCGCTGTCATCGTTCCCAAGGAATTGCTTCAGCAAGCCGAACGTACACGTACGATGTTCAACGTCTTGCTGGTTGTGATTGCAGGGATTTCGCTACTCGTCGGCGGCATTGGCATTATGAATATCATGCTGGCGACGGTAACGGAACGGACGCGTGAAATCGGGATTCGCCGCGCCATCGGAGCGAAGCAAAGCGATATCATCCAACAGTTCCTTGCCGAGACAATGGTGCTGACGTGCGGTGGTGGATTGCTCGGTGTTCTTTGCGGGTTGATGTGCAAGCCCGTGTTCCACGGTATACGATCCTTCATGAGCACCTTTTGGCCTGAGTTACTTCCGCCGATTGTCTACTCTCTCGAGCCACGAATTGCACTCTGGTCTGTTCTGCTCTCTGTCTTTATTTCGCTTGGCGTTGGCCTGATCTTTGGCGTCTATCCCGCACGCAGAGCTGCACGCATGAATCCCATCGAAGCGCTGCGACACGAGTAGCGGTGAAATCTTTCGAAGATGCAAAGCGATCTTGCAACTAACCTCCACATGGGAAGGTTAGTTACATGCTTGAGTATCGGCTGAAGCGCCGACCACGCGACGGATCCGGCATGATGAGTGAGAAGAGCCCTACCCGCTCGTCGGCTCGCGAACTTCCCTGGGGGAAGGTTAGGAATTGAGAAACGCGGTCTTCGAGCTGCCCCCAGTGAATGGTTAGGAAGGAGAGAAGCGGGCCTTCAGCCAATCGCAAGCAGCCGGGTAAAACGCCATCGTTTTGTCTGACTGCTGCAACTGGTTGATGCCGATTCATGATCACGCTCAACGCAAAGGCTCGTGGAACACAGTTCAACGCGTGTGTGTAAACTTGCTCCAGCTTTCAATCTCATCGCGGCGTTTTGCGTAGACCGGCTTCCAACGTGGACGCACCGGCACCTTGCGCAGATTCATGCCGGCCTGCTTCGGCGTGCGGTCCGCTTTGTGCGAATTACAACGCAAGCAGGCGAGCACGCAGTTCGTCCAACTGCTAACACCGCCTTGAGCACGAGGGACCACGTGGTCGATCGTGAGCTCGTCTGGGCTGGGGCGTTCACCGCAATACTGGCAGCTCATCGCGTCACGCTTGAAAACATTGTGTCGACTAAATGTGACGGTCTGGTCGGGGAACCGGTTGTATTCCGTCAGCGTGATGACTTCCGGTACTCGGATCCGGTGACTTGGTGTAGTCACATAGGGAGCATCTCCCGTGCAAGGGAAACGTGCCCATTCGGCCCAGTCAAACAGCTGATAGTTGTTGGGGTCGACTACCTTCGCGCCTTGGTTCCAAACTAGTGTCAGTGCTCTTGCGACGCTGGTGACGTTGACCGGTTGCCAGCTGCGGTTCAACACGAGAGTGGGGCGTCGAAGCGCGGACCTGCGCTGCCGCGCTACCAGCTGGTGTTCCTCTGGGTAGTCAATGCGATCTGGCAGTTGGAATAGACTTGGCACGGCCTCCAGCTCCATGTGGTGGATGTCATCGAACGGAATGACAAGTGTTGAATCCACGTGCTGACGTATGCTTGACGCTCGTTCATGCCAGTGGTGTAAGTTGCAAGAATGACACCTTGCAAGCTGCTTGGTTCGGCCCAAATACGGTTTCGATGCGTTGGAGTCACCCGCCAATCGTGGAATCACGAATGAATGCTTAGATAAAGACACTTCTGCCAGCAATCCATTCTTTGGGTTCGGCGAAGGGTCTAGAGCATGCAGACCCAACTAGTGAACGTCCTCGGGGCTGGGCGATCGTTGCACGGTCGTTGGGATGCTAGACAGTGGGAGGTGCGCAGATGAGTGACACGGCTGTTGGATTTCAAGTTGTGGATTCTGTCGGACGGGGCGGGGCGAGACGGTGGCTTCGCCGCATATTGCTTTTGTGTCTTGTCATACTGTCAGCTGCAGTGGCGTACCTGTACTGGAGATCGTTGCGGGTGATGGGGGAGGGGCCAGCTGGGCCAGCGGTCGTCCATGACTTTAGCGAGCCGTGGACCCAGCGGCGCGTTGAATTGTTAGGAATCGGGGATAGCGTAACCAAGGGGCTTGGAGCCGCACGGCCTTCGCATTCCTACTTCGAGCGTCTAGCCGTGAACCCTGAGGACGAATGGAACGACATGCGGGGTAAGTGTCTAGAACGGGTGCTTCCCAATCTCGTGACGAACAACATTGCGATATCCGGATCGACGTCGTTGCACCATGAGCAATACATCGACGAGCAATTAGAGCCAAGGGACGCATCCACATTTGGCCTGGTTGTGATGACGACTGGCGGCAACGACCTGATTCATATGTACGGCCTGTCACCGCCGAAAGAGGGCGCCATGTATGGTGCTAGTACCGAACAAGCGTTGCCGTGGATAGATTCTTTTCGAGAGCGGCTCGACCGAATGCTCGACAAAGTAATCGAGCTCTATCCGGGCGGATGCGAGATTTACCTAGCCGATATCTATGACCCTACAGATGGAGTTGGGGATGCCGCCAGTATCTGGTTGCCGGCTTGGAAAGATGGCTTGGAAATTCACGCCCGGTACAACGAGATCCTACAAAATGCATGCACGTCGCGAGAGAACGTGTTTCATGTGCCTTTGTACGAAACCTTTCTCGGCCACGGTTCCCACTACAAGGATTTCTGGCGAGATACCTACTGCAGCGACGACCCTTACCATTGGTACTTTACCAACATCGAAGATCCCAACGACCGAGGCTACGATGCCATTCGACGCATCTTCCTCAATGCGATCTGTGAGAACACCAGCTTAAAACTGAACGCAGTTTCCCTTGATCACTAGCACCGATCACGCCCGACGTAGAATCGCGGCATGCTGGCAATAGTCTGAATGGGAATGACGCAATCAGTCGTCGAACGGGGATACGCTTTCCTGCTCAGAAGCAATCGTGTTTGACGACGAAAGTCGACGGCCCTGCAATATGCGACGATCAATGCATCTCCAGCCGCATTTCCGCAGTAGGTACAACTGGAGCCCGACTAGTGCAGATACGACCAGCGTGCCGTAGACGGCCAGTGGTCCAATGTAGTACCAACCGGTGAACGCGGTCGCGACTCCACCACCAAATTCCATGGCGGCGAAGAATGAGTTCACTCCATAGCAGCAAGCGAAGGCCGGCAGGATACCAATAAAGTACGGCCACGTTGCGTTCTGCTCGTGCCGCAGGTAGGCGATCTGGCTACACAGCACGGCGATCGTACCTCCAGCACCGAAAGCGGCAAAGAATGCGATGCCGATCCAATAGTAGCCTAAATCAACAATGGTAAAGGCCAGGCTGGCAATTGCACCGATGACCGTCAGTTCGATGATCGATTGGATTCCAGTCGGTGGCGCGAAATGCTGGCTCTTGCTATGAGTGAGTGTCCAGCGTGTCCAAAGCTGAATCATCAATGCCACCATCGTACTGGATAGCAACATGGCAATCATGACCACGCAGACGTCTCCCCAAAGACTGGCGGTTGGACCATTGTCAAAGAAATCCATGAAGGCACAGAACCCGACGACGGCAGGGAGAACAGCGCAACACGCGGCAATGAAACGTAACGTGATGGGGCCGTACCAGAATAGAAGCGTCGTTGTCGTAAAACAGAAGCAAACGACGGGAGGATAAAAGATAGATTGCACGATAAATGAAAAACGTACGAAAGGACGCGGACGGATGTTCCATTCGTCGATCACTTCCATGGCGAGGCTCATTCCGATTGCGGCGAGGAACGTGAGCAAGGCGAGGCCAAAGACGGCCAAGATGGACCACACTGAGTCCATTTCATCGTCGATGAGATCAGCCCGAGTGGATGGGTTCACTGCGCCGTATCGGATGATGGAACCCTTGGACCCGAAAGCGGCGCTGACTGGAGCAATTGCGTTTTCTGTACCTAGGATGGGCGGTTCGCTATCTGCCAATTCGTTCACTTTCGACTGATCATCCATTACGAATAGTCCTGGGTATTGGAGCGACCTGTTGTCTTGTTGTTGAACTTCTGTCTCGCTATTGGTCTGTTGTCTCAGTATCGGTCTAAGGTCAGCCGCGTCCGATGTATGGCATTTCGTTGGCCATCACGGTCATGAACGGCACATTGGTACCTAGGGGCAGGTTGGCCATATAGACCACGGCTCGGCCTACGTCCGCGGCATCCATTTTGGATTCTTGGTCCTTTAACTTGGCAACCATATCGGTCGCCGCATTTCCGATATCAATCTGTCCACAGACGATATCCTGTCCGCGACAGTCTAAGTTGGTGGACTTTGTCAGTCCTGTCACGGCGTGTTTCGTAGCCGTATACGCAGCACTTCCTGGTCGTGGTGAGTGAGCGGAAATCGATCCGTTATTGATGATTCTTCCCCCGCGAGGGGACTGGGATTTCATGAGCCTCACTGCGGCTTGAGTGCAGAGGAACATGCCGGTCAGGTTGGTAGCCACGACTCGGTTCCAATCCTGCAGGTCGATGTCTTCTACCGAGCAAGGCTGAATATTGATGCCCGCATTATTAAATAGCAGATCGCATCGTCCGAATTGCGTCTGAACCATGCCAAAAAGCCGATTTACATCGCCCTGCTCTGCGACATCGGTTGGAATGACCAGCGTCGACCCATTCGCCATCGCGGCCGTTTCTTCCAACTTGCCGACGGTCCTGCCGGCCAGTGCGACTGAAAAACCGTCCGCGGTCAGCGCCAATGCGACTTGCCGACCAATTCCGCTCCCCGCACCGGTTACGATGGCGACTCGATTAGGATTCACTCCCGCATTGGTTTTACCTGCTTGTTCCGTCATTTTGGTCCTTTTTCAAGAAATGCGCGCCTTTGCCGACTTGCCGAGAAGCCATTGCACCGGTAACCACATGCAGCGAGGCGATCGATTTGCGGGGCGTTGGGGACTTTAGCAGCGTGTGTCGGGGGCGTCGTTCACGCCACGTCAGTCAACAACGGGAGGCTTGTTGTCAGCTGAGGTCGAATCCCAGCACACTCCGCTTCAACATCATACATTTGTGATCACGAGAGAAACGAGACGGGGCTTTTATGAGCAACGCCATTGAGCTGAACGGCGTCACAAAAACGTTCGGCAAGAATACTGCGGTCAATCAAGTCGATCTGGCCGTGCCCGAAGGATCGATCTACGGCTTTATTGGTCCGAACGGGAGCGGGAAAACAACGACGCTAAGGATGATTTTACGCATCTTCCAGCCTGATTCTGGGCAAGTCGTCGTCCTGGGGCAATCGCAGGGTAAAACTGCGGACGATCGCCTTGGGTACTTGCCGGAGGAACGCGGGTTGTACAAGCGGATGAAAGTTCGCGAGCTGCTCACCTACTACGCTCGCCTCAAAGGGTTCTACGACTGCAAAAGTGAAATCGAAAGTTGGCTTGAAAAGCTGGGAGCTAGTGACTGGGCGGATCGCAAGATTGATGCTCTTTCCAAGGGAATGGCGCAAAAGGTCCAGTTCATTGGTGCTGTGGTCGCCAAGCCTGAGTTAGTGATCTTGGATGAGCCGTTCAGCGGTCTAGATCCGGTGAACATGGAAGCTTTGAGAGATGCCATTTTAGATCTGCGTCGCGAAGGCAAGACGATTGTCTTCTCCACGCACGACATGGATATGGCGGAAAAGATGTGCGACAACGTCTTCATGATCTTCCAAGGCAACAAGGTGCTCGATGGGACGATGGAAACGATCCAATCCGAGTACTCAGCAAACCGGCTGCGCATCGAATTGAGCGGAGCTGACACGACGCTGCCTTGGTTAGGTGAGGGCGTTGCGGAGGTTCTTGATCGTGGCCGATTCTACGACATTGTTCTCGAAGATCTCTCGCAAAAAAGTCGTATCCTACAGACACTGGCCGCCGAACGGGATGTTGCTCGGTTCGAAGTGATCAAACCATCTTTGCATGACATCTTTGTCAGCATCGCCAAACCAGAGCTAGCACCCGAAGAAAGCGAGTTGGTCCAATGAAAAAGATTTTCACGATCGCGATTCGCGAATACAAAGCCATGGTTGCTACGAAAGCATTCTTGCTTTCCATCTGTATGATGCCAGTCCTGATGCTGGGCGGGCTCTTTGCTGTGCAGTTTTTGAACAACGTAGGCGAAGTCAAAGAACGCAAGATTTCTGTTGCGGACGAATCCGGTAAAATATTGCAGATACTCCAGACTGCGTCTGACGCACGCAACGCGGCCATCGAAAAACGTTTGGCCGAAGCGGAGTCTGGAGAGGAAGTTGATCAAGACTTAGATGCTCCGTCGCTGAATCGCGCTGAGAAATTTTATTTCGAGGCGGCCGAACTGGCGGGAGACGCCGTAACCAATGAAGGTTTGCTTAAGCTGTCGGACCAAGTTCGTGAGCAGCAGATCTATGCATTCCTGCACGTTCCCAAAACCTCGCTCGAGTCCGGTGCGTCAGAGTCGGTTGCGTTCTATTCGCAGGACTCGGGGTTGGCATCTGCACGCCGCTGGATTCAAGGCGTCATTTCGGAGTCGATCAAGCAAGAACGACTGACGCAGGCGAAAATCGATCCTCAGGCTGTTGCCATCGCAAGTGCACCTGTTTCGGTCAAAGGGCTGGGGCTCGTGAGTCAGTCTGCCGATGGTTCCATCGGCGACGCGGAAGAGAAAAACGAGCTTGCTGCGTTATTTATTCCGATGGGAGTGATGATGTTCATGTTCATGATCATCTTCATGGCCTCGCAACCGATGTTGGAAAGCGTGCTCGAAGAAAAGTCGCAACGAATTGCCGAAGTTTTATTGGGCAGCGCCAATCCGTTTCAGTTGATGAGCGGGAAGTTGCTGGGATCGGTTGCCGGCTCGCTGACGATCTTTTCGATCTACGTCGCAGGTGTCTACTACGTCGTTCAAGATCGAGGCTACATGGATGACTTTCCCATGCATGTCTTGCCGTGGTTCGTCGTCTTTCAGATCCTCGGTGTTTTGTTCTATGCGGCTATCTTTCTCGCGGTTGGGGCGAGCGTCACGCAGCTCAAAGAAGCTCAGTCGATGCTGCTCCCGGTATGGATGATGCTAATGAGTCCCATGTTCATCTGGTTCTTCCTTGTGCAAGATCCCAATGGAACGGTTGCCAAGTGGTTTTCCTTATTCCCGCCCGTCACTCCAACCACGATGATCTTGCGGATGAGTACCGGTCAAACGATTCCGATCTGGCAACCAATCCTCGGTATCGTGCTGACGGCGTTGGCGACACTAGCCATCGTCACCATCGCTGGAAGGATCTTCCGCGTCGGTATCTTGTGGCAAGGCAAGACACCGAAGTTATCCGAAATCCTCAAATGGGGACTCTTCGGCTAAGCCGGATCTCCAACGAACCATTTGAGCTGTGCGAAAAATGAAGGTCCGTGGCCAGCTTGGCTGCGGGCATTCTTACGAAAGTTCATTGAGCTGGGCGAGCAGGTATTCGACTTCCTCGCGGGTGTTGTAGTGGACGAGTCCGATGCGGACCATTCCGTCCGGCTCAACTCCGATGCGTTCAGTAAGTGGCAATGCGTAGTAGTTGCCATGCCAGACGAAGATGCCACGCTGGCCAAGCTGCGCCGCGAGTTCTTTTGATTTGTAGTCTTCGTGAGTGATCGCGACGGTTGGCAGACGCCTGTTTCGATCTTCCGGATTCGTGATGCCCCAAACTTTGATCTTGGGATTCTCTGCCAGTCCGTCGAGCAAGAGGTCACAAAGTCCGCGTTCGTAGCGTCGGATGGCTTCCATGGCGACTTCGAGCGATCGACGGCGCCCGAGTTCTTTGTCCCCGGCTAGCATCCGTCCGAGTCGCGCGATGTAGTCGATACAAGCCTTAGTACCCATGATGCACTCATGGTTCTGCGTTCCCGTCATCCATCGACCGGGCAGGGATTCTGGCGAAGGGCGCAATTTGTACGGACGATGCGACTCGAGCAACTCGCGGCGTCCCCATAAGATCCCGACATGAGGGCCAAAGAACTTGTACGCGCTGCAAGCGAGAAAGTCGCAACCGAACTTCTTCACGTCAATCAAGTCGTGCGGTGCGTAGTGCACTGCGTCTAGAAAACTGAGTGCTCCCACTTCGCGAGCTGCCGCACAGATTTCGGCGACTGGGTTGACCGTACCTGCTGCGTTCGAAGCGCATCCAACGGCCACGAATTTGGTCTTGCTGGATAACTTGGATCGGAAGTCATCCATCTTCAAGGTGCAATCACTTGCATCGACGTCAATGACTTTAACCGTCGCGCCCGCGTCCTCAGCAGCTTGATACCAGGGCGTGTAGTTAGCGTCATGTTCAAGCCCGGAAAGCAAAATCTCGTCACCGGGCTTCCAAGTCTTGGATAAGCAGCGTGCTAACGACAAGGTGAGTGTCGTCATATTACCGCCGAACGCGATGCAGTCGGCGCCATTATTGCCATCAGCTCCTATGAAATCAGCGGCCGCTTGATGGGCGCTGTCCAGGCCGGCGTCGCTTTCTTCACTCGTGGCGAACATACCGTGCCCGTTGGCGTTGCAGTGGACGAGATAGCTGGAAATCGCATCGATCACGCGTTGCGGTACCTGGGTACCAGCCGGGCCGTCGAAGAAAACGGCCTCGCGTCCGGAGTGCTGCCTGCGGAGCGCCGGGAATTCTTGTCTGAGCTGTTGTACGTTGTAGTCGACTAAGTCCATGGCCGGATACCCGTGACGCGTGAATCAAGGAGGAAAGCAACACGTGTCTGAGTATCCGGATCCTGGGCCGGCCGACAAGATGCCCCGAATCTGTCGCCATGAAGTTCCTTTCCACTTGCTTCTTGCTTGGGGCAGCGTTCGAGCTGACCGGCATCAGGTTCGCCGACGCCGGTGCCCCAACGCGGCAATCAAGCCTATGCTCATGCCGACCAAGGTAGAGGGCTCTGGCACTGAAGCGGCGTTGACGCGACCGGTGTAGTTACCTGCCGAACCGAAGTTGGCTGAGAAAGTGGATGGCGCCGCGGCATTGATCAGGTCTGCGATGTTCTGAGACGTCACAAGGTTGTCGAAGATGGCATCACCGGCGAAGTTTGCAGAAAAATCTCCAATCGGGGAAGCTGTGTCGATTGCGAAAATCGCTTGGTCGTTGGCACCATTTTCGATGAGGAGAATGTCTCCGCCTACGATCGGTATGTCGGCGATGGAGCTGGAGAATAGACCGCCGTCGATCGTTGCGAACCCGGGCGAGGTCTCCGTGAAGTCCAGGGAAACAACAAAATCTAACTCGGGGGGAACGTCGCCCAGTGCGGAGCCACTCCCAGAGAAGAACGAGCCCGTGAAGAGGACGATGGCACCTTCGGAGCGATTCACCGTAGTGGAAAAAAAGAGAATAGCTAAAAGAACTGTTGCTCGGATCATTTTGAATGCCTACGAGAAAAAGCGACGAAGTGCTGGAATAGTGCGGGCTTGAGATCTTGTTGGTCTATGCGTTTCGGACCTGGTGCTCGACGAGCAAATCCAGAAGCTCGTCGTCCGTCCGGTGCTCTGGTACCAGTGGGGCGTCTAGCTCAGAGATCCACGCCGCGTAGAAAGCGTGACTAGCCGCGGCAATTTCTTGGCGGCGTTCTTCCCGCGAATCCAATTCCGATCCCAGGGATCGACCGCTCGGAAGCGTTTCGCGATTCAGCAAGTTGATGACGACCAATGCATCCAGCGGGGTAACAAATCCATCCGCATTGACGTCTTGAATTGCTTTGACTTCTTCGCCTTCTGCCGGGCTGTTCAGACGATTGACGACGAGCAAGGCATCCAGCGGAGTCACGGTACCATCGGAATTCACGTCCGCGCGGTGGAACAACGCACTGGAGTTGCCCGAAGATTCGACTTCGACGGAGCCAATGTCATTGGCTAGACCTTGAGGCCTGATGACACCTCGTTGGTCGGGACCAAGCGACTTGGCGGATCCACTGTCGATCGCCGGACTGCCGGTTAAAGGCAGGTGGGTTTCGGTCGCGCCGCCGTTGTCGACCAGCGGACCCAGCAACGAGGGCGTGTCGATCACGTTTCCATCCAGAACGCCGACGAGGATCGCTCCGCTTGAATCGGTCATCAAGTTGTGCCCTAGACTGTTCAAAATGCCCGAGTAATCAGGGGCAGTGTCACTGAGGTTGTCGGCAACCAGTGTGTTTTCAGCCGATACGTTGGCACCGGCAAGAGCCTGGATTCCACCGCCTTCCAACGCGGCAAAGTTAGCCGCAATCGTGGAACTCTCGAGTTGAGTTGTGCCTGAGAGAATGGTGATTCCACCACCCGATTCACTGGTGTTGGAGCTTACAGTACTGTTGCGAACGACGAATTCGCCTCCCTCAGAAAGGATACCGCCGCCCAACGTGGTGGATCGGTTTCGCGACACTGTCGAGTTTTGAATGGTGACATCGCCCGAAGCCCCGTCGTTGAAGACACCTCCCCCAATATCCGCCGAATTGAATTCAACGGTGGTGCCTGCAACGAGCAGTGTTCCAGCAACTGAGTTCCAAAGTCCACCTCCTTCGGAGGAAGCTCGGTTCAGGTTGACAAGGCTATCGTGAATTTCTACTTGGCTTGCACCCGTAATGTGGAAACCGCCGCCGTTGCCTGGCGCGGTAGCAGCCGTGTTTCCGGTCAGCGTTGAGTCGCGTAGCAAAAACGATCCTTCGCGGTCTTCAATTCCGCCGCCAGCTCGGCTGGCTTGGTTGAAGCCAATGAAAAGCAAGCTAGCATCGATGCTACCAGCGGAATTGAATATGGCTCCGCCCGATCCACTCGCACCCGATGCCGAGTTGTTGATGAGCGTTGCGTTGTTGAGCTCAAGAGTTCCACCGTTGTTGAAAATGGCGCCACCTCCGTTGGTCGATAGATCACCAAACGCTTGATTCCCAACGAATGCGGCGCCGTTCAATGTCAGTACGGTTCCTGCTTGCGTCCATATTCCACCTCCCTCGGCAGCGGCGTCGTTCTGCAAGAAGGTCCCACCTTCAATCGCAAGACTGACGTCTCCCGAGGTGTGGATCGCGCCACCGTTGCCAGGCAGCGGAATACCAGCGTCTCCGTTAACGTCATTGAATCGGAAGTTCGTCGCGAAAAACGATGAAGATCCCTCCACAATTTCGACTCCGCCGCCAGCTCGATTGGCGCTATTGGAATCGAATAGTGAATTTCGGGCACTAACTGGTCCAGCGAGGGAAAAGAGTCCGCCACCAGATCCGCTAATACCATCGGCGATGTTGCCGGAGAGGGTGACGGCGTTCAAGTTCAGCGGACCGCCATTGTTGAAGATCCCACCACCGCCATCATGAGCCTCATCGCCACTGGCGATGTTATCGACGACCAGAGTTCCATCGACATTCATCGTCCCGGAGCCATTCCAAAGGCCGCCACCCTCGCGAGCAGCCACATTGAAACTAACTTCGCCGCCGATGATGGTGGCGTCGCCGGCACCCGTGATATGCAATGCGCCTCCGTTGCCTGGTGCGGCGACAGAGTCCGGCCCTACCCCAGCGTTGTTCTCAGTCAGTAAGACATTGGTCAAGTTCGTTGTGGTACCGGCAGTGGATTCGATCCCGCCTCCAGCTCGGTTGGCCACGTTGCCTTGGATCGTGGCCTGGGTGACATTCAGCTCACCACCGGCGTCGTTGAAGATGCCCCCACCAGATCCGGCGATGCCAGACGCGAAGTTGTTGGAGATGAGGGTTTCTGCACCAGAGACGTTGACGATGCCTCCATTGTTGAAGATCCCGCCGCCGCCTGTGTCCGCGGCATCCCCGAAGGCCTCATTGGAGTCGATGAGCGTTCCACCGATCACGTTCAGCGTGCTGCCGGACTGGTTCCATAACCCCCCGCCTTCACGCGCTGCCGTATTGCCGAAGATACTGCCCCCTTCGACGTTGATTGTGGAGGCATTGCCGGTGACGTGCAGGCCCCCGCCATTTCCTGGAGCAGGCAGGCCAGCACCGCCGTCAACATCATTGGTGATGAGGTTGGAGTCGGTAAGAGTCAAATCACCGTCAACGATCTCGATTCCACCGCCAGCTCGATTGGCTGAATTGAAGGATAGCGTGGATGCGGTCACCGTAACGGGTCCGCCCAGCGAGAAGAGCCCGCCTCCGGAGCCAGCGAGTCCATCAGCGGTGTTGCCTGTGATCGTGACTGCTGTGAGGTTGAGTGGACCGCCATTGTTGAAGATCCCGCCGCCGCCGTCGTGAGCCTCATCACCACTGGCGATATTATCAACGATCAGGGTTCCATCGACGTTCATCGTCCCGGAACCATTCCAAAGTCCGCCACCTTCTCGAGCGGCCACATTGAAACTGACTTCGCCGCCGGTGATGGTGGCGTCGCCTGAACCGGTGATGTGAAGCCCACCGCCATTGCCGGGCGCGGCGAATGCATCAGGCTCAGCTCCCGCATTGTTCTCAGTCAGCAAGACATCTGTCAGCTTGGTTGTGGTGCCTGCGGTGGCTTCGATTCCGCCACCAGCACGGTTGGCCACATTGGCTTGGATAGTAGCTTGGGTGACGTTGAGCTCCCCGCCGGCGGCATTGAAGATGCCTCCACCGGATCCGGCGGTACCTGACGCGAAGTTGTTGGAGATGAGGGTTTCTGCACCGGAGACGTTGACGATGCCTCCATTGTTGAAGATCCCGCCGCCGCCTGTGTCCGCGGCATCCCCGAAGGCCTCATTGGAGTCGATGAGCGTTCCGCCGATCACGTTCAGCGTGCTGCCAGACTGGTTCCACAAACCGCCGCCCTCACGCGCTGCCGTATTGCCGAAGACGACTCCATCGGAGATGGTCACCGTAGCGGAGCCGGAGACATGTAGCGCCCCGCCATTGCCCGGGGCGGCCGTTGCAAAGTCCGCGCCTGCTTCATTGCGGAGGAAGCTGGTTCGGAGAGCGGTCACGTTTCCACCGACGATTTCAACGCCACCACCGGCGCGGTGGGCCGTATTGAAGGAAAGCGTGCTCGAAATCAGCGTTACGTTTCCAGCAGATGAGAAGATGCCTCCTCCACTTCCGTTCGCGGAGTCGGCTTCGTTGCTGGTCAAGGTTGAATTTAAGATCGTGACGTTGCCACCGTCATTGAAGATTCCGCCACCATTGTCTCCCCGACTCGATTGAATGGTTGCATTGGAAATGTTGAGTGAAGTATCCGCGGCGACAAAAATGGCGCCGCCCTGGGGGGCTGAACCGTTTTGCATGATGACGTCAGCGATCGTAATCAGATGATCGCTGTCGATCGTGAAGATCTGTTGGCTACCATTGCCGTCGAGAATGATTGGAATCGGGTTGGAGTCGAACAATTCGACTCCATCCGTAATCGGAAGGGAACTGCCTGAGAGCGAGAGAACCTGTCCGGAAAGAGCGGGTGAAAACGAGATCCTATCGACAGCGTCCGTTGTCTTGCTGCCGGCTGGAGCATCCAAGAATGGTTGGTTCGTGTTTGCTGCGACCAGGGCTTCTCGCAGACTAATCAAGCCATCCGAGGACGTAGAATCATCAAGCGTGTCAACGATGTAGCTTGTGAGCACTCGTCGTTCTTCGAGGGACTCGGCTGCCAAGCTGCGTCGGCTTGCAGAGCGTCTCGCTGGCTTCGCGGATCCAAGATTGACCCACAAGGCACGCAATAATTTTGAGCTCGGGTTTTGGCAATTTCTTTTTCGATGCATCGAAGTTGTCTCTCGCTGGCGAAATTAGTGAGTGGCTTGAAGGTCTCTGCAGAGTTCTGCAAACGCTGTCGCGTGGGTGATGGAGAAGGCTGGATTGATATCGCGAATCTGTGCCACGTATTCAGATGCAACCTGTCGTTTACCGCCTGCGTTTGCGATCAAGGCGGCGTGAAACAACGTCAACGGTTGCGGCGCCGAAGCAGACAAGGCTTTTTCCATCGCAGTGTCCGCGATTTCGAGTTCACCCGAGCGAAATGCAACCCAGGCTCGACAGTCCCAGGCGGTGGCATCGCGTCGTTGTTCGAGGTTGAGATTGGCTAGATTGGTCGCAAGCTCTAACTCACGCTGGTGGTCGGCCAAGAATATGGCGACTTCTCGCGAGTGTGCGACTTGGGCGTACTCGGCTTCCTCAGCCATGATCGCCCTGGCTTTGACCCAAAGTGATTCGGCTTCGGCGGTTCTTCCCTGGTGGGCTAGTAGGTCTCCGAGGAGGGCCACAATGGTTGGGGCTTCGGATTTGGACGCCTCGACGAGTTCTTGTTTTGCGAGCTCAATCTGGTTCTGCGCAAAATAAACATGTGCCAGGCCGACTCGCGATTCCGAGTGGGAAGGATCCAGCTCGAGTGCGCTGACAAATTCAGTAAAAGCATCTTGCGTTCTTCCGGCATCCAGCATAATGCTTCCGATTCGCCAACGGTACCAGGCGATACTCGCGACGTCGTCGGTTGAATCCGCAAGCTCCTTTGCGGATTCCCGTAAGAGCCGAATGGAGACTTCGGGATTTCCTTGAAGCTCGGCGAGTCGAGCGACTCTCGCTTTGACTGGTGGCGAAGGTTCGATCCGCAAAAGCCGGTCTGCGGTGGATTGAGCGTTAACCAGGTCGCCCAGCTCCAGTGCAGCATCAAATTTCAAAGCCAACACGAGAGCGGTATCTGCGGCCTGTGGTGAACGTTTCGAGATGTGTTCGGCGATGTCCCACGCTGTTTGGAATTCGTGGACGGCTAGACAGCATTGCCCAAACGCGATCTGAGCTGCAGTCGAATTGGGAGCAAGCTTGCAAGCGTCTTCGAGCGTGTCGTGGGCCTCCAGGTAACTTGGGAGGTGATCATCTTGCTTTGCTTTCCGAAGCAGTAGTTTGCCGAGCAGTAACTTCGTTGGCCAGTGCTTTGGACGTTGCTTCGCCAGTTCGTCATACTTAGCCACAGCTGCAGGCAGATCAATTTGGTCCTCGATCGGCCGAGACAGAGGAAGCGGGATCGAATCGAATTCCGGAATCTCGTCTGCGAAGTCTTCGAATCGGAGCGTGTAGGGGGCAGGGGAAATAACCGCCTCACTTGGCCGCCCGAGTGTACCGGGGCATCCCCCATCCATCTCAGGGTCTTGTCCATAACCGAGCGGGGAAATAACGAAGGCCTGAATAATGAAACCCGCTGCGATCAATAATGATTGGTTGGCGTTCATGGGCGGTTGCTTCCTCCGGGAGCAGAATCAAAGTCAGCAGAAACGGATCGTCGGTTGTTGCGGCGACCAACGGTCGCTGTGCAACCCGCATTGCATTCGCTGCCATGCGTTAATGGGCAGGAGCTAGGTATGGAAACGTGCTGAGAAACGGCACGTCGTTCATGGGGACTCCATCTCCGGTGACGGCTCCTTCGGTGAGCAGATTTAGCTCGGCATCGATGACATCGTCGGGAAGTCTACGCCCGTTCAGAAAGCCACTGCTGCTAGAGGTGTCGAACGTGAGCACGTCGGGAAGGAGAATGCCGGTAAGCGTCGCAGCGCGTTCGGAGGAATTACCAAGTCCGACCAGTGTGGCTTTGACGTCGGCGGAAAAGTTCTGCGCGTCCCTCGCGGCCAGTGAGCGATTGAATAGGTCTTTCTTCCCACTTGGTATCAGCACCGTATTAATGGCAGGACGTCCCATACGATCAACCTGCCGTCCGCGGACGATCGTTCGCGCGTTTACACTGATTTGACTAGTGGGAAAACTCGACCGCGGAACCTCCAATACAATCGCGCTGACGTTAGCTCCAGCAAAGAAGTCGGTACCGGTAAAGTTGAAACCGTTTTGGAAGCCGGCAAGATCGAAGAAAAATGGATCGTCAAAAACACCGGCCGTGACCCAGCCTCCGCCACGCAAGCGGTTCATGCGGCCCGTGCTGGCGACGCCGCCGGGGCGGCCATTCACGTCAACGACGATGAACCGTTGTTGACCGCGTCTGGGCCGAGCGAAATAGAAACGGTAGGCTGCGTCAGGAGCTGCATCACCATTTAAGTCGATACTAAATTCGTAAACAGCTCGGCTATTGAAAGCGGTGCCATTTTGCACGCCTGCCAAAGGGTTGACCGTCATAATGAACACGACGTTGCTCGGTTTCGAAGGCGATTGGAAAGCGTAGAGATCATTGATGTCGGTTGAGCCATCTGACTGCACCGAGGGAGAATCAAGATGATCCGCCGCGTAGGCCGAATGTGACAACGTGGCAGCAAGGATAGTGAGAAAGGCGAGGACTTTGGTTGGCACGTCTTGAACTCCGTAGTCGGATTGGTCGGATTGGAATGGTTGGCCGCAGCGTTCCATGCCTTGCAGGCGGCCGGCATGTACGGGTCTTTGCGGTGCATACGGGGACCTGCCGCGACGCGGATGCAAGAAAATTTGGGAAAAACAGTTCGAAAGCGTGTTTTTTGCAATTCCTTGAAATCGCAGCGATTTTGCAATCCGGTTGCAGTCCTGGACCCGTACTCTCTGGGATGGTTGCGCTTGGCGACGGTGTTGAGCATCCGCCCTGGAATGAGCTGCTGTCGTGTTGAAGTCGAGTCGAGTCAAAACCTTGATTGGGTGCGATCCTGATTCGATAACTTATTTCGGGACGTGGCCTAAGGTGGATCACCGCCCGCCATTGGTCATTCCGGTCGTAAGCTGCAGCCATCCACTTTTTAAAATGAACTACTTTGGTTCCAGAACTCGAACCGTAGGGTTCGGTATGAGCGAGAGACCAAAAGAGAGTCGAGAGTGATGACGCAGAAGAAATCAGGAAACGTCTTCTACGCGGTCTTCTTCGCCGCAGGTATTGGGCTGTATCTAGCGAGCGGAGCCGCGTGGGCGACATTCAAGTCTGGAGAAATTCAGCAAGCCTCATCCGATGAGCAAACCAACAACAAGGACTCGAATCAGGGCGGTGATTCGATCGAGGAGGATGCTGTCGAAGTAGCGTCTCCAGATCTGTCGCCGGTAGACGTTGTGGCTCGGCAAGTGGAGTCGCTTCAGCAGAGCGTTGAGAACCCGGATGCAATGCGCGTCTGCTATGGTTTTGCGGCACCTAAGAATCGCGAGCACATCGGCGGATTCCAACGGTTCACTTTAATCGCAAACACACCGGAATATGCAGGGCTCATCGAGTCCGAGCGTTGGATGGTTGGCGAGCCCTTCATCACTGACGGTATTGCGCTCGTAACAGTAACGACTTTTGCAAATGACTTCGGCGTAACTAGAGAGCCGCAAGTCTGGGCGTATCGCTTTATTCTCCAGATGCAGGAAGCGGAGCCGTATCAAGGCTGCTGGATGACGTTGGCGGTCGAAAATTTGATGCCTGCTAATCTTGGCGAAATCGGGGATGCGACTCGCGTGGAGAGAGACCTTGAGATCTAACTCGACGCACGGGAACCCCCAAGCAGACAATCGCGATGACGACCATCTGGTTTCTGGAATTCGGTCTCGCGAGGAACGTGCCTTAGTCGCTCTCATGCGAGTCTACGGGCGACAGGTCCAAGGGATCTGCGAACTCATCGTGCAGGACCCAATTGAAGCGGACAGTGTTGCTTCCGATGTCTTCTTTGAATTGTGGAGCAAACCCAACCGCTTTGATCCCGATCGCGGGACGATCCGAGCTTATCTCATGACGCTAGCCCGGAGCCGGGCCATTGATCGTCTTCGTCAACGCAAAGCCAAAGCGACTGGATTGCAGCCTACCGAAGGTCAATTTGAGCTGGAGGTCGATCTCGCGAGCGACGGTCCTGCAGCGAGCCTTCAACGCAAGGAACGTCGGGCCGCAATTCAGCAAGCGCTGGCTAGATTACCAGCGAGCACGCAGGCGGCGCTCAAGCTTGCCTTTTTCAGTGGCTTGAGCCACCAGCAGATCGCGGATCATTCCAAGATTCCACTTGGTACCGTCAAGACTCGCGTCCGAACGGGACTGCTGAAGTTACGCAATATGCTCAAAGTCGACTTCGGAGAGGAGGAACTCAATGAAACGTGCTGAATTTCAAGATCTGTTGGTTCCCTATATCCTGGAAGAGTTGTCCGCAGCGGAGATGAGTTTGATGGACGCAGAAATCCGGGAGAGCAAAGAAAGCCGGAGACAATACAAGGAGGCCCTCGAAAGTGTGGACGCGCTGTACGAACTAGCTCCAATTCCACCCATCGATGAGAGTCGACATCAGCAGTTGCTGTCAAATGTGCTTGATCGCTGCCAAGCTGGAACGAACTTGAAGTTGCATTCTCGATCCAAAGAGCAATCGAGAGCTAATGCATGGGGGGGCAAATTGCTTGCCCTGGCTGCTGGCTTCGCGTTGGCCGCTTTTCTCGGTTTCCTGAGCAACGAAAGTAATTCTGAAACGGAAAGAATTGCGGGCAACGAGTCGCCGATGTCGAAGGGCGAAGATCTTGCAGCAAGTCCACCGTGGATGGGCGAGGATTGGCGTGAGCAGCTTCGTAACAGCCCAATTGCGGATGCACCACGTTCAACCATGCTGTTTGTTTCTTTGGCCCCCGAGGATCGCGGATCAGATGGAAGGATGTTCGTTCTCGTCGATGAGCTATCGAGTCAATTGCATGTCTATGGCTTGGGCTTTGAGGCGGCGTCCGCGGGGACGACCTATGTGTTGCAAGCTCGAATTGAAGGTGAAACGGAAACGAGGATGGTCGGTACTGTCGAGGTTGCATCCAACGGTTCTTTTGATGGGGTCTTTGAAGCTCCTTCAGGCAAGATTCGGGAGATCTTCCTCGATTTTTGAATGCCTCGAGTAAGGGCACCAAGGGCCAGTCTGAATTTCGAGTTGCAACGCTGATTCGAGAGACTTCCAGCCCCCCCCTTTCCGAGCGGGCACACACGCAACGGGGCGTCGAGGATATGGGGAAGTTGGCCTCCCCGGGCGGAGGGCGAAACGGCCCTCAAGCTCTGATAAGCCCTGCATGCGACGCAGGGCTAATCAAAGTTTGATTCTAGGTTGGCAGGTGCGTACTATCGATCGGC
>JBKAHA010000012.1:0-186534 GCA_046290675.1 Aureliella sp.
TTAACCAGCCGAACCGCCGTGGTACGGACCCGTATGCCCGGTGGTGTGGGAGGAGGGAGCCCGCGAGGGCTCCCCCTATCCCGATTTCCATCAGTTCACTTATTGCGCAATTGCAACTGACTTCCAAATTGCATTCTGATGGCTAAGCGGACTCGTCCATTTCTGGACGTTGTGGTCTCTCTGGACGTGAGTCCTCGCGTGGACCTCGTCCGCGCCCACCTCCGCCGGTGAAACTGCGGAACGCTTCTTTCATCTCGTCCAAGCTGATTGAACCATCGGAATTGGTGTCCATGGACGCAAAACGCTCTTGCATTTGGCTGCCTCCAAGTTCGTCCTTCGTGAGTTTGCCGTCCTTGTTTTCATCACGGCTATTGAAGATTGGCGTTGGATCAAAGCCGCCCCCACCTGGACGACCTCCGCCGAAGCCTCCTCCAGGACGACCGCCGCCGAATCCACCTGCACCGGGTCGGCCTCCTCCGAATCCACCCCCGCCTGGGCGACCACCGCCGGGCCGACCGCCGAACCCGCCTGCCGATTCATCACTGTTGCCAGCTTTCGCGAGCAATTCTTTGGATGCATTCATCTCAACCGGGGTGTCGCCCTCTGCGATGCAATAAAGATGTTTGTCCGAGCGCAAGAACATACGGCCATCGCTAATGGCAGGAGAACCGCCGAAGGACTCTTTGTCGCTTGTGACCAGATTGACACTAATCTGTTCCGGTTCTTCGCCCTCCAAACTAAACACAAAAGTCTCTCCCTTGCCGTTGACGTAGTAGAGCTTGTCACCGGCAACCACGGGCGATGGATAGTCTGAACTGCCGAAACGGCCTCCTCCCCCAGAACTTCCGCCTCGTAGTCTAACTTGCTTGAGTCGTTTCCCCGTACGGCCGTCGATTGCCGTCAAGGTTCCGTTTGCGACCAGGTAGAGGTTTGACTTATAACCAACGGGTGAACCGAATCGAGCCGAATCACGCCCGGTCCAAACAATGCTATCGTCGGAAACGTCACCACTGCCCCCGGCGCGAACGGCGACAGATCCACCGCCACGACCAGTGAAGGCAAAGACCATGCCACCACCGGTAATGACGCTTGAGTGGGCTTGCTCAGCACCGGTCGCTTCGCTGTACCAACGGAGTTTGCCGTTGCTTGGGTTCAATCCCCAAATCTCCTTGGCAACACTGAGTACCATATCCGTCCGACCGTCCGCGGTCGTAACAAAGCTTGGGGTTCCCCAGGTTCCGTCGAGTCCACTAGCCTCTTGTCGCCAAAGCTCTTTCCCAGTCGCGGTATCGAGTCCAACAAGTGCTTGGCCTTCAGCGGATGCCGTTACGATGACGGTGTCCCCATAAACGACTGGGCTAGAGGATGATCCCCATTGCCAAGGATCGGATTCACCGCCTACGTCTTGTTGCCAGAGTTCTTCACCGTTGAAGTCGAAGGCGAAGACGCCAGCCTTGCCAAAGAAACAGTAGACTGCTTTTCCGTCGGATACGGGCGTGTGCGAGGCGTAGCCATGTGCTGTAACGCCAATGCCTGTGTAAGGATCTTCGTTGTCTGTTCCGGGAACATCCTGCTGCCAAAGCTTTTCGCCTGTCTTTGAGTCGAAACAAACGAGATGGCGAACAAGTTTGCTCAGGTCGCCTGGCTCATCGCGATCCAAGCCATAGCCCGAGTAGCAAGTCAAGAAGACTTTACCATCGACGACGATCGGGCTCGAAACGCCCGCACCGGGTAACTCAGTTTTGAAGGCTACATTGGCAGATGGCGTCCAAGAAGCAGGTAGAGCATCCTGACTCTTACCTGCTCCTGCCGGCCCACGAAATCGCATCCAATTGTCAGCTAGGACGCTGGTCGAAGCGAACGGGATACAGATCGCTGCCAAGAAAGCACTGCGAATCCATGATCTAGAGATTCGAAGGCCACTGATCTTCGCTGTGTTTTGAAAGCGATTGAGTTGCGGGATTTTCGTTGATTGCTTCACGATCAGTCCTTTTGATAAGTAACGGGGCACACTTGGGTGGGATGCAGCGTCCGCAGGCGGAGATCGCCTGGACTCACTGGAATGAAAGCACTGGATTGAAAGCTAGACCTGGGAACGGCAATAGGACTAACAGCCTCACGCGTCACCGGTTGGGCGTTCGGCATCTGGTGACCGGCAACTTCCCCTAACTGTGTTAGGAATCTGCCTGGATTGCAGTCCAGAAAACACATGCTTTCTGCAGCTTCCGAGGGTAATGTTGCGAATTAAACCCCTTGATTGACGGATCCGGCCGCGCGAGGGACGAGAGTTTACTCGATTTGCCATCTGTATTTGCTATGCGGCAATGGACGACGGACGCGGTTTGGAGACTGGAATGGATCTGCAAGGCAATAAGAGCAAGGGGTGCCCCAGTTTCCGTAATTTACGAGAGCCTCGCAGATTCAGACTTTGCAGCCAGAAAGCAACCTGAGACAATGATTTCCTTACTGAACGTTGCCTGGACCCCGGCATGCAGTACCCCCGTCGACGTATTCCCCACGCCCCGCTGAAGACTATGACTAATCCGCTTCCTGAGAAAGTTAAGCCGCTGAAGCTTAATTTGACCTACTCGATCACCATTGTGATGGTGCATCTGCTCGGCTTTCTCGCCCTGGTGCCTTACCTATGGAGCTGGGTAGGATTCTTCGTCTTTTTGGCGGGTATTCATATTTTCGGACAGGGAATCACGATCGGTTACCACAGGCTGCTGACCCACCGTAGTTTCAAATGTCCCAAATGGGTTGAACGCTGTTTTGCGATCTTGGGTATTTGTTCGATGCAGGACACACCAGCACGGTGGGTATCAGTGCATCGAATGCACCACGTCGATTCCGACGATGTGCCCGATCCACACAGCCCATGCGTCAATTTTTGGTGGTCCCACATGGGATGGCTCATGTTTGTGAATCGCCAGACTTACAGTGTTTCAGGACTTGAGAAGTTCGCGAAGGATTTGCTCCGGGACCCGTTCTACATGAGGCTCGAAACGAATCCATTCTTGCAGTTCTATTACATCTTTTCTCAGGTTCCGATCTTCTTCCTAGCGGGCTTCGCGATCAGCTTCGGATTCAGCACCGAAGTAGCTGCAGCCGTGCAGCTTGGAGCCAGCATGGTGATGTGGGGTGTCATCATGCGAGTCATCGCGGTTTGGCATATCACTTGGTCGGTTAACTCACTCAGTCACATGTTTGGCTACACGAACTACGAGACAGGTGAGCAGAGTAAGAACAACTGGTTTGTCGCGATGCTGACTGTGGGAGAGGGGTGGCACAATAACCATCACGAAGACCCATCCGCGTGTACCGTCCAGCATCGATGGTGGGAGATTGACATCAGTTATTACGAAGTCAAGCTGCTAGAGAAACTCGGTTTGGCGAGCGATATCATCATTCCGCGGCACAAGCGGCATAACAAACCGCCTGCTCCAAAAAGTAGCGACAAGGAAGAGAAGTTAGCAGATGCTGTTGCCTCTTAGTTGATTGTGTTGCGTGATCCAAACGAGACGGGAATAGGGACGGAATATAGGAAGCATTGTTTCGATGAAGATCGCAAAATTAGTCAATGCAGCTGGCGATGTCTGTGTCGGTCAAGTCAAGGAAGACACGATCCAGATTTTGGATTTGGAATCGGCTGGCTTTGCCAATCTGTCTGCGCTGCTCTCAAGTGAGGATGTCGAGAGGAATGCTGCCGAGCTCAAGCCGACGGGCGAACCAATTCCTCTTGCCACCGCAGAGTTGCTCCCTCCGATCGACCAACAAGAGGTTTGGGCTGCCGGTGTGACTTACAAGCGGTCGCAGACGGCGCGGATGGAAGAGTCGGAGGCGGCGGCATCTTGCTACGACCGAGTCTACAATTCGGCGCGGCCGGAGATCTTCTTCAAAGCCACGCCACACCGCGTGCGGGGGGCGAATGCTGATCTCAGGATTCGGGAGGATGCGACCTGGAATGTGCCTGAGCCAGAACTCACCCTTGTTTTGTCGGCTAGCAAAAAGATCGTCGGCTATACCGTGGGTAACGACATGAGCTCGCGCGACATCGAAGGTGACAATCCGCTCTACTTGCCCCAGGCAAAGATGTATGACCAGTGCTGCGGCCTAGGACCTTGGATCACGCTGGCGAGTGCGATGCCGGCGCGCGATGAGATCAAAATCGATCTCAAAATTCATCGTAGGGGGGTTGTTGTTTTTGACCAGGCGACTGCCGTTTCGGAGATGGCTCGAGACCTAGAGGACCTAGTGCAGTGGTTGGGCCGCGATAGTTCTTTTCCAACCGGCGCGTTTTTGCTAACTGGCACTGGGATCGTCCCTGACAGTGATTTCACACTGAATGCGGGTGATCAAGTTGATATTACGATTACCGGCATCGGGACTCTCTCAAACTCAATCGTCCAAGGGTAATCCTTCGGCATTTTGCGGATTCTCTCGGCTTTTCACCCATGAATATGGGGTGCAATCGAGCGGCGAGCTTGGCTTTCCTGGTGCAGCGTCTAAGATTTGATGCACAGGCCATTTTCCATTTGTGACCGCAGTTTTTGACTTGCTGGCTCCCGAATGCACATTTAATTCACTTTTAGCCACCAGCCCGATCCTGGCCACAGCGGGCTAGAGCCACTTCGACCCCGATTGGCTCGATCCTGGGGCACTATAAACCTAAGGTGGCTCCCGCCAGAGAAGGAAAAACACATGCGTCAATTTCTAGGTCTATTCAGCGTGTTCGCGTTGGTCTGCTATGCAGCGACAGCGACGGCACAGGAAACCACCATTCTTACGCCTGTCGTTACACAGGGCGAAGATGCAAAGTCTTGGAGCTACGGCATCGGATACGATCTTGGGATGAACATGGCCCGCGGTGGAATCGGAACGGATGACATCGATCGAGAAGGGATTCTACTTGGTATTTTTGATGCACTCGCAGGCAAAGAACCAACGGTCGAACGAGAAGCCGTCCAGAAGGCGATGGAGGCTCTGGGTAAGAGAATCTTGGCTCGTAAGAACGCACGCAACAAAGAATTTTTGGACAACAACAAGAAGCAGGACGGTGTTCAGACGACGCCCTCTGGACTGCAGTACAAAGTGATCAAGCAAGGTACGGGAGCGAGCCCAAGTGCACAGAGCCAAGTTAGCGTGCACTACGAAGGCAAGCTCATTTCCGGTGCCGTTTTCGACAGTTCACTGCAGCGGGGGCAACCAGCTACATTTGGTGTCAGCCAAGTTATCGCCGGTTGGACCGAGGCGCTGCTGCGAATGAAGGTTGGTGACAAGTGGCAGCTGGTTATTCCACCAAATCTCGCTTACGGCGAACGTGGCCAACCGCCGGTCATCGGACCGAACGAGGTGTTGATCTTCCAAGTCGAATTGCTTGAAGTGAAATAGTCAGATCCTTCGCATCTCGCATCATCGCTCGGGAACGCCTGAGGGATGCGGCGACTGGACCAGACGAAGACAAGTCATCAAAAAGGCAGCGGTCTCAGATCCGCTGCCTTTTTTTGCGCGCTTCATCTTTCCCAAACGTTTTCTTCGAAGACTGCTATTGATGTGCGTACAAATGTACGGATATAACGACGTACAGTTGTACGCTTCGGTGCAGTGCATTGAAGTTAGCAATCGAGGATATCCACGAGAAAGCGACTCTGAAATTCAAAGAAGGTGCAAGGATGACCCAGCGACCAGCCCTTTCAAAAGGGGAGATGGAAGTCGCCCGATTGCTTTGGGAGATTGGCCCCGCAACTGTCCGGGAGATTCATGCGGCGGTCTGCAAGCATCGCGATGCGGACTTTGCGACGGTTCAGACATTTCTGCGACGCATCGAGTCGAAGGGTTACGCTTCATCGACTCTCAATGGACGCACGCGAGTTTACTCCGCGAAGGCGAAGCCCCAGACGGTCATCCGGGAGACAGTGGATGACCTAGTGGATCGGTTGTTCGGCGGCGATACATTGCCGCTCGTTCGGCACCTCATTGAAGAACGAGGCATCAAGCCAAATGAAGTTGGAGAGCTACGAGAGCTGATTGAACGGATTGACGCGGGCAACGACTCGAGTACCGCGGAGGAGAAGTGATAATGGATGTCACGGAACTAAATGGTCTATTGTGGGTCCACTTCCTACAAGTTGTGTTGGTCGCAGGATTGGTGTGGCTATTGTCGTGCTGGTTGCCTAGAGGGAAAGCCGGTCGAGGGAAAGCCGGTCGATCGCATCTGAATCATACGTTATGGGCACTGGTTCTGCTGAAGTGTATGACGCCGCCAGTGATTCCAAGTTCGTTTGGCGTCTTCTCTTGGGCAGGCAAGTCCGCATATGGCCTATCCGAAGATGTGGGTGGATCGGCATTGGGAAACCGCAAGGTGACGATCAGCGAGGGTAGTCTTAACCCGATCCCCGGTTTCCCAGCTGATCAAATGAGCTCGCAGCCAGTCAAAAGGCCGACAGAAAGCCAGATCATCGCGTCGAATTCGCGTGAGGCAAGATCGGATTTTCTGATTCGCCGTGCTCAACGGGTCCCGTGGATTTTAATTTGGTTTGTTGGGTTCATCGCTGTGCTTGGAAGCTTCCTTGTTCGATTGGCCTTCTTCTGGCAATGGGGGGTTCGCAAGGCCACAACGAGCGGGGAGTGCGGCACCGCTGATGAGGTTCAGCAACTAGCGCAACAGGTGGCAGTGGACCTTGGGATACGGGCTAGACCACAGGTGCTTGTGGTCGACAGCTTGGTTGGCCCTGCAGTTTTCGGACTCTTCCGGCCCACTGTCATTTTGCCGAAGTCAATTATTGTAAGTCTCCCGATTCCGGAACTGCGGGCATTACTCGCGCATGAGTTGATTCATTTTCGAAGAGGAGATTTGTATTGGAGTTTGGTTCAGGTAGCCGCTTTGTCGGTCTCATGGTTTAACCCTGTTGCCTGGTTCGCATCCAAACGATTTGGAATTGCGACCGAACTGTGTTGTGATGAGGAAACACTATCGAGCATCGGTATCAAACCCAAAGACTATGCACTGTGTTTGATTAGCGTCTTGGAACAAAAACAGATTTTGAGGGCAGCTCCGTTGCTGCCTGGTATTCGACCGGTTGAAGTGACTGCTAAACGATTGGAGAAAATTATGCATTTCGGACATGGAAGTCGTCGCAGCCCAAGATGGGCCCTTGGGATTCTATGCGTTGGTGCACTGCTCGTGCTGCCAGGCGTTCCAACTTCTGTCGCAGAAGAAACAGAAACGGAACCAGTTCAGGGTGAGCAAACGGTAAAAGGGATTGCTTACGAGGTTCAGATCCTCGAAGTTCCCTTTGAGAAGCTCCAGGGGCTTACTGAGGGATGGACTACGATGAGCGAGACTTATCGGCAGTCCGGGAGTGCAATGGCAGCCTTGGAAATGAACGCTGGGGAAGTCATTCCGGCTGGGTACGTCGCGAAATCATCCCATGCCATTCATCTTTCCCCGGGATTAAAAGAGGCCGAAATCAAAAGCCTGATTGAAGCGGGCAAGATGCTAGCGAGTCCGACGTTGTTGGCGATGCAGGGCACGGCGTCTGACATTCGCATTGGTAACGAAGTCCCGTTCATTGCTTCGTACCAGCCCGTACTCACTGAGGAAGGCAAACCGTCAGGAACGATGCAACCCATCGTCAAGGTTCTGCTCGAGGGATTGGAGTTTGAAGTTGAGGGTCAATTAGCCAAACAAGAATCCGAAGTGGCTTGCAAGATTCGCTATCGTCACAGCGAAGTTGCAAAGGTTTCCGAGTTTCGCATGGAGAGTGATCAAGGCGAACTGGTTGTCCAGCAACCAGAAGTGAACGAGCACGAGATTCAAACCAGCGTTCGAATTCCAATTGGTCAGACCGTCGCTCTGAGCGCGGGATCGTATCATCGCATCAAAAGTGTCGAAGAGCGGAAAGTGCCTATTCTTGGGAGCATCCCTTATGTCGGAAAGCTATTCAAGAATAGCGCTGCAATCGGCGAAGACTATTCCGAGTTGATCCTAATTCGATGCAAGACAGTTGACTTGCCTACTGCAATGGAAGCCGATGATAGCTCCCCGAAATACCAGAAAGCGCGGGCCACAAAGGGTGAAGTCTTTCCGCATCCGGTCATTGGGTTGTCTAACCCAAAGGCATTAGAACAGCTCGATAATCGGGCATTGGTTGAACCGGGCATGTTGCTCCCGGCTTACCGAGGAAAACTCCTTGGCCCAGAGGCAACCACGCAACGTTAGAGTCGGTATATTTGGCCCGCCAAAAAGCCTGCCGGCGCTCGGATGGAATCCTGGCCTGCAGGCTTTTTTGCCAGTGCCTTAGGAGTCTAGGTAAGGGCCTGCGGATCGTTGGATTTTTCGGCTACAAGGCACTCAACTTCGTCCGGTACTGTTCGGCAATTTCAGCTTGCTCATAGATCTCGGCCAACTCGACGACGGATTGGTATATCGTGGTCAACCTTTGTGGCCGAGAGATCTTTCGATAGGCGTAGATGGACTCGAATAGTTTGACGTACTCGTCCACTAATTTGAGGTTTCCATTCTCGATGGCCTGCTGCAGCTTGCGGTGCAGTACTCTCTGCAATGGCAGTTCGGTTCGAAGCGTTTGGGCTTGGAGTTGCTTGAAGAAGTCTAGATTGAAGAGAAGATCGATCTTGTTCGACGCTTTCCGGAATGCGATCTGAACTGCCATAGAAAGCTGCGCGTCCGATAACACAAGCTTCCTTAACTTCTCCGCGAGTTGATTGATTTCCGAAGGAGCGGCATCCTCCGGGATCTGAATTTCGAATAGCTCGGCGGCAAGCAGGATTGCATCAGCTCTGAGCTTCGCACTGCGATCCATTGAGGAAGACTGCCGCTTAGAAATCTTGTTTAGCAACGCACCGAGAGAATCTGTCTGTTGTGCCGCGATGAGCAACTCTTCCGCGGCACTTTTGCGGTAGAGGTTTTTGTCTTCTGATTTGGCCTCGACTTTGGCCAAATCATCCAGAATGAGCCTCGCGCCGCCACCAAGGCCAACTTCGAGATAAGGTTCGATTGAAGAAGTCTTTTCAGACGGCAACACAATTTGGGTCAACGCGTCTGTAAGTTGTGTTGCGGTGGTACCGGCCTGCCGCCATTCATCGATGAGCACCCCAAGTGATTTGGAGACTCGGAAACGTTGTGTGATGCCCGCGTTAGCTGAACGAGTGCGACCGAAGGAGGTGCTACCAGTGGATAACCTTTGGAAGCTTTGGAGTCCGGGCGGTGAAGAGAAGGCTTCTGCAACATTGGCGTCCAGTTGTGTTCCATGTGGACCGTACCGCAATGCGTCCACGGCGGTCTTCATGGATAGATCCAATTCGCCGTAGCGGGCAGCCTCAATCGCGAGGTCCAATGCCGTCCGGACTGCGTCCTCGGAGTCGGGCTCGACACGCTGCATCGTACGGTTCAAGACTGAAACAATGGTTGCGGTTGCTTCTGCGTTTTCCAGGTAGCGGAGCGTGCTGATGATGATTCGATGCTGTTGGGCCGCCGTTATCGCTGCAGGTCGATCCGTTAGGGTCAGTAAGTCGAGGGCTGTCAGCAATGGCTCCGGGAAGTCTTCGGATCGTTTCAATTCATCCAAGAAGAAACACAGCCCACGCTGGAGCAACGCCAGCTGGTACTTCGATTCTGCAGGATCTGGCAATTCTGTCGCGAATTGCTTCGCTCGTCTGGCGAATTCGTTTGCAGCCGCCTCCAGGGTTGATTGATCTTGTGCCTGTTTCGCCAAGATGCCGATCAGCAGCAAGCCTTGCAAACTCGCATTGCCAAAGTCAACGTTACGAATGGCGTTCAACATTGGCCGCAGCCGGTCTTCTTGCAAAGACCGCGTTAGCCGCGGCGTTACAACTAGCGGGGCATCGCTGCGGTTGGAGCTCGACGCAATGGCTACATCAGTCATCACGCTGAGAGCTTTGCTTTCGCTGGGGTCGCAGACCGCCTCCGCGAGATATTTCTGGATTAGTTCGCTGCCGAAAATTGGGTCATGAGCGGATGCAGGCTGAACTTGATTTGAACTTCTCGCTGGAACGCCTGTAATCATCCCTGAAAACAGCTGCAGGGCATACGCCGGCTGTTTGTGGTCAATCATGAACGTAGCGGCTTGTTCATGACGGTTGGTTCTCGCAGTGCTATGGTTGCCAAAGTGTTGAATTGATGATGCCGCACTAGTTTGTGATCGCGTCCAAAGTGTCAGCAATCGATTCGCGTCTTTGGGGCGATTGTCTTGGCAGCTGCATCGCGCGATAAAACCGAGTAGTGATGAGCCAAGGCCGTTTTGGCTGATCGTCGCGTTGAGATTGACCACGCCGCCAAGGACTCGATCTGCCGACGCAAAACCGGTTTGGAAATCAGTTGCTAGCCAGGCATAGAGTTCCCAAGCCTGGTCGATTCCCATGTTGGTCACTGCTTCTGAATCGAAACAAGCTTGGTCGAGCACCGCCAATGCCTTGTCCGGCTGCTGTTCTGAACAGAGGATCGCAGAAAGCAGCGTGGATTCGGCAGCCGAAAGGCTCGATTGTGGTTTGTCGAAAAGTTGTTGCCGCAGCTCGATCCAGTCGTTGCCTGCCTGCGGAAGTACCTGCATAAGCCGCCGCAGAAATCGTGGCGTGGTAGAACTGTATGATTGCGAATTGAGAGCGGGCAGCAGACGGCTGCTTCCCAACCGCTCTTCGATCAGATCCAAGCACCATTTGCCGAGATTCGGATCTGCTGCTGCGAAGAGAGGCTGCGTTTGAGATTTCGAGTCTGCTTCCTGATAGATTACGTCGTAATTGAGATAGTGAAGGGACTTGGCACCGCGATCCTCGAATTGCGCTTTCACCAGGTTCTTTGCCAGTGCGCCTTGTTTCTCAGAGATCAAGCCTTCGGTGAGTTGCCGTATCGCGGATTCGGATGACAAGTCGGGCTGCACTGGCAACGACGCCAGTGTCTCGCCGACCTGCGTCCAAGCATCCGAATCGGTAATAATTGCGGCAATCGAACGCTCAGCAAGCATCTCCGCGCTGCCTGGACTCTGCCGTATTGCATCGACTAGCAAGGAGATGACGTCCTCCTTCGTACCGTACTTTTGAACGCTTAAGACAACCGAGGTTGGAGGCACCTTTTTGGGCAGTCCGTGTTCACGGAATGCGCCAACCAGCAATTCCATCGTTTGCTTTCGATTGCCTAAGTGCCAATGACACTCGGCGAGAAGGTATTGCAATTGCCTTGAGTCAGGGTTTTGTTGCAATAGCGATTGGGTCTCTTCGGTGAATGGTTCTAGCTTGTCCATCTGCCTTAAGATCTGAAACGCGGACTCGCGATCCGAGATCCGCTGGTAGATCTGACCGCTTGTGGACAGGCGAAGAAATCGTTGGTTCGCCACTTGGATGCTCCCGTCTGCCGGAAGTTTGAGCATTCTCGCGATGTTGTTCTGGCTGTCGGTCTGACGAATGATTGCTTTTGCAAACATCGTTGCTTTTTCAGGCTCGCCATTGGCAAGGCTGCCATTCATCTGTTGCAAGAGCGATTGCTTTGGCTTGGGAGTGGTGCTGCTGGTTCGTCTTGCTAACGCCTCGGCCAATTCGTCGATTTTCATCGCCTGCAGGGTTTCGAGCACGGTCGAAGTCGTTTTGCGATCCAATCGCATGGAGAACAGTTTCGTGGCCGCATCAGTTGCTGTTTCCTTATCACCAATTAGGGAAGCCAGTTGGAGTCGCTTCTGATGCAGCGCCAACATCGAAGTCGACGTGTAAGCCTTGAGGTGATTTACCGTCTCGAGAGCGGAGGCGAATAACTGGTGTTCGGTTTGCATCTGAGCGATTAGGACTCGTGGTGCTTGGCCAAGTGTTGCGCGAGAGTCGATGTCAACGAGCTTCTGAATGGCTTCGTCACGCTGATTGCTGTCCCAAAGAAGGTAAGACCGAATCACATCGATGAACGATTGTCTACGGGCTAGCTTGACTTCATTCTCGGATTCCGCTTTTGTTTCGTCGTTTTCGCTGGATTCCAGTTTCGCAAGAACTTGCTCAAGCTGAAGCAGCGATTGAGTGTTCGCACGAAAGCGTGCGCCGCTCAACAAAGCCATCAATTGTGGCGGCACTAAATTTGAGCTCGTCGGTCCACTCAGCGTCTGTTTGCGTGGCTGGAGATTACGTCTCGGATTTGTCAGAGGGGATCCGAAAGTCGTACCGAAGCCCTGTGGGCGGGTTGCAATCGGTGCTGCCCCGGGCAAAACAATTTGTGCGACGGGGACGAACTTCGATGCGAGCGAGCTCAAGTCGACGTACTCGAGGTCTTCGGTGGAACAGTTTTCGATATAGGCGATTTGAGCCTGGAGAAGGCGTTCTACCCAAGGAGTTGGCGGAACTTCATTGGGAGGAATCTGACTCAGATGCCGGGATTCGTTTGTCGTTTGATTCGGGGGATTCTGGAAATCAGAGCCCCAGAAGTGAATCGGGTTGTTTTGCATCATGCTCAAGATGAGCAACGAAGCAGAAGGCCCCATTTCGGTTAAGGAGAGGCCTTGCGACTCAATGAGGTCGAGCGCCCGGGTGAAGCAGATCTCTTTTGAATTGGTCTCTTGGGACATCGTTGCGGTTGCGATCCACTCTGCCGGCGTCGCGTCGCATTGCCGAATAAGCTGCCTAATTTCAGTGGTTCCGAGACCGGCAGTGCGCAGTTCTTCGAGAAGCCAGATGAGTTTTGCGGGATCGTACGCAATGCCTAGATCTTCAGAGGCCAATTCGATGAGCAAAGAAAGGTGTTCTTCCTTGATAAGATGACTACGGGGGTTGTTTCGATTTGTTGCCTTGAATCTGGCTTCAAAGTCCGCGTCGAAGAGTATTCGGGCTGCATCGCGATCACCCAGATAGGCGAGGATAGCCAAAAAGACGGCTCGTGCGGTGATTTGAGAGCCAGACGCGAAAGGTCTTGGATCTTGAGAACTTACAGAATCAGTGCGGGCCGAATCGACTACTCGGCGTGCAAAATCGTATAAGAGAGGGGAGGATGGGTAGTAACGGTAAGGAATACGGATCGCTTCTGACCAGAGCGCATCGAAATCACGATCTTGAACCCACTTCCCAACCTGCGAAGACGTTGGGGCGTCTTCACTTCGGAGTGTCGTCGCGACCGTAATGGCGTCGCCAAAGCACACGAGGTTGGGCAAACTTAATCTGGGTGTGTTCCGGCCGAACGTGGGTTGGAAGCCACGCGATGACTTCAAAATGTTCGTGAGAGACTTCGCCGTTAGTAAGCTCCTCTCGATAGTAGCTGATCTTTGATACCAATTAGACCGGCTGGAGGAGTTAATACTGAGGGGATCTTTCACGCTGCCGGTCGACGCGGATGCGGACGACAGCGCGGCAGGAGGGCGGGATTGACTGCTTCTGGTATCAAATGGAATGTCCATTGAGAGCAATCTGTCGCAAAGCTCGTCGACCCGAGGACCTTCCAAGATCCGTTCGAGGTAAATACGGTGGGCGAGCAACTCCCAGTTTGTTGGTTGTGCGGCAAGCTCGGAGTCCAATGTCTCCGTGGCCTGTAAGAAATTGGGTTTCTTCAGGCTGCGATTGACGCGCTCGATTGTTTCGGAAACGAGAGCCGCGGCATCCGGAGGACCGATCTTGGTCATGCTTTGTCCAAGATTGGTGGGCACAGAAGAGGCGCTGGCGTCCAGATCCGCTAGCAGTGCCGAACCTGACTGCGAGTTGCGGATTCGACCGACATAACTGCCAGCGAGTTCGAACATATCTTCTGCGAGAGCCAGATCTCGAAGTCGCTTTAAGATCAGCGGAGGTGTTCGTTCGCCTGTATCGAGTTCTTTAAGCCGCTTCAGTGCGGTGTAATTAAAACCTGCAACCTGGTAAGCGGTCGAGGCTAACAGTATTCGTTGTTCGGGTGTGCCACGAAACTGCAGCTGCTTGTCCAACTCACCGAGAAATGAACCAAACGACCTGAAGGTCAAATAGATTTGGGTCAGTCGTTTTACCGCTGTGATCTGACTTTCATAGTCTCTCTGATTCTTCAGCGCGAGATCGAATAGTCGCCATGAATACTCGATCGCTTCGGCGCCTTCGAATCGTTTTTCGAAACGGTCGATTAACGCCAAAAGGCATTCTGGGTCATCTCGATGTAACTCGGCACTTCGCTTTAAAACGCGAAGCCCGCGAGATTCATCTCCGGAGCGGAAGCAGAGCTCGGCGACATAACGGTAGTCCTCGACGGATGCAGAGTTGGAGTCGAGCAGTTGTTCGGCCGTAGTAAGGGATACTTCCCGGTAACCAAGCTGTAGCTGCAGATTGGCAAGCCGTCTTAAGGTTGACGATCGCGAAGCGCGGTCACGTTTGGCGATCTCCTCCAATAATCGAATTGCATCACCGAGCTGCCCGGCTTGTTCTTGATATTCCGATGCGAGTTCGAGGTAATAACGCTCTTCCGGGTTGGCCTCGGCTGCCAATGTCATCGAAAAGGCTGCTTCGCTATCGTTCCCGGAAGCCAATTGCAGAATGGCCAATTTACAACGAGCTTCTGCAGTCTGCCGAATCAATGGACCACGCTCGTCGGCTGGCGCGGATTCGGTCTTACGCTGTATCTGCCGCAAAAGAGCTTTGGTGCGGCTAAGCTCTCGCGGCAACGATTTCGCCGCGTCGCAAGTCTCACCAAGTTGGTTCCAGATGGAGCACTTATCGCGCACATTCAAAGCACTGGCTTCGGCGATCTTCAATTGTTGGATGGCTGGCAGGAAATAGCCCGCTTCCGTCATGATGGATGCGAGCCGAAGGCGTGACTGCGAGTTATTCGCATTTTCGCAGGCTATCGTCATCACACGAATGCAATCGTCGAAAAAACCCTGGTCTTTGTAGACCTCGCCCAGTTGCATTAGGTGTTCCGAAGTTGGGAGATCCAGGGCTTCGATCTCACGCCAGACCTGGACCGCTTGGTCTTTGCTTCCTGACTGAAGATAGGCGTTCGCGAGGTAGAATCTCGCTGCTGGATCTTCTGGGGTGGCTTCGATGGCTTCTTTGGCAAGAGCAACCACGCGATCTGCAGCGTTGAACTTGCGCAGTAGATCGGCGACACGAAGAATGGCGCTGGCATCTCCCTTATGACGAATCATGCGTCGCCAAATCGATTCGGCTTCTTCAATACGTTGCTGGAGGTCTGCTTCCCTGTCTGCAGCTACAAACAATCCAAGTCGTTGGAGATAGTCAGGATTGTTTGGCTCGAGTGTGACCAGTTGCCTGAGCGTGTCAATCGCCAACTGCGATTCGCCTGCGGTGTCGTAAAGCTGCACAAGGGCTTCGATAATCGTTGCATTCGATGGCAATCGTTTGCGAGCGTCGAGCAGCATGCTTGTCGCTTGTTCGAGACTTCCCTGGTTACGAAGAAGTTTGGCGGAGCGAATTACCGCAGCCGCATCATCCGGATTGTCCTCGATCCAATCCGCGAAGTACTGTTTGAGTCCTTCAAAGTCACGGTTTTCAATGTATGCCGTTTCAATGGCGGTTCGAACACGTTCGCCCAACCAGCTTTCTGAATGGACCCGTTTGGCTAGCGATTTCAGGCGTGTCAAAGATGCCTTGGTATCACCCATTTCCAAATCGATTTCGGCGACGCGGAATTCGGCATCGACTTTCTTTTGTAACGTTGGGGCGTTTGCTGCGACGGAAAGAAACCTCGTCTTTGCCTCATCCAGTTGCCCGTTATCGAGTAGCTTCGTAGCGATGATCTCAAGCACACTTGGGTCGTCTTCGAAGTACGTTTCAAGATCATTCCAGATTTCAAGAGCTTCAGTGTCTCGTCTCTGCTGGGAAAGCAAATCTGTTAGCGAGGTGCAGATCTCCAATCGTTGCGATTTCGTAGATGCTTCTTCCAACGCATGTTTGTAGGCTTCGATTGCCTTCTCAGGTTGATTTGAGCTCTCGTAAGCCTGAGCGAGGTAGAGTGCTATGAGGGCTTGATACGGTTGCGGTTGCCCGCCGAAGTTAGCCGCGGCTTTTTCAAATGAGGTTCTCGCGTTTTCCGTCTCGCCACGGCGGAACTCAATCATCCCTCGCAACAGTGACCTTCTCCAAGTTTCCTCGGCGATCGTATCCAACGATTGCAGGAACGACTCTGTTGACTCATTGGCTCGGTGGTATTCGAAAACACGGTCGAACGCGGTTCCGTACTTGGGCTGCTTGACGAGGATTTGCTCGTAGCGCTCGACAATTTGCGATTCGGATTGAGCAAGTATTGAGCTGGTGGTAACGCAGCAAAAAAGAGCCACTACGCAGAGTTGAATAGAAAGGGCCCACGGAGTGCGCACACAAGTAGGTTTAAGCTTCAAGAGCAAACAAATCATTCCAAGTCGCCAATGGGTTTGAGATGCGTGGACGAGGACACGAGTGCGGAAAGTTCGCCGTAGACGACATGTCGCGTGAATCGTCAGTGGATTGGTCAGTTCAACTTAAGGCATGACGAGGATGAGGTATGCTTCTTTGGAGCAAAAGAATGGATCGATGGGCCAAGTAGGGATACCTACTACGTCATTGCACAAGCTGGGACTGTTCGGAGTTCCTCATTGAACTCAAAGAGGCGTATTCGACTCTGAATGGCAATTCATCCAAGATTCAGATTCTGATTTGGCCTGTTCGGGCATCATCAACTTGTGTTCGATTCACTCAGCCTCGAGTTCGGCGAAGAGGTCCTCCGGTAACGACTCCGGCCAATCTCCCGTCAGGATTACGTTGCGAACTTTGACTTGGAACGCTTCCGGATCTTGCAAGAACCCGAAGCGGCCCCGAAGGATCTTGTCGGCCGGCTGTGAGTAGATCGGTTTGTCGTTCACGCTGACCGTGATTTGGTTGCCCTCCCGAGAGTAAGCGAGGCGATTCCAGGCTTTGGCTTTCAATTCGGGCGTATTGATAATCTCGTCCCTAGCGAGATCGACTCCATTGGTGCTACTGACTCCGAATACCGCAGCCGAGGATGTGATCCAATGTTTGCGCAGTTTCGGGCGGTCAATCTGGAGTGAAATGCGATCAATTGTTGGGTGCAAAGAATACTTGCCAGGTTCGTAATAGAACTCGCAAGAGACGGATTCTCCGTCACAAATAGGCCGCAAGTAATAGATCCACTGTTCGTGCGGTGGGTGCCAACGTTTCTTCGTTGTTAGTCCATTCTCTTGATCGAGCTGGTGTAAGGCCAGATGATCCATACTTTGAAGTGTCGCGTCTTTCAGTTCCCAGTCGTAGTCAACGACTGCAGACCCCTCCTGGACGTCTGTGTTATCCGACTGCTTGTGGTCTGCGGAGGTGTCGCGTTCGGCGTTTTCCGCGATGATCTTTGGGAGCGGTGGTAGGGCGCGGTAACGGAATCGATTGGACCAACCAATCAGATTGGCATCTAGCAAATTGAGCTCACGTGGTATAGTTGGATTGCCCTCGATTTTGAAGTTGCTCAAATACATTTTACGGTGGTGCATTGAATGGGGACCAACGAAGGGAAATGCACCTTCATCTAGATTAAATGTGGCGACTTCCGAATCGTTAATATCCACCGTGTAGGTTGCATTCTCTGAATCGTGGGCGACGGTGACTGCGTTGGTCTCTCCGCCTCGTCGGATAGCTGATGTGGGGACTTGTTTTCCAGTTCGCAAACCGACGGTGTCGACGGCGATGTTTTGCACGTAACCACGGATGTCAATGTACTGGCCGCCAAACGTAAACGCGCTTTCACCGTAGGTGTTGTCGAGGCAATCAAAGGTGATTTTGTAGTCGCCCTGTAGTGGGTATTTCAGAAGCAGGCTCGAGAACGCAATGCCCATGCGATGTTCCCAGGCACCGTCCTTGTTTTTCAGCCACATACTCTCACCGAGTGCGTTCCCAAGGAGATCTTTCATGGTGAAATCCTCGGCGACGACGAAGTGTTGGAGTTGTTCCGAGGTCGCGGGCGGGCTTTCCATCGCCAGTTCCGCGATAGCCTCGCAATACCGGCCATGTTTCACGTCGTTGGAGCGGTTCAGAAAGCTACGGTTCGCAAGTCGTTTACCAAAGTCGAAAGTAGCCTCTCGGTACGAAACATCCTTGGCCGCCGTTTCAAAGATCTCGTAGTCCAAGGCCATGATCGGGCCACGTTCACCGGTTATCTCAGAACGAAGAACCAACTCTCCGTTTTTCTCTTCGGTGAAATCCCCTAAGTCAATGGATCTTCCCTCTGCCTTGGCAAGCATCGCTTTGGCTAGAACCGCGTCGTCTGAGCCGCGATCCTCTAGTTCACGGATCCGTTCGAGGAGTTCGGGCTTCTTGCCGAGCGCTATGGCGTCACGCATAACCCACTCAATCAAACTCAGGCAACGACTTTCCACCCCGGTGACTTGTTCGATCGGTAGCTTGTTGACCTTATGAAAGGACTTGTAATTGGCAACGAATTCGGCCGGGATGCGTTCATAGGGGGCGACATTCGCGGCTTGCACCAAACCAAATCTCGGCATTTGAAATACCAAGTCGGCAAACATCGAATACCGCTCCTCAGGGGACTTTTGAAGCAGCTCTGCAAACTGGTTGCCGGTCGGGTCGAGGAGCGCCTTACCAATTTCGTTTCCAATTCCAACGGTCGAAGATGAGAATTGTGATTGCTTCTTTAGGCACTCCAAACCGAATTCGAGGAAGCCTTCTTTAAGTGCTGTGGATGAGGCTCGTCCGTAGAGCGAGCTTTTTTGTTGGGCTACGTAATCCTCATTCCCAGTGAGTGCATCGAAAATAGTCAGGAAGAATTGGGCATCACTGTCAAACGCAGCGAAGTCGCCCGCTTTGGCGTTTTGCTTGATCTCCGTCGCAACCGCATGTCGCATCCAGCGGTTCGTCGCCCAACGCTGATTGGTGGACGCAGCGGATTTGAGATCGGCCCAGAGCTGTTTTCTGGCTTCCGACTCTCGAGGCGTTTTCTGCAATAGCTCGAAAGCAAGCGATGTCATCAATTCCGATTCCGGGCCTGCAACGATTGAGGTCGCCTTTTGCGCCAGTTGGGTGCATAGCTGGTCGCGATCCATTCCGTCGTCGACCGTTGCCAGTACGATGCGGATTAGGTTTGCCGTTGCCTGCGCTCCAGGAAGTTTGCCACGCTCTTCGATGGTCGTTTTGAGTGCCTTCAGGCGATCCGCTTTTTTTGCCCATTTGACCAGGGAATGAACACCAGATTGGGTTTTGCGAGGTTCCGGCTCGTCCAAATTGATGGAATAGCTAAAGCCATTTTGCGTTTCCGAAGTTGAGTAGGTAAACGCATCGTTTGGACGACCGGGTGGGAAGACGAGCTCTTCCCAAAGTTGGTAGCACTGTACGGGATCGAATTCTTGCTTTTCCCAAATGGAATCGAGTTCCTGCAGGATCTTCGCTGTGTTCGTTTGGCCATTAGTTCCAGATGTTGATCCACCGAATGGATTGTTCGATGAAACGATGACGCGCGAACTGCGTGGGCTTGGGCCACCCGAAAGCAACCCTCCCAGACCGGCAGATTGAACGGGCGGTCCATCACCAACGGCGCGCCGGACCGCTTCGAAACTGACGTCGATGAAACCGGCTTCGGCAGCCTGTTTTGCCAGGAACAAAGCCGCTTGGGATCGTTGTGTCGCGCTAATTCCCTTTGTCGCTGTCTGTGATGGGACGGCAAAACTTTGGGATAGCACGCGGACTTGGGCATATGCTTCGTTCGCCGCAAAGCACATGATGACAGAGAGGGTCATACCGGCTACCAGTAGCCCAGCGAGGGATAATGGAATCTTCTTGATCATCGTTGGCTTCCTCCTTTTGAACCGGCGGATCTATCGTCTGCCTCTTCCGTTTCTGGTGGGTAGAGATCGTCTAATGCGTCCAGGTATAGCTGCTTAGAACGCGCTTTGTCGCGTACAGCCAGTTGCGAAGCTAATTGGAGTTGCAGCCCGAAATTGAGTTCTTCGCGCTTTAGTGCGGCGGCTGCGTTGATGGCTCGACCAAGTAACTGCTCAGCGAGATCGGAATTCCCTGATCCATCTTGCTCGGAAGGCGCTGTCTCCGAGCTGGCATCGTCTTGGTCTGCGTTTTGCGTTTCGGTTTGAAGGGCCCTAGCAACGACGGAAAGAATCAGTTCCTGCTCCAACTTCGTTTTGAGTTCGTCGCCAATTTCCAGGGACTTTCGATCGTTCGATTCTTGGGAGGCCGGTTCGGACGGTTCAGGGAGGGTTGGTTGTGGTGAGGACGCCAACCAGCTGCGTATTGAATCCGTCGTGAGTTTACGGGATTCGGGATCGTCGACCGCATTGGACACCAAGAGGCGGCAAAGATGACCGTTGATACCCGTTTGCTCAGATTCCTTCAGTTCAGCAAGCACACGTGTCAGCTGAGACTTCATTTCTTTGTTCATGTTGGACGAAGAGAGGAAGTCTTCGATGGGCAACTCAAGGCGTTTCGACGCAAGGCTATCGCCGGACTCGGTTGGTGTCACGAGGAACGCGACACTCTTGTTTTGGAGATCATTGCGAATGGCTGCATCGATCAGCTCAATCAAGATCTCGCCTTTCATTGCACCCTGGATTTTGCTTCGAAGTTGCTCGCCTCGCTGAGCGTAGCTGCGTCCGCCACCGTATCGTTCTGCTGCAGCAAGGAGGTCTGGCTGGCCGTACGATTTCTGATAGGCGATGAGGGCTTCGGCCGGTGCGTCGAGTTTAATGAACCGCTCAGCAATGTTTTGAAGCGAGTTGATGAATTGGTATTCGCCGTAGCCAGGGTTGTACTGATTCTGTCGAGTATCGATTTCGATGGATTCGAGGACGTCTAGCAAACGATTCCTAGCCTTGTCTTTTTCTCCCATCTCCTCCAGAGTCGTGATTAGCAAGTTGGTCGGCTGTGATTGGAACTGGAGCCCTGTTACGCCCAGCGACGATTCCGGTCCATCAACGAACTTCTCGAGCACCTTGATTGCCAATTCTGGTGCTTGTTCTTTGCCTGATATCTCGGAAGCAATTGTCCACAGATACTGAGACCGCATTGTTGCCGGTTTGCTGTCGTCTTCTAACACCGGCTGCAGGATGCTCGCCACGCCCTCAAAATCTCCCTTTTTGGCTTTGATGAGTGCCAGCAATACGTGGTCGATTGAAAGTGTCTCTTTTGATTTTGCAACGCGTTCTTGTAACGCATCGATCACCGCTTTCGATTGGGCATCACTCTTGGCAATCATGTTCGCCATGAAGCCGCCCATGCCTTGGACTTTACCTGTGCTCTGATAGCTAGAAATCAAATTGAAATTTTGGTTTCTGGAAAAAGAGCCATCTACGATTTGCGATGCAAACTTGGCCACAGTCTCCTCGGATACTTTGATCTTTGGATACCGCTGCATGTAGTTGAACGCATTGCTAATTTGGTAACTGGAGCCACCATCCACGATCGCCTCGAAATATTTGCCGGCCTCTTCGAACTGTTCGGCTCGCCCTAGATCGTAAAGAAGGTAGGAGATGCGATAGTTGTTCTGACCAAATTTCGTGACACCAACCTCGGCGATCATTTCGGCTAGCTTGGGAAAGGCCTTCTCTTTCTGGAAAAGGGTTCGGGCCTGGTTGTAGCCACGTTCTAACGATTGGGGATTCTTCCGAAACGCATCGATGTAAGTTTGAATGGCTTCGTCTGCTTTGCCGGCTAGTTCCAGCTGTCTTGCAGCAGCCATCAAGTCGGCTGGTCGATTCGGTGCCGCTTTCGCTGCTTTAGTTCTAAGGGCCTGAGCGTCGCTGCGACGACCAGACGCTTCGTACATCGCGGCTAAACGATCGGTCAAGTTGCGAGATTTGGGCGACCGTTGGACAAGTTTTTCAAATCGTTCGATGAGAGGCTTGATTTCGTTAGCACGAACCAGCATCTGTAGCGCTTGCTCATGTTGCATCGACTGGCTGGTTCGAGAAGTCCCAACCGGTGGTTGAGTTCGACGAATGATTTGGCGGGCAATTTCCGCGGCAGGTTTCATATCGCCCGCGGACGCGTAACGCTGCATCAATTGAACCAAAGTCTGCTGTTTCCCGCCTGATCTTCGACGGATGCGGCCCATCATCCGATCCGCCATGTCACGCATTCCGAGCTGGTACATCAAGTCCGCTAGCTTAAACTCAGTTTCGGAATCCAATCGCAACGCGAACAGCTTTTGAGCCGATCGTTTCGCACGATCGATATCACCGAGTTGGAGTAGAAGATCGAGTGTTGTGAGTTCGCGTTTCACCAACATCGATTGGTTCGACGGCCGCATTTTTTCGATTGCCGCCAACGCTCCGCGTACGTCTCCGTTGTCATATTTCATCCTAGCTTGGAGCAGCGAAACGAATTGGGTCGCCAGGGAAAGTTGGCTCGCAGCGTCGACTGATTTGAGTGCTTGTTCGGTGTTCCCGGCCCAGTATTCGAAACTGGCACTTGCCATTGCAAATGCAAACTTAAGATATGGGTCATCCGGGTTCGTCGCGTTCCAATCCTGGATCGCGGCTTTAGCTTCATTCAGCTTGCCATTTTCCTTGGCCGCCTCGTAGTAAGCATTCAGTGGGAGGATGCTGGACTCGTCGAAATATCCGGTTGGAGTTGGAAACGCCACTTGGACCGAACTGATGTTGCCGCCGGTACGGAGCTGATAGTTCATCCGGGGATTTTGGCTGATCTTTTCACGTTGGGAAGGCCGCAGTTTTGCGGTACGGGCTGCTTGGCTGCGCAAAAGCTTCTCAACCAGTTCCGTTGTTTGATCAAATTCGGCATACTGAAAAATGATGGGCATGATGGACGATAATTGCGAAGCAACGTACTGTTGATTGCTGCCCTGATTTTCCGCAGCTGCCATCGCTTTTTCTAAGACAGGGAGAGCCGTGGAGATGATCGATTTCGATTGTTCTTCGGGAAGCGGCACGTTGCTATACATGAGCGGTTGCATCATCATTCCCGCTGCTTGGATCAGCTCCATTTCGCTCCTCGCATTATCGAGTTGCGATTGAAGTAAATCGGTTGCTTCGTCTTCTTTTCCAGCTCGTTGGAGCTCCTGGATTACCCAGAATGTGATGTACGAGCGAGTCGGGTACCCTTGCCCCGCACCCGAGTCGGCGATCTTCGCCATCGCGAGGATTTCATCGATTTCCTCTTCGGACATTGGCTCTGGGGGCGTCCCTTGGAAGGTCGCGTTTTGCCGGGTGCTATATTGGCTGGCGAGCGTGATCGTCGCGGCAAGCGGATCCTTGAGTTCAATCAGTTTGTCGAGCAGAGCTTGCTGTTCGTTCGATCTGTTCTGGTTGTAGATGTAGGAATTTGCGTCGGCCCAACCAGAAGCAATCATGGCATCGTGCAGCGTATCCACATCCTCACTCTCGATGGCTTTGTCAACGATGTCCTTGATGTACTTTGAACGTTCGTCTGCGTCTTCAATGCTGAAAAATTCGATCGCGGAAACGATGGTCAATAAGTCACCGAACGACTGAGGCTTGAACGAGGGGCGACCACCTCCGTACATGCCTCCGTAGCCACCGTAGCCGTTGTTGACAGCGCCTAAGGCTGCACGAATCTGGGATGAATTCTGCATCCGCATCATCGGCGTGCCCATCATCTGCAGTTGTTGAGCATAAGCTGGATTTTGTCGGCGACTAGCTGTTTGGGCGATCTGCTTCTGGGTTGCGATCGACAATTCGGATGGATCGTTTGGCAGTGCTTTAGCTGTTGCCGTCATTGCCATTGCTTTTTCTTTCTCATCGGACTGCCAGGCGGCCAGTATGGCGGCGGCGAGGAGTTCCCAATTGTCGGGATCCGACGAGAGCGCTTTCTCGCTCAACTCTAGGGCTGCTTCGAATTGCTGCTTGGAGAGCATGGATTGCACGCTATCAAGCACATCATTCGCGCCATTGCGGCTGCCGGCGAGCTGCAACCACATCGCTTTGGCGCCTTCGGTATCGCCGGATTCGTTTAGCAAGTTAGCGAGTAGATATTTGCCCTCGTCCGACGGAGCGATTGCAATCAGTCGACGCTGGTAATCGGTTGCGCTTTCGAAATCGAATTCGGACCGCGAAAGCTGCACGAGTTGTTCCAGGAGTTTGGTGTCGCGGCTATCTTCGCGAACCAGCTGTTCTAACAACTGTCGCGCCATCCCTAAATCGCCCGCAGCTTGGTGAGCCGCAGCAACCCAAAGGGTTCCTTCGCGTTTCTTGTTTTCCTCACGCGAAGTTAATTCAAGTCGGTCGAGAAGCAGAGGAAAGCGGTTGGTCCTCAAATACAGCTCGGTCAGTGCCTCAATGGCAGGGATCCGAGAGTCGACGTCGCGTGATAGATCAAATCTCCTCCAGTAGAGCTCCATCGCTTCATCCGTTTCGAACTCATTAGCGAGTGTTTGAGCGAGGTTCTCGAGTGCGTCGGGATCGTTGGGGTTGCTGCGAACATTACGCCGCAATGCGTTCAAGCCACGTTCTGTTTCGCCAGCTTGCATACAGAGATCTGCGTAGAAACGGTAGCTCTCCGAGTTGCCAGGAGCGGCCGCAAGTAGTTCGTCTCCGGCTGCCAGTGCGTTCTCGACGTTGCCGACTCGCATTTCAATGGATGCGATCTGCGTTAGATAATTAGTGAGGAATCGGCGGTCGATCGTGGCGAGTTTACGATACGCCGAGACGGCTTCTCCGAAACGCCCGCTTCGCTCATAAAGCATTGCCGCATTTCCCCAAATGCGAGCATCGTTGGGCGCCAACTCGGCCGCTTTTTCGATCGCGTCGCAAGCTGCACCGAAGGCTCTCGCTGCATCCTGGTACAAAGCAAGCAATCGCCACTGACCGGCGTTATCCTTGTCTGCTCCGGCAAGCTGATCTTTGAGCTCGTCAATCTTTTCTCCCAGATTACCCATGGATCGATAGTTCTCGATCCGTTCCGCGATCAGCAATTCAAATTCTTCTGGGTCTTCAGCAAGCGTCTCGGCTTCGTCGAGTTGTTCCAAAGCTGCGTCATAATCGCCAGAAAGTCTAAGTAGTTCCGAATAGCGAGCACGCTCGGCAAAGCCAGGCTTCATCTCACAGGCGGCCGCCATCTTTTTCAAAGCGAGTTCCGCGTATCCAAAAGTGCTGTAGACCTCGCTCAAGCGAACCACATTTGCCAAGGACTCGCGTTCGTCCGATGCGATCGTCTCCCACACTTTGAAAGCCTCTTCTTTGCGCTGCAGCTGGTGAAGGTATTCACCGAGATACTCTCGGTATTGAGGCTCGTTTTCAGCAAGCGAGATTGCTTTGCGATAATGGACGATCGCGTCTTCGGGAAGCTCCGCACCTCGGAGTAGATCAGCGATTCGCGAGACGGTGACTGGGTCGTCGCTTCTTGTCTCCAGCAAACGTAGCCAGATGCCTTTCGCCAGGTTCTGTCTCGCCGGTTTGGGGAGTTTGTCGTTGGAGAGGACAAGTTCACCCCAACGGACAATCAGATCGGGATCGTTGGTCTCGATCGCGACTAAGGCTTCCATCGCCTCAGCAGCAGCACCGTAGTCTCCGTCGTTGGCCAAAGCGTTGATGAGGGCCAGTCTTGGCTCGGGGTCAGACGGCGCCTTCGCAATCGCATTTTCGAACCATTCTTTCGCCTCGGGAGTTCTCTTTTGAGTCGATAACACCCGTGCTGCCCGCATCATTGCGTCGACGTCTTCGGGGTGGGAGTCAATCCACTTCGTGTAGTAACCAACAAGCCCATCTAAGTCACTGGCTGACCAAAAGACTTCTTCGATACGCCCGCGTATATCTCGATGTAGCCAACTGTCGGGATTCACCAACGCCAGCTGTTTTTCAAAGTCGCTAAGTGCGTCGTCACGTCTGCCAAGTTTCGCTTTCAGCTGGGCCGCTCGGATGGCCATCTCGACTTTGCGATAACGGTCTTTGGTTTCCGCAGCCAACTTTTCGAATCGAACCAATGCCGCTTCCTGAGCGCCTTCGTCGGCGAGAATGGATGCGATCTGTTCCTGCACGCCAGGATCATTCGGGAATAGCTTCTCCAACTCGGACCATACCGAAAGGGCCTCTTCGTTTCGGCCAGTTCTCTGATAAATTCGTCCCAAGTCTTTGAATACTAACAGCATGTCCGCCCGGGCTGGTTTCTTCGTAATGGCTCGCCGCATGGCTTCAGCGGCTTGATCAACCTCCCCGAGAAGAACGAGACTCTTGCCCAAGTAGTAACTCGGAAGCGGTTGGTCTGGTAGCAGCGTTTCCGCCTTGGTTAATGAGGAGACCGCTGTTGCATCTAGGCCACGCTGCATGTTCATCATGCCAACGATCATCCAAGCCGTACCATCGTTGTCGGATTCAGCTTGCGATTCGAGTGCGCTGGTAAACTCGTCCAGCGTGCCTCGGCCAACGTGGTAACCATAAACTTTATCCAACGCTGTCCCGAGACGCGGGCTTCGCTTCAGAACCACTAAAAAGCGTTTTGCCAATTCGCGCTGTCTAGCCTCCTCCGTCGTCTCCTTATCGGAGGGCGGGAATAGCTCTTGGGCCAAGGCATAGTTGCCCGGCGCTGCCGTCAGCGCGAATGACAAAGCAATGGCGGTCAGAGCTGCTCTCCAACTTGAATTGAAAGCAAACGAAGGTGACTTGAGCGGAGAGAAAAAGGACAAGTTGGCCGCAAGCAAGGCGGGGCGTTTCGAGAGAATCGAGACCACTGTAAGACCCTTGTATACGTTGTCTTTCGTTGTCATCGTGCGATGTGGTTTGGTGAACCACGACAGCATCAATTTGTTCGTGTCAGGGCAACCGCTTCGCAGCCTTGATGCGGCCAATTAGCGTGACCGACTTGCGACATCCATGATCGCGGTAAAGCGAATTCGAGAAAGGATGACTTTCTCTAAAGACTCGGTGGAGAACTCTTGATGCTCTTGATGAAGTCGAAGTGATCGCCTGAGAAGTAAGTGCTGCTGTCAACGAATTGTAACGCCGTAGCGGTAACAACTCGGACGTTGGATTAGCACTTCCTTTCCTGCGCTCTCCGGGTAGCAATATATCAGGCTGCGCGGCCGAGGAAACTTGATTCACGAAAAAACAACACGTTGCTCTTTATGGGATGCGGTGTGTTCGATGAGTTGGATGAACACTTGGCGACGAAGCAAAGGTCCTTGCTGCAATCAAAGCGTGATGGTGAGTGGATCCGTCGTGGAGTCTAAGTAGGAGCCGTGGGGGGAGATTCAGACTGCTGAGACATGGGCAGGATGATGTCGTTTCTTTTTCTATCTAAGTTTGGCGGAAGAACGCAGATGTTTTTTTCTTCATAGTGGATTCTCTACAGAGGGGTAAGTGTTGTTGCTGAGGATGAAATATTTGACACTGCCATGGTCTGAAGATAGAACGACTCCAGTTCTACCTTGATCGATTCCACCAAGGATCCTCTGCAAACCGGCCTTGGTGATGCAAAAGCTATGCAACGCAGTTCTTCATTTCCGCGTTGGAGAAGGCGATTGCATGCGCATGATCACGACGCTTTGATTTGTCGGCATTTATCGGCTAAACGCTTTCGAAAGGGTTCGCACTGGATGAGCAGTGAAGAAGAGTTGCAGCAGCAGTTAGAGAGCTTTCGCGTCGATTTCGGGCGATTGCGTGATGAAGTATCCAAAGTCATTGTGGGGCAACAAGAAATTGTTGATGCCGTGTTGATGGGCTTGGTTGCGGGCGGGCATGTGCTGCTTGAAGGGGTGCCTGGTCTGGGAAAAACCTTGTTAGTCCGGACTCTTGCCAGTGCATTGCATGCAAAATTCTCGAGGATTCAATTTACGCCTGACCTAATGCCTGCGGACTTGATTGGTACCAATGTGATGGTTCAATCGGAGGACGGCGATCGAAGTTTCCGTTTCGAACAGGGGCCTGTTTTTTCGAACGTCGTTTTGGCGGATGAAATCAACCGAGCGACTCCGAAAACCCAGTCAGCTCTGTTGGAAGCGATGCAGGAGAAGAGCATTACGGTAGCGGGGACAACGCATATTCTGGATCGAATGTTCTTCGTTTTGGCGACGCAGAATCCGCTCGAAATGGAGGGGACGTACCCACTTCCTGAGGCTCAGTTGGATCGCTTCTTGTTCAAGGTTTTGGTCCCGTTTCCGACCACGACGGACATGGAAGAAATTCTGGATCGAACAACCGAGTCCTACACGCCTGAGGCGGAACGATTATTTGAGCCGCAACGTGTCCTAGCGATGTCTGATCTCTCTCGAAAAATTCCTATCAGCGATGATGTTCGGCGTTACGCGATTCAAGTGGTGATGGCGACGCATCCAACGCACGAGTTGGCTTCGAAGATGACGAAGCAATTTGTACGATACGGCAGTAGTCCGCGTGGTGCTCAAGCCGTGATTCTTGCGGCGAAAATCAATGCGATTTTGGATTCGAGATACCACGTCGCCCGAGATGATATCAACGCGGTTGCCCACAACTGTCTAAGGCACCGGATCTTGCTGAACTTTGAGGGGCAAGCCGAAGACATCCAGACGGATGCGGTTGTGGATGACATTATTCAATCGGTTGGACGGTCCGCACTCCAAACAGCCTAGTTGGCTGAATTTCGACTTACGGATTCGCACCGTGGATGGAGAGACTGGTGATCCGTCCTTGTCGATCACCAAATGCATCGTAGTTATCGAATCTCCGTGATTCAGACTGAGCGAGCCTCTCTCAGAGAGAAGACTACAACGTTGAAGAAGAGTTATGGCCGAATCGCTGTTTGATTCTGAGTTTTTAAAGCGACTCGAATATCTGTCGCTGGTGTCGCGTCGCGTGTTTCGAGGGCAACTCCTAGCTCAGCGTAGAACCAAACAGCTTGGCGGTGGGATCGAGTTTGCCGACCACAGAGAGTACTCGGCCGGTGATGACCTTCGATATGTGGATTGGAATATCTTCGCCCGTTACAACGACCTATTGTTGAAACGTTTTCAGGAGGAAGAAGATCTCCACGTCTACATCCTGTTGGATTGCTCGCTGAGCATGGATGTTGGTGAACCCAACAAGTTTGATTACGCCAGACGCGTAGCTGCCGCCCTGAGTTACATCGCCTTAGCGGACTTGGATCGGGTCAGCATTTTGGCATACTCCGATCAAGTGCAATCGGTGCTACCAATGACACGTGGCAAGGATCGAATCTTGACGGTGCTTAAGTTCTTGGATGACTTGCCTGCTTCTGGCGAACGGACCAATTTGTTCGCAGCAGCAAAAGCGCTAGTACACCGAGCTCAACGCACTGGGTTGGTGTTGGTGATCAGTGATCTGTTCGACCAAGAAGGTTTCCGCAGTGGAGTGGATATGTTGCGACACCGAAAATTTGAACCGCATGTGGTTCAGCTTCACAGCCGAGAAGAAGCCAACCCCACGTGGTTAGGTGATATTGAGTTGGACGAAATCGAAACCGGTGAACGCAAGAAGATCACGATCACGGAAAGGAAGCTCAAACAGTATCGCGAGTTGTTTACTGAGTTTCTGGATGGTGTGGATACGTACTGTCGCCATTATTCAATGGGATGTACCCGCACGGTGACGGAGCTGCCGTTTGACGAGTTGATTTTGAGAATGATGCGTGCCAGTGCCTTGGCAAGCTAGCCGTTTCCCGCAGGCAATAAGCCGGATCCCCGTTTTACGAAGCATTCGTTTTGAACATTCTTGATTTTGCCAGTCCATTGAATTGGTGGTGGGCTTTGTTGGCCCTTCCAATTATTGGGCTCTACATTTTGAAAGTGCGGCTGAGGCGTGTCCCCGCGTCGACGTTGCTCTTTTGGAATCAACTTTATGACGAAAAGAAGCCCAAGTCCTGGTGGCAACAGCTACGGCATTGGCTGTCCCTTCTATTGCAGCTGCTCTTCTTGCTGTTGTGCACGGCGGCACTGGTCGACCCCCTTTGGAGTTGGCAAAAGGAAACCCAACGTAGCGTCGTTTTGGTGTTGGACAACTCGGCCAGTATGCAGGCGAACGCAGGCGATGTTCGTTCTCGGCTTGACGAAGCAAAGACGATTGCCCGGAATCTAATTCACTCGCTCCGCGATCAAGATCGAATGGCAATTGTTAGTTCTGGAGGAGTGCCGGAAGTCGTCCTTGGAATGACGAACCATAGTCGGTGGCTCGAAGACGCGGTGAACGAGTTAGCTCCGACTGATGCACCGAGTGTTCTTGCAGAGTCGGTAACACTCGCTAATCGCTTATTGTCTGGCGTTGAGGGTAAAGTCGAAACGATCGTGCTGACCGACGGATGTTCACCTGGTCTTGATGAGTGGGAAGGCGATGAGAGCGTTCAAGTTTTTGGCGTTGGCCAACCACAAGACAACTTGGCCATTACACGTTACCAAGTCCGTCGCAGCGTTGTCGATGCGATCGGCTATCAAGTCTTAGTTGATGTGACCAATTTTGGTGAAACGAAATCGGAGACGCGATTGGAATTGGATTTAGACGATCAACTGATTGATGTTCTTCCGGTTGAAGTCGAACCAGGCGAAACAGTGACTCGTATCGTGGATCACACCTCCGCGGTCGGTGGTGTCATGCGGGCTCAGTTGGGAATAGAAGATGGGCTGGCCGCCGACAACACTGCGTTGGCAGTGCTTCCCTCTCGGCGACCTTTTCGAGTGGCGTTGGTGAGTGAGGGCAATCTGTTTGTTGCTAGTGTGTTGTCTTCAATACCGCTCGTCGAACTGGACTTTGTCAACGATTCAGGCTCCATCAACGAAAACGCTTATGACCTGCTGGTCTTTGATAAAGCCGTGCCAAGTGTGATGCCCAGAGGTAATGTCCTTGTAGTGGATCCCCAATCGGATTGCGATCTGTGGAAAGTCGGTGATGAAATTGAGCAGCCGATCGTTGCGAACGTGAATACAGAATCGCCCCTGACTCAACACGTTCGTTTAGACAATGTCCTGTTCCCAGGGGCAAGGCAAATTACTTTTGCTGTCGATGCGAGACCCTTGATTCAGGATCCTCTCGACCAAGCTCTTTTGGCTCATGTACCTAGATCGAGTGGCAATATCGCTGTGCTGACCTGCTCGTTGGAGAAAGGAGATCTGCCACTGCGTATTGCCTTCCCTGTGCTGATGAAAAACACGCTCGAGTGGTTTCAAGGAATCGACGGTGAACTGCAGGCAGCGGTGCGGACTGGCGACGTGGCTAGTGTTCGTGTCGCAGGACTGTTTGCGAAGAACGCCGAGGAGGTTAACGAAGTGACCGCTGGATCGGATGCGGGAGAAGCTTCCCCAGGGGCTTTGCAGGATACCGCGTCCGACGATGAGGCCGCGGCAGGTGAAGGAAATAAAGAAGAAAGCATTGTTGGATTAGAGGGAACTACCGGCGATGGGCAATCAAAAGAGGCCGCGATGGCTGCTAGCGAACCTAAACCTGCGGACTCCGATGTCGAAATCATCGCCGTGAGTGAGGATGATTCGGAACGTTTACTTAGCCTAGAATCACCTCGTGGTGACTTGGTGGAGTTGGTCGCACCGAGCGAACGGGTCGCGTTAGGGCCGTTGCTGCATCAGGGAGTTTGGAAGCTTCGCCGTGCTGAAGAAGGCGATGCCGAAGCGGAGGGGGCAGCAGAAAACGACCAAACAGCCAGTGCGGAGGAAATCGAAGGCGACAACTGGGAGGCCATCGCATGCAATTTGACGTCGGCGGAGGAGAGTAATCTTCTTCCTCAATTTGATTATCCCAAGGCCGATCATTTGAACCAGAGTCTTCTTGGCGGCCGTTCGTTATGGTTCTATTTGACGATGTTGGCCGTCGCTCTGCTTGCGACCGAATGGTGGCTGTATCAGCGGAGGATTGTGGGATGAGCGGTGCTATGGTTGAGATCCTCGCTCCCAACTCTTTCATATTGTTGGGGGCGACTGGTTGGGAATTCACTAGGCCTTGGATGCTCTGGGGGTTGATCGCACTTTTGCCGGTCCTGTGGTACTACTTTGTCAGCTTGAGCGATTTTCCTCATTGGCAACGTCAGCTTTCGCTAGTGCTCCGCGGCATCGTGCTGGTGTTATTGGTTGCAGCGTTGGCGGGACTTACTCTGTTATTTCCGAGTACAAAGCAGTTCGTTGTCTTCTGCATCGACCGTTCGCTCAGCGTCGATGCTACAGCTCAAGAGAAGATAGATCAGTATCTCGCCAGTGTCCAAGAGCTCGATGGCGAAGATGAATTTGCGATTCTGAATGTGGCTGCCACTACTTCTCCGGTGAAGCGAGCGGTCGAAGAGCTGCCGAGTTTTGAAGAAGAACAGTTGCTTTCCACTAATCTCGCGGCTGCGATTGAGACTGCCGCGGCGGGAATTCCTCCGGGTTACGTGCCGAAGATCGTATTGATGACAGACGGTCGGCAAACGGACGGGGATGTTATCCAGGCTGCAGCGGCATCCTCGGTACCGGTCAGCACCGTGTCCTTGCCGATTCGTTCGGAGCCCGAAGTCCAAGTTGCCGAGGCGGTGGCTCCGGCGGAAGTGCGGCAGGGGGAACCGTTTTATGTGGAAGTGACGATTGCATCCAATCATGAAGACGCCGGATTTATCGATGTCTACCGAGGCGACATCTTGGTGAGCGCGCAAGAGGAAGCGATCAAAATAGAAGCCGGGGAAACCAAGTTTCGTTTTAGACAGTCCATCGAAGGAGAAAGTCAGGCGGATTACGCCGTCCGAATTCGAGGCTTTAAGGATACGCTGCTGGACAACAATTCCGCGTCCGCGGTCGTTTTCGCATCTGGAAAACCCAGTGTACTCGTCGTGGATTCCGATTCGAATGAGACGAATCACTTCCGATGGGCATTGGAAGAGCAGGATATTGCAGTCCAGGTACGACCCACCGAAGGCATACCGCGAACGTTGACGGAACTACAGAAATTCGATTGCTTAATCCTCTCGAACGTGCCGGCCACGTCGATGACGATCAAGCAGATGGAGATCATTCGAACTTACGTAGAAGATTTGGGCGGTGGTTTGGTCATGATCGGGGGAGACCAGTCATTTGGTCTCGGCGGCTACTACAAGACGACTTTGGAAGAGATCCTGCCCGTCCGGAGTAATTTCGATAAGGAGAAAGAAAAACCCAGTCTCGCCATGGTTCTGGTCATCGACAAATCGGGGTCCATGGGTGGCGAAAAGATGGAGTTGGCAAAAGATGCGGCCAAAGGGGCTGCTGAATTGCTTGGCCCGAGGGATCAATTGGGCGTCATCGCCTTTGATGGGCAAAGCTACTGGGTTAGCGATTTGCATTCCGCCTCTGATAAGGGCTACATCATCGATCGCATTAGCACGATCGAGGCGAGCGGTGGAACGAGCATCTATCCCGGACTCTCGGATGCGTATGAAGCGTTATCTGCGGCAACCGCGAAACTGAAACACGTCATTTTGCTGACAGATGGACATAGTGCACCGGGGGACTTCGAAGGGATTGCCAATGATATGGCCGCCAGCCGCATTACGCTGAGTTCCGTTGCGGTGGGGCAATCGGCTGATGCCGAATTGCTCGAGCAATTGGCAAACACGGGTGGTGGACGTTTCTACATGTGCGATGACCCTGGAAGCGTGCCGCAAATTTTTGCCAAGGAGACGGTCGAAGCATCTAAATCTGCCATCAATGAACTTCCATTCATTCCGATGCTCTTGAGGCCAACTCAAGTCCTCACGGGAATCGAAATGGATACGGCTCCGTTCCTGCTGGGATATGTCATGACTCGGTGCAAACCGACGAGCGAATTTATTTTGGCCAGCGATGCTGGTGACCCTGTTTTGGTCTGGTGGCGTTATGGCCTTGGAATGACGGTTGCATTCACTTCGGATGCCAAGAGCCAGTGGGCGGCGGAGTGGCTTACTTGGCCAGACTTTGGGAAATTCTGGGCTCAGGTGATCCGAAATGCGATGCGCAAGAGCGCTTCGAAGGGAGTTTTCGTTGAGGTCGAAAAGAATGGGCCCGATGCGCGGGTCGTTGTCGATGCCGTCGACGCGGTTGGACGATTCATCAACGAGGCGGATACAAAGATGACTTTGATTGGACCGGACCTGGGCAAAGAGGATGTACTGTTGAAGCAGACTGCTCCAGGGCGATATGAAGCGAAAATAGATGTGGCGAATCGGGGTGCCTATCACATGGAATTGTCCCAAAGCCGAAACGGTGTGCCGACGTTTCGTCAGACCCGAGGTTTGGTTGTTGGCTATCCTGATGAGCTTCGGTTGGGCCCAGTAGAGACAGACCTGCTAAAGAAGGTCGCGGAGACATCTGGCGGGAAATTCGAACCCACCGTTGACGAGATTTTTGAAGTTGGTGAAGACGAAGCCGAAGACATTATGGCGCTTTGGCCCTATTTACTTAGCGCCGCCCTAGGGCTGTTCTTAGTCGATGTTCTACTGCGGCGAGTTGATTTTTCGCTCTGGCTCCCGGCTAAACCTGTGGGGGCGAAAGCGGCAACCGCGAAAGCCGCGTAGAAGCGACCTATTCTGCCTAGGTTGCCTTCGTTTGGTGCAAGTCCAAGAATTATGAAGACAAATTCAGTTTCGAGCGGCTGACGCATTTGCGACGCCGATCATTCCGTGCGGAAAAACCATTTGTTGGACTATGGTGCGATCTGGTATCGTAACGATAGTTCTTTCGGGCGGTTTACGTAGATTTACAGATTCATTTCGAGTGATCGAAGCCTCTACAGGAAGTGAACGATGCAGTTTCGCGTTAAGGATCTTCTGACTGACGTTCGTATTCGTCAGCAATTCAGCCGCGGTTTCCAATGGGCGGCGATTGCGTTGCTCGTTTCCGCAACCATTGGTGCCGGCATTTTGCTACTTCAGCGCGCCGGTGTCATAGAGGAAAACGCGATTGCAGCCATCCTTGTATTTGCGTCAACGATGCTTGGCTTGGCCGTAGGCATGTTGGTACCGACCAGCTGGCGTTCGACTGCGGAGATTGTAGATCAACACTATGGATTGAAGGATCGATCGCTAACCGCATTTGATTTTGCGGCTCGATCCAAGCTCGATGAACTCCAAATGTTGCAGGTCGAAGACGCTCTTGAACATTTGGATCGAGTGGATGCGAGCGAAGTTGTTCCCTACCGGATTCCAAGGTTTGCTCCCGCGGCGATTTGTACCCTTGCAGTCATGCTAGCGATTGCACTTGTCCCAACTCAGTCGAGCGAAGCGGTTGCGTCAGCACCGGAGCCCATGCCGGTAGTGTTGGAACAGGCTTCTTTGCTGGAAGAAACCATGCTTGAGGAGCTCGACGAACTTGCTCAAGAAGTCAACGACGACGAATTGAAGGATCTGGTCGAAGAGCTCGAGGAAGCGATTGAGGACTTAAAGAGCCCTGAAGTAGACCAACGAGAAGCGTTGGCGAAGCTATCTGAGATGCAAATTGCTGTGGCTGAGGCCATGAAGCAAATGGATGTCGAACAAATCGATGCGCAGCTGGAGCAACTTGCTCAAGCCATGGAAGCGGCTGAAGCGACTGAGGCAGCCAGCCAGGCGCTCAAGTCGCAGCAATACGATAAGGCGGCCGAAGAGCTCGAGAAGATTGACGCTTCGACGATGAGCCGCAAGGAGCGCGAGGCTGTGAAGTCGAACATGTCGAAGCTCGCCAAGAAGCTTGGAGAGGCCAATAAAGGTGAGCTTAGCGATGCGATCGCTGAAATGGTCGAGGGCCTTGAGAATGAAAACAATTCCAAGTGCAAAAGCGGAATGTGCAAGGCGGCTGGCGTCTGCAAGAAGCAGGGCATGAAAAAGAAAATTAGCCAATGCCTGGGTTGTCAGCTCAATCGGCTATCGGAGTGTAAGTCTTGCTGCCAAGGTAGTTGCAATAAGCCAGGAAGCAAAGTTGCGAAAACCAAGTCACCGTCGAACAAATGGGGGACGGGAGCTTCCAATCAGCCCACCGGCGAAAACAAGACAAAGCTTGATTCGACGCGCCGTGAGGAGAACATTACTGGGATGGCTGGTGATGGACCAAGTGAAAAAGAGACGCTTTCTTCTCCCGAGGCGCGACAAGACGCTCAGCGAGCCTACCGGGATCGTTACACCGAATTCCGAAAGCAGATGGAAGAGGTATTGGATTCCGAACCACTTCCACTCGGACACCGACAAACAGTCCGGACCTACTTCGAGAATATTCGACCCCAAAATGGTGACGAAGTATTTTCGTCGGATAGTGAGTAGGACCGAGAATAAGTAGAGCCTAAAAGGTCCACTGATGTTTTACTGTGCGTTCCAAGCTTGATTGGCAAAAGAAACCCTTCCTCATCTGTGTTGAGGAAGGGTTTTCTGTTGGTATTTACATTTCTGAGAATCGCATGAGATATCGAGCGCAGATTCTTATTTTAGGTCGAAGCGATCGAGTCTCATGACTTTGGACCAGGCGTCCACGAAGTCGCCTATGAAACGCTTCTCGGCATCTTCGCTCGCGTAAACTTCAGCGATGGCTCGAAGCTGCGAGTTAGATCCGAAGACCAAATCCACTCGGGACGCTGTCCACTTCATCTTGCCAGTCGCTCGGTCACGGCCTTCGAAGAAGTGTTCGCAGACAGGTGATTCCTTCCATTCCGTATTCATGTCGAGCAGGTTGACGAAGAAGTCGTTGGTTAGCGTTTCCTTCTTGCTTGTGAAGACCCCCAGATCAGCCAAAGGCCCCGCACCAGCATTTGCACCGAGTACACGCAGGCCGCCGACTAGGACAGTCATTTCAGGAGCCGTCAAAGTGAGCATTTGAGCTCGATCCACCAGAAGCTCTTCAGCTGGGCGATCGATTTCACGGCTTTGGAAATTGCGGAAGCCATCGCTCTTCGGTTCCAGGACGGCGAACGATTCAACATCGGTCATTTCCTGGGTTGCGTCGGTGCGGCCAGGGGCAAACGGTACGGAGATCGTGTGGCCGGCGCGGTTGGCTGCAGCTTCGACTGCGGTGTTTCCACCTAGGACGATCAAGTCGGCCAAAGAGATGCGTTTGCCATCTCGCTGTGCCGCATTGAATTCGGTTTGGATGCCCTGAAGCTTGGCAATGACGGCAGCGGTCTGTTCGGGTCGATTCACCTCCCAGTCCTTTTGCGGTGCCAAGCGGATACGGGCCCCATTGGCTCCGCCTCGTTTATCGGTGCCGCGGTAAGTGGCAGCGGACGCCCATGCTGTGGAAACGAGGTCAGAAATCGAGATCCCCGCCACACGAATCTTCTTTTTGAGAGCAGCGACGTCCGCTTCATTCACCATTGGGTGATTGACCGTAGGTACGGGATCTTGCCAAATCTGGGGAGCAGGTACTTCAGGTCCGAGTAAGCGAGATGCTGGTCCCATGTCACGGTGCGTTAGCTTATACCAAGCTTTCGCAAACGCCGCCGCGAATTGTTCAGGGTTGTCATGGAACCGTTTTGAAATCTTACCGTAGGCAGGGTCCATTCTGAGCGCGATGTCGGTTGTGAACATCATTGGGGCGTGAGAAAGGTTGTCATCGTGAGCATCGGGTACGGTTCCGTCCCCTGCACCGTCTTTAGGCGTCCATTGCCACGCGCCGGCTGGGCTCTTGGTCAGTTCCCATTCGTAACCGTAGAGGTTATCGAAGTAGCCGTTCGACCATTCAGTTGGAGTGGATGTCCAAGCTCCCTCAAGTCCACTAGTAATGGTGTCAACGCCTTTGCCAGACTTGTATGAACTGATCCAGCCGAGACCTTGTTCTTCGATCGAGGCGCCTTCGGGTTCCGGACCGACCGTGCCTTCAGGACTTGCCGCGCCGTGCGCCTTACCAAAGCTGTGGCCACCAGCAATCAGTGCTACCGTTTCCTCGTCATTCATCGCCATGCGTGCGAACGTTTCGCGAATGTCGATTGCGGCCGCCAGTGGATCGGGTTTTCCATTTGGGCCTTCGGGATTAACGTAGATCAAACCCATTTGGACGGCCGCTAGTGGCGACTCGAGGTTTCGCTCGCCGGAATAACGTTGGTCTCCGAGCCATTCGCTCTCAGGTCCCCAGTAGATGTCTTCCTGGGGCTCCCAAACATCGGCGCGACCGCCTGCGAATCCAAAGGTTTCGAATCCCATCGATTCGAGGGCAACATTGCCGGCAAGAACCATCAAATCTGCCCAGGATATTTTTTGGCCGTACTTCTGTTTGATCGGCCACAACAGTCGACGTGCTTTGTCCAGGTTGGCATTATCGGGCCAGCTATTAAGGGGTGCAAAACGTTGCGTGCCATAACTAGCGCCGCCCCGGCCGTCGGTGACTCGGTAGGTTCCGGCGCTATGCCATGCCATACGAATGAAAAGCGGACCATAGTGGCCGTAGTCGGCCGGCCACCAGTCTTGTGACGAAGTCATGAGCTCCGTCAAATCGGCCTTAACCGCATTCAAGTCGAGTTTCTTGAACTCTTCCGCGTAGTCGAAATCGCCACCGAGCGGATTACCCTTTCGCGAATTCTGATGCAGGATGCCCAGATTCAGTTGGTTTGGCCACCAGTCTCGATTGGACATTGAGCCCGCTGCTGTGTGTCGGTTAGGGCCCGCAGCACCCGTCATCACAGGGCATTTTGCCAGCGGGTTTGCCACTTCCTGCGCAGTCGCCTGGTAGGCGTTGCCGACGAAACAGCAACTCGCAAGCAGACCAGCTAACCATTTTCGCTTCTTCATCTTTTGATTCCCTTGCTTCCTTCGAGGTTGGAATGACGTTGGCGATGCCCCTGGGGTTGGTCGAGAGCACCCGATCGCAAACAAGCTCGTGTGAACTGTAGAGGCAATGCAATCGGATGAGGATCTAGAGCAATTGATCACCGTGGATGCGTCCCAGACGAACTCGGCGATGCAGTGCTCCATCAATACGTCAAGATTATTGGTCTGGAGCCAGTATTATTCCAATGCATTCTTAGGATGGTCTCTATGCGTGGTGTGCATGGCGACGGGGGGCTACTGAAGATTGCCGATTGAATGTGTGCCGGCTTACATGAGTCCAGAAGTGGAGCCTACGAACAACAAGTTTTGTTGAGCGGGGCCGGCGCGGAAAGAGGTCGATGGAAGAAGTTGTGGCGAGCTGGATCAACTCGGCTAAGAAGATTTCTCCATTGACTGACGGGACATCTTGAGCACCGTTCTACGAGGCAAAAACGGCACGATCCAATTCAGCATGAATCGGAGTGAAAACTCGTTGATGGCAACAAGTTTGCCTTTCATCATGGCTTCATAGCCGACTTGTGCGACGCTTGCTGGGGATTTTGCATTCTTCCAGAGATCGTTGCCTTCCAAATTGCTAGACGCAACGAACTCGGTTGCGACGGCTCCAGGGCACAATGCGGTCACCGTCACGTTGGCATTCGAGCTACGTAGTTCCTCATCGAGGGCTTGCGACAGCGACAAAACGTAAGCTTTGGTAGCGTAGTAGACGGCTTGCAGAGGGCCGGGAATAAAGGCTGCAGTTGATGCCACATTGAGTATTCGACCACGCTTTCGTTCAACCATCGCTGGGAGGAACAATCGAGTTAACTCGGTTAACACCGTAATATTCAACTGGATCATGGAACGATCTTTGTCCCACTCTCGCTCGTGAAACTTGCCATGGCCACCGAAGCCCGCATTATTCATCAGGAATTCGACTTGGATTCCTTTCGCAGAGACTTGGTCATAGACTTGATTTGCGGCTTCTGGGCTAGTGAGATCAATGGCGATACAGTGAACTGAAACACTAAATTCGGATTCAAGCTCATGCCGCAGGTCGTCAAGAGCTTGCTCTCTACGAGCAACAATGACCAAGTCGCCGCCTTTGGACGCGTGTATACGTGCGAGTTCCTTACCGATCCCGCTAGATGCCCCTGTCACCAATGCAACTCGTTTCATCATCGCCTGCCAAATTGAGGTTTTGTTCCCAGAATCACCGTCGGTATTATAGTCGACCAGCGGTCGGTAATGTATTCGACTGGTGGTCGGTTAGGCAAGAGTACTCATCAAAGAATTTGCAAATGAGTTGGAAGAGAGCGCGAAGTTCCGATCAAAAAGCCGAGCGGATTGATGCCATCTTGGAGGCAGCGGCGACGCTTTTCGATGAGAAGGACTTTTTGGACATTTCGATGCGAGATGTTGCGGAGCAGGCCGGGTTGGGGAAGGCTAGTCTCTACCACTATTTCAAAACCAAAGAGGAAGTCTTTATTTCCCTCTATCGTATCGAGTTGGAGGATTGGAAGGCAGACGCACTCAAACGCCTTCGAAGGATCCGCACACCGAATCCGGAACGTGTGGCAAAGTTGCTGACCGATGCGTTGCGTGACCGACCTCGATTTTGTCGACTAACGGTCGTCTTTTCTTCGGTGCTAGAACGTAACTTGTCAGTGGAGTTTATCCGTGAATTCAAGATGTCGTTACTTGAACCACTGGAGCAGTTCTCCATAGCGATGATGGAGTCGTTGGACGGAATGACGGAATCGTCGATTCAGGACTTTCTTATGCAGTACCACGCGCTTGTCGCAGGACTGTGGCCGCTGGCTCATCCATCGCCCGAGGTCGCCGCGATTCTGGAGGAGCCCGAGTTCGTGGGGTTAAGAACCGATTTCTTCAGGTTGTTTGAATGCACCTTGCGTCAAATTCTTACTGAGGCGGCAAAATGAATTCTGCTTTGAGCAACTTATTTGGGGGCGGTCGAACGATTCGTCTACTGGTTTGCGTTGGGTTGGTGACGCTGTTTGCTAGCTCCTTCAACGTGGCGGGTTGTGTCGCCGGTGATGGTGACGGTGGTGGTAGGACGCACGGTCGCGGCAGCGTTTCCGAGCAGCCACATCGGGTGAAGGCGACTCGTCCGAACATCATCGTGATTCTTGCTGACGATATGGGGTATTCTGATCTGGGTTGCACCGGTGCGGAAATTCACACCCCGAATATTGACGACCTGGCAAGGAACGGTGTTCTATTTACCCATTGTTACAACACCTCGCGTTGCTGTCCCACTCGGGCGGCTTTGCTGACAGGACAGTATCAGTGGGATGCCGGGTTGGGTCACATGACCTCAACCAAGAGCGATTTGCCTGAGTATTCGAGGCAACTCAATCGCAGCTGCGCGACCATCGCGGAGTTGCTGGAACGGTCCGGGTATCAGACCTTCATGTCAGGGAAGTGGCATCTTGGTGATAAGCGCGATGCATGGCCGGATCGCCGGGGCTTTCAACAGTTCTATGGCTCGCCGATGGGAGGCGGACTCTACTTCTATCCATCGAAGTTCTACAACCGACCGTTATTCAGAAATGGAGAAGCCGTTGAGCCTCAAGGTGAGTGGTATTCGACCGACGCATTCACGGATGCAACGACCCATTTCCTGAGGACGGAGCGGGATCGCGACAAGCCGTTCTTTATCTATTTGGCGTACATAGCGCCTCATTTTCCACTGCAGGCAAAAGAGGCGGATATTGGTAAATACAAGGACACCTACCAGGCCGGGTATGAGGCAATTCGCCGTGAACGTTTCCGAAAACAGCAGCAGTCAGGTCTGGTCCCAACCGGCCTAGAAATGCCTGCCGGGGCGTTTGACTGGCGGGCGGTTGAAAATCAGAAGCAGGAAGCGAGGAAAATGGCGGTTTATGCGGCGCAAGTTGATTGCCTCGACCAGAACGTTGGCAAACTCATGGCCACTCTCAAGGAGGAGAAGTTGCATGAGAATACACTCGTCCTATTTTTGTCGGATAACGGAGGGTGTAGCAACAGCTTCAACAAGACACCGATGGTCGAAATTGGTGGCGCCAATTCGAACGCTGCTTACGGTAAATGGCACAATGTGAGCAATACTCCTTACCGAAAAGCGAAGTCGCAAGAACATGAAGGCGGAATCGTTACGCCGATGGTGGCGAGTTGGCCCGCTGGGATTGTGCGTTCCAACAGGCTCATCCACGCTCCAATTCATGTCATGGATTTGATGCCCACGTTTTTGCGACTGGCAGACGTGGACTATCCCGATACCTTTCGTGGGTACCCCTTAGACCCACTGGATGGCATCGATTTTTGGCCCTTGGTCGCAGGCGAACAGAATCAGCAAGGACGAATCCTGTATTGGGAGCACGAAGGGAATCGAGCTGTACGCCAAGGTGACTGGAAACTGGTTTCGTTGCGGAAGAGGAACTGGGAACTGTACGACTTGTCAACGGATCCATTTGAGCAGCGTGACCTGGCTGAGAGTCACCCAGAGAAAGTAGTGGAGTTCAAACGACTTTACCGAGCATGGACCAAGGAGCATGGCGTCCAGCCTTGGCCCTTGAGAAAGTGATTGGAGATAAATCGGGCGACAAAAAAAACACGACTGCAAACCTATTGAATGGTCACAGTCGTTTTGGGTTTGTTCGTTGGGAAGTAGAAGAGCTTTCGACTGCCCTGCCAGATCGGTAGTCGGTTAGTTTGCTTGGCGTCTTTAGGCTACGTCGTAGGCTACTCTTCGCCTTGCTTCTTTTTGAGTGGAGCACGGTAGCTGTCAATGATCTTCTTCAAGTAGGCGTACTCCATCCCAAGGGTGGACTTGCTGGAAGCCATTTGCGACATCTGCCTATCGCTGAACGTTAATCGTGAACGCTGAAGCTCCTTTTCGTCGAGCATACGCAATCCTTCCGACATCTTGTTGAGTTCTTCTCTGAGTTCTACGAGCTGTCGTTGTGTTGCTTCTTTGGCTTCCGTCGCTTTAGTTAATTCATTCAGGGCCGCCGCGTCGGTTTCGGCGACTGCCTTTTCCAGCTCCAGTTGTGCTAGCTGCAAGGCGCCTTCTTGCTGCTTCATGCTTGCTTCAAGAGTAAGTGCCTCTGTCGAGCTGATTGCACCTTGGTCAATGAGCCGCTTGGTGATGGCGTATTTTTCCCTCAGTGCGGACAGGGCTGCCTTCTGCGTGTCCAGCTTGACTGCGGCTTCCTCAACCATCAACTTCTTCAGCTTGCTACTTCGGCTTTTTTCCATGCTGGCTTTCAATGCTTGAGACTCGGCCTCAAGCATCCGCATTTGCTGTTCTAGGGCAGCAATCAAATCCGTTTTCTTGTCGATAGCAGATCGATTGGTCACACCAAGCGCGAGTAACTGGTTGCTGTAGTCTTGCAACAGATGTTCGCTGCGTTGGACTTGAACTTCTAAGCTCGAGCTCTCATCGCCTAGGATTTCCAACTGTATTTCAAGTTTCGCAAGCTCCCATTCAAGCGGGCGAATGATGCCTTCGATGATCAGCGACGGATTGGCAACTGGAACCCCTGGTGATGCTGGTATTTCGTACGACTGTTGGAACTGCGTTTCGATGTTCCTAACGATGCCATCGATTCGTTCAAATTGGGCGTTGGCGATCGCTGGAATAGCAACTCCGACTGCGATGCTCAGTAGGCGGGTAAAACGAAAATTCATCTGAAAATCTCCTCAATGCGTTTGGGTGAATACAAGTTGTTCATCGTTCAGGGTTCGCAATCGCTAGTCGATGTGGTGGAAACAAACCTGCACGACGGGTGGCTACACTTGCGCTAGTGTTCTGTCTGCCCCGGTAGGTCCGGAGTTGTTTAGTTAAGGCTCAAGAGGTACTCAGACCTCGATTGAAGCCTGATGTTTTGCAGTAATTCCGATTCTGCCAGTGCAATGCGTTGCTCTAATGAACCGCCATTCAGTTCGGCAGTGAATTTTTGCGTCTCTATGCTTAGTTGTTCGAGTTCCGCTAAGAGAGCGTCGATGCGGGGTTTGCTCTCAATTAGATTGGAGGCTGAACCGATGTCATCTGCGACCGTCGCTTTCGACTTGCTTGCTAGCTCTAGGTCTTGCGTTAGGCGAGGTTCCGAGGGAGCGATCTCAGGATTCTCTGCAACGAGGGGAGCTTGGTTACTGTAGGACTGTCTCAAAGACCATTGCCAGCCGCAGAACCCGAGCAGCAGGAGGCAAGCTGTCGTTAGGGATGCGGCCCTAAATTGACGGCGTGTTTTGGCCCGTCGTTCGACTTTGAGACGAACCGTCTCCACGCGAATTGGTGCAGCCGCACTGCCAGTCGGCTCGTTCTCCCTCAAACCCGCGAATAGTTCGTCGAATTCATCTGGTGTTTGGTTCTGATAAGATGTCATGCGTAGTCTTTCAATTGATCGGCTAGACGTTTTCTAGCTCGAGAAAGTCGCTTGTCTGTCGCTGAGCGGGAGCAGTTGAGGCTGTTTGCGATCGCCTCAATACTTTGGTGTTCTAGGTAATGCATCACAAGAATTTCTCGGCTTGCCTGATCTACTTTCGCCAATGCTCGCCGTAGGTCGTCGCTTTGCTCATGTTGCCGAAATTCCGGGGCTTGCTGAACTGAATCCTGTTGACCAAGTAGGCCAAGTACCTTTGATTTGAGGTTCTGTTTTCGTCTCCAGTTTCGGCAGATTCCGACGGCAATGCCCATCAACCATGTCTCGACTGCGGAGTCACCGCGAAAATCGTCCCATCGCTCGTAGGCGACCACGAAGACATCTTGTGCGAGGTCTGGCGAATCGCTGTGCCAATTCGTTAACCTCGCGCAAAACCGCTCGATTCGTGCGGAGTGCTCGGTCAGAGCAAGCTCGAAATCAGCGTCGGTACCGCCAGCGTTCATTGCCAGCTCGGAGTTGCTGTAATGGTTCGTGGCAAGCTCCCTTGCTGCCATTTTCGATTGCGATGGGCTTTGGATGCCGATTGCATTCGGTGTCACGTGTGATTCACATTCAAACCGTCGAGAATTCATGCTCTAGCTTTGCAGCGGTTCGTTTCGGCGGTTGTGAAGCATTCTTGGCTGGTCATAAGGTGAGTGTTGCGGCGTGTGTGTTTCTGACTCTGATTCCGGAAAAATCGAAACAAAAAGTGCCAGGCACGTGCCAGGCACAGGCAGTTTGCCGGGGGTCACGCAGTTCTCAATGGAGATTCGTTGGTCTCGAAGCAACCCAATAAAGCTGCAATCGGGCCGAATAGCTTAAATGGAGACCAACTTGATGTCTGGAACGCAGTGAGCGACTTCTGGAACCCAGTGAGCGACGGCGGAAATGCTATGGGCGGCTGAGATGAGCATTCGGCGGCTGTTGAGTTCCGAATATAGAGTAGTTCAGCTACGGCTCGGCGAGGTATTGGTAGAATCTGATGTTAGTGGCGAAATGGTTGCAGCACATTGCGGCTAGATCAGGAATGCAAGCATATTGGAACGGAAGAAATTGAGGATCGCGGGCAAGATTGACGGTTTCGTCAACTCTTTGAAGTGGCCGAGTGCCCTTTTGGCTTGTTGCGCAGCTCCGCTTTTCGCTTTTGCGTTGGCCAGCCTCGCGTGGCGTATTTTGACTTCGCCGTGGTCGTTACTGCCGTTTGCGTTTGGGTGTGTAGCGTTCGTCATCATTTGGCGACGCGTTTTTGGCCCTAGGCGTTGGGGACGATTCCTGATCACTCTTGAGCACGAGTCGACGCATGCCCTATTTGCGTTGCTGACCGGGCATCGGATTATCTCGTTCAAGGCCTCATTGGGGCGTGGGGGCGAAGTACGCTACACCGGTCCTGGAAATTGGCTGATAACCGTTGCGCCGTACTTTTTTCCCACGGCGTCCTTGATCTTGTTTCTGCTTGCTTACCTGCTGCCCTTCCCGGGCTTGCCGTGGCGAGGGTTATTACTCGGCGTATCGCTCGGCTACCACGTTATCAGCACTTACAGAGAGACCCACCGGGATCAGTCGGACATTCAGGAACTGGGAAAAACGTTCTGTTGGCTCTTTCTCCCAGCGGCCAATTTAGCTGTAGTCGGATTGTTAATTTCGTTTGCACATGGTGGTTCGGAAGGGCTCAGCGACTGGTTTGCTGATATCCTTTGGCCAGTCGAATTCCTCCGCGAAAGCATCTTCGGGGTGTCCGAATCAAGCGTAGCGGGAACTATTGATGGAGTGCTGGATGAGTCGCGTTAAGTCGAAGGCTTCTTACTTGTTTTCTGGACGATGTTCATGGCATTTCGTAGCAGCTGCGAATTTGCGGCTGCTTGTTTGTCTTATGGTAGCGGGTTCAATGATCCCGTTTCCTAGCTTGTCTCATGCCGAGGACTGGCCGCATTGGATGGGGCCGAACAGGGACAACCGTTGGGAAGCGGAGGGGATTCTGAAGCAGTTCCCCGTGGGAGGGCCGAAAGAAATTTGGTCGACGCCGGTTGCGGGTGGATACTCTGGGCCGGCTGTTGTTGGCGATCGAGTCTTTGTTACGGACTTCGTAACGGAATCCAATGTGAAGGTAGCGAACTTCGATCGCAAGGAGTTTGCGGGAACCGAACGGGTACTTTGCTTGGATGCGGGTAGTGGCGAAATTCAATGGAAACATGAATATCCGGTGACGACTTCTGTGTCTTATCCCGCTGGTCCACGATGTACACCGGTCGTCGATGGTGATTTGGTCTATACCCTTGGAGCCGAAGGCAATCTATTCGCGTTCAATCGATCTAATGGCGAGATCGTATGGAAACGGGATCTGCGCGGTGACTATGGTACTGATAGCGCTTTGTGGGGTTATGCAAGTCATCCGCTGATTGACGGCAACAAACTGATTTGCGTCGTCGGGGGCGAAGGCTCGCACACCGTCGCGTTCAACAAGTCCACTGGAAAAGAGATTTGGAAGTCCGGGACGGCGCCGGAGCAGGGATACTCTCCGCCAAAGATCATCGAGCATGGAGGCAAACGCCAGCTTATTCTTGTAAGTCCGTCATTCGTTCGTTCCGTCGATCCCGAGTCTGGTGACGAGTATTGGACACAAGAGTATGGAGCAACAAGCGGGTCCATCATCATGACGCCGATTCATTACGGTGACTTTCTATTTGTCGGGGGCTACTCCAATCGCAACCTGCTGCTGAAGTTAGACCCCAACAAGCCTGGTGCAACCACCGTTTTTCGTGACAAGACGAAGACCGCTATCTCACCGGTGAATGTGCAGCCGTTTCAGGATGGCAAATTGATGTACGGTATGAATCAAAGTGGAGAATTAATGGCCGTCGACATCGCATCGGGCGAACGAATCTGGTCGACAGCACAGCCTCTGGCAGAACGCCCCGTAGGCAACGGGACCGCCTTTATTGTTGAGAACGAGGGGATGTTCTATATGTTCTGCGAGACCGGCGAACTGGTGCTTGGGAAGATGACCGAGACTGGCTTTACGGAGGTGGATCGAGCTGCGGTGATCGAGCCAACCAACAATGCGTTTGGCCGTCCAGTCGCTTGGTATCCGCCGGCTTTTGCGAATGGTCGCATGTACGTGCGTAACGATGAGAAAATCGTGTGCTTTGAAATGACGGAAGGACGCTGAGCAAGGAGGGCATTAACCTCGATTCTCGGGGGTGCTGTCAAAATTGGAATAATCCATCCAGATGGAATCAGGGGATCCGCGCCGGTAACGGTTAGCGGATCTTTTTTCATGGAGTCACCGCACACGTGCTAGCCACCACTCGCCTGCAACCTAGGTTTCATCGGGTTGTATTCCAGTCTGAGAACAGGAAGCCATCCCTTATGGCAGATCTTGTAGCGTATTTTCTTCAGGAGCGAGTCGATGCTCATCGCGTTTGGAATTGTTGGCGGGTTGTTTTTGCTAGTCGCCTTTTTCTTCTTGGCCGTGCATCCGTTGGTTTGCATGGTTGAATGCGGCCTATCGAAGCATTTTTCCGGTGGGAAGAAGATCCTTTGGATTACCATCACATTCTTCACGGGGATTATCGGATCGGCTATCTACACTCTGTTTGTGACCAAATCGCATCGATTGCGAAAGACATCGAAAATGGCATTTGGTACTGGTGCCCTGTCCTTCGCCCTTGCAGCTGGATTAGGATTCATGAGCCCCGAGGTCAAGGCTTATATGACACCGGACGGTGATGCAGGCCAATTTGCTAGTTTCGAAGGCTTTGATGACGAAGCGATGGACAAGAGCATGTCTGACTTCAAGGACGCAATGAATAAGCTCGAGGCGATGGCAAAGGACCTCGAGACATCTGAAGGAGAGCTAAGCGGGAAGGCGATCGCGGAAGTAATCGACGGCGAAACGGGCGGCCGTGCATCAGCCGCCTTGGAGTCAGCAATTGAGTCTTGGAACGCGAATGCTCCAAGCTCGCAAGAAATGGATACTGCAGACCTTGAGCAAGAAGTCTTCGTAAGTGCTGGTGCCGAGGCATCCGACGCTCAGAGTATTTTGGAAGCGACCACGGAGTTTTCCCGTTCGCAAATCACTTCTTCAGAGTATCCCTCGATCGACGAGACGCTAGGTCAGCCAAGCCCTGAGCCAGAGAGTGAAAGCGCACTCAGCAACGTGTTCCAGTTGTTCGACAGTCTCAGTGGCAGCGGGAATACGATTCCATCATCTTCTCCAAGCACAACAGTTCAACCGACGCCTTCTGTGAAAAGTCGAGCCTCTGAAGCAGCACAGATGCCTACGGTGAACATAGAACCAGAACCGAATTCGAGTCGAGTGAAGTCGGTAGACACCCGTCAGCAAAGTTTGCCTTCTGCTGGCAGCGGAACACGCAGCGAGCCCGTGCAACCACCAATACGAAATCGATATCTGGAGCAGTCGAACCAACACATCTATATTGTGCCAGCCGACAAAACCGTTCGGAATCGCTACTTAGGACAGTGAGCGATCAGGTTCCCAGGCGAGCGGGCCGAATTCCTTTTTGCGAGAGTTTTTTAGCGGGTTCACTCGCATTGCTGGTGTCTCGACCCGCAGTGCCCTGATTTGCCAAGCATTCCATTGATGTCGTTGTCAGATTCCTGGCAACGACTTTTTTGTTAGGGCTACAAACGACGTGGACAACAATGGTGGGCTTGTCGACGGCCGTACTACCGACGCTATGCCGCATCGGATTCTTTCCATTCTTGGGGATTGCGGCAGAGAAACGTTGATTGATCTCGTCTATAATTAGGCGATCGAACGGCGACCATTGCCACAGTTCTTCGATTGCGATCAGGGGCTCTTCGCTTCTGGGTTGGCTTCAGTTGAGCTTCTTCCCACCTCTCATCGAAACCCCTCGGGTTTTGAGTTCCTCCCAGAGATTCATGGAAGACGACCGAACTCAGCGGAGACGCATCGCGGGGGTGTGCCATCACGGTGTTGCTGTCTCCCCACCTTGAGGAATCCTTGATGAGCAGCGGTATTGAATCGCCAGAGAAACTAGCAGAACTCAACGATGATGATGTTCAGGCGATAGATAGGCTTCGCGAAGCCTATCAAAAACTCGTTGACGAGCTTGGGAAAGTGATCGTCGGACAACGGGACACAATCGAGAAATTGGCTATATGCCTGTTTGCACGTCGTCACGCCCTGTTGATGGGGGTACCCGGGCTAGCGAAGACGTTGCTGGTCAGCAAACTGGCGGAAACACTTTCGTTGCAATTCAATCGCATCCAATTCACGCCCGACCTGATGCCCATGGACATCACGGGAACAGATATTCTGCAGGATGGCGAAGACGGCAAGCGTGAGTTTCAATTCGTTCCTGGGCCTGTTTTTGCCAACATTGTTTTGGCAGACGAGATTAACCGTGCTCCACCGAAGACTCAGGCAGCGATGCTTGAGGCAATGCAGGAGCAACGCGTTACCGTGTTGGGTAAGGAATTTGATTTGCCACCACCTTTCATGGTGCTGGCCACGCAGAATCCGGTTGAGCAGGAAGGAACGTACCCGCTACCTGAGGCTCAATTAGATCGATTCATGTCCTTGATCGAACTGGATTACCCTTCCGAAGAGGAAGAAATTCAGATTGCCAAGACAACGACTGGCGGTGAGGTCGTTCAGTTGGAGCACCTGATGACGGCTGAACAAATCATTGCTCACCAAGATTTAGTACGTCGTGTGCCGGTGCCGGACCACATCTACACCTACTGCGCTCGACTGGTGCGAAAGACGCGTCCAGCAGGCGAAACGGCTCCAGAATGGCTCAAGCCACTGGTCTCTTGGGGCGGCGGACCTCGTGCGGTTCAGAACTTGATCCTTGGGGCGAAAGCCAGGGCGGCACTTTACGGTAGCTACATGGTCCGGAGCGAAGACGTCAAAGCAGTTGCTCCGTCTGTTCTGACTCACAGAATCATCACCACGTTTGCTGCTCAGGCAGAGAAAGTCTCATCGAACGAGATTATCCAGCGGCTCGTTGACGAAACGCCTGACGCTTAAGTGGAGGTCGTGATCTGTCGCGGGCTACCAGCAATGCATTCGGCGATCCGAAGGATCGGAGAGTCTTCTGCAGTGATTGGCTTCGTATTTCGCGATCGTCGCCAGCGTCACAAGCCGATTTGAAATTGATAGGCAAGAATTGGTCGTAGGTTAAGAATCCCTCGATGTCTACTGAGCGGAAAGAACGAAAATTTCTTGACCCTGCCCTGCTAGCGCAGTTGGGCGCATTGCCGCTGCTCGCACGCAAGGCGATGCTGGGTAATGTTTCCGGGCGACACTCAAGTCCACACCGAGGTGCCAGTGTCGAGTTCGCTGAATACCGAAAGTATGTTCCCGGCGACGATCTTCGGCGGCTTGATTGGCGGGCTTACGGTCGATCGGATCGGTTTTACATCAAGGAATTCGAAGCCGATACGAACCTGCGCATGATGTTGGTTTTGGATACTAGTGGATCGATGGATTTCGGCTCCACAGGGGTGACCAAGCTCGAGTATGCCCACCGGGTTGCTGCGACGTTAGCTTATCTTGCGATTCAGCAGGGAGATGCCGTTGGTTTGGCAACGGTTGCTGCGGGGATCTTGCAAAACTTGCCAGCGAAAAGAAATCCGGCACATCTGACCACGCTCTATGATTCGCTGGAGAGGTCGGAGCCGCAGGGTGAGACTGGTATCGTCGAGGTTTTGCATGAGTTGGCGGAAACGACGCGCCAACGAGCCTTGGTCGTGGTCTTGTCGGACTTATTCGTTGATCCGAGCCTGTTGCGTGAATGCTTTGAGCACCTTCGTTTCCGCAAGCATGATGTAGCCGTGTTTCACTTGTTGGATCCGGAAGAGCTGGACTTCAATTTTCAGCGGCCAACTCGCTTCGTTGATTTGGAGGGGGGGACGTCGATCTTTGCGGATCCCGTTGAGATCGCTGATCGTTATCACCGAGCTTTGAATGAATATCTCGATGGAATGAAGCAAGTCGTATTGGAGACCGGTGTCGACTATCGCAGGATCTCTGTCTCGACACCGGTTGAGGAAGTTCTGACAAGCTTTCTCATCGACCGCGCTAATATCAGGAGCCGGCGATGAGCTTCCTTCAGCCCATTCTATTGTTTGCTCTTCCGCTCATCGCACTGCCGATCGTGATCCATTTGATCAACCAGTGGCGTTACCAGACGAAATCTTGGGGGGCGATGCAGTTCCTGCTCAAGGCCAACAAGATGAATCGGGGATTTGCCAAGATTCGACAATGGCTGATCCTTGCAATGCGGACACTTGCAGTAGCTGGACTTCTTTTCGCTGTTGCTCGTCCTCTATCGAGTGGGCTTCTCGGTTTTGCTGGTGGAACCAAATCCGACACAACGATTGTCATCATGGACCGCTCGCCAAGCATGCAGCAAGCTAGTACGACTGGCGTATCGAAGATCGACTCCGCGAAGGCACAATTGTCAAACGCTTTCACGAAACTGAGATCGGATAATTGGGTTGCAATTGACACAGCCACTGGCAAGACCCACTCCTTTGAAAATGTGGAAGCCCTGCTTGAATCGTCATCGATGGATGGTGCTAGCACCACCAGCGATATTCCTGCCGCATTGCAACACGCGTTGGATTACTTCGTTGCCAATAACCCAGGCCCGACGGAAATATGGATTTGTTCCGATCTGCGAAACTCAGACTGGGACGCTGAGAATTCGTCGTGGGCTTCTCTTCGCCGTGGTTTTGAGCAGCTGCCGCAATCCGTTCGATTCAATCTCTTGTCTTACTCGGAGAAAGCAGATGGCAATTTAGCCGCCCGGGTGACTGCCGCCAAACGCGAGGTTTCGGTTAGCGGCGGAGTTAAGGACAACGCGCTGCTTCTGTCGATTCAGCTCAGTTCAGAGGCTGTGTTTGATGAGCAGAGTGTTCCGAAATCGGTGCCAGTTCAGATTGAAATTGACGGCGTTCGGAGCGAGCTAAGTGTCGAATTGAGTGGTCCACAAACGGAGATTCGCAACCATCGAATCCCTTTGCCAGAGGATCGAGAGACTGGGTGGGGGCGGATTTCGATACCTGCAGACGCAAATCTCTCAGACAATGAGTACTTTTTTGTTTACGCCGATGAACCTCAGCGACGAATTGTATTGGTCAGCGATGATCTGCAGGCGAGCCGCCCTCTCGAGATCGCCGCTAGCGTTTCGCCGGACGGCCGCCAGAATGCGCAGCTCGATGTGCTTAGTCCGGCTCAGGTCGATTCACTAAGCTTGGAAGATGCGGCTTTACTGATTTGGCAATCCGATCTGCCGGATTCGACTCTCGCTAAGACCGTTATGGGATACGTGGAGGCTGGCGGGCAAGTGATGTTCTTTCCGCCCAGTCGGTTGCGGACGGGCGTGGGTGGACGAACGGGCGAAAACTTCGGCGGAGTTGCCTGGGAGAGCTGGAGTTCGTCGGAGAAGGTCATGGTGGAGAATTGGCGAAGTGATCAAGACTTGCTGGCTGCCACCGACAGCGGCATGGGGCTGCCAGTTGGGCAGGTAGAGTTAAATGGGTTTGCAACATTGGATGCTGATTCGGAGTTGATCAAGTTGGCAACATTAACGGGTGGCAATCCATTGTTAGCGAAGCTTCCTACCGATAAGGGAGGCGTTTACTTCATGACCGCTTCCCCTGACCCTACTGCCTCAAGCCTTGCGGAGAGCGGGATTGTGATCTTTGTCGCTGTCCAGCGGGCGATTGAAGCAGGGCAATCGTCGCTGGGTTACGCGACGCAACGCGTAGCTGGCGAAGTTGGACAATCCACTGCCGATTGGACTTTGGTGGCTGGGAATCAGTCTGCTTTATCGTCCGAATTTGAGTCTCACGGCGGAGTCTATCGAATGGAGTCAGGATTGTTTGCGATCAATCGGCGTTTGCAAGAAGATCAGCGAGACCAAGTTGGGGATGAAAAGCTCGAGGAGTTATTCGAAGGATTGTCATTTTCTCGCGTCGAGGAATCGGCTGGCAGTCTGTCGGGTGTTGTTCGCGAAGTCTGGCGAATCTTCTTGATCTTAATGATTCTGGCTTTGATCGCGGAAGCGATCCTATGTGTGCCACGTAGAGTTCCACGTAGGACAGATAGGCAGGGATCAAGTTTCGGAGCCGCATCCTGAGACTAGCTTTGCCTCGCACACACTAGGCAACTAATTTTCGATTCACGCCGATTACCGATCGGCCATTTTGCTGCACGCAGTTTCTTATGACCCAAAGCGATTTCGTATTCCAAGCAACTGCGGCTTCGATTGTGATTTCAATCGTGGCTCTGCTTGCTGCATGTGGTTTTGCGTATGTTGCTTGGCATCGCAGTGGATTCCGTACTTCAACTGGTCTGCTTGAGCTATTGCGTTTAACGATCATCGCGTTCGCGGTGTTCCTGCTCAATCAGCCAGAAACAGTCCAGCGATTTCGTCCAAACGAACGGCCATCCGTGGTGGTGTTGGCGGATTCGTCTCGAAGTATGCAGACACAAGACGTCGGGTTGGAGGATTCGGTCAGCGGTGATTTGATGACCAGAGCAGATGCGATGTCACCATTGCTGGATGAATCCAATTGGGCAGCTGTTTTGGAAGAGATGGATGTTGTTTTCAAGCCATTTAATTCCGGCGACGCTTCGACTCGCAGTGATTTGTTTGCGGCTATGACAGAAGCTCGGGAGGAGAACCCCACTCTTCGTGCTGTCGTCCTGGCAACGGACGGAGATTGGAATGAAGGCCCACCTCCGGTGGAAGCCGCGTCCCAGATGCGTGTGGAGAAGATCCCCGTGTTTCCGGTACCCTTCGGTAGCGAAACGCGTCTGCCTGATATCGATCTCATCAGTTTCGATGTACCAACGTTTGGAGTCGCTGGGAAGAAAGTACGGTTGCCTTTCACGATTGAAAGCTCGCTTCCCAGGGATCATCCGGCTGAGATCTTGCTCAAAGTTTCCGACGGTTCGGTGATTAGGCATCAAACTCGGATCGCCGCGATGGGACGCACCAGTGACGCCATTGTTTGGAGTCCGAAGGATCAAGGCGATTACACCTTGTCGTTGGAGGTGCCAGCTCAGGCAGACGAGAAGTTGTTGGAGAACAACTCGATCCAGACGCCGATTGCAATTCGCGAAGAGAAGCTGCGAGTCTTGGTGATCGAATCGATACCACGTTGGGAGTATCGTTACCTGCGGAACGCGCTGTCTCGTGACCCAGGCGTGGAAGTCAGTTGTCTACTCTTTCATCCTGGTCTTTCGAAAGTAGGTGGCGGCAACCGGGACTATATTCCTGAGTTTCCTCCGACGATGAAGGAGTTGTCCGAATACGACGTTGTCTTTCTCGGGGACATAGGACTCGACGAGAAACAGCTGGATGAAGAGCAATGTCGTCTACTAAAGGGGCTCGTGGAACAGCAAGCGAGCGGCCTCGTTTTCATGCCCGGTTTCCGCGGCAACATGCTTTCGCTGGTAGATTCGGAATTGGAAACATTGCTGCCGGTAGCAATGGATTCTTCTCAGCCCGCTGGATGGGGATCGACGACGCCCAGCCATTTTGCGCTAACGGAGCTGGGACGACGAAGTCTGCTTACCAAGCTCGCGGATACACAAGATGAAAACATGCAGGTCTGGGAGAGTCTTCCCGGTTTCCAATGGCATGCACCGGTGATTCGGGCCAAAGCTGGAGCGGATATCCTTGCGGTCCACCAGGAGTCCTCCAATGAGTATGGGCGAATCCCGTTGTTGGTTACAAAGACCTTTGGTGCCGGCAAAATTCTGTTTATGGGTACCGATGGTGCTTGGCGTTGGCGACGCGGGGTTGAGGACAAATATCACTACCGGTTTTGGGGGCAAGTCGTTCGCTGGATGGCCTACCAGAGGAATATGGCAGAAGGAGAACGAATTCGCTTCTATTTCTCGCCAGAACAACCCCAGGTTCGGCAGACGATATCGCTGAATGCGAACATCATGGATAAGAGCGGTGAACCACTGAATACCGGTAACGTCTCTGCAAGAGTGACCGCTCCATCTGGTAAGAGCGAAACCGTCAAATTGGCTTCTGCTGGCGCTGAATGGGGGCAATTCTCAGGTAACTTCACGCCATCGGAGCCCGGTCCGCATGAGGTCCTAGTGCGTTGTCGGCAAACCGGCGACCAGCTCGACGCGACCATTTATGTCCAAGGAGCGACAAAAGAACAGATCGGCAAACCCGCTCGTCCCGAAGTGTTGGCGGAGTTGGCTCGCGTCTCGAGAGGGAGGCTCATGAATAGCGCCGATATGAATTCCATCACACAGGTCATTGCAGATTTGCCAGAGCCCCCTGAGCAGATTCGACGAGTTCAACTATGGAGTCATCCCGCGGTAGCCGCTACGTTAGTATTGCTACTAACCGTCTTTTGGATCGGACGCAAAATGGCGGGGATGGTCTGATGGACGATGGGGATTCGGTGACAACGAGTGCTGTGACTGGGACTGTAGTAGGGCTGTTAGGGAGATAGGCAAATGAGTTCAGTACCGTCGAGCCAGAATCCGGACGATCTGATCGTCGTACCGGAATCACTGAAGAAGCAGCTTGCGGATTTCCGTTGGCGAGTCTGGTCGTCAAAAATCTTGGAGGCATTGGTCTTCTCGATGGCGGCGCTGACGCTTTCATTCTTGAGCGTCTACGTCCTCGATCGTTGCTTTGATACGCCTTCGTCTTTACGAGGGGCGATGTTTGGAGTTTCTATCTTGGCTTGGATCGCGATTCCCTATGCCCTGCACCGCTGGGTGTGGAGAAATCGTCGTTTCGAACAGTTGGCGCGCCTGCTGCGATCCCGCGACCCTATCGGTGATCGCTTGTTGAGCGTATTAGAGTTGGCTGAAAACCGTTCTGAACAGTCTCGATCTCGAACTCTTTGCGCGGCGGCAATTGGCCAAGTGGCTGAGTCGGCACGTGGTCGCGACTTGAACGAGGCGGCCCCTGGTACTTGGTTGCGACCACTGGGATGGCTATTGGGGGCCGCCGCGTCGGTTCTGGTCGTGTTGTCCCTTTTGTTTCCTGCGGCGGTCCGCAATGCATGGGCTCGATTTGTCAGCCCTTGGAATTCGATCCCAAGATATACATTCACCCTTGTGCAGCCCTTGGCGGACGAATTGGTCGTCGCTCACGGAGAAGCGACACCCTTCACGGTAAAACTGCAAGAGGGATCTTCGTGGACTCCTGAGTTGGCAACGCTGCGCATCGTTGGACTTCCGCCACTTGATAGTCAGATCAATCAGGAAAGACGCCTGTATCAATTTGAGTTGCCAGCCACGGTCACTGACACTGAATTTCGGCTGGTCGTCGGAGATTATTACAAGGACATCGCACTCGTCCCCAAGACGAGGCCTGAGCTAATTGGTGCCGAAGCAGAAATCACACTGCCGGAATATCTCCAACGCGGTGAATCCATCACTCAGGATGTCCGAAGTGGGACATTGATTGCGGTCCGAGGTAGTGTTGCCAAGGTTCATGCGACAGCTTCCAGGGATTTGGAATCTGCGACCGTTAACTCCGTCGAGGTGACGATTGACGATTCGAGTTTTGCCTCTTCGAAGCTTCCCATGGAAACGGACGATTCCAGTTTGACCATGAAGTGGGTTGACCATGACGGTCTCGCGGGGCGTGAACCATTCGAATTGGGAATGAAGGTGATCGAGGATGAGTCGCCGTCGGTGCTGACGCAGGATTTTCCGCGTGACGCGGTCGTGCTCGATACTGAGCAAATCAATTTCCAAGCTCTCGCTGCTGACGATTTCGGTATCCGGAAGATCGGAATGGAATGGCGCAGCCTGGACGACACTTTGGCAGAGACAGTCGAAGGCCAGAAGGTGATCGCGGGTGGTGCTCCAACCAATACTTCGATGCAAGTCCCCTCAACATTCTGCGCGAAGTCGTTAGGTATTGAGCCACAACCTATTGAGGTTCGACTGTGGGTGGAGGACTACTGCGACCGTCCACAACGATCTTACTCGGCTCCTCATGTCCTCTTTGTACTTACCGCCGAGCAGCATGCGATTTGGGTCACAGATCAATTGAGCAAATGGCACAGGGCATCGTTGGATGTTCGTGATAAAGAGTTGCAATTGAATGCGGCTAACAAACGATTGCGGTCCTTGGACTTAGGCGAACTGGCCAGGGAGGATCGCCAGAAGGAGCTGCAACGTCAGGCGTCCTTGGAAGCTGCCAATGGAAGACGTCTGTCGAGTTTGGCGAAGACTGGAGAAGGTCTGCTTAGGCAGGCCGCTCGGAATCCCGAGATTGGCGTTGGGCATTTGGATCGCTGGGCAGAAATGCTTCAGGTACTGAATGATATCGGAAACAACCGAATGCCAGCGGTTTCGAATCTACTGGGTAAGGCAGCAATGCAATCCAATCGGAAGCCAGGAAAACCACAGGGACGTCCTGGGCAAGGTGGCGACTCTCAGCCCAAGGAACAAATGCCTTCGGTTGGGCAGAATCGAAATGAAATGGCCGGTGGATCAGGAAAGTCGCAGCCGAAGGCAAAGGACTTCGCGGACGCGAAACAGGTTCCAAAGATTAGTGACGTGGAGTCGTCGATGCAGACGCCTGGCAAAACCGAATCCGATGACCAGCCAGGAAAAGAGAAAAAGGGAAATGGAGCAAAGCTAAGTTTGCCTTCAACGACTTTGGTTGGACCGTCACCGAAGTCCAAGCCAAACGCCGGAGAGGATCAGAATTCGGAACAACAAGACGAAGCCCCGCTGGATGAGGCTCTGTTTGAACAAGAGAAACTGCTAGCTGAGTTTGAAAAGATCTCGGATGACATGAACGCAGTGTTGGCCAATCTCGAGGGATCGACGCTTGTGAAGCGGTTGAAGGCAGCGTCACGACAGCAGGATCAAGTGGCTGGTAAGATCGGTAGCGAAATTGGTGCCGTATTTGGTGTTGCAAGACTCGAAAAGGAATCGACGAAAGAGACGCTCCGAAACCTTCGCGATGTAGAGCAAGAGAGTAGTCAGCAGATTTCCTACATCATGGACGACATGCAAAGCTACTTCGAACGTCGCCGCATGGATCAGTTCCGGGTCGTGCTCGACGATATGAAGGAATCTGATGTATTGGTCGCGCTGCAAGACCTGGGGGACTCGATTCCCTCCGACCAGGGGATTTCGATCGCTGAGGCGGAGTATTGGTCCGATACGATTGATCGCTGGGCAGAAGATCTTGTTGATCCGGCTGAAAGTGGGCAGTGCCCAGGATCCAAAACATCCGATTCGCTGCCACCGAGTGTGATTCTAGCGGTCCTCAAAGTCCTAGAAGCGGAAGTGAATCTGCGAGAAGAAACGCGCGTGGCGGAGCAAGCGAAACCGGTACTTGCGGCGACGGAACACGCCTCCGAAGCAGTCCGCTTGAGTCGCGTGCAGAGTGATCTTCGAAGCCAGCTTGGTGAAGTCGTTTCCACGATCGAGCAACTTCCCAAAAGTGAAGAACGATTTGGCAAAGAGATCGGTTTACTGACCGAAGTGACTCAGGTCATGGCTGAGGCGACGACTATTCTGCGATTGAAGGACACGGGTGCCCCTGCGATCGCGGCCGAAACGGAAGTCATCGAGCTGTTACTTCAGTCGAAACGGATCAATCCCAAGGGCGGCGGTGGCGGCGGCTCAAGTCCAGGTGGGGGCGGTAAAGGTGAGACTCAGGACTCCGCGCTGGCTCTGCTTGGCAGCGGTCTGAATCAGAGCGAGCGACGTGAGGCTAGAGATGTAACACAGGCGACAGGTGAAAAGGGTCGAGTGCTACCAGAGGAGTATCGTGCTGGATTAGACAAGTATTTCGAGCTTATCGATGCAACGCGATAACGCTGATTGATCGATGCGGTGCGCAGGGCATTTGCATTCAGTAGAAGGATCGAGTCTAGCGATCCCCCAAAACGTAATGAAGCGTCTGCCGTGGGCCAACTTGGACTTGTTGAATGTGCCCGGTGCTGAGATCGCCATCGTCAAATCGGTCGTCGATTTGCTGCATGTCCTTTGGATTTGGCGAACCACTACCTGCCCATCTAGCAATGGCGATTCCGTATTTGGGAGATGATGTCCCATTCGGACCATTCCAATCGTAGTATCCGTCGATCGGAGATAAACCGAAGTCGGAGTCTGTACACCAGGGTCGTAAATCCGATGGAACCTTACTTGGATAGCCGTCGTCAGGGAATCGTCCGTGGATCGCTTGAAATACTTCTACCGCTGTAGCGAGTCGTTGCAGGTGCTCGTAGGTTGCTGCAATTCGGGCATCTTCTTGAGCTGAGTTAAGCCGCATTGCGGCGACAGTGGCAATGATTCCAGTAATCAGTACCGCGATGACCACCTCAATAAGCGTGAATCCGAAAGTGGATCTGTTTTGATTCGGCGCGAAGGCGAGAGAGCGAACTGAGGCCAATAGCATGGAAGACATGGAAAGTTGGTCGTATGCACGACGCTCAACAAAATGACGATGTGATACTTGGCACAGAGTTGCGAAGAGCAATCGAGGAGATCGGGGAGAACACCCCTGCTTCAAAATATAGCCTTCAACCTGACTCGGGGACCCTCCCGACCAACTGCGTGTGTACGTGAGGAAAGAAAAGGAGCTTGATAAAGACGAAGATAACGAGGGCTCTGATCGTGTCGGATTGTCACCGTAATTGTTACTTACGGTTTTGACGCCAGGATGCCGCTTGCGGGCTGAAGTCGGATCGAGTGTAAACATATACAATTGGCTGCCTTCGATGTGGATTCCGAACCGTTTTGACAATTGCAGTCTGCAAGTGCAGGAATTGAAACAACGTGTGAACTATCGAGACAGGAAACGACTAAAATGTGACTTGAACTGGAGTCGTGTTCAGACGAAGCAGCGGCTTTAGTGGGACACGTCGAGTGTTCACAAAACCAGTTTTGAGCCACCCGATTTTGAAGAGCGACAGGCCTAGCAAGTGAGATTTTTGACTACCTTGGTGATCGTCGTGCTTGTCGGGATGTTGGGTCTGGGCGCTCGAATGGGACTAGCGCAGCCGGTGTTGAGTCCTCAAGGGGATGTGGTCCCTCGAGAAGTCCGCGAGATGACGGATCGAGGTCTCGAATATCTCGTCAAATCGCAGACGCCAAGCGGCACGTGGTCCGATGGCTATACCGGGCCAGGGACGACGGGGCTTGGCTTGATGGCATTCTTGGCCTCTGGAGAGGATCCCAATTTCGGGAAATACAGCCAGAATATTCGTCGGGCCGTGCGGGCGATTATTCGTGCTCAGAGCGGAACGACTGGATACATGGGTGACAGCATGTATCAACACGGTTTCGCGATGCTAGGGCTAGCAGAAGCATATGGTGCGTTGGATGAAGCGACACTTTGGGAATCAGGTGCGCCGGTCGCCGGCAAAGAACGAACGATCGGAGAAGCATTGGAACTAGCCGTACGTTGTGCGATCACGTCGCAAGCCAAGAATCCACATAATGCCTGGCGTTATTCACCGAATGCTCGCGACGCGGATACGAGCGTAACGGGCGCCGTCTTAATGGGGCTCTTGGCCGCACGGAATGCAGGCATTGAAGTGCCCGATAAGAATATCGACTCTGCGATTAAGTACTTCGTAAGCATGACCGGATCGAACGGTTCGGTTGGATACTCGGGGGGTCTTGGCGGATTTGGGCAGTCGATCGCCCGATCGTCCATCGCTTGTTTAGTTTACAGTATCGCGAAACGCAAAGATCTTGAGCAGTTCGAGGCCACCAAAAAGTATGTCATCACGAATATGGCTGAAGAGTCTCATTACCAAGAATACGCTCGGTATTACGAGGCGCAAGCCTTGTTTCAAGCGGACTTGGATGCTTGGGAGAAATGGAACCGCGGTTTAATCCGAACCCTACGCTCAAAACAGAAGGCGGACGGCAGTTTCGACGGCCAGTTTGGTGGAGCTACTTCAACATCGCTCAATCTGCTTTCGTTAGCACTCAACTACAAGTTTCTGCCGATATACGAACGCTGATGGCGTTTGGTACGGACACACCCTAATTGAATCCAGTTCCGATTTGGGTTGCGAGAACACTGCTAAACGCAGCAATCGACGGATAGGCTCAGTTGGAGGAAGGCAAGTCTTTGGTAAAGAACATCATGAATACAATTGATCGCTACCAATCTGCGGTTTTGCTTTCCTTGTTTGTCGGCCTCTTTCTGTTTGGCGAGCGATCGTTTGCCGAGCAACCAGAGATGAGACTGCGGCTCAAGGATGGTAGCTTTTCGGTTGGGACGTTAGTGCCAACCGATGAGCCTGGGCGTATCGGTTGGCAGGCCAACGGCTTTGCTCAGCCTTTTCTTTTCGACCTGGACGCGATTCGATCTGTAAGCGTGACGTCAGAGGATGCCAAGGCGAAGGAGGATGCTTCCCACGAATCGGAAATTGGATCTGACGTGATTGTGGAGTTGATTGATGGATCGGCAGTCATTGGGCAGATCGAATCATTGAATGAGAATCGTGCGGTTCTAAACTCCAGCACGATCGGTAAGATCCAAATCGCTAGGAAGCGAATTGCAACCATCGGTTCGGCAGGATTCGTCGGGAAAGTTGTGTTTGACGGTCCTCTGAAGGCCCAGGACTGGTTGTTGGCAAAACCCGAGGCCTGGGATTTTGAAGCTGGTGTTCTACGATCGCGGCAGGGCAATGCGATTGCAATTGGGCGTGTTGGCATACCGGAAAAGGCACGAGTTGACCTAACGCTTGCATGGGACGATTCTCCCGATTTCGTGCTTTCCTTCTGCACGGCTGCAGCAAGCCGGACTTCTCGAGTGGAGCAGGTGTCAGCGGCCGCACGTCTAGAGGTCTGGGATAAGCAGCTCGCGTTGGTTCGCGAGGTAGAAGGCGGAGCGGACATTGCGTTGGTTACCGATTTGGCGGGCGAATCGTCTCGGATCTCACTCACGGTCTACATTGATCAGACTGCCGGTGTCGTGACCGTGTGCGATGTGCATGGACGCAAGCTCGATACGGTCTCTGTTAAGGCAGAGCGGGTTACCTTGCGTGAGGCGATTCACATCGTGAACCATGGGAATCAACTCAGCCTAGAGTCGCTTGAGGTGCGTGAGTGGGATGGGATTCAACGAAGCGAACCATCCAACCAGAATGCGAAAGTAGTCACGATTGATGGAACCGAGATAGCGGGTGGAATCAATTCTTACGACAGCGAAACGAAGGCTTGGCAAATCCAACTACGAGAGGGCGGAAAGGAGAGTATCCAGGGCGATTCATTGCGACGAGGAGATGTTTGGATCCTAACCGGCTCGGCGGCCGAACAGCCGAAATCGAATACTCAGAACGAGGCTGTAGATGAAACGGAGGCTGTTGAGCCATTTGATTCGCCAGCGGACCCAGGCGATTTTGGTGGGATTGAAGTGGTATTAGAAAGCCGAGAGAGGATACGTGGTGCTTGGATTCCCAGTGATTCAGAGATGCTCCGATTCAGTGTTGTGGGGGTGAGCCCAGAGAATGGTGGGGGGGATGTATTCTTTCCCATTTCTAAAGTACGCGGCATTGTTGGATCTACCGCTCGATTCGATTTTGATTCGATGGATGTCCGTTTAGGGACTTTGAAAACGCAATCGTCTCAATTGGTAGGGAATCTGGATCCAGCGACTGAAGTTGACGCAAGCCATGCGTCTATCTGTTGGAAGCCGGTAGGCAGCTTAACGTCGAGTGTAATTTCGAGTGCCGCATCGGGAGTCATTGTTTATCGTCGCCGGCTTCCGCGCGTCAAAACGCGTGAGAGAGATGGTACGAATGAGATTGAGATCATCGACTTTTTGTCCAGCGACGATAGTGAAGGCAAGAGTGAGTCTGGTGTCGAGCCCATACCAGGAAGCCGGGAGATCAAATTCAGAACAGGGGATGCGATCTCCGGTGTGGTTGATCAGATCGACGACAAAGGTATGCACTTCAAGTCGTCTCAGTCTGAATCTACCTTTGCCGCGCACCATCAGATTCAGGAGATTGAGCTCAACCCTCTGCTTGGAAACAGGACGTTTAGCCGCCAACGCTTGGATCGGCTGATGACCGTTCCGCGTTCGCGCAAGAGTGATCCACCAACGCATCTTTTTCTATCCGTACGTGGTGATCTGCTGCGTGGCAGACTTGTAAGCTTGAACAAAGGGAAGGTGGAGGTCGAGGTTCGGTTGGAGGTGGTTGAATTCTCCACCGACCAGATCTCGAAGATCATTTGGCTGCACGATCGAGATTGGGAGGACGATGCCAACGGAAGTCCCAATGAAACTGGCGAGCAGTCTGAGCCTTTTCTCGTGCATGCAATCACTGGAAGCGGGCGAGGATTAACGTTTGCGCCGGACCGTTGCTCAACCGATTCTCTGGCGGGTTCTTCGGATCTCCTTGGTGACTGTATGGTTTCAGTGAATGATTTGAGTCGTATTCTTTTCGGACGGGATATTGAAAAACGAATCGTTGAGTTTCAGGAGGACCCTTGGATTCTTAGCCTTGCCCAGTTGCCAAGGGTATTTATGGAAGATGACACCGGAGGCACATCGGGCGGAGCTTATACCGGCACGGCTTCAGAGTTGGTTGGCAAGCTGGCTCCTGAGTTCAGCTTGAAAAAACTAGACGGCGAGCTGTTTCGGTTGAGAGAACAACGAGGCCAGGTTGTGGTGCTCGATTTTTGGGCGAGCTGGTGCGGGCCATGCGTTCAAACAATGCCTCTGCTTGAGTCCGCAGTCGACGAAATTGGGGACCCTGGAGTGAAATTGCTCGCTGTGAACCTGCAAGAGAATGACGAGCGGATTCTGGCTGCCAGCGAACGGCTGCAGTTGAAAGCCACGGTGTTGAAAGACATCAGTGGCCAAGTTGCCGCAGCCTATGACGCGAATGCGATACCACAGACCGTAATCATTGATCGATCCGGGGTGATACAAAACGTATTCGTCGGGGGCGGTTCGAAAGTCGTCGAACAAATTAAGCTGGCCATTGAGCGTGTTTTGGACGCAGGTTAGGGATCTCGTTCCATGATGAGTAATTACCAAATCGACGCTTCAACTTAGCCCACGATCGTTGTAAGTCCTCGGTCGACAATGAACGAATGGTGTAGAGCGAATCAATGAGTAAAGCCAACTTAGAAGAAAAATTTGCGCAGTTCTCTGATCACTGGAATCCGCGGATTGTTGCGGAACTCAATGGGCAGCAAGTCAAAGTGGCGAAACTGCTAGGTGAATTCGATTGGCATGCGCACCAAGCTGAAGACGAACTTTTCTGGGTGATTCGCGGCGAGTTGAAGATCGAGCTGGAAAACGATTCGATTTGCCTGGGACCCAATGAACTGTATGTTGTTCCACGCGGTGTTCAACATCGACCTGTCGCCACGGAAGAAGTTTGGGTCGTACTGTTTGAGCCTGCGTCAACCATCAACACCGGTGAAGTCGCGTCGGAGAGAACCCGTACCGATTTGGAACGACTTTGACCGTGAGATCGAAGGACTTTTGAGAGTAGAGCTAAATGGAGTTGGCCGATGGTGAAGAAGCTCGCGGAAACCGAAGTCGTTTTGGTAATCTTCGCGCAGTCCCAAATTGATCCTGGGCTTGGCTTGGCCAAACGGCTGCTCAAACATGGAAGTTTCCATTTCTCGATTGTGGTCTACGCAGACAGCTCGGAACGTCTGGAGAAGCAGGTCGCATCGCGTGTGGAGAGTGATCTAGAGGTTGGGGCAATTCCTGTCAGCTCATTCTCTGGCGAGCCTAGTGAGTTGATTAAGGAGTTTGACAAGCTATCAGGCCTGCGCATCGTACTTCTACCGGGCCTGGATCAATTAGACGAGCAACGGTTGAGCTTGCTGAAGGGAATTCATGCAACCACAGTCTGTTTCGAGAGTCATCTCGGTTTGCAGTCTGACCTCGCCGGGCTTTGGTCGCTTGGAGAGGATTCGTCTGGCGATTTAACTTGGTTCGCCGAACATTTGGCTTCCTATCCTACAGTGAAGTCACTCGACCGTGCGGTTCTGGATGACCGAACCGAGTACGAGAAGCTCGAGCATTCTAATGCAGACTGGGTGATGGTATCTGCGGACGACGGGACCATCGAGTCTCGCGCGCGGCAATGCAAGTCTGTCATCGAATCGGCGGTTGGCCCTGTGCTGCTCATTCGAAGCGAATGTTCGTGGTGGCAGTGGTTGACTGAGCGGCAGATCCCAGAGTTCGTAGCGAACGCGGTTCCTCAAATGGAACGTGAACAGCGGAGGTCGCTTTCGCAACAGCTCGAGAAATACGCGAGTCTTGATTTCGAGTTTATCGCCCTCATCTCCGCGTCTAGCTTTTTGGCTTCGTTCGGCTTGCTCCAAAACTCCGCTGCGGTAATCATCGGCGCAATGCTAGTCGCGCCTCTGATGACGCCAATTCTCGGGGCGGGATTGGCGCTCGCGCATGGGAATCGGCCACTTTTTCGCAGCAGCCTGCGAACCATATCACTGGGGTTTCTGGCGGCTCTACTCACGAGCTGCTGTTTCGGTTGCATCGTCCGTTTTCTGTTCCCAGTCATCTTGGATGAGAGAAACGGACTGATCTACCTGACTTCAGAAATGTGGTCGCGCACACACCCGACTGGAATTGATTTTCTGGTGGGGCTTGTTGGGGGGGCGGCGGCGGCGTTTGCCCGAACGCGATCCCACCTGGCAGACGCTTTGGCCGGTGCTGCTATTGCTGCGGCACTGGTGCCGCCCATTTCGACGGCTGGTCTGCACATTGCATTCACTGGATTGGCGTTAGGAATTCCCGAGAGTTACGGATCCGTTTCAAATCTGATCTATGGTCCGGTCCTACTTTTCGTAGCAAACATGTTGACGATCATGATTGGGTCGTCTTTCGTACTCTGGGCATGCGGTATCCGAGCTGACCACGGCCATTCGCGGAAGGAGAAGTGGACGACGCGAATGACTTTTCTATTGGTAATGCTGACAGCCATTGTGTTAGTCTGGATCATTCAACACCCGTAGACCGCGGGAACTCGAACAGATGTAGTGCAGTAAACCGGTCGCGAAGCGAGGGGCTCGTTGCGAACGAGAGCGTGAATTGCCTTCGCATCGGAACTGTTTGAAAGAACGCCGAACCACTCGATCGTGATGATCCTGTAGTTCAGTCGGTGCTTTCGCCGTGCATCGGACTGATCAACCTCTGGTAGATCACTCCGCCTGTGCAGGCGCCCAAGATTGGGGCAATGATATAGACCGTCAGCCATCCCCATTCGCTGCCCAGTGGTAGAGCTATGTTTCCCCACCCCGCGAAGTAAGAAAATAGACGTGGGCCAAAATCTCGCGCCGGATTAAAGCACGCTTGTGTTAATGGGGCGATTACTGAGATGAGTGCTGCTACGGTGAGCCCGATGAAAATGGCGGCTTGGCGTTGGTCTGGTCGTTCGCGGTTTCGATTGTCCGAAAATGCGAACACCATACAGGCGAGAATAGCTGTTCCTATCGCCTCCGCGAAAAAGGCAACGTGGTGAGGGACAAGTCTCTTGAGTTGTTGATGCTCCACCGCGGAGTAGGTTTCCGATTGAAGGCCGCCTGGATTAGGGAAAAATTCCCCATAACAGGAAGCCGTAATCTGGCTTCCGGCTCGGCCTCGAATCACACCAAAATCGGACTCGACTTGGCTGAGCGCCGGTGAGAACAGAAAGAAGAGAACGGCTGCGGCAACAAACGCACCCGCGAACTGCGCGACGATGTAGGTCAATATTCGGTTCTTCGGAAAGTCACCGACAATTGCCAACGCGACCGTGATCGCAGGGTTGATATGGGCTCCGCTGATGCCTCCGATGGAGTAGATTGCCAGCATGATGGCAAGTCCCCATACCACCGCAACTTGCCAAAGTCCATCTGGCGCTCCGTAACAGACAGCTGAATGTACGACGCCACAGCCAAAAAATATGAGAATGAACGTGCCGCAAAATTCAGCCCAGAAACACTGGACCTTGGATGGTTCGGTCTGAAGGTTCATGCTCTCGCCTGCGCAGCAGTTTCTCGATGTGGACGAAGAACCCTATAGTAATCAATCCAAAGACGGCCTTGTTACTTGACGGGGCTGGCATGCCGCCGAGTCTTAGTTGACGGGGCGGGTCTCTTTGAAACTCATGCCAAGCCCAGTGGTTCACCGACGCCTTGTGATCTTGCGAGCGGGGAAAAGACGCTTCTTTTTTGGTGCGTCCGAGTCGGAGACTTCTGCAGCCGCAACGACAGCCTCTTTCTTCGGAGGTTCGTCACCGAAGGAATCGCGTTCCAGCAGGCGATTGATATTCGCTTCGATCGCGGTTAGCTGGGGGCCCTCGTCAAGTGTCACGAATGTGAAGGCGATGCCTTCGCGTCCCATTCGCCCGGTTCGACCAACTCGGTGCACGTAGTCTTCGCAGTCGAGTGGAATATCGTAGTTGACGATGTGAGAAACCGTTGACACATCAATTCCACGCCCGACAACATCGGTCGCTACCAGAATATTGATCTTGCCAGCGCGCAGGGCGTTGAAGACTCGATCGCGATCACGCTGATTCATATCACCGTGAATGCAATCTAGTTTTGCTTTTGATAGCCTATCAACTCCTTGGAGCTCTTTCTCCAGTGCAAGATGAAGCCGGTCCGTGCCGCGTTTAGTTCGGCAGAAGATGATGGCTTGGCGAGGTTGTTCACGCTTGAGTAACTTGACCAGCGTTGGAAATTTATCTTTCTGTTGAACGGTGAAGTAACGTTGTTCGATCGTAGCAACGGAGACGTTCTTGCCGGAGCAATCAATATGGACCGGGTCTTGTTGATACCGAGAAGTCAGTCGCTTGATCTCGGGTGGCATGGTTGCGCTCAGGAGCAATGTCTGACGATCTTTGGGGCATGAGCGAAGGATTTTCTCAATTGCTGGACGGAATCCAATGTCCAGCATGCGGTCAGCTTCGTCGAGCACAACGCACCAGAGGTCTCTGGTCTGAAAAGTTCGTCGTTGGATATGATCAAAAACTCGGCCCGGTGTTCCAACGACGATCTGCGTGCCGTCCTTGAGTTGTTGCATCTGACGACGCATATGCTTGCCACCTGCAAGAACAGTGACTGCCGTTTTACAGCCATGAGCTAGCTTCACAATCTCTTGGTAAACTTGCTCCGCGAGTTCTCGCGTCGGTACTAAGATCAAAGCCTGGGGATTGCGGCACTCGCTGAGAGGATCGAGGCATTCCAAGATTGGAATCGAAAACGCCGCTGTTTTGCCTGTTCCAGTGCGAGCTTGGCCAATTACATCCTTGCCATCCAGTGCAGGCGGAATGACTTTCTCTTGGATGGGAGACGGCGTCTCGTAGCCATGCTTCTTTAGGGCGCGAAGCATCACTTTCGAGAGGTCTAAGTCAGAAAATTTGGTTTCAGGTTCTTCGGATCGTTGTTCGGGTTTGCGTTCAGAGTTAGGCATGAATTGGATTCGTTAAGTGAGGAGGGCAAAAATCATCCTCGCCGAGTCTTAGGAAACAAGTTGATCTAACGAAGATCGTGACACTGACTCACTCTCTCTCCAAAGCCAAGCGTCGGGTGCCAGCCCGATGCGGCTGAATTCCAAATCAATGGAATGCAATCGCTTCAGGCTGGCAGATCTCTGATGACGCGGCTTGAGGTTAGAAAGGTTTTGTCTTTAGAAATTGCGTGAGCGAGGACAATCAAATGGGAGCCATATGGCCGAAACAGGCCAACTGATCGTCGGACACGTTCCCACGGAAAAGCCAAAGACGAGCTTGCTTCGGCAAGCTGGCGAGGGAATTGTCAATCCGGCTCGAGCGCCGACAACAATTCGGAATGCCTATGGTAGCTACTTTACTCTCTCGGCGTTACGTCATTTGCGTGCCTTGGCATCGAAACCCGCATTTATGCAAACGGTGCGAGGGCAATCGGATTCTTCGCTATGCGTTCACCAAAAGTGACGGCCCTTGCAACAGCGGCTCAATCTAGAGTTCGCCCCACAATTTCTGTGTTGAGTGCCTCCCAACCTGGGAATCCGCGGACTTTCGGCGTCGGCTCTGCCCATTTCGAAGTCGAAGCGGCTATTTCGATGCTCTCGTTGGGATGAAATGTTAGAAAGGTGAAGAGGGGCGAAGTATAAGGCGCCATCCGCCCGTACTGAGCACCGACCCAATAGTAGGAAGCACTATTGATCCACACATAATGAATGCCGGACTGGATGTGATGGCGATCGATATGGTGATGGCCGCAGAAGCAGGCCTTGATCAGGCCACTACGTTGGTTCGCATCTGAGAGCACTGCTTCAATGGCCCCGGCCGCCGAGTTCTGGTCGATTTCCTCTGTCATGCCTAGCCCCTGATGGGAAAAGACGACTGTAGGGAGCTTAGTTGAATTCAGATCCTCTTTGAGCCATTCGAGCTGTTCTGGATTGGCGAAGCCGCGTAACTCGCTCGAAACGTAGAAGTTAGCCTTCGAATAGTCGGTAAACGAGGTTGGGCTCGTCTTCAAATGATTGCGATCCAGGATCACAAAATGCCAGCCTTTGTGGTCGAAAGAGTAATAGGCTGCCGGAATCTCCCACCTTTCCACCATCGCGGTCTTCGTTGACTTATCCATATCGTGGTTCCCGAGAACGTGGTACTTCGGGCCACTGAATTGATTCCAAAGACCCATGCAAGGTTCTGAGTCGACGCCAAAATTGAAGTCGCCCAGCTGCAACAGACAGTCGGGTTCCACTTCGTCGACTTTTGCCATGAAGGTGTCAAGCCGTTCGAGCGCGTCCGGTGCAAGGCCATAATGAAGATCGGCGATGAGTCCCATCTGCCATGCGGGCGCTTCTCGGTTTGCCATTGCGGTGGTTCCAAGTGAGCCGAGTAGAACACTGCCACCAGCACTTTGGATCCAGCTTCGCCGCGTTGGATTGCGGAAAGTTGTCATGAAATTGCCCTTTAGGATGCTCCGAAGGATGGTTCGGGAGTCACGCGTGATTCAATCAGAGGAAGCAAGTGCTGTTGTGGTCAGGATTGATCGCAATGGTTCAACCCGTACGAACGATTTGAGTTGAGACTAGTTCCGCCCTTTCCAGGCGATCGCTCTAAGGCCGAACTTCTCACGGGCAAAGGCGAGCCACTGGATGAGCACAAAAGCGGTGACGGAGAACGGGTGAAGTAGGGTGGTCCAAACTGGCCTGCCGAGATGTTTGGAAAGTGCGAAAGCGGGAAGGAAGCTGATTAAGGTCGTGGCGCCGAACAATATTGTTGCGAGGAGCATTGGGGTGTTTTGATCAGGCCATCCCCAATAAAGTGCGTGTGCAAATCCAAGTGCCGGTGCTACAGATCCTCCGATCAAGAGGATTGAGAAAACGAAAATGAGCTGCGAATTGGCAATACCTTCGGTTGCGTTTTTGAGCAGCCCGTTGACGGTCTCTTTGAAACCCTCGTACATTCGAACCGACGCAATGTCGGATGCATCGAAAAGATCGGTGCTCTTGCCCGCCTCGCGGAAAGCTCTTGGCAGCTTGAGCCCGTCATGTCTGGAGTTCTTGATCGCGCTGTGTCCACCGCAGGCGAGGTAGTCAGCTTTGTCCGCAATGAATAACTGGCCGCAACCGGCTCCAAAGGAAGCCTTGTTCGATTTTCGCATCTGATCGAGTGGCAAGTAGCCCAGCAGAACGTAGTGCATCATTGGTATCAGTAAACGCTCGCCGAGGCTTTTCGTGTGCTGCCTTGGAAAACCACTGTGAAGGCTAACGTTGGCTCGCGCGAATTCGGCTCGGCATCGTTCAACGAAGTCTTTTGTCACGTGCACGTCAGCGTCTAGAAAAACGAGCGTATCGTGCGTGGCTCGGTCGGCGAGTTGCCAGCATGCATGTTGCTTGCCGTTCCAACCATCTGGGAGAGGCTCGGATTGTTCTAGCCTCAAACGCGGATCGTTCGCTGAGAGTGCCCGAACCATATCGGGTGTCTGGTCCTCGGAGTGGTCGTCCAAGACGATCAATTCGAAGTTGTGATCTTCGCTCTGCAAAATGTTGTTCAAAGTTGCTTCGATACGTTCAGCTTCGTTCCTCGCTGGAATCAAAACCGAAACGGGATGCTTTTCTGTATCTTGCCCGTTTGTGCCGTGTTCCGCCCTCGAGAACAGTTGTAAATTCTTGAAGACCATCGCTGCCGGCAGCAGAGCAAGGAGGAAGGTGGCGATCGCCAGCAGTAAGTAAATCATGTGTTGAACTAGATTTTCAATGCGTTGGTCGGAGTCCAGATCCAGTTATAGGACACACCGGACAATTTTTAGTAACCTTAGAAGCGCGTATGCAACCAGCTCGATTTTCGAATCATAGTACTTTTGGTCGAGGCAGGCAGTCCCTATGCGACTGAGAAAATTGAAGCACGCTTCGGGAGCCTGGGGGTACAGTCAAGCGTGCCTCCATGGCGTCGGAGGTCGCGTCCCCTGCGCAGGAGATGCTCGAGATCACGGCGTTAGAGTATAGGAGGCTTCAAGCAGAAAGGTAGTTTTCTTCAGCAGACGCTGCCTACTCGGTCCAAGTAAGCTAATCGGCTGTGCGCTTCCGCCTGTGGCGAGCATGCTCTTGGTCTTTGTCCGTTCGCGTCATTCATTTTGAATAGGTCATTTGATGAGGCATTACAGGATCAGCTTTGCCTTCGGCGCCGCAATTGGGTTGACATGTTTTCTAACGGTCCATTCGCGAGCAGAAGTCGGGCCCCAGGGGAACATGATTTTGATCCTCGTTGATGATATGGGGGCGCGGGACTGGTCGGGGGCTGGGAATCGGCTTATCGAGACACCAAATATCGATGCCTTGGCCAAGGATGGGGTCGTCTTTGAGCAATCGTATTCAGCTGCAGCCGTTTGTTCGCCTTCACGCGCGGCACTTCTGACGGGGCGCTATCCATGTCGATCTGGAATTACCGACTGGATTCGGCCGCGTGCTGAACGACCCTATGGAACGCAGGCCGGTGTCTTTCCGGTTAACTATATTGGCGGACCACATCAAGAGGTTCTCTGTCCCCCCAATCCATACAATTTGCCGATCTCAGAACGAACACTGGCAGACAGGCTCCACGGGGGGCGATTCGTCAGTGCGTTCATCGGGAAGTGGCATTTAGGCGATGAAGATTGGTCTCCACTCGCACAGGGCTTCGACTTCAATTTCGGTGGGTGCGATTTAACGCGTCCGCCGAGCTACTTTGATCCTTACTCAGAACCAGGGACAGAACACTCCACTTTGGGCGACGGGATTCCAGGCTTACGGCCCAGGAAAGTTGGCCAGTATCTGACTGACCGCGAGGCCGATGAAGCATGTGACTTCATTCGACAATGGAAAGATCGCTACTTCTTCATTCAGCTAGCACATTACGGAGGGGCTGCAGACAGAGAAGCCCCCGAATCTTTGATAAAGAAGTACAAGCGAAAGGGCGCTTCCAGAAGGCGAGCGATCCATGCAGCAAAAATGGAGTCGGTGGATCACTCCCTAGGTAAGATCCGTGACACACTTCAAGAAGTAGGGCTTGCAGACAAAACTCTGATTTGGCTGACCAGTGATAATGGTGGACCGTTTGTCGATCGTTCAGGCTCAGCTGGGCAGCCACCACTTCGCGGCAGCAAAGGCTCTCCTTACGAAGGTGGGATACGAGTCCCGACGATAGTGCATTTTCCGGCCAAGATTGCGGCTGGTGTTTCGCAAGACCCAATTTCGTCGATCGATGTTTATCGGACCCTGGATCGTTTTGCTTCCGGTTGGAACGCACCTAACCCTGGCCTGACCTTGGACGGGGCTGACTTAATGCCTCACCTCTTTGAAAAGCTACAAGTCTCGGTTCCTGATCGCAGCCTCTATTGGCACTTTCCGCACTATCGAAATGGCGTTTTTCCTTACAGCATTATTCGACGCGGGGATATGAAGTTGATCCACTTCTATGCGAGTGAAGAAGGTGGTGAGAAGCAAGAGCTCTACGACTTAAGCCTCGACCCCTCTGAGTCGAATGATTTGGCATCTGAGCGCCCGGTTTTGGTCGAAGATCTGAAAAGTGAATTGATGAGAGCTCTGCGGCTAATGCAGGCCCAAATGCCGAAACCAAACCCTAAGTTCGCCGAATTCCAATCGAAGTCGAAGTCGAAGTCGAAGTAGCGACGGGATGGAATCCTGCCCGTTTGGGCTGTTCTGCGAGTTGATTCAGGATGGAGAATTGGGCCGCTGGCATTGCCAGGGGAACGAAAAAAGCCCGCGCCGATGAACTTCAGCGCGGGCAGGTGTGGGCTTTCGAACCAGCTTCCAGGGCCAATCAAAATTTAAAAATGGGAAGAATTCCTCCCCGTCGCTCAGGCTCCGACCCTCCGTAAATTCCTCGCTAAACTCGGAAACGGAGGGTTGGGTATTGAATCGCCACTCAACCCAGATTCAAACTTTGATTGACCCTGAACCAGCTTCTACTTCGATGCTTTTGAAGATCGATGGACGCTAAAATTTGTCGACCGTAATGCCTGGCCAGTCATCCGTTCGAAATGGAGTTAACGGCAACCCTTGGGTGTCGTACATGTTGCAGACAGGGTTGTCAGCCCAAGCGTATCGGACTGCGACAGGGTCGGGAACGGATTGACTACGCACTTCGATGCGGCCGTCTTTCAAAATGACTGCGTCAGCCCATACGAATTTCTTGTCCTCGCCCGCGATGGCGAATCCGACAGGGTAGCGTACATCAAATGGTCGCCAGCCTCCGTTGACATGTTCGAAGGTCAAAACGATTTTGTCGCCCTCCTTTTCCATCGATGAATAGGTTGGGCTGTGGTAGGCGATTTCGTAACCGTACTGGTTCGCTAGAGCCCAACGAGCGAGTCGCTGGCCGACGATCACTTTGTTGCGTGGGTGGATGTCTTTACCTTCACCAATGTCGATGATGACGGCCTCGCCCGTGTTAGGAAGGGCGGACAACGTCATTGTTTGAGCTTCGCGGAGTTCAGCCCAATCGCTTTCGGCTGGCTCTGCCTTTTCGTCACGGAAATCTGCCAGCTGGACCCAATAAAAAGGGAATTCGCCAGCGCCCCATTCATCGCGCCAATTTTGAATCATCTTTGGGAAGACATGTCGATATTGGAAAGCGCGGCTCGCGTTCGATTCACCCTGGTACCAGATTGCTCCCTTAATGCCATAGCCCAGGTGGGATTTGAGCACACCGTTGTAGATATTGCTTGGGCGTTGGTTACCGTTGAGTTGTCTTTGCAGTCCGCGGAGTTCTTGCTTCTCCTTGTCGGTCTTGTTCTTCTTAGCTTCAAGCTCGGCCATCCTTGGAAGTCCATTGGCCTCGGTCTTCTTCCATCTTTCCATTGTTTTTGCGTATTTCGGATCGGATTCGAGCAAGTCGCGTCGAATCCATGCGTCTGCGGCTGACCCTCCCCACGAGTTGTTGACCAAGCCGATCGGGACGCCTAACGCCTGATAAAGTTGGCGGCCAAAGAAATAGCCGACTGCCGAGAACCCACCCACGGTGTCCGGAGAGCAGACCATCCATTCGTTGTCGTGCGTCCAAACCGGTTCTTGGCTCCCTGTGTTTGGGAAATTGATCGATCGGATCTTGGGGAAATTTGCGGTGGCGATCTCTAGATCCGGATCGTTTGCTCTGGCTACTGGCCATTCCATATTGGACTGGCCAGAACAAATCCAGACTTCGCCAACGAGGACGTCCTTAATCGTGATTTCGTTTGAGCCCTTTACATTCAGTTCATAGGGGCCTCCCGCTGGAATTGGATCGATCATCACCTCCCAATCGCCATTGGAATCGGCGGTCGTTGTTTTGGATTGCCCGTTGATGGCAACGGTAATCGATTCGCCGGAGCCTGCCCGTCCCCAGACTTTATTGGTTTGCTTCTGCTGCAAAACCATGTGATCGGTGAAAATGCCTGGCAAGCTAACCTCAGCGTGGGTCGTGCCAACTTGGAAGAGTGCAAGCAGCAATGCTGCCGCTAAAAGACTTGGTTTTCTCATGGGAGTTCCTCGGAGTCGAGTCGAATGGGTAAGGCCCGCTCTATCGCGGGCCAGCAAGCGTTGCAACGCCCGTTGGTGACACAGAAACTCGGCGATTCGTCGCGAATCTCTGCCGCCAAGCAGAGTCAGGTTGGCTCCTGCGGAGGGGAGCTCGGAGGGTCCAACATCATAGCAGAATTGATAATCGATAAGCCGAAAGGTAAGTAGATTCTTGCCGTCCAAAATTGGCACCGAAGGTGGGATGGCCTTAGGCAATCGGGCGATCAAAACCGGTTAGAATGATGCGGTCTTATGGAATCTGCTCGTTGTCGGGTGAGATTCAGGAAAATGGAAGACCGTTTTGCAGTCGGGGATGGACGGGCGATGTTGTCGAATTCGAAACGCATTATGTCGGCGAGAACGCGCGTGGTCTTAGCTGATTCGGTCGGTGGACGATACCCTGGCGGCAGCTTCTTGATGGTGATGCCGTTATTGTGCTGCATGATGTATTCAACATCGGTCTGGGCAGCGAATGCCGTACGGCCCAATGTCGTTATCCTGATGGCAGATGACTGTACGTTCAGCGACCTTCCTGCATACGGAGGCATCAATGCGAAGACGCCTAACCTGGACGCATTGGCAAGATCAAGTCTGGTGTTCAATCGAGCTTACCTTTGCTCAGCGATGTGCCAGCCATGCAGGGCGGAGCTGTTTACCGGGCAGTACCCAATGCGAAACGGGTGCGCATGGAACCATTCGGCAAGTCGCAACGGTGTACGCAGTTTGCCTCACTTCTTTGGTGACGCGGGTTATCGAGTAGGCATAGCCGGAAAGATCCATGTGAAGCCCGATGATGTATTCCCGTTTGAGAAAGTAGACGGTTTTGACCGTAGTTGTGTCAGAAACCCGACGAAGCAGCATGATCTCAGCGCGATTCGCCAGTTTATCAGTCGCGACAAGAAACAGCCTTTCTGCTTGGTCGTAGCCCTGGTGGAACCCCATGTTCCCTGGGTGATGGGGGATGCGTCCCAATATCCACCGACAGAGATACGTTTGCCGCCCAACATTGCAGATACGCCTCGTACGCGGCAGGACTACGGAAAGTATTTGGCAGAGATTTCGTACATGGACGGCCAGGTTGGTGAGCTGCTTGAGGTTTTGGAGGCTAGCAATGAGAGTGATGGCACTGTCGTTGTTTTTACCTCTGAACAAGGATCGCAATTCCCCGGGTGCAAGTGGACCAACTTCGATACTGGGGTCCATACAGCACTAATGATTCGTGGTTTGGGCGTTGCTGAGCCAGGGAGCCGGACGGATGCGTTAGTCCAGTATGCGGACCTTGCGCCGACCTTGCTTGACTTGGTTGGGATAGAGGCATCTGGAGAGGAATTCGATGGTACTAGTTTTGCTCCGGTGATCCGCGGCGAGTCTGATCAACACCGTGATTACGTGTATGGGATGCACAATAATGTGCCAGAGGGGCCTAGTTATCCCATACGATCGATTTCAGATGGACGCTTTCACCTGATTCAGAATTTGAAGCCGGACGAGATTTATATCGAGAAGCATTTGATGGGAATCAAAGGTGAAGGGAGCCTCAATAATCCCTACTGGGGTACCTGGGTGTGGTCCTCGGCAAACGATTCACGCAACTACGAGCTCGTCAAACGCTATATGTCGCGGCCGGCTGTCCAGCTATTCGATCTCGATCGCGATGCCTACGAAATGTCGAACTTGGTGGACGATCCAGAGTATGGAGCGATCAAAGAGCGATTGCAAACGGAGCTGGAACGCTGGATGGAAACGCAGGGAGATCCTGGGATTCAGCAAGACAGCCAATCGAGTTTGCAGGCCGCGCGTCAGGGTAAGCATCGCTTCTTTCCCGATTAGGCGGTCGGGGCGGTCGATGTTCATAAATTACGAGATACCCCTACCCCGCCCCCCCAACGAATTCCAGGTCCGAGCAGTACTGCATGGTCGCTTCGCTTCCATAATTATTTGGATAGCACTACATGGTCCGAAATTCACTTGAGCGCTCAGTAGGCGGGTTGATCGCAACAAAGAGGAGTCTTTCATGGAACGCTTGTTGGATTCGATGGCACTAGCCGCAATACTTCAACGGCCTGGCAGGCGGTTAAGCCTGGTGTGTTGTTTGCTGCTCTTGGGACTGCCAGCGAGTTGTTTGGCCCAAGTCTCGGGGCGTCCCAATGTGATTCTGATGATGGCGGATGACCAAGGATGGGGGGAAACCAGCTACAACGGTCACCCTAGGTTGAAGACGCCGAATTTGGACCTAATGGCATCCAAGGGCCTACGTTTAGATCGATTCTATGCGGCTGCTCCGGTCTGTTCACCGACACGGGCGAGCGTGTTGACCGGACGCTCCAATAATCGAACAGGTGTCGAATCACATGGTTTTGCTCTGAGGTTGCAAGAGAAAACGATTGCCAAAGCGATGAAGGAAGCGGGCTATCGGACAGGGCATTTTGGGAAATGGCATTTGAATGGTCTGCGAGGGCCAGGCGTTCCGGTCTTGGCTAGCGACGATCACAACCCGGGAGTCTTCGGATTCCAGGAATGGCTCTCAGTCACCAATTTCTTTGATCGAGATCCAATCCTTGGGCGCAAGGGTAAGTTTGAAGAGTTCCGTGGTGATTCTTCAGAGGTCGTTGTAGCTGAAGCGCTAAAGTTCGTGGAGGGATGCGTTACTCAGGAAGAGCCATTCTTTACGGTGATCTGGTTTGGTACTCCGCATTCGCCCTTTCACGCAAGCGAAGAAGACTTCAAGCCGTTCGAGGACCTCGACGAGAACTCCAAACATCACTATGGCGAGCTCGTTGCGATGGATCGGAGCGTCGGGACGCTGCGCAATCGCTTGCTCGAGTTGGGCGTTAGCGAAAACACGTTGTTTTGGTACTGCAGCGACAATGGCGGCTTAGCAGGTATCACGCCGACGACGGTGAAGAACCTGCGTGGAAATAAAGGGACGATCTACGAAGGCGGGCTAAGGGTCCCTTGTGTGATCGAATGGCCCGCGATGATAAAGCCGCGAATCTCTAGCGAGCCAGCAGTGGCAATGGATATCTTTCCGACTCTCGTAGAAGCTTGTGGGCTGTCGAAAAAATCGATGCTTCAACCGCAAGATGGAATCAGCTTGATGGAGCTGTTTAAGGGTGGATCAGCGAGTCGTAAGCAAGTGATACCGTTCAACTGCTTCGGCGAGACAGCCATCGTGGATGGACAGTACAAATTATTGCATGTGGGCAAAGGGAAACGCCGTAAGGATCTCCACTTTGAACTGTACGATTTGGAGGCTGATCCCACTGAGTCAACCAATTTGTTGGACGAGATGCCGGAGATTGCTAGCCGCATGAAAAACAAGATGGACGATTGGCTTTTTAGCCTGAAGCGCAGTATCGACGGTAAAGATTACCCTGAAAGAAAGGTGAACCCTGGGGAGCCTGAGCCGCAGTTTTGGAATCAGACCGAGAGCTACGCGCCCTATTTTGAGGATTGGCGGGATCGGCCAGAGTACAAGCGGTGGTTGAAAGACAAATAGCCGGTTGGTCGCATCACAATGGGCGGGTTGCAAGACACTTGCGTTTATACTCCTCTAAACCAATATCTTTTGAGAACGTAGTGCTTCTTGAGTTGCTGACCAGGCTGCACAGACTGTCTCTACTTCACCGCATTCGAAGTTCTGAGTAAGAGAGCATGGAAACGATACGCGCCAACTTTCAAAGCAGCTATCTCATGCGTTATGCCATCATGGCGGCGATATGTATTGGGGCTGGCCTTTGGTTTGCTTACGACGGATTCATTGGCTATCCCAGCAACATCCCCGCCGCGAAAGCGTATGACGAGATTCGCGACCTCACGGACGCGGAGACTAAAATTGAACGCTGGAATGCGTTGGCCGAAGAAAACGGTTGGTCAAAAAGGGCTCCGGAAAAGACTGTGGAAGAAATCGAAAGCGATATCGTCGGACAGTATTTCTGGATGGCGGTCTGCTTCCTCGGTGGCATTCCGGCGGTTTTCTTCTACGTGAAATCGAGAGGCACCTGGGTCGAATCGACTGACGATGGCCTACAAGCCAGTTGGGGCCAAGAGATGAGCTTTGCCAACGTTGTCCAATTGGACAAGAAGAGGTGGGAAAAGAAGGGAATCGCCAAAGCTAGTTACATGGACGGAGATGTTGGTCGTACGTTCGTTTTTGATGATTTCAAATACGAGCGAGAGCCGCTTGGAAAGATCCTGACGCGATTAGAAGAGACGCTGGAACGCGAGAAAATTGTTGGTGGTCCGACTGAAGCCGAAATCGCGGAAAAGAAAGCGACCGAACAGGAGGAGGATGAGGCGGAGCAGGTAGAAGCGCAAGAAGGATGAAAGAAGGCCTGAGTTCTCGTAACTCAAGACGTGTTCGAGAATACAGAGCTGTTTTCGCATAGCCTTTAAACTAGGACGAGCTTGACACCAAGTTTTGGCTTTAAGTCAGCGTCTAGGGCAACTGCCACCCACAGCACCCGCCGCGGCGATTTGACATCCTGTCAGGTCAGCCAGTGGTTAAGAACCACCTCTGGCTTGTGATAGGTCGGAAACTGCATGGAATTCTGCAAAGGCAGCTCTAGGTGTGGCTAGAGGTATTCTTCCCAGCCCCGGGCTTGAAGCTGTTTGACGACTTCTCGCACGCGCTCTTCCTCTTCCTTTGGAGCGACGAGTGTGGCGTTATCCGTGTGCACGACAATGGTGTCATTCATGCCGATCGTCACTAGAAGGTGATCGGAATCACCAAAGACAATCATTCGTTGCGATTGAATTGGCAGGTACTTTCCGCGAACGCAGTTGCCTTGTTCGTCTGGTTCGGTCAAGCGACCAATTGCTTGCCAGGAACCGACGTCGTCCCAGTTGAAGGTTGCTTCGATAACAGCGACGTCGTCATAACGCTCCATGACCGCGTAGTCGATCGATCGGCCATCGATCTTTTCAAACTCTCGCTCTAGAGTTACTTCGAATCCCGGTGTGCCCATCGCGGCGGAGATCGCGTCAATGTGCTTCATCATCTCGGGTTCAAACTGGCGTAGTGCATTCAAAATCGTTGCCGCACGCCACATGAAAATGCCACTGTTCCAGTCGAAGTTGCCCGAGGTGACATACTGCTCAGCCGTTTCACGGTTCGGTTTTTCACGGAAGCATTCGACCTTATAAGCGCCGGAGACGCCTGCATCGTTCAACGCTTCACCGCGTTGAACGTAGCCAAAAGACTCGGCAGCGTAGCTCGGACGGATTCCAAATGTGACGATTCGGTCCGGCGATTCCTCGATCAGCTTAACACCATTGCTCATGCAGTCCTGGAACTGGGCGTCGGTGCTAATAATGTGGTCAGCTGGAAGGACCAGCATGATCGCTTCCTGGTCCGCGTTGTGAATAAGCGATGCAGCCAACGCGATGCACGCAGCTGTATCCCGCTTCATTGGCTCGCCAACAATTTGCTCTGGAGGCACGTCGGAGAGCTGAGTTCGGACGGCTTCGACCAAGTGCTTATTGGTCATCACCAGCGTTTGCTCGGGCGAGATCAGGCCATTGAGCCGATCCGAAGTGGCCTGGAGCATGGTGTTGTGACCAACGAGCTGGAGCAGTTGCTTGGGGTTTTTGTTCCTACTGGCGGGCCAAAACCGAGTACCGGAGCCGCCTGCCATGATTACTGCGTGAAGCAAATCTGTTCTCCGTTCCGTCGAAACTGATGGGGCAAGTGTTTCTTGTAACATCGCTGGAGCCTTGATTTTATGACGATTTCGATGACACGAACAGGACTGCCAAGGATTTGGCACGCGGTCAAAATTTGCTGCTAGTTGCGTCAACTTGGCGGGCCTGACATAGAACCGATTGGGAAGCCTAGGTCATCGTTTGCGAGAGTCAAATTTGTTGTTGGGGTAAAGAACGCAACGCTGTTGTACGGTTAAGGCCATGCTGGTCACTTAAGGTGGGGCGATTGGGGATCACTGCCGTTGAACGACTAAGCATTTGCAAGCCAGTCTCAGGTTCGTTGACTGTTTTGCCTTGCTTTTCCCAGTCCTAGCACAAATCCCACGTGTTCTTTCGGAGAGTAGAAGTTGCAGACTCGGTGCTTAATGTGTTGTCAGATCTGCTAGAGTGAAGGAACCGAACAGCGAATTTGGTGCGAAGGCGAGCTAGTCGATGACGCAAATGGGGAATGGATGAGATCACGAATACGACGCTGTTTTGGGATGCCTCTATTGGCGATGAGAATGCCTCGTCGGATCGCCCTATGTTTCCTTCCAGTTGTCTGCTGTTTGTTGCTTGCCGCTAAACCCATGATTGCTCAGATTCAGGGTTGGGGGCGAGGCGGACGGCAAAGTCGCCGAATCCCTGACCGGTCTTCGTTTCCAACGTGGGAGATCAATGAAGGATTTGAGAGTGATGCATTCACCTTTGTACGCATCCAGTTCGACTCCAATGGACCGTTTGGCTGGCACGATCGATGGGACAACGACTACCCGGATGGCGACTGGAATTTCTCTTTACGTCTCCAGCAACTCACCTCAATGCAAGTCGATCCGAACGGCAGGGTGTTGCGGCTTACAGATCCGGATCTCATGGATTACCCATTTGCTTACTTCGCGGGTGTGCAGTACATGGTGTTTGACCAGAGAGAGGTCGAATCATTTCGGACTTATTTGGAGAACGGTGGCTTCTTCATGATGGACGATCTGTGGGGAGTCGAGTCCCTGGACAATGTTATGCAGCAGATGAAACGAGTGTTGCCGGGATGCGAGCCACGGGAATTAACACTGGATCACGAGCTCTTTCAGCTTATTTACCCCTTAGAAGAATTGCCCCAAGTTACAGATTATCTGACCTGGAGCCGCGGTGCGCGCTACGAGTACGCTCATGAAGGGGACTCGGGCGATCAGAAGCCTCACTTCATCGCTTATTACGACAGCAAAGATCGGATGGTCGGTGTCGTGTGTCACAACAACGACATTGGTGATGGGTGGGAACGTGAAGGCCACCACAAAGATTACTTCCGGCTGTACTCGCTCAAACACTCTTATCCATTCGGCATCAACTTGATTACCTACGCGCTAACGCATTAATGGAGTGCGGAATTGGAATTGCAAAATGCGTTTCCGGGGACCTGAATGTTTCCATAGACAACACCCGAACGCGGTTTGTCGTGACTAAATCGGAATAGGGCAATCAGGACAGAAGAGCAGCTATGAACAGAGACTTGGCAAAGGCCACCGACGAATCCGACGTAGCCGATGTGCGAATCGAATCGAAAGTGCCAACAGCGCGAAACGCCTTCAATCCTTACGAGCCGCCTGGTCGGCAGGTGCACCATATGCAGAAGGTGCACATTCTGTTACTGGCACTCTTCGGAATCGTCGCCAAAGTCACAGCCCTTTGTGTCTTTTTTATCCCAGGCCAAGGTCCGGCGATTGCGTACGACATTCTGGCCTTCACTTTTCTTGTTGCAGCGCTCTTTCAGCCAAACTTCTTGAGGCCCTTGTCGGTTCGACGGCCCACAGTGTTGGAGGTCGCAGTGATGGTCGTCATCTCTTGCGTCTTGCACGCATTGCTCATGCCGGCGGTTCAGATGTGATTAACCCGTTGCTGAACCCTTTTCGATGTCCCGCTGTTTAGCTTTCCAATTCCAGTAGATGGGAATCAGGATGATGAAATAGCTGCAGAATTGCAGCCCGCCAATTGGCATGTGGAAGATCATGGGGGTGAAGTTCGCGATGGCATGAACGCCGATTGCTGCGTAAAGATTCTTTGTCAGGAGAAAAACAGCAGCGAACAGCAGCCCACCAATGAGATAGGCCATCAACAGTCCATAGACTTGGTTCAGTCCTGCACCATTGGCGATGTCGCGAGGCAGATGGCTCAGTGCGAAAAACGTTTGGGATACTGCCAGGGCGAGTAGGAAGCATTTATTCCAACTCCATTTCCTGTTTTTCTTTTTGAAGGCGAGCAGACATTGGGGGAGAAGGAACGCACGGAAGAAGACTTCTTCGTAGAGAGCGTTGCCTAGGAATTGTCCGATGCATCGGCCAAGCCACTCGATGATCTGCTTCAAGTACCAGCCGCTAGTCCACTGTAGTGGACCCGCGCCGAATGCGATCGCGATGAGTGTCGCTAAATGGACAATCACGAGTGCCGCTAATGTCCACCGAATACCTTTCGGAATCGTGCCATCGCCGTCACCAAAGGCCGGTGTTAGAGCGAGGTCTTTAGTCTTCAGTCCACACCACTTGAAGAGCAGCGGAAACATGATGGCCATGAAAAATAGATTGGCCAGAAGAGTACCCGAGATCAGGCCCATAGTCGCGTTTTGGATGCCTCCGAACATGCCGTAACGGAAAAACACGAAGTTGACGATCGTTGTAAGGATCATGTGCACGCCGACCAGCAGCAGGATCTTGTTCCACCCTACGGACCGAACCATGAATAGTTGGCGGCAGTTTTCAATCATGGCTGGATCCTCTAGCGAATTTGGGATAGGTGTGGGACAGCGAAATACTGAAGATCTCGCTACCAACTTTTCGTGCAGCGATGCGGCGTTTGCCGCTAGATGGGGTGACGATATGGCGAAAAAAACTGGCGCGTCCATCCTGCTGGCCACAAGCGTCCGGGATTCTGAGTTGGTGTCAACCTGCGGATCCAGCATCAACGCGGGATTGCAGCTGATAGTCGTCTCTTGATTCGATTTGCTCTGATTCCGTGCCAACGATTGTCGACGCAATCGATCGCATCGAGAGACTATGCGATTGAACGTGAATTTGGGCTAAATGCCCTAACGTTTTGCAATAACAACGAGATGCAGCGAAGTGGCCTGACTGTGGGGCTGTTCGCGCCCGTATAATTCACGCGAGTAGTTAGTCCATAGGGGTCGGTGTATTGGAATCGACCTTACGGTGATGAGGCGGGCAATGTCCTTGTCGGCTACTATATTCGAGTGTATCCCACACCATTAGGGCGATCAGATGTCAAAACGGAAAGTTGTCATCGTAGGAGCTGGACCTGGCGGACTGGCATCAGCGATGCAATTGGCAAGAGCCGGGGCTGACGTCACCGTGCTTGAGAAGCAGAGCTGGGTCGGTGGACGCACGGCGACCTTCGAACAAGAAGGCTTCAAGTTTGACATTGGTCCGACCTTCTTTTTGTATCCACGGGTGTTGAAAGAAATCTTTGCTTCCGTTGGCTTCGACTTGTTCTCTGAAGTCCCGATGAAGCGTTTGGACCCGCAATATCGCATCAGCTTCGCCGCAGGTGGGAGAATCGATGCGACACCAGATTTGGCAAGAATGGAGGAGCAAGTTGCCAAGCTGTCGCCGCAGGACGAGGGTGCGGTAACTCGATACATCGACGCAAATCGGTCTAAGCTGGCTAAATTTCGACCGATCTTGGAGTCGCCGTTCAACAGCGTCCGCGACTTGATGAGGCTGAGCTTGCTTCAAGCTGCCCCCGCAGTTAAGCCCTGGAAAACGTTGCACGACGAGCTCATGACCTTCTTCAAGGATCCGCGGCTTGCGATTGCGTTTTCATTTCAGTCAAAGTACCTGGGCATGTCGCCAATGCGATGCCCAAGTCTGTTTTCGATTCTTTCGTTTCTGGAATATGAGCATGGAGTATTCCATCCGCTTGGTGGTTGTGGTGCGGTTAGTCAACGGATGGCTGAGTTGGCCCAATCGCTCGGAGTGCAAATCAAGTTGAACTCGGAAGTCACCGGGTTCTCCTTCCAGGGTAAGAGGCCGACCTCCGTTCATACGGAAGATGGTAGTTACGAAGCAGATTCCGTTGTTATTAACGCTGACTTCGCGCAAGCGATGCAGAAGTTGGTTCCGGACCGTTTGCGGCGTCGTTGGACCGACAAGAGGATTAGTAAGAAGCGTTTCTCTTGTTCGACGTTTATGCTCTACCTCGGAATCAAAGGTAAGTACGACGAACTTCCTCATCACACGATTCACATCGCCAAGGACTATGAGCAGAACCTGCGGGAGATCGAACGGGAATTTGTATTGCCGAAGGATCCTAGTTTCTATGTGCAGAATGCCTGCGTGACCGATCCATCTCTGGCTCCCGAAGGTCACAGTTCGCTGTACGTTCTCGTTCCGGTTCCTCACCAGCACCAAAATGTAGAGTGGGACGAGGTGACCTACTCCCAGTACCGGGAACTAGCTTTAGATCAATTGGCTAAAGAAGGTATGGGTGACATTCGCGAGCGAATCGTGACTGAACGCATGATTACACCGAAGACTTGGGAAAACGATTTTGGACTCTATCGGGGTGCCACATTCAACCTGGCACACAATCTCGGGCAGATGTTGCACCTTAGGCCTCACAATCGATTCGAGGACTTGGATGGAGTCTATTTGGTTGGTGGGGGAACCCATCCTGGCAGTGGACTACCTGTAATCTACGAATCTTCTCGCATTACTTGCAAGCAACTCGTCCCGTCTCTCGGACTCGACGACTCGTTCCTCCACCAAGAAACGAGCGAGATGACGGCCGAAGAGTTGACTCCTTGCCTGCAAGCCTAGCAATCGACCTTCAGCCGCATAATCGGAGTCTGATGGGCTGTTTGGGCTCAAATCGACTCGGTTACGACGACTTTCGATTCGACTCGGTCCCCGTCAAAGGCTGTGAGCACCAGTTTTGTTCCGGGGTCGAGATCAGCCAGGCCATGGATTTGGACGAGCCCAACGGAATCACTCCGCGTTCCACGTACAGGTAGACCGTCGACCGTGGCGATCCGCACATCAGCGTTGGGAATAGTCGTCGTTTCGGGCAGCCGGCAGGTGTAAGCACGTCCGGTATCTCGGATGAGTGTCTTCAGGCTTCCACCTCCACGTGGCGTCTCTGAAGGTGGGTCAATCAGATTCCTCACGTTGAGATCGATCTGGTCAACTTCGACGCTTGGGTCAAATGCCATCTCGAGGAAATTCCAGTAGTAAGGTTGTCCCTTGGAATGCGGTTGCAGGTCCGGTGTTGCGTGGGTCTTGTGATAGAGCGAGTAAATGTCGACCGGCCGGCCATCAAAGTCCTTCATCTTCGGACCGAAGCCAGGTATGACCGCTCTACCGCCACTACGACCGATAGGGCCAAAACTGCACTCGATGACACCATGGTCGGTGTTCTTCATGATGCAGCCGTTATGCACATCACCGTACACGGTAACGACGCCGTCACGAGAGCCCAACAGTTCGATCACTCGATCGGCGCCGGCTTTCACCCAGCCAGCGTAGTCGGCTGCGACACGGTCCCTCTGATCAAATGGTCCTTTGAGCTGGCCAGCCGAACCTCCTTTGTAATTGACGCCAGCCCAGATTGTGTGCAAGCCGTTGAGCCCAGTAATGCATACCAGAGGGCTTGAGTCGGTCTGCAGTTGACGTTCCAGCCAGCTGAATTGTTCTTCGCCAAGAAGACTTCGCGTCGGGTCGGTGCGGTCATAGAGGTTCTTAAACGCGTCCCAGCCGGCATCGTCCCACATGTCGGTGTCTTGGCTACTGCGCCACAACCGCGAGTCGACAATGATGAAAGTGAAATCGCGGTTTGGCATTTTCCATGCACGCCATTTCTTTGGATTGACTCGTCCATCAACGTTCTCTTCACCCGTGACGAGGTGGTGTACGATTTGGAAGTTACGGCGGATATATGATGCGTCTTGGCCTAAGCCATCGACGTTGCGGATGACCAGCTGTTCGGGGCCTTTGATATCATCCATGCCGTAGTCGTGGTCGCCGGGATTGATGACGTTCCAGTGCCGCATCATTTGCCAGCGACTGGTCGGGCCGCAGATCGAATTCTTGATGACTTTGAATGCGTCATCGGTGCTCGGCGGATAGAGTACAAGCTCCATGTACCAAACGTCGTCTTCCCATACCATGACTTGAAAGTTGTAGTCTTCCAGGTGCTGGTAGGCTCCGAGTGTGGGTTGGTCGCGAATCTGCCAGTCGTCGGATCCGCCGGACATGCGGAAGCCCGTTTCAGTCGGTTGTTGCAGTCCGCTGTTGATCGCATGGCAACTCAATCCGCAGAGTTTGTAGGGTGCTTTCAGCTGCGGTAGCCTTCCCACGTAGCGACCGGATGCAGGGACGTCGCCAACGAGTCCTGTACCGGGACCAACCGCAGCAGTCCCCAATCGCTGGTCCGCCGTGACGTTGACCCCGTCTTTCCAAATCGTGTAGTAGAGGTCGCTCTCTGCGGGGCTGCTAGGCAACTCGGCTTCGATGACGGATGTGTTGCGACGCCAAGTGTTGTTGATGATGGAGTTGGATCCTGCCACAGGCACTGATTCCCAGCCGCCCTTCGGGTTTTCATCCTTCGATATTCTAATCTCAGCGTGATCTCCATCCGATTCAAAGATGCTGACGAACCGGACACGGTATTTTCCGTCAACTTCCTTCAGCGTGTCGCCAAGAGCGTAGCAGCTGTAGCAATCGACGATTCCAACTTCCGCTGATGTCGCGGCGGTTTGGCATTCCAATGAGAATTGGTCAGCTTGGAAATCAATTCTTCCTTGACCCGTGATGCCTACAAATCCCCGGATCCATTTCACTGGAAAGTGACCCTCGATCGTAGCAATCTCAGGTTGGTTGGAGCCGGGAGTGCGGACTTCTAGTCTCGCCAAAACTTGAGCCATCGGACCTTCGGTTGTCGTCGAGACTCTCAGTGTCGCAGTTTGCCCACGCTGCATCGGTGGGGCTTCAACGGCTTTAGGAGTCGCTTTCGCGCCGGCCTTACCACTGACGACAAACCGCAGTTTATTGTCGTTGCACCAAACAACTTGGATTGCGTTGCGGATGCGATTGTAGCTCTCAAAAATGGACTTCGCACCGAATGCCAATCCCATTCGACCGTAGCCGGGTTGGAACATCTTCCATTCGGGATTGTCGTTCGGGCTCGCCCCCGGTCCATCGCCAAGGTAGGTAAAATGGGCTTCGGCATTAAAGTCTGAATCTAATTTGCTGTCGCGGCGATAGATAATCCCGGCCGGCAGGCTAGGGTCATAGTCCGTCGGCATCTTCTTGGCGACATTGGCGTAGTGGAATGGAAAACCGGTGCTACGAGCGCGATCGCCCACGTTGAAGAGCCGCCTACGGAGTGCGCCGTTTTTGATTTTCCAAAAACCTGGGTTTAGAGATTCCCATTGTTCCCCATGGAACATCGAATCCGCACGACTGAATTGGTCGGCAATTTTTCTTCGTTGCGGCCGATGGCTTGCTTCAGCAGCGGTAGTAGATGAGATACCGAGCCCAGCGGCCCCAACAGCGCCTGAGGTTTGCACGAAGGACCTGCGATCCATCACGTTAGCATCAGTCGCGGCCTCTTCGACCAATGAGTTCGGTTCTTTTGAGGCTTCGATGGCCGAGCGTTTACTGTCGCGAAACATGGTGGTGGCTTTCTATATTTGGCGTCACGATGGGGGACGCCGATGATACCAGAAAAAGTCACCACAATCGAAATAGTGCCCGTGCTTGCCAGGGCTAGTCGGAGTTTGAAGATGGCGTTTCCCTCTCCGGCCCAGAGAGAAAAAGAGGGAGTTGGGTTGCTCTCGAATCAACTTCGCAAATTGAATCTGTGAATTGCCCTGCGATGCCTGGGGAGTTCGACCCTGCGGGGGAATGAACACTAGGACAGGGTTCGTAATAGCATCAGTCAAGATGTTCCAAAGGAGTTCCAATGCTTGGACCACGTATGGCAGCTTCGACAGATCGGGCGTTGAAACGTTCATTGTCGGCCAGCGTGAATTCAAAGCCGCGGCGTGCGTTCTTTTGGGGCTTTCCAACTGCGATGATGGCTTCATCAGAGACTAAGGCTGGAATCCAATCCGTGCCGGATTCCGTTACCCCCTCACTCAGCTTCTCCAGACCGCTACGCGTCAATTCCATCGTCAGTTCCCGGCCGCTACAACGTAGCTTTGAAAAGTGATCGGGCCTGATCTCCTCTCCCTTTGTCGAGGCGAACGCGACGGAGCCAATATTGGTCGAGTGGGTGTACTCCGACGGGACTTTCAAACCCAATGCGATGTCAAGTTCGACGCTTTCAGCACCGTCTTCCTTTTCTAGCGGTGCCTTGTTCGCTTCGGTTGAATCAGTTGCAGTCGGAAGAGTGGTCGGCTGGATCCACGTCAATCGAATCGAATCTTCGATGGCAACGAGGTCGAGAAGCTTGTTTCGTTCGGACTCGGTAATATTGAATTGGATGATTCCATCGCGTTCATAACCGCTGATGTACTCGCCACCCCTAACGCGGATTGCGTCTAGAATCTTCGAGCCCGAAACATCTCGATTGACAATGCGAAATTGTGCGACTGTGGGGTACCAGCCCTTCTGCCAACCAATTAAGAAACCACACGCTGCCAGTGCTGCAAGTACGTTTCCAGCGGCCACGAGTTTACCCCACCGTGATTCACGAACAAACATCATTGTCGTAGCTCCCCAGCCTTGCTTGGACGCCGGGGTTGGATTGTGCATCGCACGTTTCATTGGTGGGGGCACGCTGGCAACGTCTCTTTTAAGCCAAGACAACGCCCAAATTCCCACTGGCAGGCTGAGTAGCCAAACCGGCGTCAGTGGTAGTAGTCCAACAATCGCGGTGGCCTTACCAACGTTTCGCGGCCTGAACGTCAAAGCTAACAGTCCATTGATCAATTGAAGGAGGCTGAGTGGACCAAAGAAAACGGCGCTGCCCACAAATACGGGAATTGCTTCGCTGTCATTGTGGAGTTCGTTAGCAGCAACGAATTGCAAGACGGCAAGGAATCCGGCGTTCATGACACCCATCAACAGACTGAAGATGGCGAACATGATCCAGTTACCGCCCTCAGCCGCGCGTGCGTCGCCGACGGCGAGAACCGGTTGAAAGCCAGGGCGTCCAATGTTGCAAGCGTTGACGACCTCTTGGGCGCGAGCGACATCGTTGCGTTTGACCTTGAAAATGACTTCGCCTGTCTCGGCGTTGGGCAGGCCTTCTAGAGCCGTGATGGAATCGGCGGCCAATACGAACTTGCCCCCGAAAATGCTAGGACGCATTTCAACTCGAGAAAGGCGGTTTAGGGGCAGGTCGATGACGCGAGTTTCGGATTTGACGGTGCCGAAAATACTATCGCGAGAGCGATACTCGACGTGTACGGAATCGCCTGGAATGGCATAGACCATACCAACGTTCTCGGCAAAGCCACCCATGGCTTCCGATGTGAACGGAAACGAGGCGGTTCTACCGGTCGCATCGTAGGTGGACTCGGGGGCAGGTGTGATGACTGGGATCGCATCCGCAAGATCGGCCTGAGAGAGCGCCTGGGATAACTCCGCAGCACTTTGGTAACGCTCGTCGGGCTTTCGGCTTAGTGTTCGTAGAACGATTTGGTCAATTTGCGGCGTTGCCTGCTGTTGGAGCACGCTCGGCGGTTCGTATCTTCCAAGCGGCAATTCGCCAGTAATCAGTTCATACAAAATGACTCCTAGAGCATAGAGGTCGACCCGGTGGTCCACTGTTCCGGGTGCCTCTAAATGCTCTGGAGCCAAGTAGTTGAGCGACCCCAAGACCTGCCTAGTCGCCGTCAAAGTTGGGGTGCGGATGGAATCGTCGATGATTTTCGCTATTCCAAAATCGGCGACCTTCAGGCTGCCTTCTTCACCGAGCAAGATGTTTTCGGGTTTGATGTCACGGTGCACTACACCTTTGTCATGAGCGTATTGCAATGCGTCGCAGATTCGCGAAACCATGCCCAATGATTCGCGAGGCTCGACGGTCCCCGCGTTCATGGCTTCACGCAAGTTAATACCATCGACATATTCCATGATCAGGTAAGCCATGCCGCTGCTGGTCCGCCCAAAATCGTAAACGGTGACGATATGTGGATGCGACAGACGCGCGAGGGTTTTGGCTTCTCGCTCGAAACGCTCGATGAAGGCTGGATCGCCGCTGACTTCACTTGCGATGATCTTCAAGGCAACATCGCGATCCAGATTCGTCTGTCGAGCCTGGTAGATCGCCCCCATCCCGCCTCTGCCGATCAGGCGAACCAACTCTAGGCCCGGGAAATCGTTGTTCAACTCTTCCAGCGTTGGCAGCTCTGCAAGTAGCTCCTGTCCTGGAGATTTCGACGCTGCGCCTGACATGCCTAGCTGAAGCAAGCAGGGTTGGCATTCTCCGCTAGTCTCAAGTTCCGCTCCGCAGCTTTCACAATTCTGAGATGGACGGTGGATCCCAAACATGGATGTTTCCCGGTCACGTTGATTGGTGAATTTGGGGAGCGATGAGGATGTGTCTCGCCCCTACACCATTGGATTCGCAATGCGGGAAAGGCAGTTACATTCGGAGAGGGAAAAAATCTGAAAAAGGCAGGTTTCGCCGAGAACCTCCGCAAAAAGGAGCGTTTTTGTGCGGTTTTCAGCCTGAACTAGGATTCCGGCGATTTGAGGACATCCAGTAGGTCAGCCAGTTCTTGGTCAATGTCGGAGCCGTCGTCGAGTGTTTCGGAGACCACCCGGCGGAGCGTTTCGCCAAATTTCTGGCGCAGACGGTGCAGAGCTACCTTGAGTGCTCCTGGCGTGGTTGAGAGTCCCTGCGCGATAGATTCATAGTCTTCAGCGGTCAACGCGCGGGACAAGTTGGGGAGAAGTGCCTCAATCAACTCGGACTTATTCCTAGCGTAGTAGTCTTGTCGAAGTCGCTGACGAGACTCGGCTAGCAGGCTATTTGCCCAACCACGCATAAACATTCGATCGGCGTCGGGTTCACGAGACTGCAAAGCGAGCCAATTCTGTTCGCCCGTGCCAACATCGAGAGAGACCGGCCGGGTATGTCCGCCGCGTTTCTCAGCGGACTCTTTCCGATATTGGTCCACCAAAAAACGTTTCCATGCCACCAGCAGATAGGAGCGAAAACGCCCTTTGGCTGGATCCGCATTGTCGAGAAGCTTTCCATCCATGACACGACTTAAGAATTCTTGTGTCGCGTCCTCCGCGTCCTGGCTATTCATGCCTTGCTTGCGAGCGTAAAGATACAGAGGTTGCCAGTAACGTCGGACGACCTCGGTCAGCGCGGGGCGTCCGTGCTGCGAATCTTCCTTTGCAGCTTCCCACACAAGGGTCCATTGTGTCGTAGCGAATCTAGAGTTGGCGTCGGTCAATGGTGGATTCTGTCCAGGAGAGACAATCGGATGCGTTGTGGGCCCTCATGGGCGGATCTTGATGCGAATCGTGCATGGAAGCAATCTCTGTTCGCTAGGGTATGCTTTTTCTTGAGCAGTTGACGAAAAAGTTTCCAGGCGAATGGTCTTCTAATTGAATTCGATTCATTGAACCCCTAGGCGGATGGCTGAGGGATTCAACAGGAGGCGTCTACTCGAGACCACGGATTTGGAGAGACCGCCCGAGTGCAGCGGCCAATTCCTGCTTCTTACGTTGGTGCTGTGTGACCGTTGCCAGATTGGTGAATTCATTCGGGTCTGCCGACAGATTGTAAAGCTCCTCCTTGCCGTCGCGATAGAGCATGTAGTGCCACTCATCGGTCCGCAGCGAAGTGCCCTTGTCGAATGAGAGTGCGTGATCGCGAATGCGACGACTTGGATCCGATAGTACAGGAACTAGTGATTTGCCTTGCGCTGATTCAGGTGGTTGGAAGCCGGCTAGCTCACATAACGTTGGATAGACGTCGACTAGTTCCACGATAGACTGCGACCTGCCTGGCTCGAAGCCCGGGGCTGAAACGATGAGTGGTACTCGGATGACTTCTTCATGCAAGTTCGCTTTCTGCCAGAATCCGTGCTCGCCCAAGTGATATCCGTGGTCGCTCATGAAGACAATCGCGGTCTTGTCACGAATACCAAGGCTTGCTAGCTCATCCAGGATGCGCCCAACCTGTGCATCCATAAACGAGACGCTTGCGTAATAGCCCGTCCACATGCGTTTCTGATTGTCGGGATAGTTCCCAATCGGGTTCTTGGTATTGCGAGTTGCCGCAAGGCCTAGGGGGGGGATATCGCGTTCATCCGCGGCTACCGTTTCGGGCAGCGGCATTTCTTGCCATGGGTAAGGCTCGAAGTAGGAGTTCGGCGCGACCATAGGATAGTGCGGTCGCACGAAACCGACGCACAGAAGAAATGGCTTTTCAGAGTGCTTGGATAACAGTTGCACAGCTTTGGCGGATGCCTTCGCGTCGGCCTGATCCGAACCGTCTCCGTCGTATTGGACGGTCACGAACATCCGATTCTTCGTTTTTGTTGACTCACGGTTCTTCAGGGACTTGGAGAAGATGTTCAGGTTCAAGCAGGCGTAATCACCAGGCGTGTGTGCTTCCAAACCCGGCGCGTTATATCGCTCGTTCCAGCATGATGCGACATCGTTGCCATTCGTACCTGCGATGATGTCGCCAGGTACTCGCATATGAAAGATCTTGCCAACGCGGGCCGTGAACCAATCATTTGCTTGGAAATGTTCACCGAGAGTCACACCTTCGGAATCTCGGTAACGGCTACGCATGAATGATCGCCGGGAAGGTCCACACACAACGCCTTGGCAATAAGCTCGTTCAAATACCACCCCTCTTTTTGCAATGCGATCGATGTTAGGGGTCTGGCATCGCAGATCTCCGTAGCAACCGAGAACGCTGGCTTTGAGATCGTCCGATACAATCACGACTACGTTCTCAATGTCACCAGCGCATACATCGAGTGACGGAATCACGCATGCGGCGGCCGTGATGGCGGCTACAATCAGGCGACCGTATTCAGCAGTCTTGCTAACAAGTCGGAGTAGCGACAAGCTGAAATTGGGTTCGAACATGAGTTGAAACACTGGGAAAGCTCCAGGGGCAGGATGAAGCCGAAATGGGATGCGACTGCTTCAGTTTAGGCGAGTTGGGATGAACGTTTTCTCAGAGCGACACACAAGAAACGATCTAAGGTGGATTATAGACTCTCCATCACTGCTGGATGGGAATGCTTTCTACCGGCAGACGGGAATCGAGGTCTTTGAATTCCCGAAAAAACTGAACCAGGAAAGTGATGAGGTTGTTCTTCCTTCCGTTCAAGATGATTTTCCTCGGACGCATCGAGTGGGCGACTACTTCGAGCAATTAGCAATTTGGGCGCTTGCACAGTCGAATGAAGTCGAAGTACTGGCGAGTCACCAGCAGATTTTCGAATCGAACCGCACTGTCGGTGAGATCGACTGCATCTATCAGGATGAGGGGGCTCGGATTACGCATCTCGAAGTTGCGGTGAAGTTCTTTCTTATGGAGGGGCAACCTTCGAAGGGGAATCAGTATGATTTGGCTCAATTCGTCGGGCCGAATCCCAGGGATAATTTTCAGTCAAAGATAGACCACATGGTCCGCCGGCAGCTCCAGCTCGGCGCGAAGACGGAGTATCCAATTGACCGTAAGCAGGTCCTGCTTCGAGGGTACTTGTTCTATCCAAAAACCGATTCGATTGTAGAAAATTCTCTACCAGCGTTGGTCAATCATGACCATCTTCGTGGTACCTGGTGCCGTGCGGACACGATCTTTAGTCATCTCGAATGGATCGGAGCGGAACAGTATTGGATTGTGCCTAAGCCTCATTGGTTGGCGCCTCTAGATCCATCCGATCGTGAGAGCCATGACAGCGCGGGATTGGGCAAGCTGATTCAGGAAGAACTCGAAGGCCGGGCTACGGCAATTTATTTCCAGTCCGCAGGCAGGGATGGAATGGTAGGGCACCATTTTGTTGTCGACAATCAATGGCCACATTTGGTTTGATTCGACAGACGCTCGGAATGCAGTGATTTCGGCTAGCCAATTCGATGCGTTAGTTATGTGTTAGTTGGCCGCAGGATTGTCTCGGAAGTAAATGAGCGATTGCCTTACTGCTTCCGATAATGGAGTGTGCGGTGTCTTGGGAAACAGTTGCATGAATGGCGCGAAGTCAACGTCACAAATAAAAGGGACTTCCTGGTCGCCGATCAAGATTCCGTCGGCTCCTTCCAAGCCCAATGACTTCGCTTGTTCGCGGATTGTCGCGGCGATTCTCTCGGATGTCACGGTGTGGCTGGGTAACGTCACGGCGCCGTAGCCTTCGAAAGGTTCGATCAAGGCATTTCCGAATGCGGCGCCAACATCCGATGCGAAAAGGTAGTCCTGTCGATTTGAAAATGGGATTTGGTAAGGTTGATTTGCCGCGGCCATTTTCATTGCAGTGGTGACCGTTGATGTTAATCCCACATCACGTCCTGGACCAAAGAGCACGCCTGGTCGAATGCTAAGACTCGGAATGCCAGTCTCTTCCGAGAAGATCCTAGTGATATGCTCGCTCGCTAGTTTCCAGACTCCGTATACGTTTACGGGGAGCGGTTCCGCATTCATTGGGACGAGACCCTCTGGATAGTGCGTGCGAGGACCGTAAACAGCAATGGAGCTTGCATAGATAAAACGTGATATCGTTTCGGAACTACGTTTTGCAGCTTCAATTAGATGCTGAGTGCCCGCCAAGTTGACTTGGAGTCCAAGATCCCGATGCTCGTTGCAATCAGGTGTTTGCAATCCAGAGAGGTGGGCGATTCGGTTGATGGGATAAGTCGCAAAGACGCGTTCGACATCCGAGCTCTTCTGGACATCCAAAGCCGCCGCAAACAGCCGATCTGGATGCGAGCCGAATCTTGCCAAGGACGACTCGGTGACCTTACGGCTTCCAACGACAATTTTGCATTCGGTTTCTCTTAGAAGCCAGTTCACGGTGGGGACACCAATACAACCCAATCCACCGGTGACTAAGACCGTTTCTCCATTCAACGCAATTTTCCTCTGAATCGGCCGGGGTGAGGAGCATCGTGCAATCCAGCTCGCAGCGCGCGCTCCAGCTTGTCGCCAACTGGCCACGCTCCCGCTGACACAGATCAGGTTCCCAGATTTTATTGAGAAATGAAAGGTGGGCGGCCTCGAAATATAAAAGCAGTTAGCCGCCAAAGGAATGAGAAGGGCGGCGCACAAAAAATGGGCTCATCGCAGTTGGTAACAACCGCGATGAGCCCCAGAGATGCTTGTCGATACGTGTTCGTTTGAGAGAGTCTTTTACGAGTTCGCCGGCTCGTGGCTCAAGGTGCTTAGTTGCACTTGGTTACGGCCGTTTTGCTTTGCGGCGTACAGAGCCTTGTCTGCTTGGTCAAAAAGTTGGCCGATGCTGTCGTAGTTGCCTTCGGCAGCGAAACTGCATCCGAAACTCGCTGTGACACTCATGTGGAGGTCGCCGCTTTGCACGGGGGTAGACTCAATTTGCTTTCGCTTCTCGTCCGCAAACGCACGCAATTCGTCCTGGTCATTCGCAGGCGCGATAAAGACGAATTCTTCTCCACCGTATCGAAATACTTCGCATGGACCGTTTGATGCGTCCTTGAGGACTTCGGCTACACTACGGATGACTTCGTCTCCGGCCGCGTGCCCGTAAGTATCGTTGACACGTTTGAAGTGATCGATATCGACGGCAACGAATCCGAATGATTCGGTACGGTCTCTGAAGTTGGTAAGTTGATCGGGAAGAAGTTCTTCGTATGCCTTGCGGTTATTCACACCCGAAAGTGCATCTGTGTAGGCACACTCCTGCAATCGATCCACCTCTGCACTGGCTTGTTGAATCTCGTGCTCAAGACCGAGCGAAATCTGTACCATCGCACTCTTGGCCTGTGTTTCCAATTGAGTCAAAGAGGAGATGGCGAGTGGATCGAACTGGAACAATGACTCGTGATTACTCCACTCTGAGAAGACCTCTTCCATGATGCCGGTGAAGGCCTCGTCATCGATCTGTAGGCTATCCGACGCGAAGCTCTTTACCTTCGTCAATCGATCTGCTTCCGATCCATCAGAGAGGATCATATTCGAGATCAGATTGGCGAGTGTCACGATGGAACAGTCGTTACCCTCGGTGCCAGTAGCCAGTTTATCTAGCGTTTCCGTCATCTCGGTTGGGAAGCTCCACTTCTGCAACAGAGCACTCGCCACTTCGTAGCGATTAACGCCAAAGGTTTCTACTTCTTCTTCCGTCGTAGGCTCGGGGGACGTTTCGAGCAAGCTGTTCAGCTCCGCTGGCTTAGTGACTCCGAAACAAACGGTTCCGATGTTGGCAACCAGCCCAAGCAAAAAGGCCTCGTCTCCGCCCTCTCCTTGCTGCTTCGCAACCACCTTAGCTGCGATCGCGTTTGCGAGCGACGACCTCCAGTAGCCATCAAAGTCAAATTCGCTTCCGCCCCGTGTGTCCATCAACGAAAAAGAAAGTGAAAGCAACCGAACCGTACGCATCCCTAGGACGACCGTAGCTTGTTCAAGGCTGCTGATCCGTCGTTGAGCGCCTACCAATGGAGAATTGCAGTACTCAATTAGCCGAGCTGACAATTTGGGGTCAGCACTCAAAGTGCGGCGGATTTCGTCGATGTCAAAGTCCGACCTGGACGAAATCTCAAGCAGTTTAGCTGCGACGCCAGGTGGCGATGGGATGTTGTCAGATTCTACGTATTGTGAAACGGTCATGAGTGTGATCCATCAGGGTTCCGACTGAAGTTTTGCCAGCCGAGGGCTTTTCGAACACTGAAGGATAGCTCTGCTTTACGGCGATACCTTGCAAAAACGCCCCTTGAGCCACCATGGTGATGGCAATCGCGAAAGCGAGGAAGGATTGAGCGAATCGTAGTTCCCGCATGGGCGGGAAATGCGGCCCGACAGAAGTCACAGTCGTCAGATTAAGAACATAGAAAGCGGTTTCAATCGTACGACCCCACTAATCGGAAAGTCCGCTAACTCCGAAAAAAGTTACGTTGCGGTGCGGGCTATCCCTATCAGATCATTTTGACTCGGTAGCGCACCGCTCCAGCACCTTATTCGGTACCTAAGTGTATGAATAAGGGTGTTGATCGATCGATGTAAAGCGATTGAATACGCTTTGAGCCGGACAATTCTTAAGGGCGAGTCCTACCATCGGAGATGATTTTTTCCAGTTCTGCCTGCAAGCGTTCGGCTATGGCTGGATGTTCTGCTGCAACGTCGCGGCTTTCGGTCGGGTCCGTGGCCAAGTTGAACAACTGGTATTGAGGGACTTTGGTATTCGCCAATTGTTTTTCAACAACGACGTTTCTTGCCCGCTTGCGATCGTAGCGGTGCAATTTCCAGTCACCAGATCGCAGGGCATAGGTGCCGTTGGATCCGTTGTCCTGCTGGACGAGATGATCTCGGCCAGTGGCTCCCTGCTTGTTCAGCAACGCATCGATGACATTGAAACTGTCCAAACATGCGTTGTCAGGAATTTCTTGCCCGACCAGAGATGCCATGCTGTTCGCTAAATCGATCGTACAGACTACCTGGGAGCTCTCACCGGCTGGAATCGTGTTCTTCCAATTGGTGATCAATGGCGTTCGGGTGCCTCCTTCATAGACGCTGTATTTTCCGCCCGTGTACTTGCCTGCGGCACGGTGGTCTCCCAATTGCTCTAGTGCACCGTCTTTGTATCCATCGTCCATGACCGGGCCGTTGTCTGAGCAGAACACGATGAGCGTGTTGTCTGCAATTCCGAGCCGTTCGACGGTCTTCATCAGTTCGCCTACGCACCAATCAAGCTGAACGATGGCATCCCCACGATATCCGAGTGTCGTTTTGCCTTGGAACCGCTCGTGTGGCATTCTCGGGACGTGAATGTCATGCGATGCAAAGAAGAGAAAGAAGGGGGATTCCGTCGATGACTCCATGAATTGAATCGATTGCTCAACCCATTTGTCAGCGAGGTCCTCATCACGAAATCGTGCAGCATTTCCACCGGTGTAGAAGCCGATCCGGCTGATCCCATTGTGAATCGTCGAATTGTGGCCGTGAGACCAATCCATCTTCAAGGTATCTCGGTGGGTCAGGCCCGTCGGGTGATCTGCGGAGGGCTTCTTGTTCCCTACCCACAACGGGTCCTTGGGATCCAAGTTCGGGACATGATGGTCTTTCACGTAGACCTGCGGCACACGATCGTTGGTTGTCGGAAGTAGAAAACAGGTGTCGAAGCCAATTTCTAAAGGGCCGGGCTTCAGTGCATTGTTCCAATCGGGCCCTTCCGGACCGCCAAGGCCTAAGTGCCATTTTCCGATGACCGCAGTACGGTAGCCTGCAGAACCAAGCAGACTGGCTATTGTCTCGGTGCCAGGTTTAATGATGGCTGGTGAGTTAGGTGGTGCTATTCCCGTTCGTTCACCACGGAAAGCGTAGGTTCCAGTTAACAGCGAATAACGCGTTGGCGTACAGGTCGATGCCGAACAGTAACCGTCGGTAAAGCGACATCCAGTGGCGGCAAGTTGATCAATGTTTGGAGTTTCAAGGGCCGTCGCACCGTAACAAGAAACGTCACCGTAACCGAGGTCATCCGCCATGATGACGATGATGTTTGGTTTGACGGGTTCAATGGAGAACGCCAAATTCGCGGTGCAGCTCAAAGCCGTTAACGCCATCGCGAACGATCGTATGTAGTGCGAGACCGAATTGTAGTTGGGGAAATTGCGCTGCATTGTTCTGGTTAGGATTCAAAAGAGAGGTAGCGGAGCTTCTGTGTTTGGCCATTGAGTCTTTGACGGAACAGACGCAATTGTACGAAGAATGCGAAATCGCTAGGAGAAGGCCAGTTTATGGGAAATGGGAGGAACTGCCCCATCGATTTACGCATTCGGCACTATTGTACAAACAATCTCGTTGCCTTACCGCTTAGGGGTGAAAGCGATTCAGGGCTAATCAGAGTTTCAAACTTGGTCGACTTTTGCTCCGCAAACGCACTAGAGTTCTTTCGCGGAACAAAAGGCGACCATTAGCTACTTTGAAACTTTGATTTGCCCTGGTAAGCGTGTCAGGGCTAATGAGCGTTGGACTCTAGGCTGTTTCACCATGGAGCCGCTGGTCCAACGGTGCCCCAACGCAGCCTCCTTTAGCAACGGGTTTCTTGACGCACCCGGCCGCCCACTCGCCGCGGCTCATGTCCCAGCTTGAAACTGTGATTAGCCCTGCGAAAGCTAGTGATATCGAACCGGGATCCGTGCCGAGATGGAACAAGCGTGGGTTCTGCAAGACGAGGGATTGCCTAAGTGATGATTCCCTGCCTGGCTAACGCTCGATTTTGCTTTCTTGGTTTGCGGTGGAAAGCGGTTTTCGAAGTTGGTTTCGTTCTTCCGACTCGATTTGCTCGGATGTCGCCGTTGGGAAGTCGCCGGCGGTTTCATATTTGAGGCTTGCCATTAGAGCGGCTCGCCTGAGTGCGAAGCTTATTTCCCGCGTTCTCAGCCAGCCAGAAAGAAATCCTGCCGAAAAGGCGTCTCCCAATCCGAGTCGTTCCACTCGCTTGCACTCGTAGGCAGACTGAGAAAACCGTTTGTCCAAGGGGGACCGGCAAGTTGAGCCGTTTGCTCCGTCCGTGACAATCACATACGCTTTCGGGGCGAGCTTGCCGAAGTGCTTTGCAGCTTCGGCCGAAGAATTGGAGTTGATTCCGAAGATCGTCTTCGTGTCTCGACGAGGTATGAAAACAAAGCTGCAAAACGGCAGGACTTGTTCGACTCTGCGTCTGGTCGCATCGGGCTGAAGCAACTTAGCCCTATAGTTCACATCAAAGCTGATCGCTGATCCAGCTGAATGCAGTTTCTTTACTGCAGCCAGAGTGCTCTCAAAGGCATGTTCGCTGACGCAAACGGATATTCCCGTAGTGTGAAAAACTCGAGCTTGGAGTCCTTCCAGAACCGGAGCCAAGAGCCGAGGCGTGCATTGGCTAAAGGCTGAATCGGCACGGTCGTACCAAACTCTTGCAGGCTGACTCTCTATTGCTCGTTGGTAGTAGTAGGTGCCGATACGCGCCGTATCTGTCCAGATGACTTTGGAGACGTCAACAGAGCGATCTCTGATTTCACGGCAGATCTTTGCGCCAATTGGGTTTTCCGTGAGGCGGCTGATCCAAGCTACGGTATGGCCAAGGTTCGCTAGCCCGACGGCAGTGTTCGATTCGCTGCCGCCGACGTGGGCCTGCATGCTAGACGCATCTTCAAGGGTTGCCACTGAACCAATTTTTGCCTCAGACCCCCGGGGGTCCGCAGACGGCGACAGTCGCAGCATCGTTTCGCCAAACAATGCAACGTCAACGGTCTTGTTCTCAGATTTGGTTGGAATGGTCATTTCAGAAAGGCGCGACGAACCACTGGGACAGACCGCGCAGCTAGGTCGTGCCCCTATTCCGGCGACGAAGGCAATCAGCTGCAGTCGATGATAGCTTCCTTCCGATTTCCCCGATCGCATTCCAATCTCGCTTGGCAATCAGATCGCGGGATACCAGGCTTCCACCAACACCCACAGCCGTCACCCCTGCGGCAAAATAAGCGGCCATGTTCTCGCAATCAATGCCGCCGGTAGGAATCAATTTGAGATCCGGAAGCGGAGCCAGTACGTCTTTAAAGTAGCTGGGAGGAAGAGTTCGAGCTGGGAATACCTTGACGTAGGACGCTCCATGAGCGGCTGCCGCCGTCAACTCGGTAGGAGTGAAGCCGCCGGGAATGATGGGCGTTCGAAGATCTACGCTCGCATGAATGACTGCCGGGTTCGAGCAAGGGCTGACCAGGAATTCCGCTCCTGCTTTGCAGGCCGAGTCGACGTCCGATATCGTTCTCACCGAACCGACCCCAAGCGAAGCTTTTTCAGTTGAAAACGCTTCGATCTCGCTTCGCAACATTCGGAGTGTGTCTAGCGCATTGGGACATGTAAGGGTAATTTCCTGAACGCAGATCCCGGCATCTAGGAGCGTCCGCGAAAGCTGAACGCAATCGCTAAGGTCATCCAACCGGATGATGGCAATCAGCCCATGCTGCTCTACAAGTGGAATAGGAAAGCCGTCGGACAAGAATCACCACTCCTCTTCTGTTACGTCTTCACCGAATCCCGCTTCACTGCCTGTCCACAGGATGGTTGCTGCTGCAATAAAAACGGACAGGCCGAGAACAATTCCCAGTGTTTTCCATAGCGGTGCTTGATTCGACTGAGGGGGCGAGTCCGGCGGACGGCTTGATTCCGGGGCAGAAGTGGAGCGTCCAGGCAGGAGCCAATTGACGAGTACCACGACAGAAAAGACCGTGAGCGCCGTCTGCATCATCGCTAGGTAGGTAATGCCATTCGATAAGCCAAGGTAAGAATTGAATTGCCCGTTTGCGGCTAACGTTGCCAGGGCAAAGGTAGCCGGCAATGCAACGCAGAACGCAAATTCTCCTCGATTGCGAATGCTGCAGTAGACGCCTGTCATTCCAAAACAAGTCGCGCAGGCCAACATTGGCTCGGTCACTTTCATGAACGACTGCGCTGCGAGGAAGGCTGATGCAACAGCGGCAGCAATCCAACCGAAAAGAACGCAAGCTTGAATGCGGGGGGGCAACAGGGTCAGGCCGACACTACTGAGTAAAGGGCCAACCACTAGTAGGCTCAGCCACAGAATTCTTGGTTCAACGACATCGGCCCAGCTCTCGCCTTGAGGGGTGACTAGATTGGCTGCCAGATTCAGCGCTACAAAACAGATAGGAAGTCCTAGCCAACGGTGCAATGCCCGCGGTAGCGATTGAGCGATGAATGAGCCAAAAGCAACTGTGGCGGTTGCGATCGGAATTTGCTGCCAATAGTCCTCGGACCACCAAACGAATTCGTTTCGCATGCCGAAAGCTGTCCATATGGCCAATGCTGTAGCCGCACTTGCGATCAATGCGCTGATTCTTGTTTGAATCGGGCTGCCGATCGGCTGAATCGGGGTGCGATTGTGGCCGGTGTCGCCAGTACCCTTGGCGTTCGCCGGTCTCGCTACAAAGAAATCCAGAACGATCGCAAACACGAAGATTGCTATCGGTGCGAGCACATTTGCAAGCAGGATCTGCAGTTCGAACAATCGAGGCCTCTATCGTTCAGAGTCTGAAACACAATTCGGATCACCAGCCATATCCAATCGATTGGCTCACGCCAGAGCTCCGGGCCGCCGCCCATTGTTTCTTTCGAAAGAAGCCCTGGACGCATATTCCAGGCGATCGATTGTAGCAGAGTCCCCCCGCTGATTTGGCGATCCGGAGAGGCCGTTTAGGCACTCGTAGGAAGGTGCTGCTGGAAAAATCGATCCCAATTGCCGTACATGATATTTTCGATGTCGCTCGGCGGAAAACCACGACGTTCCAACAAGGGGGAAAGTTTTTGCAAATCGGAGATTCGATCTAAGTCGACAGGGGTTTGTTCGCATCCGTATGCCCCATCTAAATCGCTGCCAATCCCAACATGGTTCGCGTTGCCAGCCAACTGGCATACGATGTCGATGTTTTCTGCGACGGTATCTAGAGTCGCAGTCCGAACTGATTGATTTCGGACATAATCGTGCTGCAACATGATGATGTCGCAAGCTATTCCGACGACGCCGCCTCGGTTGATGACTTCCGTGTACTGTTCGTCCGAGTATTGACGCTGCCAATCAGCTAAGCGTTTCGAGTTTTGGTGACTTGCGTGGATGGGGCCATCGAACCACTTCAAAGCTTCCCAAAATGCTTTGTCGGAAAGATGAGTTAGGTCGAGGACCATTCCGAGAGCATGAATTCGCTCCAGCAGTGGCTTGGCATCCGGAGCCAATCCAAAAGTACTTTCGGTTCCGCCGCCGTAACAGTTGTCACCGTAATGAGTCAGGCCAATCGCCCTCAAACCGCTTTCAAAGAACTCATCGACGGTTTCAGGTGAAAGCAGTGGATCTGCACCTTCCATGGTTAGGATGCAGCCTAATGGGAGGTCAGCTTGGCCATCGGGATCCGAGCTGTGTTCGGCTAGCTCTTCAGCTGTTCGTATAATATTGATCCATCCGTCATGCTCTAACGCGCGGTAGTAGGCGAGATGAGCATGGGCCATCGCGTAGCAGGCGTGCTGGCTCGTCCATCCAAAATCGTGATCGATGGCGTGCTCTTGCCTTGCCAAAAGAGTTGCCAAGCAAGTTTGGATTTTTGCGGTCCTGAGTTCAGGGAGACTGACCGTTCCGTTTCCTCGGCCGGCGGTCTGCATTTGGGTATTTCTTTCCGCATCTCGAATCGCATCGACCGATGACCTGAGATCGCGATTCCAGTCGACTCCATTTAAAGCGATGTCGAGATGGGCATCGAAGATTCGCATAGTTTGAGCGTGAAACCGTATTTAGATACGAATTTGCGGCGGTCGAGAGGGGAAGGACCTAGGCCTCTACCGCCAACGAAAGTCCTTTGATCCGTCGGATGACAGCCAAGAACTTTTCTTCGTTAAACGGTTTGCGAATGTAGCTGGAGACGCCCAGTTTTTCGCATTCATTTTGGTCCGTGTCATCGTCGCTGCTTGTCAGGATAACGACAGGGATGTTCGCATCGTTATCGCTCTCCCGGATCCGCCGCAGCAGATCGACGCCTTGCATGTCAGGCAAGAACAGATCCAGCAGAATGACACCCGGTTTGGGGGCACGTGCGTAGACGCCATCTTGGTTTAGAAACTGGAGCGTCTCCTTACCGTCTCGGAAGAAACTCAGGCGGTGGTGAATGCCGCAATGTTTAAGCGACTCAATGGTCAACTTGGCGTCCAGCAAGCTGTCCTCGACTAAGAGGATTTCTAAAGCTTGTCCGGTTCCTTCAGGATTCACAAAAACCAAGAAATCACCTCAATGCCGATCTACTGTCAGAGCCCAACGTCATGCGACCTTACCGAATGCATGATCCCTGCGAAGGTTCCCTCGCATCACATATAGTGTAACGATCCGTACGCAGATGTTCAGCCAAAGTTTGGTTTCGCGATCCCATGACGCGGACAGGTATGAATCGAAGCCAGTTATCGCGGTGGAGTTAATTGGGAGTGCTAGCTCGATGCCGATTTGCGCTAAGAAAAACGGTGACGCTCACGTGAGAATCGATCGCATCTGTTGACTTGATAGGCCGAGGCGGAGTCTAGCCACTGAAATACGATTGTCCCATGGTCCCGTCAATGAGTCGGTGTTCAAACAATTCGTGGGCTCGAAAGTTCTCGTCAAACTGCTCGAACGCTCCCATGTAAATGGGCATGTCGCGGGCAATTGTTCCCCGGTATTGAGCTTCTTCTGCTTGCTCGCAGATTTCGTGGAGTTGCAAATAGAGCTCTTTATGCTGGCTCTTGGCAATGCACGCATCAGTCGAATGGCTATTGGGTAGGCAGTTAGGTCCGTCGACGTACCCGTAAGTCTCCTCAAGGGAAAACTCGAGTCCAAGCGCATCTCGCAACTCACTGAGTTTTGAGACCCAAGCTGTTGTCTCTTCGCGCGGCGGGTCTTCATGCACAATTACGTCGCGCATGGCTTGTAGCAGGTTCCAGAGATCAAAATTGGACTCTTTGACTTCCTGCAAGAACGCAGCGTTGACGAGCGTCGTCGTCGCATTTTTGGTGATCACCGACATGGGGGACTCCTTGATTAACCGGTTTAGATCCGCGTCAGACGCGATTGGGAATAGAGGGGCGAGGACTCGAATCAAAAGGTGTATCTCAGGAATTGGCCAGCTAGCCTGTCCGCTCTATTGAGAGGACCAATTCGAACTGGCCAAGTGACAGTCTAAGGCATCTTCTTGGTTGAAATGGCAAAGCGTACCACCTAAAAGAACTGTGAAACGGGTTGCAGAAACCGAATATTTGGGAGAATCCATCGGCTATTAGCCTCCTGGAGGGGGTGTCAGAAGTAACAGCGGCTGAACTAGTTGCGATGAATGGATGCCCGATCGATTGCTTGGTGGCCCAATACCGCGATGTCGCGCGAGTTCCTGGGATGGACTGCTGAGTCGAGTCGTGAAGAGCAGCTCGTTTGGTCACGAGCAGCTGGATTGCGACCGGGCAGCCGACATATCCGAGACCGGAGAAGATTTATGGTTGTCGCAGGTTGGAAGCTGCCAATAATCTTGTAGTGGCCGCCTCAGGAGGTTGCCGCCTTCGTTTCAGTCGAAATCCTTCACCACGCAAACCGAATTGAGTCACAGATGGAATCCGCGGACGCACCTCAAAACGAAACAGCAGCGAGTTCAGCTTCTTCCGAACCAGGCGTTGGCTTGAGCGAGGACAAAGTCCGAGAGCAACTGAAGCAGGTGATTGATCCCGAATTGTTCGTCAACATCGTGGACTTAGGATTGATCTACGTGGTCGAAATCAAGCCAAGTGAGGAGCATGAAGGCAAGATGGATGTCGCGGTTGAGATGACCATGACGAGTCCGATGTGTCCTGCGGGACCGCAGCTGGTCGCGAATAGCCGCGAGGCGGTTGAGAGCATGGAAGAGGTCGCGGCTGTGGAGATCAAAGTCGTCATGGACCCACCTTGGACCCAAGACATGATGACGGACGATGCTAAGGATCAGCTCAACATCTTCTGATTCGAGCTGCCCATCCAAGACTGGGGCGTCGCTACACGATGTTTTTCAGCGATGTTTTTCAGATCGCAGTGTATTTCGTGTAGCAGAAAGCCCAGCGACGGCGTCTATCAGCGGATTCTTTGGAGACTCTACGGCCAGCTTGGTAGATGAACGGCAAGTCGTCCGCCTGGATCCTATCAAAAGCGTTCCTGGATTTTGCCTTCGATCTTAGTCGTCGTTTCCTTGATCTCTTTGCAGAGGCGGGATTCCGTAGCGTTGCCAACCGCATACTGCTCAAAGAGGGATCCCAGCCAGTTGCCTTCCTCGACATCGATCTCGCCAGGCGTTTCCATGTCCATGACGAGCATCTTGGTGACGGTATTGACGAAGAAGTCACTCCACTCTGGACATGCCTCGTCGTTGTCCGCCAACGCTTGGTTCACTTTGAACAGCATTTCCGTTTCTTCGTGATCGACGACCCAATCCGCGTTCACGAATCCTTCGAGCGCTTTCACTTGGTCGGCTTCGACCTGAGCTGAGGCGATGATCTGATTCAGAATACTGTCTGCTTCGCTCTTGCTGGTCATCAAAATCCTCGAACAAAACGTCGAATCGCTCTGGAAATCTTTACATCTACCGCTTTCGGTCCACGAGCGATCCAGTGAGCCGGTGAGCGGCACCGGGAAGACAGTCTATTCGCCCCAATGACAGTCCCAGATTATAGCCAGCCACGACTTGTAATGGACTTCACAGATTTCGAATACGGCGAAATCAGAGAAATCTGAAGCGATTAGACGCAGAGTAGCAATTTTAGAAACTGGTCGGTTGACTCATTCGATTTGTCCATCCATTGGCTTATTGCCTGGCGTTCCGTCGCGTACGCCGGCAAACAGCAGCCCTATGCCTGTCAAAACGAGTCCGGCGACGATTGGCCAGTTCATTGGCTCACTAAAGATCAGCCAGCCCGCAGCTGCCGAGATTCCTGCTTGAGAGGCATTAAGGAGTTGGACATAGAGTACGGAGACATTCTGGAGTGACTTGGCCATGGCAAAGAAAGCGAGCGCGTTAAAGATGCCGGCCATGACCATGATTCGGAACTGCGATGATGTTGCCAATTCCATTATGGACGATCCGAATTGCAGAATAGACCAACCGGTAAGGAACGTTAAACCACTAACGCTGATCACCAGCAGAGTTGCGGATGCGCTCATACCCCGCTGCATGCTCCTCCGCATCATGGTGCCTTGCAACGCGTAAACGACGCCGGAACCGATGTTGGCAGCTAGTCCCAGCAGCACCATCAAGAACCCAGTCTGTGCATCGTCTTGCTGAGTATTCTCGACGATTTCGCCAACGTCCGCGGAGAGCGATTCAGGGATTGCCTGTTTCGCCTGAGCGCTGGCGCCCAAGCTGAGCACAATGGTCGCGATAATGAGTACTGCAACGGCGACCCAACGTCGATTGCTAACGGGTTCGTTGAGGACTAGCCGCCCCGTGATCGCGCCCCCAATCAGCATCGTCGCCAATACGATTGGAACGGAGACCGTAAGTCCCAGGATCGACAGTGCCCACTGAAAGCCCACGTTGCCAAAGATCTGTACTACGATCGACGTGGCGATTAACCAAAAAAGCTCCTGCCGCGGGAAAGAGCTGCGAAGGTGGATCGTCGCAGGGGCTTCCGATGGGGTGTCTTCAGAGTCGCCGAACGATCTCGGTGTTGATTGGTCTTGCTCATGATATTGGATCGAATTTGAGCGTCGTGAAGCGCGCACAGACTTGGCTTGCAACAGCACCATCGGCAAAACAACGAAAATGGTGGGAATCGCTTTGATAGTCGATACCCAAGTTGGTTCGACATCGGAGACCTGCCGCAGGCAGATATTGGTGACGGTGTACAGCACCGCTGAAGCGGCTCCGCCGAGGATTCCAATCGTCGCTGGGGTTAGCTGGAACGGAGACTTCAATGGCGTGGTTTTCGATTGGAGGTAACGAGATCGCAAAAGTTAGCAACTACTCAGAATCCGACAACAGGCACTTTGTAGACACGGATCGCCCTGAGAAATACTCTGCAGTCAGGTCAACCGACTTGAATTGTGTTGGTGGCTACAGAATTCGCATTCAGATCAAAGTTGCACGGTCACAGCACTCCTCATCGGCAGAGGCTCTTGGTGACGCCGAGCCGAGGTCCACGAAGACGAGTGCAGTTCAGGAACCTAGCCGTGCGAATCTGCTACACTACGCCAGCCGGGCGATGTTGCCCGAATTCAATTGACGAATGAAGGTGGGGAATGATGAAGAAGCTTCTTATGCTAGTCGCTCTTTTCGGCTTTACACTTGGTTGTGGCTCAGAGCCAGCGAATGACCAGGATGCTGAGTTGGATACGATGGAGCAAGGCTATGACAATCCAGAAGCTGCAGACGCAGCTACTGATGATTCAGCCGATGGATCCGAAACCAAGCCTGGTTCAGATACAAAGTAGGTCTCTCCGCTGCCCTCAGTGGACTCCGTTCGTGTGAGTTGTCCGGGGCAGGCGAATCGAATTCAAAACGAAGGCAGGTCGAGCAGGATTACTCGGCCTGTCTTTTTTTTCGGCCAAATGTAGAGACTCTCAACGGTTCGAAACGCCCATTCAGGGAGCTGCTGTTCGAGCTGTTTCATCGGATTGACCAGTGGGTTGGAGCCGAAGTCCATGGAGCATGACTCTTTGGCGGCGGACTTAGTCTTGCCAGATTCCAAGTGTGCGTCTCAGGCTAACCACTTGCCCCAAATGATACGCATTATGATCGGCCAAGATCAGAGCTTCGCGAAGCAGGGAGTATCCGGGCGCATGCGGGAAATCAGCAGAGAGATCGCCAGTATTCATTATGAGTGACTGAAATTCATCAGCGTCTCGCCGAAACTCACTCAAGGAAAACTGCCATTGGTCTTGGTTTACTTCTCGCTCTAAATCCGGCCAGTAACCATCGGGAAACTGAGGGGACTTATGGGTAGGGTCGACCGAAAAACGGAGTAAATCCCATTGGCAGATCCGCATATGTTCCAGCAGGTGCCAAAGCGAGTGGGGCTGTCGCTCCGGAATACGATTCCAGCTTTCATCTGGAACTTCTGCGAAGGCTGATTCGAAACTGAGGTGGGCTTTCCCCCCTGTCAATAAATCCAGTATCTGTCGGTTGAATTCTGGCATCGCAAAACTGGCTGTGTTCATCGTCTCGGCCTGGGCTTACGTCTCGGTTTTCGAAGTTACTTTCATCGATCAGTTTGACGCAATTGAGCCGACTACAGGTGAGGCGACTGCATAATGCGGCTGAGTCAGCCGCAAATTGGGTTTGTGGAAGTCGTTGGTGGGTACAGCGAAAACCAAAATGCTCTACACTCTTGCGGTCGCCAAACTAAGGGATTCATCTATTTCTATCGACGTAAAGCCAGTTCGTACCGCAAGGGATCGCGCCGCTTTTGTCCGGCTGCCGTGGACGATCTATGTCGGCGACCCGAAGTGGGTGCCCCCGATCATCTCGGATCAGAAATCGGTATTGGATCCGGATAAGGGACCGTTCTTCGAGCATGGAAAGGCCGAGCTGTTCTTGGCGTATCAGAACGGTCAGCCCGTTGGACGCATTACGGCGCACGTGAATGAACGGTATGACGAGATCTATGGCAGCAACAAGGGTTTCATCGGTTTCTTCGAATGTATCGACGACAAGGCCGTTGCATCAGCACTCTTCGATAGAGCGGCCGGCTTCCTTCGGGAGCAAGGTAAATCGATCATGGAAGGGCCTTATAGCTTTAGCATTTACGATGAAATCGGCATCCAACTAGACGGTTTTGACAACGAGCCTTATGTGCTAACTGCGCATACCCGGCCGTACTATCGTTCACTATTTGAGGGGAACGGTTTCGCCAAGAGTATTGATTGGTACGCATTTCGAGTCGACGCATCTAAACCGAATTCGGAAATGCATCGGCGTTATGACCGGATTCGTTCCCGCGTCGAAAAACTTGGGCGGCTTGAGTTGCGGCAGATGGACCGTGGTAAAAATTTTTCACGGGATGCCGATATCGTGAAAAAGATCTTTAGCGATGCCTGGGAAAAGAATTGGGGACACGTTCCCATGTCGGATAGCGAGTTCCAACGCGTCGCCGAGTTCATTCGGTTGATCGTATGTCCTGAACTTTCACTGATTGCAGAAGTCGACGGAGAGCCCGTTGGGTGCTCACTTGTTATTTACGATGCGAACCAGGTATTGAAGAAACTGAACGGCCGCATTCTGCCGTTCGGTTGGCTCCGGTTACTTACAGGTGTACGAAAATCGAACCGAGCGCGCCTCATTCTAATGGGAATGATGGAAGAGTATCGCAATCACGGGTACGACCTCGGTTTCTATTTGCATATCTCAGACCAGACCACTAAAGCTGGGCTTGAGGAACTGGAAATGTCTTTGGTCGTCGAGAACAATCACGCGCTCCTCAATACGCTGGAAAAGCTACCAGGCGTCGAACGTTATAAGACGTTTCGCATCTACCAGCGAGAGCTCCAATAGTAGAGCCTTTGCGAAATTATGGCGCAATGTCGGCGCAATCATGGCGCAATGAAACCTCGCCGCGAATGACCAATGTGAATCACAGAAGCCGCGTCTCAATGGTGCCGCGACTGAGTCCATCCTGAGGCTGCTAGTCCTCAGGCTGAAGAGTTTGGTCCGATTTCGCGTGCTTGGAATAAGACCGGGACTTCAATAGCGTCTTCACTTGTGGAAGGTAGGCGAAGCCCTGCTCACGAAGATTGTCTTCCATGAAGAGCCTGTGGAAGAAGTTGATATCTTTGTATTCCGGAGTGATGCCATGCCGCGTCACCGTGTCTAATAGATCGTTGTTCTTTTGAAGCAACTCTGTGGTGGCGGTGATCAAGGTTTGAACCTGGCGATCGACGGTATTGCCAATCGTGTTGCGGTCAACGGTGTTGGCAGGTAATTCGATTCGCTTTACTCCAGAGACTAGCTTGCGAAGCAGCAGGTAGAGACGCGGGTCCGAGTTGATCCTCACGTGTTCGAACTCATGCAGGATTAGACCCGCTTGCCAAACATTTTCGTCGGCATAGGCTCTCGGGACTGAAATGCGATTCTGCGGTAGAACTCGGATCGAGTGAAGTGTCACGTCGACATAACGCCGACCGGTTCGCACATCCTGGCGCGGGAAGCGGAACCGGAAGCGATAATTGACGTCGAATTGAAAGTGAGTTTCTCCCTCGAAGCGTTGGCCTGCGGGCATTCGATCGTAAAACTCGATCTTAACTTTGCCTTGATCAATGAGCTCCGCTATCTCTTTAGGCGGATCAGGAAGCTTTGGTTGCTCGGCTTGCCCTAATAAATGGCTTGGGAAGCAGACTGTGATCGTCAGCATCACCAAGGCATCGAGCGTTGCCTTCGAGCACTGAAGGCGACGCAGGAAAGTGCCTCGCCGGCAGCTTGAATGGGATAAACGCATGGGTGGATCGGCCTCAGGTTGCGGACGAATTCGAATCGTCTAAAAGCGAGTTTAATTTAGCAGATTGGCTTTCCATCCATGAAGAAATCAACTTTGGTGTCATGAATCGGGCTTGAACAGCGTGCTCGGAGCTACGGGAATCTTGCCTCGTTGTTGTCCGCTCTTAGGTCTGTCTGGCAATTCAATAGGGAGAATGACAGTACGAAATCTTCCTCCAGGCGTGAGAAATGGAGCTGATACACCTAGACACAGTGAATTGATTGCTGCAATTTGATGCCTTTGGCCCGAGTGAAATATTGAATTCGACCAGTGCTGTTGAGCGGGATTGCCGCGATGTTGGCGAGTGGGGACTCAGTGTGGTGCAACCATGATTTCAATCGACGAAAACGCTCGGAGAAAATTTGAATCCGCTTGGCTCGATGCGGAGTCGAGTGCGTCCCTTGAGATTCGGGATTTTTTGCCTCAAGGGTCAGAGGAGACCTATTTAGGAACGCTTGAAGAACTAGTCTGCATCGATATGGAATTCCGCTGGCAGCCACGGGACTCCCAGGCGTCTAAATCCAATCAAACGGTTTCGGTACAACAGTACGAATTTCGAACACGCGTAGAAGACTATCTACGCGACTTTCCTGAGTTGGATGAGCAGCAGATCATTCAGCGACTCGTTGAGCAAGAGATCTACGTTCGAGTGAACGCCGGTTTCCTGGTCGAGCCGAGCGAATACCGATCCCGATTCCCTGGAGTCAATTTGGACGACTCTCTTTTTTCGCAAGGCGAATCGGATACGCGTGTCGATGCGAAAGCTCAGCCACAGCAGCTCACCGCCCTGCCCTTGCCCTATGCGTTTGGTAACTATGTGCTCCAGGACCTCCTGGGGCGAGGCGGGATGGGGTCCGTCTACATCGCAGAACAGCCAGCAGCAAAACGTCGAGTTGCGATCAAGATTGCTGAGGTTGAATCGCTCAGCCCACATAGCCGGCAATTGATGTGTGCGCGGTTTGAGCAAGAGGCTCATGCAGCGGCGGCAGTGGTGCACGATCATATCGTTCCGATCTACGATGTGGGCGTCTTCGATGGCAAGCCATTCATTGCGATGCAGATGGTAGAAGGAGGCGATCTTGGTAAACGCTCCAAAGAGGAGCCCATTTCCCCAAAAAATGCAGCGCAATATTTGAAGGGCATTGCTGCTGGGGTCGCCGAAGCTCACAAAGCAGGAATGCTCCACCGAGATATTAAGCCGCAGAATATCTTGATCGACAATTCGACCAACCGCGCCATGCTGACCGACTTTGGTCTTGCTCGGTATACCGAGGACGATTCCGGTATGACCCAGGCAGGGCAATTGCTCGGAACGCCCTCATTCATGCCACCGGAGCAGATTCGAGACTCTTCAAAGATCGATGCAAGAGCGGACGTCTACAGCCTTGGAGCAACTCTTTACCAGTTGGTGACGGGCAAAGCACCTTTCAAAGCTTCCGATATTCACGAGACGCTCAGGCAAGTGCTCAACGTCGACGCGACCTCTCCTCGGGAATTGAATTCCGAGGTGGATCGAGACTTGGAAACAATCTGCTTGAAGTGCCTGGAGAAAGAGCCGGATTTGCGTTATCCATCCGCGGATGAGCTTGCTGAGGACTTAAATCGGTATGTAGACGGAAGGCCCATTAACGCTCGGCCGGCCGGACCAATCCGCAAACTTGCAAAATGGTGTCGACGAAATCCTGCACTGGCATTCGCTCAAGGCGCGGCCGTGGCCGGGCTTCTGCTAACGGTCGCAGTCAGTTTGATCGGGTGGCGGGCATCGCACCAACAATGGTTGGTGACGGAGTCGGTGTTGAAGAAGTCAACCGCAACAGTGGACGATCTCTTTGTCCAGGTGAAGGACGAGCCGCTCATGACCAGTCCGGGATTCGAGGTGATTCGCGAGCAACTGCTTCAAAGGGCGATTGAACACTATCGAGGTTTCGTCGGCATCATCGAAAGAGAAGGTGGTTTGGCAGACGAAATTGCCTATGCCAACGCAGCGCTGGCGTCGATGTATGTGGATCTGAGCTTTTCAATTGAGGAGTCCAAAGAACAGATTGATGCCGCTAAGAACTCGTTCGCTAGATTGACTGAGCAGCAACGCAGTACCCCAAAGATGTTAGAAGCTCAATCTGATTTGTATTTAGCTAGCGGGCGGATTGCATTTTCCGAGATGGATTTGGGAACGATGCTCGCCGACTTTGAAGAAGCTGTAGCGTTTCGAAAACGTTGGTTCGAAGCCGAGCCTGAAAGCATCGAGGCGGCGAGGAAGCTTGCCAATTCGATTATGAATGTAGGTCTGGCCCAACGCCAACAAGCTCAAGCCGCGGCGGCTGAAGGCCAGGCAGATTCGGCCGGAGAACTTCTAGCTTCGGCCGAAGGAAATCTCTTTGACGCGCAAAAGTTGCGAAACGCTGCAATTCAGACAGCAGCAGAGAATGGAATCGACCCATCTCAGAAGTTGCGTCGTGACCAAGCGAAGGCAGAGTTCGCCTTGGGAAACCTGGAGATGGCTCATGGGAACATCGGAGAATGCATCGCACGTTTCGAATCCGCAGAAGCGAAATTCTACGACTTGGCGAATGAGGTAGCGGTAGATGCTTCCCTTTGGGAAGACCTTGCGCTGGCTCGAGTGCAGGTAGCAAGTCTGCTTACTGCGCTGCCCACATACTGGGAAGACGCGACGGCTCAACAAGACGCGGCGAAGAAGTTACAGCAGGCTTTTCGGGATCTGACGCAGACGTTATCCGCTCGGAATTCGATCGGTAAACAATTGTCGTTGTTGCAGTTGAGCCAACGTTGCATCGACAGCGGAGTGTTGGCAGGTCATTTGAAGATGGCATTCGAACAGTCGGTCGAACTTGAGTCCATCGTTCTGCAAGTTAAGAACAATTACGACGCATCGAGCCAGGAGGATGGGACGGCTGAAAGAGAATCAATTCAGGAGTCTTTCGTCCGTATCCGACTGAACCAAGGCAAACACAGAGCTCAGCTAGCTGTAGATCGAGAACCCAAATCAGAGGTGGTTCAACGTATCGCCGAGGCTATTGAGCTTTATGAGTCGCACCAGAAACTGGTGAATGCCGATCCGTTGTTGAGTAATGACTACCGAGGATTGAAGTCTCTGCGCGATGCGATCACTTCGTCCGAATTGAACACGGACCCCTCTGCTGATGACCCAGGCACGGCTGGGAGCAAAGAGGGGATCCAATGACGGGTAAATGAAATAAGGGGAATGCAGAATAGCTTGCAAAGCCAATGTGAGTTCGTAATTCAGAGAATCTTTGAGGCCTGAACGCAAAGGTAGTTTCAATTAGATTCGATTGGTTGAAGCAAGTGTCTGGACAATCACAGGTGGAATTCCGAATTTGAGACTGAAGCGTTCTATCAAGGATGGGGAATGCTAGTATTTCGGGTGAATGGTGGACGGATCCATGAGCGGTTGTCTTCTCGCTTCTCTAGTTGATCGAACTTCGGTTGTGCTGGTCCGTGTGGGCCTGGCTTTCGGATGCTTCGTGACATCCACCAACGCTTTCGCTCAATCGCGGGAAGCTGGTGGTTTTCAAGTTCAACTAACCGACTTCGTCCAAGATTCCACAACGGAAATCTCTCCGTCCGATCTAGTCGCGGAGGAATCAACTCCAGTTTCGCTACAGCTAACTGACGAGACGACGACTTCGCCATTGGCTGCACAGTCTCAATCTCCAACAAAAGCCCCGCCAAGCGAACAGCAAACTCCGATCGCTCCGCAAGCGAACGCACCAAGCAACCCACGAGCAAATCCTGTAGTCGGACCTAATGTTGCCAACATTGGAAATAGTCGTCTCAACGTGCTTTCCAGAAGCGGCGTCTATGCGAGCCCAGTTGCCTTATCACTTGGATTGGGGGGAACGCAAGCGAGTGCGTCGGTGGGGCGGTATTTTGGTTCTGCAGTTCACCGCAACTTATTGCAAACACCGGAGATGTTCGGTGATTTCCGTCGTCCCGGAACTTCGCTGACCTTCTTCCCGGTCGCGCATTCATCCGGAAGCAACCTGACGACGGGCGACGGGGATGACGATGGTGCGATCGCTGGGATTGATTTTCCGTCCGCACAAGCGTTCAGTGGAATGCGGGTTTCGGAGAACAACGTTGCGTTGCCGCAAGACCGCGTTTGGACGAGCTACCACCACTTCAACAATGCGTTCAATTTGCCCAGTGGCAATTTGGACCTCGACCGATTTATCATCGGATTCGAGAAGACATTCAACGGTGGAAGTTCCTCGATCGAAGTTCGGCTACCCATTGCGGGATCGCTAGATCCCGTTGATCCCACCGGGAATACGGCGTTCGCGGGTGGGAGTTTTGGCAATCTCGGTTTGATTTACAAACGGGTGTTAATGGCCAATCAGGATCGTGTTTTGGCTGCTGGGCTTCGAATAGAGACGCCTACAGGATCGGAATGGCATTCGTCTGATTCGAGCGGAGCCGAGTTCTCGTTTGCACCGCGGGCAGTGTACCTAACACCCTTCATTGGCGCGTTGCGAGAATTCAATGATATCTGGTTCGTGAACTCCTTCCTGCAACTAGATATAGCGACAGGAGGGGATCGACTTCGGGCAAGTCTAAACGGGAATCCCGCGCAGGACTTTTTCGTCGATCAGCCACCACTTCTTCAGATCGACATAGGCGGAGGTGTTTGGCTGGTGACGCCTGCAGAGCAAGCGGTCGGAGTGTCGTATCTCAGTGAGATTCACATTGCGACCGCATTGGCGGACGATGACGCCTTCGCTGTCGATCCAAACTTTGGAACCCCGAATGTGTTCGTTGAAGATGCTGCAATTCGTAGCGTTGTTAATTTGACGAATGGACTCCACTTTCAGTTCTCAGAGCTTTGCTCGGTACGAACTGCGTTTTCCGTACCTTTGCTCGAGGATCGAATCTTCGATTCCGAGTTCATGGTGCAGATCAATCGCAACTACTAGAGCAGATTCGCATTTTCCGAGTACTTGCAAAGAGTCTTGGCGGCAACGAACGCCTTGGTCACGCTGTCGGATTCTCTGGTTACACTAAAACGAAAAATGCTCTAACGTCGCTAATCCGGTAGGACTTTCTTGGACGAGTCGATTGCGATTGGTTGGAGGCCGCCCTTCCGAGGGTGAGGAAACCGTTGGCGACGTTGGCGTCACTAGGCGAGTTCCGCGACATCGACGCTCACGTTGAGCGTCGGGGTACCGCCGCCGATGGCCAGGCCTCTCATAGGGCTGACATCAAGGTAATCGCGGCCGACACAAATCGGAATGTGGTCCGACGCTACTTGGCAACCGTTGGTTGGGTCGAGGTCGAGCCATCCGTGCTCGTTTCCGGTGAAAACAGAGCACCAGGCGTGTGATTCGTCAGCGCCGATTAGCTTTTCTTTGCCGGGCGGCGGAAGCGTTCGCAGATATCCACTTACGTATCGAGCTGGTAAACCCATAGCGCGGAAGCAGGCAATCTGGAATTGCGCGAAATCCTGGCAGACTCCGGCTCTGAGATCAAAAACTTCACGAACGGTTGTGGAAACATTGGTTGCCTTCGAATCGTATTTGAAGTCGCTGTGAATGCGTTTGGTCAAATCGAGTGCGGCCACCTGCAGCGAATCGGATTTTTCAAAGGACTCTCGCCCATATTCATGGACACCTTGATGCCACTGGATCTGTGGTGATGGCAAAGCGTATTCGGCCGCATTGAGAAGATGATGCTGCACTGGTTCTTCAATTGCCTTCGCGATAGACCGCCAGGTTGTCGTGGTGAGGCCGCTATAATCGCGCGGTATCAAGTCGAGTTTTGAAATGGATTCGACAACCAACGAACGGTGGATAGCTTCAATTGCAAAGGTGACGACCTGATTGCCAAAGTAATCTTGATGCTGACGGAGCGTATCAGGCGAGGGGGTGATATTGAGTGAGTTTTCGATCACACGGGTTCGCTCGCCAAGGGACGGCGTCATTCGCAACTGATTTTGGCACATGGCCACCGGTGCCGAGTAGCGATATTCGGTACGGTGAGAGATACGGTAACGAGTGACCGATTGTGATCTATCGTTTCTCCCAGTTTTCATATTCCCGCCCCCGATCCCGTGAGAGATTGGGTCGTATTCGTGTGGAAGAAGTAGTGGGCTGCGATCGCGTCCGATAGTTTTGGGATCAAGCTCGTTATTTCGGCAAGCAGGTCAGCCAGTCCAACTCTTCTGCCGTTCTGAGGGCTGGTCATGTCCGCGAGGTTGATCATCTCGACGAGATGCAAGAGACGTTTTGCAATTTTCTGGTCTTCCTCCAAAGCGACTGTGTCGTTGGTGCGTGGAAGGCGAGCGAGGGCTTCTTCGATCTTAAACACTTGATAGCAAATGGACCGAGGATTGGTTGGGTCTGCAACCAGAAGATCAATCACAAGTTGAGCGCGGACTAAGTTCATATACCGCGAACGATAGGTCATTTTGCTTTCGGTGGTCTCCAAAATTGACTCGCAGAGAAGTCGCTCATTCGGGGTGAGGTCCGAGAGTGTAGCGGAGAGCAATTCGGCAGTCTGGAGTGTTCGCTCGAGGCGCCGGCCCAGTTGAAGAAAACGCCAGCCGTGAGTCCTTGTCATGCTTTCGCTCGACAGACCAGCGAAAGCAAGCAGGTCGATGATGAGTCGATTCAGACGCTCAAGTGCAGGTCCGACAGCACCGCTTGGTTGCCTGAACGCGAATTCGAATTCCCCGGCAACACGTTGCAGGATGCGGTAGGCATCGATCGAAAGTCGGTCCCGAACCGCGGTTGCGTTAAAAAGCACAGACCGGGTTGCCTGTGCTAGACCGTCGGGTTGGTTCATGGAGAAGACGCTCTCCGGAAGGACGGATTCTAAAGATGGAAACGCGTTACCGAGGCCGTCGATGGCATAATCGGGTGGCAATTGCCCGACAGCGGCCAATGCGGCAGTCAACTGGGGAAGATCGGAGTCGTCGAGCTGATTCTCTTCAGCCACCATTCGTTTCAATGTCGTCCGCAAGAGTCGCGCGACCGACTCACAGCGTTCGACGTAGCGCCCTAACCAGAAGAGATGTTCTGCAACGCGGCTTGGTAGCTCGTCGCCAACGCGAAGCGGCTCGACGACGTCATCTTGCGTTGTAAGCAGAGTCAATGTGTTGGTGGTCGATTTTGAGTCCGTGACCCAACAGTCGATGGTGAGATCTCCGCTTACTGGTGATCCCAGCAAGTGTTCACTCGACGGTCCAACACGTGCGAGGCCCCCTGGTAAGACCTGGACGCTATCCGCATTCGATAGCTGGAAAGACCGGAGGGATACGTGCCAAGGAGCAAACATGCCGTCCGCCCAAACGGGTGTCGTCCAAAGATTCGTATTTCTTTGGGCGACCCATTTTTGCGGTTCGGATTTCAATCGATCGCCCCATTGCCCTAGCTCTTCTGCGTTGAGTCTCGACAAATCAACGGGAGCGGTTCGGTCAATCTCAAATGCATTTCTGACAGCGAACTGGTTGAGATTGTTGAGAACGTACTCCAGGTCCTGCGAATTGCCGCACCATCGAGTCTCGATTGTTCGAAGTTCTAGGTCTTCACCGAAGAAATGGTTGGCGGCTTTCGGCAAGAAGGCGGCCAAAGCGGGCATCTGTGCGATCTCACTTCCGAGCGCGTTGACCACTGCAATGCTTTGGTCACGTACGGTGCGCATGAGTCCGGTGACACCTTGGACGGAAGTTGGATCCAGTTCCAAGGGATCGCATTTTCGATCGGAAACGTGGCGCCAGAGGACTTCAATCGGCAGCAACCCACCGAGCGTTTTCAAATTTAGGCGATCCGACCGGACTGCTAGGTCACTCCCTTGGACAAGCGTGTAACCGAGATACCGTGCAAGGTAGGCGTCTTCAAAGTAGCGATAGCTCTTCGGCCCTGGGGTAAGCAACGCGACTCGCGGGTTATCTCGCATCCGTGGGGCTAACGAGCGTAGAGTCTCACGTAGGTCCGAAAAGAAGGATGCTAATCGGCGAACATTGCTGTTGCGAATGAGCTTAGGTACGACCTGATTGGTCGTAATCCTATTCTCAAGTAGATAACCTAATCCGCTCGGTGCTCGCGTGCGGTCTCCGACCACTAGCCATGATCCGTCTGAGCCACGCGTTAGGTCGGTGGCTGTCACCGTTAGTCTGTTTGTGCGACCACCGATCTTGGCGACAGGCAAGCCGACGTAGGCTCTACGAAATGCCGGATTCATCCACAAAAGATCCGGCGGGATAATTCCTGCCTTGATCAACGATTGCGCACCGAGCAAGTCATCGAGTGTCGCTTCTAGGATGCGATTGCGTTGCTCCAATCCGGAAATCAAAGATTGCCATGAATCGCAATCGATAAGCATCGGAATCGGAGCTAGATTCCAAGGACGATCTGTTTCATCCTGACTGTCATCCACGGAAAACGTAGCGCCGTTTTCGCGAATCAGTTGACGCAGTTGTCGTTCTGTGGCGTCCAGGCCTTCTTGGCCTGCATCCTCTATCCACTGGACTAGGGGGCGCCAGTCGCCACCCTGTTTTCCGAATGAACTGCTGAACGCATCGAAGTGACCTGACAGGGCCTGGTATTCGGCTAGGCTCGCTTGGAGTTCCTTTTGCGATTGCAATTCATCCGCCTGATGATTGAGTAGCTCAATTGGGAACTAGAAGATGGTAGTGGAAACCAATCCTGCTAGATAGGTTGGGGCCAGTTTTCGCCGATGCAACCGATCATCTAAGTCGTTCGAGTTCCGCAAGTTTAGTTTTACAGGCCGTGGCTAGTGGAATGCGCATGCGATTGACGACTAGCTTGTGATTCTTGGTGCCAACTTCAACATGTCCATGGTGATGGGATAGGAAAAATCAAGGCTAGGTGCTGGGATGTTGGGAAGATCGATGAAACCGCCAGTCAGGGCTCGGGCATCGAAGCGGGCACCTCGCCTGGACTCGGCTTCCAAGCTGTTGATTGGAAAACGATCCGTACCGCGTCCGGCCGGATCCACGACGTAGTAGGTGCAACCGCCGATCGACTTCAAACGCGACAATTCAACTAATTCAAAATGAAGTGGAGCATGGATGCCAATGGTGGGATGGAGGCATCGAGGTGGTTGCCAGGCACGAAATCGGATACCTGCCACAAATGTCCCTGGCTGACTCATGGCGTGAACGGGAACACGGTAGCCATTGCAAATTAGCGCCAATTGAGTTGGGTCAAAATTGTCTAGCTTGACCTCGACTCGCTCTACACTGCTGTCAACGAACCGTGTAGTCCCGCTGGAACCTGGTTCTTCGCCCATGACATACCATGGTTCAATGGCCGTTCGTAAACTCAATTGAACTCCATCGCGATGGACAGTCCCGATGGAAGGAAATCGGAATTCGAAGTGAGCCGCAAACCAGTCGGCATTGATCTCGATTCCTCGATCGTTAAGAAAGTCCAGGACTTGCAGGAAATCCTGCCACACAAAGGACGGCAACATGAATCGGTCGTGAAGTTGGGTTCCCCAGTTGCACAAATTCTCGCGAAAGGGGCTTTGCCAAAATGCGAGTGTCAATGCGCGGATCAGCAACTGCTGGGTCAAGCTCATGCGTGCGTGCGGAGGCATTTCGAACCCACGTAGTTCAACCAGTCCTAACCGCCCTGTAGAGCTGTCGGGTGAGTAAAGCTTGTCGATGCAAATTTCTGCACGGTGCGTGTTGCCAGTTAAATCGGTGAGCAGGTCGCGAAAAAGCCGATCGACGACCCACGGTGGCGAGGCCTGTGCGCGATCCGGTAGCTGCGCCATTGCGATCGCGAGTTGCTCACAAGCATCCAAACGGCCTTCGTCTGCTCGCGGCGCCTGGCTGGTCGGGCCGATGAATCGACTCGAAAAAAGGTAAGACAAGCTGGGGTGGTTGTTCCAAAATGCGACCATGCTGCCGAGCATGTCCGGGCGACGCAGGAATGGGCTGTCATTCGGTGTGCTGCCACCGAGGACGATGTGATTGCCACCTCCGGTACCAGTGTGTAACCCGTCCAAATCAAATTTTTCGGTGCCAAGACGTGAAGCTCTGGCTTCGTCGTACAGCGTTTCGGTCAGGTTTACCAGGTCACGCCAATTGGAGCTCGGCTGCGTATTGACTTCAATCACTCCTGGATCTGGAGTCACCTTGAACAACTCGATTCGGGGATCAGGCGGAGGCAAATAGCCTTCGATAATGACGGGGAGCGACAGCACTTCGCAGACTGCGTGAATATTGGTCAGCAGATCGAGATAGTCTTCTGCCCGCGATACGGGCGGCATGAAGACATGCAGGCGACCATAACGACATTCAACGCATAGAGCGGTGTGAATGATGTCCTCACCGGTTGGCAGATCATCGTTCTCGTCGACTTCATCGATATTCTGCGGATTGACCGACTGAGTGGCAGCCCCAGTCACTGTGTGGGAGGCATTCGAACGCAGCGGTTCAGCTTGAACCCCCTTTGGCAGTTTCCCTTTCCGAAATCTGTTTTCAGAGAATTCAGGCCGCGGAAGCGGAGCCGAAATGGCCGTCGGGTCGAACGGAGTGGACAGGTATTGATTCGTGGCAAAGCTTGATTGAGGAAGTGTCTCCAACGGTAGTCGTAGTCCGATTGGCGAATCACCGGGGATCAGAAAAACGTGCTCCCCGCGAATCGGCCATCTTCCGCCAACCCACCGTGCACTGGCTTGCCACCAGGCCCGACGAAGTGGGAGAGTGTAACCAACCGGGTTGCTCAACCCTTGGCTGAACGTTCGCATCATCATAGCGCGTTCGTTCGGGTCTTCGAGCTCAGGATTCGCTGGGTCGACGTCGAATGGTAGACGGCTTTCCTTCCACAGGTAATGGAACGTGTCCTCGTAGACTGGAAACGTCTGTTTTGCGCTAATGCCAAGCGTTCGGGCGAGCGTAAACACGAACCTCTTTGCATCTTCATGCGTGTGGCCATAGTCGACTCCTTCGTCAGCGAGCCACCGGTCGTCTTGCCAAATCGGTTCACCGTCTTTGCGCCAGAGGCAAGTTAAGGCCCAACGAGGAAGCGATTCCCCGGGATACCACTTGCCCTGGCCGTAGTGGAGGAGCGCACCTGCACCGACGTGGCTTTTGAGGCGTTTGAGAAGGACGTTGCTTAGAACTCGTTTCTCCTGGCCGACGGCATCAGTCGTCCATTGAGGATCGTCCATGTTGTCGATCGAAACGAACGTGGGCTCTCCGCCCATCGTGAGCCTGACGTCGTTCGCTTCCAATTGCCGATCGATTTGGTCTCCTAGTTCGAGGATCTTATTCCATTGATTCTCTGTGTACGGTTTAGTGACTCTCGGGCTTTCGAAGACGCGTTCGAGCGACATGTCGAATTCGAATTCGACTTCGCACTTGTCGGTCGCACCGGAGATTGGAGCTGCGTCAACGAAGTGAGGCGTGCACGCAATCGGAATATGTCCCTCACCCGCAAGGAGTCCGCTGGTAGGGTCCATCCCAATCCAGCCTGCACCGGGGATGAACACTTCGACCCAAGCATGAAGATCACAGAAATCCGTTTTCGGACCTGAAGGTCCGTCTAGCGACTCTTGGTCCGCTGCCAGCTGAATCAGATATCCGGACACGAACCGAGCAGCCAATCCAATTTTTCGGAGTGTCTGCACAAGCAACCATGCCGAATCGCGACAGGATCCTCGATTCAACGTCAACGTTTCTTCAGCAGATTGAACTCCCGGCTCCATTCGAACTGTGTAGTCGATCCGCTGTTGAACACGCTGGTTTAGGTCGACCAGATAATCAATGGTCCGCTCGTTTCGGCTGGGCAGCGATTGTAGCCAAGCATCGAAGGTGGGCTCAGACGGGGGGAGTACCAGATAGGGGGCGAGCTGTGTTCGTACATCCGTGGAATATTCAAAAGGCCAAGACTCAGAAGCCTCTTCGATGAAAAAATCGAATGGATTGATCGTTGTGAGTTCCGCGATGAAGTCGACCGTAACTTGAAACGTTCTCGTCGGCTTCTCAAAAACATAACGGGAGATTGGGTTGCCAAATGGATCTTGTTGAGGATTGACGAAATGTTCGCTCGGTGTCACTCGTTGGCTATAAGCCAAAATTGGAGTCCGCGCATGGTGGGCCGGCTGAAGTCGCACCAGTTGTGGGCCAAGTTGGACGTCGCGATCGTAGCGGTAAGTGGTCTCGTGATGCAGTGCGATGCGTATCGTCATGACTGGGCGAATGCGTGAAAGTAATCTGAATTCAGGGCCAACCCAACATCGTTGAGATCGATTTGAAACTGATCGATGAACTCGTGCATGCCGGTTTGATGTAACTGCTCGACACTGCTATTGGCGAGCCGCTCACTCAGTGATTTTAACTTCTCACACGCTGCACCGGATGGTTTCGTGTGTTCCGATTCGATCTGTTCCAGCGACCATTGTGCACCCTTGATGCAAGCAAAAATGGAACGCGGGAATTTCCGATCAAAGACAAAGAAATCGATCACTTTGTCAATGTCGATCATGTGATGCTCACGACGATACGCTTCAAATCCGCTGATAGCATACAAAAGCGCTGACCATTGGAGATCATCTAGGGCCGTGCCTACATCTTCGACTCGTGGTAGCAGGTTGAAATACTTCACATCCAAAATGCGTGACGTCTTATCAGCCCGTTCCATGAGCCGGCCGAGATTGGCAAAGTGCCATCGCTGATCATGAGACATAGTGGCATCAAGGATGCCGTTCCAAAGGAGCGATTTGCGGCGCACCTGATCAAAGAAATCCGAGGTGGGTTCCCGGCCTTCCGAAGCTGCATCCCGTAAAAAGTGATAGAAGTCGTTAACTTGCTCAAAAGTCTCGCTGGACAGGACCTCTCGAATGCCTCTCGCATTTTCACGTGCTAACCGCAATGAAGAGACCATTGAGTTGATGTAGTTGCTGTCGAATGCGAGGAACTGAACTACGTTCTGCGCGGAGAAGCCATCGTAGTTCTCGTTATACCACTGGGTATCTCCGGTCACTCTAACTAGTGGTTCCCAGGGATCGGCTACATCAATTGGTTGATCGAGTAGGAAGTTTAGGTTGACTTCCAAGAAGCGGGAGATGTTCTCGGCTCGCTCCATTTGGCGAGTCATCCAATAGATCGTCTCTGCAACGCGGGCGAGCATGGTGTGAGTTCTTTAGAAGGCGAAAAAGGGCATGGTCAGGAAGTATCCGTGCGGCGGAGCTGCATTGCTCATTGCGTCGCTGTTTCTTGACCCGGATTCGCGACGACCCAGGTATCTTTGCTACCTCCTCCTTGCGAAGAATTGACAACCAAGGATCCTTTTCGCAGGGCCACTCGGGTCAGCCCGCCAGGTACGACATTAATGTCCTTCTCGGACTGACACAAAACGTACGGCCGTAAATCAACGTGGCGGCCTTCAAGCTGTTCGTCCACTAAAGTGGGAACCCTAGATAGGGATAATGTCGGCTGTGCGATGTAGTTGCGTGGGTTCTCACGGACTTTTTCGGCGAAAGTCTTGCGTTGTTCGTCGGTGGCATGGGGGCCAATCAATATTCCGTAGCCTCCTGATTCGTTCGCAGCTTTCACAACCAACTCATCCATGTGGTCGAGGACGTATTCGCGGTCGTCTGTGCGGTGGCAAACGTATGTTTTTACATTGGCCAGGATTGGCTCTTCGCCGAGATAGTATCGAATCATGTCAGGGACAAAGGCATAAATCACTTTGTCATCCGCGATTCCAGTACCTGGTGCATTGGCCAACGCAACGTTACCTGCCCTATAGGCTCTCATGAGTCCAGGCACGCCGAGCATCGAATCCGGATTAAAGACTTCGGGGTCCATGAAGTCATCGTCGATGCGTCGGTAGATGACGTCAACCTTGCTTAAGCCTTCGGTTGTCTTGGCATATACCTGGTCATTCTCCACAATTAGATCACGTCCTTCGACGAGTTCGACGCCCATTTGCTGAGCGAGGTACGAGTGCTCGTAATAGGCACTGTTGTAAACTCCTGGCGTCAAGACAACTACGTTAGGTTTCTCTAGATCAGGTACTAGACCAGCCAACGTATTGTACAATCGGGCGGGGTAGTCATTCACTGGGCGGACACGCGAGGCATTGAAGAGCTGCGGGAAGTTCTTCTTCATTACGGCGCGATTTTGAAGGACATATGACACTCCAGACGGGCAACGTAGATTGTCTTCGAGTACAAAGACTCCGCCTTCACGGTCGCGGATAAGATCAGTCCCAGTGATATGACACCACACGCCCTGAGGGGGGCGCAGCCCAACACACTGCTGTCTAAAGTCGGGCGACGTTTCAACTAACTCCCGCGGGATGATCCCGTCATGGATGATACGCTGTTCGTTGTAGACATCGGAAAGAAATGCGTTCAATGTTCGAATGCGTTGTTGAAGTCCCGCGTCAATGTGTTGCCACAGCATTGCAGGTACAATTCGCGGTACGATATCGAAGGGCATGATCTTTTCCGTGCCCTGTTCGTCTCCGTAGACCGTAAACGTAATTCCCATCTGATATAGGGAACGTTCGATGGCTTCTTGCCGTCTAGAGAGTTCCCCATTGGGGAGTTCGTTGATACGTTGGACGAGATATTCGGTATCGGGACGTCCCACGCATTGGTCGTCTACGATCTCGTCAAAGAAATCCCCAGGATCGTAGTCCTGAAGCTTGGGCAGTGGCAGACTCGGTGGAGCAGCCGCTTGGATCTGCTGCGAATCCGAGTTCTCAGGAGTGTCGTTCGTTTGGACGTCAGTTCGCAAATCGGCAGAGTCGAAACTCATAGGTCGGATCCAGCACGCAAATGCTGCCCAAAGAAGAAGGGATGGTGAATTTTTAACTGTCGATCCGCCTAATCAGAAGAGTACCAGCTTTAGGTTCGCCTGCCCAGGATTGCAATCGGGACTTTTGCATCGATTCAGTGCATGTTTAAGGCAACTGCACCACAAATGCGTTCGTTGTCCTGTTGGACAGGTTCCGTGGATTGCTAAATCGGTCAGACCGGCAACACTCACAGGTTTCAAGTGATACAACTTATTCGGGGATTTCTAGCGGAGGCCGAGAGGTCAGTCGCCACAAGCAAACCGTTCTTTGGCCTTTCCTCCACCAGGTATGTATGTAGGTGATCTTCGTCGATGCTCGTTGGCCGCACAGGTGTTGAATTGGGATCAGAGGAGTTCGGAAAGTTGAAGAATCAGAATTTCGGGTTTGTTTTGTCCCCGTGTGTTTTTGTTGTGAAGACGGCTTCACTGCTGATACTTTTCGGTCTGCAACTACAGGGTGGAAAAGCTGCGATCGCGCAAAACAGCGTGTCGAACCTCGGTACGAAGCCAACTGCTAAAGAACCAATTCCATTGATGAGGGAATTTTTTGATCAGTCCGGACCAGGGCATCGATTCGGGACCGCTATTTCGGACAGCGGCGACGAGTTGTATTACGCAGTGGCTTTTAATGACGGGGGGCGTTTTCGGGAGGAGATCCGCTTCACTCGCTTCGAAGCCGGCAAATGGACAAAGCCGCTGCCTTTATTGGATGAGAAGAAGTTCAAGTACGTAGATCCGCATCTTTCGCCGGACGGGCAGCGGCTCTACTTCATCTACACCAGACCAGTGGGCTCTAGTCGCGGTGGTCGAAATGCTCCGTTCGATATTTGGTACTTGAACCGGAAAGGGGACGGGTGGAGTGAGCCTGTCAACATTGGGATGCCAATCAGCGCACCAGATGCCAATGACTATTTTGTGTCGTTGACCTCTGAGAGGTCGCTCTATTTTGGCTCTAATCGGGAGGAAGCAAACAATTTCGATCTCTTCTGCTCAAAAGTTGGGGCGGACGGCAGATATCTTCAGCCAGAGAGGCTTCGAGGTGATGTGAACACGGATCACTATGAAGCGGACGTATTCGTTTCGCCAGATGAAAGCTACCTCATCTTCAGTTCGAATGGGCGGGCTGATGGAATCGGGGATGGTGATTTGTACGTAAGCTTCCGGAGCGAAGATGGCTCGTGGAGTCGTGGAATCAATATGGGAAAGGCCATTAATTCCAGCGGCAATGATTTTGCACCATCGGTTTCTCGCGATGGCAAATACCTTTTCTACAGTCGGGGCGGAACGATTCATTGGATTGCCGCGGGCGTCATTGGCGACTTGCGTTCGAAACTCTAGTCACGCATCGCAAGGTTCGACTGTTTTGGTTCGATCCAGCTTTAGCGATGGGGTGTTCAGTTGAGAGTAGATCGACGTCGTTTTGCCGCAGGTGCCGTAGCCACACTCGCCTCCTCGCACGCCGGCAAAATGGCTGGCGGGCAGATTCGGAATGGTGCCATGGCAGAGCATAGGTGGTTCATGCCGGATGAAGCTCGCAGGCACCGAAGGACTTGGATGGCTTTTGGTGCGAGCGGACGAATTTGGGGCGATCTGCTCCCATTTGTTCGGCGGGATATCGCCTTGATCGCCAACGCCATTGCCAAGTACGAGCCCGTTTCGATGCTTGCCCGACCTAATGAGCGTCATATTGCCAGGCGTCTGCTCGACGAGAAGATTGAGTTGGTTGACGCGGCTTTGGATGATATTTGGATCCGCGACACAGGGCCCACCTTTGTACTCAGAAGGGAAGGCGAACTGGGGGCTATTGATCTGAATTTCAACGGATGGGGCGAGAAGCAGGAGTATGAAGAGGACTCGAAGGTCGCGGCACAACTAAGCCGTCTCGCGGGGGCACAATATTTGAGAGCTGGGATTATTGGAGAGGGTGGCGGCATTGAGGTCGATGGCAATGGCACAGCGATCGTAACTGAGAGTTGTTTTGTCAATCGCAATCGCAACCCAGGGATGAGCAAGAGCGAGTGCACGAGTCAGCTGAAGACGTTGCTCGGGTTGCGGAAAGTGATATGGCTGCCTGGGATGCGAGGTAAAGATATCACCGACGGTCACACTGACTTCTATGCAAGGTTTGCTGGGCCTGGAGCTGTGATAGCGGGGTTGGAGTCTGACCGAGACTCGTTTGACTACGATGTCACGCGAGAACATCTAGAGATACTTCAGAAATCGCGAGATGCAGATGGAAAGAGACTGCGAGTGATTCCACTCGAATCACCGCGACGAATTCGACGCACACTAGAGACGGAAGACTTCGCTGCCGGGTACATCAACTTTTATGTTGTGAATGGAGCTGTCATCGTGCCAGAGTTTGGTGACAACAAGATGGATTCCAACTGTCGAGACATTCTATCCGGGGTATACCCGAAACGCCATATCGTGCAGCTGAATATCGACGCCGTTGCGGCCGGCGGCGGTGGAATCCACTGTACGACTCAGCAAGAACCCGAGGTGCTTGGGTGATTCGTTGCCTGACGACTGGAATCGTTCAGAGCAAAGGGTTCCTTGCTTCGGCTGTTTCGTGCCGGTCACTCAAGTTTTGATTTCCGCATTCAGATCTAAGAGGTCTCTTACCAAGTGGAGTAACGTCCGATTCTCGTAGGGTTTGGGAAGCAAACGCTCGGTCACGTCCAACGCGGACAATTTGGCGATCTCTTCACTGTAACCGCTGCAGTAAATCAGTCTGGTGTCTGGAGCAAAGCTCTTGATTTCTTGCGCCATGTCATAACCTGACATCCCACCAGGCATGATCATGTCGGTGATAATCATGTCGATTCGGTTTCTCAACTGATGCCAAGTGCGAAGAGCCTCCCGTCCGTTTCGGGCTTCGATGATTTCGTAACCAAAGAGGGTTAGAAGTCTGGTGGTGGTTTGGCGTACCTCTTGGTCATCTTCTACCAACATGATCGTCTCCATCCCTCTCGGCGGCGCTGAGTCGATCGGATATCGGGAGGCTTTGTAGCGGGTAGACTCTTCGGTAACTGCGACAGGCAACAGGATGTTGAAAGTCGTCCCTTTGTCGATGGTCGAGTCGACGTCGATCCATCCCTTGTGTTGGCGGATGATTCCAAAGGCAGTACTAAGGCCTAGGCCGGTTCCTTTGCCTACTTCTTTGGTGGTGAAGAATGGCTCAAAGACATTGGGGATGTCTTCCGAGGCGATCCCGTCGCCCGTATCAGCTACGGTGATCTGGACGTATTCGCCTGGGCTGACATTGAAGTTCTGAGCTGATGAAGCAGAGGGAACGTGATGGTGTCGAAGTGTGAATTTGAGGTGCCCTCCGTCTGGCATGGCATCGCGAGCGTTGACTGCCATGTTAACGATCACTTGTTCTAACATCCCTCGATCGGCTTGAATACAGGGAACATCTTCTCCGAAGTCACAGGTTAAGTGAATCGATTCTCCAATGAGTCTTTGCAACATGTCGACAAGGCCGGCGAGTAACTCTTTTGGCTGAAAGACGGTCATGTTCATGATTTGACGGCGGCTGAACGCGAGCAGCTGTCGCGTCAGGCTCGCAGCCCGCTCCGCTGCATCTTTGATCTGCAAAACGGCATTTGTGTCATCGCGATTCAGTTCGCCGCATTCCAGCGTTAGCTCACTGTTGCCCAACACGACGGTCATCAGATTGTTGTAGTCGTGAGCGATACCGGCGGCCAGTTGTCCTATGGATTCCATTTTCTGCATATGCCTCATCTGACTTTCCAAACGCCGACGCTCAGATACATCGCGAGCGATGCATTGGATCCGTTTTTCACCGGATGTTTCGGGCTGAAAATAGATCGCTGTTTCTAAAATGAGGCTATCTCTGGTCGTTAGTTCGAGCTCGGTTCGCGATTGCTCGCGAGACAGACGGCGAATTGAATCTTGTAGGGCTTGGACACTTTCTACGGTGAGAAAGTCTGAAATCTGGCAACCGAGGAGATCGGGGATCGTCGAATGGAGCACGCGCGTGGTGGCTGGATTGACCGTGACAAAGTGGCCGTCTGGCCGAATTGAGAAAATCAGCTCGCCTGCATTGTCGATGAGCTTATTGTGGCGCTCGGTCAGTTTGGCTCTGACTCGGAGTTCGTTTTGAATCTGTTCTCGTTGGCTGTTGACGGAGCGACGAAGGGTGATGACCCATAGAAAGCCTGCGCCAATCAGGATGGATAGTCCCACAAATAGCATTCGAGAGTAGGTCGAATTCCAGATTGGAGCAGCTTGAATCACTTCAACTTTCGCACGGTTCGGGCAAAGTAATCGAAACGACTCGGTGGTACCCCAACCGTCGTCGATAACATCCAGTACTCCTTCGAGCTGAATTGTCGAACCATCGCGTAGCCTAGTCCACTGTTCGTCTGTGGTTGTGGAGGAAAGATCTGCAGAAAAGACAATACCTTCACTCTGCAGTGACAAACCAGGCGAAACTGAATCGGAGTTGTTCCTTAGGACGAGAGCTTGGATTGAGACGAATTGGCCGTCGGAGCTCTGATTGGCGATGTCAGATACGGTAATTCGTCTCGATGGTGGTAGCGGCGCTGAACCGGTCTTGCGCCAGTCTGTCGCTTGCAGATCTTGAGTTGAATTGAGGATCGGATAGCCGATGACTTCGACCCGGTCTCCAATTTCCGGAAGCTGCAATTTCTTTAGACGCAATAGAATGCCTTGATCGTCATCTTGGATTGCGATCTGTCCACGGGCGCCAGTGTAAGTGACGACTCCCGATATTTTCACCTGCTCAGGACGCTCATCGACTTTGGGATCAAATTTGAGTAGATCCTCAATGGCGACCCGTCTCAGGGCGAATGGATCAGAGTTCGCTTCACTTAGAAAACGAACGTGATCGAGATTCGGAATGTGGAAATAGACTCCGATGGCTTGCAAGTTGGCGTTGGCTTTGGTCCCACAAACGCCGGAAATTTCGATTTCTGAGCCGACCCAATTTTTGGCTGAAAAATGCTTCGCTCCACCGCAAAGAACAGCGTGGAATGGAAAGTTCTTCTCGATGCCCTGCAGATTTAGGACTAGGTTCTTTTGGCTGCGCTCGACGGATGTGACGTTCGCAGTGAGAGTCAGCCATTGACTATCCTCCGCCCCGGAGAGGACTCGGGCGGCGGCCACAATCCGTTTGCCAGGCAGTCTGCCCATTGCAAGGCGTTGCACTCGACGTGCAACGACCATTGAAGAGAAACCACCTGGATCGGATACGCCCCGAACAACGACCCTGTCGCCGAGTTGGATGGGAAAGATTTGGCTTTTGGCGTCGACGTAAATACCTCCGGTCTCGTCGTTGACGAAGAGAACACGCCACACCGGGTCGTAGTAGGTAACGACCCCATGGATCTCAATCGGATATTTCTCGGAGGCCATTTCTGGGGTCAGCGCCCGAATCGACTGGACCGATCTGAGAACCGGTAAGGTAGCGTCAGACTCCAACGAGACTGGTGTATCCTCTTGCATGGGGCGAGCGACGGCGTAGTCCAAAAGTAGCTTGTTCTTTTCTTCATCTCTCCAAACAATTCCGACCACGTCGACCTGGCTAGCTTCCTCAAATTCGGACTTTTCGCGAAGTTTTACGCGAAGATTTGTTTTGCCATCCGTTAACAGCAGTGAATTCGGTTCGGATTGTGATTTCACTCGACCGCTCATTCGGACCAAACGAGGGTCGCGGCGACTTTGATACTCGAACGTTGCATCTTTGAGATTGATGCGAGGCGAGTCAAAAACGTCCTTTGGGCCGTTTAGAAATACGGCTAAATCCGCCATGTCTGGTACGTACAACTGCATGGGTGCCAGGTCAGGGTGATTGACGTTTGAGTAGCGTGTCGCGCATCCCGATACCTCGATGTGCGATCCCAAAAGGCCTTCCAGGTCTTTTGCACGGCAGTTGTTGACGGTAACACGAAACTTGTAACGTCTCAGGAAAGCAACGACCAAACGCAAATGCGATTCGCCCGCCATTTCCGCTTGGATGACCGTTCCGGCACCATGTACTCGTGCATGCTCTTGTTGCTCGCCACGGATGTTGAGGGGCGTCAGTACTCGACTTGGTGGCAGTTTGGCTTGTCCGGTCTTTCGAATTTGGAGTTCGGTAATCTCCGGAGCTCCATTGACTAATTTGGTGGTGCCGGTGACCACCGCCGAAGTTCTTGCGGCCGGTGCCGGAAAGTCCTCGCGAATCGGGATAAAGATGCGGCCGGTCTCATCTTGTAGCCAAAACAATCCCCAATCGGGATCGGAATAGAGAACCGTCCCTTCAATATGGACCTTGACCCCCTCGCGTGCCGCTTCATTTGATAGGTCGTAAAATTGCTCGACCGAATAGATGGAGGACGTGTCAGCTAAAAGTGGCTCGTTGTTTGAATGGACAGTCAGCAAACAAAACACAAGAAAAGCAATGGTCCGATACGCTGCAAACTCGTTTTGTGTACTGGCTGACGAGGGAGCTGGATGGTTGATCATGGAGCAGAAAGACACGGAGGATATCGGGATGTTCGATCTGATCAAACAACGGCCCCTATTGACTTGGGCGGCAGCATCGAGTGGCTTCATCTCGAACTGGAAGTGAAATCGAGTAAAGGCATTTACGGTCGACCGTTCGTAGACTCGCGAACGATAGCATTTCCGATAACGTCGATTCAAGGCCGTTGGCTCTTCCGTTGGCAAGTTGGCGTATTCACGGCTAATTGTGGAGCTACCCGGCCTTGAAAGTGATTCGGATGCCCCACCTTCAGTTGGTATGCGGTCCTTTGGTTCCAACGTGTTTGAGATTCACTGGGCGTTAGCACGAACTTGGATGGTCGCGCATTTTGCCACCTCACAAAACGGGACTATGATTGTCTTAGACCTCAAGTCTCAAGCATCTAATGAACTTCTACGACTGGAATCCTCAGTATGACCCGCGTGTCCTTCCTACTCTGCTTCTTGCCGCTAACGATATGGGGATCGCTCCTGACGGATCCATTGTTCGCAGATAACGAAGCTGATTCGCTGTGGTTGCGACATGCTGCGATTTCTCCTGATGGGAAACGGATCGCGTTTAGCCACCAGGGAGATTTGTTTCTCGTCGAATCGGAAGGCGGTCTAGCACGAGCGCTGACGACGAATGATGCTTGGGACGGTCACCCAGTTTGGTCTCGCGATGGCAAGAAGATTGCATTTGCAAGTGACCGACATGGCAACCTTGATCTATTTGTGATGCCTGCTGAGGGAGGTAAAGCACAGCGTTTGACTTACCACAGTTCAAACGACGTCCCTTCCGACTTCTCCGTGGATGGATCAGCAGTCCTGTTTTCTTCGGCTCGAAATGACAGTGCCGAGGCGAGCATTTTCCCGACCAGCCGATTGACCGAGTTGTACGAGGTCAAGGCATCGGGCGGAACGCCAAAGATGGTTTCCACGATTCCTGCTTCCGAGGCGAGGTATAGCAACGACGGAAAATCGGTGGTCTACCGAGATGAGAAGGCTTACGAAATTGAATTTCGAAAGCACGACGTTTCGGCGTTTGCCAGAGATATTTGGATCTTGGAAATCGAAACCGGCAAGCACATTCAGCTAACTGATTTCGAAGGTGGCGACCACAATCCCTGCTTTGTTGGAGAGAAGATCTTTTACCTCTCAGAAGATGTGACCAACAATTTTAATGTGTGGAGTATGAATTCGAAGGGCGATGGGCGAAAGCAAGTCTCCCATTTCGAAACCCATCCAGTGCGCAATCTTTCAGCTTCCCATGACGGGCTACTCTGCTACACGCAACACGGATCCTTGTATACGCAGAAAGTTGATGCACCACCGAAGCTGGTCGAAGTCCGTTTTCAGTCGGATGCACAGTCAAACGACTACGAAACGAAACAGCTAACAAGCATCTCTGAGTTTTCTGTTTCGCCGAATGGCAAGGAAATCGTTTTCGTCTCTCGAGGGGAGGTCTTCGTGACAAGTCGCGATTTTCGCACGACGATCAGGCTCACGGATACACCAGAGCAAGAACGCAGTGTCTCGTTCCACAAAGATGGGCGAACGATTCTTTATGCCGGGGAACGCGATGGGAAGTGGAAACTCTACGAGGCATCATTGTCTGACAAACGTGAGACGTATTTCTTTGCAGCAACGAAGATCAAGGAAGATGAGATCTATTCAGCAGAAACGGAGAGTTTCCAACCGGTCTATTCGCCAGACGGCACTAAGATCGCCTTTCTGGCAGGACGTGATGAAATTCAGATTCTCGACCGCAATAGCGGTGATACGAATGTGGCTCTGGGGAAGGAGCATAACTACTCGTATACCGACGGTGATATCTCTTTCGCATGGTCAGCCGACAGTAAATGGCTGACGTCAGATTATGCTCCTCGCGGTCGACTTTTCGTGCCCAACATTGGTGTCTTTCCAGCGGACGGTTCGGCGCAGCCAATTGATATCAGCCATTCCGGGTACGAGGACTCCGTTCCGCGTTGGAATCAGAGCGGAAACGTCGTCTATTGGTCCAGTGCGCGTTATGGACAAAGAGATCATGGTAGCTGGGGCCGAGAGTATGACGTGATGGCAGCGTTCTTGACGCAAGACGCATACGATCAATTTACGCTGAGTAAGGAAGAGTACGAGTTGGCTCAGGAGCTGAAGCAGGAGAACAGCGACGGAGACGACAGTGGAAATAACTCGGACAAAGCGAGTAAGGCTAAGTCGCTCGAGATTGAATGGGATGGGTTGGATGATCGTACGGTGCGTCTCACGAGAAACTCCTCCAACATCACTCAATCGTATCTGCTGAAGGATGCTTCGAAACTCTACTTTGTGAAACGACATGCAGATGGTAGTGAACTTTGGATGAGAGATTTTCGCGAAGATGACACTGAGCTACTTAAGAAGTTTGGTGGTGGAGTTAGTTTCGAATTCGCGGCGGACGAAAAGACGATATTCATGCTGTCAGGCGGTTCGTTGAGTCAGGCCAGCGTGGATGCTATTGGAAGCGCGAAGCCGATTTCATTCGACGCGGCGATGACGTTGAAGCCGGCTCAAGAACGAGCTTACATGTTTGAGCATGGATGGCGTCAAATTAAAGACAAGTTCTATAAATCGGATTTTCACGGGATCGACTGGGATGCAATGAAGGAGGCATACGCTGCGAAGCTGCCTTCGATTTCGACTAATCGAGATCTGGCTAATCTGATGGCTGAGATGACCGGCGAACTAAATGCATCGCATATTGGTGTCTCGTACCGGCCTGCCTCAGTGACTGGTAGTGATAGGACGGCGGAGCTCGGCGTCCTGTTTGACCAAAGTGACACCAGCGGACCCCTGTTGATCGCAGAAGTGCTCGACAAGAGTCCCCTGAAGAAAGCCAAGAGTCGGATCGAAGCAGGGATGAAGTTAGCAGCCATCGATGGGGTTCAATTAGACGGTACGGCTAACCTAGCTCATTTGCTGAATCGGAAGGCTGGTAAGCGAGTGCGTCTTTCGATCGTGCGGGAGGATGGAACTCGATTCGATGAAGTCATGATGCCAATCTCTGGAGGAGAGCAGTCCCAGCTTCTCTACGAGCGGTGGGTGAAAGGGCGTCGGGCGTTGGTCGACGAGCTGTCGAACGGTCGGCTGGGGTACGTTCATGTGCGAGGTATGAATGACTCCAGTTTCCGTACTGTCTATTCAGAGATTTTGGGACGCAACTTCGATAAAGAAGCCATTGTCGTGGACACGCGTTGGAACGGAGGTGGCTGGCTGCACAATGACTTGGCCAAGCTCTTAATGGGCAAGGAATATGTCACGATGCACGTCCGTGGGCGAGAGTATCACGGTGACTCGCTTGATCAATGGAATAAGCCTTCGATCTTGGTTATGGGCGAAGGCAACTACAGCGATGCTCATGCATTTCCCTACACCTATGACGTTCTCGACATTGGTGAAATGGTCGGGATGCCAGTTCCCGGCACGATGACCGCTGTCTGGTGGGAGACATCGCTCTCCGGTGATCTGCGAGTGGGGGTGCCCCAAGTAGGCATGAAGAATAAGGCTGGCGAGTACCTAGAGAATAACCAAACCGAGCCGGATTACTTGATCAAAAATGATCCCGAGTCAACTGCGAACGGACAGGACAAACAGATCGAGAAGGCGGTGGAAGTGATGCTGAGCCAGCTGAATAAGGCTAAGCCAAAGAACTAGTGCTCAACGCAGGTGAAGCTCGTAGGGGCCGAGAGCTTTTTCCCCTGAAGTGAATCCGTTCGGTGCAGATGGTGGCGAGCGGGTGAGGAGATTGAGTTTGTGGCAGTCGGTGATCCCGAGAGCGATCTTCGGCGCATAAAAAAACCCCTGCAGTGCAGGGGTTTTATGCCGCCTAAGCGACCCAGAAGGGGCTCGAACCCTCAACCTTCGGATCGACAGTCCGATGCGCTAACCAATTGCGCCACTGGGCCTGACGTTAAGTCTGATGGGATTATACGTCGGCATTGTTGGATCGCAAGTCCAGAAAATGCAGCTGCCTACGATAAATATTTCTCACCGTGTTTCCTCGGCAGGGTCAATCAAAGTTTGAATCTGGGCTTGGTGGCAATTCAATACCAAACCCTCCGTTTCCGAGTTTAGCGGGGAATTTACGGAGGGGCGGAGCCTGAGCGACGGGGAGGAATTCTTCCCTGTTTTAAACTTTGATTGGCCCTGGTTTTCTCGGCCGCCTAGAGGCTCTTTCGCGTGGCTCTTTCGCGTCCGGGCAGACTTCAAGGCGGTGTAGCAGAGGGACTGTATGTGAATGGCTCTGTGTCAGCGTATAGGTGTTCGAATTCACGATCAAGACCGCACGTTCATGTGCAAGTAACGGCACGGAACTTGGTTGCAGGAACATCATAATCGCTACCGTTGATGCGACTGTCGCAGAATTCGAGCCGAGGGATCCTCGTCGGCGTTTCATGAAGCAGTGGACTGGGTAACGCAACCTAGCCTTCATGTATTCGGCAGCACAAGCTGAACGCAGGGCAGGTCGTCTAGAAAATAAGGCGATGTTTCTTTCGCTCGCGGAATTCTGGCTACCCTAGACGTATCTTTCGAGAGATTGATTTGATGATGGACTACCTTGGAAAAGTCTTTTGGCGGTGGGCAGAGGAAGGCACGGATGGCCTTGAGTGGATGCTCAACGAGATGAGTGTGACACAGTGGGCGATCGTCGGCGGCATCTTTTGCGTCGCGGGTTTCCTTGCTCTCAAGACGAAGCTGTAGCCGAAAATTCTTAAGTCGGCATCTCCATCGTCGTGTACGTTGCGTGACCGAGCGTGGCTTTGGCCTCCGCCTGGCTGAACTGCAACCATCTGCTCGAAGATAGACCTTGTTTTAGACAGTGTGCCCGCGGGCAAAATGCTGTCTTGTTCAAGCCGTCCCCGATTGACGTTGATTGGGCGCCCGTCAATTCCAGGTGCTTATCGGTTGGAAGTTGAATCCAGCCGTCTCCTTCCTCCTTCGCGTTTTGCACCCACTTGCCGTATCTGTGATTCAGATGGTAGATCAGGTAAACTCTCGCAACGCGGATCGCTTCTTGCTGCTCGGTTAGGATCGGCAGGTGGAGGATTAGCGGCGACTTGTTAATGTTCTTCGGATTGCCGTGTCACGACGTGTTGCCGTGTCACGACGTGTTGTCAGCAGACGGTAGCAGGGTTGCTGGCGAAGCATGGGATCTCGATCGCAATGAGACAGAGTATGAGTGCCGGTGGGACATCGAGAATGTACATATGGGTCTTGATCCTGGGACTCGTCGTCCTGCACCAGGATTTCTGGTTTTGGAATGACGCAACGGTTGTGGGAGGGCTAATGCCAATTGGTCTGGTCTATCACGCCTGTCTATCGGTAGCCGCATCCTTGGTTTGGTTGATTGCAGTGCGTTTCGCGTGGCCCAAAGATGTCGACGTTGGGTTACACGAAACCGAGTCGGTTGCGGACCAGGTTCGAAATGGAGGCCCGCAATCATGACGCAGTTCATCATCGTCTTGATCTATTTGGGCCTGCTCTTAGGACTTGGACTCTTCGCCAGCAGTTGGTTTCGCGGGACTAAGAAAGACTACCTGCATGCGAGCCACTCGATTGGCCCATTCCTCTTGTTGATGTCCCTGTTCGGGACGACGATGACCGCGTTTGCACTCGTCGGATCCTCCGGCGAAGCTTTTAAAGAGGGCATCGGTGTCTATGGAATGCTGGCTTCATCGAGCGGCATTGTTCACTCGCTCTGTTTCTTCTTGATTGGCGTCAAGGTTTGGTCGCTAAGTCGCAAGCATGGATATTCGACACAGATTGAGTTCTTTCGAGCTAGGCTGGGGAACAATGCAATTGGATTATTGTTGTTTCCGATTTTGGTCGGTTTGATCATTCCATATCTGTTGGTGGGAGTCATTGCTGCCGGTTCGGTGATGCAGACGATGACCGGCGGGGCGTTTCCTGATCTTTTCCCTACCGATAATCCCGGTACCAACGGTGGTCTGCCGCCTTGGTTGGGGTCATTAGCCATTTGTCTGGTCGTTCTGACGTACGTGTTTTTCGGCGGCATGCGTGGTACTGCATGGGCGAACGCTTTTCAGACTCTTGTGTTTATGGTTTTGGGTGTTGTCACGTTTGTTGTCATCGCGAATAAGCTCGGTTCAGGCGCGGCTCTCGATTTCGATCGTGATGGAGTTGTTTCGCTGGCTGAGGTAGAGGGTAATTTGGGCCAAGCCGCGGCAGCCCGGCTTGCTTCTGCTCAAGCGACGTTGGCATCTTGCCCGGATGGCCCGGCACGCGTTGCAGCCCAAGAAGCTGTCGCAGCTGCTGAAGAGAATCAGAGACAAGTCGCTTCAAAAGCACAAGCAACATGGAAGCTAGTAAAAGACTTAGATGCCGATGGAGATAGCCGTATTTCCGCGCAGGAGCGGCCAGGCTTCTGGGACAACTTTCGCCGCGCTACATCGGCAATTTCAATCGGTAAAGCGACTAGAGAGGAAATGTCGCAGTCGAAATTTCTGACTTACATGTTGATCCCGTTTTCAGTCGGCATGTTCCCGCATATTTTTCAACATTGGCTAACCGCAAAAAGCGCATCGAGTTTCAAGCTCCCGATTGTCGTACACCCCATATTCATCATGGTGGTTTGGGTTCCTTGTGTGCTGATCGGTGTTTGGGCAACAACGGCTTTGGTTCCGGCATTTCCTCCACTGCCTGTTACCCCAACTGGCGCTGTGAACTCCAATGCGGTTCTACCGTTCTTGGTAAAGACACAAACCACCGCCATACTCGGCGGTCTCTTAACGGCCGGGATCTTGGCCGCAATCATGTCGTCGCTGGATAGCCAGTTCTTGTGCATTGGGACGATGTTTGAGAACGACCTTGTGACTCACTATTTGGGCGAAGAGAGATTGAGTGATCGTCAGCAAGTGATTGTCACTCGCGGATTCATCATCGCGATTGTTGCGGTGACCTATTTGCTTAGCCTTTCGAATCCAACGAGTGTGTTTTCGCTAGGAGTTTGGTGCTTCAGTGGGTTTACTAGCTTGCTACCGCTGCTTCTAGCAGCGTTGTATTGGCGCAGGCTCACCGTCGTGGGAGCTTACGCGGGCGTCATCGCTGCAATTGGCAGTTGGGTGTATTTGTTTGCCCTAGCCGATTTTGGTGCAAATCGAACGTTCACGGTTGATTTTAGTTTTGCCGGCCAGACTTTTGAGACAATGCCGGTCTTGAGCATCCTTGTGTGTTCGGCTGTATGTACAATCCTCTTTTCGTTTTTGACGAAGCCGCCAAGTTCGGAGGTACTTGAAAAGTTCTTTCCGAATGCGGAATCGTGATTGGCACTGTCCATTCTCGTTGATTGGCGGTGTAAAAACGGTGTGCTCGTATGAGCTTAATGATCGTTTGCCCGACGCTGTGTCCTAAGGTGCGTGACCGGGTAGATGGTATCACGATCCTACTCTTCCTTTGATTTTTCCTGTGTAGATGGCGAATTCTGAACAACAGCCCGCGGTCTTGGCAAATGAGCTCTTGAACGCGGTTGCGAGAAGCCAGTCTACAGAAGAGTTTCGCGAAACAGCGCTGCGCGCGGTGGGTGCCTTTCTTTCGAATGCTCGTGTGGTCTGGGTTCATCAGACTGGCGAACACTGGTCGGTCGTTGGCGCTGCTGGGGCACTATCTCAGTTGCCCGTTGATTTGGCGGCAGAATGTAGCGACGCTGGAGAAGTGGTCCAGGCGGAAGACTGGTTGGCGGTACCGGCGGGGGAGCGGGGCGTTTCCGCAGAAGTTCTTTTGCTAAGCCCGGCATCGAGCTTGGATGCAGAAGTTGCTGCCACCGTAGGAAAATTGCTAAGAGGTGGATTGTCGATAGCCAAGGATCACAGCAAGTTGAGTGGCCAAGTTGAGCAACTACAAACAATGCTCGAACTGTCCTCAGAGTGGCAACGGAGTGAGGATCTGACTGAACTGCTCAATAGCATGGCGCAGGCTGCGGCGCGAGTGTTGAAGGGGGATCGCGCCTCGATCTTTCTCTGGGACCGAGGGAATAAGCAACTCGTTGGACATCCGGCGCTCGGTGTCGAAGGTGAACCATTGCGTATCCGAGATGACCAAGGCGTCGCAGGGCGAGTGCTGAAGTCTGGAGAGTGTCACCGATGGGACGATTCAGGTGATCCAGATGCCATCAACACAAAAGTTGGAAAAAAGCTCGGTTATGTGACGCATTCCCTGGTGGCGGTGCCGCTCCTGGATCGGAAACGCAAGCCGCTCGGTGTTTTCGAAGTGCTGAATCATCACTCCGGTCGATTCTCCGCGCAGGACGAAAGCTTCTTGGCCGAGCTTGCCGAGTATGCGTCTGCGGCCGTCGAGAATACACAACACATCGCTGAACTGGTTGAAACCCGCGATCGTTTGGTGAAGAACGTCTCGGAGTCGATGCAAGTTGTAGGAGATTCCCCGCAGGTTGAGGCTCTGAGGGATACGATATCGCGCGTGGCTCCGACTGAGTTAGCGGTATTGGTTCTCGGCGAAAATGGTACAGGCAAAGAGGTGGTTTCTCGAAGCCTACATTTGCAGAGTGACCGGCGCGACAAAGAATTCGTAGCTGTGAACTGTGCGGCGATTGCTGAGACGCTGCTCGAGAGCGAGTTGTTCGGGCATGAGAAAGGTGCTTTCACAGACGCAATTGCGGACCGAGCCGGTAAGTTTGAGTTGGCTTCAGGCGGGACGCTGCTTCTTGACGAAATCGGAGAGATGAGTCTCAGTGGTCAAGCAAAATTGCTTCGCGTTTTGGAAGACAAAACGGTCGTGCGTGTCGGCGGTTCAAAGCAGATACAGACTGATGTGCGAGTCATCGCGGCGACGAATCAGGACCTCGTCAAGCTGGTACGTGAGAAGAGATTTCGCGAGGATTTGTACTTCCGTTTGAATGTCGTGACGCTGCAGTTGCCTCCTCTGCGGGAACGTGGCGACGATATCGTGGTATTGGCCGAGTTTTTTCTCGACCAGTTCGGGCACCAGATCGGACGACCGCCCCCGACATTGTCGGATGCAGCGAAGAAGCGACTTCTTCAACACTCTTGGCCGGGGAATGTTCGTGAGCTTCGCAATTTGATGGAGCGAGTCGCCTATTTGACGAAGGGGACGGTGGTCGAAGAGCCTGATTTGGCGTTCGTGCTATCGCCTGCATCGTCGGGAGATGTGGCAAGCGTCCCTTCGAACATGTCGCTCTCGGATGCGACCCATGTCTTCCAAAGGCAGTACATTGGACGGCATGTGGAAGCTTCCGGTGGCAACTTGGCCCGTGCAGCAAAGCAACTCGGGATGCACCGATCGAACCTGTACCGGAAAATGTCGCAGCTCGGCATGTCGGAACAGGATGAAAGTTAGTCTCGGCTCGGGTAGAACTGAATTCGTCACCGGATCTTCCGATGATTAGGTGGCAATTACCAAACGGTCTGTATCTAAGAGGTGTGGTGGCATGAAACGATTCAGAACCGGTGACGCCAAGCACGGGAAACGATTCAGCCGCATCTACTTTGGAGCGCTCCTCTTTGCCGTCAGCTTGGTGGCGAGCTTCGTAACGTCGAGAGATGTCCTCGCCGAAGATCGTCCGAACATCGTCTTTCTTTTCGCAGACGACCAATGCACTTACTCGATGGGGTGTTATGGTACTCCTGGAGCCAAGACCCCGAATCTAGATCAGCTTGCCTCGGAAGGAGTGGTATTCGATCGTCACTACGTTTCAACGGCGATTTGTATGGCGAGTCGCGCTTGTGTGATGACGGGTCTATACGAATACCGACACGGAACGAATTTTACGACTGGAAACATGGTCCAGTCGATTTGGGAGAAGAGCTATCCAATGCTTCTTCGCGAAAGCGGCTATCGTACGGCCTTTGCGGGGAAATTTGGATTTGTAGTCAGTCAAAAAGCGGGCAGTAAAGGCAAGCTGCCAGAAGATGATTTTGATCGATGGGGTGGCGGGCCGGGGCAAACTTCCTACGTCACAGAGAAGAATGAATCGATGAAAGAGTTCGCGGACGAGTATCCGCACTCGACGCGCTCCTATGGTGCGTTTGGTGCTGATTTCATCCAGGAGTCTGCAAAAGGCGATGCCCCCTTTTGCCTGAGTATCTCGTTCAAAGCACCTCATCATCCCGTTACACCGGATCCTATGTTTAAGGATGCGTACAGCGGTTCTGTATTGGTGAAGCCTGAGAATTTTGGTCGCGAGTTCGGTCAGCATTTCGCGGTACAAAGTCGCCAGGGGCGGCAATTCGAGCGTTTCTACTCTTGGAACTACGCGGACAAGTATCAGGAAACGATGGCGTTGTACTATCAACAGATATATGCCATCGATTACGCAGTCGGGATGATTCGCGAAGCACTCCAACGAGCGGGATGCGTCGATAATACAGTCATTATCTATTCGTCGGATAATGGATTCATGTGCGGTTCCCATGGCTACGGCAGTAAGGTTTTGCCTTACGAAGAGTCATCGTGCGTACCGCTGATCATCAGTGATCCTCGGCGAACGGATTTGGCAAACCAGCGTTGCGATGAGTTGACTTGTAATGTGGATATCCATGCCACCATTTTGGATCTGGCGGGCGTAGAAGGTGGGAACGCATTAGACGGAACGAGTCTGCTTCCTCTGCTAGAGAACACGGAGCAGCCGGTCCGCGAGAGCGTTCCGTTAATCAACGTCTGGGGACCGAAAGCCGTGCACAGTTTCGCGGTCGTAACCGAGGAAGGTAAATGGATCTATTGGCCTTTCCAAGACGAATTCACGAAGCCGGTTTCCGAACTGTATGACATGAAATCCGATCGATTGGAGCTTAAGAATCTGAGAAACGTTACTGGTTCGGAGACCCTATCGCGAAAGATGCGATTCGCATACAGCAAAGAACTGACGAAGTGGAAGGAACGATGCGTTACGTTTCATGGTTATCCTCGATTCTCGACTATCTTCGATCCAGAAGAAAGCTGGGAAGCGAAGGCAGAACTCTATTCAAAGTAACGCATGACATCTTCTTTGGCCGAACCCGAAAGCTTTTGCTGGCAAAGGCTGGGTAAGCGAGAGGGCCCTTTGTGCTCGTCCGCTTGCTCAATATTTCACATGCGATCTTAGCGCATTGCTTCACAAAGTTGTGGCCTATTTGCAGGCAATAAGATTGAATGCGGGTGGTGTTAGGCTTAGGTTTGAAATTGGCTGAAACGGCCAACAGCCCATGCAACTTGGCCGCTTGTTCAGCCCAACCTTCCAATAGATCAGCGACCTATCTTCGAGGTCAGTACAGAGGCATTGGCCACACTGCTGACTTCCTTAGGGGCAAGTCGTTTGTCCTCCTTCCCTATTGATGCCGATACTCTCCTTCCGCAGGTTGGAGAGATTTACTGTCGAGTTTGCTTACTAGACCAATGCGCCTTCGGGTCTCTTGTTGAGACGGTGGCGCGCTGGATTGCGATATAGATCCGCAAAGGATGGACATCACCTTACGCGGATGCGTCTCTTGTCGGAATAGATTGCGTGCGTTGTGGGCGCTCCCTTGAGCGCCTTGAGTATGAAATCGAATTCCGTTGGTCTGGTGCGAATCATCGCTTGAGAGAACTGCTGTTTTCCCAAGTGCTTTCCTTTTTCTGTACTGGTTCGAATACTCACGGGAGCGACTCATGTCTCAGCAAACAGTTGTTGCAAGCGAACTAATGACGCGAAATTTGGTGACACTATCCCCGGAGCTGGAAGTGTTGGACGCGATCAACGTTCTTCTGAAAAAGCGAATCTCCGGGGCGCCAGTTGTCGAAGCGACCGGGGAATTCCTTGGGGTGTTTTCAGAAAGCTCGTGCATGCGTGTGGTGGTCAATGCCGCTTATGATTCTCTGCCGGACGCGGGATTACTGCCATTCGTTGATACGGATCCGCCGACGATCGCGCCCGGCACTGATTTACTAACAATCTGTCAGACGTTCCTAGACCAAGCAACGCGGCGGCTGCCGGTGTTAGATCATGGCAGGCTGATTGGCATGGTGAGTCGTCGAGACGTGATGCGGAAAGTCACGAAGCTAGTGAATGGCCGACAGTGTGGTCATGCCGAGTTGCTTTACCTTTCCGCCTTGAAGAACGATCCGAAGGAAGCGTTCGAGCTGAGACTGGCTCACTCCTGAGATACGGTGAATAGCAGCCAGACTATGCGGGAATCCACATCGTCTTTCGGTCCTTGGTGGTACGGGCGGGAGGGGCTTGATGTGGGCAACCCAAAGCATTGATGGCTGGAATTTCTACATAAAAGCGGTCGGCAGTACCGGTTTTGACGATTGCCTAACGTTGCAGGCGGCTTTCGCTAACGCGTGGTTCGCGTTGCGCTGTTCAATTACCCCAAATCGATTAACCTGAGACCTAGCTGTGCCTGCGAATCATCACGTTTATTCTTCATCTGGCAAATCGCAGGCTGGAGTCTCATGCAATGCGCTATTCCAACTATGAGCGTCCGCTAACGTTCTTCGATATTTTAGGTTCGATCTTTCGTTACAAATGGCGGGTGCTCTGCGTTTCTTTTTTAGTACTTTGCCTCTGTGTCGTAGGGATTTTTCTTTTCCCAAAGAAGTATGAGTCTGAGGCAAAACTCTTTGTTCGACTTGGACGGGGGTCCGCAAGCCTTGACCCCGCCACGATTGGTCAGACGATTTCAATTCAGGAATCACGTGAAGCGGAGATGAACTCCATTGTGGACATGCTTGAGAGTCGAGGGCTGGCAGAAAGGATTGTCAGCAAAATCGGCTACGAGCGTATTCTAAAAAAGTACGCCTGGGCCGAGGTTCAGCTTGAAACCTGGAGCGACTATGCGATCGAAATGGCACAGGACAATATTCCCGCACTGGTCGATAATCCTTCCGAGGAAGGCGGGCTGACTTCGGATCAGATCAAAGAACGCAAGGAGTACGAACTTGCGGTTAAGGAGTTGGCTTCAAATCTCAAAATCGACTCTCCAAAGAAGTCCAATACCATTGAGGTAGTCTACCGTGCCAGGACGCCGGAGCTTGCATTCGACGTTGTCACGGCCGTTGTCGAATCGTATCAGCGCATGCACATTGAGGCTTACCAGTCTGGAGATGCGCTGGATTTCTTCGATGAGCAGTTTGATGCACAAAAGCGAATGGTGAATGAAGCGGAAGAGGCTCTTCGGCTGGCAAAGAACAGAAATGCGGTGGTGACGGTCGAGGGCAAGCAAGCGTCGCTCCAGACGCAAATCACTGAAATCAAGAAGCTCGAACTAGAGACAAAGGCGGATCTTAACGCCGCGGAAGCCAAAGTCGCAGAGCTGCGTTCTGAGTGGCGTCAGCTACCACGCGAAATGATGAGTGAAAAGACGCTTGGAATCGCGCGGAATGATACGGATTCGATGCGTGACCGCTTGTATCAATTGGAGATAGAAGAGCGTGACCTGGCCGCCAAGTACGTGTCAACGCATCCCGAGTTGGTCAAGATTCGAGAACAGCTTCGCAATGCGCGGCAGATCGTCAACAGTCAACCACAACAGCGCGAGCAAAGCGTCATTGCGGTGAATCCAGTGCGAATGGATCTCGAAAAGGAGATGCATCTCGCTGAAGCTGAGGTCGCTCGGCTGTCGGCAAAAGTAGCTGCGATTGCCAGCCTCGAGTCCGGACTGCTGGAAAGACTCGAAGAAGTTAACAATCTCGAAGTTGAAGCGTTCGAAATGCAGAGGTTGATCGATATCGCTCGACGAAACCACGATAACTACGCCCAAAAACTGGAAGAGTCGCGGATCAATGCGGCGTTGGATCGCGAGGCGGTTTCCAACGTCTCCGTCGTTGGTGAACCAACCATCCGATACAAGCACGCTAGCCCAAAAAGATCGATCTTGGGCTTATTGGCTGTGATTCTATCCGCATTCTCTGGTATCTCGGTTGCCCTAGCGAGCGACTACTCTGCCAATGCCCGAGAAATGAGGCACATCCGCGACGCGGAGAGGAAGCGCTATCTCGAGGAGCTTGAACGCGAGAAGGAAGTTCGTACCATCACAGCTGGAGAGCATGTTACCGATCCGGATGAACAGCTTTCCGATGAAGATGCTAGCGACACGAGCCAGTTGAAAAAGGCGAAGTAGCATCCGTCTGAACGGAAGTGTTCTGATCGATCCTAGTCCTGGAGCCCGACATGGCAAATTCGCCTGAGCGACCCATCACACTCTTCGATATTCTTGGTGCAGCCTGGAAGTACCGAGTCCGTGTCGTCGCAACCGCGGCCGTGACCTTTGTTCTAGGCGTTATTGCGATCTTCTTGTGGCCAAAGAAATACGAATCCGAGGCGCAACTATTCGTTCGGCTAGGTCGAGGTTCTGCGCGACTGGATACAGCGACCGTAGGTCAGACCATTTCGATCCAAGAGTCTCGAGAGGGCGAGATGAACTCGATTGTCAATCTACTCGAAAGCCGCGGATTGGCAGAGGCAGTGGTGGACGACCTTGGGGTGGAACGCATCCTGAAGAAGTATGCCTTCATCGAAGTGTTGTTGGAGGGGATTACCGATTCAATTCCTTCCCTCGGAGGCGGCGCAGTTGGGGACGATGATGACCCCATGGCACTGACGCAAGACGAGATCGATGCTGGGAAAAGACGTGACCTTGCAATTAAGGAATTCATGTCGAACCTGAAGATCGATCTTCCCAAGAAATCAACCACGATTTCGGTCGTCTATCGAGGGCGGACAAACAAGCTTGCACAAGTCGCGGTGCAGTCAGTCGTCGACCAATTTCAGTCAATGCATTTACAAGCTCACCAGTCGACCGGTTCGTTGAGCTTTTTTGAAAGCCAATTTGCAGCGCAGGCGCAGATCGTGAATGATTGCGAGAATGATCTGCGGTTGGCGAAGAATGAGCATGGAATTGTAACTCTCGCGCACCGGCAAGACTCGTTGCGTGAGGAGTTCACCGAGACCAAGAAACTACAATTGGCTGCCAAGTCCGAGTACGAAGCGGCGCTCCAACGGGTCTCAGCCCTCGAGCAGGACTTCGCTGATCTACCCAAGACCGTGAATTCGGAACGTAGGAAGGGGATCGCCGAAAATGCGCGGGACGCGATGCGAGATCGGCTTTACGATCTAGAAATTCGGGAGAAGGAACTGTCGGCCAAGTTTTCCGATAGCCATCCCCAGCTAGTGAAAGTGCGTTCGCAACTCGAAAGCGCACGTTCGATACTAGACGATCAGCCACAGGAGCGAGAGCAAAGTGTCGAGGCAGTGAATCCTGTGGTGATTGCGGTCGAAAATGAATTGATTAAGGCGAAGAGTGAGCTCAAGGCGACGAAGGCTAGAGTCGATGCCCTGTCGAAGCTTGAAGGTGAGTTACGGCAACGCCAGGAAGAACTGAATGACCTCGAAGTTCTCTCACAAGAGCTACAACGGAAGATTGATTTAGCGAAAGACAACTACAACATCTACGCGAAGAAGCTTGAGGAAGCCCGCATCAATGACGCTCTGGATCAAGAATCCTTGTCGAATGTGACTTTGGTTGCGCCTCCGACTTTGCATTTCAAACACTCGAGCCCCAAACGCTCACTTTTGGCGGTGCTGGTGCTGATGCTCTCCGGGCTTTCTGGCGTGGCGGTGGCTTTGATAAGCGATTACTTCGACCGAGCCGCGGAATCGGCACAATTGCGGGAGGCCGAGTTCTCGATCTATCGTTCAAATGTGGAGAGTGAACTCGCGAGCCGCATCGAGTCCCGAGACTACCCACGTGACAGGCTCGGCGAGGTCACGGGTCGACATGATGTTTCTGTCGCAGATTTAGAGCAGCAGCTGTCCAGCGCGGAAATTGCAAAAGCAAAGTAGTCCCGCGGGTCTTTTCTCACTCTGACAACTGTTTAGGCAGATTGCACATCACGCTTTTTAATTAGAAAACTTCAGCATCCAATCCGTCATGTCGACAGCGTTCACCATCGATCCGCCGAAAAGTTCAGTCCGCGAGTGGCCATTCGCGTGGACGCTGGACAAGATCGTTTGCTGGTGTCTAGTCGCTGCCTTGGTGTTTGTGATGGGCGCTGACTTCCGTGGCGATACGGGCGAAAAATTCCAAGTTCACTGGCAGATCTACTTGCGACTACTGCTCGCCTTGAGTGCCGGTGCGGTCGGAGGTTTATTCGCTTTCCCAAAGACCTATCGCGATTTTTTCTGTTGGCCTGGCTTGCTATTGAGCGTTTATGTTCTTTGGTACGCAGTGACGATCCCAACAGCCATCAATAAGAGTTATACGATCGCAGCTTGGATCTCTCTGGTCGGCGTCATTATCTTTGTTCCTGCAGCGATGCGGATGCTCGGTGGTTATCGCTTCATTTTGGCGATCGCCACGGGCCTTGTGACATTTTTGCTAGGTTCCTGGTTCGCTTATTTGTTCGTGCCCGAAGTGGGCGTTTTTAAGGAGCAAGTCACGCGGACTGAAGTGTTCGAGCGAATGGGTGGTTTAGGACACCCTAATGAGCTTGGGATGTATTCCGCCTTTACTGTCTTGGTTTTCGCAGGATTGGGTGTTTCAAAAAGAATGCCATGGACAATCGCTGGGTGTGGAATGCTGCTGGGGGCGGTGACGCTAGTGGGTTGCTTCAGTCGAACGGCCATGGGCGTCTGCATGGTTGGCCTCATGTTCACCCTCCAAGGGCATTGGCGTCTACGGAGCAATTTGATCGCGGCGGTTTTGGTAGCCATAGTTGCTTGCATGGTCACCTTCGCAGCACTCGGCTCGGGCCAATTGGATTGGATGATCGAAGATGCGCTCGAGGGGGCGACCAAGACGGGAAGTACTGATGAGTTGACTACCGCGACCGGTCGAACCGAAATTTGGGCTTACGGTATCAAGCAGATTGCGGATTCTCCACTCTACGGCTACGGCTATTGCTCGGCTCGCTTCATCATGGAAGAACATAGCTATCACTGCCACAACATCGTGCTCAACGCGATGATGTTTGGCGGAGTCGTCAGCGGCCTGATTGTGCTTGGGATGGTGCTCTATCTTTGGGGATCCGTTCTATTCAATCCCCGGCCTGAAGTGGATGGTTTGGCGGCTTGTATGCTTGTTGCTGGTATGGTGGAGGGACTGCTCGGAGCTCCTAGTCCTGCTGCAGCTCTTATCATCTGGTTTACGTTGATCTTCTGGCGGCAACTAAACATGTCTATTGCTGACACTTCACCGGAACTCGAATCCGACATCACAAGATCGGGTCGATCTGGCTTGGCGGTCAGCTAACGGTTGCCACTGTCCATTTCATCAGTTTTGGTGGTTTTCAAACGAAAAGAGGCGACTGGACAATCCAGCCGCCTCGAGATTCACTCTAGCTGCTCTCAGTTGGAGGAAGCCGCCCTGCTCTTTTCGTCCAAGGGCATCCTGGCATATTGAGAAAGCGAATTTCCTCAGCGGCTAACTTGGGCTTATTCGCAGACCCAGGTCCACTTGGTCACCGTGACGCCTTTGTCGTTGACATGAGTGGTGGCTGACATGTGGCCCGCCGAGCTGAAGCAGTCCCAGATGTCCAAAATGTCTTGACCGGTTGGAATGGGTCCTGGTCCCTCCTCGAGCGGATCCGAAAGGGCCTTGCCTTCGATGGTTAGTCCATATTCGACCCAAGGTTTTAACTTTTCAACGATGCCCGCGACGTCGAAGTACGAGACCGCTGCGACGGAAGAGTCTTCTTCATACCATTCTGGAATACCCTGGGCTTGCTGGCTAACGGCCATGTCGCGGACCTGACGGCCACTGAGACCGAAAACGATTGCTTCATCCGTCAGCAATGCTTGTGGTTCAAATCCCTCGATGGGAAGAGCGCTCGTCAATTCGTCATAGGTGAATCTAGTCGACCCATTGGTATCATCCAGCTTTGGACGCGGGATAACGTACTCGGGAGGCGCCGAATCGGGAGCGAGCTCACGCATGAGATCGAGAGTACGATCGAAGACGCCAAAAAGATCGGCTCCGCCTTCAATGAATAAATCGCGATCATTGACGTCGCAAGCAAATGCCATTTCCGGAAGGGGCAATTCGTCCTTCGGTGAAGGCAGCTCCGGTAATTCACTAACCATCCAGTCAAGCGAAAAGGTGAAGACAGTTTCGTTGTTGGCCATGGATGGACCAATCTTGTTCTTGAAGACGTCGATCATGTCCTCTAGGAGTGGAAATCCTTCGTCAACAGCCAGCATCGCGAGTCGCTTATCCTCTTCACCGTCTTCGACGAGACTGATGAATCGCTTGATGTGAGCGGGTGCATTTTGAAGCAGGAAATCAACCATTTCCATAGCCTCTGCATTCGTGCGTTGCTTCACTGCGACGTAAGCAAGTGGCTTTTTGCCAGCGTGATTGATGATTCGAAGCGGGCTCGCATTATCGAACACGGATGGCGTTGTCGCGTTGTAGGAGTACCCTTCTAGTCCGTTGCCTGTGGAGCGCGTCCAAGAGAGTACGGAACCGAACTTGGGTGCTAGCTCAGCAAGCTTTGAGTCCATCCATTTGGCATCCGACTGGATGTCGTCGATCCATTCGCCCATGTCGGGCATTCGACCCGCTTGGGATTGCATCGCCACTGAGAATTGCGTCGCAATACGTTCGAAGTAATCCGTAAAGCTCGCGTCCCAATTGCTTTGACTGAATTCTGAGGAAATATACGCAATCGAGCGAAGATTCTCTGTGTTGCCTGATCGGATTGGTTCCAGGTCGGGGTGGTCGAGCAGTTTCTTCTCTGCATCACCGAAGGTTGCGATGACGTCGGGCTGCTCACTAATGGTCAGTAGCAGCACATCTGATTTGACGCCCATGCTGAAATAGATAGCACGATCGCCGAGAAGCTGGACGATTTTTTCCGCCACTTGCCTCTCATTTCCGCTTAGTTGATGTAGAGGGATCAGAGAGCCAGCAAGTGAAATTGATAGGGACTGTCCATCCTCGAGATCTTTCCTCGCGAGACGTTGAAGGAATGGCTTTGCTTGTTCAAATTGAGAACCGCCAAGTCGCATGATGGCTTCTAATGCGTCGAGCTGGATACGAAGATTGTCGTCATCTTCAATTCGGAAGCCCAGCACAAAAGTTGGTACTCGAATTCCATCCAGATCTGTAGGAGACAGTTCATTGAAGTAGTTCTCGAGTGCGTCGGGGCCCTGGCCCATGACAGTCATTATTTCTGACTGCAATTTGGCTAGGCCAGCGAGCGAATCATTGAGATCGCCACCGATGTAGGCGAAATTTTCGTCGCTCCACATTTCTTTTGCGATCTTCAGTAGGTTCTTGATATTTGGGTTCTGTAACCAAGCTTTGGCTTGTTTAACCTGACCAGCTTCTGCGTCCCACTGTTGGTTCAGTTCGGCTTCGAGTTTCTGGATATACGAAGTCGCTCGCAGACGCTCCAAGAATGGCCCGTCGATGAATTCTGCCCATGCGTCGCTAATATTGACGTTGGTTGTGTAGAGTGCCGCGTCCTGCGGTACCAGCGCGAGCGAGCTATCTTCTAGCTCTCCCGCTTGAGTGGCTGACATGCCAACTGAAAAAGCTAGGCACAGGGCCGTCAACTGATGCGTGATGCCTCGCGACGAATTGAGGCGAAAATTCGGCCTCCGAAAAAGCTCCGTAAAGCGGAAGTACATCAAAATTTCCTTGCTTGAAGTAATGGTAAGTACTCGGGCATAGGTGCTCGAAGGCTTGAATCTGTTGGGCAAGCAGATCCGCCATGTTTACGAATTGGGAAAGGTTTCTGATCGAACAAAATGAGCTTCGACCGGAAAGCATTGCGGCGAAAAGGCTATTGCGAGGCCAGCTGTCGAAACAGTGCACTTCCGGTTCGTGTTTCACAGTGAATTCTTGGCATGTCTGGAGGCGGATCCGAACATTCCTGGCAGATGATGAATCAGGTCATCGCGCTGCCTAAACCAAGTTCCGTTCGATATTTGGCCCAGCAGGAGAGGTAGAACTGAAGGGACGGATCGCTCCGAGTCGCTTCAAATGGACCTGATATCGTGAACACAGCTTGAATCTACCAGATCTCGATGACGCCGATCTATATCCATTGGGCGAATTTGTGCAGAAGCTGGGCGCAAGTTCCTTTGGATTCGAAATAAAGAAGCCTCCACGTGGGCTTTCAGCTTGGCTACGAAAGGAATGCCCGATGACGGAATCCATGGCAAAGCGATCAGCTCCGGGAGCCTGGATGAGCTGGGTGAGAAAATGCAAAACATTAGCCGAAGTAGTTGACTGCGTTTCGAAATACCTGCAGGCCTTCTCCTTCGGACGGCTGCGAATCGCGGCGTGTCCAGGCAGGGTGATGCGTGGGATCGATATGGCGCTCGGGGTGCGGCATGAGCCCAAAAATGCGTCCAGAAGGATCACAGATGCCTGCCACATTTCGATCGGCACCATTGGGGTTCACAGGAAATGGAAGCGTCTCATCGCCAGTTTCGCCATTCTCAGTCGAATAGGCTAGGCAGAGCTGATTGTTATTGCGGAGCTGATCTAACGCTTCATCACCCGCACCGACAAACCGACCCTCCGCATGTGCCATCGGCAGGTACATCGATTCAATCCCGGTTAGAAACGGTGACGGGTTGTCGGCGGCGCATTTCAAATTCACCCAGCGATCTTCGAATCGTGCTTGCTGATTCCAAGTCAACGTCGCAGGTGGTTTTTCATCCGCATCTTGATAGTGGGATTTCGGAAAGAAAATTCCCAATCGCATCATCACTTGGAATCCGTTGCAAATTCCAAGCACGAGCCGGTCTGACTCGCGGAAGGAGTTGACTAAATCGGAAAGATGGACATTGAGTCGCTGTGCGAGGATCCTGCCCGCGGCAATATCGTCACCATAGCTGAAGCCGCCGGGAAAGCACAGGATTTGGAAATCACTTCCGCATTCAGGTGATTCAACAAGGCGATTCACATGGATGCGTTCCACATTGGCACCCGCTTGTTCAAAAGCATATGCAGTTTCTTCGTCGCAATTGGTCCCAGGGGCTCGCAGCACAAGAACCGTAGGCTTCGCCATTTTGGAATCTTCCTTACTGATCGCGTTCGGTCGTTTGCCGCGTAAACGGAACCGAGGCAGGCGTCCGCTAATTTCATCGAAACCAGAGGCAAAATGGGGGTAGCCCTGTGGCATTTCCGATTCGGATGCCACTCGTGTCGGCCCGTAACCTTTGGCGAAACTAGGGCATCGATGAATCTAGCTGCTCTCGCGGCAAATGGTGCTCAGAGGTTACCAAAACGTTTGTTGGTGAACAGGTAGGCAAGCCGAGTTGGGATCGCCAAATGGTCGTGGATTCATATTGAGATTGACAACAAGTTGCTTTGCTCAAACCCAAGTAGGGGGTCACAATGCAGGCTCGCTCGCTATGTTCTCGCTGGGGCCGGAGCTAGACAGCCGTGCGTGGCTTCGCTAGCCTACGGTCAAAAGAGAAAGGAACTCAGATGCCCAAGACGACGACTGCTGAACTGCTCTATTTGCCTGAGACGGAGGAAGCTCGATTTCTACCGGAAGGTCCCACTGGGTTATCTCCCTCACTCTTTAGCTGGGTGGCCATTCAGCACGGCGCGGAAGCAAGCGTAGGATCGCTGAATATCTTCGATGTTGAGACCAAGAAAAACCGTAGCTTTCCTCTGCACGGTCGCCCTGGGTTTGCAAAACCAACGAGTGACTCGAACAGGTTTATCGTTGGGCTCGAACGAGAATTGGGCATCTTTGACATTTCGGACGGAAGTTGGAATCGGCTAAGTGACGGCATCGATGCCAAAGTAGATGGCACTGTAGTCAATGACGGTACTCTCTATGCCAACAATGCCGTATTCGGGACTAAGGACCTCGAGTTTGCGACACCGAAGGCGGGGCTCTACTTGTATCGCGGCGACGATTCAAAACTCATTCAGTTGCGAGACGATCAGGTATGCAGCAATGGGAAAGACGTGATCGATAGCGGCGACGGCGGTTTGTCGTTGATTGATATCGACTCTCCCACGCGTAAGGTTGTTCGTTACCCAATCGATATTGATGCGGGAAGTCTGGGAGAACCACAAGTAGTTGTCGACTTGACCGATCTCGAGGCGGTGCCTGACGGCATGACGATGACACCGGACGAACAGAGTCTGATTGTTAGCTTCTACAATCCGAATCCAGCCGAGTTCGGTGAGACTAGACAGTACAGTTTGTACAACGGCGAATTGGAGCATACCTGGTTGACGCCCGGCAGCCCGCAGGCAACCTGTCCGCTGCTCCTGGAGATGAAAGACGGTAGTGTCAGCCTGATCATTACGACGGCCGTCGAGCATATGTCTTCTGAGCGAAGAGCGCAATCGCCCAACGCAGGCGGTTTGTTTATCGCAGAGACGTCATTCCGCAGTCCTCCGATGAGTCCACGTTTTCCAGTTTGAGAAAATTTGGACTTGAGTGTTGGAGAGCGAAGAAAGCGTTGAGTGCCGTCGCACCCACACCATCGATATTGGATATTGGGATCAGGGAAACTTCTCAACGCAGCTTTGAGGGACGCATTGGTGAGTGCAAATCTTTGGCGACTTCGTACCCGTTCCCTTGTACTCGGAGAACGCCCTCTTTTGATGGGGATCTTGAATGTCACTCCGGACAGTTTCTCAGATGGTGGCCATTTCTTTACCCCACAGCAAGCCGCCGAACGCGCACTTGTGATGGAGGATGATGGTGCGGATATCTTGGATATTGGTGGGGAGAGTACTCGACCCTACAGCGAACCCGTTTCGACAGAGGAAGAAATTCGTCGAATTGAACCTGTCTTGCAAGCCATCGCAGACCGAGTTTCGATACCGATTTCAATTGACACATCCAAGTCAGCCGTGGCCAAAGCAGCCATCGCATTGGGTGCTGAGATTATCAACGATGTGACGGGATTCGAGGGCGATCAAGAAATGGTCTCGGTCGCGAGGGATTCCGAAGCCGGGATTTGCGCGATGCACATGCAAGGCACGCCCCAAACCATGCAGGATGATCCGCAGTACCGAGATGTGGTGCAGGATATCCTGAACTATTTGGTCCAGCGAAAACGTTGGCTATTAGAAGCCGGCATTGAACAAGATCGAATATGTTTGGATCCTGGAATCGGATTTGGCAAAACGCACGACCACAATCTCGAGCTGCTGAAAGGCTGCACGGCATTCCACGCGACCGACTGCCCGATTCTGATTGGTCACTCCAGGAAAGGCTTTATCGGGAAACTGCTCGGAGACAAGTCATTGCCCAGAACGGTCGGCAGCGTAGCGGTTAGCGTCTTTCTTGCGCAGAAGAAAATGCATATTCTTCGAGTCCACGACGTAAAGGAAACGAAGCAGGCACTCGATTGCTACTTGCCGCTATTGAATTAGTGGATGGGTTCAAATGGGACGCGGTCTACGGTTTGCCGACGCAGATGAGCCTGGAATTGGTCCGGATAACAATGAAGTCGTCGCTGACAAGCGGAGTTGCCCGGGTGGTCTCTTTGAGCTGAATGCTTCCGAGTCGTTGAAACTCGCGCGTCGCTGATAAGATGGTGACGGTACCGTCCTCGGCAATCCCCATTAGTCTGTCACCTGCGATCACGGGCGAGGTGGATACATTTCCACCAATCCGACGGCTCCAAATGGTTTCTCCGTCAGGCAAGCTAACACACGAAGCGATACCGGTGTCACCCCATAGAAACATCAGGTCGTCTTTGATGACCGGAGTCGGAACATAGGGGGCCGAGCGGTCGATCTTGAAGCGGACCTCATGATCTCCTTCCAAATCGACAGCCCATAGAATGTTTCCGCCTCCGCCAGAGCCCTCCGTACCAATGGCGAGTCCCGCCGCGACTTGAGGCGACGACACGCTACGTTTACCGAATACCTGCTTATTCCATACCGGTTCGCCAGTCCCAAAATCCAAGGCGAACAATCCGTCGCCGGTATTGGCGAATAACAGTAGGTCACGCCCGCTCAGATCTCGGTATCGAGTTGGAACACCGTAGCACGCTCTGCGTGTCGTCCGTGGAGTTTTCCAGAGTAGTTCCCCCGAATTCGCGTTAAACGCCAGTACCACGCTTTGGCCAGGAGTTGCGTTGGGTGGAAGCTGATCCGCTTGCTGGCTATTGAAGAGGATGACCGTGTCGTCAAACAAGACTGGCGATGCACCGTATCCATGCTGACTCACGAACGGACCAAGTTGATCTTGCTTGGTCTCCCAGGCTAATTTTCCGTCGTGCGTGAAGGCTTTTAGCGTCACCGCATTCGGTGTCGCCCAGCTAAAATACACGTGTTTGTCATTCGCACATGGAGTCGAAGACGCGTAACTGCTCCGGCGATGTAAATGGTGCGGATTTGAGCCGAAGGGTTTTTTCCAAAGTAGATTTCCGGTTGCAACCTCATACGCCAACGCATATCGCTCGGCGGACTGGGGATCGGCACTCATGACGAAGAGCCGATTACCTACCACAATTGGCGAACTATTCCCTGCGCCGGGCAAGTTGATTGTCCAAGCGATGTCATTCTTCTTCCAAGGGAGCGGTACCTTGCAGTTGGTATTGACGCCTGACGCGTTTTCTCCGCGAAAGCTAGCCCAAGTGACGGAAGGTTCGATTGCATGAACTAGTGGGTTGGACGTAGCCGTAGCTGCCATGAAGGCTGCGTAAATGAATGCAGTGCGCATATCGTCGACGAATCTTGGCGGGGGGAAAGGCATGTGGTAGGGACTCCCAAACTCGGGGATGCCCTGCAATTGTCGCAATAAACCGTTTGGATTTCCAGCATTTATGGCAAAAACTCGTCCATTGATTTGGTCGGTGCGGAAACCATGTACTTGGCGTTTCGCCAATTGGTTATTTAGAGCTCAAAAATCGAGTCATCACGTGACTCGTTCTCAATGCTGAATTGCTTGGCGAGGCGAAAGCCGTTGCCGAACACTTCCTCGCGGCGCTTGCTCGGCGATTTCAATGCCGGATTGGTGTGATTCAAGTGAATGAACCGGATTTTGGTTCGTTCCAAGGGCGGGAGACTTCTGAAGCGTTTTAAGCTTTCAGCGATAAAAGGGTGTGGGATCTCGTTCATATTTCTGCCCGGCAACTCGTCACCGGAGAAGAAGGTTCCATCGAGGAGGGCGACATCGACCTGTTCGATCAACGATTCAATCCGAGTATCCCAGCGTTCCCATTTGTCGATGTCAGGCAGGTAGAGAAGCTTCTTCGTGGGACCGCTGATGATGAATCCAACGGTTTCGGAATATTCGTCACGATGGGGAACGAGGAACGGCGTTACCGAGACGCGCTGGTTGAGGCGACAGATCGCAGCTGCCTGCAGTCTCTTGATTCGAATTTGCTCTAGATCGACCATCTGGCTCCAAGGGCCGTTTGTCTCAAGAAAGTACTTCATCCGCGGCATCGCAAACACAGGAATCTCTCGTGCCCCAATAGCTTCGCGTCCCAGGTGGATTAGGCCTGCATAGTGCCCAATATGCGCGTGGGTTGGAAGGATTCCTTCCAAAGGTTTTCCCGAGCTCGGGCGAAAAGCCGAATCAAGGAGCCTTAGTTGCTCACGAAAATCGGGCGTGCAATCAAACATCCAGCGTTCACCGCTGAGTGGATCGACGACGGCAATACAGCTGCTGAATCGCCTTAGTGTGGAGTCTTTCCAAGCCGGTTCGCAGCAAGCCTTGCGGCAATTTGCTTGTGGATAGCCGGCATCCTGTGCAACTCCTAGGACGACCACAAACGGAGTTGTATGCTCGATCTTGTCCTGCGCGAATGATATCGACGACAGAGGACAAAATAGAGCCAACATGCCGAAAAAAGCGGCGAACAAAACGAAGAGGCGAATGCCAGCTGACATGGAGAGGCCTTTTCGCTTGTAATGTTAAAGTACGCCGTTCCGAGTCTTAGGCGTTTACTCTTTCAAGCAAACGACCTGGGCTACCCATCATGTGGTAGCCTCCGTCAATATGAAGAATCTCACCTGAGATTCCGTCGCTGTGTTCGCCGAGCAAAAAGGCGCCGGTTTTCCCGACTTCTTCATGAGTCACGTTGCGTCCCATTGGGGCCATGTGTTCATAAAGCTTAAGCATGTCATCGACGCCAGCCGCGCGCCCCGCCAAGGTCCGCATAGGTCCTGCGCTAAGAGCGTTTACTCGAACTTGCTGAGCACCCAGATCATAGGCTAGGTAGCGTACCGAGGCTTCCAACGCGGCTTTGCAGATCCCCATTACGTTGTAGCCAGGAACGCATTTTTCGCCGCCGAAGTAGGTCATTGCAGCGACGGCCGCAGAGGGATTGAACAGGTGTTTGGCCGCATTGCAAACTGAGATCAAGCTGTAAACGCTCACGTCCATTGCAAGTTTGAAACCATCGCGGCTGGTTTCGATCGTGTCCCGTGATAGGTCGTCGCGATCGGCAAATGCAATCGAGTGCAGCAAGAAGTCGATCTTGCCAAACTCTTTTTCAGTCGTCGCCATCACTTCGGCGATGTTTTCATCGTTTTGTACGTCGAGAGGGACTAAGAACTTCGCGTTTTCATAGTCATCAGTCAATTTGCTGACACGGCGACGGTTCTTCTTGCGCTCGTCGTCAGGTCGGTCAGGCAAATGAGTGAACCCGCATTCACCGCCATCTTCAAGGATGTGTTTGGCGATCGCCCATGCGATTGAATTCTCGTTTGCAACACCGAGAATAAGTCCCTTTTTACCTGAGAAAATGCTCATCGACTTCCTTTGTGACCTTCAGTTAATATCTTCAGTTGCACTGCATGTTTTCGGCTGTCGTCTTGATCAGACAATCTGCACGCATGCATCTACCTGTTCATTGGTGCCTGAACGACTAATCGGCTTTGTCTTCATCCCGGAGATCGCGAATGTAGTCTGCTAGTTCCTGGACCGTTTCGACTCGGAATACATCGTCGTTGATGGTCACACCAAACTCTTGTTCGAGCTCAACCGTCAATTCAGCCATTCCAACTGAGTCCGCACCGACAAACGCCAGGCCGTCGGATAGGGATGGATCGGTGCCGAACTTCTGATTCAGCCGCCGAAGTAGGACCTCTTCAATTTTTTCCACGTTGGAAAACTCCGGAGCGACTCGGTTGCCAATCTTGCCGTACGAAACTGCGTCTCCGCTTCAGTGGAGGCGTAATTCTAGGCGACGGGATCCCCAGTTTGGTAGGGATGGTACGCATTTTATTTCTGCGGGGCTGGAGATCAGCAATACCAGCACGAATTCCGGTAACGATTGTCCGAGCCCTGGAGTTGGAGCGACGCTATTTCAGGCTACAAGACCCAACAAGGAGTGCGATGGCCTACTTAGGCAATGCGCCCGCGAAATTGCCTAAGTTCGCGTGTTGCGGACGCAAAATTAGAATGGGAAAAAATGGCCATTTGGATCCATCGCCAGCTGAACACGCCGCGCGAGCGGACGCCAGTTTTCCATTCCGATCGTCAGTAGGTCTGGCTGGAGCCGGGAATCATTGGCCGACTTGGACACTGACGAAGAGCGAACAAGTACACCGCTGGAATCCGTTGACTTAAGCAATGTGTCCAGTTCACCCCAATCGGATGAGGTGTCCAATGATAACCAAAGCAAACTACCTCCAGCAGCCAACTCATAATCGGCGTTGGGGAACTGGCTATTGAGCTGTCTGACTAACTGCATGACCGAACGCGGTGAGGTCGCTATCCGCATCAGGTCTGGTTTGGAGTCCAAGAATCGATGCTTTGACGAAGTGGCAGTTAGATAGTCTCGGACTTCGCTCACATCGCCTTGAAGAGCAAGGGTCGCTTGGGCGCGGCTTACGACACTGGGAAGTGCCTCCGCTGGGCCCGCAAACTCGATGCACATTTGCCCATCCGAACCGAGGCAGATTGAATCCGTTGGCAACGGTTGCGAGAGCAGCATCGACGAATGGTCGAGGAATCTCTCTACCGTCATGCCAGTCAGCTTGAGTTCAACAAACGCGCTGGGCTGGGGGAGTATTTTGAGAGTCACTTCCGTGATGACCCCCAGCCGGCCATAGCTTCCGACCATCATCTTCGGAAAATCGAAGCCAGCCGCATTCTTGACGACCTTTCCACCACCACGGACCAAGCTTCCTAAGCCATCGATGAATTCAACTTCCATGACAAAATCACGCAAGCTTCCAAAGAGCATCTGACGCGGCCCACTGATCCCACTGCCAACGGTTCCTCCCAATGTGCTCCCGTCATCGACGAACACGGGATCAAACGGAAGGTATTGCCCATGTTCCCGTATGCAGGCGTTGAGCTCACCGACGGTCGTACCTGAATAAGCAGAAATCAGAAACTCAGACGGATCGTAGGCGACAACGCCGGACAGATTGGTCGTCAGAAGAGTGGTGTCCTGTCCATCGAAAGATAGAGCGTTTTTCGTTCTCGCTCCAACTGGCAAGAGTGGAGCCTCTGTGCCACGGATACGATCGCACCATTCTCGTTTCGTATCAGCCGCCGTCATGCCAATCTATCCATTAGTTTACCTTGGATGCATGTGTAGTGCGGTCCATGGAACACCCTGCATCGAATGAAAAGAATCTTAGCAGATCTGTACTGCGGGCGGCCGGTGTTGCATTTGGCAGTTCGGGTAATACGGGGGTTAGGTTCGAGGGGTGATAAAGTCGGCCTGGTAATCGTAGCTCAGCCATTTCGAAATGAGTTTGCAGAGTTGCCGATAGATCGGTGCGTTATGAGGTGTCGACCATTCCCTCTGCTGTCGAACCGGCTCAAGAGTGGTTAGGGTGCGGGCGGGCCATAGTAAGGCGCTGGTACCCGTGCATAACAGTTCGTCTGCGTTGAGGGCGAAGTCTTGCGGTATTGGTTGCGTGACAACTTTCAGACTTTCTTCTTCTGCAAGTTGCAGAATTCGCCGCAAGGTGATTCCGTGTAGAACTTCGGAGCTGGGTGGGGTGTAGATCGTGTTGGCTTTCACGACCAGCAGATTCGAGATCGAGGTATCGCCGAGATCACCATGGCACGTGGAAAGAACGGCCCCTGCTCCGGGGACCGATTGCCGAGCCTCAGTTTCTGCGAGATAGTAGTGCAGGCGGCAGCGGGTCTTGATCTGTGGTGACCAAATCGACTGCGGGACAACTTCCCGGGGCACGACAACTAGGTCCTGTCCATGGCGATAGAAGTGGCTCAATCGCTGGGCTGGCAAATCAGCTGTGTGCAACATCAGGTTCGCATCACGGTTGATGTTCGTTGAGTGCACGCTTCCCGGCGTCGCGAATAGGACTAACGCGAAGTCTTCGCCATCGGTGTGATTCTGCTCGAGCAAAGCGCTTCTGCGTTTAACGCATTCAGTACAAAGATGCCTAAGTTCATCCATTGCAATCAGATGAATACCGAGTGCATCCGCTCCTGCCTCGAATCGTTCCAGGTGCCAGTCCAAGTCAACCAGCCGACCGGAGGCAGTGCGAATCCGATCAACAACGCTAACGCCTTGCAGAACGCCGAAGTCCTCGAGCGGAAGACTCAGTTCATTGGGGGTGACCCAGCGGCTTGCTTGCCAGCCGACGTGCGGGGGGGGCTCTATTCCCTTTGGATCCGTCAAAAGTGATGACTCTTCGATGTGTGGGCAATAGAAAGTCGTCTAGATTGCAATGTGAGTTGAGTCGCAGATTGTAAGTCTGGTTTGAACTCGTACGTGGTTCAAGTCTATCAAATTCAAGGTTGTGTCAGGCCTTGAGTCGACCTAGCGCTGGATGCCGAGGAGATTATTGAGCCCTGCGGAAAAGTAGCTGCACTCCTGGTAATAGGCGAGTTCTGCGTGCGTTCTCCCGACTTGGTTGGCACAATCCACTTGCAGGACCTTGGCAATCTGTTTGCTTTTACTATTTGGATCGGTATTCGCTGAAGATGGTTTCAAAATCGGCAGACCCTCGTAGCCGGCCGCTATCGGGCTTTCTTTGCGGTCGATTAAGCGGAAACGTTTCAATATTGGATCGGAGGAATTGAACAAGTTGAGGATGGTATTGCTTTGGAACGCCGCCAGCCGATACTCGCCATTCGGGCCGAAATCGGAGCGGTTAAATGCCGGAGCAAGAAAACTGGCGTATACGGCTGAACGGTCCATACGTTCGCCGGCGGACCGTCCGCTGAGTTTGCCCCCAGCGTCGAGATGGATTGCCCCCGAGATTACGGCAGCGCCAAAACTGAATCCTAACATTCCGACGGTGTTTTCCTCTGGGACTCTCCGAAGCACGTTGGCTAGCCGAAGCGACTCGAGATTTAGTTGCGCCCGTTTGTCTCGAACGTCGCGTGCGAATCCAGAGTGCCGTTCGGCGTCCCAAGAGAAAACGACGAATCGGATGGGATGTTGTGCTCGCCTGGAAAGTGCGTTGTAAACCATCCACCCTCGTTTTCGGGCGTCTACCGCGGATGTCCAGTTTCCATGTACATAGAACACGGTGTGGGTATGCGATGGGGCATTCGTTTTGTTGCACGCATCTGCGAATTCGGCGACCGTCGAATCTGTCCAATTCAATTCTTGGACTCGACGGACATGCAGTGCGTCGAAAGCGGTTGTTCCGCCATCGCGAAGATGCCGCGACGATATTTCCCATACCGTGTCATCCGGGCGATCCGCTTTATCTGAGGCTTGGGCAAACGCCCTCTCAGAGGAGATGAGAAACGGAATGAGCGATGACAGTAGCAACAAAGTCGATCGAAGAAATGAGCGATGGCTCGCTCGCTCACAATCGTTGCGAGCCCTCTCACTTGGATCCGGGCGCACCGTGTACGATTCCCAGCAAGAAGGACTTCGCCCTTCAAAAATTGGTTCACCAAGCTGCATCGCTCCATTCCATCGGATGTGAGTGACTCATTAGAGCTATTTCGAAGCAATTGGGACAACGTCAGCTGGAAACGCCATGGCAGTGAAGTCCTAAATCTCGCTGAGCGGCAAGGAGGACCGGGCGTAGGGTTGTAACGGTTGTGCAGACGTTGTGTAGTGGACCCGCTCGTTTAGGGCGTGTGCGGGTAGGCGACTTCGGAAGTATCGGCTTCAGCCAAGAACAAAAAGTTCAATGTTGCCAGATTTCATCATGTTTCGTTTGCACATCGTCTGCGGTGTCGTAAGTTTCTGTGGGTCAACATTGACTTTAACGATCACGAATACGAATCAGGACAAACAGTTTGTTCCGTTAGGAATGTTCGAGGTTCGACGACCGTGAAACTGCGCTCAAGTTGAATTTGGTAATCAGAGAGGAAAACGATGAAGAGAATCGCATTTGTTAGCCTGTTGCTGATCTGCTCGGCTGGCTGCCGAGGCGGATTGCTTTCACGACTTTTCCACGGTGAGCCCTGCAACGGCACTTGTGGGCTCGCACTGCCTGCTCCGACAACAACCGGATGTAACAGTTGCGCTACCCCAAGTGTGACTAGTGGCTACCCAAGCTACGAAGGCGAGTACTACGGTGGCGAAGTGCTTGACGGTACTGTCGTCGACCCATACTACGGAGGCGTTGTGGATGGCCAGATCATCGGTTCAAGCGATCCGATTATTGGATCCTCGACGACCTCGCCAAGCATGGCACCGATCGTCAATCCATAAGGACCTCATTCGCGTCGTCTCGTGGCCGACGAGATGCGAATATTACATCGACGATGCGGGAACGCGGTACGAACCGGGGGGAACGACCGCGGCTCGCACGTTGGAGAAAGTCAGTTAGTCATGGTTTGTAGTGGGCCATGACTAGCTGCGATTCGGTGTTTCTGCTCTGAATCCTCTCTTCTCTCGTGCACCAACAATGCCACCTTTCATGGGCCCGATCACCTGACGGGCTTTGGGCGATTGCTGCCTTTTGCTTTTCACCGGTTCCGCAAGGACAATAGGAATAGCTACTGGGCGAATCACCACCGTGGTGGTTCATTTCAATCCATCCACTTTTGCCAATGGTGCACTAAGGAAAAGCTGCGACATGATTACTTCATACGGGGCTGCGCGAGTAGGTCGCGGCCGAAATTGTTCCAAGATGGCTACAACCGCGTTTTGCTGCTTCCTGTTTGTGTTTTTGTTATCCGGCTCATTCTCGAGCGTCTGTGCAGAGACGTCCGAATCGTTGACTGCGGATGATCAAGTTGAATCCGGGCCAGCCAATGCTTTAGAGTACATCGCGCCGAAGCAGATTGAGATGCGGATCGGTTTGCGTCTCACAGCCGGCGATGGCAATATGGTTAGCACCATGGCAATGACTGCATTCCCTAGCGACTGGCCAGAGCAAAAGGTGGAAGTGCTACAAGTCAATGTAGCTAGCCCCTTTCGACACGCATTCCGTGAGCTTCCCGGTGGCAACAAACAGCTCCTATTCCAAGCTAGGACGGTTCCTGCCCACTCGCAAATAGAGGCGACCCTGCATCTGCGGATCGAGAAGACTCATATTGTTGGTCCAACGGAGACGACTCACCTCACCGTTCCGCGACGTCTTCCTCGGGAGGCGAAGCAATTCCTGGGGAATAGTCCGTTTATCGAAGCGACGAGTTCCGAGATCAAGAAAGTGGTTCGAGAGGTGACTGCCGATGATCCACTAACCGAGTGGGATAAAGTCGAGTCGCTTTACGATTGGGTTCGGGAGAATATCCAATACCAGAAAGGCAAACTGAAAACGGTTCGCCAAGCGATGCGCGATCGCACGGGAGATTGCGAAGAAATGACAGGCACTTTCGTGGCTTTGTGCCGCGCAGCTCGAATTCCTGCACGCTGTGTATGGATCCCGAATCATTGTTACGCGGAATTCTACATGGAGGATGGCGAAGGCAATGGAACTTGGTTCCCATGCCAACTTGCTGGAACCCGCAATTTCGGATCGATGCCAGAGTATCTTCCAATTTTGCAAAAAGGGGATCGGTTCAAGGTGCCAGAAAAGAAAGAGCTCCAGCGGTACCTGGCAGATTACTTAAAGGCTCAAAAAGTGATCGGCCGGACAAAGCCACAAGTTGAGTTCGTAAGAGAGCTCCTCGGGGATGCGGCTAAGCTGGACAATCCGGATCGAGCTGCGACGCAAGCCCAAAGTCCTGATGCTATTGGTAGTTGAGCATCAAAGAAGCTTCAACCTTCGTCGGGCTATTTTGCGACTGGGTATGCTTCGGCAGTTCCTCTTGATTCTCATCTTTAAGGCAGTGTCGCAACGTTGTTGCGTGGCTCGAGAACGCCAATTTTCGACGACGTTCCTGGCCTTGGTGTCGTTCCAGTGCATTGTAATCCGATGCCTTCACCATCCGCAGGAATGATGAGATAGACTCTTGCTTTGTGCAAACGTAGCTTTGCGCCAGGCCAGCCGATTTGGAGTCAGTTTGCTCTGCCCTGCCCTTCTCTTTGCGGCCGCTCGTGAACGATTCGGGTGTCGGCACAACCATCTTCCCACCACTAAAAGGAACTGCAATGAAATGCAGTTTTGTCCAGTTGTCGAGGAGATTCGATGACGTCCGGTATTGGCGTGCTTTTGTCATTGTTGCCAGTCTGGTTTTTTGCGGCTTTGCAAGCTGCCTCTCTAACGGCCTCGCTCAGGATGTCGAGATTCCCGCCGTCTTGGACGAGCGATTGGAGATGACGCTCTTTGCTGATTCCGATGAAATCGTCACTCCGATTGGGATGGCCATCGATGCCGCCGATCGAATGTTTGTCATCGAGTCTCACACCCATCTGACGCCACCTGGTTACGACGGTCCCGATAGCGATCGAATCAAAGTCTTTGATCTCGGCCAAACCGACGGTGGCCCGCGGTGCAGCATCTTTGCTTCTGGATTAAAAGAAGCGATGAATTTGGCTTTCTCCCCGAAGGGTGATCTCTACGTTGTTTGCGCCCGCCGGGTCGTTCGATTACCGGATGACGACGGCGATGGAGTCGCTGACCGAATCGAAACGGTTTTGACGTTGGATACCAAGGAACGTTACGCCCACAATAGCTTGCTAGCGATCACCTTTGATGTGTCTGGACAGCTGTATGTATCAAGAGGCAATACGGGATCTCGCTATTATGCTGTACGCGGAACTGACGGGAGTTTTGTTGAAGGCTATGGAGACGGAGGAAATGTCGTGTGTTCGAACGCGGACGGCACCGAAGTCCGAGAGTTCGCGACTGGCTTTTGGAATGCGTTTGATTTGAAGTTCAATTCGCATGGCGAACTGTTACTTGTCGACAATGATCCCGACGCACGTGGACCGAACCGGTTGTTAAAGGTAGTTGAGCATGGTGATTACGGTTACCTCTCCATTTTTGGCGGTTCGGGGACACATCCGATGCAAGGTTGGGATGGAAGCATGCCCGGGACATTGCCTTTCATCGCCGGAACGGGTGAAGCTCCATCCGGACTGATTGATCTGAAGCGAAGCTCTTTTCCTGCTGACTATTCGACGTCCGCATTGGTCACGATTTGGAATGAAAATAGTATTGAGCGGTTTGATTTACGACGTACCCAGGCAGGTATTCAGGCAGAAAAGTCCGTCCTCGTTCGCGGGGGCAAAGACTTTCGGCCAGTTGCGTTGGATTGTGACTCGGCCGGCAATCTTTGGGTGACCGATTGGGTGCTGGTGGATTATCCCAACCACGGAAGCGGGAGAATATGGAAGATAGGCGTTCGGGAAGACGGGTACGAGGAAGTTTTGCGGCTTTCCCCCGGTTCGTATTTTGAAATGCAGTCGGCTGCTTCGGGCACCGCTAATCAACGAGATCCGTCGGTGGTGGACGGCAATGCATCCTCTTCAGGGGATCCGCTTAGTAAGTTTGCTGGCTACACAAGAATGGATCGTTGGGTGCTCCGGGATTTGCTTGCCTCCGACATCGAAGATGAACGATTAAACGCGTTCGTTGCACTCTTGCGTCTTGGTATGTTGGACCCAAAGGAAATTCGCGAAGCATTGAGCGACCCAACTCAAAAGATTCGGCTGGCTGCCCTGCGAGCCGCCGTACTTAGTTACTCGCCGGAATTAGGTGAGTCGATCGATCAAGTTTTGCATGCTGGTGAAGTCAGTGGGGAGATATTTGAGGCATGGTTGTCCGCAAAGCGAGTTCTTAATTCCGATTACTGCGAAGCCGTCAAGTCGCGTGCGGAGGATCGATCGAACTCGATTCCACAAGCAGCGGTCAATTGGGATCTCATTGCCGAGATGCTGAAGAGCGAGCAGACACCAAACGAGGTGCAAATCAAGGCTCTTGAATACTTGCCCGCGGAGACGCTCCTTCGATATCGCCACGATTTCCTGAGACGAATGCTTAGCACGGATACCTCGTTGGTCACCGCGTGTTTGGTGCAGCTGCGTCGTCTCCCCGATTTGGCTGAAACACCAGAGGTTCAGGAGATGCTGATTCAGATTGTTGCGGACGAGCGCCGGTCGCCAGAAATTCGAACCCGCGCACTCTTTTGCATTGATGTAAGCCGGTATGGACAGGGAGAGGTGATATCTCTGGCCACTGAAACACTCAAAGATTCAACAACCGAATCAGTGACTGTTGCGTTAGTTGATCGCATGCGTGATCTTGGGTTCGTCGACGAGTTATCGAAGCTTCGCAGATCGCTGATGCAAGATCGCGATGCGAAATTGCCCAGGAGGATCATGGAAAGTTTCGCAGCTGCGGGCGTTACTTCGGGGGAGGCCCAACTGGACAAGCCGACCAGTATCAAAGAATGGGCAAGACTGCCAATCAACATGGAGGGTAACGTTCTCAGGGGGGAACGCGTCTTCCTTTCAACGCAAGTTGGTTGTTCGAAATGCCATTCGATGCGTCCCAGTGAGACTACGTTGGGGCCTTCTCTAATGCGAGTGGCAAGCTCGAAATCAAAGGCACAGATTGTTGAGGCGATCTTGAGTCCCTCAGCCAATTTTCCACCCCAATATCAGGCCTGGATTGTTATGACGGAAGACAATCAGGTTTTCCGGGGATTGCAACTAGACCATAAATCGGGCGGTGCGATCGTGCTCACTCTCGATGATGGTAGTAAGCGACGATTTGATGCCGATGAGATTCTTGATTACAAGGCACTTCCGAATTCGTTGATGCCAGATTCCCTTCAAGAGACAATGACACCTACTGAATTTGTCGATCTCGTTGCCTATCTTTGCGAGCTTCGATAGTCCATTGTTATGTTTGGGCGGCGAAAGACGGCTACCCAAATGTTGTCGGAGTGGCAAAACTGCTACTCCGCGATCGCTCGCAAGAGCTTGAATCGTGAGCATTTTGCAGTTTGTAGAGGTGATGCTATGCAGCCGATCGTACAGATCTCGCTCGACGTAACCACAATTGAAGAGGCGTTGGAAACCGCCCAGCTTGCGTTGGACGCTGGTGTCGACTGGTTGGAAGCCGGTACGCCGTTGTTGTTGGCAGAGGGATTAAATGCGGTCCGAGCCTTACGCGAGAGCTTTCCTTCGACGCCAATTGTCGCAGATCTAAAGACGATGGATGGTGGCTATTTGGAAGCAGAGATGATGGCCAAGGCTGGGGCCAACTATGTCGTTGTCATGGCTCGTGCGCATGAAGAAACGATCAAGGTTGTTTGTAAGGCTGGTCGAGACTACGGCGTTGGCGTCATGGGCGACAATCTCGGATGCCCATCGATGGTAGACGGCGCAAAATGGTTGGAGGATCAGGGCTGTGATGTTGTGATTCACCACATCGGTTACGACGAGCGTCGCGGAATCGCGGCGCGGGGTGAGAGGGCTCCGAGTCCTTTGGATGAACTGAAGGAGATCGTGGAAGCCGTTGAGGTGCCAGTCCAGGCAGTGGGTGGTTTGTCCATTGAACAAGCGATCGAAACGCCCAAATTCGGTGCCCCGCTTGTTGTGCTGGGCGCACCGTTGGCGATCAATCCGGACCGATTCGAGCGGGCTGGCGGTGATCTCGGTGAGGTCGTCCGGCAGATCTGCGACCAGGTCCATGGTTTCGGCGATGTCGAGGTTCGACGCGAGTTGCCTAAGTTCTCAGCGTAACGCAGATGGCTGATTCCTCATTCCTTGATCGCGTGTCACGTCGGTGGCTTGGCTTTCGTTTTTCGGATACGCGTTGTTTGGTCGCCGTGAGCGGCGGAGCAGATAGTGTGTCACTTCTGCTGGCGTTACTCGAAATTCACCCCGACCGCGAACGAATTGAGGTGGCGCACTTCAACCATCGTTGGCGTGGTGACGAAAGCGACGGAGACGCATCCTTTGTTGTCGCACTTTGTGAGCAGCTGCATGTGAGGTGTCACGTTGGCGTCGCGGAACATCGAGGCGATGCGGTCAAAAGCGAGTCGGTGGCTCGAGACGCAAGATACGAATACTTGGCCAAGACGGCTTACGCGGTTGGCGCACGGACTGTAGCAACGGCTCATACAAGTGATGATTGCGTGGAGACTATGGTCCACAATTTGTTTCGAGGATCTGGCATGGCAGGTGTGGCATCGATCCCTCATGTTCGTGCACTGGACGATGAGTTACTGCTAGTGCGTCCCATGATTGATGTCAAACGGACCGAGGTGGAGAATTTCTTGTTGCAACGGCGGCAAGGATATCGCCAAGACGCAAGTAATCAGGATACGGCGTATCGTCGCAACTATCTGCGGAACGAGCTCTTGCCAGAGATACGATCTATTTACGGTGAAGGCGTGGATCGACGCCTATTGCGATTTGCAGAGCACGCAGCGAGCTACATGGCGCTGTTAACGCGTCTCGAATCGGATTACGAAGAGTCAGTCCAGAACCAGCTGAGCGATAGCGGGTTGAACTTTGGCTACGGAAATCGGATCGTTTTTCTGAGGAAGCAGGCATTTCCCACAGATTGGTTGATCGTCCGTGAGTATTTGGTCCGCCGCTGGAAGGAAATGGGTTGGTCGCTAGCGGCCATGAATGCGGCTCACTGGGATCGGATCCGCGAGGTCTACGAAGCAGGCAAAGGCGAAGAGGCTCGAATCGATAAAGTTCAATCGAGTTCGATCCGAATGAACTTGCCAGGCGACTTGCAGGTTGTACAACAGGACCCATGGTTAGAAATAAGCGAAAAGACCGTTTAAGAACCAGGCTCATCTCGTTCGTTCATTGGCGCGATAAATTTGCGAATGCCATCCGCGGCTTGTGGGTTGGCTCGAGAGGCCAAACCAGCTTTGTTTTCCACTTTGTCGCAACGTTTCTCGTTTGTTCTGCGGCCTGGTACCTCGAGTGCGTTTTACTTGAATGGTGTCTGATTTTGCTTTGCATTGGTCTCGTGTTGTCCCTGGAGATGATGAATTCGGCCCTGGAAAAGTTGGCTGAAGGATTGTGTGATCACGAGAATCCTGACGTTCGGGACGCGTTGGATATCGCAAGTGCCGCTGTCTTGGTCGGCAGCCTAGTGTCGGTATTGGTTGGCCTGGCCGTGCTTGGAACGCGACTTTGGAATGTTTCGTAAGGAGGGTGGAATGCCGGGCACTCTTTGTGGTGTATCCGCGTATCGGTCCCTGCCGGTTGATGTAGATTCTGGTTGGTGTCCTGAGCATCAGGGGTTCTGAGCTTGCATTATCACTTCATTACCGGTCGCCTCGCTGAACAGGCTGTTCGCTATTCTGTCGAGAAGATTGCTGCAAAACATGGTTTTCAGTTCTCTATCCAGGTTTTGCCAATTACGGTCGCCGCGCTGATGACTGCGAAGTGGGTGAAACGGCACATTGTTTTGCCGCCCGAAACGGAAGTTGTAGTTGTTCCCGGATACCTCAACGAATATGCGGCAGAACTGCAGGATAGTCTTCACAAAGAAATTCTTGTCGGCCCCAAAGACATCCGAGATTTAGGGACCCTCTTTGGTGAGCAACGAGACCTAGAGACTTATGGTGCCAGCAATATCGAGATCATTGCTGAGATCAACCACGCCGATCGGATGACTCTCCACGATCTGATCGCGACGGCGTTCCAATTGAAGGAAGATGGTGCAGATCGCATCGATCTAGGTTGCACACCCGGGAATATTTGGCTGGGCGTTGGAGAAGCGGTCAAGGAGCTGGTTGCCGCCGGAGTGTCGGTTTCGATCGACTCGTTCGAACGGAAAGAAGTCATCGCTGCTCGTGAAACTGGTGCCGATTTATGGCTCTCGGTGAACAGCTCAAATCGCGACTTGGCTGCTGAGTTAAAGATGCCTTGTGTTGTGATTCCAGATCAACCAACCGAATCTGGACAATTTCACGAGACGATTGACTTTCTTGCACAACGTCAAATTGAGATCCGATTGGATCCCATCCTAGAACCGATTGGTTGCGGCTTTGCAGCTAGCCTCGAACGCTATGCGTCGTGCCGTCGAAAATTTCCGGATGCCGCCATGATGATGGGCATTGGCAATATCACGGAGTTGACCGATGTGGATTCAGCAGGAGTGAATGTGATTCTGCTTGGAATTTGCCAGGAGCTGAGGATTCAGAGTGTTCTCACGACGCAGGTAATTAACTGGGCTAAGAGTAGTGTAAGAGAGTGCGATTTCGCCCGACAGCTGGTTCACTTCGCCTGTGAGAATTCAATCCCTCCCAAACACTTGGACGCGAACCTGGTGATGTTGCGCGACGAGAAAGTGAGGTCATTTGGGGGCGATGCCATTGAGTCGCTTGCGAAACAAGTGAAAGATCGCAACGTCCGTATTTTTGCGGAAGATAATCAGATTCACGCAGTGAGCAGGGAAACTCACGTCTTCGACAGAGATCCGTTTCGTGTCATGGATTTGTTATTGCAATCACCGATTGGCGATTCGATCAATGCGAGTCACGCGTTCTACCTCGGATTCGAAATGGCGAAGGCTTTGACAGCGAATACGTTGGGAAAGCAATACACCCAGGATGAAGCGCTGAACTGGGGATTCTTAACTCGCGAGGAAAATCATCATCGCCTTGCTAGGACGCATCGCGCGCGTGATTCGCAGGACATCAACCTAGCCGAAGATAGTGCAAGGAAGAAACATGGAGACGGAAAAGGCTGATTAAGCGTGTGCACATGGTCTGCAAAACAGCACATAAACAAAGCAGCGCATAAAAAGACTCCTGGCGTGAGCCGGGAGTCTTGATTCTTTTTTTCGGCGTTTCGCGGCGTCACAAGCTAACGAAACAATTCTAAGATTTCAGCCCTTACTAGCTGTCAGCCAGTGGCGGCTGCTTCTCAGTGATGACTTCCGCCTGTTCCGACTTTTCAGCGTTCAGTTGGATGTACTCTTTCCATTCATCTGGAACATTGTCTTCGTGGAAGATCGCTTCCACCGGACACTCTGGCACACAAGCCTCGCAGTCAATGCACTCTTCCGGATGAATGTAAAGCATCTTCTCGCCTTCGTAGAAGCACTCTACCGGGCAAACCACGACGCAATCTGTATATCGGCAACCCACACAAGGTTGTGCTACCACGTGAGTCATGCTCAGCTACCTTTCAAAGCTATGAACTAAACGCGAGACGTATCCACAACGCGTAGATCAACGTTTTTCGAAACGCTTTGGACGCCAGACGTTATCTCTTTCTTTATCAATGTGGCAGTTTAGGAGAGCGGAAAGCCGGTATCAGCCTAAGTTCTGCCAAAGAGCCTAAGTGTCGCGAGATACTGGACTTGCGTCAAGTTGGGTAGTGGGACGATGGCCACAATTGCCAATGGCCGGCAATTTGATCAACGGACAGGTTCATTCCCTGAATGCGACGAAATAGACATTCAGCTATGAAATCGGACAGAGAAGTGCGCTGGCTCCAGTTGGAATCGCTAGCTTGATTGGTGATTGGGGCGCATTTACCATAAAACGGACTCTATTTGGCTGCCTGACCCGGATTTGGGGCCCGTTCATCGAAGCCGATTTGTTTAGGTCGCTGAGCTAGCAAAGTGAATCACTGACTGCTGACACAGGTTTCTTGAGTCGAATTTTCTTTTCACACTGAGATCAGAAGCAGGTTTTCATGGTTCTCTCCGATCGAGATCGCGACTTGCTGAATCGATGTCTTGCCAAGATTGATGGTGGCTGGGAGGGTTTTGTAGATCGATTCCTGCCTTTGATCACGCACGTTTGTCGCTCAGCGGCTGAACACCGGCTACCCAAGTTCACGGCCGATATTCGCGATGACATGGTTGCCGAAGTGTTGCTGGCGATCGTAGACGACGACTACGCCATCTTGAGGCGATTCAAGGGGCAAAGCTCGCTTGGTACATATCTGGTGGTAGTGACCCGACGGATCGCAGCTAGACGCGTTACGAAGCTTCAGCAATCAAAGAGCGATGAGCTTCTGGCATCGGATGTAGCGGAATCCAATGGTGCCATCGATGATCTGTTGGCTCACGATGAAGTCGAGTCCTTACTCAAACAGTTAGACTCCCAAGATGCCAAAATCATCCGTATGTTTCATATCGAGCACGAATCCTATGACACCATCAGTGAGCGACTAGACGTGCCGCCGAACAGCGTCGGTCCGATGTTGAGCCGCGCACGCCAGCGGATGCGAGCTCTACGCAAGTAGGCCTTGAAGCGTGCAAGTAGCCTTCGGACTTGGGTGCAATTTCAAACGCCTAATTCTCGTGCGGACGATTGACGGCTTCCATGATCGACCGCACTAAGACATCTGAGTCAACGTAACCATCGATGCGGTGCAAAAATCGCAAGTTGCCCGAGTAAACAAAGGTCGCTGGATAGCCCTTGATTCTTAGCTGCTCAATTTCTTCCCGGTTGCGTTCCGGTGTAAGTTGGACCGGTACGAAGTATTGATTGACCCAATTTGCGATTTGCGGGTTGGCCCAATTGTTGGCTTCCATCCGATCGCAATGGTGGCAATTCCGCGAGCGCACAAACAGAAGGATTGGTTTCTTTGTTTTGGTGGCCAGCGCGGCGCCTTCTTGGGTGGATTTGACCCAGCGAATCGAAGATGACGATGCAGGCCAATGTGTCGAACGAACTGAGGCCGTTCGTGACTGCTGGGCACTCGACGTCTCGAATGGAATGCTGATCAACACTAGTAAAGCACTCAAAATAAAACCGGGACTGACATCCGGTTTATATCTGCTCGAATGAAACTGCAACGGCATCAGCATTACTTGTCTCCAGCCCAGTGAAGTTTGGGGGTCCGCTGTGCGGTTCCACCAGTCGTTCTTATCGGCTTAGGAGACTTGGAGTCCGGATTATAAGTCGCTCGATTCCCACGCAAAGCCATTGGGATTGCGCTTAACCGTGGCAGGCTTCACACTTATGACGCCAAGAGACCGGCGAGCGGAGGAAGCGTCGCAGCATCTCCAGATACTAATCCACAAAAAGTGTACGCCGCCATCTTGGCAGCGTGCACCTTCGTTGTGCGTGCTCTCATTGAAGACTTGCTATCGGAAGTTCCATTTGGCTCAACGGTTGAAGAGCCGTTTCATTCCCATTTGCATCACGTCGCTAAAATCGAAGTCGCCGTCACCGTCTTGGTCGAGCAGACCCGCGAGCAAGCCACCTTTGGATTGGTTTTCAATGTTCTCACGCTCACCTCGAAGCATGCCAGAGAGACCACCAAGATCCATGTTATCGGATTGCTTCCTTTTTCCGATCGCGCCCATCACCAGCGGCGCGAGCATGCCGAGCAAGGATCCAACCTGACCGCCACTCAATCCGCTGGCTTTGCCAATGCCGCTTTCGACTCGTCCTTTTCGACCGCCAAGGATGCTGCCGAGAAGATCGCCACTGCCACCGAGAGCCTGGATACCAGACTGCGGTGAATCAGATTGGAGCAAACTTCCAAGTTGGTCAAAAACGCTACCATCGAGACCATTCAACTGTTGGTCAATTTCGGCGATGCCGTCGTCGCCTTCGGCCTTCTTGGCCACGGCACCCAGTAGGGTTGGCAATGCCATCCCAATGGCGTTTTCAGTTTGCTCTTTAGAAGCACCAAGTTGATTTGCAATCTGTTCAACTTGCCCTTCGCCAATGTGTTCGCTTACGAGATCTAGAAGTGACATGGGAATTCTCTCCGTAGTGAAAGGTTGATGGTAACTATAGGATTACAGCCACATTGTGGGGACGAATGTGCTGAGTCGCGTTGGAGAAGCGATTTGGTTGGGGCCGGTTATCGCAGGCAAAGTGTGGGGTGCAATCAAATCTGGAACATGGTTTGCGGAACCGGATGCAACGTCGGACGAAGTTCTCTGCGTCCCATGGATCAAGTTGGATGATAAGACTGAAGACGTCTGAAAAGCTGCCAGAAAGGGCAAGCTCAATATAGGACCTGACAATATAGGACCTGACAGTGACTTATCGCGAGATTAGTGCGTACAGTCCGCAGTCGCCAAAACAGGAGCGTCTAAGCGGGATCGCTTGAATCCGAACTGGTTGGGTCATTCGAACTGGAATCTGAAACTGAATCGGAATCTGAATGGGGGGCGTCTGCCCAAATCATCGATGAGTCTTCGATTGCAGAGTTGACGCGCTGAGGAAGCATTTTCGTGCGGATCCAGTCGGCAATTAGGAAGACTCCTGCAACGGCTCCACCTGCGACATAACCAGATAGGATCCCAAGTACGGAAGAACAAAGAACGAAGGACCCCGCTGGTAGCATCGCTTGAAACTGACGAAATATCTGACTGTTGTTGACCTGAGTGAAGCTCTGACGGTGTACCAGGACGAGTGTGAGACCGAGAAATATCCAGAGCATTGGTCCGACAGCGAGTGACGCGAGACGCGGGCGTTCACCGCCCCACATGAGCATCTGTGCGAGTCCCGTCAACATGCAATATAGCGATACGACACATAAGACAGTGGGCATCGAATCGAATAGAAGTGGTTCGATCAATTTCATGCCGCCGAAGAGCAGCGCGAATCCGATCATGATGGCCATAAGCGTATAAAGATCAAATACGCGCGGGGCACCGTAGCTTTTGGATCCAAGCCAGTCTTCAATCCAATCCATTTGGAATAGTCGCTTGGATAGTTGCCCGGACGCAATCGGCTCAATCCTCTTACGCTTTTCAAGTGTCGGAGGGAGCGAGTCCTCGTGATTATGGTCGGGCGGCAGAGGCGTCACTTCGTTCATGTGCATTCCGGGGCTGATCTCTTGGCTCAATCCGATTTGACGTGATCCATATTTGGGATCCGTCCAGTGTATCGGCGTCGCATTACGGCATCCTGTGGTCGAGCATTACGGGCAGCTGAAGCTGAGAATATTGGCAGCGTTACGCAAACAGAGGCAAACAGAGGCAAACAGGGGTGTTCTAGACGCAAAATCGGTAGGCGGCATGGATAGTTTTGGCAAATTAGGACGAGAACAGGAAGCTGCGTCGCCAGAATCCTATGACGCAGAACATAATATCGAGCCGTCCTATCACGTTGGAACCCAGCTGAAAAACCTACCGGCTTGGGGATGCACCAGCGGTAGGAAATCGTGCAACGGATTCTTAGAAACCCGGTACAGTTATCTGGTTAGCAACTTAGAATAGGGCGGATTGCCGACGGTAGTGATCGGCATCGAATTCACAAAGCAACTTCTCCAAACAATCCCATGTCTGACGAATCTCTGAAGCCAGAAGAAGCACAATCCGCTTCCACCCCCGCCGAACAGCCGACTGAAGCGACCGCAGCTGAGCCAACCACACCAGCTGACGCAGCGGCCAGCAATGACAATGGGCCGCTCAATCTGAGTCGCATTCGAGAGTTGCGTCAGAGCCAACAGAAACCAGTCGTGCGGCCGAAAGTGGACGCCGCGACATCGGCGGACTTTGTGGAGCCAAGTGAACCCGGTTCCAAACCGGGGGGCAAAAAGGGCAAACGCCCTCGCAAGCCAGGAAGGGGGCAGGAGGTAGGCGTCATTCAGACACCGGCGGCTGTTGCTCCGAAGGTGGAGGTTCCGTCGGTAAGGCAGCCTCTGGCGCAGGACTTGGAAGACGAACTGAGCGCCGTTCTAGGTGGTTCAGACCTAGACAACATGCTGATTGGCGACGAAATGTTGCAAGTCGGTCATCAGCTCTCGGAAGGCCAGAGGATCGCGGGGCGAGTTTTGAAGACCCAAGGAGAATTCGTATTTGTTTCTCTGGGCGGCCCCAACGAAGGCACGATTCCCTCTACCCAATTTGAGGAGGAGCCTGAGATTGGCTCACAAGTCGAGGTCATTGTTCGTGGCTATTCAAACGAAGAAGGCTTATACGAACTCACCCTGCCCGGCAACGCCGTCGATGTCTCTGACTGGGACGATATCAGCGAAGGAGAAGTCATTGAAGCCGTCGTGTCTGGTTCGAATACCGGTGGTCTTGAGTGCAAAGTGGGCTCGATACGTGGGTTCATTCCTGCTTCGCAAGTAGCGGAATATCGGGTCGAAAATCTGGGTGAGATGGTTGGTGAAAAGGTTTTGTGCTTGGTTACGGAAGCCAACGAGCGACGCGGCAATTTGGTCCTTTCGCGGCGTGCTGTGCTCGAACGCGAAAAACAGGCGAAGCGAGAAGAACGCCTCGCCAATATTTCCGTGGGTGACTCCGTTGAAGGCACAGTGACCAAGATTCTGGATTTCGGTGCCTTCGTCGATATCGGTGGACTCGATGGATTGCTGCATATTAGCCAGCTTTCTTGGGAGCGAGTGAATCACCCCAGTGAGATCCTTGAGCAGGGACAGAAAGTCCAGGTTCGAATTGACAAGATCGACGAGCAGTCGGGCAAGATCGGATTGTCCTATCGGTCTCTTCAAGAGCATCCTTGGGCGGATGTTGACGATCGTTTTCCGGTTGGTTCGAAGGTCAAAGGCACGGTCTCGCGAATCGCAGAGTTTGGCGCGTTTGTGAAGGTTGCCACCGGAGTGGAAGGACTCGTGCACATCAGTGAGCTAGCTCATCACCGCGTGAGCAACGTCAGTAACGTTGTTCAGGAAGGCCAGGAGATTGAAGTTAAAGTGCTTTCGATTGACGAATCGAGTCAGCGCATGAGCTTGTCGATCAAGGCAGCCCTTGCAGCGCCAGCAGTTGAAGCCAAGGAGACTGAAGAAGAGGATGTTCCTCCGCCAAAGCCTGTCCTTCCAAAACACCAAGGCCCGTTAAAAGGCGGCAAAAGCCAAAGCAGCGGCGGTGAGCAATTCGGCCTCAAGTGGTAGAAGGCTCTTTGGACTGCCTTAGGCCTTCGTGAGGTGCCGCCATGCGGACGCGGCTTGATTACGATTCGATTGGTGCATCCCCGAATTCGTTTCGGCCGGTGGTTCCACGTTGGAACCCTAGTTCTATGAACGCGTAGAAAATGCCAAAGATCGGGACCAGGTTGACGAAGCACCACAGGCCCGTCCGGTCCATATCGTGCCAGCGTTTCACCTGGGCCATTAGGGCGACCCAAGAGACCATAAGGAACAAGATTGCAGCGACTGAGAATGGGATCACTTGTTTTCAACCAGTTCGCTGATCGCGGCCAGCATCCCGAAGTAGCCCATCTGGTAGGTCCACCATTGCCATCGCGGAATTCTGCCGTGAATCCACAACATGGATAGGAGCTTGGTTGACTCCTCTTCAGTCGTATGCCAAGGCGGTGACGGTTGGAACGGATTGCTCTTGGGCGGAGCTGGAGGATTGGTTACCGTCAGAGCTGAAGGCAGATGGACTTGCCTCTCAAAGTGGTATCCACACTGGACGCAAAGGATAGCGTCGTTTCCGATCGACGCATCACAGCTGGGGCAATATCGGGGACCTGGTTGCGTCAGTTCCACTGGCATGGCTCGCCCCGCAGGTCGGATTGGCTAATTGGAGCACCCTTTCCTGCAGGTGCGATTCAAAGGTCGCCCAAGCTGGTCAGCTCATCAGATTGACTTGAGCCAGGATCTGGTCCGTGGCCGTCGATTTATTGAGAACATAGAAGTGAAGGCCGGGAACTCCTTTTTCCAATAAATTTTCAGTCTGCTTGGTAGCGTGTTCCACACCAACCTGAAACTGCCAGTCCGGATCTTCCTTCTCGCTCAATTTGCTTAGAAAGTCGTCAGGGATGCGAGCTTTGCAAAGCGACGCGATTCGCTGGACTTGTTTTAGATTGAGAACTGGAAGCAATCCGGGGACAATCGGAACGGTAATCCCGGCTTTCTCGCAATCATCTCGAAAGCGAAAGAAGTCCTCGTTGTCATAGAATAACTGAGTCACGATTGCATCGGCGCCAGCATCTACTTTCCGAACGAGGTTCTCGAGATCTGTCTTCGCGTCTGGCGCCTCTTGGTGAACTTCGGGATAGCCGGCCACGAGGATCCCAAGATCGGGAAATTCTTCCTTGATTAACTCCACCAACTCGTTCGCGTATCTCAACCCGCCTTCGACGGCCGTGAACTCTGTCTCCCCTTTTGGCGGATCGCCACGGAGTGCGACGATGTAGTCGACTCCCTGGTCGATTGCATTCGAAAGGTAATCTCGCAGCTGGCCTTTTGTCGAGCCGACGCACGTTAAATGGGAGGCAACCGGTTTTGCAAACTGGTTCTTTACACCCGAAGTGATGGCCAGAGTGCGGTCGCGAGTGGAGCCGCCAGCCCCGTAGGTACAAGTGAAGAAGTCTGGATTGTGTGCATTCAGCTTCTCCACCGTCTGCATCAAATCGCTTACGCCGGCGTCGCTCTTCGGAGGAAATAGCTCAAAGGAAAGGACGCAGGACTTCGAATGAAATGTCTCTCTCAGACTCATGTCTTTACGCAGTGTGGTTGGTTGTTTGGAAACTAGAGAGCAGCGTTGCGAATGATCAACGAACGCAGTAGCAAGCTATGCGGTGGATGCGGAGTAAAGTAGTTGCCACTCCCACCATGTGATTTTTCGGAGGCTTTGGGCAGACTCTGGGTTGCCATTCATTGCCTGGCTGGATAAGTCAACCAAAACGTCTGCCAGCTGATTCGCTTGACCTAATGACTGCAGTGGAAGTGTCGAATCGAGCTCAGATTGATTCCGTACAATGTGATTAGCCAGCTCGGTGTGGACCGAATGTTTGCCGACACGGCGGAACCAGTATTTCGAATTGCCAAAATCGCCTTCGCGACGATGCATGATGCCATGCCAAAATGAGCCCTCGGCAGATCCGTCTGTTTGACTGATATCGTGCGAGCGGTGCAAATCCCCGACTAGCAGCCAGAGCGCACTTTCGGCTAGGCTCCCATCCAATTTCAAAGCCGAAACCAGCGCAGGAAGTTGTTCGGCGGCGTCAAGCACCGATTCTTCGCCTAACGTAGGAAGCGGGAGCGGAGTAACGAACGCCACAAGTTCACTTGGCAGTGCTTTTATTGAGATAGCGTCAAACCGGGGCATCTGGCTATTTCTTTTCCTGCTCTTTCTTTTCCACCAAGACAATTTTGGGCGGGATCGGCTTGCCCTCGGGAATAAAGGTCATCGAAATTGAATTCACACAGTGGCGAGTGTTCTTGGATGTGAATCCCTCCCCGAGGAACACGTGGCCTAAGTGGCCACCACAATTCTTGCAGGTGATCTCCGTTCGAAAGCCGTCTGCGTCGACGGTTCTCTTAACTGCACCTTTGATTTCATCGTCGAAGCTGGGCCAGCCGCAGCCGCTGGCGAATTTCTGATCGCTCGTATACAGGGCCGCATTGCAGCGGCGGCAAAGGTAATATCCCTTGGCTTTGTTCTTTTCGTATTTTCCAGTGCCAGGGCGTTCGGTGCCTTTGTTCATGATGACGTAAGTTTCCTCGCGGTTCAGCGAGTTATATTCCGTCTTTTCGACTACTTCTTGCAACTTCTTCTCCCTCGATTTGGTCGATCCTGCAGACTTTTGCTCGGCTGGGACTTGCTTGTTTGCATCCTCTTCCTTTTGAGACTCCGATTCTTCCTGAGACTTAACGCTCGAGGATGCGGATTGCCCTTCGGAGGGCTTTTCTTTTTCCTGCTGCGTGGAGCCGTCGTTCGCCGACGCGATATCCCCAGGCTGATTGCGGTAGATGATCGAGGCCATGATCAAAATCGCGACCAATACGGCTACAAATCGGTACATTGAATCATTCCTTGCGCAATGGTTTCGAACGGGAATCCTAGTTTAGACGCATGCGAAGTATTTGGCGACGTCGGCACGAAAAATGGATTTTGACCGAAGAAGATCTAAAATGGCCCGAACCGAGTAGCATCCTAGACTTGGGGGAACATCGCGGACTTTTTCCCCTGACAAGGGGACTCGGGGCCACATCAACCAAGGCGGGGGACGGGACTTTTTGGGCTGCGACGGCAAATTGCGGTGTTGCGTGTCCGGCTTCGTGAGTCTTGAGAGCCTCGCCAATTATCATTAGGTCAGAATTGAATTGCGGTTGAGGCGTCTGAGTTTCATCACAGTGTAAATCAGAATTTTAGGTTGCGAACTTCATTCGAGACCATTCGAACTCCCCATTTTCGCGCGGGCAAACTCGCAGCGGGTCGTCCAGCAATGATGGAGATTCGGCCACTCCGCGCCGAAGGGGGAAAAGCCTCAGTTCAAATTTTGGTTAGCCCGGTGTTTCACTCTGAAGATTCTTTTCCGTAGAGACTCGCACCCGTATCCCTCACTGGAATGGTATGGAACAAGCACTAGATTCCGCCGACGACGGGCTCCTTGTCCATTCAACGGGGCTACGAAAGATATACACCCAAGGGAGTAAGGAAGTTGTAGCTCTGGACGATTTACAACTGGATCTGAAAAAAGGGGAGCGAGCAAGTCTGGTAGGTCGTTCCGGTTCCGGGAAAACGACGCTTCTGAACATCCTGGCTGGTTTGGATCGCCCGACCGCCGGTACGTTGAATGTCGGTGAATTCGATCTATCTACCCCCACATCATTGGAATTGGATCGATATCGGCAGACAACCGTGGGGGTCGTATTCCAGCAATTCCGATTGATTCGGCACAAGACTGCCTTGCAGAATGTGACGCTGCCAATGACGTTGAACGGTCTATCTTCAAGAACGCGTCGAAAACGAGCAGAAGAGTGTTTGAAGTTGGTAGGGCTTGGAGAACGTCTACATCATCGCCCCGCTGAGTTGTCGGGCGGGGAACAACAGCGCGTTGCTGTCGCGCGGGCAATCTGTACACGACCAAAGCTTCTTCTGGCCGACGAGCCGACCGGAAATTTGGATTCGACCAACGCGTCGGCCATTATGAGACTGCTGGTCCAGGCGCAACAAGACGTTGGAGCCACATTGCTCTTCATTACTCACGATCAACAACTTGCCGATCAGTTTGGAGAACGGGTCTTACGGATAGAGGATGGCCGGCTGCTTCGTATGCCATCGCTGAGTCGACAAGAGGTGATTCAGTGAGATTGATCGACATCGTCGTAGAGGCAATGCGCAATGTCTGGGTTCGACGCGGGCGTACGCTACTGAACATGGTAGGTGTGGTGATCAGTTGTGTGCTATTGCTATGTACGCTTGCTGGTGCCACAGGAGTCCGAAACGCAATCGCGGAATTCGTAGAAAGTTCGTCCGACGCCCTGAAATTTCGTGTGTACACGGATTATGACCGCAGTGTCGAGATTCCAGCAGAAGAATTGCAAATCGAATCCGACATGTCTTCTGATCGCAAAAAGCGAGTGTTGCGGATGCTCGAGAGCAAGTGGCGTCGTAAGAATTTGGTCAAGCCGAAATTCCTTTCGGATGAGCAGATGGATGCAATTCGGAGAATGGAGCACGTTACCGATGTCGTTCCTGTTCAGACTCAATCTTGCTCCATCACTGTGTTAGATAGCGGGCCGATCATGACTGGTGAACCATCGGTGATCGATGCCGCAAAGAGGAAAACCCACTCGAAGGAGGATACGGAGTCAGCAGGGGTGGTACTCAAGCAGCAAAGGCTCAGCGGGGAATCTGTGTTCAATGTTAGCCTGAGAGAACGAATCATCTTGGGGGAGCCCATCGATTCGTCTAAGCCGAACCAGATTGTCCTTCATGAGAACCTTGCGTTCGATCTTGGGTTCAAAAGCGATGCTGACATGGCGGGGTTGCTCGGAAAGACGGTACAACTCCGATTTGGGGCGGTCACCAACCCACTGGATGCCTTTGCCGCAAAATTGACGGAGCTTTCACCTGAAGAACAGCGTCGTCTTTTTGGCATCGTCGAGCGTTTATTGTCCGGGGAAACCGGAGATTTGGCCAACGCTGAATCGATGAAGCTACTACAGAAGATGAAAAAGTCTGCAGGACGCAAAGAGCTCGATCCAAAGCAAAAAATTCAATCCAATCGGAAAGTCGCGTTCGAGGTGGGCGGCATCGTTCGTGGGCAGGATGATGAAGACGTCAGTTCATTTTTATCTGCGTACTTTGGCCAGGGGCAATTGATGATCCACCATTCCAGGATGGAGGAAATTGCAAGCGGCCTGGGTTCCGAGGGCTTCAGCAATGCAATTGTCTATGTTGATGAAGTGAGTCATCTTGATGCGACAATCGAAGCGGTCAAAGAGCTGAATATTCGGCCTGTTTCCGCTCTTCGAATCGTTCAGACCATTTACGAGGCCATCGAACGTTCGAAGTATTCAGCGTTGTTGGTTGGAGCGATCATTCTGCTAGTCGCGGCGGTTGGGATCTCCAACACGATGATCATTTCGTTGATTGAGAGGTCAGAGGAAATCGGAATCATGAAGGCAATTGGTGCCAGCAACCGTTCCATCACAGCCATCGTCCTGCTCGAAGGGTTTTTTACCGGTGCGACGGGGGGCGTCGTGGCCGTATGTGTCGCGTGGCTGGTGACGACGCTCGGAGATGGTATTCTCAAGAGTTATGTTCAGTCACGAATTGCCGTTGAATTGGATGGCAATATGTTCGTACTGGAATCTTGGATGATTGCCGTCACGGTAGGCTCGGCAGCACTAGTCGCAACGCTAGCGGGACTTTGGCCGGCAAGGAGGGCTGCTAAGATGGATCCGATTCGTGCTATGTCGGAAGGTTAGCCATAGCGTTTCATGAGTTCGGCAAATCGTGCCCCATCTTCTCACGCTTTGTCGCCAGATAAGCCTCGTTGTGCGGATTCGGTTCGCAAACAATGGGGACTTGGTCGACAACTTTGAGATCGAAACCACGCAGGTTGAATGCCTCGGTCTTCTTTGGGTTATTGGTAAGCAAACGAACTTCGGACAAACCGAGGTCCTTCAATATTTGTATGCCAACTCCGTAATCGCGCATGTCGGCTTTGAAACCCAACGCATGATTGGCTTCGACGGTATCCAGTCCCTGCTCCTGCAACGTGTAGGCCTGGATCTTTCGGGCTAATCCGATTCCTCGGCCCTCTTGGGGTAGATAGACGAGCGCGCCGCGGCCCTCCGAAGCGATCATTTGAAGAGCCATGGTTAGTTGGTCGCCGCAGTCGCAACGCAGTGATTGTACCAAGTCGCCGGTAAAGCAACTGCTGTGCATTCGCACGAGTGGGGCTTGAGTGCCTTGGTCACTTAGGTCACCCATGTAAATCGCGAGAGGCTCTTGGTCTTCGTACTGAACATCGTAGACCGCGATCTGAAAGTCGCCGAAGCGTGTGGGGAGTTGAGCATTGGCGGCACGAGTGACGAGTTTCTCATTGACTCGGCGGTGTGCAATGAGTTGTTCGATTGTGATGATTTCTAGCTTTTGCTCTTCGGCAATCTTTAGCAAGTCATCTCTTGTCGCACGGTCACCTGATTCATTCAGGATTTCAGTCAGTACTCCGGCGGGGGCAAGTCCTGCCATGCGTGGCAGATCGACCGCCGCTTCGGTGTGACCGGCACGCCTGAGGACGCCGCCTTCCATCGCTAGAAGCGGATACACGTGGCCCGGTTTGACGAAGTCATCTGGTGTGGAATTGCCACTTGCCAGGCGGCGAATGGTTTCAGCTCTTTCCGCCGCTGTAATCCCGGTCTTGCTCCCGTTGTAATCGACGGGAGTCAGGAAAGCGGTATGGAGCGGCGCGTTGTTGTTCTCGACAACTGGCCGTAGTTCGAGCCGTTCGCAAGCGCTTGGCAATATCGGGCAACACAGTTGTCCCCTGCCCTGCAGCATGAAATTAATCGTCTCCTGCGTCACCAACTCGGCGGCACAGATGTAATCTCCCTCGTTCTCCCGATCCTCAGCATCGAGCACAATGATGACTTCGCCACGCTGGATTGCGTCGACCGCCGATTGAATGGAACTGAATTGCTTGGCCATAGCTGAGTGAGATCGCTGGTTTGGGGGGATTGGGGTACGATGTTTTATCGTTTGAATGGACGCTGCGTCCCAATCGAAAATGGAATCGAGGTGCGTCCCAGAGCGTCGAACTGTCTGTTCCAATATCGGGAAGATTCGCATCCATTATAGAAGGCGTTAAAGGATCGTCTGGTTCAATTCGGTCGTCGGCCTCGATTCTAGGTCAGTTGCTAGACCGTGATTATATCGGTAACGACTGATGCGGCACTGCGATCTGGTCGGTATATCAGGGCCAATCACAGTCTAAAATTGGGAAGAATTCCTCCCCGTCGCTCATGCTCCGAACCTCCGTAAATTCCTCGCTGAACTCGGAAACGGGGGGTTGGGTATTGAATTGCCACTCAACCCAGATTCAAACTTTGATTGACCCTGGT
>JBKAHA010000013.1:0-178984 GCA_046290675.1 Aureliella sp.
GGAAACAGAGGGTTAGGTATTGAATTGCTACTCAACCCAGGTTCAAACTTTGATTCGCCGTGACTCGCAATCCACCTGCGGTGCCCTCGACCCACCCAGCGACTAAAATGAGTCCGGGTCCTCACTCTGAGTCTTTTTGATTGCGGACCACCGCTCGCATTTTTCTGAACAGCGGAGGCCACCGTTCAACGCGATGCGCTCCCCCACAAATCCGACCTCGCTTCCTGCCAGAACAACTATGTCGACACCTATTCACCGTGTCTTGACACTGCTGCTGACCAACGCTTTATTCGCAACCGGCAATGCTCCGGCTCTTGCCCAGCGTTCTAAGCTGAATTTCGATGAGCAGAAACTTCAAGAAGTTCGCAGTTTGCTTTCCAACCGTTGTTTCGCATGCCATGGCCCCGACGAAGAACAGCGCGAGGGCGGCTTTCGTCTCGACGAAGCGGAGTCCTATTTTGGCGAGGCAGATTCAGGAGAAGTCCCCGTTAAGGCAGGCGAGCCAGGATCGAGTGAGTTGCTTCGACGGATAGAAAGCGCCGAAGACTACGAGCGTATGCCTCCGCCAGAATTTGGGGCTGCATTGACCGAACAAGAAACCCAGCTCGTACGTGAGTGGATTGCCGCCGGCGCCGAGCTTTCAACTCATTGGTCATTCAAACCACCCTCGCGTCCCGCATTGCCGCCGCTTACCAATGACACACCAACCGACTGGCGGTCCAATCCCATTGATCGATTCGTGCTTCGGCGGATGCGCGACCAAGGGCTTTCGCCTTCCCCGCGCGCCTCGCAGACCGACCTCCTGCGACGACTTCATCTCGACATCTGCGGTTTGCCTCCGCGATCGAACAGCAGCGGACGAAGCGACTCATCAAGTATCTCGAGTGCATCCACTGATGAGCTGATAGCGAGTCTCCTTGCCTCACCAAAATACGGAGAGCACTGGGCGAGGAAGTGGCTGGACTTGGCTCGATACGCCGACTCAGCAGGCTATGCCGACGACCCGCCTAGAACCATCTGGGCGTACCGAGATTGGGTCATTCGCGCCATAAACGAGAACATGCCGTTGGACGAATTCACCGCCTCACAATTGGCCGGTGATCTCCTTCCTTCGCCAACGGAAGACCAATTGATCGCCACGGCTTTTCACCGAAACACGCTCACTAACAATGAAGGCGGAACAAACGACGAAGAGTTTCGAAATGTCGCCGTGGTGGATCGAGTGAATACGACCATGGCCGTCTGGATGGGCATTACGATGGCCTGTGCGCAATGCCATACCCACAAGTACGATCCCTATTCGCAAGAAGAGTATTTCAAACTGTTCGCCATACTGAATCAGACTCAGGATGCGGACAAACGGGACGAAAGGCCAACTCTGCCGATCTTCACTGCAGAGCAGAAGCAGCGTCGAATCAAACTCGAAAAACAGCGCATAAAGCTTGAGCAAGCACTTAAGCAATGGACCCCGGAACTCGAAAGCGAATACCAGATTTGGCTTAGCAGAATGAAACCTACCGAGTGGGAGACCTTGCCTATTGCGGCGATATCCCAGCTTTCTTCGGGGTCAGAATCTGAGTTGAGCTGGTCCGCCGCCGCCGACAATTTGATCGTTGCCGGGGCGAATAAGGAGTCGCTCGATAGAGTGCCCGCCAAGGCAACCGTGGACGTGAGCTTTACCGTCCCAGATTCTCTCCGAGGAGATGTGCTTACGGCTTTAGCTTTAGAAACTGTCCCTCAAGCAAACTTCCCCGGCAGCGGTGCGGGTCTAGCGGGTGGCAACTTCGTGCTTACCTCGCTGGATGTTTCTATCCTGGACCAAATTGCGACCCCCAAACAAGCCAGGTATGTGCGCATTGAACTTCCTGGCGAGAAAAAGATTCTCTCTCTGGCCGAGGTCGAAGTCTTTTCGCGTGGCGTCAATGTTGCCAAACAAGGAACCGCATCCCAAAGCAGCACCGACTTTGCAGGCGAGGCTGAGCTTGCCGTCGATCAGAATCGGAATGGCATCTATGCGGACGGCAGTGTCACGCATTCGAAAACGTCCGACTCTCCGTGGTGGGAGCTGGATTTGAAAGAAACGATCGACATAGGTCAGATTTCTATTTGGAATCGAACGGACAACGACCTCAGCCAACGTCTAAACGGTGCGGTCATCACACTGCTTACCAACGAACGCAAGCCGGTCGATTCAATAACAATCGAAAAAGCCGGGAGTGAGTTTCAGTGGAAAATTTCACCGAGTACGGCTGTGCCGCTCCACCAGGCTCTTGCTGACTATTCGCAGCCAGACTTTGACGCTGCACTTGCGGTGGACAACAAATCGGCAACCGGTTGGGCAGTCGGAGGACAAGTCGACTCATCCCATCGCCTTACTTTAACACCTAGGAAACCATTCGGACTCGAGCCAGGACAGACACTGAATGTCCGACTCGCGTTTGAGTCTCGTCATAAGAAGCATTTACTTGGCGCATTCCGAGTATCGGTTACGACGAACGAGCTGGCCGGTGACTGGGCGCGTCTCTCACCCGACCAGCGTCAACACTTGAGTCACGAGCCAAAAGGCCTTTCGAAGGTCGAAGATAGTGGACTGAAAGAGCTCTTCCAGAAGCAGCTTTCCAAACACACATTGTCCAAGCGAAGGGAGCTTGCCTCCGTCAACTCGAAGCTTGAACAGATCCGCCCTTCAACAAGTGTTCCCATTTTGAGGGAACGCGGCTCGGACGAGCAAAGGGAAACATTTGTTCAAATTCGAGGCAATTACAAAGCCCAGGGCAAAAAAGTATCACCCGGGGTCCCAGAGATATTTCACCCCTTGCCCAATTCAGAAAAGGCAGACCGTCTCGCTTTGGCGAAATGGCTCGTTTGCCGCGACAATCCCCTGACGGCGCGTGTTTGGGTCAATCGACTCTGGGAGTCCATCTTTGGGCTGGGCTTGGTGCGCACGAGTGAAGAATTTGGAGCTCAAGGAGACCTCCCCTCGCACCCCGAGTTACTCGACTGGCTCGCAGTTGAGTTCATGGAATCCGGCTGGGATACCAAGCACATCCTGCAGCTGATTTTCTCAAGCCAGACGTACCAACAGACCTCGGAAGTCAGTCCGGCCGTTCTCGCCCAAGACCAAGACAACATTTGGCTCAGCCGAGGTCCACGTGTGCGCCTAAGCGCAGAAATGGTACGCGATCAGGCACTAGCATCCGCTGGACTTTTGAGCAACAAGATGTTCGGCCCTCCCGTACGTCCGCCGCAGCCAGACCTGGGCCTGAAAGCAGCTTTCGGCAGCAAAACCGACTGGCAACCTTCGAAAGGCGAAGACCGATACCGACGCGGGCTGTACACCACGTGGCGTCGTTCAAGCCCTTACCCTTCGATGGTGACTTTCGATGCGCCAAGCCGAGAAGTCTGCACCCTGAAGCGAGAGACGACGAATACTCCGCTACAAGCGCTAGTGACGCTTAACGACCCGGGATTCGTGGAAGCAGCCCAGGCGTTGGCGCGAAGGGTATCACTGCATGAATCGACGCCAACAACAACCCCAACGGACTGTATCCGGCGGATGTTTGAATTGACGACCAGCCGGGAACCAACCGCCGATGAGCTCGAAATCCTTGCTGAACTTTATGAAATGACCGCGAGCGAATTGAGCGATCAACCGGATCAGGCCATGCAGCTATCCACGCAACCATTGGGACCTTTGCCGCCTGGGGCTGACTCAATTCAGCTCGCAGCTTTGACCGTTGTTGGCAACGTCCTGCTAAACCTCGACGAAGTCCTCATGAAACGGTAATCGCGGCCCTCACGCTCGTACCGTGCTACCACCGCCGTACTAATCCAGGTCCTCGAGCCCAATTGCTGAAAACAGATTGAGTCACCCGATGAATCCTATCCAAGAAAACCTGCAACTTCGTACTCGCCGCTACTTCTTGCGTGACGGAGCTCTTGGCCTTGGGGCACTCGCCGCAGGATCACTCTTGGGCGAGACACCACTCAATGCGCAGACCACTTTGGGGCAGCCGCACTTTGCTCCTAAAGCCAAACGGGTCATTTACCTTCATATGACCGGTTCGCCGCCCAATTTGGATCTGTTTGATTACAAACCGGAGCTTAATAAACGGCACGGTGAAGACTGCCCTGAGTCATTCTTGAAAGGTCGTGAGTTCGCGTTCACTTCAGGTACGCCTACGCTGCTAGGTACCCCTCAAGAATTCGAGCAAGTCGGTGAGAATGGCAGTTGGATGTCAGCAGCTCTTCCGAATCTAAAGACCGTTGCCGATGAATTGTGTACCGTGCACTCCATGCACACCGACCAATTCAACCACGCTCCGGCGGAGTTGCTCATCTACACAGGTTCGCCCCGCACCGGACGGCCTTCGCTTGGGTCTTGGGTAACCTATGGCCTGGGATCTGAAAACGAAAACCTGCCTTCGTTCGTCGTATTGATTTCCAGTGGCGTACAGCCGAATGGCGGGAAGAGCTCTTTTGGCAGCGGTTTTCTGCCTAGTGTGTACCAGGGAGTCCAATGTCGCTCGAAAGGCGATCCGGTTCTGTTCGCATCGGATCCACCAGGGATGAGTCGTCAGCTACGGCGTCGTACCTTGGATGCACTTAACCAACTGAACCAGCTGCAAGCCAACGAAATGGGGCACCCCGAAACCCAAACGCGGATCTCGCAATATGAGCTCGCATTCCGCATGCAAACAAGCGTTCCGGAGGTCATGGATATCTCCAAGGAACCCTCCCATATTCTGGAGAGTTACGGTGCGGTGCCCGGGGCAAGTAGCCTAGCCAACAACTGCCTGCTGGCGCGACGCCTGGTGGAATCTGGCGTTCGCTTCGTGCAGCTCTTTGATTGGGGCTGGGACTTCCACGGAACGAATACTTCGGAAGGCATCGGCGATGGTTTGGTCAAGAAATGCTCCACTATGGATAGGCCCGTCGCAGCGTTGATACAAGATCTAAAGCAGCGAGGTCTGCTCGACGACACGCTGATCGTATGGGGCGGCGAGTTCGGTCGAACTCCCTTCCGCGAAGGACGTACCTCAAAGAGCAAAATTCTGGGTCGAGATCATTACCCCGATTGTTTCACCATGTGGATGGCCGGCGGGGGCAGCAAAGGCGGCGTGAATTATGGCCAAACGGATGAACTAGGCTTCGGCGTAACGGAAAATCCAGTCCATGTGCATGATCTCCAGGCTACGATGTTACATCTGCTCGGATTCGACCACACCAAACTTACGTTTCGATTCCAGGGCCGAGATTACCGACTCACCGACGTGCATGGAGAAGTCCAGCACGACTTGCTCGCATAGCTGCCGCAGCATTCAGGAATCTGGAGTCCGAGGGCATTGCCAAAACCTGTGTCAAACACCGATATCTTCGCCCCAAAGTTGAGGCATTGCTGCAATAAAGTCACGCATCATGGCTTTGCATTCTGCGTTATCTAGTATGGTCACTACGGTCCCACGTGATTGAACGTACCGCTCTGGACCTTGGAATGTGACGTTCTCCCCGACCATGACACGCGGAATTTCATACAGCAGAATTGCTCCACTGCACATATCGCAGGGCGAGAGCGTCGAATAGATGGTTGCCTTGCGATAGTCGCGGGCTGTCAATCGGCCAGCGTTTTCCAAGCAGGCCATTTCGGCGTGCAGAATCGGGCTACCGTCTTGGACTCGACGATTGTGGCCGCGCCCCACAATCTCATCGTTGATCACCAGCACCGAACCAATCGGTATACCACCTTCGCTTAATCCCAGGCGTGCTTGCTCGATGGCAGCCTGCATGAACGGATCTTCCAAAACCTCTCTCCAATCCCCGCCTATTTGCCAGGCAACTCGATCACCCCGGACCAATCAGGCGGCGGTTCACGACGGTGTTGAGCGATGAAGACAGTCAGAAAATCCTTGACCTGGTCTTCCGCCGGTACGCTGTGTAACAACCGAAAAGCTTCGGTCCAATCGCCTTCCTGAAATCGGTCCAGTGCCGCTTCATAGGCTTCAACATGCTTATCTTGCATCACGCAGTCGGCCGTCGCTGGTGGCAACAATTCGCTGACCATCAAAGGAGTCTGCATTCCATAGGGAAGCACTTTCGCAACGCGTCGAATTCGTAACTCAGAAGCTGGAATATTGGCTCGGATCCAATCTGCTGTTGGCTCGTCAACCAAAATCGAAGTCTGTAGTTGTTTGGTCATGCCTTCCAACCGCGCTGCCAGATTGACCACGGGACCGAACACGGTCACTTTCACCTGGTCGGTCGTGCCAATCCGACCTGCCACCGCCGAGCCCGAAGCAATGCCAAGACCGGCTCGGAAATCCGCGAGCGGATGATCGGGCTGGCGACCGGCGGCCTCAAATTCGTTCCGAATTGCCAGCGCGGCTTGGCACACTTGCTCGATCGGGTTACCCGTCGCAATCGGCCAGCCCCAGAATCCCATCGCGGCATCACCATGAAAATCTCCAACGACCCCGCCGTTTGCCAGAATGTGGTGCGTCATGACTCCAAGGGCATCGCTCACACGTTTCAGTAGTTCAAGCAAACGGTCGGCAGCATCTTCGCTGCGTTTTGAAAACCCTCGCAGGTCACAGAACAGGACCGAAACATTCGTCTCACGAGGCGTAAGAACTTGTTCTGGATCTTGTCCCGCCAATGCGTCCATGACGACCGGCGCGAAAAAGTTACGCAAGCTATCCTGGCGACGCTGAAGAGATCGCACTTGGCGAAGTGCCCCAAGTGTTGTCGCGGTCAATTCCGTAAACTTTAAATCGTCCTGCAACATTTCCGCTTCGTTTGTACCCGTCTGCAATTCGACGAGTGAAGCGGTTGTGAATGCTCCTGCGACATAGATGGCCCATCCTGGACAGGCATCCGAAACGACAGGAGTGCAGAATGCCCAATCAACATTCTCGCTTTGGGTAAAGGTCGGATTCACCGCAGCATTCCGATTCCATACGTGGAGCACACTCTCCTTGGAATCCGTCGCGTTTCGGACCAGTCCGGTACTCGGTACAAACGGCTTCCCTCCGATTTGCCGACTATCCCAATGTAACACTTCCAATTCGGAGCCAAATTGAACATCCATTCGAGTTTCGGTTGGTCCCATGGCGAACACTTCGCCATCGATCATCGTATCCTTGGTCTCTTCACCCCCTTCATCACGCAAACGAACGATCGCGACGAAAGCCGCTTCGGGAACGCCTCGCAACACAAGGTTGGTGACCCGCAAGCACAAATCTTTATCATTGCTCGCGCCGGCAATAATTTCGGGCAACTTCCCGAGAGCTTCGATGCGTTTATCGGCATCCTTGTATTTGTTCTGCCGCAGCAAATGCGCGGAGAAGGTCTGTTCGGCGAACCCCGGTGCGCGATCTAGGACCGGCGCTTCCTTTACTTCTTCGTCCAAAACGGTAAATGTTGTTTGCCCAATGACGAAGTGTTCACCAACGCCGGCTTCAAATTGTTGGCACTGTTGACCTCGAAAGAAGATCGCGTTGCGGGCTTGCTCCAACTTGGAAACCAGCAGTTTGCCACCGTTCCAAGTCAGCGTCGCGTGCTTCCGCGAAACCCGATCGTCCCATGGCACAGACCAAGGGTCTGCAATCCGTCCAAGCACGATTTCAGTACCGTTGGCCGCTAGCTTGCGCCGCCAACGATCCTCGGGGCGTGGTCCTTGTGCGATCAGCTCAGGCATTGGCATCTATTGCACGAGTAAAGAGTTGAAAATCTTCGGCGTTCGCAAACGCATACATAAGCATTCACATTGTGTCGAGCGAAAACGAATGCCGCCTCTTGTTTCCGATGAAAGCCCAGATATGCAGGCTCCTGCCGAGGGAGGGAATTCGGCCGCATTCTAACAGTTTCTCTAGAAATGCATCGACATCGCAACCTCTGCGGAGCCATTCCGAATCTGATTTGTGTTGCCGCTGAACAAACGCAACCTCGAACACTCCAAAAAGATGCATGCAACTTTATGCAGTAAGATCGAATGCCCCCGGCTGGCACCTGGGATCGCGTGGCTAGAATAAGAGCCGACGATCCGCTGCACATTCTTTTGTTGAGATTATCGAACGTCCTCACGATGAACACGCCCGAACCTTCACCGCCATCGGAATTGATGCAATTGATTGACTTTCAAGTCGCGCACATTTGGATGGTACGAACCTTTTTGAAGCATAGTGACGAGGCGGCCGAGGACGAGGAACTCGCATCCGTCCATCGCGACCTCTACGACTTCATGCTAGCGCTGGGGCCATCACTCGATGCGGGAGACTCGGCAGCATACCTCAAGCTAGCCAAGAAGAAATTTTCGAAGCTGCGAAATGCAGCCGAGCTCTTTTCTGAAATCCAACCCGAGATCTCTGGGCACATGAATTTTCGTATGGCGACTGTGTCACTGAATTTGGCTGTTGCAAGTGTCGCTAAATTACTGGGAAAAGACTGATTCGCTCCCCGGATAGAAAAACGACTTTGAAGACGGAAATCGAGCTCATTTGGATTCAGAACATGCGATGTGCCGGAGCGTCGCAGAAATCGTTCGCCGCTCAAAAGACCATGGCTCTTTTGATTCTTGACCGCCCAATGCCTATCGTTTGACTACCTTTGGTTGATCCGACAAGTTCTTTCAATTCATCTGGCTTGGAGATTTCATTTTGGTTGAATGCGACGGCTGGTGGCAACAACGAGGATTTGGACGTCAACTAATGACCGAATTGGAGCTCCACATTCGGGACCAACAAGTGGTTGGAAAAGGTGTCGACATCATCGCTCCGTTTGGACTTGCCGGTTCGATCCGCGACGGGATTGTAGAGCTTCGAAAGAGCTACGAGCTCAAACACTCCGTCATCTACGTCGGACAATACGATGGTGAAGGAACGTTCTGGGGCACATGGACCATTGGAAAGGACCGGGGCAAATGGACCATTCACATCCGCAAAAATCAGAAATCGAATCTGTCTTCTACTTGCGAAATCGGCCCCGGCGCTCCTTCCTTGTTTTGATAGCACTCAAGCCGCCCAAACGCCTGGTTCGATGAGTACAAACAATCCCAAAAGAACCGGGCAATGAGGCCCTTCTTCCGCCCTCCGATGCTTCTGGACGTTATATTGTGCGTCGGGATTGCCCGGTATTGTTCAACGTTTTCCACGCATCAAAAAGGTAATTGTTCATGAAGAGATCAACTCTAGCGACACTCGTATTGGGTGCCGTCGCGACCGCAATGGTAGCGCCATTCGCCATCGCGGACGATGAAGAGAAAGCAAAGCCTAAGCACTCGATCAAAGAAGTCATGAAAGTTGCACTCAAGGGCGGACTTCAGAAAAAGGTTCTAGCCGGCGAAGCAACTGACGATGAAAAGAAAGAGCTGCTGGACATGTACGTCAGCTTGGTGGAAAGCAAACCACCTAAGGGAGAAATGAACTCCTGGCATAATCTTGCCGGCGGCGCTGCATTAGCCGCGGCTAAAGTTGTCGTCGGTCGCGAAGGAGCCCTCGACGAGCTCAAAGCGGCGACGAATTGCAAAGCATGCCACTCGCAGCACAAGCCATAATTGCGGCCGCTGCTCCAATCTCATGGAACTCAAAGAGGACGCGTTTTGCGTCCTCTTTCTTTATGTTTCGAGCACAGGCCAGAGCTAAGTCGAACGCACGGTTAACGCGGAATAGACCGCCGGCAAGAGCATCAGCGCGATGACCCCGCCGAAGTAAGGACCAGCCCACATCAGAACGACGGCGGCATCAATCAGGATTAGCGTCAGCAGTGCGTGCTTCACGGCCAACTGAACATTCCGTGCTGCCGGTTGTCGGATGGCTTGGACGCCACGATTCCCGACAGTCAATCCGATCAGGACAATCAGCAATGGGTAACCGCGGTTCGGATCTAAGTATTTGAATGCGGGCTCCAGTTCCCAGCGAGGTAAGACAGCCAGCGTGATAATTCCCGCAATCTGTAGGAGCAAGCCAAGAACCAGGTTCCCAGTTTCGTCCGCGTTGCGATCCTCATTGCGAGCAAACACAGTGATGCCCAAGACATACAATCCAATACCGCCGGCGAAGTACCCCAAGACAGGCGGGAATTCGGGGATTGTTCCCAGTGACAACATCGTGCATCCGACCATCAGAATATTGAGTGCTCGACAGGCCGCCATCAGAACCGGTCCGATGAAAGTCTCTTTGAGCGAAGAATCGTAGGCCCGAACACAAAGCGAGAGACAGACGGCGGAAAGAAACGCGGCCCCCTGCCACAACGGTTGCACCGTGTGCAACACGGTAACGCTAAGGATCAGAATCGGGCAAAGCAGCAACAAGATGGTCGCAACATGGCCCGCGAGCGCCGGAGATATGCGACCTGCGGCAAGCGGTCTCTTCGGTCGGGTTCTTCGATCCTCTTCCAAATCGACAACGTCGTTGAGGATCATCCCTGCCCAGTAAGCTGCTATCGATGCGAGTACCGTAGGTACCAAACCGGTCCAAGGCAACCAACCGCTGCCCGCCAAGATCGCGGCCGCCAACGAACCTGAGATCAACGTAAAAACGGTAGGCAAGCGAACGAGTTGCACCCAATCCGAAAGACGTCCCCACTGCAAGCGATCCAGTTCCATCCCGTCGCTTTGTCGAGAGCTGCTTCCGCCTGTATCTGCCACAATTCCACTCCGTTCTTGCTTGCCCAACATTGGAAGCTTCGAGTCTGCGGCCTCGTGAAATGCAGGCCGTTCCACCGGCTTCAACGGTCGACCTGGAGTTCGAGATGAAGCCGAGGCGATCGCTCAAGAAGGTTTGCTGAATTCAGAAAAGAAAAAGGCTGAGGATACTCCAAACGGAACGCCTCAGCCAACGATGATCAAAACTAGCTATGCAACACTGCGAGCCATAAGGCGTCGATCAACGATCGACTAGCGGGCAGTTACTGAGCGCCCTTAATCGCCTCAGCTAGAGACGGATCCACGGGAGTCAATACACCGCGTCCTTCATCGAGACGCATATCGACATCCATCTGAATGTCCTCGTTGTCGATATCCCAGAACTTCTGAACCAGTTCAGCGTCTAATTCGTTGTAGGAACGGAAAATCCGGAACCCAATGCCTCGGGTTGGATCGTCCGTATACCACCAAGGGCTCAACGGCACATTGGGATCTTCGGTCTTCCAATCTTCACCCTGAGACCCCAGTCTTGCGGCGCTCCGCAGCATCTCTGGATCATCTTCAAAGCTACCACCGCGTACGCAACGGTTGTCCCAAGATTCGGGCCATTGGATTGCATCGGTCGCGCTCTTCGCACCACTCTCCTGGATGGCTGCATAGCCGTCTTCTGTGTAGGAATCGATCACCCACTCCATTGCGTTACCATGCATATCGTACAGCCCGTATTGGTTTGGTTCCTTTTGACCAACCTCATGAGGCAGACCGTCTGAATTATCGAAGTACCATGCGTAGGCATCGAGTTCATCGGAGTCGTCTCCGAAGTGATATTCGCCTTCACTGCCACCACGACAAGCATATTCCCATTCGGCTTCAGTTGGCAGTCGATACTGCTGGCCGGTCAGCTTACTTAACCACTTCGTATATTGCTTCGCAGCATATTGCGTCATGGTGACCGCCGGCAACTTCGGCTCTTGGCCATACTTGAATGTAAAGGACGGATCATAGAGTTCTGTTGGTGCTGTGACGGCATCGACCTTGTTGTCCGCGTCCACACGTCGAAGCCCTTGACCCTGCAGCTCTTTGAAGATTTTGTACATCGACATGTAGAGCTGATACTGCTCCCAAGTCGTCTCGTACTTAGCCACCCACATTGGGCCGACCTCAAGCTCCACCTGTGGAGCTTCGTCTTCGACGTGGCTGTCAGAATCTTCGGAACTGCCGAACTTAAATTTACCGCCAGGAATAGGGACCATCTCGATTTTGACTTCGGTACCAGGCACCGTCAGAGTGTAAGGCACCAAGAATCCTCCCTCCACGGCAACCGAAGGCCCGTCGGCTGGCTTGTCCGTAGAGAACCCTTGGCCCACCTTAGGAACCTCAGCAACCGCCGGCGTCGGCTCATTCGCTATTGCAGGGCGGATCAACAGTGCGAGTAGAAATGCACTGAGAGGAAGTAATTTCATCGATATACCTTTCAGATCCTAAGATCTTGCGAGTGTATGCACTCCATCGCCGCAGTCACGTCGGCTTGGGAAGTGTTGGTGATCCATTTAGTTGGTGCTGTCGCAACCGGACGACGAATTCAAATCGAATCTACGGCTGGATTCCCAGCGTATTGTCCTTAACGCTGCACGAGTGCGATCCGGAATCGCGAAATCGTAGCTCAGATGCCCATTTTAGTCAGGGGCGAGCGCGTGGCCACTGCATATCGAGTCCACAACTCTCTACGAGGCAATATTCTGCCTCTGACATTCTCCCTCTGACAAATAGGACTTTGCTTGCAAGCTAGGCCCCAGACGGTCAACCAGCTAGAAAAAAGAGTGTCAGCCATAGTAGCAAACACGCGCCACAAGAAACGCTCAGAGCCAGCCTTATTCGATCAAGCATCGGCAGGACCGGAATGACGTCCTTGCGTAGAACGTGCTGCTCATCCTGGTCCAGATCGTCGGAAACGAACTCGGGAATCCCAGGAGGCCTACTCAGCAGAACCATCGAGATGACGAACCAGATGGAGGCGAGCCCCGCCGCAAATGCAAAGACTCTGGGACCCATGACCATCTGCATCGCTACTAAGATGCAGATCAGGAAAATTGCCAGGAAGTACTCTGAATATCGTTTCATAAATCTCGATTGGCAGCTATCGATTGGGGAGTGGGCTTCGGATGACGAACAACTAAATCGAACCACGCGGGGTGTCCGTCGTATCGCCGAAACTTAGCGACGCCCCAGCATTGGATCACGTTCACCGAGTCTAATATTGATCTCCAGGTTCTTGAACTTCGTCTGCTGTGCGTCTTCAGCTCGTTCTCTGCCAGCTTCATCACTCTTTCCGGCATCGGCTTCGTCGCTAGCGCTTATCGGGCGGCGTACAGATAAGACGACTTCTGTACCCGCCGGCGTTTCGCCGATCTCACGAATGAGCTGAGGAGAATCGTAAACGGCCTTGCCGTTGAACGCGACGATGATATCCCCAGTCCTAAGTCCTGCCTCGAGTGCAGGCGAATCAATTCCGGGAGGAAAACGCCCGACCAGCACGCCGGATTTTTTCTGGCCATCTTCAAAGTACTTATCCTCGTCCGCCAGCTCCTGAAGAACAACACCCAACCATCCACGCGGTACAGAGCCACTCTCGATGAGATACTCGGAAACACGGATGGCGACCCGGCTCGGGATCGAGAAACTGACTCCTTGGAATGTCTCGCCAAGAATCGCCGCGTTCACGCCCACGACCTGCCCCAGCGAGTTGACTAACGGTCCTCCGCTGTTGCCCGGATTCAAAGCCACATCACTCTGCATCAAATCACCGTATGGTGTCGGGCTACGCCCATTCGAAGATGTTCGCGTGCTACCAAAATCGACGCGATGCTTACCACTGATAATCCCGAAGGTTACCGTCTGCTGCAGGCCGAAAGGACTTCCAACGGCCCAGACCGGCGTCCCAATCTGAATCTCCTGACTCTCGCCCCATTCAATGGGTAGCAGGCCTTCGGCGTCGACTTGGATTACAGCCAAGTCTGTTTGCCAGTCTCGGCCAATTGCTTTTGCCGGAAGTTTACGTCCATCACTCATCGTGACCGTAATCTCACGACCACCTTCGAGAACATGATCATTCGTCAGAATGTAACCATCACTACTAATGATGAAACCACTGCCCTGCCCCTCAAACGCATCAAAGCCTCTGGGCACGCGGACCTCAGGGTCACCGCCTAGTGTCATTCCTAGCGTTCGACGTACGTTGATGTGAACTACGCTTGGCCCCATCCGCTGGCTGACGAGCTTGGACACTTCAGCAAGTGAGTCCAGCGACACACTGCGCAATTGCTCGTGGCTAAGCTCGTACTCGGCCCTCAATTGACCTCGATACCAGCTGTAGCGGATGCTCTCTACCAGCGATGGAACCAACAACCGAGTCAATAGCAGCAAACCCAGCACCATAACCAGACTGAGAAAAGTCGACGTCGCAAGTTGAGCAGGATGCAGTTCCCGCTTGGCCTTCGCGCGTGATTCGCGAGAGGAAGAGTCATCGTCGTCCAGATCGTTCTGGTTCTTTGATTCCGTCGTGTTAGCGTTGGCAGAGTCACCGTCTAAAGAATCTTTCTCCCGCGACGTCCCAGCATGCTTGCTCGAGTTTGGGAGCGCCGCGGTCGGCACTAGTTCCCAAGCAAAATCAGCGGAGCAAGCAGATTCTTCATTGGCGATTTCCGATCCCTGGTCTCCCATGCCCTCATATCCTGGATTCTGCCCTGCGTTCTCGTTTTCGTGATTCGCCACGGACGACTCCTAAACATAGAAGGATCAGAATCTGCAGACTCGGATCTGCAAAACATAGTCGAGGTGTGTGTGAAGCCGGACCTGGGGCCAGGCTGACACGAACCAGATTATTGTAGCCTTCAATCACCCCTTTGATCAAAAAACCAGGAAACAGCGGACTGCACACACGCTCATCACTCCTTGATCACATAAAAACCCGGATATTCGGGCCATCTTCCGACCAATGCTGGCTGCTGAAATGGACACCGATCGCGTTCAGACAGTTGCGGGCCCCCCCTTATTCCCAGGCGAGCCTCTTCTCGACACTTGAGAGTTGGTGCAAACTAATGCCGCCAAACAACCATCTCTCCAGCGATACAAACCCATGAGCGACACTCTTTCCAACTCTATTTTCGAAGAACTCAACTCCCTGGTACTGATTGATTCCCATACGCATATCAATCCGCACAGCCCGGCGAGCGAGAATTTGGCTGACATACTTGGCTACCACTACTACACGGAACTGGCACACTCCGCCGGTATGCCACGTGAACACATCGAAGAACCCGGCATCTCTCCGCGCGAGAAAGTTCAACGATTAGCGTCAGGTCTTGGACACCTCGACAACACCGTTCAACTTTCATGGTTGTTAGAAGCAGCGAAGGAGTTGTTTGATGTCGACATCGATCGGCTCGATGAATCCAATTGGGAGCAATTCTATGACAGCGCCCAGGCGAAATTTGACCAGCCCGACTGGGAAGAGCAGGTCCTTAAGAAGTCGGGGATTGAAGCCGTCTTCCTAACCAACGACTTCGATGATGATCTCCACGGCTTCAATACGCAGCGATATATCCCGTGCCTTCGGACTGATGAACTTGTATTCCATTTTTGGAAACCAGAAGTTAGACAACGGCTCGCCAAATGTAGCGGCATCGAGGTTGCCTCGATCTCTGATTTCGCGAACGCTATCGCGCAGCGATTCGAACACTTCGTTGCCAATGGTGTCAAAGCTTGCGCTATCAGTTTGCCACCCTTCTTTGCGCCAGAAAGGGTTGAGGATACGACTGCTGAAAACGCACTCCGCTCCGTGCTCAAAGAGGGCAATCAAGCATCCGGCGATCAGCTTCAGATCCTCAGCAACTGGGTCTTTTGGAAGCTTGCCGAGAACTGCGACCAACACGGGCTCCCATTTGACCTCATGATCGGAGTCAATCGATCGGTCTACCCGGCGGGCGTATTTCAAGGCCAAGATCTATACGACAGTCGCGTCTCACTGATCCAATATCAGGAGCTATTCAACGCGTTTCCCAACGTAACATTTCCTATCTCGGTCCTCGCGAGCGTTACGAATCAAGAACTCGTTAGCTACGCCTGGATTTTCCCGAACGTCGTCTGCAATGGACACTGGTGGTACAGCAACACACCCTCCGTGATTCATAAGGATCTGAGCCATCGCCTCGAGGCGGTGCCTCGCAACAAGGTCGTCGGATATTACAGCGACATGTACAAGCTTGAATTCGCCTTGCCCAAGTTTGCCATGTTTAAGCGATGCCTATCAAAAATCCTTTCTGAGCATTTCGTTCGCGACATGGGTTGGAGCGAAACGCGAGCGATCGAGCTTGGCAAACAAATCCTACGAGGAAATGTGGAAACGATCTTCTATCGTTAGCACACGAACGTACAAACGATCTTCTATCGTTGGCGCGCAGTCTGCCAGTGTGCTTGTCCACGCGCTCACCTTCGTGAACCGCATCCAGGAGATGGGAACGTGGACTACCAGTTTGAGATTTGGTAGTCCTTCAGGAACTTACCCCACGTGTGCTCGCCGGAATTCACGCCGTGGAATACTGGGTCACAAATACGCGCGGCTGCATCCACGCAGTCTAGCGGAGTGGTAAAGCCGCGTTCCTCGTTCTTGCGCTTCGTAATTTCAATGGGATCCTCGTCTGTGATCCATCCGGTATCGACGCTGTTCATATGAATCCCGTCGCGAATGTAATCCGCCGCCGATGTGCGAGTCATCATGTTCAATGCGGCCTTGGCCATGTTCGTATGTGGATGGGTATCACGTTTGAAAGCCCGATAGAAGATTCCTTCCATCGCTGAAACATTGACGATGTGTTTGTCATGCCCCGCAGTCCTCACCATCAGCGGCTTCAACCGGGCGTTGAGAATATAGGGCGCCACTGCATTCACCAGATGCACTTCGAGAAGCTCAACGGTTGCAACTTCGTCCAGCTTCAGTCGCCAACTATTCCTGCCTCTTAAGTCAATCTGCTGTTGGTCCTGATCGTATTGACCGACGGGAAACAGATGGTTTGGCTGTTCGTCTTGCTCAGTTAAATGCAACTGAGACATAGAGGCCGCTTGCATCAGCCCTACTAGTTCCCCGTGTTGAGCATCGCGTTTGATGATTTCATTTGTTTCCACCCGAGCAGTTGGAATGCTTGACTTATTGGCTAAGGTAGCCCTTGATGAAGAATTCCCGTCCGAATTCAGTAGCCGCTGATAATCACGCAACCAAGTCTGTTCGACTCCGGGCAGACTTTCGTTTGAGCTTTTCTCTCCGTCCATCAGGTGCTGGTAATATGCAGGAGGACGACGGACGGTTTGGCATGCATTATTGAAAATAAAATCCAACCTAGGAAGCGTCGCATTCAGATGTGTGGCCAATGCTTCAACGCTTGGCGTATGCCGCATGTCTAGGCCGTAAATTCGCAAACGGTTCTCCCAATCGCTCGAATCAGCAACCTCCGAAAACCTTTTGGCAGCATCTTTTGGGAAACGCGTCGTAACGACCACATCCGCGCCGGTTCGCAGCAGTTTCAACGCCGCTTCGAAACCGATCTTCACGCGGCCGCCGGTCAGCAGCGCATACCGCCCCTCTAGGTCAGCAGATTGGTTTCGCTTCATCCAATTGAATTCAGCGCAACCCGGACACATGGAATCGTAGAAAAAATGTAAATCGTGGTAGTCCGCTTTGCATATGTAGCAGTTTCGAGCAACCTCGAGCTGCCCAACGAAATGGGACGGATCTGTCGATTCAATCTGCTTCGCGTTGACTTCGAACGGCTCTGGCGGCGCGCTCTGAGCGATCTGCCTTCGAGACAACTTAGGCGTTTCCGCTACGCTACGAATCCCAGTCGACTCCAACAGCTGTTCATCACGCTTTGCCGCCTCGCGCTCCGCTCGCTTTCGATCCGCTCTCGCCGCCTTTATGAGCTTCCGTTTTGCTGCCCGGCCAGGGTTGGAAACCTGTCCAGCGGCACGTAGAAACCGCTCTTGTTCTGACTTATTCAGCTGGAGCAGTAAGCCTCGGTCCGCCACGATGGCTTCAAGCACATCACTGACGCGCTCTAGGTCCGATTTAGAGAGAGAGGAATCGTCGGGCTCTGAATGCTCAGACGATGGTGATGCAACTGGAGCATCATCGTTCGCTGTCCCCTCGTTCTCGGCGCCTTTTCGATCGGAATCCTCTTGCGAACTTTCGGAACGCTGGCTGCTAATTTCTGAGCTCATCGTTCATCAGCTACCTTTGAAGTTGCCTTCTTCGTCGTAGCGGATGTAGGCAAACCAAAAGAAGGTAAAAATGCAGATTGGGAACGTGACTAGAAACACGTAACTAAGAAAGGACATCACCGTCCCACCAATGAAAAAGAGGATCCAAAGCCACCAAGTTTCGCTCAAAAGGGCACTAAATCGAGCCATGACTCTCGAGTCCTCATCCTCGTTCATTTAGTTGAAAGTACCGAAGGCCATCACCCATAGCGGACATTCCTAAGGCAATGATTCCTGCCACACCAACATTCCAAAATTCGGCAACGTACTGCGCACTCCCGACTTTTGGCAATACTTCCGCAACAGACCGCTTTGATTGGCAACCATAACCCCAACTCGGCACAACGGCTAGGCGGAAAGCTCCAACTTGGAGCGTGCCAGACGAGATCTTGTGTCGCAACCATTCAAGATCGCAACCGGTGCCCGCGCTCGCCGAGACGGGACTGACTTCCATCCGGGCTAAATCCACTCGCACCGATTGAGTTACGATGTGTTCTGTCCGAATCTTCTGAAATACCTCTGGAGACGCTCCATGCCCTTCTTCCAAAGCTCTGCCTCCTTTAGCCGCTCTACTGCCGCTGCTACATGTATGGCCCTCGCTGTCGCCCTGGCTCCAATGGCGGCGCCGGCTCAGGAAGCACGAATTCAGGTCCTTGGGGTCGGCGGTGACGAAGCGTCGGACGAGCTTCGAGAGTCCGTGCTCGATGGAGTCTCCTCGATGAGCTTCTCCATGGCCGCTCCAGGTGGAAGCATTTCCTTTGGCGGCGGCCCGATGGGCGGAATCAATCCGAACAATCAATCCCAGTTGTTCCAATTGCTTTCGAATGAGTCCGTTCGGCGCGAATTGGACCTGAGCGAGGAACAGATCGCTGGTGTCGAAACGATCCAAAAAGAAACACAAAAGCGATTCTCTGAGCTGCTTAAGGTGAAGCTGATGGCCGGAGGTGCTGGTGGCCCGATCAGTCTCGGCGGCGATGATTTTCAAAAGATCATGGACAAGAATCGAGAGCAGGCCGAAGCGGCTATCGAAGAAATTCTTCTCCCCAAGCAGATGGATCGCATTCGGCAACTGGCTTACCAAATCGATATCCAGCAAAACGGTGGTATCGGCGAAGCATTGACCAGCGGCCGATTGGGCGAGGAAATCGGCGTTCACGAAGACCAGAAGGAGAATCTTGCTACCCGCGCAGCCAAGATTCAGTCGGAGGCAGAACAGGCGATCCTTGCAATCAAGACGGCCGCTCGTGCGAAACTCTTCAAAGAGCTGGCTCCCGAGCAGCGGAAAGAAGCACTCGAACTATTAGGGGATTACTTCGAATTCGAGCAGCCAAACATGCTCCAACAACTGCGCAAATCGCTTTCAAAAGCGAGGTCCAGTGAAGATGCGGAGTCCGAAGCCAAATCAAAGCGCGGAAAGAACCGTAAACGGTAATGATGAACCGGTGGCGGTATGAACCACGCTCAGGCGACGTCGCGGTGAAGCATCAGGGCCGCTCGCTTTGTGAAGCCTTGCACAAGCTTGAATCCAAAAATATTGATGAACTAGGGCGTTTTTTCGCGAACCTAGTCGTGGGGAAACTGTCTAACCCAGCGTAGGCCCAAGAGAAGTGCAGAAATTCGCCAATTCGGCGGATCCAAGTTTGTCTCTCTGGCGGGTCACGTTAAGCTAACTTTGTCGCGAAAAAGCGGCGGGAGCACGTAAGCTCCACCCCGGCCAGCTTTTGGCACGTGCTAATTGGTCTGCGTCGGTAGTAATTCTTGAACTCTCTCAGTTCACGCCCATGACTGGCGTGAGGGAGGAATGACATGCGTATTTCATCCATTTCCAGCTCGATCGCCTCCGTGGTAAGCCGCGTGATTGCAAGTGTCGTGGCAGCTGGTGCGGTACGCAATTTGTTCCACCTCATGCAACTACGTGAACATCGGGGGCTCTGGCTCGAGTTATGTCAGCCCGGATATGCATTCGCAGGCGATCAACGTTATCGCCGCGGGTCCGATCCGATGCCGGGTAAACCCGGCGACAAACGCCCATTGAAGCGTTTGGACATAGCTCAGGCCGTCTACACAACCCCCTGCAGGTTATCGACTGTCAGAGCGACGGCACGCGGCTAATCCGCGTCCCTAGCAGCCGCTCTTAAGCGGCAGACATCACCACAGTTGCAAGTGCAGCTGTGACCGGTAGATCACCAGCAGAGTCATCGATTCCCTCGGGACACGCGCGTCCCAAGCTGTTCCGACATTGGAACGGAAACCGGATTCGAGTTTTGAACCGCGGCTGTAAGTCGCCATTTCAAACACAGACTCAGCCGCAGATCTGCTACTCAACCTGAAGCACAAGCGTTCGCGCCAGCTCCTGCACGCCCTTGATTGGGCTGCAGTTCGCTGAGCAGCAATGCAAGATAGAGAGCGAGATCATGGTTACGGAAACTTTTCAAAACACACTTAGCACGGTTGCGGAATTGGTTGGAGCTGCCCAGCTCGGCGACCGTGAAGCACAATCGGCACTCTACGAGCGATACCAGGGATCGGCGCTTGCTCTCGCTTACCGCAAGACCGGCAACTGGGACGAAGCGGAAGAGCTCGTTCAAGACGTCTTCATTCACGCTTTCGATCGACTCGATCAACTGCGTGTACCGGAAGCGTTCGGCGGCTGGTTGCGTCAAATCGTTCGACGCATGGCCATCAACCGCTTGACCCGTCGTCGTACCGCAATCGCTCTGGAAGCGGAAACGCTGGAGTCCGTTTGCACCAGTTCTGAAACTCCACTCGATGGAATTCTGGACGGCGAAAAGCACGAGCAGGTTCGCTGCGGCCTCAAGCGATTGGGCGATATCGACCGACGTACACTAGAAGCGTTCTACTTGAGCGGTCAGTCATTGATCGAAATGGCAGAACACTTCGAAGCGCCAATCGGTACGATCAAGCGTCGTTTGCACGTCGCTCGTAAGCGTCTCGCCGTCGAAATGGAAGGCTTTCACGCAATCTAAGTCCGCTCCGGCGGCATGTCCAGCTGGCGAAAGCCTAGAGTCAACCTATTGAAGGCAGGTCGATCCATTCGGCCTGCCTTTTCTTATTTTGTCTCATTCATGGCTTCCGCTCTCATCCTATTCAACCCGTGACCACAGCATCGCTTCAACTCAATTCACCACTAGTGGCGGTTAGCACGACTTCGTTGGCGACGATTAACGAGACTTGATTCTTGGCCTACACTCCTCCTAACGTTACATTCCGTGTAATTAGCCCAAGGAGATGGAACGTGTTTTTGCGAACAGTTCACTTGCGACAGAGTACAAGCCGGCCACGGGGTGTTCAGTTTGAAGATCGGCGATTACGCGACTCAAATTGGCTTTTGGGACTCACGCTCACCTTGGGCTTGATCACTTCAGGGGGCTGCGAATCAGAGCCGAATCCGAAGATCGAACAAGTCGCGACCGCCCCACTCACATCCGAGTTATCCAGCGACACTCAGCATGACCTCGGTCACGTTCATCGGCACCTACACGGGGACGGGCAACGCCACGACCACGAACATCAAGACTTCGAAGGCGCCCACGAGCACCCCCATCAACATGGTCACCGACATGCTCCTGCCATTCACGGTGGAAAAATCGTAGCCATCGGACATACCGATCATAAATCGCCTTTCCGCAATCACTACCACGCGGAGGTCACGCCGATTTCCAATGGCCAACTAGACGTTTACCTGAGCTGCATTGAGGCGAAAAAATCCAGCAGCAGTTCAGAGATCCCCGACGACTTCGCCCCAACCACATTCTCGGGAACACTGTCTGCCGCCATCCCCGAGTCACCAACGCCAACAGGCGACAATTCAGTCGCCATTCAGTTCACTCGAAATGACGTACCAAAGTTCGATTGCATACGCTTCACAGCTCAGATTCCACCTGCTTTTCGAACGCCCGACGACCTGACGACTTTTCGAATCAAAGTCGACGAGATCATCCTGAAAGACGAAGCCTATGGATTCGCGACCCTTATCCCTTCAAATCCCGATGCGCAGCATTGATAAGGTTTTGGGCGTTTTCCTACGCAATGAACAATCCAAAGTTTAGCCTCCGCTCGTACCAACGTCGGAGCAGGCTTCGTCTCTCGCAACGAGTCAATTCTGGGTCCGCGCAGCGTATTATGAAGTTCTAGCGCGAAGTCACTTTCCGTAGCACTACAGCGAGTAGACTTGGACTTGGACTTGAATCAGTTATCAGTTGAATCAGTCTGGGTTCAGTTCGACTCCAGTGACAACGCTTCTTACGTGGACATAGGAAACTGTGATGACTTCAAAGCAGAACGACGGCTGCAGGTTAGCCGACTCAAGAAGAGCTTTTACCCTCGTTGAGCTCTTGGTAGTCATCGCAATCATTGGAATTTTGGTCGCTTTGTTGTTGCCAGCCGTCCAGGCTGCTCGCGAGGCTGCTCGACGAGCGTCCTGCCAGAACAACCTCAAGCAACTAGGATTAGCTCTTCACAACTACGAAGCCTCACACCGTCGGTTTCCGCCGGGATACATACACCGCTTCAATCCCAACGGCGGTGGTCCGGCCAATCACGCCGGCCTTGCGTGGGGAGCCATGATTCTACCGCAACTAGAGCAGAACAACCTGTACCAACAGTTTGATCCACGGGTTCCAATTTGGGCTCCCATCAATCTTATTCCGCGTGAGAGACACCTGTCAGTCTACCTCTGTCCGTCGGACTCCTATTCAGACGGCGCCTACGTGATTCGAGACGCTAGTACGACTCCTGTCGAGCAATATGCGGCAGGGACTTACGCGGCGAACTGGGGCCCTTCGACTCCGGCGATCAACTTGGATGACACTCCGTTGCGAAGCGAAGGTGTCTTCTTCCGCAACAGTCGCATTAACGTCGCTTCAATCTCCGATGGTCTCTCCAACACGTTTGCGATTGGAGAACGTACCAACGGACCAATCCCTAGCTCACAGCCCACAGCGGGTGGACACTCGTTCTTCGAAAATTCTTGGGTAGCTGCTGTGCGTGACGTGGATGATCTGGGAGACGATCATGGGCATATGGTGCTGTTCGAAACCCAGTTTCGGCCGAATCAAATTGATGGTGACGACAAAGGCTTATCCGCTCCTCACCCAGGCGGTATCGCCCAATTCGCGTTGTGCGATGGATCTATCCATTCGGTCAGCTCGAATATTGATGCTGCCGTCTACAACGCGCTGGGAACGCGTTCCGGTGGGGAGATCGCTTTCATCGACCAGTAATCAGGAATCGGGCCGATTCAGGCTGACGGGCGTGGCTCACGCAAAGCTCCGCCCGTGCCGAAGGCAATTTCCGACTATGGCAATTTCCTATCGAGTCTTCGACTTAACTGGCGAATTGCTTTCGAAATTAGATCTAAATCCGGCTCTGCGCCTTTTCGCGGCCTCGCAACAAGAAGCAGTCCTCGCGGAATCTCGCGTTTCTCAGCTCGGTACGCTTCGCGAATCAAGCGTTTCCAACGATTGCGTTTGGGAGCTGACCCGACTTTCTTGGAAATGCTGATACCGAGCCGCGTGGGCTCTTCGTGACCTGATCCGGTGCCTACGCTCGGATTCAAATTGCGAATCCCATGCATCACCAGAACGTCATCCGCCGCAACTTTGCCTCGAGAGAACACGAGCTGAAACTCTCTTCCGCTTTTGATTCTCAGAGACGCGGGAAAGCTTGCATCACGTCGAGCACCCTCTGTTGATTTGTCGCGTTGCATGGGAACGCCTTCTTTGCGAGCAAAGCAATGCGGTGAGCTGAATATCTAATCATCTGGCGACCTCGGTGCCGAAACGCCCGACGCGACCTTCGGAAGAAACGGCCGAGTAAATCACCAAAGTAGTTTTTCTCGGACTCCTCCATCGTAGAGGCGTTCCAAATTCTCGATCGCCTCGACAACGTCGTCCGGCAACTCGTCCGAGTTGGCTAGAGACTCTGGCAGTTTGACTTCGATTTCAACGTAGAGATCACCGTCTGTGCCATTGGCAGAACGGACGCCCTGCCCCTTCACACGCAGTCGCCGACCACTGCTAGTGCCCGCTGGCACTTTGAGAACCACCGTACCGCCTGGAGTCGGAAGATCAATCGTCGCTCCAAGTGCCGCCTCTTTCAAAGTGACAGGTAGCTTCACCTCAAGGTTCTTACCGCTTCGCCGAAAACATGGATGGGGTGCAACAGCAACCTCAACAATTAAATCACCGGCATCGCCACCACGACCAGGTTCCCCCTGACCTCGAAGACGCATTTTCTTTCCAGTCTCGATTCCAGGTGGAACCTTCACCGTGATCGATTCCATTTTGCCGGCTCGCTGGACGCTGATTGCAGCTTCGCCGCCGAGTACTGAAGTGTTGAATGGCACCGTCAATTCCGCAGAGAGATCGGCCCCCTTGGCTGGCGTTTGAGCGTGCCGACCTCGACCGGATCCGCCACCGCCAAATTGGCGAAAGATATCGCCCAGATCTCCGTCAAATCCACCACGTCCGGCTCCACCGCCAAACAGGTCTTCAAAACTGAAACCGGCACCGCCGCCACCAAACGGATTTCCACCGCCGCGCCCAGCCTGTTCGAAATCCGGTCCAAATTGATCATACATTTGGCGTTTTTCTGGATCACTCAGGACATCGTGCGCGTGCTGAATATCTTTGAACTTTTGCTGGGCAGCCTTGTCGTCAGGATTGAGATCCGGGTGATACTTGCGCGCGAGCTCACGATACGCCTTTTGAATCTCGTCTTTCGACGCAGATCGACTGACACCAAGTACAGCGTAATAATCCTGTGACATTGTTTGCATGGTCTTCTGAGAGTCTCTTCAGGAACAGCCTATCGAGTATATCCGCACCGCCGAATTTGCCCGAGCGGGCATCAAAATCGCTAGTCGCCAACCGTCTCAGCACCGTCCCCAAAACCAGGGAATTGCCCAAAACCAACGGTTTGAGGCTATTTCCAGGCAAACGGGCGGTCGGAACGACAGAAATTTCACCTGGCGAAGCAGCATGCAAATCTCAGGCCAATTCCTGAACTGGCCTCGCCCTCCAACGCCCCTTATGGGTTTTCAAACGGTAAGGGGTTAGTCGACCGTCGCGCTCTCAAGCCGCTTTTGCCAGAACTTCTCGGCAGCTTGAATGTAGACGCCCGCGTCCGCCGCTTGGGCAGAACTCGCGATGCGATCCTTGGCCTGTCCTAACCACTGCTGAAAGAACTCGACTGAGCTTCTTGAGATCCTCTCTTGCCCGCCAACTTCGAAGTAGAAAGGCGCTGTGAATGCGAGTCGATACGTATCCTCACGACCGGTTACCACCCGCACAATCAACCAACCACTCTCTTTCACCGTCAAGGTAGGTATCTTGCCGCCCTGCTTCGCGTACTCATCCAAACGAGCTTGGTAGAGTTGCTGACCGTTGAAGATCACGTCCAAGTAATCCACTGGATCTGAAACGGTCAGCGTCAGTGCCACCTCAAGATCCAGCTCGCCACTTTCAGAAAGGTTAAATACGTGGCCAGGAATCTGCCCGTTCACGGTTGCCCTAAGCAACGGGCCGTTCGTCACGAAGGAATGTCCATTCGTTAGAGCTTGCCACCATGCCGCTACCCCTTCGCTGGCCGGCATGGCGTAAACGCGGTTGTAACCGAGGGGCGACGGTCGTTTGCCAAAGCCGCTACCGGCACTGGGCGGAATCCGAAAACCAGCTTCAAGAATCTTCCAATAGAGCGCCTCGACGGACCGACCATCTTTCAATGCACCGAAGAATCGCCCTTCCCCAAGGCTTACGATTGGTTCCAATTTTTGTTGACCTTTGCCGTCGATGGTCAGGTGTTCCCCCAAGATTCGAATCGAATCCACTTTTCCAGATGCGAGCCAAATCGGTAGATCCTGGGCCCAGGGCCGGGCGACTTCTGCATGCACGCGAAGCCCGTCTTGCGATCCAAACACACTATCTTCGGCCGCATTTTTGGCCATAACGAGTAGCCGCGTCGACGACACCTTTGCCGGGACTTCAGACGGTGGAGACCAGTGATGCAGTGCCAGACCACTACTTGGTCGCCCATCTAGATAGCTGGCTTGCTCCACCCACACGCCACTCTGGGCTGCGTCAGCCTGACTCTGCCCAGGACGTGTCGCGCGCCACCCCGCTGCAGCATCCAGCGGAGTTGTCTGTAATTGCACTGCGACGGCTAGCCTCTCTGCCGCCAACCAAGGCAGAAGCCGCGGCCCAGGGAGATAGGCTGCCAAGTCGCCTGCAACGTAGCCTTCCTGCTTCAAATCAGCGTGGCGGGGAATCCGTAGGACATCCAGGCCCTCTGATCGCTTGTCGAGCACGAAGTCGCCGATTCCACGGGAGTACTCAGGACCGTTGAATACCTCGTACCGATACGGACCAGGCCTGCCCCGAAACACGATCGGACTTTCGATCAGGTTCCAACCGAACTCGAATGCCTTTGCACCTCTTGCGCGTAGCCCACGCCCCTTTTCGTCAAGGATTCGAACGCGCGAGATGAGCGGCGTCTCGGTGCCCTTCTCAAGCAGATCGATCTCAACCACGCCAGTTGACTGAGCAGCCAAGTTACCGCCAATGCATAGCCAAACGAGCATTAGCAATAGGTTCAGAAAACGGCCGCTTCGCATGCCAACTCTGTCGTAGTCTGTCGCTTTCATCCAACGCCCCTTTATCAGACACCCATTTCGGCTCAGTCTCGAACGGTTTCATATGCCGATGGAGTGTGGACTGAATGCTCCTGAGCTCCCCATTTTAAGCGTCTCTAAACCGAGTCTATTTCTGGCTCCGCACGCCGGGCGACAGTCTCATGGCTTGCGTGTATACTTCGGCGACGCCAAGACAGCCTGTAGGGATACTACCGGATATTTCGATTGAGAATGGACGTCGGTAACTTGCACGATTCCCTTCCGGCTACGTTTCGCTTCGAGCATCAAACTGGACTCGTATTCGACTCTGAGAATAAGCCGCATGGCCAACTGGGAAAAACTCTATCCCTTCGAATCACGATTCCTCGAACTACCCAAGTCCGAGACATCCGTGGATCTTGTCCGGATGCATTATGTCGAACAAGGCGATTCAGACTCCAACCAAACCGTGGTCTGCGTCCATGGTAACCCGACGTGGTCGTTTACTTACCGACGCTTGCTGACCGATTGCGCGTCCGAAGCTCGAGTCATTGGTGTCGACCATATCGGTTGCGGCCTCAGCGACAAACCGCAGCAATATCCGTACTCACTCGAACGCCACGTCGGCAACTTGGCGCGACTCATTGAAGAACTCGATTTGAAGAACGTCATTCTCGTCGTTCACGATTGGGGTGGTGCCATCGGTCTTGGTGCTGCATTGAAGGTCCCAACGCGAATTGACAAGTTTGTCATTCTCAACACGGCCGCGTTCCCGCCGCCTTACGTACCATGGCGGATCTCAGCGTGCCGTCTACCGTGGATCGGCAACTTTGCAATGCGCGGCTTGAACCTGTTTGCCAAAGCGGCTCTGACAATGACACTCAATCGTCTTCCGGCATTGGCGCCTGAAGTCGCTGAAGGCCTCATCGCTCCATACAACGATTGGCAGTCGCGAATCGCGATTGCCCGTTTCGTACAAGACATCCCGACACGCAAGACTCAAGCAACTTGGCAACTATTGGAAAACATCGAGCAGGGTCTGGGGGTCTTTCAAGATCGTCCTGTCAGGATGGTGTGGGGCATGAAAGATTGGTGCTTCCGACCTGAATGCCTAACACGGTTGGAATCCTTATTCCCGCAAGCTCATACACGCCGCTTGGAAGACGTCGGCCATTACGTGATGGAAGAGGCAGCCGACGAAGTCGTCGAGGCGGTCAACGAAGTCCTGAAGGTCTAAGGCTCGCCTAGATCTTCTAGCGGCGAGTTTCTTGTCGTTCTTTCTTCGCAGAGTCTCCGACGGCTTCCCAGATCTGCAACCACACAAAACGCCTCCGTTGATTTTCCAGCTACCGACAAAACCGCTCTTTCCTTGGTAACTGGCGATAAGTCGATTCGCATGGTTCTTGATGACAACGAAACCAAGTAACCCAACCGCAACGATTAAGAATCCGACCAGATAGCCCCAAATCGATCTTGTTCGCATGAGCGCATCTTTGTCGAGAATTGCGGGCTTGCCTGTTTTCCAAAGCTACAAAGTTCTGAACGAGCAAATCAATAGAGTTATCTTGGGGCCACTTCTCATTAAATAACGTATCTTATATAATGCAAAGTGTGCTATATTAGGGTAGTTTGATACCGAAACAGCCACGAAAACGGCGATAGTTTGCATTAAATAAGAATTTTCAGGGCCAGATTGCACAGAAACTTACTCTCCCCTTGGGGAGAGTCGCGAGTAATGCGAGCGGAGAGGGGCTTAAATGAAACCCGATCGGATCGACCGCGCGAAAGAACTCCGCGCCAAACAGACGAAAGCTGAATCACTCTTGTGGGAGCTTCTTCGCGGCAAACAAGTCTGTGGAATGAAGTTCCGACGACAACATCCCATTGGTCCCTACTTCGCCGACTTTGCCTGTGTTTCACAACAATTGGTCGTTGAATTGGACGGCGGTTACCACGATCAAAAGTGCAACGAGGATCTCACTCGTCAGAGACATCTAGAAAATTTGGGGTGGAAGGTGGTTCGATTTACGAACGATGACGTGTTGGATGATGCAGAGGCTGTGCCCCGCGCGATTGCAGCCCATCTAGGTTTGGAGTTTGAGCTTACCCGCAGAACTCGTAAAGGGTCCGGCATGATGAGTAGTAAGAGCCCTACCCGCTCGCATTACTCGCGACCTTCCCAGAGGGAAGGTTAGCATGGCGAAGAAAAAGGCCCCCGCGGGTCGGAAAAAGAAGACAATAGCCAAGGAGATCGTGCCCATGGATACGACCGCTGCACTCATGCTGCCCAAGAAGAAACAGGACTCACTCATCGCTTGGTTCGAACTCTACCTGGGAACCCAGGTCGGAGATCCGGAGAGCAACACGTTTAAAGCCAAAAAGAACGACCTGCAGAAATTCGTGGAGTTCATCTCCCTATCGTCCGGTACGGATCATCCAGATCAGTGGACCAAGTCGATCACCGAAGGCTTCCTGAGAAAGCTCTACAAGAAGCAAGACTTCGCAGCATCAACGGTGAACCGGGCTTTGGCCACGCTCAGGCACACCGCCAAATGGATCCACAAGCAGCGACCGTTCCTGGTGGGCAATCCCTGTACGGGCGTCAAGAACATCGACGAAGATGAACCCAAGTGGCTCGGACTCGAGGATATTCAGGTGAACCGCCTGAAGTCTGCAGCCGAACAGTTGATTGCGATCCAGACACGGGCAAATCAACGCCCACACCGGAACTTCGCAATGCTTCTCCTACTGCTCCACACGGGTTTGAGAGAGTCGGAGATGCTGGGCCTTCAGTTTCCAAAGCAGTACAAGGATGGGTATCTGCATAACATCAAACGTAAAGGCAAGAAGACAACCAAGAAGCTGAAAGTCCCTACGCCAGCTCGAGCGGCCATTGAGGACTACTTCGATGAGGAACGAGGCCGATCATCAGGGCCGCTATTCCAAACCAAGAACGGTCAGGAGCTGGCAGCCCCCAACCTGGATGACGCTCTGAAAGCGATTGCGGCACAGGCCAACTCAACGCTGCCCAAGAAAGAACACATTCACCTTTCCGCTCACATGCTCAGGCACACCGCGTTGCGAAAAGCGGCCGAGAAAGACATCCGCTACGCGATGAAACTTTCTGGCCATACGAGCTCGAAGTACATCTGGCGGTACACCGAGCCGGGCCAGGGGGAGTTTGATAAAGCTGTAGAGGGCCTTTACGATTGAGGGCCTGCCCTAATGCCAACTTCACCGACGAGCACCACTAGAAATTGCGTCTAACCTACCTCTTAGTGCGTCACGGATCTCCTCGAAGTCGACCTGACGCTGGATTGTCTCTTCCGAGAATCTGTCAGGATTCAGCATTTCGATCAGCACATCTTCGCCGAACTTCCAATTGGCAAGGACTAGTTGGGATTCATCGTCAAAACGCTGCTGGCGACTCGCACCTGACACCATTTCAGGCAACCAACGATCATCGACTTTCTTCCAAACGCAAGAACTGCTCGCGTAACTTCGCCAGCCCTCAAAGCCCACTCCGTCATAACTCAGAGGGTCAATCGGCTTCTTATCAATGGATCTCGAATTAGACCGCAATAACAGCCAAGAGTCGTTTTGTTTTTCAAAAAGATATTCTGCCCCTCCCATTCCACTTGAGTGAACAACTCTCATTGCAAACCGACCTAAAGAGGGCTTTGCTTCAAAAACGCGCAGATTTGCAATCGCATCCCGGCTCTTTCGAAGAGGGAAACCGAAACCACTCTTCGAGGAATAGAAACAAACGTACTCCGGCCTCAGGTTAATCAAGGAATCTAGAGCCGGAAATTCATCGGCCTCGTACCGCTTGACCCCCCTCCCTTGCTTCAAGTCAAAGCCGTGAAATAAAAACTCTTTACAGGCTAGGTCGTGTTCGTACAAAAAGTTGGACTCAGCGTTGATTAGGTCCTCTACCCGGAGGTCTAGTCTTGCAAACTGCTTCCCATCTCTTACCGCCGTTGACTTTCTGAAAACATACTCCTTTAGGTCGGAATGACCATCTGGATAGTGTTTCGCCACGATCAAGAGCCCGTCGACAGAAAAGCTTCTAAGAAGTCTTGTGCCGTCATTAACTAACCCATCTAGCACCTCTTGCCCATCAGCGACTCGGTCTGACTTAGATTGCCCGGTTACTGTCCCATTTAGGCCGATGCTAGCAGCCAAAAGCAAGAAGTGCAGAAGTGCTCTCGAATTCATAACTCTGTGCCTGAAAAGCTTAGGGACTACTGAGCAGTGCCGATGCATTGGACATTACTCAGAGAGTATCTGGCCAGCGCGTAAATTTTGATGTCTCCTTTTTGACAGAAATGCCGCGGATCAGTTCCCTCTTGGATACACAAGCATTCAGTAACTTTGAAACACGAAATCTGGTCATCCAGTTCGAGACCACGGCCAGTCTCTCCATCATCTGCTTTCGCCCATTTTTTCACGGCTGTACCCGAACCGGAGTTCAGTATTACCACTTCGTTTTCCACGAGGGTTACGCTGGTGTTGCCAAGTTGGCCTTTGCATACAAAATTCTCTTCGTAGCCGCTCCCTGGCGGCTTTTGGTCGCAAGTACTTCCAAAGTTACATGACGTCCCATACTCTCCTTCAAAATCGCTCAACTGGTCGGCCATGTCGAATGCCGAGCTCGGGCATGACTCATCTCCATTCTCGTCTGCTATACATTCCCCTGTTCCAATCTCATTCAACAGAACAGTCGTAGTACTTCCACCACTACCACCACCCCCGCCGGGGAGTGTTTGAGCCGAGCCTAATGAAGGCGATATAGCGGCAAAAAGAGTCAAGCAAAAAGCTGTACGAATCATCCCATCTCTCCGTGGTCTGAACCTAGAAAATCGATCTATGAGAATGTAGTGGCAATCAGTCAATCTCAACTTTGAACACGTCGTTGGAAGCTACAAATTCTTGCCACGACATGTCGAAACTCACTTCACGCCCGCGTTTGTAAGCAACTACATAAATGTCTTCTTTGTTGCCCGCTGCTGATGGAACAAGTCGGGCAATCAGGCTAATCTTGTTGACGGAAGAGCTGCCAATCCTGCTTGATACCTTGTCGTAATTGTGAAGTATATCCGGATCAAGGAGCTTCGGTTCTTCATCTATTTTCGCAACCAACATCATATTGAGTTCAGTGTCTGGAGTACCAAAGTCACGCATCAAGACCGTGGCTGAAAGGGTATTAAAGTCAGCGTCGACTTTTCTCCTGCGGAAACGAACTACCCTAGGGCTGAGTTCGATCCTAGGTTTGAAGACCACCACAAAGTTTTCCTCAAATGCAACAGGTTCCTGCTCCTGAAAAGAGAAATGCCCCTGAAGGGACACTGTAAAGTCTTGAGACGGTGCAAACTCTGGAGATTCCCACTCCACTTTCAATTTGCAACCTCCTTTACGTCCAAGATCCTCGTTCGCCGCGATCACACTCAGTTCAAGCCGTTCATCGTTGAGCCCGATTGAGTCCAGGTTGCAGATAGAAAACTCTTTGGATGCGACCTCAACAATCAAATCTGCGCCTTCTTCAGGCACATAGATAAATTTAGAAGACAAAGCAATCGGGGGTTTGGTCTTGCCTTTGAATTGAATCGTCACGACATCGACTGGTGCCCCGGACGACGTCGCCGCTCTAACAGAAACTCTCTGGTCAAGTTCTGTTCTTGGAGGATCAATCTCTATTTTGAGGAGAATCTCGCTACCCGCTTCCAGATCAAACGCATCAGCGTCAGCCCGAACGCAGCTGCAAGTTGAAGACACCTGGAGATTGAGAAATTTGCTTTCCGTTGCGTTAATCAGCTTGATTTCCAATTGCTGCCGAAGGCCTTCCACTAGCCCCTTCAGCTCGAGCTGCCCCTTATGTCCGGCCTGAGTAATTCTAAATTCGGCATCTGCGGCATTTAAGTCCGAAAAATGAATGGCAGCAATGCAGAACAGTACGCCGCGAAATAAGCGTTTTAGAACCATGCGTTGACCTATCCCGTTGAGCGGTATCGTGTGATGACATCTTCGTTGTAGCAAATGGGGAGTGCGTTTCAAGTTTTCTATCGGGGGGGGCATCAACTTTGCACCTAGTATGGGTTCCTTGGACACGTGCCCATCCTCCGTAACTCACGGTGTTAGATCTACTTACATCGATTCCATCGGAGCTTGAAATCTATTGTGAATCTTTGTTCGCATAATTGTCATCCTGTGCTTGCCAAAGGCTCGAAGCAGCAGGGAGAACCACCTAGTAGATCGGCCTTGCGCTAGACGCCGTTGTCCTGTAGCCCAGTATCTGTACGTAGTAGCCGTAGTAAACCCTCGAGTCTTAGATGAGCAGGTGAACGGGCCAAAAGACAGCGGTGATTTATTTACGAAACCGAACATACTTTCTGATTATCGGACGGCGTGTGGAACATCGTAGTGTGTCGGATTGGCCCGTTTTTGCCTTGTGGAGCCTTCGCTACGCGCATAGCAAGGCGATAGAATCCCTCTCATGTCGAGCAAATCCTGATTCGCTCCAGATGACAGACAACTGCAGTCGCCAGGTCTGCTGGTCGCTTCAACAAGACGCGAGTGCAGCCGCACTGCCCAATTGAAGCCGATCGGTTCTTGGCATTTTTGGCTCGGTAGTGCGTATGAGCTTTCGTCAAACTCAGCTACGATCCGTAACCGACGGTGGCCGAGCATGCCCCTTCAATCGAATGTCGCACGAAATACCAATCTGCAATTCAGACTTGCAACTGCGTCCCACGTGAAGTCGACTTAGCCCAGGCAAATCAAAGTTTCAAATTGGGAAGAGATCCTTCCCGTAGCTTGGGCTCCGCCCGCTCCGCAAACTCCTCGCGAAACTCGGAAACAGAGGGGCAGGTATTGAATTGCTACTCAACCCAGGTTCAAACTTTGATTGACCTGCGACTTAGCCCTTCTTTCTTGATCGACACAGGCACCCGGATGGCTCCTTTCCCTTTTGACCGTATATGGACCATCCATGAAGCCGCCAGCATGGCCTGCCTTCTTGAAGCTTCGGCGTCCAAGATTGGCAACGTCACACCCATGCACTCCTTTGAAGACATGGCCTTCAGCCATTTTGCCGCGAGCGCAACCGCAATCAGCCAAACGCTTCAGCATCTGACCTCGGCGGCAGATCCGAATCCGATCGCCTCGGTCGGAACCATGACGCTCAAATCGGTGCAAGCGATGATAAAAGCATGCGGCACTAATACTTACCTAGGGACTATCCTCCTATTCACGCCACTTGCTCATGCTGCAAGGCAACTTCGACAGAACGCTGCGAACAAGATAGGTGCCGCATCGTTGCAGCAAGCTGTATCGGAGGCACTCTCTGCGTTGACGCATGCCGATTCCGCGGACGTCTACGAATCCATTCGTATCGCGTCGGCCGGTGGGCTTGGTTCCAGTGACCAACATGATGTTGAAACGAGTCCTGCTCCGGAATCGCTCGTTGAAGCGATGGGGCATGTTGCCAGTTTTGACGCCGTCGCCAGGCAATACACGAACGGATTCGCCGATATCTTCGGTTCACTGCTACCTTGGTTAAACGAAGAATTATCCCGCAGTTCAACCCGACCGGAGGTAACGGTGAACGATGCCATCTGTCGTTTGCAACTACGCTGGATGTCACATGAACCCGACGGATTGATTTGGCGAAAGCTGGGCAAAGACGCCGCTTGCGAGGTTCAGTCCGAGGCAAAACGAATTTGGGAGGTCGTCCGGGACCGCCCTAACTCAACGCCTTGTTCAAACATACCTGAAGTGATTGCGTTGGACCGTTCGCTGCGAGAGCATGGAAACCAGCGCAACCCTGGAACGACAGCGGATCTCATTGCCGCCACACTTTTCGTGCGCCTTCTCATGGGCTCCAATCCGTAGCTACGAGTCGGCTACGCGACGAATCGCGGCGCAAGCAAGTCAAAGATGACGCGAGGCTAGTCGCGGTCGCATTTCGCAGCCTTTGTTGAAGCTCGGGAAACATCAGCTCCCAAACTGTCGCTTGTAGATCTCTTGAATGAGCGTCTCCACATCCTTGAACTTCGCACCAGCTGCGAGAGTATTTTCGACTAGCTGGCGAGCGTCAGTCTCGGAATGCCCAAGCGCGAGCAGCGCCTGAAAGGTGTCTTCAACAACCCCATCCTTGGCGGATGCCGGCTGGCCAGCAGGTGCGTCACGACGCACCAACAGCGCGAACTTCGGCATTTTCCGACGCAGTTTGGCGATGACCCGTTCTGCCGTTGCCGGCCCAACCCCGGGCAGTTTGCTGAGACTCTTTGCATCTTGCTGTTCGATCATGACAGCAGTGTCTTGAACGGGCTGCGTCATGGCTCTCAGCGCTTTCTTGACCCCAACCCCGTCAACTGAACAGAACAGTTCAAAGAAATCGCGCTCAGCCGTATTTAGGAATCCGACCAGGCGAGGAGCGAGACGTCCACCCGACGTCGCATTCCCGTCAATGTAGTGAATGGTGTGCAAAGCAATCTCTTGCCCAACCTGGCTCTGGAGATGCCGCCTGGTGAACTCGGCAATCATAACTTCATACTCGAACGGAGCCACGGATAGCGTGGCCGAATCGTCAGCGAGCTGAATGAGTTTGCCTGAAATTTTGGTAATCATAGATGTCGAACTCGAGCGTCAACGGGTCGATATTTTGTTTCGTCAATTTGGAAGGCACTCGCAGGCCAGGGCGTGCTACCCGCCCGACTCGCAGGCCAAAGCTTGCAAGCAGCAAAAGCGTTTAACCACAGCCAACATCACCCGCCCAGCTGGCCACGAAGCCCATCGAGTATCGTGGGAGAGCTTCCAGTCAGGAGATCAACGCTCGCCGATGGCGTGATGCAATTTTGGTGATGCGTGATCGCAATCGCCAATGCATCGGCAACGTCGGCTGGCTCAGGAATGTACGGGAGCCCCAACTGATGTTGCACCGCCATCTGCATCTGCGTTTTTGAGGCGCGGCCATTACCCGTCAACGTCTTCTTGATTTTGGTAGCGGCATAGGAAGCAACTTTCAATCCAGCCTGTCTGGCAGCAAGCAGGATGACGCCGCGTGCGTGGCCCATCAAGATCGCGGTCGTTGGGCGATCGTAGTGAGAATAGAGTTCTTCAATCGCGAAATCGTCGGGGCAGTGTTCCTCAACAATCTCGCAGATTCCCTCGTGTAACTCGCTTAAACGATCTTCAAGTGGTCGATCACGACGACATCGCACAACACCAGCATCGATGACCTCCGGCGGAGCAGCCGACCAACGAATGACCCCATAACCGGTCGTTCCAAGAGCTGGATCGATCCCGAGCGTCACATGAGAACCGGAGCGTTGACGATCCGGGGACTTACGAGGTTGCTTGGCTTTGTTAATCGTCTTCCCCATCCCTGTTGGCACACCATGCTTCGGCCGATGCTGCCTGCTTTGAGGCTTCATCGTGGTTAACGTATTCGAGCCCCCATCCTGACTGAAGCCTCGACAATTCTGCCATGACATCCAAAGCATCACGAAGAAAGAAAAGCGAGGGCGCCGGCTACGACTTCTCCCAAGTCGTACCTTCTTTGAGGTCCTTCAATGCAATCCCGAGTTCGCCCAAACCGTCACGAATCGCATCCGAAGTTGCAAAGTCCTTGTTCGTTCGCGCGTCCGCACGTAATTTGATGAGCAACTGCATTAGGCCATCAACGACTTCGCCAGCGCCGTCGTCTCCGCCACTTTTCGGCGCCTTGATAAAGAGTCCTAGGATCGCTCCCAACTCCCGCATCACGCTCAGAGCGGAAGTGAGTTCGGCGATCGCTTCAGGCGTGCGTTTTTTCGAATTCTCAAGATCCGCTTCCTCAATGAATCGGTTCACCGCCCGCGCGAGATCGAAGAGCTCGCTAACTGCTCCACCTGTATTGAAATCATCATTCATTTTCTCGAGGAACGATGCACGTTTCGTCTTAGCAAGTGCCATTAGCTCGGATTCAGCATCCGCAAGCATCCCATCGCCCTCAACACGATTCTTTGCATACGGAACATCCGAATAGAACGAGCTTCCTGTCAGTCGATCGTAACGCTCGATCAACCGATAGAAGGTACTGAGGGCTTGTCCCGCTTCAGCCAAAGCCTCATCCCCAAAGAGAATGGTGCTACGGTACTGCGAACGAAGCAAGAAAAAGCGGATCCGATCCCCGGTTTGTTCTTCAATGAGCGTGGCTAGTCCACCATCGCCAGCGCTGCGACTGATCTTGTTGGATGCTGCAGCGTTATCGGTTGATTCTTCCCGATCACCGCGTCCTCCCAATTTGGCTGACGCGCCCTCGCGTTGCATTAATCCGTTGTGCATCCAATACTTAACCATGGGTTGCCCGTGACAGCAACGACTCTGCGCCAACTCGTTCTCATGATGTGGAAACATCAGGTCGAGTCCACCACCATGAATATCAAATGTCTTCCCAAGCACTTTCCGACTCATGGCCGAGCACTCTATATGCCAGCCCGGTCGTCCAGCGCCCCATGGGCTATCCCAACTTGGTTCACCTGACTTCGCCGACTTCCAAAGCGCAAAGTCGCCGGCGGATCGCTTCTTCGCTGCAGCTCCACCGCCTTCTCCCTGCTGATCGTCGACGGATCGATTGCTGAGTTGCCCGTAGTCCGCGTCCTTGGTCACATCGAAGAACACATCGCCGTCACTTTCGTAGGCAAAATCTTTTGCAATGAGTTCCTCAATGAACAGAATGATCTCGCCCATGTAGTCCGTAGCTCTGGGCATGGAATTGATCTGATCGACGCCCAAAGCTTGTAGATTGGACAGATAGTCCATCGTCATCTCGGTCGCGACTTGCGACATGGGTACGCCGCGGCGAGATGCTGAAGCAATGAGCTTGTCGTCAACATCCGTGATATTGACAACCCAATTCACATCAAAACCGCAATACACCAAGTAGCGCTTGATCGTGTCGAAAATCACGGGGCCAACCATGTGACCAATATGGGCCTCGGCATAAACCGTCGGGCCACAGAGATACATGCCAACCTTTCCAGGCTCGACGGTCTCGAATGGTTCCTTCTGCCGAGTCAGCGTGTTGTAGATCCGAATACTATGTTCGACACTCATGTTCGTATTTATCGTTGCTGCAGTCGATGAATCGCTCTTGGTTAGTACACTTGCCAACGTCGTCGTCTCCATACGCTCCGTGAACTTTTTGGCCAACTCGATAGCGTGTTAACGCTATTGAGGGACCGATTATAGAGGGATTTAATTCCCTGCGAATATGTCAATCTCGGCCGCTGTCTTTGGGATTGCCCTGCCTCCGGCGTCGCGTCGTTCCGCCGGTTCAGCGTGCCACAAGCTCGGCACCTCGTTTTGCTTGCCCCATCCATACTCTGTCTTCGGGCGGCATAATGAAGGTCTCACACGCAACGCCACTCGAGATGGCCTAAGCCTATTTGTCCTTTTTTGCATTCGAAACGCTGAAATGCCTCGAATCCGTTACGCGAAAATTGCCCAATGGTTCCTGCGTCTGATGGGTTGGTCTATTTGCCTGGCCTTCCTGCCCATTTTTTTTCCGCTTAGTTGGATGCACGTGCTTCACAGGACCGCGGGACTTGGCGAGGCTCCTTCGCAGCCAATTTTCGAATACTTGGCCCGCTCTACTTCCGCGATGTACTTTGCCCACGGTTGTGTCGTGCTACTGGCTTCAACTGATGTACGACGCTATCTGCCACTCATACGCTTGATCGCGGTCCTCAACATCTTCGCCGGCGCGGTGATGTTTGGCACCGACTTTTCAGCCTCGATGCCCCTGCTATGGACCCTGATCGAAGGGCCACCCATTATCACCGGTGGCCTAATCTTGCTCTGGCTCACCCGCGGACTGAAAAAGGAAATGGCGGGAGAAACAGCTTCCGACTAGTTTTCTTGAGCGGCCGTCGTCAATTGCTCAATCAACTGTGCGGAAGGACTTTGGATGGTCAGGACTTGGTCCCGACCCTCCGCATCGCGAACCACACAAATTAGCTGAGCGGCCGCCCCGGCGGACGAGTTCTGTCTGCGCGATTCCGTAGTCGGATTTGAATCCCCCGCAAAAGTCCCATTGGATGGTGTCATCGTCAAAGGCTCGTTATTCACTTGTTCATCAGGCCACGAGGTTCCTAGCAGTCCGGCTGTTTGAGGATTGGAAGATTCTACGGGACGTTGCGAACCGGCCAGCTTTAGCTGCTCACTTGATGAAGGGCCCATCTGCGTGTCTGGCAGTCCCGGCGCCGATTCCGCACGAGGTGCGGTTCTTTGCTTAAACAAGTGCCCAAGCCCCAAGCGATCGATCTGATCGTAAATCACGCTTGCGGATGCGTAGATGCCCTCATCTTCTTCGGCACATGCGGCGTTGCACACACCGATCAACCTCCCCTGAAGATCAAAAAGTCCACCGCCGCTACGCCCTACCGCGGGAGCTCCACCGATTTCGATATTGTCGGCACCAAGATAACGATTCACATTCGTAATGTGGGTGTCTCGTCGTGAAGGAACTTGCCCGTGATCGCATCCAAAACTGAACACCGATTGCCCAACCTGGGGTGCGACCCCTCGCGGCAAGAGTGCGACTGGCTGAAGAGGAACGGGCAACCGGAAAGAGATCAGTCCGATGTCTTCTTTTTCAGCCCGAAAGTCAATCAACTGAGCGGGAAGATTGATCTCGCGTGCGGAGCCTGCAAATAGGTCAAGCGAAAGCTGCGATCCAGGTTGCATATCTCGAAATAGGTGCCCGCATGTGAGCACGAGGGCCTCGCTTCCATGAACGTCGACGATTGTTCCCGTCCCATGCGCGGTCGTGTTGCCTTCATCAACGCGAATCCGAACGGTTGCCATCGCTGCCCGTTCAATGGCTTGCTGAGGTGTCAGACTCGCCGCGGGACGACTGTTTGATACCGCCGCTGAGCTTGCATTCCGGACGATTTCATTATTGCCATTCCGGCCGCCAACGGGGCTTAGCTCCTGAACGCCACGCATCATCGGTGAGATGCCAGGAGATTGCCCCCGAATACGCATCGTGGATGAAGCAGATGATCCAGCCGCGCGAGATGGCTCAAACCCGTAACGTGCTGCCGCACGTGATAGCCGTTTGGCAATTTGGTCCATGGATGTCACGCCAACAACTCGATCAATCTCTCCTCTAGGTCCCCAAATGAGAATCGTGGGAGCGTTCCGGACTTCGAGTTGCTGAGTGAGATCAGGACGCTGCGCTGCGTCGACGTAGTCGACCTGCCATCCAGCTGATTGAAGCTGGGCGAGTGCCGGACGCATTTGTTGACAGGGCTGGCAGCCCTCGAGCGTGAAAAAAACCAGCTTTACTTCGCCCTGTGCATGAACCGCCGAGGAAGACAGAGCGAGCGTGCTCAACATGGCCGCCATGAATACCATACGGCCAGATCGTCCCAACAGATTGAGTCGAGAAGCTGATTTTCCGCGCCTAACAGGGCTGTGCATAGGACTTCCTTTTCCGTTGCATCGCATCGAACTACCGCGCAATACCGCCGCTCTTCTGCCTTGCATCAGCAAACAGGATTCCATTCCCAGTTGGCAGTTGGATAACGCATCAAGCAACAGGTGTCTCGCGGGGCGAGTTTCGCGATGGCCCACGCTGACCGCAAGGGCATTCCGCCTTGCACGCATTGATCTAGCGCTTTGCTAGCAAACACTTTTCGCAAGCGAAATCCTGTACTCAGCCTTTGAAGTCGATGGCAAGATGGCATAGATACCGGACCGATTGGAATTCCGGCTAGTCGTCGAGAAGGTCGCTTCGACGCTGGCGAGTGCGTTCGACGCGCTGCGTCTGCCTCCACTTGGCGATCTCTTGGTGATTCCCACCCAGTAAGACGTCGGGTACCCCCAAGCCTCGAAATTCCCGAGGCCGCGTGTATTGAGGAAATTCCAACAGCGCCTCATCGCTAAACGAATCTTGTTCACTACTTTGCTGATCCCCAAGGACTCCAGGCACCAGCCGAATTGTTGACTCGATAATGGCCATCGCAGCAACTTCGCCGCCATTGAGCACGAAGTCACCGAGGCTGATTTCACGTGGTTGCAAAATGTCGACCACACGTTGGTCAAAACCCTCATAACGACCGCACAAAAGAATAAGGCGTTGTTGGCTGGCTAACGCTGGCATCATCGGTTGTTTCAACGTTTCGCCCTGTGGACTCATCAAGAGCAGTTCACCTGGTGAGTCATGCATCGCTCTGACCGCTTCGACGCATTCCACTACGGGTTCCACTTGAATCAACATTCCGGGCCCACCTCCGTAGGGTGGCGCATCGACCTTGTGGTGTTTGTCCCGCGACCAGTCGCGCAGGTTATGGATCGCAACCTCCACGAGTCCACGCTCGATGGCTTTTGCAAGAAGGCTCTCCCCCAGATAACCGGGAAAGATCTGAGGAAAGAGAGTAATGACATCAAAACGGATAGGACGTTGGACTTTGCTGGAACTCATTTACATGCATTCTCGTTGCGCGGCTTTGCTCGCCGGCACCAATTGGGTGCTGAATCACGTCGAATTGCGAGCACTTGCGAAATTCGCCTCAAGTTCCAAACTCGACATCAAGCCGCAAACTCAACGCAGCCGATACAGATTAACACACCGGAGTTTTGTCAGGGCGAACTGACCTCCAAGCGCAACCGTCTCAGGAAATCGAAGAGCATCCGCAGTCCATGGCCTCCGTTCCATCGCTCGAAAAACGATACCGCAAGTCCGTGATCCCTGAGCCCATCTTTCGATGGATCAGCGACTGGGGCGAGATGGTCTTTGACGCGCTCACGACCGTCGGCGATATGGCCGTTTTTGCGGGCCGGATGTTCGTATGGTTGTTCACCGCTTGGCCCCGACGTGGGACCATCCTGCCGAACTTCTACTATGTCGGCGTACTGAGTTTACCCGTGGTCGCGCTGACTGGAACCTTTATTGGAATGGTTCTTGCCGTCCAGAGCTACACCCAATTCCACAACATCGGACTGGAAAGCCGACTTGGGGCGGTCATCAACATGTCGCTCGTCCGAGAACTAGGCCCCGTCCTTGCCGCAACAATGCTTGCTGGTCGTGTCGGCAGTGCCATGGCCGCGGTTCTCGGCACAATGCGAGTCACCGAACAGATCGACGCGTTAACGAGCATGGGCGCCAACCCAATCCACTATTTGGTCGTACCGCGATTTCTTGCTTGTATTCTGCTCATCCCGGCCCTGACGATCATGGCCGACTTCATGGGAATTGTCGGCGGCTATTTCTATAGCGTGATCATGCTGGGCATCGACCACTACCAGTACCTGAATAACAGCCGGGAATTTGTCGGCGGGTGGGATTTCTTCATGGGTATCTTCAAGAGCTTCTTCTTCGGCGGCATTATTGCCATCGTAAGTTGCTATCGCGGTTTCCACTGTCAGGCTGGCGCGGAAGGCGTGGGTCGGGCTGCGACAGCTGCATTTGTGATCAGCTTTGTATGTATCCTGGCCATCGACCTCGTTCTCAACATCTTGCTGGATGCAATCTATAGCACGCTCTGGCCCAATGGAGCCAAGCTTTTCTAAGCAACCAGCAATATGTCTGAACTGAAATTCTACATTGATCCTCAACCACCCGCCGCCGATGCGTCCAGCAATGCATCGAACCAGAGCTCCGTAACCGGTACGCGCTCACCGGAAGATGATATTCTGGTCGAATTGCGCGACATGACACTACAATTCGCCGGACAGACCATTCTCAATTCGATCAACCTGAGCATTCCTCGTGGCCAGACGCTGGTCATTATTGGCGAAAGTGGTTGTGGCAAAACCATGTTGCTCAAATCCGTTGTTGGGCTGATTAAGCCGACCAGCGGACACGTTCTCTACGACGGCAGCGACATCAATCAGCTGGGAGACGTCGACATGACCGCTCTGCGTCGCAAGTTCGGCTTTGTCTTCCAGAACGCAGCTCTCTTTGACAGCATGACGGTCGGTGAAAACGTTGCATTCCCTCTCATTCAACATCGCATCGCGTCGGGACGACAACTGAAACGAACGATCAGCGAGGCCCTTGCGCAGGTCGGATTGCCAGACAACGTGGCTTTCAAACGTCCCGCGCAACTCTCCGGTGGAATGCGTAAGCGAGTCGGATTGGCTCGAGCACTCGTGCTGAACCCAGACCTCATGCTGTACGACGAGCCCACAACGGGCCTCGATCCGATCATGAGCGACGTCATCAATGAGCTGATGCTGAGAACAAGAACGAATGAAGGTGTGACAAGCTTAGTCATTACCCACGACATGAAATCGGCATTTAAAGTAGCCGACCGCGTCGTCATGCTTTACCCGTTCTCTCGGCTTGAAAGAGGCGAATCACAGATACTTTACGACGGACCGCCGACGGGTCTGGAAGATTGCGACGATAAGCGAGTCAAGCAATTCGTGCGGGGCGAGGCAGGCGAAAGGCTGATGGAACTACGGCGTAGCGAACTCGACCAGTATCAGGACACACCGAACCTGGCTAGTAAATACGGGCGCTAGCGCCGAGCCCTACGAGGTCCAATAGGCCCGTCGAAGAGCAACGGAATGCTCCTTAACCGGATGATCCGGAAAGCAGAACAATCATGGACGAACAAGGTTATAAGTTTGGTGTTGGTGTGCTCGTCATCGCCTCCTTGGTGATTGCGATCATCTTGGTGCTGTTTTTCGGAGCGGCACCAAATCTCTTTGCGAAACGCTATACCGTCACGATTGAGTTTGACTCGGCCCCTGGTGTAACTACCGATACGCCAGTTCGCAAGGCAGGCGTTCAGATCGGCCGCGTACAAAGCGTCAAACTTCAAGATGAGGGCGGCGTTAATTTAACGCTGGAGCTGGATTCAGAATTCCGAGTCCGCGCCGGTGATCAGCCTAGAATTGGAACCGGCTCGCTGATTACAGGCGACGCCGTCGTAGAATTTGTTCCGGTACCGAACGACTCGCCGCGTTTACTCGCGCGATTCGACGGAATTAACGGCGCCAAAGACGGCTTCCTAGATCAAGAAGAAAAACTGGCCGCCAATAGCTACATTCAAGACGGCGAGTATTACAAAGGTGGTACCGTAGCACCTAATCCCTTGGATGCGTTCGTCGACATCGAAAGCTCCATGTCAGAAACCTTGGGGACGTTTCAGAGCGCGGGCAACGCGATAACGACCGCTGGAAACCAAGTCACTCAGCTTGCCAGCGATGTCCAACGAATCATTGGCGGCGGGGACGGTGAATTCAAACGGATTGCACAGCAAGCCGAGCTGACAATTGACAACCTGAATCGAACGTTGAATACGATCGATGGCGTATTCTCAGACCCCAATATCAAAAATACGATTGCTACCATTTCAGACCGGCTGCCCGCTCTAGTCGACAACGCCGAGAATGCAATCAACCAAGTCGGTGATACCGTCGCGGCATTTGAAAAGACTGCCCAGGCATTCGAAGAAGTCGGCGTCACTGCAGAAGCCACGATCGGTGATGTAGCCGATTCACTTAGCGGTGTTTCAAAGACGATTGACAATATCAATGCCTTCACCGATCCGCTTGCAGACCAAAGCGAGGAAATCGTGGGTGAAGTCCGGCAAACTCTGCGGGACCTCGATCGCTTCTTAGTCGACTTGCGCGGTGTCTCGGCTCAGGTCAAACAGGTGGCCACACGAATTAATAACGGCCAAGGAACAGTTGCGAAGCTGATCGACGATCCGCAACTTTACTATCGACTTGATAGCGCCCTGATGAACGTAGAGACGCTGACGCGACGTCTGCTTCCAATTGTCGAAGACACGCGTGTCTTGTCTGATAAGCTCGCCCGCGACCCATCCACGATCGTTCGCGGTGCCATCTTCGGTCCTCGGGGCGGCGGCATCAAGTAAAGCAGAAGTGGATACGTCGACGTTCTCTCGCAGAGTCGCAGGCTCGCCGTACATGCGGATGGAATCGCGCTTTATCGGCCACTCTCAATCGAAGGACGGTAAGTTCCCATCTCAGGGATTCGCGTTGGAAAGCCACCGCTGTTTCCCGATGGGGAGACAGCTCCTTGATAAGTACCTGGATTCATTGGCGGAGCGAAATCACTCGGTAGTGGCTGGGTTGGAATCCCCATCGGTGGCGGCGCGTCGGCACCATACGGTGATGGTTGAGGTGCAATTCCCGGCGATGCGTTGGGAGGAAACACGTTTTCCTGAATCGCTTCCGCCGGTATGACTGCGGTCGCAATTCCTTGGCTGGCTTGCATCCGAAGGTTCTCCCCGTTGCCCAACAGCCCCTCGGTTGTCGGTATCTGCTCTGGAACAAGTGTTACATCCACGATGCGCTCATCGCGTAATTCCCAAGGCCAGAGGGTCTCGAAAAAGAAATCAAGCGGTGGAATCTGGTACCAAGGCGGTGAGAACTTACGATAAATCGTTTCTGTGCGGTAACCGTCGGCGACAATTTCCAGCTTACGTGTACCGTAGTAGGTGAATGAAGTGGCTGCGTTGCTCTGCCCAATTGGCTTATCATCAACGAAGACGGAGGCGTTCGGAGGATTGGTGCGAACCATGAGGCGTCGTCGCACACAGCCGGACATCACCATTGGCCCGAGCAGCACAACTGCCATCCAGAACACCCTGTACGAGTGTGCGAATGGGAACAGAATTCCTGACGACAAGTGGGCACTTTGGCGATTACGCAAGGTGGAGACTCCGTCCATGAGAATTCGCATCGCTAACCCGGCATTCCTCGACTCGTGAAGGAATTGCAAGGTTCGACCGACAAGTTGAAAATCGACGAAAGATATCCAACTGAAGGGCGAAGTATAGAAAGGCAAGGAATTCTCTCGCCATAGCAATGTCAAACACACCACGTTGTGCGAACGCATGGCTGGCGAAACGCGCTTCGGAGTTTGCGCGTTTCGGAGTTTGTTGTCATCCCCCGATGGAAGGCCCCTCGGGCGCCGGGAACTTTTTGAGAACGGGACGATCAACGTCCGACCGTGATTCCAGTCTGCGTTCGGCCGAATGCTAGCGGTGGGCTACATCTACAAAGCACGGTAAGTACAATGACGGCACTCGAGGTGAGGATCGCCGACCACTTCGGGCCTCGCCTCCCGCCCGTTCTCATGGTGCCTACTTTCCTGCAATAGAAGAGTAAAACTGCTTTTGAACGAACCAAGAGACAATGGCACCGGCGGCGATCGCTGGAAAAACTCGGTAAGGCACATCGCGCTGACCGACGTAGGTATGCGCCGTGCTATCAATCAAGACTCGATGGGAGTCTTTCGGGCTGAGTCCAAAGAGTCTTGGGAACGGTTTGGGCACCTATTTATCGTTGCCGACGGAATGGGCGCCCATGCCGCCGGCGAACTTGCTTCTCAGCTTGCTGTTGAACTTATTCCGCAGAACTACCGAAAGACCAGCCAAGCTGCCCCGGCTGAATCGCTTCACAAAGCGATCAGCGACGCCAACGCGGAGATCTTTCGACGTGGGCAGGCAAATATCGAGTTTCGTTCGATGGGAACCACCTGCTCCGTGCTCTCTTTGCTGCCCGAGGGAGCCGTGGTCGCTCACGTTGGCGATAGCCGAGTTTATCAATTGCATGGCGACCAGCTCTACCAGCTGACGTTCGATCATTCACTCGTCTGGGAAATGCAAGCCGCTGGGGAAGTAACGGACGAAACCGCTCGTAGTGGCGTGATCCCGAAAAACGTGATTACGCGTTCTTTAGGTCCGAATGCCAATGTAGAAATTGACCTTGAAGGCCCGTTTCCGATTCAAAAGGGCGATCGCTACTTGCTTTGTTCTGATGGGCTGAGCGGGCAAGTTACTGATGAAGAGATCGGTGCTTTAATGCGCGTCCTTCCTCCGGCAGAAGCAGCTCAGATCTTCATCGATCTCTCGAATTTACGCGGAGGTCCCGACAACATTACCGCAATTGTGGTCGAGGCCACCGACGACATGATTCTGAGCAACGGCGGTGGCATGGTCGTACGACGATCCGGACAACCCAAGTCGTTCTCACCCGCATTAGGGATCGTCAGTGGCGTGTGCTTAGCACTAGCCGGTGTATTCTGGTACCTCACCCTTCCACCGATTGCTATCGTTGCCCTTGTCCTTGGTATCATTGCCCTTCTGACGGGATTTGTCCAAGTATTTTGGCCGAACACTTCCGGGTCAGAACAAGGCTCACGCTACGGCAATGGCCCCTATCGGCAATACAAGGCCGCGCCGTCTCAGACTTTGTTCGAACACCTTGCTGGCACCATGAAGTCCTTGCGTGAAGCAGCAGAGGAGCGAAAGTGGAAGATCGATTGGACCGATCTCGACAAACGCTTCGGCGACGCTTGCAAGAGCGCGGACAAGAGTGACTACGATACGGCTGTCGCAAGCCAGGCCAGGGTCATTGTTGACCTCATGAAGCAAATCAAACGCCAGCGTGACGGGAATGCTAGCGACTCTGCCGTAGATCTTTAGCCGGCATTGAGACAAACTCTTGAGACGCGGTCTCACTCCAAAAAGCGATTCCATCCTGTTTGATCAATCGCATCAATCGCGCATCGCCTCGTTTCCGCCTTGCTAGCGGAAAATTCGATCTGCTATAGCACGGGTTGCCCTGAGCATGCATCTCGGAGGCGTAAAGCCCCCATATCTCGGCCCCCACTGCGTTACTGCCGGCATCAATAATGCGGCGATTCAATCTGTACATCATTTGGGAAGTCTCCAAGCTCTTCCTGGTCGCACTAGTTGCTTTCACCACCTTGATCATCCTGACCGAGGTCGCGCGACAACTCGTCAGCCAGGGACTGGGCCCCCGTGCGGTCGTTCAACTACTTCCCTATGTGCTTCCCATCTCGCTGCAATTCGCGTTGCCCGCAACGATCCTGTTCGCAGTCAGTAGCGTATACGGTCGCATCGCTGCGGAAAATGAAGTGCTCTCGGTGATGGCTTCGGGGGTGAAACCGATTCGCATCATCTCTCCAACATTAATCGCCTGCTTTGTGCTCAGCCTGTTTGCGGTGTGGGTCAACGATGTTGCCATTTCGTGGGGTAAACCCGGCATCAACCGTGTCGTAATGCACTCCATTGAACAAGTATTATATGGATACCTTTCTACTCAAGGCTCCTACAGCTCCGAACGCGGGCTATCCATTCACGTACACGGCATTGGCGAAGATGGGCGTGAATTGCTCTCGCCCACCATCACGACAACGCCGGAAGGCAGCGCGGTACCGATCACGATCACAGCCCGCTCGGCGCGTCTACAGGTGGATCCTGCGAGAAACAAGTTGCGTATTGAGCTGGTTGACAGCTTGGTTGATACGGGCGAATCCCAGGCCATCATGCCACGCAAGTGGGTGCATGAGGTTGTACTCTCCGACGCTACCAAAAAAGGAACTTCGAGCGGGCACCCCAACGAAGTCCCCATACGTCAGATCAGCTTTGAGAAGCGCAAAGAGACGAACAAAATCCAGCGAGCCGAAGAACTGATTGCCGCACGCACAGCCATCGGTCTCGGCATTGGCAGGTACGATTGGCTGGCCAATGGTAGCACTCATCAGTCCATCAATGTCATTAATGAAAGCGAGCACCGCGTTCTAAGACTCGAAATCGAGCCGTGGAGACGATGGGCCCAGGGCTTTAGCTGTTTTTGCTTTGTGTGGGCGGCGATCCCGTTTGCAATCTGGATGCGATCGGCAGATCATTGGACTAGCTTCGGCGCATGCTTTATGCCTATTCTCCTGCTGTACTATCCGGTGTTTGCGATCGGTCTCGGACACGCCAAAGACGGGTCTTGGCCACCATTCTCTGTTTGGCTGGGAAACATCGTTTTGATGGCAGTGGGCGCGTGGTGGTTGCGACGATTACACGTTCGCTAGCGTGCCGAAAGATCTTCGAGACCGCGTCGGAAAACTGGCGATATTCGCCCGAATAATCACTGGAAGCGATTGCTCGTAAATCCAGTTCAACGATGGTGCTAACGATGGCGCTAATGATAGCGCCATCCGGGCGAACCAATTCAAATCAACGGTGCTCGCGTTCACGGCGGTTGCACCGACTAGGCGTGTGGAAGGAGCCAACATGTCGACTCAAGTCCAATCGACTGGAGCCCAGCCGGGCCAATGGACCGAAGACGGAGGCAAGTTGCTTTCGCAGCCGTTCGTCAACTTCATTGCGCGTCGACGAATTGCCATCAGCCTGATCGGTTTTCTGAGTCTGATGTCATACAACCTCTTCATCAAGGGTACGATTCCGCTCAATCCATTCGATCTAACCGACTTGCGAACACTCATCGCACTAGCGATGCTCACGACTGGACTCGGGATCCGCAGCTGGGCGGCCGGGACGCTCAACAAGTCGCGTGAAGTCACCCAACACGGCCCCTATGCGATCGTCCGTAACCCTCTGTACGTCGGCTCATTCCTGATGATGTTCGCATTCTGCGTTCTATTGCGGGACTTTGCGAGTTTCCTTTTTGTGGCTGGTCCGATTTGCTTCGTTTATTGGTTACAAGTTCAATTCGAAGAGAAACGGCTGCTGTTCATGTTCCCAAATGAATGGCCTGACTATGCTTGCCGTGTGCCGAGGTTCATCCCAAATCGAATGCCCAGAAATGCATTTCAGGGTTGGACCAAGTTCGAATGGCTACGCAATCGCGAGTACAAAGCCATCTCTGCATCCGCCTTCGGTTTAGTTGCCGTTTTTGGGTGGCGGTTGATCAGCAGCCAGATTTGGGTCTGATCACTCTGATTCGGTCCTCACGTTGGTGCCAGTTTGTCGGATGTTGCGTCGCAGCCGGAGATGCTCGAATGTTCAAAGACATGCTCATTCGAAGGAAGATTCTGTTTAGTACCATCGCATTGTGCGCGATGCTGACGATTCTCGTCATCTGCAGTTTCCTTGGCGTCTATGCCTACCGCGGTGTTACGATCGACGTCGGAAAACTCTCCACCGAGCTGACCAGAATCGAGCTGCTGAGGCAGGAGTTCGATGACCTGCGCGAGTTGCTCTACTCGGACGAAGAATCCTCGCTGCACATCAAACGACCGAATCGAGGCAGTTCCATCGGTTATGCATTCTTGACGAAGCTCCGAACTCTCCGTTCGGATTTAGAATCCCACAAGAGTCGTGTCGTCGCACAGACGATTGCATCGGACCCATTGTTGGCAACTACGGATGACGAAATCGAGCACATCGAAGATGTGCTCTCCGGCTTGGATGTCGTCGAAGGTCTCGCGCTCAACTTGGGGATCACCGATCCGCGTGTGGAAATTGATGCCAGGCTCGGTGATTTGAGCATCAAGATGCGAAAGCTCTTCGAATTGCTTACACAGCGGATGGAGCAATTCCGCGACCGAACTCGACTTAGCTATCGCACATGGATTGGCGGCATTAGCTTTGCAACCGTCATGACGGCCATTATTGTCGGCTCGACTTTCTGGTTCTTCCGAAGCTCGATCGTCGGACCCTTTAAGCAGCTCCTGGAAGAAGCAGAAGAAATTTCCAAAGGCGCCTTTGATCGCCGTATCCAACTCCAATCCAAAGACGAATTGGCCCAGCTGGGTGATGCCATGAATCGCATGACGGATCGGTTTGTGGAAATCAATGACAATCTGAATCAACAGGTTCAAGCACGAACCCAAGAAGTCGTTCGTAGTGAACAGCTAGCAAGCGTCGGATTCCTGGCAGCCGGCGTCGCTCATGAAATCAACAATCCACTCGCCTCCATCGCCTGGAGTGCGGAAGCTCTGGAGAGTCGATTGCATGAGATTCTCCACGACACTCCCGAGTCATTGGACCCGGAAACCACGTCCGATTCGAACACGTTGCCGAATGGCTCGCAGTTTGACGAAGAGCAGATCGAGATTTTGCGTGAATACCTGAAACGAATTCAGGACGAAGCATTCCGTTGTAAGGGGATCACTGAGCGGCTACTGGATTTCTCGCGACTGGGTGAATCCTCGAAGAAGCAAGAGACCGACATCAATGAGGCAGTCACCGACGTCTGCGCTTTGGTAAAGCACCTCGGACAGTATCGGAATCGTTCGGTCCAATTTGTCGGCACGCCTGGTCTTTTTGCTTGCGTTAGCCCCACCGAGTTTAAGCAGGTCGTTCTCAACCTGCTTACGAACGCCCTCGATGCTTCGGAAGATGGAGATACCGTCCAAGTCTACCTCGAAGCCACCGCTGAAAATTTCGAGCTACGTGTCGTCGACCAAGGTTGCGGCATGACGCCTGAAGTCGCTAAGAACTTGTTCGAACCGTTCTTCACAAGGCGACGTGAAGGACGAGGCACTGGGCTGGGACTGTCAATCAGCTATCAGATCGTACAAGACCACGGTGGCAGCTTATTGCCATTCAGCCAAGGCACCGGCCGGGGATCGACACTTACCCTGACAATCCCGCTTAAACAAAATCACCCTCTACAGAACCCGATCACTCGCAGCCAATACCCCGAGCAGCATGAAATCAAAAAAGCAGCCTAAGGACGGACTTCGCATCCTTTTTGCCGACGATGAGGAATCGTTGCAGGCAGTCATGGGGATGGAGCTGCCACGCATGGGGCATCAGGTCACGGTTTGCCCTGACGGAGAAAATGCCGTCCGCGAAGCAAAAGAGAATGCTTACGACTGCCTTTTGGTCGACTTGGATATGCCCGGGATGCACGGTACCGAAGTGATCCGTCGGGTAAAGGAGATTTCGCCGCAAACCGAAGCTATTGTTTTGACCGGCAAGGAGTCTTTGGAAACAGCGGTCACTGCAATGCGATACGGTGCATGTGACTATTTGACCAAACCCTGTAAGCTCGCCGAGCTAGATGAGCTATTGAACAAGATTCTTTCGCGCCGCGATCTAGTTAGGCAATATCATGCTGCCAAGCGATTGCGGGAACAGACTCCCGAGAGCTCTCAGCTCATTGGCGCACACCCCGCAATGCTCGCGCTGCGAAAGCTTGTCAGCAAAGTTGCACCGACTCCATCAACCGTACTTATCCGCGGTGAAACCGGATGCGGTAAAGAACTCGTTGCGAAGAGTGTTCATGTCGAGAGCCTCCGCGCGGATCAACCATTTGTCGCAATCAACTGTGGTGCACTGCCTGAAAATCTGATCGAAAGCGAACTTTTCGGTCACCGCAAAGGAGCATTCACGGGTGCGGATGCGCAACGTGATGGCCTCTTCGAAGTCGCCAATGGTGGAACCATCTTCTTAGATGAAATCGGCGAATTGCCCTTAGGCATGCAAGCCAAGTTGCTCCGAGTCCTCGAAAGCGGAGAGATTCGACGGGTAGGCGACAACGAACCGCATAAAGTCGATGTACGCGTTGTCTGCGCAACTCACCGAGACCTGGAAGCCATGGTCGAACAAGGAGAATTTCGCGAAGACCTGATGTTCCGCATCAACACCTTCGAAGTTCACATCCCTTCGCTGCGTGAGCGACATACCGATATTGAACAACTTGCCGTGCACCTCTTTCGCCGATTCCGAAACGAACCGCTCCCAGATGATCAATTGATCAGTAAAGACGCGCTTCAGGAATTGACGAACCACGTCTGGCCGGGGAACGTTCGCGAACTAGCCAACGTTATTGAACATGCGTGTATTCTTTGTGAAACGCCTCCCATCGAAACAGAGCACTTGCCGAAACAATTCACCGACCGACGCCTTAGGAAAGAACTTCGGTCCCTTGGCCCGATGTCCTTGAAGGAGATGGAGTACACCGCCATTGTGGACGCCGTATCGCGACACGACGGTAACAAACAGGCAGCCGCGGAAGAACTGGGAATCAGCCTCAAGACGCTCTACAACAAGCTCAACCAGAGAGCCGCCGAGAACAAAGCCGCTTAGAACAAAGCCGCTTAGAACAAAGCCGCTTAGAACAAAGCCGCTTAGGGCAATGCAGACGCATCCGTCTGACAGACCTACTGACAAACTGTCACGTCGAAAACGCGATGCATTAGTGGGGATCGAACCTACGGCGTGGTACGGAGGAATTGGCGAATAACGCCCACAACGACACCGACGGCATCGACTTTAGCAACAACGGTCGGCGGTACGGAACGATTCGCTGACTGCAGTTTGATCTGCCCCTCATCGAAGAAAACGAATCGCAGCGCCAATACGGTCGCCCCACTAGCATCGGCGGCTCGAACGACCGCCAAATCACCCGACCGGGCAGTTGCCTCAGAGTCCACGACTAAGCTATCGCCGATGCGAACCTGAATTTCCATCAGTGAATCATCTTGGACCGTGATAACGACGCGCCCCTCCGCGTTCATCAAGGGTCCAAAGTCGATACCGGACGACAACCCGGGCCCGCCAGCTGCACTCCCGTTCGTGCTGCACATTCCATTGCGAAGAGAACCAAGAAGCGGCAATTCGAGACGTGGCTGCCTTTCTAGTGACTCGGTCAGCTCAATCGCACGACTCTTGTTCGCTTTGCGTGTGATCATGCCCTTCTTCTCGAGGGCCTTCAAGTGACACATGACACCATTCGGAGACCGAATATTCATGTGCTCGCCGATCTCGCGGACCGTAGGACCGTACCCGCGAGTCACAATCTTGTCACGGATGTAGTCGTAGACAAACTGTTGCTGCGTTGTCAGAGATGCATTCATGCAATCAGGTCACCGTCGCACAGACACTAATCATGCGTACAGTATACTCCGCGCTGACCGCAAATCTACTCGCCCCTACCACGCATGGCCCAACCATGCATTCGATTGAGATGCATCGGATGCATTAAGTGAGCTTCAGATTCTGCAACTGCTCGCGTTCGGGCATCCGTTTGTAATGTTCATCGAGCGGATAGCACCCGCTGACAATTCCATTGCGTGGCGCTGTCGTACAGTCGCTGAAGGTTCGGCATATCAGTTTTCGCTCTGGTGGTTTACCGCCCAAACTATCGAGCGGTAACGTGGGATAAGAAAGCACCATTCGCCCGAGTCCGACGAAGTCGACCATCCCCTCGCGGACGACAGCCTGGGCAACCCTTGGCAGGAACTCCTGTAAGTAGCTGTATCCGGAACCGACGATAGCCAAATCCGGAAACTCTTTTTTGATCTCGGCAACGACGTTCAAGTGCCGAGCAACTCCAACCAACGGATCTTCAGGAGGCAGGTAGCCATCACTGGGCGGAAAGATAGCAGGTCGTTGAAAGTGCGGATTGTAGTAGGGACTCGCAGCCGTGATGTTGAGCATGTCCAATCCGCGACCAACCAACATCTCAATCAACTGCTTTGGCTCACTTAGATCGATCTCTAGTGGGTTTTCTGGATTGAGCCCAAATCCATACTCATAAGGCTTCTCCGTATCCCAATCATGTGGCTCTCCGACTTTGTCGTCTGCATTTGGGCGGAACGGAAAGGAATCAAAGAGACTGAGACGGCAGCCAATAGCCAAGCTCGGACATTCCTCTCGAATTCGGTCGATGACGGTACAGAGAACTCGTGATCGCCCTTCGAGATCTCCCCCAAAACGTCCCGGGCGCGAACGAGCACTCAAAAATTCATGCAACAAATACCCGTGACAGGCTTTCACATCGACGAATCTAAATCCAACCTTCTCTGCCAACTTGGCGGCAGCTACATAGTCATCGATTAGGCGATCTAGCTCGCTGTCGGTCCAAACAACTTGTTGGTCGTCAGGATCGATTCCAAACTTGGCATCCAGCAAAGGGTGATGGTAGGCAATCCGTGATTCCCAACACTTGTGATCATTCGGCTTGCAGAAGCGTCCCGAATGCGTCAGCTGTAAGCCGACCAGTAAGTCGTCCGTGTCGAGGCCTTGCGAACGATGGCCATCGAGCAACGCTTCAAGCAATGTGCGTAGTCCTTGCTCGTTTTCCTCAGTCGCTAGAGTCTGATTCGGATTGGCCCTGCCGGTCGGCTGCACGGCGGCCGCCTCGCCGCCCCAAATCAATTTGGCTCCACTCAGTCCAAATCGGTGCCAACGGCGGACGGTTAGATCTGTCGGCGAACCATCACGATTTGCGTCCCATCCTTCCATCGGATGAATACACCATCGATTTCCCACGACAAGGTCGCCTACGGCAAGAGGCTGCGCCAATGGTGAGGCTGCTTCGGCTGACAACAGCTCGTCGTCACAGGGAATCGAGATTCCAAGTTCCTCAAGCCGCGCGTTGAGTTTGTCGACAGTTCGAAGCTGAGCCACCTTGGGGTACTTCTCGGCCGGCATGCTATTCCTTTGTTGAACGCGTTGGTTACGTAAGCGGTTCGCTTGCAAATAGGTTCGATGTCGTTTCGCAGCAGAATAGCTTACTCCCAGCTCAGGATTGTTCAGCCCCAGCGAAACAAATGAAAACGAGTTGGCAAGAACCCGTCGGGATAGCCCACTGAACCCGATTGGAACAGGAAACAGTTAGCTAGGGATTGTCGAGCACAGTTAGCGATACGAAAGAAAGCCGGAAAGTCCGTCGCGAGCCATCCGATTCAAAACGGATCGTGGCCGATTGTTTCTGCCCGACGCCTTGGCTGGCGATCACCTCTCCAATACCAAACTTCTCATGCTCAACCCAAACGCCCACGCGAATATTCTGGCGCTCGGCGGACGAATCTTGAGCCAAAAGATCGCCGGCAACCATCAACTTGGGTAATCCAGCAGGAACGCGGCTGTGCTTGAGTCGCGCGGTCATCTCTTCCGGTGGCAGTTGAGAATCCTCGAAATCGATATCACCAGACGACGTACTCGCAGCATAGGCGTCATCTCGTCCCGGTGCGACTTGGCTAAATTCATCGAACTCGCCGTCGCTCCATTCCGATTGGTCGTATTCGTCGAAATGACCTCGCCCGAATCCACGCAGGCCGTCCGTTTTATCGATCACTGCCATTTCGGTTCGAGGCAACTCCATTAGGAACGAACTCGGGACACCCGATCCTTGACCTGAAAATCCACGACGTTTGGCGTAGCTGATCTGCAGCTGATCTTTGGCTCGCGTAATCCCAACGAAGAAGAGACGTCGCTCCTCTTCTAATTGGAGTGGGTCATCCTTGCTGCGTGAATGAGGAAGCACGTTTTCCTCCACGGCGGCGATATAGACATTGGAAAACTCCAATCCCTTGGCCGCGTGCATCGTCATCAATGTTAATTGATCTTGATGCCCATCAAACCGATCTGACTCCGACTGCAATGCTGCAAACTCGAGGAACCGTTCCAGCGGCGTGCGTTCCTCTTCCAGCTCGGTTACGGGATCAATTGCATGGTCTATCTCGTAGGCTTCCGCGAGCAGTTCATCCAAGTTCTCACCAACGTCGCCATCGTCGTCCGCAGGTTTTTGCTTGCTTAGATACTCCCGGTACTTGGTCAACTCAATGGTCGTCTGTAGCAGGTCAGTCAGTGGTCCATGAACCAAACTACATAATTGATCATAGATCGTTAGAAACTTCTTCACGGCCGAAGCTGCCCGCTTCGAAATCACACTTCCCTCGGCGGCTTCACGGCATGCGGCCAGCATTGGCAGTCCCCGACTCGCTGCATGCGAGGAGATCTTTGAAAGCGTCTGCTTTCCGATCCCCCTGGTCGGCGAGTTGATGGCCCTCATGAGCGCGACATCATCCTCGGGGTTATGGATGAGCAAGAGATAGGCAACCAGATCCTTGATCTCCTTGCGCATGTAGAAGCGATAACCACCGATGAGTTGGAACGGCAACTGACGACGCATCAGAGCGTGCTCGAACAACCGTGACTGCGCGTTGGTCCGATATAGGACGGCAAAATCCTTGAGCTGCGCACCACGCTCTGAACACGCCAAGATCTCGTCAGCAATTTCCTCTGCTTCGTCCCGTGCCGATGGATAAACGACGAGTCGAACTTCACTGCCCTGCTCTCTTGTGGGAAGTAAGCTCTTCTCTTTGCGATAAGCGTTGTGTTGAATCAAGCTGTCGGCTGCCGACAAGATTTGGGGCGTGCTGCGATAATTCTCTTCGAGCCGCACTACCTTCAGTCTCGGATAATCGCGTTCAAAATTGGTGACGTTCTTTGAATTTGCGCCACGCCAGCCATAGATCGACTGATCCGGATCTCCCGTCGCTACTAGGTTTGGCTCGTCCACGCACAAGTGACGGACGATGATGTACTGGGCCAAATTCGTATCTTGGTACTCGTCCACCATAATATGGCTGAGTCGTTGATCCCACTCGCTACGCAGTTCGGGATTCGATCGCAATAGAACTGCGGTGTGCATGAGGATATCGTCAAAATCCACTGCACCGTTGCTGAGCAACTCTTGCTGGTAGTAAGGATAAACCTGGCGGACAGCGTGTTCTTCGCTCGAGAGAGCCTCCGATTCGAGAATCTCTGGAGTCACTAGACGGTTCTTGAAATAGCTAATCCGGTTAGCCAATGAACCAATGGATTGATGAGTCAGCTCGAAGGCCGCTTTCTGTACAGCTACTTTCAAGGTGGACTCGGCATCTCCAGTATCGTAGATGCTGAAATTCTCCGGCAAACCAACAAGCCTCGCATACCGACGCAATAGTCGAACACAAAAGCCGTGGAAAGTGCCCATCCACAGATCCGCGTTACCAACCAAATTCTCCACGCGTTCGCGCATTTCTTGCGCGGCTTTGTTTGTGAAGGTGAGCGCCACGATGCTCCTGGGTTGAATTCCCGATGCAATCAGGTGAGCAATTCGATGCGTCACAACACGCGTCTTGCCGCTACCCGGTCCGGCCAAGACCATCATTGGCCCATTGACGTGGGTTACCGCGGCAACCTGCGACTCATTGAGTCCCTTTAGTAAGTCTGCTCGGCTCATGGGATTTCAACTGTCAATCAGCGTAAACCTGAATGTGACTTGCTTCGACGTGAGAGGTCATCCAACGCGAACCAACCTCTTGGAGGCGTATCGATGTGGAACCCATCAATGCTAGCAATAGCTTGAAGGTCTTAACATGGCCCGGTAATTGGATGAATGCCAAACGCCCGTTATACTCGTGGCCACGCATCTTCGGAACGAGCCGAAGAGAATTCCTCATTGGGCCAGTTTCCACATGCTGTTAGCAGCATGTACCAAGAATGCCTAATGAGGATGCCAAAGGAAATGGATTAAATGGAGGGACTCCCAGATGGCGCGAACACGGATACCAATTAGCCAAGCAGAGGAAGAAGCACGGATTCGCCGCGAGCAACTCGAACTGAGCACTGCCGAAATCGGCCTGACTGTTCGAACTACGAATTGCCTGGAAGAAAAAGGAATTTTCACCGTCCGGGACTTACTTCGCAGCACACCCAAAGACTTGCTCAGCATCTCCAACTTCGGCGAGAAAACTCTCGAAGAGGTTTACATCGCATTAGAGAAGATCGGCTACTATCGGCCCCAGCGATCTCCAGTACCTCGCTAGCAAGCACAAGCTCATTGCTAGCGCCTGCAAACTAAATCACGCCCAGCTGCATTCTCCAGCTGGGTTTTTTGTTGCGATAATTTTTGTTGCGATAAGCGACCGCCCTCACGACTGTCTCCACTTCAGGTTGGCTGAACTCCCATCACCACAAAATCGCCCTACCCGCCCAGCGACGAACTCAGTAAAAGCCACCCGGACGGAGTCGTTTGATTACGCCCCAAAGTTGCTAAGTTGCTGAAAGGCAATGTGAGCAATCGCTGAGTCAATATACGGAGGTTGAAAATGAGTGGGATGAACTTTTTCTCATGGTTGCGTGACGGAGTTCGACAAAGCGTCTTGCTAGGTGTGAGCGACGCCGTTGAGCAGCTTGGCACACCTGGACAAGAAGAACTCAACCCAAACGTAGCCGGTTTCCTCCAGCTCGACCGCACCGGAGCCGGTACTCCCAAGTTAACCGGGGGCAAAACGACGCGTGGGCGAAAGCGACTTGGAAAATCGTTGAAGGAGATCGGCGAAGAAGCTGGCACAAAATCAAAGTAGTGCGGTCGCTTCAGTCGCAAGGCATAGTGACTACGATTCGTGTGCCCTGCCCTGGCTCGGAATGGAGCTCAAAAACTCCACCAGCAATCTTCGCCCTGTGAGCCATTCCGCTCACACCAAAACGGTCTGAATGCTTCGCGCTAGTATCGAAACCCAATCCGTCGTCTTCGACTATGTAGGCAACGGTTTTCGAGTCCGGTTTCTTGTAGCCGACTCGGATGGTGCACTTGCCTGCGTGTCGTACGGAGTTTGCGATCGCCTGTTGCAAGATTCGCAGAATGTTCCATTGGACACGCGTCTCGTGATTCGGCCACGTCTCGTTGCCCACATCGACCGAAATTAGCTGGCCATTCTTCTTTGCCTCAGGCTGCATCAACATGACGAAAGCATGCAACTGCGCTGGCAATTGGTGCGTTCGCGTATCCGAAGTACGCGACTCCAGATAAGAGACTAGTCGACGACCTTCGTCAGCCGCAGATTCCAGAATACGGCGAGTCATCTCGATCTGGACAACCGTTTGCTCGGGCACCGATTCGATCGAACCTAGCTGCCTGGAGACACTTTCCAGCTGCATCCGAGCGCTTAAAACCCACTGCAGCATCCCGTCGTGCAACTCGCACGCAATCCAATTCTCGTCTTGATGCGGCAGTTCGGCAGGCTGTTGCTCGCTGTCATCCATCCCGCAGATTGCCTCCCTCTGGAAACACTTGTCACAAAAACCTAAAGATCCGCATCATCCAAGTCGTCGACGAGTTGTTCTAAGTGCTCCCACTCCTCGTCTTCCACATCCGCACCGCTGGATTCCAAGGCCGTCTCGAGCGCCGATGATGTCGAGGCTTGACGCTTGCCTTGCGTTTCAGCATTCTCGTTTGCCAATGGTTCACCAGGACTCGATACAGACTGATCATCACCGCCAACGGCTGCACTCGGGGATGCTGCCGACGAACGAACTCCGATTCCACTGATGCCGACTGGTTTCACGGCGCGCTCTGCAAGTAGCTTGCCGAGCGTAGACATCACGACCGGTAGCTTCGTATCCGATCCAAGCTGCAGGTGCAGAACACGTTGGCCCTTACCATCTGAGCGTTCCTCTGGACCAGCGAGACTCACAACTTGTACCTGCATTCCGAGTCGATCCAGTTGCTGCTGAGTTTCGTTCGCTGGCAACCAGGAAACCAATGCAAAGTTGTAATTGAAGCTACTCAGACATAGAAAATCAGTATCGTTAGTCTGAATATGCTGCAATGGACCAATCATGGTGGCATCCATGCCGCCCTTCATCATCAGTTCCGCGACCAGGGTCTCCTCCAGATCCGTGGCGATCGGATTCTTCTGAGCAGATTGCGAAACGACGACAGTAAGACGCGGTGCCAAAGTAGACTCCTTCGTTGCGAAGAATTTGCGTTTGCTTGAATGCTTAGCGGCAACAAAGCGCTCGCGTGATGTGTGGCTCGACGGCCGGGGTAAGCGGTGCTTCCAACGTAGAAGCCATTTGGCGATTGTGAGCAACCCGAAGAATTCGTCCAATTGCCACTTCGCAGTGTAGCTAGCCAGCCTCAGATTGCGTAGCCTGCTCAAAATCATCATAAAGACTCATGAACACCTCACGAAGGCTACCACTCTCTCGCTCTAGCATTTCCTTGAGCTTGGATTCCGATGGCAGCGCCATTCGAAGGCGATTTGGCTCCAGGTCTCGGCCAATCTGCTGAATCACCTGCATCGCGGTTTCACTCCCCAATTCCGTATTGAACAACTGTGGAACCTGCAGCGGTCGAGTATGCGAGGTAACGAGTAAACCAAAACGACTGCGGTATCTCTCCAATCGCACAACCAGTTTCTCATACCAGTAGAGCTGCTCGTAGCCATCGAGAATCCAAAGTTGCACGCGACCAGATCCTCTTCGCGACCCAAGCCACCCTAGCCGCTGACTTTGGCCACGGCGTAACTGCAACCAAACACCCATCCGATCGTTGGCAAAATTTACTTCTTCTTGCCCCGATCTCAGATTGCTTGGGGGCGGTGCAACATGAGCTGTCGTTTTGCCATCGGGCGAGATGAACTCCCAGCGATCCACCAGCATCGGTACTAGATGATGCAAAAGGGTAGTCTTGCCCGAGCCGTGAGGACCGACAATAGCCGCACATCGATCTAGCGCGTCGAACCGTGAGACGATCGATTCGAGCTGTGCATCACCGCTTCCAACCCACGGGATCACACCCGGACGGACGTATCTCGTTGCAAACGGATTCGAAATCGGCCCATGCCTCAAATCAGAAGCGGGCATTTCGACCTTAGACCTCGCTACTGAGATGGCCAAGATGGAATGGCTTCTCGCAGGTGAATTCGCGGCCATCTTGAAGGTAGACTCGCAGCCGTACACACCATTGCAATTTCAATAGCGAGCCATCGAAAGTGAGAGGACTTGATGGCAAGGTAGTCACCACAACGTGTGAATTCTGGTCAAGCACCTTGGCCAGATCTTCCCCGGAAAGACTTCGGAACAGGTGCACGCCCATGTCCTCAGTTCCTTTGCCTTCGGTGTGCCACATGACCGAGATTTCGAGCCTATCCACATCGTCAGGCTCGACCCGCTTGACCCGATACTCAAACTCGAGCAGCTCATGGGGTTCCAAACGCGGTTGAAGCGATAAAAACCGCAGGCCCAACGCAGGCTCGCTCCGCTGCGCTAAACCGCGCTTCGGGGATACACGGCGACTGGGAAACTTCGGCAAAACGCGGGCCACTTGGCACACTCTCCTTCAACGACGATTCGCCACACGAGCGCATTATGCTCGCTGTGGAACGAATGCATGATATCAATAGGCAGGCTAACAAAGCAATCCAATTCCAACGGCTTTTCGGGATCTGCGACTAGGTCGACCTCATCCGCCGCGTCAGATTCACTCTTTGAATCACGGCTAACGGTCTCGCCGCCCGTTTGCAGCGGAGCAGATGGAAGCCCACCCATACCGAGTTGGACATCTTGGTCATTGGGACCCATTTTCTTGACCTGAACCGGAATCCTTGTGTGCTCCCTCGACTCAGTCCGAACATCCGTTCCTTGCTCGTAGGTCACTTCCTCCGAAGCTACCAAACTGACTTTGAGCCCTCGAAAGTCGACTCGACCGTACTGGCACATGTAGATTCGGTAATCTCCGCCCGGCAACATCGGCAGCGTATCGACCTCGACCGCAGTGGGTCCAATTCCCAGCCGCTGTAAAAAAAGACGGAAAAACCAACGCGTCGCAAAGAAGGACACCGTCAGAAACGGCAGCAATAGCATCGCGAGAAACAAGACGGGCCCGCCGCTGAGAAATTGCTGCAGTGCAACAGCGGCAAATACCGCCACCATCGTATTCCAAGTCAGAGCGAATACGGTGCTCAGCAATAATGGCGTCCTCTCTCCGCGCTGAGCAGCCAGGCGGTAGGCAAGTTTGACACCCGGGCTGTCCATCAACGGCTTCAAGTCAGGGAGGTTCAGATCCTCGGGAATCGTATGCTCACCCGCGGCTCGACGGCGATGTTCCTCTTTGACTCTACTAGCTATCGCAGTCCGCATTTCCGGAGACGCCAAAGTGCTCGAAACTTGCAGCACAAAGGCAGAAAGGCCAATCACGATGAACGAAGCGGAAACGGTTACCATCAGCCAGAAGCCGAATCCGGGTTTCAAGATGGTCGAATCAGGCCAAAAGACCTGCCAAGAAACGACAGTCGTTAGTGATACGACTCCAAGCAGGAAAAGCGCGCCAAAGAAGGCAGCCTCTCCAACACTTCCAACGACCCACCAACCACTCATTCGAGTGCCGCGTTTCTTCCCCCAAAGTCGAACCCACTTCGGCACTGCTCTAATTAGCCTTTTTGATGAATGCGAATTGTTGCATGTTGCGCTTATCTATTGCGCTTATACGTCTCGGACAAACCGCCTAGCCTAAGTGAAGTCGGCTCGTGACGGAGACGCACGTTGGCGATTTGATACAGTGAATTACCCCAAACAGGAAGTCGATTCCTGTCAGAAGCTAAGATTGTTGGTTTCTGACCCGCAAGATTGTCTGGATCAACTCACTCGAATTTCCCATTTTCCGTCACGGTGACTCCATTGAACATCCTCTGTCATCAGTTTACCAGCCAGACTGCTCGATCATTCATTCTTTGCCGATCCGGGAGCTGGCTTGCGCGGGTCATCGTAGCCGTGGCCATATTCTCACCGGTCTCAATGGCCCATTGCCAAGCGGAAGAGTGGCCGGGACTCTTGGGAAAGAACCGAGATGGTCAGGCAAACAGCATTGTCGTTGCGGCGGACAGTTGGGGTGCCGGCCCGAACATCAAGTGGTCCTACGATCTCGGTAGCGGCTACGCGGGCGCAGCCGTACATTCGTCTGCGGAAGGCCACCTAGTCCTGATTCCCCATCGCGAAGGAAACAACGAAATGTTGACCGCGATCGACTTTGCGACTGGGCAAAAACGATGGCAAACTCCATGGAACGCCTCCTACTCAGCCTCGATCAACCCTGACAATGGTCCACGATGCGTTCCGAGTGTAAAAGGCGATCGCGTCGTCTGTTACGGTGCCGCCGGCGACCTCATATGCTGCAAATTGTCGGACGGATCCATCCTCTGGCAACGCGCTTTGAGAAAAGACTACGCGGCACGCGACGGATACTTCGGAGCCGGCTCATCTCCACTCATCGTCGGTAGTCGTGTGATCGCCTGCCCTGGAGGGCGAGACGCCGGGATCGTCGCACTCGACCTTGCTACAGGCAAAACGATTTGGACTGCTACCGACTACGAGGCCAGCTACTCCTCCCCTATCGCTTTTCAATCCGGGAGCGAGACACTCCTGCTTTGCGTCATGCGGCTGAGCGCCGTATTACTGAACGCGAATGACGGCAAACTACTTTCTGAGATCCGTTTTGGCGCCCGCGGCCCCACCGTCAACGCGGCCACTCCCGTATCTCTTTCGAACCAGCCGCAAGACTTTTTCCTAACCGCGAGCTATGGTGTTGGCTGTGTGCTCGTTAAGGCGAAAGGAATCGAACTCAAGGAACAATATCGATCCAAATCATTGATCTCGAGCCAATACAACACCCCTGTCGCAATAGACGACAAAATCTTTGGAATCGACGGGCGCGAGGATGTGGGCGGCGCGTCCCTCAAGTGCATCGATCCGATACAGCAGAAAGTGATCTGGTCTCGAGCCAACTACGGTACCGCCCACTTGATCGCGGCAAAAAACGCAGTGCTTGCCCTGACGTTGACGGGCAAGTTAGAAGCAATCGACACGCAGAGCGATTCGTTTTCGAGTCTAGCCAACTGGCAGCTACCACGCGGCGAATATCGGGCCGTACCTGCAGCAGCCGCAAACACGGTGCTCATCCGAGCAAGTCTTAGTCCTAGCCGGTCCAAGCTGTTCGCAGTCCAACTACCGTGACTCGCAACGTTGCGTCTTCAACAAGTTGTTCTTGAAATGCACTGCGACTCGGCCTATCCCTTGCAGCCACGCATCGTCTTTCTTGTGAACCGCAAAAGCGATTTTGGATAGACCTAGGGAGCTGAATTAACGCTGAAAATTTCCGATGACGGCATTTTCATACTGCAACCTGACGGAGTAATCCCGCCCGATATACGCCGCAAGTCGTAGCTTCCGAACATCGGTGTTGGCTGGTGTCGTGAACTCAATCACCAGCGTACCGTTCGCTTCGACCTCTTTAGTGACGCGTTCGAGCCTTTCGTTCTTCGCACTCTTCAGCGTGACAATCAGGGGCTTTACCCCCAGCTCTCTTGGCAGATCGTAATCAAACTTTAAACGCACGCTGCTTTCGCTCGCCTCGATCAGAGACCAACGGAACAGATCCAGCTGTTTCGGAGTCGCCTGGCTGACCTTCTTCGACTTGTTCTTTTTCTTTCGTTGATCCGCTTCCTGCTGAACGCGCGTCATGTAGCGATCACGTTTCGCCAAGTCCTCAGGAGTACGGAGTAACTCTGCCACGGGGTCATTCGTAGCCTCCATCTCAACCAATAATTTTGCTCGGAGCCTGCTTATCACCTCCTGATGTTCGGCCGATTCAGCCAGATTCACGAGACAATCTGGATCTGATGGAATGTGGTACAGCTCCTCTAGAACCCGATGCTCCATCAGATCAACGCGAGCCGCGATCGCCGTGTTGCTGGCCGCTAATTCCTTCATGCGTTTCCAGCTACGTGTCCCATTTGTTGCGGTCGCCATCTTGAGCTCACCGTTCGACCACGGGTTGTAAAGATACAAGTACTCCTTTGTTTCAATACCACGCATTGGATTGCGCTTGCGCCCGGAATTCTCGTTGTACTCCTTCAGCACAAATTCGCGATTGTCTTGTGATTTACCTTTTAGAAGCGGCGCAAAGGAACGCCCATCCATCCCCGACGGCTCAGACCAACCAAGCATTTCGCAAAGCGTCGGCATCAAGTCGACAGCGGACACCATATGTGTTTTCTCAATCGCCCCTTCTGCAGTCACCCCAGGCCATCGAATCATGAGCGGCGTCCGCGTGCTGTGGTGATAGAGTTGCGTCTTGGCAAAGGGGAGCGGCATTCCATGATCCGAAAGAAAAACGATCACCGTATTCTCAGCCTGCCCGCTCTCATTGAGCGCTGCCAGGATCTCTCCAACAGCGTCGTCGGCACGACGAACGGAAGAGTAGTACAACCCAAGCTCGAATCGCACCTTAGAATCCTCTGGTAGGAAGCCCGGAACGGGTACTTCATGGGCTTCGAAGATCCGTGACGGAACGTGCGGATCGTCGCCCGATTTCACCTCCGTCCAAAATGGTTTGTGCGGATCCGAAATATTGATCATCGCACAGAATGGCTTTTCGACCTTACGCGCACCTTCAATTGCCATCCGCGTACTTTCGCCATAGCTAGCCGCATCCTTCACATGCGCAGATTGCCCTGAAGCGTCTTGATCCAAAACGAGATCCCAGGCGTAGGGGGAATAGGGCGTTGAGTGGGAAACCTTGTGACGTATCGCCGTAAAGTATCCGGCTTGCTTGGCAACGTCACATAAAACCGGGTAAGCCGGCTTTTTGACCTCATAAAACCCCTCCACACCGTTGTTGTGCGGATAACGCCCCGACCACATCACATTGCGTGATGGCATGCAATTACCGACAACCACATGTGCGTGATCAAATCGCAATGCAGACTTTGCAAGTTGATCCATATTTGGCGTCGAGCTATCCAGCCGACAACCATATGCCCCCATCGAATCGCAGCTCATATCATCGACAGTAATGATCAGCAGATTCGGTTGTGCCTCTGCTGCGAATAGCGATGCCGAAAGCTGGCAACAAATTGTCATCACCAGGGAAAAGATCACCATTTTTGAAAAGATGGCAGGGCAATTTTGCTGACTTACTGCGTGCCTCGAATGGTCTTTCACCAGCATCTCATCTACCTCGTACGAATTTTTGATTGGGGTAATCCGCAGGGTAACCCGGCGGGACGGCGATCGCAATTCGTCGACAATCACATAGACTCTTGGATCATGGCGACCCCACTGTGCCCCCGACCTTCCTCAACAGCGAGCCAGACCGCATGCCTAGGTTCTTTCCTTTCCTTCGCTACGTGCCCGCGATACTTGTCGTTTTGCTGTCCCTGGTCGTCATGCCGAGTCATGCCGATGCCACAGACCACGGCATGGTCGGCTTGCGCCCCATACCTGCCGATGAAGCTGGCACGAAGCACAACCATGGTGGCTCCTGGACGGGGATGCCGACCTACGACAAACAGAAGGGCAACTACCCATTTGTCGCCGACCACATCGACACTCTCTTTGGATGGGTCCCGAACGGCGATTTCAAGACGAAACAAGTCTTCTTCGAGTACTACTGGGGTCTCAGCAAAGATCGCGACAATTTGGACCCGAACAAAAACCAACTCATCCGGACGATTCGCCAATGGGAAGACCGCGGTGCCACAGTTGGACATATTTTGATCTGCAGAGAGGCTCGATTAGCCGTCAACCGAGGCTGGCCCGAAGCCGAACTAGGACCGTTCAAGGAAGATGGCCGGATACTGTCGGAGAGCGACATCAAAAACATCCGCGAGCTCTTTCACGCCGCACATGGTCAGCAACTTACGCAACATGCTGACTACAAGCTGATCATGATGGTCGAAGAACCATCGTTCTTTGCAACAGATCCAGAAGCTCAGAAGGTGATTAAGCTAACGAGTGGTGTTGCCTATGAAGCCCACCAGTTCAACCGACACTGGCCGTTGAACACAGGCTGGTCTACCCCAGAATCTGTCGTCCAAGGTGCTAGCTGGGCGATCGACCAAGATCTGGAGTACATCTTTTACTATGGACCTATTCTCTGGAAAAAAGACCCTCGCTACGAGCCGTTCATCGAGCGGAAATGGATGACGGCGTTTTGGTCGGCTGGCCTGCCTAAGCACCACCCCAAGATGCACTACTTTCTTAATCTCTTCCCGCACCATACCGGTCGGAACCGGCCCGTTGGACCCGAGACCGATCCGCACGCCATCCTTGGATTCACCAAATGGATGATTGAAGAGATCAAAGGCGATTCCAACCCGAAGTAGCACCCAACACGTCGACCACTTCCGGGTTGACCGCATTCATTCGTCACAGTGGGCTAATTGGTTTTGCCCTTAGCCTGCATTTTGGCCCAAGAATCCCGCAGCGTTACCGTACGATTAAAGATGGGCGCATCGGGCTTCGAGTCGACCGTGTCCACACAGAAGTAGCCATTGCGTTCGAATTGTACACGAGTCCCTGGCTCCGCCGTCTTAAGCGATGGTTCTAGCTTGGCACGAATAACCTTGAGACTCTCCGGGTTCATATTGTCTACAAATGACTTGCCGTCCGATGACTTCTCTGGATTCTCGGATTGGAACAAGCGATCATACAGCCGGACTTCCGCGTCCAACGCTTGGCTTGCACTGACCCAATGGATGGTTCCTTTCACTTTACGTTCAACGTGCATCCCGCTCCGTGTTTCAGGGTCGTAAGTACAGAGAAGCTCGGTAACTTCCCCGGAGTCTGGATCCTTGATTACTTCCTCACACTTGATGATGTACCCGTATCGCAGGCGTACTTCGCCACCGGGCTTAAGCCGGAAGAACTTACGCGGAGCATCTTCCATGAAATCCCCACGCTCAATGTATAGCTCGCGACTGAATGGCAGCTCTCGGGTGCCAGCACTTTCGTCCTCTGGATTATTCACCGCAGACATCATCTCGACCTGATCTTCCGGATAGTTGGTTAAGACCACCTTCACCGGATCGAGCACCGCCATCACGCGATTGGCAACCGAATTCAGATGCTCGCGAATACATCCTTCGAGAACGCCAACGTCGATCGTACTGTTGAATTTGGCGACGCCAATCCGATCGCAGAAATTGCGGATACTCTCCGGCGTGTAGCCGCGGCGACGAAAACCACTGATCGTTGGCATTCGCGGATCGTCCCAGCCGGAAACATGCCCGTCCTGCACCAGTTGCAGCAACTTGCGTTTGCTCATCACGGTGTAAGTCATATTCAACCGAGCAAACTCGATTTGACGCGGATTCCAAATCGGAATATTTTCGCAGAACCAATTATAGAGCGGACGATGATCTTCAAACTCAAGCGTACAGATCGAATGCGTAATACCTTCCGTCGAATCGCTTTGTCCGTGTGCCCAATCGTACATTGGATAAATACACCACTTATCACCAGTGCGATGGTGATGGGCTCTTAGCACGCGGTACATGACGGGATCACGCAGATTGATATTGCTGGCCGCCATATCGATCTTCGCTCGGAGCGTCCGACTACCGTCTTCAAATTCGCCGGACCGCATCTTCTCAAACAGTTCCAGATTCTCCTCCGGCGTTCGATCCCGATACGGACTGTTCTTCCCCGGCTCACTAAGTGTGCCTCGGTACTCTCTTGTTTCTTCCGGTGTCAGATCACAGACATACGCCTTGCCATCCTGGATCAGCTTGACCGCCCAATCATAGAGCTGGTCAAAATAGTCCGATGCGTAGAACAAGTTGTTCCACTCGAAACCAAGCCAGCGGACGTCCTCCTGAATGGAGTCAACATACTCCTGCTCTTCCTTGCTCGGGTTTGTATCATCGAATCTCAGATTACAGGTTCCGCCGTATTTCTTTGCCAGGCCGAAGTTCAAACAGATACTCTTGGCGTGACCAATGTGCAGATAACCGTTTGGTTCTGGCGGAAAACGCGTTGCTAGCGTCTTGCCAGCCAACTTGGGGAGAGCAAAGTCTTTTTCAATTTCCTGCTCGATAAAATTCAGCCGTTCCTGTTTCTCGTTATTCGACTCGCCGTTGCTAGGTGCTGATTCGCCGGACTTACTATCGGCTCCACTCATAAATCTCGTAATCCTTCGTAGATGGACAGCGCCATTCTTGAGAAGATAGCGCCACTTGGTTGCAACTTTTGATGACTCGATCGCCGACCCCGGGGCACGCATGATTCACCCAGGCTGACATGCGTTTCCACGTTTCGGTACCGCAAATAAGAGCAGGAGCCGCGTTCACCTCTTTCCAAGCATTCATCCTGGCGAGGCACCCATGCGACGGGGTCATGATATCGGAATGTAGTGCCGCCACTCCAGGCCACCTGGCAAGTTCGGTTGACCTGAAAACTCAAGATGCAAAACCCGCCTCCGATCAACACATCCAGCCGTGGATTTCACGCTGCTATGTGCCAGAAGTGGTCGCATCACAAAGGCATCCCCTGCCCGACAATGGACGACATGGATCCCATCCGGGTTCACAACACAAAGATCTCCATCCTCTTCACGGCTGGTGCTATGGGAACCGGGCAGAACGACCAGAGGCCCATTGTCGGAGTGCATTGCGTCTATCGATATCCGGATGGTGACCATTTCCTCTAGAAGCGATTTGGATGCATTGACGTGTGGAATCCCGGATTTGCAGGTCGGATTGGAGAATCCTGAGGGCAAATTGGCTATCGATTCTCTTACGGCGATCGCTCGGTCGCGGTGCCAAGGCAACGTCCAAGACCGCTCTGGCGGTTTGTCAAAAAAGAGGGCTCGGACCAGTCCGGCTTCCTCTCCACAAAGCTCGGAAGCTAGCGCAACCATACTTGTCGAACGTAAGGACCTCGCCAGATCAGGTAGTAGATCCAGCACATTTCGAATGCCGTAGGCCACGCCTCGGCTCACCAAGACACCCGATTGCTGTGACTGAATCAGTGCATCGAATTCTTCTGACAGCGGCGTCAGAACCTCTTCGGGCAGCAAATTGGGGACAATGCCGAAACCCGAATGCTGAAACCGCTTACTCCAACCGGGATCCATGATGGTTAACTTCTCATCCGAGGTGCGCACGACCGATCCATAGAATTTGCCTTGAAAAGGGTCCGCTTCGTAAAGCCCCCCAAGCCAGTCGACTCGACTCCGACTACGATCTTTGTAGTGATCTCGTACCACAACGCAATGTGGTCTTCCAAACGAGACGCGGCTTATGCGACGCAACATCTCAAAGGCATTCCCATGAAACGAAGAAACTGGATGGTGGCGACCACAGCTGGAATGGCAACTACGATGCTCAGTCGCCGGCAGCTTACGGCACAAGAATCAATCGACATCCCCGACGTGGAGTCGATCGCAGCCAACTTCACCAAGCCGACGTTCATCGCGACTTGGAAGTTTGGCCAAGCTGCTTGCGAACGTTCCCGCGAAGTTCTAAACAACGGTGGTTCATGCGCGGATGCTGTTGAAAAGGGAATCCAGGTCGCCGAAGCCGATGAGCCCAATCGCAGCGTCGGCTATGGTGGCCACCCGAACGCCAACGGAATGGTTCAGCTTGACGCTTGCTTCATGGACGGTCAGACACGAAAGGCAGGATCCGTTGCGGCATTGGCTGGGTACCCGCATCCTATCAGCGTCGCACGCCGAGTCATGGAAAACACGAAACACGTCATGCTGGCTGGTGAAGACGCGGCCGCTTTTGCCAAGTCTCAAGGATTCGCTGGCAAAGACATGCTGTCGCCAGGGGCCAAAGAAGCATTCCTTCGCTGGAAAAAGAAGCAGGGACTCACAACGACCTCCAGCGAATTGAAGGAAACGAATGTCCGGAAAGCGGAAGCTGAGGTTCCTCCAAATCACGACACAATCGCATTGCTGGGCTTAGACAAGAGCGGCAACATGTTTGGAGGTTGTTCGACAAGCGGTTTGGCTTACAAGTTACCAGGACGAGTCGGAGACAGTCCCATCATCGGTTCTGGACTCTACGTAGACGGAGACGTTGGTGCCGCAGGTGCAACGGGTGTTGGTGAAAACATCATGCGTTATTGCGCCACATTTCTGATTGTAGAATTTATGCGGCAAGGCAAATCACCGACCGAAGCGTGCGAGGCTGCCATCCGCCGAATTGGAGATGGTGAGCGGAGGCCACTTCAAGATTTGAGCGTCAATTTTGTCGCCATGAACAAGGCTGGACAGCTTGGTGCTGCGGGTACGGACAAAGGCTTTCGCTGTGCTATTGTCGATGATAGCCAAAGCTTGGTAGCTCGCCCCAAGTGGATCCAGTAGAGCAGATTCGCATTTTCCGAATACTTGCAAAGAGTCTTGCCGGCAACGAATGCCTTGGTCACGCTGTCGGATTCTCTGGTTACACCAAAACGAAAAATGCTCAAGGCAATAGGTACATCGGCCCAGCAACATGCAATTGACGCCATTGGAAATGATCGAAGATGCGATCCAACAGCTTGGATCAAGGCTTTCCACTTTAGGTACAGAAGATATTGGCGTGCAGGCAGCTGCCGGGCGGATCCTCGCCGCACCGCTGGTCGCCGATCGAGACTCACCTGCATTGGACGTCTCCGCGATGGACGGCTACGCGATCCGACTTGCGGATTCGCAGCGAAACCCACTCCCTATTTCTACGACAACGACAGCCGGTAGCCCGCCATCGCAAATCGAACCTGGGAAGGCAGTCCGTATCTTTACGGGAGCCCCGGTTCCTCAACAAGCAGAATGCGTCGTAAAACGCGAAGACACGGTAGAAACAGAGGAGCACATTGAGATTACGCTCCTGACAGACGAATTACGAGTCGGCCAAAACATCCGTCGTCGCGGTGAAAACATCCAAGCAGGGGAGCTCATCCTAGATGCAGGAACGCTAATCGGCCCGGCCGAAATTGCCGCCGTGTCTAGTTTTGCAACAGCAATGCTGAACGTCGTTCGGCGTGCTCAAGTTTCCATCTTGAATACAGGTGACGAGCTGGTACGAGCTGGTGAACCAGTTCAAGACTGGCAGATACGTGACTCCAACGGACCCACATTGCAAACTTGGCTCGATACGTTGCCTTACACCGAGGTGGTTCGGCAAGCTCGAATTGGTGACACACTCGACTCGACGATTAGAGATCTCGATTCTGCGATCCAATCAAGCGACGCCGTTTTGCTTACTGGCGGTGTCTCGATGGGCGATACGGATTATGTGCCCGACGCCATTCGTCAGCTCGGCGGTGAGATCGTGTTTCACCGCTTGCCGCTTCGCCCTGGACGGCCAGTCTTAGGGGCAATCGTAGGGCAAACACTTGTTCTCGGCTTACCCGGAAACCCCGTCAGTGTTGCGGTTACCTCTCGCGTCATCGCCCTCCCCCTGCTCCAGCTTCTTTGTGGCCTCACCGCCTCGCCAAAGAACCCACTGAGAGAAATCACCAACCCAGACGACAAGACGCTCCACTTAGCCTGGTATCGTCTGGTTGATGAAACCCCCGAGGGGGAGCTGCGACTCACTGCGACTCGCGGTTCCGGCGACCTGGTATCGCTGGCACGTAGCTCCGGCTTTATTGAGGTGGCACCCGGAATCGCCGGACATGGGCCGTACCCGTTTACCCGCTGGTAAGACGTGGCGCGCTACGGCCAGACCCGCAGTCCTCCGAACATCCTCGCTAAGTCGGAGCCGTGCTCAAGCTGCATTCTGGGCAGCCTTCTATAGTCTAAATGTAATGGCTCCGGGAGCTCCTCTCAGCTCGATAGATCCGAATTTGCCGTCGAAAACGCATGAAATACCAGTGTTTTCGGAGTGGATGGAGGATCGTGGTTTTTCCGCGAACTTAGTCGGGGTCGGATCCGATAACACATAAGCCGATTATGCTAGACAGGGATCGGAATAACCGGTAGAACCTGAAGTCCCATCTGGCCTGCCGGAGCCTTGGAAGCTGCCCGCCGTGACGACCGAACGCGCATGGGTTGAATGAAGCTTCCAACTTGAAGATCCCACCTTGCGTCCGGTCACCATTTCCCACCTTAAGATCGACGGATCGCCGATCCACTGGCTTCTCCGTCACCAAGACACCTTTCCGTGAGAGAAAGGTTCAAAACACACACGCGAAGCCGAATAGGTGCATTCCGTGTTTGAAAATTAGTTCCATTTGATTTGGGCCTCAGCCCTGGCAGGGTCGAAGCCTCTCAAAACAAATGAAGCTCGAACCTATCTAGCGCAGAATTACACGTAATGGAGGCATCTCCTAATCGAGATGGCTTTCGTTGGAAGCTCTATCCCCACAAGCCAAACTTAAACGCCGAGCCGCGGTAGTTCTGCGTCTTGCGATCCCAGTGGCAGCGTTGGCTGCAGGCGTGCTTGCATTTATTCAGCTCTCGACTCCGCCCGAAAAGGAAGAGAAAGAGAAAAAGCCTGAACGCAAGATTCGCACGAACGTCGTTGAGCTTCGCCGTGGTGATTACGAGATCATCATTGAAGCGAACGGAATTATCCAGCCGCACAACGAGGTGACACTCAGTGCCGAAGTCTCGGGACTTGTTCGCGCCATTAGCCCTCGTCTCGACGCCGGAGCTTATTTCGAAGAAGGCGACATTCTCGTCACACTCGACCGGCGTGATTACGTGACAGCCCTCGAGGTCGTGCGGGCACGAGAAAAAAGTGCTCAGGCCGCCCAAATCCTGGCGGAACAAAACTTTGAACGATTGCAACGCCTCCAAGCGACCAACAACATCTCTGAAGCTGAAGTCGCAGAGGCAGATGCCACGCTGAAGCAGGCGATCGCAGCTTGTGAAACCGCAACGGCCGAAGTCGCCCAAGCGGAACGCGACCTGGAGCGGACGGAGATTCGGGCTCCGTTTGCCGGACGCGTGCGAGCAAAGACGGTCGGGATTGGACAATCTGTTGGCCCAGGCACTCCGCTCGCCACGGCCTTCGCGATTGACTTTGCGGAAGTCCGGCTACCGCTGTCCGCGCAGCAACAACAACGATTGCGGTTGCCTGAGTTCGAATCTGATGAGCCTCTCCCTGTCGTCCTTCGCAATGCGATCGGCTCCGAGACGAATTCTCAATGGCATGCACAGATCGTACGAACCGAAGGTGCCCTGGACGCTGACTCACTTGAACTATTCGCCATCGCGCGGATCGAAGATCCTTTTGGACGCCGAAGCGGCGACCGTCCACTGAGGATCGGCCAACCGGTAACGGCAACGATCCCTGGGGAGACACTACGAAATGTCGTCTCGCTACCGCGTGGCGCCGTCCGGCAACTGGATCAAGTCTTTTTGGTCGACAACCAGGAGATGACTCTCTCCTCGCGCACGATTACCCCACTCTGGTCGAACGAAGAATTTGTGATCGTAAGGGACCCATTGATTGAGAACGGCGACCTTCTAGCGACGACCAGCTTTGTCTACGCCCCTGACGGCGCCAAAGTCGAAATCATTCCCGACATCGAACTCACTGCTTCGGCGGAGAAGCCGGGCTCGAATGAAGCATCAACGAATTAGGGTAAGCGTCCTGAAAGACTAGCCAAGGCCGTCTACCGCAGAATGTCCCACCTTGGCGCTTCGTTGAACGCGCTTCGGCTGAACGTTGAACACGCGTAGTCACCAATCAGATGGGGTCGGCCACGGGTAGGCGGCTTTCCAAACACGTAAAGCGCTCCAATCATGATTCGTTGGTTTACTCAGAACGGCATCGCAGCCAACTTCTTAATGCTGGCGATTCTCATCGCGGGCGGCTATTCCGCGGTATATCGCATGCCACTCGAAGTCACTCCGGCGCTGAGCTGGAATACGGTCATTATTGATATGCCCTATCGCGGGGGCACCGCCAAGGACGTCGAGCGAGCTATCCTGATTCCAATCGAAGAGGCGCTCGAGGGTGTCAAAGGCATCAAACATCTGAACGCTGACGGATCCAGGGGCCAAGCGAAATTTTACTTACGAGCAGAACCTGGAACGGATTTACGAGCCCTGCTCGATGACGTCAAAGGCCGCGTTGATACGATCAACACGTTCCCAAGCGAAACGGAACGACCGAGAATCTACATCCCTGATTCGAGCAGTGTCTTCGAAGTCTTGAACATCGCCGTTACAGGCAACTTGAGCGAGCACGACCTCCTGCGAGTGGCTCGTCGAGTCTACGAAGATGTGCTTGAGCTTCCTGGGATCAGCCGTGCAGAGATACGAGGTGATCGAAGACTTGAAGTCTCCATTGAAGCCGACCTCGAAAAACTTCAATCCTATGGATTGGCCTTCCAAGATCTGGCAGATGCAATTCGACGGTTTTCCATCGACTTACCGGCAGGTGCGATCGACAGTGAAAGCGGTACTTTTATCGTTCGTACGAAAGGCCAAGCCTACTCTGATCGGGAATTCGAAGACATTCCCATTCGATCCAATAGTGGTTCTGAATTGGTTCTCGGCGACGTTGCGAAAGTCATTGATGGCTTCGAACAAGGTGACAAACGTGTCGAGTTTAATGGCAAGCCAGCTTTGTTCGTCGAAGTGATGCGTACTGGCAATGAGAGCGCAATTGATATCTCGGACAAAGTAAAGAAGTATGTCGAGGAATCGCGAGCCATCTTCCCTGCAGGGATTGACCTATACGTGTGGGACGATGAGTCGACCTCGATCCGTGGGCGGCTAAGCACGCTACTAAGCTCCATGCTTCAAGGCAGCATCCTGGTCTTAGTCGTGCTAGGGCTCTTCTTGCGGCCAGGGCTGGCTTTTTGGATCGTCATTGGAATCCCTGTCGGGCTTGCGGGTGGATTGATTGTCATGCCCTGGCTGGGAATCACTGCCAACGTGATGAGCCTTTTTGGCTTCATTATTGTCCTTGGTATCGTCGTCGACGATGCCATCGTCACCGGAGAGAACGTCTATTCAAAGATCAAAGAGGGCATGCCCCCGGTCGAAGCTGCCGTCGAAGGAACGCACGAAGTGGCGACTCCAGTTACCTTCGGAGCCCTGACCACGATGGTAGCGTTCATTCCATTGCTCTTCTTTGAGGGCACCTGGGGCGATTTTGCAAAGCAGATCCCCCCTGTCGTCGCACCAGTACTGCTGTTTTCATTGGTCGAATCCAAATTCATCTTGCCAGCCCACTTGAAGCACCTTCAATTCAAGCCCTCCAACGGCTGGTTCTCGCGATTCCAAACCATGGTCGCCGGTGGCCTAGAGAAATTCATTGACCGCGTGTACCAACCGTCTTTACGGTGGGCCGTTCAGTACCGAGCCGCTGTTGTCGCAACGTTCTGTGCCGTCGGCCTCGCCATGATTGGCTACTGCTCTGGTGGTCGAATGGGATTTGTCTCGTTTCCGTCCGTAGATAGGCAGCGGATCACCGCCATTCTCGACCTGCCCAACAATACCCAATTAGAAACAACCGCTAGCTACATGGATCGCATTCTTGCTGCAGTCGAACAGCTCAAGATTGAATTCGTAGACCCAGGTACCGGTGAGTCATTGATTCGCAACGTTTCTCGGACTGTAGGCGCTCGAACTCCGACCAGATCCTTTGACAAGTCGGCTGGGTATTTGTCTGTCGAGGTCCTTTCGCCCGACCTTCGCACAGAGCCAGGCCCCCGAAACAGCGAAATCGCAGAGCGATGGAATGAACTTGTTGGAGAGATCCCGGAAGCCACATCGTTCCGAATCTACGCCGAAAGCAATTTGAGCCGCGGCGATGATGACGAAGAGTTTCTCAACCTGGAGCTTCGTGGACCGGCCTCTCCCAAGAAAGCCAAAGTGGCGGAAGAAATTAAGACGCTACTCGAGGGCTACGACGGCGTGCAAAATGCTTGGGCCCGGGTCAATTATGGCCAAGACGAATTGGAATTGAGCTTAAAGCCTAGAGCAGCGGAGCTCGGTCTTACGCAAGCCATGCTCGCTCAACAGATCCGCCAAGCCTTCTTCGGCGAAGAAGCCCAGCGTATGCAGCGCGGCGTCAACGATATCCGCGTGATGGTTCGCTTGCCAAAAGCCGCTCGCGAATCTCTCCACACACTTGAACAATTCAAAGTCCGCACGCCTCGCGGCGCGAATGTACCACTCAGCACCGTTGCCACAATCGAATTCACCAAGGCACCATCCTTTGTAGAGCGGAATGATGGTGCTGAAGTGATCCGCTGCGGGGCACAGCCAATCGACGAAACAGTCGATATCTTGGCAATTTCAAAAGACCTACAGCCGAAACTCGATCAGCTTTGCCGAGACAACAATCTGTCCTACCAATTCACGGGCTACGTTGCTGAGGCGGAAGACGCCAAGAAACAGACCATTTTGGGTGCGATCATCCTTTTTGTGACCCTCTATGGAATGTTGTCCATCCCGCTCAAATCGCTCACCCAACCGTTCTTCGTCATGCTGGCCGTTCCCTTCGCCATCATCGGAGCATTGCTTGGCCACATTGTCATGGACATGACTCCGTCCTATCTCTCCGTTTTTGGAATGCTGGCGCTTGCAGGTATCGCCGTCAATGACACCCTTGTCATGGTCGACTACGTGAATCGAAGACGAGGTGAGGGATTGAATCTTCACCTGGCAGCTTTGGAAGCTGGAGCGAAACGTTTTCGACCGATCATGCTCACCTCAGTCACTACATTTGCAGGACTGTTGCCCCTCATGATGGATCGCTCCCTTCAAGCACAGTTCTTGATTCCGATGGCAGTTTCTTTAGCGTTCGGCGTGCTCTTTGCAACTTGCGTGACGCTCTACTTAATTCCCTGCTCACTTTTGCTTGCACAAGACCTACAGCTGTTCTTGGCAGGGCTGAAGCGATGGTACCTAAAGCCATTTCGGGCTGATCCAGTCCCAACCATTCCAAGCCGGCAGTAAACCCAGAGAGCCAGTCGAAATGGCATCTGCGGAGACTTCTGAATTGGTTTAAAACTCGGTTCGCGAGGTTTGACCAGCCAGCCCTCATCGCGCCGATTAACGCTGCTTTCCTTTCCCGGCAACATAGCGCTCGTTTTGAGCCTGAATCATTTCGGTGCTGACAGGCGGCAAGCCACAAGCCCAGTGGATGCCGGATACGAGTAAGGCTTCGAACTCGGGCTGCTCGAAATCTCCAGGATGTCCCAGCGAAGTGTAGAAGGTTCGCCCCGCATCCGCGCGGACGAAGGTCCAAGCTGCAGGCTCTGCAGCATGCCCATCCACAGACGCCTTCAAAATGGTGACCGCACCCGATGCTAAAGGCGATGTCTTGTAGAGCGACCCCGCGGGCTGAAGCGATTCGCAACTCGCGATCATCGGCCCCGCAAAAACAGAACCGGACGGAACAGCTCGCACCTTCAAATCATTTCCGTAGTGCCCGCTATAGTTTCCGCCGAAGACATCGGCATCCCAAGACTCCCAGACAGCCGTTCCAGCGGGTGTTGGCTTCCCGCGTAGGGAGAATGCGTGGCTCGCTGTCCGGATGCCAATAACGGGCTTGCCCGCAGCGACAAACTGCTCCAGCTTCTTCATGGTATCAGCGGGCAACGCCCTGCGTCGCACACTGACTAGAATTGCATCGAAGCCCTCGATTCGATCGAGTCCCACGATATCGTGACGTTCCGATTCATTTCCAAAAGCAAATGAAACCGAGAAGTGGCTCGAAAGATGCCTAGCTGCGAATCGGGGCAACGTGACTTCGGTTTCGTACTCATCGTCCGCCACGACGACTAGCAATCGCTTGCGTCGATCGCCGGCAAATCGAAATTCCTCGCCTCCGAGAATCTGATTGCTGCCGATGTGGGGCAAACATAACGTTCGATGTGATCCACAATCAGGTCTGTACCCGTAAAATGCGCGGCGTAGGGCCAGGCCTCAGGGTTGTACATTGTGTCCGTAAGATCTCGAGCTAGTACGACGTTTTTGCCGCCTGTCGCCATGCGCCGTAGGCCAAATGGTCGACCAAGCACACACATATTCGTGTGCACTCCACAAAGAATGACATTCTTAATCGATCGCGATTCCAGAATGCTCCAGATCTCTTTGCCTTGGTCACTGATGTAGTCACTGGAAGAATCAATTTCGATGGATGCAATCTGTCGTATCCACGGTTGTCGCGGATTGCGTCCGCGCGATTCCAACTGAGCCGCCCATTGTTGATGCTCGTTGGCTTCATCGTCTTCACCTCCGTCCGATTGATCGATTGGGTATGCGGCGGCTTCTTCACTCGGAATCACATCACACCAGCTCTCAATCCCCTCCGGATAGGCGTCGGCTGGAGCTACCTGTAGTGCTCGTTTCCTAGCAGGATCAGATGCATAAAAGTCAGTACAGCTGCTCGGCGCGTGAATGATCATACCACCGCGACTACGTACTGCGTGACAGAACTCATTGATTCGTGGAGCCAATTGCGTTGCTCTTCGCACTGCATTCAGACAGTGGTGTGCGTCCCACATGTCACAAACTATGACTGCCGTTTCTGGTGCTTCCCATCTTTGCATTTCATACCGCCGATGAAAGCGTGCATTGTCGTTCAACGGAACTTGGTCACGAAGTTCCAATGCCCAACATGCGTCGAGCTGAGGCGATTCGATCTGCGCCACTACAGTCGCCTGCAACGCGAACAAGACAATCCAGCTTGAAAGTAGCTCGTGCCATAGCAGTCGAGGTTGGGCTCTCCGCCGCACGTTGATTTTTCGTCTTCTCTGCATCTGTCTTCTCCGCCTCAAATCATTCATCGAAATCTGCACTGATGCCGACCACTTGGTTCGATGCCTGATAGTGTACACCGGGCGGACCGGTGACCGTGCTGAACCAAGCGCAGGCGTTGTTGGCCGGCCTATGATCGTTGAGACAATTGAATCAATCGTTGGAGCGATGACCGATCATTGAACGACCAGTTCGCGGGATTGTCATCACTGGGGATGCTGACACCATGTGACTCTTCGATGACCGATCTCAAAGCTAGCTGACCGCAAGCGATAAACCGCTCAAACGAAGGCAGCAGACTCACATGAAAGAGTCCCGGAAGCGGCTGCGTTTTCAACGTTCTCTCTCCCGAACTGCGGCCATGTGCTTCAAAGCAGTAAGAGACCGCATTGACCGTTCCTTGCACTTCCCCGGCGAGCGCAGCAAACCAATCTGGTTTCCAAAGAAACTGGTCGACGGATAGAGCTAGAATCCAACCATCGCGAGATGGCATTCCAGACACGCTGGCCTGCACACTGGGAGTGCGACTCAAGCCCTTGATCCGATCAGTGAGCGCCGTCGCGACGCCCATCATGGGACCAAGGCCTGCTTGATGATCGGCAATGACACATAGATCCAGATCTCGGTAGAGATCATTCTCAGACGCCACGACGGTTACCTCATGACCATGACGCTTGAGCATTTCGGCCAGACGTTGGACCTGCAACTTCCCGTCGATGACGACTCTGGCTTTGTCACTACCAAAGCGTTTGGACTGGCCTCCTGCCAAAACATAGGCGGGACATGCCGAGGGCCTTAAACCGCTGTCCACGATTCGCTTCCCAAATCAGGAGGATGTCGTCGGGGAAGCGCCCTCACGGCCTCCAAATGCGAACAGGATGACTGAAATCCACGCCACCATGAAGCATAACCCGCCCGACGGAACGATGGCCCAATGCCCGATCTGGTCCGCGAAAACCATGCTGTAGAGGCCGCCACTAAACAGCGTGATGCCAAGCAAGAAAAAGATCGATGCGAAAGTCCGTTTCTTTCGGCAAGCTCCCGCCGACAGACCAATACTGAGTAACGCCAACACGTGAACCATGTGATATCGGACGGCGGTTTCACACTGAGCCAACTTCTTTGCGACTTCATCCGACGCTAGGTTTTGCTCGGCCAAGCTTTTTTCAAGCCCGTGCGCGCCGTATGCCCCGATCATTACACCAACGGCACCCAAAATCCCAGCAGCGATGACTATCCACCGAATCATTCGTCGACTCCCAAAACTCTCACAACCCGTTCATGTGTTCGCGGGTGCAAGTTACGACTCTACTCAGACGCTACACGGGCGACCAGCAGGGCTAACAGATTACAGGCCGTAAATGGGTTCTAACTTGTCCTTGAGGTAACCTAACAGAGAATCTGCCTCGAGTGACTTGCCCGTAATTCGTGCGATTAGCTCACCTGGATGCAGGCAGAAACCACGGCTGTGCACATTGGTTTTGAGCCACTCCAAAAGCGGTTCAAAATCGCCCTTCGAGAACTGTTCCTCGAGATCACCGAGGCTAGCCTTTGCGGCATTCATCAGCTGAGCGGCATACAAGTTCCCCAGCGTATAAGTTGGGAAATAGCCAACTAATCCCGCACTCCAATGCACATCTTGCAGGATCCCATCTTTTGCCGAAGGCGGCTTAATCCCGAGATAGTGCTCGTAGCGTTCATTCCAAGCCTCGGGAGCATCCGCAATCTCCAAGCTTCTTGACATGAGTTGCTGTTCGATTTCAAACCGAATCAGAATGTGCAAGTTGTAAGTAACTTCGTCAGCTTCCACTCGGATCAACGAAGGCTGCACCAAGTTCGCATCGCGGTAGACCGCATGGGCGTCAATCCCCTCCCAAGCACTGCCAACCATCTCCTGAACATTGGGATGACACCACTTCCAAAAAGCGGATCCTCTGCCGACAAAATTCTCCCAGAGTCTGGACTGCGACTCGTGGACTCCTAGTCCGGCCGCTTGGCCGGGCGGCAGGCCATACCATTCTGTCGGCAAACCCTGCTCATACAAACCATGCCCGGCTTCATGGAGTGTTCCGTAGAATGAAGTCGGAAAGAAATCGCGATGGTAGCGCGTCAGAATACGGCAGTCATTCGGACCGAGCGTTGTACAAAATGGATGGCTTGTCTCATCCAAGCGTCCTCGCTCAAACGAATAGCCGATCGCACCAGCAACCCAGCGACTAATCCGCTCCTGAGTCTCAACAGGCACCGACTGCTTCCATGCAGCGCCTGTCGGTCGGTTTGGTGCAGCTTGCAGCCGATTGACTAGCTCAACAAGACCATTGCGTAGTTCAGCAAAGATGTCTGTTAACGCTTCCGCCCGAGCTCCTTCTTCGTATTGATCGAGCATTGCGTCGTACAACGATTGGCCATCTTCCTTCAAGCACTCAGCTTCTTGCCGTCTGAGGTTGAAGATCTCTTGCATGTGCGGTTCAAACGCGGCCCAATCGTCGGCGGCCCGCGATTTTTCCCAGGCCTGCTGCCCAAGGACCGTTGCCTTGGAAATAGCTTCCACCAGATCTTGAGGCAGCTTAGAATTTCGCTCGAAATTTTTCTTTAGCCTGAGAACCGAGGCCGCCTCAGGCCCTTCGGGATCGGCTACGAAGTCCGAATCAGCCAGGGTGTCTAGCTGCTCCCCCAATTCCGGATTCGTTCGGCGTTGGTGGATCATGCCTGCGAGCAAGGTTGCTTGCTCGGCGCGAAAACTACCGGCCGCAGACGGCAGCCCTGTGCGTTCGTCCCACTCGAGCAATGCTAATGTCGATTCGAGCAACGATGTTTCGACCAGCCGTTCCCGTACTTGGTTGAATATTGCTTGGTTCATATCAAATTGGATCTCTTCAAATCTTGGACGGATGGGGACTTAGCACCGTCCAAGAATAGGTTGAAAATATCGATTGAATCAAATCACGTCTTCAATCGAAACTTGGACATGTATACAGCAACTTAGCCGCGAATGGATCGTTATTCTGCTGGTGTCGGAAGGCTCGAGATAAAATCACCGACCTCCCCGGCAATGAATGACCATTCGTAGTCGACTGGTGCCATGTGCCCGCTTTCCTTGAGTCGCACCAACTTCTTCGACTCGCTACCGAGCTCGCTAAAGTATTGCTCAGCCGCCGAAGCATCAACCACCCAATCGTCGACTGCAACCATCATCAAGCATGGAATCTCTATCTCACCAGCTCGCCCCCGATTGTGATCGATGATCTCAAACGTGTTATCCACCACGCTTCGAGGCGTGAAGATGTTTCGATGTTCTCTTTCGCGCTCGGCAGGATCTTTTGCGTCCATCTCGAACGGCGAGCAACTAACTGTCGAGAATGGCAACACGTATTTGCTGAACTCGTGCCAGAACCGAGTCGGAAGTAGAGGACTTCGTCGATTGGATACGTCCACGGCAGGAGCCAGCAGAACCACCCCATCGACACAAGCAACTGGATCCATACCGCTCGGGTGCTCGATCGCATGATGAATAGTGAGGGCACCGCCTAGAGAATGTCCAACGATCCAAACTTGGTCGTGTTCTCCGCGGAGCTCGGCAACTTGGGAGACAATCTTCTCGCACCACTGCTCGACCCTGGCGTCAGCGTAACTCTCCACATCCTTGCCGAAACCAGGTAAGCGAATCGCCCGGCAATGGTACCCCTGATCCGCCCAGGCCGGAGCCAGCTTTCGGTACATCTGCGGGGAATCACTGAACCCATGGACGCATAGCAGTGCGACGGATCCTTCGCCGAGGTCTAACTCTTTGGCCCCAGGTGCTAGCCCATCCGCATCCCAGGGCACCGATTCTGCCCAGCGTTCAATCCGCCAGTCAACGTATTGCGAGTAGCCCCAATCGCCGATCAACCAGATCACGAGCAAGGCAAGTAGCCACTGCCCGATTCGCTTCCACTTCGGTCGCCGCTTCACAACAGTCGGTACGCGAGCGACGATTTCTTTCGAGTTCATCATGCAGAGTCCAATTGAACGTACCGGGGTAGGTACCAGGGCTGACATCGTTCCAACTCGTGGGGAGTCGACCTACAGCAGAGGCAATTTAAGGAGAGCCTTTACAGTCTCCTTAAACGCAACCTCTCTAAACGAGCCTGGGAACCCTATAGACACCGTTGGCAATGCATTCCCTACGGGCCAAGCGACAGTTTTCCTTTTGAAACTCTTGCTCTTTCAGATACGTTGATTTGCAAATGCTTTTGTCCGTTTGCAAACGCTTTACATGTACTCGCGATCGGTCACCAGGCCGGGATAAGGAATCGAGTACTTGCCTTCTTCGTTGGCTTGTAAAGGCGAAGGGCCATCGAGAGTGAGCTCGGCGATCCCAGGTGCGAACTCATGCTCGACATCCATGAACTCCTCAAAGGTGATGTTCTGTCCCGTGTGAGCCGCCATCCGCCCCATCGAAGTGACGGCACTCGCCATCACGCCACGCTCGACTTCGTTGTACGGTCGATCCTCACGAATCGCTGCTATTAGGTCGTTCCATTCAAGCTGATAAGGATTTCTCTCTCGGTCGGCCCATTCCCAGCCAATCTTTTCCCGAGTCACTTTCTGGCCGTAGTAAATCTTGGAACGAGCCGGGGTATGCGACTTGGCTGAAATCGTAGCGACACCATTCGAACCATGAGCGTAGCTCGCAAACTCTTGGAAACAGCCACGCTGCGTTCGACCATCCACCATCATCTTCGCGCCATCTTTGAACGTGTACTCCATCGAATACACATCGAAGTTCTGGTCCACGTTATCGCCGCGATAATGACGACCACCCGATGCCTTCACTTCCACGGGCCAATCATTCTTCATCCAGCAACATTCATCAATGTTGTGGATTAAGAAGTCACTCACGGCACCGCCGCTGAGCCACAAGAACCCATGGAAGTTCTTCACTTGATAGAGCAGCTCGTTGTCCTTCGAATCCACAGCCCGCGGCGGAACTGCCTCAGACGCAGTCGGTCCGGCCATTCGATAGGCACGAAGCAAATTGATCTCGCCGATAGCTCCGTCTTGAATTCGATCAAACAACTCTTGACGCACTTCGCAGTGACGACACATCAGGCCGACCCCCACTTTCAAATTCTTGGCTATGGCCTGCTTGTTCAACTCCAACATTCGCTTGCTGGTCGGAGCATCGACCGTGACCGGTTTCTCCATAAAGACGTTCAACCCACGCTCGATCGCATAGGTGTAGTGAAGCCAGCGAAACGCGGGTGGCGTGGTCAGGATGACGACATCGCCCGGATCCAGACAATCCATAGCCTTCTTGTAGGCATCAAAGCCGATGAACTTGCGATCCTCATCCAAGTCACACTTGTCGGGGAATGCCTTACGGAGATTCGAGTACTTGTTCGCGATGTTCGATTCGAGAACATCTGCTAGCGCAACCAGCTTGATGTTCTCATCAGGAACCGAAAGTGCGTTCGTCGCAGCTCCACCGCCTCTCCCGCCACATCCGACCAAGGCAATTTGAATCACGGACTTCTCCGCCGCATGGACACTACGCATCGTCCCGGAAACAAGAGGTGCGGCTGCAGCGAGAGTCGAAGTCGCTTTTACAAAGGTACGTCGAGATCCGTTGGCGGGTGAATTCATGGTGAGCTCCGAATGGAAGGCTAGGATGGGGTAGGCGATTGGAGTAAGCAGATCGGACTGGAACACGCAGATCAACAAGGAGTTTGGCTTGGTAGATTAGCCTTCCTCTGGATCTTTCTGCTCCGGCGCGGATTTCTCCCACTTGGACTGCAATTCCTCAGCCGTGGGAGTGGACAGTGGTCGTACAACGCGGAAGCCAACGTGAAGGGCATCCGTATGATACCAGATGCTCTTTGGCACCTGCGGATCTTGTTTCTTCCATTCCTCGTCTGAAGCTTGTCTCGCTGCGCTGCGGCAGTCTTCCGGAAACTGATCCCATCCGCCACCACGGACGACTCGCGGGTAAAGCGTTTCCGGAACATGCAAAGGGTCTTGCGTGGCGTCCGCGATCGCCACGTACCCTTCCTCGTCATATTGATCGAGAACCCATTCAGCTACGTTGCCATGCATATCATGCAGTCCCCATGCATTCGGCTTCTTCTTACCGACCTTCTCGTACCCTCCATCCGTGTTGTCGAAGAACCAGGCGTAGTCTTCGAGCTCGTCGGGATCATCACCAAACGAATACGCAGTCGTCGAGCCGGCACGGCACGCATATTCCCATTCGGCTTCGGTGGGTAATCGATAATAGCGTCCAGTCTTGGCGCTCAGCCACTTGCAAAACGTTCGAGCCGCATGCTGCGTCATGCAAATGGCAGGATATCCTTTCTTCCCCATCCCGAAGGTCATGTCGGTATAAGGCTTCGTGGGCTGGGAGGTCTGAAAAGTATCGGCGAACGAATCGCGTGGAGACGACTTGAGGCCCAAGATCTGCCTGCGTGCGACGTCCAAGTCCGATGCCCAGACGTCATACACATCCCAGCTGACCTCCGTTTCAGCCATCCAAAATGGTGAGACAGTCACTTTGCGTTGCGGACCTTCGTCCTCCTCACGGTCATCTTCGTCCTCGCTGCTGCCCATGACGAAACTGCCACCGGGGATCGGGAGCATTTTGAACTTCACTCCGGCTTGCTCCACCACCTCGGAATACGGTTGCATCTCCGACTCAGCTGAAGCGACCGCCTCGGCAATTTCGAGAAGGGGCACCTTGCCCTCCACGACCACTTCCTGCGCAGCTACCTGCAAGGTGTCCAAGACTAAGAAACACAGTGACGCAAACACAATTCGCACGCTGGACGAAATCAACATAAGAAACTCGAATAAAATGAACTGATTGCCATCTGACATTCTACATCAAAGCACCTCACGAATCGTCTCATTGCCAGCATGTTGCGCTCGCCTCTCACTCCCGTTGTAACCTGCTCCGCAGCTCTCTTTCTAGGCCTTGTCTCTTTGCTCGGCATGCAAAAAAACTGCCTTGCTCAACGAAACCAATCTGAGAATGCATCGAGCCAGTCGGCTCAAGAAACACGAGTGCTCAACGCAGCCGATGCCAAGGCAGACGGACAAGTTGCATTGGTCGGCTTCGAGCTTCAATTCCCCGCTATGGGGACGCTGGTCCAACTCAAGACATTCGCACGGTCAGAGTCGGAGGTTGAGCGGGGATTCAATGCCGCCCAACGCCGGGTTCTCGAGATTGCCAACACGCTGACGGACTATGATCCCGAAAGCGAAACACGCCAGCTAAGTCAACTTGCAGTGGAGTCTCCACAGAACGTTTCGGCAGACCTTTGGGCCGTCCTAACCGCTAGCGATGACTGGTATCGAAGAACGGATGGTCACTTCGATTCCAGCTTGGGTTCGCTGACACGGCTATGGCGGAAATACCGTCGTGTTCGTCGGGTCCCCAATAGCGAAGCAGTCCAAACTGCCCTGCAGAACTCAGGATGGAAGTATGTTCGCCTCGATCCCTCCGCAAAGACGTTGAAGTTTGCCAGGGCCAATGTCTTCCTTGATTTTGGCGGCATCGGTAAAGGGTACATTGTTGACGAAGCATTCCGCGTTTTAGTCGAGCACGATCTGCCGCAGAGCTTGGTGAACATCAGCGGTAACATGCGAATGGGAACCGCGCCGCCAAATCGCAATGGCTGGAACATCGAAGTCGCCCCCATTGAGGCAAATCCGAAATCCGAGAAGGAAGGTGCAGCCGGTGAACCACTCCAGCGTTTGGAGCTCTGCGATTGCTCGATTGCTACATCAGGCGACTTGTGGCAATACATCGAAATCAACGGCGTTCGTCATAGTCACATTCTGGATCCTCAAACCGGCTACGGCGTACCTGGCCCCATCTCGGCTACCGTGATCGCCCAACGTGCCATGGACGCCGACGCACTGGCAACCGCAGCCTGCATCTTGCCAAAAGCGAAAGCGATCACCCTCTGCCAGAATTCGGATGCAGCATGCCTGGTCGCTCGACGAGTGGGAAAAGAACTGCAAGTTGATCGCAGCACGACCTTCCCACAACCGCCAAATGAGCCCCCAACCGCGGAGGGCACTGATCCGTCCAACGTTCCCAACTAAATATCGCCACTTCGCCGTAGATTGGACTCGAGATCTCGCCCGGCTTCCCCCTCACCACAGCCATTTAGCGGGTTGGAGCCTCGCTTTTTGGCTATCTGATTAAGAGACGTGGATATAAGATAGGCCGCCCCGGATGCAGCCGCCTCCGGCCAATCTTAGAGCGAAATATGGCTTTCACTAACGTTCTTATCTGTTCAGGCCTCTGCCTTGGTTTGAACAGGCGCCCGGAGTCCTCGCGTTCATGTCCGGTTCCGGCCTAGATTGGAGATCAACAAAGGTGAACCAGCCAGTCGAGCATCATCGTGCCTAAGAAACGTCCTCCATCAAAACCGGCCAAACGCACTCCAGCCAAGAAGTTGCCGGCGAAGACTTCGAGAAAGAAGGGTGCCCGCCAACCTACCGGCAAAAAATCCGCGGTGGGATCCGCGGAGGGCGGACAGAGATTGAACAAGATTCTGGCCGCTGCGGGGCACGGGAGTCGACGCGAAGTCGAAGAGTTGATTGTGCAGGGCCGGGTCGAGGTCGATCGCGAAATCATTACCAACCTGGCGTTTAAGGCGGACCCCAAAACAGCCAAGATCAAAGTCGACGGTCAGTTGCTCAAACAGCAAAGGCTCGTCTACTTCATGTTGAATAAGCCCACCGGTGTGCTGTCGACGAACCGTGATCCAAGCGGTCGTATTCGCGCGATCGATTTTGTACCAGGCAATCAACGCGTCTTCTCCGTAGGCCGGCTCGACAAGAGCTCCGAAGGTTTGATGCTGCTGACCAATGATGGTGAATTGGCGCAGAAGCTGGCACATCCCAAGTACCGCGTGCAGAAAACGTACTTTGTCGTCGTCTCTGGCGTGATGAAGAAAGAAGACTTGGAGAAGCTCAAAAAAGGAGTCTACCTGTCGGAGGGCTTTGCTAGGATCGATGGGGCTCGAATTAAAAAACAACGGAAAGCCAGTACCGAACTGGAGATCGTATTATCCGAAGGCAAGAACCGAGAAATTCGACGGATTCTTGCCAGGGCTGGGCACAAAGTGGTCGTCCTCCGCCGCATCGCCATCGCTTCACTGAGACTCGCGCAGTTGCCTGTCGGCGCATCGCGTCAGCTCACGTCTGCAGAAGTTCGGGCGTTGTACGCGATTACGGAAGCCCGCCCCAAAAAGGCAGCAAAGAAAAAACCGTCCTCCAAGCCCAAGAAAGCCGAGACGCCAACATCCGAATCCTCGAGTCCACCGGCGCCGATTTTCGATGACGACATGGACGATGAATTCATCTCATCGCCAACAACGAGCTTCGATTTCGAAGACGACGATTTCGTAGGCGACTTCAGCGGCTCGGGCGGAACCGGCTCGGTTCTCGGCTACGAAGAAGATCTTCCTGTTGGTGGCGGGAGCTCCAAAAGAAGATCGAGCGATACCAAGAACAAGAAGACCACATCGAGACGATCCAGCTCGCGAAACGCGAAAACGAGTCGGACTTCGAGCCGAACCGCAAAGTCATCGTCTCGAAGCGTTTCGAAGACAGGTAGGCGGCCTGCGAATAGTGGCACCGCGAGCCGCGGAGGAACTTCGAAAAGGGGTTCCACCAACAGCAAAAAAGCAGTTCGTGGCAAGCCGGCGTCCGCTTCCAAAGTACGTTCAACAACCAAGGGCCGCCCCGCGAGTCGCAAAGCGGCGGGCCCCAAGAAAGGGAAGCGGCCGGCAAAGCCGAATCGAAAACGTCGATAGGCATCGATCGCTGGCCCCCGCTTTCAAAACATTGCTCGGCCCAATCTGCCGCAACCAATCAAAGCAAAGAGGAACACGATGACCCATTTTGCAGATTGCGCTTCATCCGTTGAAACTCCCATCATTGAGAATAAATGCATCGCCAAGGATACGATGCGCATTCGCGTTTGCGCGCCCGAGATGGCAAAGGTCGCCGTACCAGGCCAGTTCTTCATGTTGCGTAATCCAAATGGAAATGATCCTCTCATTGGTCGAGCCCTGGCTCTTTATGATTCGGCGGAAGATGATGCGGGGTGGATCGACCTGGTCTACATCGTCAAAGGCAAACTGACGACCAGTGTCGCTCAACTTCAACCTGGTTCCACTGTGGCCGTCTGGGGGCCTCTAGGAAATGGTTTTCCGCCATCAAACTGCAAACATCTCATCATGGTCGCGGGCGGTATTGGACAAACTCCATTTCTGGCACTCGCCAAGGAAGCCTTAGGTAAGCAAACTTTCGGTGCAGATCGCACCTCGGGTTACGTCAAGAAAGTGACCTTTTGCTACGGAGTGCGAAACTCAGAGTATCTTGCTGGCCTACAGCAGTTCGAAGAGACCGGTTGCGAGGTGAGGATTGCCTCTGAAGATGGCAGTTACCCCGCTGGCTACCATGGCGCCGCCGAACGCGTTACCGACACTTTGCGTAGGGTCATCGCTGAAGAGGAACACTCTCCAGACGAATGCCGGATCGTATGCTGCGGCCCAGAGCCGATGATGGAAGCTGTTGCAATCCTCGCCGATCAAGCTGGAATCCGGTGTCAGGTATCCCTCGAGACTCCGATGGCGTGCGGTATCGGTATTTGCTTTACCTGCGTCGCCAAGATTGGCGAAGAGAACGATTGGGACTACAAACGAACGTGCGTTGAAGGCCCCGTTTTTGAAGCCGCCCTGGTGCAGTGGGACTAGCTAATAGATCGTAGGGATCCTGTGATCCCATACTTGCCTTCGAGCGATGCAATTAAGACTACTTCGATCACTTTATTACTTTGAATCGAAGTTGTACCGATTCGGCCGTCCGGTGGTACCCGGTGCAAATCCACCCTCAGAAGATGGTGGTGAAATCGCTGTCGAAGGTGGATTGCCGAGTGTTGTCGTGCCTTGGTACGCACTTCCCGTTGATGGACTAGATGCAGCTCCGCCTACACCAACTCCAACGGAAGCACCTTGGTAAGCACTCGGTGCTGGACTGGTTCCACCAGCCGTACCAACCGCTGGAAGCTTCGGATACGAAGGCATGGCGGATCCTGATCCTGCCGGGCCTGGATAGGTCGGCAAAGTCACATTTGGCTTTGTGCCGCCGACTACCGGAGTCGCAGGAATTCTATTGCTCGGCATACTCGGATAGCCCTGCGACGCAACCTGCTGCTGCGCTTGGTTCAGAGTCTGCGTTACACCCGTAGGAAGCGGAATGTCGGGCAGCGTTGCGGAGGAACTGGAGCTAGACGGTCCGCCATAGGGATTTGGCAGGCCCGCACTGGAAGTCGTACCAGCCACCGAATTCATGGTCTTCGTCCCGGACCCCGCGCCGCCAACTTGATAGGGCCCAGTCTGGTAGCCGTTTGCTTTGGCGGCTAGTCCTGCTTTGGGCGTCGTGGTTTGCGTTGAATTGTAGCCGTACGGAGATTGTTGCGCTAATCCAGTTGTAGGCGACGATGAGCTTTCCGCGCCAATCGAGGCGATAGCCGAAGGTGAATGCTTGGCTGCTGGCGATTCAGGCAGCTGCAGCCCGCCGGTCCCTTCAAATTCACTAGGATCTGGTTCGCCCCCCCAAGCGAACATCCCGCTTGGCTTCCAGCTCAACGATTTGCAACCGGTTGATGCGAGAACAGCAGCCGATAAAACAGCCAAAGATCCGGTTCGCTTAAGATTCTTGCAGCAAGAAGCTAGAACAGATTTTTCGCATCGTTTCATGTTCATCGATCCTTCGACGACAATCGAACGAGCTGGTGGAGGTCTTCTACAACGAAGCGACGGACCACCAGGCACGTCAATAATTTGTGTCAAACGTGTTGAGCGGGTCATCCATGACGCGCAAGGACACGTGTCTAAACATCACTCTCTAGGCTCATCTAGTGGTTCGGCATTCCGAATCGCCAAAATCAAGCCAACCCACAAACTTTACCATTCTTTTCGAGACGGTCATTGCAAGCCATTTCGGATTCTAGGAAAGGTCGCTCAGGGCAAGCAATAGCAATCACGCTGCTCTTTGGACCGTGGCCTCTGCTGATGATGTAGCCAGGCCGCGTGCCACCCAGGTCGTTCCACCTTGCGGACATGGAACACATCCGAAAATCACGGTTCCTAGCTGGCCTTTGCTTCGGCCCCAAAATCGCGAGGCACTGAAGTGATTGGGCAGCTCTTGGTTCGTTGCGATTTCAACTTCGATGATGCCCTTGTCCTCAACGACGCATACTTCCATTTCAAGCGAGCTGAGATTCCCCTGCTCGCGGACGACTTCGTGAACCAACTGTTTTGTCATCCGGCAAACCTGAGACTGCAACGCGTAACTCGAACTCTCCACGTTGATTTCGATCCGTGCTCGCGAGAAATCAGTCCCCTGATCTGAAAGCTCCTGGCGAACCATTTCTGACAGACGGAGTCCTTCGTCGACAACCGCACCGTCATAGACAACCGCACCGTCATAGACAACCGCACCGTCATAGACAACCGCACCGTCATAGACACGCATCGAATCTTGGAGACGGACCATCTTGAATACTCCTGCAAACGTCGGGCGTCTATTCGCTTCTATCGGCTTCTGTTCGCAAACCTCTCGTAGTTCAGCTAAGCCGACGTTGAAAGACTCTCCCAAAAGCCACCTTGGGGTGATAGCAGAATTCTCCAAGAGACTCGATACCGTTTTCTATTCGATACCGTGTCGTGCCATTCTACGGCTTTGCGTTGCAAGCATGCGACGGTCATCCCGGATCCGGAACGTGGGCTTCAGCCCACCCATCGAGGAAACCACAAAACGCTAGCCCCGGCTGGATCCATCATTGCCGTCGAGTTTTGGAAACGTCTATAGTTTTGAAAACGTCTATGAATTGCGACGCCTTCTGGAGCACGTGTAGCGAGTGAATTGACTCGCTTAAGGCAGACTAGTTCTGCGAAAAACTCTCAGCCGCTGGTTGATCCGAATTAGCAGGCTGCTTGGTAACCTGCTCCATCAGCCAAGCGTTGGTGTCGACGAGCATATTGGTCAAGAGATCATCACCGCATGGATATTGCCGCACGTCCGCCTTCAAGCTGGCTGCATGCAATACAGCCATTGAATCACAAACTTCTTGAACGCCACAAGTCGCCGAGTCCTCACCGTACATCCACAATGTCGGTAATGACCTTGCTGCTTGCAGATTCATCAATGGCTGGTTCCGATGTGGAAAATCTCCGCAGATCGAAATGACACCGGCAAAACGTTGTGGGTAGCGCAACGCAATACGCCAAGCCATGGTGCCACCGCCACCAAATCCTGCCAAGAAAACGCGATCGGAAGCAATCGAAAATGCCTTTTGAGCAATGGCAATGGACTCAAATACAATCTCTTCCGCAATCGCACTCGAAGCTGCCGACTGGGCCCAGCGGTAATACTTACCTTCATCATCGCAAGCACTTGTTCCGCGCGGAGCACAAGAAACATAGTTGCGAAGGCTCAGCTCTGGCATCACGCACTCAAGCTCTTGCTCCGAGCTATGACAGCTGTGCAGCCATACGATGAGGGGATACTCATACCGCCGTTCGTAACATTCTGGGCCAAACAAACGAATCTGTTGTTCCAAAATGGAATCTTCATCGTGTTGCGCCACATATTCAGAAAGTTGCAACTCACCGAGACTACGAGCTTGCTCCGAGGAGCCACCCAAGCGGTTTCGCATTCGTCGCCAATCTTGTGTTGGTGTTCTGAAGAAATCATAGCTCTGCGAAAGCAGAATCCCCGAATGTCGGTCAAAGGGCACCGAATACAGCCCTTTGAACCGGTTTCAGTTAAGCGTTGTAAGCATCCGCCAAACGAAAGTCAACGTCAGCGAGATGCACTCAAATCGAACGGCGCTAATTGGGCTCTACGACTGCTAGCACAAGCCGTCTTAACCGTCTTCTTGCTATCAAATGAAGAGGAGCAACACGATTAATATGTGGACGGTGTTTGCCAATTGAGCTCGATTGGCTTGCGCCTTGCGAAATGCATTGCAACCAAGGAAATGAGTTGCAACAAGGTAATTCCATTTCGCAAAGCGTTAGCAGCAGATTGAGCGATCCGAGTCTATGCTTCGGAAACCAGCTTTTCCATCGATGCCACCAGTTCCTTCACGGCGTCAACGCTATTCTGGAAGTCGGCTGTCTCTTTTTCATTCAGCTTCAGTTCGACAATCTTCTCGACACCATTCGAACCGAGGATCACGGGGACACCAACGTAATAGCCTCCGACTCCATATTCCTTATCACAATATGCGGCACAAGGGATAAGTCGCTTCTTGTCCTTCACAATCGCTTCAACCATTTGAGCCGTCGCCGCCGCGGGAGCGTAGTAAGCACTTCCGGTTTTCAACAACCCGACGATTTCCGCACCGCCCTTCCGAGTGCGATCTACGATTTCCTCAAGACGTGCTGGCTCGATCAGTTGAGTAACGGGAATTCCGCCAACACACGTGCAGCTTGGCATCGGCACCATTGTGTCGCCGTGGCCGCCCATGAGCAGAGCCGAAATGTCTTCGACGCTAACACCCAGTTCCATCGCGAGAAAGGTTCGGTAACGGGCAGTATCCAGAACGCCAGCTTGACCAACGACTCGATTCGATGGAAAACCGGTTACCTGCAAAGCACGCTGAACCATCGCATCGAGAGGATTGCTAACCAAGATGACAATTGCATCCGGTGACGTCGCCTTGATTTGCTCCGAAACGGAACCGACGATCTTCGCATTGGTACTCAATAGGTCGTCTCGGCTCATTCCTGGCTTACGAGCGATCCCCGCAGTAACCACGACCACGTCGCTGCCTGCGGTGGCATCGTAGCTAGTCGTCCCCGTCACGTTGCTGTCAAACCCCATGATGGGCGAGGACTGCATCAGGTCGAGAGCCTTACCAGCGGGCATATCTTCCGTTTGCGGGATGTCGAGTAGCACAATGTCGCCAAGTTCGGCGGCTGCACACCAGTGTGCACAAGTTGCCCCTACATTCCCGGCCCCAACAATCGTGATTTTCGCCCGACGCATATGCTCATCTCCCACAAAGAATGGTTCACCATCGATCAGCCGTTGAGTATCTGCCTCCCGACTAGATCGTCAAGAAGGTAGTTCAGTTTCGGGACGCTAAGTTTGAAAGCGCTCAGGAACGCCAAGTTCAAAAGCCTTAACGTTCGTTTCGCCAACATCCTGCTCAAAATGCGAAGGGTTCACCTAGAACGCCCATTGGTGCGATCGGTCTAACGAGCCATTCTAGGCTTCGTAGGCTGCCCAGCGAGATACAGAATTGCCGCCAAGATCACGAGTGTTGCAGCGCAAAGGGCGTAGCCAAACCAACCGATCTCGCCAGCGCGACTCGGCGACGCCGGAGCCAGCGTCGGACGCATGTCCGTCAACACAACAAGTGGCGACACTTGGCGGGCCGTGTCGCTTTTCTTTTTCACCAGCTCAGATTGGTACGACCACAATCGGTAATAGAGTCCATCAATCTCAAAGTACGCCCCCACTTCCCATCCAAGCTCCGACTTTGCGGCTCTCTGCTCGCCCACGTACGGCTGCTTGTAGGGTGCGACTAGCGTGACCGGAAACTCCCGTTCGAATCGGATCGACTCACCAGCCACTTTGTACTCCACCGCCTGCGAGCCAATATCAACAAAGCCGTCAAACTGCACATAGCGACTTGCATTAAGCTCGGCGGACAAATTTTCGTTGTCAACCGTCACAACAGACGCCGTAGCGATTCGGACTCGCCAGCGCACCGGCTTTGCGAACGAATTACCCGACTCCGCAAGTGCTTGCATAGGCTCCAAGCGATTCGATTCCTGCAGTCCTCCATTCGCTAAAAGCCCCTCTTGGCTAAGCCGAATCAGTTGCATGAAGCCGGGCGATTCTTGGCTACCGATCTTCTGCTGATTACGCGACTGAACTGCTTCAAGACCACTCAGATTCCAACCGGCTTTCCCTAATGCAACGAGATGTTCAGGTAGGACTGGAGCCAGTTGGCCTTCGTCTTCTTCTGGCCTGAGAATCCACTCTGGCGTGCCCGCCAGGTAGACATCCAGTTCGAGATCTACCCCCTGCCCTTCGCGGCCTGTTTCACCTACCAAACTGCAACGAACACCCTGAATGTGTACGGGCTGCCGCAGCTGCTTAGCTTCGATCCACATCGACGGAACGGTTCGGCAGAAGACGCGTTTCAAACGGGTAGTTGAATCGGAGGCTTCTCCGTTTGTCACTTCGATCTGCAGCTCGAAAACTCGGTCCTCTGAGCTTTGCTGGAACCAGCTCTCCTGCGAATCGGTCAGACCTATTTGGCGAGCCGATCGAACATAACCCTTCACAGCTCCTCTCTGAAGAAGGAATTTCTGTCCGCCGCTCTCAACACGGATAGAAAAATCACTGGGAATGAGCTTCCATCCGAGCTTGTGCAAGCCATCCAAAGCCTTCAAGCAAAGGGGAGGAAAGACGTCACTGTTGCCTGACAGGAAAGCCTTATATTCAACTGCGGCCTTGGAATTAACGCCGGCCTCTAGCCGGTCCTGCAAGAGCGAAATTCGCTGCTGCAGTCGATCGCTATTGCCGGTCTTCCACGGAACGCCAACCGAATCAGCGGATTTTGATTCCTGAGCAAGCACAAAAGCAGCATCGCCAGAACCGACTAGCGAGCTCGTCAATGAAAGAACAATCCATCCAATCAGCGACTTTCTTTCCGAACGTCTTTTTCCGAAATCCTTCCCGAATACAGAACGCGTCGTTGTAACCGGGGACCTACGCCAATTCCTCCAAATCGGTATCAGAATCAGCAGGGCGAACACGAAGCCTATACCGGCTGCATTACCTAGCTGCCCCCACATTTGTTCGTCCATACTGAAAGCAACCTCAGATTCGGCTGCCCCAGCCGTCAGTTCCTCAATGGGTCCTACGAAAAGGGTCGGCGCGACCTGCACTCCGCTTTCTGATCCATAAGCCAGGCGTTTTCCGACCCATCCACAGACCTCAATCTCGGGACGATCTTCGCTCAAAACTTGGTCGACATAAGAACCGGCGGCTGAATTCTGCGTGTAGACGGCTACTGGTTGCAAAGCAAGATCAACGCCGCGCAGCCAGACAACCCAATACCCCTCGCGTTCCAATGGTACCGCGGAAGCATCTGTTTCGGCGGACCGTCGCTCGACGTACTCGATTTGATGAATCTCACCGCGGAAGCGTACGCAACGTCCCTTCAAAGTTTGCGATTCCGCCTCCAATTGCTGGGTACGAATTCGTGGCGACTGCTTCCAGTCATCAAGCGTGGTTCGATCCGCTTTCTGTAACCATCGCTCGAATGCAACCTGTTCCGAAGTCCGCCATGGAGAAGCGTCTCGGAAAACGAGGTCCCCAAGCTGTCCGTCGAGGAATGCATCGATTGTTTCGGCGAGCCTCAGCTCCTGCCAACGCCGATTTGGATCGGAAACCTCAGCGGCGACCTCCATGCCATTCGCATTCGCAGTTTCAGTCCGCTTCTTCGCCTTCGCCGAACCGGCTTCGTCGCCATCAGCCTTGCCAGCCATTAAATCGGCCCAGACAACGGGAAAGCGGTCGAGTGCATTTCTCCAAGACTCTAGCTCATCCGCCGCAATCGTGGAGCCTTCGAGCTGCTGAGTCGCAGACAGGGAGATATCTTGAGCACTTTCCTGTAGGTTCGAAACTAGTTCGGCACTGTATTGGAAATCCAGAGGCCTCTGAAGCTGAAACCAGACCGCGGCAAATTCGCGGACCGTTTTCGGTCCCCCCACCTCGAAAATCCGAGGAACCAGGTCGCGACAAGTTGCAGACCACACCAAGCGATCCGTCGATTCTGGCACTGTGCTGTTTCTCTTGCTCGACAATGTCTGCGGTGATGAGCCGCTTGATCCAGTGGGCGTCGATTCCTCAAACGGCACCCCCGATTCGTCGAACGGTACCCCTAAGGCGCGAAAGGCGCTTTCGTAGTACCCCGGATCTGCGGCCCGTTGCATCAAGAGCAGGACTAACGCGAGAAGGAAACACATCGACAGAAGCCGGCGAGAACCGAGCCCTTGCTTCTGAACTCGACGGCGACTTCGCTGCTGTCCCTCGGATGTGTACCACCTGTCCGAACTCAATCGCACAAAAATCCCGCTTTCATCAAACACGACATTCGAAAAACTTTTATCGCTCTGGCACGATGCCACAACCGTCTATTCTACGGCACTTTCTCGACTGGAAGAGGGATTTCTTTCGCGCTCGACCTTTCCAATCGAGAACTTCGCAGTACGAACAAACCTCGCGAACCCGCTCTCGCTTCCCCAAGCTTGTCTGCAGTTTCACAAACTCGAGCCTGCCAGCAAATCACAAGTGTCACGATTGGGCAGATTTGTCGGTCGCTTTCAGATCGCACTATAAGATTTGCAGCTTTGGAACGAATCCGCCCATGGATCTGCCGCCCCAGAGCGGGCGAAGCGAACCCGCAGGCACGGGCTGGCAGGCGACAAAATCTGGCTCTCCGCAGGCAAAGACTTGAGAACGTCTGTCGAAGAGGCTAGTCTGAAAAGGTGGTCTCAGCGTTTGTTTCTCTTCATTCTGTACCTTGGCTGATTCCTCAACTCTCATCTGGTTCGACACTTTTCCTTATCTCTCTTCTTGTTGTTTGCACCTCCTCGTTTGCTTCGTAGACAGATTTATCACTAGATCACGCTGCGCTGTTGGGAAGTCGGTCAGATCATGGATTTGGGATCGTACGTTCCGAATTGGCTGTTCTGTCCCGAGTGTGAGATGCCGAAGGACACATTCGTAAGATAGTACTGCAGATTAGTAGGTGGTAGATTTGTAGCGTTTCAAGGTTTCGTACGCCGATGGTGGCGCGATGCCTATAAGCGCAGCTTGCAACAGATGAGTTGCTGCAACTGATACGGTCCAGTGGTGATTTCCCTGACGTTTGACTCGTAGGTACAGAACGATGAAATCGACCTCATCCAGCGCCAGAATGTTTCAATGCCTCCCTGTCACGCCAGCTAGGCCCTTCGCCGCACTTCTGATCGCCTTTCTTCTGATGATCGCCGGAGCCGTCTTCCAGCCTGCCTTCGTAAGAGCTGAAGATCCCTACGCGAAATTCCTCCAGCGTCTCAAGGACGAACAACTTTTCGATGTCGCGTTGGACTACATCAAGTTTCTCGAGACAGGGAAGCGAACGAACGCTGCGTTCTTAAAAGACATAGAGCTTGAACGAGGAATGCTTGAGTACCAAGCCGCTTCCATGCTGCCTATCTCGAACCCGGCTCGAGGACGTCGCCTGGGGGACGCCGAGACGGCTCTACGACGATTCCTGGATACGCGAAAACAGCACCCGCGTCGTGGAGAAGCTAGGCTCAAGGTCGGCGAACTCCTGCTACAGCGAGCTGATGAAGCTCGATCACTCGCGAAGGTCGAAGACCTCGACAAGAACCCGAAAGACATACCAGACGCAATCCGTTTTTATGACGAAGCCCATCAGCTCTTCGAAAGTACGATTCAGGAGCTGGCTGGAATTCTCGAAAAGATCAAAGGTGCCCGCACCGATCCCAACGACAAAGCGGCAGTCGCTTATAGGCAAAAGGTCCAGCAAGATCTCCGTCAAGCTCAACTGCTCTCGGCAAAGTCGGTTGAAGAGCGAGGACGATCCCGCGCGATCGGCAGTAAAGAGCGTACCAAGGACCTCGAGACCGCTCTTAAGATGTTCCGCGATCTCTACCAAAAAGAGAATCGCATGGTTGGTGTTCGGAACTACGCGTTGTTTTACCGCAGCAACATCGAAGAGGCTCTCGGGAAGACCAGCGATGCGATCGATGGCTACCGCCGCGTGGCTGACTTGGAGGGCGTTGATGTTTTGCGTCCCTTGCAAACCACTGCCATCACGAAATTGATTGGCTTGCTCGGCAAAGCAAAGAAATTTCAGCCGGCGTCAGACCGCGCGAAGCGATGGCTTTCCAACCTGCAGCCGACGGAACGTGAATCAAAAGAAACGATCGACTTGAAATTGGCTCTTGCCCGGCTCCAAATCGCCTGGGCTGATTCGCTTAAGAAAAAGGACACCAACGATCGAGTCGCCAGCCGTCTTGTCCGGAACACACGTGACGAATTGCGTTCACTATCGAGAATCCAGGGGAGCCACCTTCAGGAAACACAGGAGTTACTTGCCGAGTTAGGCGTCGAAACTTCAACGGACGACGACCTCGATGAACTACCCTCGGTATCGTCCTTTGCGGAGGCGGTCGCGGAGGCTCAGAAGAGGATAGATCGATCCGAAAGCGATGCCTTAAGCATCGCCATTCTTCGTGATCAAGGACAAGACGAAGAAGCAAACCGGGTCGAATCGAACATCGTCAGCACTCGCCGGCAAGCAATTCAGCTCCTTCGAACCGGACTTGGTCTATTCGGAAGCGAAGACGAAATGGAGGGCCTACAGGCGGCCCGCTTCTCGTTGGCTTATCTCTATCTCAAGTCCAACACCCCTTGGGAGGCGCTCGTCGTCGCCGAGCTTATCGCGAGAGAAAATCCGAACACAGACCAAGGCCTGAAGGCATCCGCAATCGCCCTGGGAGCATTCAGTGATCTGTTGAAAACAGCGGGTGAAGAGGAAAAGTCAGCGCTGACTATCCACCTGGAACCATTTGCGAAATACCTCGTCGAAACTTGGCCTAGCTCTGGTGAAGCCTCTGCAGCCGCGTCGGCTTTGGTCCAACTGGCGCTCATTGGAAAGCAATGGGACAAAGTCGATCAGTATCTTGCACTAGCTCCAACCGAAGGAGAGAGCACTAAAAGACTTCGTCGGGATGCCGGGATCTCCTTTTACAACCGCTACCTCGATGAGAAAAAGAAGTCCGGCGCCGAAAGCCCAACGACGAATGAACTCCGGCAACGTGCCAAGGACTCGCTTACGATCGCCACCAATGGACTCAGGTCGGATGACATCGAAGACGCGGACCTGAACGCCATCAATGCACTTGTCCGCATCGAGATCGCGGAGAATCAACTCGGCCAAGCAGCGAAGCGTTTGAGCACTGGCAAGTCTTCTCCGCTCAAAGTGCTCGAAGCTAAGCCGGATGCTTTCGACGGAAAAACGGCGATGAATTGCTACCGCACCGCCATTCAACTGACCATCAGCCAGCTTGCCAATGACACGCTCGACTCCCAAACGGCCGTCATTAAGACTGGACAATACATTAACCAACTTCAGAAACTCGCGGAAAAGACGGCCGCAGGAACACAGACACTTTCGGGCATCTTCGTTGCGTTGGCAAAGGATCTAAAGTCGCAATTGAACAATGCCAAGAGTCCCGCTCAACGCAGTAAGCTGTCTCAAGCCATGGTTCTGCTAGCTGAACAGGCCGGGAACGCTGAATCGTTTAACACTCGATTTTGGGCCGCCGACACACTCATCTCTATTGCCGAGGAGAACAAGTCGGACCGTCAATCACAATCCACCTCTACGAAGGCATACCAAGGTGCTCGGGACATATTGGAAGCTATCCAATTGGAGGAGCAATCTAATCCTGGCTACATCAACCCCGACGGACACAAAATTCAGGTTCAGTTGCTGCTTGCAAAGGCCTACCGAGGATCGAAAGAGTTCAAACAAGCGCTCGACGCATTAAACGCGATCCTTGAGTCCAATGCCGGGCTGCTAACCGTGCAAATGGAAGCTGCCGCAACCTACCACTCTTGGGGCGATTCCGTTTCCACAAAGAAGCTCCGTGCTGCAGCCTACAAGGTCGCTTTCGCAGGTCACCCGAAACGCAAGTCCATGTGGGGCTGGGGTAAGATCGCCCAAGTCCTGGAAGGCAAAACGGAATTCGAATCCCAATTCTACGAAGCTCGATTCGAACTCGCTCGCAGCCGCTACAAAATGGCTCAAAGCGAATCCACCGAAGAACGCAAACTAGCCGAACTAAGACGAGCAAAGAACGCTATCAGCCAAACTGCTGCCCTATATCCAACACTGGGCGGTTCCTTGATGAAGTCGAAGAACAACGTTTTGTTGAAGGCAATTCAAAAAGAACTTGGGGAACCCACCGACGGGCTAGCAGGACTCGACCTCTAGCCGACCTCATACTCAAGACTCCTGATTCTGCTCTTCAACAGTCGTTCCACCGTATCAACAATGCCTCAAACCCGACCCATGGCCATGAAAAATCTCCTAACCGCGATTCTTCTAGCGTCGATCTCCTTCGGCGCGACCCCATCCTTCGCTGCCGATAAGGTTTACCCCAAGAATGGGGTTCCAGCTTCAGGGCAGATCAAGGCGTTATCGTGGACCAAAGCCACCATCAACGTGCGTGGCAAAGATCAAACTTTCGATATGGCTGACGTTTCGAAAGTCGCTTTTGACGGGGAACCACGCGAACTCGAGCGTGCTCGCGACCAATTCGTTAACGGGCAATATGACCAGGCATTGGAAGAAATTAAAAAGGTCGACAAGGGTGGGATTTCTCGAAAACTGATCACACAAGACATCGACTTCTACCGTTGGTATTGCGAAGGCAAGATGGCGTTGTCCGGAAACGGCGATCGCAATGCTGCAATCAATGGCCTTCGGTCCATCGCCAGTGCAAACAGGACGACGCACCATTTGCTCGATATCGCAGAAATGCTCGGGCAACTGCACATGTCAATTGGCAAACCGAAAGAGGCTGCGACGTTCTTTGGTGTTCTGCTACGCGCTCCTGATGACACCACCAAGGCGATAGGCACCTACCGGCTGGGGCTTGTCGAACTGGCTGACGACAAGACCGCAGAAGCAAGAAAGCGGCTATCGAGCCTCGCGTCGGCAGCCAGCAGTTCTCCTGAAATGAAGCGTCTCCAGAATTTGGCTCGTGTGGCACTCTCGGTCTGCGATCAGCGTGACGGAAAGACAGAAGAAGCTCTCAAAAGACTGGATACCCTCGTCGCGGCGACAGACTCGACAGACCAAGAGCTTTACGCGCGAATCAACAACGCGAAGGGAGCTTGCTACCTGGCCCAAAACAAGCCAACCGAAGCCCTCTTTCACTACCTGCAAACCGACCTGCTATTTTTCAGTGAAGCTGAGGCTCACGCAGAAGCACTGTATCATTTGTCTGATCTTTGGAAGCGATACGGGAATCCATCCAAGGCGGCGGACGCACGGCAGAGATTATCCAATCAATACGCTTCCAGCGCATGGGCAAGCAAATCAAACTAGGTCAAAAGACCGACCTAAAATCAAACTTTGACCTCATCTGAATCTCACACAACTAATCAAAAACGCGGCACTACATCGCTCCATGGTGGGCTTCCGAGTGCTATTCGTTCACGGAGCACGATATGACTGACTGCACGACTAATCTCCTTCGGCGTTGGAGCCTTCCTAGCCGCAGCTTGGCACACCAGTCGTTCTTAGCAATTCTTGTGGCATTCGCGTTTGCTGGAATGTTCATCCAAACAACCACCACCGCGGTTGCGCAAGATGAAGCTGAGTTGGCAGCTGACATTTTGGGCGACGACGTAGTCGATCCTGCTCCTGCTGACCCTGATCCGGCTGCCGGCGGCGAGCCCGGAGAATCAGACGACGACGAAGGTGTAAAGGCACCATCGAATTTACTGGCATGGACTTTCCAAGCCCTTGGGATTCCCTACACCGTCATCTTCTTCGCACTCTCGATCACGCTTCTCACGCTTATCGTGATGAACATTCTCGCTAGCCGGCAAGATAACATCTGCCCACCGGATCTGATCGAAGGCGTTGAACAGCAGCTTGGCGAAGGCAATGCCCAAGGAGCGGCCGAGTTGATTCGTACCGACGAGTCCTTCCTGGGTCAGGTTGTCGCAGCAGGCCTGTCCAAACTAGACAAAGGGCACTCCCATGCGATCGAATCGATGCAGGAAGTTGGCGAGGAAGAGACCATGAAAATGGACCACAACCTTAGCTACATGGCATTGATCGGAAACATCAGCCCGATGATCGGACTATTCGGTACCGTCCAAGGGATGATTAGCGCGTTCCGAACAATTGCCACATCCGGTTCGACACCGAAGCCTAGCCAGTTGGCCATGGATATTTCGACGGCGTTGTTTACGACGTTGGCCGGTCTCGCCATCGCGATCCCAGCGATTGCGGTCTACAACATTTTGCGAAACCGAGTCCAACGTCTGACCATGCAGGTCGGTGTCACTAGCGAAGAACTGCTAGAACGATTCGAGGGCTAATCATATGCGAATTGGAAAAAAGGCCGACGGTCCAGCAGAGGCGGACCTAACGCCCATGATCGACATGACGTTCCAATTGATCGCCTTCTTTATGGTGTTGATCAATTTTTCGCAGAGCGAACAGAACGATAAGGTCACCCTGCCCACTAGCGAGCTCGCCAAGCCTGTCGACACGCCTCTCGAGTTCCCTATTATCGTCCACCTGACTAGCGACGACGCAGTGGTCATCGGCGGCGATGAAGTCGCCATTGAAGCGATGGCTTCGCGACTTCAGCCGGAAATTTCGCTCCTGAAACTAGAGAACAAAACGGCAGCAGACGCGAACATCATTATTCGCTCACACCAAACCGCCCCAGGCGGACGAGTCCAGGACCTTATTTCTAAGTGTCAAGAACTCGGCTTTGAGAACTTCGCTTTGCGTGTGAAGGAGGAAATCTAATGGAGTTCCGCAGCCGCAGCAAAGATGACAAGAACGAGCTCCCCATGACGTCGATGATCGACATCGTGTTCCTGCTGCTTGTCTTCTTCATCATGACCTTCAAGATCAGCGCTCAAGAAGGCGACTTCAATATCAAGATGCCAGCCCCCGGTCAGGGTGCCGCAGCCGACACCACCCAATTGCCCCTGAAGCTACGCCTCAAGTCCGACGGTAGCGGCGGTCTGCAGGAAATCGTCTTGAACGACAACCTGACCTTCGGCACAGACTGGCAACAGCTCCGAGGCCAAATCGTTCGGATGGTAGGAGACCCAACTGGCCCCTCCGATGAAGAAGGTCCGGAAGTCGAAATCGACCTCGATTATGACTTGCACTACATCCATGTCATCAAAGCCATCACGGCGGTGACGGGTTATCGAAGCGGTGACGACGTGGTGAAGCTCGTCGATCGCATTAAGTTCGCACCACAACGGAAGTAGCGAAACCGCAGCAACGCAGTTAAGCCCGCGGGTGAAACTGCTGATGGATTCGTTTCAAGCGTGAGCTTTCAACTTGCGTATAGATCTGCGTGGTTTGAATACTGGCGTGGCCAAGTAGCTCTTGAATCTGGCGCAAATCGGCGCCGCCTCCCAACATGTGCGTTGCAAAGCTATGTCGCATCGTGTGGGGACTTACGTCTGGGTCGATACCGGCACGCACCGCGTAGCGTTTCACCAGTTCCCAAATCGCCTCGCGTCTGAGGCGTTTCCCGGTGCGTGAGAGGATGAGCCAGGGGCACTGCTCCGGCGGTTTCTCGCGAACCAAGTCTGGACGCAGTTCATCCAAGTACAGACCCATCGCCTTTCTGGCTCTCTCACCTATGGGCACCATTCGTTGCTTTGAGCCTTTACCTTCGACCAAACAGAATCCCTCTTCGAGATGGATGTTCGCTAGCAGCAAATACGAGACTTCGGAAACCCGACAACCCGTGGCGTACAGCAGCTCCAAGATGGCGACATCGCGTTGCCAATAAGTATCGTATTTCTTCGGCGCAGCAAGAAAGCGTTCAACTGCCGCCGTGTTAATGGCTTTCGGAATTCGTTCCCATGTCTTCTGCGTCGCCAACAGCTCCGATGGGTTGTCTTTAATGATGCCTTCGAGCTGCAAGTACTTGAAGAACATTCGGGTCGATACGATGATTCGCGAAATCGATGAAGCGGCTAGCGTTTTGCCTTGCAGCGATTCGACAAAATCGCTCAAGTCGGCCAGCTTCAGCTGATTCAGTTTTCGACTCTTCTTCCAGTTCAGAAATCGGCGAATATCCCGCCCGTAAGCTTGAACCGTATTTTCGGCTAGGTGACACTCCGACCGAAGATAGTCAACGAACTTCTCGTGCCAGTTCGTCGAGTCTGCGTCGGAATCAACCTTTTTGGCGACACCACCGTTCTGCTGCAGGCGTCGGAGTTTGCTCGGCATGGTCCGTTTTCTCGTGGAAGGGTGATCACTCCGCCCCGACGACTCAGAGACTGGAAGACAATTCAGGAATTGCCGTAAAAATTCTTTACATGAGAAGTCGATAAGGCAAAAGCCTCCACACTTTGGTTCGGATGCGACATAATTCGAGCTTCCGTAGTTGGCACAAATCAAAGACGATATCCGCATATAGGCGCGAGCGTAGCGATCATGACGGCGGTAGTAGCGCGAGAGTTGGCGAGCGCTGGCGGACAAAGTCGGAACTTCAACTAGATTCACGCGACAGATTGGGTTGGAAGTGAGCCAGCCTAAAGAGAAGGTTTAACGATGCGAATCCTTGTTATCGGTGGTGCGGGATATGTTGGTTCGCACACGGTCCGGCAACTAGCCCGCAACGGGCATCACGTTGTCGTCTACGACAACCTTTCAAAAGGGCACCGCTCTGCGGTCAAAGAAGCCGAATTAGTCGTCGGTGAGCTTTCGGATCGCGAAAACCTGATCCGCGTCTTCAAAGAGCATCAGATCGAAGCCGTTATGCACTTCGCTGCATTCGCGCTTGTTGGAGAGTCCGTTGCTCAACCCGCCATCTATTATCAAAACAACGTCGCGGCTCCGCTCGAGTTGCTTGAGGCCATGCGCAGCGCTGGGGTATGGCGGATCGTGTTCTCCTCAACGACCGCGACCTATGGCGAACCAAAGAAAATTCCCATCGCCGAAACGACTCCCCAATTGCCCATCAATCCTTACGGTTTCACGAAGCTGGTATTCGAACACGCGCTCAGTGATTACGCCCGTGCTTACGGATTCGGCTGCGCGGCGCTCCGTTACTTTAATGCCGCCGGAGCCAGCCCGGATGGCGACATTGGCGAAGACCATGATCCGGAGAGCCATCTCATCCCCATCGTGTTGCAAACAGCATTAGGACAACGCGAGCGAATCGGCATCTTTGGCAATGACTACCCGACGCCAGACGGAACCTGCATCCGCGATTATATTCACGTCGATGACCTAGCGGACGCGCACTTGAAGGCACTCGATCTGCTCGAACCATGTAGCAACTTACAGCTCAACTTGGGCACCGGCCATGGGCATTCCGTCCAACAGGTCGTAGAAGCTTGCCGCCGTATTACGGGGCACGCGATTCCAACCACGATTGAAGAACGCCGCCCTGGCGACCCTTCGGAATTAGTAGCAGACAGCACACTCGCTCAAAAAGTCCTTGGTTGGAGGCCTCGATACACCAATATCGAGGAGATCGTGTCTACCGCCTGGAGATGGCACCAAGCTCATCCACGTGGTTACTCAACCCAGGAAGAAGCTGCAGGCCTCTAACACCTGGGGATCCGTACCCTACCCAGCTCGAGGCAATCCGCGACGCTGCGCTGGTATCTGGCACAGCCATGTCAAAGTAGTTAGAACTACGTCGCTGTAGAGACAGAGGCGTAGTATACTTCAATGCAAGACATCATCGTTGAGAAACCGTACGCGTTTATCGAGCCCCACCGCGGAAACTGGGTGCCATCTACGATTCAACGACTGCGTCTGGTTGATCACTATCTGAATTACTTTGAAGGCGTCGTTTCTCACGAAGTTCGCAATATCGGACGCTTAGAAGAATCCCTGCGTGCCGGACACGGCATCATTCTCGCTCCAAATCATTGTCGTTACGCCGACCCGCTCGCAATGGGCTGGGTTGCAAGGCAAGCCAACGTTCATGTCTATGCCATGGCTAGCTGGCACTTATTCCACCAGGGACGTTTACAGGCTTTCGCGATTCGAATGTGCGGCGGCTTCAGTGTCTTCCGCGAAGGCCTTGATCGCACCTCCCTCGATACGGCCATCGATGTCGTCGCGCGAGCGGAGCGCCCCTTGGTTATCTTTCCTGAAGGGACCGTCTTCAGAAACAATGACCAGATAAGTCCGTTGCTTGATGGCGTTTCTTTTCTAGCTAGATCGGCCGCGCGCAAACGAAAGAAGGCGGATCTCGGAAAGGTGGTTATTCATCCAGTCGCGATCAAATACCTATACCGCGGCGATGTTGCCGCCGCCGCGGAACCAGTCATTAGGCGTTTGGAAAATCAACTAACCTGGGCGCGGACACTCCCCGCCAACAACTTGGTCGACCGCGTGAATCGCTTAAGCGAAGGTTTATTCGCTCTGCGTGAGATTCAATTCCGCGGCTCGTCTTCAAGCGGTGGGCTTGGGACGCGAAAACAGAATCTGGTCGAAGCGATCCTAGGTCCCGCCGAAGAACGAATCCTAGGCCAAAAGCAATTCGGAGACGTCGTCCCCAGAATCAAGGCACTGCGTACCAAACTCATGCCCGAGCTTCTCGCTTCTCAGGGCATGCCCGGTCGAGACCAGATCTGGAGCTTGTTCGAAGATATCTATGCCGCACAAATTGTGTCCGCCTATCCAGAGGAACCACTGGCATCTCCAACCGAGATGCAGTTGCTCGAGACGGTAGAACGCCTGGACGAAGACGTGAATGATCACTCTGAGATCCACAGGCCGCTTCATGCAGTGCTAGATGTTGGCGACCCGATCGAAGCCTCTCCCAATAAGCCGCCACGGGGTGAGGCAGACCCGATCATGGAAAGCCTGCAGGTTGGGATTCAATCCATGCTCAACCGTCTCAAAACGGAGTCCCCGCCTTTCGTGCAGCCGAGTCCGGATCGCGAATCGAACCGTTAATCGGCTGCGGACCGCGAATCTCGCGATGACCGTTTTGCGGTGCTGAACTATAATTTGGCTGATAGGGTGATCTGCAGATCCGATCTTTTGCTGCAGAGGCGACGTAAAAAGAGGATGACCTGTTCGGGCGTTCAAGATATTTTGCTCTAAGACACCGGTCTTCCTTCGACAAGAAAGCGATTTAAAGCTTCGAGTATGTTTGGTCCAATTCTCACCCGCGAATGGCTCGTTGCACCTCGCAAGATTCGGTTCTATGCCCAACGTGTCGTATTCGTCCTCGCTTTATTCAGTTTAGTCTGCACGGCCTGGGCACTTCTGGCGGGTATTCAACAAGTTCGCAATGTGGGAGACCTCTCTCGATTTGGCGCTCTCGTGTTTCAAATCGTCGCGCCCCTCCAACTCATCATTGTCATGTTTCTGTCGGCTGTCGCCGCAGCAAGCAATGTCAGTCAGGAAAAAGATAAACGCACGTTGATCTTGCTTCTGCTTACAAGGCTTGCCAGTTGGCAGATTGTCCTGGGAAAACTCACATCCTGCCTAGTTAGCATCTACTCGCTCATTTTCGCAGCTCTGCCTTTGCTGCTGCTACTCGCCATTCTCGGCGGGGTGGGAATCAGTCAAGTCTTTCTGGCGACCGCAATCGTGCTGGTCACCACAACGTGGTGCGGTGCTCTGGCAAACGTCGTCGCATTCTGGCGCGAAAAGACCTTCCAAACCCTAGCAATCACGATGATCACAATCGTAGGCTGGCTGGTGCTCTGCGAGGCGATTCAAGCCGGGGCGATTTCCGCGATTGATCCCAAGTGGGCTGAACTACTCAGCCCGATCCGTGCGATGTGGAGCGTGTGCCAACCGATTCCCGCCACGTCTTGGCTACCCCTGCCAGGTGGGATCCCAGCCGCACACTGTCTTCTTGGAATGGTGACATCGGTGGTGTTTTGCTCAGTCGCGATTCTACGACTCCGAGTTTGGAATCCCTCTAGACAACTTCGCCCACAAGCTCCCGAACCTGACGAGACATATGACCAAATTGGGACGGGTGATGCTGCGAAATCAACAGCTACGGCACCGGTAACTAAGCAACGCACTTGGAAAGTGCGAGCACCTCGCAAGATGTGGAACAACCCGGTTCTTTGGCGGGAGATGTGCACTTGGGCTTACGGACGTAAGCTCATGTTCATTCGGCTTGGGTATCTCGCTCTCTTCGCGGCCGCAGTGGCTGGCGTTTACTGGACGATTTCGTCTGGAGTCGCCCTACGTCAGAGCCGCCTGGCGGACGAGCTGATTCCCGTCACGGCTCGCATCCTGACACCCTTCTTTGCCATTTCGTTTGTCATGATCAACGCGTTGGCCGTAAACTCCATCACCAACGAACGCGACGGGCAAGCGTTGGACCTGCTCTTGGCAACTCAGATCACACCTCCTCAATTCCTGATTGGTAAGCTTGCAGGAGTCTTGTACGTGACCAAAGAGATGGTGATCTTGCCACTTTTGCTAACCGCCTATCTTTGGTACCAGGGAGGGCTTACCACTGAGAATTTGGTCTTTGTGGTCGGCGGTCTCATTGTGATGGACATTTTCTCCGCGATGCTCGGAATCCATTGTGGGATGATTTATTCGCAATCACGCACTGCAATTGGGACCAGCCTTGGAACCCTCTTCTTCTTGTTCCTGGGGATTGCAACTTGCATGTTGATTATGATGAGCTTCCGTGGTTCCTTCGCACGCCAGTTGCCTCCGTTCCTAGCAATCATCCTGGGCGGTGGCACCGGGCTCTACGTCGCCATGGGAAGCCGTAATCCGAGTCCTGCTATTGCGTTGGCCGCTTTTGGTTTGCCATTTCTCACGTTCTTCGCAATCACGAGCTTCATCCTTCGAAATCAAGAACTGACTGTTTTCTCTGTCGTTGTCGCCGCCTATGGATTCGCAACACTGGCCATGGTTGTACCCGCTCTCAGCGAGTTTGATTTCGCCATGGGAAAATCGAGGTCGCAAGATGACGATGGTTAAGTCGAGTCCTACACCGAGTCTGCCAAGATAGCGCCCCAACCTGAGATCACTGGCCTACATCGCCGATTACGAAGCAATCGAAAGGACCTCTCCGAGTGACGGAGCTTATCGGCTACCTTCCAGGCCTAGCATCGTTGCTTGCCATTAGCGGTTTCTTTTCTGGTAGCGAAGCTGCCTTCTTTTCGTTGACTCCAACTCAACGAGCGCAACTCGGCTCGAATAGCACCTCTGACCGCCTAGCTTCGCGATTAATTGCGCAGTCTGAACAACTGCTGATGGGAATCCTGTTCTGGAATCTTGCCATCAATATCAGCTACTTCTCGGTAGTCTCAAAGGCATCGATGGCCAGTAACGAAAGCGGAGCTGCTATCGTCACAGTTGGATCCTTGTTGGCGATCATCCTCTGCGGCGAGTTCCTTCCAAAGTCGATCGCAGTCATGTATCCGCTCACGGTGGTTCGCCTCACCGTGTTTCCGCTCTCTCTCGCACTGCGTCTCGTCAGTCCAATCTTGCCTGTGGTCCGATTGATCAACGAGGCTTCACGTCGACTTCTTTGGCCTGGTTTCAAATCCGAGCCCTATTTGGATGTCACCGATTTGGATCGCGCCGTCGCGATCTCAGTTGAAGACGCCCACCTCTTCCAACAAGAGAGCGAAGTACTCCGAAATGTAATCCAGCTGAGCGAGATCCGCGTCGAAGAGTGGATGCGCCCACGGACTCAATATCGGGCTTTCCGACCTCCCGTTCATCTGTCTCACCTTGCTGGCGAAAGAACTCCCAGTGGCTATATGCTCGTCACCGACCCGGGAGGACACGACGTGGAGTCGGTCATTGATCTTTCTGCCATCAAGCCAGAGCAGACCGAAGACACCGCCAGCCTGCTGCAACCGCTAGTCGTGGTTCCCTGGTGTGCGTCCGTGGCCGATGCGTTTGCGGAACTCAAATCACGAGAGTTGCGCGTCGCAGTCGTAGTCAATGAGTTCGGCGACTCAATCGGTGTCCTGACCTGGGAAGACATCGTCGAAGCGATCTTACAACCGCGTCAGTCCAGTTCACAGAAGGCGTTAGCGAAAGCCGAAATCGTTGAAGAATCACCGGGTGTGTGGCTCGCAACAGGAATGACGAAATTGCGTCGACTCGAGCGGATCCTCGGGCGTCACGTGAAAACACCAGGACTCACCGTGGCCGGAGCCTTGCAAGAGCACTTGCACCGCCTGGCCGAGGTGGGTGACGTTTGCCGGCTTGGCGATCTCGAGTTCCGCGTTCTTGAAGCCGACCTGCGCGGTGAACTCATGGTGCGAATATCGATTCACTCTGCCGAAGAACGGGAGTCGCCATGATCGCCTTTTTGATCCTGATCGCAGGCATCTCTCTGAGTGCATTCTTCAGCGGAAGTGAAACTGGTTTCTACCGGGTGACTCGCGTTCGATTGTTGATGGATTCTAAATCGGGACGACGCGCGGCCAAATTCCTTCTGTGGCTCGTTGGCAAACCATCGTTGGTCGTCGCCACCGTCCTCATCGGAAATAACGTTGCCAACTACCTCGTTTCACTCGGGCTCGTACTGGCCAGTCAATCGATACTTGGCAGTTGGAGCGAGTCTGTCCAAGTGATGCTGCCGGTCCTCGCGACTCCGTTCCTGTTCATCTATGGCGAGCTCCTTCCCAAATACCTCTACTACAACGCGCCTTATGCGCTTTCCATGCGTGGTGCTCCGTTCATGTTGCTTTGCACGCTCGGCTTTCTACCCCTGTCGGGCATCATTGTTGCGGCAGAGAGATTGTGGCGTCTCGTATTTGGGACTGACAACGATCAATCCAAATTCGAGCTCGAACGCAAGGAACTACAACGAGTATTGCTCGAGGGCCACGAAGTCGGCGTGTTAGCCCCGGCCCAGCGTGACCTAGCACAGAACCTATTCACCTTTGGACCTCGCCCCGTACGTCAATTTGCGATCCCAATCCGAGCATTGCCTATCGTCGATCCCGATTTGGAACGCACTCAAGCTCTCGAAGCCTGCAAGCGAACCAAACAAAAATTCGTCGGAGTTCGCATTGCTCCCCCAAAAGGATCATCGGACACAGCAACGCGCCGCACGCCTGAAAGGCTAGATGGATGCTTCTTGGTTTCAGATCTCGTCCTGTTTTCCGAGATGCAGCCTGAGATTCTGCCGGTGTTGACCGTTCCGGCTGATCAATCCTCGATCGAAGTCTTAGCTCAGCTCCAATCTGCCGGCTGTCCGATGGCTCAACTTGAGGATGCGAAAAAGAATGTTATCGGCGTTGTACTCAGAGAACGTCTCACGATGCAACTCGCTTCGAGCTGATTTCCCAAGGAGACTCTGGGAGTTCCTCACGCCACCTAAGAAGAAAGCCATCTCCTGAGGAGATGGCTGGGCACAATGTGTTGTTATGAAGGTGGTCAGCTCTGGACGACTCAAGATCCAGTTCGGGGCCGAGCTTAGTGGTGCGGTTAGACGGCGTACTCTGGCTCGTGCTGTTTCGCGTACCCAAGGTCTTGAATCACGTTCAACATCTCTTCAAATGTGATGTAACGCCGGCAATTTTTGATTTTATAACTGTCGATTGCTTCTGCTAATTCTCTAGCATCGGGAGAAAGGCTGTTATGTGAGTTGGTGAACTGCCGCCGTTCAACTCCTGGTCCTGCGCCGCCTGAAGAGCGGCGATCAACAAACCCGGGATGTTGATTTCCATCTTGAAATGTTGTCATGAAGTGTCCTCCAAGATCGAACAAATAACCTTTTTCATTCGATGCTTCAGAACCTAGGAAAATGACGCGGCTTCCAAGTAATTTGCCAGCGCGAGACGAAAGTCTCTGGAACCGTACCTCGCGAATTGGGCGCAAGCAAATAATCCATCACTTTTTAGGGGCAGTTCGCTGAGCCGCCGGGATTCCCTGTAGAAAGTGCTCATCGGACTGGAAGGAATCCCCAATTTGCCCCTGCAACCCCAACGCTCCAGGATCATTCGGATTGTTCCTCAGAACCATCCCCAACAGCAATCTCGCCTCGCCAGAGTTGCCCGTCTTGTGCTGTTCGTGGGCTAGTCGCAACAAGAGCTCATTGTCCGCAGGGTCCGCACACATCGATGCTTGGCGTAAGCAATCTTGCGCGTCGGTGCCTTCACCAAGATCCGACAACGCCTGACCTTTGACCATCCAGGCTCGAGCCGGCAACGATTGAATCGTGTGTCCATCAGCCAAATAGTCAATGGTCGCAAGGGCACGATGGGGCTTGCCAATCGACCGGTAAATTTCGGCGACTTGGATTCTGGCCGCAGAATTGTTCGAATCATGAGTCAGTGCTAGCTGATAGCAGTCCAGTGCGGCGTTGTATTCATCCTCACGAGTCTTTGGATCAACCTCCCTCCAAGCCCGAGCCTTGTGAACCGCCCCCTTCAAAGCCCAGGCCAATGAATGTTGCCGTTTTTGCCGGAGAACCATATCGGCTTGCTTAAGGGCTTCGTCCAAGTTGCCTGAAGCGAGGTGCATCTCGCCAAGCCTGACAAAAAAATCTGGGTTCTGCCCATCGAGCTCACCTGCTTTTGCCATGTGATCGATGGCTCGCTCGTGCTCGCCGCGTTGCCAGCAGACTTGGGCCATCCCCCAATGGGCACGCTCATCCGCCGCGCTGTGCTCTAACGCTTCGCCAAATAACGGCCCCGCCTCGCGGTAATTTTCTTGCTCTAACAGGCCTGCCCCACGACGAGAAAGTTGTCTTGCCAGAGTCAGGTTGCGGGTGTGCCGATTTGTGCGCAGCGTTCGACACCCCCATTGCACGCTCATCAGCGCGAATAGACATACGATCCAAGTCAGCCTTGTCCGAAAGTTTCGGAAGCTCAAATCGAGTTTCTTGTATCTTGGCGACTAGCACTTATGGCCGCGCATCGCTCGATGCGCAATAGACAACTCAAGTCCGGTGATATCAAATCACCCAGCTAGGTCAAAGAGCAACGCGCGGTGGTCGATGCGGATCCCTGTTCATTGTCACGTCGCCCCACAAGAATCTCGCGGAGACCTCGCCCATTCAACCTTAGATCCCTATGCTTGCATTAGTCGTGCTCGCGTAATCTTCCAAGTGCCCTCAATCGATCTCAGCGTTAGAAGAGCCTTCACCCAATGCCCAAGACGTACCAAGAAAACGGCCTTAACATCCTGTTTCCCGACAACTGGAAACTAGATGAAGACAAAGACTCGCAGACCGTGACTTTTGAGAGTCCTGTCGGCGCCTTCCTCACTGTTACGCGGCTCACCGAATACGAACCGGGTAGCGCGATCGACCAAGTCAAAGCAGCGATGCGTGAAGAATACGATGAAATCGAAGAAGAGGCAGTTAGCATCGCCATTGGAGACGCCGAAATTAGCGGATACAGCCTCAAATGGGTCTACCTGGACCTGATCATCACTTCCGTCCTCGTGCAGATCGAAAAAGAGAACGGGCAGTATCTCGTCCAGTATCAGGCGGAAGATCGCGATATGACTCAACTCGAAACTGTTTTTGAAGCAATGCTGCACTGCGTCGTTGCAAATGGCCCAAGCCTGTCTGAATGAATCATTGCAGCCAGCCATTCACTCGGCCGAACCTTCTTACAAAAAAACCGGCTATGGAAGTCCCCAGAGCCGGTTTCGGATCAACACTTAAGAAGTAAAAGCAACTTATTCGGCGGTGCGAATCTCGATCTGAGTTGGCTGCTTCTTTGCGATTTTCGGTAACTTCACGGTCAGTAGACCGTGTCGATACTCTGCATCAATCTTCTCGAGATCGACATCAGTGGGAAGCGAAACCACGCGTTTGAAATCACCGCTCGTTCTCTCGATGCGATGATATTTTACGCCCTCTTTTTCGCTCGCAGCCGACCTTCTTCCCGAAACCGTCAGCTTGCCTTCGTGCAGCTCAATCTTGACTTCATCTGGATTGACGCCTGGCAGATCGAGCGTCATGAAGAACGCCTCGTCTGTTTCTCCCACGTCCATGGATGGCACAAACTTTTCAGTGGCCCCAGGGCGAAGGATGGTTCCAACAGTCTTACCGAGAAGTGAATCGAATACACGCTCCATATCTTGCGACAGTTCGTCGAAAGGACCGTAATTATTTCGGTTGCAATTTTGCCGTGTTGTCATGTTCATTGTCTCCCGTAGTGACAGAAAACTAACTGAGCCTCTTTCGCAAATCACTGCCAACTTGGCAGCGCCTCGCTCTGTTACGACAGTGGAAGTTGCAAGCAGCGTGCCAAAACGAAATGCGGCCCAATAACTTGTCACCGATTCGTAAGAGCCCGTCGATTCCGTGGCATTGCGCTCGATGGCGTTACCGTTCAATTCCACGTTTCCGAAGTAACTGAGCCAGGTAACTTAGAGGCTGAATTTCGCTCAGACCTAGGCGCTGCGCTAAGGCTTGAACCTGAATCTCTGCTGCTTCGATGCCTTTTGCCCCTTCCACCACCACCTCGACTTCAGCAAAAAGCCCAAGCTCATCGACTTGATCAATCGTAACCGTTTCTTCGGTAACGGCACCCGAATCAGGTCGGCGGTAGATCGCACGGACCTTCTTCACCTCTGGCAAGGGCTCGAAACCCAGTTGAACCAACATTTGCATCCACTGCGTTCGTTCTGCCAGCACGAGAGCGAGCTCGATTTCGTGGCGTACTTTCACCTGGCTGTCTAAGCGTTTGCCTTTGTAGGTGACCAGCAAGTCATCATTGACGGTACGCAGCCGGAATGCCTCGTCCGTTTCACGAAAATCACGGCAGGGATGACGAAAGTATTGGTCGCTGTGTTTCTCGGTTCTTAAAAGTTCAAAACCTCCATCCAACAGCCGCCCTTGCGTCTCCGTATCGTGGAGAACGTACTTCTGTTCTACTTCCCAGTATTTTTTCGCTTCAGCCATCTGTCAGATCTTTCGTTGAGTTGTTGGAAGAGCGTTCTATTCAATCAATAGAGGCATGCAGTTGGTTTCTAAGGGAACCTGCAGTTAGTACTTACGTATTGCGAGAAGCCGTTCTATGTTTGCTCTTGCCCGATAATCATTTGGAGGCACAGAGTCGCAAACGATGACCTCAGCCTACGCCTCAGCGAGATCATTTCTTCAAGGCACTCCTTCTATCCCTTGCTGACTTCGTTGGTGAATAGCCTATGCACATGAATCGCCGAAAACTGGTTACCACGACTGCCGCGGCCGCGTCTGGCCTCATGGCGGCCCATCGGTCCGCCGTACCGGCTACAAAGCCAGGCAGATTGAAGTACTTGCAGATTGGTGTTGGCCATCCTCACGCGAATAAGATTTTGCAGTACTCCGCGTCAGAATCATGGGAAGTCATCGGGATCGTTGAAGAGAATCCAGAGCTACGGCGACGCGCGGAAACATCAATACCCTATCAAAACTACAACTTCCTGAGCCTGGAAGAAGGTCTCAACACCCCAGGGCTAACCGCTGTCGGTATCGAAACGGAAATTCGCGATTTACTTCACTACGCCGAAATCGCAATAGACGCAGGTTTTCACATCCATCTTGATAAACCGGCCGGTACCGATTTCAATCGCTACCAGAAGATCCTACGGAAGGCCCACAGGAAGAATCTCGTTTCGCAGATGGGTTATATGTATCGATTCAACCCTGCGATACAGTTGCTTCACGAACTGATCGATGCAGGCGCTTTGGGGGAGATTTTTGAAACCCACGCCGTCATGTCGAAAGTAATCACGCCGGCTTCGCGGCAGATTCTTGACGAATTTGCAGGTGGTACCATGTTTGAATTGGGCGGTCACATCATCGATCTGACCATCGGTGTGCTCGGTAAACCGGAAACGATCACCCCCTACCCTCGCCGAGTCATCGACGATTCCAACGATACACTAGTCGACAACATGCTTGCCGTTCTTGAATATCCCAAAGCCACGGCCACGGTTCGCGCAACCGGTGTCGAAGTGGAAGGTTTTTCCCGCCGCCATTTCGCTGTTTGTGGCACTGGCGGAACCGTGCACATTCAGCCGCTCGATCGCCCCTCAATCAAAGTCGCCCTTACCAACACAATGAAGCTTGGCGACCGAGTTTTCAAAAAGGGCCACACCGAAATCGATTTCGGTAGCTACCAACGCTATGCAGGAGATGTTGACGATTTTGCACAGACGATTCGTGGCGAGAAAGAGAACTCCTACCCATCCACCCACGATTTAGTTGTGCAGCAATCGCTACTCGCCGCCAGTGGAATGTGATTCGACTATTTGTCTGATGCCAATCGGTTTCAAACCAGTCTCCGGCGTCCTTCCACTAATCCCTTGATCAACTAACTAACAAGAAACAACGTCCACGATCCAATTATGTCCGAAGCAGCCACAGAATCTTCTCCGCACCCCAGTTCTCACCAGGCAGGCGGATTTCGCAACTCCGGCAATTTCTACGTTCTCGTATTTGGCACCGTGATGCTCGTGGGCTTAGTCGCGCTCGCCTGGATTGGACGACCGCCGCGTCCTAAATTCGTCGGCGAGAAGCTGCCGCTAATTGACTTACAACCGTTACTCTACACGGACGGGCCGCTTGCAAACGAACAACTAGAAGGCAAGCTCGTGGTGCTTCATTTCTGGGGTACTTGGTGCCCACCATGTATCGCAGAGTACCCAGAATTCGCTGCCTTTGCAGAACGCGTCAGTCAATCGCCGGATGTCATTGTTGCCTCCGTTTCTTGTTCCGCAGGCGTCGAGCTAGACCTAGAGCAGCTGCGTGCCGAAACCGAAACATTTATGAATCAATACGGTGGTGCGATACCGACCTACTCTGACTCGACGGCCATGTCTCGCCAGCAATTCGCCATGCTTTCGCCCAACGGCTCTTTTGGCTATCCGACGACAATCCTGGTTGATCGGTCGGGCATGATTATTGATGCCTACCTGGGCCCAGCCAATATCCAGCGTCTGGAAGCGACGATCAAAAACAATCTCTAGTCCAGAGGAACATGGCACCCGCTCAATGGGCTTGAAGCAGACCTTGCTTGAATGCGTGAACAGCGTCAGTCGGACTATCCGAGTTGTGAATCGCTCCACTGATGGCAACGCGACGAAAACCGGCGTCGACCACCGCACTCAGGTTATCCCTATCGATTCCGCCAATCGCGAACGCTGGCGTATCGAGTTGCTGTACAACTTTGCTTAGAAACGCCGGCCCTGGAAACTCATCAAAGTCCTTCGTCCCTGACGGAAACGTTGGACCGCATCCGATGTAATCTGCTCCAGCTTCACAAGCCAATCGAGCCTGCACCATATCGTGGGTAGAGACACCAACCGCTAATTTGCGTCCCGCCACAGCCCGCACGTCATTGATTGCCATATCGTCTTGACCAACATGCACTCCGTCTGCGGAAACGGCCAACGCGATATCAACGCGATCATTGATGACTAGCCGTGGGGACGAAGAAATAGATTTGGCAGCCCGCGCATATTGGACCAGCTTGGCACCATCGGCCGCTTTGTCTCGCAACTGGAACACATCCACGCCAGCTTCCGCTAACTCACTGATGTAGGCCGTAAATCGGTCCAGCGGCAACGAACAATCAATCAATAGATAGATGTTCGCCGTTGCCGGATCCCATGCTTGGTGGATCAACCACAGCTCGACTTGAGCCAGCCGATCGTAGGCCAAATAGCGAAGCTGCTTGAGCCGTTCCGCCAAGTCAGGTGCAATTAGCTTGCCGCATTCCTCCAACTGTCGTAGTGCTTGCGTCGTACGCTCACAGGCAGCCGGCACCAACGACGCTAGATCGCTCCGCGATGACTCTCCACTGGCCGTGATCTCCGTTCCCGCATCCGTCTCAGTGAAACGAGCCTGAAGCCTGCGGACGCGGTTGAACTTTTGGATCAGTTCCCCCAGTTGATGTCGCAGCTCCTTGATGAGCCTTGCTGCCGACCCGCATTCTGAGTGCATGCGAGCAACGTCTTCAAGCGTCCGCAATCCCTCGGCAGCTCGATTTCCGTTGGCGTCAAGGATTCGGAACAGGTTGCTGTCTTCGTTATGAATCACTCGCCCCTTTTGCAGAAATCGACAGTTCGAACGCCACGATTCTTTACCAAACCAAAACGAAACGCTATCGTAAATTTCCCGAATGAGTCCTGCCTTCGATTTCCAGGATTCAGCCGCCCGCGTAGCTCAGGGGATAGAGCAGTGCTTTCCTAAAGCAAAGGTCGCTGGTTCGAATCCAGCCGTGGGTGCCTCCTTTGACGTTACTGCTTGAGCGGCACTATCTGAGGAATCGAATCCCGCCTTCGACGATTCGCCGCGACTCTTCCAGGACGGTTCGCCGCCAGGTCTGCGACGCAGGGGAGAACATCTCCAATAGATTCTCCTTCGCAGCCGTAACCTCTGGTAGACACGCTCTGCGCCCCTTCCGATCGTTGTCCTGCACCTGACCACTCTTTGAAGACCCGACCTGAGCTAGGCTCGTTTCATCAAAATAGGCGTTTTCTTGAACCAGTGCGTGCAGCACACGAAGGCTAGCGTAGGTGCCAAATTCGGCCACAGCAAAATGAAAGTCAGGCACAAATCTCTTTTCTACCATCCAGCTTCCGAAACTCCCATTTGCCGCGTAAACACGATCACTTCCTTGCCGTCCAGCATCTTGACGCAATTCGGTGAGCTTGGCTTTTGGCGGAATACAATCCACCAACCTCTCGCGATTCGTCGCATCTAATTTGGATTCCCAGAATAGTTGCAACTCGCCGTTGCGGCCCAACCCTGTATGAAGGTCCAATTGAAGACACCGCGTCACCCCATTTAGCCATTGCGGAAAACGCTCTTCTAACCAAGCGACTTGAGGTGCGGGCCCACGGCCGCCGAAGAAAAGGCCTTCGGGAAAATCATATTGACCAGCTGCAACGGCATCACGAACTTGAATAAATCCATACTTTCGAATCGCCATCAGCGCACGCAACCAAAAGTACCAACGATTGCTGCGTTGCCCTTTCTTGGGATTCAACAATGGATTCAGCTTCGCATATAGCTCATTTGCAGGAACCAGTTCATGAGCTTCACCACGCTGCCAATCTCGAAAATTGCGATTGAGGTCGCGGTTCGCATCGTCAACGCGGCGGAAATGCGAGAAGCCGAAAGGGTTCAACGCGTGGATCAAGATCAGTTTGCAGTCTGGCAGACTTACTCGTCGCCAATCTTCCAGACATTGCGAAAGAACTGCCGAACCGAACAAAGCCTCGACACCATGTAGCCCGGTTGAAATCACCAAACAAGAGTCGCCGCATGCGCGCGGTTCATATTTTGCGGTAGCGCAATGAACCGGTTTTCCGTCCGCGCCAACGCCAAACGCAGGCGAAATATCGACCTGCATTCCAAGCTCAAGGGCCTGCTGGCAAAAAAGTGCATGACTGACGCGAAAATCGCGTTCAAAGTGCTGGTCCCAATCTGCCAACTCTACACCTCGCTCCTAGCAAGATATGCGTTTTGGAAGTTCCGTTGATGGTGCCGCACAGGCTCGCAGGCTGTGCCTATCGACAGCAAGAACGCGCTTGTAGGTCAAGCCAGTCCGTCGCTTGTGGACAATCGCCGCGCGGTGGGGAAACGCCATAAAACCTCAGGTAATCCAGCAAGTATGCGTATTTTGGGCCCCAGAAACACTAGGTGTCCACAGCTGCGACCTACATTTCGTAGGTGAGTGCTAACCCGCTTTTTGAGCCGATTTCGCGGATCTGATGTAATTCCGCGACTGCAGGACCCGAAAATAGAGGTGTACGTGAACATTCATCATTTCTTAACATAATTGAGGTAGCGGGTCATCTAACAGCACAGCGAGGTAGAAATTGGATCTGGTCGTCACAGCGATGCTTCTTTCTTACGCTGCGGTAGTCACCTTCCGCCTCGGTAAGAAGTACAGCCTCAAGTCGACCAAAGACTCCTCTATCCCAGCTGCAATCCTTCTGGTCGTCTCAATCATTATCTCGTGGAATTCGACATACAGCCTCCGCTGGGCTCAGATCGTCCCACATGGATCTTCTCTACTCCTCGCCAACGCGCCGCTGGCGCTGCTGATTGCTGTCGCAGGACTCGTTGCGGGTTTGCGAAATCTGTCCCTTGTGCGGAGATATTTGCTCGCCAGTTCACTCGCGTTCACCGCAGTCGCCATGGTTGGCTCTGTCATCCTTAACCATCATTGGTCACCCATTTCTATCGACGCAGCGGCAGAGTGGAACGATGGCGTTTGCCTTCAAACACACGAAGCGTCTTGCGCTCCCGCGGCTTCAGTCACACTTCTGAGCGCGTACGGCATCGCGACGTCGGAACGAGAAATGGCGGGGCGCTGTTTTACCAGCAGCAACGGTACACTTTCGCTGGCAGCCTATCGTGGCATCTCCAACGTGCTGCAATCCTATCCGTATGCGGCGCGAGCCTTGGTCGACGACCCAGGCGAGGTCGACTCGACTGAGTTGGTGTCCAAACTGCCGCTCATGGCGTTAGTTAGCTTCGAGGAACAACTTGCCCATTCGACGGTTGCATCTCAAAAACGACGACCAGACGCTGGCTTCCTCCAGTCAGGTATCTTGCCGAGAATTGCGGCTTCCCTGCCCAAACCACCCAATGAGCAACATGCCGTGGTTCTCACAGGCCGGTTCTCCAACGGAGACTGGCAAGTCGCCGACCCTGCCGTTGGACGCGTCCGCTGGTCTGACGACTACTTTCGAAGCATCTGGGTCGGTGAAGGTATTTACGTGATCTCCCCTGCCAAATAGCTAAGCTACGCGACGGACGCACGCTTCGACATCCGGGCATCCGGTTAGGCTCGACCTCCCACCTGCTGTTGCACAGACAGCCGCGAATCTTGCCCGAATTTACTACTTGGCCTTCTCCGCTATAGTGCTCTAGTGTTGTTCTGGCTCTTCCATGACCAGAACCATCACAGCGAACCGATGCGTGTCCTCGACCCGAGCATCGCAGTACCAGTGCCTTCCCCGCCGGTGTCTTCGAGTTTCCATTCATCCAAAATCGATTTCCGCGAGATCTGACGCGATCCAATTCTTATGTCCAATCAAAGCAGTCGCACTCGCTACGAAGCCTATCGAGAAGAACTCGCCGAACGCCGTGAAAAGGCAAACTCGAAAGCAGAATCGGACCCCGGTGGCGATCCCCATTCGCATGGCCATTCCCCCAGCAGCCATGAACGACAGCGGAGCTTCTGGGTTCTGTTGGCCAAGTTCTGGGCTCAATTGGTCGGCCATCGTCGAAAAGTCATTATCGCGTTGGCGACACTCACCGTTTCAACGTTGCTCGGCTTAATTCCTCCAGCAGGAACAAAACTCGCGATCGATTACGTGCTAACTGAGCCGCCCAGATCGATGCCTGACTGGACGCCGGACCTCTTTCAAGGCTTGTCACGTATGGGCCTGTTGTGGGCGATCGCTGTGGGCGTCACATGCGTGACCCTAGCGAAAACACTAGTCCACCTGTGGGGTAGATGGTACGCCACGAAAGCCGTCAACATGGTTCAGGCTGACATCCGCCGAAGAGTCTTCGAGCATTCGATGCGGCTGCCATTGCACCGAATACAGGAGCTCAAGAGCGGCGGAGCAACCAGCCTGATTCGCGAGGACGCCGGCGGGATCGCGGATCTGATTTTCAACATGCTGTATAACCCCTGGCAAGCCATCATCCAGCTGATTGGCAGCCTCTGTATTCTTCTGCTGGTGGACTGGCGATTGATGCTGGGCGGCCTCTGTCTACTCCCCGCCGTTTGGATCACCCACCGGACTTGGATTCACCGTGTGCGACCACTTTACAAGGATATTCGGAAGCGCCGCCAATCAATTGACGCGGCAACAACGGAAACGTTTGGCGGCATCCGAGTGGTGCGGACTTTTGCGCGAAATAAAACGGAGTCCAACCGATTTACTCGCAACACGCACTTGCTCGCTCGGCAACAGCTCATGGTTTGGTGGGCAACCCGGATCATCGAAGTGATTTGGGACGTGCTCATTCCCGTCGCGTCCACTGGCCTACTCATCTACGGCGGATGGCAGATATTGAATGCACAGCTCACGCTCGGTGATCTGATGATGTTCCTCATCTACCTAACGATGCTGCTTGGCCCAATTGCTTCCATCGCGTCCAGCGCAATGGCATTCCAAAACAACCTTGCCGGACTCGATCGTGTGCTCGACCTCATGTCAGAAGACACCGAGAGCGAAGCCGAAACCGGACTGACTCAGCTCGACAAGCCTCAGGTCGCCGGGGGAATGCGATTCGAACACGTTCACTTCCAATACCCTGGCACGGAAAAACCTGTGCTGGAAGACATCAGCTTCGATGTGCCTCCCGGATCAACGGTCGCACTTGTTGGTCGAAGCGGCGCCGGAAAGACAACGCTTTGCAACTTAGTCGCAAGATTTTATCGACCGACTCATGGCGATATCTTCCTGGATGATCAGAATCTGAAACAACTCAATTTGGAATCCTACCGGCGGCTTCTTGGAGTTGTGGAACAGGACGTGTTCATGTTCGACGGAACAGTCCGCGACAACATTGCATATGGTCGTCGCGGGGCCGAAGAAGACGACATTGTGCAAGCCGCCGAAGCTGCCGCTGCGAGGGAGTTCATCGAAGCACTTCCACAAGGCTTTGATACCTTCATCGGGGAACGCGGAGTTAAACTGAGTGGCGGCCAGCGGCAACGACTTGCCATCGCCCGTGCGATACTCGCCGCTCCAAGATTACTAATCCTCGACGAAGCGACGAGTAATTTAGACAGCGAAAGTGAGCGGCTCATTCAGAACAGTCTTAGACAGCTCTTGCAAGGCCGAACCGCGTTCGTAATCGCACACCGGCTAAGCACCATCAAACACGCTGACCTAATCTTAGTCCTTGACGAAGGTCGGATCATTGAGCGTGGCACGCATCAGGAATTGCTCCAGCGGGGCGGAGCATATCAAAAAATGGTCATGCTTCAGACTGAAGATATTGAACCCGCTAACCAATTGACGTAGCCCACCTGCAGAATCGGCCCTTGGTTCGATCGATGTACTGCGGTAGCGTGCAGCTAACGAATGACACCGCCAACGATCGGCACGAGGAAATTCCCCAGCAGAAAGACGAGGGTTAGCCAGGCAGCCAATACGACCCTAGGCTGCCTCGACCCTCGCTCGAGGACACGCAGGAAGTCCACAAACGGACGGACGATAAGGCCCACGACGAACGCGCAAAGCACATCGAACTGGACAAGCCAGGTGATCGTTTCTCCCATGGCGACCTGTGTGAGAACAAATCCAAGCACAGCAACCACGCCACTCGCAACCACACCTAACCACCGATTTTTGGGCAAGCTTACTCCTGCGAATCCTCCCGTAGACGAACCAACAATTCCCCAGCCAACGGGCACCGCCTGATTGGGCAAGGTGCCACCTGCAACTGCGACGAACGCAATCAAGCTAATTAGGGCCGACCAGAAGAGCCCGTCTCCTAGATTGCGACCAATGGCACCCGCGAAACTGCCAATTACAATCACGGCTGCCATGTAGAGCGCGGCTTGCCTGACAGCTTCAGGCCCTAGCGATTGTGCGTACGCCAAGAGCAAGCCTAAGGCCGTGGTCAGCCAGAAGATATCTCTCAACTTCCATTGAGTGCCACGCGATTGGGGTTGGCATTCATCCGCTGCGGACAGTGAGATCGATTCGTCGCTTTTGCTATGCACGGGCGTCTCCAATCCAGCCATAAGGGTGTTGTGGGGGAGTTGGGCTCGTTACCGCCATTCCAATCATACGTTCCGCGGACGCAGAAGGTTTGCAATGTCCAACGCGACGTCGAGTCGACAGAGTAAGTTTCAAGAAGTGCTGCGAGTAGCACTTTCGTTAGACACGTTCGCACACGCGGAAATTGCCGAGCTTTGCGAAGAATCGAAACCACGCTTCATCAACAATGTTGTCAAACAACTGGCTGCGGATCAACTCATTGTTCTGATCAATAGCGACGCTAAGGCTTCACGATACGCCTGGCTTGGTGATCGCCGTCAATTTGATGCTGACAAATGGGTCCACGAGCAGATCCACGGTGGAAACCAAGTTAGCAATGCCCCCAAAGAAGAGCGACCCCGCGAACGCCTGCTCGAGCAAGGTGTACGCTCGCTCAAAAATGGAGAACTGCTGGCGATCTTGATTCGGTCGGGAAGAAAGGGTGAATCCGCAGTTCAATCCGGACAGCGAGTTGCCTCGCATTTTGAATCAAAACTAGAGCAGCTTCCCGAGTATTCGCCGATCGAATTAAAGGAAATCAGCACGGCCGTCTCGTCCGTCGCATATTGCCAGATCATGGCGGGAATAGAACTGGGACGCCGCGTATCCGAAGCAATCGAGCAGCGAACTCCCGCTCCTAAGATCAACAGCACTCGAGCGGCCGTCGACTATTGCTCCCGACATTTTGCTCGTCTCGCCAGTGATGGTCATCAGGAGGAATTCCATATCGTCACGCTCGATACGAAACTACAACCTATTCAGAGCCATCGCATCACGGTCGGCACCTTGGATGCCAGTCTCGTTCATCCGCGCGAAGTCTTCCGTGCGGCGATTCGAGATTCGGCCTCGTCGATTCTGTTAGTGCACAACCATCCTTCAGGAGATCCGACACCCAGCCGCCAGGATCACGAGGTCACCACCCGCCTAAAGAGCGTCGGTGAGCTGATCGGGATTCAAGTGATCGACCATGTTATCGTCGCACGCAGCGAAACAATCAGCATGGCGGAATGGGATTAACAACTCGTCCGCGTGCAGAAGCCCAGGATTCTGCAGGAGCGATCAGACGGTCAGTTGAACAACCGGAGTCGTTTGAGTTACGCCCGGGGCAGGCAAAGTACTGGCACCCTGAAGGTAGATGTCGATTGCGCGAGCCGCGCCGCGCCCCTCATTGATCGCCCATACGACGAGCGATTGTCCTCGCCGACAATCTCCGGCCGCGAAAACGCCCTCAACGTTGGTAGCGAACTGGCCGTGTTCGCCCACGAACGTTTGCCAGTTACCGCGCGGATTCTGAGTCTCCAATCCCAGCATTTCACCAACATCAAGCTCTGGCCCGACGAATCCTGTGGCAAGCAAAACCAAATCGGCAGGCCAGACCTTTTCACTTCCTTCCACTTCCGAAAACGGTGCCTTTTCGCCTGGCTTCGTCCAGTCGACAGTCACCGTCTTCACGCCGGTTACTTTCCCATTCTCGCCGACGAACTCCTTCGTCAAGACATTATACGCCCGAGGGTCGTCGCCCCACTTCGCCTTGGCTTCGGCGTGCGAGTAATCCAAGCGGTAAATGCGTGGCCATTCGGGCCACGGGTTGTTTTCAGCGCGCTCGGCCGGCGGCACTGCGAGCAGCTCAAAATTGACAATGCTCTTGCAGCCGTGCCGTAGCGAAGTCCCAATGCAGTCCGCACCCGTATCGCCACCGCCGATGACGATGACGTTCAGATCCTTAGCGGACGTGTAGGACTCATCCTTCAGCTCGGAATCCAAAAGACTTTTGGTGTTCCGAGTCAAAAAGTCCATCGCAAACTGAATACCGTCCAGATCTCGCCCAGGGCATCGACCTGTGGGATCAAATGGCTTCGTTGCGCCCGTCGCCATGAGCAACGCGTCGTAATCCTCCAATAGCTGGCTTGGATCTACGAAGTTAATCTCGTGACCGCGCTGCTCCATAATCTGAGTCATATGACCCGACGGAAATTCTTCGCGACGTCCGACGTGTGTACAGGTCACGAACTCAATGCCTTCTTCCTTGAGCAAGTTGATTCGGCGATCAACAACGTCCTTACCCAACTTCATCCAAGGGATGCCGTACATCAGGAGGCCACCGATGCGATCTGCTCGCTCAAAGACGGTCACTTTATGGCCAACCTTATTGAGCTGAGCTGCGGCCGCCAACCCTGCAGGCCCTGATCCAACAACTGCGACTCGCTTACCAGTTCGCGTCTCAGGAGGTTCCGCCTGAACCCAACCTTCCTCGAACCCTCGATCAATGATCGTATTCTCAATGTTCTTGATCGTGACGGGCGGCTCAATGATGCCCAGAACGCAAGCACCTTCACACGGAGCTGGACACGCCCGCCCAGTGAACTCTGGGAAGTTGTTCGTTTTGTGCAGTCGATCAAGGGCTTCTCGCCAACGCCCCTTGTATACAAGGTCATTCCACTCGGGGATCAGATTATCGATCGGACAACCTGTCGTGGATTGACAGAACGGCACGCCACAATCCATGCAGCGAGCTCCCTGTGATTTCAGATGGTCTTCATTACCTCGAGTGAAGATCTCCCCAAAATCGCCCAATCGCTCCATTTCGTCACGATACGGCAACGCAGATCGCTCGATCTCTTTGAATCCAGTTGGCTTGCCCATTTCTTCTGTCTCGTTCTTGTCTATTTCATACGGAGAGGAGTGGCTCGGTTCTCGTCAGAATCTCATGCTCCGGAATTCAAACTGCGAATCGAATTCTGAGTTGCCCACAATACCGAGCTTATGCTGCCGATACGACTTCCGAGCGGCAGCTTGTTACTGACCCTGCAGACTAGCCGGCAGTCGACTCAGTCTGTTCATTGCCCTGTGCAAGTTTTGCCGCTTGCTCGAGCAGAACGCGCTTGTAGTCCGTCGGCATCACTTTCACAAAATTGGATAGCGAGGACTCCCAATTCCCCAAGATCCCAACAGCAACAGTTGAGCCAGTTTTCTCAGCGTGTTCCTTTAACATCATCTGAAGTTCTTGCTGGTCTTCATCTGCAACGACATCCTCGAGCTCTACCGTTCCCAAGTTGCAGCGAAGTCGGAATTCATCTCGATCCGGAGCCCAGACGTAAGCAATTCCGCCGGACATTCCAGCTGCAAAATTGCGTCCTGTCGGGCCAATGATGATGGCGCGACCTCCGGTCATGTATTCACATCCGTGGTCACCGACACCCTCGACGACAGCCCATGCACCGCTATTGCGAACACAGAATCGTTCTGCAGCGCGACCTCGGAAGAATGCCTTGCCGGCCGTGGCTCCGTAGAGGCAAACGTTCCCAACCAAGATATTGTCTTCGGCTTTGAAGGTACTCACCTTCGGCGGATAAACGATCACGGTGCCACCGGAAAGCCCCTTGCCCACGTAGTCATTCGCGTCACCTTCGACCTCGAGCGTCATACCCTTGGTAGCCCAAGCACCAAGGCTTTGTCCCGCCGATCCATCAAACTTCAGGTGGATCGTGCCATCACTCAGTCCATCCGCGCCCCACACCTTGGTGACTTCGTGGCTCAGGATGGTACCCACAGTCCGATTCGTATTGATGATCGGCAATTCCACGCGAACTGGGGTTCCCTTTTCGATGGCCTCTTTACAGCGAGGCACAATCTCAGTTCGGTCCAACGACTCGTCCAGGCCATGGTCCTGTCCGACTGAACAGTAGACCGTCGACTTTGGATTGAGGCGATTTGCGGGCGTCAGAAGAGAGGTCAGGTCGATGCCATCCGCCTTCCAATGCTCTACCGCAGCCGTCGTATCGAGCACGTCCACACGGCCGACCATCTCTTCCCAAGTTCGGAACCCGAGCTGGGCCATATATCGCCGTGCTTCTTCCGCAACCATGAAGATGTAGTTGACGACGTACTCAGGCTTACCCGCAAACTTCTTTCGTAGATAAGGGTCTTGAGTCGCAATACCGACAGGACATGTATTCAAGTGACACTTCCGCATCATGATGCACCCCATGGTGATCAATGGCGCTGTCGACAGCCCGATCTCTTCCGCTCCTAGCAGAGCTCCCAAAACAACGTCGCGACCAGTCTTAAGGCCGCCGTCCGTTTGGAGCACGACACGACTGCGAAGATCATTCATCACCAATGTTTGGTGCGTCTCGGCAATCCCGAGCTCCCAAGGCAATCCCGCGTGCTTGATGCTCGTCAGCGGGGATGCACCCGTGCCTCCACCGTCTCCTGAGATCAAGATGTGATCCGCTTTCGCCTTCGAAACGCCGGCGGCAATCGTCCCAACTCCAACTTCGCTGACGAGCTTGACGCTCACTCTGGCTGATGGATTGGAGTTCTTTAGGTCGTGGATCAGTTGAGCCAAATCCTCGATCGAATAAATGTCGTGGTGAGGAGGCGGACTAATCAGGCCCACGCCAGGAGTCGAATAGCGAATTTTCGCGATGTTTTCGTCGACCTTGTGCCCTGGCAGTTCGCCGCCTTCCCCAGGTTTGGCTCCCTGCGAGATCTTGATCTGCAACTCGTCTGCGTTCGTCAGATAGTTGGCCGTCACACCAAAACGTCCGGAAGCGATCTGCTTGATCGAAGACCGTTTTGAGTCGCCGTTTGGAAGAGTTTTGAAGCGCTCTGGATCTTCTCCCCCTTCGCCCGTATTGCTTTTACCGCCGAGTCGGTTCATCGCAATCGCGAGCGTTTCGTGCGACTCAGCCGAAATTGAACCGAAGCTCATCGCACCCGTACAGAACCGTTTGACGAGTTCTTTCGCGGGCTCAACTTCCTCCAGAGGAATCGGGCCTCCGTTCACATTCTCTTTGAATTCGATCAAACCGCGGAGCGTACAACGTCGACGATTCTCTTCGTTGACCTCATTGGAAAATCGCTCGTACGCATCCGAACTATTGGTACGAGCCGCCGTCTGCAGATTGTGGATGCGAGTCGGCGTCCAACCATGATTTTCACCTTCAGCCCGCCAGTGGAATTCGCCTGGATTTGGTAGGGTCGGCAGCTCAAATTCTTTCCGAAGCGGATAGCCCAACGCGTGACGTCGCAGGGTTTCCTCGGCCAACACATCAAAATCAACACCCTGAACGCGGCTTGGCGTGTGCGTAAAGCACTTGTCGATGACCTCATCCTTCAGACCCACCGCCTCGAAGATTTGAGCGCCCTTGTAAGACTGCAAAGTCGAGATACCCATCTTGGCCATCACCTTGAGCATGCCCTTCGCAACGCCCTTGCGGTATGCAGCGACAATCTTCTCGTCATCCGTGAATTCCGTTGTATCGACGATCCCATCCTGGCGTGCTTGCCATAGCGATTCGAACGCAAGATACGGATTAATGGCGTCCACACCGTAGCCAACGAGCAAGCAGAAGTGATGCACTTCACGAGCCTCACCCGTCTCCAAGACGATGCCGATCTGCGTACGCAAGCTATTTCGCACCAAGAAATGATGCACGCAACCCGAAGCGAGTAACGCCGGCAACGGCACGCGATCTGGACCTATTGCCCGATCAGTCAGCACAATCAAGCTGTGCCCCTCGCGTATCGCTTGCTCGGCTTCGCTGCATACTCGATCGAGAGCTGCCATCATCCCTGCTTTGCCGTCTTCACGCGCAAAGGTGATGTCGATCTCTTTCGACGTCCAACCGCGGTGATCTAGGTGCTTCAGCGCGGCCGCTTCTTCATTGGAAAGAATCGGGTGCGGGATGAGCAGCCGGTGACAGTGCTCTGGACTGGCCGAAAGCAAGTTCTTCTCGGGCCCGATATAGCATTCCAACGACATGATGATCTCTTCGCGGATCGAGTCGATGGCTGGATTGGTGACCTGAGCAAACAGTTGCTTGAAGTAATCGTAGAGCATTCGTGGCTTGTCGCTTAAACAAGCCAGCGCGCTGTCGTTGCCCATCGAGCCGACTGGGTCACGCTTGTCGCGAATCAAAGGCAGCAACATGAATTGCATCGTTTCGGTTGTGAAACCGAACGCTTGCATGCGTTGGAGCAATGAATCTGGTTCGAAGCCGTGAGGTTCCTTATCGGTCCCCAGCTCGGAGAGCTGAATACGCTGGTCCGAAAGCCACCCTTTGTAATCATGCATGTCGGCAAAGGTTTGTTTGACCTCTGCGTCTGGGATAAGCCGACCTTCTTCGAAATCAACCAAGAACATTTGCCCTGGTTGCAATCGGCCTTTGGCTTTCACATTCTCCGGCTCAATCGGCAACGCACCGACTTCGCTCGCCATAATCACGCGATCATCGTGAGTGATATAGTAGCGGCTTGGCCGCAGGCCGTTACGATCTAAAACAGCGCCGATGTAATGACCATCGGTGAAACTGATCGAAGCGGGCCCATCCCAGGGCTCCATCATGCAAGACTGGTACTCGTAGAAAGCACGCTTGTTCTCAGGCATCGTGTCATGCTTCTGCCAAGCTTCTGGCACCATCATCATGATCGCCTCTTGAAGCGTTCTCCCATTCATCAATAGGAATTCAAGCGCGTTATCAAACGTACCTGAGTCGCTGCAATCGGGCTCCGAAACCGGGAATAGCTTCTGCAAATCTTCGGCAAATAGATCGCTCGCCATCATGCCCTCGCGGGCCGTCATCCAATTCTTGTTGCCACGCAACGTATTGATTTCGCCGTTATGGCTCATAAACCGGAATGGTTGAGCTCGGTCCCAACTCGGAAACGTGTTGGTGCTAAAGCGGCTGTGCACCATTGCTAGATGCGTGGTGTAGTCTGGATCCTGAAGGTCCGGATAGTAAGGCACGACCTGAGCCGTGGTCAGCATACCCTTGTAAATAATCACCTTGGTCGACAAGCTGCAGATGTAGAATAGCTTCCGCTGAGTCAGCGACTCATCTGGCCGAAGCGTATGCGAGCTCCGCTTTCGGATCATATAGAGTTGTCGTTCAAACTCTTCTCCGCGCACACCGTCGGCTGCCGCAACAATGACCATCTCGATGAATGGCTCAGCCGCTCTCGCAGCCGGCCCGATGTTGGCTTCTTGAGTGGCTTGAGGCACATTTCGCCAACCCACCAACCGCTGCCCATGCTCCTCGATGAGCGCGTTCACGGTGGCCTTGCACTTTTCACGCTCGGACACATCGGTAGGCAAGAAAACCAAACCTGCTCCAAACTCACCTGGAGGCGGCAAATCCGCATTCAGCTCTGCTTTTGCGACCTTTGCAATGAACTCATGAGGCAGAGCCGTGAGCATGCCGGCTCCATCGCCAGTATTGTCCTCGCATCCACAGCCACCGCGATGCTCCATCGCCATCAAAAGTGTGTGCGCGTCCAGCACGTTTTGATGAGTTCGTTTGCCTTTGATGTGTGCTACGAAACCAACGCCGCACGAATCGTGCTCGAACTCAGGATTATATAGTCCCTGCGGTTCGACAGATTGAATGAGAGGATTCATCTTTTTCATTTCCAATACTACTATCCTGGCGCCCTGAATCTCAGCCCTATGAGAGCTCGCCTTGCCCGGACGCCATTCCTATAAATCTCGATCGGGACCTTTTTCTTGCCCTGCCCCGTTTCCACATCCAAATTCCAACTCGTCATACTGGCGACTCCGACACAGAGTGCCGAATCGGCCGGCACCTAGAGCCCGGCATCAAAAGTCAAAGGGTTTCCTAGTTTCTGTCCCGCTACTTCTTGCGCGGTTGCCTTGCCGTTCCGCCCAGAATGTGCGAGCTCCGCGTTTTCTCCGCAGCCGATACCACTGCAGCGAATCAACTCCATCACTTCACGAGCCGTCCGACATAGCGAATCACTCCTTCGCTGGACGATTCCCAAGGGCCGAGTCAAGTCGAGCCATGGACACTTCAGTGCAACAACCGACCCCTTTTCGAGGTCCTCTCGAACGGACGGCTCCGGTAGGAAAGCAACCGCCAAATTGACGTCCATCGCATGTCGAACCGAATCGATGTTGTCGAGCTCGGCCGCGATCTGCATCGTGATTCCAAGCTGCCTCAGATAGCGATCAATCTCGTGGCGAATTCTGAGATGCGGTGCGAACGCGACAAGCGACTCTGACGCCAAATCGCTCGGCAGCACCTTGGAAGATTCGACCAACGGGTGGTTATCTGTCGATGCTAAGATCATGCGTTCTTCACGCCAGCCTGTACTGGTGACCGTCTTCGATGGCTTGGGGTAACTCACCAAGCCAAAATCGACGATACCTTGCTCCACCAGACGATAAACTTCGTCGGGATGGCCGAATTGGAATCGAACCTGAACTTTTGGAAATTGCTCGCTGACCGACTTCTGAATATCCGGCAGGTAACTGAGTCCCACGCTGTAGATCGAAGCGATCGATGTCTTGCCCTCAACTTCGTTGCCGATCGAGCGGACTTCATCCGCCAGCGACTCGAAACTACGCAAGATCTTGAGACAACCCGTATGGAACATCTGCCCTTCGGTTGTCAGCACGAAGGGTCGCTTACTGCGATCAATCAACTGGACCTGCAGATACTCCTCAAGCTGCTGCACAGCTTGGCTAGCTCCACTCTGGGTCATGTCATTGTCCGCAGCCGCTTTCGAAAAGCTGTGCCGCGCGACGACATCACAGAACACCCGCAGGTTTCGTATTTGCATCGACCGCCCTTAAATCCGAGCCACCTGAATCAATTTCACTAATACAAACTAGTAGGTGTATTAGCTAGGTGGATTTAGGAATGTATTCAGATGGTCAAATGCGGTCAATGAGCGAATGAGAGGTCTGGCCGCAAATTGCCAAGATGTGCCGGTAGAGGCCGATAATAGGCATCAATTATCCCGAATTACCCCACCGGTTGGGGAGCGACATGGAATAAAGCACCACGACCGCGCCCGAAAAAATGAAGCTCCATGGCACCCAGTCGGGTGGCGACACCTGCTTTCCGCCCTTCGATACCTCGACACTCTGTGGGCCCTGCAGCCAATTGTTGGCGACTTGAACGGTCTCGGTCCTTTCCCCACCCAAAGTCGCACTATCAATCAGCAAACACTCCACACCAATAATGAGGAGCATGATTCCAAGTGCGAAGAAGAAGGAGCGCCACACGGTTTCGTCTCGGCAAAAGCGTTCGAGGTGATCACATTGAAAACGCGCCCTAGACGATTCGTCGAAACGAATAGCAGCTGATAGCGCATCCTCTGATCTAGCTATCGTCGCAGTGCGAGAGAGTCGATGAAGCGCTTTGCAATGCGACCACCAGATTGCTAGCAACGAGGCCTCGAAATGGGTCCCACTCGTCCGACCGCGATAGCTCAGAAGCACGGCGGAGTCGTCAAACTCGTTAAAATCGGCGCAGCTCTACAGACGCTTATCTGTCGGAAAACCGGCCAGCGAAAACGGAAATCGACCGACGCATAGACGACCGAAACGTAGAGGGCCGAAGGGGAGTCAAGAATCTGTTTTCGCCGCCACGAAACCTACTCGACGACCTCCAGATCCTCTTTGGATTCGATCAGCTCATCGATGCCGGAATACGACATCGAACTGTTTGCGACATTGATCCATTTTAGATTTGGCAATTCCTTTAGCTCGGAGGCCGCGTCGTCATTGAGCCGTGTGCCAGCGATATTCAGCTTCGTCAGCTTTCGGAAACCCGTAATCACCGAAAGCGAATTGTTTGAAATGTTGGTCGCTTCCAAATTCAGGTTTTCCAATTCCTTAAGATCCGAGAGTGCTGCCAACCCTTCGTCATCGAGCTTCGTTTCCCAGAGATGGAGCTCCTTCAGACCAGCCAGACCCCCCAATTTAGCGAATCCCTCATTACTCACGAGACGGCACTCATTGAGCTCCAAATAGGTCAGGGCAGGAAGTGAGGCGATAACCTCCATGGCTTCGTCATCCACCGAGGTATCTCTCAGCTCCAACCGAGCAAGCTTTTTGCAGCCTGCCACTTCCCTCATACCAACGCCGGTGACATCGCAGTAGCGAACTCGCAGCCGTTTCAGGTTCGGCAAAGCTCCCAGGAACTTCATTCCATCATCGGAAATGTAGGCATTGTCCAGTTGGATCTGCTCAAGAGATTTGATCCCACCGAGGATTTCCAATCCTTGGTCTGTAATACCAATCGTGTTCAAATTGATCGCACGGAGCTTTTTCAGGCCACTGATTTCCTGAAGCCCTTCGGCGGTCACTTTCGCTCTTTCCAGCTGCAGGTCAACGAGATTGCTCATCTTCCCGATGGCAGACATGCCTGCATCGGTGATATTGGAATTTCGCAGATCGAGAGCCCGAAGCTTCGAAGCAGGCACCACGCTTTGCAGCCCTTCGTCAGTCACGCTAGTCAGACGCAGCGACAGAATTTCCAGGTTGGGAATCTGACCAACCTGCTCGAGTGCTGCATCGGAAATGCCCGCACCTTCGAGATCGAGCTGCCGCAATTGATCCAGCTGAACGAGAGCTTCGAACCCATCGTCTTTGATCCCCGATCCAGATAACTTCAGTTTCTCGAGTTTCGGCAGACCAGCCAACAAACGGATGAGATCCCCTGATTCGCCAACTTCCTCACGTCGGTCGACGCTGACGGACACCACGTCACCAGCATCATTCGAGGCCATTGCAAAGCCGGCATTGGTGAGCTTTTGGACCGCCAACAGATCATCGCTATCTCGCTTCTTCGGAGCAGATGGTTCGGGCATTTCGACCGACTTGGCAATCTCAGCCGACGCAATCCCGCCCACGGTCAGACCGCTTGAACCAGTCAAACCACTTGACCCTGTTAAGCCCGACGAGCTGGTCCCACTGCTAACCATCCGCGGCCCCTGGAGCGTCGGACCGGTCTCTTCCGATTTCAGCGAAAACGTCGGCGGCTTCGGTCCGAGCGCATCGTCCAAACTCGCGCGCAGCTCTGGTACTCCATCGAAGTTCGTGCTGTTACACGCGGTAAGCTGCGTGGCTAGCAGACCCGTTAGCACGATTCCCATACGGCACCGCTTGGCCCCGTTTTCCAGCTTTTTCGAAGGACGATTCGGCAATCGCGATGAGTGAGTCTTGCTTGATGGCACGATGTGACTCCGGTGGGTACAAACCATGATTTGGTTGAATGGAGTTCAGGATCCACGCCAGTATACAATTCGGCGAGATGTCCCGAACGGAAGCAGCGCGCGGGTGACGCTTTCATATTGGTGAGAAACCGATCGCAACCGAGCATACCCCTCATGTGAGCGGCTAGATTAGTTTGGACTCAGTGAGCCCCCGACCGTTTGAGTCTAGAGTACTCGAATCAGATTGAATCGCCAAAAGGGGCTGTCGAATTCCGAGGGCAAATCAAAGTTCGAATCGGTGATGAAAAGCCATTCTCTAGCGAACACCAAACAAGTCTATTCCGAGTTCAACATCGAATTTTTGGCAAACCGGAGTCCGAGAGACGGGGATGGAAGTTTCACCGCTGGGTGCACTTTGAGCCGCCCTAGCCTCATTCCGTCACGAGTTCCGTGATCGATTTCAATCAGGATGCACCGTCGAATCGCGGCCATCTCCGGATGAGCGACTTCATTCTCTCCCCACTTCGACATATACTGTGGGCGAAAAATATACCGTTGAAGCCGTTTTGGGGCGCAGCGACACCTCGAAGCGTCCGGCTTAATTGAATTCTCCGAGAGGCGACTATGTCACAACGTAGAAACAGACGTCAGTTTATGGGCACCTCCGCGGCGGTCGGTGCCGGTGTATGGATGGGAACCGCCCTTCAACCCAAGCTTAAAGCATCTCCGCTCCAGGGACTCTCTGCGGCCTGCGTCGGCGTCGGTGGAAAAGGCGGAAGCGACACGAGCCACATCGCTGGACATGACGTCAGTATTGCCGGCCTTTGCGACGTGGACGGACTGACTCTGAAGAAGAAGGGTCGTGAATTCCCGGATGCTGAGCAGTTCTCCGATTTCCGCGAAATGATCGACAAGCTTGGCGACAAGATCGATATCGTCACCGTCAGCACGCCGGATCACACACATGCTGCGGCAGCCATGATGGCCATGAACCGAAAAAAGCACGTTTATTGCCAGAAGCCACTGACATGGTCCATCAAGGAAGCTCGACTGCTTCGCGAAACCGCGGAGAAGATGGGCGTCGTAACCCAGATGGGCAACCAAGGAACCAGCGAAAACGGTCTCCGTGCCGCGGTCGAGCTGATCCAATCCGGTGGCATTGGTGAGGTGAAGGAAGTACACGTCTGGACGAATCGACCTATCTGGCCTCAAGGCGCTGGTCGCCCCGAAGGCGATGACCCGATCCCACCACACCTGAACTGGGATGCCTGGATCGGCCCTGCCCCAATGCGACCTTACGTTAAGGACGTTTACCACCGATTCAACTGGCGTGGCTGGATTGACTTCGGTACGGGAGCTTTGGGGGATATGGCATGCCACACGACCAACATGCCTGTTATGGCGCTCAAGCTGTGGGATCCAGTTTCCGTAACGGCTGTCGCGAATTCTGGCATCGTCGATGGCGAGCAATACCCGTCGACTTCGACGTTGAAGTTCGAATTCCCCGAGCGTGAGGGACTCGCAGCAACCGATTTCCACTGGTACGACGGCGGCAATCTGCCCCCTGACGAGATCCTCACCCAACTGCCTGAAGGCTTCCAACGCCGGATCGCAGATCAAAAGGCGGGCAAGCTAAAACGCAAGACCAGCGGTGCTGTAGTTGTCGGATCTGAAGGCACGATCTTCTCACCAGACGACTATGGCGCGGACTTCAACCTGATCCGCGGCGGTAAAGTCTTCAAGAAGGACGAAGTCGAAATGCCAGAAGCTTCGATTCCTCGTATTCCTTTCGAGGGCGGAACCGACGAACGCCAGAAGTGGGAATTCGTGAAGTCGATCACTGGCGAGTACGAGCCAGGAACGATGAGCAACTTCGGCTACGCCGGACGACTGACCGAAACCATGCTTGTTGGAATCCTTGCCCTTCGTGGCGAGGTCGGCAAGCGTTACGAGTGGGACGCCAAGGGACTGAAGTGCACGAACGACGATGCCGTCAATCAGTTCGTCGCCCGCGAATACCGCGAAGGCTGGTCGCTAGACGGCTAGACTCGCCCGAAGAGCAGCCAACAGGCGGAAACGCCCAGGATGATCGAAGAGCAGTCCCAATTCGGGGCTGCTCTTTTTTTGTCGCCATACTGTCCGAGAAACTGTCAGAGAAAAGTCCAGGCAAACAAAAGGGGTGCGGGGACTCGTCTGAAATCTCCTCCGCATCGCATTCAGTCGGCGAACAGTGGGCTCACTTTCTCTCGAGCAAACAGACGACCATGGACTGCATCACGCGGCCTTCTCCGATATCTCCCGTCCGCTCCCCTGTCTTTCCTTTCAAGGAAACCTGATCCGGAGCGATGGAAAGAATCTCACCAATCCGTGAGCAAATTGCCCCCTTCCAGGGAAGCAGCTTCGGACGTTCCGCCAGCACGACGCAATCGAGATTTTCGACACGCCAGCCTGCCTCGGTAACGCGTTCGGCCGCGATTGCCAACATTTCTCCCGAATCGCGACCTCGATTTTCATCGGCATTGTCGGGAAAAAGCTGACCAATGTCACCGAGATTGGCAGCTCCCAGAATCGCATCCGTGATGGCATGGAGAAGGACATCAGCATCACTATGGCCGGCTAGATGCCAATCAAATTCGATGTCGATACCTCCCAGACGAAGAGGACCGCCGGGCTCCAAACGATGCGTGTCATGTCCCAGGCCAACTCGAATTGCCACTGGCTTCTTCCTTCGTCAAAACTTCATCTCGGCTAATCGCGACCAAACTAGGGACGCACGTTTGAATTGAATAGCCGATCATTAAGGCCGCCGACAGATCTAGAATGTCCAAGCATGGTGATGGTCTTTGAACGAGCCATATTGGGCTTTCTGCCCAGCCTGGATCTTCCAATCTAGATCCTAACCCTATAATCCGATCGCTATGAGCATCATCGAAATCGAACAACTGTGTAAATCCTATCGCGTCTACCAAAAGCAAGAAGGACTAATGGCGGCCGTAAAAGGCCTTTGGCATCGCGAATATCGCGACGTTGACGCCGTACGCTCCATCGACTTGAAAGTAGAACAAGGTGAGTTTGTTGCCTTCCTCGGCCCCAATGGCGCCGGCAAAACCACCACCTTAAAACTCCTCTCGGGTGTAATCTATCCCACATCGGGCACGGCGCGAGTCATGGGACATGTTCCTTGGGAACGTCACAACGACTATCGCCGACGATTTGCTTTGGTGATGGGCCAAAAAAATCAACTGTGGTGGGATCTACCGGCGCAAGAGTCTTTTCGTCTGCACCAACAGATCTATGGGATCGACAAGTCGGCTTTCGAGCGAACACACGACGAGCTGACCGATCTCTTGTCTGTCCGCGACCTGCTAGGACGTCCAGTTCGAGAACTTTCGCTCGGCGAGCGGATGAAAATGGAACTGATCGCGGCATTGCTACATTCGCCCGAGGTCCTGTTCCTAGACGAGCCTACGATTGGCCTGGATGTCGTCGCACAACACAATATTCAACAGTTCCTGAAGCACTATCAGGCGGAGCGAAAAATCACGATCCTACTGACCAGTCACTACATGAAAGATATCGCCGCTCTCTGCAAACGTGTCGTGGTGATTACCGATGGACAGATCAAGTTCGATGGCTCGCTCGAACATATCATCGATAGCTTTAGTGGGATGCGGATCCTTCGGCTGCAGCTGGCTGAAGGCCAATCTCCCGACGGACTCGAAAGATTCGCAGAAGTCGAGTCTGTGGAGCTCCCCAAGATAACACTACGTTGCCCGCGTGCGACCGCAACCAAGAGCCTTTCCGAGATCTTGCAACACTATCAAGTAGACGACATTTCGGTAGAGGATCCACCACTAGAAGAGGTGATTGCCCAGTTGTATTCAGACAGTGCTTCCCAGCCTGCGGTGTCTGCCTCTTAGCGATTCCCTACTGGTGCCCAAGTCTCCGATAAAGCAAGTCTCTTCGACTCAGGAATTTCACTTCATGGCCTCTGCGACTTCCCTGTCTGCTACACATCGCATTGCGAGCTGGTGGATGATCTTTCGCACCGCTCTGGAAGAGCGACTCGCCTATCGTGGTGACTTTGCGCTTGGAACGCTGATGCGTTTCCTGCCAATCATCACTCAAGTTTTCTTGTGGTTCGCAGTCTTCGAATCGATTGGGAATGGGACGACTGAAGGCACGGAGATGGCCGGTTACACGTTCTCGAACGTCGTCGCCTATTACCTGCTATCGATGGTTGGACGAGCTTTCTCGAGTATGCCAGGTCTCGCGGCGACAACAGCCAAACAAATTCGTGAAGGGGAAATCAAGAAATACCTGATTCAGCCCATCGATATGATTGGCTTCCTGCTGCTGGGGCGAATTGCACACAAAATCGCCTATTACACCGTGGCCACGCTTCCGTTCGCACTCGTCTTCTTCTTGTGTCGCGGTTACTTCGGCGGCTGGCCGGACCCTCAGGTCATCGTTGCTTTTGTCGCCTCATTAGTCATGGCATTCCTACTCGGGTTCTTCATGGACCTGTGTGTCGGGCTGATCGGATTTTGGTTTCTCGAAGTCAGCTCACTCATGTTCATTTACATGTTGTTGAACTTCTTCCTTTCGGGACACATGTTTCCGCTGGACTGGCTACCCGAGCCTTGGTACTCGATTGTGGAGTGGCTGCCGTTCAAATACCTCGCCTATTTCCCTGCCGCGGTTTTTCTCGGCAAAATCCCTGCCAGCGAAGTCTGGTACCACCTTGCTATCGAAACTGCATGGCTCGTTGGCATGATCGCAATCGCAAGGTTTCTCTATGCTCGAGGCGTCCGTCGCTACAGTGGGTTCGGTGGCTAAAACAGATAGCCACGTAGCAAGAACCGAGGAACCGCTAACAATCATCGAAGATCTGAACCGATGTCCGAATCAACCACCACTCCCAACTCGCCACAGCCGAACTACATCAGCGTCTTCCTGATGTTCGCTCGAAATTCACTCGTGCGCGACATGATGTTTCGGACCAACTTTCTCATCGAAGCCGTCAGCAGTCTTGCTTGGTCATCGATGAATGTAGGTCTGTACTGGATTATTTTCGAATACACGAATTCGATCGGTGCAAAAACGGGCTGGGGTAAATACGAGTTCTTTGTCTTTATGGCAACGACATGGATCGTCAATTCGCTCGTTCAAGCGTTCTTCATGCCAAATGCTCAAGTATTCAGCGAGCTGATTCGAACTGGCGGGATGGATTTTGCCCTTCTCAAGCCGATTGATACGCAGTTTCTCATTTCGTTTCGCATGGTCAGTTGGTCAAGCCTTTCCAACTTCCTACTCGGAACGGTGTTGCTCTTCATTAGCGTCCGGCAACTTGTTTTCCGCGAGGAACAGCCGTGGGAGTTCTCGTGGACCATGCCGATTCTTTACCCACTATTTGTTGTTTGTGGCGCCATCATTCTCTACAGCTTGATGATTTGCCTCGCTTCGACCAGTGTTTGGTTGGGCCGAAACCAAACGCTATACGACTTCTGGTTCTACATCACCAACTTTTCCCGTTACCCACGTGAGATTTACACACGCGGTTGGGGCTTGCCCCTGATGTACGTGTTCACGTTTGCGATCCCAGTCCTGCTCGTCAATAACGTGCCGGCACGTATTCTCGCGCAACCGCTTAATCCGCCGCCCTATTGGGAAATACCACTGGCAGTCTTCACCGTGGTCGCCGCCGTCGCGTCGCTGCTAGGCAGTCGCTGGGTCTTCCGATCCGCACTCTCCGCGTATCGGAGCGCCAGTAGCTAAGTCTTCAGTCGGCCATCTTGGCACGTAGATCTCGACGACGACGAACCAACCCTGGATCGGTCGAGCTTTCCTTGAGCTCCTGACGCAGCTCTTCGTCCGTCATCCGCAGGCTCTGCTCATTCCGATACCATTGCACGGCGTAGTCTGCGCACCCCAGTAGCAACAGTACACATCCGATTTCCAGCGTGAGTCGGATGAGAGCTTCGCCAAGCACACCTGCAGCGTACTCCATCTCACCTCCTTGGAGGTTATCCGCAAAAGGCAACAAGCCGCCTTGATTGATGCGATAAACAACAATGGAAAAGACGGCGGCGACTTTCAAAATCGAAAACAAGAGCTGAGTCGAAGTCTGCCCGCTCAACATCTGCCGGATGCGGGCTGCTGGACTCAAGCGTGCAATGTCTAGTTTCAGCCCACCAGCAAAGAACTGAAACCGATTCTGCGTCCACGCCTGTACCGCACTGAAGAAAAAGATCCCGCCAATTAGTGGAGCGACAAGCCAAAGTGCCCGTATGGCCACGACGGACAACTCTTTCAGTAGCCCTTCCCCCTCATGAAAGTTGGCCGGACTCAGGCTCATTGCGTCGTTCAAAATACCGCGTAGTCCCGCAACCAAACCTGGTCCCGCGACCCACAAAATTGCAGCCGCTCCAATGAAGCTAAACGCGACGGCGAGATCTTGGCTTCGCGCGAATTGTCCTTGTTCGTACGCCTTTTTTCGGCGCAGTGGCGTTGGCTGATGCTTGCGTTCCGCGGAATCCGACACCGATTATCCTCACCTATTTCGCTTCGACACAACCCGCCAACTCTTCTTTCAATGGAAGAGCACGAACTCAAGGATCGACGGGGGCTACCTTCTCAGCTTCGCTGATCCAGCCGCCTATCTCGCGCTGAAAAACCCACCCGACTCCCCCGACTGAGATGGCAAGAGCCGCCAACAGTGTCAGGGCATTGAGACTGAAGCCTAGCGCGAAAAGATTCATTTGCGGCACTGTTCGGGCCACTATCCCATTCACAAGATTGGCTACAAGCAGAGCAAAGCTAACTGGCAGCGCGGCTCTCAAACCGACATCGCAGCTATGCTGCAACGCGCGAACCAGCGACTCCAGCCAACTACCGTCGATCCCGACAGTTCCGAGCGGATACTGAATGAAACTACTCATACATGCGTCCAAGATCAGTCGATGCCCACCGCAAGAAAACAGAACAACAACCGCTAACCAACCAAACATGCCCGCTAGAAGTGGTTGCTGATCAACATCGCCTGCAGAAGTCGATTGAGCGAAGTCGAAACCTGCAAGCTGACTCACAACACGCCCTGCAAGTTGCAAGCTCACGACAATGAGCGAGAAAATGGTGCCCAACATCACGCCAAGCATCAATTCGCCAGCAAAGGCGGGAAGTGCCTGGAGCGTCAGATGATGCACTCCGCTAGTTGCGTCCGATCGTGTCAATGGAACCAGCAAAAGCGACAGTGTACATGCAAAGGCGATTCGAAAACGAACTGGCAGTACCAAACTACCAACACCAGGCATCATGAAAAGGAAGGGAGCAATACGACAGAACACCGCTGCAAACACGCAGCACCATTCCGAGTGCGTTCCGATGCTTGCAATTAGTTCGGCGCTGAGATCCATCTCCATCCTTTTGCATTGGCCACAGTCACTGGGACGCGCCATTGTGCTTGCTTGCGTTAGCGGCCTACACGAGCTGGGATACTCTCAAAGTTAGTTCGGGTGTACTCAACGAGGCGATCGGCAATCCATGGAAGCGTGACCACCAGGGCAATGACCATCGCGATGAGCTTGGGTACTAAGTTGAGAGTCTGATCCTGGATCTGAGTCAGTGTTTGGAAGAGGCTGACCAATACACCGACGATTAGCGCCACCGCGATGAGAGGCAAACCAACAGTCAACGCCAACAGTATCGCCTCTCGGACGATATCCATACTTTCACCACTGTCCATATCGATTACCCCACCGTCCCAAAGCTACTAAGGAGCATCTCGACAATCAGATGCCAACCATCGACTAAGACAAACAGAAGCAACTTGAACGGCAATGAGACCATCGCTGGAGGCAGCATCATCATTCCCATCGAAGTCGTCACCGAAGCAACGACCAAATCAATGACCAAGAAAGGCATAAAGATCATGAAGCCCATCAAAAACGCGGTTTTTAACTCGCTGAGCATGTACGCCGGTAGCAAAACTTGAAAAGGAATATCCTCGCGATATTTCGGCAATTCAGTCGATCCATTGTGATAGTGGTAGAACAAGTAGATGTCGTCATCGTTCCCTACATGCTCAATCTGCTGGAACATGAATTCGCGAATCGGAGCCGTCCCCAACTCCCACGCCTCGGTGGCCGCCATTGTCGAACCTTCCTGTGTGTACGGTTTAACGGCATCGTGATAGACGCTGGTCCATACAGGCGACATTACGAACATCGTGATGAAAACGGAGATGGACGTTAACACTTGAGTCGGAGGAAGCTGGCCCGTTCCGAGCGCCTGCCTTAGTAGGCCGAGTACAACAACCACGCGAACATAACAGGTGGTCATCAACAGAATCGCAGGTGCTAAGCTCATCACCGATATCGATAACACGAGCCCCAGATTGCCCGCCAATCCGCCTCGGTCGCCAAAACTTGAGGCGGCCTGCTCCGCCAGTTCGGAAACGACGGCATCCGAATTTTCCTCCGGTTCATGACGTTCGTTTTCAATTCCTGAATTCTCATTCAGCCGAACACGAGAGTTAGATCGCGCAACGGATGTTGCCAGTCGATCGAACAACCGGGGGGATCCGCGTTGATCTTCTTGCGCACGCTCACTCAAGACTTGTGGTGTGTTCGAAACCTGGTTGTTTGCTCGCGCAAGCGTGGCAGGCATGAAAAACAGTGTTAAACAGACCAAAGGCAATCGCATCATCGTGCTACGACTCCCTTCGACCTATTGGATACGACCGATGCCCCCGAACCAACGCGTCGCTCGCTTTGACTCCAAGCATCGGAGCTCACCCCCACCCGTGCTCTAGATCGTCCTGTAGATGGATCCGGGCCACGGGAACCGACACGACCTTGACCCGCCTGCTCGTCGTAGAACGCCGCGATATCGGCTTCGTCCGTCAGCTCACTAAGTGTCCGGACTTGCCCTTGCTGCATGCTTACCAGTACCAGTTTCGGGCCAAATTCAACTACCGCTAGCTGCTGCCTCGGCCCCAGATTGGTACGGCTAATGAGACGCGGTCCGGCCTGAGCCCCGCCCGCCACATTCGACGCAAACCATCGCTTGTAGCCAATGGAACAAGCTAAGAACAAGCCGATGACAACGAGTAGGCTTGCGACGACCGAAACAAACGAAGAGCCACTTTTCGCTGACCGTTCACCCGGTCGATCACTCGACGGTGGGGACAGAAGCGTTTTTGCTTTTGACGAAGAATTCGATTCAGACGCGGTTGCTTGCCGGAGAACGCTGACATGATCGTGGGGCAAAGAACGGTGACTGGCAGATGTCGGTGCTGACGACAGGCTCGTCGTTCCCCCTTGCGGCCGGATCCAAGCAGAGTTTGCTGTGCCGGCCGGAACCGTTGCGTTTGCCGCCGCTACCGCGGGAGCCTCATAGCTCGCAGGTTCAACGAAACCTTGGTGCCCACCTCCGCTGGCGACATAGCCGCCCTGACCATTCGCAATATCTGGATGGCCAAGAAAAAGATGTGCAAGCATGATGACAACAGCCCATAGACCGCCCGTTTTCGGCCTTTGTTGTTTTGTTAACTTCACCATGGTTCTCGCGCACTTATTGATCAAATTACCGTGCTGTTCTAGTGTGTCGAACTATCGCTCGTTGGCGTGTTCGTCCACGCAGCCGAATTCGTCCGTCGATTTTTCTCCGATCAGCTCAGTGACGCGGACACAGTATTCGTCATTGAGAACCATAACTTCCCCGTGAGCAATTGGGCGCTCGTCGGCGAAAATCGTAACTGGCTCATCGACAAGGGCGTCCAAAGCAACCACTGCCCCCGCCCGCAATGCACCCAGCTGAGACGGACGCATTACGGTTCGGCCCATTTCAATTCGTAGCGCCATCTCGTTCACGGCTCGACCGCCTCGATCTCCCGCTTCCAACAGCTGTAACTCCGAGAGTTCAAAAGGTGTCATCTGCTCATTGCTGCTTGGATAAGAACCAGACGGACTCAAGCCACGCTGCTGATTTTGAACCGGTTCGGACAAGTGATGAGGTTCTGCGCTCGACATTTCTGTTCGCCTTGGAGCGTTTACCGAGGGGTGGACACTGGAGCCGGTCCCAAGTCAGCATTTCGGAGACGCAAGACTTTGCGTTTCGGACAGCAATCCGCATTGGCTCGCCGGATCTCCAACATGCGTCTTTGCTACCAGGGTCGCTCGGAATCGAAATCCTGGTCTCAGACCAGTCGATTTTGGCTTTTCGCAAGAATGGACTAAAGAATCAAGGTCAAGGATCCGGACCTCACCGAGGAACGGCAGGAGTGTCCTCAATTTCCAGTCAGGCGGGCCTTGAAGAACTGTTTGCTAGCAATTGTCACATCGATTCGAAGGACGGCACTCATGACCGCGACAGAAGAAGGGACGTATATGTCCAACGAGCAATGGGCGACTAGAAAGAATTACCTGGTTCCTCAACCAAGTATGCGAAGCTGTTGTACCGTCGGGGATCGATTCGATTATCAGCTACGGCCTCCAGTACGGCGCAGTCGACTTCGTGAATGTGTGTGCAATCGGGAAAGCGGCAATGGTTGACGTACGGTCGAATATCCCGGAACAAGCCAGCAACCTCTTCCGGGGCAACGTCCCACAACTCAAGCTGCCGAATTCCGGGCGTATCCATTAGATAGCCGCCAGACTCAAGCGGTATGAGTTCAGATGTTGTCGTGGTGTGCTTACCTTTGCGATTGTCAGAGCTGATTTCCTGGACACGAAGCCCAAGCCCATCTTGGATACCGTTTAACAGAGAGCTCTTACCTACACCGCTTTGCCCAGTAAACACACTTTGTCGGTTTGCAACAACATGTCGCAAATGCTCGATGCCCCACCCCAATTCGGCACTTGCGAGAATCACTTGGTACCCAAGTTGAGAATAGACCCCAACAAGCGGCATCAGTTCCGCCGGCTCAACTAGGTCGCATTTATTGATCACGATTAACGGCTCGAGAGAAGCCTGTTCGGCTGTGACCAAGAAGCGATCAATTAAATGTGGCTTGAGGTCGGGATCGGCGGCGCTGGCCACAATGACAACTAAGTCGACGTTGCTGACCAAAATGTGCCGTTTGCCGCGGCTCGTTCGACTGAGAACACCCTTTCGCGGCCCAATCGTCAGAATGACTCCCTGGTCCGCTCCCTCAGGACGAAAGGCAACGACATCGCCGGCAGCCAGGATATGGCGTTGCTCGGTTGAAATCGACTTTAGCAACTGCCTAACTGCGCACCGATACTCTTCGCCATCTTCGGTCCGCACCACACAGTTCAGGCCATGAACGCGAATGACCCGCCCATGCAGGACACTGGGGTCGTCGATATCCATTTCGACCCGTAATCCATCACCCGAGTCCTCAAGCCTTTGTCCGACGATTGTGCGATGCCGCGTGAGGTCTCCCTTACCACTCACACGCTCTCGGTTGGAAAGATCTTCGACGTCGGAGGCATCCTGGTGAAACTTTCGAGTCAGATCACTTTCGCGTCGACGGGATTGGTGACGCTTCTTGAACTCGGTTCGAACCTTGCGCTGCGACTTCTTCTTCGACATATTTTAGGGTCGGCTCGATGACGAATTCTCTGCAGTCGTCTTCATCTCGACTCTTCCAAGAACTTTTGTGAACAAGAAAAGCGTCTACTGGCCAGAGTTTTCATCCGAATCGGAAGCACTGGAGGCAATCGCCCCTGCGTCACTGACCGCTTCACTCGTTTCGTGACCCTCCGTGCCTTCGGGAGCGTCTCCTGAGTCCGATGACCCTTGAGCATCATTGGTCTTGGCATCGGAGGCCGCTTTTTCACTCGCTGCAGTGGCTTGTCGAGCGAGTTCTTCCAATTCCTCAACGGAGCCATGCACCGACGCCCCGATCAGGTCTTGGATCTCTTTTTCGCTCAACTCCTCGTGATCAAGCAAACCACGCGTCACATCCTCTAGTGCTTGGCGTTTATCCATCAAAAGATCAGATGCTCGCGTACTCGCTTCGCTGAGAATCCTAGAAACCTCGCCGTCAATCTGCTCTTGCGTATGCTCGCTGAACTGACGCTGCTGGTGCATCTCACGTCCAAGAAATGGATCTTCGTCGCTGGTCTTGTAGCTTACGGGCCCCAGCTTTGGACTCATCCCCCAGTGCGTGACCATACGGCGTGCCATGCTGGTCGCGCGTTCGAGGTCATTTTCAGCACCCACGGTTCCTTCATCGTAAATCAACTTCTCTGCCGCACGGCCGGCCAGCAGGACGACCAACTGATCCTGAAGTTCTTGCTCACTAGAGCTGACACGATCTTCCGTTGGGATAATTTGCGTACTACCAAGCGATCTACCGCGCGGAATGATCGTTACCTTGTGAACTCGCTGGGCTCCCTCAAGGAACCAAGCCGCTAGCGTGTGTCCCGCTTCGTGATAAGCGGTCTTCTCTTTTTCGTCATCCTTGAGAACTTCCTCCCGCTTCGCCCCCATCAAGACCTTGTCTCGAGCGTAGTCAAAGTCGTCCATCGAAACGCGAGTCTTGTTGTTGCGAGCTGCCCACAGAGCGGACTCATTGACGAGGTTGCGAATATCTGCCCCCGTTAGACCAATCGTCACGGCCGCTAGCCGATTGAGGTCGACGTCATTGTCCAACGGGACGTCACGTGTATGGACCTTGAAGATCGCCAAGCGTCCCTTGCTTGTAGGACGCCCCACGGTAATGTGGCGATCGAAGCGACCTGGTCGCAACAATGCGGGGTCCAACACGTCCGGTCGGTTGGTGGCCGCTACCACGATAACAGAATCCACTCCAGTGAACCCATCCATTTCACTCAAGATTTGGTTGAGCGTCTGCTCACGTTCATCATGACCTCCGCCAAGCCCAGCACCACGCTGACGACCTACCGCGTCAATTTCATCAATAAAGATAATTGCCGGAGCATTCTCTTTTGCATTTTGGAACAAGTCGCGCACTCGACTCGCACCAACACCGACGAACATCTGAATGAATTCGCTACCGTTCACAGAGTAGAACGGAACACCAGCTTCGCCCGCAACAGCTCGCGCAAGCAAAGTCTTACCCGTGCCAGGAGGCCCGTTCAGTAGCACTCCCTTGGGGATGCGTCCGCCAAGTTTTTGAAACTTCTCAGGCGCCTTTAAGAACTCCACGATCTCCTGCAGGTCTGCCTTCACTCCTTCCAGCCCGGCCACATCAGCGAAAGTCGTGATATGCTCACTGGGCTCATAGCGTTTCGCCGTCGAACGGGAGAAACTCGAGAGAAAGCCACCGCCCCCCATCAGCTGGTCTCGGGTTCTACGGAACATCAACCAGACGGCAATCATTAATGCAATCGGTAGTCCGATGAGGAAGAAAAGCATCAAGTACTGAAGCGGATCGCCCTCCGTGTAGGAAACGCTCAGCTTTTCTTGCTCTTGGATTGCAGCATTGATGATTTCGCCTTGATCCTTTGGAAGCGAAACACCAAACCGCTTAGCAAGCTTTTTATCCTCTCCCTCCTTAGGCTCGACCAGTTTCCCTTCTAAGTCGTAGACAGGTGGCCGATCAGGGGGAACGCGAAAAATTCCATTTGCTCGAGTGCCATTGATGATTTCAAGCGACTGAATGTTCTCAGCCTGCAACTCGCGCAAGAAAAAGTCGTATCGAATCTCATCCCGGCTGACACTGGGCCAGAGCAGGCGCATGACGAGGAAACCAAGCAAAAGCAGCAGAACGATTGGCCAGAATTGACCACGTCGTGGCGCCGCGTTGCCATCTTGATTGCCAGCAGGCTGTCGCTGGTTATTATCCATTCAATTCACTTTTTGAGTGGTCTTCTAAGCTCGTATGAGTCTCTAGACGGCACGATTCGGCACGTCTGGTTCTGTTGCCATGCAAAGCCGCAACATTCTATCGCAAGGACCGTAAGGCTGTGCACCCCACGCTATGTAGGTCCGTCTAGGAGGTCCTGTCCATGGAACACCACAGTTCGCGGATTTCACTCGACCCGTCAATCGCCTAGATCCTTAACCCGAACCCCATCCATCTGCACCTATTCGTTACCTAATGAGGTCTAATCTTGCAGGCAACCTAGAGTCACTGCAGTTTTTTCCCTGCCTCTCATGCGATGCCGGTATAAATTGCAAGGTCTTTGAAAGGTGTACCGAGACTTAGCCCATGGAGCACTTCGGCCTCCAGTACGCAGCTTCATAGGTGAGTATCTTGGGATTATTGCTCCCCAGGCAAGGGCTAGCCAATCCCCGCAGCCGCACGACGTTGTAGTTCACGAACCACTCTCTGCTGCCCAACCGAGAGCGAACCCGACGCAGCCGGCTTGATCCAAGCTCTCTGAACCTTTCCTCCGGCACGCAGTGCACTACACAAGCTGGCCGACAATTCTTCGTCTTCCATTTGCCTCACTTGCATGATCTCGCTCCAGGCAAGGCCTTGCTCGAAGAGGGCTAGAGTCCACTGCCAATCGGGGCGTAGCTTTCCCGCTGCGGCTGCTGCTGCGTTGCTACGGACACTTTCGTGCGTCGCATCTCGACGCGCCGAGACCGAGGAAACAGTGTTGTCGCCTATCGTTTCAGACTCGGCTTCAATATTTGATACCGAAGACCGAGGAGCCTCCGTTCGCGGTTCTGTTTCACTCGCTAATCGAGCTGTCTGGGAAGCCATCAGTTCCGAAGCGGGTCGAACTCTCACCATGTTTTCGGTGGCCCGACTCACCTGCCCTTCGCGTGCGACCACTCTCGGCTGGGAAGCAATCCGTTTCAAGCGAGGTTTCACGGCTCCCGGTATCTGGACTGCCGCGAGGAGACTGGCGCGGTTCTTTACGTCAGTCCACTCGGACGCGACCTCGATCGTTGGCCGATTCTTGTTGACTTCTTTCTGACGCAGGAGTCCGGCAGCCAACAGAGCATCAATGATGGATACCGCGTCGGCCTGTCGACATCCCTTCAATAGGCCAAAACCGCTTAGGCGGTGCAGATTGAGCTTCTGAACCTTCGCATTCTGAGAGCCACACAAGTACTGGGCCATCAAGTGCTTGCCGAGACGACCATGAATCCGATGGATGGACTCAAGAACTTGCTCCACTGCATCATTGAGCATGGCATCCAGCTTAGGAGCATCACCCTCACCCGCCGTTGCTCCGTGCCTCTCTCGCGCCGTTGCCTGGCTCTCGCCGCCGGGCATACTCGGCCAGCCTGGTCTTCGCTGGCACCGGTCGCAACGACCACATGGCTGGCTAGCATCGTCGCCGAAGTACTTCAGAACATTCGACTCACGACACGAAGGACTTTGAGCATAGTGAACAACCTGGTTAAGGCGATCAATTTCTGCGTCTTTGCGTTTCTTCAAGCCCTCAAAATCAATCTCTAGATCTTCGAAGGCGACATCCTTGCGCCGAAAATGCACGGCTCTGCCTCGAAACGGCGGTACGTAGTCAAAGCATTCAAGCTTCGCCAACTCACGCAACGTCCTGGTCAGCGTGTCGCGCTGCATGCCGGATTCTTGCAGCAACCAACGTGGGTGAATGTAAACATCCTCGCCACGGCGGTCCCCAACCGCCTGTTCGATAAAACGCATGACTTGACGTTTGACTTTTGCTTCACGCGGCAGCAGGTCAACTAGCGTTGGCAGATCGCTTTCGATCCGCACCATCGCCAATCCCCCCCCCATTTCCAGACGCTCGAGAACACGGGTCCGAGCCAAAATTTGCAAACAACTTCCAATGGCTTCCGGCGAGACTTGCACTCCGAGCCGATCGCGAATCTCCTCGAGCGTCAGTTCGATTGGGTCCTCGTCTCGGGTCAACAAGAATTCATAGACACTTTTGATAAGTGTCTTTTCGGGATAGCTATTGTCGATAAAGAAGTCTTGAATATGGCGGTCTTGAAACGAGTACAACATGACGCACTGCGAGTGCTTCCCGTCCCTGCCCGCTCTACCTGCTTCCTGGTAGTACGCTTCCAATGAACCTGGCATGTTGTAATGCACGACGAAGCGCAAATCGGGTTTATCAATCCCCATCCCGAACGCATTCGTCGCGACCACAATCCGCAACTTATCCTTCATGAACTGATCTTGAATGACGCGACGTTGATCAGGGGGCAGACCACCGTGATACGCGCCTACGGAGACCTTGAACTTCTTGGAGATCATGTCGACCAGCGCTTCACAGCGTTTGCGGGTCGCCGAGTAAATAATGCCGGAGCCAACATCCTGTTGTAGAAAGGCACCGAGCTGCTGCTCTTTATCTTTGTCGTTGGCGGCAGTCACTACACCAAAGTGCAGATTAGGTCGTGCGAATCCGCTCATGAACTGCTTAGGTTTCTTGAGTCGGAGTACGCTAACAATATCTTCGCGTACCTTCGGTGTTGCCGTCGCCGTCAGAGCAACTGTCTGCACACCACCCAAAGTCTCTCGAAACTGCCCGATGCGTTGGTAGTCTGGCCGGAAATCGTGGCCCCACTGGCTGATGCAGTGCGCCTCGTCGACCGCAAGCAGTTGGATCGGAGTGGAACGAATCGCATCCAAAAAACGACTATTGCGCAATCGCTCTGGAGCCACATAGACAAGCTGGTAGTGACCACTGGCCACCGCCGCAAGCCGCTCCGTTTGCTCGGAAGCCGATAATGAACTGTTGATCAAGGCTGCTGAAATACCGCGTGCCTGGAGACCATCGACCTGGTCCTTCATTAACGCAATCAGCGGTGAAACGACGATCGTCAATCCAGAACGAAGAATGCCAGGCAACTGATAGCAGAGACTCTTGCCGCCACCCGTCGGCATGACACACATGCAGTCATGCCCTGCAATGATGGTTTCGATCACCTCTCGCTGTCCCGGCCGAAACTCTTTCAGTCCGAACCGCGATAGAGCCTGCTCAACATCGCTGGGTTCTTCATCGAAAAGAGCACTCTGGGTAGACATGAATCGCTCAAACTATCAGAAATCTGGAGAAAAGCCGCCGTAAGGATATCGTCTTTGAGCAGTTCGAGAGACGAGCCGCAGCTACCTTGCTGAACTCATATGCGTACAAACTCACATGACCTCGGGCGATTATAGAGTTATTCGCTGAAAACCCGAATGCAGGCGACGGTCCACCTCGACAGATTCTGCCAAAGCGATTTACTTTCGCTTTCCCAATCCATTGGGCAGACCACTTCGCCTCCAATCTCGAGCTCGATCTATGCAGATTCACGTTTGCTTGCTACCGGACCCAACATTCATTGATGCTGGTTGCACGGCTGTCGTCATTGATACGCTTCGATTTACGACTACGGCCTGCGAAGCACTCAGTAGCGGAGCGAAAGACATTTTTGTCGGCTCAGATATCGAAAAGATGCGATCACTAGCTGGCAGGCCGGAAGAATCCGATTCCTGGCTCTGCGGAGAACGTCATTGCCACCTTATCGAAGGCTTCCATCTCGGCAACAGTCCGTTTGAGTACCAAGCGGAAGTCGTTCGCGGGAGACGATTATTCTTCACGACCACAAATGGAACACGTGCGATCGAAGCAGCGCGATCTGCGAAATCGGTTCTATTGGGCGCGCTAGTCAATCGGAGCGCCCTTGCCGCTCACCTCGTCGCATCCAAACCCGACGAGATTATCCTCGTATGCTCCGGAACCGACCGAAAGATCGCGGCTGAAGATACGATCGCAGCCGGAGCCATCGTCGATGCAATTCGCGGCCGATTCCCTGACTTGCGAATATGCAATGACGAAGCCCAACTAGCTTTGGCCGCTTGGAGATATGGGTCCACTTCCGAAAAAACGCTTGCTGAATTACTCCGTAACGCCGATGGAGGCAACAACTTAGTTAACGCCGGTTACGAAAAGGACATCCAGTTCGCAGCACGCGTCGATTCTATCGAGTGCGTACCGCGAAACTCACCTCAAGCGTGGCAAATTTTCACGGCCAGCTAACTCGCGACTGCTTTTCAACAAGCGATCGCGACCTAGCGAATGCGATAGCGGATCACCGGACCGCGATACAACCCTGGCCAGTATGCTGGCGTTCGATTGATGTAGAGCGGTCGGTAACCCGAGGAAGTTGATCGCGTACCGTAGTAAAAGCGACTCGCGTTGCGCTGATTGCGGGCTGCCTGAAGCTCCCTCCCTCGTCGCGTCGAAAATGGCTGTGCTATGTCTCGTACGGGTCCGCCGGGCCGAAAAATAGGCCCCCCTGCCTCAGCGGTCGCCGACATGCCACCTAACATTCCGCCAAATACCAATGCTGCAGCAAGTAATTTCTTCATCATCTTCATCCTCTCCCAATCAGGTTCTATGCAAACCACTTCGTCTGCCTCAATTGGAAAGCGGAGACTCCACGGGGATGTTACAGAGAATCCGAAGAATTTCTCTCCGCCCAGTCAATAATACGCAGCTCGAGAGAAATGAAACTGCAATGCAAACTGCATTTCCGCTGTTTTGATGGCGCTGCAGTCAGCGCGTCATCAGCCGGCTACTGACGGAGATCCCAATTGGGTTATTCGGCTATTTGGAGTACAGAATTGCCTATCCATCCATGGCCGCGATTAATTCGCTAGCAAGCTTTTCAGCCGATTCGACGGCTGCATCCGCATTCTCAGCTTCAACCAAACGCCGAACAATTGCCGAACCAACGATCAGTCCATCGGCTACTGGTGAAAGGAGCCGAACGTGCTCAACCTTGCTGATTCCAAATCCGATACAGATAGGCAGTTTGGTTCGCTCTCGAAGCCAAGCCACTTTGTCTAGGAGGTCTGGGGGCAACTCATTGCGTTCACCTGTGATGCCTGTGATTGAGACAAAGTAGATGAAGCCAGTCGACTTTTCTGCGATCTGCAACATCCTTTCTTGGGGCGTCGTCGGAGTCACGAGGTGAATCAAGCTAAAGTCTTCGCTGGCACACAACGATCTCAGTTCGTCACCTTCTTCGACCAGCAGATCGGGCACGATCGCGCCAGAAAATCCCGACGCCTTGGCATCGGCGACATATTTCTCCGAACCCCATCGCTGGATGATTGAGTAACTGACCATGGAAACTAAGGGCATCTCTAGACCAGGCGATACTCCGGAGACAGCGGCAAAGATATCCTTCAGCTTCACGCCTGCATTGAGGGCCCGAGTGTAAGACGCCTGAATCACAGGTCCGTCAGCGATCGGATCGCTATAGGGAATTCCCAACTCCCCGATGGCACAACCACATTCGGAAAGCCGCTGAACAACACGTGTTGTCACGTCGAGACTCGGATCGCCCGCCGTTACAAATGGGATAAAGGCCTTTTTGCCCTGCGATCGTAGTTGCGCGAATCGTTGATCAATGGCTGACATGAATTGCTTCTGTGTTGGTGAGATTTCGGCTGATCTACGCCGAACGCATCCGAGAGAAATTTTCAGCGGCGATCTCATGACCGCACTGAAGAGTTGAAAAGCTTAGTTCTTTAGTAATCTTGCCCGCGCAGTCTCGCAATCTCTGCCGCATCCTTATCCCCGCGACCGCTCAAACAGACAAGCACGATTTGGTCTGGGCTCATTTCGCCAGCAATCTCAACCGCTTTCGCCACTGCGTGGGAAGACTCGAGAGCCGGCAATATACCTTCGGTCTTGGCGACCTTATCGAACATTTCCAACGCGGCTCCGTCTCGGCATTCCGTATAGTGAACGCGCCCCATGTCTTTCCAAAAGCTATGCTCTGGTCCAACGCCTGGATAATCCAATCCGGCAGAAACACTATGAACCGGCGAAGTCTGGCCATCTTCGTTTTGCATCACATAACTAAAACTCCCATGCAACACGCCTGGTTCGCCATGGGTCAGCGGTGAGGCATTCTGGCCAGGATCGGCAGAGATCCCGCCCGCTTCAACGCCGATCAACTCGACTTCATCATCATCGACGAAAGGGTAGAACATCCCGGCTGCGTTGGATCCGCCACCGACGCAAGCAACAACCTTGTCAGGGAGTCGCTCAAATACTTCAATGCTTTGCTCGCGGGCCTCGCGACCGATGACAGATTGGAAATCACGCACCATCATCGGAAAAGGGTGCGGCCCAATCACAGAGCCGATGATGTAATGCGTGTCTTCGACCGAAGCCATCCAGTCACGCATTGCCTCATTGACAGCATCTCGCAGCGTCTTCGAGCCGCTGGTCACCGGACAGACTTCAGCCCCCATCAGTTTCATGCTGAACACGTTCGGCTTTTGTCGACGTACGTCTTCGGCACCCATGTAGACGACACAAGGCAGACCAAAATGAGCGCAGGCCGTCGCCGTTGCAACTCCGTGCTGCCCTGCGCCAGTTTCAGCAATCACGCGTGTCTTGCCCATACGGAGTGTCAGAAGACCTTGACCAAGCGTATTGTTGATCTTGTGAGCACCGGTGTGGTTTAGGTCTTCCCGTTTGAACCAGATCTGGGCACCGCCCGCAAAATCGGAAAGCCTCTTGGCGTGATACAAGGGCGAAGCTCGACCCACGAATGTTCGGAGCAGCTCATCGAGCTCTTCGTGAAATTTTGGATCCTTCTTCGCCGATTCATACTCAGCTTGAAGCTCATCCAAAGCTCGCGTGAGTGTTTCTGGCACGAAGCGGCCGCCGAATTCGCCAAAACGCCCCAGGGCGTTTGGTTGCTGAGAAACAGGGCCTGGTGACTCGTTTGCTACACTCATCGGCGTCATCTTCGAATAGTTAGAAAGGGGAGAGGTGCCCGTCGGGACCACATGGCATTCGGCCAATGGTAGTTGCCTTCACTAGGAAATGAGCATCCACCCGCCGATTGTCGATACCGCAATCGGAGTGGTCAAGGCAACCGACCCGCGAAGTGGTCTGCCGTTTTTCCTTAGATTGCAAGACCCGGGAGCTTCCCAACCGCGATTCGTCCTGCAGAGCTGCGCAAACCGCTGCTATTAGGCATTCTCGAGCATGTGCTGTGGGCATCTAATTTCGAACGATCTAAAGCCGGAGCCACATCGACTTGAAATACTCGGTTTCAGGGCAATTCGCTGAAATTGGGTGACATGCGGCCGCACCGTTCTGCGCCAGGATCTGCATGTTCCGAGGAATTGGATTCGGATTGAAATCGGTCGGTTGAAAAGCGGACCGGGCCGCCGCACGAACGAGCCTAGTGAAATCCGCCGTCTGCAACAGGCCCGCGCATGAACAAGTCAGTAACAGTCCGCCGGGTTTGACTAACTGCATCGCGAGCCGATTCAGATCGAAATGCCGTCGCGTACCTTCATCGAGCTCCGCCCGATTGCGAATCAACTTAGGTGGATCGAGAACAACGACATCGTAGGACCTCCCCGTCCTCAGCATGTCACGCATATAAGCGAAGGCATCGGCCTGAGTAAACTTGGCTCGTACTTGATTGATTCCAGCATTCCGTTGGGCCACAACGAGTGGAGCTTTATCGAGATCGACCCCAGTCACCTCGGCAGCCTGTCCTGCCTTGGCTGCAGTAATAGAAAAACCGCCTGTGTAGCAGCAAAGATCCAAAACCGATTTACCGCGACACAACTCAGCCAATCTCTGGCGGTTTTCCCGTTGGTCGCAAAAGAATCCTGTCTTATGGCTATCCTGGAAGTTCACGACAAATCGGACTTCGCCTTCGTGAATAGACACCTCCTTCGGCAACCGATCACTCTGCGTGGGCCTGCGTTCAAACCCCTCCTGGCTCTGAAGATGAGGACCTGGTTGAATCAGCCAGTGTTCCGTACTTAACGACTCTCCGAGCATTTCCACGATTTGCATCGCACGAGGCGCCATGCCAGCACTAAAAATCTCTGCGCTAAGGCAATTGGCGTAGCGATCCACCACCATGCCTGGAAAGCCGTCAGCCTCGGCATGAATGATTCGGTAGCAATCGGTCGTTCGTTGCAAATCCAAAAGATCATGGCGAAGTGATATCGCCCTCGAGACAAGATCTTGCCAGTAGTCTGAATCCGGTAGCGATGCCCCCCAACGCACCATCCTGACAGCCACTTCCGATTTCGGATTGTAGATTCCGTAACCAAGTAGGCGCGGCGGCGATTCGCTCCGACCTGGCTCCGCAGGTTGCGCCGAACTTTCATCAGCGGTTTCGTCGCCCTGAGGTGGATCGTTTGGCTCTTCCGCGTAAACGACTACCCAATCACCAACGGACGGGTGACCGTCCATGTGTCGAATTCGTTTTCGAAAAATGTTGGGATGCGAAGTAGGCTTTCCGAGCAGCACGCTTGGAAGGGCCTCCGGCGCATCCACAGCGAGCGGAAGCTGTTCGGGCAACCCACGACGTCCACCAGCCTGTTTTCGACGATGGTTGCCACGAGAGAATTTACGCCCGCGGTGAGTCTCAGGTCGGCTGCGGCTCGCAGTTCCCCGATCTCGATTCGAGTTTGTTCTCTTAGGCATTACCGACAGCTCGCTTCAAACTTACGTATCGCTTTCCCGAACTTCACAGTTCGTTAATGCGTCGGATTGTAGTCAGCCCATTCTGGCGGGTGTAGAACAAAATTCTCGACGCCTGGCTGTGACAGTGACTGAAACGGAGCGGTTTGCACTTCGGGACGTTTCAGGAGCGACTCGCAATTGCGTTCGTGTCCAAAGTCAAACTGGAAATAGGCTTCGGCGTTCAGCGTCATGGGACCGTTCCGGCACCTGCATCGAGATTTTGATTTGCCCTGTCACCAACATCCAGTTTGTGGCTTTCATTTCCCCAACCCCCTACAATCGTTACGAGTCCATTGCGATTCGCGCCCGTCAGTTTGAGACACTTTCGAGAGGCTACTCGCCTGAATTTGGCCTCACTAAAATGCTCTGGAGTAGCTTGCATTCGACACAGCCTTGCAACCCTTTTCGGGTCATGCACGAAGAAAGTTTTGCTTCTGACTTCGTGGCTATCTTGAACGCACAACGCTCCGAGCCCATTCTGCCGCAGGAGCTACGATGTCGAAGAAATCGGTTCGAACGACAAGAAGCAAGCAACCTCACGGTCAATCCGGAGCCGAGACCTCAGACGCATCTGAAGGTCAAAGGGAGTCGCTTCACTCTGCGCTAGGATGTAGCGTCCTTGTCTTGAACCGCTTCTACATGGCGATTCGAATTGTGAACGTTCGTCGAGCGATGACCCTGCTGTTCCGAGGCTGCGCAGAGGTCATCACCATCGAAGAAGGCTCCTACTCGAATTATGACTTCGACGGTTGGTGTGAAGTAAGCCAGCTTCTATCACTCGAGAAACAGCCTGACGAAGATTACATTCGAGCCGTCAATTTTGAAATCCAAGTGCCGCGTATTGTGCGTTTGACTCGCTACGACAAATTTCCGCAATCGACCATTCGATTCAATCGCAAGAACTTGTTTGCTCGTGACGACCACCGATGCCAATACTGCGGTCAGCACTGGCCGACAAACCAGCTGAGCCTCGACCACGTCGTCCCGCGCTCACTGGGTGGTAAAACTACTTGGGAAAACATCGTCTGCAGCTGCCTCAAATGCAATTCCAAGAAGGGCGGAAGAACTCCATCTCAAGCCAACATGAAACTGCTAAGCAAACCGAGCAAGCCGACCAGCAGTCCCTCCATGCTCATTCCGCTAGACGATCCCCGCTATGCAAGCTGGCGAACGTTTGTTCAGCAGACAAGTTCGCGATCTGGCTGACTTGGCTTGCCCGAACGAAGCCAGACAATCAGAACTGGCCCGGCTCTAACTCAAGCTCCCGTCTTGGTAGTCTTGGGCTAGGCACAGGCAACGACTCCAAACTTCCAGGGCCCTGCCCTACGTCCGCTCGATCGTTACCTTCCAAACCTAAGTCAATGATCCTGGATTTGTTGTCTCTGACTGCGCGACTTTCAGGATCACCAGCTCGACCAAGGGCACCGTAATCATCGTCTCCGGATCGTTCTAACGCTGGGTTGAAATGAATTGCCAACTGCTCATCAACCCAGTCAATCCAGTCTGGTCGATCTTCGATAAAGGCCAGTTCCTCCAGTTGGGCGATCACGAGATCGTCAACTAGCCCCAACCGAATCTTTAGCCGGACTAAATTCCCGAGGTATTGTGGACTACCAGGTGCCAGGACGTAAGCTTGTTCATAGCAAGACAACGCATCTTCGACTTTACCGCCCGCCTCAAAAGCCATCCCGAGATTGTTCATCGGCGTTGGATTGCTCGGCATTAGTTCAGTGGCTCTTGAGAAATGCGCTGCGGCTAGCGGTAATTGGCGCTTCTCGTAGTAGATCAAACCAAGATTATTCAGCGCGGGCCCATGGCTGGGATTTCTTTCGGCGATACTGGTCAGAAGACTCAGCGCCTTCGCCGTTTTCCCTTTGCGCAATGCATTCGTAGCACGTTCGTAGTCTCCAGAGAAAAGTGACTCCAATGGAGTTTCGGGGCCTGCGTTGACTCGAACAACATCTTGCCGTGGAGCAAGTCGACATCCGCCACCCACGACGCAGACGGTAATGAGAACCAGGGGCCACCGACCCATTGGCAAGTTGCTACGCTTCGGCGCCAAGACGGCTGCGGTGCACAAGAGGTCGACGATATGTTTGCTTTTTCGAAGCATCATCGAGATCAGTACCGCACGAAAAACGCATCTTCGCTCAAACTTGGCACTCGCTCTTCTCTTTGGCGGAGAATTGAAACGCGTGCGAAAGCATGCTCAATACTTCCCCACGTGGTTCGCGTGGGGCTGGTGAATAGAATGGCCGGGCTACCGTGGACTTGTCGGAGAATAAATCAACTCAGTCAAGGTCAGCTGAGCATTCCAGAATTCCAGTTCTTTGCTAGCACCGCCGACCTCGCGTAGATCAGCTCGATTCGGAACCGAAATCGTCAGCTCACTTACCGTCAGTCCCGAGCCCTTCCTGAGCTGGCTTTCGAAGGCATGCAATTTGGCGAGCGCGACGCCCCGAAAATCGAGACGCGTCGTTCTTTCTCGGTAGTCGGATACCCCAAGTCGGGCCTCGGGAGACGGACTCATCGATTGCAACGATTTGCTCGGAATACCAGCGGCCTCGATGGCCGCCGCAATGCGCTGGGACGTGTCCTGAGAACTCCCCAGATTCGACGTCGCTAATCGAGGTCGTTTCTGGAGCCTTGCAATCTCCTCAACGACTTGTTCGCACTCATCGAGATTCGCTTGAGCCTCGCTCATCGCCCCGCGCTGCTGGGCGTACTGATACGCCGCAAGAGCGATGACAAGCAGACTCGTTACCAATAGAAGCCAATAAACTAGCGTTCCTGGCTCTCGCTGCCTGGACTCGCCAGGGTCCTTTTCGGTAACAACGGGCCGGGAACGGTGAGCGGCCCGACTCGACTCTTCCGTTCCAATGAGCAACTCACTCATCATTGAGCTCCGACGCGGAAATGACGGCGCGCAGCTCGTTCCCCACAGATTCAGTCGCTGGTGGCCCGACGTCAAAGCCCGCTTGGCTTAAGCCCTCAACGACAGCTGCTGCCTCGTCGTAGTCCTTCAGTAGCATTGTTAGTCTCGCGTTGCGATCATCGGCACGAGCCTCTTCTACGGTGAAATCAATATCGGAAGGTAACCCCCGCAGCAGAGCGCCCATCACTGGAAACGCACGACCCTTCTGAGTTACGTCTCGTGATGGGTCACTGACACCGCGCAACTTGGTTAGTTCGCTCTGGAGACGCTTGAGCACCGCACTCGGCACACGGGCTCCCGGGAACGCCTGTTTGAATATCTCCACCTGCTGATCCGACACGGACAAGCGTTGCTGGCCCAGACTCCATGACTTCGCAAAAAGGGATATTCCCACGGCCAGGCAACATATCGCCGCAAGCATTAACGATCGCTTTAAACGCTGCTCCGATGTTGAACGACTCAGTCTCGGATCACGTCGAAAATCGCACCAAAGCTTCTCTTTCGAGCTGAGCAAACTACTGACCGAGCGAGCGATCTCTGCTGAGGACATTTTCGTAACTGGTAGACTCGTGTCAGGCACTTCATCAGGAAGAGCGTGAATGTGCTCATCAAGCTTGAGCTGCCGGATGAATAGCTGGATTTCAGGCTCAAAGACTTGGCTAGGTATTCCCGTTCTCCACCCCACTAGGCGATCTTCACGCCAAGCTACCAGACTCCAGCTGACACTACCCTGAAAGGCAAAACAGCCTTCGGAACCCAACGATTGCGATCGGACCAAAGCTTGCGTGGCCAGGAGAGCCCAGGGGCAAATACCGCGAATCGCAAGTCCGCGTGACTGGAGAGACTGGACGATCGATGCAAGCGATTCGATCCCAGTCCCAATTGCGGTGACACTTTCACCAGCTTCAAAGTCACCATCGAACAGAAAATCGCACGCAAGTTGTTCAGCGTCAAATGGAAGATCTTCTTCGAAGCGAAAAGAAAGCGTCTGGTGGTTCCTGGCACCTTCGACTTCATGGGCAGCAAAACGGCTAAAGAAAACACTTGAGGCACGCAGCAGGATCACGCAGGATTCATTCTTCTTCCGCGCGATCGATTGCACGACAGATTCAGTATCGAGCGTTTCGTCTGCGTTTGCTGCGGACTCTTGTGAATCCGTCGCAGGGAAAGTCGCCCCCACATCTTCCCAACTTTCGCCGCGTTCCTGAATGAACCGATACTCCATACTCATTGGCTGGAGCCTTTCGAGCCGTCTCGTCCGCTTGCCTGGTTCTCCTTTGAGTCTGGTCCACTTAGCCACTCTAACTCGGATTCAATCGAGTCGAATCCTCCACGCGGGATCTCACCATCGAACTTCATTCCCCGCGGACGATCATTTGCTCCGTTCTTTGGCTGTGAATCCGCTCCTTTTTCGATTCCGAATCGTTGGCGAGCACCGTCTGGCTCCGTCTCAACCCTTTGCAGTGTTAGTCGCTCTCGATTTTGATCAGAAGTCACGATGACGCTTCGAGATTCAATCTTTTCCACGTAAAACCCTGACGGCCTTAACTTCAACTCACTACCAAGCTGGCAAGTCTCGAGGGCGCCATCGCGGTCCGTGATCATGGCATACGAATGACCAGGCTCGATGATGGTGGCGACCAATCGGAAACCAGTGTTCGAGGTAAGTGCCATCGACCGGCTCGTCGATTCATTGGTAGTCGAATTCATCGGTGCTACATTTTCTTCGCGACGCCTCAAGCTGATGTCGAAGATTGCTGAGTCAAGCGATGTTTCGTCTGAAGCGGTGCCCTCGCTGGAAGTGTGCCGATCCGTATCCGCTGCGGCGGCACTTCCCACGCGAAAACTTTTATCTGCAGCGTCTCCCTTCGAAACGGAAGACTCGATCCAAACTGCGCAGGCGATCACGGTGGCCAGAACAACCATCGTTGCTCGGAACCAAGTGTGCTTCTGCTCGTCGGAAATGGTAGAAAACATTCGGCCAATCGCTTCGCTGGTGCTGCTACATGCACGTTAGCTCATGGGGCTTCAAAAAGTGAATTAATGGAACTGGATTCTCTGAACCGTCAGCTGTCCAGTATCGGACAACGACCGAACGCAGACCGCTAGGTCGCCCGTTTCATTCGCGGAATCAACCCGATGCGATTCCGACCATAGGGCAAACGCGAAGGACGCATCGGTCAATAGGGGCCGTAGCCGAACCTGCTCTTCTTCGTTTTTTACTACGCGCTGCAATAGCACCTCAACATCAACCGCCGACGATTCTCGCAGCGTCGACAAGAATCGTTGAGCTCGGCCCCGCGTCAGAACAGCCTCGCATGTTGCCAATAGACACTCGTCGTCCGCACGCTTAACGTTAATAGGTCCATCCCACCAAACGGTCATTTTTTCAAGGAATTCGACCAACCGACGCTCGCCGCCCAATCGCCTGATCTCTCTCATATTCACCAAGGATCCTATCCCCAGTGAATTCCCCTGCGCGGATGCATCGTCCGAGTTGACCGAAGGAGGATCAATGGGCTTGGTCAGGCCAAACTGCAAATTCAGTGCAGAAGCGAGCGAGGGGGGCACCAAACGCTGCATCGTCGCCAAAGCGAAACCGCCTTCACCGCTTTTCGCTCCCCTTCGTGACAGATTCCGCAGACCAGCTTTCGCACTCTCGTCAGTCAGTACTAGCTCAATTCGCTGATTCCCAAGCACCGTAGTCTGTCGCACTTGCCATATCGGCTCATCTAGATCCGGTTCATTCAATCGCTCAAATACTGAGTCCGCGTTCGGCAGAATCACCCGCTCACAGCTCAGTCTTCCCCACTTTGCTTGCAGGCGTTCAGCCGATTCAACCGACACGAGATGAATCGTCATCGTTTCGTTGGCGAAACGGACCATGAGGGACGCCGCGACAATCAGAAGAACGATGACCAAAAGCAGCACATAACCGGACCGGTTCTCACCATCTCGGACTGATCTGGTTCTGGCCGCCCGCAAGCCGTGACGCACTAGGTTGCAGCCGTCTATCTTGCGAGGCGGCTTCATAACGCCATCCCCACCGAACAAATGTGGCAACGAAAAAACGCTCCCAACGCTGCAAGGCAGTCGGCCCAACGGACTGGGAGTGTCCTATATCCAACGAACTTCGATATTGAATCGCGAAGAACACTCTCGCGGTAGACCGTGTTTCCGTCCCTATCCACGAGCAGTAGATCGACCCGGGGCGGAACCAGATACCAACCATTCTCAGTTCTACTGCCTGGTTCGATGTCGGCAAGATTGGCGAGCGCGACGTCAATCTGCCCAACGCTCAATGGAATGGATTTGGTTTGCCCATTTCTGTATTCGCGTCTCCAAAGAATCGTCTGCTCACCAAATTGCTCAGCTTCATAGCGAACAACACAGGCAATCAGCTCAACGGCGAGCTCTTGATTTCGTCCGAGTTCACCGCGTAGCTCGAAGCCAGATTCGGTGAGCCGAATACCGCGAGCATTGGTGACGTCCCGCCTCAGCAGATTCGCAATCTCAGCCATGTGGATTGCAGGCCCCTTCTCCCGCTGCGCCGCCAACAGACTCCGCAACACGGTCGTTGCCGTAAGCATCAACACGGCGGTTAGTACCATGACCACGACGAGCTCAATGAGAGTCAATCCGCGACGAAAGCACCGCATCACAGATCTCCTTGCGGTGCTAGCAACTCGATCGAAAGAAGCTCCGTATTGGCCAGCTCTCGAGTTCGACCCTGCATCGCCGTTTGAGATCGAACAAACGGCTGGACAATAGATAAACGAACTACTGGCACTGGTTGTTCGAACACCAAGACATTTCTTGAAACGCTTGTCTGCCAAACCAGTTGAGTTCCGGCCACTCGCCCCTGTGCGCTCAATGGAATTCCGGATTGTCCATCGAACCAGTCAGCCAAGAGAAGATCTGCCGCCTGGACAGCTTCCTGCTTTGCGCTAGCCATTCGGCTCGCCCTGCGTTGACGTGAAATCACCATCAGCATCGAAACCAACAACGTGGCCAGCAAGACCAAGCCGACCACCAGCTCAACCATCGTGAAACCGGACCTGGACTTCACACCCTGTTCCACGGTTTGACTCGCGGCATGGGCGGATTGATAACTCAGCAACGTGCAGTCTGCGCTCAAGCTCATTGAAGCAACCGCCTAACCAGGTTCACATCACTGGTAGAAAACCTCTGCCCAGTAGCGCCAAGCACAACCAGCCAGCGCACATCGTCCTGAAATTCCATTCGGATTGCATAGGTCGAACTGCGCCCCGAATCGGAGAAGCGGATCCGCTCACCACTGCCAACTGCATTTGCACCTCTTTCAAGTGACAAATCAAGGGCATCAGGCATAGTGAACCGACGGCTATTTGGTGAAACGAGCAATGCATCGCCGTCAATGCGAAGATCCACTTCTCCGCCAGCCGAGTTAGTTGCTTGCCGTCTCGCATGCGCGTCCGCGAGAACCAATTGCTGCAATGCTTGCTCCAACTGAGACAGATCAATGTGGCTCCTTAGAGTCGTCGAAGCCAGTCCTGCGAGCAGTGCCATGATGACCAACACCACGAGCAACTCGATTAAGCTAAAACCGGCTCGTTTCGCCCGCGTCTGAGTCCCAAACGAGTTCAACAGACAATCTCCCCAAATCGATCTAAAGAACGAACATTCAACAAGCCGTCGCTACTCGAGCGTTTCGCTTGAGATGTCCGCATCAGCGCCGGCTCCCCCTTCGCGTCCGTCCCCCCCCAGACAAACAACTTCATAAGGACCTGTAGCTCCAGGACTTACATATTCGTAATCTCGTTTCCAAGGATCTTTGGGAACCTTATTGAGAAAGCCATCAGGAAAGGAAGCGGTGGGATTCTTTAGGATTTCAATCCCCTCATCATTGGTCGGGTAGCGAGATTGGTCCGCGTAAAACGATTCCAGAGCTCTGACGATCGTAGCAATTTCGGCCTTCGCAGCGTTCTGTTTGCTCGAAATCAAATAGCTGCGAGTCCGAATGGCGACCAAACCAGCCAGTAGTCCGATGATCACCATGACCACAATCAGTTCGACCAGAGAGAATGCGTTACGCACCGAGGGTCGGTGCCTAAACTGATGAAACATTTCCAGCCTCCAAGATCGGCAAAATAGTTGCGAGCAAGAGGAACCCCACGCCCACGGCCAAGATAAGAATTAGGACGGGTTCGACGAACGCCGTCATGCGTGCCGTTGATGTTGCAATTTGTTTATTGTAGTCCATCGCCAGTCGTTGCAGCATGTCTTCCAGCTTGCCCGAATCCTGACCAACTGCGAAGAAACGCACCATGAGAGGAGGAAAGACCTTACTGCGTTGCATCGACTCCGCAATGTCTTCACCAGCCTCCATTTGCCGCTCGATATCGAACAGCGCTTTCTTGATAACTCGATTCGAGGTCGATGACGCGGCCAACCGGACCGCGACCGTTAGCATGACACCGCTGCGGCTCAGCAGCCCAACAATCATGGCAATACGAGCAATGGATTGTTTCAGGAGCAGTGGTCCCAGCAATGGTATGCGCAACACGTGTTCGTCGATCATCATTCGTCCACGTTGCGTTCGGGAAAAGGCAAAGGCGGTTACAGCCAGTGCGACCGCTCCTAGAGCTATCCAAAGCCCATAGTTGACCAATAGGTCACTCATTCCTTTGGCAACTTGGGTGGGCCACGGAAGCGTCGGCAAAGTCTCCTGCAGACTTTCTAACAATGGCGGCAGCACCCAAGTCATCAGGAACACCATTGCTGCCAAGGCAAAGCAGGCGAGAAATGCCGGATAGAGCAGAGCCGTTGTAACGCGGTCCTTGAACTCCCCCATCTGCAAACGAAACTCCGCAATCTCCGCCAGAACGGATTCCAGCGTTCCCGCTTTTTCGCCGACTTCGACCAAACGCCTCGACGCCTCGTCAAAAACCTTGGGCTGCTCCGACATCGCATCGGCCAAACTCATTCCGGCTTCGACGCGGTCTCTCAACATCATAATGCTGGTTTTGGTACCACCTCGGTGCTGACCAGACAAAGCGTCAAGCGCATCGACCAGCGGTATCCCGGCTGCAAGCAACATCGACAATTCGTGAGCTACCAAGCCCCACTGCGATGCGGCCTGCCGATGCTTGACGGTGCGATTAGCGAACACGGACCGCAAGCTCGCACGAATCTCGGAAACTTGCTGAACAGCGTGCACCACCACGCCGCGTTCGCGTAATTGGTCTCGCGCATGACGGGCCGAGTCAGCAATGATCGTGCCGTTTGTTTTGCTTCGAGCACGGTCCAATCCTGAGTACTGGTAAACGGGCATCGCATCAAACCTCGCGATGAGCGCTGGTAGCCCGGACCACTTCCGACAAAGTCGTCAGTCCTTGTTCGATCTTGTGCCTGCCGTCTTCGAGCAACATTTTCATCCCGTTGGCAACCGCGTGATCTCGCAACTTGGCCGCGTTGGACCGCTGCTGGATTAGCTCCCTTGCAACATCATCGACTACCAGTAGCTCAAATAGACCGATTCGGCCTGAGAACCCAGTACTTCGACAGTCCGCACAATCACTCGCTGGCGCTAAATCCTGCTCACGGTCAGAGAAACCACAGGTCGAACAAACTTTCCGAACTAACCGCTGCGCCAACGAAGCTACGAGCGAACTAGATATCAAGTATGGCTCGATCCCGAGATCCAATAATCGTGTCGCCGCGCTCGCAGCATCATTTGTATGCAACGTGGAAAACACCAAGTGACCGGTCAACGAGGCCTGAATTGCCATCGTAGCGGTCTCTCGATCCCGGATTTCCCCGACCATAATGATGTCGGGATCCTGCCGCAAAATGCTCCTCATTCCAGCTGCGAATGTCATCCCTTTTCTTTCATTGACTTGGGACTGACTGATACCGGGGAGCTGGTACTCAATAGGGTCTTCGATGGTCAACACGTTAAGCTCGGTCGAGTTAATCTCTTGTAACGCGCTGTAGAGCGTTGTGCTCTTTCCACTGCCTGTAGGTCCCGTCACCAGAATCAGACCATGGTCTAAGCGAATAAGCTGCGACCAAGTCTCCAACGTTTCTCGGTCCATTCCCAGCTCACCCAGCGTGTAAAGCCGTGCGCTTTTGTCGAGCAACCGAATTACGATCCGCTCATTGTGGCTGGTCGGTAAAGAGGCAATCCGCAAATCCACCGTGCGATCGCCCAACTCCACCGTGGCACGACCATCTTGTGGCAGACGTTTCTCCGCGATATTCATTTGACCGAGAACCTTGATCCGGGTCAGAACCTCCTCCTGAATCGCCTTTGGAATTCGTCGGGTGTCGAATAGAACGCCGTCCACGCGCTGACGGATGAGAACATGATCCTCCGCGGGTTGGATATGAATATCAGAGGCGCCAGCCACGACCGCATCAAAGATAAGCTGATTCACAAGTTGGATAATCGGGGCCCGTCCGCTCGTATCGAGCAAGTCCTCCGCTTGAGCAGTGAGCGCGTCCTCGATCAATTGATCCGGTTCGAGCAGCTCCAGCAACTCATTCGACGGACCATTACGCGCCGAATAGGCGTCGTTGATCGCCGAGGCAAGTGTATCTGGATCGACAAGGACTGGTTCCAGCGCCGTGTTCAAGACCCTCGCGACACAATCCATCTGACGCCAGCCTTGGTACCCACAGATCGCGGCGAAGCTGCGATCGCTTCCCGTGCGCTGGAGTGTCAAAATCTGGTGTCGACGCGCAAAACCGATGTCGCAGCTCTGCAAAAACGCTGAGATCGGCTCGAAGTTGCCAAGATCCTTGAGGATTGGCTGATCGAGTACCTGTTGCAGCTCGGCGAGTTCCGCGTCCTGCGTGCTTCCTGCCTCCGTCCCAAGGCCGGAATCCGATGCAGAACTCATGGAATCATTTCCGGGAAGCTACCGGGATAGTCCGTAGGCAAACACATCTCAGCAGCTTGTTCGTCAGACAAGAATCGAAGATCGGCAAATCGTCCATCGCGTAATACCATCGGACGGATAAAGAGAAAGAACGACGTCGTCTGGTGATTGCGGTCCCTACGACTAGTTAGCTCACGAACAAGCGGAATCTTCTCGGCCCAGGGCAAACCGGTAAACGTATCCGAGTCGCTAATGCGTTTAAGGCCCCCCACAACAACTGTCTTGCCATTTGGAATCGTCACCGAACTACCCACTCGATCGATCTGCCGTGGTGGAGGAAGTCCATCTGCTCCTGTACCGGCGAAGGTACTGAATTCAACATCGAAATCTAAATTGAGATGATCGTCTTCGTTGATGTGTGGCGTCACTGTGATAATCGTCCCAGCTTGTTGATCGCCACCGAGACTGGTCGTCGAAACCGTCTGCGAAGCGTTCACGCTCGCGAACGGTACACTGCTGACACTTTCAAGCTTACCAGTACTATTGTCGTTTACCAACAACTTCGGCGCCGCCAGTACTTTGGCTCGTCGGTGCGATGATAGGGCGCGTACAACGACATCCGCCACGTCGGGATCAACCAGTGTTCCATTGAACCCAAGACCTGGAATGATCTGAAGAGCGCCCGTCTCCGCGTTCACCTCACTCAAACCGAATGAAGTGAATTTGAAAAGCCGCGTCGTCCCTGTGCGATCCCCCACCGAGACTTCCACTCCAAGCGAAAAATCATCCGAGGTATCGACGGCAATGATCTTTGCTTCAATAAGCACTTGCGGACGGCGCTGATCCAACGACTCAATCAGTTCAGCGTACATTTCCTGGACATTCTTGGGCGCCACGACGATCAGACTATTCGTCGCGATATCGGCGGATACTCGCGCTCCTCCTGGTAGGCTTGCCACGCCACCGGCTGCAAATCCGCCAGCTGCAAAGCCACCCGACTGCAATCCGTTTCCTCTTCCAGAATCTCTTCCATAATTTCCATCTGCTAGTGTCGGCGTCTGCAGTGGATTCCCGCCCATCGGGTCGGATAAATCGGTGTTTGAGTTCCCGCCGGGCGGCAACGGCAGACGTGTCGACGGAAACGCACCATTTCCACCACCGTTCTGTATTCCCAATCCCTGATTCGGAAAACCATTGAGCGTTGGCGAATAACCGAGATTCGGCATCAACCCACCACCGAGCGGAGTTTGGTAGCCCGCCGCTCCAACGCCTCCGATTCCGTACGCCTGTTGCAGGGCGAGTAGAGAATAGAGCACGTCGATCGCACTCGCGTTCTTCAACTTGTAAAACTGGATCGGGCTCTCTTCTGATTGAACAGCCACATCGATCTGTTCTATGAGCCGTTGAACTTTCTCCTGGACTTCCGGCGGCGCTCGCAGAACCAAGAGGTTCCCATCCTCATCCAACGTCGATTCGTATGACTGAGCAGCTCCCACAAAGCCTTGGGCTATCTTATCTAGGCGTTCGACGGGAATATGCTGCAGACGATAAACACGAGTTAACATACCCCGAGATACATCTAATTGCCTTAGGAGTTCCATTGCCTCCTCCGACATCTGAGCATCGCCCGCGATTGCAATTCGATTTCCGCTACTCAGCGCGACAATGTTGAGACCACTGCGTGAGTTGCCGCTGGAGCCCCCCAGCACTTTCATCGCCTGCTCCGCGAGTTCACTCGCATCTTGATTGCGGGCTTCGTAGACCTGAAGGTAAGAGTCTTTACCAGGTTGGTCCAGAATCTCGATCAACCTAGCTACTGCAGCAACATTCGACGCATAATCGGTAACCACAAGCACGCCAGCATCGGCGATTCCGGCAATGTTGCTGCCTGTCCCGGATAGAAAGGGTTCCAGTGTTGACGAGAGAGTTGTGGGATTGGCTCGCTTGAGCAGGAAGATCTGAGTGACGGGAGCCGCCGGGCCGTTCTGTCTTAAGACCTGATCGGCTTGCCCGGTGGGAGCAAAGCTAGCCATTCCTTCCACGTCGACAACTTTCTTCCAGCCGTCGACTTCTGAATCCAGCAGCACGAGTGACTCCGTCTTGAGGACGGATGCTAGCAAAGTTGGCAGAGCCTCGACCGGAACAGCACCGGGAGCTCGCAACACGATTGCGCGCTGCCCAATTGCACGCGTGTATTCAAACCGGATTCCCAGTCTCTTAGATACGTAGCTCAGTAGTGCATCCAGCGAAATCTCGCCTTCAATATTAAGCTCAATCTCACCACGATTCGTATTCCGCGAATCTTGCCCTCGGAAAGCTGCTTGGCTGACACCGCCGCGCTGTGAAACGTACTGGGAATCTGCGAAGGAAACCTGCGCGTAGAGAGGGTTTGGGCAAACTAAGAGTGTCACCAATACCAGAGGGACCAGAGCTCCACACGCCCATTTGGCCGACCACGATGCTTCGAACTTTTCCATATGAGGATTGGCCCACATCGCAGTTCAAAGGCTTGCTCAGCGTATGTCACAGATACACTGAATGAGAAAAAGCGATCGTCACCTTCAAGCGATTGCATGACGCAATCAGAAATAGAAAGCGGCATCCAATACGGGCCGGTTAGACGACAGCCAAAAAATCGACGACAGCCAAAAAATTGCTGCTGTGCGACAATAACGCCGTCCAATATCCAACCCAGAAGACGTTCTAGGAAACCAACTGGTCGCGAGTCAAGATGGACCATTCATAGTGCTCGCTGCAAACGGCCGTCGCCTCAACGAACGAGCGATCACGATCTATGAGAGGCCAGCGCCTCAATTCTCGCCGGTGGCTAAAAGCCGAATCCGGGTTGCATACCACCAGATTGCCCATTGCGGCCTTCTTTTGGTGCATTCCCACCTGAACCACCGACTAAACCTGGCCCTTTGCTGCCGCGCCCACCTCCGGGACCAAAACTTCGACTTCCTCCGGTTCCCCCCATAAAGCCAACCGGTGGCGTCGAACTACCTGCAGAGTAAAAATTCCGAATGTTCGGAAGCACATCTTCGAGAGTACTATCGTTCGCGACCCCGAACCAACAGGCAAGTTCAGCGTTGTACTGGTCGACCGCCGTCGTAGGAATAATGCGCCCTCGACCGGTGTCTAAGTCGTTATTTAATGCCAGCGTCTCGGGATAATCACCGTAGATATCGCCTCCCGAAACGGAGCCGCCCATCACCATATGATTTCCGCCCCACGCATGATCACTTCCGTTTCCGTTCGACGAAAGGGTTCTGCCAAAGTCGGATGCAGTAAAGGTCGTCACATCGTTGGCAACTCCTAGCTCGACGGTCGCATCATAGAACGCCTTCAGCGCCTGACTCACCATCGGCAACATACCAGCCTGCCGATTTAACACTTCATCGTGGTGGTCCCACCCCCCGACCGAGACGAAGAAAATTTGTCGTGACTGTCCCAACGTCGACTGGGCACCGATGGTCTTGGCAACCATCTCCAAGTCCCGTCCAAAGTTCGTTTGGGGAAATTCAGTATTCATTTCAACTGAACCGGTGGCCGCGTTGAAATCGATCGCAGCTTCCATACTGCTTCGTCTGACCGTCGAGTACGACTTCTCGAGCAAGTCAGAATACTGGTCTCCCAGCATGCTGTCCGTTGCACGCGAATACATGCCATTGAGCCCAGTGCCGGTATTCGGGTATCCCCACAGCGGTGTCGCACCGCTTCCTCGCTGTACCACGTAGGGCACAACATTGCTGCCGGTTTCAAATGTGTTCAGTGACCCAAGCGCTATATTCATCGCAATCGACGGGTGCGTATTCACTTGGTCCGTCAACATATCCGCCATCCGACCGCCCCACCCGGTGACCTGAGTCCGTGATTGCGGAACCGAAGTCTGCCAATGCTGGATAAGGTCAGAGTGTGAATAGAGACCAAGAGGCTTTTGAACTTGCGAATAGTTCTGCTTGGTCGTCGGTTCTACCAAGCTACCCACATTGGCAACAAACGCCGCTTTTCCTTGACCATAGAGCTGCTGCATTTCGGCCATGCCTTCATGGATCCCAAATCGGCGGCCATTCTGTGCAGCAATCTCGAGGAGTTGAGATTTTGGCAATGCCAAATTGGTTCTCGCAGACTGGTAGTCTGCATACTCATCATCTTCGTACGGAGTGAGCACGTTGAACGAATCGTAACCACCGAGAAGGAATACGCAGACCAGCGCTTTGTAGCCGGAAAGATCTCCTCCAGCTGCGACCGCAGTATTCGTCAATTTGAGATTTACCAGAGTGGAAAGCAACGACGTCGAACTTAGCGCCGCACAGCCCCCTGACAAACGCATAAAGTTTCGACGATCCAAAGAATTAGGAAACGATCGACCTTGATTCGATGCACTCATGATGACCAACCTTATTTCGATATTCGATTCGTGGCAAAATCGCCTTGCAGTCTGCTCCAAAGCTTGACGAAGCCTTCAGGCAGCTTGCTCACTCAACCACATTGCAGGCTGGCGAGTTGAGAACAGCAGAAAGTGCAGCTCGATAACGATTACTCTCGTTCGTTGAAATGCTGATCGCGTCCACGATCTGCGACCGCGTCTTGTCGCTCATCGTCCCGCAGCAGAGCTTCGCGTCGAGAAACTCGACCAATTTCTTGGGCTCCGACGCCAATGCAATCTCGTCCGAGAAGTCAAATGTCGTCGTGCTCGTAATTTTGCCAGTCGAGTTATTCAATAGCGTCTGTGTGATTTGCCCATTGTTGACATCCGCGCGATAGCGATTCGGAGTGCGGTTCGCAAACACGCCGTCAAGCAGTTGAAACTCAGGAGCAAAGATGGAGCCGTCTGGAATATTATCGGAGCCAACATAGCTCGTAATATCTCCAGCCGGCTGGAAATCCGGCAGATAGAAATTGAACACACTCGGTGATCCGTACGGGTACTGCCCCCAGTTCCAACTCATGTTCGTAAACATGTACCAACCATTGGCATAGCTCGTTGTATCCGCGTAGCGACGCAAGAAACTTGCGTATGCAACCACCGGCTCCTGGAGCCGTGAAAACTCAGTTCCTTGCCCTTCAACATATAAGCTCATGGGCTTGCTCTGGACTTTCATACGGATGCTAGCCCACGCCTCCTGATCGAGCAAAATCGCTTTAATGACCGCCTTCAGATCACCTCGCTCCCCTTGTCCGTTGTCATCGAATTTGGCAACGACGCGTTCCAAGTAGCCCTTGCTTGGATTGGAACGAACAAAACGTTGAATCAGCCGGCGGCAAATGAAAGGGCCCACGTTGGGATGAGCCATAATGTTGTCGAGACCAGCATTGATGTCATCGTAACCGTCGGTGTCACCGGGCAGGGTCACGCCGTTGAATACGACCTTGGGTTCGCGGTCGTGTTCGTTCTCAAACATCATCATTGGTTCGAGAAAGTTCACCGTCCCCCAATTGATATTGTTACTTTGGTTGTAAGTCAGTCCGGTGAAGAGACGTGCGAACGTTTCGATCACCGTATTGTCGAATGTGGGAATCGACTGACCTTCCGCATCCTTTTGGTGCGTCCCATCAGGATTTAGCTCGTAGAGTCCAATTGAGAATAGCTGCAGTATTTCACGAGCGTAGTTCTCATCCGGAAACGTATTGGCAGATGGATTTGCCTTCTTGTTTCTCAAATGGCTGAGCCAGACGCCCATAATCGGGTGAAATGTCACATCGCCAAGAACATCCCGATAATTGCCGAAGGAGTTATCCAAGAGCATGTCGTAGTAGTTCGACATCCCCAACCATCGCCCTTTGCCAAGCTTCCCAGGCTGTCGATTGTTGAAATTGTTCCCAGATGGACCGACTACACAGATTTGAATCAGCGCCCAAGCCATCCGCTGACGCAGCTGGTCCTCGGCCGTAATCGCGTTGTGCCACCATGCGTGGTGACGATAACGACTAATCCACACATTTTCTTGTGTCGTTTCGAAGCCATCTGCGGCCACCATCTCTTCAGCTAAAGACTGGTGATAGGTAACGGGCTTCTCAAACTGACCATCAATCCAAGCTTCCGCGGCACGCACAACTCCCGTCTGAAGCATACGTGCAGTCAGACCCTCGATCTCTTTATCTGTCGGTCCGAACGTCGCTCGCTGCAAAAATTGAGTCGCACGAAGCTTCACCATCAATTCAACGGCTTCACGCTTGTCTGCTACTTCGAATGTGCCAGCATGCACAAACGAACTACTGAGGCCAAGCAGAACGGCAAGACAACACGAAAAGGCATAACTCTTCATGCAAGAGATCTCCCATTTGGACTTAATTCGCAAAGCACAAACTCTGCGCGCTGTCACAAGGCTATAAGACGAGCAAGTCGGTTGCTTCAACGACAACCGAATCCCGTTCGCATCGCCTGCATTTAATTGAGGCAAAAACGACGGGTTCCAGGACGCATTTGGCAAAGAAAAGAAAGGGTTGCCGCCTGCAGTCCTAGCGTGAGCGACTAAGTGTCGAATAAGTACCCGGCAAACTATCGATATCGGAATCGAAAGTCAAACTTTTTTGCAATTACAGCAAATGATGTCACCGTAATTTCCGCTCGGGGGGTCGTGATATCGCCCATAAACAGTCCTCCTGGGGGACACCCCGGAAGGCGAGACGCTGGGACACCTAGAGATGAGCGTCCGAACCCCGCTTCCCGCTTCCCGCTACCTAGCCCTCCAGCCGCGACTGAAGGATGTCGCGATGGTGTATCCAATGCCCGGCCATCAACCAGACGATCGTACGAACGGACATCTTTCTCCCATCCGCGATGCCAATACGATCGAAACTCTCGGGCTGAATTCGATTTAGTAGAGCCATGTTGCTAGCCCTTGAAGCCATGTACTCCGATGTCAGATCCTCTCTTGTCCGTGGCTGAGAGTAGCCGCTCGCTGCGTACTGCGATTCATCCCAACCCGGAAGATCAGTCTGGTCGCCAGTCGCAAATCGCAAAATGCGGTAACCGTACACTCGCTCAGCATCGCAGCAGTGTTCGATGACCGTTCTGACCGACCATTGATAGGGCTCGTGGACTAAGTCCATCGCCGCATCATCAATCCCCCTGATAAACTCTGGTATCGACTGCTGCTGTTCTACCAACATCTCGAGAATGTCCCCATCAGGCACCTTGGCGACGTATTCTCGATGGTAGCCAAAGCACTCGTGATCGCCGGGTCGAATCGAAAAGTCCACTGTTGAATCGCCTCGTAAATTCCCTGAAGTCGTCTCGAGATGTTTACCACAACCACCATTCTTTGGTCCACAAAATGTAGGCCACCAAAAGGGCATTACTTACCCCATGTGCAACAACGCACTGCCATAGGTCCTTTCTCCAATAGAGCAATCCATTAATCAAGAGGCAATAAGTCGCCGCGGCAAACCACTCTTGGTGAGCGGCGGTAAACATAAGTGTCACAATCGCGCAAGATTGGAAACTGTACTCACCGAGTTTCACTTTCTGCCATTCGGTATCGATCAACCAACGCAGAAGAAAACCACGCCAAAACAACTCTTCAGCAATAGGCACTAACACTGCGATGCCGAATAGTCGAACCGCCACAAAGCCAATCATTCCGAGCATCGACAGGTCTTCAAACGGATTGTAACTCGCCCGCTCCCCTGGCTGCAGGAACTCGGGAAGGTATGCCGCGATCTTTCCTTCTAAGTGCGCTTGACTCAATAGAATCCAAGCTGCGATTCCAACGATCCCAAAAATCACGCCTGCACCGATTCGCAAGTGCGGACGTAGTATGCCGCGACCGCGAAGCAACCAAATACAGATGATGCCAACAATGGCTGCGACAATGCCGTATGCGATCGGATAAGTCGCACCTTCGAATCGCGAAATGAAAACTGTACCCACCAAATAAACAACGAACGGCATGGTGTAGGCAAACGCGATCGGCACCCGTTCCAACTGGGGATTTGTTTTGCTAGTTCCCTGCTCTGTCTCTGTCATGCAACTTCGCTGAATCGGTTCCGTCGGTCGCTATAGGAATGAGCCATTGCCCTAAGTGGCATCGACGTCACTAGTAACTTTCATCGTAATGGGCCTAGAGAACCACCATAGTATGGGCAGCGACGCTAGCCACTGAATGGTACTCACCCACAAATAGACGCGGTGCATCGAATAAAAGCTCACCGCGTCAATCACAGCGAACTCATCTTCTGCCATGGCCTCATCCAAGTGCCGGTGGAGCCAGATCAGAAACACAGCTGACACCCCAATAGTGACTGCACAGATAAGGGGTACTCGAACAGACGATTGGCTGGCCGATTGCCTACCGCCTGTACCAGCCCAGCAGAAGACCAGCGTTGCCACCGAGCTAAACACGCTGGCAATATTGATCACATTCGTCACTTCCCGAGTCACAAACCCTTGAGTCGTGCTACCTAAAACCTGGGTACCCAGCGGCACAACGACCGATGCATAGAACAGAAAGCCCCCGGATGTGAAGCTTAGACTGAGAAGAAGCAAGAATCGGATCAACGTCAATCCCATCACACGTCTAGCGCCCTTCGTTGGAGTGTCAGGGGTTACTGATTCGCATGGTGCACTTCGTAGTGCTGGCGCAGGAGGTCCTTGCCGTAGTCATTGCCATTCGGAGTCCGAATCACGGTATGAATGTGTTCACGAGTTGGACTGCGACTGCGGAATGGTGCCACCCGCCGCTGATGGTCAAACTCGATTAATACAACCGGGCTATGAATCCGGTAGTAGTAAGTTGACTTCGAGTCCGTGCCGCCAATCCAAGCTAGGTGAGTTTCGTTGAGATGCTGTTCAACTTCACTCATCTTCACCTTGGCATGGCCTTCTCGCATGTTACCCACATATTCGCCAATTAAGTCAAGCAGTAGATTCTGCTGCTTTTCGTTGAAACTGCCCGCCGAGATTCCGGCATAGTCCAACACGAGGTTATCCTTGTATGCCTCGGAGAGGTTATTGTTCCCCGGCTTGTCGCGGTTCAATATCGCCACGTCCTGTTGTTCGTCTGTTAGCGATTGAATCACCAGCAGCCCTTTGTCCTGCTCCGGTTGCATGACTTCCGTCCCTTTGAATCTCCCGCCTTCGGCGCGAATCGGTTCGGACCCCATGAATACAGGACTCATGACAACTTGATCTCCGAGCACAAAGAAGTTGACGATCAAATGATGCCCGTCTATTTGCCAACCCCAAGGATCGGTTGTGGACGGTTTTCCCATGATGGTGATCCAGTACAGCCACTCGCCATACTCATCAAAGTTATTGGCTAGCTCCGCGAGGGTACCATTCAATTTCATGATGTCCTTCGACTTCTTCAATCCGTCTGCACTCAAACTAGCGGACATCAGCCCAAAAGCAGCCTCCCTCTGCTCCTCTGTCATTTCATCGAAGCCGACTCCCTGACGTTTGTAAAAATGGCGGTTGTCCCACTTCCTCCATTCCTTATCCGTCACTTCGAACTCGGTTCGGGCTCTCTGGTCATCTGTAAGGGCCGACAAAAAGGCATCTGCGGCCTTCACAATTGGCTCCGTGGAAACTCCTGTCGACCTGATTGGAAACAGGCCCTCCATGCTCCCGTCCGTCGTCACAATGCCAGTGTACGGCCGATCAACGCTCGAGGGATCGGGGCCTCGACGACGACGCTGTGGCTGCTGAGATACAACCAAAGTCACTCCGGAAGCGCAGAGTGCCCAGACAAGAAATAGGGTCAACGATCTCGAAAACCACTTGCCACGTCTATTCATTTCATCGCACTCGCTAGCCGCACGTTTGACTGACATTCATCACAGCTTCAACCGTAAGTGGTGACGTTGCTGCGACGAATCCAAGCGGTCAGGTTATCACAACAGGGCGATGCGATACATGCTTCTTGCGCTCCAGAGCAGGGTTAATCATAGTTTCAAGATAGCGACTAGTTTCCGTGGATTGGCGGCAA
>JBKAHA010000014.1:0-151779 GCA_046290675.1 Aureliella sp.
TTCTTCGTAAGACTCTTTCATTCTCTACTTCAATCCGGTTTAGCCCGGCGCTTTCCTGATTGGCCCTGGGTCTTTGTATCGAAGCAACACAACTACATCGATCCGTTTACTCCCGACTCAGTTCCAGGTTAGCTAGAACTCAACTGGGGTATACGCTGGGCCGTAATAAACTTGGCCACAAAGTCATCTGCGGGATGTTCGACGAAATCGTTGAGCGTTCCACGCTGAACAATCTTGCCGCCAAACATCAACATGACGTCTTCGCCGAAGAAACCGGCTTCACCCATGTCGTGAGTCACCAACACGACTGTCTTTTTGAGCCTCTGGAAAATCTCCTTAAGGTCCTCTTGTAAATCGTAGCGCACGAGGGGATCCAAAGCACCCATGGGTTCATCGAGCAGCAATAAGGGCGGGTCGAGCATGAGCGCTCGCATGATAGCCACACGTTGTCGTTGTCCGCCGGAAATCTGATTCGGGAATCGATCCAGCGCCTCTTCCGGAAGCTTGGTAAGTGCTGCGAGCTCCGCCACTCGTGAATTCATGTCGGCTTCGCTCATGCGGCCAAGGTGGCGAGCCAGCAGGGTTACATTGGCTTCCACGGTCAAGTGTGGAAACAACCCTCCGTCCTGAAGCACATAACCCATCGAATGCCGCATCTTAAGTACGTTGGAGGGAGTCATCGTCTCGCCGCGGAATCGGACGGAACCGCTATCGGGCTCGATTAAACCAATGAGAATCCGAAGCAACGTCGATTTACCACAGCCACTTGGGCCGATCATGACGACGGTCTTGCCCTCGTCGATCGAGATCGAAGTTGGCTTGAGAACCTGAAGTTCGCCATAGGTCTTGCTGATATTTTCGAGTTCAATCACTGCTGATGCTCTTTCACAATCTTGCCCGCCATGAAGCGTGCTAAAGCCGACTTCGTTACAAGGACACTTAACGCTTCTAAACGCCCTTAAACGCCCTTAAACGCTCAGCGCATCCAACACGAGTTTGCGTAGCTGTTTGTAATCCGTCTTACCTGTTCCCAGGACAGGAATCTCGTCGATTCGGCGGACTTCATCCAATCGCATCACACCACGCATTCCGGCTGCCAACAACAACTCGCTAGCATCTCGCAACGACACGTCTTGCGTCGTGAACAACACGATGTGCCGACCATCTTCGGTTTCGACGCCTTCCACAGCCACTTTGGGACCGTTCTCATCTGCTGGGAACTCTTTCGCAAGTGGTTCTTCGAGCGCTGGCAACGAGACCATCTCTCCACCAGCCTTGATGAATCGCTTTAGTCTGCCTTGGAAGTGCAGATAGCCGTCGTCGTCCTCCGATACCAAGTCACCTGTCTTATACCAGCTCTTGCCTTCGACCTGAACGAACGGCGAAGGCCCATCATGCCGATAGTAGCCGCTAAAGATCGATGGCCCCGCAACGAGTAGCATACCGGTCTCCCCCCTGGCTACACGTCGGTTCGTATCTACGTCCAAGATGCAGGTTTCCACGTTGCTCACTGGCTTACCGACCGTGCCGAGTTTTGTCTTGCCTATCAAGTTGGCAGATACAACCGGCGAGCACTCCGTGATGCCGTAACCCTCCAAGATCGTAGCTTGCGGAGCCAACTGCTGGCACTGATTAAAAATCGACTCGGGGCACTTCTCGGCGCCAGTCACAATCGTTCGCAGACTATCCAACTGACCGGGCTTGCAAGCCGAAAGCACGAACCCCAAAAAGGTTGGCGTCGTGAATACCATCGTTGGCTTATACGCCGCAATCGTTTGCACTAAGCCCGCCGCGTCGGTCGGATCCGCGTAGCGAATGCACTTGATCCCCGCGAGATGAGAAATCAACAGGTTGCCCGTCATTCCGAAGCTGTGGAATGGCGGCAAGAACCCTAACAGCGAATCGTCGTTGGTCGCTTGCAGCACTTCGAGACCATCGCCAACGTTGACGATCAAGTTGCGGTGCGTGAGTGGTACCGTTTTAGGCAAACTCTCCGACCCCGAAGTGAACAGAAAAACAGCCGTATCGTCTGGATCTTGCTTTGGCAATTCCTTCCAAATAGCAGCTCGCCCGATGTACGTACCAACCAGAGCGCGAAGGCCTTCCCACTTGCTGATGCCAGCTTTGACATCTTCCAAGAAAATGTAGTCGGCGCCTTCGACTTCGATCCCCAACCGATCGATCATCTTTTTCGAAGTCACAATGTGTTTGACTTCCGTCTTCTCCACACCGTGGGCCAGGTTGGCCGGTCCAGTCGTCCAGTTCATCATCACGGGAACCTTACCCGCAAGATGCAAAGCGAAGAACACAACATCCGCTGCCACGGACGCCGGAAGCATCACACCGACGTGCTTTTGATCCAGTTTACGGAAACGGCGCGCCATGAGCCTAGCGCCAACCAACATCTTCCGATGCGTCAGCGCACCAGAGAGTGCATCCGCCGTAACCACATCGTTCGGATTTTTCAGCGCCCGCCGAACAAAAGCTTCAGCGATGGTGTCCGCCAGAACTTGAGGTGGATCGTTGGCGGCGTGCGGTGCGTTCCACTGTTCCGGCGCCTCGAAATCACCGTCCGCCTGACGCAGCTGCCCGTCCGCTAGTGCCCAAAGACCGCCGAGCGTCGCAGCCACTTCATCGCTGCGAAAACCGAACTGCTGTTCAATCTTCAGAGCTAGGTCCATCCGATCCAAGCTATCGAGTCCGATCGACTCGAGCGTTGTTTCTGAATTCAACTCGGTTTCCGTCAGCTCACGACCCAGGTGCGATGCGATCAGTTCGTTGACTTGTTCAATTGTCTTTGCGCGGATCGAATTCAGATCAACGCCTGTCCCCTTCGGGCCTTTACCGTACTCACCTTGATTGGGTCCCAAGAAATGATGGTAGCGAACAAACTTGGGATCTTGTCCACCATCGGCGTTGTACCAATCTTCCAAGTGCTTGTTAAATTCGGCTTTGGAATCCAAGGGCAGCTGGTCACGGCCGACAACTTCCAATTCCATCGTCACGTCGCGGCGTGGCAAGAAGAAGAACAAGCTCGCAAACACCCACCCAACCGCTCGCAATACGACTGCACCCAAGTTTGGCGGAGTGCCCATTTCTGCGCAGCTAAAGCTACTCCCCCAAACACCGCGAGTTCTCACTCGGACGATATTGAGATTTTCAACGCGGCTGACGATCTCGTGGACTGCGCGAGCCGCCCCGACGATTTCGACATCGCCGCGTTGCAACCGACCTGCCGGGTAGATCAACATGCAGTCCCCTGAATGCAGCCGATCAACGACCGAATCGATCATCGCGATGGCCTTCGCTTGAGCATCTCGGCTTTGGCTGGACATATCAGGGACTTCGAACGCATTGACCAATTCCATCAACGGTCTCAGGAACACCATGCGGTAGGTACCTGAGAACACGAGCGGGCGCAGCGGTTGATGCAGTCGAATATGGCTTGAGACGAGTGCCGGATCGATGTACGCCGGGTGGTTGGGAATCACCAGTGTCGGACCACTCAGATCCTTGAGGGCTTCCGCTCCGATCACTTTGGTCCGATAGCGGAATCCCAACAGGAATCGGCAAATGGCCCAGAAGCATCGATTCAGTAGAGTTCTCACTTTTCGCTACCCTAAGAAACGTTGAAGTTGATTTTCGCGGCCAACCGCAGCCTAGCTGATCCTGTCGTACCGCCCCAAATCTCGGCGACAGAAGACTAGACGCCATTCCCGTGCCCATGTTACGCGACAACCAGAAGTGACCTGAACAGCTTAGAAAGCTAGGGGTAAGATTTATCGACTTATTCGATACTGTCGTTGATTTCCATCGGAATGTTACTCTCCCCCTGGGAGAGTCGCGAGTAATGCGAGCGGAGAGGGGGATTTCCCTCCCCGTCGCTGAGGCTCCGACCCTCCCTTCCGAAAGTTATGTCGAGAACGACGGAACTTTCGGTGAGAGGGTGAGTTGCAATAACCTCATCGGTTTTCACCGCGTCGTGTCATCCTGGCATGATTCCTATTACCCAGCCCGATCGTGCTCCAGGCCTGTAATTCCCCTAGTCACCTGTTGGTAGCAACTATGCAGCGTCAGTTTATTGCCGAACTCCAGGCACGAGATACAGTCGACGAAATCTATCGGGTTGCCGACAAACAAGTCCGGTCAAATCGACAAGGAAATGACTACCTGCTGCTCCAGCTGATGGATCGCACTGGCCAGATCAGTGGGCTTCGTTGGAATGCTGGGCAAGCACTCTACGAGACCTTTCAGAAAGGCGACTACCTCCGAGTCTTCGGCAATACGCAGCTTCACAATGGAATGTTGCAGATGATTGTCCAGGATTTCGAAGTCGTTCCGACTGAAAAAGTCAATCTCGAGGACTTTGCCAAGACGAGCGCGGGTGAAGTCGAAGCGCTTCTCGCAACCTTGACCGAGCATTTGAACGCTGTCCAAGACCCGGATCTTAAACGTATCGTTGAGAACTACCTAAGCGATGAAGTCTTGATGGACCAACTTCGTCGAGCACCTGCTGGCATCAAGACCCACCATGCCTACGAAGGCGGTTTACTGCGGCACGTGGTCGACTTGATGACCATCGCCAATGCGGTCGCGCCCTGTTACCCGAAGCTCGATAAAGATCTGCTGATCGTCGGCGTCTTTTTGCACGACTTAGGAAAAGTCGACGAGCTGAGCTTCGATAGCGATCTTTCCTACACTGACTCCGGACAACTGCTCGGTCATCTCGTTCAAGGCACCATCGACCTCGCGCGACGATGCGAGCAGATTGAAAAGGCGACGGGCACGCCCATCCCAGGCCAACTTCAAATTCGATTGCAGCACATGATTGTCAGCCATCACGGGCAACTCGATCATGGTAGCCCCAAAGTCCCGATGACATTGGAAGCGATTATGCTCGCCCATCTCGACAACATGGACGCCAAGATGAACACCGCGGTCGAAGTCATCGAAGCCGATCGCAATACCGACAGCGATTGGACTGCCTACCACCCCAATATGGGTCGCAAGTTCTACAAGCCCTCCGCACGCTAGTGCGGCAGTCTGAGCCAAAGCCACAGGGCAAAGCCAATGGATAAGCTTGAGGTCTGGCAACAGTCGCTAAAGCCTAACTCTAACGCCAAGTTGAACTTCAAGTAGAAGACCCAACTCACCCTCCCGATCCGAGCCAAGCGAGGACTTCCGGGCGGGTCGGAGTCCCAGCGACGGGGATGGCCTCCACAACTGCCACACACGAATCCGATCTCACTCAACTCGCTCAGGCACCAAGATGAGCCTTCCTGAAATTGATCTTCGCAGCGATACCGTCACCAAACCAACTCCGGCTATGCGCCAGGCTATGGCGGACGCCACCGTGGGCGACGACGTGATCTGCACTGACCCAACGGTCGAAGCCCTCCAGACGCGTATCGCTGAGAAGCTCGGCAAAGAAGCCGCGCTGTTTGTGCCGAGTGGCTCGATGGCGAATCAGATTGCCCTTCGCTGTCACTGCTCACCTGGCGACGAGTTCATCTGTGAAGCGGATTGTCATGTCTATAACTACGAACAAGGTGCATTTGCCCAACTAAGTGGCTTGGTTCCCAAACTGTTGAACGGGCAGCTTGGAATCCTCGAACCCGAGCAGTTTCAAGGCACCATCAACCCAGATGATGAACACGCCGTTCGCACGAAGCTCGTCACACTTGAAAATACGCACAATCGTGGTGGTGGTACTATCCAACCGTTGGAAAAGGTAACGGCCATTTGCGACTGGGCACATGACCACTCGTTGAAGACTCACATGGACGGAGCGAGACTTTTCAACGCGGTCGTTGCCTCCGGTATTGATCCTCATCGATGGGCTGCACCATTCGATTCGGTCAGCGTGTGCTTTTCGAAAGGACTCGGTGCCCCCATCGGTTCGGCACTTGTTGGTACGGCGGAGTTTATCGAGAAAGCCCGGCGGGCTCGCAAGCTATTCGGCGGCGGCATGCGTCAAGCGGGCATCATTGCCGCCGGTGCACTGCACGCGATCGAAAACCACGTTGATCGCCTTCGTGAAGATCACGACAAAGCGATGCTCTTAGCCTCGTCGGCCCGCAATGCAGACGGAGTCAGCTTGGATGCGTTGCCAGAAACGAACATTGTTTTGCTACGGATTTCACCCGAGCTGACCACACCAGCCGAATTTGTAAGTACGTTATCTGGGTACGGAGTCGGCGCGTTCCCGTTCGGCCCCGATCATGTACGCCTGGTCACGCACATGGATGTCAGCGACGAAGCCTGCCAGCGTGCCTGTGAGGCAATTGTTCAAACCGCGAATTCGTTTTCGTCCTGATTTCAAAATCGGCTCCATGAATGCATCGTCGCCTCTCCTCAAAATCGATCGCATCAGCAAGCGTTTCGGACCAACACTTGCGCTAAAAGAGGTGTCGCTTGAGTTGCATTCGGGCGAAGTACTCGCGTTGATCGGCGAGAACGGCGCTGGCAAAAGCACCTTGCTCAAGACGTTGAGCGGTGCTCATCAACCCGATTCGGGTTCACTCCGCCTTGAATCGGCTCCGTTCATTCCGAAAGGTCCTGCCCACTCGCGTCGTTCTGGTATCGCCATGATTTACCAGGAACTCAATCTCGCGCCGGACCTTTCCGTGGAAGACAACATCCTGCTTGGCCAACCCGGAAGCGGCGGCGGATTGCTCTTCCGAGCCCGACAACGTAGCCGTGTTCGCGAGGCCCTGCAGACAGTCGGTTTAGGAGACCTTTCGCCATCCGCGATCGCAGGCGAACAGTCTGTTGCCACTCAACAACTTCTCGAAATCGCACGTGCATTGGCCAGTAATGCAAAAGTACTGCTCTTCGACGAACCCACCAGCTCCTTACCCCAAGCGGATGTAGAACGTCTGTTCACGATCATTCGCAGACTACGGTCGCAGGGACTCGGCATCATCTACATCAGTCACTTTCTCGAAGAAGTCCGCGAGATAGCCGACCGCTATTCCGTACTGCGTGATGGCGAACATGTTGGCTCAGGCCAAATCGCCGATGTCAGCGATGAGCAGATCATCTCCTTGATGGTCGGTCGCGATGTGGATGACCTCTTCCCAGTCGTGCCACACACTCCGCAAGCGGTCCACGTTGCGATAAGTGATCTTTCGGGGGCGGACCTTCCTAAGCAAGTTACGGCAGAACTACGTAAAGGCGAAATTTTTGGTGTCGCCGGACTCGTCGGCGCAGGGAGAACAGAGCTGCTCCGCTGTTTGTTTGGACTCGACTATGTTCGCTCAGGAACCGTCAACGTCGGTGAAAATCCAACACCGCCACGGGTTCGCGCTCGCATGAAGTCCGGCTTTGGCATGCTATCGGAAGATCGGAAGCATGAGGGCCTGGCGCAAGAGCTTTCTATCACCGAGAACATTACCCTCAGCAAGTTGAGCCGCTATACGAAATTCGGCTTTCTCAACTTGAGAGCTCGAAAGCGGCGCTCCGATGAATTGATGCGACAAGTCGAAGTCAAAGCGCGGTCTGGAAACCAAAGCGTTTCTGAGCTTTCCGGGGGCAACCAGCAAAAGGTCGCCATTGCACGCATCTTGCACCAAGATGCCGATATCTTGTTACTAGACGAGCCAACAAAGGGAATCGATGTTGGCACTAAAGCGGAAATTTATCGCATGATGGGCGAGCTAGCTGCGGCCGGTAAAACGATTGTCTTCGTCAGTTCCTACTTGCCTGAATTGCTCGCGGTCTGCGACCGGATTGGTGTCATGAACCGCGGAGAGCTGCGGGCTGTCCGCGATACCCAAGACTGGACCGATGATACGATCATGCAATGTGCCATCGAGACAGAAAGCACCGCGTAGGTAGGCATGCACCTGTTTCCATTTCGTTGGTCCCCATCGACTCTACCCATTCACCACGCCGCCTATGAACCCTTTCTCCAAAGTCTTTCATCTGTTGTTCCGCTCTCAGATCGGGCCGCTCGTAGCGCTTGGTGTGATTGTCGGTGCCTTCGCCCTGGCCGATCAATACTGGGGTAGCGGAGGGTTTTTGACCGCGCGGAATACGCGCGTCATCGCCAGTACGGCATCGCTGATCGCGGTTCCTGCTTTGGGTATGACCCTGATTATCATCGCCGGAGGTATCGACCTATCGGCGGGCACGACGTTGACGCTGTGCGGAACGGTACTCGCAACGCAGCTGAAATTTTCCGAGACAAGCGCAGCCGACCCAGGGTTTGCCTCCAGCATGGCTGGGTTCTTGCTTATGACTGTGCTGACCGGGTGTCTTTGCGGACTGATCAACGGCGGACTGATCAGTCTCACCCGCGTGGTCCCATTCATTGTCACGCTCGGAACGATGACCATCTTCCTGGGCATTGGCCAGATCGTCGCGATGGAATCGACCGTCTACGCACCCACCGAAAATCTTCCAAGCTGGCTGCAAAATCTATGCTACACCGGGTCTCGAGCGGAAAAGTATGAGTTCATCAATTACGTGCCCACCAATGCCATCATCGCCGTTGTGCTGGCCGCCTTCGTCAGCCTGATTCTGCGCTACACCGTTTTCGGCCGTAACGTTTTTGCGCTCGGCAGCAGTGAATCCACGGCGCGATTGTGCGGCATCAATGTTCCTCTAACAACCGTGGCGGTCTACACGTTGGCAGGAGTCTTTGTGGCCGTCGGTGGCCTGCTGTATTTTGCAGACGTGAAGAACGGCAATCCCACCGATGGACAAGGTAAAGAACTCGAGATCATTGCCGCCGTCGTCCTGGGCGGTGGTAGCCTCAGCGGCGGACGAGGGTCCATCTTCGGTACTGTCATCGGCGCCCTGATCATTGTGGTCATTCGCAACGGTTGCGGGCTCTTGCAGATCCCAAATACCTACACGCACATTATCATCGGCGTGATCATCATCATTGCCGTCATCGTCGACCAGCTTCGCCACGGTTCGCCCGAGTGGTTCTTCCGCATGCTGCCCAAACAGGCCACTCAGAATTGAGAGAGGTGCCAATACCTTACCGAGTCGACGAGAGTCCAATTCGAGATGGATAGTACCATTCGAAACACCCGGTAGAAACTATGACTCGAGACGGTCGAGCCAGTTTTTGAGCTCTTTGGGGAGCGGCATACGAAACTGGTGATGCTCGCCAGTAATGGGATGCGTAAATTCCAGACTATGCGAATGCAGAGCTTGCCTTGGAGCCTCGCTCGCATCTTCGATGACCGATCCGTCAGCGAGTTTGTGGTAGATCTGATCGCCGCAGATTGGATGACCTGCTTCGGCCAAGTGAATGCGGATTTGATGGGTGCGTCCCGTCTCTAATCGACAGCGAAGCTTGGAGTATTGGCCATCGGCGATTGGCTGACTCTTCACGATATGCGTAATAGCTTCCAACGCGGGCGGTTGATCGTCAGTTTGCTCCGGAACTGCGTCGGCGGGCATCGTGCCTCGAATTCCATCGCCGCGATCGCGCACCAACATCGAACGTATTTCTTGAGGTTCAATGGTGCCTTTGCAATAAGCGGTGTACTCGCGGCCAATCGTATGTCGCCGAAACATGCCGATCAGCTTTTGCTCTGCAATCTTGGTCCGCGCGAAGAGCATCAGCCCACTCGTGTCGCGATCCAGACGGTGCACCGGATAGACAGTGAGCTCCGGCGGTAGCTTCTTTGCGTTTTGAATGTGCCCGGGACGATTGCGGCCTCGATGTCGATTCGTCGCGTGCCGCCCGCGGTTCATGCCTTGGGGAGGCAGTGGCGGCCAGCGTAGGTTTTGAATCTTGGCCAACAACGGTGGCAGCAGCTCGTCCAAGGTCGGTTGAACCTGACGTCGGCGTGTCGAGAGTTTCCGTTCTTGGAAGTTCCGAACCGAAGTGACTCCGGCGGGCTTTTCGACGACGAGTAAATGATCGTCAAAGTGGGCCAAACGCAGATCGCGTCCTTCGATGGGCTTCGCGAGAGCCGAAGAATAGAGCTTGATCACATCCTTGGCGGTCAACCTGCGTGCTTCGTCTAAACACAGATTGCCGTTCACTTGGATGAAGCGACCGGCGATCTTCTTCTTCACCTGACCCCAAGATGCATCGGGAATGAGCTCTTTCAATGCAGCGGCCAGCGTTAAACCATCGTACTGGTCATCCAGGTGGTAAACTGTCGCTTCGTTTCGGTGTCTTGGTGTTTGGGCAGACATAAATCAGAAGAAAAATGGGAATTGATCCGATGACAGGGGAGGGCCTGGAAGGCAAATCAAGTACGAGTCTGCAGTGTCTATCCGAGGGTATCCCAACACCCCTTTTCCGAGCGGGCACACGCGAAGCGGGTCGGCGAGGAATTTCGGCCTGGGCCTGAAAACCCCCGACTCTCCCGCAAGCGGGAGAGTGAAATGCCAAAGTTATCTCCGAACGGTTCCTAAATGGAGTTACCAATGCTCATAATTGGATTGCAGCAGAGCTATCTGATGATCTTGCTGTTTGGCGGCTTCATTCTGATCATGATCACCAGTATCGTGGTTTCAATCCGCAATGAGAAAAAACGCCAAGCGGCGGTTTCCCAATACGCGAGTGATCTTGGGCTTGCTTACACCGAAAGTTTACCGGCCGCCGATTGGGACGTCTTCTCCAAATTCCAAATCGCCAACCGCGGGCGTGGTCGAAAAGCGGGTAACGCGCTTGTCGCTGATTCCGGCGAGCTGCGAATGGTGATTTTTGATTACAAGTTCACGACCGGCAGCGGAAAAAATAGCACGACGCACAAGCAAACAATCGTACTCGCTAACTCAGAAACGCTAGTCGCCCCTGACTTCTCGATCTCACCCGAATCGTTTCTACACCGGCTGGGAGATCTCTTTGGATTCAAGGACATTGACTTCGATGAGGATCCTGAATTCTCGAATGCCTTTCTTTTGAAAGGACAAGACCAAGAAAGCATCCGTCAGTTCTTCGATCCGAATCGCCGCAGTGCGTTTTCGAAGTTCCCTCAGGTGACCGTCGAAACTTGCGGGAATAGCTTTGTCTTCTTCCGCCCACGAAAGCGTGCAAAGCCGGATGAGTACCAAGGGCTCATGGGTGACGCGTTCTCAATCTATCAAGCGCTTAGCCAATCAGCTGGGGCAGATGTTTGAGCCCGCCGTAAGTTCACGTCGCTGAATTTGAAGAGCGAGGACTGCTATGCCGAATTCGAACCAACTGGGGCCAGTCGAACGCCAAACTCGTTCTGCTTCGAGCTGGAATCGATTGGCTGACGGCACTTGCCAAGGTGCCTGGTGGGTACCAACTGCATCCACTGCAAGAAGCACGACAGATCGAATCGAATGCACGCTGTGTCCGCGGCGATGCAGTCTGAAACCAGGCGACAAGGGCTTCTGCTTTGTACGCGAGAATCGTGATGGCGAGATGGTGCTATCGACGTACGGTCGTAGCACGGGATTTTGCATTGACCCCATCGAAAAGAAGCCGCTCAACCACTTCTTCCCTGGGACCCCAGTGCTGAGCTTTGGTACTGCGGGGTGCAATCTAGGCTGCAAGTTCTGCCAGAATTGGGATATTTCTAAATCCCGTGAAGTCGAGCGTCTCAGCTCCATTGCTGAGCCTGAGTCGATTGCTCAAGCTGCACTGCAGCACGGTTGCACGAGCGTTGCCTACACATACAACGATCCTATCATTTGGGCGGAATACGCAATTGATACAGCCCGGCAGTGTCGACAAGTCGGCGTTCAGAATGTCGCGGTCACTGCCGCCTACATCGAGCCGGATGCACGACAAAAGTTCTTCGAGTACATGGACGCGGCGAACATCGATCTCAAGGCGTTCACCGAGGAGTTCTACTCGAAAGTAACCTACTCTCACCTCGAACCAGTACTCGACACACTGCGTTACCTGAAAAGGGAAACCAATGTTTGGTTCGAGCTGACCAACTTGATCATCCCCGACGCAAATGATGATCCAGGCGAGTTGCGCAAAATGTGCGGCTGGATCCTAAAGAATCTAGGCGACCAAGTTCCAATTCACTTCACCGCCTTTCATCCCGATTTTAGGATGATGGACCGACCCCGCACGAGTCCGGAAACTTTAGCGGCAGCGCAGGATATCGCGAACAGTGAAGGCATCCAATACGCCTATGTAGGCAATGTCCACGATCGAAAGCGACAGAGCACCCGGTGTCATGCCTGCGGTGAGTTGCTGATCGATCGGAATTGGTACGAGTTAGGCGCTTACCACATCGAGCCCAGTCCTACGCAGCCGGCATCCGAAGCATCCGCACCGCAGGATGCAGGCGGCTACTGTCGATTCTGCCAAGTGCAGATCCCTGGACGCTTTGGCTCGAGTCGGGGAACCTGGGGATCGAAACGCCAACCCATTCAGATTCCGCAGATCCCAAGATCGGCCGAACCATTCAACGATACTTCCGTAGATCGAGAGGTAGCTGGTTCCGGGCCGAATCCGGCGAATCAAGCGAACTCAAAACAACTTTATCGAATTCAACTCCCTCCGAATTTCAGCGAGATACCCAGACAGGGTGTCGCGACATTACCAAAGGACTTGAGCGTGAGCAGTACGCCGACTGACCCAACGAATCCAACAGCCGCAACACCTCAGCCCTCAAAACCGCCAACTCTGTTGAACTTAGATCGCATCGGTGAGGAGCAAAAGGAGAAAGCTTGCCAATTCGCCACAGATTGGCTGGTTGGAACCGTTCTAGGTAAGCAACCGGAGATTCCACCCCGCGAATCGCTTGGCGACTTCGCTGAAGCGATCGTGATGGGAGCCTTCGTTACCGTCAAACGTGGTGACGTTTTACGTGGTTGCTGTGGAGTACTTGGCAAACCAATGACGCTTGGAGCAGCGATTGGATCCGCCGCGGCAAAAACAGCCAAAGAAGATCAACGGATGGCTGCCGTTTCTGCATCGGAGCTACCGTACTTGGATCTCGACGTCACACTCTTAGGCCCGTTCCAGAAGGTCAATGCACAAGGTTCTGAACGCATCAATGCGATCGAAATTGGCAAGCATGGCCTAATGATCCGCCGCGGTGAACAGAGTGGCCTACTTTTACCATCTGTTGCGACCGAACGCCGTTGGGATGCTGAGCAGTTTCTACACGCGGTCTGCCAAAAAGCAGGCTTACCGATCAGCGCTTGGGAGCATGCCGATACGCAGCTTTTCACATTTGATGGGACTCCCATGGGAGCGCCTATGAAAAAGTACTTGCCAGAAAAGCTCAATAGCTTTGTACCTTCGGTACTGAATGGCGACGTCCTCAATTCCTACACGAGAATTGTCGGTCAGAACATTGTTGCGTTTTGCAGTGGCGGTACACCCAGCTATGTGATTCCTGAATTGCCGGATGCGACTGTCAATGGTGTCGTGCTATCGCTGCAATGGTATGCGGACGGTGAGAAGAAAGACCTGCAACAAGGCAACTTGGTTCAAGTTTCTTTCCGACCTGGTGTTCCCCTGCAATCCACGCTCTACCAAATGAGCCAGCAAGCCGCGCAGATGTTTCGCGTCCGAGGATTCTCTGGACATCTCCAAGTCGGGATCACCGTCGGAATCGATCCAGCCATGCATGGCTATGGAATGAAGGCGGATCTAGAAGGAATCAATACCATCGATCGCGGCTTAGTCATTTCCGATCCACGACACTGCGGGTTAGCCTTCAATCCGGAAGAGGATGCTGAGACGCTCCGTGAAAAATTAAGGGAGCTGCTTCCCATCAGCAGCCGAGACGCGTCGGTGCATAGTATGCAGATTGTCTCGACGATGCCCCGCATCATTAGCGTATCCGGTCCGCAACCAGCACTGTCAAGCGGTCAGCGTCCACCGGCCGTCGCAGGCAAATTCTACCCAGGCGAGGATGCAGCCCGACGCGCCGTGGTGGGGACGCTATTCAAAGACGAAGCTCCGGACCAATTGGATCCGCTAGCCATCATGGTTCCTCACGCGGGCATCAAATACAGCGGCAAAACAGCGGCGAAAGCATGGTGGAGTGTCGAGAATCTCGGCAAGAAACCGATCATCGTGATCTCTCCGAAACATACTGCCGACGGAGTGAACTGGTCCGCCTGCCCGTTCGACTCATGGCGACTGTCGAACACGACTTCGATTCAGGGCAATCCCGAACTCGCAAAGCAAATTGCCGAGGCCGTCACGCCAATCCAACTGGACGCGGGCGCCCACCAGAAAGAGCACGGTATCGAAGTCCAGCTTCCGATCTTAGAGCGGCTCGCACCCGATGCCCAGGTCGTTGGACTTGCTCTCAACGGAGGCAGCATTGAGGACATTAAGGACGCTGCAGCCGAGTTTGCTGAATTCCTGAAATCGTTGCCCGAGTTGCCGCTATTGGTGATTTCAAGCGACATGAATCACTACGCACCCGAAGCCGAAAACCAGAGGCGAGACCGACTGGCTCTCGATGCAATGGCGACTGGCGATCCCGACAAACTTGTTGACACCTGTCGTGACCACGAAATCAGTATGTGCGGGGTCGTTCCGGCAGCCTTCGTGATGGAAACTCTACATCAACTTGGCAAGCCGTTTCGCGTCGAAGAAGTCGCTTACACTACGAGTGCCGAGGTATCGGGCGACAAGTCTCAGGTGGTCGGCTACGCCGGATCTTTGCTGGTCGACGCCTAGGCGAACCGAAGGATTGAATCGCCCCCTCGTTCTATTGGCGTGAGTCCGCCGCACTAACGGCTGCTGTTTTCCCGGGTTTCGGCACTTCTACTTTTTTTTCGGGGATCTGCGCCCGGTAAGGCGACTTGGTGGCACTAAGTACAGGACGATTCAATCTAACCTATTATCGCCGAGATGTTGTTATGACGACACAAATGCTCAAACTAAGTTTTTGCCTCTTTCTTACCTTTGGTTCCACCCCGATTACCGCTTTGGAGGCCGTTGGCCAAGTCAGGCGTTTTGAGTTGACGGATTTTTCGAACGCTGACAAGCACCGTAGAAGTGCAGTTTTGAATGTAGTGCAGCGAGATAACACCCAAATCATCGTCGAATTTAATTCTTCACTCCGTCGGTACTCGCTCAAAAGCGGTAAAGAAGAGGCCATAGTCTTTGACCTCACGCAGATCCCCCTACTCCAAGATCAGGATGGTCCTGCATCCAAAATAGCGGCTGCTGGTGATGGCAGTTGGTTTTTGCTAAGCCATCTCGCTAACGACTCATTAAAGGGGCCAGAAGTAGGAACCGAGCATTATCTCTTCGATTCCTCCGTCTGGACGTGTGAACAACAAGTCGAGCCAGTGGCTCGCTGGCACACACAGAATCCAACAACTTGCAATCAGATCTTGGAAAAACCAGGACTGATCATTAACGCGAGATTTCTTGGACGCCGAAACGAATTGGTGGTTCGCCGCTTAGATTCCAAGGCGGAGGTGATTCAACGCATCATGATCCCAGGCAATTTCTGCGGTGCTTGGTGGGATGAAGAAGAAGGCTTGACTGTGCTATGTGGCAAGAATCAGCTAATTAGCTCAGACGCAAAACTATTGGATATTGATATTGAAAAGGGCCGGATAACGAGGCAACGCACATGGCGTTCGCAATTCAGTCTAGTTCAGCTTTTGCCCAAGACTGCCAGCGCTCTCGTTCGTTCAAACCAGCAGAGCGGCGAAACCTACGTTTTGGAATTTGGCAAACCGACTCAGCCACTGATCTCACGCCCCAATCCAACGTATGCGAGTACCGTAGTTGCTTCTCCTAACGGTCGCTACTTCGTTGGTCATACCCCTTCTGAGTTGCGTCAACAATACTTGCTTGACCTGCAAGCGTCCCGTGAAGTCGCGGTATTCGACGCTCCTGGCGAAGTCGCTTTTCTAATTACTGACGATGGGCGTTTCTGCGTTTCTGCGGTCCAGTCGCATGATGAAGGCCGACCGATACAAAAGCTGGTTGTTCGGGAATTTCACTAGACTAGATGCCTATTCGATGAGCTCACCTGGGTTGGCCTCGCCCAGCTAATCTGGATCGAACGCTCCCGATCGGTGCAAACTGTACTGCCGGTATAACCGTTCCACCATTATGGAAACTGGCTGAGACCGGCGTGGTTCAGGGACGAATTGTATCCAAGACTTCGAAAGCACTCGTTCTTCACCACTCTTCGCTCGCATACCTCTCCTGAGTTTGGTCTGTAGAGAGTGCCGTAGTCAAAACGTCCCGCTCGCTTAAGCAGTCTCAATGGAATCGGTACAAGAAATCGTCAACGCGATCATCCTGGGAGTCATCCAGGGTCTGACCGAATTCCTGCCTGTGAGCAGCAGTGGCCATCTGGAGCTGGGGAAGGCACTTCAAGGCGGCAAGCTCGCCAGTGAAGAAAGCATGGCTATGACCGTGGTCCTTCACGCCGCCACTGCACTGAGCACGATCGTTATTTTCCGTGAGCAGATCGGCGAAATCCTGAAGGGTCTATTCCAATTCAAATGGAACGAGGACTTTGCTTTCGCCAGCAAAATTGTGCTCTCCATGATCCCCGCAGTCGCTGTTGGACTATTGCTTGAGGATCAGATTGAATCGCTCTTTAGCGGTCAGATTGTTCTTGTCGGGTTCATGCTGTTGGCTACTGGCGGTCTCTTGTTTCTGGCCGAACGTGCCAAAGAAACGGATAAGGGAGTCAGCTATGTCTCCGCCATCATCATCGGCATCGCGCAAGCGATCGCTATCCTCCCAGGTATCTCCCGATCCGGTGCGACCATCTCTACCTCGGTCCTGCTCGGGATCGATCGCTCGAAGGCAACTACGTTTTCCTTCTTGATGGTGATTCCACTGATCCTCGGTAAGATGGCCAAAGACTTGAAGGATGGAGGTCTAGCGATCGGAGACAACGCTCAACTGATTCCGTTGGCAGTAGGATTTGTCGCTGCATTTATTACTGGGTTCTTCGCCTGTAAATGGATGATTCAACTCGTAAAAAAATGTCAGCTCTGGTGGTTTTCAATCTATTGTTTCGTGGTCGGGATCCTAGCGATCGGATTCGGTCTGCTGGTGTAGTGCTTCCATGAGCGTCAATGACTCTTTCGAACCACGCGGATTGCAGCTTCAAAATTGAATGGCGCCGACAAGCTCAATTTGGACATGCTTATACCCCAGGCTCGATTTGGTATCGCGAGGAACTTCAATGAACCAGCGTACGGCGTCTCAGCAGTCGCGTAGTCCGGACTTCGAAGCCACTTTGGATCTCTTGGCCGAGCATCTCAGTTCACTCGACCGCGAGACGCTCCCCGAAATTGGTGAAGCCTCTTCCGTACAAACCCAGCCCCCCAGACCTGCTTCAACTAAGTCGAACACGCCACGCGACATCGCGGAGAACAAGATTTTGTCTGAACCAGCTACCCCAGCCGACAATAGCGCCAACCGATCAGACACAGAAATCTCCGAGCAAGATGCTTTATCACCGCTAGTCGGTAGAAGCATCTTTGGCGGAGTTTTGATGGGATTAGCCAATCTAGTGCCGGGTATTAGCGGTGGCACTATGCTGTTGGCCGCAGGCGTTTACCCCAAGTTCGTCGATGCGGTCGCCGAAGTCACGCGGTTCAAGTTCCGTTTGCGATCGCTGGTCGTACTCGGTTGTGTCGTTGGTGCGGCGCTTCTTGGCATCTTGCTGCTCGCAGGGCCGCTGAAGAACTTAGTCGTCAACTACCGATGGGCCATGTACAGCCTGTTTATCGGTCTCACGTTCGGAGGCGTCCCACTCGTTTGGAAGATGGCGCGTCCCGCCTCCACACCATTGATTCTATCTGGTTGCGGTGCGTTCGCCTGCATGGTCGTCTTAGCAGTATTGCAAGCAACGGGTGTTGTCGGTTCCGGATCTGGCAACCCGCTCATGTACTTTATCGCCGGCCTGGCTGGCGCCAGTGCCATGATTCTACCCGGCCTGTCAGGCGGCTACCTGCTACTCTTGCTCGGACAGTATGTGCCGATTCTTTCGGCAATTGAAACCTTCAAAGATGCACTGAAGAGCGGTAATATCGGAGCTGCCTTGGGTCCCGCTCTTAGCGTCATGCTTCCTGTGGGCATTGGAGTCGTTCTCGGAGTTGCGGTCGTCGGCAATGCCCTGCAGTGGCTGCTGAAGAACCGTCGCCAAGCTACGTTGGGAGCCCTGTTGGGATTGCTGGTGGGCTCGACGGCCGGACTTTGGCCATTCCAAAACGCCGTTCGACCTCAAGTCGGGGATACGATCAAAGGTCAGGTTGTCACCGAAGAAACCCTGGCTGAGATCGATCAAGAAGACTGGAACACCGAGTTCTTTACTCCCAATCTCGTCCAGAGTTCGGGTGCAATCTTGCTGACGATCCTTGGCTTTGGAATCACCATGGGCGTTGCCAAAATCGGCGGCGGTGAAGAATAGTAGCGGCCACATGAACTCGCTTACGTATTCGGCCGCTAGGCATTCCTACGTCAATTCGCGCATAAAAAAACGGACGTGAGCCACAAGGTGAAACTCACGTCCGCTGGTTTTCTCGTGCGTCTGGTGATCGACACGAGGAGGTTGACTGCCTAGGCAGCCCGCCGGCTACCTATGGGGAATCAACCCCATGGCTGGTACAGCAAGAACTCACTCGATCACCTCCTTTCGGTACAAGGCCTGCTCAGTTTCGAACCAACAGATCAGCCTAGAGGGCTCGATACCGAGACTGAAAATGCCAATCGCGTGCGTAACCGCGATCCGTACATGGCAGAAATTGACTTCCGCCAATTAAAGTCTGCCTCGTGTAAGACCGTGCCGCAAGACGGATGTTCACGTTTTTCCACTCCACCAGTGGACAAAAGAACACTATTTAATAGCAGCAAGACTTTTGAAAAGATGTCGTGCGGCCCGAAGAATCGCTCCCAAATCGGGGGAATCGGAAAACTCGACGGAAGCGGATTCACCTTCGTGGCCCCTGTTTTGTTTGATATTTCGACGCCTAGGGGCCGATCCAACTGAAAGCAAAATGGAAGGGAAGCCACCTCTCAACCTGGCCAGGGACGGTCAAAACAACCTACGCATCGAACGCACCGCTACCCTCACTTCGCTAGGAAGTGGGTCTGACGGGCGGCCCCCTCTCGATTTGTTCGTTACTGCGAATATTGCTACTGCAACGTTGAGCTCGCCTCGCAACGGCTCATCCCTGCCGGGCACTTCCGCTGAAGACCGCCCCGGATAAGCGTCCTGCAGCTGAATACAGGATTCTTGTCGAGAGTAGCTAACCTTCGTTGGCGCGTTTTGGCGCCTCGGACCGAGAATCGAGTCTCGGATTTCGAGGATGCTGATCAGCAATAGGCCCTACCCAGGAGATTGAGTTCGTGCCTAACCTCTCGCTCATCGTTCCTCATCGCGGCGACGACGCTCGTTTCGAGGAAACCCTTGTTGCAATTCTGGAAAACCGCCCCGAAGAGAGCGAAGTGATCGTCGTCCATGACGGCACATACCAGGATCCCTATCAGCTGGGCGATGAAGTTGTCTTTGTTCAAACAGACAGAAGACTCCCGTTACCACAGCTCTTGAACGAAGGCTTGATGGCGTCCTTCGCCCCCATCATCGGTTTCGTTGTCGACGGTACGATCGTTTCGCAGCACTGGGCAGACGAAGCCGTTTATGCCTTGCAAGATGATCTGGACCTCGTTTCCGTTGCCATACCAACAGAGTCGAGAGGTCAGACTTCATTCGGAATCGACGGTCGGTCGCTCAACAACAGCCTCCGATTGAAGAAGGGTGCTATTCATCAACACCGCGAGCGTGAAGTCTGCGCTTCAAGTGGACTGACCTGCGGTTTGTTTCGCCGAAGCGTACTTCTTGCTCTCGACGGACTGAAAGGGTCGACGCTGACCGCGGCCGAGTACGATCTAGCAGTCTCATTCTCGCAATTGGGGCTCGAGTCGGAGTGCGAAACCGAAGTGCGAGTTGTTTACCAAGGTCCCGTGGCTGCAAAGTCAGATGAGGTTCGAGAACTGGCCGAACAGGCCGCAGCACATGGTTTAGTTGCAGCAGGTTGGTTGGCCGCGTTGCAGCAAGCCGCCAGTACCATGATTCAATCACCGGCAACGGCAATGGCATGGCTGTCCGGAGTCCGCTCTGCGACCGAGGACACGCAAGTCTCGCGTATCGAAAAAGCCCGAGAGCGAATCGAACAACGTAACGAGAATTCGGTACTCGATGCTTCCGAATATTTTTCGACATCTCTTCAAAACAGACGGGCCGCCTAGCCTGTCCGGTTACTCGATCCACGAACCTGAACCCCATGGTCACCTGGCGGGTCTAACTATATAGATCGACGTACATCGAGTAGACGTACCACACAATCCATGCCGTGATTGCGATCAAGATGCACGTATAAATCGTTACCACGATTGACCAGATCACCTTCTCGGACCTCGAAAAGGCTGGGCTCATGCACAGGACCGGTATTCCAAGGAAACCCGTCACGCAAAAGAGCATCAAGAAAATCGCCAACCGGTTATCAAGAACTTTTTTGCCTGAGCGTTTCGGTTTCTCCTCTGCAATCTGCGCATCGGCGAGCGAATGTGGATCCGTGGATGTCGAAATCACGGGTGGTTCACCCATGGAATGCTTCCCGTTACGTAATGATTTTACTAGTCATCATTGAAGCCAATCTAGACTTTTGGCTTCTAGCGTCTAATTACCGAGCTTTCCTCGGCGTCTCTTCTTCGATGGATCCTGTTTTGATGCATCCTGCTTTGTATTGGATCCGCGCGTTTCCAGTTCTGCACCCATCGGTTTCGCAGATTCAATCTGCATTGTCTCAGCCTGAATCAATTTTGGCTGTGCCGGATTGCGAAGCCCGGTAACCTTGACTTTGTCACCGTTGGACGAAAACAACATGTCAGCCGACTTCACTGAGATTTCCATTTCGTTTGCCAACTGGATCATCAATGGCATTCGCCCTGCGACGACTTGCACCTTGTCGGCTTGGATGCCGCGAATTTGGCCGACGACGCGAAACCGTGAAGCGTTCGCCGCCGGTTGACTCCTGCTCTGACGATTACTAATTCGTCCTGATTGCTGTGATCGTGTGTTGGCATTCCGTCCCTGGGGCTGAGTATCCTTATTGGTCGCGGGATACACCCCGGGTGTCTGATCGCGACGTTGCTCTTGAGACAATCTACCCTTCGTAACCGGGCGGAAGATTTCTATTTTCGTTACGGGCTGAGTCGCAGTTGCTTCCTTCACATTGAAGTCAGCTTCGAAACGAATCATCAAACCAGGTCGCAAGAATTTCTTGTCTGCGATCCCGGAGAAGCGAACGGAGGACTTCCTACCTAGCACCGCCACGTATTTGTCACCTGACTCGGTCTTTAGTTCAACCCGATCCCCATACACTCCGTCCATAGTGCCCTCGACGGATGCAATCTCTAAACCACCCGCATTCTGCCCCACCGCGGACGAGGCTTGCAACATGAATACGAGTGCAACCAGGCAAAGATGCCGATAGCCGACTCTCGTCTGCAAAATGCCTGTCGCAAGTCGAAACGGATCTATCAAATATGAAGTCAACGGCTGCATATTTTAGGCCCTTTTGTTTCAGTTCCGGAGTGCCAGCGAACCCGGTCGACGGGCTCGAAGCGTATCAACACCACCAATCGTAAAGCGATTCCGCGGCGATCGAATACTCACACAATGAAGAATAACCCGTCCTCTTGGGCATGCAAAGCTCGATCCAACTCCTCAGATACTCGATAGGCCGCGTCACGCATAACCCCTCGATCGTGACCCTGAGTCGGGTTCGTCGTGAATAGTCACCCAAACTGGTCGTGCTAGAATTGGACCGCCCGAGCGATTCACTTACCGCCGAAGCATTTCGTATCGTCCGGTTCCGGGACGAATTCACCCTACCCCATCGCAAACGTGACATGTCTAGTACCCGAAAACGCATCACTACGTCTTTTTTGCAGCAGATGAAAGCAGATCAGAAGCGGATCAGCATGCTCACTGCCTACGACTACACGATGGCGAAGATCCTCGATCAAGCCGACATTGATGTGCTGCTTGTGGGAGACAGCCTGGGAATGGTCATACAAGGTGAAGAAACGACCATTCCGGTCACTTTAGAAGAAATGATCTACCACGGACGGATCGTGACGCGGGGCGCGGAACGCGCTCTCGTGGTTGTCGACCTTCCCTTCCCCCATGGTCAACTTGGAGTTCGTAAGACACTGGAAGTCTCTGCTCGAATCATGAAGGAGACTGGCTGCCATGCAGTCAAACTGGAAGGCGGAGCCGAACAAGCCGAGACGATTCATGCGTTAGCGAATGCCGGGATACCGGTTATGGCGCACGTAGGGCTACGGCCGCAGAGCGTGCACCAATTGGGTGGATACCGCGTTCAGCGTGACGCAGATCGCTTGCGCAATGACGCAACGACTGCCGAGTCCGCTGGAGCTTTCAGCGTTCTAATGGAATGCGTACCTGAATCGCTGGCCTCCGAAATCACGAAAACACTCGCAGTACCCACCATTGGAATCGGCGCTGGTCCGCACTGCGATGGCCAGGTCTTAGTCACCCACGACATGCTCGGGCTAACCGTCGGACGAGTTCCGAAGTTTGTGCGACAACTGAACAATTTCGCCAAGCAAATTCATTCAGCGGCTTCGGAGTACAATGACGCTGTTCGCGACGGGACCTTTCCATCCCAAGACGAATCATTCTCGTAGACAAGTGGCTCGGACTTGCTCCGCCGCTATCGCTTCATCGCCCCACCACCTAGGAGACTTGCCGTGCACTCCCTTCGCAAGTTGCAATTTCGCTACGCTGCCATAGGTATAGTAGCCGCTCTGTTTGGATTGACTGCGAGAACGACAACTGCTGCAGACCGGCCTAATGTGCTGGTCTTCCTAGCCGACGACCTTGGCTTTTCGGATCTGGGATGCTACGGAGGCGAAATCGAGACGCCCACTCTCAATGAGCTGGCCGAGAACGGGCTGCGCTACACTCAGTTCTACAACACGGCGCGATGTTGGCCGACGCGAGCCGCCATTCTCACCGGCTACTACCCGCAACAAGTCGGACGCGACGCACTGCCGGGTCTGCCAGGCGGCGCTCGAAGCCCAAGGCCTGACTGGGCCCGTCTCGTCCCTGAACTCATTAAACCACTGGGTTATCGGAGCTACCTTTCTGGCAAATGGCACGTTGATGGAAAACCGGTCGCGAGTGGATTTGATCATGCCTTCACCATGGACGACCACAATCGGTTTTTCTACCCACAAAAAATGACGCTGGATGATCAACCCATTGAACCGATCGACAAAGGTACGCAAGACTACTACGCAACAACGGCCATTGCTGACCACGCCATCGAAGTTCTCAAGGATCACCAAGCAAACTACAGTGACCAACCTTTCTTTCACTATGTCGCCTTCATTAGCCCTCACTTTCCACTTCACGCCCCAGCAGAAGATATCGCCAAATACAAGGGCCGCTTCGACGACGGCTGGGATCACTCACGCAAGAAGCGCTGGGAACGCCTGCGAGAAATGGGAATCATCCAAGGCGGATTAGCCGACTTGGAACCCGAGATCGGGCCTCCCTATCGCAAGTGGTCCGATCCCGCGAAGCAAGAACTCGGAGACAAAGAAGTTGTCCTCGAGCTACCTTGGGATTCGTTGACTAAGGAACAGCAAGCCTTTCAAGCGGCCAAAATGGAGATCCACGCCGCCATGATCGATCGCATGGACCAGGAAGCTGGACGCGTCATCGAACAGCTTAAGGCGATGGGACAATTCGACGACACGTTAATCCTGTTTCTTTCCGACAATGGGGCCAGCGCTGAAATCATGATTCGGGGTGATGGCCACAATCCAGACGCGCCGCTCGGTTCCGGCGAGTCTTACCTTTGCCTTGGCCCCGGATGGTCGAGTGCAGCCAACACCCCATTTCGCCGACACAAGACTTGGGTTCACGAAGGTGGGGCTTCCACCCCGTTGATCGCCCATTGGCCTAATGGAATCAAGGAATCCGGGACGCTACGCAGACGAATCGGACATGTGGTGGACATTCCGCCGACGATCGTTGAGCTGGCCGGCGGTGCATGGCCAACGGAATTCAATGGAAAACCAGTACCTGCTGCACCGGGAGAAAGCCTCGTCAATTCCTTCACGCATGACGAAGACAGTTCAGAACGAGTGATCTGGTGGCTGCATGAAGAAAACCGCGCCGTCCGTAAGGGCGACTTGAAGCTAGTCGCTGGCAAAGGCGAATCCTGGCAGCTTTACGACATGTCCCAGGATCGGGCCGAGTCGAATGATCTACGACTCAAGATGCCACGCGAAGCGCGCGAGCTGCAGAACACCTGGGAGGCAATGACGTCCGAATTTGAGGAGCTAGCGCAACAGAATGCGGCCGCAAGAAAAGCTTCTCGCAGCAGCCCCCGGAAGAAGAAATAGGTCGAGGCCATCTTCACAACAAAAAAACGGCGGCGTGATTCTGAATGGAATCACGTCGCCGTTCTATTTTCTAGTTCCATGTGCGTTGGCCACTCAGATCAACGCCCGCAAAGGGGTCGCACTAGTCAACTGGCTTGAACAAGTCTGCGCTGAGCGTAACCGTACCGAGATCGTTGACGCCAGGCTTGAGATCAATTTCCATACGGCCACGGCTCCACTTTTCCTTCTTGCCGCCTACGGTCGCCTCATCGATCGATTTGACTGCGTTCTCGTGCCATACCTTGAACGTCACCTCGCCGACTGGCAAGTCCTTGACGATTAGCTCGCCATCCGCGTTGGTCACTCCCACGTAAGGATGCTCCGTAACGATCAAGAACGCCTTCATCCATGGGTGGACATTGCACTCGACGGGAATTGGAGCTGGCTCATCTGCTTTTAGTTCAAGCTCTTTCTCACCATTGGCGGGCACCAAGAAATTGACCGCAGCGTTATTGAAGAAACTGAAGTTTGCGTTGTGACCAGTTTCATCACTATTCTTGACCAAAATCGTTTGACCAGGGCGTGCTTTGATCACATGAGGCGTAAAAATGCAGCCTTTGTTGTCGAGAACGTGCTTTTCGTCCGCGACAGCAATTTCTGGCAAATCGATCTTTGTCTTTCGGGTATCCAAGTAAATGGCCAGGTTGGCAATTTCGCCTTTCTCGCCAATCACCATCTTCTCATTGGGAATCTCTTTGTCCGCGCAGTACGGATCACGCGAACCATCAATGTTTTTCGCTTCAGGCGCCTTGCCGTCCAAAACAAATTTGATCTTCAGCGTGGCCAATTCGGCAGGAGCCGCAACGTAGTGGACCTTTGGTGATGTAGGCTCGACCTGAGTTTCTGTCGCGAGCTGCACTGGCTTCGTTGCTTCAACTACTTCAGGTGTAGCTTGAGCCGTCGTCTCCATCTTTGCTTGGCAGCCGGCCAGGATCAGGGCGGCAATCGAAAGCAAACTGAGTGTCTTCTTCATATGGTTCGTCTCCAAAAGAACGTTTCATTGTGGGATTGGAAGATTCGTGATTTGTAGGCGGAGCAGGTAACTCATACCGCACGTTAATGGGCCTTCATGGTCACCGCTCTATCTTGGTCCGTCAAGGAAACAACGTTGAACCTTGGAGCCAACGCGCTAAATGCAGGAACGTCTATTTATGTTCAATGTCGTAAATAGGCTGGCTACCATGGGCTTAGCCCCAAATTCTGCTACCGAACGCGCCTTGGAGGTGTTCTGGTAAGGCTGAGTGGAGGTCCAGCAAATCTCGTTCTTGCAGAAAGAATCTGCGGTGGGAAAACGAAACTGGGAATCCCGGAATCCGTTCTCGAGTGCCCCAAAACCTCTACGAAAGTACTGCCATTCTAGCTGCGGATCGCTCAAAGGCCAATTTGCCATGAATTAGTTGACAAAAAGCAGCCCCCTGACTCCGGACGCTACCGTTTCAATCTCCTTTAATAAGCTCTCTAGCAGGGCTCGATCGTGACTGGCACAGCTTTGAAAGCCGGAGTTTTTGACTGAGGATCGAGCGTTCTCGGGACTAGCACGTTCGCTTCGGGATAATACATCAGAATATTCCCCTCCCGAATCGCATCGTAGGCCCGAGCCAGATATCCACTGATTTCGCCGACTCGGCTACGAACGGTGATTGGCTGGTCAGGCTGTAACCCCAACTTCTCGACATCCTTAGGATTCATCAGCACGAGGTCGCGGCGCTCTTGCCCACGGTAGAGGTCTTCTTCCTCGTAAACGACGGTATTGAACTGCCCTTCGCTTCGGACCGTCATGAGACGCAACTCGTTGTCAGCGCCAACAAGTTCTGGCAAATCGTAGCGGTGGAGCACGGCCATCCCATCTGGAGTCGCAAACTTGGGCTCGTGAAAAGTACGTCCATCAATCTGAAATTCTTGTTTGGTTTCGCCAATCTCCGCAATCTTGCCGTAGCCAGGTACCACCTTCGAAATCCAATTGCGTAGCGTCGACGGTTTCGCAAGTTGGTCCCACTGGATCGCATCGGAGTCGCCGATCGTGCGGCGACCTACTTCAGCAATCACATCAATCTCACTGCGTGGGCCTGGGACGCGTTGCGGTCCACCATCACTCAAGCGAACAAAGTTGAACATGGACTCCTGCGTGGTGGGTTCAGGTTCCTCATCCCGTGCGAGCACAGGCAAGACCATCGTTTCTTCTGCAAGAGCGTGGACATGCCCCGTGTTCAACGTCGTGCTCAATGTCACCAGGGTATCCAGCTGAGACAACGAATGCTTGGCATAGGTTGAATCAGGGTTCGAACCAAATAGATTCCCGCCTAAACAGAAACCGAATTTGAGCTTTCCACTCGTCGCCTCTTCCATGCAGGCCATGGTGTCCAAACCGGGCGACGTTGGCAGCGAGACTCCAAACTCAGATTGCAAACCATCAAAAATTTGATCCTTCAATTTCGGTGTCACGCCTACCGAGCCGATGCCTTGCACGTTCGAGTGCCCTCGGATCGGCATCAGACCCGCACCCGGTCGTCCGACCATACCTCTCAGCAGCGCCAGATTCACGATCGCGTTGACGTTTTCGACTCCATGAACATGGTGAGTAATGCCCATCGTCCAGCCGAAAATGGTCGCTTTGGAAGCGGCGTAGAGCTCAGCGATCTCCTGCATTTCTCTCTGGCGAATACCGGATTTCGCTTCCAATTCCGGCCAGGAGAGGTGGGTCACCCAATCCACATACTCATTCAGCCCATTGCAGTGGGCTTCCAAAAATCGGTCATCGGCATGTCCCGCCTCGACAATCGCTTTGGCCAAGCCAGACAAAAGTGCCAAGTCGCCGCCGATATGGGGCTGAACAAAGTGGCTGGAAATCTCCGAGCCGAAGAGCATGCTTCGCCAGTCGCTCGGAATGCTGAACTGCATCAACCCAAGCTCTCGAACCGGGTTGATCACAATGACCTTGCCGCCGCGACGACGCAAATGATTCAGTGACGTCATCAAACGCGGATGATTGCTGGCGGGATTCCCGCCAATGATCATCGCTAGGTCGCACTGTTCCAGGTCATCCAGAGTGACGGTTGCCGTCCCCGTACCTAGCGACTTGTTCAATCCAACACCGCTGGCTTGATGGCAATAGTAGCTGCAATTGTTAACGTTGTTCGTGCCATAGACCCTGGCAAGAAGTTGCAACAAGAACCCAGCTTCGTTACTACTGCGGCCCGAGAAATACCAGAATGATTCATCCGCGGAAATCGACTTCAATTTCTCCGCGATCGAATTCAAGGCCACTTGCCATGTGACTGGCTCAAAATGGCTGTCGCCTCGTCGATAACGGACCGGTTGGATCAGGCGTCCGGACGTCTCCAATTGCCTTGGGGTCCAACGCTGGAGTTCTTCAACCGAATTCCTTTGCCAAAAATCGGCCGTAATCGCGGGTTGCATATCCGAGACCATAGCCTGGATCGACTTTTTGCAGACCTCCGGAAAAGAGCCCCGCTCATTGACCATGCCACCTGATTGGCCGCCCATTCCCAGTGCACAAGTTTTGCACGTGTTCTTGGATCGCATCGCCGACCACAGTTTGCGTAGCCCGCCTGCTTCTTTGGCTTTGGTGAAGGTGTACTTCACCGCTGCCCATCCACCGCCATTTTTGACTTTTCGCATGGTCGGATTCTCGATCCCTCTCGATCGTATTTTGCGTGTGTCGACTTGGGCGAGCGACTTCGGGCTCGCGATGACCGGGAATTCGTCTTGCGAAACCGCCAAATCCCGTCTTTCTCACTTCGACATTTTAACTGCTTGAAACCAGGACGGATCAATCCGCCGGAATATGCGTTATCCGCGCCCCGCAGGCCGAACTCGACCGCGTCGCAATCATCCGCCAGGACCGAAGCCACACTTCGCTCTGGGAACCAGCTCGCAATTCGCGTGAATCGCCTGTTTGCCTTCCGTCCTGGCCATTTTTGCCTACAATCCCGCTCAATTATGGTGATGCTCTCGCGGATCGGGAAAACGCATGAAAGTTCTGGTTGTAGGCAATGGCGGACGTGAACACGCCCTGGCTTGGAAAATCTCGCAAAGTAATCGAGTCGATGATGTTTTCGTGGCGCCAGGCAACGCGGGAACAGCTCGAGATGCCATCAATGTCGATATCAAGGGCGACGATGTCGAAGGCCTGATCAAATTCGCCAAGACGGAGAACATTGGGCTCACCGTCATCGGTCCGGAAGCCCCCTTGGCTCTCGGGATCGTCGACGCGTTTGAATCCGAGAAGCTACGGGTTTTCGGGCCCAGCCAGGCAGCTGCTCAGTTGGAAAGTAGCAAGGCGTTCTGCAAGAACCTATTACGTCAGGCAGATGTACCGACCGCCGACTTCCAAGTCTTTCGTGATGCCGACGACGCGATGCGATTTATCAAGGGGCGTTACCCTGGCGAGCGGGATCGGTGTCCCGTCGTCGTCAAAGCCGACGGCTTAGCAGCCGGAAAGGGTGTCATCGTCTGCAAACGACGCGAAGATGCCCTTGAGGCGATCGATCGGATCGCGCGACGTAAAGAATTTGGAACGGCCGGTGCTCAGATGATTATCGAAGAGCGTCTCGAAGGCCAAGAGGCAAGCGTCCTGGCGATCACCGACGGGAAAACCATCTTGCCTCTTCCACCCGCGCAAGATCATAAGCCGGCATTCGATGGGGACGCGGGTCCAAACACAGGCGGCATGGGCGCCTACTGCCCCACTCCGATGGTCGATGATTCGTTGATGGCATGGATCGAGGAACACGTACTCGTTCCCACGATCCATACCATGAAGCGGAATCGCAAACCCTTCCGTGGTGTCCTGTATGCCGGACTCATGCTAACACCGCAGACCGGCCCTAAAGTTCTGGAATACAATTGCCGGTTCGGGGATCCAGAATGCCAGCCGCTCATCATGCGACTCAAGAGTGATATCGTCGACATCCTGGATGCGGTCGTTGACCAATCCCTAGATCAAATCGATGCACCCGAGTGGGATGAACGGCCAGCGATTTGCGTCGTCATGGCCAGTAAAGGCTATCCCGGTGACTATGAAAAAGGCCAAGAGATCTCGGGCATTGACGCTGCCGATGGACTAGAAGACGTCAAGGTGTTTCATGCGGGCACACATATGGAAGACAACCGCGTTTTAACTTCGGGGGGTCGAGTCTTGGGTGTGACCGCGCTGGGTGACACTATTGCGAAAGCCAAGCTCAATGCCTACACCGCTGTACAGCAAGTTCGCTGGGCCGGATCGTGGTGCCGGAAGGATATCGGTGACAAGGCGATGCGTTTCATCGAGAAGCAAGAAGAAGAGATACACTAGTTTGCGCGGTCACGAGCATCGCGTCCCTCCGCGATGCTAGCCACCACGCTAGGTTAATAATGCCTTCGGTACTCGGTTCTATCAGTCTGATGGGCTCCCAGATTGACCTTGGTAAGAACATAGACCGCGACTTTTGTGTCTGTGATCGTGTCCTTAGTTCCATGACGGTCTTTAGTTCCACGGCGTTCCTTAGTCCCACGGCGCTGATCCGACCCGAAGAAATCGCCCCTGCCTGTGATCCCCATAACTCGTTCGAGAAACCATGAGCGATAGTCAGTTAGAGATACGTACTATCGATGCTAGAAGCCCTGGGTTTCAAGCTGAGCTAGATGAGCTTCGTAACCAACTCAGCCCCTCGGGCAATGTGGTCAGCCCTAAAGGAAAAGAACTCACCGAACGCGTCTTTGGAGAACCTCTCCTGCCGTCCCAGGTTGTCGAAAGAATCTGTAGCGACGTGCGCCAGAAAGGTCGCAAGGCACTGGAAAAGTACACCGCAGAGCTGGACGGGAAAGAGCCCGCGGGCGGGCCGCTTAGCCTGCCAACTGAGCGTCTGAAGGAAGCCCACGCTTCGGCCTCTCCAGAATTCTTAACTGCCATCCGCCGCATTCGCCAAAATATTGTTGGCTTTCAGAATTCGATTCTCCATCATGCGACGACGTATGAACCAGCACCTGGGATTCGATTAGACCAGCGATACGTGCCACTCAAACGCGTCGGCGTATGCGTGCCAGGTGGCGCGGCCGCTTACCCATCCACGGTTTTGATGACTGTTGTGCCAGCCCAAGCCGCTGGTGTCGATGAAATCGCAATTGTTGCCCCTCCAACTCCGTTCGGTGCCTATAACACTGACGTTCTCGCGACTTGCTACGAGTTGGGAGTCCGCGAGGTTTATCCGATCGGTGGCGCTCAAGCTGTCGCGGCGATGGCCTACGGCGTCGAAGGATTACCGGCCGTCGACAAGATCGTCGGTCCCGGGAACTCGTTTGTTGCGTTGGCCAAGAAGCACGTTTTCGGTGACGTCGATATTGACTCCATTGCGGGGCCCAGTGAAGTCGTCGTGATCGCGGACGAAACCACTGACGTAGCTTACACCGCTGCTGACATGTTGGCACAAGCAGAGCACTCGCCCGGCGCTAGCTTGCTCGTGACATGGGATCCAAGCTTCGTTCCCAAAGTTCTAGCCGAGCTTAAAAAACAACTCGGTCAATTAAGCCGTAGCGACCTGACGTATGACAGTCTCAATGCTTTTGGTGCGTTCATTATCGTCCGCGACGCGGACCACGGTTGTGAAGTCACCGATTTGATCGCACCTGAGCACCTCCACATCGCCTGTGATCAGCCTCGCGAGAAGTCGGACCGGATCCGCAATGCGGGTGCGACATTCCTTGGTCCTTTCAGCCCCGTTGCACTAGGGGACTATGCGGCTGGTCCATCGCATGTCCTCCCGACAGGTGGTACTGCTCGATGGGCCGCCGGACTCTCTGCGAATTCGTTCTTGAGAAGCGGCAGTGTCATCGAGTACTCAAAAGATGCCCTCGCCGGAATACAATCGGAAATCGGCATGCTGGCGGATAAGGAAGGTCTCACCGCGCACCGTCAAAGTGTTGACATTCGGCTCGAGGAGTCATAGAGGTGGATTCACAAAACACAGATTCCCAGTCGCTCGATCGCTATTTTCGGCAAGAGATCCGCGACATGGCCGCCTATGTGCCCGGCGAACAGTTGCAGGGTGCCAAGATCATCAAACTCAATACCAACGAAAACCCTTACCCTCCATCTCCCAGTGTCGTCAATGCGATCCAGCAGGCGGCCACACAACGCTTGGAACGGTACCCTGACGCACTCGGTACGGCCTTTCGGGTTCGTGCTGCCGAAGTACTCGGCGTCGAACCGGATTGGATTCTATGCGGCAATGGCAGCGACGACATTCTCACGATTCTGACGCGTGCCTTCGTTGGTGAGAATCAGAAACTGCGTCTGCCGTACCCTAGCTACATACTCTATCGAACCCTGGCGGAGCTGCAGGGGGCGAGGTTTGAGGAAGTCGCATTTAATGCCAACTTCGAGCTAACGGAAGCGTTTGCAGAGATTTCTGACGACCTGAAGTTTGTCTTTCTGCCGAATCCCAACAGCCCCAGTGGCACGGTCATCGCACCTCAAGCGATCGAGCAGTTGGTTCAGCGACTCGATTGCCCTCTTCTTGTCGATGAAGCCTATGCCGATTTCGCCGATCACAATTGCATCGACCTGGTCAAGCGCGATCCGCGAGTCATGGTGTCACGGACGCTCAGCAAATCTTACGGACTGGCAGGCCTCCGATTCGGATTTCTGGTGGCCCACCCGGAAATGATTGGAACCTTACGCAAAGTCAAAGACAGCTACAATTGCGATGCAATTAGCTTGGCCGGTGCGACGGCCGCGATCGACGATCAGTCTTGGCTGGTCGAAAATGTACGAAAGATCAAGCTCACACGAGAGCGAATGACGAACGAGCTAAGAAAAGTCGGCTTCACCGTCACTGATAGCCAAGCTAATTTTGTTTGGTGTACGCATGCGAGTTGGAACCTAGAAGACTTGTACCTCAAGCTCAAACAAGATGGAGTCCTGGTCCGGTACATGCCATATGAGCATTGGGGGGACGGGCTAAGAATCAGTGTCGGAACTGACGATCAAATCGACGCCTGCCTCGCCTTCCTCAAGAGCTATATCTAGAGCAGACAACCATCGCTCTGGTTTAAGCCCATCAACAAGTTCCTCGTCGAACTCGTAAACGACGAGTCCGATTTTCGATGGCTGCCGATCGCAGACGAGGCCAGATTCAAACTTTGATTTGCCCTGGATTCGACACACTCTTGCTTCTGAATCATGTGGCTTCACGCTACGATAGGGGCAAGTGCTCTCTTTTGCTCCCAAATTGCGCCAAAGTGCGGCTCCAAGAAACAGATTCATGACAACCCGATCCGCCAAGATCCTACGCGAAACTGCAGAAACCAAGATTTCGCTCGAGCTTAACATCGACGGAACAGGAGTAAGCCAGATTGCCACCGGCGTCGGCTTTCTCGACCATATGCTGACGCTGTTTGCCAAGCATGGACTTTTCGATCTCAACGTTAGCTGCGATGGCGACACAGAAGTCGATGCCCATCACACTACGGAAGATATCGGTATCTGTCTGGGGCAAGCGTTCGCGCAAGCGCTGGGAGACAAACGCGGAATCACCAGATACGGTCACATGGTGCTCCCTATGGAAGAAACGCTGGTGACCATCGCCGTCGACTTGAGCGGCCGCAACTATGTTGCTTTCGATGCACCAATCCCCGCTCCCAAAATCGGAGACTTCGACAGCGAACTCGTCGAGGATTTTTGGTACTCCTTCGCGAGCAACGCTTTGTGTAACTTCCATGTCCTATTGCACTATGGCCGGAATAGCCACCACATCGCGGAAGCCATTTTCAAGGGCAGCGCCAGAGCACTTCGTATTGCCACAACATCGGACCCCAGGCAGCAAGACATCCCTAGCACTAAGGGAACGCTTTAGTGCCAACCGTAAACAATCGGCCACGTCGCGCAACCGCCAGCAAGGAATTATCGCCTAATGCTGCGATCTCGGCGGCTCGAACGCTTGCAAGGAACGTGGACAAGCTAGATTTCTCCGACGCCGTGCCTTGGGTTTACAACCCGCTCAAGTATGCATGGAAGATGCACGAACAATACTTGGAGCGTTACGCGAGGAGTTCGTGTGAGATCGTCTTTCTCGGCATGAATCCGGGCCCTTGGGGCATGGCGCAGACGGGTGTACCTTTTGGTGAAATCCCAGCAGTGCGAGATTACTTGGGTATCGAAGCCAAAGTCCGCAAGCCAGATCCAGAGCACCCCAAACGCCCCATCACAGGACTCGACTGCGGCCGAAGCGAAGTTTCCGGCAGGCGTCTCTGGGGTTTGTTCTCGGAATGCTTCCCCGACCCCAACACGTTCTTCGACAAACACTTTGTAACGAACTATTGCCCTCTTGTATTCATGGAAGAGTCTGCCCGCAACGTCACGCCTGACAAATTGCCCGCCGGCATGCGTACCGAATTGGAAGCGATTTGCGATCGACATTTGCAAACCCTGCTGGACGTATTGACTCCGAATTGGGTTGTCGGAGTGGGTGCCTTTGCGGAAAACTGCGCGAAACGGGTACTCCAACAGATTCAGAACTCAGACATCCACATCGGCAGAATTCTCCACCCATCGCCGGCCTCCCCTGCCGCGAACCGTGATTGGGCAGGAACCGCGATGCGACAATTGCGGGAACTCGGCATCTGGGGTTCAGAGCAATCTTAGAAGGGCCATACGATGAAACGTGTCGTCTTGGCGATGAGCGGTGGTGTGGATAGCTCCGCTGCTGCGCATCTGCTTCTCGAACAAGGTTACGACGTCATCGGCGTTTTCATGCGGCACGGGGAAGAATCCGCGGAGAGCTGCTCCCTGGAAGACGGATCACCCAACCCGCTCCTGCCGATCCTTCAAGGACGGACCGACCACAAGCAAGGATGTTGCAGCGCCTCCGACGCCATGGACGCGCGCCGAGTCGCTGACCGGCTCGGGATTCCGTTCTACGCCCTTGATCTACAGTCCGATTTCTCTCGAATCGTAGACTATTTCGTTGATGAGTACACTCACGGACGAACGCCCAATCCATGTGTCCAGTGCAACAATTGGATCAAATTCGGGCGACTCTTCGACTATGCAGATAGTGTCGACGCTGAATTCGTTGCGACGGGACACTACGCTCAACTTGTTGATCGTGATGGGCAGCCGGCCTTGATTCGCGGAGTGGATGGCCGCAAAGATCAGTCTTATGTACTGGCAGGCATCGATCGCAAATACTTGTCACGAATGCTCCTACCGGTTGGTGGCTTTGTCAAACCGGACATTCGACGACTAGCCGGTGAAGCCGGATTGAGAGTTGCCGATAAACGCGACAGCCAAGAAATTTGTTTTGTCACGAGCGGCAAACACGGTGAATTTGTGAAAGCACGCTCCGGTTCGGATTCGTCGGGAAATTTTGTCTCCACAACCGGCGAAGTCCTAGGTCAGCACAACGGCATCGAGCGGTTCACCATTGGCCAACGCAAGGGGCTGGGAATTGCTCTGGGCGAACCTCGATTTGTTGTCCGCATTGACTCGGAAACTTATGACGTTGTGCTAGGCAACATCGAAGATCTCGATCAACCTTCGCTGACTGCTACGGACGCGAATTGGTTGATACCAACCCCGACCAAGCCCTTCGCAGGAATGGCCCAGATCCGCTACAACAGCCGCGCGGTTCCCGCGACGATCGAACCCAACGCATCAACGGGTTTCTCGGTTCGATTTGATGAACCGGCCCGCGGGATCGCACCTGGCCAACTCTGTGTCGTCTATGACGAAGACCGCGTCCTGGGTGGTGGCTGGATCGAGTAGTATCGGTCCAGTGCAGATACATGGAACTCAGCGGTTGCCAGACGATCTAGCTGTGGCAGCATGCCAATTCATTGCCGAAACACGAGGTTCCGACATGAAAAGCGTCGAAGGCACCCGTCGCCTAGCACGGAGTCAATGACCGTTTGACTATGGGCAAATTCGACTCACCCTTCCTTGCCGAGTTCAACGAGGACTTTTGGATGGGTCATGCGATACCATGGGCAGGGCGAGCACCCACAGTTTAAAACTCTGATTTGCCCTGCTCGCCTAGCATGCCTCCGTTGGATTCGAGCGCCGCAAGAGGTATGATGCAGCAGACGCAGTCCAAGTTGCTTGGCAATTTCTTTGTTAGAGAGTTCCAGTGCCGTCGCACAGTCGTGGATTGAGAAAACTATGATCAGCCAATTGAATTCGATGTTCCTCAATAGTTCCACTTTGCTTGCACAGATCGAGCTGGAACTTGGTGAGGGAGGAACTGAACTAACACTTTTAGGCATCCTGTCTTGGGTTGGTATCGGCTTCCTGGCTTTGTTTGCCCTCTTTGTGGTGATCGCGTTCATCGCATTCGGCTCACAATGGATCCAAGCGTTCGCAGCCAGCGCCAAGATTTCGATGTTTAGCCTCGTTGGTATGTACTTCCGTCAAGTAAAGGCTCCGATCATTGTGCAAGCAAAGATCATGGCCGCGCAAGCTGGATTGGACATCTCCTCTCGCAACGGTATCAGCACACAACGGCTCGAAGCGCATTACTTGGCCGGCGGTAATGTCATGAATGTGATTCAGGCCATCATTGCGGCGCAGCGGGCTGGAATCGACCTGGACTTCGACCGCGCCGCAGCCATCGACCTGGCGGGCCGCGACGTACAAGACGCTGTTCGTACCAGTGTTCACCCCAAAGTCATCGATTGCCCGGACGCACGACGCAGCGGCAAATCAACTCTGTCAGCGATCGCTCAGGACGGAGTTGAACTCCGCGTCCGAACTCGAGTCACTGTCCGAACCAATTTGGAACAATTGATCGGTGGTGCAACCGAAGAGACCATCATCGCTCGCGTCGGTGAAAGCATCATTAGTTCGATCGGTTCAAGTGATACTCACCAAACGGTGCTTGAGAATCCTGACTTGATCTCGCGTGCCGTACTCTCCCGTGGCTTGGATGCTCAAACGGCCTTCCAAATCGTTTCAATCGATATTGCTGACATTGACGTCGGCGACAACATCGGTGCTCGTCTACGAGCAGACCAGGCCGAAGCAGACGTGCGTGTCGCCCGCGCCTTAGCGGAACAGCGTCGTGCCGAAGCGATTGCCACCGAGCAAGAAAATCGCGCTTCGGTTTCTGAGAATCGCGCAAGTCTATTGCTTGCCGAAGCCGAAGTTCCACGCGCGATGGCGGACGCGTTCAAGCAAGGCAACTTAGGTGTCATCACCAACGGCAGCTAAAGCTCTCGTATGCGATGAAACGCAGTACGCTTCCGCACTGCAGACGACACTCTCCGCAGCGCCAGTATCCACATACCGCGCCACGCGAGTAGCTACTAGCTACCAACGACGTATTTCGAGGAGACGCTAAAGTCCGCGGATACTCGACGGGTTTAATAATGGTTGGCGGCGGATCCGTGTCCACATCTCTTCCTTGGCGACTCTTTCTCCTCCGATGCTTCGATCATGACTGACAATCCATCCAACTTAGTTTCGACCGACTGGCTCCAGGATCATCTGGAAGATCCGAACATCGTTATCTTGGATACGACGTTGAAAAAACGCCCGGACGGTAGCTCGATCGACCAAGAAGCGATCTACATCCCCGGTGCACAAGAATTCAACTACGACACTGATATCTGCGCTCGTGATACCGATTTACCGCATATGCTGCCGACACCAGAGCAGTTCGGAGATGCAGCCCGAGCACGCGGAATAGGTGCAAACACACTCGTCGTCTGTTACGACGCCTTGAACGTTTTCTGTTCACCTCGCGGTTGGTGGATGTTCAAGATCATGGGCCACGAGAACGTGGTTGTTCTGGATGGAGGATTACCAAAGTGGCAGGCGGAGCAACGACCCACGCAGGCCGCATTTTCAGAACCCAAGGCCAATGGGAACTTCGCCGCTAACTTTCGTCCAGAAATGGTGTACGACATCACGCAGGTCCAAGACTCCATGAATACCCAAGGAGTTCAGACCATCGACGCGAGATCGATGGGACGGTTTAACGCAACCGAACCTGAACCGCGTCCTGGAATGCGTGGAGGCCACATCCCCGGTTCATCCTGTATCCCTTTCACCGAGCTTCTGACCGATGGCTGTTTTAAACCTGCCGCCGAACTAAAAAGTATTCTTGAAAACACGATCAAGTCGGACACGGAACAGATCGTCTTCAGTTGTGGATCGGGCGTGACAGCCGCCATACTCGCACTTGCGGCCGACGAATGCGGTTACTCAAACGTAGCGGTCTACGACGGGTCTTGGTCTGAATGGGCGAACCGCCAAGACCTTCCCGCAGCCACCTGATCGACCCAAATCTATTCCACAGCACGTAGAGCGCAACAGATTCATGCGTCGAAGCGAACGAGTCGAATTTCCTGGGCACACGGGGCAGATGCTATCCGGTATCATCGATCTCCCCGAGTCAACTCCAGTGGCCGCTTGTGTCTTCACGCACTGCTTTACGTGCAACAAAGATCTGAAAGCGATCGTGCGTATCTCGCGCGGACTTTCTGCCCTCGGCTTCGCGGTTTTGCGGTACGACTTGACCGGTCTCGGCAGCAGTCGTGGGGATTTCTCGCTGACCAATTTCTCGACAAACCAAGAAGACTTGGTAGCCGCAGTTCACTTCCTAGAACAACGTGGCCTACCGCCGAAATTCCTGATCGGACATAGTTTCGGCGCGGCATGCAGCTTGTCACTCTGCGAATCGCTTCCGAGCGTCCTAGCAGCCGTGTCCATTGCAGGCCCAAGCGACACTCAGCACCTGGCGGATTTGCTTGATCGGATGGATCCGGAGATACGCGTGCGCGGGATCGGTGCCGTTCATATCGGCGGCCGTGACTACGCCATCCGACAACAGATGCTGGACGATTTTCGGAAGCATGACTTACCCGCGACGCTCCGTAGCATCTCCAAACCGATTCTTCTTTTTCATAGTCCGGTTGATGAAACGTTGGGATATGACCACGTTCTTCGGATCTTTGGATGCTTGAGCCAACGTTCCGCCAATGATCCTGAACCACCGCCAGCCAGCCTGATGACGATCCCTGGAGCCGATCACCTGCTAATCCGCAACCCTGCTGATCTCGAGTTCGTCACGGCTTCGATCGCCACCTGGATACAACGGTGTTTATCCGAGAGTTAGCTCACACACTTGCATCCCCAACAACGATTTGACGACACTCTGCCAGCGAATTTTAGATGGCACAAACCTCTCTGACCGATGTAGTTATCCTCTACTGCGGTTTTTTGTGCTTCAGCCAGAAAAACTTAGAAGACACAAAATAGGATTCTCTACGTACAGTCTGTGCAGTTCTCGATCGACGTGCCAACTCCTAAACGATTGCTCAGATCAGTCAACGGTGCACTCTTTGGAGTCGTTTGTGGCTAAGCTCTTTCCGGCCCTACAGATAAACGGGATTAGAGTACCGGGCCGCGTTCTTCATCGGTTCGGAATCCAAGGTTACCGTATCGGTGATAGTCAGAGCAAACGCTTTGTTCTCGGACGTACCATAGCAATTCGATGCGTCCGTGCCCGCTCACCGGACGATCCGCAACGTATACGAAATGCTCATCGGCTGCCTTCCGAACATCTAACGGAACGACTCCTTCGCTCGCATATCGAATGCGATCCACCTGCCCATCGCGGATGGCTACTGTCAACTCTTCATCGGTCTCCTCGATGAATTCGATATCCCCTGCCCATTCATGCGTCAGCTCTTCCAGAACAGCCAGCTTTTCGGCGTCTGCTCCCGGCGCTAAGCTGATGGCCGCGCGACCGCCAACCGCAATGACTGCGGCAGCTCGAGCACAGCATTGCAGCCAACTGTCCGACTCAGAAACGCGGATACGAACGTGCGTCATGGGTTGATAGCGGCGAATGTTATCCTGTCCAACTAGCCGTAAAGTATCGTGCGATGCGCGTATTTCCTGACTCGCGAATTCGTCAAAACTGGAAATCGCCCGCTTAAGTCGCTCCCATCCGTCTTCCCCGAGCCATTCGCGGGCTCGCGTGGCAGCCTCCGAACGCTTTGTCGCTAGCTGCTGCCATAACGTCGATAAAGGCTCTAACCCAGGAGCGCGAATGGGAGATTCCGAGTCGAGAGCTTGATCGTCCAAGCCTTCGAAATTCATCATCGGAACGACGTAGTTTGGCCCGCCTGCTTTGATCCCTGGACCAAAGGCACTCTTTCCCATGCCTCCAAATGGCTGCCGCAACACGATTGCCCCAGTCGTAGGACGGTTGAGATACAGATTGCCGGCTTGCAATCTCGAGGTCCATCGTGCTTGTTCGCGATCATCTAAGCTCTCAAAACCGCTGGTCAGCCCGAATCCGGTCTCATGAACCATCTCAATGGCTTCATCCAAATTTCGATACGGCATCACACCCAGTACTGGACCAAACAACTCGGTCAGGTGAGTGAAGCTACCCCGCGTAACGCCCCACTTTACCCCTGGCGAGTATAGACACGGATTATCCGCCAGATCGCGAGGCATCGTTGCCCACAACTCACCAGGCTCAAGTTCCTTGAGTCCGCGAGCCAACGCACCGGTGGGCGGGCGAATCAGTGGCCCCATCTTCGTTTTGAGATTCCAGGCCGACCCGACTTCGAGACTCTCGACAGCATCAATTAACGCGTCTCGAAAACTTCGATCTTCGTAAACTTCGTTCTCAAGAATTAGCAAGCTAGTCGCACTGCATTTCTGCCCGGCGTGTGAGAAAGCTGAGTGCAAAACATTTTTGATAGCCAGATCACGATCACTTAAGCTCGACACGATCGTCGCATTTTTGCCCCCCGTTTCGGCAAACAGCTTGAGCATCGGACGTGCTTCCAAGATGCGTTGTGCGGTCTCGGTGCCACCCGTCAACACGACCGTTTCGATCTCAGGGTCTGCCAAAAGGTACTTGCCCGCGTCACTGCCGCTACATGGAATCAGCTGCAGAGCCTGCCGAGAAACCCCCGCATCCCAGAAACACTCACACAACACGCGTGCCGGCAACATGGTGTCGGAAGCCGGCTTGAGAATGACCGTATTGCCAGCGGCGAGCGCTGCCACAATCCCGCCACACGGTATCGCAATCGGGAAATTCCAAGGACTAATGACGATGACCGCGCCGACGGGTCGATTCTTGATGGCCGCGTCTTCCTGCAACTCCAAAGCTGTCTTGGCATAGAACTCAACGAAGTCGATCGCTTCGGAGACTTCCGGATCGGATTCAAAAACCGTTTTGCCACCGTCGGCCATCGCTGCGCCCAGCAGATCGCCCCGCCGCACGCGGATCTGTTGTGCCACCGAACGCAGCAGATCGTAGCGTTCGCGAGGCTCCATATTCCTCCAGCCGCTTGGATCCGACTTCGCGCATTCCAAAGCGTCTCGAATCTGCGATTCGTCTGCTTGGTAGTATCTCGCAACAACGACACCGGGACGCGACGGATCCAGAGATTCAAACTCGCGCGATCTACCCTCCTGCTCTTCACCTCCAACCGTAACGGGAATCACGGTTGCATTTGAATCGCATCGAGGCTCCCACTCGCGAACGATCTGGTGCGCCCAATCTGCGTTGGCGATCAGCGAGAAGTCCGTGTCTGCTTCATTCTCGAGCAGTCGCCAGTCCTCTGGCGCGGCGGGCTGGGCCGGAGACTCCCTTCGATCCTGATTCCTCCGTGGCCCCGTTTGGACCGTAGCCATGCGATCAATGGAGTCGCGGAAGATGCCTTCCATCTTCTGCCAGTCCGGGCTGTCTACTTCAATCTTGAACGCATGTCGCAAGAAGTTATCTGGTCCGGTGTTCTCATCCATCCGGCGAACCAAGTAGCCAATCGCATGAATGAAGTCTTCTCGCTTGCAGGCCGGTGCGTATAAGAGCAGATTACTTACTAGCTCGTGCAAAGCTCGTCGTTGATGATTGGCCATCCCCTCGAGCATTTCGAACTGGATCACATCCAAGACACCGAAACGAACCGCCAGGACAATCGAAAATGCGACTTCGAACAGATTATGACTAGCGATTCCAAGCCTGACCGCATCGATATTGCCCGGCTGCAGACCGTAGTGAACCATCTGTTTGTAGTTCGCATCCGTGTCGGCTTTGATTTGATATGGCGCCTGAGGCCAGCCGCGGTGGGAGGCTTCGACTCGCTCCATTTCCATGTTGGCCCCCTTCACGATCCGAATCGTAATAGGTGCACCACCGGCCTCGACACGCTTCTTCGCCCACTCCGTGATCTCTTGCTGGACGGGGAAACTGTCGGGCACGTAGGCCTGCAGGGCAATACCGGCGCGAACTTGCTCCATGCCATCTCGCTCCAGGGTTCGCATGAATACCTCGGAGGTCAGCGACATATCGCGGTACTCTTCCATGTCCAGGTACACAAACTTGGAAACTTCCGAACCATCCTTCTTTTTGAATCGATTGCGCATAGCCGCTCGATAGAGTAGCTCCAGTCGATTTCCAACGGTACGTATCGTTTCCTCACGAGCAACCGTGGAGATTTGCGAATAAAGCGTCGAGATCTTCACGCTGACACACTCGATCTCTGGCAGCTGAAGAGCGTTGAGATAGGATTCGAGGCGGCGTTGGGCCTCACGTTCACCCAACATGGCTTCACCGAGAAAGTTGACGTTCATTCGAACGCCTTCGTCTCGCCGTTCGGCCAAGTGGTTCTGCAGCGTTTCTCTTTCTGCCGGCAAAATCACATTCGCCGTTTCTTGGCGCATCTTTTCCTTCACCAGCGGAACCGCAACACCTGGCAAATAGCCGCCGAACGATTGGAAGCCCCGGAGCATGGCTTGCTCGATCGGACTGAAGAAGCGAGGAATGCCCTGGACATCCAAAATGTGCACTAACTGGTCCGCTGCTCGCGCGGCCTTGTCACTCCGGAATGCTTGATCGGTTAGCTGTGTAAGAATGGCCTTGTCACTCGGATGCTGCACCATCCGATCCAATTCAGCCTGCTGACGACGCTCGGCGGGCGTTTGCAGTTTCTTGGCGCGAGTCTGAATTGCACGGGCCAGGCTGATCGCAACTTCCGCGACGCTCTTCGGCTCCTGTGGATCACATGCTTCAATGTCCGCCAACAGAGAATCGAGTTGGAGTTTGTCCTCAAGTTCACTGGACTTAATCATTCGCCGTCATTCTTCAAATTGAAAAAGGTTAAATTCCAAGTCTGTTAAAACGCAATCCGACAGTGCAAACCGACAACGATATCCGAAAGCGCGAACCGCCTGTCGCATGCAGCAAGCGGTAATGCGATTCATTCTTCAGACGTATCAATCAATTCAGCCGTCACAGGCATCTCATCCATACCAGGAACCGAGGATTGTCGAGGGTGGTAACCAGTCACGTCGCTGAGCAGGCGTTCCAGAGTGACCTCGGCTGCAACACGCGTCTTCGGTTGATCAATGTCTGGCTGCAGTAGCTTGGCAACAATCGAAGTAATGTTGTCCGCTCCGCCACGAAAATTAGCCAATTCGATGAAGGATCGGCAGCTCTCCAGCGGCTCAAGCTCGCTCAACAAGATGCCTTTGATTTCCTCATCCTTCAGGTAACGATACAGGCCGTCGGTACACAGCATGATGCAGTCATTCGGCTCCAATGCGACTCGATGTACCTCCGCATCCACTCCTGCCGCACCAGCACCCAACGCGTTATACAACACGTTACTCCACGGCGACTTCTCGGCTTCGTCGGCGGTCATACCGCCTTTTTCGATCAGTTGATTCGAAACGGTATGGTCATGCGTCAACTGTTTCATTTCGCCATTGCGGAGCAAATAGCATCGGCTGTCACCCGCATGAACGACGTACATCCAGGGCCAAATGACGTAGGCCATGGTCAACGTCGTTCCCATGCCTTTGATACTCTCGTCATTCTTGGACTCGCGCTCAATTGCCTCGTGCGCCCGCTCCATGAGCTTCTTCAAATCCTCGACGAATCCTTGCTCTCGCTCTTCTTGATCCTTGTCCATCTGAAAAAACCAATGCATGCTGTTGAGCAGTTGGTTAATCAGAAGATCGATTGCAAGAGCACTCGCACGGTTGCCGCCTTGATGCCCGCCCATTCCGTCGGCAACCATGAACAGCTTGCCGTGCGACATGCCGTACAGCCGAGACTGGGCTTCTAGATTGAGGCTCGTCGATTGGACCAACATCGATTTGTTGAGATCCGCGATCAAGAATTGATCTTGATTTGTTTCGCGTTTCTTCCCGATGTCCGTTCGACCGGCACTGGTAATTTTTGCAAACATCCGACGACCTCTTACGTCACCCAGAACAACTAATTCGTGAGTGATCTTGGATTCAATATTTCGGGCTCATCGGGCGCTCGCTGGGCTCGATTCGAATTTTCATTGTCGCTTCCACTCTCGAATCGAACAGGGGCAGAAATCGTCAATTCAAGAAGTTTCGTCGGCCATCGGGAACAGAGAACCACCTAGGCCCACAAAGCGCCCGAAATGGCTGCTCGTGCCGGCTCGACTCGACCGAACGCTTGAAAGCAGAATGCCGAACCCTCAAAAGGACAACGGGCGCTCATGGTAGTCGCAGACTCGCGATCGTCGAGGGAATTCTCTGCTGCTCTAGATCGAAATATTTCTGGACGATTCGCATGTCGATGCCTGCGTCTTTACGAGCTTCGGCAAGCGGCATTCCCAAGAGTTCTTTCAAATCTCGCTGGTAAAGGTCCTTTGTCCCGGTTTCCTTACCGCACTGGACTCCCAAATCGAATGCCGGCTGCAAAAAGCGAGGAATTCGGTAAGGCTCCGGGTACAAACGCCCAATGACGAACTTGAACACCCAGTACTGGAACCAACTCACTTTCTTGGCGGTGCCCATCGCAAAACCGATAACGAAGGCTTCATCCTGATCTTGCAATCCTCGGCCCAAGAGCACGTGCATGACGTCGTGATCTTCTAGCTCCACCGCGCCTCGGAAACGAATCCAGCTTTCTGGATTCTCGAACAACTTGACGATCCAAGGAATCTTCGTGGCCGGCGCACGCGGCATGGTATCGATGACTTCCTGAACCGTCTTGTCGCCATTTTCAATGCCGGGATACCAGGCTAGCCAGAGGTCCGTGTCCGTGTATGCTGCACGCCGGCGACCATTGGATTCGAACAACCACACGCTGGTGTCAAATAATCCAAGGACCGAATCGGGCCTGGGGTGATTCGCGGCAGTGACAACTGCCGAGGAAGCGACTCGATTCGTGTGCTCGAGAATCAGACTTTCCGCCTCCAGCCGCCTACTCAAATCGGCGTCGTCAGTCGAACCACTCGTCTCCGCACCAAAAACTTCAGCCAAGTCATCGACTAGCTCCTTGGCCCACCCCCTAAATATTTTTTGATTGTTCGCACGGTAATCGGCCTTCAGCAATCCAGCTTGGCTGGCCGCTCGCAGTAGTCCAATCGTAAATCCAAGTTCCGGGCGACGATCTTCTGTCGGTCCCGCCATGTAGCGACCAATCCCAGCACGTTCTCCGCTGCCCCCCTGCTCTTTAACGGTAACCAAGAAACGAGTTTCACCGTCATCAGTCTCGTCCACGGCGAACTCGTGATCAAAATCGCGAATCGTAATCGAACGAATGGCGTTCGAGAGCGCCTCCTCTGCAGTCGCGCCATAACCGACTAGTTCATGAGCCTTGGAGTGCCGATCTCGCAGTTCGATCTGGCTATGAAACTTCGACGTCGATTCATCGTCTGACATCACCGTGCTATTTTGATCATGCTCTCGACAAGCAACTGAAGTCAACTCGATGCTCGCAACCCGGTACTTTCGCGCGGAATCTTGAGTGGACACATTCTCTCCTGAATCTGACTCGTTCGCTCAAAGCTAAAGACAGCCCGCGTCCGCCGCGCGGAATCTTGTGGGTATCGTGCCGGTCGGACACACCCTTTGGGGCTTGCCGACCGTGGTCGATTCGCATTTGGTATAGTGTGCCACGCATGGAACGCGAGAAGTAGACTGGATTTCCATTTAGCCCCATCGGCTCACCGGATGGCAGTTCCACTATGATGGGCTTTCGCGTAATGCGTGAACGATTCTGCTCCCCCCGACCCCAATGATTCTGTTTCCGTAAAGAACGACCAAGTATGAGCGACTCCGTTGGAGTTCTTGAAACGACAGGCTGGACACCCGCCATCGTTGCGCTTGATCACATGGACAAATCGGCGTCCATTGAAGTCTGGCAAGTGGAACTGAACGACTTTCTCGGCACCTGTATCAAGATCACAGGTTCCACGGATGCAGTGCGAACGGCATTGGAAGCGGGGCATTCCATAGCCGATACGATGGGCGGTAAGCCGATTAGTCGGCTTTTTCCCCGACTGAGTGAGGACGCGAAGGATGGCGTCGCGAGCAGAGTCGAATGGAATCCGCTGATTCAGCAGAATGTCGTCCACGAACCTAACTCCGTTTCGTCGCCCTCGGACCTATCATCTGACCCACAAACCGCGCCGGAGACCTTAAGCGTGACCGAAACCAAAGCACTTGGCTTTATCGAAACCCAAGGATTCACGGCCGTCTTCCAAGCCGTGGATACCGCTTGCAAAACAGCACAAGTCGAAGTGGTGGGCAAAGAAAAATTGGGCGGCGGATACGTCACCATCGTGATCCAAGGCGACGTTGCCGCAGTCCGAGCGGCCATTGATGCAGCCACCCCAGCCGTCGAAGGACTAGGCACCTTGATCGCCGCCCATGTGATTGCTCGCCCCAGCGATGCAGTTCGATCCCTTCTGCCCGAGTAGCAGACTGAGGGCGACCCTGTGAAAACCACCGACGCCAACCCAAAATCGCTCTCGAAATGCGCCGTTGCTGGTTTCGCACTGCTCTTGTATGTCCTACTTTTTCCAACGATTCGCCACTCGGTGCTCAACTTAGAAAAACTAGAACCGCATATGACCGCGGGTTATCGCTTTGGTGTTCACCGCTTTCCCAACGCCCCCGATTACCTAGTTATCGAAGATCACGATTGGCAAATACTCGACCTGAAGCAGAGATCACTTCACAGAATCCCTATCGATATCGAGGCGCGCGACCGAGCGTTCCTGGGAACCACAAGCACCAACCAGATCGCTTTTAGGCTATCGGAAGTGCCGAGGCTCCCGTCACCTCGCGCGATCCTCTTTGACGTCAACGGGCACAAAGAAACGATCCAAGGGCGCTGCTCAACTCTAGTCGATAGCCGCTATCTATCGCGCCTCAAGATCGGCGATACGACCGTGATGCAGTGGTTTGATCTTGAATCACCGCAAAAGGGCTGGCAGACAACAGCGCTTGAGTGGAGTGAGATGAGGTTTCTTTCGGGACTTCATGAGCTATCCCAAACTCCGTACTTCTATTGCTTGTACCAGCAACATGGAGAACCCAAACCGCCAGTTCGAGACCATCTGGTCGTTTACGAAATGACTCCTACGGGTCCAGTAATTGTTTCAGACTGGCCAATCGTAAGATGGCAGCACCATCCACTCTACCGATTTGTGTGTAGCATGAGCCTGGATGGCAAATCGATAACCATTCGAAGGCCATTAGATGGCAAGGTAACGTCGCGCATACCGCTGAAGACGCCGGCCTCCTGGGCTGCGGCAAATGGCACTGCTGCATCCATTGCTCAAGCGTCAGAAAACCTAGTCTCAGTCGAGGGGGCGATCTACATCATCGGTCCTGATGGCACCACCAGGAAACCGACGGGCAACAGGTGGACTGGCCGCGTCGATGGCGACCAATCAATTGTTGGAATTCGATTAAATCAACGGACAACCTACCTGCTAAAGACCCAAGGCAAGAATGACATCGCATTGGAGTTTCCGCATCCCGAGAAACTCGTTTACTTCAATTTCAACGATCCGGACACGATCGTTGCCCTCGATTCCACTCTAACGACTTATCGGCTCAGCCGGACGACGGGAAAAGTCCTGTCCAGCTTTACGCCCTTCTTCTGGCCAAGGCTTACCGCACTTGGGACCTTAATCCTCGTTTTGATCTGGTATCTAGCATGGTGCCGTTTCTCAGCCAGAATTGGCTGGCCAGCATGGATCGATCAAAGCCTCTTGGGCCTGCTAATTTTAGCAGCCTTGACCGAGCGTCTCAGCAAGGAATTCATCAGCTCGAACCAATACGCCACCGAGTGGATGCTAGCAGCCATGTTCGTCTGGTCATTGCTGGCAAGTATCACCCAGAGCTCATTATTCCATTTCCGCCGAACCGTGCTCGCCGCAATGATTCCGTTCGGCTTCACCTGCTTCCTTCTCGTGTTGCTTAAGTTCAATGCCGAACGCATTTTCTACTACTGGGGCGACGAGGTTTACCAAAGCTTTGCCATCCGGGCGACCGGGATTTTTCTGCTACTGTGCATTGGAATTGCCATCTTGAAGCCCAACAAAAGTCGGCGACTAGAACCAGTAGAACCTGACCGTGAGGATCGCCAACAATCCGTAACCCTACCGGACCTTTTCATCCTGACCGCAGTGATAGCAGGCGTCTACGCGTACCTAACCAAGGAACAACGCGATGACTGGGCTGCAAGCTTAGCTCTGCCTCAACTGCTCCATCATGCCATCTACGTCGCCATAGTCGGAACTCTTCTGTTGACTACATTCCTGAGCCCGTTCATTCAAAAGCCGAAGTATTGGCGATGGCCGGCGTTTTTTACCCTCGTGGCCTTGGCCGTTTGGATAGGGAGCTGGTACCGCGTCGGCGTCGACCCAAGACTGCCACAGCTAAACGCCACCATACAATGGACAATATGTTCGGTTGGTCTGACTAGCATTTTCTCCCTTTTCATGTGGCCCGTCTCCGTCAGGCAGCAATGGCAACCTGCCCAGCTGAAAAGGCCGACCTCAAGAGAGCAAGATTAGCGAGCGACGATCGAACCTTCCTACTCTCCACCACCCCGAATGCTGCACCGTCATGTTCCTCAATCGACAACTTGGTTCCATCGCCATGTTATGGGGTGTCGCTGGGACCGTTGCTTTCCTTTTGTTTCCGATCCTTCGAATGCTCGTTCATGTGCGGGAAGCTTGGGAAAGCGACCTGGGTATTGAGCACTACGGTTTGGCGGCGGTTTGGACGGCCTTCATGGCGTACAGCGAAGGGTATCGCGGATTCCAAAAGAGTTTCTCACCGCGTGTTGCTGCGCGAGCGATCTATCTGAAAGAAAAAGCTACTTGGTTACGCCTGCTACTGGCTCCGCTGTTTTGCATCGGACTTTTTCACGCGACACGTAGAAAGCAAATTACGGTCATCATCCTCATGATGTTGATCGCTCTGATCGTGATCGGCTTTCGTCAAATCCCCCAGCCCTGGAGAGGGGTGTTGGATGTAGGCGTCATCATCGGTTTAACTTGGGGAGCGGTTGCCACAGTCGCTTTCTTCTTGAAACTGTTTTCAAGCAAGGAAATCGAGCATCTTGCCCAAGTCGTCGAACCGAATGCGTGAATGGCAGCCTTGCCGTCATTTATCGGAAACATGCTATTCTGCCCTTTTTAACATCTGAGGGTTTATCGCTCGCGGAAGTCATTTGAGCGTGAAAAACGTTGACTTGGAATTCTCAATACCTTCCAATTTTGGGTGGCGGTGACCGATACCAACAGATGGTTCGAAGAACCGCCAAGCCATGGCTGAAGCTGCTCCCTAGGCTTCAGCTCTTTTCTCGGTTTTCGGTGTACTGACAATCGCAAGGGAATCGCGGTGTCTGGAGTTGAGCGCACCTACCAACTTGGTGCGCCTGCCAACAACTGACCATGGGTGCTCAATTTTGCAGGGCCCAAGTCGCGGTTCGAGTCGATCGTCGGACAATCTTGTTACGACACTGACAAGGAGCATTCGATGAGGCAGGTTTCACGACGTCAGCGGATTACCCGATGGGCTCTCCGCAAATCGCTCAGCAGTCCTTTGGCGATCGGAATTCTTCTGGCAGCCCAATGCCACTCACTCGCTACCGGTGCCGAAGCGCAGCCACCGGCCAAAAATGAATCTGCGAGTGAGGTTGCAAACGATTTAGCAGCGGAAGCACTAAAGGCGGAATGCAACGGTGACCTGTTGCAACGCCAGCGATTGCTGGTCGAAGCAGAGAACACACCGGTGGATTGTGCATTGGTCAAATCCCAACTCGGGCAGATCAAAATCAATGGTAGTTGGTTATCTGTTGAACAATGCGTTGAGAAGATTGGCAATAGTATTTCACTTGCCGAATATGAGCGCAGGCGTGCCAGAGTACAGAGTAATGCCCCCAATCACTTCGCCCTCGGAAGTTGGTGCTTGACCGTTGGGCTGGAAGCTCAGGCCAAAGCCCACTTCGAGAGGGCGGTCGAGCTCGATGTAAGCCACACGCCAGCCAAGAGAGCGTTGGGATACCAACAGGTGGGTGACGAGTGGATCTCTCCAGAGCAGATCCAGGAATTGCATGCTCGCAGCACGCGAACCATGCAAGCGCTGCAGCAGCATGGAAATCCACTTCGGGCCATTCGTAACCGCCTGAACTCGAGTAGCAAAGCGGATCGAACCCAAGCCACTGCTCAGCTGATGGAGATCAACGACCCACTCGCGGTGGTCGCTGCCGAATCGATCTTTAGTACGGCTTCGCCACAAGTTGCTAACACGGTGGTCCAGTGGCTCGACCATGTCGATACAATCCAGTCGTCAAAGCTGCTCGCCAAATTCGCGCTGATGCATCCGCAGGCAGCGGTCCAAGAGTCCGCCAGAAAAGTGCTGCAAAAACGCGACCTGCACGAGTTCGTTCCCGAAATCATCGACATGGCCGTGTCGCCGATCCTGTCGAGTCTCATTCCGGCAGTGAATGCGGATGGAACGCTCGCAGGCTACCGTCAGGCCTTCGCGCAAGAAGATGCCACTTCGCAACGTCTAGTCGTCCTCGACACCGTATACGATCGTTACCGTGTTCAGATCGTTGAGGCGGAAGCGGAGAACTTTGCTCCAACTGCTGACGGCAGGAGACTGAATTCGTTCGTTGAAGCGAGCGTTGTACAGAGTGCCCAAATTGAATCGCGCTCTCGACAAGCCGCCGTACATCGGCAAAACATGCGGACGCTCGTGCAGAACGCACAGATCGCCGACTTTCTGTCTAGCGTCGCTGGAGAAGAGATTCCCGCCAATGCGCAAGCGATTTGGCAATGGTGGGCCGATGAAAACGAAATGATGATCGAAAAATCGCGCGAATTCCGACGCGCTGCGATCACCCAGTCCGTTCCTCACTACGAAACCTATCGAGCGATGGGAAACGGCGCAAACGGGGCTCCTGAGTTTCGGGTTGCAACACCCGAAGAAATGGCCAGGGGTGTTGGGGGGATGCAGTTTCGGCCGGGTCGAGGTGCGGACTGCCTAGTCGCCGGCACTCCTGTCATGACTCATCGCGGACTGCGCCCCATCGAGAGCATTGCCACGGGTGATCTCGTTCTGACAAAGAGTATTCAGACGGGTGATCTGCAATGGCAGCCTGTCATCTCACCAACGGTGCGTCCACCGGAACCGATCTTCGAAATTGCCACAGTAGAAGGCAAACTCCAGTCTACTGGTGGTCACATGCACTGGGTATCTGGAAAGGGCTGGACACGTGCCCGCAACATCGAGCTGGGCGACGTGCTTCATGGAGCCAAGGGGCCCACGATCGTTTGCAAAAAGCGTCAGCTACCTGCTGAAACAACTCATAATTTGCGAGTGTCCGAAAACGCAAACTTCTTCGTCGGAGATGAGCTCGTATTGACACACGACGTGACAGAGCGGACGCCATCTCGCGCCCTCGTGCCCGGCCTACATATGGCCAGCAGATAGCAAACGGGCCTTCCCTTCCACCCCACGGCCAACGGTCAATCCCGACTCCTCACCAAGCGGCTGGCACATCAGTGTGCCTGCCGCTTTTTCGTTTTTGTAGTGACATTTACATTCCTGCACGGTGAAGGACGCTGCAAGATGCACGGTCGTTATCTAATCCGGAGAACCTGCCTCTTCCTTCTCAGAAGAGACGCCTGCTAGACATAGCCAACCAGCTGAATGCGACCAGCGCTTACTAGGCCACGTTCATGACCTACGATTGCGACAACTCACGTCCATCCATGCGTTTCATACTGAGGCGGAATCCCATGAAAGCAAACCACATCGCTATCGCAGTGATCGTTCTAATCGTCCTCTACGTCACCGGTGGTGGAAGCCTATTTGCGATTCTTGGTTAGTCAGCCCGCCCGGGTATAGGCCCGTGCTTAGCCGCTCCCGAGTGGAATACTTAGTCTCTCCATAACCACCTCATCGACTCGGGGAGAATCGCTCCCCCGTGGATGCCGTTGTGGGCTCCTTCGCCGAACACGAATTGGTAATCGTAGTCTTTGAATTTCAGCGAAGCGGCCATCTCTTGGTTCGCGAGTGGCCAATTGCCGTGCACATTGTCTAGATCACCACTTCCGTCCTGCAGGAAGACTCGGATCGGCTTCTTGTCACTTTTGCGAATGAGCGCTTCGCAGTGGTTTCCTCCCCGAATGTTCACGAAGCTACCTACGTGGCTGAGCACCTTGCGGAACATGTCAGGTCGCTCCCAAGCTACCGTCCATGCACAAATGCCACCGGAGCTGATCCCGCAGATCGCCCGTTGGTCAGGATCATCGGTCAGGTTGTAGTCCTTGGCAACTTCAGGCAATATTTCCTCGATGAGGAAACGTGCATATTGGTCGGACAGGGTGTCGTATTCGAAGCTCCGATTGTTCGGAGTTGGCCGCCAACCGCGTTTCTCAGGTAATTCTCGATCCTTGTGTCCCGGATCGATAAAGATACCAATCGTCACCGGCATCGCACCCTCATGGATCAGATTGTCCATGACAACCGGCGCCCGAAATTGCCCCTTCTTATCAACATAGGCATGCCCGTCCTGAAACACCATGACCGCTGCTGGCTTGCTTGCGTCGTATTGAGCAGGCACGTAAACAGAATAACGCCGCACTGTGTTCTCGAAGACTTCACTCTTCCAAACATGATCCGAGATGGTGCCTTGTGGGACTCCATCCTTTTCCATTGAATCGGGACCTAGCTTGTACTGACTATCATCAGCAATAGTTGGCCTTGTCAAAGCAAGAATCATCACCGCTGCGAGTACTAAACGAGGTTTCAAGCTGCATATCAAATTCCGTAAGTCCAACTCGCGCGAGTAGACCATGGTTCGGTATCGAAATTGGGGAGCTAGCGTAGAAGTACGAGGCGTTGTTCGCATGATGGGTCCTTGCGAATGGTGTTGAGGCGGGCGGGTCATGTGGAGAATGACATTTTACCTCAAACTCCCTGCCCAAACCGCTATGAACACTGCGACAAAGACATCCCCACGTTCAGCCCACTCAGAAATTGTAACGACGCCCGCGGTGGCTAGTGGTCGCCGCAGCCAATGATCGGCCACCATCGAATTGAATCCAGCTTTTCGCGCAGCGAAGAAAGATGACTTGCGCTTGGCTCAACTAAGGGTTCGCGATGGCCGGGACAGTACGCGTACGCCCCCATATCTAAACAACGAATCATCGACTTGCGTGCTTGCTCCAGGTCCTCCGTCAGAAACCGAGACATGAACGTGAGTTGCCGGTTCGCAACGGCCAATGCGTCCCCCGTGAACAGAACTTGATCGGGTTCGTAAAGATAGCTCAGGTGACCGCGTACATGACCAGGGGTCTCAACAGCCCGAAAATCATCGAGCGACATATCTCCGGGGATCACTTCGTCGACCTCTACGGCGCGAGGCGGTGCCAGCTCCAAGAGCCCACGTACCGAACCAAGATAACCCGCCTCCGGCAATCGGCCGCCGATCCACCCGCGCAGCCCGGTTGCTTTCTCGCGGCGAGCGAGTCGCTCAACAGCATCGTAATGGGCAAAGACTCTTGCGTTGGTCTTTCTCTTGGCTTCGGCGGCTCCTGTCGAATGATCATTGTGCCAATGGGTAATCAAAATGGTAGAAACGTCTTGCGGATCAAACCCGGCCTGCCGGACTCCCTCCAATATTTCCCGGCCTTCCACATCCATTCCTGCATCGACGAGCACGATGTCTCCAGCCGGTCGGGCTACGAAGTAGGAACAACTCAACAAGTCTGGCCGCTGGACGCAGAAGACGTGGGAGCTGACCTGAAACACCTTTAACTTCTTCATGTCTATTTCCCAAGTTCAGATCGCTAGCCGGTATTGAACAATGATATGCACCCAGGAGAGAACCGAAATTCCCTTGACTTTAGCAACCTCTCAAAATCGGCGGAGTGACGTATGATCAGATGATTGCTGGTTGAGCCCAGCAGTCTTTGTTGATCCATGACTCGCATTCGTTTTCCGATTTTTTTGCGTAAATCGCCCAGGTCTCTGTCTCCTTAGATGGCGTCGGGCGGCTAGAGCTGCGGGATCCATTTCCGATCATTGTCGTATTGAAACCGGCCGAACCTCCATCAACCAGATCAGGCCTCCCAACCCATCGAACAAGGACTATTGCGTGTATCCAGCCTCAGATCGAAAAAACCAAAAGGGGAAACGTGGCTGCGTCTGGCTAGTGCTTGGACCATTTGTAGGGCTTCCCATGCTGCTTATTTGTAGCGGCGTGCTCCTGCTTGTCGGAAGGGATCGATCGGCAAGGGCGAAAGTTGAAGCGAAAAAGGAAGCGCTGGCCAGCCAGGGTTATCCGGTCGATGACCAGAGCTTTGATACATACGCGAAGCAGCTTCAGTCTTCCGAGTTTACAGACGAATGGCTTGATTTGATCGATGCCGCAACCTCGGAAAAGATGACGCTGTCGCAAACCGATTTACCCGTCCTGGGAAATGCGGAACTTAGTGTGCCGCCGCCGACTCCGTCCGGCGAGCCTGATTCGGAGTCCGATTGGGCTGAGGAAAAAGTAAGAGCTTTTCTTGCCGAAAACAGCGGCCTGCTCGATCAGATCGAAGCCGCGGCGATTCGTCAGATGGACCAAGAAAAAGGAGTCTTTTTCCCGCGTAAGTACAACTCCATCAACACGTTGCTTCCCAATGTCCAACACATGCGTTCGCTTGCCAGGATGATTTATCTGCGTGGTCAAGTTGCGTTGTATGACGGTGATGCGGATCAGCTCGCCCGGAGTCTGAAGGCTCTGATTGGGCTGCCTGATGTCCTAAAAGAAGACCCTTTTATCATTTCTCAGTTGGTCCGCATCGCACTTCAGATGATGGGGAACGATCTTCTTCAGCAGTCTTTGGCTCACGATGCTCTTCCCGCGGCCGATTACCAGGCGCTTTTGCCCGCCGTTTTGGAACGCACTAACATCAGTGACGACTGGTCCGTTTCACTGATTGGCGAACGCGGGATCATGCTACGCATTTTCGACGATCCAGCTGCCAGCGGAGTCCAGATGCCGACCATACCGCTGCGTGCCAATGACAAGCTCTTTTTCATGGAGCATATTCAAAGCGTACTGGACGTGCCGACCGATGACCTAAACCAATTTCGAGAGGGTATCGAGGAGCAAGAAGCAGTCTTATCCGCCGCTATGAATGGAAGTATGTTCTCTCGATTGGAGACTCTGACCAGCTCTCTCTTGATGCCATCCCTTGAGGCTGCGAGCGATGCGTTCGTGCGCAATGCCATGCATCATCGACTTGCGGCTTTGGGAATCGCAGTGAAGCTCTTCGAAGCGGCAAACGGCCGGCTACCCAGTGAAATCGCTGAACTCGAACAAGTCGAGACGCTTCCTCCGCTGGAACGGTTAACCCCGATTGGCAAGAAGCCATTCGGCTACCTCGTTGACGAGGCAGGAGCCACTGTGTGGGGATTTGACCCCAGGACGACATTGGAAACCCCGGCGGAACCATCGGTGCCTGCCTCGGAGGCCGATGCCGAATCAGTTGGTCGCTGGAACTGGACCATTCCCGCTAGTAAATCGACCAAGGATGAGTGAGAAATGGTCACGTAGCCTCCCGGTTCACTCGCGCTCGCTCACAACTCCCCGCAGAATACGTGATCTGCTCGTTTCCGACGATCTGGATTGGGCGCGAAACCCTGACGTAAATCATTGATTTACAATAACTTGCGTCATTCCTGGCAACCGATTTCCCAAAATTGCCGTTGTAGAGATTTCAGATCGCCGATAGACTTCGTGGTCCCTATTTTGACAATTGTCCCGGGGCATCGTAGCCCGGTAACCAACATAGAACGTTCAAGCAAGATATTTCGGAGTGCTCCAATGACTCTCGACAAAAGCCTTAGAGTTTCAGGTGGAGCGATCAAGACTCGCAACGTTTTGACTCGCGTAGAACGCCTAAAGCGACTGAAAGAGCTGAACCGCTGGAATGAGGGCGATCCTGTCCTGGGAATTCCCAAGACTCGAGTCGTGAAGGTCAGCCTCAAGAAGAAGAAGAAGGTCAAGAAGGAAGACGAGAAGTAAGCCTTCCCGATCATTAGACAATGCTATTCAAGCCACGGTGGTGTTCCCATTGTGGCTTTTTTTGTGCCATCATCGCAGGAATCGCGCACGACTTCGAAATCCAATCAACCGCGATCCTGTTCAGCTTCGCCCCAGACACGCACCTCTCCGTCCTCGTCGACATCGACGTGAATCAAGTTTGGGTTACAACACACGGGGCAGTCTTCCACGTAGTCTTGATGGGAGCCCGCGGATAGATCGACCGGAATGACAATATCCTCTCCGCAGGAATCACAGACGTAGCTTGATTCGGCTTCCATGATCACTTTCCTTCAGGTGCGGCGACGAGGAGGCAGTTCGCGCGACGACCGTACGACAGATCGCGCCACGACAGCGCCACGACAGCGCGGCGGTTTGGTTCAGGTATCCTACTGTAGCGCTGGATCGAGTTTCTCGAGGTCGGAGTGGTGAACCAGGGCCAATCAGAGTTTGAATCCGGGTTGCTATTTCAGATCAAATGTCGGTGCCAGCGAGCGACGTGAAAGTTTCCTTCACCATTTGAAACTCGTATTGGCCCTAAGTAGTGAACCAGGGCCAAACAGAGTCTGAATCCGGGTCGCTATGTAAGATAAAAAGTCGGTGCCAGCGAGCGACGTGGAGGTTTCCTTCTCCGTTTGAAACTCGTAGTGGCCGTGAAGGGTGAACAAATCCCATCGCTAGCATTCGCTATGGAAAACAACGAAAAAAGGCGCCCCCTTCCGAAGAAGAAGACGCCCTGGTGGGGAGACGCAGTTATTACATATTGCGGTGAGGGAAAGAAAGAATCACCACGTCCACCCAGATTCGGTACTCTCGATATGGGCCCCCTTTTTACGACTCGATCATGTTGCAATTCAGATTGTTTTGTCGAAACCAAAGTCCACATTCAACGCGGCGATGGTCACCCGTGATCAGGTTGCGGATTGATCTTTGTTCACCGCTGGCTTCGCAGCCACATCCTTCAGTGGCAGAAACGCCTCGTAGTCGAGCGATCTCAGGAACCAGCGAGACGAAGCATATTGGGTCGCAGTGACATCCTTGATATTCGCCTTCAGCAATTGCTGCATTCCGTCAATCAACTCATCCAATTCCCTCTGGATTGGACTGCCATCACCGCTGTTGTCGGGCGTTCTAGCCGCCATCAAAACGTCGATTCGGTTACGCATTGCGGCGTACTCATCTCCACGAAGGATGTGCGGCCAAACCAATTTTCCAGTTGCAGGGTCCAGCTGCTCAGATGTCAAACGATCCGGCAGCGCCGCTTCGGTGATGCGTGCCCATTGCTCCTTGGTGGGAGGCAACTTCTTGTACTTTTCTCGGTATTGGCGGTTGAGCTCTTTGTTATCGAAATACGTTTTCACGTACAAAGCGCTGTTCTCGATGCGTCGCTTCGTTGCCTCTTGATGGTTTACCGCTGCGACCGAGTCGAGATAGTTCTTTTGGCCAACGGCTTGGATGACGGCTGCCGAACCTCGAAGATAGCCCTCCGTCGCGGTACTCGAGTGCCGTTGATAGCTCCAATTGTTAATCGGAACCGTGACGGCATTCTGTGCCTGAACTGTCATGGCCGCACTAAGTACAAAGCCGATTGCGATTGATGTTGTTATTCGAATATTCATTATCTTTCCCCCCCTTGTTTACTCGCTTTCATCACCCAACGATCAGAGGACGAGGCTTGGAAGATGTTTCCAGGATGGTTGCGAATACCGTGCCAAAACCCTCGTCTCTGGGCCAACAGCGATAGAAGCGTAAGCTTCGAGCTGTTGTTACTTGGTTTCTAAGAAAAAGATTGCGATGTTCCGATCAATCCGGACATCGTTTTTCAGATCAAACCTGGTACTTTTTGAGACAAGTATCTCATTATGAGACAGATAGAGGGCAGTCGAGCTTCTCGCGCGTAGAGTGCTCGTAAGAACGCACTTGTTCGCCCCTGAACAGAATAGAAATCACGAGAGTTTGGATGATTGCCTACTCCACTGACGCACCGATCTATCATCGTCCAGTCGCCACCATTGGGCTGATCGTGGCGTGCACGCTGTTGCCGCTGGCAATTCCACCATCCAAGGAGAACATCAATGTTGGGGCGGCGATCCAGGTCCCCAGGATTGATCCCGCCGCAGGGGCCAACGCCCCGAAAAACTGGGACGCTGACGACTTTGCGGATCCCGATGCCGAAGATGGAGAGGGCGAAGCCATCGAACTGGAGCTTCCAACCCGGCGCCGGAACCCCAGTTGGTCCGGATTTAGCTCCGGATTTAGCCTCAGGCTGCAGCTCGGTTCTTGGAATCCAGTTCAGTGGTTTACGAGCCCATTGCTACACGATTCCGCGTTCGCGTGGCTCTTCAATATGATCGCCTTGTGGTCTTTCGGGCTTGTGGTCGAAGGCAAAATCGGACCACTCCGATTTCTGGGGATGTTCTTTGGAATTGCCGCACTCAACGCCGCCGCCATCCAAACCCTCTTTTTATTTAGTCCAAACGGGCAAGAGATCGGAGGCGCTACCGCGGCTGTTCTTGGGCTGCTCGGCGTTGCCTGTGCCTGGGCCCCAAAGAACAACTTTGACGTCTGGTTCTTCTACTTTGGAGTCTTTGAGATCCCAATCTTCATCTACGGCTTCATTGAATTCGCACTTTGCGTGATCTCACTCGACGCGGGCAGCTATATCTCGGCCGGAGGACTCTTGCTTGGTCTTGGCGTCGGACTGATCTGGGTTAGGAACAAGTGGGTCGATTGCGAGAATTGGGACCTCATCAGCGTTTGGAACAACCAACATGATCGTCCGCCACGCACCGAGGACGACAAAGACTTGGACGAAGAAGCACAAAAGCTGATTCGCTCAAGCACGAAAAATATGGGCGATCACCAACCACCATCGAAGCCCAAGTCAAAGCGAGACCCATCGTCCAACAGAAAGCCGTCAAAGCAACGTGCTGCGCCGCCAAAGTCCCACAACACCGCGACGGTAGATACGGATAACTCGTTTCCCGATACAGGTAATCCGACCTCCATTCCTCCGCTTCAAGAAGACATTGAACAACTCATTGCGCAGGGCAACTTGGACACGGCCTTCAAACTGCTTGCCAAGGCCAACAGTCAGGGGCCAACAATCGAACTCAAACAACCCACATTGGCTCGGGCGATGAGAACTTTTCTGACCGAAAAAGACTACGGGCGTGCTATCCCCATCATGCTGGAACATATCGAACGCTTCGAGGTAAAAAGAGAAGCGATTCAACTGAGCCTGGCCAAGATTTATTTGCATGACGAGCGTCCGAGAAAGGCCATTGCGGTTCTGAAACAAGTCGAGCGAAGTCGTCTGGGCCCACCAGAGAACGCATCGTTTAAGAAGCTTGTTGCCTTGGCGAAAAAACAAATTGACGAAGGTGCGATCGAAATCGCCGATTCTTGACGCCAATCGGCGGAAGGCAGGCTTGATAGCTGCGGCATACAGCTAGCAAGCAGAATAGGGCAAGCCACTGCGTGCATTCTGCCGACAATGACCATAGTCCAATCGGGCCTACTCAAATCAAGCTTCTTGAGTCCGCGACGGCTGTTCGCAAGTCTGCTATGCATGCAAAAAGCAATTTTTGAGTGATGCTACTCCGTCGCTTTAGCTAAAGACAGGGGATCCGCTGATGTCATTGAAAGAGACACTTCGTGTCTTTAACCCTCGAGTTGGGCGCGACAATCAGATCTCTCGAGAACAATGGCTCGAAGCTGCTATCGGCAGAATCCCGGTGGGAAGCCGGCTGCTCGATGCGGGTGCTGGGACGCAACAGTACAAGCGATTCTGTGATCACCTCGATTACGTTTCTCAGGACTTTGCTCAGTATGACGGGCAAGGTGACGCGACCGCCTTACAAACAGGTGACTTCGACTATGGCGAGCTCGACATCGTCAGCGACATCACGGACATACCAGAACCGAACAGCTCATTCGATGCAATCATGTGCATTGAAGTCTTAGAGCATGTTCCCGATCCACCGGCAGCCCTGGCGGAGCTAGCTCGCCTGTTGAAGACCGACGGAACCATGATCATCACGGCGCCGTTCTGTTCGCTGACGCATTTCTCACCGTACCACTTTTCGACTGGTTTCAATCGATATTGGTATGAGACCCATCTATCGTTGAACCACTTGGAAATCGAAGAGATAACGCCAAATGGCAACTACTTCGAATACATCGCGCAAGAGATCAAGCGGATCCGCCCAACATCGAAATCCTACACTCCGAGTAAACCGCGTCTTTATGAAAAGCTGGCGATGAATGTCGTCAACAGAATGCTGCATCGATTCAGTCAGCGCGACAAAGGCAGCTCTCAATTACTCTGCTATGGATATCACGTCTTCGCTCGAAAGTTGGCTGAGAATCAGGTTGCAGCAGCCTGACTCTGACTAGGATGAAGTGCACATCTCGCCGGCCAAGTGAATCACCCCTCCCTAAGCCGACGGCTCGGGGCGCCACGGAGATCTTCCAGGTCCCTTCTTCTGCATCCGAGCCGCCCAATTTAGGTTCGGCCCCCCCGATCGCTTTGTGCACCCTAAGAAAGCGAAAGTTGGTTTGTGCCTTGGCCCTGTTTGGCACCCCGTTCAAAGTGAACACCGCGGTGCGAGCTGCTAAGCTATTGGGTACATATTTTGGGTAACGCCCATCGAAAACGAACTCCACGCGTCAACGTCCGCACCCGACCCGTGAATGAGACGAACTCGCACCGTTCCAGCGTCGGAGTACCTCCCAAACATGCCTGCACCGCTTCCGTCTCCCGAGGCGAACAAAACGACTTTTGAATTCCTGCAACTAGATTAAAAGACCATGTCGCGTTCCAAATCCAAGATCCTCGGCTTTCCTAACCGCGCCCACGATTTCCCGATTCTCAATGGCAGTTTGGTACTCATAACTTCCATGCTGTTGGGTTTCTTTCCGATGCCACTGGCAATCGCCGACGACAAGCAGGAAGAAGAGACCGTGATAGGAACCTATGATCGCCCGGGTCAGCCAAAACAATCTCGTAGTGTCACCTACGCTCAACATGGAATGGCGGCCACGAGTGATCTTCGTGCGACTCAAGCAGCCGTCGATATTCTCAAAGCTGGTGGATCTGCGGTTGATGCGGCCATCGCTGCCAATGCTGTTCTGGGTGTTGTCGAACCGATGAGTTGTGGAATCGGTGGTGACTTGTTCTCCATCTGTTGGTCGGCCAAAGATGGCGAACTCACCGGATTGAACGCAAGTGGACGATCCCCAGCCTCGATCTCAGTCGATGAGTTCAAGAAGCGTGGCCACGACGTGATTCCAACCTTTGGGCCCATGGCCTGGTCTGTTCCTGGATGCGTCGCGGGGTGGTTTGATCTGCATGAAAAGTATGGCAAGCTGCCAATGTCTAAGGTACTCGCGCCAGCGATCAAGATTGCCGAAGAAGGTTTTCCGGTGGCACCTGTCATCGCCGGCTATTGGAAAGCGGCTGAAAAAAGACTCGCCAAGACGCCAGATGCCACGGCGACCTTTCTGATCGATGGAAAGGCTCCTTCAGCTGGCGACCTCTTCCGAAACCCAAATCTTGCGCGAACTTATCGCTTGATCGCCGAGCTGGGTCCGAGCGTTTTTTATCACGGTGAGATTGCTCGCGAGATTGACCGGTATAGTCGTTCCGTCGAAGACAGCTTCCTCCGACTTTCGGACTTGAAGTCTCACGAGAACGAATGGGTCGAACCTGTAAGCACCAACTATCGCGGCTACGATATCTGGGAACTGCCACCAAACGGACAGGGCATCGCAGCATTACAGATTTTGAATTTGATTGAACCGCATGACGTCAGGGCGATGGGCTGGGGTTCACCGGAATTGGCTCATTTGTTTGTCGAATCCAAGAAGCTAGCCTTTGCCGACCGCGCTAAGTTCTATGCCGATATGAGCATGGCCGACGTGCCGCTCAGTTCACTCATCTCGAAATCTTACGCTGCCCAGCGCGCCAAACTCTTCGATCCCGATAAGGCACTCGTCGGCGTTCCGGCTGGAGATCCGAAACTGGTCAACGGAGACACCATTTATCTTTGCGTCGTTGACCAAGACCGGAACTGTTGCTCGCTGATTCAAAGCAACTACTACGGCTTCGGAAGCCAACATGTGCCCGGCAATGTTGGATTTGCGTTGCAAAATCGCGGTGCTTTGTTCTCGCTCGAAGACGATCACCTCAATCGACTCGAACCTAACAAACGCCCCTTCCATACCATTATCCCAGCCATGGTCACCAAGGACGAGAAACCGGCACTTGTGTTCGGAGTCATGGGTGGAGACATGCAGCCGCAAGGGCATGCACAAGTGCTCATGAACTGGATCGACTTTGAAATGAACATCCAGATGGCCGGCGATGCAGCGCGCATCCGGCACGATGGAAGCCGAACTCCAACAGGAGTCCCTGAAACGGAAGCCGGCGGAACAGTGTTGCTCGAATCAGGGATTCCGGAGGCTACCGTCAAGTCGTTGCAGGCCAAGGGCCACAAAACGTCTACAGGCGGTAGCTTCGGCGGCTATCAAGCAATCCTTATCGATTGGGATCGCGGTATCTTGGCGGGCGCAACAGAAGCCAGAAAAGACGGAGCCGCACTCGGATACTAGACCGAAGTCGTCTAGTCAGAAGGTCGCAGACCCCAGCCTGAACGCTTGCCGGCGTAAGCTATTTGCGGAGCTTCGAAAGTACCTCGTCAACCATATCCTTCGACAACCGCCGAGCTCGTCTAAGGACGTTTTTCAGCTCGGAGAATTGTTGTTGGGCGAAGTACCCAATGTCGCCGAGCAAAGAGCTGACATTGCGTTCGCCGGTATGGCGTGTCGGATCAAACTCGCCGTCGTCCTTCACTCGCCGTCGCATGCGATTTCGATCGCGAACCTGAGACGCCGAGCCATGTTCAACCGAGCTACTCTCGCGCTCATTTTGTGGGCTTCGACTCCTATTCGAGCGGGTGCGTTTACTCGAGCTTCGCATCCTCGTACGAACAGATTGCGAGTTCCGCTCTTCATTCCCGCCTTCGCGGGGAAGTTCCGGAGACTGGTTGACTTCCTTCTCTGCAAAAAAGCCCGGCGGCAAGGGAATCTCGCCGGATGCATCAGAGTTCGTGTCTGGAGTCGGAAGTGTCACGAGACTAGCTAAATAAGAAGAAGTTGCAGCCAGAAACAGCAATCTGGTATGTCTTTCAATCGTAGCATCAATGCAAACATTGAAAACCAAATCATTGCATACAATTGTACTTTTGACAGGAATCGGACTGAACAAAATGTCACACGTAAACCCGGAGCATCTTCAATCGACGTATGAACGTCAAACCGAATCCGAAGTGTTCCCTGTTTGTTAGGTGGCGTACTTCCGCAGGGGGTCCATCATTGCATTTTTCCAATGCGCCGATCGATCGTCTCAACGCGAGTAACGGCCTAGCGGAATCGCACTGAGTAGGTAAATCACCGGCATTAGCGGCGCTCTCATCCGCATGTTCGACCAGAAAAACGCGTGAATCAGGGTCAGAATCAGAACGAAGACAAGCCCAGGCAACCACTTACTGAAACCAGTTTCATGGGACCCACCTCGTGACATGATGAGTTGCCCTAAGCCGATCATTGCGGCACCAAAAAAAAGGCTATACCAGATCGCGATCGCCCAACGTTGGATCCCTCCAGTTTCATGCGGCCATAGCGCCCAGAACCATCCAAGCCGATAGACACTTGCGCGAATACACTCGAACGGCGCACGCGAAATTGTTGCGATGGCGGATCGATAGGCCAAAGCATTGTCTTCCAGCTCGCCAGGCTGTTGAGAACTTGTCGGCGGAAAGTCACTAAACCAATAGGACTCTTCCCGCGGATTCGCCCCGGAATCCCCCCGGTGCGACCAAGCCCGGTGAAACGATTCCGCATCCCAATCGCGAGCAGGGCCGTTGTTGGCAAAGTGTTGATAGAGTGACGGATTGTTGGCCAAGAGTAGCGTGTACCCGCCGTGGGTCGTTGCCCATATCGGCCGCCCAAGCTGGACGTAGTTTCTCGCGGTCCAAGGGCCCACCGCGCTGAGCAGCCCCATGGCAAAAACCAGCGGAACGACAAAAGAGCGGCTCGCTCGCTCCGTAGGCTCCGCCTTCGATTTGTTTTTGCGGCCATTCTGCCAAAACCATAGCCCGACACACAAGAACAAGCACCATGGTGCGAAAGTCGGCCTGGCCAGCACCGCCAATCCAGCGACGAAACCGATTCCCAGGATCACCGCAAGAGGGCGATCGTTGCGTACTCCCGCAGATCCTTGATGACGCTCCTGCCATTCGATCAACGACCACCAGATCAAGAGCATCAGTGTCGTTGCCAGCGTTTCCGTCATCCGCAACTGACTTGCGCGAAGCAACAGGGGGTCCAACATGACTCCAAGAGCAGGAATCGTTGCTAGCCTACCTAGTCCCAACAGCCGGCCAGTCCGGTAGACCAGCAAGATCGCAATCAATCCTAGCACTACATGCAAGATCGCATTTGCCGAACCGCTAAGTGAATCCCCAGAGACCAGCCAACTCAGCAACCAAGGATAGAGCGGTGGACGAAAGGCAGTCGCCTTAACTAACGACGGATCGTCATCGCCAGTCGCTTCTCCTCCAAACCCGTAGATGCCCGAACGAGAAAGATTGAGCGCCAGCCTTCCGTAGGAGTCAGGATCGAGACCATTATCATGAGCCAATTCAGCGAGCTGCGAAACGCTGATACCATTGATCAATCGATGCTCCGATGGATCCGCTACTAACACACCGACCCGCACCACCAACGCGAAAATCAAAAGTGTAAAAACGGTTCGCATAGTGGAAATTCAGTCTCAAGATCCATTGGAAGCAGTTTCCGGACGCTGCTGTGCAAATTTCCGACTTACTTGCGATACCCAACAGGTTGGCTCGTGCTATTCAGCAACGCACCAATCGGGGTCAAACTTGGCAGTCTGAATCTCGCCGCCTTTTGCATCGATACCCGAGACGACGCGTTGGACCTCTGTTGCTTGTGACAACACGCGAAGGTTGACACTAAACTCCCGGCTCTCCCCTGGCGCGAGCTCGACCAATCTTCCCTTCTCCTCCTCAAACGATCGAGGGTTCGGGAAACCTGTCCCCGGTTCAAGGCCTGTAACGTAACCATCGGCTTCCGCGACCGTGTTCTTCCATTGCGAGAAATACGGCAGCGTGTCGGTCTTGTAGTGGACGCAAAAGGCAGAATCACCACCCGCCGATTCGAGAATCGCCCTCGACCAATCTCCCTCGCCGGCGTTGCCTTCAGAGAAATAGACTTGCTCGGAATAACCTGCCGTTGGGCCTAGGTACTGACTCCAGGACTGCAGATCGTTGGCCGCATGAGCATTGCGTGCAACAACGCGGCTTGTCTCTAAATGAAGCTTGGCATTCTGCCCCAAGAATGGCTTGCCAACATTGACATGATAGAGCAGTTGTGCTGAGGCCGGATTCGGTGATGCATTCACGACTTGATCTCTGACCATGATTTCGGGCTCGCCGAACGGAATCACGTAAGCGGCTTGCAACTTGAGATTCCATTGCATGAATCGCGTTTCATGGACCGTACCGGAAACCGTCAATAGTGAATGGTCGGGATCAACGTCGATCTCGACGTTCGACGCAGGTAGATTGCCGATCGAGCCATGCAGCGGAAATAGCAGTTGGCCGTTCTTGCCAAAGTCAGGGGCACCAAAGCTTCTTAGACCACAACGTACGAGAAGCTCGTCAAAACCGGATAGCCACCCAAGACCACTCGGCTCCTCCAAAGGTACAAAAGATGGATGGACCGGTCCCGGAACGGGTGAATTCCAGCCACACTCGAGTCCATCGATGGCCGCCCGCCAAAGACTCATTCCACGCGTCGGACAAATCGCAACACGAACTCGATCTGTTTCAACCAGCAATAATTCGGAACCGGCTTGAATGCCTTCCTCCATGCGATACCGCTCACATCGAAACTCTCCAGCCACAGTGGAGACCGACAGCGCTTCGTCCGAGAGAGGATTGCTGATCCTCGGTGGTGTGTTTGCGGGACGAACCGACGGAAGCTCAACTTTCATTGCCAGCGCCTTACTCGTGTGATTTCAGAATCAAGAATTGCATTCGTTTCCGAACAGGAAAGAACAGAGAAAATCCTGCGACAATTCATTTACCCGTCACCTAACTGATTGGCAACGGCAGTATCTCATGTCGCGTTGCCCGATTGTGACTGAACGAGTCGGCTCATAAGCGGCCGCGGCCTCTTCCTCGATGCATCCCTTCGTTCCTAGTCTGCGATGTGCAACATCTCAAATCAGCACAAATAAGCCAACCTTAAGGCTGAATCCGAGCGAATAGTCTTCAGATTTGGGTAAAACCGCACTCCTTACTTGTAACCGCAGTAGGCACGGAATAAAACAGGCGGTCCCCCATGATCGGCATAAGTTTGGTGTCTCGCGGCGGGTTGGCCTGAGCTCCCTGACTTGATGGACGCTTACCCCTTATCCAAGAGCTTCCTGCTGTTGCAACACCCGTCTTGGATCTGGAACGCTACAGCCACATGCCGGCGAAAAGTCCTTCCCTGGCTTTGCGACCGAGAACTCCGATAGCTCAGCGTTCCCAGCGATATAGACAACTCGGTAGTCGAGCACTTTTGATCCCGATCCACCTACCGGCCTCCTCGCTGAGGCTCCCAATAAAATTCCCATACTCATCCAATAATGGAGCGTGCTAATGGCACTGAAAATCCACAACGCAATGTGGCCTGGTTTGGTAGGCAAAGGCGACGGTGAAGATCAAGAACCACCTATTAGCCTAGAGCACATGCTCGACCTGACTGCGGCTGCCGAAGTGGGCGGTCAAAAGTACGAAGGCATCGACTATTTCCTCTTTTTGCCTCACACCAATCCAGAAGCTTCCGATGACGAATTGCGAAGTATTGCCGACCTCATCGCGGGCAAAGGTTTTAAGGTCGGCTCCGTCGTCGCTCCTGTTTGGCCTGGAACCGTTGGTGATTCAGCCATGGGTGACAAGGAACAGACCGACAAGTTCCTCTCTGCCGTTAAGATGGCCTGCCGTATCGCCGGAATCTTTAACGAGCACGGCGTCCGTGAATACGGCTGCATCCGCATCGACTCCGCTGAGTTCGGCGTTGAGAAATGGAAGAGCGCACCAGAAGAGAACACCAAGAAGATAGCAACCACCTTCAAGGAAGCCGCCAAGATTGCGGCCGATCACGGCGAGCGGCTCGCTGCGGAAGGCGAAATCTGCTGGGCGGGCATGCACAGCTGGAAAGCAATGCTCAATCTTCTCGAAGAAGTCGGCATGCCGGAGTCTCTCGGATTCCAAGCCGACCTCGCGCACTCGTACACGTTCATGCTCGGCTTCAACGCTCCCGAGGATGCATTGATTCAACCAGGACACTCGGAAGAAGAGTTCTGGCCCGCCTACGAGGAAATGACCGACAAGCTCCGCCCTTGGACGATTGATTTCCACGTTGCACAGAACGACGGAACGGTTCATGGCGCGGGTGACCATGACAAAACCGGTAAGCACTGCGCCGCCGACGATCCAAATGGAAAACTCGATATCGTTCGTTGTGCCGGTTACTGGCTGAAGGACTACGAACAGCGCGGTATCAAACACATTTGCTGGGATGGCTGCATGTTCAGCAATGAAATTCTCGAGAAGCCAGAAACTTGGAACACCATTCTTGACACGATGGTCAAGGTCCGCGAAGCGCACCAATAAAGACCACCCCCGAGCAATGATTTAATTAGTTAGATGTTGGTCCGCCAGAAACCAACTTCACATAGAAGCAAGGAATATTTGTTGTGAAAGAACTCCGTATTGGAATGATCGGCTATGGCTTCATGGGTAAAACCCACTCGAACGCCTATGTGCAAGCGGCCAATTTTTTCGAAAGCGAACACAAGCCAGTTCTAAAGGCTCTGTGCGCACGAAACCAGGAGAAAGCAAAACCGTTCGCTGATAACTGGGGCTACGAGTCACTTGAATCCGATTGGCGCGAACTACTGAAACGCGATGACATCGACGCAGTCGATATCTGTACTCCCAACAACTTGCACAAAGAGATTGCTGTCGAAGCCGCAAAGGCAGGCAAAATGATCCTCTGCGAGAAGCCTCTCGCCATGGATGCGGCCGAAGGTGAAGAAATGTGCCAAGCCGTGGAGGCAGCCGGCGTTCCCAACATGGTTTGGTACAACTATCGCCGTGTCCCAGCAGTCACATTGGCAAAGCAGATCCTAGACTCAGGAAAGCTCGGCCGTATCTTCCACTACCGCGCCAACTTCCTCCAGGACTGGACGATCAACGCTGATGTACCTCAAGGTGGCGCTGCGACTTGGCGTCTCGATGTCGAGGCAGCTGGTAGCGGTGTGACGGGTGATTTGTTGGCGCACTGTATCGATACCGCAATTTGGCTGAATGGCTCCATTTCAGATGTAACGGCAATGACGGAAACTTTCGTTAAGGAGCGGACTCACGCAGAAACCGGCGAAGTCAAACCCGTCGGTATCGATGACGCCTGTGCCTTCTTGTGCCATTTCGAAAATGGATCTCTCGGGTTGTTTGAGTCAACGCGATACGCGCGAGGACACAAGGCCTTATATACCCTCGAAATCAATGGAGAGCATGCCAGCCTGCGATGGGATTTGCACGACTTGCACCGCCTGGAATACTTCGATCACTCCGACGAAGGAATCGTACGTGGCTGGAGAAGCATCCACGTATCTGATGGCGACCAGCCTTACATGGGCAATTGGTGGGTACCGGGATTGCAAATCGGCTACGAGCATTCCTTCACACACCAGGTTGCGGATTTCCTCAAGAGCTTGGATACCGGCGAACCCGCTGCACCGAGCTTCCGAGACGCATTAGAAACACAAAAGGTGTGTGATGCCGTGCTTAAGAGTGGTAAAGCTCGTACGTGGGAGAACGTCTAGTTCGACACGCTTTCACCAACTCAATGCGTTGACCAAAGAGTTGACAAGAGACGCAGGACTGCTGTTCTGCGTCTCTTTTTTTCTTGCCTATTCAAATACCGAATGCAAAATGCAAAACGCACTGCCTTGGGCCGCTGAATCTGGACTTTGCTAACTGCAGACACCAGCGAATTTCTTCGCCTCTTGGACGAGCTCCGCAGTACTCAGATCTGCAATCCACCCATCCAGCCAGTCCAGTATCGTTTCTCTCGACACTCCATTCGTCGATTCATTGATCCTAGCCAGTGCGGTCGCCCACGCTTCCAGAATGGGCAACGTCTCTGGTCGATATCGCAGCAAAGTTCGAATCTCTCGCCACCATGGAGAGTCGGGCTCTACGAGACGAACATCGTAGCCGTACTCCAGGGCAGCCACCACATAAGCGTACGTCTCTTCGTTTAGCCCGTTGCCTCGGTCGACGACAATTGGCGTTTGGCCTTCAACCAGAGCCTGCTTGAACCGATTGAGGTTCGCTTGTCTCGCTTCCTCCATAGAACACTCGTCTCGTTCTAAGAGACTTGGTTCTCGCAAATACCGATCGGTTTCGCAGAGTACACCATCGACGGCAAGCTCACGCGCGAGAAAGCTCTTCCCTGATGATGGCAACCCGCGCATCAAGAGCACGATATTGTGCGTCGGCGAAGTGAACGCTTTATCGCGCTGCATTCGCATTAGAGAATCGTCGACGCGATCCTGCACGGACGGATCATCCACCATGTTTTTCAGCTCGCTCGAAATCATCGACTTCAACAACGACAACACAAACGCAAACGCTTTGGATATGCACGCGACTGCTGGATGGAGCCTGGTTAAAGATAGCGTTTCTTTGACTACTCATCTTTACCGCCGTCCGACTTCTTATCTTTACCGCCGTCCGACTTCTTATCTTTACCGCCGTCCGACTTCTTATCCTTACCGCCGTCTGACTTCTTGTCCTTGCCTCCGTCCGACTTCTTGTCCTTGCCTCCGTCCGACTTCTTGTCCTTGCCTCCGTCCGACTTCTTGTCCTTGCCGCCGTCGGACTTCTTGTCCTTACCGCCGTCGGACTTCTTATCCTTACCGCCGTCGGACTTCTTGTCCTTGCCGCCGTCTGACTTCTTATCCTTGCCACCGTCTGACTTCTTATCCTTGCCACCGTCTGACTTCTTATCCTTACCGCCGTCTGACTTTCGCTCACGAGAATTTGAGACTGGTGGTGGAATCTCGGCTACTTCGACCTCTTCAGGTTCAATGCTCACTGAGCTGAGTTCCTCTCTTTTTTGCTCAATTGCATTTGTGCCAATTTGGGTCTCATCTGGCGTATCGTTACGCGCTCGACTCGCGATATCTGGGGTCTCTGGCAATCCGTTCTCTCGAGGAGTCGCTGGGCTCGCGGGTTGGATTTTCTCAGGCTCTTGCGTTGAACCGGGGACACTTTGGAAGCTAGTTTGGCTTGCGGGTGACTCCACTTCAGGAGATGGTGGCGGGGTAGATTGTCTTTGGTTTGTCGTTGGTGACTCCGCGAACTGTTCGCGCTGAGTCCTGAGGGGTTCACGTTGTTCAACCTCTCTATCTTGAGAATCCGGTTCCTGTGCTTCGGCAACTCGGCTCTGCAAAATCGCTTGTAGTTCAGCCTCGGAGACTTCCGCCAACTCTGGCGGCACTCGCGGGTCGCCTGTAGCAGTCTGTGCTTCTGGCGGATTATCCGGAACCGATTCAGAAGTTCTTCCAGATACCGTCTGGCCCACCTGGTTTTGAGTGTCGTTCGAGGCTCCCACCTGAGCAGGCAATTCAACGAACCCGGGAACTCGGGCCGTTGGAGCTAGAGGATCCGCGGTTTGAGGCTGAGTTGAAGCCTGCGTTTCAGCGGCCTCGAAGTCAGCTGCATCGTCCACGTCGAGTCCATCCGGCAATCCGCTACCAGAATAGAGGACCATGGGCTCGAGAGTTTCAAAGGATTCGAAACGGCCTGAACGTTCAGCCAAGCCGGAGTCGATCGATTGCTTGTGGAAAAGCCGCCTTAGAAAGCCAAACATTCGCTACAACCCTCAGGATCTATCTCACATGGGAACAGGTCTTCCCGAGAACTTAGGTTACAGATCTGAGGCACGTCGCCAAATCCACTGGACATCAATGGCTCAGGCAACAAACCGAGTTTGGAGCAGAACACGGTTTGGATTCCCTTGGGAAAACGCGGACTTTTGATTCGAGAAATTCCATCAACGCCCTGGCGATTCACGGTTTCATTCGCAGTAGTGCTGTTGGAGCATTCTGTTTGCCGCGCCTCTCAGGGACGTAGCAAATGCACTTCCGAGTGATCTCTCGACCGCTAGTCCCCGCCATAAATGAGCCACTTCTGTGATTCAGGTTTACATCAGATCGAGCTCGTTCTTCGCGATTTTTGTCGCTTTGGCCAGCGGTGGTCACAAAGAAGCTGAAGCATCAGAACTTTCCCTACGGAAGATCTCTCCCAACGGAAGATTCTTGACCACCGTCGTAGACCCGCGATGGAACTCAATCAACACCAACTATCAGATCACGGATGCGAACGATAGACGGTACCCTGGAACACTTGAACTCTATGGTGCATCCGGCGCATTCGGTTACAGCGATGCGGTAAGCGCTAATGCGATCGGGCACGCTCTTGCCGTAAATGCTGTCGCTAGCGCACCCGGTCTCACATCCAACAGCGACTCAGAAGCAATTGTGGGAATCACTTGGTTTGATTCGAAGTGGCGAATCGTCAGTGAGGTCACTCAGCCTATCGAACCTCCCTCTGATCCTGCCACGCACGGACAGTTACTTCATTCGATCCGATTGGCGGGACTCCAACCCCCATCGACTTGTTGGGTCTCATTCTGGATATGGCACTCCTCAGATACGGTTGTAAACATCAACCAGATTGACGGATATGAAATCAACTCTCCATCGAGAGTAGAAGTGATGATGGGAACAGACCTATCAAAGCTCAACGATTCGTTTTCTGGAACTGAGTTCTTTTGCCCGGGAGATTCATTGAGTAAATCAGGCATACAACTAATTACGCGATCAGCCGGTACCCGACCAGTTTTGCTTCCATCGTCAGGTTCAGCGATTGCTTTCGGGCAGGAGAATCATCGGACATTAGCAACGCAGCCACTTTCGATTACACCAGACCGCTGCTACCTGTTGGAAGCATGTTGGAAACACAATGAGTTCGCGCTGCTGGGTATCGAGTACCGATCGGATTCTGGCACGTTAGTCCGCTGCGATTCGATACGGATCAAAAACCCAACATCTGAAGGCAGCATCCGCAAACTGTTAGAAGTTCAAATTCCTGACGGGGCTTGCTCGGCAACCTTGTTTGTCTTTGTGCCACCAATCTCTGTGCCGTTCGAACTTTCTGCTATTCGTTTGCGCGAGCTGGAGCGCCGCGAGGATGAACACATGCGAGGCGAATCAGACCTGAAGCCATCACGTTCAACCCGTAGGCCACATCGCTTGCTGCCGAGATGATCCCATGGAGAGAATTTTGAACGAACGGCTCTTTACATTGAGCGATGCCGTAAACGGCATCATGAATCGCAAATACCGCGTCGTGATCATCTTCTGCACAACTTGCATCTTGATTGGCATTGCGACTCTCGTCACGCCCAAGACCTACAAATCAGAAGCCAGGCTCTTCATGCGACTTGGGCGTGAGAACACATCTCTCGACGCGACGGCAACTTTGGGGGAACATCCGGTCGTCATGCTCCCTCAGTCGCGAGAAGCCGAAATCAACTCCATTGTCGAGCTTATTCAAACGAAACAGCTCTATTCCAAAGTCGTCGACGAGATCGGAGCAGATCGTATTTTGGATCGCAATTGGCGACCATCCGAGGAAGGAGGTCCAAAGCCCCCATCGATGCTTAGTGAATTGATTGGCTCGGTAATGAGTAGCCTTGCCAGCATCGGCGTACTAAACGATCTCCCAAGCCGTGAGCGCGCGGTCATTCGCCTTCAGAAAAAAACAGAAATCGAAGCCTTCGAAAAATCCAATGTACTGACCGTCAGCTTTGAATCTTATTCACCGGAGCTAGCGCAAGACGTTGTTGGCCGTATTGTCTCACACTATCAGACTCAACACGTTAATTTGCACCGACCTCCCCGGGCCTTCGAATTCCTCGAAGAAGAAACCGAAAGAATCCAGATCGAGCTCGATACAGCCCGAGTGGCCCTCGAAGACTTTAAGAATCAAACGGGGATTCTTGAATCAACCCAGCATCGAACCGTGCTGATCGAGCGCATTGCAAAATTGCAGGCTGACCTGCTGATGTCAGAGTCAAACGCGGCCGCGCTCGACGTCGAAGTTCGTCGCCTTGAAGACGGACTCGGTCGAATGTCAGAAACGACTACGATGGCTGTCACCGTCGGTGCTGGCAACGAGGGAGTCGACGGCATGCGGCAGGAACTTTACCGGCTCGAGGTGCAGCGAGAACAGCTCGCGTCAAAGTACACCGATGATCACCCGTTCATTCAACAAATTGAAGAGCAAGTCCAAGAAGCGAAAACAATTCTTGCTGCCGCAGAAGCCGACCGGAGAGAATCCATTCAAGGTCCGAACCAAGTTTATCAGGAGACCTCCGTTGCGCTAGAACAGAAACGTCCTAAACTCGCTGCGGAGCTTGCTAAGGCCGACATACTGAGGCTTCAGATTTCGGAGTTTACCGACAAGTTAGACGAGTTCACCGCGAATGAACGGACGTTCGCAAGACTAGATCGTAACGTCGAAGTACTCGAAGCGAATTATCGCAAGTACTTTGCCAACTTAGAGCAAGCTCGAATTGATACCAAAATGAAAGCGCAGGAGTTCTCTAATGTCGGAATCGCGCAACCTGCAACGCTTAATCTCAAACCTGCATCTCCGAATAAGTTGGTGAACCTCTGCGCCGCAATAGTCCTAGGAATCATGGGCGGAGTGGGTTACGCGGTCTTCGCTGAGTACCTGAGCCTAAGCAGGGACTCTGAAGAAACTTATGAACTTGCCTTGGCTCGTTCGAACCCCGCGCGACGCATCGAGGCTGGATCCGAAGAAATACGGGCGGATCACAGCTACGTCGAAAACCTACTAAGCGCAGAGGAAAACCTCCTAGGCGCAGAGGAAAACTCAAGCAAAGACCTGAACACGGTGATCCACGATGCTTCCTGAGCCGTACCCTGAGGCGGTTCACGCTTATCTCGATCGATCAACGGGCGAATGATCCTTGGTTGGAAAACCCAAAATACGATTGTCGCTTGAAGGTTGGTTGAAGAATGCAGCTTTCATTTCACTGATCGACCAGGTCATCGTGAGCGGTTCTGCATTGCTGGTCATTTCCTTGATTGGAAGCCAGCTCGGTTCTGAATCATTGGGCATCTACTCTCTCATCACGAGCCTGCTTGTTTTTTCAGGATGCATTCAAACTTCCTTGGTAATGACACCTTGGACGATTGCATTTGCATCAACTGGAAATGACGAACTCAAGCGCAGACAGGCGCTCAGGGCGCTTTTAGGCTCGTTCGCGATATCAATAGGATTTACACTTCTGTTCTCGACATTAGCGTTTTTTTCTCCCAATCCATCGATCAAGCAACTCCTTTTCATGACTGCATTCTGTGTCGTTCCCGTGCTATTCCGTGAGTTCATTCGAAGGTTTGATTTCGCACGGATGCATATGGTCAACGCTCTGCGATGGGACACGCTATTTGCAATTTCATACGTCGGATCTGTTTTCGTTTTGATAAACGCAGACATCGATGGCCCGTTGCCAGTTTTGCTGGCATGGGCGATGGTATCCGCAGTGCTTTCATTCGCTTGGTTCGCGTTGGGAAACGCCAAACTGTTTCAAGTTCATGGCTGGTGCGAGGCGCAACCCTTTAGTAGCTGGAGTCATAGGAAGTGGTTCCTTGTTGAGCAAGCTTGTTGGACGGCCACCTTGTATGCTCTGCACTGGATTACCTACGGTACGCTTTCCATCCACGAAACGGGAATCCTTGCCGCAAGCATGACGATTGCCAGTTTGTTGAGTCCCATTTGGCAGGGCGCCGGTAACTTCCTCTCGCCAAAACTCGCCGCTCAGGTCGGAGAAGGCTCACGTAGTGAAACGTGGTCTTTACTCAAGAAAGCGACTTTGTTGCTCGCGCTTCTCGGTCTCTCTTTTCTGGCGATAGTCGCAGTCGCAGGTGAGTTCCTGCTGAACCTGTTGTTTGATGGTGAGTTCCAAGGATCTGGCTACCTCGTTTCGATGTTAACTCTTCGAATGTGTCTATTTGCACTGCGTGTTCCCGTATTGCACACACTGTTCGCGTTGCGAGCCCCTCACTTTGCCGCCTATTCCAGCGGAGTTGCTCTCGCCATCATGATCGTTCTTGGCTTTCCCCTAGCTTCTCTCGAAGGTCTTAAGGGAGTAGCCGTCGCCTCGGTCATTTCAGCTAGTACTGACTTACTGGTCTCAACAGTATTACTTGGTCTGCGTTTTCACTCTTGGCGATGGAATCAACCAGGCTCTTGCGGGGAGGCTTGCCTCGCATGAATAACGTTGACGCGCTGCGATCTCGTATTCGACTCTCGGAGATTGACTTTCGTTGGTTGATCATCCCCGCACTGCTGTGCATTTGGATGTTGCCGTTCATAACGTTTTCGCCCCCCGATGATTGGCGCGTAAGCCGTTTCGGGACAGCGCCAATCTTGCCGCCGATCGTCATGAAAGCGATGAAGTTCTTTGGACGCGGGGGCGCAATTGCTCTACTTGGCTTCTATCTTCTGACACTCTGGGATCACGAGAAACGACCACAAGCCATTGGCTTCATGTCGCCGTTTCTTGCGTTCGGATGTTTCGGCGTCTTGTCTACCATGTGGTCTGCCCTCAAGAGTATCTCGATTCAGCAGTCAGTCACTTTCTGCATGATTTTGATGCTCGCCAGCTACGTCGCAATTCTGTGGCGCAACGATCGCACCTCCGAGTTGTTAGTCAAACATCTATCATTGGCCATTCTGTGCCTATCAATACTTCTAATTGCGTTGGCACTAGGCATGCCGCGGAGTGGTGCGCTAACACGAGAAGCTTCGGGCATTCTCCATTCGACCAATGCTGGAGCCACCGGTGGCCTAGGAATCGTGCTTACGCTATCCGCCAGATTGCTTTGGCGTTCGCGCTGGAGTTCCTTTTGGTTGCCAATCGTTGCGACCGAGCTAACGATGATGGTTATCGGTGGTAACCGGCTATCGGTAGCCATTACCGGAATTACAGTCATTTTTCTCTTGGCACTATCGCTTCACCGTGGCGTGGCGGCTGCTCTCTTGCTTTGTGGGTCTTTGCTATTCACCAGCTATGTTGTTGCCGACCCGGGACTGTCCATGGTCAGTAGTCTTGGAAAAGATGTAGGCGTGTATGCCAAACAAGGTCAGACTTCCGCACAACTGAGCAGCTTGTCGGGCCGAGCCGAGATGTGGGAGAAGATGTGGAAGTCATTTACTGAATCCCCAATCATTGGACACGGCTATTTCGTCACTACGGAACGAGGACGAATTTACGTATGGCAAGAATGGGGAAACTGGACCGCCCACAATGTCGTGCTTCAAACGCTCACCACGACCGGAGTCATTGGACTCTCCCTATTAGTGATTGGCTTTGCAAGCCTAACCGTCGGCATCTACTTCGGAAGCCTACGACTTAGTGGAATCGAACCTTCTGTCACCTTGCTTCTGGTTTTTGCAACTTGGTACGCGGGATGGGGATTTCTCAATTCTTCATTCATTGGCCCGCTAACCCCAGAGTCAGTCGTGTTTGCCTGCATGCTCGGAATCGCCGCGGGTATCGGAAGTAGTGCACGACTTGAATTGGTTAAGGAGCATAGCCTCCTGCAACCAGATGCCGGCACCGCGAAATCGGAACCAACACCGACTACCCACGCGGGGGTCGAACCGAAGTGGGACAATTCAATCTGATGGCCATCACCAAGAAATGCGAAAAGGCACGAAAGCCCAGAAAACTAATCGTTGTAGGGCAATCCCCGCCACCATTTCATGGTCAAGCGGTCGCAATACAGCAGATGGTCGATGGTCTCCGCGATCGTATTGATCTCGTCCATGTTCCTATGAGGTTCTCAGACCAAGTCTCCGATAATGGGAGAGTTCAATGGCGCAAGGTTACCAGTCTTGTATCGGTGATCGTCCGAACGGTCGTAGCGCTGATGCGCTACCCGGGAGCAGTCCTGTATTTTCCTCCTGCCCCTGCTTCTTGGGTTCCCATCGTTCGTGATGCTCTGATCCTGGCAGTCTGCAGACCTCTAGCAGCAAAAACGATCTTCCATTTTCATGCTCACGGTCTCGGGGATTTCCTCGTGCATCGGCGATTTGGATCACTCCTCCGGATCCCCTGGGCGCACGCTGACGAGGGAATCGTTTTGGGTGCTTCATGCATCAAGGACACGGAGATGCTTGGACCGAAACGCATCAGCATTATTCCTTACGGTACAGCGATGAAAGCGAACATTCCGTTTGATCGCGTAGCCACCCAAAGGGTGCGGATTCTCTATGTTGGCATGCTTGCCGAATCCAAGGGCCTTTTTGATTTGCTGGATACAGCGTCACGAATGACCTTGTCCGACAACATCGATTTCAATTTAGTGGGCACTTTTCAAAACGCCGAAACGGAGGAAAGATTTTTGGCTCGACGGAAAGAGCTCAACCTTGAACAAAGAGTGCATCTCTGCGGTCAAAAGACTGGCGACAACCTTCTGCTCGAGTACCAACAAGCGGACATTTTTTTCTTCCCCACTTTCTATGAATCCGAAACATTCGGGATCGTCACAGTAGAAGCGATGGCACACTCTTTACCCATTGTCGCAAGTAACTGGCGAGGCCCGAAAGACATTGTCGTGCATGGCGAGACTGGAATCCTATGTGAGCCACGCGACGCTGGTGCATTCTGCGAAGCTCTCCGCTTCTTAGCCGATCGGCAGGACATTCGAGCTGAAATGGGCTCTAAGGGCTACCAAAGGTTTCGCAATCACTTCGAGATGAGTATGTACCTGGAAGGTCTCGAGAAAGCCTTTCTTCGCCACGGCTGTTCACCACCGCTAAAAAAACTTCAGCCCGACGCTGTGCAAACTTCGAGCTTGTGAGTCTCGCGAGATACCTCCCTCGTGCAATCCACTTTACCAAAGTGATTGCAGGATGATTCAACGGCACTTTTTCTCATTTTCAATGACCACCAGCTGCTCGCCGCAGCAGTACGTAGATATCGAAATATGTCTTCACACTGCTTTGTGAGCTCGCACTTTGATCACGCAGGCATGTCATTCAGATTCTAGCGGCGTTGCATGGCCACCCAAACACAATCTGTTTGGATTGCAAGTCAGTGCCGTGAATTATGACCAAGCCGTTGATTGCATTGTCGAAGCTGCGAGGTTAAACGAGTCAGCGATTATCTCCTGTCATGCCGTGCATGCGGTGGTTACGATTTCCAGCGATACAACACTTCGTGAAGCGGTCAATCGTTTCGCAATGGTTACGCCAGACGGGCAACCCGTTCGCTGGGCATTGAATTCTCTCTACGGACTCAGACTGGAAGACCGTGTCTATGGTCCTGAGTTGATGTGGCGCACGCTAGCAGCCTGCGAAAGAGAATCCAAGTCGGTTTACTTGTATGGTGGTTCCCCACAAAGCCTTGAGCGCCTTTCCAGCAACGTTAGAAAGGCGTTTCCTGAGCTAGAGATCGCCGGTCGTAAGTCGCCGCCCTTTCGAGAATTATCTGAGACAGAGCTACAAACGATCGCAGACGAGATCAACTCTACAGCAGCAGATGTCGTCTTCATTGGGTTGGGTTGCCCTAAGCAGGATCAGTTCGCGGCCCACCAGGCAGAGCGAATCAACGCTGTTCAGATCTGCGTCGGGGCCGCTTTCGATTTTCACTCCGATTCAAAGCCCATGGCACCTGCCTGGATGCAGCGGAATGGACTGGAGTGGCTTTTTCGGCTCGCTTGCGAGCCCCGCCGACTCTTTTCTCGATATCTAACGACGAATTCCATCTTCATCGCAAAGTATCTGAAAGCGCGACTCTTCCGCAAATAGTCGCGTGTGTTGGCCCACTCATTCCGAATGGAAATAATCATGATCCCCCAGATTGATTTCGATCGCCCAGTACTCATCGCCGGAGGTGGAGGGTTCATCGGTGGGCATCTCATCGCTTCCCTTTATCGGCTGGGCTTTCGCAATCTACGAGTCGTCGACATCAAGCCTTTGGACCGGTGGTATCAAGTGTTTCCGTATGCGGAAAACATCTCTGCCGACCTGACTCTAAGAGAAGAATGCGATCGCGTCTGCGATGGTATCGGGGACATCTATAACCTCGCCTGCAATATGGGCGGCATGGGATTTATCGAGAATCACAAAGCGTTGTGCATGATCTCTGTCCTGATCAATACACACCTACTGCAGGCAGCGTCACATCATCAATGTGGAAGATACTTCTTTGCGAGTAGCGCTTGCGTTTACAACGCCGAGAAGCAGGTCGACGCGAATGTGACTCCGCTAAAGGAAAGCGATGCCTACCCAGCGATGCCAGAGGACGGATACGGATGGGAGAAGCTCTTCTCTGAACGAATGTGTCGCCATTTCCAAGAAGATTTTGGAATGGATGTCCGAATTGCACGCTTCCACAACGTCTATGGGCCGCTCGGGACTTGGCAAGGAGGACGTGAGAAAGCACCTGCCGCGATTTGCCGCAAGGTCCTCGAAGCCAAGTACTCCGGCATTGAGGAGATCGAAATCTGGGGTGACGGAAATCAAACGCGAAGCTTCACCTTCATTGATGACTGTACCCATGGAATTGATCTCCTAATGCGCAGCAACGTCGCGGATCCAATCAACCTGGGATCTTCCGAATTGGTGACGATCAACGGCCTCGTCGACATCGTGGAAGAAATCGCGAATGTCAAACTCAATCGTTCCTACAAGTTGGACGCACCCAAAGGTGTTAACGGCCGAAATAGCGACAACACCTTCATCCAAAATCAACTCGGATGGGCTCCAGCCACCAAGCTCCGCGACGGAATGGAGAAGACGTTCCGCTGGATCGAGAAGGAGTTCATTCGGCAAAAGAGTGGTGAGATCGTCAACGCTTAGTCCCTATGACTCACCGACAGCGCTCCGAACTGTTCAGAGAGTTGCAATGACAAGTACTCCAAGACTCACTATCGGCCTGCCCGTCTTTAATGGTGAGAATTACTTAGAAAGCGCATTGTCCAGGCTACTCGACCAAACATTTGAAGACTTTGACTTGCGAATTTCCGACAACAACTCGAATGACGGAACTCAGTCGATCTGCGAGAGATTTGCGGCTACAGATAGCCGTATCCGGTATGAACGGCTTGAGGGCAACGTCGGCGCGATCGAGAACTTCAATCGCTTGTCTCGCGGCGTCCAAACAGAATTTTTTAAGTGGGCCGCGCACGATGACATATGCGAAGCGAATTATCTGGAATCATGTATCGATGCGCTAGACAACGACTCTGGGTGTGTCTGGAGCCACTCCACCTCGGACCTCGTCGACGAAGATGAAACCTCGTTTCTCCCAATGTTGCCGGAAGAACGTGAGGACATACATGTCGATGCGTCCGGCAATCGATCATGGGTCGGTCTGCCACGAGAAGACTATCGAGACAGTCGTCCTCACCGTCGATTTGCGGGAGTTCTCTTGGGAACAAGATGGTGTGTCGATTCCTACGGAGTATTTCGAACTAGTACCCTCGAGCGTTCAGGCTTGTATCCAAACGTATACGGATCAGAGAAAGTCCTCATCGGTGATGTCAGTCTGCGCGGAAAATACGCTCACATCGATCAACCATTATTCAAGCAGCGCCTTCATTTGGATGCGTCTAGCTTCCGAAGCGACTCACGCGAAGCCCAAGCAGAATACTGCAACGCGGAACCCACGAAGTCGATACTTGCATCCACTCGATTGCGCCTGCTCAACGCTCACCTTTCGGTTGTGCGTCGCTCACAGCTTTCTCGCATGGAACGACTGTTGTGCTATCGAGTTGTTGGGGCTTACTTGTTGCAGTTCCGCAAGTGGTCACGCGTTCTCCTCGGGGCCTTGAAAGGTACCGGAATAAGCGGCGACGCTCAACGAAATATCAAATCCGCAACTCGTCGGGAGGCTTCCCATGATTGCGGTTGATACGATCAATGCGAACCGCTGCCTGGCTTGCAGCTCAGGCCGTATGTTCGATTTCTTCGCATACCCTGAGATCCCCATCAACGTCGGGATGTTATGTGCGTCCTACGAGCAAGCGATCCGTGCTCAACGCGGTCAGCTCATTCTCGCCAACTGCGAAAACTGTGGCCTCGTTCGAAATCGAGCTTTCAACCCCGACGATATCCATTTCCGTCCCGGCTACGATGCGTCGCTTGTTCATTCACCAGTCATTTGGCTCGCTTCTCAGCATCTAGCGAGCCAGTTGGTCGAGCGATTCGACTTGGACGGAAAGTCAGTACTCGATATCGGATGTGGCCAGGCTCATTTTCTCCGTCACCTTTGCACCCAAGCCAGCATACGTGCCGTGGGAATTGACCCTAGTGCGGTCGCATCCGAGGAATCAATTTCTGACAGCCACCTGCGTGTCATTCAGGATCGTCTAGGTGAGCAGCATCGCGATGAAATCGGCGATCTCATCACCTGCATTTCTGTGCTCGAGGACATCGCCAATCCGGAGAGCTTTCTATCCTCAATCCGCCAGATGATTGGAACTCGCAGATCGAACCTGTATTTCGAAGTCTTTCGTGGGTTTGATGCCATTGTCAGAGGCGACGTGTGGAGCCCGCACTACGAGCAATGTAACTACTTCAGTGAAGACTCACTCTGCCATCTTCTTCGAACCGCAGGGTTCTCAGTCCAGCGCTCAGGCACCGTGGATCAAAACTCACAATACCTTTTCGCCGAAGCTCTCCCCGCACATGGTGCTGTACGAGTTGAGCCGACAAAGCATCACTCTAACCAAGCCATTGAGAATTTCGCGACGATTGCATCGCTCAAAGTGGCGTCTTGGTCTGAGAGACTCGAACGATGGAGCCGCGCTCGCAAGCGTGTCTTCTTATGGGGATCTGGTGGAAAAGCAACCACCTTATTGAGCATCGTTCCAGAGGCTGCTTACATCAAGGCCGTGGTCGACATCAATCCGAATCGACAAGGGCAGTTTACCCCCTGCTCCGCGAAAGAAGTCATCTCTATCGAAGAACTCGATCGTCGCAATCCAGACATTGTACTGATCAGCAACCCAGCTTACAGGCAAGAGATTGCCACCGAACTTGTATCACGCGGAATCGCGTGTGAGCTGCACGTCGTCTAGCCCGAACTGTCATCCACTCCATCGTTGCAACTGATGTATAGCTATTCCAAATCACGTGCGCTGCAAGAGCGTGTTCACCGGGTCATACCAGGTGGATGCCACACCTACGCGAAGGGGGATGACCAGTATCCGTTGATTTCACCTGCATTCATTGAACGCGGCGAGGGTTGTCATGTTTGGGACGTAGATGGAAATGAGTTCATTGAGTACGGGATGGGTTGCCGTGGTGTTTCTCTAGGTCATGCATTCGCCCCAATTACCGAAGCCGTACAAAACGAGCTGCAGTTCGGAACCAATTTCAGCCGCCCCGCACGGGTTGAACTGGAGTGCGCTGAAATGTTGCTCGATCACATTGGCAATGCGGAGATGTGCAAGTTTGCCAAAGAAGGCTCGACGGTGACGACAACCGCGGTCAAATTCGCGCGGGCATTTACGAATCGTAATCTTGTCGCCATCTGTGCCGACCAGCCCTTCTTCTCCATACATGACTGGTCAATTGGAACTACGACAGTCGACGCCGGCATACCGGCCGCCGTCCGAGACCTCTCGGTCACCTTTCGTTACAACGACTTGGATCACTTGAACTACGTGTTCAACGAACATCCCAGACAAATTGCTGCGGTCATCATGGAAGCAGCTAAATACGAGGACCCTGATCCGGGATACCTAAACCAAGTTAAGGAAGTCTGCCGTCGCCATGGGGCGATCTTCATCCTAGACGAAATGATCACCGGCTTTCGTTGGCATTCGCGCGGCGCTCAACACTTGTACGACGTTGTGCCAGATCTTTCCACATTTGGCAAAGCACTTGCCAATGGCTTCTCCGCCTCGGCCCTTATTGGCCGGCGAGACTTAATGGAGCAGTGTGGAATTTATCACGAACGGGAACGAGTTTTCGCTCTTTCCACCACACACGGGGCGGAGACTCATTCGCTTCGAGCCGTCATGGCGACCATTGAGTTCTATCAAGAAAACCCAGTCGTAGAACAACTCGAAAATCGCGGATCAATGCTTGCCCAAGGCATTTTGGATTTGGTCAAACGTCTTGGCCTCCAGGAATACGTTCGTATCGTCGGTCGACCGAGTTGCCTCGTCTTTGGCACTCAGGATGCCGACCGCAAGCCGTCGCAGGAATTCCGCGCGCTACTTATGCAGGAGCTGATTCGGAACGGTGTCCTCGGACCTTCCCTTGTTGTTAGCTATTCGCATTCCGTCGAAGACATTCACCAAACGATCCAAGCCTTTGATGCCGCACTACAAACCTACGGGCAAGCGCTTGAACACGGAGTTGCTCGTTACCTCGTAGGACCACCGACGCAAACGGTGTACCGCAAATTCAATTCACCAGCATTCACCTCTCGTGTCGAGGTGCCTCAATGAACGGCGGGAATCGCAAACACTCCATGGCCGAACTGATTGAGGCCATGTACCCACTACATCGCAGTATGACCGGTCAGGGCGTCCGACAAACTTTTGATCTTCTTAGCCGGTGGCTTCCGCTAGACGTCTACGAAGTACCCAGCGGCAAAAGCGTCTTCGACTGGAACGTACCTCAAGAATGGAGCGTCCGCGATGCATTTATTGAAACGGAATCTGGAGAACGTCTCGTGAATTACGCGGACAGCAACCTGCACATTCTGAATGGCAGCTCTTCGATCGATGCAACTCTTCAGTGGACCGAACTCGCGCCTCATGTGCACAGCCTAAAGGATCGGCCCAGCAGCATTCCATACCGAACGGCTTTCCTCAGAAACGAATGGGGATTCTGTGTCACGGATGACGTTCGACGGAATCTAGCAGCGATCAACGAATCTCTACGAGTCCGCATCGACTCCAGCTATTTCGATGGTTCTTTAAGCTATGCAGAATGGACTCTTGACGGCGAGTCCGAAGATTCAGTCTTGATCTACTGCCATACGTGCCATCCATCGTTGGCGAATGACAATCTGTCCGGAATCGCGGTTGCCGCGCAGCTGGCACAACAGCTCCTCACCAAACAGCGACGGCTGACCTACCGTTTCGTATTTGCACCCGCCACCATTGGCGCTGTTGTGTGGCTGGCAGAAAACCAGAACCATGTCGTGCCCACCATTCGACACGGGCTTGTCCTAAGTCTGCTCGGGAGCAATGCACCATTCACCTACAAACGATCACGACAGGAAGACTGCCTTACGGACCAGATTGTTAGTCAGCATGTAACCGCTCGTGGCGGCGAAGTGCGGCGTTTTTGTCCGTTTGGCTACGACGAACGTCAGTTCTGTTCGCCGGGATTCGATCTACCGGTAGGTTGCTTAACGCGCACTCCCCACGCGGAATTCCCGGAGTACCACACTTCTGACGACAACCTTGACTTCATTCAAGAAGAGCGTCTTTTCGAGTCCGTTCTTCTGTTGGAGCAGATCATGGACTCCTTCGAGGCTCATATTCCGCCGAACTGGGTATCAACCTCAAAACGCGCTCGGTCAGTTCAATCACCTTCGGTCGAAAAACCACTTCGATGTCAGAGCCACTGCGAGCCCTTCTTGGGTAAGTACGACCTTTACACAGCGTTTGGCCAGAAACCCCAGACTCCACGCGAGCAAGAGTCCCTGATGTGGGTACTCAACTTGAGCGACGGTCATCACTCCCCGAAAGACATGGCTCAGCGATCCCATTTGGATGAAGTCGAAATTCACTGTGCAATCGAAAAACTAAGAGCACTTGAACTCATCGAAATACCGTCTGGAGTGATTGAGAAGTAGTTCCGTCCATCGACGACGGTATTCAAACAGGAGCATACAGCGTGACCAATATTCACTACGACTCTGAACACGATGAAGCCCAGCGTAGGGAGCACCTCTACGCAGGCGATATCTACATCTACTCACCGACGCCAAGCTCAAAGAAGCTCTGCGAGTTCGCTGGTGAACTTGCCCGCAAGGCCTTCGATCCGTGGAGTCCCGTAGAAGCGCAGCATCACCTGCCAGTTGAGCAATACATCGAGATTCTGAAGTCACTGAAGCCTAATTTCATCCACCACGAAGAATGCAAACGGCTTCTACCACAAATGCTGGCGGAGCTGGGGTGCGACAGCGATTCCACTTACTTTGACGTACCTCGTCTCCGCACCGCTTGCTCAGGCGACTATCTGTCTACAGGTATGGCCTATGCGTTCAAACCACACCGAGATACCTGGTATTCGCCTCCCATGTCACAGATCAATTGGTGGACACCTGTCTTCCCGATTTGTTCTGAAAACGGAATGGCGTTTCATCCTGAATACTGGGACAAACCGGTTCGGAACGACTCTATCCGATTCAATTACCAGGATTGGAATCGCGTAGGTCGCGTTCAGGCAAAAAACCAACCCGCTTCTAAGGACACTCGATTTCAAACGGCTGCGCTCGACATTTTAGAGCTAGACCAAGATGTTCGTCTCACTTGCCCGCCTGGAGGTGTCATCGTTTTCGCGGCCGCCCATCTTCACTCCACGGTTCGCAACACATCTGGACGAACCCGATTCAGTATCGACTTTCGGACCGTCGACAGCCGTGATATCGCTTCGAACGTCGGTGCCCCCAATGTGGATAGTGAATCTACCGGTACAACGCTGATGGACTACATGCGAGCCTCTGACCTAGTTCATTTCGATGACGCGGAAATCGAGCGTTATATGCACCTTCAGCGGACTGCACTATTTCCCAACGGGCTCCTACTTGAAGAGGCCCATTAGCGTGCTACCGTCCAGCGAAATCCGAGTTTCCGCCAAGCACCTGGCATCAACACTGACATTCCTTTCCGTGTTGATCGTCATCGTCGGAGGCATTGCACACATCTCCCGTCATCAGATCATCGGCGACTTAGATGATCCGATCGCGGACATGCTGCGTCGACTCGACATTGTTGAGGAACCGAGTCTATCTCAGTGGTTCTCATCCACTTTGCACCTGATCGTGGCCATGCTTTGCTTAGGTATTGGGCTGTCTATCGGAAGATTGATGAAGTGGCGGTGGATTGGTCTAAGCGCGATCTTCTGCTTTGCATCCATCGACGAGGCCATCATGATTCACGAAATGATGGATCGCCCCACACGCGAGTGGCTTGGCACCAGCGGCTTCCTATCGATCGCCTGGATTATCCCCGGGACTCTTATCGCTCTAGTCATCGCGACCGGATACGCGTCATTCTTGGCCCAACATCCAAGAAATATCGCCTTACTCTTTCTGCTATCCGGCATCATTTTCCTCAGTGGTGCGATCCTGATGGAGATCCCCGGTGGCTACCTCTACGAACGATACGGATTCTCTAGTTGGCACTACATCGCATCCTATGCCATCGAAGAATGCCTCGAGATGCTAGGGCTTACTCTATTCCTCTATGCGTTGCTTCAGTACATAGCCGGTGAAACCCAGTTCGGCGAACCACTCTCCCTTCAGCTCTCTTCTGCTGGAAAGGAAGTGAGTGGCTCCCTATGACAAACACCGCCGCGATCCCGAAACTCATCGTAAAACCGATCAAGTCAAACACCGTCTTGGCCTTGGCAGACCAACTTGTTGTCAGCGGCACGCGCTTCGCAACGGTTTGGATCCTGGCGCGTTTCTGTGGCAGTGAACAATTGGGCCTTTACTCGCTGGGATTCACGCTTTTCGTCGTGGTCGACCTCATTCAGCAAGCATTTGTCTCTTCGCCATTCAACGTGCTATTGCAGTCTTACCCGCAAGACCAAAGACCGCGTTACGCAGCTGCAGCAACCGTCCAGGCCGCAACTGTCGCCGTCCTAGGTGCAGTTGCTTTGTCGTTGGTTGGTCTCAGTTGCTTCGTGTTCGGAAAGCCAAACCTCGGGTCGGTGCTGCTGGCAGTCGCAGCAAGTGGTGGTATCGCGATCATGCGTGAATTCGTCCGCCGACAGTGTTTCGCCGAATCGCACTTTGCTAAAGCGCTAACCTTGGACCTATGTGTTAGCACAATCCAAATCGGCTTGATGCTCGCATTGCTACAAGCTGGCAATCTCAGTGCATTCACCGCTCACCTTTGCGTCGGAATTGCTTGCCTCGCCTTCATTGCCGCCTGTATGAGAGCTGCCAACCTTCATTCTCTTCCAGAGCGTTCTATGTGGCGAGAATCCTTGTCGAAGCATTGGACTTTTGGCCGGTGGGCATGCCTCTCACAAGTCGCGAACCAGCTGGGTTGGACCCTTACTCAATGGATCATTGCGTTTGGTCTCAGCACCGAGGCAACTGGACGCTTCTCGGGCTGTCTAACGCTCGTGTTCTTATCCAACCCATTTATCCTCGGGCTATCAAACATGCTCTTGCCTCGGCTTGCCGAGACAATTGCAAACGAAGGCATAGACGAATCGTTACGTTTAGCCACCCGCGCTTGTGGCATCACCGCTGGAGCGATGCTCTTGTTCTCACTGATCGTCGCCCTTTACGGCGAACGTATTAGCGTCTTCATCTACGCGGATCCTGCTTACGAGGGAACATCGATCGTTCATTTTGGACTGTGTGCGGCCGTCTCAGTTCTCTCCATCACAATGCCGCTGGATGCGCTCATGTGGGCTTCTCAGCGTCCCGAACTCTCAGCGATTTCGAGCCTGATCGGAATGTTGGTTTCAGTCCTGGCCGTTCTTCTTTGCGTCCGCTGGGGAATCGCTGGCGCTGCGATTGGCCTACTGATCGGTTCCGGAGTTGAAGCGGCCACTCGGATCTTTTGCATTCGTTGGAAGTACGTCCAACGTATTCCTCGAGGCGTTTTGAAAGAAGTGTAGTCATGCTGAAAGTCGTCATCACTGGACAACGAAAACTCTCCAAATCGATATCTCAGCGTGGATTGATCAGCACGTTGGGGCGCTGCATCACCAGGCCACTGCGGAAAGTCGGGGACTTGCATCAGTTTCTGTCATCGGATTTCAGACGTATCCGCAAGGAGCACGCAGCGTGGGATGAGGAACACGGCGTGGACACAGCACCCGGCAATCAGGCTGGTTGGATGGCGGAAATCGAGAGCGAAAACTGGTCACATGGCCGAGGCTACCATCCCGCTCCGAGCGACAGCCTGATGGCTCGACTAACGGATTTAGAAGTTGAATTTGGCGAGTACCAATTCATCGACTTTGGTTCGGGCAAAGGTAGATCTTTGTTTGCCGCGTCCAACTTTCCTTTTAAGGAAATCATAGGCGTCGAATTCAATCGAGGCCTACACGAAATCGCAGTTCAAAACGTCAGCAACTATCGCTGTTCCGGCCAAAAGTCGTATTCGATTTCTCCCGTGCACGCCGATGCAGCCAACTATCCGATCCCAGATGGACCGACGGTCTTCTACTTCTACGACCCGTTTGCTGAACCTGTCATGAGGCCAGTGGTTCGGCGATTAATGGACCATGTGCGGAAGTGCGCTGCAACGTGCTATGTCATCTATTTCAATCCCGTGTTCGCAGAGTTTTTCGAAGAGAGTGAACTATTCGAGCGGATTGCAAACGGCAACGAGTTTGAAAGCTACTGGAATCGAACCCGAAGCGGAAATAAAGATGCCAACGAGTTTACGTCCGAACTCAAGGACGACGAACGCTATGTCGTCTATCGCTCTGTTCGCACCAGTTAGAACCCTGAGCCATCGCCCCTCCCCCGTTCTTTTCGAGAATCCTCCACCACCGTCGTCATCCACTCATCCGGCTGCTTCCATGATTGAAGAAATACAATCCGCCTTTCGCAACAAAACAGTGTTCATTACTGGGCACACGGGATTCAAGGGTTCTTGGCTATGTCTGTGGCTCAAACAGTTAGGAGCGCAAGTTGTCGGATACTCTCTGGATCCACCGACGGCGCCAAACAACTTTACGGTCAGCGACATTTCATCAACACTCAAACGTCATATATTTGCGGACGTTCGTGACTCGACTCAGATGCAGTCAGCCATCCTTGAAACGCAACCAGATTACGTTCTGCATATGGCCGCTCAAACGGTCGTCAAAGCCGGCTATGATCGTCCTAAAGAAACGTTCGACGTCAATGTGATGGGCACAGCTTCCGTTTTGGATGCAGTTGCGGCTCTCGATAAGCCTTGCTCCGTAGTATGCATTACTAGTGACAAGTGCTATGCAAACGATGAAGGCGACGGGAAACGTGCTTTCGTAGAGTCCGATCCCATGGGGGAGTTTGAACCTTACGGAGCCAGCAAAGGCTGTGTCGAACTTCTAGTTAAAGCGTACACGCATTCATTCTTCCATCCCGACCAGATCCACCAACATGGTAAGTCGGTCGCAACCGCCCGAGCCGGAAACGTAGTAGGCGGCGGTGATTGGACCCCACACGCTTTGATTCCTGACTTAGTCCGAGCCGCACAGAGCCATACTGCTCTTGAGCTGAGAAATCCGGACGCGATCCGCCCTTGGCAGCACGTATTGCAAGCCTTGAGTGGTTACTTGCTGCTAGCAGCCAAGAATTCGGATCAACCCGGTAAATACAACGGTGGTTGGAATTTTGGCCCAGAACAGGACAACTCTCTGCAAGTCTCTGAACTGTCCGATGAGTTTTTTGATGCATGGGGAAATGGCAGCTGGAAAGAGTGTGCTTCGCTAGAGCGATTTCACGAAGCACGCGCACTGTCGCTATCGATCGGGAAGGCGTCAAGACAACTAGATTGGACACCAACTTGGGACACGCGCACCACGATTCGTAATACAGCTGGCTGGTATCGGAGTTACTTTGAGGGCATCGAGCCACGGCTTATCTGCGAACAGCAAATCGCGGAGTTCGAACAAGCTGGAATCGAATTGCAGCGATTTGAAATCTCAAGCTTGCGCGCACCGCCGGCCGCAGCCCCCGGACAATCCGCATAAACCTTCCACTTTCTCGCGCGGCCCCACGATTTCCTGTGCGGCCATCTGCACCCGCCGAAGCCGCTGTTCTACGGTTCGATGGCGGAAGTAAGCGTGGATTCCATCTCTGATCCACAAGACTTCATCGCTGCAACTAATCACCATCTCATATGCTGCTCGATCCGATTCAGGAGCAGCATCAGTGTGCCGGCGCTGTGAATGCGATTAAAGGTCATCCACTTCCCATGAACGAACCTGATAAACAGCGTCTCGAAGCCGCGTTCGATCGGATTCGTGAGGATCTAAAGCGGCTTGCTAAATCCCGGCTGGATAAAAGGCTGAACGGCCGCGTCGACTCGTCTGATATTGTCCAAGAAGCCTACTTTGAGGCATTTCGTCGATACTCGGAATATCTCCAGAACCCAGAAGTCTCGATCGATGAGTGGATCCGCTTTTTGACCATCCAAACGGTCACACAAGCTCATCGATTTCACTTGGGAAGGCAGAAGCGAGCCGTCAGTCGCGAGATTGTCGAAAGCTCTGAAGATATGAGTATCGTCAGCGTCGTCGATATGCTGGCAGGTTCTTTGACCAGCCCTCACAGTGCGGCCATCCGCGCAGAGCTAAGGAAGGCCGTCCAAGAGCTCATCGACGAGATGAGTCCCACTGATCGCGAGATCATTCGGCTACGACACGAGGAATTACTGACCAATGATGAATGCGCTGAGCGCATCGGAATCTCGAGGTCAGCAGCAAGCAAGCGCTACATTCGGGCCATCATCCGTTTGCGTTCGATTGCGAAGGAATATGTTTGATGAACGATTCGCAGGAGATCCAAAACGAAACCGAGCCAGACCTCCTCGACCGGGTCTCTGAAGAATTCTTAGCATGTTGGCGACGCGGCGAAGAACCGGATATCAATGCCTTTGCTGCGCGCTATCCCGAACACAGCGAAGAAATTCGCGAGCTCTTGGAGGCCGTCGTCTTTGCTGAGCAGCTCAACCCGACCGCCTCCAGTAGCCTGACTCGAATACCAGCGGAACCACCAACCGAAGTTGGACCATTTACGCTTCATCGAGAAATCGGTCGCGGTGGAATGGGAATCGTATACGAAGCCACTCAAACTCCATTCACTCAGAAATTTGCGGTCAAGGTTCTACAGCCAAGACTCATCAGCTCAAAGACTCTGAGCAACCGATTTGCTCGCGAGGCACAAGCCGCTTCTCGACTTCATCACCCCAACATCGTTCCAGCGCGCCATTTCGGTACTGAAGCGGATCAAAACTACATCGTGATGCCGCTTATCGACGGCACGAGTCTCGATCGCCTAATCAGCAACACAGCCGATGTCGCTCCGAACATGCAGGCGCTATTTGGCGAGCTACGAAATGACTACCGCCGCATCGCTCAGTTGGGCGCTCAAATCGCTTCTGCTTTGACCCATGCCCACTCGAACGGCATGATTCACCGCGATATCAAGCCGGCAAATCTGCTGCTCGACCGGAGAGCCAATGTTTGGATCACGGATTTCGGATTGGCCAAACTCTACGACGATGAATCCGATCTAAGCCGCACCGGCGAGTTGATTGGAACACCGCGATACATGGCGCCAGAACAACTCATCGGATCTGCAGACGAGCGTAGCGACATCTACGGCGTTGGGCTTACCCTCTACGAACTCATTACCCGGCGTTGTCCGTGGGGAGAAAAAGGCAAGGATTCTGCCAAGAATCGAAAATTACTCTCGATTCCAGAAATCCGAGAGCTCGAGCCGAGTGTGCCAAAGGACTTAGCTCAAGTCATCATGAAGGCGTGTGCATACCATCCAGAATCTCGCTATCAAACTGCCCGTGAATTTGAACTTGAGCTCAATGAACTCTGCTATCAGGGCAAATCCGATCGACGCGTCTCCGCTAGATCGTATGCCAAAATGAGCAATCACCAAGCGAGAAGCGTTGCGGTCTTGCTCGGGGTGCTTGCGATCATCGCTACGTTGAGCTTGTTGACACGAAGCCCTCAATCAGATTCGAACCGGAAGGCCATCCCGGCAGCAGATTTGGTTCAGAAACCATCTCATAGTGACTATATTTTTCCCGAATCCAACTGCCTCATTTATGAGGAATCTGGCACTGGCTCATTCAACGCTGTGATTACTGTGAACGACCGAGCCGACGACGCCGAGGAATATGGTGAAGGCACCATGTACTTGGACAGCACTGATCTTGAATTGACATGGGATGGGGAGCCACAGATCGTGGGCATTCGTTTTCCCGGTGTAAAAATTCCCAAGGGCTCCGTAATTGAATCTGCGTTCCTATGCTTCTTCGCGGATAAGGGCGATAAAGTCGATTCCGAACTTCACATTTATGGTCTCGACGACCCCAACCCCAAGAGCTTCGGTCTAGCGGACTACGATTTGTCTAGTCGCCCTCGAACCAAACATACGGTTGCCTGGAATCCGGAGGCTTGGATCTACGGCAAGCAACACCAGACTCCTGACTGTAGGGCGATCGTTCAGACCATCGTAAACAAAGAAGATTGGCAATCGGGAAATGCAATCGGTTTTGTGATCGACGGAGATGGTTACCGCACTGCAACTGCCTACGATGGAAATGTCCACTACGGACCAAGCCTGAAGATTCAATTCAGGCCTGCGACTGCTCCCTCTGCCAACAATCTTGAAGTAGCAGATTTGGCCCCACATCTTGAATGATGCTGGAAATCCAGTCAGCGATCTGCGATGTTCTCAAGGCCTAGTCACAGCGTGAAAACGTGAAATTCCAACTCACCCTTCCGTTCCGAGTTCCACGAGGAATGTCGGAAGGGCCATGCGAGTGCATGGGCAGGGCGATGTCCCGCAGATCGAAGCATTCGATTAGCTCTCAGTGCCCTTCACACCACTCTTTTTGAAGCATCTGCGACGGTACAATATCGGCTCGTGGCAGCCAGCTCTATCTGATTTGTACCAATGAACTATCTAGCTCATGCCTATCGTTTTTTGGACGAACCATATTTTGCAGCCGGGACGGCGCTGCCGGACTGGATGAGCGTCATCGATCGCAAGAATCGCGCTCGTCGACAATATGCAGAACCTGCGGCTGATCATGAAGATGCTGAGATCGCAGCTTTCGCACGTGGATGTGTGCAACATCACGATGATGACCAGTGGTTTCATTCGAACCCGCTTTTCGTTCAACTGAGTACGACATTTGCCGTCGAAATTCGCCCACTTCTCGAAGAGGGCCTGGGGCACCAGGCGGGTTTCCTTGGACATATTAGTGTCGAACTGCTAATGGACGCGATTCTATGTGAGCGTGATCCAACGCTTCTAGAGCGGTATTACGACAACCTACACTCGCTCAGTCCAAAGAAGATGGAAGAAGCCGCCAATGCGATTTGCCGGAAACCAGTTCATATGCTGACCACGCTCATACCGCTGTTCATCCAAGAGCGGTTTCTTGCGGACTATCACGACGATGAATTGCTGCGGATGCGTCTCAACGGGGTCATGAAGCGGGTTCGCTTGCCCGCGTTACCGGTCGAGATTATCGATTGGCTTGCCACCGCTCGACCTCGCGTTCGAGAGAATCTGGACGAACTTCTTTCGCCAAAATCGTTTTGATGCTAACAAGGCACTCCACGTCGGACGTACCCACCCGAAAACAATTTCGACCTCGCAACGCGTTGATAGAAGGCGTCAGAATGGTTTGATTCCGATTCAGCCGCCTCACTAGACGTTCAACGCTCTATTTCGCAGCGTGTTGACCGGCAAGCCAATTCCTGCAAGCATGTCCCCTCACAATCGAACGTGGATTCCGTCTACCTCTTCTCGATCGCAAGCGATCGGCACGTGACTGGCGATCGTCTGGCGCACTAGCGCTGGCTAACATCCGCTCTCAACCTACCAACCCTAAATTCGATCACCTCGTTTTCAACGGAGATCACAATGAAATATGGAATGAATCTTCTGCTCTGGACCGGAGCTGTCACCGAAGACATGCTGCCCACCATTGAGCAGCTCAAAGGCATGGGTTATGACGGAGTCGAAATCCCCATGTTTGATCTAGATCTCGATTACGCCGCGCTGGGCAAGCACCTCAAGGACATGGGATTGGGCAGCACCGCCGTCACCGTTCGTAATGTTGAAGATAACCCGATCAGTGAGGATCCTGCCGTTCGCGCGAAAGGCATCGAGCTCACTAAGAAGACTCTCGACTGCTGCGCCGCGTTAGGCGCAGATACTCTTTGCGGTCCATACCACTCTGCGATTGGCCATTTTACTGGTGCTGGCCCAACGGAAGATGAATGGAAGTGGGGAGTCGAAAGTATGCGTGCCGTTGCCGAGTACGCTGGCTCGGTAGGAGTCAACCTGGGCGTCGAGGCGTTGAATCGCTTCGAATGCTACCTACTTAACGCCCATGCAGATTCTGCTCGGTTTGCTAGGGAGGTGGATCATCCAGCTTGTGGAATGATGTACGACACATTCCATAGCAATATTGAAGAAAAAGATATTGTCGGCACACTGGAAGAGATTAAGGACAAACTCATCCACATTCACATCAGTGAAAACGACCGCAGCACCCCAGGGCAAGGAAATGTAAACTGGGAGAAGAACTTCACCGGCATCGGAAAGATTGGATACGACGGCTGGATGGTCATCGAAGCCTTTGGTCTTTCGCTGCCTGAGATTGCTGCAGCGACAAAAATTTGGCGTCGCATGTACGACACGGAATTGAAGTTAGCCGAAGAAGGATTGGCATTCATGAAAGCACAAGTCGCCAAGTATTGCTAACGACGAACTCCAGGTCGCGGCAGCATGCGGACAAGCTCCAACGCCTTCCATGCTGCCGATTCTAGCCCGCGATAGCTCTACCTGGATGAAGCCAGAGCTTGCTACTGCAATTGGTTCCAGTAGATGCGGACATTATGGGTCTTTCTTCCCACTGCGATAATGTCATTGTCACCGTCACCGTCCAAGTCAGCTACGCAAAGATCTTCGACCGCCACGCCACCTGGATCAATTAACTGCCGCTTCCAATCGCCACTTGCTGGATTCTGCGGATCATAAATTCGGACGCCGCATCGATGCTCCGACCCTTTCTTATCGTCCCGAACTCCGATGATCAGTTCCTGATCAGGATCGTTGTCGAGATTCGCACACGCGACGGCATGCCCCCAAGCGAGCTGTTCATCGAGGACGAAACGCTGCCAGAGAGCATCACTTTGAGTCCATGAGCCATCAGGCTGGAGATAGACAACTATCTTATCTCCGTGCCACGGCTCGACCGTTGCCAAAAAAGTCTTGCCAGTGCCTAACTGACCATGACGAATTTCACTCGCGCCGCGTTTTGGAGCTGCATCCTCCTGCCCTGCTCCGATCCTTTTTAGCTGAACACCTTTACGGTCCTGTGAGATCCAAGTTACTCCCTCGTAACTCGCGGTAACCAGATCCGTTTTTCCGTCTTCATCTAAGTCAGCGGCCTCAAAGTTATGCATCACATGCAGCTGGTCGGTGACAACCTTTCGGTCCCACGTTTCAGTACCACGACCAGGTTGAAACGCCAAAAGACGGATTCCTGCCTGGTCGAATCCGGGGGCCCTGGTTCCCCGTCCCTTGAGCGGAGCCACAACGAGCCAGGGCTCACCGTTGTCATCGAGATCAATCCAGTTCATTCGATGCGTCGTTGGTTCAGACGCGATCTGCCGGTACTTCCACGGTCCAAATTCCGTCTGCTCAAGCCAACCAATCGTTCCGCCAGAATCCGAGTTCCCGAACTGCCAGTCCGCCCCTAAGGCAAAATCAGTTTTGCCGTCACCGTTGATGTCGTGGGGAGCAAAACAAACGTTGTCAAACTTCGCATCAGGCGTCTCGTAGATTACATGCTCTTTCCAACTTGGATTCTCGAGCCAAAGGACTCGTTTGCTATCCACGATGGCAATGTCTAGTTTTGAATCGCCGTTGAGATCAAGCGCCCGAACTGCATAACCAACCTTGAGCTCTGTCTCGAGCTCCTCTCCGATAAACCCGGGGAGCTGGCCGAGTGCAGTATTGAAAACCAAACAGGAACACACCCATACGAACAGTGCAGCCGCCCCCGTTTCCACTATTCGACCAATCATTCGTTGCATCACGATCCGCCTTAAACTAAATCAAATCACATCGCTGCCTTACCCCATCGCCGAGCCTCAATGCCGTCGGCAGACTGGCGGTTTAGCCGACAAGTCGAACCTTTGGAAGCGAATGCGTTGGAAGACAACATGGTAGACGGTTTCCGAATGGTTATTCCAAAGCCATATTGCTCTTCCAGGGTCAATCACAGTTTGAATCTGGGTTGAGTGGCAATTCAATACCCAACCCTCCGTTGCCGAGTTTAGCGAGGAATTTACGGAGGGTCGGAGCCTGAGCGACGGGGAGGAATTCTTCCCAATTTTAAACTGTGATTGGCCATGATTGCTCTGGGCAAGCTCAGCTTTGGAACCATTTGGGTCCTCTGCTTTCGAAGTGCTTGCGTACCGTTAGAATCGGAGACAACCAGCAGTCTTGGAAAACCTTGTGAAGTTGGCAGGAACTATGAGCTTCTATTGTGCGTCGGATGCGGACCAAGAACATTTTCGTCAACACGGCTACCAGCTCGTACGGCAGCTGTTCTCTTCCACTGAGACTCAGCTAATTTGCGACTACGCCCGGGCAGACCAGGCGATCACTGCCAACGCGACCAGTCGCCCCGACGCATCAGGCGGCACCACGACACTTTCTCTAAGTAACGATGTTGGCAACGACCTTTATGGGGCCGTTGTACGCTCAAGGAGAGTCGCTGAGAACATGAGCCGGTTCTTGGGCGACGAGGTTTACCACTACCACCACAAGATAATGCTGAAAGAGCCACGTGTTGGTGGAGCTTGGGAATGGCACCAGGACTATGGCTATTGGTACGATTTCGGCTGCTTGTATCCGTCGATGGGTAGCTGCTTTATCGCTATTGACGCAGCCACCCGGGAAAACGGCTGTTTGCAAGTGATCCCCGGCTCGCAACATCTGGGACGCATGAACCATATGAAAGTCGGTGGTCAGACTGGGGCTGATCCTGAACGAGTCCATGCAGTCTTGGAGAGAATGCCATTGGCCCACATCGAGATGGAACCCGGCGACGGGCTGTTCTTCCACGGCAATCTGCTGCATCGGTCCGACCAGAATACCAGTCCAAATCCGCGATGGTCGCTGATCTGCTGCTACAACACCAAAACCAACAACCCCTACAAGGAATCCCGTCACCCAAGTTACTCGCCGCTGGCCCAACAAGACGATGACATGTTCGAAAGCCATGCCCGGAAACTACTGACGCATTTATCCGATACACGTCAATAGATTTCAGTATCGATGGGCAAGTTCGTTATCGATGGGCAATCTTCGGATCATGGCCGGTTAGATTCGACGATCCTCAGGACGGTCTCTACATCGGGACGATCGTGAGGGCTCTTGGCAGCATGATGGAAACGGATAATGCCAGCTGGATTAATCAGTACATCGCCGCCGAGCTGCCGCCAATCGGATCCGGGTCTACCGGGCCTGCGCCCTGATCCGATGAGCTTTAGGTATCGAAGTATCGAAACCGGATTGTAGATCTCCCACCAATTGCCTCGCGGCAAGCCATACGCTCGATAGAGTTTGCGTTCGACGTCCAACAGCAAAGGCCAATCCACGGGCGACTGCTTGATATAGGCCTTGGCCATAGCGTCGCTATCAAACGCGACAATCTTGACGCGCAGCCCCATGCCCCGAATGCGTTCTCTTTGCTGCCACAACTGCGACAAATGCTCACGGCAAGGCGGTCACCCCAGGTGACGATGCAACATCAGCCAGACCCAAAAACCAGTATCATCCGAATTTTGGTGCAATGCTCCGCGGGCGTCGAATAGGGCGTATTCGACGGCCGGTTTCCCGAGCCAATTCCCCGCGGACAAAGTCCGTTCGGCAGAAACGCTACTCATCGGTCACGCAACCTTCAGAAGCTGTTTTGACATTCTTGATGTACTTAAAGAGAGTACCTCGGGACGCCTTGAGTGGTGGCGCTTGCCACTTCTGGCGACGCTGTTCCAGGACTTCATCAGAAAGGTCGACTTCAAGGCGATTTGTATCTGCGTCCACCGTTACTTGATCACCATCTTCGACGAGAGCGATCACTCCACCAATCTGCGCTTCGGGTGTAATATGACCAACGATAAAGCCATGGGATCCCCCAGAGAAACGGCCGTCGGTCAGTAAGGCCACGTCCGACCCAAGCCCCGCACCCATGATTGCTGAAGTCGGCGTGAGCATCTCAGGCATTCCCGGTCCGCCCTTGGGACCTTCATAACGGATGATGATGACATCACCTTTTTCGATCTGCTTCTCCTCAAGAGCCTTCAGCATCAGCTCTTCGCTGTCGTAACACTTGGCTGGACCTTTGAATATCAGTCCTTCTTTACCAGTGATTTTGGCGACCGCTCCCTCGGATGCCAAATTCCCACGAAGAATTTGGATATGCCCCGTTGGTTTGATTGGCTTGTCCACCGTTTGAATGATGGACTGTCCTTCTTTCAGCCCTGGAACGGACTCCAGGTTCTCTGCCAGCGTTTTGCCGGTGACGGTCATGCAATCGCCATTCATGAGGCCTTCTGACAGCAGATACTTCATCGCTGCTGGCGTACCACCGATCGAATGAAGATCTTCTTGAACGAATTTCCCACTCGGCTTCAGATCTGCGATGTAGGGAACTCGATCGCTAACGGCCTGGAAATCGTCGATTCCTAGGTCGATATCAACGCTTCGTGCCATTGCAATCAGGTGAAGCACGGCGTTGGTCGATCCGCCGAGTGCAACCACCACGACCATGGCGTTCTCAAACGCTTCACGAGTCATAATGTCTCGCGGTTTGAGGTCCATTTCCAGCAAGTTTAGAATCGCCGCCCCTGCTCGATGACACTCGTCAATCTTGGCTGGATCTTCCGCGGGAATGGACCCACTGTAGGGGAGACTCATTCCCAAAGCTTCAATTGCAGACGCCATCGTATTGGCAGTGTACATACCACCGCAGGCGCCCGCCCCAGGGCAGGAGTGGCGAACGATTTCCTCTCGCTCTTCGTCGGTGATCTCGCCAGATAGATACTGGCCATAGCATTGGAATGCAGACACGATATCCAACGACTGACCATTCCATTTTCCGGGTCTGATCGTGCCGCCATAAACCATTAAGGCAGGCCGGTTCAGCCGACCCATCGCGATCAAGCAGCCCGGCATATTCTTATCACAGCCGGGCAGTGTCACTAAGCCATCGTACCACTGGCCCCCCATGATCGTTTCAATGGAATCCGCAATCAAATCACGTGACTGAAGCGAGTAGCTCATCCCCTCAGTGCCCATCGACATACCATCGCTGACGCCAACGGTATTGAAACGCATCCCAACCAACCCCGCCTTGGCCACGCCTTCTTTGACAGCAGCCGAAAGGTCGTTTAGGTGCATATTGCAGGAGTTGCCTTCATACCAGACACTCCCGATTCCAACTTGAGCCTTGTTCATATCCTCAGGCTTCATACCCGTGGCATAAAGCATCGCTTGAGACGCACCCTGACTCTTGGGCTGGGTAATTCGACGACTGTATTTGTTCAGTGTATTTGTCATGAGGAATTTGCGATCGAGAGGTTACCAAGGAATATCAGCATCAATTCGAATCAGCCCAATTGCCGGATCACAGGAAGACCTGCAGTCGCAGAGGCTTCAGGAGACCCGCACTAGCTTCAACTAAGTCTACTTTTGCCCCTCCTGACTGTGTAGGATGCTTATTTGGTTCCTGCGGCCCGACCTGAATCCCACCGCCCCTGAATCCCACCGCCCGACTCGCGGAGCACCCTCCACGCCCCCACCCCCATACATGCCTTTAGTCTCCGTCTTATCCAACGACAAGGAATCAGCTTTGATGAATCAGCCCCTAACCCTCATTGGCATTAGCCTGCTCATCTCCGTCTGCGGCAATAGGGCGATTGCCGATGCGGGATCGCCGGACAAGAAACACGTCAATCAGGACAAGGAATTCACATCTTTGTTCGACGGAAAATCGATGGAGGGTTGGGAAGGCAACATGAAATACTTCCGAATCGAAGACGATGCCATCGTGGCCGGTACGCTAAAAGAGAAGATCCCTCAGAATGAATTCCTGTGTACGAAGAAGCGGTACAGCGATTTTGAATTGATCCTAGAAGTCAAACTACAGGGTGAAGGCAATAATGCTGGTGTTCAGTTTCGATCGGAGCGCATTAAGGACGATCACGAAGTTCAAGGCTACCAGTGCGACGCCGGTGCCGCCTTTGACCGGCCTGTTTGGGGCGCTCTCTACGATGAATCTCGTCGACGAAAGATGCTCTCAGAAGGCCCCAAGGTCAAACTGATCAAATGGGTTCGCCAAGGCGATTGGAATGAGCTTCGGATCCTAGCCAAAGGTGATCGGATACAACTCTTTCTAAACGGAAACCCAACCGTCGACTACATTGAAAAAGAAGACGACAAAACCATTCCGCGAACCGGCATCATTGGGCTCCAGATCCACTCAGGTCCTCCGACAGAAGCTTTGTATCGCAATATTCGAATTCGTGAACTCTAAGCCCCGTTCTCTGTACCATCGAAGCTCGTACCGAAAGAAATTTGCTTCAGAATGAATCCATCTAAATTTGTCTACTTCGATCTAGGAATGGTGTTGGTCGAATTCGACCACGAGATCGGAATTCGGCAGCTAGCAGAATTGACGGGAGCCTCAGAAACGGATGCCCGAAGAGTTGTTTTTGAATCAGGCCTGCAAAACGAATACGAAACCGGCCTTGTTTCCTCAGAACAATTTGCTGAACGCATCAACACAGCGTTGGGATCAAATGCCCAGACCGTTGACATTATCGAATCGATTAGTGCGATCTTTACACTCAACAACTCGATTCTTCCTGTCTTAGACGCAGTGCGAGCGTCGGGACTTCGTATGGGTATTCTCTCAAATACCTGCGAAGGCCATTGGAAATGGATTGCGGGACAAGAAATGCCGGTTCCAGGGGATTGGTTCGATTTTGCAATTCTGAGCTACGAAGTCCAAAGCATGAAACCCGACTCAGGCATCTACGAGGCCTGCGAGACTCGCTGCCAATGCGATAGCAACAACATCTTCTTTACCGACGATCGTGAAGAAAACACGCTAGCTGCCGACGCACGAGGTTGGCGAACTCACCTCTACAGAGACGCGGATTCACTTTTGAGTTCTTTTCACAAGTGGCTCCAAGAGAATTAGCTTAGATTGCCAATTGCTCGCTGAGATCCTTTCGCTGGACACCCGATGACTACCGCCGAACACCCCACAAGCTCGTCAGAGACAAGAAATCATCCAGTCGCTGTCATCGATATCGGTGCTACCAGCATCCGCATGGCCATCGCTGAGATCTCAGATGCCGGCAATGTACATTTGCTAGAAAGCTTGTCTCAGCCGGTGCGAATTGGTCGCGATACGTTTACATCTCGCAAGATCAAGAAAAGCTCCATTGAAGGATGCGTCCGCATCCTTAAGAGTTACAAAAAGCTCTTACAAGAATACGATATCCGCAATCCCGCCAAGGTTCGCGTCGTCGCCACCAGTGCCGTTCGCGAAGCAATGAATCGCATGGGGTTCATTGACCGTGTCTTTATCGCCACGGGGCTCGTCGTAGAGCCGCTGGATGAAGCCGAGGTCAATCGCGTTACGTACATGGGAATTCAACCCCAGTTACAAGCTGATCCCAAGCTCGCATCGAGCCGCTCGGTCATCGTCGAAGTGGGGGGTGGCAGCACGGAAATATTGGTCGTTCAATCAGGAAACGTTCTATTTTCCCATACCTATCGCCTAGGCTCGCTAAGGTTGCTGGAAAATGTAGAACACCTTAATGCGCCCGAGCCCAAGCAACGCGTTTTCTTAGAGAGCCAGATCCTAAGGGCAGTCGCCCAGATCCGTGAACATATCTCGAGCGAGTCTCCATTGGAGATGATTGCGATTGGTGGCGACGTCCGATTTGCGGCAACAAATCTGATCGAAGACTGGGATCCAAACTCATTGAGCCGGATCTCGATGGAACGGCTAAACGAATTCACACGTGAGATGCTTAGCCGTTCGGAGGACGACATCGTCCGCGAGTATGGCTTGAGTTTCCAAGACGCAGAAACAGTGGGTCCGGCCCTGCTCTGCTATCTCCTGCTCGCTCGCGGTTTCGACCAGTCCGAAATTGCGGTCTCAGGTACCAACCTTCGTGATGGTCTTCTGCATGACATGGCCATTCAGGATGTTTGGACGGCCAATTTTCGCAGCCAGATCATTCGATCTGCCGTCAGTCTTGGGCGACGTTATGATTTTGACGAGAAGCACGCCCGCCATGTTGCAACCCTTTGCCGCAAGCTATTCTCGGATCTGCAGGACGAGCATCAACTCGAACCTCGCATGGAGTTGATCCTCTACATCGCAGCCTTACTCCATGAGATCGGACTCTACATCAACACCAAGAGCAACCACAAGCACTCCATGTACTTGATTCGAAATAGCGAATTCTTCGGGCTTAGTCGCAAGGATGTCATGCTGGTCGCTTTGGTCGCACGCTATCACCGCCGAAGTAGCCCTCAACCTCAACATGACGGTTATTCTAGCCTGGACCGAGTCGACCGAGTCGCCGTTTCGCAGCTCGCCGCACTACTTCGAATTGCCATCGCCCTAGATGATTCTCGCAGCCAACGAATCACGGACATCCAGTGTCGTGTCGACGGAAAGAAAACGACTATCAACGCAAAAGGCATTGATGACGTTTCGCTGGAACAGTTAGCACTCAGGCAAAACGGCAACTTGTTCGAGGAAACCTACGGGATGGCTGTCCAGATCCGAGCAAAGAACAAGAACTAGCTCTGCAGTGACTGCACAGTGCCATTTTGTTCAGAAGCTACTACGTCCCGTGAACTTTACGTCCCGTGCATACTCGCCGGTAGCTTTCGCAACTTGCAGTTGGCTGCCAGGAGTTAGCGCGGTCGGGTTAGGCCGCCGCGCGAGCCCCTGAAAACTGCTTCCATCGCTGGTTCCAATCAGGAAAGCGAGGGATAATCGAGCCCGATTGGGACTGACCGGATGCAGCGTTAGCTGACTCCGACGTCTTCCCGGCAAACCGCTTCAAGAGATTCAATGCACAGCGGCTGGTCGCTTCCAGGTTCATTCGGAGCTTGTATCCCAGGCTCGCGTCACTTCGATTTAGCTGACCAAGCTGCTTCCACACGGTACTGCAGAAGCCTCCTTTTGCAGCCGCCCGCGCCCACTTCCCTGGTCCTGCATCAGACCGCCGTACGTCGGTATTGTGTATCAAAGCCGGCGGCATTTTCATACCGCGTCTCTCATAGGATTCCGCCAGCAATTGGTTCATCAACTCTCTTTGTGTTTGAGCACGACTCCAGCAAACGCTCTTCGAGTGCTGTCGATAGCATAGAACAATATCAGGCACATTCCGTAGCTCTCCAAGCTCGGAAATTCTCAACCAGAGATCGTGATCCTCGACCCATTCGTATTGAGGTCGGTACCCACCGACTGCATGGAAAGCTTCGGCACGAATCATGGTCGTAGGATGGAAATGCCCAGTTCTTCGCTGCAACAATGCAGAAACGATCTCGTCGTGCTCCTGAGCGAGTCGGTTGAAGCACAGCGGGTCACCATCACAATCGAATTCTAAAATGCCTCCACCAACAACAACGCAGTCTTCATTCGAATGCATAACGGCAACTTGTTCTGTCATGCGATTTGGAAGAGCAATGTCGTCGCAATCCATCCGCATAAGCAGTGGCGCTTTGGCCTCCTGGCAAGCGTGATTTAGGGCTGCAACAATTCCCGAATTCGCTTGATGAATAACGCGTATCCGAGAATCCTGCTTCGCAAACCAGTTCAACATTTCCGAAGTCCCGTCGGTGCTGCCATCATTGACAACAACTAGCTCCCAATTGGAGTAGCTTTGCTCAACGATACTTGCGACCGCATCCAGTAGATACGCACCAGCGTTGTAGGCTGGCATCACTACAGAGACGTGAGGCACTTGATTTGGGGCAAGTTTTGACATTGTCATTTGGCTTTTGTAGTCCACTAGGCGGCATTTCGCTTTGCGCCCTCGCTGGGCTTGTCTCGCCGTAGATTGGAGTCGTCGCAGAAGTTTGGCTTAACCAGCCACTCCGCTGGCAGGATGTGCGTGCCGTCTAACGTGCCAGGCTTGAACCACCGACTCGGTGCATAAACGACGCGATCCTTACGATCATTAAGCCAAGCCCCCCACCAACTAAAGGTGCTATTCGCGATGATGCAACACTGAGCATGCGAAATCAGAAGCATATCTTCATGTGCAGTCGAACCATCGTTGTGATCAACAAAGTACGTTTGCTGACTCAGATCAAATTCCTGGCGGCACCAGTCGAGGTCGTTTGAGAAAATGTAGACCTCGGAGTTTGGCTTTTCGCTGAGTCGATCCGCGAGGCACGATCGGTAGTAGTCCAGCGTAAGCCGTTCATAGATGCTCGCAGCACTGGGGTTGGTTAGATAATCTCCGCGGCGAACGTGCAGTGCGATCGAGGGTCGCCCGTACATCCGCTCAGCAAGTGAACTAGTCTGGTCGCTGACCTTTGCAGGTCGAAACTGTCGCAGCAGGTCACTCCGAATGCCTGGAAAGAATCGCTCGCTCTGCCAGTAACCGACGAGGTAGCGATTGTTCCCAATGGAGAGATAACGCTCTTTGAAACCAAAAGGTTTCTCTTTAGTACGCGACAACCTTGAATCGAGCATAGCAAGCTTGCGAAGTGGCCACTCGAGAATTTTGGTAGCCAACGACGGACGCTTCAATGCCGACTGGTAACGAGAAGGAATCCTCTCAAGATCCTTACTTTGGAGGGTACGCGCTTCGATTTGAAGCTGGTCCAAGAGATAACCATGCTCCGGTTGGTCTTCGTAGGCCGAAAGATCCAACACCAGATTCACGTTATTGCGCTGCGCTGTGTACCAGCCAAACGCGTACTGAAAGAGCTGGTTGCCTAAGCCACCGTCGATCCGGCTTACGATCATGGATTCATCCTATCTATTGACGCGACGGGGATCGTACCGGCAAAACACAAGGCTGATTTGTTCATACTCGATTTGGTTGATTCTTTTCTACCAAGGAATCGCCGCTATTCACTATTTTGCTTCAGCTCAAGCAGTCGGTCAGGGGTATCAAAATTGTTCCAGTTCCATTGTTTCACAAGCTTGTGCGTGTAGTGTTTTCTGGATTTGAACATCAGCATAGAGAGTAGCGGTAAGCCCACTAAGTGATCGAGTCGGCCGTCTAGAATCTTCGTGTTCCCAGCAAAACTAACAGCCTTGAGTGTTGGAATCTCTTTGAGGGCCGCCAAACTGACGATCTCTCCGCAATCTGAGAAATCCAGGATCTCTAGTGAACGCAAATTCGTCAGAAAACCTAGAGAATCAAGACCCTTGCACCCTCCAAGCGAAAGCTGCTTGAGGTGACAGGCTTTGCTTAATTCTTCGAATGCAGTCAACTTCCTGTTATTCAATAGATTGAGCTCAGTAAGCCCGGCAAGGTCACTCATTCCGTGAAGTGAATCGATGCTGCTGTTCCCTATGGTCAGAGACTTAAGTCGCCTCAGCTGCGATAGGGCACCTAGATCAGCCTTTTTCCAGCGATCCAGGTAGAGCTTGGTAAGTGAGGTACAACCACCAACGAGATGACCGGAGTCCGGTGTGTTGAGGTAGCAGTAGCCTAATGACTCGATACCGGACAGATCTAATTTCGGATTGCCAGCGCAGGAAATACTTTGGTATCGGAGGCTCTTCATCATCGCAACTGCTTCCAAGCCACTAGCTTCACCGACGGTGATGCCGAGCTCCTGAATGTGCCGCAGTTTCGAAAGGAACGAGAAGTCATTACCTTCCCACCCTCTAGCGTAATTGAAGTACAGCGACTCAACACCATTCGACTTTATGAATGGGACTAGTTCGTCTTGCCAATTACCCTGCACCATCAGGCCTTTAAGCCCCAATGAGTCGGCACTACCGTATGGATTCGCGACGAATTCAAGGCTTTCATAATCGATCATCAGTTAAGCCAACATTTGCTAGGGTCTTTCTCGGCAATTTCGTTCCGACTGGTCATGGGGTTAATTGTCGATAGAAAACGCCCCTTCGGGCCGATCAGCTTGCCAGCGATTTCTCGGGTCAGCAGGAAGCATCGGCTTAAGCGACTCTCCCCGAAGACGATGGTCCTGGACCGGGAGCAACATCTCCGCGAAACGGACTTAGCATGCGTCGACCGATCTGCTTCATGATGAGCGTAGCGCGGTGTTCTTTTGGTACAAGGTGAATGGAATCGCGGGATTGCTTCATATCACCCTGCTCTCGAAAATGAGCGGCAATCATGCTGCAAAGATTGTTCTCGTGAAGAACCCGGCGTCGTGCTTCATCGACCTGACTCTGATTTGCCGAGTAGGCATCCGACCGTATGACGTTTTCAATCAGGTTGATGGCTTCATCCGGACGATAAATATCAATCGCAGTAAAGCTACCTTCAGGAAATCGGTGATATGCTTCCGAGCCACCGAAATAGATTGGATAGCTGAAACCCAAGAATGCATCACACAACTTTTCCGTCATGAAGTAATCGCTGTGATCATTTTCCAAGACGATATGGTATTTGTAGTCGTAGATTGCGTCCGATTTATCGGGAACCTCTTGGATACCGCGGCCGAATACGTCGAGCTGGTCGCCAAAATGCGCTTTCAGCGGTTCTAAAAAAGCCAGACGCCGACGATGGTCCTCAGTATGTGCCTTGGAACTGCAAATCACGCTAAGAAGTTTTGTCTTCTTAGGCCGCTGCATTTTCACCAGTTCATCGAACCCCAACTGGCATCCATGAACTCGTCCGGCGCGCAAACCGTAATGCCACGGCTGCGCCTCATTGCGCATTGTCACGCGGGGATGCAGAATCGAGCGGTGGGAAGTCCAGACTTGCGAAAATTGGGCCGTGAATCGGCTCCGATAACGACGTAGACTCTCGGGTTCACCTGTAATCAGCAGAGTGTTGCTAGGACGACATCGGCAGTTCTGAGGTGCCCTCAGGTTGTCATACACGACCCATCCGTCTACTTCGTCTCGATCATTGGCTGTCAGTTCGAACTCTTCCCACCGCCCTGTTCGACCAGGAGTCTGACGCAGAATCAGATCCGGCGGAAACGAGGCCGATAGCAGAATGCGTGGCATGTTGACTTCCTTATTGCAGCGGGCCGGCACTCGGCATACAGAGTCTTTTCTTGAGTAACTTTTTTCGCGCCCTGACACAAGACAAATTGCCATCATTACGAATTGTGATTCACCATCATTCGCACGCGGACTTGAATTTGCCAAGTCAGTAGCCAACGCGCCGCATTCATCTCCTCGGCCTCCTCTATAATGCATGCATTGAGGACGGCTCATCCTCGCTTCCGTTCAATTTCAACCACTGGAACCGCACGTGTCCGAACCATCGGCATCCAACGCCCCGACCGCCAATGACGAGGCAGCTCTACAGAAGCTCAGCGAGATGATTGCGCAAGTTCGAGTTGGGCTGGCCCAAACCGTCGTCGGCCAAGAAGAGGTCATCGAACAACTCTTGATCGCCATGCTGGCAGGAGGTCACTGTATCCTTGTTGGTGTTCCTGGGCTCGCCAAAACGCTGATGATCTCGAGTTTAGCGAAGATGATCGATCTCGATTTCAGCCGCATTCAATTTACGCCGGATCTGATGCCCGCCGACATCACGGGAACCGAAGTGATTCAGGAAGATCCCTCCACAAATCACCGAGAATTCCGCTTCATCCAGGGTCCGGTGTTTGCCAATGTTGTGCTTGCTGACGAGATCAACCGAACGCCCCCCAAAACGCAAGCCGCATTGCTTGAGGCTATGCAGGAACAACAAGTTACATCGGGCGGTCGTCGTCACCAATTACCAAGTCCTTTCTTTGTGTTGGCGACGCAGAATCCAATCGAGCAGGAGGGCACCTACCCACTGCCCGAGGCTCAGCTAGATCGATTTATGTTTCTCATCCAAGTCGATTACCCGGATCAAGATGAGGAGCTTGAAATCGTACTTCGTACCACAAGCGATCAAAAGCATCACGTCGAAGCTACGCTCCAGGGAAATGAGCTCACAGAATTGGCGGGCTTGGTTCGCCGAATTGCAATTACTCCTGCTCTTGCATTAATGGCAACGCAGATCGCCAGGCTCACGCGGCCTTCTAACGTCGACACTTCATCGCGAACTGAGTTGAAATCCGGCAGCAAAGAAGGACCTGAGTCGCTGACGCACTTAGTGCAACGTTGCGTGCGATGGGGAGCGGGCCCAAGGGCCAGCCAGTATATCGTTCTAGGGGCCAAAGCCCGGGCCGCAATGTTGGGCAGCCCTGTCGTCCGCCGCGAAGACATCGAAGCCGTTGCACCACCAGTGCTGCGACATCGTATGAAACTAAACTTCCAAGCCGAGGCGGAGGGCGTCACCGTCGACGACATTATTCACGCGGTGATCGAAGGCGTTGATACGTTCTTACAAGACAAAGCAGCAAGTGAACAAATCTCGAAAGTACTTCGATCCTGAAACGCTTGCAACGATTCGTCCACTGGGTCTTCGTGCGAAAACACTCATCGAAGGTCTTGTTGGAGGCTTGCATCGCAGCCCTCTAAAAGGGCACTCGATCGAATTTGCGCAGCACCGTGAATACGTGCCTGGCGACGACGTTCGCCAAGTCGACTGGAAGGTCTACGCACGTTCCGACCGCTACTATCTCAAACAATACGAAGACGAAACGAATCTAATCTGCTATCTCCTGGTCGATCACAGCGAAAGCATGAATTTTTGCGGCCAGCAGAGTGCGTTGAGCAAACTAGAGTACGCACAAATGGTTGCCTGCTCCCTTGCTTACCTAGTTCATTCTCAACAAGACTCGGCCGGACTGGTCACTTTCTCAAGAGAGATTGATCACTGGCTCCCCGCCAGCAGTTCATCGAACCTCTTCGAGGATTTTGTTTCCGTCCTAGAGCAAGCCAGCCCGAGCAGAGAGACCGATATTGCTGCCGTATTATCTAATGTTACTCGGCGACTCACCCGGCCATCACTTGTCATACTCCTGAGCGATTTGTTCGACAGTGGAGACGAGCTGATGAATGCAATCCGTCTACTTCGATGTGCCGGACATGATTTTATGGCCCTGCATATCCTCGATGCTGAAGAAATCGATTTTCCCTTCGATCAAGTCGCCGATTTTGAAGGGCTCGAAACATCGAATTCGATTCAGACCAACCCCGCGCTCATTGCTGCGGCATACCGTGAAGCCTTGGAAGATTTCTGCACGAAGGTTCGCGTTTGCTGTCAGCAGCAAAACGCAGAGTACTATCGCGTGCGCACGGACCAAACGCTGCTTTCTTCGCTACCAGAAATTCTGGCTAGCAGACGTATCGGGGGGCGATAATGCTGCCTCCTTCAAATGGCATCACGGCATCTGCAGAATGCTTCATTACGCACTCAGTTGCTTTGCTCCAGTACCTGTCTATCTTTGGTTTCGGATTTTACAGCATTTGGATGCTGGCTTGGGTTGCAGGAGCGGCGGTGCCTATCTTGCTACACTTGCTTAATCAACGCAGCCAAGGCACTGTGCCGTGGGCGGCTATGCGGCTGCTGCAGCAAGTCATCGAAAAAGAATCAAAGAGGATTCGGTTCGAACAGCTCATTCTGCTTCTCATCCGCGCCCTTATTTTTGGTGTGCTCGCTTTCGCGCTTGCACGCCCCTTTATGGGGACCGCCCCGACATCCGAACAAGCCCCTGGAAGCAGGCCACCGCGGCTTTGGATTGTGGTCATCGACTGTTCGTACTCCATGGAATACCTATCCCGTGGCCAGTCGCGCTTCGACGAAGCCAAAGCAGCGGCTGTTGAGCTGGTTAGCCAAGCAGCAGAGAACGATGCGTTTACCCTCATCGCACTCTCGGCCCCATCTCGATCGATCATCCGAGAACCAACGTTCAACCGCTCGAGAATGAAAACGGCCATCGAAGGCCTCACGACGAACGATCTTGGAGCGGACCTAACCAGTGCGTTTGGCCAAATCGAAGTGATTGCGAACTCATCGTCCCAAATCACCGAAATGCCCCAACAATCCGTCGCAGTCATCTACAGTGACATGGGAACCGATACTTGGAACAGTCAGGTTCGATTGGAGGAGCTCGTAGATTCCCTTCCAGATTCCGTCGCGATCGAAGCCATCTCCCTAGCGACCGAAAGGCCTTCGAATGTCTTTGTTAGCGATCTCCAAGCAGCACCCACGGATCGCACACAGAATCGGAGCTTCCGCGCCACTGCCGACGTTCGCCAAGTCAACGGAGTGACGGCGTCCAATCTCGACATCTCGCTCAGCGTGGACGGCATGAAGGCCCAGTCCAAACAAGTGACCATACCCGCCAATGGAACTGCGAGGGTATCGTTCGATTTTGAAGTCGATTCGCCCGGTCCGCACACGCTGACGGTACAGCTGCCCGAAGACCGTCTCTCAAACGACAACCAACGTCATCTTGTGCTGACTGCCCGACGGACAACAAGCGTGCTTTTTGTCGAGGATTCTCCAGGTGACAGTAGAGTGTTCCAACTCGCTGCCGGCATTTCGTCGACGAACGATGCGGGAGCAGGTGAGTCTTTCCTAGCAGCTGAATCCATAACACCACTACAAATGGTTAGTCGCGATCTAAACCGCTTCAACTTGGTCGTGTGCTGTGATTTATCCTATGTCAGTGAAGACATCTTAAAGCGGCTGCAGAGTTACGTATCTCAAGGAGGAAGCTTACTGGTTTGCTTTGGAGAGAATACACGTGAAGCACAATGGAATTTAAAACCAGAACTCTTGGGATTTCGATTGATGGAGCCAAGCGATTTTGGAGACTGGAAAATCGACCCACTCGAATATGCGAGCCCGATAACCAAACCGTTTCAGGGGTTCCCAGAGTCAGGACTTTTAACCACACCGATTTTTCGATTCTGGAAGACAGAGCAAATCGATCCACTTTTGAGGACTGAGCTTGGTATTCGAAATGCCGGCCCATTTATCACACTGTTTCCTCTCGACCAAGGCAATGTGGCCTCCCTTTTGTCGGCACCGTCACAGGGAGCATCCGCAATTCAAGCTACAAACGTAGATCCACTAACCCCTCCAGCCGACGGAGAAACATGGAATGCTCTAACAACTTGGCCAAGTTTCGTTCCCCTTGTACAAGAACTGCTTCGAGCCCTTCTGGATGCCAAACAAGAAAGATTGAACCTTACATGTGGTCAGTTCCTGCGCGGATTTTCAAACAAGATCACACCGTTAGAAGTCATGATCGCAGATCCCGAAAACAACGTGACATCGGTGCGTTCCGAGTCGACGCCTTCCGGTGCTCAGCAATGGCTCTATTCAAGAACACAGAATCGAGGACTCTATCGAGTCACCTATCAATCTGACGGCAGCGCAGATCCAAATCCGTCCCATTCTGGAGTCTTCGCACTCAACTTGGATTCCCAACAAAGTATGCTCATCGCAGCACCTCTGCCCAAATTTGCCCGAAACAATACTACTTTCGAGGAGGCCGCCTCCCCGACAACCAACCAAACAGATGATCCGTTCTCTCTTCTTTCGCGGTTCAGTCTTGGTGCCTTACTCCTTTTGCTATGCATCGAGAGCCTGCTTGCATGGCATTTTGGAAGGAGGCTTCGGTGAACAACGTTTCTCAATCGGAGCCAGCGGTTGCCATTGAATCGATCATCCAAGCCACGGTCTCAATTCCGGTTTGGTTCTGGATTTTAAGCATCGTCATGGTGTTTAGCTTTAGCTTGGTTCTGTATCTGCGCGAACGCGGAAATGCATCACAACCCCAACGTATCTTGATGGCAGCTTTGCGTTGCTTATGCATCATCATGGTGCTTTGGATGCTGGCCGGGTGGACTCAAATTCGCTACCGCGTTGAGAAGCCAGAATTGGCGCTTGTCATCGACAGTTCATCGAGCATGTCGACCCTGGAGACACCCCCACAGAGATTGGGCGGTATCGAAATGGATTCCAAGGTGATGCAGCGTATTGATCTCGTTAAGGCATGCCTAAAGGGGCTACCGTCCAAGCAGGTCCGAGACCTTACCGAGAACTATCGTTTGCGTTGGTACACGATCGACGAAGACCTCCGCGAACAGCGGGAGAACTTGTTCGTTAGCGAAGACCTCGATTTCATTCGAGCCGACGGACCACAGAGTCGAATCGGCGAAGGACTTTCCGAACTGGTTTCGCGCCTGGACGGAAGTGGATCCTCGGCGATTCTACTCTTGAGCGATGGGGTCAATACTGCGGGTGTCGGTCTCGAAACAGTCGAAAGAGTCGCTAGACAATCGGCGGTGCCCATCTTTCCAATTGCCGTCGGTAGCGATGCAGTCGTACCGGATATTCGCATCACTGATTTGCAGCTGGACCGAAATGTTTTGCTCGGCGATCAAGTGTCGATTGACGTTGATGTCGGCGTGACCTCTGTCTCATCTGGATCGATCGAAGTCCAACTGCTGGATCTCGAATCGAAAAAGCTGCTGGATCAGACTTCAATTCCGATCAGCGACAGTGACGGCGCCTTAACCACAACACTTCAGTTTTCGCCAAGCGAGGCTGGAGAAAATCGGTTGATAGTCATTTCGAATGGTAACCTTAACGAAGCCAATGAATCCAATAATCAAGTCGAGACCTCAGTCCGAGTTCAAGACCGACCGCTTCGAGTCCTCTTGGTACAGCAAAAACCAAGCTATGAATTTCGATTCTTGAAGCACCTTCTAGATCGAAGCCGACAACGCGATGGCGAGTCCGGAACCACCTTCGAGCTCTTTTCAGTGCTCCAAGAATCTGACCCGGAGTATGTGACTCAGGATGATTCCGCAGAACGCCTGGTTCCTAGCCGCAAGGAGAAGATCGACGAGTTCGACGCCTTTCTTTTTGGTGAATTTGATCCTGCACTGTTGAGCCGCCGTACTCAGCAAGCGGTTGTCGATGCCGTGACCGAACAAGGAGCAGGATGCATCTTCGTGTTCGGACGCGGTGATCCCCAAGGCAACCTTGAAGGCTGGCCATTGGAAACCCTACTTCCCATGCAACCTCTGCAAAAGTCAGAACGAGGGCTGACACAGGGTGCTACGTTGTCGGAAGACGCAAGGTGGCTTCCCACGGCGATCGGTCGCGCATCCTCGACGCTTCAACTCGGAGGTTCCCCAGAGGAATCCACGGCCATTTTTGAGCAGTTACCGATCGTGCGCCGTGCTCCGCAGGTTGGTGAACTAAAACTAGGTGCTCAAGTATTGGCTCATTCTCAGCTAGCCTCCGGGAACCTTCAGCCGCTACTTGTAGCACAGTTCGCCGGCGCAGGCAGAGTGCTTTTTCAAGGTAATGACGAGACCTTTCGCTGGACATCTTTCGGTGGTTCCGACCTTTATCACCAACGTTATTGGGGTCAACTCCTGCGCTGGGTAAGCCGAGGGAAATTGGATCAGCGAGCGGAACAATCTACGCTGACGGTCACGCCTCAGCGTTTGCAACTGGGGCAGATGATGACTGTAGAAGCGAGGATCGGCACCGATACAGACAGTACTCTTTTGCCGAATGCGGCAACTGTTTCGATTTCGAAAGAAGGATTTCAAGAAACACTGACTCTGGAACAGGACAGTAGAAGCAAACGACTGTATCGAGCTCAGACGCAATGGAGTGAGCCCGGCAAGTATCGCATCCTCCTGGTTCAACCAACCACAGACAATGCACCAACTGTCGAGTTTTCGGTCGTTGCTCCCCCGGGCGAACAGGCCAACCTCCAGACCGATCTCGACGCGCTACAATCACTGGCGTCCGCCAGCAGAGGCAAACTAGTGACGCTCGAAGATTTGCCTCAGCTTCTTGAGCGTCTTCCGCAGGGCAACGCCGTGAGAGTGGGTACTTTGCCACCTGTGTCTCTATGGAATTCCTGGTGGATCGCCCTATCATTTAGCGTGTTGTTGATCTCAGAATGGCTGCTCAGACGACGCGCCCGCATGCTGTAGTGTCGTCTCCGTGCTAACTAGCATGGCTGCCGTCGAATCCAGTCCGACTCTCTGGCTAGTTTTCACTTAGCTCAGGCAACGGAACTGTCCCATCTCGGTAGAGGACGTTGTAAGCGCAAAAGGGGATAACGTGACCGCTTGGCAAAACATGATGGGTACAACACTTCATCACGCGACGGACGTCGAAATTGTAGATATCCAGAAATGATGTGACGGTAATCCGCAGGACATCCCGAGCGCCGATCTTCTGGTCAATCAAGTCAGCAAGAAACTTTTCGAATTCAGCATCCGATGAAGTTGCTTCACAACACTCATCCAGCACCGGGAGACCAGCGGCTGGGGTGCTAGCGTCTCCGCAGCAACCACCTCCATCACAGGCCATACGCGCAGCGATCTGCTGACCGAGACTACTCGTGTTCTCTCTCGTAAAGCTGATTCCGTTCGCTAGCAGATCAAGGTTCTTCTCGACATCTACCCATTTCGTCAGTGGGACGAAATTTTCTTCCTCACGAATCGCCAGTCCTATCCAATGACAGTTGGGGTGAGCACATGGCAAAGGAAAGAAGTCACCTTCAGCAAACTGGTTGCGGGGGTCATCGATGATGCCGTCAATCACATCGGGAAACGTGATACGCCGTTCGATCTCTTCAGGCAAAACGTGTCGACCACTGTAGGTCGCCGGTTGAAAACTCAAGCCTGTTACTTCGGGACGAGTCTTCGCGAATTCGACAAGCTCCCCCGGTGCGGAATCATTCACTCCGCCCTGCAGCGTTGAGACAAGTGTTACATTCAGTCCCGCTGCGGCTAACCGATCGAGCGCCTTGAACTTGGTTTCGAGTAGACCGTTCTGACCGCGCAGTCTTGCGATCTGTTCATCGACCAAAGAATCCATCTGGAAATAGACTTCGACGCGATCTTTGCGTTGGCTGAGCTGGTCGACTAATTCTTGGTCATTTGCCAATCGAATTCCGTTGGTATTGATCATGACGTAATCGATCGGCCGCTCCAAAGCATAGTCCAATGCCTCAATCAAGTGAGGGTGCAACGTCGGCTCGCCACCTGATAGCTGCATCACTTCCGCGTGTCCTTCAGCTTCAACAAGCCGATCGATGGCGGCTTTGACTTCGTCGAGGCTACGATGCTTCTTGCCTGGTGCGCTGGCGGCATAACACATCGGACAAGTCAAATTGCACCCGTCCGTAATCTCAACGACGCCGATACAAGTATGCTGCTCATGCTCACTGCAGAGCCCACAGTCTTTCGGACAGCCATGCTGGGGTTCCACGAAAGTCTTTGCCGGCAGCTTGGCAGGTAGACTCGTGTCTACACGATCGTAGCGCGCGACATCGCTGCAGATGAAGTCCTCGCGAACGCCATGCTCAGGACAAGACTTTCGAAAGTAGACGCGTTTGCCCCGTGAGATGATCTTTGCTGGCACAACTTCTGCGCACTCGGGACACAGGCTCTGCGTCAGCCCCAGAAAGGTATAGTCCCGATGTTTCACTCGCGTGCGTGCGTCCACACTCATTTTGATTCCAGCAACTAAATAATGTGAGTACCAAACACGATCTGAGATTCACGAGTTTCAGATTCCCGTTCCACATGCCCATGCAGTGTGTCTTTGATCCGCCTGCAAGCTTCGCCAATGCATTGGCAGCGGCAAAAGCCCAAAGACACTCTAGGCATTGAGCCGGAGTGACAAACGAAACAAGAAAAAATACACAACCAACGCAATGAGTGCCGAGCCACCAAAGACAGCTGATAGCAGTGAAGCCTCAGAAGTCTTCGTTTCGAACAAACTAAATGAAATGAAACCCGCGGGAAGGCAAATGACAACGAAGGTAACTAACGAGGCGCCGCCCATTGCAAGGTTGAGCAGCATACTTGTAAATAAAAGTAACACGCAATTTACAGGTCGGGCACTTCCAACACCAAGGTCCATCCGTGCGAAACGTCGAAGCAGAAGCGGTACTCGAATTCCTGACATGACACTCGATACCAGCAAAGCGACTCCCCAGAACGGCGACGCAAAAATGAGCACTCCGGAGGCCACCATTAAAACGACAAGGACAAGCCAAAATTCTGTACTGAGCCGCGGTCCGACTGCTTGCTTCGTAAATTCTCCGGACTGCGCGGCAACCGGAGCAAAGGGATTCGGATCCACGAGGGGGCCTTGATCCTCGTGAGACACACTTTCCTGTGGTTCGGCATCTTGGCCATCTACCATTGAACCGCCCTCGCATTGTTGCTGCCCGGATTGCAGAGGATTCAAGTGTTCGCAGAAATCTACGCGGCGATGTACTTGCGAACGCGCAGCGACTTACTTGCGGACGCGAATGGCTAGCTCCGTCAGATCGGAACGTCGCACCACTCCAAGGAACGTACTTTGGCCATCGGGGGCTACGACCGCCAAAACATCATCCCCGCAAACTCGAAATGCATCGACTAACTCACTAACGCTTGATTCCGGATACACCGTGGCCTTGGCGGGTGTCGCCAAATCTTCTGCTCGCACCAACGAATCGACCGAAGAATCAAAAAACGTGTCACTCAACAACTCATATCGTATCAGACCTGCAACCCTACGTTCACTGTCTAACACAACATAGGTGTTATCGTGGCTGCGCCGGATGTATTTGATGACTTCTTCGAAATCAGCCGTTTGAGGTAATCCCTTGACGTTGGAACGTAGGAGATCAGCGACTTTCAACTTCTGAACATCGACGGGTTTCTTGGCGGACAGGCCTATCGCGTCCCTTGCCTTAAGCCACATCTTCGCGGCTTGACTACTCGGCGTTTCGGTGCTGTGAAAGACAGCCTGCGCCAGGGGAACTTCGCCTGCTCGCAGGACCGACCATCGAATTAGGATCGGCCCAATAATCTCAAAGAAAACAACCGACCCCAGAATGATCACTTGTAGTCGTTCGCCTAATCCAGGCCATCGCTCGGCAGCCACACTAGCCAACGCAATCGCGGCCCCTGCCTGGGCGAGCATACATGCACCTAGGTATTTTCGAACTGTCGGTGCTTCATGGTGCCATGATGCGGCAAAACCCACACCCAAGATCTTCCCCGCGCATCGAGCGACGATGTAGACCAACCCCATCGCGCCAGCCGCGAGGAATGCTTCCAACTCAAGCTCGGCTCCGTGGACAGCAAAAAAGACGACGACGAGCAACCCAGCAATCTTCTCCTGCTCACCGAGCAATTCCGTCGAAGCGTCCGATGTATTCACAACCACTACGCCGGCTATCAAAAACGCCAACATGTATGGCAATCCAAACGTATCGCACATTCCGAGTAGCAATATCGAGACGGCTATGACCATCACTAGCCAGCGTCGGCGACTCAACATTCCACTGCCGAAGCTGATCACTAATCCGGCAAGAACACCCATCAGGCCAGCACCGCCAAGATCAATAAACAACTGTTGAACTTGGGCCAGAGTGTTTTCTTGATACTCTGGCGAAACAACCCTAGCGAAGAGAAACAACAACTCGAATGCGATGATCGCGACGATATTGTTGAGTGCGACTAGAACACCGGCCAACTCAGTGACGGGCCCTTCCGACTTCGCCTCTTTCAAAACAAGCACTGTTGTGGCCGGCGCCGTAGCCAGTGCAAGAGCTCCCAAGAGCACGGATCCAGAAAGACCGAATCCAAAGAGCCAAAGTGAAAAAGCCACCAGCACGAATGTCGCTAGAATCTCTCCAATGCTGAGATAGGCCGCGTGACGCAGAATGGGCCGTATGTGCGCAAACGAAAAAGCACACCCCAGCTCCAAGAGCACGAGTGCCATAGCAAGCTTGGTCAGCGGCTCGAGCGAGTGAATCTGCTCCACACCAATCGCGTCCAAGACGCTAGGCCCGACAAGAACGCCCGCCAGTAGATAGGCAGTTACCTTCGGGATGCGAATCAAGTCCGCCAAAATCCCGGCCGCCAGCGAAGCCAAAAGTAGCAGGCCAATTGAGACTGCTGCATCGAACTCGCCAGATACGGCTAACGCATTATCAACTGCTTCTTTCGGCATTGCAGCTCATTGCTTTGGTGTGGCTTCTTGAGCAAGCCCACACTTCTCCAGCCGCTCGTCTGATAGGCGGAATCAGGGTGGGCAATCGTTTGCAACGAGCGAATTGCTATTTCGCATTCGCCATGGCGTCGAGCTGCAAGACGGAGCGGTTTTGCTCTTTCTCAAGGAAGTCGCGTCCATACTTCACATTCACATGATCCCAAGGCAGCTTGGACATCAGTTCATAGGGCTCATGCAGCTGCTTCTCGATATCGATGTCACTATCAGCAAGAGCCTTCCACCACCGATCTGGATCCAACATTTCCGTCCAACCATCCATTCGCGCACCTCGCTTCCAAGCGAGCTCAATAGCATCGCAGGTCCGACGATCACCGCGGCTGAGTACACCCTCCAAAAGGCTCGTCTCAATGTTGTGGCATTTGATGTTCACACTGCGGATACGTCGTTGCTGCCAAAGGTACTTGTGAGCCCATTGGAAATATTCGCGGCGCTGCATCCCGTTCCACTGGTAAGGCGTATGCGCCTTTGGAACGAAGTTCGATACGCTGGCCGTAACCTTGGGATTCCGCCCTTTGACTTCCTTCCCAATTTTGGAGATCGTTTCCGCCATCTCAACAATTCCGTCGAGATCAACGGGTCTCTCACCGGGAAGACCACACATGAAGTAAAGCTTCACTGACTCATAGTTATTTTGAAAAGCAACGCGGCAACCTTCGTAGAGGTCATCGTTCTTAATCTTCTTGCGAATCTGCTCACGCATATCATCGCGTGCAACTTCCGGCGCCAGAGTAAGACCGGCGCGACGTCCGTTGCCGACCAAGTCAGCGATGGTTCGCAGCTGCTCGTTGACTCGCAAGCTAGGCACCGAGATATTGACGCCCAACGGATTGAACGTGGCCTTCAACTTGGTCACTAGCTCCTCAAAATGAGGATAGTCGCTACTCGAGAGCGACAAGATACTGATCTCGTTGAACCCCGTGTTTCGGTAGCTTTCCATAGCTCCATTGATGATGGTGTCGACACTTCGAATCCGAAGTGGCCGCTTGATAACGGTACTTTGACAGAATCGACACTGCCAAGGACACCCTCGCATGATCTCGATTGCAATCCGATCATGCACGCACTCAACGTATGGAACAATCGGAGCAGTAGGCAGCGGTATGCCTTCTAGATCCTTGATCACACTAGGCTCGATCGTCTCCGGGATGTCGCTACGCGAACGGTTCAGCGCCACAATGCGGCCATCTTGGTATTCAGGTTCATAGAATCGAGGCACATACGCAAAGGGTAACCTTCGTGCCAGCTCCGCCAACGCTTCTTCGCGCTGGCGCCGTCCCGCTTCACCGGAAAGCCAGCCTCCGTTTTCCTTGGCCGCATTCCTTAGCTCCAGCCAGAGATCACAAATGACCGGTAACGCAGGCTCCCCGTCACCAGTTACAAAACAGTCAACGAATTCGGCCATCGATTCCGGATTCTGGGCGCACGGACCACCGGCCAGGATGAGCGGATCCGCCATCGTACGAACGGAAGCTCGGATCGGAATCCCACCCAGGTCGAGCATCGTTAACACGTTCGGCGAAGAGATCTCATACTGCAGCGAGAACCCTACAACATCAAAGTCCTTCAGTGGGGTGAACGTTTCCAACGAGTAGAGTGGTAGGCCATGCGAACGTAGTTGTTCCTCCATGTCAGGCCACGGAGTAAAGCAACGCTCTGCAACCCAGTCTTCGCGACGGTTCATCAGCGAATAGAGCACCTGGAGGCCGTGATGACTCATGCCAATCGTGTAGGCATCTGGGAAACACAGACACAAACTCCCGGCAACCTCGCGGTGATCCTTGACCACGATATTGCGTTCTCCGCCAACATATTGGCCCGGCATTTTGACTTTTGCTAGCACATTGCGGACCAAGTGCTCTTTGAGATCGGTATTGATCATCGATGTCGTCTGTTCTTGGTTGGTGGTGGTTTGGTCGGGCCCGACAGAGCTCCTACCGCGAGGGCCTATTCTACTAGAACACGTTATACGACTCAAAGATCGCCTTTGTCATCGCTCCAGAAGCCAAAATCAGCCTCGATGTCCGTGACTGGATGCCCTGGACTTTGGGTCGCCGGCCGCGGTTCACTTCGTGAATGGCCTGCGCTGCATCATCACTCCAATGCAAGCACGCTCGGTTGTATCGCAACCGTGTTCCGGCTGCTATAGAAATGCAGCCTCGAGATCGGCGGCGGATTCCGCAATAATCAAACCCTCGCATCCACCAACGACAGTGCCCCATGGCAACCGACATCCAGATCGAGCCGGATTGCTCGTCGACTCCATAGGGTCTAGGAAGCTTGCTGCTTCAAAGTCACGAACATCATGCGCATTTGGTGAAGCGTTTCTTCAAGAAACTTGCTTTCCGCCTCATCCAGATTGCCCTTCGTCTTTTCTTCGAGAACACCTAGTAGATCGATAAAGTGTTTCGCATAGTCGAGATTCATGGGCAATGGCTTGCCGTCATCACCGGGAATTTGGCCCAAGGCGGCCATGGCTTGCGTCGCCAAACTGGTCACCAAGAAACTCATTGATGCCGGCGGAGGCGGCGGAACATCAGTGTCACCACTGGCATCGTCCGATGCTTCGGCAACGGGTTCCGACGAATCTGATTCCGTCTCAGATTCGGCCTTCTCGCGTAGCTGTGCTTTTTCGCGTTCTACCTGCGTCTTGTAGTCTTCATCGATAATGATCTTGGGTTCTTCTGATTCGTTGCTCATCTCAAGTCTCTTCCTACCAAAGTGCACCGTCTGTCTCGTTGGTGGACGCTAGCCAGTTAGGAATTTTCGCGAATCCAAACGATGAGATCAATCCAAGAAAATGTGATACCCAACTGCCTTAGGATATTGACGCATTGGCTTCGATGGTGGGTCCCATGACAGGCCAGCTGAAGTAAGGATTCAGTCACGCGAAAACAGGTAACGGGCCCGCCGGCGGCGACAGAAACGACTCGGCTTGCACTCTCGGCATCCAAGCCCTGGCAGAATTCGTTTCGTCTCGCCGCAGCTGATTCATATTCCGCCCGAAGTTCGCTCAACGATTTGGAGTCTTCTGCGGAAGGGAATCTAGCCTGGTCCGTCTGCCAACAATCCAACCACCAAAGCTCAGCGTGATTTATGTGCTGAAGATTGCGGCGGAGCGTGCCCATCCCGATGCCGAAGTTTTGGTCAAGCTGCTCGTCACTCAAGCCGGTTGCTTCTTCGTAGACGCGACTCATAGCCCAATCAGAGTAGTCTAGGTAACGCTGGACTCGTTGCTTGTCGAATTCCGTTGCTGGCCCAAGTTCCCGACCAATCTCAAGACCGTACGATTCGATCGGCGCGAAACTCTCTTCAGGCTGACTACAGGATGGCTTCGCTAACTTGTAAAATAAGTAATCCAGTCCCCCAGGGATTGTTCTCTCATATCCCTTCAAATACTGCAGGGCTTGGGAACGGTGGTGAATACCATGATTGGCAACATGGCTCATGAGGTCACCGACCGGAAACGAGTAAGACTCAGCTCGGCTATCCTTGAATTCAACCACGCGCTCAAAGTTCGACTTGGAATCCTCCTCGAGCAGTTGATTCCGTTCTTGCGCCGTCTCCACCATCGCCGCACCAATATCCGCTACCGACATGGAGCCAGCATCCGCTTCAAGCGGTCGCCAAGGCTTCGCCTGCCATCGTTCAAGCCAGAGTTTTTCGGCTTCCAGAATGTGAAACAGTGTGTTCCGTAGTGTTCCAAAACCGATCGCGCGCTGAGCATCCAGTTGCTCAGCTGCTAACTCATTAGCCAGTGCAATGACTTTACGATTCGCCCAATCATTGTGGTCGAATAGATCTTGCAAGACCGAGATCTCAGCCATTTTTAACTCCACGCAACTCCCAATTTATGGGTCCACTACCGGAGGTGCTGCCAATTAGGAAACAGATTCAGTCGGAGATTCCGTTGCAGCAGTACTCCGACGCCCTCGTCGATTGATGGCCGCTTCAATGAACCCAGCAAACAGCGGGTGTGCTTTCGTCGGTTTCGACTTGAATTCAGGGTGAAACTGAACAGCGAGGAACCAAGGATGGTCTGGAATCTCAACGATCTCAACTAGGCCTTCGTCTGGGCTTGTACCGCTAAAGGCCATCCCGTTTGCAGTAAACTGCTGACGATACACATTGTTGAACTCGTAACGATGTCGGTGACGTTCAGAGACTGCATCGGACTCATAAGCTTGAAACGCCTTTGAACCTTCGCCGATCTTCGCCGGCTGAGCCCCCAACCGCATGGTGCCACCCATTTGCGTGATTTCGCGCTGCTCATCCAACAAGCAGATAACCGGGTGCTTCGTGTCTTTGTCGAACTCAGTCGAATGCGCATCTTCTAAGCCGACGACATTTCGGCCGTACTCAATGACCGCACACTGCATCCCGAGACAGATTCCAAAGAAGGGAATTCCTTTCTCGCGAGCATATCGTACCGCTTGCACCTTACCCTCAATGCCACGCTCACCGAAGCCACCTGGAACCAAGATCCCGTCGTAACCACTTAGTAGACACTCAGGTCCTTCATTCTCGATATCAGCACTTTGAATCCGACCAATTCGGATTTGAGCGTGATGGTGAATTCCAGCATGGTCTAGCGATTCATAAATCGACTTGTAAGCATCTTTGTGCTCCGCGTACTTTCCAACAACAGCGATGCTAATTTCGTGCTTTGGATTGCGAAGACGATGCAGAATCTCGTTGTAGGGATCCAAGTTCGGCGTCTGTGTTGACAACCCCAACCGAGTGCAAATCTGCTCATCAAGACCGTTGGTCACCAAACTTAGTGGAACTTCATAGATCGAAAAATCTTTGTCTCGTTCTTCGATGACAGCTTGCGGCTGAAGGTTACAGAACAAAGCAATCTTGTCCCGTTCGTCCCGCGATATTGGCTGCTCACAGCGGCAGATCAAAATGTCTGGTTGGATACCGATCTGCCGAAGTTGCCCGACTGAGTGCTGCGTTGGTTTTGTTTTCAATTCACCCGCAGCCTTCAAATAAGGTACGAGTGTTAAGTGAATAAACAGGCAATTCTCCTTGCCTGCAATAAGCGGATATTGCCGAATCGCTTCCAAGAACGGCAGGCTTTCAATGTCGCCAACTGTACCGCCTATCTCCGTGATGACGACGTCGACATCTTCTTCGCCGACCTTGCGGATCACGTTCTTGATCTCGTCCGTGATGTGGGGAATCACCTGGACGGTCTTTCCTAAGAACTGACCTTTGCGTTCCTTTTCGATAACCGAGAGATAGATCTGTCCGGTCGTGTAATTAGAATCCCGCGTAAGCGGACCGTCCGTGAATCGCTCGTAATGGCCTAGATCCAGATCCGTCTCGCTTCCATCGTCCAGCACGTAGACTTCGCCATGCTGGTATGGACTCATTGTTCCCGGGTCGACGTTGATGTACGGATCTAGCTTCTGCATCCGCACCTTCAACCCACGGGCTTCTAGCAACATTCCAATTGAGGCACTCGTCAGGCCTTTACCAATCGAGCTGACTACACCACCGGTTACAAAGATATGTTTCGTCATTCGCCTTCTTCGCACGCGACCACTTGCTGAAATCCACGCCGATCCGACTGCTCGCATCTGACACCTGAATCTTATCGGTAACCCAATTTACCGCAAACCGTCTTCGCGTCACCTCGAGAAACGAGAGCGAAGATAAGATTGCTCTGCGTACGTGAATCCGGCTGACCGGCCCCGCTACCACCCAAGTTCACCATCTCCGGATGGCGATCCCCAAGATCACGGTAATGCGAGTAAGCAGCGGGGCGGCTCTCGAAGCTCACCTCCATACCACCGACGTCTCAATTCAGGTTCGTCACTAAAACAGGGCTAATCAGAGTTTGACTCTAGGCTGTTTCGCCATTGAGCCGCTGGCCCAACGGTGCCCGTTTGCAACGAGTTTCATGACGCACTCGGCCGCTTACGCGCCCCAGCTCATGCCCTAGCTCATGCCCTAGCTTGAAACTGTGATTAGCCCTGCGTCATCAAAAGCTAAGCTTTGTCCTTACTCTCTTTGCGCCTATAATTAATGCAGCAGGTTTCGAGAGGGATGAGTATGAGCAAATCAAATTATACGGCCGTCGTAACGCGAGATGGTGACTGGTGGATTGGTTGGATCGAGGAAATCCCTGGCGTCAACTGTCAGGAAATGTCGCGAGAGGCACTTCTTCAAGGTTTATCAGAAACTCTTGCAGAAATCCTAGAAATGAATCGAAGCGACGCGCTTTCGGCTGCAGGAGACTCATATGAAGAGATTGCGATCTCTATATGAAACGACGAGATCTGGTGCGTCACTTGGTAGACAACGGCTGCGAATTACTGCGTGAAGGTGGACGACATTCATGGTGGTGGAATCCATCCAACAGCCAACGCTCCTCGCTTCCACGACACAAGGAAATCTCAAACGTACTCGCTAAGAAAATCTGTCGGGATCTGGGCATACCTATGCCGGAGACATACTGACGAACAACGCGATAAACACGAAGTCGCATTGTTCCTCGGACATGAGGGCGCTCTTGACGGACGGTACCGCATCAGATTCGAAACTCAAACTTTGCGACTCAGTTATCGCCGACCACCGCCTGGTCAGCTGCTCTATACAAACGACCCGGCCCCAAACCACGGACTTACATGATTTCTTTGATAATCCCGACCGAAATTTTGAATGCCCCAAAGGAAGTCTCGTTAGCCTAGCCGAGCCGGCACGGGGAATTCGAGGACAAACTTGGTCCCACGCCCAACTTCACTTTGAACGCTGATACGCCCGCCATGTGCCTGGATAATTTTGCGGGCCGTTGGCAGGCCGAGTCCAGATCCACCGTTTTTTGTAGAGTAAAACGGCTCGAACATGTGAATGGCGGTGTTGTCCTCCATGCCGCATCCCGTATCGATCAACTCTAAGGCGACACCTCGCGGGGTGGTGTACGTTCGCACTACCAGTTGTCCGCCACCTTCCATCGCCTCCATGGCATTTTTGACTAGGTTGACGAGCGAAGCCTGCATCGAATCACTGTGCAGCATTACACTCGGAAGATCGGAATCCAGATAGCGAATGACTTCGATTTGGTCGCGGTCTGCTTGCGCCTGAAATAAACGAAGCACCGCATCAATCTGTTCATTCAAACTGCCAGGCGTTAGATCCAGACTTCGCAGACGCGAGTAACGCATAAAATCTCGCAGCAGGTGCTCCAGCCTCTGGCACTGCTGGCGAATGATTTCCACTTTCGCCTCAGCACGACGTTTGCCGGGCCACTCTGTTTCGCTGATTTCCTCGCTGAGCAGATCCGCGTTCATGTTGATGACGGACAATGGATTCTTAATCTCATGCGCGAGCGAACCCGCGAGCTCAGCTAGCTCGTGGTACTGCTTAAGAAGTTCGCTTTCGTCGCCGTCTTCCAAAACCACTTCCTTCGAATTTCGCTCGCCCACAATTCTGCTTCGATTGCCAGGGACTACTGAGCTAGCAGCACGCTAGTTCACCGTGACGGGCAAACGATACCAAGAATTTTGCAAGTAGCCCTTGGCGTTCCAAGGAACGCGTTCAGGCATAAATCCACCTGCGTTATCCTTGGCTCGCACCAAAATCTCTTTTGTCGAACCAGAAACGGTGACATCCGTTTTCCACAGCTGCCAGCAATAATCTTGTTGATCGCCGTGCAGTTCCGTTTCTTGCCAGTTGTCACCTCCGTCTATTGAGACTTCAACTGAAGTGACCTTGGCTCCCAAAAGTCCTGACGGCAATACATAGCCTGCCAGCGACACGTTTCCAGCCGAGAGCTCTGTATTCTCTCCGTGAGAACCGATGGCGGCATTAACTAGGTAGCGGTAGATAGGGCCAGCTTCCGACCAATCGAGAGGATCCGTCTTCTTGACCAGTTTGTACGCTGTCGCCAAGTAATGATTTGGCGAAGTTGTATCGCTGACAATGACGCGACCAACCCATTTCACGCTTCGAGCACCAATGTACCCGGGCACAAGCGTCCGCAATGGAAAGCCATGGTCGGCGGTCAAGGGTTTTCCGTTCATCTTGTAGACCAACATGGCTCCAGGCAAATCGCCTTGATGTGCCAGCTTTTCTAATGGAATCGAAGCACCAAACGGAATCGTCGGCTCACCGTTGGGGCCTTCTTTGGCAATCTCATCGAGCCCTTCGAACCAAACATGTTTCGCACCGTCTTTGATCCCGGCCAGCTTCAGGACTTCATCGAGAGAAACCCCAGTCCAGGTCGCATTTCCAATCGCTCCCGCTTCCCACTGGACACCGCCAACCTTGCCTTCCGCATTAAACTCCGCACGTCGATTCCCCGCGCAGGTTAGCGTAGCCGTAATGTCGTATTCTTTGAACTTCGTTAGGTCTGCAATGGAAAGTGATAGTTCACGATCGACCATCCCCTCGACGGCCAACCGGTAGTCACTTTGATCAATGACTGGATTCGGAGCGTGACTCCGAACGTAGAAGCGTTCTGTCGGCGTAATCCAGGACTCGATTAGCTTATTTAGTGCCGGCTCAGCGTTGCGTGGATCGGTCGTGCGAAAGATCAGATCCTTTTCCCCTTCGACGGCCACCTGGGCCGCGCCCTGTTTCGCTTGCGAAATCCCTGCTAGCAGCACACCGCTGCCCAAGATCATCTGCCGTCTGTTCAGGCTATGGGTTGAGGCTGGATCCATTAATTCGATCTCTTCTTCAGTGGTGTATTCTCAGGTAGAAACGCTGGCTAATGATCTGCGATTCCGATGTCGAACACTCTCGTCAGAGTGGATTCAGGCTTATCTGCCTGCATTAGGTTCGTAGACGCGTCATCACCATACAAAGCGCATCGATGCCCAATATTGCCGATTCGTCTTGTATGTATTAGGCAGATTATAGCTAACCGATCTGCTCTTGGGCCAACAAGCCAAATCCTGCTAGCATAGCGTCCGTGCTGAGAGCCAGATCAATTCATTGGCAAGTCCCAGCAGCAACCCTTTGCCGACGATTCCCCCGCAATTCCAAACATTTGCGAGCCAGCTAGTCGGTTCAGGATTCTCTTCACGCGTGGAAAGGATTCCCGTGAGCCAAGACCCAATCATTGCGCCCCCGATTTCAACCGAACGCATTGGAATGTCACCATCGGTGGCGGAAACGGCTGAAGTCCGCAGCCACATTGTCATTCCTGCAAGGCTTGCTTCCTCTCGGCTTCCGAGAAAGCTGCTTCTGCGTGAATCGGGGCGATCCGTTCTAGAGCACACTTACCATTCCGCCTGTCGTGCGATGCGGCCAGGGGGAATCACGATCGCCGTGGATTGCGATGAGCTCAAGAACGAAGTCGAACAATTTGGCGGCCACGCCATCATGACAGACCCCGCTTTGCCAAGCGGAACCGACCGGGTCCTCGCAGCCGCGAAAGAACTGCCGGAAGTCGACATTTTCGTCAACGTACAGGGTGATGAGCCCGAGATCTCTGGCGCTGCGATCGATCAAGTCATCGAACTCTTGGAAGACAATCCCGAAGCGGTTGTCTCGACACTCGCCACCCCTATCCGCGAACAAGATCGGCTTGAGGATCCTTCTTGCGTCAAGGTCGTCCGAGATGCGAACCGTAAGGCTCTGTATTTCAGCCGCAGCCCAATTCCGTTTGTACGCGATCAACAGCCAAACCTGTTGAATGCGGAACCGCCTCTCTTTTGGCAACACATTGGAATCTACGCATATCGCCGCGAGTTCTTGATGAATTTGCCTGACCTACCAACCAGTGATCTGGAAAAACTCGAAAAGCTAGAGCAACTCCGCTTTCTTCAAGCCGGGGCAACGATCCAAGTCGGTGCAACTGACCATGCCGTCAAAGGAATCGATACGGCCGACGATTACCAAGCGTTTCTGGTACGCCAGGCGGCCTAGCCGAGCCCGCGACGGGTTCCTACCAGAATGGCGGTGACCTAGGTCGATGAAGTACTGGAGAACGATCAGCTTCTCGCTGCTTTCGATCTTTTCTTGGACTTTCGGCTGCGCCGTATTGGTCGCGGCGACGCGATTCTTTGCACTTAACCCAAGGATGCTCGCGCCCGCTTTGGTAGTCGGTTTCTTTGTCGTAGTCCTCATTGCACCTAGTTTCGCCAGCCGACTTCCTCTACCGGCGAAGCGCGTTGGGCTGGGGTGCTGCTTGATTCCCGCGAGCTATGTTATGCTTGCCATCGCCTACTCTGTGTTGGTCTACCTTCTACGCATCGCCATTGTTCCTAATTAGGTTAGGATTCTGGGTAGACCGGCCATATCGGCCTTCAGAGATGCCTTTCCGCCTGAACTCCTCGCATCAACTCTGCATGGTGATTCGGCATAGGTTGTTGGAGCGATCCTTGCAGACTCCAATCCTTCAAGAAACACTCTCATCAGCGACGCCAACATGTCTGATTCGAATGCCAAGTCGAATATCACATTCAACGATTTCCAAGCGCTCATCCATAAGATGTATTTCGAGAAGGATGAGGAACGCGGAATCGATGGCACTTTTATGTGGCTGATGGAAGAAGTAGGCGAACTAGCGGCAGCCCTACGTCAAGGAACCGAGGCGGACAAATCAGAAGAGTTCGCCGACGTAATCGCTTGGCTCGCGACCATCGCGAACGTCGCTGGCATCGATCTCGGCGAAGCAATTGCAAAAAAATATGGCGCCGGATGTCCAGGATGCCAGAAGTTCATTTGTGATTGCCCAATGGAAGAAAAACCTTAGGGCTCAGTCGTCCGTAAATTCAAAGTTCATTGCCGCAATCGGATTCCCTTCGCGATCCAGAATAGGTGCCGCCGACTCAGCTCCTCTTATGATTAAGCTTGCGGCATCAAATCCATCGCTAACAGTACTAACTTGAAGCCGTACTAATCGATCTGCGTCTGTCGCGTGTAGAGACGAGATCTCCGCCGCCAAGAACTCTCCCGGTTCTGCTCGACTCGCAAAGGCGAAGGATGCATCTCGAATGGTGGTAAGATCGACTCCCTGGGGATCACTTAAGTAGATCGTCGCAAATCGCACCGCTGGCGAAAACTTGGGCTGGAAGGCACCAGTCGCAGTTAGTATCGCAGCGGTTGCTTGCGTTGCGGCCGGCGAAATCGGTCGAACCTCGGCATTGAATAGAGTCATCGTATCATCCGTTGCTGACTGATCCGCGTAAATCCACAGCGACGTATGCGCAGTCGTGGGTGGTGGAGTAATGCGTCGAATTTCAGATACGGTTGACTCGCCACGGTAGTTGACGATCTGTTTACCAATTGGCCTCCAGTCGGCGTCATAAAAATCCAACCCCACGCTTGCGGAGGTGTCAATCGTTCCACTTCCGCTCGTTTCTAATACGTAAACCGTTTCCTCATTGAGAGGAAGAAATTGGTACGCATACTCAGGCTGACTTGAGCTGCCAAACACGTTCGCGCCGAAGCGTTCGTACTTACTTGGATCCCGAGAATTGAACCAAAACTCATTGTTGCGAGACTGGACAGAGTCGTTACCAAGATTCCCAAGTCGAAAACGCGGATTCAGTACAAGTCCAGAAGTAATTGGCGGGCTTTCCTCAATCGAATAGTCAACCAATTCAAACGAATCAACCAGGACATCCGTTCCTTCTGTGGTGTAGACAAACATGAAAACCCACTGCGAATCCTGCGGAGGAACTAGACCGTAGGAATAGAAGTTCATCCCATCACCTTCACCCAAAATCGATAACGTTTCATCGATTGGATCAATTGGTTGCTCAAAGCGGTCTAATTCATTCCAATTCGAATCGTAGTAACTAACTGCAATGACCGCGAAGCCACCGTCACCGCTCCCATTCCTGGACCGCTTGTAAGCATGACAATTAAGAACTTGCTGCTTGCTTGAACCTGACAGTGGCTGAACCTGACCAAAGTAACCGTCGCTAGTACCATCTATCTTGGCATACGCTCGCGTCAAAGTGACGTCATAAGGTCTCTCAATTCGGTAGTCGATCGGATAGGTTCGTTGACTCACGCTTGCATCGAGGCTTGCGTTGTTCCAACCGAATAGTCCATCATCAAATCTCCCATTCAATGTCACCCTAGGTTGGGCATACACATCACTAGAAACAGCGTTGACGATAAGACAGCAAACTAGGATTCGAGCTAAAGCGACCATCTGGGATCTTCTTCCACATTGAAACTTCGAATGACTGGACCAACCCTTCTGCCTTACTGCGGTTGCGTATAGAAATCGACCGAAATTCGCCATTGAATGCGACGACTCTCGATGCGACAAAAAGCGAACGCGTAGTCGCGGTTTTCCACATAGGAGAGAGGGGCGATCGCTAGATTTGTGCCAGGCTTACCGGTAGTCTTGCCGTCCGTGAAAGATCTAGATCTTGCCTCGCAACGATGCCATCGAAAAACAAATCAAGTAAGCGAACTCGCCAACGGCCCAATTCTAACGACGGAGTTACCAAAGAGACTCCCGCCACCCAGATCCGTTAAACCTTGATCGGTCAGGTCATTCAAACTTTTCTTGTCGGGCGCTAGCTTCGGCCACCACTGGCCCACCGCAATAACGACTCCCTGTTTTGCATCCGTAGACACAATGGCCTTGCGAACGATCGATCCGCGAACGCTCTCAATTTGAATACGATCCGCATCAGAAACACCGTAGGCCTCGGCATCTTCCGGGTGCACGATCACAGTCGGCTCCCCCCCAGCCGCTTTGATGATCGGCTCCAGGTTTCCCATGCTAGTGTTCAAAATGAACGGTCCCGGTGGCGATATCAGACGCAGCGGGAATTGCTCATTTGTCTGACTCTCAAATGTCAATTGCTGGGGTGCAGGTGAGAAGCGGACTTTCTTATCTTCGAAGTGGCTACCTTCTGAATAAGGCCGGTAGTCCTCGGAAATGTTGATTCTCAAACTCCGTTTTTGTCGCAGCTCTTCGAAGCTTAACCCCTGTGCGTGAGGGTGATCACTTTCCAGAAGTTCTCTTGCGATCTCTTCGGTCGTCATCGAGAGCACTGGATCCTCAAGACCCAGCCGAGATGCAAGCCGCTGAAACACCCAGCTATTCGGACGACACTCTCCAGCCGGCTCCAAAATAGGTTCTGCCCACTGCAGATAGTAGTGTCCATAAGCTTTGTACAAATCTGGATGTTCCACAAACGTCGTCGCCGGCAACAAGATATCTGCATAGTCGGCGGTGTCCGTTTGAAAATGCTCAAGAACAACAGTGAACAGATCTTCGCGCCCCATCCCTGCGCGAACCGCGTTTGAGTCTGGAGCGACGGCCACCGGATTGGAGTTATAGACAAAGAGTGTTGAAATCGGGTCCTTCTCATTTAAAAGTGCATCGCCAAACTGGCATTGATTAATGTGCCGCCTGCCCGGCTTCAACAGATGCATTCCGGAGTAGCGCGATTCGTTCAACCCAAAGCCGCCGCTCGTCGAAAGCGCGCCTCCACCGCCTCGGTTCTTCCATTTACCGGTGAGTGCGGGAAGTAAAGTGATCGCCCGAGCGGCGTTCCCGCCGCCCTCATTTCGCGTCATGCCATAGCCGATCTTGATGAACGCCGCAGGTTCGGTCGCATAGCGATTTGCAAACTCTCTAATGGTCCCAGCTGAAATCCCACACAACTCCGCTGCGCTCTCCGGCGACCATTGTTCGCATGCTTTTCGGTACTCTTCGACTCCTTCTCCGTAGGCCGATAGGTAGTCTTCGTCTTGATGACCGTTACGGAAAATCTCATGGCCAATCGCCAAAGCTAACGCCGCGTCGGTTCCAACGGCGATTTGCCAATGTTCGTCCGCAAAACGACTCGTCTCATTTCGGTAAGGATCGATATGCAACACATGCGCGCCACGCTTTTTTGCCTCCTTGATAAAGGGAATCAAATGGCTGTTCGAACGCAGGGCGTTAATCCCCCAAAGCACGATCAACTTGGAATCCACTACGCTCTCTGGCGGCGTCGAAACCTTGTTCGGTCCGTAGTTGGCCTCCCACGCTGCCCCTGCAGTCGCGGCGCAGATCGTCCAATCCAACTCGCTTGCCCCCAGTGCCCGGAAGAACGCGTGCGGATGCTCACATTCAATCAATCCCATTGTGCCCGCGTAACTGAAAGGAAGCACGCTCTGCTCCCCAAACTGCGCGACTCGGCTTTGCAACTCCCTCGAAATCGTGTCGAGTGCCTCGTCCCAAGTAATCCGTTCGAATCGGCCCTCGCCTTTAGCTCCAACTCGTCGCTGCGGATAGAGCAGGCGGTCCGGATGATGTTGCCGCAGCGGATACTTGGCCATCTTCACGCAGGCAAAACCTTGCGTAATGGGATGTTCTGAAACACCGCCCAATTTGACCATGACGCCATCTTTGACCGTAATCTCAACCGCGCAAGTGTCCGGACAATCAAGTGGGCAGACGGAGCGTAGGACCTGTAGCTGTACCATAGATATGACAAATGCGAACGACTAGAGAATTCACGGAAGTTGGAATAGACCAAAAACTCACTTTACCAGAACCGGCTGCGTCCAAGCTTGCTTCTTCTGATCCTCGAATGACGGATCATCCGCAGATGCCGAAGAAGTCACCACCGCGCGTACATACAGCTCGTTGCCTTCGAAACGATATGCACCCGAAGTCCCATCGACTTCCGCTAGAACCTTGCCGATAGCAATCCCCTGTAATTCGTTAGCCTCAGCGACATCGGCTGCGGTACTACTTTTCGCTTGATCGGAAATCACTGTGCCGATGAATTGGATCTTAAACTGCTCGTCACCTTGGGGTTCGACGTCGACAATCAGTTTCCCTTCTTCGGACCGATGTTGGACGTCGCGCAGGTACACACCGCTGGATGCATAGAAGTCACCTCGACGCAAAGCCGAGATAAGATGTTCAGGCGTCAGATATTTGGATCTAACCATGACCCAACCGCGACCAGTATGACTACCGGGCTGGCCGTGATAATCGTGGCTGTCGTCTGTGCCGATACCGTATAACAACGGTCCCCCGGTGGTCAGTCGTAGCGTGTTTGCCAAATCCCAAATTCGTTCGACCGACGGACGCTCTGCATCCCCAAGATGATTCACACCCGGGTGGCCGTTATAGACTTCGTAGAAACGCTCTTCGTAGACCGCAGCCAGATCCTCTGCCGTCACCGCCCACCCGAAGTTCGGATGGTTCAGATGCATCATGATCTTGCGACCCAGTTTCTTCTCTTGCTCTTTGACGAGCCGGAGGTTGTTGGCCATTGCTTCTCGCACGGTTTCGCCACCTACGGGAGCGATTTTTTCGAGCAGGTTGGTCGCATTCATATGCACAGGCCTACCTTCCGCACGATCGCTGACCTCTTCGCCTGGGATCATGATGAATCGACCCCGCTCTTCGACGAGATATCGGAATTCATCGAGTGGCTTAAGCCGAACTCGAAGCTCGTCCCCTTCTCCCTGAGTCTCTACCCAGTCTTCGCCAAACCGCTTGCGGTATTTCTCCAGTGCATTTGAGCCTCCGCGTTTGGAAATCTCTTGGATGCCCATCCACTTGATTCCCTGGCTCAGCGTGTTGTGATCTGAAAGCGCCAGAAAGTGATAGCCGTGCGTGCGATACCACTCCGCAATCATTTCGGGAAAATCATCACCGTCACTCCATAACGAATGAGTGTGGAGATTGCCCTTCCACCATTTAAGAGATGGATTCGGTGGAATAGGTTCATCACCCAGCCCCTCGTTTGCGAAGTTAAACACAAACACCAAGACCATTGCGATCACAGATATTCGGTTCGCAGGAGCATTTTGGTAGGCATGTAGCACTGGCATCGTTAGATCTTTCAGATTCAATTGGGCCACCTAAAACGCGCTGTATGGACAGAGCGGTCAATGTCTCCACCCGTCCCGTTTTCGTGCTAGGCGATTTTCTTTTTGTATTCGTCGGTCGCAGACGCGAGTTGTTTCGACCTCTCATCATCCGAGTGGATCGATAAAAAGATCTCGAGCGAATCCAATAGTGATTCCGAACCGGATTGCAGTCTAGCTAAATCGAATGCGATCCGATCAGAACTCGTCACATCCATTTGACGTGTTTCCGCTATCAGTAGCATCAACCAAAGATAAGGGTCTCGCGTCTGATCCCTTACCGCAGCAATGCCAGCAGCCAGACCCGGCAGCCGAATTCGTTGCAGTCCACGAGCCATCCATTTTCGGTTTTCGATGCCTGCATTCTCAATCATTCGCAGCAGCCCCTCAGCCGCATGCACGCTGCCGGATCTTACCATTGCTTCAACCGCATTGGCGAATATGGCCTCGTTCTCACTGGCTAGAAACTTCTCTAGCGATGGCTCGACACCATTCTCGGGAAAGTGAATCAGACTATGAAGCGTCACAATCTGACTTGGTGAAAGTCCTTCCTCACCCCCATCATCTTTCAGCACCGCAGAGAGATCGATGTAGTCAGGGTGCCGCAATCGAAGTGCTTCTAGCCCAATGAGTCCACGAGAGAAACCGTTCTGTTTCTGCGGGTCAGCAGCTAGCTTCTCGAGCCCGTCATCGAGAACGGCTGATATCTGATCGGCCCGATAATCCAATAGCTCAATCCGCTCTTTGAGCGTACTGAGATTCACGCGAAAGAAAATCTTGCTCGTCGCAACCGTTTCTTCCAGCAAGTCCATCCAGGATCGAAGCACTTCGGCTGGAAGCTTGATAACCTGCTCAATCAACTTGCCTCCACAGCGTGCCGCGGGAGCTACGATCTTGCACCCTTCGGCCATCTTTCGAGCTCGATGGCAAGAATCTTCTACCATCGACTCTGCGACGGGCAAATAAGAAAGCATGGGAAACTCAAAGAACGCTTCCTCCGGCCCATGCCGATCCCATCCGGCAAAGACCCGTTCCAGAATCCTCGAAGAATCGGCGTAGCTCTCGCAAAGCATGTGTAGCGCCAGCATCCGGATTCGACCATCGGCATCATCCAGCAGATCAATCAGCTTGCGAGTAATCAAATCGGAATCTGCTGGGCCAGATTCCGACCTTCTCTGCTCATATGACTCTTCAGCTGAGTGAGACTCTCCTTCTGACACTAGGATTTCTCCCCTAAATTCTAAATCACGCGACAGAACGCTTGTCCGCTTCCGTTTCCTTTGATTCCAAGCATTCTATGACGTGGCTCGTTTTTCCACAGAGGCCACCCAGTGATTTCAGCCGAAACACGAATCGGCAAACGCATCCCCGGTAGTTTCCTCTTTTGCAGAGCCTCAGCTCCACAAGCTAGCCGAGAAGTTTGATCCGAAAACACGCCCAGCGTATGCTTGCTTCTAGATAGCCATGCAGAAAGTGGAATGACCGCCCGAATAACCAATCCCGACCTGGCACCTTGGAACTCCTCCCCAATCGACGCCTGCGAGTAGGACTCCGATGCATAAATCCATCTTGAGCTTGTTGCTGATTTTAGGGCTGACGGTCTTGCCTTTGGACGGCCTGCTCGGCCAATTGCCGCGCGTGAAACCAGAGCGACTCGGCGTTGATTTCGTCGAGTTGAGTGATGGCACCAGGCTGTTTGGTTTTGTTCTGAGGCAGCTGGAGAATCAATCCCTAGAAGTTGCCATCGCAAGACACTGGTTAGAAGCGACCTATCCCGAACTAGCTTCAAAGATCAGCGCACAAGAAACCGAAGACCGAAAACGGATTCAAAAGCAGCTGCTCGATCGAATTGATACTTGGATTGAAGAACGAGATCCGGAGTCTCAGCTCGTTCGCTATTTGCGCGCAGAACGAGACTTCATCCAGTCACAGCTCGCAGACGAAGCCGACAATCCAAAGGCGCTCGCTGATTCGCTATTCGTACTTCAGACTGTTTCCAAAGACGAACGAAACTCAGTCCAAATTGCCTCACCGTCGAACCGCCGGCTAGCTGGCTTGGCGTTTGAGAACGAGATCGACGAAGTAACGATAACACCAGCGTCGATCCTGCGCTCCAAGCTGGAGGACCTCGGAATCGACTTGGCTACAGGCAAGTTTGATCTCAGCGATGACCTTCCGGCGACCCGGCAAGAATCGTCTCGTGCCTGGGCTGGTCGACAAGCTCTCGTCGAATATCAAATGCTTGAGCCCATGCAGTACCAGGGTGTTGGCACCAATTTGTTTCGAACCGGTGATGGAGCCGCAAACCTGCAGAACCCAGGTGATCTGCTCGGACTCGCTCAATCCATGTTGGGTGGTTCTTCGCTTGGGCTAGGATCGGGCGGCGACTCGATATTTAGCATCGGAGCTGAGCTTGGACTGCCAGAGTTCCAGCAGTACAAGAAATCGAAGGGACCCAACAGTGGGCGAACGAACTCAAACGCGGGTAACGGTAAACTCGATTGGGCAACCAAAATTATCCGCGAAGCGGAAGCAAAAGACGTCCGCGGGATACTAGTGTTTCGATTAGAGCAGAATCCGCTATCAGATCGAGTTGCGGTTCGGACCTCATTCTTGGCTATGTTCAAACCGGGTGATTGGTTCGAGCTCTACCAAAAAACCAGTACAACAAGCGCCCAAAAACAAACCCAAGATAAGATCGACTCCCTGAAGAACGATCCCCAGTTGGCGGCGACCATGGATACCCTTGAATCCATTCTTCCGGGTATGCAATCTCAACTAAACCTGGCGTTGCGCCACGGAGCGGCAACTCAGCAGGCGATCACAGATGCGAGAGAGGCCTTCGGTCAATTCCTGCAGCAGCACACACAGAGTCTACTCAGCGATCCAATTCCAACGGCTCAGGAGGCATCAAACCCGTAGCTCTATTCATTTGGAATGGATGCGACACGTGCGTCGAGCCATTGAATATGGTCGCCGAACGCTCCTAGTTCATCTTCTTCGACAACCAGCACAATAAGCTGCGATCCACTAACGTCGACATCAACAGACCGACGCGACGGTTCTCGTTTGCCGTCACGGTGCAAAAGTTGGTCGTAGAACGTTAACAGTTTCCCATCCCTTGCTACGAGAACCTTGCAGCGAACACGACCTAAATCTGGGCGTGCTCCTTCTGTCACCATCGCAAACTCCAGCTCCGCCAATAAGCGACCAGGTGTTCCGTCCCACCGAAAAGCGACTTGGGAAGCTGAATGCATCGCTAGGCCGGAATGGACCAACCCAATAGTGCTCCCGTTGTGGCTAAACAAGGGCCGGCCATAAACGTCTTCATTGACGCCGAGACTCCATCTTAGAGTCGAACTAGCCGAGATGTGACGGTATTGGGCGACTTTCATTTCCGCGAGGTAATTCGACTTGGCGCGCCCGTCAAACAGGAAACGAAGCTCTTTGGAAAACCGTCGCCTGGAATCAATGCTCTCTGCCACAACTCCAGATCCCAACAGCATTCTTACGTTACCTGCCGAGGAATCGAGGCCGGTACTCCTCAACAGTGATCCGTCTGAAAGTCCGACTTCGAGTACCTCGCGGCTATCGGCCAGTGGACCAAGCAAGGCTGGACTAAAAATCATGTATCGTACGTCACTCCGATCCAGAGCAACCGTTGCTCCATTCGACTTGACTTCAATCTTGATTGAATCAGGCGACTGGCTTAGCTGTGCAACTCCCGAAAGCTCACTCCCATTCTGCAGCCACACGCGGTCCGCTGTACCATTTGCTGATTGCATTGCGGATAGCATCTCTAGCCAATTCCGCTTCGAAGCCGATGCTTCGAAGATGACGCCACGAATTTGGTTGAGTGGTATCTCTATTGGCTCCAGCCACTTACTTGCGATTCGGATCGAATCTCCCATAAATTCGATGTTGCCACAAAGCCAAGAACCGTTGGCCATCCATATCGCGGATCGAGATCGAACACCCTCCCAGCTGCCCCACCTTAGGAGTCGCCTGGCTCCATCAGAATCGGAAAGAGAGGCTTGACAAAGCACGCTACCGTCGGCGTCTGCAAACCGGAATCCTTGATCAAGAATCTCCACGGATTCCGCGTCGAAGAAAATTCCATCGCGCGTATGAAGCGTCTGGCATTGTCCAGATTGAACAAGGATCAACCAAACAGCAACCCAGGTCGGGAACGCAAGAAACCGGGAACCTCTGCGTCGCTCACAAAGACTCGTACTCAAGAGAAGCTCATTTCGTGAAATCAGATGCCTAGGCAGGCGGCAGTCGATCCTAGGTTGCGGACGCTTTGCCCTCGTGCCACGCCCTAGAACTTGCGCCGAGGAGTGGATTGAACGCGATTGAGAATGGACTCGAGCTTATTCTGCGGGGCCGGCTTATCAAACTGCTTCGGATCCAAGTGTCGAACTGCGCCCGGGTTTCGCGCCTCCAAAGCGCTAGGATACAAATCGATGGTTGCACGATCGGGCAATTGGTTTCCGGGTGGCAATGCAATCCAGCCGACGCTCTTTGGAACATAGTTGACGTCCTCAATCGGATTCGGACTCTTGCCGGTGGCGTCGATCGCAATCGATTGTAGGTGTTCTTCATACACGCTTAGATCGTAAAAGGCACGCGGCGGAATCGCTGTCGTGAATTGTTGCCGATCCCATACCCCCGAAGGTGATCGAATTTCGACGGTCTCGACGATCATCGCACCTGAGTCTCTTTCCAGTTCAACCTCGATGGATTGCTTTGGCTCGATTCGGAGTTGCTCAAACTTCTTCCCGTTTCGGACGTCTGCAAGGGCGACAACCAACGCGTTTCGATGCGTATTCTTAAGTTCCAGTTTGGCCGGTGCAAGGATCGCGTTCGAAATGACTTCCGTATTGACGGTTCGCCAGAAGGGCTCCGCCGCAGCTGGCATTGAGTAGGGCATCCAGAGTTGGTTCGGAGCATACGTTACCGGCTGCAACAATAAGTTGCCGGAAGAACCATGCGTCAAACACTTTCCGGGCAAAGCCACGCTCTCAAGCGCATAGTAGCTTGCTTGTTTCTGACTCATCCCAACTTGGCTGCGAGCGACGCGCCAAAACTGCCGAGGATCTTGTGTTGTGGGAAGTAATTGGAGACTTCCACCCTGCCCCGCGGTTAGCGCCACGAGCTGACCGCCTTGCTGCGTCTGAAGGCGGATGTAGCCATTGCCGACGGGCGTCGCCAACCAGTCACCACCCGTGCGAGTGAGTCTGCTACTCGCGCGAATCGGGCGTCCTACATCGTGAGTCAGATATCGAGTCCGCCCGGCTCCATCTAATCCCGCCAAGCGAACCATCTGGCTTTGTGGAACCCTTGCCGAAGCACCGGAGCGCGACTTCGTCACTACGTCGAAAAGCTTGCTCAGCGCCAATTCTGCGACCAACTCGCCCGCCCCCAATTGAGGGCTTGCCACAACAGGATTCGGAATTGGAGGATTCGGAATTGGAGGATTCGGAATTGGAGGATTCGGAATCGGTTCGGCGGGAGGCGGAAGCACAGGTTTCTGCATCCTTCGCGTGCTTTGACCTCCTAGGGGAACAATAACCATCTGGCTCGCTCGATACGACGGATTGCGTTCCAACGCAGCTCCAATTTGCAGATTGCCAGTATTCGAAGTCGGCCAACGGAGTACCTGATTCATGCTCCGGTTAACGTACCCAACCCATGCTCCATCACTGGAATCATAGGATTGATCACGGCGGTAGTCGGTCACCCGCCTATCTGCCCCAACGACCCGTAGAGCATCGGGATTCAGAGTGGCCAAAGACACTAGCCCAAGTTGGTCGGCACGCAATTCAAACTTCTGAGTCGTCGGCTTGCTTAACGAAGTATCGCCGCCGACCGACTGCCCGTGCGAATGTGCGGCGAAGTTCGTTCCGCAAAGCACTACTGCGAGCAGAACTCTTGGTCCGGTGGCGAAAACTGAATCTAACCGGCCTGCGAATCGGTACGCGACTAGCTTGAGAAAAGTCATAGTTCGAATTCCGTTGATTTGATCAGCGATCAGAGGGGGATTTGACGGATGAACAAGAACCGATCAACGCTGAAAAATAGGCAGTACGGATCGAGGCATATTGAGAATCAAACAAGCCATCGCTGTACCGTACTCAGTACTGTTATAGTCAAACCATCCACCTTGGGCATTTCTCAGTCCCAGCAATCCACGCTTTAGCTGCCGATACCATCCATCCCAGGTGTCTCCTCCGAGATGCCAAAAAGCCTGAGATGAATAATAGTGCGCGTAAAAGTAGAAATTGTTCCGCTCAACGCGTTTGTTATTGCTCATATTCCGTTCTAAGTACTCAATCGCGGCGTCAATTTCCCGACCGTCGTAAATACCGGCGTTGTATAACGCTACCACAGCTGCTGCCGTGAGCGGAAACCGACTTCCTCCACCCCGTAATTGGTACATGTAGCCTCCATCCGCATTCTGGCTGCGTCGGACATAATCGACTGCCTTATCGATTGTTTCCTTGGGCACTCCTAGCCCCGCATTTCTCGCTGCCCGCAGCGCCATCATCTGGCTCACCGTCACCGACAGATCAGCTTCGTCTTCGGGTGCGGGGTTGTATCGCCATCCGCCGCGATCATTCTGAGTTCGGACAATGAGCTCGACCGCTTTCTCAAGCTTTGGACGTACTCGTAGCTCTTCCTCCATGCCGTACAACTCAGCCAAGAAAAGAGTGCCAAATCCGTGGTCGTACATTGGACCGTGGCTCGTCCGGCCCTGTGCCGAAAGAAATCCACTTGGTTGCACTTGAGAAAGGACGTACTGTCCAGCTCGCCTCAATGCCATTCCGGCTTCGCCGTGTCCCGGCAATACACCTCGGCTCAACAACGATAAGCCGGCCAGCGAGACAACACCTACCCATCGACCACGTTGCTTAGACTGAAAAGTACCATCTTCATTCTGGCGGCTGATGAGAAAGCCAAGTCCTTTTCGAATCGCCTCATCGACGTTCGCGTCATACAACTCATCAAGATCTTCCCTCCTCTCTAAACCGTCTGCCCCAACGGCTGGCTCCTGGAAGACTGGACAAGATGTTGCGAACGTCACAGAAAGTGAAGCCGCCCCCCCAAGCCGCAACATTCCACGTCGATTGATCATCGCGGTTCTTTCAACAGCGAACGGTAGTAAGCTTCAATCTGTTCGCGGTAGCTGGGCAAGAACTGCTCGACCATACGAGATTGCATTCGCTTTCTCACACGCTCAGGTAGTTGACCCCAAACTGCTTCTTGGAGTTCCTGAGGGTCTTTCAACGCCTCTACAACTTTGGCCCCAACGCCGGTCTGTCCGGGCGACCCTTTTTGAAGGTTCTGCTCCGCTTCATCTTCGTCCGGCACTTGCTCAGAAGCAGTCACCTCACGCTCTCGCTTTTCAAAGCTCGATGATTGCTCTCGCTCAGACTGCTGCGAATCACTTGATTGAGACTGCTTGGGGGAATTTTGATTCGAGGACTCAATCTCCTCGATTAGCTCGTCCAGCCGCTGAACGATATCCCCTTGAAGCACCTGCGTGGACCGATCCGTGACACCACGTTCTAAGTAGCCGGCCGCAATCATCATACTTTGCCGCACCGCGCGTAATGGGTTGGAACTTGCTTCCCCAAGATCTTCGCCATCCAGGCCGACGTCGCCTGGTGTAAAGTCGCCGTCGATTGGAGGCGAGCTTGGCAAAGAGTCCATTTCGGGTTCGTTCGAAGGCTCATCTAACAGATCTAGCAACCCGTCTGTCAACTGTGTCTCAGAATTACCCGCTTTGGCTTTGTTACCAGGACCTGAGATCCTGTTGGCATTTGCAGACTTGTTTCCCGACTCTATTTTTTTTTCTAGTGGCTGTTCGGAAACACCCTTTTTTGCCTCTTGCGCATTGGCCGCCGCTTCGAAAGTTGCAACGCAACCGTGTACGATCAACATGGCCAGCAGCATCGTGAGGAATGGGCACGGCCGTCGCGAAATCAATGCGGAATCCCAGATCATTTCTGGCTACTCTCCTCGATCAACTTCTCTAACTGTTTTGCAAGGGCTTGCTGCTGCTGCGTGAGCTCCCGCAGTCGCATTCCACGAACCGGTTCCGACGCTCCGCTTCGATGAACTTCAATCGTACGACGATTGATATCCGCTTGCACACCGCGCAACAACTTCAGGCTCGCCAGTGGCGGAATCTTCGATTTGCTCTCATCGCTTTCGTCACCCTTTTCTGGTTCCTGCTGCGTCCCGTCTGGATCTGCATCGTTTTGAGAGGCGTTTTGCTCTAGCGATTCCTTCAGCAATTCCATCTTCCGTAGTGCTGCCGCCGACGAATCTTCAGCCTCTGGACGAACCCTTGAACGTTGCAACGCGGCTACCGTGCGCTGCAGTTCTGCAAACGCTTGCTCTAAGACCCAGCCGAATCCTGGTAGATTTGCAAGCTCTTCGAGGTCCGAATCCGCTAACATTCTCTCGACTCGATTCGCCACCACTTCTTCGCGAGCGGCCAACTCAGACGTCTGTGACGACAGTAAAGCGGACTGCTCCTCCATCTTAGCGCCGAGTTGCGCTATCTCCTCAACGATCGGTAGTTGAGCCTGTAAAAGCTGGGCCAATTCCTCCTCTAGCCGATAGACTCTCTGTTCTTGCGCTTGAAGCTGCATATTCTCGGCACTGCGGTCAAGCGCTTGCGTCGCTTCAACTAGAGACTCGGCCGCGCGACGCGCAGCATCGCTGGCCGAGGGCAAATTCTGACCAGCAAGCTCCAACTGAGTCTGTTTTTGATCATTTAAGGCAGCTTCTAGCGACTGAATCACCTGAGACGAAGCCCCGCTAGACAGAAGATCCCGCTGCTCGTCGACTTGCTGCTGCAACGATGCTTGTTGGCTCAAAAATCCCTCTACCTCAGCAGCGTCGCCCGTAGCAATCGCATCGGCGAGAGCGCGTTGTAGGGCACTCAGCTCGGCAAGCTGTTGAGCAGCGCGTTGCATCTCCGATGCTCGATTCGCAAAATCCGACGGATCCTGCTCCCCCGAACTAGCTTGCGATAAAATCTCTCGCAGTGCCGCAAGAGCCTGATCTTGCTGGATCAAGGCTGAACTCATCTTGTCATTGGTCAGAAAATCAGCTGCCTGACGCATGCGTTGACTAACTTGGTAACGAACAATCTGAGTTCCAATTCCTTCCGGCTCCGTTTCGTTACCATCGCTTGATAGCTCCAATGCTTGAAGCTCGGCCACTAAACCATCTAGGTCGCGAGCCAACGAGGCTTGGTCCGACCCCAGCACGCGAGACTGTGCAGAGACAGAAGGAGCCAAAGGCTGCTTCACACTTTTCAACTCCAACGTCTGGGTCTCTCCCCTTATCCCCTGCTGTTCATCGATAATCCGTTTCAAATCATTCTGAATCCGCTGATCGTTTACCGAACGCTCTCGCTTGCCTTGCAAGCTTTGCAGATCTTCCAATGCAGAATGCGCCGCTTCGCTCGCCGCGCTTTGTTTTTCGAGCAACTCTCCATCAAGAGGAGCTGCATTCGAGTCCACCAAGCGTCGACGCGCCGAGAGTAGAGCGTCTTGACTGGTCTGCAAGGCGTTTTCCAGACTCGTCTCACTAATCCGAGCCAAAGCTTCTGCCATGGTATGAACATCATTCGCAAGAGGAGACGATTCCAGTCCATTCTGCTGCAGTAGATCGCTAAGCTCCTGCAAGTCACCCAAAAGCCCGCTTGTCTCGTTCTCGACTTGGTCCTGAATCGTCTTCTGAATCAAGTTCACATCGGACATCGCATCTGCCAGCCCCTCATCTACCACTTCCATTTCTCGCATCAACGTTTCGATGCGACGGGATGCCTGTGAGTTCTTTTTTTGTGAGCGAATAATTTCACCCAATCGCTCACCGATCTTCTCTTCGCGCTTTTGGATCGCCTCGAGAATTTTTTCGGTGGATCGAATTCGGTACGGCTGAGGCGTACTACGCGCAACTTGGCCTAGTGAATCTCGAGCTTCGACCCAAAGTCGAAACTCTTGTTCCTCGTTAAGATCGATTTTTCCTAGATCAATTGAACTTTGTATCGAGTACTCCCTCACGGGCTCATTTCTACGATCTAGATCCAAGGCAACCACTTGTTCGTACAAGACATCCATGTTGGCTAGCCGAGCCTCATCGCTCACATCGGCCGCGGATCCGATCAACATCTTTATATCGATCAAACCTAGGTCGTCTCGTACTTCTCCAACGACTCGCAGCTTAGCTTGCCGAGACACACTACTCAGCCGGGGCGACTCCAATGCAATCGCAGGCATACGGTCCTGCAGAACATCAAGAGACCAGACGCGCGGTAGATCGACCTGGAGTCCATCGACTGTATGAACCCGAAACTGCCATCTTAGAGTCGACTCTGCGAACCAAACGTCCGAACCACTTCCCATCCCAAAATCGAGACCATCTATCTTGCACGAAATATTGCTTAATGGCCGCGGACTCGTTTCGTTTCGACTAGTGCCTTTCAAGGGCTTTGGAACGACCTCTAACTTCGCAACGGTCTCATTGAAACTACCCGTCAACGCGACCTGCGAACCCCGCAATGCAGTAACCTGGCTTTCCTCGCTCAAGCCGTCCGGAATTCTGGCATACTCAGGCGCAACAATTCGAAACGAATGCTCTGTGATTTCGGGTGGACGAACAACATCGATCCTTCTCCAAGACATGGAGTCGTCATCACCACCTACGGCCCTGACTTCGATGGGACGTTCGACACGAGGTATGGTGGCGACTGCCACTTCGCCAAAAGTGTTTGCCGCATAGACCCGCGCTTCACTATAACCACCGTCTTCCGACTGCTCTCGAGCGTAAAGGTCGATTGTCGCCGGTAACGGATCATTCTCATCCATGATTTCCAGTTGCAGTTCGCTTCCGAACGCGACTGCAGAAGGCAGGTCTACAAAAACCAATCGATCTGCTCTTGGCCATGGAAGATCAAGGAACGGCATGAACAGACGCATTGTCCCGAGCGCGGCGGAAGCCGGAGAGACCGCAGCGAAAATCAACATCAGCGCAGCGACCGCCACCAATGCAACCAGACCCCGGCGGGCAGAGGTTCGATCCACCATTCCAGACCAATCGGTTTGCTGCCGTAGCTGAAACCAATTCATCATGGCCAATCGACGGAATTCACTGCCACCACAATGCGAGTCTTCGTCCGCAATCAACGACAGACGAATAGCGGTAGCTAGTTTCTCACCATCAGCGATTTTGGATCGTTCAATCCACCCGGCTACCGCCTGCACATCGGGCGCGAAACGTTTCGCAGGTATCAATAGCTTCCAGGCAGCGAGCGTGGAAAGGACGACAAAGGAAACGAATAGAAACCACCTAAGCAACAAATCGTCTTGCTTCAACAGCACGTCCAATCCGACCAGAAGCAACCCAATCAAGGCAACGGCACTTAGCCAAAGAAAGAGAGCGCGACGCCAGATTGTTTGCCTTGCTTCTTCGGCAACGAGTGTCACATCCTGAATGAGTTGTTGCCGCTGCTGTTCGAGATCCAATGCTTGGCTCGATGAACCCGGGCTCTCTGGGCTGAGGATCGTGAAAGACACCGGTGGGTAACTCGCATAGCGGCGGAAAGGACGGCTAAAGCCGAGAGCCCCCGGAACAGTTAAATTGCGGTTACCAGACGGCTGCTTGGTGACATCCATTCTAGCCCGTTAACCACGCCAAAGACAAACCACTTTGGTCCGCGGGGAGGCTAATCAGAGTTTGAAGCTAGCCGATCGCCCCCGCCGGCCCCGGGCCCTCGCGTAGCGGGAAGTGGCCGACTCCCCTAATTCCTGCGAAGCTTGGAAAAGGGGAGTTGGGATAGCCTCGAACAAACGTCGCAAATTGGAACTTTGATTTGCCCTGGGTCCGAGGCCAGTCCAGTGGCAACCCGAGTCTAGCGTACCCGGGTCAGCATGAGCATTCGCATATCCAGCGATTCTTCACCGACAAACTTTTTCGCCTTCAGCTCAAGCTTGCCTCGTCCAGCTTCCAGCTCGATGCGCCCAAGTGAAAGCGGCTTCCAATCCTTCATCAGCGACTGTGTCTTTCGAGGTACTCGATCATGCTCTGCACCAATTGCTGGCGGACTATTTTCGGCCTCAACCTTTGCCGCAGTGGATGCATTCCCGAATGTCAGTTCCACCTCCGTTCCGACAGATGTTTTCGTGCAGGCGTAGTACATGTCAACTTGGAAATTCCCGGCCTCGAGGACTTCGATGTCCCAGGTCATCCTGCCATCCTCGGATTTCCAATTCGTAAAATACGAGCAATTTGGTGCCTTAGCAGAACGCTCAATTCCCCCACCTGCATTACCGTCGCGTGCTGGTAGCTGTGTATAGGGAAAATCCGGATGTCCAACTGGAAACGGTCGATCATCCACGTCGAGCCCTCGCAGCATCTCTGCTTTCCAACGGCGCACGTACCGATCTAGTTCCTTCGTCATTTCAGGATTCGAGTCATTGACTGCCTTCTTCTGACCTGGATCAAGGAGCATATCGTACAAGTTGCCTCTTGCATCCAACCGAAAGTGCTGCACTCGTACGCTGACTTTATTATTCCAGTGTGAGAACAACAGACGGTTCGGAAATGAAGCCACGGATCCCTTCAGCAATGGAGCCAAACTCATGCCATCGAGCGGCTTTCCCCCCACTAAAGGAACCTCCGTCAATTCTGCCAATGTCGGAAGCAAATCGATCACACCACTGATCTGGGTAATCACACGATCGCCACGAATTTGACCAGGCCAACATATGAACAGCGGTGAACGCACTCCGCCTTCATCTGTGGAACCCTTCTTTCCCTTCATCCCACCATTCCACCGAAAGCTATTCGGTCCGTTGTCACAAAAGAAAACAATGATCGTGTCTTTCGCTAAGGAAAGCTCGTCGAGCTTGGATAAGATCCGTCCAACGTTTTGATCGATACACTCCACCATGGCCATCGCGGCGCGGGTAAATTCCTGATCTTCATCGTTCTTTTCGCCACCGAGCGACTTTAGCTCTTGTCCCTCGTGTCGGTTCCAGTACTCGTCAGGAACCTGCATCGGCGAGTGGGGAGTCGGCATAGGCAAGTACAAAAAGAACTCCCGCGCTGCGTTGCTCTCGATGAACTCTAATGCTCGATTCGTAAAATCATTGACGAGATAACCATTGCCTTGCACCAGTCGTCCGTTGTGCTCCAACTGCGGCGAGAAGTAATCCCCCCAGTGTCCGGAGCAGAAACCATAAAAATCATCAAAGCCGCGCGCGAGTGGATGGTAAGGATATTGCATCCCATTGTGCCATTTTCCGTAAGCGGCCGTCGCGTAGCCCGCCGACTTAAAGTGTTGTGCGATGGTCTTTTCGTCTAGATCCAATCTCTCCGCACCCGTAGTCACACCGCGGACACCGCCGCGCGGATGATAACGACCCGTAAGAAACTCGGCACGGGTTGGAGCGCAGACTGGACACACGTAGAAGCGGTCAAACCTAGACCCCAAGCGTCCTAGTCGGTCCAGATTGGGAGTACTTAGATTTTGATTGCCGTGCAGACTCAGATCTCCCCACCCCTGGTCATCGGTGAGAATCACGATCACGTTCGGACGCCCAGCGGCGCTCGCTTGCGTCAGAGAGCAGACAAAGACGAGTAGAAACGCGACAATTATTTGAGCTAGTCGGGCTGAAATCCGACTATCGCCAGCAACAATATCAGTTCGTTCGATGTTTCGGGTCCTACGCATCGTCACCGCCATGAAGAAAACTATTGGGAATCTGCTTGGCTTGAAAACCGAATGCTACTTCGGCAAGAAGGTCCCACAGAATTCAAGCACAAGTCCATCTCAACTCAACCAGTATCCAGAACGCGTTAGGTTATGCGTACTGGCAGTCCATTCAAGTGTGGCTGGCTTGTGTTTGTCCTCACAGCAGGTCATCACCGGATCGATCTGAAAATCGAGTACTTACTTCGCATAGCGCTGTAAGTACTTGCCTAGTTTGTGTTTCTTGGCAGTATTCTCGCTCGTCATGTAGCGTATTTTTCCAAAGATAGGTCGCTCTGGACCCCACGCCCGATCGTATCGCCCAAGTACCCAGAAGATACCACTGTACGAATTGGGATCTCTCCCATCTAAGGCATACTTATTGTTGAGCTCAACCATAATCTTCAGCGCGTCTCTTGGATGCTCGGTCCAGTGTAAGATCTTCTTACCCCATAGCATCCTCATGTAGTTGTGGATTCGACCTTCGCGCACCAATTGACGCTGAGCGGCATTCCATATCGGATCATGAGTCTCCGAGTTTTCAAACTGCTCCAACGTGTACACGTATTCGCGGGGATCATCCGCATGTTCTCGGATCGTCTTCTGTGTCCAATCCGGCAGCGAATCCAACCTCGCATAACCCGGCTCTCGCCAACACATGTTGAAGCCGATCTCTCGCCAACTGCACAGTTGATCTAAGAAAGCCTCAGCGTTCTCGCTGACTCCCCAGAATCCATTCACCTTCCCATTCGGCTTCAGAAGACGGTTCGGGGTCCAATTCTCTATCTCCATCACGCGTGCGAAGACTTCGTGTGGTGAAATGTGCCCAAAGTGCAGGTGAGGAGAAAGTTCGCTCGATCCGAATTCGTCAGGCTCATTGCGATCTTCGTCATAGGTCGCAAGTCGCGACTTAGCAAAACGGCTTAGCAGCTCTTCCGCTGCAACAGCTCCACCTTCGATTGCACCGGCTTGGACCTCGTGATCGATGGGTAAATCCTTTAGCCCTCCGTCAGCCAAGAGGGCCTCGAAATCCGCCTCGGGCCAGCGCTGGCGAAACTCTTTCATCGATCCGTTCTTGAGCTGCGGCAAATCCGCTGCCAATGGATCAGACTCTGGAAATTCCTGCAGATGGGCCGGCAACTGTTTCTGCATCCACCGCCTATATGAGTGCGCTACAGTGAACGTTCGATCTGCATAGTCGAGCGGCATCAGACAATTGGAATCAATCGCTTCCAATCGAACTGGTAGCTTGGCCGAAACGGCTTTGATCATTCGCGGATGGAAAAAACATGGATAGTCATCGGTGACCACCACACATGCATTCGCGGCCAGTGCATGGACTAACCCTCTGCCTTGCCCACGTTCTAGCTCGACGTACGGGAAGTAGGTCACCGACCGCTCGGAACACGCCGCCGCATTGTCACGCATCCCCTCGATCACAAAGCGGTGCATTCGGTCACTGGCCCAACGGTATCCAACGCGCAGTGCCTCAAGAATCAGCAGAGGGCGGCACAATTCGAGTGCAAGGTTCCGGGCGTGTTCGAGTGCGAAATTAGATCGCGTTCTGCGAAAAGCAGTCATCCAGTAGAGTACGTAGTCGCCCTCGGATTTCAGATCGTGATCATTTACGCGCCTGATCCTTAGTTCCGGAACTTCACTCAACATTGCTCAATAACGCTCCCATACCTCATAGTTTGAACGTCGACTCACTTCTACGTTAATGGCAAGGCAAAATAGGATGCGAGCAAAACTGTTCTTAGTAAGGCCTAAACGAGAATAGATGGAAAATAGGCAGCGGTTATACTTGGCTGCCCCTCTGCCCTCGGCTCGCATCGGCGAAATGCTCACTCGTCCGACGAGCATTCATTGAATCGGTTAAGTCACGAATGCGCCCCAGGAAGAAAAGACCGAATTGGCCTTATCTTTGGACCGTTATCGGCTTGCTCGGACTGCTGGCACTATATATCGCCGTCCAAACCCTAATTGGAAGCTATACGTTCGCGCGCCGAGATGAAAGCCGAATTGAGTGGGGTATGGCGTTTGTCTCCAGCCTGCTCGATGCAACGGTGGCGGCCTGGTTTGTGTGCGTCGGTGCATCGATTGGCAGCTTCATTAATGTAATCGCCTACAGACTACCTCTGGGCAAAACACTAGGCGGTCACTCACAATGCCCGTTTTGCGATAACTTGATCGACGGTAGGGACAACATCCCCGCACTCTCATGGATCAAACTGCGGGGAAGGTGCCGAGATTGTCGACTCCCAATTTCTGCTCAATATCCGATCGTCGAGTTTGCTGTCGCGTTGGTCTTCTTTGTGGTTTATTCCAGCGAGTTTCTGTTCAGTGGCGGAAACCTACCGGGAGTTCGAGGAAATTCGATTGGCGCCGGCGCGATGACACGCATCTCTGTTTCGGCAGTCTTGGTAGCGAGGCTGATAACCTACGTGTTTGCGCTGAGTGCACTCATCTCCGCAGCTTTGATCGCGGTTCGCAATCGCAGCGTACCGATTGGCCTCTATCTCTGGGCACTAGTTCCCTACACCATCGCGATCCTGATCCAGCCATCGACTGTGATCATTCGCTGGCGAACTGCTTTACCGGTCGGCCCAGTTGAAGCTCGGCTTGATGCGTTCACATCGATGCTTTGCGGTATGGCAGCGGGAATCGCACTCGCGCGCCTGCTAGCTCCCCTGGTTTATCAGAATTTTGATCGCTCCTTCTTCGCCTCCGATCGCCAAACGACAGGTGCGCGTCAGTTTCTTGGGGCGATGGCGGTTACAGGGGGCATTCTCGGATGGCAAGCCGTCGTGCCATTCGGATGGGTTCTATTGGTTTCGGCAATCTTGTCTACACTCGTCCTCCGACGGTATCAACAATCATTGAACTTCGGCGATCTGACCGTATGGGTATGGCTTGGCTTGCTGGTGTTTCGAGCATCTTGGAAGCCTATTTTCGCTTTTGATGTCATCCCCGAAAAAGTGCCCGATGTGATGGCCTACGTTGCTGGAGCTCTTGCCCTTGCCGGCTTAGCAATTTTGTTTCGAACGATTACCAATTCTCCTGACGGTGCGATCCCATCCGTGCGTGCCATCAACAAGGATGAAGCATACGACCAAGATCCCGATGACAACGCGGAGTGATTTCTGGCCCAAAGGGGGGCCGAAAGGCGAAGTGCTTCGCTAAAGAAAAATGCGGATACGGATGACGATGAGTGAATCTTTCGCTAGTGTCCCTTCAAACCACCGAAAAAATTACCAAGCTTTACACCAGACTGGAATTACTGTGCAAATTTGGCCAGCAATTGATCTATTGGGCGGAAAATGTGTTCGGCTGCAACAAGGCGACTACAACCGCGAAACGGTATTTTCCGATGACCCTGCGGAAATGGCTGGCAAATGGAAAGAAGCCGGTACCAAGTACCTTCACCTAGTCGATTTAGACGGCGCTAAGGACGGCAGCCAAGTCAACGGCGAAGTCATACGTCGTATCGTCGAAGAAACCGGTCTTGTCTGCCAAGTAGGCGGCGGCGTCCGAACGGAAGAAACGATTGTCCGTTTGCTGGAACTTGGATTGAACCGCGTCATTGTGGGTACACGTGCCCTCAAGGAACCGCATTGGTTTGTTGAAATGGCAAACAAATATCCAAATCGCTTGGTACTCGGCATCGATGCCCGTGATGGACTCGTGGCCACCGAAGGGTGGTTGGAAACATCAGACACCTCTGCCGTTACCTTCGCGAAGTCGATTGCTAGTCAGACCGAGCATGTAGCTGCGATCGTGTATACCGACATCGCTAAAGACGGCATGCTGGCTGGCCCGAATTTCGAGCAGTTGGCCGAAATGCGAGATGCAACCAACATTCCCGTCGTCGCCTCTGGAGGTGTCACGACCAGCGAAGATGTCGATCGCCTTGCCAGCGAGGGAACTCATGCTGCCATTATTGGCCGAGCGATCTACGACGGAGGCCTCAACCTTACCGATGTCCTCGGCAAACATCCTCAGTAGTACTGCACAAGCCTAGAACAATCGGGATAGGGAGGAGCCTCACGGCTCCTCTCCTCCCACACCACCGGGCAT
>JBKAHA010000015.1:0-146387 GCA_046290675.1 Aureliella sp.
TATACAACACGCCGCGAGACATCTTTCTAGCCGCTCTGTTCCGGCCTACGGGTGGTATATTTGTTGCGATTGGGTTGCCATGTCCCTCCTGGTCGCTGGGGCTCCCACCCTCCCTTCTTTCCTCGCCGAACTCGGATTGGGAGGGTTAGAAGTCGCGCGGGATACACACGTAGGCCGTACCAAGCAAACCGCGTGCGCGAAGAGCTTTGGTCGAGTAGTGGTGGGTCGACACAAAGACCGCTTCAATTCGCCAATTTTGGTTTGCGACGTTACGGCATGGGATAACGCACTCGTTCAGGATGAAGCCGGAGCGGCGCGGCGGGTCGATACAACACGCCGCGAGATATATTCTGGCCGCTTTGTTCCGGCCTACAGGTGGTTAAACCGATGCTGCATAGGTGCTACCAGGGAGGGAAATCCCCCTCTCCGCTCGCGTTACTCGCGACTCTCTCAGAGGGAGAGTGACACTCCGGCGGGATTCAACGAGTACTTGGTCAGGATGAAGCCGGAGCGGCGCGGCGGATCGGTGGAACGCGCTGAGGGGCATTTGTTTAGCCGCTCTGTTCCGGCCTACAGGTGGTAATGTGTAGCCTCGCCGGCGGAAACTACTCCTGAATCTTGGGCTTGAGTAGCTCCTGGATTCGGTCTTCGTTCATGTTCTCAGGCGTGGCGCAATACTCACCAGTCGAGGTAAATGCTTCCGCTGGCTTACCATTGATCGCATCGACCATGGTCATGACCGACTGGTAACCCATTTGTACCGGATCTTGCAAAACGATGCCTTGGCAGGAGCCATCTCCAAGAGCTTCAATGAGGGCATCGCTTGGATCGAAAGCAATAAATTTTACTTTGCCGTTGAGCCCCGCATTCTTGAGTGCTTCGAGTGTTCCATTCGCGTTGGGTTCGCAAACGGCGAAGATGCCGTTCAGTGTTTCGCCGTGGACTTGAAGCAGCTGGCCGACTTTTTCTTTGGCGGTTGTGGTATTGTCTCCGCCGAATTGATCTGAAGAGACGACAGTGATGTCGGGGAATGCTTTTAGTCCTTCTAGGAATCCTTCCTCTCGCTGCTCAGTGCTTTCACTACCGGCAAGATAACGCAACAAGATGACGTTGCCTTTCTCGCCCATCGCGGCGGCCATCGTCTCCGCAGCCATCTTGCCGCCTTTGAAATTGTCGGTGGCAACGTAGCTGACGATCTCGGGGCCTTCGTCCAGACCACTGTCGAACACGACGACGGGGATACCTTCGTCGATAGATTCAGAGACGGCGTCGACTAGGCCACCTTTTTGATTCGGTGCAAGGATGATTCCGTCAACGCCAAGCGTGATCATACTCTTGACGACTTCAATTTGGCTGGCGGTATCGCTTTCCTTGACGGGACCTTTCCAAACGATCTCGATGTTACCCAATTCTTGAGCTGCCTTCTCAGCGCCGTAGTGCACGGATTTCCAAAATTCATGGCTGGTGCCCTTGGGGATTACAGCCAGCTTCAGAGCGTCTCCGTCGGAGCCGTTCGCACTGCCTTGCGATGGATTGGACGGATCCGGACTACAGCCCATTACAGCGAAGATAGAAGCCAAGATCAGGGGCAGGTAGCTGGAGAATGAGATTCGATGTCGCATCGTTTTCATCGTTTTGAAACTCAGTGAAGCGTTGGTGGGGATGGAAGTGTTGGGAGGGCAAGCATTCTAACGTATCGGCTGAAGTGAAGCGCGAATCACCATGCCATCGCTGAAGAGGGAACGCGAGGGTCTGATGCTGAGACAATCTCATCGCCTTCGAACTGGAGCCCCTGCGAGACAGCCGAAGATCGAATGACAGAAATCTCATGTCCGCGACGACTTAGTTCTTCGCGAACGCCTTCGTTGATTTTCTCTTCACAAACTGCACGGTCGGGTGACCATTGGTGATGGCAACGAGGAGCCGCGATCGCAGCACCGATGTCTCTACCGAGATCGATGCAGCCGAGTACGACTTGCAACGAAGCCGTGATAATCTTGGGGCCACCGGCAGCACCACAGGACATGACTGGCCTTCCATCGCCATCCAGGACCAGCGTGGGACTCATACTCGAAAGCGGTCGCTTTCCGGGGGCGATTAAGTTGGCTTCTGATCCAATTAGCCCGAAGGCATTGCGCACCCCTGGAGCGATGCTGAAGTCGTCTAGCTCATTGTTCAGGACGACGCCCGTTCCAGGCACGATCATCTTGCAGCCGAACGTTGTATTGACGGTCTGAGTTAGCGAGACGACGTTTCCGTCGCGATCGGCTGTGGTTAGGTGCGTTGTGTGACCACCGTTTCCAAATAGATCGATGTCGGCCCCCGGCGGCTGACCGTGACTTTCCACGGTCACGGCACGATCGAGATCGATATCTTCTGCTCGGTCTTTCAGATACCCCGAGTCTAAAAGCCCGCGCGGGACTTTTGCGAAATCGGAATCCCCCAGCCAATAAGCGCGATCGGCCATGGCTCGTTTCATGACTTCCAGCAACAAATGTCGACCTCGCGCTTCGTCTTCCTTGAAGATGGCAGCGACGTCATAGGCGGAAAGCATGCCCAGCATCTGAGCAATGTGGATGCCTCCTGAGCTTGGCGGTGGGAATCCGAAGACCTTGTGTCCTCGGTAGTCTGATTGAATCGGCTGTCGTGCGACGCAGTTGTAGTTGGCAAAGTCATCCGCGGTGAGCATGCCGGCTTTGCTCTTCATGAAGCGTTCCGTACGTTCGGCAAATTCGCCATTGTAAAACCAGTCGATGCCGTGTTCGGCTAGCTGTGCAAACGTGTTAGCCAAATCGTTTTGAACCAGGCGATGGCCAGCCACCCAAGGCTGTCCACTGCTGTCGAGCAGGATCTTGGCCGAGGTTGGGAAACGCTTTAGAGTCTTCGCAACGCCGCGGAGTCGGGAGGCATAATTGGAGTCCAGAATGAAGCCGTCGCGAGCCACCGAAGCGGCACCAGCAAGGGCGTCACTCCAGTCGATTGCGCCGTGGGTGCGAACCAATCGATCGAGTGCTGATAGGAGTCCTGGTACGCCTGCAGCCAACGGGCCGACCTGACTGAGTTGTGGGTTAGGTTTGCCGTCGCGGTAAAACATCTCAGGCGTGGCGGCGGCAGGAGCTTTCTCGCGTCCGTCGATCGCATGGACTTTCCCGCTACTGGTTCGGACGAGTGCGAGGCAACCACCGCCGATCCCTGAGTTGAATCCGTCGACGACCGAGAGCATGACCGAGGCTGCTGCGGCAGCGTCGATCGCGTTCCCACCTCGTTCGTATGCGGCCATGGCAGCTTGGCTAGCTAGTGGATGAACCGTGGCCACCACTCCATGCTTGCCACGCGCCACCGTCGTCGAACGTGTTGCGAGTCGAGATTCTTGAGCTCGAGTTGATGAAGACCATCCGTTTAACGCCGTCGCAGCGGTTGCGGACCCAAGCATCCAATGACGGCGATGGAGAGAGTGCGTCTTTTCCGGTGGAGGTACGTTGGTTTTGGTCGTGTTCATTGGGTCTGGCAAGTCGCATTAAGCAAAGTGAATGATCGGCGTTGGGACATTGCGGCCAAGGCAGATGAATCAAAGCGGGAATCCGGCTTGGTCTTGCGCGCAAACACACAGACTTTCCAAATTCGCAGGGAGGTCGGGAAGAACCGGGCTAGATTCTGATAGGGACCACACCGGAGTTGAGTCTCACCCGAGCCAACGATTAGAGTTGTTGGTGCTTCGACGAAGAAGCGCAAGTGTTATTCTAACTCTTGCGTGGCGGTGAATGCGAAGTGCCTTAGCTTTTGCAGCTTTTGTCGGAGGGCATCACTAATTGACTACGCATCGATCCTAGGAATCCCCGATCGATCTTAGCTCGACATCTAAGTCGTTAAAGCGGAACTCCAAATCTACTTCCTTCGATTCAAGTTTGTAGAGGTCGTCGCCGGTCCGTAGGCTAACTTGAGTAACGCCTCTCGGAATTGGCCCAATAGTTTGCGTATAGACGTGGATTTGGTGTATCTGGGTTTCTCCCTTCTCATCCGTAACCGAAAGCGTAAAGGGTTCCTGCAGTGATGCGTTGTCATAGCGAGTGCCTGTGTTACTGACTCGGACGGTCAAGTAACCATAATTGGCCCTCGCATCGTAGGCTGACATGCTCGTCATGAAGATGATAGCTAGTGCGAGTGTGGCAACCGACATACCAAACCATAGCAGCAAGCGCTTTTGGGTTTGCAGATTCCTCGCTATCCATAGACCGGTCGCACCCGCTAAGCCGAATAGAGCGACGCCAAATAGGCTGCTTGCTAAATAGGCAATAGGCCCGAAGTTCAGCGAGGGACGGGCCATTGCCAAAGCCATCGCGAGGACCGCAGTGATGACAAGAGCGTGCAGAATGGTGAACTTTTCCATCTTGAACCGAGCGGTTTGATTTGACTCTTTGAATAGTACCCATAAACCAACGGGAACAGCGCAAAATACATAAGCGAGGACGACCCAGACAACGCCCCATGAAACCAACGCGGATGTCGGAGTATTACCGCCGGCGGTTGCGTAACTCGCGAGAGAAAAAGCAATCATAAAAGTCACTACTGGCGCCGAAACGACGAACGCTTTGGTGAGCCAATGACGCTCAGATAACAAGCAGAGGACAGTCGCCAGACTACCGATCATGAGGAGGATTGGTAGCATCACGAAGGCCGATTCACGATCAACGGCGACGACAGGACCGGAAAGGGCGATGACAAACAACTGGACGCCAAGCAAAGGAATGACGACAGCGTCATCCAACAACGAGATTGGCTTAATTTCAAGCTCGGGGAATCTCCAAAGTTGTTGAATTAGGACGGCCCCGCAAGGCACGGCAATAGACGCATATGCCAGGATCATGGCACAAATGGGGAGCCAATCCGGCGCGTTCAAACCGAATACCGCGATCGCGGCAAAGATGAAAATGGTGGCCACACAGGACGAGAGACCGAACAGGATGAATCGCTTGGGAAGCTCCGCGATCCAAGCTAGGGCAGCGATTGAACCACCGAAGAAAATCCCCACCAGCGGACCGGAGAGAAAGATCGTGCCGACCTCAAAAAAAGCCGCGACCGTTGCGAGTGCGATTGCTACAGTCTGCACGACGGTAAGAACCAACGTCAGCTGCTGAGCAGAACTCGCGGAGGGTAGCCAGCCTTTGACTTTCTCTAGGTCGAACCTCGAAGGATGTAGCCGTTCGGCGTAGGGCTGCAGCTGTTTCGCGAACCGTTTGGTGTGTTCGACGATGCGCGGCATATCGCGTTTGCCGGATTGCCAGTCGGCTAGACAGCTTCGCAGTAGTGATTCAACCTCTTCCGCTGACTGGAAACGCTTCTCAGGTTTCTTCTCAAGCAGCCGATTCACGATGTTGGCTAGCCAACGAGGAATATCTGGGTTGAGTTCGGTGATGGCTTTGGGGCGATCATCGCAGACTCGTTTGAGTGTGGCGATGGTCGAGTCGGCCCGAAACGGTGCGACCCCTGTGCACATGGTGTAAAGCACGGAACCCAGGCTAAACAAATCGCTGCGTTCATCGATGGATTGTCCCAATCCTTGTTCTGGCGACATGTATTGGGGCGTTCCAGCAATCGTGCCCGTTTGTGTCATGCCGATATCGTCGACCGCACGTGCGAGGCCAAAATCGGTGAGCTTGACGCGTTTGACACCGTTCTCGAGCAGAATATTGGCGGGCTTAATATCGCGATGGACCAGGCCTTGTTGATGGGCGGCATTGAGACCGGATGCGATTTGCATACCGATGCGCAAAATCTCATTGATCTCGAGCAAGCCTTGTTCTTCGATCCGCTCTCCAAGAGACTGTCCCTCGACGAATTCCATGACCAGGAACGGTGGCCGGGATTCTTCTTCGATCGCGTGCAGCGTCACGACATGATCGTGAACAACCGCGGCTGCGGCCTGAGCTTCGCGCGAGAATCTTCTGACGGCCATTTTGTTCTGGGCTAATTCGGGTGCCATGACTTTAATGGCAACGACGCGGTTAAGCTTGGTGTCAAACGCGCGAAAGACGATCCCAAACGCGCCTCGACCGACGACGCCAATAATTTCGTAGTGACCTAGTGCTCCCAAGCAACCAGATTTGTCGCTCTCATCCAGGAATTCAAAGTCGTATTCCTTTTCGTCGAAGTCATCGATCTCATCGGCGATCAAGGTGAGGGCCAATCGCGGTGCTGGGGACTCCAGAAACTCGCCGGCCTCGAGATGGGATTGAAGCAGACTTTGAATCCGCGACCGCAATGCTTCATCTTCGCCACATGCCGTGGTCAGGAAAGATTCGCGTTGCTCTTGAGGCATGTCGAGAGCGGCAGAGAAAAGCTCACGTTCGCGTGGGTTCGGCGACTCGTCGCTATCGCCGCGATCATTTTCAGGTTCAACATTCATGGGCGGTCTCGGAAGTAATTCCGACATGGATTGGAGCTTTCTTCGCGGTCAAAGGGGTGTCGCTAGAGTGCCCGTTCATCGCCCACTGGCCACCAACCGCTCTAAGTTAGTGGATTACGCGGCCTAAACGTTCTTTGGCGAACGGACTGCTCGTTGGCGAACAGAAACACGCTCTATGGACCAATGCGCACTCTGCTGGGAGGCCCCGCCAAAAAAGAATTGAAAAAGCTCGAATTACTTCAGTCGTTCGTAGAGCCAGGCTTTGGCATAAGCCCAAACCCGCTCCGCGGAACGCTGTGACAACCCCAGGACTTCAGCTGCTTGTGCGACGGTAAGACCGGTAAAGAAGCGCAACTTGACGAGCGAAGCAGCCTGGGAATCATGCGACTCCAGCCTTTCTAATGCTTCGTCCAGATCAAGTAGAGGCACGTCGTCTTCAGGGGCTGGGGATTGGTCTAGGTCGACACTAGCTTGCTGGAGCTGTCCACCGCGTTTGAGCGCGTTCTTTCTTCGGGCATTGTCAATCAGGATACGACGCATGGCTTCGGCAGCAGCCGCGAAGAAATGATGTCGAGAGTCCCAAGACTCATGGCCCTGGTTGCTGGTGAGTTTCAAATACGCTTCGTGGACCAGGGCGGTCGCTTGCAGAGTCTGCCCAGGTTTCTCGTGCCGCAGTCTCGCAGCGGCTAGGTCGCGAAGCTCGTTGTAAAGCAGCGTGAGCAGACGATCCGACGCACCCGGTTTGCCGGCTTGAACCTGAATCAGAACTTGAGTTACGTCGCTAGCATCCATGGAACTCAGTATAACTCAATGTATTGCGACACGACGTATTGTGAGACTACACAAAATGGGTGTCTACACTTCCAGCCTCGATGTTGCGACAAACAGAGGCACCCTGTACGCAGGGTCGTCGTAGCTCGCTCCGATACTTGCCGCCACTCTCGGCGACGGTGTGTACGGGTCCTGCCGTCGGAAAGAGACCCCAATTCGAAATGCGGGGGAAGCTGTTTCAGTTACTATATCGGGTTACTACCGCATATCGCCCACCAACGAAAACTAGGATTTGTCATCGATGAATAATTCGAATGAGCTTCAAAGGCGGACCGCCGTTCTTGTTTTTTGCAGAATTGCATCGGTGGTCTTTGCTTTTCTATGTTGTACGTCGCCGTTGATTGTGATGGCCCAAGAGCAGGATCAGCCGGTTGCCAAGAATAAGGCTGAAGCGGGTAAACGGCCAGAGAATTTACCATCTGGCATTAACGATAGTTTTCTCGACCCCGACATGAATGTCGAAGACTTCATTGCAAGGTTCGAGATTGAGAGTCGTGAAGTCTTTGCATGCCGCGAGCAGATTCTAGCTGCGATTCAGCTCGAGAAAGGCATGGATGTTGCGGACATTGGTTCGGGAACGGGCCTTTATCTCAAAGCTCTGTCAACGAGTGTTGGTGAGAAGGGCAAGGTGTATGCCGTGGACATTTCGCCGAATTTCATCAAGCACCTCCGCCAACGCACCAAGGACGAAAATCTGGAGAACGTCGATGTCGTTCTATGTTCGGAGCGCGATGCCAATCTGAAACCCGATTCCATTGACCGGGCATTCATCTGCGACGTCTACCACCACTTTGAGTATCCCAACGCTTCGATGAAGTCGATTTTGCGTGCGATGCGAAAGGGCGGGAAATTGGTCGTCGTCGACTTTGATCGTATTCCGGGCAAAAGTCGCGATTGGTTACTCGGACATATCCGGGCTCCGAAAGAAGTCTTCAGGCAAGAGATCATCGACGCGGGTTTCACTTTTGACGGGGAAATCAAAGTCGAGGGCTTCGAAGAAAACTACTTGCTTCGATTCACGAAGAAGTAAGCGTCTTGGTCCGCCGGAGGTCAACTCTTGTACTCAGTCAACACTCGCGCACCCGCAAAACATTGAGATTGTGTGATCCTTTCGCAAAAGTTTAGCGATCAGCCCATCTGGGAGCTGGGCAGAGGAATAACAAGCTACTAGAACACCCACGCGACGCTTTCGAAAGTTTGATTTTGCGAGTCGATTGATCCTAGTGAAGGGCGTTTTGCGACGCATTGAGGTGAGCCTTGAATAGACAAGTTGATCTAGTTCCTGGAATTCGGGTCATCGAATCCTTTTTGCAGATGGTTTGGGCAAGTCGGCAATGCACTTTGCGAATGTCCACCTACCTATTGATCACTTGGGCTGGATGCTCTCTTCACGCGGGCGACGTCGATGGCAACTGGTCCACGTTTCGCCACGACCAGCATCGCAGCGGGCGTACGCCGATCCATTTAAGACCGCAATCTCTGAGTCTAGCTTGGCAGTGGGAGAGCCCAGTGCCTCCCGCGCCTGCCTGGCCTGATTCGGCTCGGTGGGACGCCTATGCCAAGCTGAGCGGACTACGCTCGATGCGAGATTATGACCCCGTCTTCCATCCGGTCGCAACGCTGAACCGAGTGATCGTGCCCAGCAACGCCGACGATACCGTTCGCTGTTTCTCCATGTCGGCAGGCGAATTGGTCTGGAGCGTGACGGCCGATGGTCCGATCCGCGTTGCTCCGACCATTGATGCGGAATCGGGCACCGTGTATTTCGGCAGCGACGATGGATGCGTCTACTGTGTTTCCCTTGAGACCGGAGATACTCTTTGGAAACGCGAGCTTCAGCCTGAGACCGGCGTTTTCGTCAACGATGGACGGCTTTGTTCTCGCCAGCCAGTACGGACTGGCGTGCTCATTGATCGCAAGCAAGGTTGTGTCCTTGCAGGCTGCGGTATTTTTCCGTGGAAGAGTGCTTCGCTTTACGCGCTTGATCTACAAACCGGCGACGTCCAGTGGCACCAGGACTTGGGGACTGGCTGGACCATTGAAGGCGCAATGTTATTGAGTGACGAGCACATCGTTGCTCCTCAAGGACGTAGTCCGCCTCAGTTGTTTGAGAGGCAGAATGGAAAATCGGCTGGAGCACTCAGCGGTGGAGGAGGTTCATTTGTTCTACTCACCGATGAAGAAGAGGTTCTTCATGGGCCTGGGAACAAACAAGGTTGGATCACAGAATCAGATCCGTCGAGTCGCCAAAAGGTAGCGAGTTTCGAAGGCGGATCGTCGGTCATCGTTCATGGCGATCGGGCATACCTGCTCACGCCAGAAGGTTTGAGTGCAGTAGACCGAAGTGGCCAAGAGACGCTTTGGCGAGTCCAGTTACGGCGGCCGCAAGAATTGGTCGCCGCTGCGGACTGTCTTGTCGTAGGTGGAGACGGCTATGTCGCAGCGTTGAATCCACAAGACGCTTCTCTGGAATGGGCGCAGAGCGTAGATGGCAAGGCGATAGGACTTGCGATCGCGGGCAATAATCTGGTTGCTTCGACCGACTCTGGGAGGCTTTATGTATTCTCGTCAGGCCCGAAGTCGGCAGCAGCGGTTCCCAGCAAAGTGGAGCCTACCGTCCCGCCAATGGTGGATTCGATTCGCGAGCAAATCGCGTATGTGAAAGAGCGTATCGACGTTGAATCTCCAGCGACGGGAGAGGCAGTACCGCCCGATTGGACCGCCAGCCAGGATGTCTCGCAACACTGGTATCTGTTCAAGAATCAGGTTGAATCCAGCGATGCGAATGGTCCTCAGCTAGTTCGCTCAAGCGTTTCTTCTAAGGCCTCAAACGGTCTTGGTCTATTGCTGCCTAAAAAAAGTCGCTTCGTGCAGGTTGGATCCGAGCATGCATTGGTTCTCGATGAAGGCATCAATACGACAGTTGCAAGCGATTACAAGCAGGTTGATTTGCCTTCTAACGAGATCTCCTTCTTTGCGACGGTGCGCATTGACCGCTCGCAAGCTTGGGGCGGGCTGTTGAGCGTGATGCAGGATAATGGAAGCTACGAGAAAGGCTGGATACTCGGATTTCGTGGCGACAAACTAGGTTGTGCGATTAACGGTGAGAGCGGCCCGGATCAATTGACATGGGTCACCTCGCCGGAGGCCATTCAGGAAGGCCGCTGGTACGACGTCGTGGGTACTTACAACGGCGAGGTTATCAAGCTCTACGTCAATGGTATGTGCGTCGCCTCATCAGAAGTACAAGGCGGTCCTATTCAGTATCCAAATAAAGCTGGGTTCGAGTTCGGCGCGTACAAGGATTTGGATGAGTACTTCCCGACTTTAGGACGCATCAACGAAGCCGGGTTCGCATCGCGAGCTTGGGACGCCGAGGAGATTGCCACGCGCTTTCGTGAGCGACAGTCGAAGATCGGCGAGTCATGGTTCGCAGAACGCGAGATAAAGGAGGTGAAGACGGATCCCATTCTCGATGATGATGCAACGTACGAAGTGGTGATGGGGCCGGAGCTTCAGTTCATAGAACCAGGCAAAGCTCAGGTGACTTGGATTGCGGATGTGGCGGATTCTTGCGAGCTCAAGCTGGTCGACGGGCAGGGTGTCTCGCTCGAACCGGCCAGCGATTCAGGCAAAGACGGCTTTCATCAATGGTTGATCGGTGGCCTTGGACGAAACGAATTGGCGACGTTTCGTATCGAGACGGAAGATGGACGCCAGAGCCGAGTTTACGAGTGTGATTCCCACTTTGATTACACGCGATCAAGTCGGATGGAATCGTTGTCAGATGCAGATGGTGTCCTAGCCGACGAACTGTGGGGGCAACTACCGATAACGCAGAAACGAGGGATTGCGCTGGTCCTGGGCGACATGGACGAGTCCGGACTGGCCAACGCAATGAGTTCCTCGTCGGAGTTCGACGTGATCGAGCTCCTTAGCTCCGATAGGTTCGTGAATCAGCGGCGAACTTCTTTGGTGAACGCAGGTGTTTATGGTCGTTCGCATAGCGTCATGGCGTTGGACCGACTGAGTCGGTTTCCTCGCGACTTTGCCAATTTTGTCATCGTCGATGGGAACGTGGGTGAACTCGCCGAAGCTGCTGAGTGCGATGCAACAGAGTTGCTCGAGCGCATTGCCAAGTTGATTAAGCCAGACGGTTACCTCCTGGTTCGTAACAGCTCCAATCAGCAGGACCTGTCCGGTTGGTTCGCTGCGAATACACGGGTGAATGTGGTCGAGGACGAGGTGGTTCTTGGCGAGCGTATTTTCCAAATGATTCAGCGCAACCAAGCAGCGGGATCGTCGGGCTGGACGCACATGTATGGGAAACCGGATAACACTGCATTCGGGGGAGAAGAGTTGCAGGATGCGGATTCAATCGATGATATGCAGCTGACCTGGTGTGGCCGCCCAGGGCCGCGGTACCAATCTGACCGTGGTAACCGCAAGCCATCTCCGCTCGCGGCAGGAGGTCGTTTGTACTTGCAGGGGCTGCACCGCCTTTTGGCCTTGGACGCGCACAACGGAACCATCTTGTGGAATCACGAGTTGCCTGAGTTAGTGCGGTTCAACGTGCCGCGAGATTGTTCCAACTGGTGTGCAGACGAGAATTCGGTTTATGTCGCCATTCGAGATCGGTGCCGAGTCATCGATGGCGCGACTGGCGAAACGATTGTGGATCATCCTGTTTGGAACCCAACCAGCCGCGACATGGATTGGGGATTCCTTGTGCGGTATGCGGATGTGCTGGTCGGCAGTTGTGTGCAGCGGGGATCGGCATTCACCGGATTTTGGGGTGGCGAGCATTGGTACGATTCGAAGGATGGTGAGCATGCCAAGAAGGTCTGCTCAGATGCCTTGTTTGCTCAGGATCCAATCTCCGGCAGCAAGCGGTGGACCTACGAGGGTGGTCTCATTGTGAATCCGACCATCAGCATCGGCGATGAGAGAATCTTGTTCGTCGAATGTCGTTCGAAGATTCTGCTTGCGGGCAAGACAAGACGCTTGGACGGTGATGAGTTTTGGGCCAACTTGCACCTCGTCGCCTTGGATATCAAGACCGGCGAAAAAATCTGGGATCAGCCTGCGAAGCCGCTGCCTGGTGTCACGGCCTTCTACGGAGTCCTAGCTGGTGATCGCTACCTCTTGCAGTCAAGTAACGGCGGCGAGTTTGCCTTGTATTCGATGAGTGCAGAAAATGGCAAAATGGAATGGCGTGGCAAGTACGCTTGGGAAGTCGACCACCATGGAAAACACTTGTCGCGACCAGCGGTGGTTGGCAACAAGGTTTTCCTGCGTCCATTCACGATCGATTTAACCAGTGGCAAAGTACTTGCGAAGCAGTTTCCGACCGGACATCAATGTGGGACTTACACGGCCAGCAAGAACGCTCTGTTTCTCCGAGCCGGCAGTCTGACAATGTGGGATGGCAAGTCGACGGCAGCTACACGATGGAACCGCGTGCGACCCGATTGTTGGATCAGTACGATTCCGGCAGAAGGCATGCTGCTTTCGCCCGAAGGAGGCGGAGGATGTTCGTGTGGCGGGTGGATTGAAACCTCCATGGCTTTTGCGCCAGCCATGGATGACGCCGGTGAGGCACCATAATCATGTCGCCAGCGAGAGTCGATTTCGAACCGAGCTCCAACGAACGTAGCTTCAGAAATCTCATCATCGTGTCTGATACGTGGGTTTCGATGCCTCGGCTACGAGCAGCCCAATTTTGGGTGACTCGACATCGCAAGATCCTTCCTCTCCTTCTCACGATCGTGATCTTGGCAAGCAATGCCATAGCGTGTGACTACACCGTTCGTGACATCGGGTTTGTGCCATTCAATAAAGAGCAATACACGCTAGTGGTCCGGTGCAATGCACCCGATCCCATTCCAGATGATTTTGGTAAATGGCTTTCCCAGCGGCGCGTTGGTTTGCAGCTCGTGCCGGCGGCTGAAGATCAACTGGAAACCACGTGGCGTATTGAGCTCAAAGATGCTCGAGGTCGGAAACTCCTTCTCGCTAGTTCGGATAGCCATGACAGTTTTCCGGATCTGAAACGGCTGCTCGATGAATTGTTCGACACACCTCGCATGAATGAACTTCGCGAGCAGGCTACGTCTAGCTTCGCGCAGATCGTCTTCATCGCAGGGGCGGAAGCCGCTGCACGCGACGTTGCGGTCGAAGCGTCCGGTGCAATGAAAGAGCTAGAACCCATGCTGCCGCGGCCAGTGAATCTTCCCATCCATGTTCTCGATCTGGCCCCCCAAGAGAGGTCTAGAGAGCGTCTGCTGTTTTGGTGTCTCGAGCAGGAAATCGTTTCCGGAGATCAGAGCGCGATCGCAGTCCTGTACGGTCGCGGTCGACTCGCCGGTCCTGTTCTGTCCGCAGAACAACTGACGATCGAGAACGTACTGCGACAGCTTGCCTTGGTGGGAGAATCTTGCGAGTGCGATACGAGTCGTGACTGGACGCTCCTGCCCGAGGTTCCCATGTTCTGGAACGACGATGATTCAAAGGCCGCGGAGCTTGCCTTAGGATTTGATCCCGCAAGTGAAGCAACACTAGTGGATGTAAAAGAGGTTCTCTCACGTGGTCGCCGCGGTGCTGATTATGGGCAACGCTCTGATCGGCTCGACGAAATTGTGACTGGCTACTTCGAAGGTAATCTCGGCCATAGCGAGCCAACGCTGCTTGCAATCCCCCCAGGAAAGAAGTCTCAGAATGATGACCAAGTTGTGGCTACTGTCATCCAGGGAGAAGGTTGGGGATTTGATGAAGTTTCGGATCAAGCTTCGGCCACAAATCAAAAAGAAGCTGAAGCCACCGAGGATTGGACAACGGCTTTGCCACAATTGAATTCGAAGGTTGAATCCAATCTGCAAAAGGATCCAGGCGAGGAAAATTTTGCTGGCGAAAACGTAGAGATGCCAGTCCGCTTCACCGCAGCTCTGATAGCGTTTGCTGTGTTCTTGGCTGCAGCGGTAGCCGCCGTTTTTCTAAAACGCGCCTCGACTGCCAATAGCGTCTAAGGCTCTCGTTCGATTCCAAAGATGACTACGGATTGCTCTCGTCCCGGGACACGGACTTCCTGGAGCTTTTTCAGATTGTGTTGTCGATGGCAAGCGGCAAGCGTTTGCTGGCTGACGATGACTTCGGCTTTGGAATTTTTGGTCAACTGTTCGAGTCGACTGGCGAGATTCACGGTGTCGCCTATCACCGTGTATGCGGCTCGACTCGCTGTGCCGACGTTCCCGGCGATAACGGTGCCGTAGTGTATGCCGATGCCATGCTTGATTGGCGGGAGGTTACGATCAAGTCGGCTTTGGTTGTGTTCGTCAATTCCACGCATCATGTCGACCGCACATTCCACAGCTCGATCGGCGTCATCATTAGCCGCAATCGGAACGCCAAACACAGCCATAATGCCATCGCCCATGAATTTGTCGACGATGCCACCATGGTTGATAATGGTGCTGACCATAGCACTCATGTAGTCGTTTAGTTGCGCAACGATTTGTTCTGGTTCGAGGCGTTCTGAGTACCGAGTGAAGCCACGTAGGTCGGAAAAGAGGACGGCCACTTTTTGGCGTTTGCCGCCCATTGTCAACTCAGATTGCTGCAGTGCGATATCGGCGACCTCGGGAGAGATGTAAGCACCAAGTCGATTTCGTGCTTTTGCGAACCTCAGAGTCTCATCCGCACTGCGACGCACCAAGTTCACTGTGCGAGTGGCAATATTGACGCCCAGCACAGTCGAAGCAATCAACCCAATTCCCACGGTCAGCCATTCCGGCGGCCCAATCACGTCCAAGTCGTCGACCATCCGGGTACTTGCGAATACCATCATTGAAAAAAGAAGACTGTTCAGAATCGCACCGAAGTAGGCGGCGCGAATATTGAATCGGATGCCCGCGGTAATAATGGCGAAATAAACGAAGGCAGTACCGTGGACTTCCACGATACTTTGGTGGATGGTTGAAGGCGCAAACAGGTAGGTCAGAAGGATGCAGTCGATGAGCACTGCATCCACCGTGATGGACGTATAGATGAGACGTTGGCTGGGATTGCTCCGACGCAGGCTGACGATCACGAAAACGGACCAGCACAGTGCCAACAATCCTAGGACAAGCGTCCCCCAGGTCCGCGTCGTAAAGAGGAGTAAGTTCTCAAGATGGGCGATCGGCCAAGCGATGGAGATGACCAGACCACCGGTAAGTCGCGCCCAGGCGGCTCCCAGTTCTCCCACGCGTGCGGCTGAGGACAGCAAGTCGTCCGCAACCGAACCGGAATCCAATTCTGTCTCCTGGGTTGGACTCATGGAGAAATCTTTGGCAGGCACGCTAGTGTTGGATAGAAACGGCGTTCATGAAAGGTACATAAAAGCTCATACGAATGGTCAGACATACGAGGAGGTTACCAAGAAGCTAGACCAAGTTGCTTAGCGGGCTAGACGAGAGAAGGACAGCAACGCGTTTTGGTGTGCAAACTACTTGCTCTCGGATTTGCGTTTTGCGGTCCCTTCCATGAAAACGCTCCACTCACCGGAAGGCGTCTTCACGGTGGATTTCGAGAGAATGGTGTCGTCATCTTTGAAGATGTAGATGTCTCGATATTCGTCCATCTTGTCCGGATCAGTCATGCTTGGGCCTTTTGCGGCGAGCGTCAGGGTTTTGGATTCCTCGTCAAGAGTTCCCTCGTAATGCCACATAAAGTCTGTCATTGAGTCGGCCCAAATACCGACGAACTTCCCCTTGGATTTGTCGAAACCAATCATCTGGATAGCTTTCATGTCCATCCCAGGGAAATCGAATTTGGCAGAGTTCACAACCCAGTTTTTGCCGAGCATTGAAGAGCTAATCACCGCTTCGGCCTTCGATGGCGGTTGGCCTTCGACCTGGCCCTCGCTTACTACGTCCCACTCGCCAGCAAATTTCTGCAGCCATTTCTGCGCAGTGGACGCGTCTAGCTTCTCGGTTGCATCCTGAGCGTTCAGGCCTTGACTCATGCACAACGCAACAAGAAGGATGAACGATCCATGAATTCGGTATTTCATTGTGGGTTCCAATTGAGGTTTTCGTGTCCTGCGAGGTGAAACTATAGTCTGTTTCTATGTAGTCGCGAGACGTTGTGCAAACGTTTGCTGGAACTCCCTGCGGCGTGTTGGGACGTGAATGACAACGAAAGCGGCGGGCGATATCCCTCGAGGATGACCGATTTCACGCTCGACCGCAATTCCATGCGTTATCTCGCCAACCAGCTAGGTTGTCCCATATGCAGTCGTTTATCTCGGTACGATGATCGCCAATGAAACCATGGTGACCGGTGACAATTGGCGGTACGCGCGGCGCATCGAGTTTCATCGTCCAAGTGCATAAGCTCAATGAACAATTACAATCAGATCGATTCCCGGCAGCTGGAAAAGAACGCTGCCTCTCGTTTTCTATCCCATGCTGAGCGGCTTTCCGAGTTCGGTTGTTTCGAGTGGGATATGGTCACGAATCACGTTCGATGGTCGGATGGGCTCTACCGCATTTATGGCTTAGACCCGGAAGAATTTGAAGCCACACTCGAGGCATTCCTAGAGCGCGTTGTTCCAGAGGATCGACCCCAGGTTCAGACTGCCATCCAGAATGCGATTGAAACGTGCGGTAGCTTCAGCGGTGTCGAACGGATTCGACATAGTTCGGGTGAGATCCGGAATCTAGAAAGTCGTGGTGAAGTCCAAGTCGATGAGCATCGGAAGCCAGTTCGGCTGATCGGAGTCTGCCACGACGTCACCAAAACGAAGCAACTGGAGGATCAGCTACGCTTGTCGCAGAAGATGGAAGCGGTTGGTCAGTTGGCTGCTGGTGTCGCTCACGATTTCAATAATCTTTTGACCGTCATCACGGTCAACTCCGATCTACTACTTTTGAATACCGCATCCAATCCGACTGCGTCGCGCGCTACTGCAGCAATCCAGGATGCGGCAGAGAGAGCAAGCAATTTAACTGCTCAGCTTCTGATGTTTGGGCGGAAAGCGAAGCCCAATGTTCAAGTGGTCGATCTGAACGAACGGATACGCCAGTCACGTGACTTATTTAGTAGTGTTGTTGGAGAGCAGATCGCCGTCGAGCTGCTGCTTGAGAACGACGAATTACCAGTTCAAATCGATCCAACTCACTTAGATCAGGTGTTGGTGAATTTGGTTGTCAACGGTCGCGATGCGATGCCGCAAGGGGGAAGGCTCGAGATCAAAACGGCTCGGATCCAAGATAGTGTTGTACCTAACAACGCATTGCAGCGCGTCGGCGAGTCTCAATGTGGGTACCTGCGGTTGACGGTTTCCGATGACGGAGAGGGTATGGACGGTCACAGTAAAGCGCATGCATTCGACCCGTTCTTTACTACGAAACCAGCAGGCAGGGGAACTGGGCTGGGGCTGGCGGTTGTCTATGGAGTTGTTCAGGCTGCCGGCGGCACAATCAAGATCAACAGCGAAGAGGGGAAGGGCACAGAGCTGGTCATCGAGATGCCTATCGCCGAAATGCAGAACGTTGTTCCTCGGTTTCAAACCGCTTCGTTGCTAGGTCACCAACAACGAATTCTGTTGGTGGAAGATCAAGCTCCCGTCCGCGAAGCGACTTGCGCTGCCCTCGAATCGGTCGGATTCGAAGTCACCTCCTGTGAATCAGGGAGCAAAGCCTTGCTGATTTTAAACCGTTCTGAAGATAAATTTGATTTGCTCATAACCGATGTGATCATGCCAGAGATGGATGGCTATGCACTAGTCGAGCAAGCAACGCAACAGCGACCCGATCTGGCGGTATTGTGTATTACTGGTTTTGCAAGTTCGGATCGCAGCACCAGTGGACATGCGCATTTATACAAACCGTATTCTGTGTCTGAACTCATCACGAAGGTTCGGGAAGTCCTCAACGTCAAATCTGCGAGTGGCCAGCAGGTTAGCTCGTGAGTTTTGGTAAGAATACGACTAGCCGCAAATCAGTCACGCTCAAAGCAAAATGAGTGATCGAGTGAACCAGCAAGGTTCGGCTGAAGAGTTCTGTTATGAACAACCGCTTCCTCGACTGCCATTGCCTGAGATACCGCAGTAGGCCAAGTACAAGAGGCCAATCAGAAGCGGTACCTTTACCAATAGAATGAGCGGAACCCGTAAGGCAAGTACGAGCAGAAGCAGGATAAGAAAGACCTTGAGGAATTTCGACAGCAGGTCAAAGGCATCAGGGCGCCGGTTGCGGTCCTGCATGTAGTCACGATCGTAGATGCCCAATGTGATCCCTTCGAATCAAGTCTTTGTCTCGCGTCTCATTCTAGCCGGGGCTGGGAACTTGGGGAAAGACTCCCTCTTCGTGGGAGCTAGAACGCGATTTCTCTAATCGGAATTTTCTTGACAGCGGTGTGGTGCGATCGGATAACGTACGTGGCTGCAGTTTAGTGCAACGCAGTCCTCTTTTCTTTACGTACTTCTGATCAGTGGGGATTCTCATGTACGTTTCGGTCGACTCGCAGGATCGTAGTTTAAAAACGAAAGCACGAAATCTTAAGCCAGTTGAAGGGCGGAAGCGGAAAGCAATTCGTCCGTCGATTACGGCAGACAGAAGTCAGCAGCCATTTACTTTGGACCAAGAGTTGGAGTTGTTTGCTCGGTGGCGGGGCAGGCCCATCTGGGTGCCGCCAAAAGATGCAAGTCATGAGATGGCCGAGTCGATGTTGAAGCGATTTGGCGTTTTTCATTCACGCGAGGAGTGTTGGCAGGCAGTTGAGGAAGAGCACCGGAATGATTTTACGCAAGTTCGCGAGATCGAGATGACGAAAGCCTCGATCCGGCTACCGAAGGCAAAGTTGCTGGTGACGGTGACCGATCAAGCCGACTTCGACACGATTGAAGACCCTGTGCCGGCTTGCGTGCAAACTCGACTGGAAGAATTTTTGGAGGGACCTGGGAAACGTCCAGGCGTCAAGGTCTCGTATCTCAAGCCGCTTTGTGTTGAGGTCGGGGATGATTTGGTGTTTACGACCCGAAAAAGCGTACAGGAGGCGATTACTTCGATACAGGATGAAGTCTTTGAGCAATATCGAAGACTCTACTGGCGCCACCGTCCGGCACAGTGGGTCAGTGCGGTTGCGGGAGTCGTCCTGAAGACGCCGAAACGTATTTATGAGTTCTGCGAGGAACGGCGTCAGCGGCGTCTCGACGCGTACCAAGCTCAGCTAGAGTACCGACGCAGGAAAACGGCCCTACGAGCTGCAAATCTGCATCGACGTGTCCGGACTGATGGTTGTTCGTTTGATGAAATGTTGGCACTAACCAACCCGTTGCAGAGAGCTGATGTTATTCAGCAGTACAGCGTCGAAAAAGACCTGTCGAATGCGCAGCGAGATCAGATGTTACGTATTGCCGCCGGTTCGCTACCATGGTTCGCAATGCTGGCTTATGGAGCGTCAGCCATCGCTTCCGTTGCGCCGGGGGTGATTTTCTCCGTCGCAGCTCCACCGGTTTTGGTGTGTGATCCCGTGTTTGTGGCTGAGATGCCCGATGCACCTGGAAAGCTGCTCAAAATTGGGCACTTCGATGAGGTCGGCGGTGTCATGCACGTTGAAATCTAGAGCGGATTTGCAACTGACTGAGTAGCGTATGCCTCGATTGCCCTGAACAAAATTCTGGGCGATGCTTGCTCGCGTAGTTTACACCGAACGTTAGCAGAGACCTAAACCGCGCCCACAGAACGTTGATCCTTCAGGATCTGTTGTGCGGCAAGCTTGCCTGGTCCGCCGGAAACGCAACCACCTGGGTGTGTTCCCGAGCCGCATTGGTAGTAGCCTTCGATGGGAGTGCGATACTGGTTCCAGCCGAGCGCTGGGCGGTGTGTAAAGAGCTGCGAGGAGAATAGCTCGCCGGCGAAGATATTGCCTTCGGTGAGTCCAGTCGTCCGTTCAATGTCGAGTGGAGTCACCACTTCTCTATGTAGGACCCGACTGGAGAAGCCTGGGAAAAATTCTTCGATCGTTGCTTGGACGGTGTTTCCAAGCGGCTCACGATTCTGATCCCAATCACCCTCGGCAAGATGATACGGAGCGTACATCACAAAGCAGGACATGATGTGTTTTCCGGCAGGCGTGAGATCGGGATCGATCGTAGATTGAACGCAGCAATCCAAGAAGGGTCTCTTGCTGAAGCGACCTGCAAGACAGTCTTCGAATGCAGCCTCCAGGTATTCCATTGAAGGGCCGATGTTGGTGAAACCCGCGTAGATATCCTTCCTACCTTCAAGTCCCGGGAACTGTGGGACGTCGGAAAGCGCAAAGTTGACTTTGGCAGCGGTGCCTTGAAACTGGTATTTACCAAGGGCTGCTACCAACTCGGTTGGTAAGTCGCTTTCGTCCATCAACCGTTGAAAGGTCTGTCGCGGATCGAGCGCACTAACCACGACATCAGCGGTGACTTCAGTGCCGTCTTGCAGCTTGATTCCCCGTATTGCCGCGTCATCGTATTGAATGGCTTCGACCCGAGTTCCAGTACGCAGTTCTCCACCGAACGCACGAAACGATTTCGCTAGTACCTGAGTGAATCCACCGTTGCCATCTTTATGGAATCCCCATTCTCCGAGATGCCCATCGTATTCACCGAGCTTGTGAAACAACCACACGATTCCTGACTCTTTTGAACTCGGGCTGCAGCGACTGCCAATGATTCCGCTTGAGGCGATCATCGCTTTGACCAAGTCAGACTCGATGTAATCATCGAGGATCTCTGCCGCGCTGCATTGATAGAACCGATCGATCATGGATCTCACGTCCTCTGGCAAGCGACGCAAGTAATCCTCCAACGCGGACATTTGAATCTGATCAGCCGGGTCTCCACTGGCCGCATTTGGTGGAATGGAATCCATAATGGGATGCAATGCATGGCAGACTCGCGCGATGAGGTGGCTTAGCTCTTTGTAGCCTTCTGCATCTTCTTGTGAGTGACGGGCAATTTCGTGATAGTTCTCATCTGCGTTCGCACCCAGAAGTAAATACTCACCGTTGAACCCTGGTTGGAAAGTCTTGGCTAAAGGTAAGATCATGAGTCCATGGCGGACAAGCTCTAGGTCTCGGACGATATCCGGCCTTAGGAGGCTGATCGCATAGGAGAAGGTTGTGAATCGAAAACCGGGAATGAGCTCTTCGGTAATCGCGGCTCCACCAACAGTCTTGCGTTGTTCAACCAGAAGCGTTTTCAAGCCAGCTTTGGCTAGGTAGCAGGCGTTGACGAGGCCATTGTGTCCACCACCGATCACGATGGCATCATATTCCTTGCCAGGCATTAGCGACCTCATTTCTTGCTATTCGGAAGTTGCGGCTCTTGTGGATTCTCAACGCCAGAATGATGTGGCCCAAGAACAACAGAGCTGGGGGATGGATCTGAGATTTCAGAATGGGAGGACTAAGGGTGCGGTCTTGCGCGGTGGATTGAAAAATGGAAGCTTGCAGACAGTCGCTTTCACCGTTTCTGGTTTTCGGATCACGCTCATCTCCATGTCGACTTCGGTTCCTGGCGCGCCAAGATCCATCGGCACACGCCCAATCGCAATCGGACGTTTCAGAAGAGACGAATAGAGGAAGCTACTTACGAACCCTGCATAGTCCCATTCCTGATCACCGCGGCGATAGAGGCTGTGCGTGCTTTCGAGGTAGACGTTATGCCGATCGACCGGGATTCCTGCTGCCTGATAAAGTGCCTCATATTCCGTAGCATCGACTTCGAAGCCGACGGTTGTCCAACGAGTCGACTTGGTTTCGATTTCCCTTACGATCGCCTCCCGTCCAAGGAACTGACGCTCACTGGCTGATGACGATTGAAGAGACTTCGTCATCCAACCGAATCCCAGTTCGTGCGGCGTGGCACGTTGTTCGTCGGACCAAGCGTAGCGAGATGAATCAAAATCTACATCCAGTAGTAATAGGCCGGCTTCAACTCGGGACATCTTCAATGCCGTGGTTCCAATCGGCGTGAGGTTGAAGCCTTCTCCTGCTGCAACAAGGGTATCCCAAACAAGGATGGCTTTGTCGCAAGGAACCCAGAGTTCAAAGCCTAGGTCACCGGTGTAGCCGGTACGTGAAACGACGACGGGAACATCGTGGATCTTGGTGCGCCGCGTTTCGAAATAACCCAAATCCTCAAGCCCTGCGGAGCATTGGCTGAGAACGGAGAATGCATGTGGGCCTTGCAAGGCGAGGATACCGAAATCTCTTGAGACATCGTTAATCTGGTTGGCGTCCAAATTGGCAGATCTGGCAACTTTGCGAAAGTGCCGCAACGACGGTTCAGCGACGGACATCAAGTAGTCATCTGGTGCAAGGCGGAGTAGAACACCATCTTGGATGACGAATCCATCTTCGTCACAGAGCAAGTTGTATTGCGCTTTGCCAATGTCTAGTTTTTCGGGATCGCGAACAAGCGATCGCCCGAGTATCGATGAAGCTTCATCGCCAGAAAAGTGGTATTTGAAAAGGGGTGATGTGTCGAGCAAGCTCACGGAGTTACGGATCGCGTAGTACTCGGTTGCAATGGAGTGCTGCAGATTTGGTGGGACGAGGAATCCCGACCAGGTCTTCCAGATCTGGGGCTCGTTCAACGCTTCCAAGCGCGGATGAAATGGAGTCGTAAGTGGCATAGCTAGGTATCGCTGTGGGCGGCGAATGCAGGTTCTTTAAGTTCCGCAGAAAGTTCGATAGCACTGGTCCGCAGGGGCGGGATTGCGGTAAACGGCGAAATCACTGCGACGTTGAAATGGATTCTGCAGCAATGCGAGCAAGCTGTTGAGCGGTGATAAGTCGTTCTCATTACTGGCTGCTGCAAGGGCTTCTTCGACTCGATGATTGCGGGCGATAAATGCGGGATTGCGTGCGATCATTCGCTCTCGAGCTGCCGCCAATGATTGGCCCTCCTTCTTCAATCTCGATTCCCAGTTGGAGTGCCAAGACTTGAACCCTTGGTTTTGATAAAGCTCTGCGTCCAATTGGTCCATCGTGAGATCATCGAACGTGTTGGTGAAGTCGGCTTCCTTATCTTGCATCCAAGTCAACAATGATTCCACCAATTCTCGATCGGAGTCCGTACCTGGAGTCGAAATAGTCGGGTTGATTCCAAGTTTGCTGAGCATCCCGCTGAGCCACGCATCCTCGAATTTTTGCGGATAGGCGCTTAGCGCGTCCGTCGCAATCTCGATGGCTTTATCGGTATCACTGTCCAGCAATGGGATCAGCGTCTCGGCGAACCGAGCGAGATTCCACTGTCCGATGGGCGGCTGATTCTGATAGGCGTAGCGGCCACCATGATCGATCGAGCTAAATACAGTTTCGGGGTGATAAACATCCATGAACGCACAGGGGCCGTAATCAATCGTCTCTCCGCAAATAGTGACGTTGTCGGTATTCATGACGCCGTGGACAAATCCAACTAGCTGCCATTGGGCGATTAGTTGAGCTTGCTTTTCAATGACTCGATTCAACAGATCGAGATAGGGCGCCTGAGAATCGGTGAGGTCAGGGTAATGCCGCCTGATCGCATACTCGGCCAGAGATTGCAGGGCTGGAGTATCCTTCAACGCGGCCAAGTATTGAAAAGTACCAACGCGAATGTGGCTACTCGCGATCCGAGTCAGTATCGCACCTGCCAGCGGTGTTTCTCGGTAGACGATGTCGCCTGTGGCTACCACGGCCAAGCTGCGCGTGGTCGGTATTCCGAGACCATGCATGGCTTCGCTAATGATGTACTCGCGCAACATGGGACCAAGTGCAGCCAATCCATCGCCGCGCCGTGAGAACGGAGTTTCGCCTGAGCCCTTAAATTGGATGTCCAGCAGTTGCCCTGTTGGCGTTCGCTGCTCACCAATCAAGATAGCGCGGCCGTCCCCGAGCATAGTGAAGCCGCCGAACTGATGGCCTGCGTAGGCTTGGGCAATCGGACGAGCTTGACTTGGTAAGGTCTGACCTGAAAAGAGCGTTGCCATCTCTTCCGGAGTTAGTTGCGAGAAATCGAGCCCTAGCTCGCCAGCCAAAGATTGGTTCGCAATGACCAGCTTCGGCGCACGAACGGGAGCCGGATCGACACGTTTAGAGAGTGTGTCTGGTAATTCAGCGTAGGAGTGCTCCAAACGCCAGCCAAGATTCTCGATGCCGTTTTCGCCCGTGGGCTGGACTTCATTCTGAAGTGTCACGCTAATTCCAGTACTGCAGAGAGCCCATCGAAGCTAGTCGGAAGACCTGATGAGGGCGACGAGTCTCCGGCGAGGGGTTCGAAAAAATTGTCGCTCACACCACTGTTGATGCTACTGGATTTTAGGCCAACGAGTAGCCCTCTACCTGGGTTGCAGCTCGTTCGAAGAGACAATCTATGGCTGGCACTAGGTCGAAGAAGCTCGCAAGCTTTATGGGATGACCGCGATACTGGTAGGCTGGATAGATCGTAGCGTTTCTGAATCACTCGACAGCGACGGCAGCGATGCCCCAAGGTGGCAGGCCAAGCGATGAAGCGCTCCGCCGCGTCCAACCAACGCTCCGCAATCGACGAACTTGATTTCGAAGTCGGGCAACAGCGTTCGATAAGTGCTGACGACACGGTCTTCGATATCGCGACTGATCCCGGGCCAAGAAGGAACCAGCAGCAATTCGTTGGCGAAGAGCACATTGGTATAGGAATAAAAGTGCTCGTCGTCGGAGCCTTCGAGTGGACACGATGCCGGCATCGGAACTCGGACGACTCGAAGTGGTTTTCCACGGTGCCGTATCGAAGATAAACGTTTTGCATTCTCGTCTAGGATGACCGCATTCTCGTGCTCTGGGTCCTCATATTGGGCGACCACGACCGTATCCTCGCTGATGACCGTCAAAAACGTGTCGAGATGTCCGGAGGGCTCATTCTTGAGTGCCTTGAGCGAAACGATCTGGCTTGCACCGGTAAGACGTTTTAGTTCCTTGGTGAATCGTCGACTATCAAAGCCGGTCTTCGTGTTGAGCCTTTCCGCAGTTTCAGAAACAAATGTAAGGCCAGATCCGTTCGCCAGCACGGTTCCTCCCTGCAGCACTAGACTGCTCGGGACGCGCTGGATGTGAAAGCGGCGTTGGAGGATGAGTGGAAGGGCATCAAATTGCGGGCGATCGGACTGATTGAAGAGGCTGTTCGAGGTATCGATCCAATAAGTTGGGTTACCATTTTCCGCATGAGTCGCCATCGGACCCATGTCGCGTAACCAAGGCGATTCGATGGACGCGATGCAGATTTCCGTTTGGCCCAAAGGAATGTCTAACGCGTTCAACATCTCCGAAGCCTGTCGACATTCCAGCTCGTTGGTCACGATCAAGGTGATGGGCACTCTTCGCCAAGCAGAGCTAATGATTTCCTGTACACAAGGGCGAAGCCACTCGTAGTCGAGCCAAGGCAACACCAGGCCAGCTTGGGCGTCGAATTCGGCAGTCAGAGTAGATGGATACGGCGGATCGGCAGCAATGGATTCTGTTTGGGATTCATACAACCAATTCCAAGGAATTGGTTCGCCGCTCGATGTAGCTTCAGTGCTAAGGTCTAGCCTGCTGAGTAGCTTCAATGCGCGTTCCAATTTGCGTTGATCCACAACTTCATGTGAGAAATGCGACTGCCGAGAGGACTTGGCTAGTTGCCTGCAGAGATTGACGCTGGCATGGAATCGTTCTTTGGCTGCGTTCACGTTGCCATTGCTTAGGTCGATGTTGGCAAGCTGCACCTTGAAATCAATGAGCATTGCCAGGGCAGGGGAGCCAGAGTCCCTGGTACTTTCCGCCTCAAGTCTACGAAGACAGCGGTCCACATTCGTATTTTGACTTGTTGCTTCAGTGCCCATCGCGACCAACCAATTCCGCAAAGCCAAGCCGTAGACGGTCATGACTTGATCTAACAACTCTGTCTGGTTCACGATAACGTCGAACTCTTGGAACGCTTCGGGGCGTCGGCCAAGATTGTAGAGTAGTGTTCCCAGAAGTAGCCGCGAACGCGCTTCTCCATTGGGCTCGTTCATTCCATGGAACAGGCTGAGCGCGTTCCGGACCGAGTGTTCCGCAGCGATGAAGTCTCCTTCCAGATACTCCACTCGAGCAAGGGAAAAGTCGATGTACGCAGCAGTCGTTGGCAAAGCGTCTTGAAAATGTAGGCCGGTGAGTGTTCGCTTCGCTTCCCGCATCTTCTGAACGGATTCGGCCGTGTGGGAGCCTTGACGACTGACGATCGCTAGGACTTCATCAATCTCGCGACTGAGCCGAAGAACCTCATTGATCTCGCTTTGCCGCGCCCGGTATTCAGCATCTTGTAGGACTCCGATCCGATTCATCACTGGAGAAAGCGAAACCCCACAGACCACGACGACAGCTGCGATCATGAAAAGTTGGGCCATCGTGCTGCTTGCCGATGGCCAGGGTTTCCGAGTGCTTAGCTTCATTGCGGCGTTTGTCTGTCGAGGAGCGGTTTTCTAATTCAGAAAACACCATTGCACACCGAGCGGACCGCGTAATCCAATTACCTTTTCGCAAGGTAAATGAATGTTTGGAGAATCGACGATTCGCAACGGGCACTTAGTTGCGTCGACGTCGAAACTGGAGCCCCGACCAATCCGAGTCTACGGCGCAGACTTTCACATCGACCCAACCCGTCGGTAGAATGTGGTCACGAAGATCTTGTTCACTCAGATCTCTGTAGAGTGGAGAACTCTTCTTTGGCCAGGAAACCCAGATCATTCCTCCGTCCACCGCGCTTTCTACCGCGCGATCAAAGAGTGGGGCTAAGTCTGACTTTCGAGTGCAGAAAATGTGGACGGCATCCGCCGCAGTTTTACGTGCTACGAATCGCACGCCTTCGGCACCTTTGACAAGTTCGCTGTAATGCTTCGGTGCACGGATGGTGAGGCATGTGAAACCAGCCTTCAGTCCAAGTTTCTTGTAAAGCGGTTTGCCGGAGTAGCCATGAGTTGGTGATGGCAAAGTCAGCCCCTTTGTTGATCGGATCGGGATCAAAAAGAAAGCCGCCCGAACCCGGGCGGCGCTGACTCATTTTAATTGACTTCGAATGACTCGGTCGTCATCAGAAGCCTTTGGATTTCGAGCGAGGGCTTAGCTGCGTTTATCGTTGGTCACAAATGCATAAGCGTTGTGATTGTGAATGGATTCAAAGTTTTCGGAGTAACATTCGAACCAGTCAATTCGATCGTCGCCATTCAGAACGACCGCCATGTCCCGCACGATGTCTTCAACGAACTTTGGATTTTCGTACGCTCGTTCGGTGACCCATTTCTCATCTGGCCGCTTGAGAACGGAAAAGACTTGAGTCGACGCACATTCTTCGACCATGCGGAACAGCTCTTCGATCCAAAGGTGCTGCCCTTCGGCGACGCGAACTTTGACCGTCATCTCGCAGCGCTGGTTGTGAGCTCCGTAGTCGGAAATCTCTTTTGAGCACGGACAAAGGCTCGTGGCCGGCACCTTAATGCCAAGCACGAAATCGTCGGACCCGTTACTGACCATGTCAAAGGTGACATCAATGTCGAGCTTCCCGCTTTGGCCGGTGACCGGTGCTTTCTTGTCGATGAAGTAGGGGAATTCAAGCTCTAGATGAACTTCGTCAGCCTTTAGCTTTTCCTTCATTGACAAACAAACATCGCTGAGAGTGTCTGAGCTTAGCGAGTCATGATGCTCATTGAGGACCTCGAGAAAACGCGACATGTGTGTCCCCTTTTGCTCCGGTGGAAGCGAGACATACATGTTGATCATGGCAACCGTCGATTGGACTCCCTGGCCTTCGCCAGAACCCGGAGTTCGCAAACGGATTGGGTAGCGAACACCTTTGACGCCGACTTTGTTGATTGCAACATTACGGACGTCTTTGGTGGACTGAATATCAGGAAGCGTTTGAGCGCTGGCGGCATCTCGGATCATATGAAACTGCTTTCAAAGCGGAGAGGCCAAGGGCATTGGGTAGATGGCCTGCTCTCCAAAGCTGGAAAATCGTGCCCCTTCAGATTATCTCACTGATCGTCGCGAATAAACCGCATTTGCAATCATGGGAGGGGCAATTGAGTAGCAAAACCAGAAGCGACAAATCCCATTTGTTGTCGGCATCGATTTCAACTTTGCGTTGAAGTGTAGACAAGGGTCAATTCAGTACTTGCCGCTATCTACCAATAATTTGCACTGAAGGAAGCGAAAACGAGGCTTAAATGGTCAGCATTTGCTTCGCAGTGACATGCGATTCGAGGGCCCAAATGTGGACTCTTGGGATCGGCTCTACTTCCAACACGGGTAGAGGCCACCCCGGGCCGAGAGTTGTGTCGCTGTACTACCATTCGTTTGACTGAAAAGGATAAGAAGCAGGTCAAAGGCGAATCCGTTCCGAACTCGGCCAGGGCAGGCACGCTGACCCGAGGATGTGAAAGCGATGGTGTTTGCGTGATCGAGACAGCCAGAACCCCTAAGATCTCCGGTTCGCGACCAACTCGGGAGAGCCGAGCTCAACGATGACTTGACCGATTTCTTTTGAACGCGCGACGATAATGGGTTCGCAAACGAACGGGCTGCTTCGCTTGCCTTCCGGATTCAAGAATACGCCACCCGCTTCCTCTAGGATGACTTGCGATGCAGCAATGTCCCAAGGCCCTTGTTTGACCGATTCGGGATTGTTGTCATGGATTGCGGCGGCGAGTGATGTGGACGAATCCGCAATTCGCATCGCAACGCCAGCGTGTGGCACGTTGCTCGTAACGAGACAGGCTCCGTCTTCGGATCGAAGACGTTGATTCAAGCTGCGGAAGTAGTCCGTTTCCAGGCTCGAGGATCCGTATTGGTTCATTTCTACCCAGACGTCGCGCAGCTTTTCTGTACGATCGCAAACGAGTCGCTTTCCGTTCTTCCAGGCCCCACGACCACGGATTGCGTAGTACCAGTCGTCACGTAACGGAAAGTAGGTTACACCAAGAACTGTTTCATCGTCGCGGCGAAGTGCAACCAAAACCGAAGGGTATTCCGGTCCCGCTTGCATTAGAAACGCGCTCGAAGCGTCCAATGGATCGATAATCCACAGGTTTTCTTGATCCGACACGTCGCAGTAGAGTTCTTCCGAGAGGATCGGCAAATCGCTGGCTGCCTTGAGCACCTCGGTTGCCGCTAGATCGGCGTCTCGATCGACTGCAGAAACAAGATCACCAATGCCTTTTCGCTCGATGTCTGGCGCGCTTGGTTGGAGCTTCGTTGCGCCATCTCGGATGATCTCGCCGGCTTTTTGGGCCGCATGAATGGCGAGTGTCAGGTCATCGGATAACGAAAGGGCGTGTTCAAAATTGCCGGCGTTGGCCATGGTTCTGGTCGATTACGGATGGAGAGGAAGCTGGCTGAGCACGGAAAATGACATAGCGAACTCAACGAACTGGAGCCTGGAGGCTAATCCGTGTGGCAACGATCGCCAAGCCGAATCAGACCGCTGGCTGACAACTTTTGCACCAGCTTCGGTAAGCAAACCCGATTGAAGACCGTCGATCTACGCCTCGGATGGGCACTAGTGTGGGATCGGGGGACCCTAGCTAGGCCTAAGGGGATCTCAGTTTAGTTAAAATCCCATGGACGAATTTCAACTAGCTCCCAAGATGCCAAAGGGGCCGAGCCTTGCGCGCACATCTTTTTTTGTTCTTAACACTGGTTCAGAGTGTTGTCATAGGTCTGCCAAGAGAAGGGCGGGCCGATCAGACCGCACGACGGTCAAAGCCGAACATCGTTTTCATTATGGCCGATGAACTGGCGTTTTATGAGCTTGGCCATATGGGCAACCCATACTTAAAGACGCCCAATATTGACGAATTCGCCCGACAGGGAATCCGGCTCCCGAATGCCCTGGCGGTATCGCCGGTATGTGCTTCTCTTCGATGTGGATTGATGACCGGCAAGCATATGGGCCATGCGTCCGTTAGGGGCAACGGACCGGTCAACTCTTTGCGTGCAGATGAAGAGACCATTGCGGCAGTGCTGAAACATGCTGGATACGCAACGGGTGGTTATGGCAAATGGGGTATCGGAGGACGGGGATCCGAAGGGATCCCGGAAAAACACGGATTTGATGATTTCTTTGGGTACTACGACCAGGTTCACGCGCACACGTACTATCCTCCCTATCTAATTCGGCAGAGCCAAGAAATTCCGCAGCCAGGCAATAACGGAGGGCGAAAAGGAAAAGTCTATTCGCACTATGAGATCATGAGGGAAGGGTTGGACTTCATCCGCAAAAACCAAGACCGGCCGTTCTTCTGCTACTTTGCCATTACACCGCCTCACGGGAATTATGACATTCCCGCGGATGATCCTGCTTGGAAGCAATATGAAGACGCAAAGTGGATGCAGGATTCATCCATTGGTCAGGATGTAAAGAACTACGCGGCGATGGTAACGATGGTCGACACCAATGTCGGTCAAGTTCTGGATTTGCTGCGTGAACTCGAATTGGAATCGGACACGATTGTCTTCTTTACGGGCGACAATGGTGGCCAAGATCGTTTCAAGAGCAAGGCACACCCAAGAGGGTTCTTTGGCCCCAACGTAAATCCGAAAACCGGCGTTGAGTATCGGGGAGGGAAAGGCAATCTGTACGAAGGCGGATTACGGATTCCATTCTTGGTACGTTGGCCAGGCGCTATTCATCCGAATCAAGTTTCCGAACTTCTGTGCTATCAGGCAGATGTCTTTCCAACTTTAGCCGAGCTGGGCGGTGCAGCAGTGCCCAGCGAAGTGGATGGTATTTCAATTCTACCAACCCTGCTCGGTGCGGACCGAGCCGGTCGGCAACAGGAAGAACACGAGTACCTTTACTGGGAACATCGAAATCAGACTGCGGTACGCATCGGAAACTGGAAAGGCATCTTTTCCACGAAGTCCAAGAAGTGGGAGCTCTACGATCTATCGGAGGACCCCAGCGAGGCAAACAACGTGGCGTCTAGCCACTCTCGGCTAGTCGAGCAAATGCAGGCGATCGCCGCAGCTGCTCACACACCACAGCAACTTGGCAACTATTCGGACCAGGCCTTGCACAAGCGCGACCGTGCGGCCAAATTCGGGCTGCCCAAATGAGTTCTATCGGACAATCGGCGAACTCCCTACTTGAGCGGCGGTCAACGGTGTTTTGCAGCTTGGAGCTTTGCTTCGCCAGGCCTAACGAATGTACGCAAATTCCTTGCTGTTCACGAGCACATGAGCAAGTTGACGCCATGACGATTCTGTATTGACGTCCGATTTTTCGATGAATGCCAGACAGCGGGTTGCTTCTTGCGGGGTTGGTGCCCGTTGATAGGCATCGTTGAACATCTGGGCGATGCGGGATCGATTGTCCTTGGCATTGGCGGTTTTTTTCAGCCACCGATCGATCAAATTGGTAACCAGAGGATCATTGAGCAACCCGAGGGCTTGTGCAGGCACATTGCTCTGAGTTCTTTTGCCCGCCGACGTGGATGGCATCGGGAAATCAAACGCGAGTAGGAACGGATCTAAGAAGTTACGTCGGACTTCAACGTAGACACTGCGGCGGCCATAACCATCTAGGGGACCACTCTTTCCGGGGCGTCCTCGACCCGTCATCTGTTCATTCAAGTGTACTGGCACACTTGGTCCAGCCAGCCGGTGATCCAAAACTCCGGCAGTTGATAGTAACGTGTCACGAATCGATTCTGCTGACAACCGACGGACTGGGCGATGGCTCCACAACGAATGGTCCGCGTCGAACTCGTTGTGCTTTTTCGATGGGCTTGAACCCATTTGATACGTTGAACTGTTGACGATCTCTTGAACGAGCCACTTCACGGACCAGTCATGCTGAACAAATTCGGCAGCCAAATAATCCAGCAGCTCAGGATGGGTGGGCCGCCCACCAAGTACGCCAAAGTTGTCTGGGGATGGTACTAAGCCACGTCCCATCAGGTGATGCCAAATGCGGTTCACTATAACTCTGGCCGTCAGCGGGTGGTTCTTTGACGCAATTGATTGCGCCAATTCCAGTCGGCCTGAGGAGGTAGGTGGAGGAGAGATATCGCTTAGGCTACGGAAGACTTGGCGGGAGACGAATTGTCCCCGTTGGTGAGGATCTCCCCGGAGTGCGACGGCCGTATCGCGAGGGTTACTCTCCGTAGCGGCCAGCAATACAGTTGGCTCTGGTGTCGCGTTGTCGAGGGCGCGGAGTGCATTTTGCAAATGGGAGAACTTAGGTTGGACTTGCGACGGCCATGGGAACGAGACATTCAGCCGCTCCGATGCCAGAAGAATGGACCTGAGGGATGCTGGGTCTGACAGGGCGGTCTCTCCAAAAGCCTGCGCGGTCATTTCGGAGATGAAGTGGATTAGCCGATCTTTTAGTTCTCCAGAAGTCTGGATCGGCTCCTGTCGCAAATGAGTTAAGAGCGCGACAGAAAATTCGCTCGGTTGCACCGGGGGACGAGAATCTGCAAATCGAATCTCTTTAATTTCAAACCATCCGCTACCCGCATCTTCAAAACTCAAATAGGCCGTCTCGCCGACGTATTTATTGACGTCGCCTTGGTGTATCGTCCAGCTCGACTCGTGGGGAGCGGCAATCGACTTTCTCGTGTCCTTGAAAAGCAAGCTGTGGACTTCATTCATGAAGTAGTTGTCAATGACGAGCGCCGAGATGGAGGCTTGCCCGCGGCCTTTGATGCAAATGACAGGTTTTGCCAAATCAAAAACGGGTGACTGCAGAGTGACATGTTGCTTGACGCCTAGACGTTGAGACCCAAACGTATTGGGATTGGCTGGTAGCGGTGTTTTGGCGGAAAACCAATCAACATCGAATTCGGATTGAGCAATCCACCAGGGCTGGGAGGGAAAGCTCGACGAAGGGGCGTCCGTCCCAGCGGTCGTTGCGCCCGTTGCTTCGACGCGCCATCCCGTCGGGAGTCCTTCGGCAAAATCTGCAAAGAGCTTTGTCGTGGATTCCCATTCGGAATACCGATTTGCGGCTACGGAGACTCGTTGCTGCCACTGATTTAGTAATTCGACCAATTGGTTGGAGTTGTCTGTTGCAGCATCAGCCTGAACGCGATCGTCGTCGCTGGCTTTCTCGGCCTCGAGCAACACACTGAAGAAATGCAGGGGGGAAGAGATCGCGAGCTCTTTTCGTTGGGCGTTCTCATCGAGTTGACGAAGCCGATCCTGGCATTCGTCGATCCATGCCAGTAGACGCTCTGGTTGAACGGAGGTGTCCAATAAGTTCTGTCTCCAAGCTCGGTCGGCGTCTTTCAGTTTCGATTGTAGCTTCGCATTGTGTTTGGCGATCTTTCCATGCGGATCGGTCGGTCTGAAGATCCGTCTTGTACTCTCCAACATTCCTGCCATGCCGTAGTAGTCGTCGACGCCGATCGCATCAAATTTGTGGTCGTGGCAACGAGCGCAGGCGATCGTCATTCCCATGAAGGCCTTTGAGGCAACGTCAATCTGATTATCGACTCGCAGTGCCCAGTCATTTTGTATGTCCGTCGGCGCGTGTACCGAATCACCGAGGAACCAGAAGCCAGTCAGCGCGAGAGACTGATTGATTCCTGTTGTTGTGTGGTAACGCGGCTTTTCAATCAGATCGCCGGCAATGTGCTCACGTACGAATTGGTTGTAGGGTATGTCTCCGTTGAGTGAATCCACTACGCAATCGCGATACCGCCAAGCATGTTTCACGGGGTAATCGAACTCATGCCCCAGTGTTTCGGCGTATCTCACCAGGTCTAGCCAGTGTCTTCCCCAGTGAACGCCGAACTGAGGAGAGTGGATGAGCCGGTTCGCAAACTCTTCGAGCGTCTCTTCCTCGCTGGACGACGGGGGAAGCCCGGTTAAGTCGAATGCCATTCTCCGTTTCAAAACGGAGGCTGCCGGACGAGTTGCAGGATCAAGTCCAGAGGATCGGAGTTCGCTAAGAACAAAGCGGTCTAGGGGGGCTTGCGACCAATCGTCGTTGGCCAGAATGGGTACCGAAGGTCTCGAAACTGGGGTCCAAGCCCAATGGTTCTTTAGACGTTTTTCGAGCCAATTACCTTCTTGAGATGCAGCACTCCGCCTGGGCCAAGGAGCACCCCGCTCAACCCACTCTTCAAGTATCGCAAGCTCTCGGGACGATAGAGGTTTGTCAGGTGGCATCTCGAACGACTCACGCCGAACCGCCTCGATGAGCAAGCTACCATCGACGTCTCCAGGGATGATCGCGGGACCGCTTTCGCCACCGGCAAGAACGCTCTCCCGATCTTCCAGACTTAAGCCACCTTTGCGATTGTCGGAGTCGCTTGAATGACAACTCGAGCACTTTGAAAGTAGTAGTGGTCGTACCTGTCGTTCGAACCACTCTAGATCCTCAGCGGAATGATTGGATTTCGCTTGGACAAGCTCCTGTGCACTGAGACGAATCGCGAAGAGTGCAGCTGAATTGGCGACAAGTAGCACAGCAAGGTACTTCGCCATCCAAAAGGAAGGAGCGAGGGAAGATCTAAACATAGGGGGGATCTTCAAAGGAGGGAGCTTGGTCTTGTCTTTTTAGGCGGTGGGCGTAGGTCGATACGTACCGTAAGCCGAGCGCCGTAACATCTCCTCTAGTCTACTTGTCGTCTCAAAGCGAAGAAACACGGCCAACACTGCCAAAAGGGTGCTGAGAATGCGGCGGGTTACCGGCGTTTGCGGCGATGGGCCGGTTGCGGCTGCAGGTGTTTGGCAACACTTCGCCCATCGATCAAGGAGCAGCGACAGCTCCCGCTGCCGGCATCGTTTCAACAGTTCCGTAAACGTAGACGAGATAGAGGGCGCCGACAACGAGACAAGCAACGAGCAGTGCGTCTGGCTCGAATAGCCACCAACGTTTCTTGGGCTGGTACAGAATACACATAAGACCCACTGCGGTTGTGATGAGAACGCAGACGGCCGTGATTGCATGCGTTTCGGCAACACTGTTCAGCAGTGACTCTGCCATCGAGAAATCGAGCACGGCCAGAATGACCATATTGAAAGCGTTGCTGCCAAATATGTTGCCAATCGCCATGTCCACGGCTCCCAAGCGGACTGCCGAGATGGTGGAAACAGCTTCGGGGAGCGAGGTGACCGCGGCTACCAGAAGCGTTCCGATGAACGTTTGGCCAAGGCCTGTGACCGCAGCAATTTCATCAGCACGAGAAGCAACCATTGGGGCCACGACAAAAATGACGGCCGTGGAAGCCAAGAACCCAAGGAAGCTTAGCAGTACAGCACGGGCGTTGTTGGACTCTTTTTCTTGTGATTCCTCTTCGCCATCGTCCGCCTCTTTCTCATTCAAATAAATCAGTCTGGCGCAGAGAGCGTAAGCTGCGATGACGGCCCAGCTGCATGGGCCAATACAGAGCCATCCTGTCCAACTGTTGTCGAGAATAATGCCAAGCAGGATGAGACCGGTCAACAATGCGCCAACTGTGGCGCTTAGCGCGTGATCTGCGGCAGATCGCGTCAGGATCTGTCCAGGTTTCCGTGAGATTAGGTCAACGAGTGCCAGGATCAGAAGATTGATCAACGAGCTCCCCAACACACCGCCAGCAGTCAGGTCAGGAGCTCCCATGCTGGTTGCAGCGTAGCCGACGGATAATTCCGGCAAGCTGGTCGCTCCGGCCAGTAGTACGAGCCCAGTCACCGATCCTCCAAGCCCAGTCCGGTCGGCAATGTCGTCTCCAAACTTTGCCAGAAACATTGCAGCAGCAACGATTACCGCAGAAAGTCCGACAAAGGAAAGAGAAAGCGTGAGCATGCAAAGACCGTAGGAAAGAAGTTGGTGAAGCCGTACTTTTGGAGCGATTCAGCAGGGCGATAGAAGGATGAAGCGTCGTTGGGCAGCAGTCTTGATTAGGGGAAGGTTAACCAAAGTACTTGCTCGAAACTGGAACGAGACTCTAGCAAAAATGCCTCATTCCCCATAGCGGGTTGTCGCGGAACGAAGTCAGTCGGCTTCTCGGCCAGATGCGAATTGCCAGAGGTTCGAGGACATCAATGGCGGCAAGTGCGGAGTTTCAGTTGGCCACATTGGCGAGATCTATCGAGGCTCAGGGCGCGATTTCTCCGTAAACAAAAGAAATTGCTGACATCTTAGAAACCAGCCAAGAGCCGCGAGGCCATTTCCTATAAAACACTCCTGCGAACTAGATTCCGCAGACTTCTGGCGACAACGAAGGCATGATGAAAAATCCAACACCAACTCGATCGGCAAATCGAATCCCAATGATCTGGGCGCCGCCAAGCTGGTTCCGGACGGCCAGTTACTGGGTGTTTTTGTGGGCGGTGAGCTCTTCGGCGGTCACAAACGCGCAAACGAGCGATTCACCCGATTCGGATGTTCGCTCCCTGCGCATTGGCTCAAAGAGCTTCACAGAGTCGGTCATTCTCGGCGAGATGCTCTGTACGTTGACACGCCACGCCGGCGCCGAGTGCGAGCACAGAAAGGAACTAGGAGGGACCCAGATCCTATGGAAAGCACTGCTTTCCGGTGAGATTGACGCGTACGTCGAATATAGCGGTACGATCAAGGAGGAGATCCTGGGCGCGACCGGTGTTTTCAGCCTAGAAGAGCTTCGCGACTTGGTGAGCGAACAGGGAATCGAGGTTAGTGAGGCTCTTGGTTTTAACAATACCTATGCACTGGGGATGACTGAAGAGAGAGCAACCGAACTTGGGATTACCAAGATCTCAGATTTGCTCCAACACCCCGACCTAGACATTGGTTTCTCGGACGAATTTGTTGAACGCAAAGATGGCTGGAATGGCTTGAAGGCTAAATACGGCCTTCCACAGACGGCGGTCCGAGCGCTGGATCACAGCTTGGCCTATTCCGGGCTCCGGGCTGGTTCCATCGACGTCATCGATCTCTACTCGACCGACCCTGAAATTATCTCCTACAACTTGCGTGTTCTCGAGGACGATCTTGCCTATTTCCCCTTCTATGAAGCCGTCGTTCTCTATCGAAAAGACTTGCTAAAAAGCCATCCACTGGTGATCAAGGAATTTGAGAAACTAGTAGGCAAAATCAGCGGCGCTACCATGGCCAAATTGAATGCCAAGTCGCGCATTGACCGACTGCAGGAGCCGTTTATTGCTGCGGATTTTCTCAATGCGAACGTTGATTCCACGATTGAGTTGCCTGAACAGCAATCCTGGCTGCAAGATCGAAGCTGGAAATTTGTTCGCTACACGGGAGAGCATGCCTATTTGGTTTGCATTTCACTTTCGGTGGCAATCCTGATCGCCGTACCGCTGGGAATCTTTGCGTATAAAGTGCCGCGATTGGGAGAAATTGTGCTCGGTGTGGTGGGTGTGATTCAAACCATTCCCTCGATGGCCTTGATGGTTTTCATGATCCCGGTGCTTGGCTTAGGCGCAACACCGGCGATCGTCGCACTCTTTCTCTACAGCCTACTACCGATCGTTCGCGGAACGCATACGGGACTAAGTGGACTATCGTCGAGCATCCATGAATCTGCTCTCGCTCTGGGGCTACCAAGTTCAGCCAGACTGCGATTGATCGAGTTGCCTTTGGCAGCTCAGTCAATCTTGTCCGGCATCAAGACGGCGGCCGTGATCAACGTGGGAACCGCTACGATTGGAGCTCTGATTGGCGCCGGGGGCTATGGTTCGCCGATTTTGACCGGGATCAGGCTGGCCGATGTGAGTTTGATCCTTCAAGGCGCGATCCCAGCAGCTCTTCTCGCACTATTGGTGCAGTGGGGATTTGGCTGGCTGGAGAAGTGGCTCGTACCGGCGGGGCTAAAGAAAACATCGACCTAATTCGGAGTCTCGCGGTCGACAGTTCAAACTATGGCGCGGGAAACGTGAATTGAAGTTCCGGCTCTTCAAGTGATGGCACGATAAGGCTTGGCTCGTCGAGTTCCGAAGGAATGGGGCGGGAAGGAATCAGACAGGGGCTACACGCGGAACTGCTGTCGAGAACGCAACAATTGCCTGCTGGGGCTGGCGAAATCCGATCACTGACAGCTTGCCATCCAACCACCACCAAGATGATGGCAAGTTTGATTTTCCAGCGTTTCAACGTCATGGGCCCGTCATGGGGTTTTTCGGCAACCGAACGAAGGTGGAGAGGCTTTTAGTTTAATTGCTTTGTGATTTCATCCAGTGTTCGATGGCTAACCGATTGGAATGGAAAGCCATATTTTCAAGATGTTCGAGGGAAGGCTTAGCCCATTCGTAGTGTTCGACTTCGTCTTCGGCCAACTCGATGCCTTCGCGGGTTGCCACGTCGACTAGATAAAAGTAATCAATCACATCTGCGACTACGCCTCGGTAATCGTATTGGTTGGGATGCGAAAGCAAGTACGAAGTCGAGGTCACTTGCAGTCCGATTTCCTCGTTGACTTCACGGATTACGGCTTCTTCACCGCTTTCACCGGCGTCGACAAAACCTCCGGGCAGCCCCCATTTTCCTTTGCCGGGATCACGAGCTCGGCGAATGAACAGCATTTCGCCTTTTTCATTCACAACGATTCCTCCGACCGCCGTGACCGGGCTGAAATAGTTTGTGAATCCGCAATCCACACATTGGAATGGAACCGTACCGGGGCTCGAAGCCTGTTGTCCGCAACGTGGGCAGAATGCGTAAACTTCGGAGACGTGTTTGCTTGGTGCGGAAGATTCTTGCATTGCGTTGGGCATCACTGTCGGCTTTGGATTGGCAGGGTGTGATCTGGTTTGTTTTTGCAAAACAACCGTACCACTTGGATCATTGCCACATCGTCGTGGGGATACGCGTTACGCAAGCCCGGATCGGTCGATTGATGTTTGTATCGCGTGTGTCGATTATTACGCTGCGTTGGTCGCATGAAAGCCCTGTTGGAATACCACCGATCCAGATTCTAGCGGGACATTTCTGGGCGTGGCTTGAACTGATTCCAGACTAGATAGACCGCGATACCGACAACGAACGTCGATAACATTGCGATGAACTCGACACGATGCGTGTTCCACGATGCTGCCAGAATCAGCGCTGTAATAATGACATAAATGAGTAAGCAAGTATTTTCCCAAGCGCGGAGCGGTCGAGCTTCAGGCAGTCGGGCATGAATCCACCAGAGCGAAATGACGGCGAGCGCGCCACAGGCTGACAGGGTCAGTCCGAGATACTTCATCAACTGAAGCAAGTCCGCCGACAGCAAGGCAATGATGCTGAGCGAAGCCTGAACCAAAATCGCTTGCGTGGGTGCGCCCGTGCGTCCAGAAAGAAATTGCGGTAGTACTCCGTCTTGTGCCATTTTTTGGTAGACGCGCGGTCCAGCCAGCAGCATCGCAAAAACACTGCTACTCATCGATAGCACGATGGTTATTCTTACTAACCATTGGAGCGAATTGCCTCCCACGGCAGCGGCGGCGATGGTGGCTACATCTGCTTGGGATGCGATCGTATCTGGAGCCGGTGCGAATACGTAGACGTAGTTCAGCAGCAAGTAGATTGCGGTGACAATGGCGGTTCCGATTAGCATGGCAAGTGGGACGTTTCGTTGAGCATCCTTGGATTCGGCGGCCACGTATACGGCAGCATTGAAACCGGTGTAGCTGAGCGCGATCCAAGACATGGAACCGACGAAAACGATCCAACCGGCCAAGTCACTCGGCGCCCACGCAGGATCTCGGTCTGGCAGCGCAGCGCCTTTCCAGTCGCCGGAGCCGGTAAAAAAAAATGCCCAGACAATCGTGACGAAGATCAAACCTAACTTGGCAAAGACGATCAGATTTTGGACTCTGGTTCCTAGAGATAATCGGGCAACGTGACAGATCGTCGCGAGGACGATAAGCCCGATGGCAACCATCGTCATTGCAGAACTGCCTTGCTCACTGCCTGGCATCAAGTAGATCGCCGCCCCTAGAGCGGCCGCTGCGATCGGAGCCGTGAAGCCTGCAATCACTGATATCCAACCAGCCAAGAATCCGGCCGAGGGATGAACCAAACGACTCAAGAATAGGTACTCGCCACCGGACTGCGGAATGCGTTTGATGAGAGCACCGTACGCAACCGCACCACACAGAGCCCAGACGCCGCAGATCACCCAAGCCAATAGGACTCGTCCAGGGTTTCCCAAAGTCTCGATCGACCAGCCGCTGGAGGTAAACACGCCCGCGCCGACCATGTTGGCAACCACTAAGCACGTTAGAGTCGTCAGGCCGATTCCGGATTCACCGCTTGATTGAGCAGTTTCATTTCGTTCTGGATCCTGCGGCGCAGGCGTAGCCAAAGCGGATGGAACTGGATCATAGGGTGAAGGATTAGAGGACGACAAAGGCTGGCTCACTTGGGATCATTGAGACGAATGTGCGTTTACAAACCACATGTCCGGATTCGACATTTTCTAGCGATGTGATGCATCTGGGCAATGCTAGGTGTAGAGTAGCCGCCTTGGTTTTGCAATAAATCGATAGATGGGTTGCATTCCGCCAATGCGTGGGTTGCATTCCGCCAATGCAAATTGCTGCATTCCGCCAATGCGTAGATTGAATCGGCTTTAACCATGGCTGTCCTACATGTAATGCAATTCGACCCAGTTTATATAACGGCCTGGTTAGCGGCAGGTGCTTTCTTTATTTCGCGTTGGCGAAGGCTGATGCGGCACTTGGATATGGAATTCGGTTTCTCAAGCATCGCAGGACTTGGACTGTTGGTAGTGCACATTGTGGTCTCTTACCACTGGGCTCATGGGTGGTCACACGAGCAAGCAGCCGAGCATGTTGCGGAGCAAACTGAGAAGTTTGTTGGTGTGCGCACAAGTTTAGGTTTGTACGCGAATTTCGCCGTCGTGCTGGTGTGGGGACTGCAAATCGCCTGTGTTCGCGGTCTGAAGACCAGTTGCCGACTTCGAACATGTCGCAATGTCATGCTCCCCACGGAGATCTTCCTGTGGTTCATGTTTCTAAACGCAGCGATCGTGTTTGCAGCTTGGCCAGCGCGAATTGTATTTGCGGGACTCGCGTGCCTCGTTGGTTATGACAACTGGTTGAACCGCACTTCAAGCACCAATCAATCCTGACCGGCTGGTAGCTCAGCGCTGGCGAGTCGTTGGTATTTGCGGCCAGTCCACACAGCGACCGTGGACCAGACAATCATGACCACGCCCATTGCTAACGCCAAGGGAGTAAGTGCTAGTTTGAAGTAGATGAGCCAGTCGCAAATTTTACCGGCGGCAACATCGCTGCCACGGAAGACGACAATATCCGTGAAGGCTTTTGATTTGTATTTGTCTTCGCGTGAAACCACGGTAAACAAGGCGTGTTGAGCTGGTACTAGCAAGCCGTAACCCATGACTTGGCTGAGCACCTGCCCGACAACCAGAATACGGAAGGATCCCTCCAACGAGAGCCAGCCAAAGAAGCAAAATAAGATTACGCTGGGAATCAACAGTGCGATGGTGACGCCGAGGCGTTTCATGATCCATCCGGCGATGATTGCCTGAGTGATTAGACTGCCGGACTGTCCATAAAGATTGATCTGCGAAAAGAGACCCATCCGCTCCACTTCGTTAGGCATATCGACACTGAGTGAGAGCTGCAGGTTGTTATAGATGAAGGTCGCCGCGAACTTTCCGATGGCAACGAACAGGCAGATACCGATCAAATACGGTGAGGTGACGACTCGGGTGAAACCGGCGAAGATGGAGCCACCGGTGCCTTGCTCGGCAATGCTCTCGCTTTGATGTTGGTTTCCTGCATCAATTGGATTCGCCAAGGGGTTCGGTTGTGCGGTCGCTTCCGGCCCGGCGACGTCGAGAGCTATGAACCTTTTACTTAATCTGCTCTGTCGGCGAATCAATGTGATTGCAACCACGACCGACAACTCGAGTCCGATGATTGCGGTTGTGATTAGCCCTTGCGTCCCAAACCAATTCGAAAGTTGCAGCGCAATCAGGGAGCCGGAGATCGATCCGATGCTGCCGGCGGCAGCAATGATCCCGAACCAAGCTTTGGCCTGAGAGGCGGAAAAAAGATCCGCCATGACGCTCCAAAATAGAGTGACGACGAACAGGTTGAAAACACTGACCCAGACGAAGAAGACAGCAATCGTTGGATTGCTGATTTGATTCATGCCCGCGAAGGTTGCGGCAAAGCCGACCAAACAAAGGATAAAGAAGTTGTAGACGATCGCGACCAGCCAAATTCGGTTGGCAACGGCAACCACACGCGAGTAGATGCTGAGCCCAACGATGGAGCTAATGAATGTAGCCAGGTAGAGGTTGCCCAGACCGCCAGCCAGATCGGATGCGAGTCCGTCGCGGACTGGCTTGAGGCAATAGTAAGATAGGAGCACAAGAAAGAACCACAGCCAGCTCAAGCCGATCTCGACTGCATGCTTTCGGATCGATAGAGAATCAGTTGGATTCGTATCCGTCATTTGAGCGACTTACTTCGCTTCTTTGCTTTGGTGTTCTTCTTGGCAGACGCAGGAGCTTTTGCAGCTTTTGCTTTTGCTGCAGGCTTTCGCTTGACCTTTTTTTTCGTTGTCGGCGTTGCTTCCGTCAGTTTGAAGGCGAGCTGTGGACTCGATGCGTCCGGCGGACTTGCTTTGCGACTGTTCTTTTTCTTGGGTAGGCTTGTTGAGGTGCGACGTGGTCTCGTTTTCGGCGCACTCTTCTGTGGTTCAGCGGGACCGCTTAGCGGGTCACCGATACGTACTTCTTTCAGCCGTTTTCGACCGCTCTTCACATACTCTTTGGAAAGTTCAAAGCCAAAGAAGTTGCGTTTCAGCTTCTTGGCCACTGCCAGTGTTGTTGCACTTCCAGTGAAAGGATCGAGAACAATTTCCCCTTCGTCAGAGCATGCTCGAATGATTCGTCCAAGCAGTTGTTCGGGCATTTGGCATCCATGAAATCCGGCACGTTCTTTAAACGTTCCCGCGACGCGAGGGAAGTACCAAGTGTCTTCGTCGGTTCCAAATCCGTCGCAGTCTTGTGGGCGCAGGATCCAGGTGTCATCAGGTGAGCGACCTGCGCTGTTGGCGCGTTTGTCGTTGTAGACGAGCTGGCGAGCGGAGGGGACCGCAACGTCATCAAAATTGAAAGTGAATTTCTTAGGATCCTTGATGAAGTAGAACAGGTGGGTGTGGGAACGCGTGAATTTGGATTTGCAATGCACTCCAAAGGTGTAGTACCAGATCACCCAATTACGAGTGTAAAAGCCGGCTTGCTGAGCAGCAATCTTGAGTTCGGCTGCATAGTCGTCGCCAATCGCAAGCCAGAACGTTCCATTGCCCTTCAAGATGCGATGGGTTTCACGCATCCATTCGGAACACCATTCGACGTACTTCTCTGCATCGAGTTTGTCCTCGTACTCGTCATACTCGTAGCCGATGTTAAACGGTGGATCCGCGAACACGAGATCGATGGAACCGTCGGGAACCTCGCGAAAGCAATCCATGCAATCGCCTCGATGGATCTTGCCGAGTAAATCATCCGCGGTCTTCCGCTTTTTCGTCTTGGTCTTCTTCGATGATCTCTTGGCCATTTTGTTCGAGCTGAACCTTCCGGGAATCGTACGACATTAGGAATCGGAGACGGGATCCATTGGGGAATCTTGTCGCTGAAATGATGCTTTCGATCTCTTCAGCGAGGATCGCGAGCCATTGTAGCTGTTCTTTCGAATTCTAGGCTCCGTACTCGTGAGTTGTTCGAACCCGTTCGGGAATCGTCTCTATGAGTGGATGGCAAGGGGCAGCTTTGTTGGCCTGCTAGGAGACTTTGAGTCCCTTACCGAAACGCAGTAAGTCTCAGCGGATTAGGGCATCGAGCACAACGTCTTGTCGACGGCAGTGGCAACTCGAGAGCAGCGCTGCATTGTGGAGTCGAACTGTTCGAAATCCAGTGACTGGTATCCGTCCGAAGCTGCGGTTTCAGGGGTTGGGTGAACCTCGATGATCAGCCCGTCGGCGCCGGCAGCAACGGCAGCGACCGACATGTCGGGCACCATGTATGCGTGGCCCGTACCGTGACTCGGGTCAATGATGACAGGCAAGTGCGTTTTTTTGTGAAGGTAGGTGACTGTCGCCAACGGTAGCGTGAATCGAGTATGTGACTCGAACGTCCGGATGCCACGTTCGCACAGCATCACGTTCGGGTTGCCCTCGTTGAGCACATATTCGGCGGCAAGCAAGAATTCGTCGACCGTCGCGCTGGCTCCGCGTTTTAGGAGAACCGCACGGTCGCTTTTGCCGACGGCTTCCAGCAAACGGTAGTTCTGCATGTTACGAGCGCCGATCTGCAGCACGTCAGCATACTTGGCCACCAAATCGACTTCTTCGCTAGTCATGACTTCAGTGACTACGGCCAAGCCCGTTTCTTCGCGTGCGAGTGCGAGAAGTTTGAGGCCTTCTTCCTTCATTCCCTGGAAGCTGTACGGGCTGGTACGAGGTTTGAAAGCACCGCCTCGCAATGCGGTCGCCCCCGCTTTTTTCACGGCGTGGGCTGACGATACGATTTGTTCTTCACTTTCCACAGAGCAAGGGCCCGCCATGACGCCGACCACTCCAGCCCCGGCCTTGAACTCGCCAACTTGGATTCGAGTTGGTTCCGGCTTCAATTCGCGACTAGCGACCTTGTAGGGTGCCAGAATCGGAAGCACTTCAGAAACACCTGGACCGCTTTCAAGGGCCTCTGCCTTGGTGACGCGTTCGTCGCCTACGGCAGCAATGACCGTGCGTTCGGTTCCCTGGATCACGTGGGCTTTGAGACCCATTTCCTGAACGCGCTGTTGCATGTGTTCGATTTGGTCCGTCGTTGCATTGGGTTCCATGACAACAATCATTGGGGGACTTTCAGGTTCGTTGACAAAGTGGGGATCGGGGAACGTAAAGGAACAAAAAAAAGCCCCGGGAATCATCTGATTTCCGGGGCTTCTGAAGCGTCTGTATCGGATTCGCGATCTACATACTCTTCACAGCCCCGCGCATAAAAGCGGGTCCGAAAAAGTAGGTAAAGTAGAACTGCGTGTTGCTCATACCTTCGATTATGACTCAGGGGCGTCAGACAGCAAGACCATCCCTGGTGAAGTTCGCGCTGAATTGGCAAGTTGATTTGCCGTGTCTGACTCTCATCGTTTGCTGGCAAGAAAGCGACGTGCTTCAACTCGATTGTCCTTGCCAAAAAGCAGAAGGCTTAGCTCGGAGACAATGCGTTGATTGCGACGCAGCACCATAGACTCGCCGCCTCCGGATTTCGCAAGTTTGTTAAACGAGGAAAGCGGCATTGGCTGGCCGCAGGTAACGGTGCTGACACGGCCTCCGAGCGAGCGGCGGCTCTCTGCGCATTTGGCGAACTCTCTGGTTGGAGCGCATTCTTTTCGTCTGAGGCTAATCCGGTCGTATAGTGCCGCCGGCCTCCATTGTCGATCTGTAGGGCTTCCGGACGCATTCTACCACTTGTTTTTGGTCTAAACCAATCTTGGGGGATGCTTTAGAATTCTCGCGATTACGGTCCTAGGCTGTGCCGGTCGATACCCATTTCGGCCTACTTGGGACTGCTCTTCGTACGGCCCATTGGCCTGTTACGGACCTTTGTTTGAGTAATGAGCTCGAGATGAACAAGAAGCCGAAGACCGCGATTTCTCCCACCAGAGCCGAAGACTACCCAGAGTGGTATCAGCAAGTCATTAAGAACGCAGACCTAGCCGAGAACTCGCCGGTCCGTGGGTGTATGGTCATCAAGCCATGGGGTTACGCGCTTTGGGAGAACATGCAACGTGGACTGGACAAGATGTTCAAAGACACGGGGCACCAAAACGCGTACTTCCCGCTATTCATTCCGATGAGCTTTCTTGAGAAGGAAGCCGAGCATGTGGAAGGGTTTGCCAAGGAATGCGCGGTGGTGACTCACCACCGTTTGGAGCCTGATCCGAGCGGAGAAGGCCTACGACCTGCCGGACCATTAGAAGAGCCTTTGATCGTTCGGCCCACTAGCGAGACGATCATCGGCGCCATGTATGCCAAGTGGGTCCAGTCGTACCGCGACTTACCAATCAAAATCAATCAGTGGGCTAATGTGGTCCGCTGGGAAATGCGGACGCGTCTCTTCTTGCGTACAGCCGAGTTTCTGTGGCAGGAAGGCCACACGGTTCATGCGACTCGCGAGGAAGCATTGGAAGAGACGTATCTGATGCTCGATGTCTACGCTGACTTCGCCGAAAACTTTATGGCCGTGCCAGTGATCAAAGGGGAGAAGACGGCAGGCGAGCGGTTCCCAGGCGCTGACATCACGGTTTCCATTGAAGCGATGATGCAGGACCGAAAAGCGCTGCAGGCGGGTACAAGTCACTTCCTGGGGCAGAATTTTGCCAAGGCTCAGGAGATCACGTTCCAAGATCAGAACGGCGATGTGGCCCATGCTTGGACGACTTCGTGGGGTGTGAGTACTCGGCTCATTGGCGCGCTAATTATGACCCACGCGGACGATGATGGCATGGTGATTCCCCCCAAGATCGCGCCGTCTCATGCAGTGATTCTTCCAATTTATCGCGATGAATCGCAACGCGATGAAGTTCTGGAGTACGCCGAGAAGCTCAAGGCCGAGCTTGAAGGTCTGGCCTACGGTGGCCGCGCGGTCGAAATTGAAATTGACGATCGGGATTTACGTGGTGGCGAAAAGAAGTGGTACCACGTCAAACGCGGCGTACCATTGCGAATCGAAGTCGGTCCAAAAGACATTGCAAAGGACGCGGTTTTTCTTGGCCGTCGCGACACGGGTGAACAAACCAGTACGCCTCGAGCTGAGCTGGTAAGTGGGTTTACGAAGTTGCTCGACGAAATCCAAACCAGTCTTTTCAATCGCGCGTTGGCGATGCGGGAAGAAAATACCGTCGAGATCACCAACGAAGCCGATTTTCGCGCCTACTTCACTCCAAAGAATGTGAAGACGCCCGAAGTTCACGGCGGCTTTGCTCATTGCTACTTTGCGTCTGAAGAAGACGTGCAACCGTTGCTCAACGAGCTCAAGGTCACCATTCGGAACGTCCCGTTGGAAGGCAATGACGAGCCAGGGACATGCTTCCTGACAGGGAAGCCCGCAGCGAAGAAAGCTGTTTTCGCAAAAGCTTACTAGGCGTTCGATGCCAATGTCGACAGTCGACGTTGATCGCGATCCAAGTTGTTGCTTTGGTGAATGAAATATGGCTGTTCCCAAGCCTCCACATCCCGCTTTTCAATTGGTTGCTGTTTTTAGTCGGCACGATGCGGCCATCGATTGGGTTCGAATGAAAGTTGTGGGCGAGTGGGGGGAAATCGTCTTGGCGAGTCCCAAATTCGACCACAGCGAAACGCATTACTATGAAGATGAAATGGGAGCCGATCTCCGGAAGCAATTCTTGATGGTGGCTTCAGACTCAAAGTCGGGTTTTTATGATCCAGCCAGACTTGCGCAATCCAAGTTGGAAAGCAATCGTTGGGAAATGGAGTTAGCGTCCGCAGCGAACTACGGTGAATCTCGTCCCGTAAACATTGATCCCGGTTACCTGACGCTGAGTAAACTAGTGCTAGCTAGCGCCAAGGACCGGGCTCATCGCATTTATCTTGATCATGGGATCTATGCCGAAGAATGTCTTTATTTTTTGGGCGGGTGGAAATCGCGTCCTTGGACTTATCCCGATTATCAGCGCAGCGATTTCCATGGCTTCTTTGATGAAGCCCGCGACTACCTGAAGAAAGCGATCCAGACAAAGGCGGTTCATTGAGTGGCTTTCCATTAGTTCTGTTGCTGGTAGCCGTTCTGTTGCCGAGCTTCTTGGTCTCATTTTTCACGGTCGGATGGGTACGCCGAGGAGCAGTCAAACTTGGTTTGCTCGACCAGCCAGGTGAGAGAAAGGTTCATGCCAATCCTGTCCCGCTGGGAGGCGGCTTAGGCATCTGGTCTGGCGTGGTTGCTACACTTCTGGCTGGGACCATAGTTGTTCTCGTGGTTGCCGGAACTCCCGCGCTCGCCGATCTGTTACCCGTCGAGCTCTCCGGGAATATCGCGGGACTGAAAGGAAAGATCGCCGAGATCTGGGTCATCACCGGTTGTGCCACCATCTTGATGTTTCTAGGGCTGATGGACGATCGCCGCGGCGTATCGGTGTGGTTGCGGTTAGCGGTCGAGTTCGGCGTGGCAGGTTTCTGCGTTTACTGGCAGGGGCTGCAGCTAACGGCCTATATCGACTTACCATGGCTGACCAGCATTCTCAGCGTTTTCTGGATCGTTGCGTTGATCAATTCGTTCAACATGCTGGACAACATGGACGGGCTTAGCGGAGGTGTCGCTGCAATATCGGCAAGTATGCTTGCAGCCATGTTGCTGATGAGCGGAGAAGCCGCGAATCACCAGCCACAAATTTTCGTGGCGGCCATGTTGTTGGTATTGGTTGGCGCGTTACTTGGCTTCCTGAAGCACAATTGGCCACCCGCAAAGATTTTCATGGGCGACGCGGGCAGCTATTTCATCGGTTTCTGGATTGCTGTGGCAACACTGCTGGCAACTTATACAGGCTATCAAGGTGAATCACCGCACGCGGTACTGGCTCCGCTCATTGTCATGGCGATTCCTCTTTACGATATGTGCAGCGTCATTCTGATTCGATTGCGGGAAGGCCGCAGCCCCTTTGAAGGGGATAAGCGCCATTTCTCACATAGGCTGGTCGATTTAGGAATGACCAAGAAGCAGGCGGTGTTGACGATCTATCTGGCAACTGCAACGGTATCGTTGAGCGCATTGTTGCTCCCAAGAGTTGATTTTGTGGGAGCTACATTGATTGTGGCTGGGACGCTGTTGGTGCTTGGCTTGATTCGAGTTCTGGAGTCCGTAGGGCGGGATGCTTGAGAATGCCGAAGCAGTCACGCAAGACGAAGAGACCCAAGGCTTCAACAACATCGCGGTCGGAATCCGTGTCAGATTCCTTTTTTGAGAACGAGCGACAGATAGGCTCGGCCAGCTTGAGGCAAACGTTACTTGTTGCCCTGGGCTTTCTTGTCGGCATGTTAGTTGTCTGGGCGTATCTCGTCCCAGTTGATGCCACGAGCGTCTTTATGAGCGAGGCGTTGCCTCAAAACTTGTTTTGGCTCTTGGTCGGCGTGTTGGCTGCGACAGCAGCCGCGTTTAGCGGAGGTCTGAAAACGTCCCGATGGGAGTTGGGCGGGGCGATTTTGTTGCTCATTCTAGTCGTTGTCTCAACATTCCTTGCAGGTGAGGTTTGTAATCCGCGCCGGGCTTGGTTCGGGTTCTGGCAAGTCTGTTCGTTGGTGGCGGCCTATTATGCAATTTGCTTTTTGGCATCGTACGGTAGCGCGACCAAGTCGGCGCTAGTGACGCTGCTTCTGGCGGGCTTGATAGCGTCTTCGGTACACGGGGTTTACCAGGTCGCTGTCGAGTTTCCTGATGCTCGCGCCAGGTACCTGGCCGATCCAGATGGTGAAATCGCGAAGATCCCAGGTTTATATGCTCCCGAAGGATCTCCGCAACGAATGCGATTTGAAGATCGCCTGCTGCAAAGTAGGGAACCTTTTGCGAACTACGCGCTTGCTAATTCGCTCGGCGCCGTGCTAACCGCCAGCCTGCTGCTGTTGTTAGGCATGCTCTTCCAGCGAACAGGGGTTGGAAGTGTTCTTTGGGGGCACGTCGCGCCGGATAGTGCAGAGCAGGGGAGGGACGAGAAATCGATCGGGGGTGCTGGAGAAGCATCTGGAAGTTGGCTTCGTTATCCAAATCATCGCTATGCGATCATTCCGCTTGTGCTTTGCTTCATGGTCGTCGGATGCGCTTGGTTTCTCGCGAGCAGTCGAGTGGCGTATCTGGCCGTCTTGGTCGGCATTGCGTTGATATCGATGCTGCCTTTCATCTCACGCAAATTCAGTGGCGAAGGGGGCGCGTTACCCTATCGGCTGATCGCAGGTTTGTTCGGAGTGCTTGTTGCGATTGTTGGAGGCGGGCTTTGGTGGCTGGGGCGTACGGACCGATTGGTATTAGAAGAGGCCGGAAAGAGTCTGGGCTATCGATTGGAATACTGGAAAGCGACTTGGCAGATGGTTTTGGATCATCCTTGGCTAGGCGTAGGGTTCGGCAATTTCCAAGCGCATTATCCGCTCTACAAGCTCGCTCAAGCGAGTGAAGAGATTGCGGATCCGCATAACTGGGTGCTTGATTGGTCTGCCAGCTACGGATTGCTCGCGACACTGCTGATCGTTGGTTGGTTGTTCCGTTTTTTGTTGCGAGGTGCCTTTAGTGCTCATTCTCAAACCGTCGTTGGATCCAATTCGAAACTTGATGATGCTCTGGCGAAATCCTTACTCACAGGAGGGACCTTGGGTGGCCTCGTGTGCGTGAGCATGTTGGTGCTGCTGATGGGGATGGATCTCTGGGTGGTCGTGCTCGCGTGGGCGCCCGCCGTACTAGCGACAGTGTTACTGGCCAGTTCGATCCGGTCGTTGATTCCATTCCGGTTCGTCTTCTTGTCCGCAGCGGTGTCGATCGGTCTGTGTTTGCTAATCACGGGTTCCTGGCAAGCCACGGGAATCGCTGTACCGCTGCTTCTACTGATGGCGTTGAGCCTCGAGCGAGAACGAATGGCCCCGGTGGCCAGAATGAATCCCAAAGCCCAGGAGCGGTCGTCCGGTAATTCCGTTAGCGATTTCAGCATGGCCGTTGGCGTTCCCATGTTGGCTGTGGCAGGATTGATGGTATTTGTTTTCCAGTCTTGGATGCCGGTGACGCAAGCTTGGGCAAAACAGCAGTCAGCTGCATTTTCCGAGTCTACCGTCGAGCAAGAGCAGCTCGCCGAGGCGGCCAGGGACGCGGATACCATGGATGCAGACTTGCAAGGAGGTGTGGCGCAGTTAGCCGTTCGAAAGGCACTTCAGTCCGACCGTAGGCTATTCCCAACACGTGCTGCTGAAGCGATGGTGGAGCTCGAAGGTTGGCTGCAGCTCGAAAAGACCTCGTTTGCGGCTTGGCGAGACGCTGGGAACCAAGTGTTTTCGCTACTAGCACGGGCTTCACGCGACGATGCGGATCAATCTAGCTACGGTCAGGTTGTCGAACAGTACTATGCCAAGGCGGTCCAGCAGTACCCAACGAGTGCCGAATTGCGCGTCCAATGGGCCGCGATTTTGGCGGTTCTTGGGGATGGGGAGCGTTGCGAAAAAGAAATCCAGGTTGCATTAAGACTCAGTGAAAATAGCCCGCACGAGGACAAAAGGTTGGGGCGACACAGGACCCAGGGAGACGGAGATCAACTGGTGTGGTTTCCGGTTGTGCCGACCGATCGCACTGACTTGGGGGATTCCTGCCCAGTGCCCAACATGGTCTACGCAGAACCTCTGATAGAATGGATGCGTAAGCAAACTGAGGTCACATTGGATGATCGAGCCGAAGCCGATGAGAATAAGATGTTGGAAAGTCGCTCGGCCGAGACCCCCGAGCCGACCCTCTAGTGGTCGTGTTCATCGGCCTTAGGTTGCGTAAATGAACTGTATCAGCCGGGGTGTCGTTGGTTGCCCCGGAATCTGAAGTGGTATCGCGGAAAGAACAATGATTCGAGCTTTGCTTGTTGGTGGGATCGCGGCAGCCCTTGGCATCGGATTGGGATACGCTCAATCTTCCTATCAAAATCAGGACATTGAGGAGAGGTTCTTTGTCGCTCGGTCGACCATGGCCCAGCACAAAGGAGATTTAGAAGAGTCCGACATCCTTGCTGCGACTCGGGATCAAGGAAAGCCGAAGCTTGAGATCGTGGATGGGCCCGAGTTCGATTTTGGCACCATGATGCACGGCACCGAGATGAGCCATGATTTTGTGTTCAAGAATGTAGGCGACGGACCACTTGTGCTAGATATGGGGGAGTCCAGCTGTAAGTGCACCGTAGGCGAGCTCGATCAATCGATTATCCAGCCTGGCGATCAGACCAACGTTACTTTGACCTGGAAAGCGCAGGCACTTGTTCCTGAGTTTGGGCAGAACGCGACCATCATTACGAACGATGTGGATGCACTAGAGGTCAAGCTCTCCGTTTTTGGAAACATCACACGAAGCGTGAGTTCGGTCCCCGATCGTATCCAGCTGGGAACACTCGCTGATGATCAAGAGGTGAATAAGTCCGTCTTCGTATTCTCCTACCTGGATGAAATGCAGGTGCTCGAAGATAGCTTCGAATGGACCGATGCTGCGACTCGCAAGCTGGTCAAGTTTGAGGTTTCGAGAGTAACTGTCGAGGAGGCTGGGATTCGTGAGCATATGAATGCCAAGCATGCTTATCGCGTTGATGTGGGTTGGGGGCCGGGGTTGCCAATCGGGCAACTGTCAGGCCGCATTCAATACCGAACGATTCAGCCGGAAGAATCTGGGACCTTGGAGATTCCTGTTTCGGGTTCTGTCGCGGGAATTCTCCAGTTGCAAGGTGGACGTTCTTTTGATTCTTCACAAAGTCTTTTGGATCTCGGAAATGTCGATTCGAATGAGGGCGCCGAAATGTCGCTATTCTTGTTCGTGCAAGGCAAGGAGAGAGACAAGATCCAGCCAGAGATTGTCTCCGTGACGCCGGACGAGTCCCTTCAGGTCGAACTGCTAGGACCACGTAAGACGAGTTCACGTGACATTTACACTCTGAAGTTTACGGTGCCGAAAGGGGCGCCCGAGGCGTACTATCCGGCTCGCTCAGCTGGAAGCAAAGGTATGGTGAAGATTAAGACCACCGGAGCGGTAGAGAGAGAAATGAAAATCAACCTTCGACTGATGGTGAAGTAATCGATGTCGACGCGGGAGTGTCCCCGTATCGACTCACGAATGGAGTCGATCATTCGCGTGAGTTTCTGGTCGCTTTGTGGCGTTGATCAGGGTGATCGGATCGACTGTCTGCGAATCGAGACACAAGAAGTTTCTTCCCTTGGCCGATATCCTTAAGGCCCGTATGCTGCCGCGCATCGTAATGACAACGTCGCTTAATCGCCTTCGTTGGAGTTGGGGTGATGCACGACAGTTGAATAACGGGTGGTGCATCTGTGCAAAAGACACAGAATGGCAAGGACGAGCAGTTGCAGGGTCAGGCAGTTTCATCAGAGGGCAGATACGTGTTGATCACCATGGAATTGGGAAAACGAATTGCCAGCAATAGTGCCCTAATGCTCGCAATGGCTTGCTCACTAGTGCTGGCTCTAGGCTGTGATCAAAGCAAGAGCCGGATGACAGCGGATTCGAAATCTGAAAACGAGCCGGAGTCATCGACTAGTGAAACAGTTGACGGTGTTAGTTCCACTCCCGTGACGGCCGATATTCCGCCGGAGGCGGTCAATGATGAGGGCCTTGTGGTCCTGGGGGCCCCTCAATCGGAATCGGTGCCGGAACCAGAATCCGACGACGCTAGTCCACAGCAAGAAGACTCGGCCACGGCATCCACGCCGATATCATTGGCTAGCTCGAGTGAAAAAAAGACGTTGCCTGCCGAAGCCAACGTGGTCTCGCAATCAGAACTCAATCAAGTCATTGCTCCGGACTGGCCAGAGCCTCAGGCTGTGCTTTATTTGTCCGGACAACAGCACGGCTATATTGAGCCTTGTGGATGTACAGGGCTGGATAAGCAGAAGGGTGGTTTGATTCGCCGGGACACGTTGTTGGCTGACCTGCGATCGAAAGGCTGGAATCTGATTCCGATCGACGTTGGAAACCAAGTCCGTCGTTCAGTCCGGCAATCGGAGATCAAGTTTGAGACGACGCTGAAGGCCATGGAAATGATGGACTACAAGGCGGTAGCCTTTGGTGTTGATGATCTTAAACTCTCTAGTGTTGAACTGATCCAACTGACCGCGCACGATCCTCGATCCGAGGGCCCTGAGTTTCTGGCGACCAATGTGGTGTTGATCGAGTTTCCCGATCTATTCAAGCAGTATCGAATTGTCGAATCCGGCGGACGCAAAATCGGGATTACCGCAGCTCTTGGTTACGAGCATAAAGAGAAATTTGCGCAGATCGATGACGTCACGGTTTCCGATCCGATTGAGACTCTCAAGCCCATCGTGAAAAAGCTTGAGTCGGAGGGATGTGATTACGTTGTCTTGCTAGCACACGCGTCGATCGAAGAGTCTCAGCAGATGGGGCGAGAGGTACCTGGTATTGATCTCGTTGTGACCGCAGGCGGCTATGGCGAGCCACGTTACCGACCGGAGCCAATCGATGGTTCCGACGCGGTGATGGTCGAGGTGGGAACGAAAGGAATGTACGGCGGAATCGTCGGGTTGTTTGACGATGCGTCGCAACCGGTTCGCTACCAGCGGATTGCGATCTCAGCACAGTTCAAAGATTCACCAAGAATGCTGGACCAGTTCGCAGCTTACCAGAACCGGTTGAAAGAACTGGGGTTTGACAAGCTGGGAGCCAAAGCGGTTGCAAACGCGGAGATGAAGTTTGTCGGATCCGAGACTTGCGGTGAATGCCATACAACCGCCTTTGAAATATGGGAGAACTCGCCGCACGTTCATGCTACGGAATCACTTCTCGCAGCAAACAACGATCGTGGTGGGATTCCCCGGCATCACGACCCCGAGTGTGTCAGCTGTCATGCAACGGGCTGGAATTTGAAGGATTATTATCCTTACGAAACGGGCTTCATCTCGCCCGAAACGACAGAGCACATGATGGGGAGCGGTTGTGAGAATTGCCACGGCCCAGGCAAAGCCCATGTTGACGCCGAATATGGCGATGTCGAAACAACCAACGAAGAGTTAGAGCGACTGCGTCAAGCGATGGTGATCAAGTTGGAAGATGTGCGGCAGAATAAGTGCATCAATTGCCACGACCTTGATAACAGCCCAGACTTCCAGCCCGAAGAGGCGTTTGATGAGTACTGGGAGCAGGTGAAGCACTACGGCAAGGACTAGCTGTTCGTATTGGCGTCGGTAATGGCACTGCGGCGAATCCACGTACCACCGACATTGATCGAGAGTTTGGATATGGACTCTTCTAAGCAAGCTGAAGATTCAGGCGAAAAGTCGGAACAGCTCGTTTCGCCCAGGCTAGAGAACGAAGCTCCTCCAGAAAAGCGTTCGCCCGAGCATTCTCCGTTGTCGAGCTTGGATGAGTGGGAAGAGGATCTTCTTCGTCGCTACCCAGATTCTAGAAGCGATGCCTCAGGCGTCGGTTTGGTATCGGTCGGTAATGATGCCGCGGACTTAGCTGGCAAATCATCCTCTTCTCGGCCGACGTTTCGGGACTACGATTCCGAAGCTCGCCCATCAGTCAGGGAGTTCTATCGCCTGAACCACCGATTTCAGACCTACGAGTTTGTTCAACAGAAGCGGAAGGAATATCTAGGCCTGAATCGCCAACGGATGGGCATCTGGGAAGCCATGGAGTTTCTCAACCAGTTGATAGACGATAGCGATCCGGATCTTGATTTACCGCAGATCGAACACTTGCTTCAGACGGCGGAAGCCATTCGAGCCGATGGTCACCCGTCATGGTTTGTTCTGGCAGGTCTGATTCATGACTTGGGCAAGATTCTGTGCCTGTGGGGAGAGCCACAGTGGGCTGTGGTAGGTGATACATTTCCGGTTGGATGCAAGTACTCGGAATCAATCGTCTATTACGATTTCTTTCGGCACAATCCAGATTGGAGCAACGAACTCTACCAGTCACGCCTCGGTATCTACACTGAGGCATGTGGCATGGACAATCTGACGCTTTCCTGGGGACACGACGAATATTTGTATCATGTCACCAAGGAATACTTGCCCGCAGAGGCCTTGGCGATGATTCGCTATCATTCGTGCTATCCGATCCATCGAGAGCGGGCGTATGGCTACTTGCTTCAGGATGGAGACCAAGAGTTGCTTTCTTGGGTTGAGAAGTTCAACCAGTACGACTTGTACACAAAGCGTGATGAGCGGATGGACGTCGCAGGATTAGAGCCCTATTATCGGGAGCTAATCGGGGAGTATTTTCCAGATCAGATCCGATGGTGAGCAGTCAGTGCGGTGCGAACGAAGTCGAAGGAAAGAAATGGTGATTTGATGGTATCGGATCGACGAACCTGGCTTAAATCTGCTTTAGCGACAACGGCAAGCATCTCGGCATGCTCCCTCAGTCGGGAGGCGCTCGGAGCCTGTTCTGCCGACTCGAAACCGGAATGGCGGCAGTCCATACAAAACGGATTGGACTATCTGGCGCGAAACCAAAATACACGTGGTCAGTGGAATACAGCCGACTATCAAACAGCGCTGGCAGCGTTGGCAGGAATCGCATTGATCTGCTCCGGTTCAACCACGACTCAAGGTCCCTATGCGAAGCAGATTGCAAGGTGCACCGATTATCTCATCAGCCGGTGTCGACCGAACGGCTTGATTGGTGATCCGTTGTCGGATGCCAGATACACGTATGGCCACGGTTTTTCGATGCTGTTGCTGAGTCAGGTGCTCGGCGAAGAGGGCTATGAAGATCGCCGCAAAGAATTGATCGATGTACTGAATCGGGCAGTTGATTTTTGCTGCAGCGCTCAGACGAACGCGGGTGGCTGGGGATACGTGAGCGCCAAGGATGGTGCACAGTACGACGAGGGCTCCACCACGATTACGCAAGTCCAGGGACTACGCGGCTGCCGAAATGCGGGAATTGCGGTTCCAGCGGAAGTGATCGAGCGCGCGAAGGAGTACATCTACGCATGCAAAAATGACGATGGAGGAATTAGCTATTCGAGCAAGCAAATGGGGACGTCGCGTCCAGCCATTACGGCTGCTGCACTAGCGGCGCTGTACAACGCTGGCGACTACGACGGAGAGCATGTTCCCAGCATGCTGAAATACTCACGTGATAAGCTCTATGAAATTACGGACCGCAATGGGGCCTTCGGTCATTGGCACTATACCTACCTTTACTACAGCCAAGTCGTCTACCGGCAAGGTGATGAAGAATGGAAGCCATTTCGGCAGGCTCTTTATGACCAAATCGTCAAATCCCAACGCAATGACGGATCGTGGGAGGAAGAGGGGCAGATCGACCCCGTCTACATTACGGCGTGCAATCTGATCATCCTGCAGCTTGACCGAGGACTGCTGCCCATCTACCAACGCTAGCTTTGCAGACCACTTGCTAAGCGACAGGCCTAGCCACGAGCGATCCGAAAGGGGTCTAGTTCAACGGGTGGGTTCTTGTTTTCAAGTAGGTCTGCTAAGCACACTGCGGTACCGCATGAGAGATAAATTCCACTTCGGAAATGTCCTGCCGCCAAGAACAGATTTTCTAGATTTGGAACAGAACCAATATAGGGAAGCGTATCGTAAGATCCTGGCCTCAATCCCGACCAGCGCTTGATCTCGGGAGCCGACGACAATTGAGGTAGGATGGAATGGGCCCAGCTGCGAATTTGACCTAATGCCTCTTCGGTGGTGCCGACTTCGAAACCGACTTCTTCTTCAACACTGCCGGCGAGTATGTGCCCGTCTCTCCTGGGGACAAGGTAGCGGTGACCTTCATTGACTATGCGTTGCAGTGGGGCTTCTTCGAAACGATACAGGATGATCTGTCCGCGAATTGGCATCAGGCCACTCGTCAGCCCAAACTGCTCCAAGAATTGCCGTGACCACGCACCGGAACAGATGACATATCGATTTGCAGTGATCTTCGATCCGTCCCTTAGTTGAAGCGATTGCACACGACCATCACGAGATTGGATCTGTCTGACAGGTGAATGTTCCGCGAAGGTGACTCCAGCCTGCTCGCAAGCTGCCCTCAGCGCACTCAATTGATCGGGGTTGCGCAGAGTGCATTCACCGGGTAGGTGCCATCCTTTTGTGGATGCTTCGAGGTTTGGGGAGAGCTTGGGCTCCATCTCCCTGATCTGTTCGCCGCTCAACACCTCAAAATCAATGCCATGTTCTGTCCACCAAATCTGATTCGCTGTTAGCGTTGCGGTCTCTCCCATGGAACGTGCCAGGTAGATGCCTCCGCACTGGCGAAACCCCGTGTCGATACCGGTTGTCGCCCGAAGTTCCCGAGCCCATTCGTGGTGGAGCTGAAGGCTCAGGTGCTGGAGATCTTCGAAGGGATCGGTTCGATTGCGATTGGCGGCTGGAGGTAGGATTCCAGCCCCCGCCCAAGAAGATGCGCCTTCCTTGCCACGGCCAATCAGCCCCGCGTCGATGATGCCGACGGAGCACCCCCGTCGCGTTAATTCCCAGGCGGTCGAAAGGCCAATGATCCCGCCTCCGACGATGAGGATATCTTGGTTCTTCTCGTGTGCGGCCATCAAAGACTCGGCGATCAAGAGCAGGCTCCGGCCGTCTACAGCGAAGACTGGATCTTAGAGGATAGAAGGCCAAGCATAACGCCCGCACAACCGGCGTAAACCGTTGCGTTCAAGAGCTGCGCAGTTCATCGCTAGCGAACCAGGCGACTGGCCAGAGCAAGTATCAGCCACGGTGACTACAGTTGATGCATGGCAGACACCACAGCCGCAATACCCCCCTGATTGGACGGGAGCCGTGTTCGCGGTGCAGTTTCCGGTATTTTTTCAAGGTTTACTTCAATTTTGATGGTGCTATTCTCAGGGCTTCGAACGGAATAGGATTTATCGAAATTTGGCGGCTGCTTTTTCAATGGCGGCCGGGAGCCAGGATTGCCCAGTGCGGTGGGGGATCTGCAGAACATGGCAGAATGCAGTCGCCGGGGTTTCCGGTGATTCCGGCGTCACTGTCTATCGGAGCCATAATGGCAAAAGTTACGAATCCAGAGCAGTTCATAGCGATCGTCGAGAAGAGTCGGCTCGCGGATCCGGCCCTGCTGGCAAAGTCAGTCGAACGGGTACGTTCTGAGAACGATGGTGGTCTGCCTGAACCTACTGCTTTGGCCAAGGAGCTTCAAAAAGACAAAGTCATTACGGCCTGGCACAGCGAAAAGCTGCTGAACGGAAAATACAAAGGTTTCTTCTTGGGGAAACATAAGCTGCTTGGTCACATCGGTAGTGGTGGCATGAGCAGCGTTTATTTGGCCGAGCACACGAAGATGCACGATTTGCGTGCAGTCAAAGTCTTGCCGCAGAGTAAGCTCGGGAAGTCGTCCTACTTGGCACGGTTCCAGCAGGAAGCCAAAGCGATCGCATCGCTGAACCATCCGAATGTCGTGCGCGCGCACGATATCGATAACCAGGGTGACACGCACTACATCGTGATGGAGTATGTCGATGGAGATGATCTGCAGACCATCGTGAAAAAGAAGGGGCCTCTCGATTTTGAGTTGGTTGCCAACTACATGGCCCAGGCCGCACGGGGACTACAGCATGCACATGACGTTGGGCTCATTCACCGTGATGTCAAACCGGCCAACTTGTTGATTAACTCCAAGGGCCAAGTGAAGATTCTGGATCTTGGGCTCGCACTCTTCTCCGAGGATGAAGAGGCGTCGCTGACCATTGATTTCAACGACAAAGTCTTAGGGACAGCGGATTACCTTGCGCCTGAGCAAGCTTTGAATAGTCACAAGGTTGACCATCGTGCCGACCTTTACGGCCTTGGTTGTACGATGTACTTCCTCCTGACGGGCCATCCTCCTTTTCCCGATGGAACCATCGCTCAACGGATTGCAAAGCATCAAAAAGAGATGCCGACCGAGATTCGCAAGATCAGGTCAGACTGCCCTGGGGAGCTTGAGGGGATCTGTTGGAAGCTTCTGCAAAAGGATCCTAAGTTCCGCTACGCCGATGCCACTCAGACCGCTGAAGTGTTGGATGCTTGGGCGGCCAAGTATCGAGTTGCAAAATTGGTCCCCGCCGGCGGATCTAACGGTGGTAGTTCAGTAAACCTCGCATCAAGTGGCTCTTCGATACATGGATCGCAAGCATCATTGGATACGGTCAGCAACCGCGGCGAGGACACAATTGCAGGCCGGAGTTCAACGACGGGTAGTTCGGTAACCAATCTGAGCGCTTCTGATAGTGGCGTGCTTGTTCGGGTCAAAACTTCAGGCGAGTCCGACCTGGGTAGTACGATCGATCTAGAGTCTGAAATCGCGCGGCGTAGTCAGTCTCGGGCTGGCATGAGCGCAGGTGCTAGTAATCACAGCAATGTCCCGTCGGGTCTGAATTCCCAAGTCGTGCCCGCACAGCAGACTGGCATTAAACCGATCTGGATCATTGGCTTGATCATCATGTTCGCCTTGGCCGTCTTGTTGGGTGTCTTCATCGCTCGCGTGACTGCGCCGGTACCGGGAACTTTGCCCAGTAGTGACACTGATGTCGAAGAATCTTCCGCAAGCCTGCCGATCTCAAGATTACCGTCGTAGTTGGCTAGAGTCGCCGCCGGGCTGATGTGGACGCCGAAGACCCCACGCCATCGTCGCCGGATTGAGGCGTGAAAGAGTACATCTTCTGGCACAGATCGCTACTTTTGGAGACGGACGTTTCTTGGGCCGATGTGGTTTCGCGATGTGGTTTCGCGATGTGGTTTCCCATGGCAATCGTTGCTGCTTAGCGACCCGTTGCTGCGCGACCAAACCGTCGATAAGACAAATCTATGATGAGAACGAATTCGATGAGATTTACAGCACTCCATAGATTCTCGCTGGGTTCGGTGTTGTGCATGGCCGTGTTCGCTACCTCCGGCGCCGAGCGTTGTCATGCTCAGTCGGTTACAGCGGATCAGAAAGCAAGAATCTCGGAATTGGCGGCGATGTCTGAAAAGGCAGCTCAGTCCTTCAAGGAGGGGCAGCTCGTGGCCTGTGCTGAGGTTGTCGAGAAGATGCGGGGTGAGATGATCGCATTAGCTGCTGGAAGGAAGCCTGCGGTCATGCGCGCAATAAAGCCTATTTATGCACGCCTCAAACGCGCCTATGGCTTATTGGAGATCGAGGGCGCGGAACTGGAATTATTGCCCGCCTGGAAAGACTTGGGAATGGAAGCGGGCGATGCGTCTGGCGGAACGAATGACATGGATGCGGCGGTTAGTTTCACCCGAGACCTTGCTCCTTGGTTCGTATCTGCGTGTGGAAATTGCCACGTCGATAATTCACGTGGGCAGTTCTCGATGGCAAGCTTCGATGCGCTTAGCCGCGGCGCACGTGGAGCGCGGGTTTTCTACCCCGGGGATGTTAAGGGTAGTAGGTTGGTCGAAGTCATTGAGAGCGGTGATATGCCACGGGGCAACCGAAAGGTCACACCGGAGCAGTTGAATATGCTCAAACGCTGGATTGCCGATGGAGCGAAATTCGATGGCGAATCTCCGGCGACTCGGCTAACCAGTTTTCGGAATGACTCGCCGGCCGTCGAGAATAAGGCAACCCCGTCGGCAGTGGCGATGAAACCGAAGGGCAATGAGACCTTGTCTTTTGCCAAGGATGTCGCGCCAATACTGGTCGAAAATTGCAACGGCTGCCACATCGCAGGTCGCAGAGCGTCCGGCAACTTTCGGATGGATAGTTTTGCTCAATTGCTGCGGGGAGGCGATAGCGGGGAACCAATTGCTGGAACCAACGCAAACGCCAGCCTGCTTATCCGCAAGCTGAAGGGGCAATCAGGACAGCGCATGCCAGCCGGTGGGCGGCCACCACTTTCCGACGAAGAGATTTCCTTGATTTCCACTTGGATTCGGGAGGGGGCTACTTTTGACGGAGGTTCGGACCGTCTTGATATTGAATCGGTCATTGCCCAAGGTTGGGCGGCGGACGCCAGCCACGAAGAGTTGTTCGCTAGGCGCAAGGACCGCGCCAACGCAGCGTGGTCACGCGTTTTGCCTAACGAGAATCCGGAAGAGAGCGTTGGAAGCGAAGTGGTTGTGCTTGGAAACGTCTCTAAAGATCGTGTGCGCGATTTGTCCGGCAGATTAGAAGCCGCCATTGCACTGACTAAGAAATCACTTCGCGCCCCAGATGATCAGCCTCTTGTGAAAGGAGGCTTGGCATCTTACTTGCTCAAGAATCGATATGACTACAGTGAGTTCGGGCGCATGACGGAAGGGCGTGAGTTGCCCAAGGAATGGAATTCGCATTGGAACGCGGAAACGCTCGATGTCTACACTGTCTTCATCTCAGACGCGGAGGTTGAAGAAAAGCAGAGAGACGCCAGGGCTCTAAAGGCCGTCGCTGGTGCGTACGTCGGTTCATTCACAGGAGTTCCATTCTGGTTTGCGGAGGGAGTTGCTAGGAATCTTGTCATTACGAACTATCGACGTGGTGCTCCCGAGATCGCCACATGGCAAGCAGCATTGCCGGCAGCAATGCAAAAGGTCAGCACGCCGAAGTCGTTGCTCGACAATCGTTTGGATGAAGAGTCTGCAGGGTTGGCCGGGATGGCGTTGACGAATTTCATGATGAACAAATCGAACCGGCGTCGGTTTGATCGCATGATGCAATTGATGCGAGATGGCCGGACGTTCGAGGAAGCAATGACATTCGCTTTTGCACCACCCGAAGTGGTTGTCAAAGCTTGGCTCGGCAAAAAATAGAAATAGACCGACGCTGGGAACTGGCGACCATTGCGCAGGAATAGCCGGATCCGGCTACGGTCATGGCTCGCCTGTGGAGGCATCTGTTTTGGCGAGAAGAAGTTCGCCGCACATATCGCAAAATGCTGCGTCCACGGAATGGCCCTCTCGCAGGCAATGCGGGCAAACTCGTGCGGTCAGATCACGCTTGCTATTCGCTTGTGACATTTCTGCAGAGACGAAGCCTGTCGGCACAATGATAAGGCTGTAGCCGAGCAAAATTAGAATGGCGGAGATAATCTTGCCGATTGTCGTCTCCGGAACAATGTCGCCGTAACCAACCGTAGTCATCGTCACGACGGACCAGTACATCGACATGGGGATGGATGTAAATTTCGACCGCGAGCCGGTTTCGCCTGACGGTTCCATGCCCGCGTTTTCTAAGGCTGCATCGGGCAGGCCATCGTTCTCGACTTGGTACATCAATGTGCCGCTAATCGTGACCGCGACGAGGACCACGACGATGAAGACTAGAATTTTGTCACGTGCTCGCCACACTGCGTCCTGCAGCGCATGAGCTTCTTTGAGCATTCGCATCATCTTCAGCACACGGAAAACCCGCAGCAGCCGGACGCTGCGGAAAATCATCAGCGATTGAGATTGCGGACTGAGCGCGGACAAATACATCGGCATGCAGGCGAGCAAGTCGATCAATCCAAAGAAGCTAAATGCATACCGCAGTGGCTTCTCGACGCAGACGAGTCGGAGCAAGTATTCGATCGTAAAGAGAATCGTTAGCCCCCACTCGATACCCCGAAGGGTTTCGGGCCACGGTTGGGTGATCTCGAAGTACTCGACCGTTTCCAAACTGATGGTCAGGATGCTCAGCAAAATGGCGATTAGCAGAGCAATGTCAAACGCTTGTCCGGCACGAGTATCTGCCTCGAAAATGATTTCGTAGAGCCGGTCACGCCATGCGGCTCGTGGTTTCGTAGCCGGCTTGCTCGCATCGTTAGTTGGCATACTTCAGTCTTGCGGAAAAGGGCTCCGGATGTTGCCGGACTCATTACGATGAATGGGCAAAAGTGTATCATTTTACCCAGTGGATGAGCCCCTGAGCGCGCGCCGAGCTGGACTCCAGCGAAGAACCCAGATTCAGTGCGTTGCGTCCCGATCATTCATTGATTTATTGATTGTTACTGACTTTATCGATCGCTACCGAAGAGCCTGTTCTGGCAAATGCTCGAAGCGATGCCTTGGAGAGAAATTTGCCTTTGACCAAGCGGGAACGTCAGCGGTGACATGTAGGTCGGCTTGGTGAGTTGTTTTTTCGTCGTTCCAAGAGAGTATCACTATGTTTCGGACAAGTTGTTTCCTCCTAGCCATCACCGCAGCAAGTGCGGTCGTTGCTCAGGAAAAGAAGCTCGTCAGCGGGTTGAATATGGACTACGTGAGTCCGACCCTCAATCCTGGCGACGACTTTTACACGTATGCCAACGAAGGTTGGTTGAACGAAACGGAGATTCCAGCGGACCAATCGAATTGGGGTTCGTTCTCGGTTATCGATGACGAAGTCAAAAAGAACATCCGCGCGATCATCGAAGAAGCAGCGGCTTCCAATGCATCAGAGGGTTCGGAAGCGCAAAAGGTTGGCGACTTTTACAAGAGTCTGACCAATGTTGCGTTGCGAAACGAGCTTGGCACCAAACCGATTCAGCCGATGCTGGATCAGATTGCTGCGGTTTCAGACGCCGAGTCTATGGCCAAGATGGCGGCTGATTTCGCCAAGCTAGGTATCTTTGGACCGTTTGCGGGCTTCATTAATCCAGATGCGAACGATAGCTCGCGCTATGCCGTTTACTTCACGCAGACAGGATTGACGCTACCAGACCGCGATTTTTACTTGGAAGACAAGCCGGTCTACGCCAAAGCGCGCAACGATCTAGAAGAATATGTTGCGGACATGATGAAGCGATTCGGACAATCCGATCCGGAGGGGATCGCGGAACGATTGCTTGAGCTGGAAACCAAACTAGCGGAGATTTTCTGGGACCGCGTGAAGAACCGGAATCCGACGGCAACCAACAATCCCACAACACGAGAGAGCTTTGCCGCCACTCTGAGCAATTTTGCTATGTCGAAGTTCTTGGATGAGACGGGACTGTCTGTCGAAGATAACTTCATTGTGCGACAGCCCGATTACTTTTCGGGGTTGAATGAGTTGTTCGAAACGACTCCAATCTCGACATGGAAAGAGTATTACACTTTCCGGATTGTTGATGCGTTCGCGGTGGATCTAACCGAGGCGCTCGAGAAGCGACACTTCGACTTCCACGCAACTGCGCTGACCGGTGTCGAAGAACAGAAGCCTTTGTGGCGTCGTGGAGTCGAAGGCTGTAATGCGGTTCTCGGTGAGGTGCTTGGGAAGCTGTACGTCGAAAAGCACTTTCCTGCTGAAGCCAAACAACGCATGGATGAGTTGGTTGAGAATTTGAAAAAGGCGTACGCCAAGCGAATCGTGGATCTCGAGTGGATGACCCCAGCCACGAAGAAGGCGGCTCATGAAAAACTCTCAAAGTTCACAGCCAAGATCGGTTACCCCGACGAGTGGAAGGATTACTCGAAGTTGGTCATCAAGGCTGACGATCTTGTCGGCAACTATGTACGTGCCGGTCAGTTAGAGTTTGAACGAGAGATAGGTAAACTTGGCGGACCCATTGATCGCAATGAGTGGTTCATGACACCTCAGACGATCAATGCCTACTACAATCCGACCATGAACGAGATTGTCTTCCCTGCCGCGATTCTTCAGCCCCCATTTTTCAATCTCGAAGCAGACGATGCAGTGAATTATGGCGCCATCGGTGGCGTGATCGGACATGAGTTCAGCCACGGTTTCGATGATAGTGGGAGCCTCTATGACGGGGACGGTAATCAACGAAACTGGTGGGCTCCAGATGACCGAGCCGAATTTGAAAAACGCGCCGATCAATTGGTTGCGCAATATGATGCCTACGAGCCGTTCCCGGGGCTGCATGTCAAAGGCCGGTTCACGCTCGGCGAGAATATTGGTGATCTCGGCGGCATGGCCGTTGCATTCGAAGCCTACAAAATCTCACTCGATGGTAAGCCTGCTCCTAAGATTGACGGGCTGACGGGAGAGCAGCGATTCTTTTATGGTTGGGCACAAATCTGGCGACGTCTCTACCGCGATGAAGAACTAAGGCGAAGGTTGGATGTAGATCCGCACTCTCCGAGCAAGTATCGTTGTAACGGCATCCTTTCGAATATGGACGCGTTTTACGAGTCGTTCGAAATTAAGCCGGATGACGAAATGTACATCGCGCCGGAAGACCGTGTTCGTATCTGGTAGGTCCCTTTGCGGTCCAAATGTTTATGTAGGCAGGAGAATCGATGTTTCGATTTCCTTGTGAAAGAAGCCTTCCGAATCAAGCCCGCCGAGAGTGTTTCTCTCGACGGGCTTTTCTCAATCGTTGGGGAATGGGTGTTGGCGGCGTTGCCGCTAGCCTGATGATGTCGAAGGAAGCTTTATCAGACGACCGCATTACCGAAAGCGGAAGTCTGGAAATCGACGGACAGGGAGGGATCCTGGAGCGTTTGCACCTGCCGGCCCGAGCGAAAAGCGTTATCTATCTCTACATGGATGGTGGCCCGGCGCAGATGGACACGTTCGATCCGAAGCCGGAATTGAGCAAACGGAACGGTAAGCCGTTCCCAATGAAGAAAGAGCCGACGCAATTCGACAACAACGGTTCGACTCTGGCTTCGCCATGGGATTTTCAGCAACATGGCGAAAGTGGACTTTGGGTCAGTGAGCTCTTTCCCAATGTGGCAGGGCATGCAGACAAGCTGTGCGTGATTCAATCTATGACCAGCCAGTTTTCTGAGCATACGAATGCCAACTACTTCTTGCATACGGGGCATGGACTAGTCGGGCGTCCAAGTATGGGGGCATGGGCCGTCTATGGGCTCGGTACGGAGTCAAGTGAGCTTCCAGGCTTCGTCGTGATCAATGGCGGCCTCACACCGCCGGGAGGGCTGGATAACTTTGCTAGTGGTTTTCTGCCGGCCGCGTATCAAGCATCGACTTTCTCGCCGACCGGACAACCAATCGCAAACTTGGCGTCGCCAGGGGCTCTGCGTACTGGGAATGTTGAAGCCAAGCGATCATTACTTCGTGAGCTGGATCAAGCTTTCCTGCAGAAGACGGGCGGAGCGGATCCGGTTGAAAGCGCGATCCGCAACTACGAGCTTGCTTATCGCATGCAGGGTGCTGTTCCTGAGGCTAGCGACTTGGAAAGCGAATCCAAGGAGACGCAGACGCTGTATGGTATCGATCACGATAACAAGCCAACCGCCGTTTTTGCCCGAGAGTGCTTGATGGCCCGCCGTCTGGTAGAACGCGGTGTGCGATTTGTTGAACTAACATGTCCGAGTGTTGGGCATGACCGCTGGGACCAGCACAGCAATCTAAAGAAGGGGCACGCCGACAATGCCGCGGCTGTGGATCAACCCATTGCCGCGCTGCTCGAGGATCTCCAGCGACGCGGTATGCTCGACGAGACATTGGTGGTTTGGTCAGGCGAGTTTGGGCGTACGCCATTTGCTCAAGGCAGTAATGGTCGAGACCACAATCCATACGCGTTTTCTCTATGGATGGCAGGCGGAGGGGTCCGTGGCGGTATGACCTACGGCGAATCAGATGAGTTTGGCTACAAGGTGATTGATAAGCCAGTCGAGATCCACGATCTTCACGCCACTATGTTTCACTTGATGGGCGTGGACCACGAGAGGTTGACCTTCCGTTTTGGTGGTCGCGATCACCGTTTGACAGACGTTCACGGACATGTTCTTCACGACATCGTTGCGTGATTTCTAGGTCAATGAAGTCGTGATTTTGGTTTCACGCACCGCCCGATTCTGTTTTTTTGTTTCCTAAGGATGTTCTAAGTTGGCTGATTCTCCTTCACGAAGTGGTGTCTTTTCAGCGAGCTCTGATGAGCGGCTCGAGGCTTTTGGCGAGAGCATCAGTTTCGACCATCGCCTGTTTCGCCACGACATACGGGGGTCGATCGCGCATGCCCGTATGTTGGCAAAGCAAGGAATGTTGACGGAGGAAGAGTTCAAATCGATTGAGTCGGGACTCCGAGAAATCGAGCTAGAAATAGCTGAAGGGCGAATGGAGTTTCGGCATGAGCTGGAAGATATTCATATGCACATCGAAAGTGCATTGATCGAACGACTCGGCGATATTGGTCGGAAGTTGCATACCGCGCGAAGTCGCAATGACCAGGTAAATACCGATTTCAGATTGTGGATACGTGATGCAATTGATCGCGTTGATTCGCTGCTGGCTGAGCTGCAACGCTCATTTCTCTCACGATGTCGCCGAGACCGCGATGTGATTCTTCCTGCGTACACCCACTTGCAGCGTGCCCAACCTGTATTGGCGTCGCACTACTGGCTTGCATATATCGAGAAATTTGAACGCGATCGTCAGCGGCTTGCAGATGCTAGAAAGCGAGTCAACGTTTGTGGACTTGGTGCCGCTGCTTGCGCTGGAACAACATTACCCATCGATCGCGATATGACAGCGGCTGAGCTGGGCTTTGAGGCTGTTGCGGGCAACAGTATTGATGTCAGTAGCGATCGCGATTTTGTGATTGAAACTGCCTTCGTGCTCTCCATGATCGCAGAGCATCTGAGCGGATGGTCAGAGGAGTGGATACTTTGGTCTACAGTTGAGTTTAACTTCATCCAACTGCCGCAGCAGTTCTGCACCGGCTCTTCGATCATGCCGCAGAAGATTAACCCTGACACGCTTGAGTTGACTCGGGGCAAGACGGCTCGAGTACTCGGGAATCTTCAGACGCTACTGGTGCTCGTGAAAGGGCTGCCACTGGCATACAACCGTGACTTACAAGAGGACAAACCTCCCTTATTTGATTCCTTCGATACGGTTGAGGCTTGCTTGGAGCTGGCTATTCCGATCGTCGCGGAGTCTGAATTGCAGCGCGATTCCATTGCGAGCCGCTTGGATGAGGGGTATTTGGACGCGACGACTCTGATGGAGTATCTAATTCAAGCAGGTATTCCGCAGCGGACGGCTCATCACTTAGTTGGAAAACTCGTTGGAATTGCTCAGCAGGGGAAAATCCGTCTCGCGGATCTCACCGAAGAGCAACTCCGAGATGCGAATGACCAGCTGGGCTCCGATGTGAAGACTGTGTTAGGAGTGGAACAAGCCGTAAAAGCCTACCAGAGCTTTGGATCGAGCAATCCGGATCGAGTTCAGGAGCAGATCACCCGCTGGGAAAAGCAATTACAATAAAGGTAGCTCTCCAGCCATGACCGGGTAAGAATTACAGCTTGCCCGGAGCTTTATCGTGATGCACGGCAGCGAGACGATGACGAGGCGGTCGCCGGAAGCGACGTCCGTGAGAGCCCTCATCGATGACTTACATCCGCTTGCACCCAGTGCGAGCACCTCGCTCTTCTGAGAAACGCCATGCCGCGCCATTTTGCTTCGTTCATGTCTGTGCTCTTGATGGGTTTCAGTTTGGGAGGTATTCCTGCCAACATTGGGACTGCACAGGATCCGTTCGGAGAAAGCACTAGCGAGAATGATCCGTTCGGTTTCGGGTCAGATGATCCATTTGGCGGCCAGGGCGATACAGGTGGTATGGACGTTGGTAACGCCGGTGCAGGATTCGGAAATTTTGGTGCCGCAGCAGCACCGGACGCGTCGGCGGTAGCACCCGCCAATCCAGGTGATGCGCCGGACCCAGATCCCATTGTGCGGATGTTGCGAGAGTCTCCTCCAACGAATCCGAAGGAGATGGCGCAGGGTTTGACATGGATGGCTCGCATTCAGCGGTGGGATGAAGTTCGAAGGCTGCTCACGAGTGTGTCATCTCTCAATTGGAACACATCTCAATTGGCCGAACTTTCGCGTGCTGCAGGTCCGGGGCTATGGTTCCGAATCCGGAAGCCCGAAGCTGGGTTGGACGAGGCACAGTCCGCGATGGTTGCGAAGATTTTGAAGGCACCGGCGGCCATAGCCCAAAATCCCAAGTGGATTGATGCTTGGGTCAATCGATTGTCAACTTCCAAGGCGGGAGAGCAACGGCTAGCGCAGCTCAAACTGCAGGACGCAGGTCACTATGCAGTCCAAAGGCTCGTGGCCCATCTCCTCGATGGTGATACAAAAGTTGATCCGAGTGTTCTGGCCGAGACCATTCTGTTATTCGAGCAGGATGGTGAAGACGCGCTGCGATCCGCATGTGGAGTTGATAATGCAGAACGTGCAGCGCGAGTGTTCAGCGTGCTGCCATCGCTCAAAACGAATCGCTTTACAGCCGAAATCGCTGTGGGTTTGCAGTCAAGCCGACTGTCCGAGGAGGTGAAGAAGGCGATAGGTGATCAGTTGATGCAGAAATACGGACAGCTTCCGTCGCCGGAGCGCGTTCACGAGTTTGTAAGCAAGGAATTCGATAATCGGCTCGTACAGTATTTTCAAGATCGTGTTCAGAGCACCAAACTCCCCGTGAGAGTTTGGCAAGTAGCTGCCGACGGAGACTCAATAGAGGCAATCGATGGAGATTCAGCTTCGAGGGCCCTTGGCCAACTTGAACTCATCTCGACCTTGCGAGCTCAACTTCTGGGAGGAGATCGTGATGCTGATCTCGAATGTGCTGTGGCGTTTCTCCAAAGCAGTTATCAACGAACTCGAAGTGTAGTCTCAAAAAGGATTTCGTTCGCCCGGTTGCCTTCGCTAGAGAGCCGATCCGACGATGCCAATTTCTGGCGTGATGTCTACCAACGCGCTAGTAGCTGGCAGATGCATGGTGCCGCATTGAGGGCTCTGCAGACAGTTCCGTCAAACGATCCTGATGTCACCGCGACGCTCGGTTTCCTTAGCAAACTACTTTACGACACACGGCCAGTAATTCGCTACACGGCACTGAAGACCATCGGAGAGATCGATCCTCAAATTGCTTATCGCGGTTCTGAGCAAGCGTTGGTAACGGCGATTGAAATGAGCCGGCTTGGCAGTGGGCCACGTTCTTTGGTGATGGGATTGAGTTCTGATCTGCTTCAAGCTGCAAGGCAGCAGATTCAATCCGCTACGGCTGGGGACGTTACGATTGCAAATTCGGCGCAAGCGGCGCTCATGGCCTTGGACCAAGAGAATCCTTACGAACTTATCTTTATCGTCGATCGTGTTTCCGATCAGCGGCTGTTCGAGGTAATGCAGCGTCTTCGGAATACAAAACGCGGACAAGCATTGCCAATGGCTGTGCTGGTTACGGAGCTGTATCGTCACGAGACAGATTGGATGGAGCGCAATGGCGGTGTCGTGAAAGGGGCTCTGACTTCTGATCCAACCAATATGCAGCGGGTCATTGGTCAAATGCTTGGGCGACTCGATACCGAACCGATGTCGATTGAAGATCGGAGCGCCTTTGCATTTGCGGCTAAGCAATTCTTGACGCGGATTACCGCGAACCAAGAGCAGTATCCCTTCTACGTCCTGGGTGATTACCGTGAGCAACTGGTCAGCACGACTGCGTCTTCAGGAGCCGGAAATCAACTGAATCTGCTCGGCGGTTTAGGTACTCGTGAGAGTCAAATGGACTTGGTCAGAATCGCAGCGAACCCTTCAAAGTCAGAGACTCAGCGCATGGAAGCGGCAGGCGAATTTGAGAAGTCGATTCGCCGCTATGGAATTCTTCTTAGTGAGGCCTCGCTGGCGGATTGCTACGAGATGTATAACGCGCTCGGTCCAAAGGATCCTATCGTGGTCAAGGCAGTGGGAAGGATCTTGGACATCATCGAAGCTCAGGAAGGCAAAAGAGACTGGCCCGCCGGGATGAAATAGGCGACATTTCTCCCGGATCTTAGAAATCGGGCGGCGGCACGTCCGTGGACGCGTGCTGTTCAACAGTCCGTCGACGTATCTGTGGCTCGCTTGCCCTCGCTTGCCCTCGCTTGCCCTCGCTTGCCCTCGCTTGCGGTAGGCACCAGCTTGACGACAATGGAAGCTCTCGGGGAGCGATTATCGTCGATGATGGCTCGCCATTTAAAGCGCGCGCGATCGGCGGTGAGCACGTGCCCTTTCGAATGCAGCTTTCCAAGCGTCCCGCATGTCTCAATACGGATTCCAACCAAGTTCTGACGAACCGAGCATGCAGCTCGATGGAATCATCGGCTCGAGTCCGGCGATGAACGCCGTTTACGATACGACTCGGCGGGTTGCCCGCAGCAATGCGTCTGTTCTGCTGCTTGGCGAAACCGGAACGGGTAAAGAACTCATTGCAGGCGCGATTCACAGCCTGAGCGACCGTAGTTCCGGTCCATTCGTCAAGGTGAACTGCGGCGCCTTGAGTGAGAGTCTGCTTGAGAGCGAACTTTTTGGCCATGTGCGTGGCGCATTTACGAGCGCGGTTAGCAATCGAACGGGACGCTTCGAGGCAGCTCATAGCGGCACGATCTTTTTGGACGAAATCAATTCGACTTCGCTTATTCTTCAAGTCAAGTTACTGCGTGTTCTTCAGGAGCGTGAATTCGAACGCGTTGGGGATACAGCAACGATTACTGTCGACACGCGAGTCATCGCGGCCAGCAACCGTGATCTGACTTTGGAGGTTCAAGAAGAGCGCTTTCGCGAAGACCTTTATTGGCGTCTGAACGTGGTGCCCATTCAGATTCCACCATTACGTAAACGTGTGGAAGACATACCTGCGTTGGTGGTTCACTTCTTGAATGTGTACAGCGAAGCCAATGATCGCTACGTGGTTCATGTTCAGCCCGAAGCCATTGAAGCGATGCAGGGTTACCATTGGCCTGGAAACGTACGCGAACTGCAAAACTATGTTGAGCGTGCAGTCGTGATGGCTGAAGGCGATGAATTGACCCTTGAGCTCTTACCTGAAGTGGTTCGCGGCGGCGGTGGCCGATCGACGGTCACCGTCCGAGGTGTTGATTTTGAGACGCTGGCCACGGAATTCGTCGACCAGGGAGTGCGCCTGGCAGAGAACGAGAAGCAAGAGATTCATGGCTACGTTGTGAACCGGATTGAGAAAGAAGTCATCGCTCAAGTGCTGGCGAGCTGCAATTACGTCCAAACGAAAACCGCAGCCAAGCTTGGGATCAACCGGAATACCCTCCACAAGAAGTTAAAGGATTACGATTTGGAGGGCTTGTCTGGTGACGAAAAACCGGAAAGCTCCTAAACCACTCGGTCGTCCCGAGTGAGTCTCTTGTGCATGCCGATACAACAATCACGTGAATCGCTCTGCTGCCATCACATCTTCACCAAAGCCGTGCACTTTTGGGACGGAATGAAATACTTCGGTGTTGCGGATTGTAGCGATCGCGTCGAGTTGGCGGGTTCGAGTCCTGCACGTGTAAGTGACACAGCGGATCTGGTAGGCAAAGGGACGGTCTCCATTAGCAGTCCTCTACAAGCTCGATGGTACTTTGTCATATGGATCGCAGTCGGCTGGATATCCCAGTCTGCTAGTGCTCAAGATCCGCCGTTTCTTCGGCTCCCAACTCTTGGCGGTCCAATCTACTGGACCGACCTCGTCGTGCATGGTGATTGGCGCGTCCAACGCAACGAAGTAACGGGACACTATCGGTTGCTGGACTCGGTGGAGCGGGTTGTGTTGAGAGGCAGTTGCATTGATGACTGTTACCAAGAGCTGCAGACTAGGATCCGCTGCGGCCAGTTGGCACCGATGCCAAAGCACGTCGTGATCGTGATGCACGGACTGGCAGGCTCGAGACGGCTGATGGGTGGTATGGCCAGATACCTAGAGAATGAAGGCGAATACACGGTTTTGAACGTGGGTTTTGCATCGACGCTCGGAACCATTCAGCAGCAGACACTGGCACTCGAGAGTGTTTTGAGGAATCTCTGCGGCGTGGAATGCGTCAGTTTTGTCTGTCACAGTCAATCGAACATTATGGTTCGACATCTACTCTATCGTATGCAGCATCAGAGGTATCCTCCTCCCATTCGCTTCAACCGAATGGTGATGATCAGTCCGCCCAACCATGGGACGAACATGGCAGATACGGTTGGCCAGCGCGCCTTTTTTCAATGGTCGTTGGGCGAAGTCGTCGATCAATTCGCACTGACGAAAGGCTGGCCATGTTTGGAGCCACAGCTTGAAACGCCGTGGTTCGAATTCGGGATCATCGCTGGTGGGAAATGCGATGAAGATGGCTATTTGGAGCTATTGCCTGGCGACGATGATGGTATCGTGCCTATTCGATCGCATTATCTGGAGGGGGCCGCTGATTTTACGCAGCTTGGTGGACTCCACCAAATTATGCCCACCTTCCGGCGGACCCAGGAAGCGGCGCTCCGCTTCTTGAAGCAAGGGCGTTTCTAGGTAGACTTCGCCCACTGGCGAACCGCAAAGGCCTACCGCAAAGGCCCATTCCGCGCAGCAGAGGCCACTCTGCCTTGGACGAGCTTTGAGTTGCAACAGCAGAAGCCGATGCAATTTGCCGAATGCTACGCTTGTCCTCGACAGTGATTGCGCAAGTAGCTCCGGCTGTTGAAAGGGTCGCTTGCGACGGTCCGCGAGGCTGATGAAATCTCGGGGCTAAAGTGCGAGGCCCGGGAAAGCCAGTTGAGCTGGAACTTGGATCACGTCTCGTAACTCGACTGAGGGCGGAGTTAACGCCGAGTTCTTGCCGTTCGAAATTCCGGGGTTTGGCAGGGTGTTGAATGCGGTTTGGCAAAGAGCTGAGATCATCTGGAAACTGGCGAGATGCGGTTTCATATAGTGCGAACGCCCGACATCCTCATCCAGCTTTTGTTGGCAGATCTTGTACGCATTCTCCCCCAGACGACTCGTGCAGATGCCGGTGTATCCCATCGCTTGCTGGCCGCGGAATGAGTGTGTCGGCCAGCGTTTGAGTGTGGCATCTTTCGTGCTGAACGTGGTGTGAATTCGTTCGACTGGGAATACCGCATGGTCATACCGATGGCCTGGATACAAGTGATCATTATCCAATGCTGGAGAAATGAGCGACAACCGGAAATTGCAACGAAGATCTGCCGATCCTCCAGCCAGACAGTAGCCATTCAGTTCCCCACCGCCGAGATAGTGAGATGCAACCAAGGAGCAGGCTGCTCCGTAGCTATGCCCTCCAAGCGTGAGCGGATTCGCGGTGCTCATCAACTGAACGAGTTTGGCAACGTAGTAGCCCTGATGCTCTGCGTACACGTATTTGGTGCGGATGTTCTTACGAGCCAACTTGATGGGCGTGATTAGTGGACGCTTATGAACGATCTCGGCTGGCCACGAGTAGAGGACCAGCATCTTGGGGCCCGGACAAACGCGGATTCGCTCGTACACTCCCCAGCCGGATTCCAATGCATGCTTGTGGTCCAAGCTATTTCCGTGCACATAGAACAGGGTTGGCAGTTGAGCCTGTGCCGCAAGAAACGACTCAAGAGTCTCGTTCGCGAAACACCTGGTGGTGGGACACCAACGTTGAAATCTGAGCTTCTCGAATCCAGCGTCGAGACCCTGACACCGTGGCGCGCAGCGCGAATTAACAACCCAGAATATGGGTTCCGAATACTCGCAAAGCGGAACTTCTTTTGAGCACCCAGTCAGCTCATTCGCGTTCGTAGCCGAGGAGAGAATGACGAAGATGACAAGGCAGGATGCTAAGGTGGAAATCGTTCTCATGAGGAGTGACACCGCGAACTGGGAAATGAAAACGAAGGCGCGAAGGGAAGCGTGTAATGCTCGTTCATCCTCACCCTATGGCCTATGGGCTAGACAGACAGAAGCCTATGGGCCAGACAGAAAGGTCTGAGTGAGAGAAGAGCTACGAAAACGTACAAGCTTTGAAGCTCATCGGCCCCAGCCGCCGAAAAGGACCGGCAAAAAAACAATGTCCACAATCCGAATGACGGGCAGGATCGTCAAGGTCGTGTCGCCGCGTGGCTAGCTACGAAAAACGCTCTGTTTTACCTAGGACTGTGCGTTGTGCCGAGAAAACGGAATTGGAACCTAGCAACATGCTTTCCATTTTTGTTCAAGTCATCCCTAAAATGAACGCGTCAATAGTCAGACGTCGCTTTCGGCAGCGCTATTGTTCCTCGGCAGCTTCCTGAATAGCGCGGACGAGAGAGGCGCGGTTGGGTGCCATCGCGCGGAGTGAATCAACGTCCAAGTCAAGGTACTCGCCAATCTTGACGGCTAGATCGACATCGCGGATTCCTTCGTACTGATTGACTACTCCCGTGTCGACAAAAATAGTCTCATCGCTCTCTTGGAAGCCAGGCTTAAAACCACTCTCATAGCAATCGCGAAGTTGGTCGATCCAGTCACCCGGAACGCGCCGCCGTTCGCAGTGGTCGATTGACCAGATGTCGTCACCGGTACACTCGCTGAGCAAGGTGAGGGCTGTAAGTGGATCTAGCACCGCCTGCCTCGATCAGACTGATGAATCGTCGGTTCGCACAAGGGAAAATCACGCATCCTAGCGTTCCAACTTGCTTATGCGATCCGCCAAATTGGCGACGGTTTCTTTCAGTTCAGAGATCTCCTGACGAAGCGATTCGAGCTCTCCGGATGAGGGAGGTGGAGATGAAGCGGAGCGAGTTGCGGGCTTGACGACCGCCCCTGAGGCCACCTGGGTCTGGATGTTCTGCAACTCGTAGTCTTCGTAAAGATTGTGCGTTACCAACTGGCCTCGGCCTGGCGGAGTAAGTGCGACAACCAGTTGCTGGTCCATCAAACTTCGCAGGATTTCCTGCAATGCGCCTTGGTCAGCAATGGCACCAAAACGACTTGCGCGCGATCGTAGGTCGCCGACAGATTGCTCGCCGCGAAGCAGAAGCTCCGTTAAGACTCCAGCCTCGGCTCCTTTGACGCCCAGGAAATCCGACATGTAATGACGATACTTGGGGACGCGGCCGCCACCGTGAACCTCGGCGACCATGCCTTGGTCACGCATGTTCATAAGCTCATCTTCGACTTCCTCTGCATTGACATTCATCAGCGGGGCGCGATTGCTCTTTTGGTTACAACCGGTAACCAATCCGTTGAGAGAGAGTGGGTAGGAGTCAGGCGTGGTACGGGCCTTTTCGACTAGGACGCCCAGGATACGTCGCTGCAGCTCGTTGAGCGTCTTCTTTTCAACGGAGGTCGGTTCAGTCGAGTCATCCATGCTGCAATCCAATCACAAAGAACGTGGTGTGGTCTTTTTTAAGGTGATCTAACGAAGAGGTTCCATTCCAAGATTCCCCTTCCAACTTCTATTTTGGCTTCCGATGATCTAGGCCGTTCTACGCGGGCCTGCCTTTCGTGCGAAAGAGCTGTTCGTGGGGGAGAAGGGCTCCCCCATCGATGGATAGTGTCGCACCATTGATGTATTCGCTGGCCGGATCACAGAGAAATGCGACGCCTCGCGCGATTTCCTCCGGATTTGCGAGTCTTCCCCATGGAAGTTCACTCCCTTTGACCTCAAGCTCAGTTTCGTGGAAAAACTTTCGTTCGCCAGGAGTATTGGTCCAACCGGGGTGCACAATGTTGACTCGAATGCGATGCTCGGCCAACTCGCAAGCCGCCGTTCGTGCCATTTGGTCGATTGCCGCTTTCGCCATGTTGTAAGCCATGGCGCCGGGGATAGCCTTGAATGCGTGGGGGCTGCTGATGCAAACGACTGCGCCGGGGGTTTTGTTCTCCAGCATGACATTCGCAACAGAGCGCAGAAAATTGAACGGTCCCCACATGCAAACGTCGATGGTCCGGTCGAAACCATCTTGGTTGGCTTTGTAGAACAGTTCTCGATCACTGTAGGCTGCGTTCGTTACGAGAAGGTCAATCGTACCCTTTTCGGCCGCGACTTTGGCAACTAGGTCGTTGACCGCTGTTCGATCCGTCACATCGGCGATTGCGGGTTCAGCCGAACCTCCGGCGTTGCGAATCGCCTCGATCGTATCATTGGGCTCAAGGATGTCATTGACGTAAACGTGCGCGCCGCCTGCAGCGAGCGCCTGAGCACATGCCGCTCCAATTCCTCGGGCAGCACCCGTAACGATAGCAGTCTTTCCTTCAAAGTTTGGCATAGATGGCTCGTGATTCCGCGAAGATGTTTGTTGTCCCAGAGATGGGAGCGGGTTAGGGACGGATATAGGGATATGTCTTCAGAATTGGCGCTGTGTAAGTCCCTAACAGTTGAGGCCGTTCGCAGTAGGAACAAGATCGTTTCTTTTCAATGAGACTCTATCGTAACGCGATGCTGACTGGTTTGGCATCAGGGCAAATCAAGAAAGCGCCGGGCTAAACCGGATTGAAGTAGAGAATGAAAGAGTCTTACGAAGAAGATCTAGCCAATCACTTCGGCCCGGATCCGTACGCTGGGACTGGTGACAGTCTGGGTGTAGCATCGGTTAAGGGTACAGGCAGGCGAGCTATTGAGCTCCGAAATAACCCGCTCCCGTGTGCAGACCGCGTTTGATTGTTGGGAATGCAATATACCAAGTCGCATTATGGCTAGTGACTTGATAACACGGCGGAGTCTGAGAACTTAGCATGTCTGGAAACTTCAATCGCGAGAACCGGGAGACCCCAAGAGCATCCATAGCGTCGCTAGGTGGAACTTTGCCTAACGATTTCCAGGATCGGTCGGAGAACGCCCCAGGCGGTAATGCCGACACGTACGCTGTTGGGGAGTCAGATGAGTCCATAGTACCGTCGACGGCTGCGAACAAGAGTGCCGCTGAAGCACTTGCGGAGCAGTCCGAGGAAAGGGACTCAGCCAATAGGAACGTTGTGCAGCCCACCTCAGCCCGAACATCGAGTCGGACTAAGCGAGAGTCACGGGGACTACACGGCGTGCGTGAACGGGCTCGATCGAGCCCGGACGTTCGCTTCACCTGCTTGCTACATCATGTCAACCAAAGGTGCCTGACCGAGGCCTTCTTCAACTTGAAGAAGCACGCCAAGGAAGGCATCGATGGTGTGACGTGGCATGACTACGAAGTGAACTTGGAGGCCAACATCACGGACCTCCACGGTCGGATTCACCGAGGAGCCTATCGAGCCAAGCCAGCTCAACGTGCCTGGATACGTAAGCCCAAAGGTGGTCGGCGTCCGCTGGCCATCGTTTCGCTCGAAGACAAGATTGTCCAGACAGCGGTCCAATGGGTACTTCAGGCGATCTACGAGCAGGACTTTCTCGACTTCAGCTATGGGTTCCGTCCTGGTCGTAATCAACACACAGCGCTAGATTCGCTGAGTGTGGCACTTACGACCAAACGCGTGAACTGGGTATTAGACGCAGATTTGGAGTCGTTCTTTGACTCGCTCGACCACGAGTGGTTGATCAAGTTCTTGGAACACCGAATCGGAGATAACCGTATCCTTCGGTTGATCCGCAAGTGGTTACACGCAGGCGTGATCGAAGAAGGATCGATGGTCCAGCAGAAGTCAGGTTCACCTCAAGGCGCGGTGATTTCACCGTTGCTTTCAAACGTGTACCTGCACTACGTGCTGGACCTGTGGATTCACTGGTGGCGTCAGCAGAGCGGTCGCGGTGATGTAATCATCGTACGTTATGCAGACGACTTTGTGATTGGCTTCGAGCGTCAGGACGAAGCAGAGCAATGCTTGGAAGCACTCCGAGCCCGCTTTGCGAAGTTCGGCTTGAAGCTCAACGATGAGAAGACGCGTTTGATCGAGTTCGGTAGGTTCGCTGCCCCGCGTCGAAAACGACGTGGTGAGGGACGCCCAGAGACGTTTGATTTTCTGGGTTTCACGCACCAGTGCAGCACGACACGCCGAAGTAGCCGCTTCATCGTCCGCCGAGAGAGCATTGCCTCTCGAATGCGAGCCAAGCTTGCAGAACTCAAAACTGAACTCCGCAAGCGTTGGCACGATCCGGTCGGCGAGACCGGCCGCTGGCTCGGTCGAGTGCTTCAGGGTTGGCTGAACTACCACGCCATCCCATTGAACATGGAGAGATTGCAACAGTTTCGCCGCAGCCTCATTCGCTTGTGGCTGAAACAACTACGGCGGCGTAGTCAACGCCACCGCTGGACCTGGACTCGCATGTACGCCCTCGTGTCCAAGTATCTCCCCAGACTTCGCATCATCCACCCTTACCCCGACACACGACATCATGCTCGACTAAAGGCAAGAGCCGTATGAGTGTAATACCTCACGTACGGATCTGTGCGGGGGGCTGGCGGAAACGCCAGTTCCTACCGCGTTAGTTTGAATCTAGGCTGTTTCACCATGGAGCCGTTGGCCCAACGCTGCCCCTAAGGCAACGGGTTTCATGACGCCCCCGTTCGATCACGCGTCGCGGCTCATGCCCTAGCATGAAACTTTGATTGGCCCTGGTTTGGCATCAGGGTGAACCTAGATGGAAAGGTGACACGTAGTTGGATAACGCGGCTTTGTGCTCAAGGAACGATCTAGAGTGCGGGCATTTGGGGCGTTTGTAACCCATGCAGAGAGCTGCCCAGAAAGTGGCGCTGTCGTGCTAATTCCGCATGACCGTAAATACGCCAGCGAGAAGAAGAGAAATGCCAATCAATCGCATTCCGTTAATGGGTTGCCGCTCGTATCCAATCAGCCCCAGATGGTCGAGGACCAGCGAAAGAATAACTTGACCTGTCAGAACCAGGGCGATCCAACGCGTTGCGCCTAATTGGGGCGCCACCAATAGGGAAACCGTCACCATGTAGGTGCCAAGTAAACCGCCGGTCCAGGCCCACCAGGGAACGGACGTTAGATTGGCGACAGTTGGAGTGCCGATTCGGAGTACGGTCCCAATGAGAAGCAAAGCGAGAAAGCCAGTGCCGAAGCTGATCACGCTGGCTTGGAGTGGGTGCGAGCAAGCCGTGGAGAGCCTGGCATTCACTGCAGGCTGCAAAGCCATGACACAGCCGGCCGCTAGCGCGGCAATGATGTTCAGGGTCATGAGCGTGAAGACGCGATCCATCATAGGCTTTCGCTCTCGAAATCGTGGACGATGCTAGATGCTCAAGTCTAGCGCGCTGCGGACCCGCTCGATCGTTTCGGTGGATTGGAGTTCAAGTTTTCCGAAGCCTAGCAATGCACCGGCGTCGACCGCGAGTTGTTGGTGTTCTTCATAGTTCGTAATCATCATGATCGCGACATCCGCAAGATCGCCGTCTGCTTTGATCTGTTTGATGATCTCGAGTCCGTCCGAGTAATCCTGGTCAAGCTTACGATTGATGAGAACGAGATCGTACTGGTTTTTCCTCAATGCTTCGATGGTGTCATTGGGCCCGTGAGTCTGATCGACTTCGATCGAAGCGAAATGGGTCGCAAAGAAACGCCGGATCGAGCTATGATCCGGTCCACAATTACCCACGTCCAAGACACGCTTGCTCATGAGTTATCTCCAGGGAAAATCGATGAATGGATGAAGACGCAGTCGGGCGGGTGCCCCAAACTTCGCCGTTGCAATTTCGGTCATGGGTGCATGACCTCTGCTTGCGGAGTGCAGACTTCAAGAAGGTGATAGTCGAAGCCAGAGAGCTTCGCAGTACAGAATGAGCAAGATGCCAACTTCTTGCGTCGACGCCTAGTTTTCCAGTTCAGCATCCTGACTGACATCGGATGATTCAGACGGAACAGAAGGCTCGGAAGAGGCGGTCATTTTGTTAGCTGCGTCACACCCGCTGGTTGCAGCAGTCAGCATCATTCCCGAAAGAAAAGCTAGAAGAATCAGTGCGGCTGCGAATCGTTCGCGTCGGAGCAATAAGCTGAAATTGGCCATTCGAGTATCTGATCTCAATTGGAATGCAACAAGGCTGGCAATGGAGTCGTTTCGAAAGATTCGATGAGCGGTTAATCAAACCACTCATCGCTTTCGTCAAACTTAGGTGTGACGACGATCGCGACTTTCATTTTCCCGAGAGCCCGGTGTCGAGTGCCCGGATAAATTGTGATTGCCGTATGGGGCTGGATGGGGACAGCTATGCCGTCTAATTCGATGGCAGCGCTCGGACCGCATTCAAGGATGAAGTAGGTTTCGGTGAGGCGCTTATGATAATGTGCCTTCGCGTCTTCGGAAATCTCCGTCAGATGCAACGAATATGGTACTTGTTCCGAATCCATCAACCCACGTTTGGCAATTCCACACGGGCAGGGGGTTCCAGGTAGCCCGTTGAAGTCGACGATTTCAAAGCTCTCCGTGCGTTTGGAGGTGCACGCCGTGCCTTCTCGCAAAGGGGGTGTGGTTTTCAAGGTCGAAACTCAACTCGTCTGTACGGACTATTAGGGGGGGATTGTGGGGGAGTTTGACGATTCTCGCGGTTCTCGCGTTTGTTTGGGTCGTGCCAAAATTTTGGGTCATCGGCTTCAGATTGGTAAGTGGACAAGTGGTCACCACAACGAATCCGGCAGTCTGTGCGGGTTATGGCGGTCGTCTTGCCCGCACAGCTTATCCAGCTGGTCTAACCGGCTTAAGGCTCAGAAACCGGACCTGGCGTCGTCGTAAGTCCTTCCCCCAAAAAAGCTTGCAGCATGCTCAAGCAGTTCTTTCGCCCAGGCCGATACCCCATCTGACTTGATTTCCGTAGACCATCGGTCTCGGATTCAGTTGCCAGCGCGAGCATACGGAACTGCTCGGCTGGACCAGTGGGGTTTGGACCCAGTGGCATTGAGTAGTCGCGGCCACTTGTTGTGCCTCAGCAACACAACAGGGCATGTCGCACGGCACCACGAAGCAGGATAGTTCTGAGGAGCTGTCCGTTGTCGTCCGGTACGAGGGCGATTTCGGCGGCGACTTCGTACGTCGAAACCGGGCTCGGCCGAACTACACCCCCACAATGTCAAACCAAGCATCGCACTGGATGACGATTCATCGTATTAGGGAGTTGTGGCTCGATGAAACTGAACACTGTTATTGGATCCTTGATGCTCGGCCTTTGCTTGAGCACCCCGAGCTTCGGCGGCGGGCTTTTGGATCGAATGCTAGGACTGAAGGGTAGCGGTTGTGACAGCGCTTGCTGTGACACTGGCTGCTCTGCCGATCCAACCTGCGGATGTGAAATCTCTGCATGTGGTGACGGCTGTGGTGTTGATCCAACCTGCGGTTGCGAAATCGCTGCATGTGACCCATGTGGTGCTGCCCCAACATGCGGTTGTGAAATTGCTGCATGCGACCCATGCGGTGCTGCACCAACTTGCGGATGCGAAATCTCTGCATGTGGCGCTGCTCCATCTTGTGGATGCGAGATGGCTGCTTGCGATCCTTGCGGATGCAGCAAGCCACGTCGTAAGCCTCTTCTAGAGCTTCTCGGAAAGATCGAGAAGAAGAAGATGTCGCTACTTCGCGGATTGGTTGGTAAGAAGGGTGGCTGCGACAGCGGTTGTGATAATGGCTGTGGTGCTGCTCCAACTTGCGGATGTGAAATCTCTGCTTGTGGTTCTGCTCCAACTTGCGGTTGTGAAATCGCTGCATGCGACCCATGCGGTGCTGCACCAACTTGCGGATGCGAAATCGCTGCTTGCGATCCTTGCGGATGCGACTCAGGTTGCGACAGCGGATGCAAGCTTGGTGGCGGTCTCCTGAGCAAGCTGTTCAAGAAGAAGAGCAGCTGCGACAGCGGATGCGACGCCTGCGGATGCGGCGCTGCCCCAACTTGCGGATGCGAAATGTCTGCATGCAGCAGCTGCTCAGCGGCTCCAATGGCTCCAGCGCCTGCTCCAGCTCCTGCTGCTAGCGACGCTGCACCAATGCCACCAGCACCGATCGTAGATCCAAGTGCTTACCTGCAAAGCAATCGACGTGTCATTCAAGCTTCCAGCTACGCTCGCTAAGCTCCGGCTTTTCGAGAATCTGGTTGATTCTAGATACGTTTGAAAGCGGCCCGTTGTCTTCGGACTTCGGGCCGCTTTTTTTTGTTTGTAATGCGAACTTCTACGACCGATCTCCCGGTCCTGGTTGCTGGGACAGCTTCTCGGTAACCTTGTAGCTTTCTCAGGACACACGTTGCACCTTGCGGAACGTGTTTATTGACATCCGCGTTGGATTGAGAGAGCTTTAGAATGTCATTGACCATTCGCAGGATCGACTATCAAGATGCAGCGGATTGCGCGGCGGTCGTTTTTCTACTGAACCAGTATGCCATGCATCCCATGGGGCAGTCGAAGCCGTTGGACGACGCCATTCTCGAGCGTCTTCCCGAAGCGCTACGTTCACAGCCCACTGCGTTCGCGTTTTTGGCGGAAGTCGAAGATGAGCCTGCGGGGATTGCGACTTGCTTTTGGGGCTTCTCAACGTTCAAAGCTTCCAGATTGATCAATATTCACGATTTGTTCGTGGCCGAGCCGCACCGGGGCAGCGGAGTTGGCGGCAAACTGATCGACGCGGTCAAGACCTTTGCGGTCGAGCAGGGTAGTTGTGCCGTCACCTTAGAAGTGGTCCATGAAAATCCGGCGAGAGCCATCTATGCAAGTAAAGGATTCGCGGGCGTCCAAGGTGATCCGAAGGATCTCGTTTATTTTGGCAAATGCGCTGTGCCCTTTGGCCAATGCTCTGTAGCCGAATCAGAATCTTAGCCAAACCGAAAGTTTCACCGTGGCGGACTTGGCAGAAGTTGACTGGCAGATGGTGCTTGGCCGCTGGCACACGCGATTGCCAGGCCAAGGTTCACACCGTGAAAATCTGGCTGCTTTGATCGAAGCCATTGCTAATCATCCAGATCGAGCGATTCGATTGCATCCCCGGTCTCCAGCACCGGTGCCGTTTGAAACGCATGCTGTTCCCTGGTACGCAGATTACGGGCGCGTACTCGTAGACTCCACGATTCGACCAGGCGCGTTTCTGTCCTACGCGGCTGGTGACTACTACATTCAAGACGCCGGGTCGATGTTGGCCGCGAAGCTCTGTGACGCCGAGCCGGGCATGACTGTCTGGGACTGTTGCGCATCTCCAGGAGGCAAGTCGACTGCGGTGCTGGAGCAGTTGAACGGGCATGGGGCTTTGGTTGCGAATGAAGTCATTCAGTCGCGAGTCGCACAATTGCAGCTTGCCGTCGAGCGAGCTGGTTTTGGCAATGTCCTGGTTACGAGCGCAGAGCTTGATGCCGTACCCGGGAGTTTTGAGCGGGCATTTGATCGTGTTCTCCTCGATGCGCCCTGCAGTGGTCAGTCGATGCTTTCGAAGGGAAAACAATCATTGGCGTCGTTTTCGGAATCGCAGATCAGCCATAGTGCCGCGCGACAACGGCGTTTGCTCGAAGCCGCTGCGAGGTCCGTGGGTCCCGGTGGACGTCTTGTGTATTCGACCTGCACGTTTGCTGAGTTGGAGAATGAGTCGGTCATTTCGGCCTTTCTTGAATCGAATCCAGGTTGGAATCTTTATTGCGATTCTGATCTGGCGCAGTGGCAGCATCCCGAACTCAAAGGAATGTACCGCATCTGGCCTCATACGGATCCCTCCCACGGAGCCTTTGCGGCAGCTTTAGTTCGCGCTGACGAACCATCTGAGCATGATCAAGTTGGGATACAGGAACATGGGCGTCGCAAGAAATCGGACTGGCGGTTGTCGAAATGTTCGGCCAGCGTGTTAATGCTGGATGGTTTAACGCTGGACGATTCTCGAATCCGAGAACGTCGTTACCGAACCGGCGCTGACGATCTGGTCGATTACCATGCCTTTCCCGACGTACCCGATGATTGGATCAGCATGGCAGTTTCGGGAACCCTGTTAGCTCGCGAAAAGCGGAACCGCATCGAGCCTCAGTTCGGGGCGGCCAAACTAAGTGGTGGTACCGTCGCCAAAAACGGCATTGGCGAACCGATCTTGTTGGACGCTGAGCAAGCTCGACTTTATGTCGAAGGGCAAGCCGTCCGGACGAGCGAGAATGGTGATGGCTGGCGGGTTGCCAAATGGGGCGTTCGATCATTGGGCTGGGGAAAGATCACCAAGGGCGTCCTTAAAAATCACTTTCCAAAAGCGCTGCGCCAAAAAGCTCGGTAGCAGCTGGCTACAAACGTGTGCGAAGACACGCGGGCGAACTGTGTCTGAATCGGCGAACCTAGTCGTCTTTGACGAACGCGAAATTCGAGTCGCTACCGCTACCGATCTCTGGCTAGTTGCGTGACAATAGCCCTATCAGCAATCACCGCAGCTGGCAATGTTCTACTACCGTTGCGAGTCTTGGAATCAGCGGACGAGCCGGAGAAAGGATTCGAATTATGGCAAGCTCATCACCGATCGCTGGGGCGATTCTCTTTGCATGGATGTGTTTGCCGGTGTCCTTGATGTCATCTGCATTTGCTCAGGACGAGCAGCCGCCGCGTAGTGCGTCCGAAGGACGTGCCGAAAGTGCCAGCAATCGCCTGGTACCTCAGCAAAGTGCTCCCATTTCGAATGGCGTGGATGCGGCTGCTCTCGCGAAATCAGTGAAAGAGCAGCTGGATTCGTTGGATTCAGCGAGCACCCAAGATGAGACACGCAAAGAATACTTGGAATCGACCGTCACGTTATTGGCGAACTACGAAAAACTCCGGCGGTGGAACGAAGTTATTCAAGTCGTCACTACAGATGAAGCTCGAGAGGAAAGGCAGAAGCGCGTTGCCGAGGCAGTGGACGCAAACGGGGTGAGCTTGGAGAGCGTTAGCTTTGAGGAAGGTCAGAAAAAACTAGACGGCGTGAACAAACTCTTGGTTGAACTTCGGCTCACCGGCGTCGAGATCGAAGAGATGATTAACGCCCGCAATGCGGCTGAATCCTGGCTCGTCGACGCTCAGAGCAACCTGGAGATCGTTGTCGACGATACGACGGACCCTAAGTTGGCTGAGGCGCTTGGTTGGAAGAAGCAAGCCAGCCAGTTGCTGCTCGGGGAATTACTGCCCTATCGCGAGAGGGCGAGTGGCGAGCAATTATTGCGATTGGAACAACAAATTGAGGAAGATATCGCGACATTGAACGAACGCGCCGAGGCACTGAAACGTGTGCTTTCGCAACGTCGGCGGGGACGCATTGAAGAGGCTCGAAATCAAGTTCTTGAACTCAAGCCAAACTTCCCTGAGGGCCCGCTCTACGACCAGATTTGTGAATGGTTGGAGATCAACTTGGTCACCCAAGGCGAGGTGACTTCAGATGACGAAGACCGAACGACTTGGCTCGATATTGCCGACAAGCACGAGGATATCGTCCAGCAAATGAAGGAAGCGGGTTCCGAGAGTTCACGTTGGACTGACGCCCTTAGCAATTCGCAAAAGCAGTTGAAGCAAGCACGCGGCGCGAATCGTTGGATTGTCAAGCGTCTACGACGCGAACGCAGCGAACTTCCAAACAGCCGACAGCTGTCTACGGAATTGGCGGATCTCCAGGAGGATGAACAACGTGCAGACTCATTGAATTTCGATGTCGGCGATGCCATCCGAGAGCTGAATAAGATCAGCACCGAAGACGGCCCTCAGAGAAACACCGCGATCGAACTCAGAACGATCCTAACAACGATGAGTTCCGATATTTCTCGCTACATCGACGATCTACTTGATCTTGCTACGGCCAAAACGGAAACAATCCTTGCTGCCGAAGAGTATCGAGAATTCATTGACAAACAGTTAATTTGGACGCCCAGCGCGCCCGTCTTGGGCTTGAGCCAGATCAAGCCAACGAGTGAAGCAGGCGCCTGGCTGCTTAGCTTCGAGAACTGGCGCAAGACGTTGTCCATCATTGCAAGCGACCTCAAGGCGGCGCCACTGTGGTACGTGTTGTTTGTGGTTCTCACCGGTTGGCTAGCCATCAATCAAGGTCGATTCCTTGAGAAACTGAAAGAGTGTTCTCGACTGGCGGGACGGAAAACTTGCATTCAATACCATTTCACGGGAAGAGGTCTCATGCAGACCTTGCTGATTTCCGTACCGGTTTCATTCGTCATGCTTTTTGTGGCATGGCGACTCTATGTCGGTTGCCAGCGCGAAGCCACGACTGGATTTCCACTCGCACTCGCCAGCGGCTTGTTTCTCGCGACGAAAACGCTGTTTCCGATGTCCTTCTTGAGGCAGATCTGTCGGCCGTCAGGCTTGGGAGTTCTACATTTCGATTGGCGAGAAACACAAACTCATTTTCTACATCGCAATTTACGGTGGCTCATTGATTTTTCGGTTCCGCTCATTGTTGTCATTGGTGTGTTTGTTTCCAACGCTGAATCAGCCTGGGAACAGTCTCTTGGTCGAATCGCCTTTCTCTTTTTGATGCTTCTGTTGGGGGTGTTCATCATCGTCACGATGCACCCGGGACGCGGGATCTTCAGTGGGCTGGTTGCAAGTCAGGAAGGAGGTTGGCTCGATCGATTGAAGTACGTTTGGTATCCGGCCATCGTCGCGTTGCCGTTCACATTGGGGGCGCTGAGTTTTTGGGGCTACTACTACACGTCCCAGCAACTAGCTTCGCGCATTGACGAAACGTTATGGATGGTCATTGTTCTTACCGTGGGCTATTGCCTAGTAAAGCGGTGGTTCGTCCTAAAACGCAGGGCTCTAATGATGGAGCAAGCTCGACAGCGTTTGATGGAAGCGAGCCAACAAACGACCAGCGATATTCCGCTCAAGGGTGCTGAAGATGAAGAGATGAATCTGGTTGCCATGAACGATCAGACAAAACGGATGGTAACCAGTCTCTTTGTGACAACGGGACTGATTTTAGCGTTTGTGATCTGGTCTGATGTTTTGCCGGCAATCTACAGCCTGGAAAGAGCTCAGCTATGGGAGGTGGACATCAATGGCGACACCGTTCCTATCACATTAGCCAACATACTTCTTTTGATCCCCGTTGTTCTGTTGACCATCATTGCGACGCGAAACGTTCCCGGATTGCTTGAGATCGCTCTGCTGCAGCACTTGCCTCTGACCAACGGGGCTAGGTATGCCATCACGACCATTGCGCGTTACATGATTTTGGCGCTCGGCGTAGCGATTGCGTGCGGTTGCCTGCGACTGCAATGGTCCAGTGTCCAGTGGCTTTTCGCTGCATTTGGCGTGGGGCTCGGATTCGGCCTTCAAGAAATCTTCGCGAACTTTGTTTCGGGGATCATTTTGCTCTTCGAACAACCGATCCGCGTGGGTGATGTCGTCACAATCGATGGAACGACCGGTACGGTGACCAAGATTCGAATGAGAGCAACCACGATTGTGAATTGGGATCGCCAGGAACTGATTGTCCCAAACAAAGACTTGATTACCGGCAAGCTCATCAATTGGACACTAAGTGACACAACCAATCGTGTTGTGGTCAATGTTGGCGTGGCCTATGGAAGCGATGCCCACGAAGCGTGCCAGATTGCAAAGACAGTTTGTCTGGAACACAGCAATATCATGAGGGAGCCGGGACCGATCGTGACATTTGAGGGCTTTGGCGACAATACGCTCAACATAGTATTGCGAGCATATCTAGCGACACTGGACAATCGTCTATCCACGGTCCATGAATTGCACGAGCGGATCTACCAAGCATTCAACGATGCTGGGATCGAAATCGCTTTCCCACAACGGGATTTGCACATCCGAAGTGTGCCGGAGTCACTTGCCGGAATCTTGGGGGAGAGTTCGAAGTAGTCGGCGACGGCGTCAGCATGAAATACCGAAACAAAAACTAGTAGTGAAGAGAGCAAGGGATGAACGATCGGCTTCGAATTGTGATTGTCGGAGGAGTTGCTGGTGGAGCGTCTGCGGCGGCTCGCGCAAGGCGATGCAATGCGGATGCAGAGATTACGGTGCTTGAGAAGGGACCGGCTGCTTCGTTCGCGAACTGTGGATTGCCCTACCATCTCGGTGGCGAAATCGAAGATCGAGCAAAGTTGATCGTCGCTTCGACTGAGCTGTTTTGGGACCGATTTCGTGTGCGTGTACGCACTGGTCACGAAGTGACGCGGATTGATCGCGAAGCCAAAACGGTTACCGGTCGTACCGTCGGAAGTGATGAGGAGTTTAAGCTGCCTTATGACAAGCTGATTTTGGCGACGGGTTCTACGCCGGTTCGGCCGCCATTCATGCAATCCGATATTGAGAATGTGTTCCAGCTTTGGACGCTGGATGACATGGATGCGATTCTGGACTTTATGAAGAAACGCCCTGTCAAGAAAGCGACCGTCGTCGGTGCTGGGTTTGTTGGGCTGGAGGTTGTTGAACAACTTGTTCGTCGCGACGTTTCCGTAACGCTGGTAGAGCGGGGCGATCAGATTCTGAAGCCACTGGATTATGAGATGGCGCAGATCGTCGAGAAAGAGCTCCATAAAGCCAAGGTCGAATGTCGCTTAGGGGCGAGCGTCCAGGAGCTGTTGACGACCAATCAGAAATGCAGCGCGGTGAAACTGGATGAGGAGTCCATTGCAACTGAGCTCGTTATCGTGGGAGCGGGCGTTCGCCCGCGGACGGAGCTTGCGGTCGACTCGGGATTGGCAGTTGGTGAGACGGGTGGAGTCGTCGTCAACAAATTTTGCCAGACGGAAGACCCCGACGTCTATGCAGTCGGAGATATGTGCGAGTACCACCACCGAGTTTTGGATCAACGTATGCGAGTTCCTTTGGCAGGTCCTGCGAACAAAGCTGGGCGGGTTGCTGGTGGTCACGCCGCACGCGGCGATCAAGAAACGATGCCGATGGTTCAGGGTACGGCGGTTGTCCGAGTCTTTGAACAAACTGCTGCCTCGACAGGTCTCAACGAACGACAGTGTCGATCGGCTGGCGTCGAGCATCGTTCAGCCACAATCCAAGCGACGCACCATGCTGGATACTTCCCCGGCGCACGCGGGCTAACGTTGAAAGTAGTCTACCAACCCGATGGCAAGATACTCGGAGCACAGGGGGTAGGACCGGAAGGCGTCGACAAGCGGATCGATGTGGTCGCGACAGCCATGCACTTTGGCGGGACAGTGTACGATCTGGCAGACCTCGATTTGGCGTACGCGCCACCGTTTGGGTCGGCTAAGGATCCAGTGCATATGGCCGCGTTTGTGGCTCAGAACGATCTCCAGCAGGAACCTGAATTAGTTCCGTACGACGCCGATATTAGTGGGTGGCAGATCGTGGATGTACGGTCGGCTCGTGAGCTTGAGAAGCTACCCGCTGAACCCGACGCGATCCATATTCCTGTCGATGAGCTGAATGACCGTTTCGAAGAGCTCGATCCCTCACGCGATACGGTGACAATATGTCATTCTGGCAAGAGAGCTCACGTCGCAGCTTGTTTGTTGAAAGGAAAAGGGTTCGACCGAGTTGCAAACCTAAATGGCGGGATGTCCATTCGGCGATTACGACCAAGCCTGCAACCGACCTAAGGCTTCTTTCAGCACTCATGGCCAGTCCCGATTTTCGGTCTTGCCCACAACCGAGAAAATCGAAAGAATCTCGCATCCACTTGCTCATGCGCGGCAACCACATTCCGTGGTTTTCGCGCCGAAGCTTACCCATTGCTGCAGACCAAATCGGTCTTGTTCGAGTCTTGCGGCAATCACTTGGAGGCTCAGAGAATGCCCATCTACGAGTTTTACTGCCGAGGCTGTCATACGATTTTCAGTTTTATGTCTCGCAAGATAGACACCACGACGGTACCCAATTGTCCGAAGTGCCCGAAGCGGAAGACGACTCGGCAGGTGTCGCGGTTTGCCATTTCCAAGGGGAGAGGGGACTCTCCAGATGCTGGTGAGCCCGAAATGGATTTCGATGATGAGAAGATGGAAGAAGCCATGATGCAAATGGCTGGCGAACTCGAAAGCGTCAATGAGGAAGATCCTCGAGCGATGGCTCATGTGATGCGCAAGCTCATGGATACCACTGGCATGAACATGGGCGAAGGTATGGAAGAGGCCATACGTAGGATGGAGGCGGGGGAAGATCCCGACAAAGTCGAAGAGGAACTCGGCGACGTGCTTGAAAACGAAGATCCATTCGCTGCCGGTGAAGGCAAGCTCAAAGGCGTCATGCGTCGCATGCGCGAGGCACCGAACGAAGATCCCGATATCTACGATTTATGACGCATCTTAGTATGCCGGAACTGCTCGTCGGCAGTCGCCGCTGATCATTCATTGCCCGATCGCCGCTACCTGTCTTCAAGCGATCACCTCATCCCAGCGCCTGTTCGCGGGGCACTGATTCCAGCGCCTGTTCGTGGGGGCACTGATCACCGAAGTCTAGTCATCTCCGAAGGCGCTAGCGACAGGCGATTCATCCAATTGCTCTCGCTGCAGTCGATAACGTTCGCAGAGAATCGAGATGTCTTCTTCATGCGCAAGAATGATGACGCAATCACCAGCTCTAAGCTCTCGGTCGCCCGGCGGGTGGACATCAACTTCGTGATCTGAATTGCGGAGGGCGACGATTAGGAATCGATGTTCGCACTGCTCTTTGAATTCGTTGAGAGTTCCGCCGACGAGAGAGGACCCATTGGTAATCTCTAGCTCGTCAAGTTTGAGGCCAAGCGACGCGAGATCATGATTGAGCCCTTCGGGCAGCTTCGCTTGAGCCAGCAACGATTGCGCGCTGGGTCGGAGGATCATATTGGCTAAGCGGTCAGCGCCGATGTTGGCGGGCAGTACGACCTGACTTGCGCCGACTTGTCGGAGCTTCTTGATCGTACTAGTTCTTTCTGCACGAGCCAGAATCTCGAGCTCGGGATTCAAGTCGTGTGCGGTAATCGTGATGAAAAGATTGGCCACGTCGTCACTTAGAACCGTGGTAAGGATACCCGCCCGTTCTACACCGGCGGACCGCAATACCGCTTCTTCAGTCGCATTGCCATGGATGGCCAGGCAGCCGAATCCGCGAGCCGCCTCCACACTGTCCTCGTCTTGATCAATGACGATCAGTGCTCGGCCGCGAGTGGCGAGTGCCTCGGCGACTTTTCGCCCCATGCGCCCGAAGCCGCAGATGACAACGTGGCCTGAAAGTTTGTCGATTTCTTTCTGCATCCGTTTGACTCCCAGAATGCGACGCAGTTCACCGTCGATGAGCAATTGGGCGAAACCGCCGACCGTGTATATCGCGGCCACGTAGCCGCAGACAATCAAGGTTATGGTCAACCAACGAAGAAAAGGTGTGTCGACTGGTTGTGTCTCGCCATATCCAACTCCAAAAATCGTGATGACGACCATGTAGGTTGCATCTGCCCAAGTCCAACCGTTGGCAACATAACCCACAACGGCGGTAAACACGATGGCCGCAGAGATCGCCATGCCGGTGAAGATTCGGCCAGCCGGGGTCGTCGCCTGGTTACGATAGCTACGGCGATTCCAGTAGCTGATTTCTTCCCGGCGCGTGTCGTCCGTCGCAAAACGCTGAATTCCAGTCATGCTCTGCTCCTTGGGTCGAGATAGCAAGGGCGAGCATGATTGACTTGTTTCTGAGGCCTTCGAATTCGCGAGATAGTTATCATCCTTGACCTCTAGCTCTGATCCAATTCGGCAAGCCATGCATCGGCGTCTGCGTCACTAGGCATTCTCCAGTCGCCACGCGGCGAGAGGCTCACGCTTCCGACTTTTGGCCCGTCCGGCACACAAGATCGCTTGAATTGATTGGCAAAGAACCGCTTTAAGAATGTCTTGAGTGTCGCGCGGATCATCTCCTCCGAGTAAGGCTCGGTGAATTCCGCCAGGCTGGCTAAGTGAAGAATCTTGCTTGGCCGACTTCCGTACCGCAGCAGATGATAGAGAAAGAAATCGTGCAGTTCGTATGGACCGATGCTCGATTCCGTGTGTTGTTGGATGGATCCATCTTTGGCTGGTGGTAAAAGCTCAGGAGAGATCGGAGTTTCAACTATGCTCTCGAGACACTGGCGCGTTTCGCCGTCGAACTCGTGTTCGGCCAAGTAGCGGACAAGGAATTTGACCAGCGTTTTGGGGACGGATGTGTTCACGTTGTACATCGACATATGATCGCCGTTGTAGGTACTCCATCCCAAAGCTTGTTCTGACAGATCGCCGGTACCAAGTACAAATCCGTGGTTCATCAGCAATAACGTTCTCACGCGTGCTTGAACGTTCTCGAAGACCAAGTCCTTTCGTCGATCATCTGGAACCTTGTCGAGTGTCGTACAGAATGTGGCCAGGTCAAGCGATTGAACGTCGATGCCAAACGGCTTGTGTTGCATGGCAACGAAGGTGTCTAGGCAGAGCTGCCTAATGTCGCTCTCTGATGACGTGATTTTCAGGTGCCGCATCAGGTCTTGCGCGGCTTTCAAAGTTCGGTCAGTCGTCCCGAATCCCGGCATGGTGATTCCGTGAATCCGCGACACGGACCAACCTTGTTGTTGTGCCGTTCGGGCCGCGACGAGCAATGCTAGAGTGCTGTCCAAGCCTCCAGAAACCCCGATGAACAAGGGCAAATCCGATGGAAGTCGACTAACTCGCTTGGCCAGCGCGGCACATTGAATCCCCAGGATTTCGGAACAGCGACGATGGAGCGCAGGGCCTTCTTTCGGAACGAAAGGTCGTCCCGGTACGACGCGTTGTTGACCCGACGAGCGATTCGGGCCATCGTCGGCTAGTAAAACCGTTCGAAACGTAGCGGGCGAGCGTTTAGCCGCCATCTGCCAACTCGTCGTCTTTTGACGATCGTGGCTGATTTTCTGCAGGTCGACATCGGCGGTGGCGCTTGAAGCGGGTTGCCATCCTGTGCCGTGGTCGCCGACGTAAGGAGATTCGGCGAGAAGCGCACCGTTTTCCGCGATGATGCAATGCCCACCGAATACCACGTCCGTCGTAGATTCCGTTGGACCCGCGCTGGAATATCCATAAGCGGCAAGGCAACGACCCGATTGGCTACGGACGAGAACTTCGCGCCAATCCGCCTTGCCGACTAGCTCGTTGCTCGCGGACAGGTTGATCAATACGTTTGCGCCCGCTGTGGCCTGTAGGCTGCTTGGTGGAACGGGCATCCACAGGTCTTCGCATAGCTCGACACCTAAGGTGAGCTCACCCCACTTAAACAACAGGTCGATGCCAAACGGAACCTCACTCATCTGCCCGCCGAGGTCCACGGAACTAGGTTCACTGCCGTCGGCGGGGTGGAACCATCTTGCTTCATAGAACTCTTGGTAGTTCGGTAGGTGCTGCTTAGGCACGATGCCTTGGACTCGGCCTCCGAAAAGCACAGCGGCGGCATTCATAAGCCGATCTTGAATTCGGACTGGGAGGCCTGCAACGACGATCTGATTCGACGCGTTGGTTGAGTTTGCTAGCTCTTTCAGTGCGACCAGTGCTTCGTCTAGCAGGCGTTCTTGGGCGAAGAGGTCGCCGCAGCTATAGCCCGTGAGCGAGAGTTCACTAAAGAAGACGACTTGGCTGTCGGCATGTTCCTTGAGAGTCGAAGAGGCGGACTTTAAATTCGCTTGTGGATTCGCAACCGCAATTGGATGGCTTGCGGCGGTGATCCGAACGAAATCCGAATCAGGTCGTTGGTTGGGGGGCTTAGAACTCATGGGAATATCATCATCTACCGCGAAGTCTTTGGCTAGCTGAATCGTTCTATTGTCGATTCATTGCGTTCGGTCTGTTTTGATGGTCGCCATGCGGTTCGGTTACATCTCAGTTTCGTCCGGCACATCTCGCTCTTCCGCCTGCTTTACTTCGAATTGCTTTTGGACTTGTTCTTCATGCTCTCGATCGCCCTTCTTACCGGTCTTGCGACGATCGAGAATGTGGATGTTCTCGAGCCTTCCGTAGATGATGAGGGTATCTCCGGCTGCAATTTCATCGTTGGCTTTGGGAATGCCCCTGAATCCGTGAGGGGCACGATGGATACCAAGGATGAGTAAGCCTTCGTCGGCGAGCCGCATGTCTTTGAGTTTGTTTCCGACTAACCAGTGACGCGCGTCAATGACCATTTCGGAAACGGCGTATCCGTCGGCAAGCTGTAGCAATGACTGGTAGTCGCGGACTTCGAGATCGGTAAACCGCTTTAGCGCCCAAGCGATCACCTTGTTCATTTGCCGTTCGACCCAGCGGCTGGAAAACAGGAAATAGAGCGAGATGACGCCAAAGGTGAGAATGGCCAGCACCGTCAGTTTCTTGCTGACACTTTCATCTGCAGTGCTTGTAAAGGAGATCATCACGGTCGCAACGACAGTTGCGATTCCGATGTTTCCCAGCAGCATCAGGATCATCACGATCCGTCGCCGCACTGGGTGGTTCACGATGGTTTCCGCCTCTCGGGTCGTGTATCCGCAGCCAGAAAACGCCGAGCGAGCCTGGAAACGGGCCGCTTCGCGCGACAATCCCGTAAACATCAACGCGAGAGCAGCAATTCGAGTGACGATTAGCGATACACTCAGTGCGATCAGTAGTGAAAAAACGCCAACCACTTTGGTATTCCAGCTTACGGGTGTGTCATGCGCAATACGATCCAACGCCGACAGTTTACAAAGGGGCTTTCCATGTCGGCTTTGGCTGCAGCGGGCAGCAAGCTCGGCACGGTGGAGGCAAGTCCAGTCCAGGAGCCGGTGGGCTCTGCCGACGATCTTGATTTTCGCGTCGAATTGCCTCGCGGACGAGTTCCCCTTTCTTTCATCATCGACGATTCGACTTGCTTGGTGAATATGGGCAAGTTTTGCATGCCGCAGTTCAGCGCGACCTATCCTGACCGCAAAGACTATCAGCAGCCGTGGCGCGATTGGCCTGACGAGATCCCCGATGCCTTCGTTCGCAAGTTTGGCGAGTGGTGCCAGCAGTTTGGCGTAAAAGGGAAATACTCGATCGTTCCGTATCCAGCCTGCGTCGGATGGTTGGATCGCGTCCTACCCGGCTGGTCTCAGAAGCAGTTAAATCAGAGCCTTGGGCTTGTTCGGGAGCTCATGTTACCGAACTGGGATATTCATCCCGAGATGATTACCCACACGCGCGTGATCGACTTGAAGACGGGGCGCCCGTTTTCAGATTTCACACCGGCCCACATGGAGAACTCATATCCTCAGGAGGACGTCTCCGTCGACCACCTTGCCAGCTATCTCGCGTACGCACTAAAGATCTTGAAGAACTGCGGTTTGCCATGCGAAGGAATCACGACACCGGGTGGATTTGGGAACCGAGTGAAGGAAAAGCTTCCTTTGGCCGTCAGCCAATCTGTACAGGATGTGTACGCGCCGGAGCTGAAGCACTACTTCAAATATGTCGTGAACGGCAGTGAGAGCACGGAACCCAAAATCGAATTCAGCGAAGCGATTCCCGCCAGCGGCTCGGAGGAAAATCGCGATTTTGTGGTCAATGTCCCGGCCGGTACTGGGGACTGGTTCGGAGGCTGGGATGGAGTGACAGTTAGCCAAGGCGAAAAGTACTGCAATGCCGATGCGACATCCGGAAGAATGGTGGATCTGATTCTTCGTAGGCAACCCGCCATCATGCTTTGCCATTGGCCGGGCATGTATTGCAATGGGGCTGAGACGGGGTTCCGCCAGTTTCAGCACGTTGTTCAGGCTATTCGAGGGCGTTTCGGACAGCAGACGACTTGGATGAAAGTCAGTGAAATTGCCCGCTACTGGGCGGCGAAGTACTTCGTACGATTCGCTGCAGATGCAGGCCGTTGTTCGCTCCAAAGCAGGTTTGCATGTCCAGAGTTCACCTTTTCCGTGAGGCAAAAGCTGTCCGGCTCGGGAGGGGCGACCGAGTGGCGATTTCATGCAGGAGCGAGCCAGTCTGCGCTCAAGCAAGTCGTTACGAAGGACGCTCTTGTACCAGGTTCCGTCTGGTATGGTCGAGACCGCGATACACCATCAGCGGAAGTCACTGACGCCGAGAAACGAGTCTGGTTCTGCGTTGATCTGCCCGCCGGCCCTTCGTCCATCTCGGCACCGTAGCACATGGTAGATCGTCTAGAAGAGGTTTGATCCCATGAAAGTATCGTCGTTATTTTTTCCACTCCTGATTTGCGTTTGCATTGGGTTCGTCATTGCGGCACGGAGTGGCATCGAAAGCCAGAGGGTTCCGAGCCCCGATACCGCAACCGTGACTGCATCTGGGCTAGCGGATACGCCGTTCTTTGTCTTTCCGAGTAGCGATCCCGATGACTTCTCAGAAGGCGTTCAGTTTTTTGGGTCAATGGACAAGGTTGGAGTGCATTCTTCGGTCATGGACGCCAATCCAGGACGCGACGCGGCATTCGAGTTTATTCGTGATAAAAACGCGGAGAGGATGGCTTATCTCTCCCAGAATGGAGTTCAGCCGAACAGTCAATCATCTAACCACTGGCTAATCACTGTGCGAGAAGAGGGAAATGTGGCTGGCCAGCAACGACTTGGCGTCTATGCCGAGTATGGTCACGATTCGTTCTTTAACGGTGGAGTGAGCCCTGATCCTACAGTGCAGCTTTCCGAGCTTTGGGAATTCCCTGAAACCGGAAAACCAACGCTGATTGAGCGAACGCATAGTGCATTTCATATTGGTCTGAACACGCTTGCGGAGTCCCCTCCACCGGCCATCGTCGAATACGATCAAGATTTTTCTTGGGGTGACCCGAGCGAAGCAGCTAACGAACTCTTCCCGTGAGGTTTGACCGGCGTCGGTGGTTGCCCGGTCTAAGTCCGGGGTTGCGGTGATTGCTTTGGAATCCCTGGAACGCGGATTTTGATCTGGCGAAGGTCTATTTATAATGCCCCTCCGGATTTTGGGCAGGCTTTCCGGTGATGTGTACCGAGCTGTCCCTGATCACAGCTAACCGAGCGAAGCCAACAACGCCATCGAGTCCGCAGCGCTGCGGACTTGGTCTGACCACTGGGGACTACGTTGAATTCACAGGACGTTATTTCGTCTCACGAGACGGAACAGTACCGTTACGACAATCGAATTGTTGGTCTGTTTACTTTTGCCGCTGTCGTTTGGGGCGTCGTTGCGATGGTGGCGTCTTCGGCAACTTGGTGGATTCTACTGACGCCGGAAGCCATGGCGATCGAGTACACGTACGCCCGCATTGGCGGCTCTCATCTCTACTTGCTCGTCTATGCGTTTGCGGCCAACAGTGTCTTTGCCGGGATGTATTTCAGCATCCAGAGGCTCTGCAAATGTGAGATGGCCAAACGTTCCTTCAGCTGGTTGCATTTCGCCAGTTGGCAATTTGTTTTGATTTGGGCTTCAGTGACTCTCGCCTACGGGCATACGGAGCATCGGAGCGGTCTCGATTTTGTTTGGATCGTCGATCTTGGTTTCGCGGCCTCCATGCTCGTGTTCCTGGCCAATCTGGTCATGACCTTGTTTCGCCGACGCGAGCGGCACATGTACATTTCGCTTTGGTATTACTTGGCTAGCGCGATGGCAGTGGTGCCGTTGCAGCTCCTTCCCAACGTGGCAACGATGGGTAGCGGCTATGAAAGCAGCAGCTGGTACACTGGTGCCGCCGACGGAATCCTGCAGTTGTGGGCTCCAAATGCCATCTTGTTTTATCTGGTATTCGTCCCATTAGTCGGATTGCTTTATCACTTCATTCCGAAGGTGACGGAAACCTCGGTTCCGAATTATCGGCTAGCGGTGCTGCAGTTTTGGGCCACGATTGCACTTGGGATCTTTGCTAGTTCCCGCTTCCTGCATTACAGCGCCGGGCCAGAATGGTTAATGTCGATGGCCATGCTCGCCGGGCTCGGGATGCTTCTCCCCGCATGGGTTGGTGTTACCAATGGTTGGACAATGTTGCGGGGTAGTGGTGCGAAACGCACGATTGTGACCAGCCCGATTCTTCAATTCCTCCTCGGCGGACTTCTGTTCTACGCGGTTGTGGTCGCGGACATAGCTCTGACGTCAGTCCAGTATTTCAGCACCTGGAACGTCTTTACGGACTGGTCGATCGCTCACACCTACGCCATTTCAGCGGGGTGTGCTCCATTAGTTTTTGCAGGGCTCGCTTATTGGATCATCCCGCAGCTTTGTCATCGCGGTTTGTGGAATAAGGAGCTTCTGCGAGTTCAAGTTGGAGTTTCGGTCGCCGGTGCGGCACTTATGGTTTTGCCGCTTTATATCAATGGATGGCTGCATGGATCGATGGCATTTAGTACCGACGATATCGGCACACTGGACTATCCGGAGCACGTCGAAATTCTGGGGGGACTTACCAGTGGTTGGTGGGCCGTTCTGGCCGGTGGTTTCCTCTCTGCTGTCGGGCTCGTGATGATGAGCGTGAATCTGGGGATGACTTGGGTCTTTCGAGGTCAACCCGAAACGATTCGTACCACGATAGCACCCAAACTATTACCCAACTACGAAGACGAACAACCGCCTGAGAGTGCCCTAGAGGGACAGGCGGTTTTGGATCTCGGGATCAAGATCGACCGTTGGAAGCACCTCACATTTCACCGTAAGTGGGAGCGTTCGCCCGGAGTCTTTGTCACGATGATATCGGCCGCCCTAGGCTTGGGTATCCTTTGTCATTTGGGTGCTGTATGGGCAACTTTGGTTACCCAACAACCTGCGGCGGTGGCGTACACACCGCTGGAACTAGCCGGTCGAGCGATTTATGTGCGAGAGGGTTGCGCGAGTTGTCATACCCAGGTGGTAAGACCATTGTTGGCGGAAACGACTCGCTACGGTGATTATTCGGTAGCCGCCGACTATGCCTATGATCGTCCAGCTCTGTGGGGGACGCGTCGGGTTGGGCCGGACCTTGCCAGGGAAGGCGGAAAGCAGAACTCTTTCTGGCACTGGCAACATTTGGCGGACCCGCGGTCTGTGACGGAAGGTTCGTTGATGCCTAGCTTCGCCCATTTGCTGACGCAGCCACTCGAAGCAGAGACCGTACGGCAGATGTTGATTCACGAGAATTCGAACGGTCCATCTAATGGGGCGGGGGCAATTTATGACGACGAATTGCTCGCCGAAGACACGCTGACGCTCGAAGACCGCATGCTCGGGGAGACGACGGAGTTAGAGCAAGCATTACAAAGTCAGGCCGAGATCATCGCCGCCGATATGGTGACGGCCGGCGGTCCCGCGGCACAGTTCCAAAGCGAAGCGACCGCATTGATCGCTTACTTGCAGCGTTTGGGTGCACCGGCCAACTAGGAAATCGGTAAGAAACTGAACAAAGCGTTGGGTAGGTCGACTGGGGCAGCCGCCTACCACACTGACTGAAAAGACAACAATTTGCTCGAGAAAAATAGCTCGTATGGCAAACCAAAAAGACTATATCGTTGACGGCATTAATCAAGAAGCAGGGCGTGTTCCCAGGTGGTGGAAGAATGTGCTACTCACCTTTTGCGCATTCTGCCCGTTCTACATGCTGTACTACCATGTCGGTGCCCCGGGGCGGTCCCTGGCTGACTCTTATGACAATCGACTCGCTGCAGCTGCGAAAGCACGTTTTGCGGAGCTTGGTGAATTGAAAGCCGACGAACCCACCGTCCTGGAGTTCATGCAGCAAGACAATTGGGTCAAGGTCGGCAAGCAGGTATTTAAGTCGAATTGTGCGACTTGCCACGGCCGCAATGGCGAGGGTCAAGTTGGCCCAAATCTGACGGACGAAAACTACAAGCACATTCGTGACGTCGGCGATATTGTGAAAGTAATTCTCAAGGGGGCGAACAACAATGCGATGCCAGCTTGGGAGGAGAAGCTAGATGTGAACGAGGTCGTTATGGTCTCTGCTTACGTGGCAAATTTGCGCGGAACCAACGTGGATGGTGGAAAAGCTGCTGAAGGCATAGAGATTGCACCTTGGGGAAGCCCGCAAGTGGATTGAGTGCATCTAGATCGCAGAGTGAGCGGCTACGCACACATTGGAGTGGGCACGGTTCTCTTCAGGCGATAGACAGGATTAGGTGTGCGATACGAAACAGTGTGCAAGGTATCAGTGAGAGTTTGGATGTTGCGTTGGATCTCAATACTTAGTTTGGCTGTGGTGCTATTCGCAGCGGGTTGTCGTCAGGATACATCGATCGAGGTGGTCGAATTTGAGCCAAATCTGGTCTACTCCTACCAGATGGGCGAGCGTTCTGAGCAACCATTCGATCAGCCGCTCGCCGAGATCACGGTGGCGCTTGGCGACCTTTTTGGGACTCCCGACGAACCGAAGTTGCCCCCTGAGCTACAGGCTGGTGGTGATTTCGAAGGCCTGATCAGTATGGACAATCTGCTGGCGGCTTCTGGTAGTCCAGAAATGGAAGGTCGTGGTTTGTATCGCAAGCACTGCGTTACCTGTCACGGTGTGACAGGTAACGGACGCGGGCCCACGGCGGCGTTGGTTGATCCGTATCCGCGTGATTACCGAATGGGGACCTTTAAGTTCAAGAGCACGCCGATCGGCACCAAACCGACGAAAGACGATTTGGTCTACGCCATCGAGAATGGAATCGTAGGAAGTTCGATGGTGAAAATTCCAGAGTTGACCGCGCAAGACATTGATGCTTTGGCAGATTACGTCATTTACCTTTCCATGCGTGGAGAGGTTGAAAGAAGCTTGTTGCTGTTGGCTAGCGACTTTGATTTCACGGATCCGGAATACCCCGAGTCGCTTTACAAACCCGAACTAGCGGATGGTACGGAAGAAGACGTGGAATTGTGGGAGGAACAGCAGGAGGAAGTTGCCGACACGGTCTACGACGTGGTTGAAAGCTGGGCCGATGGATTAGAAGCGGCTTTCGAAATGCCGCCACGGGATAAATCGCTCGTTCCAGACACGTTTGAAGAAGTACTGGCTGCCATGAGTGCAGAAGGCGACTCGCCGATTAAGCAGTCCGTTGCACGCGGGCAGGAGTGGTTCGTGAGCGAGAAAACGTCGTGCTCAAAATGCCATGGCAAGGAAGGCCGCGGCGATGGCCAGACGAACGATTACGATGCCTGGACGAAAGAGTGGACAGCAAAATTCGGAGTCGATCCAGCGGTACCGGAGGAGCATATTCCGCTGATTGCAAGAGGTGCGTTACCGGCGCGGAAGGTTTCTCCTAGGAATTTCCACGAAGGCGTTTTTCGCGGTGGCAAGACGCCAGAGAAGCTCTATCAAAGGATCGCATTGGGTATCGAGGGTACTCCGATGCCGGCAGCTTCGGTTGATTCGGACGCGATCTGGGATCTTGTGAACTTTGTGCGTTCGCTCTACGAGCCACAAACGCAAGCCGATGGTTCGGCACCAGCAGATGAAGGTAGCGACATGGGCTCCGAGGGAGCTGTGGCCGATTCCGAGGCGGTCGCTTCACGCTAGATTCTGGATCGAATTCGGTGCGGTGACGGAGACGACAGATGCTGATTCGAAAGATCCGGCCCGAAGATAACTCCGCTGTTGCGGAGGTCATTCGAACGGTCATGACCGAGTTTAGAGCTTGCGGTCCTGGTTATTCGATCGAGGACGCTGAAGTCGATCAGATGTTCGAAAGTTACGATGACTCACGTAGCTCCTACTACGTGTTGGACGATGGTGGCGTCGTCGGATGCGGTGGGGTAGGGCCGCTTGCCGGTGGCCAAGCATCGTATTGTGAATTGAAGAAGATGTATTTTATGCCTGAAGCTCGAGGGCTCGGGTACGGTCGGATCCTTGGGGAAATGTTGCTTGTCGATGCCACTCGCATTGGGTACGAGTGGGCCTACATTGAGACTTTGGAGAGGATGCTTGCGGCTCGCGGATTGTATGAATCACTCGGCTTTGAGCGATTGTCGGAGCCTTTAGGCAGTACCGGGCACCATGCCTGCGATGCGTGTTATCGACTCAAGCTCGAGCCTATCCAGGAATTCCCAGAACTCTTCCAGTAGGGCTCTTGGGTTTCTCTGGCGCAGTAGCCTGACCTGATTGAAGTACCTCAATGCGACGCTATGCCCAGGCTCATGCTGAGTCGTCATGAGGATTACGCGTTGCGAATCTGAGCGTTTGTTGATTCACTGGAGGGAATGCAGTGGATTGGAAAACGTGCTCGGTGTTGATCGTTCGGTCAGCCACGGACCCACTGTGAATTCTCCGTTTCGCTTTGCGGTTTCCGCACTATGGGTTGTTCGAGTCGATGTCACCGAAATGGCGGCCAAGTGCCGCATCGCACTCTGCGTCAAGCATGCAGTTTGTGCATAAGCCTTGCAGTCAGTCGCGGGCTTTTCTCTTTGTGCATGATCGGCGTCTATTGTCTGCTCATTGGTTGTGATGCACCGATTGATCGCTTCGGCGAGAATGCGATCTTTGCCAAACGTCTCGAGTTGACTGATGGTGTCGAGCTTGATGTTCCGGTCAAGGACTCTGCAGCGCTTCTCGAGGAATGGTTCGGTACTCCTGACACTCCTCGGTGGCCTGAGTTCCTGGGCGGAGCAGGTGGAGAGCTGGTCTCCTTAGGGCGTCTGCAACAGGCATCTGGTGCATTCAGCAGCGACGAAGAAGGGAAGCACGTAGGGCTGTTCAGAGAGCATTGTGTCGTTTGCCATGGTGTATCCGGAGATGGGCTGGGCCCATCGGCAAGTTTGCTCAATCCCTACCCGAGAGATTTCCGGGCAGGAAAGTTCAAGTACACGTCCACTCCGATTGGAAAGAAGCCGACTCGGGAGGATTTGCATCGCCTCTTGGAGCACGGAATCGTCGGAACCAGCATGCCTTCTTTCCGGTTGTTGGATGAGGAGGAACGGGAGGCACTCGTCGACTATGTTATCTTCCTATCCGTGCGTGGTGAGCTAGAACGCAAGCTTCTGGCCGAAGCCGCCTTGGAGCTGGACATCGAAGGAGGAGACCGGCTTTACGACCCGCGGCTCCGAGAGAGCGATCCCGAAGAATTCGAGGATTCGCTGGCGTCGTTGGAGAAGTCGGCAAAACGAATTGTGAAAGGTTGGAGTGAAGCTAGCCAATATGTAACACCGGTCCCGGAATATCCCTGGGCCGATCTTTCGGATGTGCCTGCAACGTCAGTTGCGAATGGCAGAAAGTTGTTTCAGGGTAATGTCGCTAGTTGCTCTTTCTGTCACGGCGCGGAAGCCAGAGGCGACGGTCAGCAGAACAACTATGATGACTGGACACGCGACTGGACGGTGTTGGCGGGGTTGAACCCGAAGGAAAAAAGCGAGATTCAGCCGATGCTGGACCTCGGAGCACTGAAGCCACGCAATATCTTTCCACGCAATCTCCAGCTCGGTGTCTTTCGTGGTGGTGGCAGTCCAGAGGATCTCTATCGACGAATCGTCAATGGTATCGAGGGATCGCCGATGCCGGCGGCTCCCATGCAGCCAGGTAATTCTCAGGGGCTAACCGAGGGCGATGTTTGGGATATCGTGAACTTCTTGATGAGCCTCAATCAGCAGCAAGTCGGTTCGCAGCAAGTTGCTTCGCAGGCCGAAACAAGAAGTGAAGGAGGTCAAGGATGAGCCAGTTGACTTCGGGCACGTCTGTATATTCTCGGACGATTCACTTGCTCGCTTGTGGCCTGACCTTGGTTGTCTTTTTTTTGATCTGGGTTGGTGGTCTGGTCACAACCTATGACGCAGGCATGGCGGTCCCAGATTGGCCGGGAACATATGGGTGGAACATGTTTGCCTACCCGGCGTCGACTTGGCTGTTTGGTCCGTTTGATTTGTTGGTCGAGCACGGTCATCGCCTGCTGGCCTCGCTTTCCGGATTGATCTCGATCTTGCTCGTTATCGCTGCTTACCGATGGGAACAACGCATTTGGTTTCGTCGTTGGTGTGTTTTCATCTTGCTGGCAGTCATTGCTCAAGGAGTACTCGGTGGGGCCCGGGTTCTCTTCGATGAGCGTACATTTGCGATGATTCATGGGTGCACAGGGCCCTTGTTTTTCGCCATCGCAACGGCGACTGCGGTCATGTGCTCGCGTTGGTGGCGCGATTGGCCTGCGGCAGTTTCAGTGGGCGACGGACAAGTTTTGAACGCATCTGAGGGCAGTGAAGGAGCGGTAGGACAAAAAGCCACAGGTCGCAGTGTGATGTGGTTGGCGACTGGATTGGTGATTCTGAGCTACACGCAGCTCGTGGTCGGAGCCCAGTTGAGACACGTCACGGGGGCCGTTTCGCATAAGATTTTCAAGGGATTCGTGCATATGCACCTAGGCCTGGCGGCAGTGGTGCTTTTGCTCGCCGTGGTCTTGGCGGCGATACTGCTGTTGCAGTCGAAATCGCCGGGCAGGATTCGCTTGATTGCCCAATTGCTAGCTTTTGCCGTTCTTTGCCAAGTCGGCTTGGGAATTGGCACTTGGGTCGTAAACTATGCATTGCCTTGGTCTGAGCTGAATGAGTCGCTGGCTGCCTACACTATCTCGGCCAAGGGCTATTGGGAAAGCATGATCGTGACGGGGCATGTGGCAACCGGATCTTTGATTATCAGCTTGGCGACTGTGGTAACGCTTCGTTCGTGGCGTTCTAGATCACGCGGTTTGGCAACTTGAGCACATTGGAGCTCAATTCAAATCGGCACTGATGCCAACTTGATGACGGTCCTCTTCAATGGGGCGGAAGTGAATAACGTGGAAACAGCAACCCTCAACGCGACCACAGTACAACGCAGGTTGTCATATTACCTGGAATTAACCAAGCCGCGAATTCTGGTCATGATCCTCATGACCGTCGTGATGGCGATGGTTGCGGTGGGTGGTAGTGTCACTCTTTGGACTGTACTGAATGCATGTATCGGCACTGCCATGGTTGCTGCCAGCGCGAGTGTGCTGAATCAGTGGATCGAAAAAGAGCGTGACGGTGTCATGGTCCGCACTAGTCGTCGCCCTCTTCCGAGCGGACGCGTTGCATCGAGTCAGGCTGCTTGGATGGGCTGGGTCCTGGTCATTGTTGGTTCGGCATATCTCGCAGCGTTGGTCAACCTGCCAACGATGTGGTGTGGCCTCGCGACGTGGGTCTTGTATGTGTGGGTATATACACCGCTTAAGACGATTAGCTGGACCAATACGTTGGTCGGGACTATCCCAGGGGCTTTGCCAGTCTGGATGGGATGGACGGCAGCCGAAGGCTCGCTCCTCGACTGGAATGCTTGGGTCTTGTTGGGGATCTTAGTTGCATGGCAGCTGCCACACTTCATGGCAATCGCATTCATGTACGCAGAGCAATATGAGTCGGCTGGATATAAAATGATCACCGTCACGGACAAATCGGGTTGGGGGGCAGGCCTGCACGCGATTCTGGGCTCAATCGCTTTAATTGCATTAGCTCCTTTGGCAGTGCAGCCGAACAGCTACGTGAATACGGTTCTTTGCATCTTCGCAGTTGCCGTCTCCGTATGGCAGCTTGCCGCCGCAATTCGCTTTGTACGCGAACCCGAGCGTCAGCGAGCTCGGAGGATGTTGCATGTGAGTCTGCTGCATCTTCCGCTCACGATGTTGTTCATACTGCTTTCGAAGTGGTTCTAGCGAACAGCGTCCACGGCAAGGAATCGGCGTTTGCGATGCCGCTTACGGCTGGTCATGAAGTTGAACCAAGGCGTGTTCGCCGTTTAAGTCTGACTTGTGACCTACAGGAGACCACAAGTCATTGTCTCTCCAGTTGTGGATATTCCTCTCGTGTGTTGACCGGCGGCTCCGATATCGATGCGAGCCTGATCGTTAGCACTGAAATTGAAGTGAGCTTGCCATGAGATATTGGATTGGTCTCGCCTTTATGCTGGTCGGGATTATTGTCATCTACGCAACCCGGCCAAGCAGTGACGTGGCTGGTCGAGCCTACGTGGAAACGGAGGATGGCACTCTGGAACTGAGTGACGGCACTCGTCCGGCTCAGCGAACGAAGCCGGGCGCATTGGATGATGGATCGCAAGAAGAGTGGCTGAAGAAGTGGCTGTTAACCGAGCGCAGTGGTGAGCCGATGGGGAGCGAGGAGCTCAAAGGTCAACCTTATGTTGCTGGATTCTTCTTCTCGACCTGTCCTTCGATCTGTGTGCAGCAGAATGCAAAGATGAAGAAGCTCCAAGATGAGTTTCGCGGCGAACCCGTTCGTCTGGTCGCGATCTCTTGCGATCCAGAAGTCGATCAACCTGATGTGCTGCAACGTTATGCAGAGCGGTTCGATGCGGACAAAGAGCAGTGGTTATTTTTTACGGGCAATATGAAGTATATCCGTAGGGTGGGCTCCGAGTACTTTAGCTTGCCGGTGGAACGGAAGTGGCACCCCGAGAAGTTTGTTTTGGTCGACAAGGATGGGAAACCATACGGGTTGTACACCTGGTCCGAAGAGAATCAGTGGGGTGCGTTGATTAAGGACATGAAAAAGATGATCGCCGCGGGAGGTTCCTTGGAAGAAGAAACGAGTGGCGAAGATAGCGGTGTGCTTCAAGCCGACAATGAAATCACCGCCGAAGTCAGCGATGAGGAAGTGTCTTTATGATCGAGTGGTTGCCTCACATCAACGTTTCGCTCAATGCGCTCGCCACAGTCCTGTTGATCGTTGGTTTTATTCTGATCAAGAAGAAGCAAGAGCAGGCTCATAAGAAAGTGATGCTCGCGGCGATGTGCGTCAGCGCGTTATTCTTGATGTTCTATTTGACTTATCACTTCAATATTGAGGGCGGAAGTAAGCAATTTCCGACGGATACGTCGGTCGCTCCTTTAGCGGCTAGATATTTTTATTACGGACTCTTGCTGACGCATGTTCTTCTTGCAATGACCGTGCCATTCTTGGCCATTGGATCCATCTATCTTGGATTGAAGGGTAAGCGAGAGAGCCACCGGCGGCTTTCAAAATGGACTTGGCCAATCTGGCTATACGTCTCTGTTACCGGTGTCCTGGTATACTTGATGCTTTACCAGATTTATCTACCACAGGCTGCGACGGCGACTTAGCCCAAGCGTCTTTCGACTGGATGTATGAGTGTGCCGCACCGGAAACGGCAATTGAGTTGTTCAACGATTTGCGGCTGGCCAGCCATTCACGCTGAAGGCTGGAAATTCCGATTAGTTGGATTCGGATTCTGGCTTGCGATCTGTGGGGCGCTGAGCCGGCCATCGGTTTCGCAAGAGATCGATCTGTACACCGACGATCCACCTTCTCAAGTTGGTTCTGCCCAGCGGCTAATGCTCGAGCAAGTGGAGCAAATGGCGGCCGAGGGGGATGCATCGGAAGCGATCGCGGGTCTTGAGAAACTCTTCGATCAAGGTGCGGGGTATTTGGTTGCAAGCGGTGCCCAGCAGAGAGCTGGAACCCTAGTAGTCCAGCGTTTTCATTCACTTCGTACCGAAGTCAGCCAACGTCTGGGGCAGCTGCTTTCCTCGGATGAGGTCGCCCGCCAAGCCTATCGGCGCCGCAACGATGCCGTGGCCAAGAGATTACTCGACGATCTTCGAATCAGGCACGATTTCGAACAGGCAGAGATTGCCGCACTGCGGTACGCCAATTCCTCCAGCGGTGCTGGCTTGTACCGTTTGCTCACGGACATGTATTTGGAAAGAGGGTGGTCTTTAGCGGCGATGTCGGCAGTTCAGCGGTTTGTTCCTGAATTGCGAGCCCAGCTGGGCGTAGCATCAGGTTCGATCGCTGATTCGAAAGCGAGTCTACCAACGAGCAAGTATGACCAAGGAACGCTGCCCTGGCCGCGAGTATGGAATGCAAATCGCGAAACCGTTGCCAAGCAGTTGTCAGACTTTTTGGCTGAGCAGATTCGTTCGGAGAGTGACGGAACTAAGGTCTTTACGGAAGCTTTGAATCGAGTCTCCATGGCAATGGAACTAGAGTTCAATCAGGTTGACTGCAATTTGTGGTTTGCCTGGCTGAACGTTGTTCGCGAGTATCTGACAGCGGATGGATACGCGAGGATCCAAGAGCGCATGGACAGGGCCACCAAGGCTCAACGGGCAACCCAGGACGGCTGGCAAACCTTCGCTGGGAATCCGTCTCGTAGTGGGCGAACTGACGATTTTGATAGTCATCCTAAGAGGCCCGTCTGGAGCCAGCGCGTGCCTTTGTTCATGGCCAGTCAGGATCTTGTGCCAGCAAGCCTACCCAGGGTAGGTGAAGGTGAACGCGAGACATTGCCTTATCACCCGGTGATTTCCGGCGGACGGCTCTACGTAAACGCGATGACGGAGATTCAAGCTTTCGAACTTGATTCTGGAGACACTTGGCCAAAGTCAGCTGCAACCGAACCGTTGTTTTCAAGTGGTCTGTCGAGTGCGGACTACTTGCCACTTGGTTATCCACTGATCGGTACGCCAAGAGCAACATTAACGGTTTCTGGCGAGAAGTTGTTTGCTCGGATGGGTGATGCCGTAACAGGTCGAGCGAATCCTAGGGTTGCTGCTGACGGTGGTTCACTGAGCCAGTTGGTTGGTTTGGACTTAAAGCGTGAAGGCAGCATGCTTCCTGGATTTCCGGTTCGGTTGGTGCCTCCCGATTTTGAGAACGCGGAATTCGAAGGTGCGCCGGTCGTCTTTGGCGATCAACTCTTGGTCACCGTGGCTGTTCGAGATAACGTCGGTCTGCGGCGCAGTGTGGCTGCTTTTGACCTTGAAGGAGGAAGATTACGTTGGCAATCGCCGCCTCTAGCTACGGGGGTTGTCGAGGGCAGCGAAAATGCAAATTTGATCTCGCATCAATTGTTGACCGTTGCCGGTGGAAGAATTTTTTACAACACCAATCTTGGCAGCGTCGTTTGCTTGAATCCTATGAATGGTAGGGTTCTGTGGCTGACTCAATACCGGCGGGCACCGAAGCGGACGCGCGGCATCTATGAACCTGACCGATTCCGTTATCGTGATCTGAATCCATGCCTAGTCGATCAAGGTTTGGTTTATTGTGCGCCGCAGGATTGCCCTGAGATTTTCGCACTGGATGCCTCCACTGGAGATTTGGTTTGGTCTTCGAACGAAGCGCAAACGCAGGACTTGGTTCATCTGGTCGGTACAACTAAGGAATCGATCGTCGCGAGTGGCGATCGACTGATCTGGCTTGATCGGCGAAGCGGAAAGATCCAAGGTGCGTATCCTGCCTCCAACTCTCCGGTCCGAATGAATGCTCTTCCCCAACCTCGTGGATTGGGGAGAGGGATTGTTTCTGCAGATCGAGTCTACTGGCCGGTGTCTGGAGCCATCCTCGTTTTCTCAGCTCAATGCGCGAAGCCGCTGGCCGGTGCCCCAGTCGGCGAGCCCCGATGCTTGGATAGGATCGACTTAGGAAGTCGTGGAAACGACGGTGGTAATTTGCTAGCCAGCGGCGGCATGTTGATATATTCTTCGGCGATGCGAATCATGGCATTTCGCAGCGATTCGGACTAACGGGCGAATGAGACCATTTTTGCGCGATGATTTTCGCGCTGTGTCGATGGTTTGGTGAGGCTTCAGAATCTCTGTAGCGTTTCTTTGGACCCTCATGGACGCAAGGATGAAGTCCGTTATAGCGAACAATCAGGTTGACCATCGGAGTGGCGGAATGATGCGAATGAACGAAGTGTGTTTTCTGGGAGTAGTGGGGCTAAGCCTCACACTCGGTATGTTGCAAATGACTTCGACCGCGGCAGGCCAAGCAACAGGCTGGTCCGACGGGAATTTGAAGTCGGCCGGGCAAGTCGCGTTTACTGAAGGGCCAGCGTGGCATCCGGACGGGAGTGTTTATTTCACGGATCATGAGAACAATCGAATCATGCGAAGAGATGTTTCGGGCAAGATTCGTGTGCATCGCAGTCCCTCAGGACGCGCGAACGGCTTAGCTTTCGATCTACAAGGAAGAATGATCGCCTGCGAAGGCGCGAGAGAGGGCGGGAATCGCCGAGTTACTAGAACTGAAGCCAATGGAGTGATCACGGTGCTGGCGGATCGTTACGAGGGAAAGAGATTGAATTCGCCAAACGATGTCTGCGTGGATACCGAAGGGTTTCTTTTCTTTACTGATCCTCGGTACGGTGATACATCCGATGTCGAATTGCGCACTGATTCTGGCGGCTTGATCGAGGGTGTGTACCGAATTTCACCCGAAGGCGATGTCCTTCGGATTCTCACCGACGAAGTTCAACGACCAAATGGAATTGCGATTTCACCGGACAATCGGTACCTCTTTGTGGCGGATAATGCGAACGGAGATCCTGCCAAAGGCGAAAAGTCGAATCGTCTATTGGTTCGGTTTGAGCTAGACGCGGATCGCAACGTGGTTGCAGGTTCGAAAGTGATCCTATTCGACTGGGGCACAGAACGCGGGCCAGATGGAATGGCGATGGATGCGAGTGGCACTCTGTACGTAACTGCAGGTCTCAACTTCTCATCGTCTAAAGCAGAGGGAGCCGAGCGATTTAAGGCTGGCATCTATGTGATTGATCCGCAGGGCAAGGGTCTACTTGAGTTCATTGCGATTCCAATAGATAGCGTAACCAACTGTACCTTCGGCGGCGACGACTTACGGACGTTGTACATTACGGCCGGCCATAAGCTGTGGAGTATCCGGACCAAACAACCAGGGTACCTTCCTTGGCTAAAGGGTCACGCCTCGTCTCCTTCAAACTGAAGGTTTGCTGTTGGTGGCAGCCTTGAAGGAATGCACCGCGGTAGTTGTAATGCCAGGGACGGAAAAGAAATTCAGAATGGAGGATGAGCTATGCGAAAGCTAATAGGGACTCTTGCGATTTTATTCGCCCTGTTCGTTGCAGTCGGCTTTGTGCGTGGATGGTTTAGTTTTACAACGGACTCAGCTGACAATAAGACCCGTCTTGAGGTCACTGTCGATAAGGAAAAGTTGAAATCGGACACGCAGCGGATCAAGGATGGCGTTAAAGACTTTTCCAACAATCTCGACTCGAGCGGGGAGAATGGGTCGGCGACTGACCAGCCCGTTGAAGGTGGGGATTCGGGGGGAAACCAATCCTCACCGTCCATTCTGCCACCTGATCTACCCTAGCACGATCTGGCCAAGGATCGCTCAAAACCAGACGGCGGATGCGACGCAGCCTGTGCTCGGGCGGATTTGTCGAAGGAATCTTGGTCACGTGTCGCAGCGAGCTGTTGAGACTTGGAATGTCGCTATCTAAATTGCCTGTAGACAAATAGCGGACATTCGACTTGATCGACGTCATGCCGACGTCATGCGCGTCGAAGCGGCAACAACAATTTCGCCTTTCAACACCGAAATCCTGAGTCGACCGCAATTCCCCACTAGACCCTGAGAACGAAGTGTCTCTTGTACGCTTCGATGAACCCCACTTGAAACGAGGCTGATAGCATGGCGAAGCAACTACAAAGACGATCCGTATTGAAAGCGGCTGCTGCGGCGGGCGCCGTATGGAGCTTCCCAAGTAAGTCAGCTCGAGCGATGGCAAATGATGAGATTCGTTTGGGCTTTGCGGCTTGCGGTAGTCGTGCTGGCGGTCACATGGGGACATTTAAGAGCATCGAGGGTGTCAAGATAGCCGCCCTGTGTGATCCCGACGAAGGACGCGTTGCATCCAAGGCAAAGATTTTTCCGGACGCAAAGAAATTTACAGACGTCCGTGAGATGTTTGATGACGCGAACATCGATGCAGTTGTTGTTGCCACCTGCAATCACTGGCATTGCTTGGCCGCAATATGGGCTATGGAAGCGGGCAAAGATGTCTACGTTGAGAAGCCACTTTCGCACAGCCAGTGGGAGGGCGATCAAACCGTAGCCGCTGCGAAAAAGTACAACCGAATTTGTCAAGTTGGTACGCAGCAACGGTCTGACCCGATGCAAGCAGAGATCAAGAAGTTCCTACACGAAGAGAAGGGGCTTGGCGCTATCCAGAGCTGCCGAGTGAATCGCTACGGAGTCCGCAAGCCGATTGGGAAGCGATCGACTCCACTGAAGATCGATGACGCAGTTGCCTACGATATCTGGTTGGGGCCGGCTCAAGAACAACCGATCTTTCGCGATAATCTGCACTATGACTGGCACTGGGATTTCAATACCGGGTCGGGTGAGATGGGGAACTGGGGTGTTCACGTTTTGGATGACGCCCGCAACAACATCTTCTTGGACAAGGTTCGTTTACCATCGCGCATCATGGGTGGCGGCGGCCGAGTCGCATGGGGTGATGCCGGAAACACTCCCAACGTGCATTTCGTCTATTTTGATACTGGCGAGATTCCCACGGTGATCGGTTTGACCAACATGACAGCGGGGCCGAAGGAGAAGAAGTCGCCTAAGCATCCCGGCCCGGGTAGTGGCTACATCGCGTATTGCGAGGGAGGCCGTTTTGAAGGCCAACGAGGCAAAGCAGCCGCTTATGACCAAGACGGCAAGCTGATTCGTGAATTCAAAGGCAATAGCGGTAATCGAATTCACCAACAAAATTTCATCGATTGCTGTCGCAGTCGGGATGCGTCGGCGCTTAACACGCCAGTCGAAATGGGCAATCTTTCAACGGGTTGGTGCAATCTGGCGAATATCGCCTTCCAAGCGGGTGATCGTTACTCAGCGGGAGCTGCAAAAGAGCTGGCCAACGAGATTCCAGAATGGGGTTCACTCCACGCGGAGATGGTTGCCCACATGAACGCGCATAACGTCGATCCGTCTGCGGGCGAAGTTAGCCTTAGTGGCATGCTCGATTTCGACGTAGCCAACGGGGCATTCACGGGAGCAAAAGCGAGTCAAGCCAATGCGTTCCTGAAACGGCAGTATCGCGCTCCTTACGTGGTTCCAGAGCTGGTTTAGAGTTCTCCTCTATCTACCTATCTTGCAATCCTCGTAGTCGAGTTCGACGGCGAGGATTGGAGTCTGAGACTCTAGGCATTCACAACTTGGGCTGGTATTCGGGCCGGGTTGCAGCGCTCCGTTGCGCTAGCGAGGCGAGTCCAAGCGAGCCAGAATGGTTCCGAACTGTTCGGCAGCTTCTGAAGCGGAAGCCGGACGGTCGGATCTCTCTTTACTCATGCAGGATTTGACAAGCAGGCTCGCCTCCTCCGCAGCTTCGCAATGGCGTTCACCGGTCTCGTGAAGATCGAGCGAGGTTTCAGGTTCGGCGTTTAAGTGCTTCCACAGGATTTCTACGGGGGTTCGGCCTTCGTAGGGAAGCCTTCCATTCAAGACGAGGAATCCGAGGCACCCCAAAGCGTAGATGTCCGAGCACGTTGAAGTGGGTTCTCGGCGAATGGCTTCCGGCGAGATAACAGCAGGTGAGCCGGTGATCATTTTCCGCTCCGAAACCGGCGAGTCGATTTCAGTTGCGATACCAAAATCGATGAGATGGGCGTTGGTTGAATTGGAGATCAGAACATTGGCTGGAGAAAGGTCGTTGTGGATGTAGCCCAGTCTGTGGATCTCGGCCAGAAGGCTGGCGATGGACCGGATTGCCGCGAGGCGCTCGGCAAGCGGCCAGTCTGCAACCAAATTCGATTTGCTCAGCAAAGAAGGCGCCTCGATGTATTCGGTTGCAAAGTAGGCGAAGCCGTCCTCAGTTGTGCCGCTATCAAGTAGATTTGGGATTCTGAGACCTGTACTTAGAGAAAGCGTCTGTAGAGTGCCTCGCTCTAAGCTGTGTCGATCGCAATCTTGTTGGCTAGCTTGGGGAAGCAGAATCTTAAGAATGCATTGACCCCATTCAGCTGACTCGGCGAGATAGACGAGGGACGATTTTGAACTTGGGTTCGGACTCAAGCACCGTACTAACCGAAACTGGTCCAGATGGGTCCCCAGAGACATGGGAATCCCGACCGAACCAGGCAAGTTGCGATGTTCCTTAGGTAGAATTGGACGCAAGAAGCGTTTGAGGAACGACGGTGGAAACATCGAAATGCGTGATTCCCTAGGGTGTCTCGAGTTGGCCTAGCCGAGAGGACGTATTGAAAGCATGAGTCTGCAGTGCAGCCGGCCCGGAGAATACGGAAGCTGGGTAGGAAATGATAAATGAGACCACCTGTTAGGGGGTGTCTTTGCAGTTGTCCTGAAATTCCGCCTCGCTATACTCTGGTCCGCACAAGATTGCAGATTCAAAGGGCGATATCCAGGAGTATGATCTGACGCCGGATTGCCCTTGGTAGAAATAAGAACGATCAAAGTAGTTGGGAATTGGAATTATGGCTCGTAGTTGCGCTATTTGTGGTAAGCAAGCGTCGATGGGCAACAAAGTCGAGCTTCGCGGTAAGGCGAAGTACTTGGGTGGTGTCGGTACCAAGATTACCGGTATTACTCGGCGCAAGTTTAAGCCTAATCTTCAGACCGTGAAGGTCGAATTGCCAAGCGGTGAACACAAGAAACTTCTTGTATGTACGCAGTGCATTCGCAGCGGTCTAATCCGCAAAGTGGTCAAGCAAAAGCCATTTGCGTTGCCTACGAAATAGTTGTCTGATACGCGGCCTGCTTCGAATCCGAATCGATGAGCAACCTGACAACGGAAGACGTCGCTAAAGTTGCCAGCCTCGCCCGGCTGGAGATAGCATCGGATGAACTCGAACCGATGACCCAGCAGCTAAGCAAGATCATTGGTTTTGTGGAAAAGCTAAGTGAGCTGAATACATCGGACGTAGAGCCGATGGCACACCCTCTCGATGTCGAGAGTGTGACTCGCGCAGACGTCCATTCCGCGAGCCTGTCGAGAGAATCTGCGCTGCTGAATTCGCCTAGCCATGATGGCGAGTTCTTTCTTGTTCCCGCGGTGATGGCGCCCAAGGACAGTTAAGGTGTCCACTGCTTGTCGTTTCTGAGTGGATGACTCTATCTCGGCTCTCAAGGCCCGATGCCTTTCCGTTAGCACCGGATAAGGCGCAATGAGTTGTCTTAGTCAGATTGGACTCTGTTGAGCCTTGATGTCGGGGGGGCGTCTTCGAGCAAAAGCTCCGTCTTCGGTGACTACCCTCGGCCGCGTTGAGTTCATCGCTTGACCGCGAATTTAGTCGACATAAATGTGTAGCCGAATATACTGCTTCCGTGGGGATAGGCGGCATGGAGCAGTAAGATCCCAATCGGAAGTTCAGGTTGGTTTGCTACGGAGTGGAATGTCGGATGCAGAGTCTTGACTCAACCGAAGAAGTCAATCAGCTAGCTATTTTGCTGCTTGCCGAGCACTACGGAATCATTAGTTCGGTGCAGTCCGAGCAAGTACGGGCCGCCCTGGTCCAAGGTGGTGATGTGTGTCAGCATCTAACAGAGCTGGGGATCGCCGACACGAGTGACTTAACATTGTTGCGTCGCAAGTTGGCGGATCTTCAAGATGATCTGGGTAGCGAGCAAACTCGGCTCAACCATTTATTGGGCGGTCGCGATGCAGGAAGCTTCCCAAGATCCGAAGAGGGCACCTATCTTCAAACAAGTTTTCTTGACGATGCCGAAATTCCCGATCAAGTCCAGGAAGATTGGCAGCCAGGATTCGAATATCTGATTGATCGTTACGCGCCGTTTTTGCGTATCTTCGACGGGTACCGATTGCACCTCTTTGTAGCGTCAATTGTGCTTGCGATCATAGCCGCGATTTTCTGGTGGCCGTCTGGCGAGACCAACACCAACGGGGCTCCAATACAAGAGCCGGCTCAGGATGCGACAAGCTCGCTCTTTGAAGGTTTCTAGATGGCTCCCGTTGGCGAGCCATTTAGCGAACGAGGAGGAAGATCGATGGGTAGCCGTTCCGAGGGAATGGTCATGCTCCTAGCAGCAGCAGCCGTTTGCGTTTCTGCACCGACGCACGAGTGAGGTCGTCGTTTCGAGTGACCTCGAAAGCCTTTATGCCGTCGTGTAAGCTCTTGTCATGAATATTGAAGAGCTATCAGCGGTTGAATTAGGACGTCGCATTTCTGCCCGAGATTTGTCGAGTGTGGAAGTGACGGAGTTCTTTCTAGACAAAATCCGCCAACACGATGATTCTGTCCACGCGTTTATCAGCCTGGCAGAAGACGCAATGGAGCAAGCGCGAGTAGCCGACCAAGCCGTGTCGCAAGGACAGATTCGGTCAGCTTTGCACGGCGTTCCGATCGCAATCAAGGATGTACTGTGCACGCAGGATTCGAATACGACTTGCGGTTCGCGGATGTTGGAGTCCTTTCGGCCTCCTTACGAGTCGACGGCGACGGGGCGACTACGTCAGGCTGGACTCATTTCCCTTGGCAAAACCAACATGGATGAGTTTGCGATGGGGGGAAGTACGGAGTCAAGTCACTTTGGAGCGACAGCAAATCCGTGGGATTTGCAGCGAACGCCCGGAGGATCCAGTGGAGGGGCTGCGGCCGCTCTCGGTGGTGGAATGGTTCCTCTCTCGGTTGGTTCGGATACCGGTGGTTCGGTGCGTCAGCCAGCTTCGTTTTGCGGGGTCTGCGGGTTGAAACCGACTTATGGCAGGATCAGCCGCTATGGTCTCGTAGCCTTCGCGAGCAGCTTGGACCAAGTTGGTCCACTAGCCCACCATGTTGAAGACTTAGCCGCGCTTCTTCAGATCATGGCTGGACACGACCCGGCCGATAGCACTTGTCTCGACGCGGATGTACCAGATTACCTCGCGGGTCTAGGGGGCGACCTGTCCGGCATGAAGGTCGGAGTGGTACGTGAATATTTGGAAAACGACTCGCTCGAAGAAGATGTCCGTAAAGCGGTCGATCGTGCGCGTGAAATGCTGGAGCAACTGGGGTGCGAGATTGTCGAAATTGAGATGCCTCACACAGAGTATGCCGTGCCTGCCTACTACATCATCGCACCCTGTGAAGCGAGTGGAAATCTCTCGCGCTATGATGGTGTGCACTATGGATTCAGATCCGGTCCGTCCGCGTCGGGATCGGGTTTAGATGGCATGATTTCAAAGAGCCGCAGCGAAGGTTTTGGGGACGAAGTGAAACGCCGAATCATGCTCGGTACCTTCGCGCTTAGCGCCGGATACTATGACGCTTATTACAAGAAGGCTCTCCAGGTTCGGAGACTGGTAGCGAGCGACTACCACGACGCGTTTGAGTCGGTCGATCTCATCCTCGGTCCAGTCGCGCCAACGACGGCATATAAGCTGGGCGAGAAATTGAATGACCCAGTGCAGATGTACCTAGGTGACCTCTATACCGTTGGCGCCAATCTGGCTGGTATCCCGGCAATTTCCATCCCCGCCGGCCAAGATGAGCATGGGCTGCCCATTGGGATCCAGCTACAGGCACCTGCACTAGCCGAGGCGCGGTTGCTCAACGCTGCCTCTCGATTGCAGCAGGCTGAATTGTTCAAGCCGCAGGCAGCGTCTCTCTGATCGTCGTCGGCGTTCGAGATGCCAAGTCGGCAAAAACACGCGAACACAAATAAATATGCCCTAGGGAAGTCAAATGTCGGCAACGGAAACGCAGGCAAAGCCTTACAAGTTGGTGATCGGGCTCGAAGTCCACGTTCAGCTGAGTACAAAGACGAAGCTGTTCTGTGGATGTACTACCGTTTTTGGTGCTCCTGCCAACACCCAGGTGTGTCCGGTATGTCTAGGGCATCCCGGCGCTTTGCCGGTCATGAACGAACGCGCTGTGGAGCTAGCGATCCAAACGGGGCTCGCGCTAAACTGCGAAATTGCATCTTTCACAAAATGGGATCGCAAAAACTACTTCTATCCGGACCTTCCAAAGGGCTACCAGATTTCACAGTTTGATCAGCCAATCTGTGGGCCAGGTTATCTAGACTTTCCCGACCCTGACGAGCCCGGCAAGCAGCTGCGTGTGCGTCTGATCAGAGCGCACTTGGAAGAAGATGCGGGAAAAAGTATGCACGATGAAGTTGCGGGGAAAGCCGATAGCCGAATCGACCTGAATCGAACTGGGACGCCCTTATTGGAAATTGTCTCCGAGCCTGATCTCAATTCGGCCCCAGCCGCAAAAGCTTATTTGACCGAGCTGCGTTTGTTGTTGACCTACTTGGGGGTATCTGATTGCAACATGCAAGAAGGTAGCTTGCGGGCCGATGCGAATATCAATTTGCACATTGAGTCGGATGGGAAGCTGGTCGCGACGCCTATCGTCGAGGTAAAGAACCTGAACAGCTTTCGTTCTGTGGAACGAGCTCTTGAGTATGAAAGCCAGCGTCAATGGGATGAGTGGCAGCGCACAGGAGCGGAGATTGGTTCCGCGCCGAAGCGGACTTTCGGTTGGGATGACGCACGCGGGGTTACCGTTCCCCAACGTGAGAAGGAAGAGTCGTCGGACTATCGGTATTTCCCTGACCCAGACTTGGTGCCACTGCGAATCTCGGACGAACAGCTGAACGCGGCGCGAAGTTCACTCGGCGAGTCACCAGCGCAAGTACGTGCGAGATTGGAAGGCGAATGTGGCTTGAAGGCTTATGACGCTGATGTCATCGCCTCGCAGGGGCGTGAATTAGTAGCCTATTTTGATGCAGCGACGCAGAGTGGAGCTTCTGCAAAGCGTGTTAGTTCGTGGGTACAGCAAGAAGTGCTACGCGTACTAAACGAGACCAACGATTCGATTAACGACTTTGCCGTAAGGCCGTCTCAGCTGGCAGAGTTGGTTGAGGCGATTGACAGTGGTGACTTGGATACGACAAAAGCAAAAGATGTTTTTGCGTATTGGCTCGACAAGGTCGGAGCTAGCGTTGCTGATGCTAAGGAAGCCCTCGGAATCAAAGACGTGGATCTCGGCGAGATCGAAGAACTCTGTCGAGAGTTGTTGGCAGCGAACGAAAAGGTGGTTCAACAATTCAAAGATGGAAATGCGAAGGCACTTGGGGCACTTATCGGCCCGGCTCGCAAGAAGAATCCAAATGCAGATCCACGAGTCATTCGTGACGTCTGCCAGCGATTGATTGGAACTGAATTCTAGATCGCGATGCTCTCTACTGTGATTACAAGATGACGGTTTCAAACTGAAAGGTAGGGAATCAGAATCCGTTCTTCGTAATGTTACCACCGAGCATCTGCATCGCTTCGATTGCGGCATCGGTGTGAGGGTATCTTGAAATGAGAAGGTTGAGCAATTGTTGTCGTTGACGGTTGTTTGTTTCCGTTTTTGCGTCTTGTAGTTTTTCTCCCGCGGCTTTCTCTTCAGCAGCTTGACGCGACTCTTCGCGTTTTCGAATCGCCATCGCGTTTTCAGCAGTATGGTGTTTGCCGCCATAGATGAAACGAAAAACAGCGACTTGTTTGCGGGGCGACACAACGCTTTTCTCTAGCGAATCGGCATCACCAAGATGGGCGAGAAGTTGAAATTCGGCGCCCCGGTAAACTCGATCTCCCGGGCGAGGGCGATGGACGCGAAAGAGATTGACGAGGACCGTGTAACGTCCCAGAGGTGCGTTGCGCAGCCAACGCACATTTTCGACGGGTTCTTTGCTTTCTCCTCGCACATTCATGTCGACGTCGAGCACACCTCCGAATCGTGATTGCTTGTATAGGTGGGAAATGCGTTCGCCGCTTGGGGTGATAACGTGGATGTCGAGGTCGTTGATATTTTTCCATGCCAGAGCAAATTGGACTTCACCCTGCATTCCGCCAGCGTTGGCTACCTTTTGTTGGATGGATCGTGATGAGGCGAGTGCGGCGCCGACAAGGCTGCTACTCGACGTCAAGATCGCTCGATCGTTCACGAGTTCGGATTCCGCTGGTTCGGCTGCAGAACGATTTTGCTGGGGGGTGTCGAATGCAACCGGAAGCGGTTCTATTTCAGGAAGGGAAACGTCTAGCGCAAGGTTCGTGTCTTCAGCGAAGTCGTCGGTTTCCTCGAACACTTCGTTCAGTTCGGGCTGGACGACCGCGGTCAGTTCGAACGCAGGAATCGGCTGCTGCTCGGCCCAAACTTGAAGTGACAGAATTGGCGAATTTCCAATCGGGGGCGGAAACACGATCAGACACAGGGCAAGAAGCAAGGCGAGGTGCGCAACAATACTGAGTAACAGCGGCTGTGCGATCCGAGTGCGTAACTGCTGCTCGCTCGGCCTGCTGCTTGGTTCATTCATTGCTGACACGACGCGAGACTGCATGACATGAAACTGCGGAGAACCGCTCCATCTTCCGTTTTATAAGGGGCAATCTTCGTCAAGCGACTCGGTCAACTGCGTCGAGAGGGAGTTGGGAATGCATCGCCTTGGTGCCCGAAAGTCTGTCTCCTCACCACGCGACACCCCTAATCGTAACGTTTTCTAGGGGCTAAGCCCAACCAAATGCCACACTTGGGGCGCACCCCGCGTAGCTCTCGCGCTGGGATTCGAATGAATTCCGATCCAGAACAGACAGATGGAAACCGTGAATCGCTTGGATTTGTGAATATTTGGTTCTCTCTAGGAGCCCGCAAAGCTGCATATTGCTACAATTCCCAACTTATCTGGAGTGCTTTGAAAGGATTCGAAGCCGCGTGGGCCACTAGGACGGATCGCCAAGTTCATTTGTTGAGATGGTTGCTGTGTCAGGGACGCTATCTGGAAAAGTGGTTGATGTCGATGAGACAGGTGGTCTCATCACTGATATCCCGGTCGAGAACTTGGCAGGAGCTCCGCATGATGCGAACCTCCGCATCGTAGTGGATGAACACGAGACGTTTGGTCTTTACCCCGCAGATCACTCGCAGCCGTCGATGACATTGATCGGGATTCTAAATGAAGATGGACCGCTAAAGATTGTGCTTGTCGATGACAGCGCAAGTGCCATGCTGGGAGTGCAAATCGGAGCTGCTGTCGAAGTCTCTTGGTAGGCTGGTCGGCGCGATTCCGCTACCAATGTAGTGTGCCTGTTCTCTGTTGGCTGCAACTTCGTTCATGCTGGTCCGATCCGAAGTTCAACCTTCGCTTTAGGCGGAGTTTGCGATCCTGAGCAATTGATATTGTTGCCGTTGTATCACTCGATCGTTCAACCCAACCGACGTCTGGGGCAGCAAACTAAGTCTGTCTACATAGCTTTTCTCGTAGTATCCAAAATACTCTGATGAATCGGCTGCAATCTGACATTGAAAATTTCGAATCGAGATCATCGGATCGAAATTCCTTGGAGGCTTTCGATCGGGAGCACTATTGGCACGCCTTCACTCAAATGGCGGAGTATGAGCCGCTCATCTTTGAAAAAGGTAATGGAGCTTGGCTAGAGACGAGCGATGGTCGACGATTGCTCGATGCCGTTAGCAGTCTTTGGTGCAATGTACATGGGCATCGATGTCCCGAAATTGATGACGCGATTCGAGCACAGCTGGAAAAAGTCGCCCATGTAACGTCGTTGGGTGCAAGCTGTCCCGTCTCTATCGAGCTGGCAAAGAAATTGGTCGATGTCAGTCCTGCGCCGCTTCAACATGTTTTTTTCGGGAGCGATGGTTCTAGTGCTGTCGAAGTCGCTCTGAAGATGGCGTTTCAGTACTGGAGGCAATGCGATAACCCAGAGCCACAACGTGATTTGTTTCTGGCTGTCGGGAACGCCTACCATGGCGACACTTTGGGCAGTGTCAGTGTCGGTGGCGTGAGCCGGTTTCATCAGATGTTTGCGCCTCTGCTGTTCGATGTACTTCAGGGTCCCTGTCCTGATTCGTATCGTTTGCCCGCTGGAGCCTCGTCGACCGAAGATGCATTGGAGCATTATCTCGCGGAGTACCGATCGCTGTTTGAGCAACATGGAGACAGGATTGCCGCTGTCGTCGTCGAACCGCTGGTCCAGGGCGCTGCAGGGATGGTGGTGCATCCCCAAGGATTCCTGAGCGGGATTCGTGATATGGCGACTGAGTATGGCGTGTTGTTGATTGCCGACGAAGTCGCGGTTGGTATTGGTCGCACTGGTACGCTATGGGCCTGTGAGCAGGAGGATGTTAGTCCCGATTTCCTGTGTTCAGGAAAAGGTTTGAGCGGAGGATACTTGCCGGTTGCGGCAACGCTCACGACGAATCGCGTCTGGGAAGCGTTCCTCGGTGAGTACTCCGAATCAAGATCCTTCTTTCATGGCCATACCTTCGGCGGGAATCCGCTTGGTTGCGCAGCGGCGCTCGCGAATCTGCAGCTGTTTGACGATGGATCCGTACTGAAGAGAGTCAACCAACTCGCAGGAATACTCGGCGAAAGGCTATCGCCATTGAGGGATCATCGCCTCGTTGGCGACGTACGTATGCGCGGGCTCATCGGGGGTGTTGAATTGGTCCGTGACAAGGCGAGCAAGTCGCCCTTTCCATGGTCGGCCAGAATGGGCTACCGGGTTTGTGAGCGTGCGATGGCGAGCAACGTTTGGCTACGACCGATTGGCAATACCGTCGTCGTGATGCCACCCTATTGTGTCACCACGGATGAAATTCAACTGATCGTGGATGCGATCAACGACGGAATAGAGCAGCTAGATTGAGTGTCGATCCTACGCTCGGGACCAACGTACTCGTGCGCTTCTGCCATGTTCGTGACCGGTCATGCGGTGCGAAGGCGATGGTAACGCCAAAGGCGAAATCGACGCTTTTTACACTAACGATCGGAAGGAGAGCTCGTTTCCGTTGGGGTGGGAACCGTTTCTTCCGAAATCTCCGCGTTGGCTGCGGAGGGCTCTGCTTGATCGATGTTCGGTTCGTCCGCTTCCTTAATTGGATTCCCGTAATTCGAACTAGGAACAGAGGTCGGTTTGGCGAAATCTGGTCGAGCGCCCGTCTGCAAAACTTCCCAAGGCTTGGGGGCATAATAACGCTTGTAGCGTGGGGGAGCGTTCTTGACGTTGTATGCCCCGGCTCGATAGTTCTCGCACCAAACCATGGCCTCTTGGCTCGATGGTGCGATCTGTTGAGCAAGCCAACCGCTCCAGAAACGCGGACGGTTGTAGGTCCGGCGATATTCGGGCAATGTGTTGTGAAGACTGTATGGAAGAATGTCTGGGCGAGGATCGCGCGTGTTGTTGAACGTTGGTCGTTCACCGGCAATAGAAAGGCTGCTTGCGACGGACAATATCCCGATGGCGATAGCCTTGCGTCGGCAAAGTAAGAATTTCATGGCGACTCCATCCGCTTGTTATCAATTAAATCCGTGCGGCGGGCATCCTTACCCGAAGCTCAGCACAACGGGTTCTTCGTCACTTGGAGCACCTTGGAGCGACTTATGATCGGTGCAAAATCCTCATTGAGCTGCGGCGTGATCATCTCTTGCTTGTCGTGTCGGTTTTGCAGGCATCACCGCTCATAATCTGCTTGCGCATGCTGACGGAACGCTAAAATTTGCGGGTCGTGCTGGTAGTATGTACGTCGCGTCCGTATTTGCTCGTAAGTACTTTTAATTCCTCGAAAATGGTGACGAGATGGTGTTGGCTCGAACCCTAATCGCAATTTGGCTTTTATCGGGTTGCGCGAGAACGCTGTGTGCCCAGGGCGGACTGCCGTTCGCGAATTACCAAGAGATGCGTGATCGATTAGTCCAGGACGTATTGGTGCCGGGAGGCGTTCACGATGAACGAGTGCTTTCATCAATCAGAAACACGCCGCGCCACCGGTTTGTACCGCCCACTCTAGTGAACCAGGCCTACTACGATCGTGCTCTGCCAATTGGAGCTTCTCAGACCATCAGCAGCCCGTTCATCGTGGCCATGATGACCCAGGAATTGGATACCAAGCCTGAGCATAAAGTTCTCGAGATTGGCACTGGCAGTGGCTACCAAGCAGCCGTGCTCAGTCCGCTTGTCGACCAGGTTTACTCCATTGAGATTGTCCCTGAACTGGGCAAGCAGGCCCGGCGGGTTTTGGATGCAGTTGGATACAAGAATGTGTTCACCAAAATTGGCGACGGGTTTAAAGGCTGGGAAGAGTACGCTCCGTTCGATCGAATCATCGTTACCTGTAGTCCAGAGAATGTTCCAAAACCACTGGTTGATCAGCTTGTAGAAGGTGGATTGATCGTGGTGCCCGTTGGAGAGCGGTTTCAGCAAACTCTGTACTTGATGAGGAAGAAGAACGGGAAATTGGAGAGAGAGGCGCTGCGTCCAACACTTTTCGTGCCGATGACCGGCACTGCAGAGGCGAACCGTCAGGTGTTTGCAGACCCACAGAAACCAGTGCTCCTGAATGGTGATTTTGAGGAGGCGTTGCCTGACAACGGATTTGTGCCTGGCTGGTACTACCAGCGCGAGTTGACGCTGAAGAGTGATAATGCGCCGCACGGCCAATCGTACATTGCGTTTCGCAGCGACGTTGCCGGACGACCGGCCAATCTGCTACAGGGAGTCGCCTTGGACGGTCGGGCAGTTCCGCGGATTAAGCTGTCTTCGATGATCAAGCTCGAGGATGTCCAGGTGGGGTTGGTACGCGATGAACTGCCGGGGATCTCCATCCGGTTCTTTGACTCCCAAAGAAGTATGTTGGAGACGCAGTTCATCGGTCCATTCAGAGGAACACGTGACTGGAAAGAAGAATCACGAGCGATTCGTGTACCCAAAGAGTCCCGATTCGCCATCGTTGCAGTTGGGCTTTTCGGAGCCACAGGAGAGGTCTCTTTCGATTACGTGAGGTTGGAACCGATTACGCGAAAGTGACCCCAGCCACAGCACCAATCCTTCAGATCCGCTCGTAGGCACGCGTCCAATTTTTTGGTTCCCTGAAGTACGGACAGATCGCATAATCGCCATGGATCTGGCGGGTTTTCGCGAAGTCAGCGTGAGCCTGCATTTTCTGATTCTTTATTCCGCTTCATGACCTAAACTGATCTTAAAGTTTGTCGGTTTTTACTAATCGTCAAAAACGGCCTAGTCTGCTTGATCGGTCCTTGCTCGCAGATATGCTAAGAGGAAATAGGCCCCCGTTTGGCCTATTTTGCGCACCCACAAGACGTCATGGAGTCACGTAAGCATGAAGTACACAACTGGTTTTCTAGGATTGTCAGCCTTTCTGGCGGCATCCTTGCTCTTCAACCCCCTCAGCGCGGAAGCGGGTTGGGGTCATCTCCGCGGTGGATCGAGCGGTGTTTACGCGGGGCTGGGTAGCAGTGGTGCCTACTACGGAAGCAGCGGTTATCGAGCTGGCTACGCCTCGTCTGGCGGAAGCAGTGGATACTCGGTTGCCTCGGTTTCCTACGCGAGCAGCGGTGGAAGCAGCGGATACAGCGTTGGCTATGCTTCGTACGGCAGCTCAGGTCGACCCGGAATTCTTGGTCGTCTTCGAGATCATTTAGCTGCCAAACATGCTCGGCATGCCGCACGACGTGCAGCTCGCTACGCGAGTAGCGGTGGAAGTTCCGGGGTTTATTACGGCAGCAGCGGATACAGCTATCGAACCTCCTACTACGGCGGTAGCTCTGGATCTTACAGTGGCGGAAGTTCGGGGTCATACAGCGTTGGATACACGGGCGGTAGCTCCGGTAGCGTTGCGCCTGTTAGCTACGGCAGCAGTGGCGGAACCTCGTACTATGGAGCTTCTCTCGGTTCATCAGCTCCTGTTTCTTCGCTTGTCAGCAATGTTAGTGGGGACTCGGTTTACCTCACTGTAGCTGTTCCTTCTGAAGCGAAGGTATTTGTCAACGGAAAAGAAACCACGAGCACGGGTGCTGTTCGCCAGTTCGTGAGTCGAGGCCTAAAGCCAGACAAGACGTACAAATTCCAAGTCCGTGCTGAAGTGCCCTCGGTCGATGGTGAACTGATGACGGAAGTTCAGGACGTCGTCGTGTCGGCGGGCGACAGTCAGAACGTCCAGTTTGCATTTGCAGAATATGACAAGTCGATCGAAACTGCTCTAACGCTAAACGTTCCTGAGGGAGCCAAGGTGACTCTCGCTGGAAATGAGACTCGTGCTGTTGGCGATCAGAGAACCTATCGAACCAGCCAGCTAAAGCCTGGACAGATCTGGGACGACTACGAGGTTGAAGTCGAATACGAAGGCGAAATCAAACGACAGAACATTCGCTTGATTGCTGGAGATCAACTTCAGTTGTCTTTTGCATTCAGTGATCAAGTGGATCATTTGGCATCACGCTAATTACAAATCGTCCGCTAGCCTGCACGGAAGTTGACGAAAACTTGAAATCCCAAACCCTCGCTGAATTCGTTCAGCGAGGGTTTTTTCTGGTTTGCCAGGCATGTTTTTCAGCTTGAGGGTGAGAGTCCCTTATCCAACTTGATGGAGGTGAAGGTTGAGTGAAGCGCAAGGGCGTCGTCGCGAGGCGAGGTCTGAAGGAAGCGTGTAGCAAAGTCATGACTCGACGAACAGGAACCGGATAGTAGGCACGGCAGATGGGACGAGTCCGCATGACAGTGACGAAGTCCTCCATCGATCAAAGGTTTTGCTGTGTAAACCCGGCGGGGGGGCGAAAGTTGAGCGACTTAACCTAAGAGGGCTGACGTGTCTCGTTGGACCGGCCTTGCTGCTGCGGTCCGGACTCATTCCTTCGCAGACTGTTCGTCCGCAGCCATCAGAGGGCATCGTAGGGAGATGGAGCCAGGGGGGCTAAATGAACTTCCAACCGCGTGTTGCGTCTGAGGTGCATCCAAGAAAGATCAAAATTTCGAACCAACTTGCTCCGGATTCAACATTTGAGGATCGTTGACGCCTAGCTCTCGGAGTTGCTTGGCCCAAACGCTCAATTTCATGCCTTTGGTTATTTCTCCCGTCGCTGAGTCCAGCCAGAAATACCCAAGCGTATCCTCCGGCTCATCGATACCTTCTCGTTGAGTGATAAGCCCGTAGATGATGTTTTCATGGCAACCAATCTGTTCGAGCTTGGCGCCGGCAACCCCACTCCCCTTGCTGTCAACGAGCAGAACTTGCAGCCGGCTAGCAAAGAACACTTTGTAGCCGTTAGGCAGTGTTCGCCGATTCAAGTCCGGCTCGACATAGGGTTCGCCAATCCGAGCGGCTGTCTTCCCTAATAGACTGATTGTCTCGTTGGGGCTGAAGCTGTCGATTTCAAGTTCCCCGTTTTCCTTGACGGTGATCCTAAATTGGCTTTCGGCATTTACTCGCTGCCCCGCTATCGGTCTCAGCGTGAGCGTTCGGCTCTGCGCATCCCACTGCCCATCGAAATATTGCCCGCCGGTTGAGTTCTTTTCCTCACCGACTTTAGAGAAACTAGAGTATCCTCGCCATCGGAGATCGTACTTTTCCATCATCGGTAGGAGCGTGATCTTCCATGTCTGTCCCGGCTTTTCGCGGGGCCACTGGATGCTCAGATGCCAACCTGGACCGGGACGACCAACTTCCTCGAAATGGGTCTTAAAACCACCTTCGACCCTAAGGACCGCAGCGTAGTTTGAGTCTTCTTCCTCGCCTGCAATCTTTCCGCTGAACAACCAACTGCCTCGACTCTTGTTCAGGCCGTCGATCAAGACTAACGGTTCTTTCGGAAGGCGCTCGAGATCCTTCTGTGGGATGTCGCGTCCGAGCAATTGGGGCCAGGATAGAGGCTCTGACTGCGGAGCCCCTTTGCTAGATGCTTCGAGCCCTTCTCGCTGTTGTTGAACTTGCGCTGGTTGAATTGGTGATGACTGCGTTGGATCATCTTGAACGAGAAAGGTCATGGCTCCTGTTAGCCAAAGCATTGTGGTAAGAACGCTTGTCACTAATAGTACTCCTGTTGTAGCGAGGAAGAAGGGACGTTGTGGGTTAATTCGTCGGGCCGATTGCAAACCTTCAGGAAGATCGACCGCCGTTGGTTGCTGGACGTGACTAAGGCAGGCATCGAGTAAGGAGTGCAGGTCCTTCGCTGATGGGAAGCGATCCGCCTTGTTCTTTGCCATCAGGCGATCGATGATGCCGACCAGCCAGTCTGGAATTTCTGGGTTCAGTTCACGGATCGGCGTCGGCGCATCGTCGATGATTTTTCTCATCACTCCGTGGGAAGACTCGGCACGAAATGGCACTCGGCCAGTGCAAAGCCTGTAGAGTACGCTTCCTAAGCTGAATAAGTCGCTTGCCGGATCGACCGGACCACCAAGCGCCTGCTCTGGCGACATGTATTGGGGCGTACCAGCGATGGCGCCATGGTAAGTAAGCGAAGCATCGTCGACGGTGCGGGCCAGCCCGAAGTCCGTCAAGGTGACTCGCTCGACTCCATCCTCCAACAGGATGTTCTCCGGCTTGATGTCACGATGAACCAAACCTTGGCCATGAGCAGCAGCCAGCCCCGCAGCGATCTGTGATCCGATCCTCAGGATCTCTACGGTGGACAGAGTTCCTTCGCTGTCGAGCCGTTTTTGTAGCGAACCGCCGCGAATATAGCCCATTACCAAAAAGGGCATCGCGTCGTCGCTTGCTACACTGTGAATCGGAATCACATTGGGATGGAGCACTGCTGCGGCCGCTTTCGCCTCACGGGCGAATCGTTTTCGGGCAGTTGCATGACTTGCTAAATGTGGAGCCATGACCTTAATTGCCACGACGCGGTCCAGCGCGGGATCGAATGCCTTGAGTACAACCCCCATACCTCCCACGCCGACGACACCTGAGATTTCGTATCCTCCCAGTCTCCCTAGGCGATGTGGATCGTCGGAGGGTGCAAGTGAATCTAGGACATTCTGGATGGATGTAGGAATGTCGGGGTTTCCAAGTTCAAGCGACGCAGCTGAGTACTCGATCGAACTGGAATGGTCGAACTCTGACGAGCGAAGGTACTCCGCTGCGTCACACCAGCTTTGGGATTCGGCAGCAGCTTGCTCCATGTAGTCACGGCAACCCGAACAACTATCCAGGTGTGCGATCAGCTGCGCATCTTTCAAATCGTCAGCATGAGATGTTAGGAATTCATCGATCCGCTTGTGATCACAGCGATCAGCTCCGGTATTCATATTCCACTCTCCTTCAGACGTTGTACCTGCTCACGGAGACGGCGCATGATGCGACTACGAGCGGCATAGACAGCGCCCATTGATTTCCCGAGCAGAATCGCGACTTCCTCGCAAGGCTGCCCCTGGACAACGGTCAGCTCAAATGCACGCCATGTCTCTGAATCGACATCGGACTTTACGACCAATGCTGCTCGCAAATAGTGTTCTCGCATCGATTCCTTCGCAAACTCCTGCTCGACATCAGCTGCAAAGGCAGGTTGCTCTGCGAGCAGATCGAGCACCTCGGAACCGCCTGCGCCTGCATCTTTGGGGTGTCGGGAAAAGGCAGTGGCTATGGCATTCCGAGCGACGCGCCTCAGCCAGTGGCGAAACCTGGTTTCGGGGCTTGACTTCTTCCAAGTTTGGATCGCTCCAGCCACACGCATCAAGACAGTTTGGACAAGGTCTTGCGCATCGGCGTCCTGCATTCCGCGGCGTCGTGCCATGCGATAAATAACCGGGCGATAGGTGACGACGAATTGATCCCACGCTTCGCGATCCTCTGGGGATCGGATTTGCGCGATAAGGGTCGATCGAGTTTGCGGAAAGTCGGTCATTACTGTCTCCTGGGAGACTAAACTCGCGTTGACGCGTTAATCTGACACCAAAAAACGAAAAAGCTTCAAATCATCCGAGTTTGTCCCCCAACTGGGCTTTCTAGGGCTTTTGGGGCTCACGTGGGACTGCCGCCGACGGTTCAAAGAGTTACGGCAACTGGGCGTTGGTAAAGACCTTGCCGCCCAGACCGCTGGCAGCCGCAAAGGCGTCTGGCACAGCAGTCGTTCTCCAGCCTTGAGCTTCGCACTACCTGGCAGGGTACTGGCGGATCTGGGCGTCCCACTGCTGGTGGAGCAACTTGAAACCAAAGTTTAACCAGCCGAACCGCCGTGGTACGGACCCGTATGCCCGGTGGTGTGGGAGGAGAGGAGCCGCGAGGCTCCTCCCTATCCCGATTACACGGTTGAGAATGCCCCGCATTGCATTCCACTCTCTTCGACGATCCAATCTCGGGAGGAGCGAGAGTGGCGTTGCATCGTTGGGAGCGGAATTCAGTGCCAAGTCAGAGCAAGAAAGCAGCAAATAAAACGTCTTCGGAGGCAGATCGGATCGACACTACGGCGGATGAGCCCAAGTCTCGATGGACCGGTGTGACGAAGGCACTGGTCAGCATCTTCATTGTCTACCAACTGCTGGCGATCGTTGCCGAACCGTTCCAATTCTTTTCCCGAAGTAGTCGCGGGACGTCTCCGCTTTCGGACGCCATCCGGTGGCCTGTTGGCCCTTATATTGAATTTGCCTATCTGAACCACGGCTATTTCTTTTTTGCTCCAGAGCCTGGTCCAAGCCACCTGATTGATTGCACGTTTGAACGAGACGATGGCCGAATCGTTACTGTGCAGTATCCAGATCGAAAGGCGCAGTGGCCGAGGTTGCTTTATCACCGCCACTTTATGCTCACAGAGAATCTCCACCAACTCTGGCAAGAGCCTTTCGATTCCAAGTTGCTCGCACAAGATTTACCCCCTGGCGAACGAGAATATTTGTTGGCTTGGAAGGCTGCCCGTGAGCAGTTCGAACGGGTCCGGGACTCAATGGGAAACCATGTCGCGGTGAAGTTTGGTGCGGAAGCAGCACTTGTAGAACGGGTTGAGCATCGTCTTCCGACGGACCAGGATGTCTTCCGCGAACGCAAACGAATCAATGCGAAGGAATTCTATGTAACGCTACCCGATGCACCGCTCCTACCGCCCTCGGGAGGAGATCCATCGGGCGTTGCGGCTGGACCACAACTGCCTTTGGGATCTTCCGCAGATTCGCCTCTTCCACTCGGGCCGGTCTTACCTCAGTCCGGTGGATTGCCTGGAGAGGACCTGACATTGGAGGAGGAACAGTAGTGGATTCTCGCTCACAGATTATCAGGCAGTCGATGTCCGCTTGGCTCGCAAGCTGGAGAGGGAGTTGGGACAGGTTTTGGTTTGCTCCTGAGAGACCGCATGGGCTCGCGGTGATACGCGCAGCGACCGGCGCGATGTTGGCGTATGTGCACATCATTTGGATCAGTCGCCAGTCGGATTTTTTTGGGGCTGATGCATGGATTAATCGTGATGCGAGCCAAAAGTTGCACGAATACGACGCCGCTTGGTCCTGGCTTTGGTACACCGATAGCAGTGTGTTGATTGGCCTTCATCTTTTGGTGGCGATCGCGGCAAGCCTGTGTGTCATGGTAGGGTTGATGACTCGATTCGCCCTGCCTGTCGCATGGATATTGACCTTGATGGTATGTCATCGTCAAACGCTGGCCATGTTCGGTCTGGATCAGATCGTAATGTTGCTGGCGATGTACCTCTGTATAGCTAGAAGTGGAAGCGTCTTGTCGATCGATGCTCGGTTGCGTGAACATTTCGGAGAATCATGGCTGCTGCCAAGTGGTACACCTGCCGAGTCGAATCGCATTGCTACACGTTTGATTCAGCTCCATCTGTGCGTCATCTACATCTTTGGCGGGCTGAGCAAGATGCGGGGGGAGATGTGGTACGACGGAAGCGCAATGTGGTTCGCATTGGTTAACTACGAGTACCAGTCGTTTGACTTTACTTGGCTGGGGAAGTCGCCTTTGGTTATATCGACTTTGAGTGCGGTCACTATTTTCTGGGAAACGTTCTACGTTGCTCTTGTATGGCCGAAAACGACCAGGCCGATTGCACTAGCTTTGGCCTTCTTTATGCACGCCGGCATTGCGATCGGACTTGGTATGGTGACCTTCGGCACCATTATGATTGTCGCTAACTTGGCTTTTGTAAGTTCAAGGCTCTGGGAACAGCTTCTTCAGCGAAAGACCGCACAATAGCCTTGGTTTCCTTTTTTCGGAACGACGCGGAGTCAAGCAACAGGGCCAATCAAGAAAGCGCCGGGCTAAACCGGATTGAAGTAGAGAATGAAAGAGTCTTACGAAGAAGATCTAGCCAATCACTTCGGCCCGGATCCGTACGCTGGGACTGGTGACAGTCTGGGTGTAGCATCGGTTAAGGGTACAGGCAGGCGAGCTATTGAGCTCCGAAATAACCCGCTCCCGTGTGCAGACCGCGTTTGATTGTTGGGAATGCAATATACCAAGTCGCATTATGGCTAGTGACTTGATAACACGGCGGAGTCTGAGAACTTAGCATGTCTGGAAACTTCAATCGCGAGAACCGGGAGACCCCAAGAGCATCCATAGCGTCGCTAGGTGGAACTTTGCCTAACGATTTCCAGGATCGGTCGGAGAACGCCCCAGGCGGTAATGCCGACACGTACGCTGTTGGGGAGTCAGATGAGTCCATAGTACCGTCGACGGCTGCGAACAAGAGTGCCGCTGAAGCACTTGCGGAGCAGTCCGAGGAAAGGGACTCAGCCAATAGGAACGTTGTGCAGCCCACCTCAGCCCGAACATCGAGTCGGACTAAGCGAGAGTCACGGGGACTACACGGCGTGCGTGAACGGGCTCGATCGAGCCCGGACGTTCGCTTCACCTGCTTGCTACATCATGTCAACCAAAGGTGCCTGACCGAGGCCTTCTTCAACTTGAAGAAGCACGCCAAGGAAGGCATCGATGGTGTGACGTGGCATGACTACGAAGTGAACTTGGAGGCCAACATCACGGACCTCCACGGTCGGATTCACCGAGGAGCCTATCGAGCCAAGCCAGCTCAACGTGCCTGGATACGTAAGCCCAAAGGTGGTCGGCGTCCGCTGGCCATCGTTTCGCTCGAAGACAAGATTGTCCAGACAGCGGTCCAATGGGTACTTCAGGCGATCTACGAGCAGGACTTTCTCGACTTCAGCTATGGGTTCCGTCCTGGTCGTAATCAACACACAGCGCTAGATTCGCTGAGTGTGGCACTTACGACCAAACGCGTGAACTGGGTATTAGACGCAGATTTGGAGTCGTTCTTTGACTCGCTCGACCACGAGTGGTTGATCAAGTTCTTGGAACACCGAATCGGAGATAACCGTATCCTTCGGTTGATCCGCAAGTGGTTACACGCAGGCGTGATCGAAGAAGGATCGATGGTCCAGCAGAAGTCAGGTTCACCTCAAGGCGCGGTGATTTCACCGTTGCTTTCAAACGTGTACCTGCACTACGTGCTGGACCTGTGGATTCACTGGTGGCGTCAGCAGAGCGGTCGCGGTGATGTAATCATCGTACGTTATGCAGACGACTTTGTGATTGGCTTCGAGCGTCAGGACGAAGCAGAGCAATGCTTGGAAGCACTCCGAGCCCGCTTTGCGAAGTTCGGCTTGAAGCTCAACGATGAGAAGACGCGTTTGATCGAGTTCGGTAGGTTCGCTGCCCCGCGTCGAAAACGACGTGGTGAGGGACGCCCAGAGACGTTTGATTTTCTGGGTTTCACGCACCAGTGCAGCACGACACGCCGAAGTAGCCGCTTCATCGTCCGCCGAGAGAGCATTGCCTCTCGAATGCGAGCCAAGCTTGCAGAACTCAAAACTGAACTCCGCAAGCGTTGGCACGATCCGGTCGGCGAGACCGGCCGCTGGCTCGGTCGAGTGCTTCAGGGTTGGCTGAACTACCACGCCATCCCATTGAACATGGAGAGATTGCAACAGTTTCGCCGCAGCCTCATTCGCTTGTGGCTGAAACAACTACGGCGGCGTAGTCAACGCCACCGCTGGACCTGGACTCGCATGTACGCCCTCGTGTCCAAGTATCTCCCCAGACTTCGCATCATCCACCCTTACCCCGACACACGACATCATGCTCGACTAAAGGCAAGAGCCGTATGAGTGTAATACCTCACGTACGGATCTGTGCGGGGGGCTGGCGGAAACGCCAGTTCCTACCGCGTTAGTTTAAAAATGGAAAGAATTCCTCCCCGTCGCTCAGGCTCCGACCCTCCGTAAATTCCTCGCTAAACTCGGAAACAGAGGGTTAGGTATTGAATTGCCACTCAACCCAGATTCAAACTTTGATTGACCCTGAGTCAAGCAAGAGCAAACGTGGTACCCCCATGCTCCGGGGCTTTGAGCGAGCAACACTGGCTTGCGCAGGGGCGGCGTGGCTTGCGCAGGCAGTTTCGGCAGGTTTCAAGAGCAAGTGTGACGCAAAATCGCAATCCGAGAACGACGAGAACAGGACGGTCATCGAGAACTTTCGCGAACTGTGCTCGGAGCGAGTTTAGAGGCGTTTATTAAAGCTACGACTTGCGTTAGATTCCAAAACTCTCGAGCCCGTTGGCGGAATGGCGGGCAAACGAACTAGTTCGCGTGGACACCGTCAGCGCGGATGATCGGAGTGGAAATGCGAGCGGGCGGTCGCGTTGATCTCCGAAGCAGGAAACACAGAGGACGAGAATCATGGCGTTACTGAGATTTGACCCCGCAGCGGCCTTCATTCCGGAAACCGGGCTCGAGCCAAGTGATGTTTCCAGCATTGGGAGTCAGCTGGAGAAGTTGCGCGACGAGATCTGCGACATCGATGTCAAGATGTTGGCTGGCGAGATCGCAGTTCCCGATTCCAAGCAGCCTTTGGATGCCGGCTTTTATCTTATGCCGGAGCGTCTACTCAGCGAGTACGAAGCGGATCGTCAGGGCAGTGAATTGGCACGCATTCTTGCAGTGACCAAACAACTCATGACCGAAGTCGACCGAGTTGTAGTGCTTGGCATCGGCGGGTCCTACATGGGGGCGCGTGCGTTGATGGATGCATGCTGTCAGCCATACTTCAACGAACTCTCTCGTGGGGAGCGAGGCAGTCGACCAAGGATTTACTTTGAAGGGAACAATGTCGATAACGATGCGTCGCAGGGACTGATGCATTTGCTGGGCGCGAACAAGGGTGAACCAGCCGAAGGTGTCGACGATAGCTGGGGCATCGTCGTGATCAGCAAGAGTGGTGGTACGCTAGAAACTGCCTCAGCCTTTCGACAATATCTCGCCGCGCTCGAGTCCAGTTGCGGCGGCGATCCGGCGAAGGTTCGCAGCAGGATTATTCCGGTGACGGGTGAAAGCGGCAAACTCCATGATTTTGCGACAGAACTAGGCATCGAGGAGATCTTCCCTGTGCCTGACGGTGTCGGTGGGCGATTTTCGGTTCTTTCGGCCGTTGGGCTGGTGCCTGCAGCGCTCATGGGCATCAATGTGATGAAGCTGCTCCAGGGCGCGGCTGACATGAACGAGCACTTTCGAACGGCGGGTGCAGCGGACAACATTGTGCTCAAGTACACCGCAGTGAACCATCAGATGGAGTTGAAACGTGGTGCGACGGCTAGGTTGTTGTCCGTGTGGAGCAAAGCACTTGAGACTGCAGGCATGTGGTACGACCAGCTGTTGGCTGAGAGCCTTGGCAAGGACTTGAAAGGTGCGATGCCGCTGACAACAGTCAACACTCGCGATTTGCACTCACGTCACCAGCAGCATCAGGAGGGACGCCGAGACAAGATCGTGAATAATGTTATTGTCGAAAACTATCGGTTTGACCCGCTCGCAATCGGAGCACGAAACTCGGATCCCGATCAACTGAATGACATCGCTTCTAAAACGTTGCCCGATATCATGACTGCCGCCATCGAAGGCACGAATCAAGCACTGAAGGATGACGGACGGCCGAGTACAAATCTGTATATGCCACAGGTCGATGAATACTACCTCGGTCAGTATTTCCAAATGCTGATGCTCGCCACCGTTGTCGAAGGTCGGTTTATGGGAATAAATCCTTATGGGCAGCCGGGCGTCGAGGCGTACAAGAAGAATATGAATGCCATTCTGGGGCGGTAAGCGATCTGCGCGACAACGCTGAAAGTAGCCTTGGAGTTCACGTTAGAGGATTGGGGTTCGATGAAATTAACTTGGCATGGACACGCAACTTGGGCGCTCGAGATTGGCTCCCACAAGCTAATCATCGATCCTTTCTTCAACGACAATCCCTCGGCCAGTTGTTCTGCAGACGATGTCGAAGCTGATTTTGTTCTGCTGACCCATGGTCACTTCGACCATGTCGCGGACGCAGCTTCGATCGCGAAACGATGCCAGGCCAAGTTGGTTGCGAATTACGAGATCGCAACTTGGTTCAATACCAATCATGGAATCGAGGACCCGATTGGAATGAATCTAGGTGGCGGAGTGGATTTGCCGTTCGGGCGTGTCATCATGACGCTTGCATGGCATTCAAGCCAGTTGCCGGACGGCAGCTACGGCGGGAATCCTGGTGGCTTCATAGTGGAAGCAGAGGGGAAGCGTGTTTACTTTGCAGGCGACACAGCTCTATTCTCTGATATGAAACTGCTGGCTTCTAAACCGATCGATGTGGCTGTGCTTCCGATTGGCGATCTGTTTACCATGGGGCCCGATGATAGCATCGATGCAACGAAGTTGCTGAGCCCAAAGCTGGTATTGCCGGCGCATTACAACACTTGGCCACCGATTGAGCAGAATGCTGAACAGTGGGCATCGCGAGTCTCAGCGGAGACGGATGCCGAGCCACGAGTTCTCAAGGTCACCGAGTCTTTGGAATTCTAAGCTGACCATAGATCGAAGGCCCAGCATGAGTGATGATCCAAACACAGGCTCCACCGAGAAACCAGCGGACCCGCTTTTTCCGAGCGAAGACGCTGGGCCTGAATATGTGACCGTGGCGAAAGTCGGCGAGATTCCCGAAGGTGAGGGTAGGGCGTTCCCAGTTGCAAAGCGGATGGTAGCGGTTTTCTGTTCCGAAGGTGAATACTTCGCAGTTGATGATTTTTGCCCACATCAAGGTGCCTCGCTGGCAGAAGGTTACATCGACAAAGAGCAGTGTGCAGTCGCCTGCCCCTGGCATCATTGGCGTTTTTCGATGGATGATGGAAGTTGGCTCGATAACCCGAAGATTGCCATCGATCGATTTGCAGTCCGCGTGATGGGTGGCAACATCCAGGTTCAAGTCGAGCCGAAAACGAGTTCGCCCGACAGCGGTACCAAGCCTGACTGTGACGGTGCCAGCCCAAAAACACCGGATACATAGCCAAGTGAGGAAAAGTTTCGAGCCGCTCCGGGCAGCATGACGGTTGCCGGTTTGAGCCAAGCCAGTTCCGCCAGCAAGACTCAACGTTCAACACTTCAGACTTAAAAGATCATACTTACCGATGACTAGTACCAAACGTCCTGTTGTTCTCATTGTTCGCGATGGTTGGGGACACAATCCGAATCCAGAGTTCAACGACTGCAATGCAATTCACTTGGCAAAGACACCCGTTGATGATGGTCTTCTCGCGACTTACCCACATACCCAAATCAAAACGTCTGGTGAGGATGTGGGATTGCCTGACGGTGTGATGGGCAATAGTGAAGTCGGTCACCAGAATATTGGTGCAGGCAGAATCGTAAATCAGCAACTGATGCGGATTACTCACGCGATCCGCGATGGCTCGTTTTTTGAGAATCCTGCGTTAGCCAAAGCAATCGAACATATTCGCGAAACTGGAGGAAAGATCCATTTACTGGGCCTACTGTCGGACGGTGGCGTGCATGCTCATATCGATCATGCCATTGCAATGATGGACTACCTCAAACGCAAGGCGGTAGCCGCAGATAAGGTCGTCGCACATGTCATTACGGACGGTCGTGACACCGCGCCCAAGTCGGGTTTGGCTTTTGTTGAAAGGTTCGAAGCAAAGTTGGCCGAACTCGGAATAGGACGGGTTGGCTCCGTTGTTGGGCGATTCTTTGCCATGGACCGAGATTTTCGCTGGGAGCGGGTTGAGCAGGCGTATCGATTGCTCGTTGCTGGCGCGCAGGTTTTCCCCAGTGCAGCGGAAGCCATTCAAGACTACTACGACAACCCGAAATCTGCCAGCGAAAGCGGGGACGAATTCATTCCCGCGCGGAGTATCGTGTCAGAGGGTGGATCAGCTGAGGAAAACTGCATTGGATCGGGCGATGCGGTTCTGTTTTTTAACTACCGTGGCGATCGGCCTAGGGAGATTGCGAAGGCGTTCGTGCTCGAGGATGAAGCATGGTCCAAGGTGCCCAAGGGCGGGTTCGAACGCGGCGAGAAACTCGACAATCTCTTTTTCGCCACGATGGCGAAGTACGAAGAGAGTTTGGAAACCGAAGTCATTTTTCCGCCTGAAACCAGAATGAAGAACACGCTCGGTGAGGTACTCTTCGATGAAGGTCTACGCCAGCTGCGTTGCGCCGAATCAGAGAAGCATCCCCATGTGACTTACTTCTTTAACGATTACAAAAAAGGCTGTTATCACAATGAGATGCAGCTGGATGTGCCATCCCCGAAGCATGTGCCGACCTACAACCAATTGCCGGTGATGTCGGCAACGGGAGTCACTGATGCAGTGGTGAACGCTATTGATTCTGAAATTTTCGACTTCATCTTGGTCAACTTTGCAAATGGAGACATGGTCGGGCACACCGGTGACTTGGACGCAGCTATCGCAGCGGTGGAAGCGGTTGATTTTGGAGTGGGTCGGATCATTGAGGCGACGCTAGCGAAAGGTGGGGCGGCTGTTGTGACCGCGGATCATGGCAATTGCGAACAAATGTTTGATCCTGAAAGCAATGGTCCGCATACGAAGCACACTACGTACGATGTGGATTTGATCGTGGTCGATGACTCGCAGAAGGACACAACGTTAAGGAGCGGTGGTCGGCTAGCGGATATCGCGCCAACTGTGCTGAGCTTATTGGGAGTTTCGCAGCCTGCAGAGATGACAGGCCAAAATCTGATTCAGAATGGATAGTGCTCTCCGCTGGAAGCCTGTAGTGGCTTAGGACGCGCCGCAGTGTGGCAAATCATTGAAAGTCTGTGGTTAATAAAGAATCCTTGAGGAGATAGTGCAATGAAACAATGGGCTCCAGCATTAGCGTTGCTTCTCGTATTGGTCGTTGCCGTTGCAAGTGGTCAGCCATTTTCCCCTCAGGTACAGACGCCTTCGAACGAAGGTGTATTGCCCGCGTTAAACTCGCAGCAGGCAAATTCGAATTTGGAGAGGCAGCTACGCATGCTGCGACAAGCCGTTGCCGGCATGGGGGAGAGCCACCCACAGATTCACGCGACTCGGCAGAAGATTCAGAAGTTGGAAGCCGAGCTGGAAGCATTCCGCGCGGTACCGAATCCATTTGCAGAGATGGAAGAAGACGGTCTGGGGCCTGTGCAGATTGTTGAACGGTTGAGCGAAGAAGAGCTCCGCGTTCTGTTGGTCCGGCTAGCAATCGACGTCAAGGATCTAAGTTCTCGCGTCAAATCGCTGGAACGCAAACTCGAACTGCGAGTTCGACGCTAGGGCTTTGCACGCGATGCCATGGGGCCGATGCGCAGAAGCTATTTCGCAGAAGCTATTTCGCAGAAGCTATTTCGCAGAAGCTATTTCGAAAGCTCTTGCATGACTTCGCGTACGACCCGCTCGATAAAGTCATCGGAAGCATCGGCAACGCTGGCTGAGTTCGATGACGCGGAGACACTGCCGGCCGCCGGCGAAATCTCTGGGAGCCAGTTCGATAGCTCCGCCAGAATGGTTGCCAGTTGTTCTTGAGTGCGTGATGCGGCAGCAACTTGATCAGGCGAAAGTGGTTGACGGCTTTGGCCCAGATCCCAACCGCGAGAGAGGACACCTCGTCGAAAGCCCTCTGGGAATTCGGGTTGGCCAATCATTGCATCGAACAGCGGCAGTAGGCGGTATTGGAATTGCATCGCCCGGTCCCATTGTCCTCGCTGGGCGGCGTCGTAAATGGCACGTGTCAATTCGGGAACGACACCACTAGTCGCGTTGGTACCCCCGTTGCAACCGACCATTAGCATCGGTGTCAGCGATGCGTCCCAGCCGGTAAGAAATGAGAAGTCGGGCCGCTGAGAACGGACAGCCGAGATCATCCGCATCATATGGGGCAGGTCTCCGGAGCTATCCTTGATGCCAACGATTCTGGGGCAGTCAAGTGCGAGCCGCCGCACAGTATCGACGTCGATTGGCGAGGCGAAGAGAGGGATGTTGTAGAGGGTGACGTCGACCGAAACGTTGTCACCGATCTCCTTGAAGTACTGGTAAACCGCTTCGGGACCAATCTTGTAATAGAACGGCGCGACGATCGCGACGGCGCGAACGCCAAGTGCCCCGTATGTTTCGCAAGCATCAATCGTCTCTCGGACGTTGGCTTCAGCAGCACCGGCCAAAATGGGAACGCGATTCCCGACATGCTGGGTGAGCACCTCGATGATACGGCGACGCTCTGGAGCTGTGAAACGGGTGAACTCGCCAGTGGACCCGTTTGGATAGAGACCGTGAACGCCTCGCTCGATGAGCCAATCGACATAGGCGCAAAGTTGGTCCTCGTCGATTCTTCCCTTGGCATCAACGGGCGTGATGTTTGGCGTGTATATTCCTTCCATTGGACTCATGGTTCACACCTTATTGTGGATAATGTTGGGGGTGCAGAAGATTGGTATCGGATAGGAATCTCAACAAGATAAACTCAATTGTTGTGAATGCTAGCGCCGCATATGGTAGGAGGTCTCTGATTCGACTCTGAATCGATTTGGGGAAGCCCGTGCAGCCATTAAAAATGGCTCATCAAGGGCCGCAATGTATTGCCGTGGCGGCGATGAATTAAACGAAGGTGCAATGAAAAAAGGAAAGCGGACACGACGAAAACTGTCTGAGGATGGCAGAAAGAAAGATATTCCGGATAGGAGCTTATCGAATTCCGGTAGTCGCCAAACATCGAGCAAGTTGCTTTACGCATTCATTGTCGGCGCGGCGTTTGTTGTCTATCTCCTTTGTTTTTTTAGCCAGCCATCTAGCTTGCCGCTACAAGATGAAAATGGTCAAACAGTAGATCGGCTGACTGAGTTGCTAATCTTGCCAACGGCGGCTCAGGGGATCTTTGGGGCTGAGGGAAGCTCGTTGGTACTGGTCGATCGCGTTCCGTTCCTTCTTGGCATGTTTGCCTGGATTGCGATAGCGTGGTGGATTGGCGGTGTCTTTACGCGGACCTTGCAAGGTCATGCGGACCGGCTTGTGATTGTCGCGATCGATGTGCTTGTTGGGCTGGCGCTTTTGTCGACGTTGACGATGGTCATAGGTCAAGTGCAGGGACTAACGACGCGTTGGCCGTTGGCGTTCGCGATACTAGTACTAGTGAGTTTCGCTACTTGGGCGCGAAGACGGGAAGCGAATGTTGAACCTGGGGGCGGTGGTTCGTTATTCATCTACAGCCAAGAGATTGAACGACAAGAGATATCGGATACCGGGTCTAGGTGGCTTCTGCGCTGGATTCAAATTGGTTGCTGCATATTGGTCGGTTTCTATTTACTGTCCGGGGTGCAGCCGCCCTGGGAATTCGATGTGGTGGAATATCATCTACAAGCAGCCAAAGAGTTCTATCAAGACGGCGGCTTGTACTCACCGTCATACAATGTGTATCTGTCGATGCCGCTCTCCGTTGAGATGCACGCGTTGGCGCCGATGACACTACTAGGTGCCGATTCAAGTTGGTGGGCAGGCGCTTTGGTCGGGAAAGCGGTGGCCGCTACCTGCTCGCTCGTAGCAGCGTTGCTTCTTTTCGGATTCGTGAGGCAGCAATGCGCTGACTGGTGTGCTTGGTGTGTCGCCTCTCTATTGTTGGCTTCAGCAGGGTGCATCCATGTTAGTGCGGCAGGTCTAGTTGACATGGTGGTCGGCGCTTACACGCTTGCGACCGTCATTACATTGATTTACTTCTGGCCGAAGATCGTGGGTGGCACCGTATCGATCAGTTCGCTCGTGCTCATTGCGATGCTGGCAGGCGGTGCTTGCGCGTGTAAGTATCCGGCCATACCTTGTCTATTGATCCCCATCGTAGTGCTCCTCGGCATCGGCACTTTTCAATCAGAGTCACGCGATTGGCTAACGCTAGCTGCGGGTCTGCTCGCCGGACTTTCGCTCACCATCTTTCCCTGGATCTGTCGAAATCTCATCGAAACTGCGAATCCTTTTTATCCGCTTGCAAGCCAATTGTTTCCGACTCCAGGCCTGGATGCAGATCAAATTGCGCGTTGGAACGCGGCGCACTCACCTCAGGAAGTTGGCGGATCAGGGCCTTACTCGTTGGCTGCAGTTTGGGATTCTTTTCTGCAGCTCACGATCCGTTCGCCAATGCTGAATCCCAGTGTCTGGTTTCTTGCGGCCTTGGGAGCCACGATGTCTGTCTGGTCTGCGATCAAGAATAGGCAGCGGTTGAATACGGGTATTTCCATTTGCATTTTGCTTGTTGCTGCCTCGCTTAGTATTTGGTGGTTGGCTACTCACCGGATCGATCGATTCTGGTTACCAGTCTGGCCGATCGTGGTTTTGCTCTCGACGTTTGGCATCGTTTGGATGCGGAAGCATGTCGCCAATTCACTTGCTTTGGTGATGGTAGCGTTTGGCGTTTGCTACGGAATGCTGCAGGCATTCTCCGGGGCGGCGATGAATGACAATCGAATCTTTCAAGGAATCGAGTCGCTGCGTTCCGAGGCGGGCTTTGATTCAAGGATAGCCTGGATCAACGAGAACTTGCCTGGAGACGCGAACGTCTTGGCGATTGGCGAGGCGAAGGCATTTTATTTTCAGATGCCCGTTCAATACGCGACTTGCTTCAACACTGGGCTCGGAGAGGAATTGCTAAGTGCTGGCGATGAAACCACTGTGCGCCGGGGACTGGAAGGATTCGGGGCGACGCACGTTTACGTGAATTGGGCGGAGATTCGGCGATATCGAAGTCCCGGGAATTATGGGTTTAGTGAGTGGCCTCAACGGTGGCATTTCAATGAACTGCAAGAACGCGGAATCCTCAAGGAGCTTGAGACTCCATTTTCAAGCGAAGATGCCCAAGTGTTTGAAGTTGTTGTTGCAAAGAACACGTAGCTCATACGGTAATTCGATGCGTAATGTACGCCTGAAAAACTACTGTCTCGAGATTTTGCCGCGAGTATGAATTTCTTCCCAAGTGAAGTTCTTCCCTAAATCGAGCTACTACGATGCTATTTCTTTTTTTGCGTGACTTACGTTCCTATAGGCGGTCGTAGAACCTTTATTTTCCCAATGTGATCTGGCACGAGTTCCGTTCACGTAGGGTCACTTCGCAGCGTGTTGAAAAGAAATGTCGAACAGCGCCCGTCTGTTGGATAGCCTGCCCGAAAATAGGCTCGTCAGCTACCTTAGCGTCTCAGCGGCCTTGATCATCGTCGCGGCTTTGGCACGAGAATTCCATTGGCGAGGTAGCCAGCAACTACATTCTCTCGTCGAGTTAACATCAACACTCACCGCATTCTTCGTCGGCATCATGGCGATCTCGATGTACCGTGCGGACAGGAAGCAGGCGAGTCTGCTTATCCTCAGTTTGGGATTCTTCGGCTCTGCGGTGCTTGATGGATATCACTGCGTTGCGACGACGACGATTTTCGCCGATTAGTTTCCCTCGAGTATCGAATCACTGGTTCCCTGGAGTTGGCACGCTTCCAGAACGTATCTCTCGATTTTTGTTTGCTTGGCCCTATGGGTCACCGGGAAGCAGGAGCTTCAGAGAAATCAGGTGGTTCGTATTGCGACCGGTTCGGCCCTTGCTCTGACAGTCGCCTGTTTTTTTGTTTTTTGCCTTCTATCCACTCCCCAAAGCTTATTTCGATAGTGTTCTAGGCGGTCGCCCTCAAGAGTATTTTCCCGCCCTGTTCTTTGGATTCGCGCTGGTCGGACATCTCTGTGCCGGACGGTGGAAAGAAAATCGATTGGAGCACTGGTATGTTCTATCCCTAATTACAAACGTGGCGACTCAGGCATTGTTCATGTCGCAGTCGCACTCGATTTTTGACTGTATGTTTGATTTGGCGCACATTATCAAGATTATGGCTTACATGATGGTAGGCACGGGTTTGGTTCTGTCCATGTCAGACTTGTTTCGAAGTGCTGAGGACGCAAAGCTGATGGCCTTTGCCGTCAAGCACACGCAACACGGGGTGGTGATCCTCAATCCTAAAGCCAGGATAGAATTCGTTAACCGCGGCTTTGAGAAGCTCACGGGATATTCGCAGCACGAGGCTATTGATCATTCCTTGACGCAGTTGCTGACCGCCTCGATGGGCAGCATCTCCAAATGGGAAGAACTTGAAAGCCATATGACGCGTGGTGTTGGATGTGAACTAGAGCTTAGCTGCAGTACAAGTGGTGGTACAGAATTCTGGGGATTAGCTGAGCTTTATCCCGTCTCTAACTCGCAAGGCGAAGCTCGTAAGTTCATTCTGTTTCTTAGAGACATCACCCTTCAACGTAAGGGCGAGGAAGAGAAAGCACGTTTGACAGAGGAACTGTTATCTGTATCGCGTCGTGCAGGGATGTCAGAGATCGCTACGGGAACGCTCCACAATGTGGGCAACGTGCTCAACAGCGTGAATGTTTCCGTATCGCTGCTAATGGATAACTCTCGAAACAGCAATCTAAAGTATCTGGATCGAATCATCGAAATGATTTCTGAGGCCAGTGATTTTTCGACGTTTGTCCACGAAGATGCTAAGGGGCAAAAGCTACCGGATACGTTGGCGATGATTGCGGACCGGCTTAATAAGGACAAGGAAGCCAATGAATCGAAACTGCGTTCGCTGGCAGGGAACGTCGAGCACATTAAACAGATTATCAGTATGCAGCAGTCACTGGCGAGCGTCGGTGGCGTAAACGAGATGATTGACATCGCCGATGTGGTTCGCGATGCAGTCAAAATGCATGAAGTTGGGATTTCGCGTCACGGCATTGAAGTTGTATGGGAAATTGCTGATGACCTGCCGCTCGTCTGTACGGATCGACACAAAGTCCTACAAATCTTGGTTAACTTCATCGGCAACGCCAAGCAGGCGATGAGTAGTCACGGCGGAACTGATCACACCCTTACGCTTGCGCTGGAAAAGGACAATGACGAGATCCGAATTCGAGTTCGCGATACTGGGTATGGGATCAAGAGCGAGAACTTGTCAAAGATCTTTAGTCATGGTTTTACGACCAAGCCGGACGGACATGGTTTTGGACTCCATAGTAGTGCTCTCGCAGCGAAGGACCTGGGCGGTTCGGTCCTGGTTCAGAGTGATGGCGAGGGAAGAGGGGCTACATTTACTTTACGGATTCCTCTTGCCGAGGAGGCATGCTTGCCCGTCAGCTAGATGCTAAGTATCCGACTCTGGAGCGCAGGGCTAATCAAAGTTTGATTCTAGGTTGGCAGGTGCGTACTATCGATCGGC
>JBKAHA010000016.1:0-145626 GCA_046290675.1 Aureliella sp.
ACGATCATGGGCACGATCATGGGCACGATCATGGGCACGATCATGGGCACGATCACCACTGATGCCCTGACTGGAATCTGATAACCCGTCGGATGTTAGAAGACGATTTCGTCGCCGAACTTGTCGCGCTCTGCTTGCGTGAGCCGGTACATGTCATGCATCAGCTGAATGTCGCATTCGCGTTGTTCGACTTTCCGGCGCGAGAACATCCGTTTTTGAGTTGCAATCATGACTTCAGGTGGCAGCGTTGCAAGCTGACCGAATAGTCGAGCGTAGTTGACGAAACTCGGAACGTTGCTGGTGACGAACCCGTACATCATGCTGCACACACCAATGACCTTGCCAGTGAAGATTCCGGTGTTGATCGCCGACTTAGAATAGTCGCCCATGACGCATCCCAGAAACTGCATGCCGGTCGCAGTCTTGGAGGATCCGTATTCCATATTGACGGTGCCGTAGGTGTTCTTCAGGTCAGAGTTACAGGTCCCCGCTCCCAGGTTGATCCAACTGCCCAGGTAGCTGTGCCCCAGGAATCCGTGATGCTGTTTATTGGTATAAGGCTCGATCACTGCGGCTTCTACTTCACCGCCGACCTTCGTCGTATGACCTAGCGAAACTTCGTCTTTAATCGCTGCGTGTTCCAAGATGCGGCAGCCCCTACCGACGTAAACAGGCCCCGTCAGCAGCGTGTACGGACCTACCTTGGCATCCTCATCAATGACGATGGGACCGCTCGAAGTATCCGTCACGATATGTTCGCCAAGCGTTGCGCCACCTGCCAAGAAGACGCCATCGGTCTGTTGCTTGTATTTGTCGGTGGCGATTCTGTGCTCCAGATTGTCGCCAATAACTTGCATATTCGCGGCGACAACCTCGTGGGGCAGCGAGACCATTTTCAGGTCGGATTCAATGCTGGGTAGAGCCAGACTCGCGTCTAACGCTTCCCTTAATGCTGAATCGGTCTCGGCCAATCCGCCTAGATCCCAGTCTGGACGCACGACAGCGGCGATCTGGTCGCCTGCGCGAACCACTCCGGCTGGAGTATCCGGTGCAAGGAGGCGGCGTATCGCCTTTAAGTTTGCCAAGCTGGGGATTAGGCGTGCGTTGAGTGCGAGCACTGGCTGCGACCGAGGACTGTCTACGCCGAGCACGCATTTCTCGAGGCCCAAAAATGGTTCGTCGAGCGCATAGATCTGCCTTAGGTGCTTGCGCAGCAATAAGGCGGTTGGATGGTCAAGAGATTGGATCAGATCAAGAAGTCGGTACGAGCCCATTGTCACGGCGCAAGCCGCTCTCGCTGTGGTGACAGGTGCAAGTTTCGCGACTTGGGAATCTTCAAAGACAAGAATCGTCAAAGGAATGGTCCTACTTACTGCCGACTGGCGTGCCACCTGCAACTCGGACTGGAGCTGCAATCGCATCTGAGGTCAATCGTTGGTACTCACCAGCCGTGACTTCCCTGAAGTTGACCAGCATGCTCTTGATCTGACGAATACGCGCGCGGTCATCGTCGGATAAAAGCCAGGTCGCGTTGACCGTACAGGTCAATTTGGATTGCCGCTTTCCACGTTGCATCGTGACCACAATCTTTTTCGGCACGGCTTCTTTTTTGGCGACGGCTTCATTCAAAACGACGCGAGCAAATGGAGGTGTCGATGATTCGTGGGAGAAGGAGTCGAGTAGCTTCAACGCATCCGCAAATTGTTGGTACCAAATCGCAAAGCTTGCCGCATTCTCGGTTTTCGACGCTGGCGCATAGGTCGCGGCGTAGATCAGCGGGCTCGCTCCAACGGTGATGCTATCGTCTTTGTCTTCGATTTGTTCCGCACCGGCGAGGAATATCGCCAACCACCCACCTGCCTGGGCTTTTTGAGACGCCAGCCGCAGCATCTCTTGGAGTTTCGAAATTGGGACCACGGTCTGGATTTTGAGGGCTTCGTTGAAGCGAATCACACGGTCTCCCGCAGGATCGACCATGGTGATGTCTTGACCGGGGTCACGGGATTCATCGTAAGCGACGCCATCTAAGAACAGGGTCTTCGTTTGGACGACAGGCTGCTCTTGAGTTTCAGCAAAGATGTCCGTTTCGATTCGAAAACCGGTCTGGGCCGTCGCTTTCTGAGCCACCATCGTCAAGGTTATTCCTAACAGAGTGAGGCGGAGGAAACTGGTCATGGCACTCCCATCCATTCGATACAAACGCTTGGTTCGATTTGAGCTATTGGCCTGTGTGCGACCACAATTCCGTCAACCATGGACCAGGGCGATCAAACACATAGAGGCAAACGGGGGTCCAGCCGCTCTAGGCCGAGCGCGTAGCGTTCAGGAGAGCGGCGACGAAACAGGTCCATGTTCGGTTGGGGAAACTCGCTTGGCGAGTTTCGGACCGAAAGCCCAGTTCGGAGAGTACCAGCCAACCGAACGGAGAGTCTAGGTCGATATGGCTTTGCCGAGTCGGACCTCGGACGCTGAATTTCCAATGCCAGTCGAGGCGTCGAATGATGGATTCGAACGAACCTTGGGATGAGGACGCGTGTGGAAGTTGCAGTTGAGCAGCGTCTCAATCAAACTGAATGTTCGCCAGGGTGGGACATTCCCACAGATGTCGCCCCCAGTTTCTGTGAGCTGGTTTTGCTAGCTCAACTTGCACAACCCCCTGCCCTCTTCAGCCTACCCACAAGGTTTCCCCATGGTTCCCTCCCCTTTTTGTATCAGGTTGCTAGCAATCGCGGCTGCAGCTGGTTTCTTTGCTTCCTCAGCTTTCGCGCAAAATGATCAGACGAACGAGGCCCGTTCCAGCATTGCGGCGGATCGCGTCGAAGCCACCGAAACTTCCGGGCAAAAGTCCGGCGAAGCGAAGTCTGGACCTGAGGAGCTAGAAACTGCGGCGACTGAAGCTAGTTCCCAGCGAGCCAGCGATGATCAGACCAAGCCAGAGCCTGCAACAGCTAGCACCGCAGCGGGTGAGAATCCAGCCGCAGCTTCCGATACTGAAAATACGGCTCGCGAAGCGGCTGAGGAGAAAGTTGCGTCGTCGGAGCCGGTCTCTCGAACCATCGCTGTAAAGATGGAACTTCCTCAACAGCAGCAGAAAGAGAAGCCGGCAGAGCCGAAAAAGCCAAAGCCCCAAAAAGCAAAAACGGCGGTCGATCCGAACGGAGAACTGCCACGCATCGCACTGACGGAAGCTCCCGTCGACGACTTAGATTTCAACCTCATGGGAGAGTTTGTTGGACCCATTGAAGTCTCAGAAAACGTGTACGAGCCATTTGGTCTGCAGATTCGGCCAATCGGTAATGGCCGGTTCGAGGCTCTCCAGTATGCAGGTGGCCTACCTGGGCAAGACTCATTTGCTGGTGAGGAGCCTACCCAACTGATTGGTGTGCGCAGTGGGGACTTCGTTGTGCTTTCTGGGGGCGAGCATGCAATTTTCGTGGAACCAAGTAGTTGCCTGCTGGTGAATCGAACTGGAAAACGAGTTGGTCGTCTCGAGCGAATCGAAAGAGGTAGCCCAACCATGGGGGCAGAAGCACCCAGTGAGGCAACCGTTCTATTCGACGGCTCCGGGACGAACCAATTCACCGCCGCACGAATGACGGACGAAGGTCTATTGATGGAAGGTGCGGATACGCTGCCTCTGTTCCAAGACTTTAACCTACATGTCGAATTTCGTTTGCCATACATGCCTAATTCGCAAGGACAAAAACGCGGTAACTCGGGATGCTATTTGCAGAGTCGCTACGAGGTACAAGTCCTGGATTCCTTCGCGACCATTCCTGTTTTCAACGGCTGCAGTTCCATTTACCGAACTAAGGCGCCGGACCTGAATATGTGCCTGCCTCCGTTGCAATGGCAGACGTATGACATTCAATTCACTGCTCCGCGTTGGGGGGCCGACGGATCCAAACTGCGGAATGGACGGATTACGGTTTGGCAGAATGGTATCAAAACGCAGGATAATTTTGAGCTACCTAACAAGACAGGAGCTGGCAAAGTCGAAGCACCAACACTGCTGCCGATTCGCTTTCAAAATCACAGCGATCCTGTTCGCTACCGGAACATCTGGATTGTCGACCGAGGGCTAGCGATGGGAGAGTTTCCCGTTTATCCGACGGCAGCACCGGAACGTTCTGCGGAGCCGGAAGCTGCGGCCGAGGTAAGTGAACCCGCCAGAAAAGAGAAGGCCCAAAAAGAGTTAGCTGAACAAAACGCCGGCGAAGAAGAAGTCCCGGCTGTCGCAGCTGAGGACGGTAAGGAAATCCTTTAGTTTCTGCCATTAGGTAGGCTCAGTCCCCGTCAGGTATCTGCATTACCCGAAGGCACGCTGCGACAGAATTACCCGTGGTATGCGGGAATAGAGGCATCGCAGCGAAGGGGTTGTCTGGACAAGTTCAGAGCGACTTGAGTTCGGAGAGCACTTCTCCATTCAAGTAGAACTCGATCCGATTGATTGCTTTCGCCGCAACGGCTCCATCGATGATCCGATGGTCGCACTGGAGTGTGACCCACATTCGGCCAGTGTCCTCAATAGGGCCGTACGAGAGGCTGGAAGTCAACGGACTCGGGTGCAGTCGATTGTAACAGCCCTGGCCAGCGAGTACGGAAAGACTAGCAGTTCCGAGTCTCCGAGCCCGTTGAGATGGGCGAATATTGGTCCGCCACCACCAACCCATTCGGCGGAATAATTTGGGAACGAGCGAAGAGGTCAATTGTTGCCGAAACATTTGCTCTACGGGATTCTCGGCGTATTCATCTAGTTCTTTTTGGATCTCCGGCAACTTGCGGTCTTCTGGCCAACGTAGACGACCAAAATAAAGCTGTTCTCCTGTGGCCGAATCACGGCTAACGGCAACCGAAATCACACTGTATCGGGATTGGTACCAGCGTAGGATCGGAAACGTCAGCACGAATCGTCTCAGTTCGGGATGATCCAAGGCTGCTAATGCGTATGCTTTCGCGAATAGGGTCACCCACGAGATGCGAACAGGGCACCGCGAACGTGACTCTGCCAGATCTGCAACGTCGAACCATCTTTCTACCGGGAAGGAAGGAACCGTTTTCGACGCATCCAGCACGTCGAGCACAACCGCACGATGCCGTCCGAGGACACGAATCTTTCCATTCTGGTCTAAGGCCGCTCCGGTGAAACTACGCGGCTGTTCGGATTCATCCATGACTTATTAGCGAGATTGGTTCTGTTCCTTGAATGCCTCTAGTCGTTCTGCCACACCTGGAATGATGCGCGAAGCGTTGCCTGAGTAGATTTTTCGGAGCACTGTATCAGGGAGAAAGACACCATAGATCCTCCAAAATCCTTGAGGCGGAAAGGGCTTCTCCGAGTAAGGGAAGTACTCGTCTTTGGTTTCTAAAAATCGCCAGTACAGATGGTATCGCTTTTCAGGCCAGGGACCATCGGTGCCAAACAAGACTCTGTCTTGGAAGCGGATTAAAAAATCTCGAGCAGAGTAGGGTTGCCGTCCCAACTCAGAAATACGAGAAGCGATCTCAACGACCACATTCGGGTTGTCCTGGAGAAACTGTGCCGTTTCCTCGAGATCTTCTCCATCGTTGCCCAAGTGAGCAGCGATAAATTGGGTATTCCGATGTCTAGAGAACAGTCGATTACGCGCGGCATGCAGATGTTTTCGCGAAGGGAAATCGGAACTGGGGAAGTGCCAGTCAGGGTGACGTGACAATTCCTCATAGCGTTCGTTAGCCGGCGAGATAGGTTCAAAAAAAGCGCTCGGATCGGCGGTATGCATGATCACCGGTAAGCCCAGTTGGCCGCATGTTTCCCATATCGGGTCGAATCTTGGATCGTCGATTTCGATGAGTGACCCGTCTGGGTTACGATACATCAATCCAAACATTTTGAAGACTTTGACGCCGCTTATTCCCTTTGCTGCGGCTGCCCTTAGTTGCTCGCAGGTGTTTCGAACAAAATTCGGTCTGTGGCAATCCCAAGTCTCGGGCTGATCGCGTCTGCCTTGGCCAATCCAGTTGACGTTAGCGTAGATGACAAATCGCTTTTTGTGCTTAGACCACAAATAGTCGATGTGCTCTTCCAGGCGGTCTCCCAAACGCCCGTCGATACTAACGGAGACAGCGATGTTATTGCGATCCATCAATTCGACAAAGCCTTCTAGCTGTGCAGGATCGTGGCGGAGCCGAATGAAGAAGTGAGAGTGCGCATCGACAACGGGAAATTTGGCTCGCTTCAGTAGGGTTTGCTTGCCGCGCAATTGAGGCACTGGAAAGAACTTAGCAAGCGGTAACGCTGCATCCGCCACCGGCGACGTCGTTTGGCTTTGGGCAGGCGTTTCGGTTGCAGACTGATCTTGGGCGACCAAAACAGGGGCCAGTAGCAACGTAATGGCAGCCGTGAGGAATCGTTGCGAAGCCAATAACTTTGAAGTGCTGGCGTGCCGAGACGAACAGACTGTGAGCAAAAATCGAAGCCAATGTTGATGTGCAGGCGTGTCCCACAAACCAAAATGAGTGTGTACGTTGGGACTTGATTGATAAACTGGCTGACGTTTCGATCTTTTCCACAACTCGAATTTCCGCTTTTGAAGTCTTTTGCCGCTGGGAAGAATCATGAGATACGATCCTGAGCAGTCGTATGACTGGAATTTCGAGCGAGGAATGAGCTTGGGCCAACATGATCTGGAGCCCGCCGCACCGCTGCCAGGCGCGAGCTGGACTTTCTGTGGTTTGCCCGTCGCATCGCCAATTGGAATTGCCGCTGGGCCCTTACTCAATGGTGGCTGGGTGCTGCACTACGCGGATCAAGGCTTCGACATTTTAACCTACAAGACGGTTCGAAGTCGAAGTCGAAGTTGTTTCCAACAACCCAATCTAGTCCCAATCAGTGAGAGCCAAGTTGTACCGGAATCGAAGGCGCATGCCAGTGAGTTGATGCAAGGGAGTTGGGGGATTTCATTTGGGATGCCTTCGCGTAGCCCGAATTTTTGGCGTGCAGATATCGAGACCATCAAACCCAAGTTGGGGAAAGGGCGGTTGCTAGTCGTCTCCGTCGTTGCCTCGCCAGAGTCGCATTGGACGATCGACGACGTTGCCGATGACTACGCTCAGTGCGCTTTTTGGGCGTCGGAGTCAGGTGCGGACGTAGTGGAACTCAACTTGAGCTGCCCCAACGTTTCGTCCGTGGACGGACAACTCTATCTCCAGCCTGAACTTGTGCATAAGGTCTTGGAAAGAGTCTCTGACCGCTGCCCCGGCCATCCGCTGGTGATCAAGATCGGCCACATTCATTCCGTGTCTGCCATTTCTTGCCTAATACAACACTGTGCGACGTTGGGTGCGGCAATTTCAATGACTAATTGTTTGGCGTGCACCATAGAAGATAAACATGGCGAGAAGCTATGGAATGGCGAATCTCGCGGGATAGGTGGAACCGCCATTAGAAGGGAGTCGATTGCTCAAGTGCAACGATTCGCTCTACAAGCTCGTGGACTAAAGTCCCCGCCTGAACTCATTGGGATCGGTGGGGTGGGCAGTTGGCACGAAGTGAGTGCGTATCTGGGCGCTGGCGCCACCATTGTTCAGTTGGCAACAGCGGCAATGTTGCAGGAGAATCTCGGCCATCAAATGAAGAGGCAAGCGCGTGAAAGCATGAGCTGAATGCCTCCAGAACAGTGACGGCCAAGGGCACGAAGCCTCGGTGGGGCTCAAGGCTTTTTGCGAACTAGTTGTGCCAGTTGTGTCGAAACGCGTCTACGGCGTGGAGGTCGTCAGCATTCGCGAACGAGACTAGCGCACAAAAAACGCTCAGCCAAAATGGCTGAGCGTTGTGTTCGCAATCAAAGTTCGGTTCTTCCTGACGAGTCGGCAGGTGACCTACTTCTTCTTCTCAACGTGAATGGTGTGCTTTCTGAGCCTAGGGCAAAACTTCTTGATACGAAGCTTCTCTCCACCAGTCTTCCGCTTGAGCGTGTAGTTGTAATCACCGGTTTCTTCGCAAACCAAGTGAATGATTTCTTTCTTCTTCTTGCTCTTGGCCATGACTAGTCTTCCTTTTTCTCTTCTGCTTCGGTGTCGTCAGAAGTGGCTTCTACCTCAGGAACTTCCTCATCTGAAGTTTCCTCGGCTTCGGCAGACTCGCTGCTCTCATCCGTAGACGCTCCACCGAAGTCAGGCTTCTCAGCCTTTTGAGCAATCCGGTCGTTCTTGCCTACGAACTCGAGAATCGCACGGACACCGGCGTCGCCTAAACGAGGCGTTGCCAACCGCATGATTCGAGTGTAACCACCGGGGCGATCTTCAAATCGCTCTGCCAGTTCGTCCATCAGGATCTGAACCGCTTCCTTGTTGCGGAGCATCTTGAACAGGCGACGTCGGGCGTTTACCGCTGGAGCATTCGCCTCAACCCACTTCGCATAGTTGTCAGACGAACGCCACTGCTTCCATGACTCTGAACCACGCTCTGCATCCGACCCAAACTCCGAAGCAGCTCGCTCTGCAGCCAGACCCTTCTTAGCGATCGTGATGCACTTTTCTACCATCGGCCGAATTTCTTTGGCCTTCGCAAGTGTCGTCGTGATTCGCCCCTTCACCTTAGGAGCGTTGTCGTCGAACTCGGTGTCGACTCGCTCGGTCAAGATCAGCGACGACGCCATGTTCTTGAAAAGCGCTTTGCGGTGACTAGGCGACCTACCAAGGGTCCGGCCGTGTCGACGGTGTCTCATGACAAATATCCGAAATTTCTAAACGTTGATGTGGGATATCGTAGGCAGTCACGGCCGCTTGCGACCGTACCATGGCCTAAAAAGTCGGCGAGGAAGGCAGCCGCATCCCTAGGTGCAAACCTAGTGCTGCGAGCTTTTCGCGGACCTCAGTAAGTGTTGTTTCACCAAAATTGCGAATCTCAAGCAGCTGATCTTCGTTTCGCTGGACAAGCTCACGGATCAGGTGAATCCCTTCACTCTCCAGGCAATTCGCTGCTCGGACACTCAGTCGCAGGTCTGCAACTGGTGTGTTCAGCTTGGCTTCTAACTGAGCTTCGGCTGATCCGGGTCCACCACGTGCTGTAGCGTGAACTTGCTGTCCAAGTTCGGTGTACTGAACGAACGGATTGAGGTGCTTGCGGAAAATTTTCGCCGCTTCAACGAGGGCCATTTCAGGTCCAACGGACCCATCTGTCCAAATCTCGAGATTGAGCTTGTCGTAATTCGTCTTCTGACCCACCCGCGTTTCCTCGACGTCGTACCGAACGCGAGCGACTGGGCTGAAAACGGCATCGACCGGGATGATCCCGATTTCGTGATCTCGAGTGCTGTGCTCCGTCGACGGCACATAACCACGACCGTTCTCAACAACCATTTCCATTACGAATGGGACGTCGTCAGTCAGAGTCGCCAGAACGTGGTGCTTATTAATGACCTCAACGTCTGCATCCGTCTGTACATCTTCACCCGTGATCACGCCTGCGCTTGAACGCTCGACGGTGATGACCCGGGTGGAGTCGCTATGGTTCTTCACAACCAACGACTTCACGTTCAGGACGATATCAGTGACGTCCTCAAGAACGCCAGGCAGCGTCGTGAACTCGTGCTGGGCACCGCGGATTTTGATTTGAGTGATTGCACTGCCTTCCAGACTGGAAAGCAATACACGTCGGAGGCTATTCCCAACGGTGGTTCCAAAGCCGCGCTCGAATGGCTCCGCAGTGAACTTTCCGTATGTAGGCGACAAAGTATGCTGGTCTGGATGAACCGCGCTGGGAAGTTCCAGCCCACGCCACTTGATGTGCATTTTGCTTGTTTCCTGCTTTGTTTCGTTGTACGGCAGCGCAATTCACGCTGAGATCATGGCCAAGGCGTATCCCGCAGTGGAATTAGACTCGGCGACGTTTCCGAGGCCGACATCCATTATGCGGAATCGGTGTCACGTCCTCGATGAACTTCACGTTCAAGCCTGCGGCCTGAAGCGCCGTGATGGCACTCTCACGACCGGAACCCGGTCCTTTTACTCGGACGTCTAAGTCCTTCATGCCAAACTTAGCCGCTTTCTCAGCGGCCTGTTGGGCTGCAACCTGTCCAGCAAAAGGGGTGCTCTTACGGCTTCCCTTGAAACCGCATGTACCTGCACTCGCCCAGCAAAGCGTGTCACCCTTGGTGTCAGTGATCGTCACTGTCGTGTTGTTGAACGTAGACTGAATGTGAGCGACGCCGGCCGTCACATTACGACGTTGCTTTCTTCTCTTAACCTTGGCCACGGCCGAATCCTCAATTGATCTTGATCATGCAAATATCCGGTAAACGCTTCTGCTGCCACCGGAGGCATTGGTGTCTCACTAAGCCAACTTGCAATCGACTATCGCAAGTCCTTAACGCCCTTCTTACCGGCAACCGTCTTACGAGGCCCCTTCCGCGTACGAGCATTCGTACGCGTACGCTGACCACGGACAGGCAGACTCGAACGATGCCGCAGACCGCGGTAGCATCGAATTTCACGAAGTCGGGTTATATTCTGAGTCACTGACCTGCGAAGGGGCCCTTCGACGTTGTAGTCACGCTCCAGAAGAGTTGACAATCGACTAAGTTCGTCTTCGTCGAGATCCCGAGCCGACTTGTTCGCATCGATGCTTGTCTTAATACAAACCTCACGAGCAACATGCGGACCAACTCCATAGAGGTAGGTCAGCGAAATCGCTACTTTGCGGTCGTTCGGAATGTCCACACCGAGTAAACGCGGCACGGAAAGCTCCTTAAATCATCAGTTTTCGCTTTAATTCCGCGAAGGATATCACGGACTCATCTTTTTTCGGTTCGAATCGAGTAGTTTATCGAACAAACATCGATGCTGGCAAGCCGTAACGAGGCTTTCATGCTATCTCTATTTGCCGACTTTGCTCCCTAGGACCGACTTAATCTGCTCAAATACCAGATCCGGGTTCTGCATGCCATCTATCGAATGCAAAAGCCCCAGTTCCCGATAGTGTTCCAGGAGCACCGCCGTCTGCTCTCTGTAGATCACCAACCTAGCAGCAATCGCCTCGCGGTTGTCATCACCTCGCCCCTCCGCTGCGGCTCTCTCAGTGAGCCGCCTTAGCAGTTCATCTTCGTCTGCAGCAAGTTCAAGGACAAAATCCAGCCCTTGCCCTCGCTTTTCTAGGTATTCTTCCAACAAGGATGCTTGGACTAGAGTCCTAGGAAATCCATCGAACAGACAACCGGCCTCACAGTCAGGCTCCTCGAGTCGCTGAGCGACAATCCGCATCACCAAATGGTCTGGGGCCAATTCACCGACATCCAGGTGTTTGGCAACCCATCTTGCCAAGGCCGAGTCCTGCCCGCGGATATCCCTAAGCATCTGGCCCGTGGATAGCTGCGGGATTCCAAGCCAATCCACCAAGCGTTTGCACTGAGTGCCTTTGCCAGCTCCCGGAGGCCCGATGAAAACGACTCGCATACCAGGCCTTCCGCGCCAGCACGTTGGTCCCGCTAGGACTCCAACAAGCCTTTGTAGTTCCTCATCAGCAGGTGGTTGTCGATTTTCTGGATCAAATCAAAGGCAACACTAACTGCGATGAGAAGACTGGTTCCACCGTAGAAGGAAGCTACCGAGAAAGGAATTGCGAGTTGGATATTGACCAGAATCGGGATAATGGCGACGGCAGCCAAAAACGCCGCCCCTACGTATGTGATACGAATCATGACCTTTTCGAGGTAATCGGCGGTCCGCTTACCTGGTCGGTAGCCTGGGATAAACGTTCCGTGATCCTTCAGGTTCTCCGACATCTCTTTCGGATTGAAAGTGATCGATGTCCAAAAGTAGCAGAAGAAGAAGATCATCACGATGTAGAGCACGATGTACAGCAAGGATTGCCCCGACGTCAGACCGCTTGCGATCATCGTGAAGAACAGCGAGATCTTCGACCAAATGGACGCCGGAGCCTCGGGATCCGCAAACCAGCCGGCCAGGACGCCGATCAAAAGCCCCGGAATCATCAGCAAGCTACTAGCGAAGATGATCGGCATTACGCCGGCTTGATTAATGCGAAGGGGCAGAAACTGTTTCGTCCCACCGTAAACTCGACGCCCTCGCACGTGTTTCGCGCTCTGGGTCTGAATCCGACGTTGTCCAAGAGTAATGAAGACAACACCGAATACGACAGCAACAAACAGGGCTGCAAGCACAATGAGCTTGTCGGGACCGATTTCCCCGGAAGCACCACTCAACTCGGTCGTCATACTCTGCCGAATCTCAATCAACGCTTGTGGCATCTGAGCAAGAATGCTCGCCATGATCAACAAGCTGATCCCATTACCAATTCCGTACTCGTCGATCTGCTCGCCGAGCCACATCAAAAAGACGGTACCGCATGTCATGATGGTGATTGCCGTCAACTGCCAGCCGAAATGCAAGTCAGTTGTGCCGGGATAGCAAAACTCCGGCGCGATGTTGGCCGGATTCGACATGATTACATATTTCAAGAACATCCAACTCTGAAGGATGCACAAGAATACAGTCAGATAACGAGTGTACTCGTTGATCTTCCGCATACCGGTCTGGCCCTCTTTGCGCAGTTGCTCAATGGGAGGCCAGACGCTACCGAGAAGCTGGAAGACGATCGACGCCGAAATATATGGCATGATTCCGAGGCCGAAGATCGTGAGTTCACGAAGATCGGTGGCAGCAAAAACGGAGAACCGTTCCAAGAAACTGTCGACCTGGTTCCCAGCACCGGTCGAGTTGAATTTGACCATCGGCAGAGGAATTTGATAGCCGATGCGATAGACACCAAGCAGTGCGAGCGTCAACAAAATTTTCTGACGCAACTCAGGGATCGTAAATACGACCCGAATCTTTTCCCACATCCGCAAGTGCTCCTACCACGATGAGCATCAGACGACTCAACAGTCAGTCCAATCCTTTGATGGCCGATGTTGCCCACTGACGATTCGCTTCAAGAAGCGAACACCTTTTAGTAAGGCAAACTCCGGCGCTTCCTGTTCGATTACTTCTTCTCTGCACGCAAAGCCGCAACCCGTTCTTGCGGGGTTCGCTTCACTGGAACTTCCTCGACGCTACCGCCAGCCGCCGCGATCTTTTGCTTGGCTGAAGCCGAGTAGCGATGAACGGCGACCTTCAGTGCTTTATCGATCTCACCGTCACCTAGGATCTTAATCGCATCACAGCGCTTCTTGACAAGACCCTTCTCGCGGAGCGATGCTGGAGTCACTTCCTCACCAGCTTCGTATGCGTCGGAGATATCGCACACGTTCAGAGAAATGACTGTCAGGGCGAAGCGGTTGTTAAAACCTCGCTTTGGAATCCGGCGCATCATTGGAAGGTCTTCACCGACCTTACCGGGATGCTGTGAGAAACCGCGACGGGATTTCTGACCGTCTTGTCCTCGTCCCGCAGTCTTGCCCTGTCCAGAAGCAGGTCCACGACCGATACGCTTCTTGCGACGGTGCTTTTGGATGCCTTGATTGACTTGATCTAGTCTCATGACAGGGACACTCCACGCAGTCTTTCAATGTCTTCTCGAGTTCGCAGCTTACTCAACGCATCGAACGTTGCCTTCACCAAAACGGAAGGGTTGTTGGAACTGAAACTCTTGGTCAGGATATTTTGAATGCCTGCCGCCTCGCATACTGCACGTACGGCTGGGCCAGCGATGATACCGGTACCGGCATTGGCTGGAACAAGGACAACCTTGGCAGCACCGTACTCGCCAATCACTTGGTGCGGGATACTTCCCTCGATGAGCGGTACTTCCATCATTGCACGGTTGGCTTGCTTCTGCGCCTTCTGGACGCTTGGCGGGACTTCGTTGGCTTTTCCGTAACCGTAGCCAACTTTACCCTTGCCATCGCCAACGACGACGAGAGCAGCAAAGCTGAAGCGACGTCCACCTTTGACGACCGCCGCACAGCGTTTGATTTTCAGGACTCGTTCGATGGAGCCATCGTTACTTTGTTCTGCAGTTGCCACGGATTTGGCACTCCGATCTCATACTCTTGTCGAATGAATTAAAACTCGAGGCCACCTTCTCGGGCCGCATCTGCAAACGCAGCGACTCGACCGTGGTACTTGCATGTCCCACGATCCAATTTAACCGTTTTGACGCCTGCTGCGACCGCTTTCTCGGCGATTGCTTTACCGACAGCAACAGCAGAGTCGCAATTGCCCCCGTTACTGATCGACAAAGTCGAGTCGAGCGTCGAAGCCGAAGCTATCGTCACTCCCTTCTCGTCGTCAATCAACTGGCAGGAGAAATGCTTCAGTGAGCGTTTGACACACAACCGTGGTCTTTCGGCATCACCACGCAGTTTATTCCGCACGCGGAAGGAACGACGCTTTCGCTGATTGTTGATGATCTTTTTGAGCTTCACAACTATCTCACTTAATCCAAATCGGTCGGACCACCTAAAGGCCAACCACTCAGCTGAAACCGCAATGTGTACTGATCTGGGCTTAGGTAGCCGACTTACCAGGCTTCAGCTTCACTTGCTCGTCTTGGTAACGGATCCCCTTGCCCTTGTAAGGCTCGGGCTTTCTTAACGCTCTAACCTCGGCAGCGAATTGGCCGACCTTCTGCTTGTCGCACCCTTGAACCACGATGTGAGTCTGGTCCGGACACGTGACGTTCAAGCCTTCCGGGATCTGCTTCTTCAACTCGTTGGCGTAGCCAACTCGCAATTGCAGCTCTTTTCCTTGCACGGCCGCAATGTAGCCAACTCCGACCACTTCGAGCTTGCGCTCGTAGCCTTCCTTGACACCGAAGACCATATTGTTGATCACAGCTCGTGTCAGACCATGGAGTTCTCGAGCAGTCCGGTCGTCGTTGGCTCGAGTCACGGATACCGTGCGCCCCTCGTCACCAACTTCAACGGTCACTTCCGGGCGATGCTCAAAATGCAACTCGCCCTTAGGCCCTTTTACGCTAACAGTGCGGTCCTTGACGCTGACATCTACGCCGTCGATGACGTCAACAGGCTTTCTTCCAATTCGTGACATGGCTCAACTATGTTTCTCAGAATGACGAACAGACGCGTTCGGACCTAGCAAACCTCGCAAATGATCTCGCCGCCAATGTTCTGTTGGCGAGCCTCGCGATCACTGACAACACCCTTGCTGGTGCTGATGATCGAAATCCCGAGACCATTCAAAACAGGACGCAGATCGCGGCCCTTGCTGAAAACTCGTCGACCGGGTTTGCTTACACGCTGCAATTGCTGGATTACTCGCTCACCATTGGGGCCGTACTTCAATTCAATCCGAAGATTACCCACGGGCTCTCCTTCGATTTCCTTGTAGTCCCAGATATAGCCTTCCCGCTTCAGTACTTCGGCAACGCCACGCTTCACTCGCGACATTGGAATGTCCACATGAGGACGCTCCACACGCACTGCGTTTCTGATTCGAGTCAGCATGTCGGCGATAGGGTCGGTCATCATCGCGTTTAATGTCCCTTTTCACTACATCAATGACCCATTTAAGGGTCTAAGTACCGTTAACGCACCAGCAGTTGGAAACTCTACCAGCTTGCTTTTCGAACACCTGGGATCAATCCCTTGTCTGCCAATTCTCGAAAGCAGATTCGGCAGATGCCAAACTTTCGATAAACGGCGCGAGGTCGACCACACAGCTTGCAGCGATTTTCCCTGCGTACGGAGAACTTCGGGGTCCGATTTGCTTTTGCGATCTTGCTCTTACTGGCCACTGATTCGTTATCCGGTTTTCAAAATATCTCGTTTAGGTCGTCTGCTACAACTGTTCCACTCGGTGAACTAAGCCGCGGGGGTCTTAGCCGCGCGGAAAGGCATCCCGAAGAGCTCAAGCAAAAGCAGCCCATCTTCGTTCGACTGTGCGGTTGTGCAGATGGTGATATTCATTCCCTGTGGCTTCGTGAACTTATCAGGATTCAACTCAGGGAAAACCAACTGCTCCGAAAGGCTTAGGCTGTAATTGCCGTTTCCATCGAAGGCCTTACGGCTGACACCACGAAAGTCACGTACTCGAGGAAGCACAATGCTTAAAAGGCGATCCAGGAACTCGTACATTCTCTGGCGACGTAGAGTTACCTTACAACCAATTGCCATGCCTTCACGTAGCTTGAAACCGGCAATCGACTTGCGAGCCAGAGTGTGAACTGGCTTTTGCCCAGCTAGCTGCGTCAACGCATCATACGCTAGTTCCAGGTTCTTCTTGTCCGCGATCGCCGAACCGACGCCCATGTTGATCACGATCTTGGTGATCTTTGGAATCGCCATTGGATTCTTGATCTCCAATCGCTTTGCCAGCTCGGCGCGAATGTTTTGTTCGTATGATTCTTGTAAGCGAGGGGCCATTTTCGGTTCAGCCTAAACTGTCTTGATCTTGTACTGTCTCAATTACCTAAGCTAGGGCTGGTTCCTAGCTCGCGTAGCGTGGCTTGGGTGGGGAGATAACTCCTAAAGAAGCACCGCTACTCTTCGCGTATCGCTCTTTGCTTCCATCTTTTAAGTAGCGAACACCAACTCGGGTTCTCTTCCCGCTCTGTGGGCAAAGCAGCATAACATTGCTCGCGTGGATCGGCATTTCTTTGCTCAATCGGCCACCCTGTGGGTTCTTCTGGCTGCGACGAACGTGCTTGTAAACTTTGTTTACGCCTTCGACGATGACCTTGTGGTTATCGCGATCCACCTTGAGAACCTTACCTTTGGATCCCTTATCCACACCGGAGATAACCAGGACTTCGTCGTCTTCTCGAATCAACATCTTATTTTCTTCCACCTTGTTTGGTCACTGCTCGCTGATCGACTCAAACTTACAACGATCAAACAACCTCGCTCGCCAGGCTCACGATCTTCATAAACTTCCGCTCACGCAGCTCCCGAGCTACGGCTCCGAAAATACGTGTCCCGCGTGGATTAGCGTCTTTATCCACTAGAACCACTGCATTACTGTCGAAACGAATGTAGCTACCGTCAGGTCGCCTTGTCGGCTGCTTGCACCGAACAACGACCGCTCTCACGATCGACTTCTTCTTGACTTCACTGCCAGCTTGAACGGCCTTGACTGAGCAGATGATCACGTCGCCAACACCAGCGTACCGACGTCGGCTTCCGCCAAGCACCTTGATGCACATGACTTCCTTTGCACCGCTGTTGTCCGCTACGGCGAGTCGGGTTTCCTGCTGAATCATTGTCTCAAGTATTCAAAAAAGGGTTCAATCAGCTGCCACTGAGGTCATTCGGAGCTTGACGTCTATTCCGAAGCGGTTTCCTCGGCGGCTTCCTCATCCGAGTTCTCGCCAGCAAGGTCGTCAATCATCTCTGATTGCTCATTTCCCTGAGCTCGTCTTGCTGCACGCAGCGCGGAGATATCGACTTCGGTACTCTTCTCAACAACTCGCAGCAGTTTCCATCTCTTTAGGCGACTTAGCGGCCGACTTTCTTGGATCTCAACGCGATCACCGACGCCGGATTCATTGTTCTCATCGTGAACGTGACAGACCGTGCGTCGCTTCACGAATTTACCGTACTTCGGGTGACGAACCGTCCGGTTAATCTCAACGCGGCGTGTCTTTGAAGCTTTGTCACTGGTGACTACGCCAATCGCAACTCTTGCAGGCATCTTTGTCTCGTTCTCTCTACAACCTAATAACTTGAATTAAGCCTGCTCTTTGGCCTTCAGACGTTCAGTCTGCAGCGTTTTAACCTGGGCAATCAAACGCCGGTTTCGTCGCTTCTCGGAGGGCGATTCCAGCTTCTCCGTTTGCGATTTCACACGTAGCCGGAACAACTGATTGGCAGCGTCTTTCGCCGTCAGCTCGAGTTGCTCGTCACTCATCTCGCGTAATTCGCTAATATCCATTTTCTCAACCGCTTAATTCATTCTCGGCTAGCACCAGCACTACGCTGGGCGTCGCTTAACCAGACGAACAGGAACCGGCATCTTCGCCGCCAGACGCGCGAAGCAGACTTTCGCTTGCTGTTCGCTAACTCCTGCCAATTCGTAAAGCACTGTTCCCGGCTTAATCACCGCGACCCACGCTTCAGGCTCCCCTTTACCTTTACCCATTCGAGTTTCCAAAGGCTTCGAGGAGATTGGTTTATCAGGGAAGATCCGAATGTAGAGCCGACCCTCTCCGCGGACATATTGCTGTGCAGCGATACGTCCTGCTTCGATAGTGCGTGCCCGAATCCAGCCGCCCTGCGTAGCCTGCAGTCCAAAATCGCCGAAGACGACTTTGTTACCGCGAGTCGCATTACCTTTTATACGACCTCTTTGGCTTTTTCGATGCTTGACCCGCTTGGGCATCAACGCCATCGTTTGAGTCTCCCGCGTAAGAACCCTGATTTACCCACACTTGTATTCCAAGATTTCCCTGCGGCGTTGTCGCCTCGGAGAAACCGTAATCGATCTTCGCTTGGATCGTGCTCAGCGGCAGCGAACCAGCACTAGCCTTCTCTCGGCGTGCCATTTCCGCACCACCAAGGCGTCCAGCCAACTGGACCTTGATGCCCTTCGCACCGGCGTCCATCGTTTGTTCTAGAGCACGCTTCATGGTACGACGGAAATTCGCCCGCTTCATCAACTGCTGAGCGATGTCATCTGCGACCAACTGAGCCTGAAGCTCAGGGCGTGCCACCTCTTCGATCTTCAAATTGACTCGACGTCCGATCAGCGATTGCAGCTCTTCCTGCAGCTTCTCGACATCTTGCCCTTTCTTACCAATGATCAAACCAGGACGAGCGACGAAAAGCATCACTCGAACTTCGTCTCGTGTTCGCTCGATCTCAATGCGATCGATTCCCGCGTTGCGATACTGCTGGCGGAATCGTCCGTCCGGATGGTTGCGAATGAACTTCCGAACCTTCTGGTCTTCCACCAGTAGCTCTGCAAATTCCTGCTTCGAGGCATACCAGCGGCTCTTCCATCCGACGACGACGCCAGTTCGAAAACCAACTGGATTAACCTTCTGTCCCATATCAACTGCTCGCTAATTAACTATTTGTTGAGCGTGTACTTATGATTCCGTAGGCAACTAGGAAGCCATTTCTTCCAAGGTCGCGAGTTCGACGGAGATGTGCGCTGTTCGCTTCAAAATTCCGTAAGCCATACCTCGTGCACGTGGCCGAATACGCTTAAACGACGGGCCGCCATCGATGCGAGCGTCTTTGACTACCAAACGCTCCGCGTTGACAGACTGGCCATTGTTCTGATCTGGATCCTGTGCATTACCGACCGCACTCCGGAGAACCTTCTCGAGCATCCGAGCCCCACGATGAGGCTGATACTTCAACAGGTCCAGCGCTTCATCAGCAAACTTGCCACGCACCAAATCCGCCAGGGGGCGCACCTTGCGAGCACTAATCCGTGCGTACTTGTGTGTTGCCTTGAATGACATGCCTCGAACCCTATCTATTTCTTGCCTTTGCCGGTGTGGCCACGGAAGGTTCGCGTTGGCGCGAACTCACCGAGCTTGTGACCAACCATATCTTCCGTAACCAAGACTTTGAGGTGCTGACGACCGTTGTGCACCATGAACGTTACGCCCACGAACTCAGGCACAATCGTGCAACGTCGAGCCCAGGTCGTAATTGGCTGGTGTGAACCGGCCTCTTGTGCCTTGACCACTTTGCCATATAGCCGCGGGTCTACGAATGGACCCTTTTTGGTGGAACGTCCCATCTTCTATCCTGATCCGATTCTTTACTTGAGCTTGAGTTGACCGTAACGCTTCGAGCGACGACGCCGTACGATCGAGCCGTTTGACGGCTTGCGTCGAGCACGTGTCGAACCGCCCTTGGTCGGCTTACCCTGTGGAGTTACAGGGTGACGTCCACCCTTGGTACGTCCTTCACCACCACCGTGCGGGTGGTCGATTGGGTTCATCGCCGTACCGCGAACATGCGGACGCCGGCCCAACCATCGAGAACGGCCTGCTTTCCCTAAAACAATGGATCCATGATCAGGGTTGCTTGCTCGGCCAACCGTAGCACGGCAGTTGCCGGGTACCCGGCGAATCTCACCACTTGGCATGCTGAGCTGAGCCCAATCGGCTTCACGGGCCATCAACGTTGCCATGGTGCCAGCAGAGCGGCAGAGAACTCCACCACGCCCAGGCTGCAGTTCGATGCAAAACACTTCTGTTCCAGCAGGCATCGCACGTAGAGGCAAGCAGTTTCCAACTTTCGCCGGTGCTTCCGGGCCGCTTTCGACCTGATCGCCAGCCTTGAGGCCATCGGGAGCGATGATGTATCGCTTTTCGCCATCCGCATAAACCAATAGTGCGATTCGAGAGGACCTGTTAGGGTCATACTGAATCGAATCGACCTTTGCTGGAATTCCGTCCTTCGACCGCTTGAAGTCGATGATACGATACTGTTGCTTATGCCCACCGCCACGATGTCGCGCGGTGATCTTTCCCTGGTTGTTGCGACCGCCCTTTTTCTTCTTCGGACGAAGTAAGGATTTCTCTGGTTTCGCACCGGGGGTGAGCTCAGCAAAGTCACTCACCGACGCATTTCGGCGACCTGCTGACGTTGGCTTGTATTTGCGAATTCCCATTTTTCTTATCCAGCTAAACTGGCTTGTTCTGTTCCAAACTGGCGAAGAAGCCCGCCTCTTCTGCTACACGGCAGCTGGCTTGGCATTAGAAGAAGTCGATCCTGTGCTCCGAGCTCAGCTTCACCACGGCCTTCTTCCAATTGCTCGTCACGCCCTGCCGATGGCGATAACGCCGAGACTTCCCGCGGCGGTTTTGTGTCATGACCTTGTCCACCTTGACATCAAACAGCAGCTCGACAGCTTTGCGGACATCCGTCTTGGTGGCCTGCGGGTGAATTTCGAACGCGTAGTGATTATTGCGAGCAGCCCGGTGAACACCCTTCTCCGTTACGAGAGGACGAACGATCACCTGATGCGGCTCAAGCTCGAAACCCTTCTTTGCAGCAGTCGCACTCACGACACTCACCTTCAATTTCTTCTTAGTTCGTTGCTTCAATCCGGATTAGGCAGCCGTTTTAGCTTGACCCAAAATCCATTCCACGGCGTCCTTCGTCAGCACAAGTCGCTTTGGCTTCAGAACACACAACGCATTCAAATCAGCGGCTCGCGTTACACTTATGCCCTGAACGTTTCGCGAGCTGAGATGGACCTGCGGCTCGTAATCGCCGGTTGCGATCGTGGCCGTCATGCCGTCCAAGCCAAGAGCCTTCAAGGTCGAAACCAGCTCTTTCGTCTTCGGCGCATCCATACTGATGCTGTCCAGCACAACCACTTCGCCATCAGCGAACTTCGACGCGATCGCCATCTTGGTTGCGGCGCGAATCGCCTTTTTCGGCAGCCGATAGTAGAACGAACGCGGTCGCAATTGCATGGCGTGGCCACCGCCGCGACGCTGCGGGGAACGCTTGGAGCCCATCCGGGCGTTACCAGTACCCTTCTGGCGGTAAAGCTTCTTAGTCGTTCCAGAAATCTCTCCGCGAGCCTTCGTACGCTTGGTACCCTGCCGCTGGTTTGCCATGTACATGACCACGACGTCATGAAGTAACTGCTTGTTCACCTTCGGTGCGATCGCATCCGGATCAACGTCGATCTTTCCGACCTCAGACCCTTTTTGATCGTATACAGGCAAAGTAACCATCTTGTTTCCTAACCAACTACCAACCGGTATTCTGCAAACCCAAAAGCGACTTCCGAACCAATCAGGCCCGAAAAACGACTCAGTTAGGGCCTACCTTGTTTGTCTCTCGGACGACAACGAAGCCACCATTGGGTCCGGGGACAGCCCCTTTCACCAAAAGGAGATTGTTTTCTGAGTCTACCTTGGCAACCTTCAAATTCCTTACGGTTGTCTTTGCAGCACCGTAGTGGCCAGACATCTTCTGACCTTTGAAAGTACGGCCCGGGTAGGTCGCCATACTCGTGCCACCAGCATGGCGGTGACACTTCTTCACACCGTGCGAAGCACGTTGACCACTGAAGTTGTGCCTCTTCATGACACCGGCAAAACCGCGGCCTTTGCTGGTTCCGATGACGTCAACCGCCTTCACTCCATCAAGGACTTCGGCAGTCACTTCGGCGCCAACATCCGCATCCCAGTCGCCCCGGAATTCACGGACGAATTTCTTGGGCTCGCAGTCTGGTTTCGCCACAACCTCAACACCTGCGGCGGATCGAGCTTTCGAACGCTTACTGCTAATCGCCGCGACCTGCCCACGCATCGATTTAGGAGCAAGACGACGAGGCTTATCGAGAAAGCCGAGCTGCACAGCCTCGTACCCATCGCGATCAACGGTCTTACGCTGAAGAACGTGACAAGGACCAACTTCCAGCACCGTAACGGGCACTACCGTGCCGTCTTCCTGGAAAATCTGCGTTGTTCCGACCTTGCGGCCGAGAATCCCTTTTGCCATCACATTATTCCCGTTGAACGCTTGCTAGCAGGGACCAGCTTTCGCTGTGTTACCCAGCCAGCATCCGTGCCATATACTCAGACTCAATTTGTTCCATGAATCGGCCACCAAAGTGGCCGCAAGAATCAGACGGCGAACTACCGCGCAGTCGCCTTGATCTTGATATCAACGCCAGCAGGCAAACTCAACTTATTCAAAGACTCAATTGTCTTCGCAGTTGCCTGACGGATGTCGATCAAACGCTTGTGCGTTCGGATCTCAAACTGCTGCCGCGCCTTCTTGTCGACGTGCGGTCCGGATAGAACCGTGTATCGTTCGATACGAGTCGGCAACGGGATCGGCCCGTGAACTTCAGAGTGAGTTCGCTTGGCAGTATCTACGATCTCTTGTGCACTCTGGTCTAGGACCGAGTGATCGTAGGCTTCCATTCGAATGCGAATGATTTCGTGCCCTGCCGCCACGACTCTACCTCTTAGTTACGATTACGAATTTGAGCGAATTGCTTCTTTATTCCGCGTGGTGCATAACTGCCTTCCACATGGAAAGCCCAGGAGTTTACGAGTGGGGTCAAAGACCGTCAACGGCAAATGACATTCCAGAGCAGGATGTTTTGCCTTGAAGACTCATTGGGCTCGTGTGTAAGCGTCAAAGATTCCGTAGATCGCCTAGTCGGTGATCGGGTCGGCCCCGACGAAGCCGTCAGGACCCGGTTGCTCCTTGATTCTCTAATCCTTGAGCACCTATTGTCGGGAATCATGCCAGCATTTCTACACTATTTCCGCCAAGGACTTTGGCCAGCTTGTCACTTGGTCGTCCCCCGCTTTCGGGGCTAAGGCGGGGGGGACTCAATTTGGGGCTCGCCGATTTCTGCGTCAATTGCCTGCGCTGACGCCTGGCGGGTTGGGCTTTGGAGCTGCCGCCTCGGATTGGCCTGGGGCAGGTGGAGATGTTCCATCCAGGATGCAGCTCACATTGACGTCGCCGAGGACGTTAATCGTGGTCCTGCAGCGGTCGAGGAACCAGTCTACGGTGAGGAGAATCGGGATTTTCTCAACGGGGAGTCCAACTGCCGTAAATACCAAGGTCATGGTCACAATCCCCGCTTCAGGGATTCCCGCCGCGCCGATACTGGCAATGATGGAAGTCACCACGACGGTCAATTGCTGGGTCAGGCTCAAGTCCTGGCCAATCATTTGGGCAACGAACAAAGCGGCCATCGCCTCATAGAGGGCCGTTCCATCGTTGTTAAAGTTCGCGCCGACGAGAGAACCTAGGCTCGCTGACTTTTCTCGCACCCCGACTTTTTCGCGAAGGCAGGCATAGGTCACTGGCATCGTCGCGGTTGAGCTATCGGTGGAAAAGGCCATGACTAGGGCATCACGCATTCCAGCCAGCATTTTTAGGGGCGAAACCCAACTAAAGAATTGGATGCGGACGAGGTACCAAAGCGTCTGCAATCCGAGCGCGAGGATCACAGCTAGCACAAACCAGCCCAGGCCTAAGAACGCCTGGAAGCCTTGGACGCCGATCACAGAAGCAACGACGCAGGCTACGCCGAAGGGGACCAGCTCGATGATCCAGTGCAAGACAACGAGCAATGTTCGGTAGGACAATTCGACTAGTTCTTCTAGCGTCGTAAGTGGCTCGCTCTTCACGCCGCGTAAGGCAACGCCGAAGGCGACAGCAATGATGATGACCCCGATCACATTTTGACTGTCGCCAAGCGGTCCCAGGAGGCTCCTGGGGATATTGGAAATCAACTGCCCCAGCGGATTGCCTTCCACGGCCTCTTCATTAGGCAAATCGGATTCAGCGGACGAAGCGGCTTCAAGCTGAACTGCCTCTGCGTGCTGTGTTGCTTCATCACTTGAAGAACGCGTTTCCTTGCTATCGCCCGGTGTGTTCTCATCGTTGTCTGGGAGGGGAGCAGCTGAACGGCTATCGCCGTCGGGTTGCGTGGCGATTGACGCAGCACCGTCCGAATCGGCGGTAACGGCAAGATTGGCGGGGGCCGTTGCAGTCGCCGCGCCAGGCTGGAGGATGTTGGCCACTCCGAGTCCAATAAAGATGGCGACGCAGGTATTCAGTAGCAGTAGTCCGGCGAGTCGGGCTATCGACGACCTAGGTATATCCGAGGTCATTAGCACGTGGACCACCGCGATGAGGATCAGCGGTGGCGCCAGCGCCCCGAGGAGTTGCAGGATGACCTGGCTGAAGGGCTCGAACAACTCTGCGCGGGGGCCGAGTGCCAGGCCAATCAGGATTCCGATCAGCATTCCGCCTAGGATTCGCCAGTACAGAGGGATTGCCGACCATCTGGCAAACCAGCTGGTATTTGCGGATTCCTTTGGCGTTTTCTCGATTTCAGAAACGAGTTTCCTCCCTCTAGCCGCATTGGAGTCGGCGGGCGTTTCTTCTTGGTCTCGGGGCTGGTTCCCGCCGTTTTCCTTGGGGTTTTGGCTCATCTATTCCTCCGGTCTGCACGACGAATTCGTCGTTGGGGCGATTGAGGTCAAATTCCTCCGTGGCAACTTAATGGCGAGGAATATTCCATTCCTAGGCGCCGCCGCGAATGCGGCATGTAGCAGGAGAAAGTCCCCGGAGCTGCAGCCGCACCCCTGGGCCAGCTAATTCGTAGCCGCGAAGATTCCGCAAAGTAGGAGAGTCAAAACAGGAAAGGCAAGTTAGGAAAGCGCAAATTAGGAAAGCTCCGTTGACAAATCACACTGGTTCGACGACGTTCTGCCTCTACAATTCAGACCCCGCCCCGACGGTTCCGACCAAGAAAGGGACCGGGTGGCGGGGCTGGTTCTCTCGTTGCTCGCTGTGCGACCAAGCCTGGTATGGCGACGTCATCGATTTTTGTTTTTTGTCACTTGGGTTTCTCAATGACCTTTACGTTTTCCGCAGCCGTTTTCTTCGCTGATCTCCTCGATTCTGGGGCTCGCGTCCCGATGCCAATCGGTTCTGGTGCGAATTTGGGCACTGGCTCCGCCGTTGTCGCAGAGGCTGACGATGAAGAAGACGAGGGCGATTCGGATACGGAGTCGGGCGATTCCGAAAGTGATGATGAGGACGCTGGCCAGCCGATCGAAGAGGAAGAGGAGGATGATCCCTTCGAAGACTTCGACGATGATGACTTTGACGACGATTTCGACGACGACTTCGAGGAAGAACTCGACGACGACTACGAAATCGTTCCAGATGACAGCGACATGTTCCCGCCCAAGACGGACGATGACGATTTGGTCGACAACGATCTGTAAGCTAGTCGAAGACGTCCAGAAGGTCCCGTAGACGCCCATAAAGCGTGTGGCGACGAAACGTGTTTGTGTTCTTGCCGTAGCATGGAGTTGCGAGCCCAGCTCTGTGTGGTCTGCCGGGCGGCTTCCAACCAGTCCAGGGCCAATCAAGAAAGCGCCGGGCTAAACCGGATTGAAGTAGAGAATGAAAGAGTCTTACGAAGAAGATCTAGCCAATCACTTCGGCCCGGATCCGTACGCTGGGACTGGTGACAGTCTGGGTGTAGCATCGGTTAAGGGTACAGGCAGGCGAGCTATTGAGCTCCGAAATAACCCGCTCCCGTGTGCAGACCGCGTTTGATTGTTGGGAATGCAATATACCAAGTCGCATTATGGCTAGTGACTTGATAACACGGCGGAGTCTGAGAACTTAGCATGTCTGGAAACTTCAATCGCGAGAACCGGGAGACCCCAAGAGCATCCATAGCGTCGCTAGGTGGAACTTTGCCTAACGATTTCCAGGATCGGTCGGAGAACGCCCCAGGCGGTAATGCCGACACGTACGCTGTTGGGGAGTCAGATGAGTCCATAGTACCGTCGACGGCTGCGAACAAGAGTGCCGCTGAAGCACTTGCGGAGCAGTCCGAGGAAAGGGACTCAGCCAATAGGAACGTTGTGCAGCCCACCTCAGCCCGAACATCGAGTCGGACTAAGCGAGAGTCACGGGGACTACACGGCGTGCGTGAACGGGCTCGATCGAGCCCGGACGTTCGCTTCACCTGCTTGCTACATCATGTCAACCAAAGGTGCCTGACCGAGGCCTTCTTCAACTTGAAGAAGCACGCCAAGGAAGGCATCGATGGTGTGACGTGGCATGACTACGAAGTGAACTTGGAGGCCAACATCACGGACCTCCACGGTCGGATTCACCGAGGAGCCTATCGAGCCAAGCCAGCTCAACGTGCCTGGATACGTAAGCCCAAAGGTGGTCGGCGTCCGCTGGCCATCGTTTCGCTCGAAGACAAGATTGTCCAGACAGCGGTCCAATGGGTACTTCAGGCGATCTACGAGCAGGACTTTCTCGACTTCAGCTATGGGTTCCGTCCTGGTCGTAATCAACACACAGCGCTAGATTCGCTGAGTGTGGCACTTACGACCAAACGCGTGAACTGGGTATTAGACGCAGATTTGGAGTCGTTCTTTGACTCGCTCGACCACGAGTGGTTGATCAAGTTCTTGGAACACCGAATCGGAGATAACCGTATCCTTCGGTTGATCCGCAAGTGGTTACACGCAGGCGTGATCGAAGAAGGATCGATGGTCCAGCAGAAGTCAGGTTCACCTCAAGGCGCGGTGATTTCACCGTTGCTTTCAAACGTGTACCTGCACTACGTGCTGGACCTGTGGATTCACTGGTGGCGTCAGCAGAGCGGTCGCGGTGATGTAATCATCGTACGTTATGCAGACGACTTTGTGATTGGCTTCGAGCGTCAGGACGAAGCAGAGCAATGCTTGGAAGCACTCCGAGCCCGCTTTGCGAAGTTCGGCTTGAAGCTCAACGATGAGAAGACGCGTTTGATCGAGTTCGGTAGGTTCGCTGCCCCGCGTCGAAAACGACGTGGTGAGGGACGCCCAGAGACGTTTGATTTTCTGGGTTTCACGCACCAGTGCAGCACGACACGCCGAAGTAGCCGCTTCATCGTCCGCCGAGAGAGCATTGCCTCTCGAATGCGAGCCAAGCTTGCAGAACTCAAAACTGAACTCCGCAAGCGTTGGCACGATCCGGTCGGCGAGACCGGCCGCTGGCTCGGTCGAGTGCTTCAGGGTTGGCTGAACTACCACGCCATCCCATTGAACATGGAGAGATTGCAACAGTTTCGCCGCAGCCTCATTCGCTTGTGGCTGAAACAACTACGGCGGCGTAGTCAACGCCACCGCTGGACCTGGACTCGCATGTACGCCCTCGTGTCCAAGTATCTCCCCAGACTTCGCATCATCCACCCTTACCCCGACACACGACATCATGCTCGACTAAAGGCAAGAGCCGTATGAGTGTAATACCTCACGTACGGATCTGTGCGGGGGGCTGGCGGAAACGCCAGTTCCTACCGCGTTAGTTTAAAGTTGGGAAGAATTCCTCCCCGTCGCTAAGGCTCCGACCCTCCGCAAATTCCTGGCGAAACTCGGAAACAGAGGGTTAGGTATTGAATTGCTACTCAACCCAAGTTCAAACTTTGATTGCCCCTGCCAACCAGTCGCCATTAACTTAACAGCCAGCTAATCATTGCGTATAGCGCAAGGGCGATTAGGGCGGCCGAGCCAAAGATGGTCCCTAGTATCCGGAGCACGATCGTCGGGTCGTGCATTTCTTCGCGAAGCTCCTCTGGTGACTTGGAAGCTCCCAGGAGCCGAGTCAAATTGGTTTGCTCGAGGTCTTGGATGACGCGAATCGAGCGTGGTGCTCTGCAGTTTTCGCACCAGCCGCCAACGTATTTATGCACCGAATACGCCCCAATGCGGATCCAGCCGCGTTTCGCAGCAGGTGCGCTACGACCGCAGTGAACACAACAGATTCGCCAGCCCGGTGCGTTGCCCCCGAGATCTTTCGTGTCTCCACTGACGCGTTTTTGGTTTTCCGAGACGATTTTCGACGGCGAGCCGAGTTTCGCATTCAGCCATTCGCTGAGCTGGAGTTTAACGTCGTTAGTCTTCACGTTGTCTAGCTCACGGGTAGTGGTGCTATCGCAATCCAGAAGCAGGCTGGTTGGCGGGTCGGGACGCCGCAAAATTTGTTCGCGAGCCTCGTAGACAAGTTGTTCTGGGACTAAACCGATTTCCTGCTTCGCCGCTAATTCCAGCTCCTCAAGAAAGTCCACAACCGCCGGATGCAGTCGATGTTTCGGTTCCGTTTCGAGGCTGGAGATCATCGACGTCCTTCCTGGTCTGGGGCGAGGTGGGGACTCAAGGCGAAGTGGCGACTCCGACGGAGGCCAGCAAGCAAGATCGGAAGCCGCTATGGTGAGAGGCTAAAAGTAAAGCGAAGTTGGGCGCCAGGCAGCGGCAATCAGAGTTTGAAGCCAGGCGGTTGAATCCGAATTCGGGCGATCAGCCATCAGCTAGTTCCTCACTTCTGGGGCAAATCGCGTAGACCGGCTCTTCCTGAGCGCTCAATTTGCTCGTTCAAGAAACTGTCGCATTCGCGGTAAGTCGTCTGTGTTGAGCAGGTCCACGCCTGCCGATCGCAGCTCACTCCAAAGCTCCTCCGATTCGGGAGTTGCCCAGAAGCGAACGCGTCTTCCCGAATCGTGGGCCGTAGCGACGATTTTTCGAAGGCGTTCACGCTGTTCGTTTGGCATTGGGCCTTCGCCTTGCCAGGAGAAGTGCTTGCGCCAGTTGTCACTGATCAGTGGCATTAAATGGGCCGGATTTGGGGAATCTAAATCGGAGAGCCGACCGTCAATTCCGCAAAAGCGAGGGCTGGTGGATTCGATCTGTTCCGCGGCGCGATTGCCGCTGATGATCACCGTCACCGCGCGACGCGTGTAACTTCCATCTTGAACGCCCGAAAGCAACGACTTGAACTTCATGAGCGTTTGATGCAAGCGTTCGAAGGTTTCTTTGCCCTCGGTTTTGATGTCAATGAGCAGAGTAAACTCGGCGTCGGAGCCCTTGTAAACGCTACCCGAGTTCTCTTGGGCACGTTTGAGCAGCGGCTCTAAATACAGCTTCTCGAGTGTTTTTCCAGGCGCGAGCTGATATCGGAAATGGCCGATGCGGAGTTCGTTTTCGACGAGGAAAATGTCGGCTTCAACACTGCAGAAGCCCTGCTCGAGTGCATCGAGTAATGGTCTCTCATGAAGATAGTCGTTGTGTGCGTGGGCCTGCGGTAGGGGCGAAATGTCCTGCGCGGATACGCAAGCAGCGGCCAATGTCATGCATGCAAAGCAAGTCGATCTAAACATGCTGGGGAACCGATTTAAGAGTCAAGGAAGGTGTGTCTCAGAGTGATCAGTGTAGGTATAACGCCTTTCCACGATGAGTGCTCCTGATTCGAATCTGCCGCGGATTCACGGCAATTTCTCAATGCGCTCACCCTGTCGAAACTTCGCTTTCTGATCGCGCGGGTTTCTGCAGCTTGGGTTGCTGCATAAGATGGAAGGCCAGAGGATCTGAAAGTCACTGAGGGCAAGTCGGAACGGCAAGTCGATTTGGCAGATCGGGACGGCCATCGAATTCGATGACGGCCGAAAGTCTCTAATGGCTGGGAGCATTAATGAAAGTCTGGGTGGATGCGGATGCGGCGCCGCGAGAAGTCAAGGATGTCATTTACCGAGCGGCGAGGCGATTGAAATTCCCCGTGCTCTTGGTCGCCAACCAGTCGATCGCGAAGCCTTACAACGCACCGATGGTGGAAGTCGTTACGGTGGCCCACGGAGCCAATGTAGCGGACCAATATATTGCCGAGCACGCAGAGCCCCCGGATCTAGTGATCACGGCCGACATCCCGCTGGCGGCCCAACTCGTCGAAAAATCGCTATTTGTGATCGATCCACGTGGTGAAGAGTACACGGCGGACAATATTGGATCCCGTCTCTCGATGCGTGATTTCATGGATGAAATGCGTGGAGCTGGGGCGGAAATACGCGGTGGCCGCCCCTATTCCAACTTGGATAAGCAGGCATTCGCTGCCACCTTTGACCGCCTACTGAATCGGGCGCTGAAGAAAAGCTGAGCGGTGCTGCCGTAGACAAAAGTCGCTTATTCATTGGGTTTTTCGATGATTCTGACGTGGCTGGCAGCGATGATTTTCCGTTCTTTCAAAAAAAACGGTTCGATCGTGAAAGATATTCGAAGCTCGTGCGAGTAAACCATCGAAAAGCGGAGGCCATCGCTTGAGGGCGTTGGCATGGAAGTGGTAGGCGGCCCCAAGGGTACGGGCAATCTCGCCATTCGTCGTAATCGAAGCTCGAGTGAAAAAGCGTGCTGAGCATGGTTGAGTCTCAATCTGGATCACCGAATACACGCGAAAGCCTGATTATTCGGCTGCCCTCGGCGACGGATGCCGAAGCTTGGCAGGAGTTTGCGGAGGTTTACGAGCCGCATCTCTATCGATTTGCGCGGCGGCGGGGGCTACAAGATGCGGACGCGCAAGAGCTGGTACAAAATGTATTTTTGTCCGTCGCGAAAGCCGTAGCGGGTTGGAGACCGGATCCTGACCGCGGCAAATTCAGGGCCTGGCTGTTCCGCATCGCTCGCAACCACGTCGTCAACATCTTGCGGAAGCGACGACCAGACCAAGGCACTGGCCGGACAACCCTGCTTGCTAGCCTGCAGGAGCTCTCGTCGAATTGGGAGCAGGCTGCTGATGAGCGACTTGAGGATGACTATCGCAAGGAACTATTTCGAACTGCCGCCGCAGAGGTGAAGCAGGCGGTCAAGCCCGCGACATGGCAAGCATTTTGGATGTCCAGTGTTGAGGGCAAGGCCATTGAGAAGGTCGCAGAAGAGCTTGGGGTAACGGCTGGTTCGATTTACATTTCACGCAGCCGCGTGATCCATCGATTGCGACAGTTGATTCAAAGCTGGGAGAACGAAGATGAGTAAGTCTCCAGGAAATGAGCCACCGGAGTTCATCCGAGTGCTATTGTCCGCAGAAGAAGATAGTGCCGAGTTTGCAGCCGCCGCAGCAGAGCTCGAAAATCATCCTGAGCAAGCTTCGATGCTCGAAGAATTCGCGTTAGGGGGATTAGAAACCGATGGCAGTTGGGCTGCGATCCAGCAGACGTTAACTCTGAGCGGATTGCCCGAGCAACTTGAAGGCCCGGCGACGGTTAGCGGCGACAGTAGCGGGGGGAGCCGAGACGCAGGTACGGTTTTCTTTGCGGTCGATACGGCGAAAAACACTCCGGATACCGACGGAGTGACAGCTCATCTTGGAAGCGGAGTGCTGCTTCCAGGCACAGGCGTGGGTAAGGATTCGGCTTCACGGAGCGTGTTATCCGACGAGCCGCACGTGGAAGACGAGTCCATCGTGTTGGATTTCCTGGATCCGCCCACTCATCCGGAACTCCTGGGGCGATTCGGTCGCTACGAGATCGAACGCGTTATCGGCATGGGCGGGATGGGTGTTGTGCTGCGGGCGTTTGACTCGGATTTGCATCGCGTTGTTGCGATCAAGGTCTTGGCACCGCATCTCGCTCATAGCTCAACGGCTAGGCGGCGTTTTGCTCGCGAAGCTCAAGCTGCCGCGGCGGTCGTGCATCCAAACGTGATTCAAATTCATGATGTGGATTGCGAGAACAAAGCACCGCACTTAGTCATGCAATATGTACCGGGCGAATCTTTGGAGCGACGCGTTGGACGCACCGGCGGAATGTCGGTTCCAGAAGCGTTGCGAGTTGGATTGCAGACGGCGGCTGCCCTTCAAGCCGCCCATGCGCAGGGGCTGGTGCATCGCGATGTCAAGCCAGCGAACATTTTGTTAGAGGAGAAGGTAGGGCGTGTGGTTCTGTCCGATTTCGGTCTCGCTCGAACAGCCGATGATGCATCGCTGACGAAGACCGGAATCGTAGCTGGGACGCCGCACTACATGTCTCCAGAGCAAGCCAATGGTGCCAAAGTCGATCACCAAAGTGACCTCTTCAGTTTGGGCAGCGTGTTGTACTTCATGTTGACTGGTACACCGCCCTTTCGAGCCGAAGGGGCGATGGCGGTGCTGAACAAAATCTGTCGTAATGAAATCGACGATATTCAAGATCGCAACCCCGAGGTGCCTCGCGAAGTTGCCGAGCTCATTGCTCGCTGCCTAGCGAAGGATCCGTCGAAACGCATCCAAACTGCGAGTGAGTTGCACGCTGAACTGCAGGCTTTGTTGACTGCCTATCAAGCTGGCGGATTGTCGTTCGTGTCCGCGCGTGACCGTCGCAAAGGCTCTCATGTGAATAGCAGCTGGGGTTTTTTCAAGGGCACCGCAACGGGGGTTGCGGAGAGGGTGCAGCACCTCAGTAAGGCTGCGTTGGAATGGATTCGGGAGACGGATGGCAATTCACGCATGTTCTTGGTGATGGTTGGGATGGTGATCGCGATTCTGTGTGCTGCGGCGATGCTGTGGCGTCCGGGTGAATCGTCGGGAACGCAAAGTTCGACTGGGGGAGTTCGCGAAGGAGGCGACGCCATTACCGCCGCGGAATATTACTCGCTGGCGAATGAGGACAGTGAGATGCAGTCGAAAATCGACGCCATTCAAAGTGTGATCGATCAACTTCGATCTAGTGACACTTCGTACGAGAGTCCTGGCGATTCATTCGGGGACGAAGTGCTAACAATTCAACAGCAGTTGGAAACGCTTCGCTCTGGGCTGGACGGGCCTGACGGTTCAGATTGAGGCAACATTTTCAGAAGGGTTACGAGTTCCAATTGGGGATTCGAAACCAAGTGGAGTTTTGATGGCGGATTCAGTCCGTCGTTCGATGCTCAACTTGGTTAGCGACTTGATTCGGAGCTCTCAAAAAAGAGGATTTGATATGAGTTTGAAGCGTATGTTGGACAGTTGTTTTAAGTACCGGAAGGCTGGTCTCGCAGCCGCATTGGCGACGGTCACCCTGGGGTCTTTTGTGTTTGCCCAAGAGGCAACGTCGCCGGCTGTCGTGGAGGGTTTCCCAATCTCACCACCCATTGCGGAAGGCTTTCCTGCTCCCCGATTGGCGATCGGGCAGCAAGTGCCAGCAGTCTGGGGCGTCGAATCACGGAACGCGGTGGCGGGATATGCTGAGCGACGCAAGGAGCAGAGCAAAATGGGCGAGGCTCTCAAGGTGCTTCGCGATGAAGACGCTTCAGAGGGCGAGCGTCGTGAAGCCAAGGAGTCCATCGCCGAACTCCTGGATAAGCAGTTCGAGAGTGACCTCGAGAATCGTGAAAATCAAATTGCCGAGTTGGAGAAACAGATTGATCAGTTGCGTGCTCAAATCAAGAAGCGTCGGGCCGCCAAGGAACGCTTAATTGATCTCCGAGTCGAGTTGATGGTCAACGAAGCCGAAGGTCTTGGATTCCCGAGTTCTTGGGGAGGCAGTAATCGGTTCTTCGCTCCACGCCCTTCGCTCACGTACCCAGCCACACCCGTTGCCCCAACTGCTCCAGCAGCGTTGCCCGGCCTAACGACTCGACCCAGCGCGGCTGGAGCAACGACGATTCGCCGGTACAACCAGGCGGCCGGCTCTTTTGAAGAGGAGCGAGTCACTCAAGGTCAATCCGGCCGTCGCGGACGATAATCTAGTCTCTCAAGACGCAGATCCCCTCTGTAGCAGACCAACGACATCACCTTCGAAGCGTGCTAGCAACTGCGGTTGTCAGCACGCTTTTTTTGTGCGATCTAGGTGCTCCTGGGGCTAGGCTTGGGGCTAGCTTTGGGGAGATCGCAGCGTGGCTGTTAATGGCTGCGAATGGGTGGGAGGTGGGAAGGGAAGCGGCGACAACGGTCGTGCCGCTTCGGTCGACTTGACCCGACTCAACCGAATGCACTAAACCCAACAGGATATCCCGAAAGGATATTGGTTTGCATCGAAGAGAATGATAGGTCCAGCCGGTGAGATGGTTCAAGTGATGGTTACCTGTACTGAAGGATTTGGGCCTATGGGAGGCGGCAGATGAAACGCATCTCAAAGCTGGCGTTAACCAACCAAGACGGGTTCGCCTCGGCCCCTCTGTCGCTATTCGAATCCTCTGTTTGGGCCACCCTTGTTATGAGCTCATGCGTAGCGACGGGTTGTGCCAACTTGGGGAAGAGCAGGTATGCGATGGATGACCCCGTCTACGCAGCCAAGTATGAAGATGGCGCAGAGAAGTCCGACCTCGCTGGCAAGGCGAAGCAGGCGGTCGATGCTCGCTACGTGGAAGGTCTTGAGGGAGGTTACTACGGTGGCGGGTCTCAGTGGCGTGGCGACGAGGTTCTTGGCGGTGGTGAGATTGGTTACGAGGTTTATCCTTTTAGTTGGGTTAGCTCTCGAGCAGGTCTTGGTGCTTTCATCGGGCATGGTGACTGGTACGCAGGTGTGGACTCTGGAGTCCGGCTACAGTTGCCGACTCGGCTAGCACCATTCGTCGGTGCTGGGACGTTTCACGGATTGTCCACCACCTATGTGTCGGCCGACGACGACGGCGTCGACAATGATGACGACGATTTCATTGATGAGAGGGGCGAAGAAGAGCTCGATTTTGATGGATGGCTTAGCAGCGTTTACCCTGAGGTAGGAGCCCATTTCTGGGCCACTGGACAGACTCGAATCACGGCCTTTGGGCGCTACCTTGTCACCACAGAAGGACGTGATCACGACGATTGGCTGATCGGATTTCAGGTCTCGGCCTTTCACCGCTAAAGAGCATCGTCACTTCGGCATATTGCTCGAGCCACCGAGTCGTTCGGATCGGCTGTATACCTGGTTGGTCTGCATGCAAAAAGCCACAGCCCGAAATCGGACTGTGGCTCTTGGAGCCGAGTTTGGGTCGGACTCGGCAATCGATTTTGTGCCTCCTTCGAGCCCCGCCGCTGCGCCCTTCAGATGAGGCTCCGAGGCTGGGGCTAGGCGACGCTAGCTAGCGAGAGATTTCGAGCGTTTTGCTTTTGGCGGTGTGGCGAACCGCGTTTGGGTTGGCTCGTTTGACGAGCTTGCCGTCGGAGGCCCACACCGACCATTGGTCTACCTTGGTGCCGTCAGTGTAGGTACCGGTCGCTTCTCGCATGCCGTTGTCGTGCCACCAGCTCCATCGGCCTTGCTCTAGGTCGTTCTGGTATTCGCCCACCGTTTTTTGTTGACCGTTGGAGTACCACCAAGCGAATGTACCGGTGCGTTTACCGAGTTTGTACTGCCCTTCCGATTCACGTTGGCCGTTAGGGAAGAACGTGATTGCCCGACCGTGTCGGATCATGTCCTCCTTGTCGAACTGCTGATACTCGACGCGGCTCGTTTCCCAGCTGCTAGACGAGATGTTGTACGGCGTTGGAACCAAGTACCAGTCTTGAGATTTCGGGGCTCGTTTTTTCTTCTGACTGGCTGGGTAGAACTGATCGACACGACGAAGCATCCGTCCGTTTTCAAATTGAATATCTTCAGGCGACTTGTCAGCCTTTAAAGCGACTTTAGCTGGTCCGTCGGCGAGGTTGTCGCGGTAGACAATGGACGAGACGACTTCGCCCTTGGTATTGAACGAAGTCGATGGTCCGTTGCGTTTGCCATGGGCATAGGCCCAGACAAAAACGAGCTTGCCGCTGGCGTCGCTGCAAGTCCAGTCACCGTGGAGCTTGCCGTTTTGGAACGCGGCTTTCGAGGCATAAGGTGGTTTGAATCCTAGTAGCTGCGTACCGGAAAGCCCCTTGGCTTCCTCGGCATTCAGCTGCTTGCTCCAATCGCCTTCGCGCTGGCCCATCTTGTAATTGCCCGAGACGACGACTTGGCCTTGGTTGTTGTAGCGAACGTAGTTGCCGTGATTCACGAAGTCACCTGAAGCGGATTCGACAACATAGCGTTCGACGTTGACTTTGCCGTCCGGGAAACGCTGGCGAACCAATTCACCCGTGTTGGGATCGGCTGCCGTAGTCGCCGGAGCACTTTCGATCGTTTCAGCTTCGAAGATCTCACCCAATGGCGCCGACGTCAAAATCGATTTTGACTGGGCGGAATCCAAGCGGAGGGGTGCACTCGAGTTCTGTTGAGCGGAGGCGCCCGTCGCCAGTAGGAGCGATAGTCCTAGTCCCAGGCCGCCTTTGATTCGCTTCTTCATCGGGTGATTCCTTTCATTGCGTCATCGGGTTCGGGCGTTTGGTGGAGCCAAAGGCAGACAACGGGAAGTCGGCCTTGCTGCGCGGCGGCAGAACGATGCTCCAGAGATCCGCTGCGGTGCCGTCGAGGCCGATCCGAATCGCGGCTTGATTACATCGCGACGGAAGCGGCCTAGATTCGCGAGCGGGTGTCCCGTTTCCCAATATCGGCCGCGAGCCAGCGGGGGGTTGTAGAAAAGATGGACGTAACGGTCTGGCAAGATACGTTGTCTTTGAGGCCGTACCCGGAGACGGGAAACCAATACTCGGAGTTGCTTCCGAACGTGGAGCGGTTGAAGCGATGCGTTCGCACGCAGGTTGAGGGCCGGCAGCGTCGTTTTCTTGGGGGGCTCGGAAGGGGACTACAAAGAGATCCAATCGGATTGCCGCTTTAGGGCTGCCGTTCCTCGACCCGATTTCGATTTGGCGAGATGAGGGAGAACAAGCGACTTTTCGATTAGCTCGAGCAGTTCTTCTGGCTGGCCAGGAGATTCCATGCTGAAGGTTCCACCGTGGGCGGCTAGTTGCGGCGACCAATCCGCGTTGCCGGTCGGAATCAAGAATACGATGGGCACGTCGCTGGCATGTTCGCCTTGTCGCAGTTCCTTTGCGAAGCTGCAGCCGCTCTCGAGTTGCTGGATTGAAAGTACGATCACGTCGAAGTCGCCTGAACGAATCGAGTCGATCGCGATATCGCGCGTCCGAGCCATGACAGCTTTGTAGCCTTGGGTGTCCAGTGCGGCTGCCATTGCAGTCAACATGAATGGATCCGTGTCGATCACGAGTACGGAGGCTCGATCGTCAGCACGAATAAGGCGGTTCGGTCGGTCCAAGCTCATGTTGGCATCCTGCGCATCGTCTTAGGTCTTAGGTCTTAGGTCTTAGATTTGGTAATTGGCTTCCGGTGCCATGTCGTCAGGGACCCCGCCTCTCACCTTCAGATTCGGTTTCTCGAGGACAACGGTCGTCTGAGGGTTCACGGAGCTGGTGATCCAAACACTCGAGCCAATGACGCTATCGTGCCCAACGACCGTCTTGCCGCCCAGGATCGTGGCGTTGGCATAGATCACGACTCGATCCTCAATCGTCGGGTGTCGCTTCTGCCCTCGAATCAGTTGGCCGTCTGCATCCGTGGGGAAGCTGAGTGCACCGAGGGTCACCCCTTGGTAGATCTTTACGTGCGCGCCGATCTCGCAGGTTTCCCCGATGACTACGCCAGTTCCGTGGTCAATAAAAAAATATTGGCCAATGGTGGCTCCAGGGTGAATATCGATCCCAGTTTCCTTATGAGCCCATTCGGTCATCATCCTTGGGATAAAGGGAACGCCGAGGCGGAGCAGCTCATTGGCGATTCGGTAAACCGTGATGGCTTCTAGACCGGGATAGCAGAAAATAATCTCGTCGCGGCTGATGACGGCTGGATCTCCCTCGTAGGCCGCATCGACGTCAGTCGCCAGCCACTGGCGGAGCCGCGGAATCTGCTCCATGAACTTAATGGCAATTGCCTGGCCCTTAGCTTCGTAGTCGACCTGGTTCTCGCAGTCGCTTTTCGCGTTCCGGAGGCGATCGTCGTGCTGAAGCGCTCGGCCGATCTGCGTGGTCAACTTGTCGTGCAGGCCATCAATCAAGTTGCCGACGTGGTAAGTGACGTTGCCGATGTGCAGGCCTTCACGGCGACGGAAGCCGGGGTAGAGGATGTCGGTCAGGTCTGCGAGAACCGATACGACGACGTCGTACTTTGGGAGCGGACAGTGACCAAGGTGGTTAATTTGGTCATTTTCCGTGTAAGTGTCGACAATCGCTGCGGTGAGCTGCGGAAGGCCCTCTTTGAGCCGGACGTCTGATGCCACTGCAAATCTCCCTGAGCTTGAGCTGGGTTTGCTCGACGTAAAGTGCTTTGTTAGTGCATCCCTGCGGGGCAGCTCCGCAACTACGAGGTGGCGTAGCTGCAGATGAGGATGTCGTCCTTATCACTGATTCGGCCGATGCAACAGGTCGAGACAGTGAATCCGGTGCGAGTGTCGCTACTCAGCTTATCACGCCTGTATGCACCAGATTACCCGTGATACCTAGGCCGCAAGGTCCGCTTGCCTTCTTACGAGGTGGTTCCGATTGCATGGAAGATAGCTATTCGAATCGCTCGTGCGACGTTTTGTCACGCGCGCGGCGTAATGAAAGCATGTGGGGTGGTCTTAACAAATTCGGTTTACATAGCGATACTGACCGGACTTTCGTTCGGACGCTTACTTAATCATCCGATCTGTCGCAGGATAGACAGGTTTCGAGCCCCCAAGGCTCGTCTGATTGGCTTTCTGCGGCAACGATCATGGTTGGCTGGTGAGTTTTCACCGTGGACACGTCGATGTGGCGGGTCTCCGAGTTAAGAGGCTTTTCGGTCATCTCAAGGACAGCAGCGTAGGGCTATGAATCGCTTTCTATTTCCGCGTTGGATTAATAAATTCCTTGGTCTTCTGGCACTATTCGCAATCGGTGGCGGTGGCTACGCGGGAGCGATGTTCATGGGGGCAACGGATGACGTGACCCTGAATCCGGGGTACCAGCCGACTCAGCCGGTCCCGTTCAGTCACAAGATACACGCCGGCGAACTCAAAATGGATTGCCGGTATTGCCACGTGGGGGTTGAGAAGTCCGCTCATGCGTCGGTCCCGCCGACGGCAACGTGCATTAACTGTCATAGCCCCATCGGCCCTGAGGGGGCGCCAGCTTTGTCGGCGGTGCATCCAGCTAGCGAAAAGTTGCAGGCGGTGCATGAGAGCTGGGAGAGTGGCGAATCGGTGCCGTGGCTCAGGATTCACCGCTTGCCGGACTATGTGTATTTCAATCATTCGGCTCACGTGACGCGTGGTGTCAGTTGTGTGACTTGCCATGGTCGGATCGACACGATGGAGAAGGTTTACCAGGCTAAGGAGTTGTCTATGGCCTGGTGTATCGAGTGTCACAACAATCCTGAGGAGCATATTCGTCCGGTCGAGTTCGTGACAAAGCTCGATTGGGAGCCAGCGGAAGGCGAGGGAACGAAAGCGGAGATTGGTCGGAAGCTGATCGAAGAGAAGGGTATTCATCCCAAGGCGAACTGCGCTGTCTGTCATCGGTAGGCATTTCTGTTTGAGTTCGTTCGAGGGTTTTGCCCGACTCGGGCTGGAGTAAAAGGCTGTTGGCAATGAAGTCAAATCAATTACCTGTCGTTGAAGCTGGTTCAAAGCCCTCTGAGGCTGCTGTGGGTGGTTCTGCTCGGATTGGTTACTGGCGAAGTGTGGGGCAGCTCGAGGGTTCTGCCGACTACGAGGAGTTCGCGCAGCGGGAGTTCCCGCAGGCTGCCTCCGAGTTCCCGGAGGGGGTTTCGCGACGCGGTTGGTTGAAGTTGATGAGTGCTTCGCTGGCTCTCGCTGGTGCTGCTGGATGTCGGTACGGGCCGAATGAGATTGCATCTCTGGTGGTTCGGCCTGAGGATACGATCCCGGGGGTGCCGAAGCGGTATGCGTCGAGCTTTGAGCTGGCTGGGCGTGCTGTGCATTTGATGGTGACCAATATGGATGGTCGCCCGATCAAGGTGGAAGGTAATCCTCATCACCCGTTAATGAAGGCGTCGGAGCCGAATGATCTTTCGGGTGGTAAGGAGCGATTTGCGAGTGCCGGTACCGACGCGTTTTCGCAGGGTTGTGTACTTGGCTTGTACGACCCTGATCGGACGCAAGCTGTTTATTCTCGCGGTGCGGAAGGGCTGGAGGAGTCGTCTTGGGAGGCGTTTGCTGAGTACGTCGGTGGGCGTGTTGGTGAATTGAAGGCTTCCCAGGGGCAGGGGTTGGCGGTGCTGGTGGCCCCCTCGTTGTCGCCGTCTGTAAATCGTTTGCTCGGCGAAGCTGTGAAGGCGTTGCCTGAGGCGATGCTGGTTTCGCATTCCTCGGTTGATATGTCGCAGCGCGATCGTGCTTGCGAGTTGGTCGCTGGGCAGCCTGCCGAGCTTCTGTACGACCTCGCCGGCGCGAAGGTGATTTGTAGTCTCGATTGTGACTTGCTGGGTAATGATCCGAATTCGGTCATCTACTCACGCCAGTTTTCTCGGGGGCGTGATCCGAAGCCTGGCGAAATGAATCGGCTCTACTCGGTTGAGTCGACTTACACTGTGACCGGTGCAGCTGCGGATTCTCGATTGCCGCTGAAGAGCTCGCAGGTAGGTGCTTTTCTGGCTCGGCTGGAAAAGCGAGTTGACGAGTTGCTCGCAGGAGGGCAGGCGGTTGCTGAGTCCGAGGACGAGAAGGCTTTCGATGAGATAACCGTGTCTGAGCAGTTGGATCGGTTTGTTGAGGCGATGGCTGCGGATTTGGTTGGAAATCGCGGTGAAAGCGTCGTTGCGGTTGGGGCTCACCAGCCCTACGAGGCGCAGGTGGCAGGCCTGCGTTTGAATCAAAAGCTTGGTAACGAAGGTAAGTCTGTTCGCTTGATGCCGAGTCGCTCTTCGTTAGGTGTTGATGCTGTTGGTTTGTCCGCCCTGGTGGAGTCGCTCGAAGCCGGTTCGGTGACAGATGTTTGGGTGGTCGGTGAGAACCCGGTCTATTCTGCCCCTGGGGGGCTGCCGCTAGCAGAGTCTCTCGGGAAGCTTGAAAACGTTGTTTATTTTGCGGAGTTTCTGGACGAGACAGCAGATCGGTCTTCTTGGGTTTTGCCGCTGGCTCATCCGCTTGAGTCTTGGTCGGATGTTCGCGCTGTCGACGGGACCTATGGTGTTGGGCAGCCTCAGATTCTGCCGTTGTTAGGTGGTAAGAGCACGGTCGAGATCTTGTCGCTAGTGCTCGGAGCAGATAAGTCGGGCGAGGACGTCGTTCGTGAGACTGCGGCCAGTATTGCGTCCGGTGAGTTGGATTCGCGTGCTTGGCGGGAGATCTTGCACGTCGGATTCGCAGAGGGCACGAGCGTTGAGCCTCTTGCTTTCACGAGTGTGGATGCTCCGTCGCCGATGGGTGAATTGACGCCGGGTGAGATTAGTCCAGACGATATTGAGGTTGTTGTTTCGGTTAGTGATACGCTGTACGACGGTCGCTTCGCGAAGAACGTTTGGATGCAGGAGTTGCCCCAGGCGATGACGAAAATCGTTTGGGATAACGCGGCGATTATCGGTCCGAAGACTGCCGAGGCGCTGGGCCTGAAGCTGAACCACGGTCCGAAGGGGATGACCGAGAAAATCAAGTTGCGGATCGGGGATCGGTCGGTTGTGTTGCCAGTGTTTATTATGCCTGGTCAGGCTGCTGGTTCGATTACGGTGCACATGGGATATGGGCGTGTCTGCCGAGATGAGGCGGTTGACAGCAATGAGCAGGCGGTCGTGGGGGTTAATGTCGCACCGCTGCGAGGTTCGGACAATGGACAGATTCTGACTGGAGTTGATGCAGCTGCGACGTCTCTTCCGGTCAAGCTTGCGACCACTCAGGATCACTTTGCAATCGATAATGGGTTGCTGGATATCAAGACCGGTGACGGCTTGGATATCACTCGTGAGCGTGCTGCGATTCTTGTTCGTGAAGGCACGGTCGAGCAGATCGAAGAGGGTGGCCATGATTTTGTGGAGCACTTAGGCACTCACCATCCAAAGCTTGAGTCGCTTTGGGAGGAGCCGATTGATGTGTTCGAACGGGACCCGACTGTTCCGAATCAGTGGGCGATGACGGTGGACTTGAATAAGTGCACTGGCTGTAATGCGTGTGTGATTGCCTGTCAGGCTGAGAATAATATTCCTGTTGTTGGTAAAGAGCAGGTGAGTCGTGGCCGCGAGATGCATTGGATTCGTATCGACCGGTATTTCCGCGGGGATGTCGACACCCCGAAGATTGTGAATCAGCCGGTTGCTTGCGTTCATTGTGAAACGGCTCCTTGCGAGCAGGTATGCCCCGTGGCTGCTACGGTCCACACTGAGGAGGGTATCAATGCGATGGCTTATAACCGTTGTATTGGGACCCGGTACTGTGCGAATAACTGTCCCTACAAAGTGCGACGGTTTAACTACTTCAATTACAACACGGAGTATGGCTACTTCTATGGGTGGCAGCAGCGCGGCAAGCTGGAAGAGGCGAGCCGAAAGCTGCAGCAGTTGGTGTTGAACCCAGAAGTCTCGGTTCGTGGCCGGGGTGTGATGGAGAAGTGCACCTACTGCATCCAGAAAGTCCAGCAGGGCAAGATTGCTGCCAGAGCGGAAGGGCGTCCGATCGAGGATGGCGAGGTCAAAACGGCTTGCCAGGAAGCTTGTGCGACACAGGCGATCGTCTTTGGCGACAAGAACGATCCGAATAGTAAGGTGTCGAAGCTTCAGCAGGATCCGCGGGCTTATGCGATGCTAGCAGAGTTGAATATCAAGCCTCGAACGCTTTATCTGGCACGAGTTCGGAATACGCATCCGCGTCTGATGACGGTCGAGCAGCGGGAAGACGCTCACCATGGTCATGGCGACCACGGCGATCATGGTGAATCTGGGCACACCGATGGTGAGCACGGTGCGGAGGCGCACGAAGGTGAGAGCCACGCAGCAGAATCGCATTAACTTGTGTCGGGATTATCCACCTGGCTTCGGTTGGGTGGGATTGGCTCTCCGTAAGTTGCGGTTGAAGTCAGAGATGTTTTGAAAAGTCGGAAGCGGATGGCAGCCGATGGGCTGGAGCTTCGGGCGGAATAGATACGATCATTTTGAAATCACTGAAACTGGCAGGCTCATGGCAAGCGTAGCTGTTTCCGAAGTTGACAATACTTATGACACACCCGGTCGTCGTACGCCGCTGGTGACTGGCGATCAGACCTATTCGTCGATCACCCACATGGTGGCGAGGATTAGCGAAGAGTCGCAACCGATGATTTGGTGGATCACGATGGCGATTGCTGTGCCATTGTTGATGATGTTTGGCTCGCTAATCGGTTACCTGATTCTGACTGGTGTCGGGGTTTGGGGGAACATGAGTCCGGTCTTCTGGGGCTGGCCGATTGTCAACTTCGTTTTCTGGGTCGGTATTGGTCACGCCGGGACTCTGATTTCCGCGATTCTTTTTCTGTTTAGGCAGAACTGGCGTACCAGCATTAACCGTGCTGCTGAGGCGATGACGATTTTCGCCGTGGTATGTGCGGGGACGTTCCCTGGTATTCACGTCGGTCGAGCTTGGTTGGCGTTTTGGTTGACGCCGTACCCCAGTTTGAATCTGTGGATGTGGCCTCAGTTCCGTAGTCCCCTGCTTTGGGACGTCTTTGCGGTTGGGACCTATGCTTCCGTGTCGCTCGTGTTCTGGTACATGGGTATGATCCCGGATTTGGCGACCTTCCGAGACCGGTCAAAGAACAAATGGCGGCGAATGATCTACGGCATCCTTTGCCTTGGTTGGAGCGGTTCCTCGCGTCATTGGATGCGATATGAGAAGGCGTATGGCATCCTGGCGGCACTCGCTACTCCACTGGTTCTTTCAGTACACACGGTGGTTAGCTTTGACTTTGCTGTTTCGCAGCTGCCTGGTTGGCACACCACGATCTTCCCGCCGTACTTCGTTGCTGGAGCTATCTTCTCTGGCTTTGGTATGGTGTTGACGTTGTTGATTCCGGTGCGTGCGATCTATGGGCTAAAGCATGTTATTACGCCGCGGCACTTGGATAATATGTGCAAGATTATCCTCGCCACCGGTTCGATGGTTGGATTGGCTTATACCACTGAATTTTTCATGGCCTGGTATAGCAAGAACAAGTACGAGTATGACACGTTCGTGTTCCGTGCATTTGGGCCTTATTGGTGGGCGTACTGGATCATGTTCCTCTGTAACGTGATCTCGCCCCAGTTGTTCTGGTTTAAGAAGTTCCGTCAAAACACGGTGCTGATGTGGATCGTGACGATCTTTGTCAATATCGGAATGTGGTTCGAACGGTTCGTCATCACCGTGACTTCGCTCGCGCGTGACTTCTTGCCATCGAGTTGGGGTTACTTCTCGCCAACCTGGGTCGATATTGGGATGTTTGTTGGTAGCTTCGGGCTGTTTACGACCTTGTTCTGCCTGTTCTGTAAGTACCTTCCGATCGTTGCCATCAGCGAAGTTAAGGGCGTGATGAGCCAAGAGGCACACGCCGCACATCGCCATTCGCACGATCACTAGTCCGGTTGTTCGAACTGTTTTCCGTTAGAACTGATTTTGTCCTTGGTGCGTCCTCGGGTTGATTCATGAGCGATCCAAAACCGAAAAAAGCTACTTCATCCGAACCGAAATCTCACGGTTGGATGGCCGAGTATGACGACGAGAATAAGCTACTCGATGCGTGCCGGAAGGTTCGGGATTCCGGGTATACGCAGACCGATGCGTTCGCCCCCTTTCCGATTCACGGAATCGACGAAGCGCTCGGCATCAAGCCGACTGTGTTGCCATGGTTCTCGTTCTGTGCCGGAATTACGGGAACCACGATCGCGATCTCGATGCAGATCTGGATGAATGCGATCGACTATCCGTACATCATCTCTGGCAAACCCTACATCAGTTTGCCGGCGTTTATCCCCGTTGCTTTCGAGCTAACGGTTCTGTTCGCTGCATTCACGACGGTTTTTGCAATGCTCGGGTTGAATGGGCTGCCGAAGTTCAGCAATCCTGTGTTCACCAATCCCCGATTTGATCGTGCGACCGACGATCGTTTCTTCTTGTGGATTGACGCGAGCGACAAGTACTTCAACTCAGATAAGGTGCGAAGCCTTTTAGGTGAGACAGGTGCTCTTGAGGTGGAGGAAGTTCGCGAGGACAACAGCTCTTCCGAAGTGCCCAAGAAGCTCATTATTGCCATCCTGACGGGGATCGCGGCGAGCCTAATACCGGGCACCATTATTCTGAACATGCGGAACTCGAAGAGCTCGCAATCGCGATTCCACGTGTTCTTCGACATGGACTACCAGCCGAAGAGGAAAACGCAGACATCGACGACCCTGTTTGCCGACGGGCGAGTGCAGAGACCGCCGGTGCCGGGCACGGTCGCTTTTGGCGAACTGGACAACGGGGACGCATACTATTTGGGGTATGACCCAGATGTCGTCGCAGATGCTCGGGAGACGCAGACGACCTTCGTTAGTTTCCAAGAGGATGGTGCTGACCCAGGTGCGGATGCCGCCGCCACCGGAGATCTGAATCTGCCATGGATTGAAGAGTTTCCCGAAGGCGTGGTTACGGATGCCATGTTCAATCTTGGTAAACTGAAGTTTGAGCAAAATTGCTCGGTATGCCACGGTTACGCGGGCTACGGTGACGGTCTCGTCTCTCAAAGGGCGGCCAGCCTAGCGCAAGGCTATTGGGTACTTCCAACCAGCCTCCATGAGGCTCGGATTCAGGCTCAGCCCGTTGGGCGAATCTACTACACGATCGCGAATGGCAAAGGGAAGATGGGCGGCTACGGTGCTTCCCTAAATCCAAAAGAACGCTGGGCGGTAGTACTCTACGTGCGGGCACTGCAACGAAGTCAGAATGCGAAGGCATCAGATGTCCCGGGCGGTGTCTCAATTGACGGCTTAGCTGGCAATGATGAATCTCAGGCAGAGCCTGCGGAGGAAGCCGCCGAGGGGGAAACCACAGACCTCCCAGCCTCGGAGGTTGATTCAACCTCCGAGGCTGGCGACGCGACATCCGCTGAGGCCGAATCGGGCCAGAGCGATGAAGAATCGACAGTAGAAGATAAGTAAGAGAGCGTGGAACTCAGTGTAGGGTTCTCAGTTGAGTTGGTTTGACTCAGAAACGATCAGGTAGCCTGATGGCATCGACTATTCCTAACGACAATGTGACGCTTCCTGCAAGCTGGCGAGGCATGGCGCCTCTTCTCTTGGCTGCTGGATGCATTTGTATCATGGTCAGCATTGGGCTGTGCTTCTTCGCGTCCGGCGGTGAAAGCCGTGCCGAGAGTTTGAGCATTTTCTGCCGTTCTTACCTAGCCAATTACATGTTCTGCCTGAGCATCTGCCTCGGGGCGTTGTTCTTTGTGATGGTGCAACACTTAGTCAGGGCTGGTTGGAGCGCGTCGATTCGTCGTTTGGCGGAACTCCTCGCGTTCACGATCCCTTGGTGGGCGTTGTTGTTTGCCCCTGTGTTGGTCATGGTGATTTTCACCAACGAGACTTACCTTTACCCATGGAATGCTGGTGAGGGTGGAAACCTTCCTTCGATTGTCAAAGAGAAGCTTCCTTATCTGAATCCACTTTGGTTTACGATCCGCATCGCTGTTTACTTCGGCGTGTGGATTGTTGCTGCAAGGACGTTCTTTTCCTGGAGCCGACAGCAAGACGAATCCGGCGATGCGGCGATCACTTTGAAATCGCAGAAGTGGTCTGGCCCGATGATTATGATTTTCGCCCTGGCGGTCAATTTCGGCGCGTTCGACATCATGATGTCGACCGATCCTGCGTGGTTCAGCACGATTTACGGTGTGTACCTTTTCGCAGCAAGCATGCTTAGCTTCTTTGCGTTCATGATCTTGATTTGCTTCATGCTGCAAAGGAGCGGAAGGATCGAGAAGCTCGTCACCACCGAACACTTCCACGACATGTCGAAGTTCCAATTTGGGTTTATCGTGTTCTGGGGTTACATCGCGTTCTCTCAGTTTCTTCTGTACTGGTACGGAAATATTCCTGAGGAAACGACCTGGTACAAGCATCGCATGGAGCACGGGTGGCAGTGGATTGGATTGCTGCTGATCGCATTCCATTTCGCCATTCCATTCCTCGGGACGATGTCACGGCACATGCGGCGTCGCAAAGCCGTTATGGCGTTCTGGGCCGCCTTCATTTTGGTCGTCCATTGGATGGATATGCTATTCTTGGTGATGCCAACGGAGTCCATTTCCGTCACGGGAATGATGATCGTCGGTCACTTAGTTTGTTGGGTTGGTATGGTAAGCCTGTTTGTTGCATTCTTCCTGATGCGTGTTGGCGAAACACCTATCGTGGCGGTCAAGGATCCATGGCTCCCTGACGCTTTGGCGTACCAGGTTGGCCCCTAAGGCTTGGTTTGAGAGCGACATTGGACGGCCGCAAGGCGTTATTGCACGAGTTTGAGCTTCAAAAATGGCAAACAAAAATCGTTACGACGACTTGTACACGGGAACGATCGCTTACGCGACGCTGCTGAGCTGTATTGTGCTGGTCATTACGATTCTGGGGATTCGGGCCCTCTGCTGTGCTTGGGTCGAAGGCGAAGAGGAGAGGAAGACGGCGAATGCCCATTACTTATCCTCTGACCAGGAAATTGGTGAACAGAAGGCCCGACTCGTCGGTTATGGAAAGAGTACGGTGGAAGTCGCAGGATCCGGCGAGGGGGCTGCACCAGAGACCGTGGAAGTGATTCGTATTCCGATTGAAGAGGCGAAGTCGGCTCTGCTTAATGAGCTAGGCACGCACTAGTCCTTTTGAGGCAACTTGAGCTGTTTGGCAGCCTGATGATTTTCAACCAGCAATTGCGACTCGCGGTCTTTACGGCTGTCATTTCATTGACGACTGCGGTCGGCAATTTGGAAGCGCAGCAGTTGAAGACAGAGTTGCCAGCCGGTGCTCAAGGAATCGACGTAGAGAACAAAGTTGGAGAGCGAATTCCGCTCGACGCCATATTTACCGACGAGCGTGGAAACAAGATTGGCCTAGGCAAATTCTTCAATAAGAAGAAGGCCATTGTGCTCACGCTGAACTATTCCGATTGTCCAGGATTGTGCATCGCACAATTAGACAATCTCGTTGAAACGCTTCGCAAGAGTAATGCGGCGGGTTTAGGTGACGAGTTTGAGATCGTGACGATCAGCATCGATCCCCAGGAAGATCACTTCAAGGCCAGTAATACAAAAGCGAAATACACCGGCTTACTGAAGGGTACGAAAGCCCGCGAAGCTTGGCACTTTTTGGTCGGGAAACAATCCGAGATTACGAAGGTCGCCGCGGCGGTCGGTTTCAAATACACGTACGACAGCACGAACAAGAGATATAACCACCCCGCAGCGATTTTCTTTATCAGCCCTGATGGACAGATCTGTCGCTACCTGCTTTCGCTTGGTGTTGAACCACAGCAGTTCAAGCTGGCGGTTGCCGACGCGGGATCGGGGACTTTAGATTTCTCGATTGCGGATTCGATTTTGCAATTTTGTTATCTGTATGACCCTAATGCGAATCGATACACGGCCAGTGCGAGACGAATGCTGGCATTTGCAGCCGGAGCTTTCTCGTTGCTGCTTGTGGGGACGACGGCCCCGTTTTGGTTCCGCGGGAAGAAAGCGGCTGACGAGGCGGGAGCCGCTGGGAATCAGAGCGAGTCTCAGGGAAAAGAAATACAAACAACTTAGTTGTTCATAGACGAGTTAGAAATGTTCACGAATAGCCTACCACTACTGGCTGATCAAAACGAAACTTTCTGGTTTCCACCCAAGGCTTCGACCTTCGCGGAGGAGACGGATGTGTTCTTCATGTACATCATGTACATCTCGATCTTCTTCTTCGTGTTGGTTGTGGGGATCATGGTCCTCTTCGCGATGAAGTATCGGAGACGACCAGGGTACAAGGGTGATTCGTCCGCGATTCACAACAATGCTCTGGAAATCACGTGGACGGTGATACCCACTCTCATCGTCATATGGATTTTTGCTCGTGGCGTCTACGGCTACATGGATATGATGACGCCGCCCAGCGGTGATACGATCGATATCAACGTAACTGCACGAAAGTGGGATTGGTCTTTTCAGTATCCGAACGGAGCTATTTCCGACAAGCTACATGTGCCAGTGAACCAAGCGGTCCGCCTCCGGATGCGTTCCGTGGACGTGCTCCATGCGTTCTACGTGCCTGCGTTTCGTGCAAAGTCGGACGTGGTGCCAGGTCGAGTGACCACCATGTGGTTCGAGCCCATCAAGTTGGGGACCTATGACCTCTTTTGTGCGGAGTACTGCGGCGACCAGCATAGCGAAATGATTAAGAAACAGGGCGTGTTCGTTCATACTCAGGAGGAGTATGAGGCATGGCTTGCAGAGGCCGCGAAGCCTCCGACACACCCAATTGCTCACGGTTATTGGCTGTACGAACGGCGGGGTTGCAAGTCTTGCCACTCGGTTGAGCGAGATAAGAAGATCGTTGGTCCGTCGTTCGCGTTGAGTTACGGAAAGGACGTGCCACTCGCAACAGGCGAGTCCGTCGCCTTCGACGAAAACTATGTTCGAGAATCGATTTTGAATCCGCAGGCCAAAGCCCGAGCCGGATATGAAAAGGCTTCTCAAATGCCTTCCTTCCAAGGTCAGCTTACCGAGGAAGAGCTTATGTCTCTCACAGCGTTCCTGCAGGCGATGAAGGACGACAGCTTCGTCGATATCGTGGCCGACGAGGACGGGCTCTCCAAGGACGACTCGATCGCACTTGGATACGTGAGCGAAGACGAGGGGGATGGCATGGAAGAAGGCAGCGACGAAGAAGCTACCGACAGCGAGACTCCAGAGGAGGCCGCGGAATCGGCCTCAGTCTCTGAGTAATGTTGGTTGTGTGAGACGGCCTGTGTCGTCGACTACAATTAAGCGAAGACAATTTTTCGGGTAAGACCGCAAGGAATAAGTGATGACCGCAACGGTAGATCTATCGCATTTGCCAAAAGAAGAGCGGGAAGCAAAAGAGAACTTTCTGGTTCACACCAAAGGTTTCTTGAGCTGGGCTCTCACGCTCGATCACAAGCGAATCGGCTTGATGTATCTGATCGGAGTCATGACCGCGTTTTTTGTCGCGGGTATTTTGGCTCTCTTAATCCGCCTCGAATTGATGACACCAACGAATACCTGGATGAGCAACGCTCAGTACAATCAGGTGTTTACTCTGCACGGTGCCATTATGGTGTTTTTGTTCATCATACCGAGTGTGCCTGCTGCATTGGGGAACTTCTTGGTTCCGGTCATGCTTGGGGCGAAGGATGTTGCCTTTCCGCGACTGAACCTGGGTAGCTTCTACCTATGGATATGTGGAGCCATCTTCTTCCTCTCCGCCATGCTGTTCACAGGGCTGGATACTGGCTGGACGTTCTACACGCCCTACAGTACGACGACGCAGGGACCGGTTGTAGCTGCGACCCTGGGCGTTTTCATCCTTGGGTTTAGCTCGATTTTCACCGGGCTTAACTTCATTGTGACGATCAACACCATGCGTCCTCCTGGGATGGAATGGTTCAAGATGCCACTCTTCTTGTGGGCGACATATGCCACATCGATCATTCAGGTTCTGGCAACGCCAGTCCTTGGTATTACGGTCTTGCTGTTGGCGGCAGAACGAATTCTGCACATCGGGATTTTTGATCCAGCCTACAATGGCGACCCGGTAACCTACCAGCACTTTTTCTGGTTCTATTCGCACCCTGCCGTATACATCATGATTCTGCCTGGGATGGGTATTATCTCAGAGCTGATGAGTGTTCACAGTCATAAGTCCGTGTTTGGCTACCGCTTCATCGCATACAGCTCGATTGCGATTGCGTTGTTCGGCTTCCTCGTATGGGGCCACCACATGTTCACTAGCGGCATGGCCTCGGTGACGACGATTATATTCAGTGCGTTGACGTTCACCGTCTCGATTCCGTCAGCGATCAAGGTGTTCAACTGGTTAGCCACCATGTACAAGGGAACGGTTCAGCTGAACACTCCGATGTGTTACTCACTGGCCTTTATCTTCTTGTTTACTATCGGTGGTTTGACAGGGTTGTGGCTGGGTGCGTTGTCGACTGACCGGCCTCTCCACGACACCTATTTCGTCGTCGCTCACTTCCACTACGTCATGGTGGGTGGAACATTGGTCGGGTTCCTCGGCGGCGTGTTCCACTGGTGGCCAAAGATGACTGGGAAGATGTTCAGCGAAGTCTGGGGAAAGATTTCCTGCCTTTTGATCTTTCTTGGTTTCAATATGACGTTTTTGCCTCAGTTCGTGCTGGGAAGCCGCGGGATGCCGCGGCGATATGCCACCTATGTTCCTGAGTTTCAAGAGTTACATGTGATGTCGTCTTACGGCGCGTTTCTGCTAGGATTTGGGCTATTCGTTGCGTTGGGTGTCGTATTACATTCTCTGTTCCGTGGTAAGAAGGCTCCGCCAAATCCATGGGGCGGGGCCACGTTGGAATGGCAGTGCACGTCACCTCCGCCGTATTACAACTTCCTGACGCCGCCTACGGTAAACGACCCTTACAATTACAAGCCGCTTGTTTTCCGTGATAAGGATCGTGGTTGGGAATACGTGCAGCCAGAAGCGCCGGCTGTGCCGGCAACGGAACCAGAACCTGTTAAGAACTAGTTGAATTGGATTACCGCCGCGTGGTAAACGAAAACGCGGCGGTTTCCCGTTTCAGTCCAAGAGACCAATATGTCTGAAGCAGCACACGGGGACGGTCATGAGGATCATGGCCACTCTCCTTTCTTAGCCCACCACTTCGACGACGCAGAGCAGCAATATGACTCTGGGAAGCTCGGTATGTGGCTATTCTTGGTCACTGAAATTCTCTTCTTCAGCGGGATGTTTTGTGCATACGCCCTGTATCGCAGCATCCATCCCGAAGTCTGGACTTTTGCAAGTCAGTTCCTGAATGAAACGCTGGGGGCCATCAATACTGGCGTTCTCCTTTTCAGTAGCCTTACCATGGCTTGGGGGGTCCGTTGTGCACAACTACGCCAGCGAAAGGGATTGATCGTTTCCTTGGCGATGACTCTCGGATGCGCGGCAATTTTCCTTGGAGTGAAAGCGATTGAGTACACTCACAAGTGGGAGCTTGGGCTCCTGCCAGCGGGTAGTTATGAATCGCAATATCTTCCTGGCCTAGAGCACCATGGGATTTCTTCTTGGCTTTACGTCTTAAGCGCGATCCCGGCACTCTGTGTCGTTGGATTTGGTATTTGGTACGCCTTCTGCCTCGCGACCGGGGACAAGCAGACTTCGGAGGTAGCTGGACCTTTGCTAGTGACGGCTCTGTGTTACTTCGCCGGTGTCGGGCTCGGCTTGTACTTGGAAGGTGGTGAAGGTCACGAGGAAGGTGCTGGGCACGAGGTGCATGCCCCGGCAGACGCTGAGCATGGGCATGATCATGACGGCGAGGACCACGGCGATGGGGGTGAAGCACACGACGAGGAAGGCCACGCAAGTTCGGTCGCTCCGGGGTACTTCGTTTCCTCAGAGTCGACTACCGAAATTCAACGTAAGCCAGGCGACGCAACCATTGAGGATGTTGACCAGCGTGGTGGTGCTGGCCTTTTCTTCAGCATTTACTACTGTATGACTGGTGTTCACGCGATCCACATTCTTGCCGGTATGGCTGTGTTAGCGTGGTTGTTGGTACGGGCAACGAAAGATCATTTCAACGAAGAGTATTTTGGTCCTGTTGATTACGTCGGATTGTATTGGCACATCGTCGACCTTATTTGGATCTACCTGTTCCCACTGCTCTACTTGATCAAGTAGGTAGTAGCCCGAGCTAATTGGTTTGGGCATGGCTGGACAATTTGTGGGACTACGGAAGAGATAAGAACAATGTCAGATCACGGTTCAACTGCAGATAACTCACATGGCCATGGCGGACATCATGGTTTTGCCCACCCCATGCCAGTATGGCAGTTGCTGGCTGTGTTTTTCGCCCTGATCTTACTTACCATCGCGACCGTGTATCAGTCGACGTTGGATCTCGGTAGCATGGAGCTAGTGGCTTCATTGATCATCGCAACGATCAAGGCCAGCCTAGTCATTTTATTCTTCATGCACATGCTGTATGACAAACCGCTGAATGCGATTTTCTTTTTGAGTTCCTTTATCTTCGTGGCCTTGTTCCTTGGCTTCACATTGATGGACGCTCACGGCTACCAGGACCGGATCGAGCAAAAGCAGGTGGACTCTCCTCGCGCCGTTGCTCCTCAGCTTTCAGATGAGGCTCCAGAGAATTCGGACATAGCTTCTGTGCTGTAGTCGATTTCTCGGTTGGGGCGATTGCCAAGATTTTGTGCACAGAACAGTTGCGATCTTAGAGATTGCAGCCTTGGTTTATGAGCTCCAAGTCGGCTGTATCCTTCGGGATTGTCCGCTGAGCGGAACTGTCTGTTCCCGTCGGATCATAGCCGCTGCTTCGTATGGGAAGTACGAGTTGTAGAAAGCGTTCCGTGCGTTTCAACGCGGGCAAGAGCGTAAGAATCGTCTTGGTGCCGCGACGATGCCTCGCTTCTAGGGGACGGTACTATTTGGAAGGGCGAGCCTCGTATAGATCACCGCGAAGGTGGTCTTCGAGGTGGGAAGTTCATCGTCGCTCAGCCCCCGCCCCGAAAAGAAGTTCTTTATTTTCTTATCATCGGGGGCGGCTTTATCGCAATTGATTGCGGTACTGTCTGGGAGACTGGCCAAGCGACTTCTTGAATTGTCGACTGAAATAGTTGCTATCGGAAAAGCCGACGTCAAAAGCAATTTCTGTAATATTGCGGTCTGTGGTCTTGAGAAGTTTGGTCGCTTCACGCATGCGACGTTCAATCAAATAATTAATCGGGGACGTTCCCATCGTGCTTTCAAACGTCCTGATGAAGTTCCTCCGTGACATGCCTGAGATATCGACTAGGTCGTCTAGCGTAATCTGGTGGGCGAAATGGCGCTCGATATGGGAGATGGTGTTCGCGATCCTCAGCAGCTTTTTGCTATCCGGGTTGATCGTTCGACTGTAGCACCTGGAAAGGAAGGCTACGAGTTGCAGCATCGTCGCCATGGTGACAACGCCGAAGCCTGGTCGCCGTCCGGACAATTCTGATTCCATTGCTTCGATCAGACGCAACGCTTCTGCTAGCTCGGCGGGATTGAGTTGTAGTCGACTTGTAAAATGGTGCCGCTTTCTCCAAGCCGGTTCCAAAGTGAATAACGCATGGTAGCCTGGCAAGGATTGCATGTCATTGAAAGCAAGCGGGATCTCGTGCGGATCGAACAGAATGTTGATCAGGCTTAGGTCGTTCATGTTCAGGTAATCGTGAGGACGATCACCACCAATTACAAACGTGTCACCGGGCACTAATTCGTAGCTATCTTCTCCAGTGATATGGAGGCCCTGTCCGCCAGTGATGATGACGATTTCCGAGAACTCATGGCAATGTAGACCAAAGGGCTCCTGGGGATCACGCCGTTCGATGACGATTGGATATCCATCTTGATGGAACCAGTCCTCTTTTCTCAACTTGGGGATTTCGACGGATTGTGACCCGTCTATTATCTGGTTCTCCAAACGACCTTGCTCCCTTTTGATACGCGTTTGGTTATGAACTCGATCTCTACGTCTACTTGCTTCAGTCTATGGTTTGGCTGGCCTGTAGTCTGCGGCATACTCATTGCAATGAGCATGGGCGTTCGTCATGCTGCGACTCTCCAGAATCGGTCTGAATCTCGAGTGGGCAATTGGAGGAGCATATACCGATCCGCCATGTTGCCAGGCTGAATAGCCTCAAAACTTGTGAGTAAGCAAGACAAAAATGCATGCGGTCACTGTTTGGCTTTGGACGATCTCTGGGAAGTAAGTTGGGGCCGGCTCAAATGCATTCGCAAATGCGCCGGCGAACCAACTGTTGTTCCCGTGGAGACTATTTCAGTTCCAAGTCAAGCGTGACTGGTTGGTCCGTCACTTCGACGGCAAAGCCAGACTTTCTGGGATCCTCGTACTTGGCTGGCAATAGGTTGCCGCCGCTTGCATCGTCTTCGTCCTCCACTCCGCCATACTCTTCCTCTTCTTCCTCTTCGGACATGACGTCATCACCGTCGGCCGGCGGTTCGGCCTTCATCTCATACTTGAAGACCTTGACTTTGTAGCTTCCAGCTACAGCGCCATCACCCTTCCCAAAAGTTCCCATCTCATAATTGCCTTCCGCATCGGTGTTGCCAACGGCGCCCTTGCTGCTTGAAGACTCTGCGACAAGAACAACGGTTGCACCTTCAACGGGCTTCCCCTTGAAGGTTACTTTCCCAGTCACCGGAAAGGTCGGAGGATTTTGGGGGCCACTGTCGCAGCCCAGAGTGCACAAAATTAGGCTGGCTGCTGCGAGTCCGGTTAGGGACCGCGACAAAGGGATCGATTTCATCAGTCTTCGCCAAGAATGGGGGAATGTTGAATTAAAAAAAGGACGCCAACTTGTCCTGGAGAACAAGTTCGCGCCCTAGCCAAGTTGGATTCAGGTTACGGCAGTTGGGCGACTTCCTGACCTGCAATCGTACCCAAGGCTCCCCATACTCCATAAGGGCTTGGGCCGTTGAGACGCCCGTTTCTTCCGACCGTTAGGTCGCCAGTATCGATGCCGTTCGATATGTACTGGACTGAGCCGTCGCACATGGCAACATTCACACCCCCGGTGTGATTGCTTGCCGGAGGAAGCATGATGTGCTGCTGGTCACCAAAGTTCCCGCCTTCAGCACAGGCCGGGCCATTTGGACCGATGACTGTTGAAATCGCCGTGTAGGAAGGCTGACCGTCGATCCAGTTACCACCACGACGTCCGTAGTAGGTAAGGCCGGCTTGGAAGTAGAGACCATCTGTCTGTTGAAGACAGATTGCGGGCGAGGCGCGAAGCCCAGCGATGTTCTTGACGTAAGCTTGGTTGTAGCGAACTTGCTGTGGGCCAGTGGTTAGTCCATTTCGACCGTTGAATCCAATCGGGCGACTATTGAGCAACTCGCCAAGTGCAATTGTATTGCTCGTTCCGTCGGAAATACTACCGAATGAGCGATAGACGCGTGCCCCGAACAATCCACGAATTTGATCTCGATCGTCACGAGCCCGGTGGATGCTGTCGCCAATGCACATGCCATAGCTAATTTCTCGCTGGCCAGGTCGCGGTCCTGGGTCTGACGGACAACGCATGTATTGCGGAGCTGGTCGCCAGACAATCCAGTTAATCCAGGCAGCGGGGCCGCCTGGAGCGATCGGCGGGCTAGAATTCGGGTCGCCAGCCTGAATCTGATTCCACATATTGGTTTGTTCGCAATAAGGAAGCAACGCGACAAATCCAGTCAAGCGATTCCCGTTACCCTGCCTACGATTTGAACCGGGGGCTCCCGTTCCGCCCTTCCGGGCAGGAAACTTCTTGTAGGCTGAAGCATAGTTATGCAGCGCCAGTCCCATTTGCTTCATGTTGTTTTGACACTGCATTCTGCGAGCAGCTTCGCGGGCTGCTTGGACGGCTGGCAGCAAAAGCCCGACCAAAATTCCGATAATGGCAATCACCACTAGCAATTCGACTAGGGTGAACGCCTGCCTGCGTTTGTTCATGGAATCGACTCCGAGATAACTAGGAAGAGGGGTAATACTCTGGACTATCGTTCACGAAGATCGCTTTAAGAACCTTAACTTTTGTGCCCCTTAGTAGCACGATCGTGCCTTTTGGGGGGATTGCTCCACTTTAAGTGCCGGTTGACGGCAGGGAGAGTACCTCTGGCGCAACGCCGCCAGCTACATTCGACAGAAACTGGCGCTCGACAGTGCCGTCACAAGGCTGAACGAAATAGGCAAACGGTTCCCGATCTGGAAAGCTCAACCTCGGCCAACATCGGTGCATGGATGAACAGACAGCTTTACATCACGACGATATGGTTTTGCCTGTTCGTTGGCTTATGGAATCGTAGCGCGGCGCAGGAGATTGCGAGCTCGGTGGTCGGTACTGAAATTGATTTCATCACTGTGCGAGATGAGTCGGTGTTCGAAGGGCTTGGATTTGTTGGCCATGGATCGGCTGAGATGCCCGATAAGCGCGGAGACTCCGAATTGATGCAGGAAGCTTATGAGTTCAAAGCTTGTTTTCGGGATGGCAGCCGCATCCGAATCTTTGTTGATGCGGACTTTGACGGGCAGCGAGCAGCCGAGTCCGAAGCGAGACGTTACGTAGGTCCGCTTGGACGGCTTCCGTCCGTTCTCAGGAAGGGTGTTTCGCGATTGGTCGTACATCGAGGTGGAAAGGATACGACTGCGTTCAGTGACGAAGGACTGATCGTCGTCTATTCTGAGAATGCTTCGGTTCGAATTCGAAACCATGATCTCGAAGAGACAATCTTCCATGAATCAGTCCATGCGGCCTGGGACAAGAAATACGCTGCATCCGAGGATTGGAAGCGGGCTCAGCAATCAGACGGTCGTTTCGCCACGTTGTACGCCAAAAGCTATCCAGCGAGAGAGGATCTTGCCGAAACCGCATTGTTTGCATTCACTCTGATTCATCATCCGGATCGGCTACCTGATTCGCTGCGGGAACAGTTACTCGAAACCGTTCCTTACCGTATCGAATTCGTTGCTCGTCTAATTCCTGCGGAGAAGCCTGTGATGCACCCGCGGGATAGCTTCGATCGCGAGGACTAGCCGCCAAAGCTTCCTGCCGTTTACTTGAGGTCGAAGGCGGTGCGTAGTTCGTCGATCACCTCGTCCGGCATCATAGAGATCGGACCGATCGACTGCGCATTGATGATGGCTTCTGCCGTTGATTCGAGAACTTCAAGGCGATCAAACGTGTCCAGGACGTTTGCGCCCGTGACCAACACGCCGTCGTTTTCAAGCAGCGTTGCTGGTGCTGACTGGCTCACGTGCGACGCAATTCCCTGACCCTCTCCGAACGCGATGCCATAAGGCGCTTTCTTGACATCGCTGAGAAACACATAGCTTTCCGGGATGGTTCGAACGTTGAGCGTCACATCCGTAATGCTAAACGCAGTCGCATTGACGGGATGGGCAAAAACAATCGATTGGACATGGGGATGCGTGTGATAGATCGCTTGGTGTGCTCGAGCCGCCCTGCTAGCGAGTTTTCCTACTTCCCTTCGGTTCCCTCTTACGAGCACCAACTCGTCTGGTGTCAGTAACTCACGGTCTTTGCCAGTGGGAGTGATGAGAAACGTCTCATCATCAATCCTCGCCGAGTAGCTTCCTTCTGTGCTAATCAATAACCGCTGCCGGCAGCCACGCTGAACGAATCGACACAGCTGTGAACGTAGCTCGCACTCGCGTTCTGAGGCTGGTCCAAATTCGAATGACTCGAAGACTACGCCGCGATTTTGAGCAAGCTGCAATTGCTCTTCATTTAGCTGGCGGATTTCGCCAAGCTGCTTTGCCTTGATGAGCGTTTTTCCGGCGAATTCAAATGCCTCGAAACGCTGGAAGGCTTCGCCTAGTGAAGAGCCCGCGGTGACAACTCCGTGGTTTTCTAAGATGACGCACTGAGCTTGATCCGCGAAGGTATGGGCGATTTGTTCTCCTAGCTGCTCGCTTCCAGGGCAAGCGTAGTTCGCAAAGCCAATCTTGCCGCAGACGCTGTAGGATTGATGCACGATACGCGTGGCCGGCGCCTGCTTGCAGATGCTAAATGCGACCAGTGCGGCCGGGTGGGCATGAACAACGGCCCGGAGGTCCGGACGGGCCTCATAGATTGCTCGGTGAAACGGAAACTCGGAAGAAGCCTTGTGGCGTCCAAGAATAGATCCATCCGGTTGTACACACACAATGTCATCACGCGATAGATTACCTTTGTCAATTCGAGCGGGTGTAATCCAGATGTTGTTTTCGTGATCACGAATCGAAAGGTTGCCACCGGAAGTCGTCGTCATTCGGTAACGGTAAATTCGATCGATCGTTTTGACGATTTCGTCGCGGGGGGGCAGCACATTTCGAAATTCAGGCACAAATAAAACTCCTGGACAGCAACCAACCGATGCGAAGACCGCCACTAAGGTTCCTTCAATACGTGGTGGGGCCGCGGATTCGAGCAGTCGAGTTATAGCATCATCAGGACGTCTCCGTAGCGGCCGCGGTGAAGGCTGTGCGCAGAAAAGGCGGGCTCGCAGGGAAGAAGTGCCGCTAAAGGATTCGCCGATGGATGGCAGTAGTCTGAAGCCTTGCTCCGCAATTCTTCAAAGACGAATAGCTGAGCATCGAGCAGTCTTATGCTTTGGAGGCCCGCATGCAATGTTAGGCCGGACGGAGCTTTAGATCTGGACTTCGGCGTCGTCAACTTCTGGCTCGCGACTCATCCAAATCGGCGTTGCCAAAAACCAGCCGATAGTTCCGATGATCGCACACCATTGGACAGCTCTTAGGTCGATGGCTCCGGTGAAGCTTATCAGGCTGGGGATAATCACCAATGCAAGTGATAGCCAAGAGACTAGTTTTGTGGTTGTATTAGGCTTCATGCTTCGGCACCCAGTTCGGAACGAGGCTTTTGTGTGAATTTACTCAGGACGATGTAGAGTATGCCGCAGGCTATCCAGCACGGAACAACGGCAAAGGCTGCAAACAAGCCTCGGGCGAAGATCAAATAGAGTCCCAGCGTCACGGGCAGCAACCAAGCCGCAAGCACGGCAAGATTGAGCTGTGTCTGAGTCTTGTAGGCGTATTCGTCACTCAGTCCAAACTTGCGAATCAAGTAGTAGTCCACAAAGACGACGGCTCCCATCGGTCCGAGGACCGTCCCGTAGGCGCCGACAAAGTCGAGCAGCTTGGCGGAAAGATTGGGAAAGGCACCGGCGAGCGTCGCGACGGCACCAGCAACGAGTGTCATAACAATGCGAGGGCTATTTGGCACCATGCCTTGGAACGCAAGACCCGCCCGATAGATGGTTGGATTCGCGGTCGTCCAGCCCGCGATCACAACACATAGAATCCCTGTCCAGCCAAGCGACTGGAACGCGAGCATTCCTGGATTAGCGCTGACTTTGCCGTCCGAAGCCACTGCTAATGCAGGCTGCACCTTGATCAGAGCCGCTAGTAATAGTGCTGCACAAATCCAGGCCATATAGTGCCCGAGGAACATTCCGATCGCAGGTGCCCAACCGGCAGATTGGCTGCGTGCAAATCGGAAAATGGAGAGGTCCGCCATACCAAAGTGCATTGCACCGTTGCACAACCACGCAAATACGACGATCTGCCAGAACTCAAAGCTCTGAGCCGAGTTCTTTTCTTGAACGAAGGCTACGGCTTCGCTCCAGAATTTTCCTTCCGTTATCGCGCTAAAGCTCGTCGCCTCCATCTGGACCAAGGAAACGAGTCCACAGGCTGCGAACACGGCGATCATCCAGGGAGCGGCAATGTTGGCGACACGCGCGACGGTCTGATAGCCCGCAGCAGCGATCACGGCCATAACGATACCGACAATAATGACCAAGCCTGTAAAGGACGGAGCTCCGAAGCCGAAAGTGCTTTCAGGCACCTCGTAGAAGATGTCGAATGGGACTCCAACAGCGCTGGCGGAGACGGTGACCATTGCTCCCGCAAGAAAGCAGAATAGCAATCCGTTGACCAAATTGTAGAACTTGACTAGTCCGCCGCCTGCGATCCGCTCAAGTTGGTAATAGAGGGTAAAACGCTTGGCTATGGCGATCGGTGTCACTAAATACCGCCACGTAACGACTGCTAGGATGTTGCCCAGCAGCAATCCAAGGATCAGGTCCTTCAGTGACGCTCCTGCTGCCAGGAACAGCGGACCGATCATGAATTCGGTGCCCGCGGCGTGTTCACCCGCGTACATTCCCCAGAATTTTCCGGGACCCAAAAGGGCTGAATCTGGTACTCGCTCGCGTTCAAATTCGCCGCTAGAAGTAGAGTCTTGACTACCCGCCTGTTCTGCCATTCGCTCCCTCAGTAATCAATTAGTGAATCCGAACGATTCAACTGCACTTCCGTCTCGTATTTCTTCACGATGGAGAGCCATTCTGTTCCGACCGGCACATCGCTCTGAAGGCAGTAAAAATCCCAAACGGATCCAAACGGCATTGATTTCATCTCTTCCATCAAAGCCAAACGCGTTGTGTAATCTCCAGATCGTTCCGCAGTCTGAATCTGCTGTGTGGGTTCCAGCAATGCCGCGAGCAACGCTTTGAGCGTGTTTCGAGTGCCGATAGCCCAGGCTGCTACACGGTTAATACTGGCGTCGAAGAAATCGAGCCCGATTCGCACGCGGTTCCAATACTGACCGCGAACGATCTCGTGCATCAACGATTGCAGCTCATCGCTGTAAGTCACCACATGATCACTATCCCAACGGACTCCGCGACTTACGTGCAGAAGCACCTCGGGCACGAACATAAGGACGGACGAAAGTTTATCCGAAACAACTTCAGTGGGATGAAAGTGACCTGCGTCCAAGCACAGAACTTTATCACGCGAAGTTGCATAACCGAGGTAAAACTCGTGTGAACCGACAACATAGCTTTCACTGCCGATTCCAAATAGTTTGCATTCCACAGCATCCCGGATGTGCTCACTAGGCAGCCCTTCGTCAAAGACCCGGTCGAGCGATGCTGCGAGACGTTCTCGCGGAGCTTTGCGGTCGGCGGGAGTATCCTTCATTCCGTCTGGGACCCAGACGTTATTGACGCAGGGGCTTCCTTGGGCCGAGCCCATCGCGGCGGCTATCTTGCGAGATGCGACGCCGTGGGCAATCCAAAAATCGCGTATGGCGGGATCGGAATGCGCGAGTGTCATTCCTTCTGCAGCTTTCGGATGAGCGAAAAAACTGGGATTGAAATCGAGCTGAAGTCCTTGCTCCTCTGCCCACTCAATCCAGCCCTGAAAATGCTGGACATCGATTTGATCACGATCGACAGGGCCTTCAAACTCTCCGTACAGTGCATGTAAATTCAAACGATGGTCGCCTGGGATCAGGGAGTAGGCGAGCTGCAGGTCAGACCTCAGCTCGTCGACGGTGCGCGCGCGACCCGGGTGGTTTCCAGTCACGGCTAATCCGCTGCCAAGCTCTGCCTCGGTGCCTTCAAAACCAGCCACATCGTCGCCCTGCCAGCAGTGGACGGAGATGGCGATCTTACGTAACCGCTCCATTGCGGCATGTACATCGACGCCAAGCGATTCATAGCGTTCGGCTGCTAGCTCAAATGTCCGCTCAATTGTGCCAGAGTTCTGCATTGGCGCCTCGTTACTTTTCAAATGTCATGATGACGCCCGCCAAGCAATTGATGAGCCTACCGACGCAAGCCGGAACGCTATTCGCTGGATGGTTTGAATTGGATTCGGCTGGAGCCAAGGCTAAAACCTTAGTCCTAGGCTTTCCTCGCAAAGCTGCCGCCAAAGCCAACTCGATCCTGTGGGAATGTAGAACGCTTCAATGAACTAGGGCAAGCTCGTTCCAACCGGCAGGGCCCAATGGGGAATCGCATGAGGCAATTCCGAATCTAGAGTATGGTCTTTCAACGGGACCGAAACTATAACAATAACGCCGAGGAGTAGCACGATATTGCCGGGCTTCGCTACTCTCTGTGGGTGGAAACCCTACCTTGCGCAGTTGGTATGACTCGTGATTGGTTGGGTCTCGTGCAATTCATTTTACGCTTTTAGCATCTCGATATTGCATGGGGGAAAGTCCCGTGGAATGGCGAAACTGGCGAGTAAATGCACTCTGGTCCGTATAGCCGGTTTGGTGTGCAATTTCTGCGGCAGACTGATTCGTTGTGACCAACAGTCTTTGAGCGTAATCGATCCGAGTCTTGGTCATCCATTGGATAGTCGTCAAACCAAATAAGTGCAGCATCCTTCGATCGAGTTGATACTTAGACATGCCCGCAACCTTCGCCAGCTCAGGTGCGGTTGGCGGATTCGCCAGGTTATTTTCCCCATGTTGAATCGCCGCCGCGACGTGACTGTATTCCTCTGTTCTTACATCCGGAATTCGCAGATCCTGAGAAATGCCGACTAAGCCGACAATCGTGCCCTGGTTCCCTTTCAGGGGGAGTTTCGTTGTGAGACACCAGGTGGATTCCCTCTTGGCGTCGAGGTGCAGCTCGAGCTGAGAAATGAGCGGCTGACCTGTCTCGAGCACGTCATGGTCTTGAAGTGTGAAGCCGCAGCCTAGAGACGGTGAAAGCACTTCGGAAGCCGTCTTTCCCAGGATTTCTGACTTGAACTTCAGACCGCAGCGTTCGACCAGCGTCTGATTTACGACCAGATAGCGACAGTCGCAGTCCTTAATGAAGAACACGATGTCGTGAACGTGGTCGAAGAGGACTTCGCCCGTGAAAGGAGCATCGAGTTGGCTGAGTAATTCGTTGATCATGGTTTTCGATTTTAAGCACGGCCGCCCGCTTTTGAACTGGAAACGCGGCCAGGAGCACCAACAGTATCGCTGGATAATGCGAAGTCTCATTCGGCGGCACTTTGATGCTTGTTTCTGGCACAAAAGTCAAGGAAGCTTGCGTCGCAAAGGGTAATCATTTGCCCTTCTGTGCATTCTTCGGCGTTGCGAAAGACCGCATGCTACTAAACGCGACTTTGACCTTGGTGCGTGATGAAAATCCTAGTTCTGGCGAGCTGCCTCTTCCTTGATCGGGCTCCAAAGGGGGGGCGATGGGCAAGCAGGCTTGCCGTCGGCATGCTCTTGATTTGTTTTTTGGACTTAGAACCCAGAGCCTGTTTGGGGTGGTCTGACAATGAATTGGTCCGTCAAAGCGCAGAATCGTCAGTAAAGGGTAAAGCGGTTTCTACTAATTCGCTGGCCTATCCTTCCTTCGAAGCGGAACTCGAAGGTGAATTCGAGTCGATGGTCAGACGCGGGTACGAACCGTTATTTAATGGCCGCGATCTGACCGGCTGGCGCAATCCCTACGAACACGGAGAGGCTGGTGTTGTGGATGGTGAGATTCATCTCCGCGCCGATAAAAAGTTCTTCCTGGTGACCGACCGGCGTTACCGTGACTTCCGATTGTCTGTCGACATCCACCTGCCCGAAGGCCCTGCTAACTCGGGAGTCATGTTCCGCTGTCATGTGGATGAGGCAGCGAAAAAGAAAGTTTACGGCTATCAAGCCGAGTGCGATGGTTCTGATCGACGTTGGTCGGGAGGTCTTTACGATGAAAGTCGGCGAGGCTGGATATGGCCAAGTACCCAAGGGCGGTCTACGAAGCAGTTCCTCGAACATGAGCAAGAATCGAAGGAGTTCTTTGCGACTCCGAGGGTCCGCGATGTACTCAGGCGTAACGGGTGGAACAGATATGTTGTCACCTGCGTGCACGACCTAATTCGTATCGAGTTGAACGGGGTGGAAACGTGCCGCTTTCGTGACGCGACTGATGCCAGTGGTTTTGTTGGGATCCAGCATCACGGCGAAAAAGGGCAAACCTACCGTTTCCGAAATATCTTTATCAAAGAGCTGCCTCAGATTCCTGCTGAACAGCACGCAGAGCTGGTCGAACAAGAGCCTGTTTCGATTCGGCGATTTAGCGACGGAAGCACCCAAATCGACTTCGGCCAAGTAGCGTTTGGTAATGTTTTGCTCCCGGTACCTGAAGGTCGCGGAACAGCACGCGTCCACTTCGGTGAGAAGTTAGACAAGGAACGTATTGATCGCCAGCCTCCCGGGACCGTGAGGTATGGCATGACCCAGATCAGACTTGGGCAACAACGCGGCAACTGGATTGTGCCTGCGCCGGTGGACCCTAGGAACGTAGAGCAGGCTGGGCTGATGTACGCGAATCCGCCGGCAGTGTTGACCTCGCCTTCTTGGAGATCCGTCATGCCGTTCCGCTGGATCGAAATTGAAGGTCTCGGCGAAGACTACCCTTACGAACAGATTCGGAGGCGGGCTGCATTCTCGAAGACTTGGAGCGATGGGGCTAGCGCGTTTCAGTGCTCCGATGAATCGTTGAACCGGATCTGGAAGCTCTGTAAGTATAGCATCAAGGCGACGACGTTCGCCGGAGTTTACGTTGATGGCGATCGTGAACGCATTCCGTATGAGGCAGATGCCTATCTGAATCAGCTAAGCCATTACACGACGGACGATAACGTCACGATGGCTGCGCGTTCTTTCGATTGGTTAATGGAAAATGGTACTTGGCCGACCGAATGGGCTCCGCACATGGTATTCATGGCTTATGCCGAATGGATGCACAACGGCGACAATGATTGGTTGCGTCACCGGTACGAGTCACTCAAATCGAAAACACTGCTGCGCCGAAGCACAGATAGTGGACTGGTTCTAAGCAGTGAGCAAGATCAAAACCGGCACGATATCGTCGACTGGCCAAAAGGCGAGCGAGATGGCTATATCTTCACGGAGGTCAATACCGTCGTGAATGCGTTTCACATTCGGGCTTTGGAGCAGATGGCCGAAATGGCAAGTGCGATTGGCAAGAAGGCCGACGCGCAAGTCTTCGACGCCCGCGTAGCATTCGCTCGCGAAGCATTCCAAGAATTGCTTTTCTGTGAATCTGAAGGGCTGTACCGCGACGGAGCAGGAACAGAGCACAGCAGCATTCACGCCAATTTTTTTCCATTAGCGTTCGGCCTGGTCCCGGACGACAAACGTGAACGCATCATTGCTTGGCTCGCAAAGAGCGAAATGCGCTGTAGTGTGTATGCAGCGCAGTATTTCTTGGAAAGCTTGTTCCAGAATGACCAGTCACAGAGAGCCGTCGATCTAATCCTCGCCGACGGAGATCGCAGCTGGAAGCACATGTTAGAGAGCGGGACGACGATTACGTGGGAAGCTTGGGGGATGAAGTACAAGCCGAATCAGGACTGGAACCACGCTTGGGGAGCGGCCCCCGCAAACTTGCTGCCTAGGTTTGTTCTTGGTGTGCAGCCGGCCTCACCCGGTTGGGAGACTGCTACCATTCGGCCGCAAACTGGCGGGTTAAAATTTGCAAAAGGAAAAGTCCCTACAGCGAAAGGGCCAATCGTCGTTAGTTGGGATAATCGCCCCACATTTCGGCTTGATCTGGAATTGCCAGATGGACTAACGGCTCGAGTGGATATACCGGCGCAAAGTGGAACCCGGCGAGTTTGGGTCAACGGCAAGCCTGTCGCGGCGAAGAAATCGCACGGCCGGTGGATTCTGACGGATCCAATAGCGGCATCCGCGAGCATCGAAACAAAGTAACCAGGCGAACGCTCGTCAAAAAGAATCGGCCCCCAAACTTTTCTCGGACCACCCAATTCGGTTGTGTGTAAAACGAGCTTGGAATGGTGTGTTCCAACTGAGGCCGAGCATCCATGCATAAATGGAAAGCAACTTGATGAAACGTTTTTCTGGTTTGCAGTTTGGCGTCTTAGCGATGACGTTGCTTGCGTGCGTTATCAATCAGCGGTCAATCTTGATCCTTGCTGCAGAGCCCGGTCACGGGAAACCCAATGTGGTGTTCATTCTAAGCGATGATCAAGGCTGGGCTGACTATGGATTTATGGGCCACGAGCACATCACGACTCCGAATCTCGATGCGCTTGCAAACGAAGGCTTGCTATACGAACGTGGTTACGTGACGGCACCGCTTTGCCGCCCTTCCCTGGCCAGTCTTGTTACTGGTCTGTATCCGCATCAAACGGGAATTCGAGGCAACGACCCCTTGATGCCAGAAGGGGGCGATCGCAAAGTGAGAAAGCGGTTATTTGCACAACTACGAAATCGAATGACGGCCCCGTTGCATGACCAGCCATCATTCGTGCGGAGTCTCAAGGATCACGGCTACGCGACGCTTCAGACTGGAAAGTGGTGGGAGCAGGATCCGAAAGATCACGGTTTCACGCATGCCATGACGCACGGCGATGAAATGCGTGGTGGGAGACACGGTGATCGAGGTCTCGATATCGGTCGGAAAACGATGGAGCCAATCTACGATTTCGTCGAAGAGGCGACTCGGAATGACCAACCCTTTTTCATTTGGTACGGTGTTTTCCTGCCGCATGCACCTCACAATGCGCCATTGAGATTCTATGAAAAGTACAAGGATCTAGCGCCCGATGAACCTACGGCTTGGTATTGGGCTAATATTGGTTGGTTCGATGAAACCTGTGGCCAAATTGTTTCTCATCTGAAGTCGAAGGGGCTCTACGAAAACACGATCTTTGTTTATACGTGTGACAACGGATGGGTGCCCAATCCAGATCGCCGCAATGGCTTTATACGTTCGAAACGCGAGCCGGTTGAAGCCGGTATCCGGACTCCGATTTTTGTCACTCACGTGGGAGAGATCATTCCGCAACGAGACTCAACTACACTGGCTAGCAATATTGATATTGCGACTACGATTCTGAAGGCGTGTGGTGTTGCTCCGCCTAGCGAGATGAACGGACTGGATCTGCGGCAGCCTCAGCTGCTTGCGAAACGCGATCGCGTTTTCGTTGACGTGTACGAACACGATAGTGATCTCGACCAAGTCGACGATTTGGAAAATGGCTTGGTCGCCCGCGTTGTCATCGATGGCTGGCACAAACTGATAAGCCGCCTCGACGATTTTGAACTATATGATCTTGAGTCGGATCCAGACGACCGCCGCAATCTTTCGGCGGAGCAGCCAGATCGGGTACAGGTGATGTCAAGAATATTGGATGAGTGGATTCATCAGACGCCTGCTTTCGTAAGGAAGTAAATGCAAGGTTTTCGGTTCTTAGCAATAGGGTCTTCAAACGTTCCCGTTTCAATCATGCGCAATTCAACTGCATTTCTCCTTTACATTCAGTGCTGTTTAGCCGTGCTGTTATCCTTTGCCAATTTTGGATCTGCTCAGGCTGATGAAAAGGAGAAGTCGCGGAAGCCGAATATCATTTTCATTCTGGCCGATGATCTCGGGTTCAATCAGATCGGAGCTTATGGGGACACACCAATCCGGACTCCGAATTTGGACCGGTTGGCGAGGGGGGGGATTCGTTTTACCCAAGCTTACGCTGGGAATACGGTCTGTTCGCCTTCTCGCGTTTCGCTGTTTACCGGGCGGGACAGTCGGTTGATGCACGACAATTCGAATAAGGTGCAGCTTCGGGATATTGATGTTACTATCGCCCATGTCCTGAAATACGCGGGATACGATACAGGTTTGTTTGGTAAGTACTCGATCGGCTCGCAAATGGGAGTGACAGATCCGTTGGCGATGGGATTCGATACTTGGTTCGGGATGTATTCGATTCTGGAAGGCCACCGGCAGTATCCACATTTTCTGTGGCGCGACGGGGAGAAAATACGGCTTGAGGAGAATGAAGCAGGTGGAAAAAACGCGTATGCACAAAAGATGTTTGCGCAGGAAGCGATCCAATTTATCGAGCGGGACCGAGACAAACCATTTTTGGTGATGCTGACCTTCTCGTCGCCGCATGCGGAGTTGGCCGCGCCAAAGAAATTCGTTGAACCCTACATAGGGGAATTTGCTGAGGAAGCTTATTCTGGTATGTCGTCGGGTGAGCCTTCGGACAAGTATGCTTGGTATTACCCAGAACCGGTTGAGTACCCTCGTGCTACGTTTGCCGGAATGGTGACTGCTTTGGATTCCTATGTGGGAGACATCGTGCAGTCGCTTGAGCGGCATAGCATGGCCGACAACACTTTAATTTTCTTTACATCGGATAATGGCCCGCATGACGAAGGCGGTGGTGATCCTGAATTCTTCAGAGCCTCCGCTCCCTACAAAGGTATGAAACGCGACCTTTTCGACGGCGGCATCCATGTGCCAATGATCGCCTATTGGCCCGCCGAGATTAAGCGAGGACGAGTGGACGATACACCTTGGGCGTTTGCGGATGTGCTGCCTACGTTTGCCGAACTTGCTGGAGTTTCGTTGAACAGCGTTCCACGTGTGAAGACAAATGGAGCTTCGATTGGCCCATTGCTATGCGACGAGCCATCGTCTTTACCCGAGCGAACTCTTTACTGGGAATTCGGTAAGCAGGCGGGTGATCCGAATTCAGGCGTTGTTGGCGAAGTCTATCAAGCTGCGCGTCGGGGTCCTTGGAAAGCAGTCCGTTACGGCAAGCAAGCCCCGACGCAGCTTTTTGACATTTCAGCGGACCCTGGCGAATCGAGTGAGCTCTCGGAGCAGTATCCCGATGTTCATTCCGAGTTCGTTCGCATGTTCGACAAGCACTCAAGCTGAATTCATCGTAGGCCCGGCGATAGTTGGGATCGTTCGTCAATCGTCTCAAAAGCTCCTTTCGCCAACGACTGTCGGTCGTTATTGCAACTCGACCGTGGACGCAACTCGCACCGTCTACTGAGAACGGGGGAGTTGCTTCAATCCTTCTGGCTACGAAGTGGTGGCCGCCTATCAGCCACAGCTGGAGCGTGGGGCTAGATCCATTTTATTCTGAGTGTGAATGGCAGGTTAAAGCGGGCGAAATGCAGGAATGGCTAGCTGTGGCAACTTGCCGAAACCGTGTACTGGCCAGAGAATCTTGTGTGAGGAGTGACAGGGACATGGTTTCGCCATGACGAAGCGCCCAAGCAGTTTTTTGTAGCCAGATCAGATTGTGACAATGAGCTCCAGCATGAAGACGCCGAGTATCCCATTTCAGTTTCTAACTCCGCTTTTGGTAGCCGCAAGCCTCGTCTGTTTCGCCGGCTGTGGCGCTGGTGACACATCGGCCGTCAACGCTGATGCTGGGCTGTCATCGGAGGTAAGTGCCGCATCTGGAGAAACTGTAGAGACACCGGGAAAGTTGACGTCGACTGACCAACCGGCGGACGCTGATGTACCGGTTGGGGCACCCGTTGCGCCGCAACGCGAAAGATTCGGGAATCAAGGGCCGGTCGTGGTCCGCGGCGACTTGGCGGCAGTTAATTGGGAGTCGCTGGTTGGTAAGACGGTTGAGATTCAAGGTGATTTGGTCGTGGTTGACACATTTGACCTGATACGCCGAGGGCAAGTCAAAGTCGCTCGCAGTCGATTGTTCATACCGACAAGCTACGCAGACCCCAATGATCGTGATCCCAATGGAACTTCCTTTACCGGAGGCGACAACGTCGGCAAAGTCATTGCAGCGCAAAAACAGAACGATGAAGCTACCGTCATATTGGATGATGGGTCCGCAAAGCAAAACATCTTTCCGCCGACCTTATTTCCGAAGCTTGGCAGTGGACAACCTACTGTCCGCGTCGGCTCCGTTGTGAAGGGGTTTCGAGGCGAAGTCGTTAAAGCTGGCAGAAACTTGTTGCTGGTCTCGCGCGAGCCCCTTCGCTGGCAACCCGCCGAGCGGCCCGCACGTCCTGACGTTGGGGATGCGTCCGTGACCGTAGCTAGTTTTAACGTGCTGAATTACTTCACGACGATCGATAACGGCCAGAACAATGCCCGCGGCGCGGATTCAAGAAATGAGTTCACGCGACAAGAGGCCAAAATCGTAGCGGCAATTTCCGAGCTCAAAGCTGACGTCGTCGGGCTGATGGAAATCGAAAATAACGAGCAAGCCGAGCAGAAGTTGGTTCGGGCATTGAACGAAAAAGCTGGAGCCGAAGTCTACGCTGGATGTGGTCGCCCTGGGGGCTTTGAGCGTGCTTACGGAGGCGGCGACGCGATTCGAGTCGGGATCATCTATCGATCGGACCGCGTTTCCCCGATCGGGTCGGTGTCTTTCATTCAAGACGAGGCATTCGCCAACGCGAGAACACCACTTGCTCAGGACTTCCGGCCGACATCGGGTGGGGCGCCGTTCACCGTTGTCGTGAATCACTTCAAATCAAAGGGCGGAGCTGGAGACGCAGACGCAGCGAATAAGAATAAAGGCGACGGGCAAGGCGCTTACAACGCGACGCGACGTGAGCAGGCCCTGGCGCTCAGCCGCTACGTCAAAAGTCGCCAGGCAACGAACTCCAAGGCACGGATTCTAATCATCGGTGATCTGAATGCGTACCAACAAGAGGATCCAATCGATGCGCTTCGGGCCGGTGGTCTCGTGGATCTACATGAAACCGGAACGAGCACTGGTACTGCTGACGGACCGAGTCACTATTCCTACATTTATTACGGGCAATCCGGCAGCCTTGACCATGCCCTGGCGACGCCGTCGCTGGCCAGCGATGTGACCGGAATTGCAACATGGCATATCAACTCGGATGAGCCCCGTTTTCTGGACTATAACCAAGAGTACAACCCGGACGAACTCTACTCGCCCGATCCGTTTCGGTCCTCGGATCATGATCCAGTGCTGATCGGGATCCGGTGATCGTTCGAGAGTGTTCGCGCGAGAGGGAGCTCTCGTAGTCAATGAATCCGAATCGGTGACGTCGGGTGAGCGATTGGGCTTCGGAGGGGGCGCGATTGGGCTTCGAATTCACGAGGCGGGCTTCGAATTCACGAGGCGGGCTTCACCAGGGCTCTTGTCGGCAGGGCTGACTATTCCTCGAGGTCGAGCCGTTCGAGCTCTTGCAGTGCGATGCGCAGGGCGTTGAGCATGGAGGCGGAATCTACGTCGGCGACGGAACCATCGACCGTGGCGGACTCCTCGTCGGAAAACAAAGCCTCCAAAGCGAATTGCGCAAGCCGTCGCTCGTCCGCGTCTTCTGGTTGTGGCTGTTCTCCCATTCCTTTGTTCCTTCCTCGCCAGCCTGACCGTGCTTAGGGCGGATGCACAACCATAATTCCGTTCGAACCGCCGATTGAGGGAAGGAAAGGCTGTTGGAACGCCCACTGCGACACTAAAATCGGGCTCGAGCTAGGCCGACTGCGTCGCATTTGTCGGTACCGTCACCAAAAGCGTTTAAGCTAAGCACAGCGTCGAATGAAGAAGACTCGTAACTTTTGCATCATTGCCCACATCGATCACGGCAAATCGACACTGGCGGACCGGCTGATTCAGTCATGTGGCGGCATTTCGCAACGCGAGTTGCACGAGCAGATGCTGGATTCGATGGATATCGAGCGTGAACGCGGTATTACGATCAAGAGTAACACCATCACGCTGAGCTATACAGCCAAGGACGGAGAGGAGTATCAGCTCAATTTGATTGACACGCCCGGTCACGTGGATTTCTCACACGAAGTCCGACGTTCACTGATGGCTTGCGAAGGAGCGTTGATCGTCGTCGATGCGTCTCAGGGCGTTGAAGCACAGACGGTAGCGAATCTGTATCTGGCGTTGGAATACGATCTCGAACTGTTGCCTGTGATCAATAAGATCGATTTGCCGGCCGCTGATGTCGATCGTGCTCGTGAGTCAATCGATGCTGAGCTCGGACTGGATCCGTTTTCGGCGATACCTGTCTCTGCCAAGACCGGTGTCGGTATCGAGGATGTCCTCGAGGGAATTGTCACAACGCTGCCTCCGCCAAGCGGCGATCCGAAGGCTCCGTTAAAGGCGTTGGTCTTCGACGCACACTTCGACAAGTTTCGTGGAGTCATCTTGCAGTGCCGGGTGTTGGAAGGAACGCTCAAGCCACGCGAAGTGATTCATTTCATGCATGCGGGACGTGATTACAAAGTCGATGAACTTGGGTACAACCAATTTAAACTCAATCCACGCGAGCAGCTGAGTGCGGGAGAAGTTGGCTATATCGTGGCGGGTGTGAAAAGCGTCCAGGATATCGAAATTGGCGATACGATCACCCATCTTGAACATCCTGCAGCCGAGCCCATCCCTGGTTATCAGGAAGCCAAGCAAGTTGTGTTCTCTTCCGTTTATCCCATGAGTACGGACGAGTATCAGGATCTTACCAAGGCGCTCGACAAACTTGCGATCAACGATGCCGCGTTGACTTACGAGAAAGACAGCTCAGCAGCACTTGGTTTTGGATTCCGTTGTGGGTTCCTCGGACTTTTGCATCTGGACGTGGTCCAGGAACGATTGCAACGCGAGTTTGACATTGGGCTCGTTATTTCGGCTCCATCGGTAAAGTACACCCTGACACTTAAAGACGGATCGACTGTGGACGTTGATAACCCAACGTATTGGCCGGATCCTTCCACGATTGAGTCGACCACGGAGCCTTACATCAAGGCTGCCATCCTTACGCCTGAAGAGTTCGTCGGCCCCGTTATGGAGCTCTGTCGAGAGCATCGATCGGACAGCCAGACGATGAACTATTTGTCCGCTGGTCGAGTCGAAGTCACGAGTGAAATGCCACTTGGCGAGGTGCTCTTTGACTTCTATGGCAAACTGAAGATGATCACACGAGGCTACGGTTCGTTCGACTATGTTCCGATTGAGTATCGGAAGACTGATATCGTCAAAGTCGACATCTTGGTAAACAAAGAGCCCATCGATGCACTTTCTTACTTAGTGCATCGGGACAAATCACGTGCACGCGCATTGCACTACTGTGAGCAATTAGCGGAAGCGATTCCCCGGCATCAATTCAAGATTCCAATCCAGGGTGCTATCGGAGGCACGATTATTGCCAGGGCGACGATTCAGGCCTTCCGCAAGGATGTGACGGCGAAACTGTACGGCGGCGATGTGACTCGTAAGAAGAAGCTGCTAGAAAAGCAGAAGAAAGGGAAGGCCAAGATGAAGCAGTTTGGCAGCGTCAACATTCCTCAAAAAGCATTTGTCTCTGTGTTGAGCGCTGACAAGGACTAGTCGCGCCCAGACGAATCCTGCGACGTGTTCGGAAACCTGTTAAGTTGGAGATGAAGTGGAGCGATCGACTCCGCACAACCTTCCCCACTAACAGGTTTACCCAGGTGAAGAACCCCTCCGTCCTCCTCTGTAGCTTTATCCTTTGGGGCTACGTCCTCGATACTCTAGCTGCTCAAGACAAGCGACCCGATATCGTCTTCATCATCGTGGATGATCTCAACGATTGGGTTGGTTGCCTCGGTGGGCACCCTGATGCTAAGTCGCCGAATATCGACGCTTTGGCCGCCAGCGGCATGCTCTTCTCCCAAGCATATTGCAATTCGCCGCAGTGCCGCCCTTCTCGGACGAGCCTCAACTGCGGGCTCTACCCATTTCGAACGGGAACGTACTTCAATGCAAGGTATCGTGGCGAATCAAAGATCGAGTCACCGACCATGCAGCAGTTCTTCATGCAGCATGGTTATCGAGTCTGTAGCGGAGGCAAGGTGTTTCATGGAAACCCGGGCAAGCACGGCGATGTTCTCCTGAAGCAGCCTCGCGATCCCAAGCCACCTAAAGGTGAAGATAACTTTGATGCAATGCGAGCCCCGAATGACGGCTATGCACTCGATGTTTCCGATGAAGAGATGGGGGATTACAAAGTCGCGACATGGGCCAGCGAGCAGTGGAATCAAGTCACGGAGAAGCCATTGTTTATGAGCGTCGGTTTCTTTCGACCGCATCGACCGCTCCAAGTCCCCATACCATGGTTCGAGCAGTTTCCTCTCGCCAGCATCCGTCGTCCGGACGAGCCGAAGGGGATCGATGATTGGGACGACCTGCCAACGTTCGCTCAACGATTGGCTCGCAGTCACGCGCATAAGCCGCTTCACCAGGGCGTTGGCGGAGAGCTGCAAAGTGATCATGAGTTCATTGTGGCCAACTCGGAATGGGATGCGACCATCCGCGCGTATCAAGCGTCGATAGCGTTTGTGGATTGTCAGATAGGGCGCTTTCTGGAGTCACTCGCCCTCAATCCTAGGGGCCGGGAGACTTACATCATGCTGGTCAGCGACCACGGATGGCACTTGGGTGAAAAGAAGCATTGGTGCAAAGGCGCGATTTGGGAGCAGACAACGCACATTCCCTTCATCGTGAATGGGCCGAAGGTCGAAGCTGGCTCCAAATGCGATCAGCCAGTTAGCTTGATCGATGTGTACCCCTCACTCGTGGACTTCGCGGGATTGGAGGTGCCGTCATGGTTGGACGGCGTCTCAGTAAAGCCTCAGCTGCTGAATCCGAACGCGACGCGAGGCCCTGCGATTTCATCCTACGGCGGCGGCAATACGTCGGTTCGAACCCAGCACTGGCGCTATATCCGCTACGAAGACGGAAGTGAGGAGCTGTACGACCATCGAGTGGATTCAAACGAATGGACCAATTTGGCTAGTGATCCCGTTCATCAGAAAATAAAACAATCTTTGGCCGACATGATCCCGAGCGATCAACATGAAGGATTGAAGGTTCAGGACTGGTTCGACAAGTATCAAAAGTGACCTGTCACAAGCCGACTCAAGGACTGGCGTTTTTTCCCGGGGTTCGGTGTCAGCGTTTTGAACTTCGCAGGTTTGAACGCTCTGTCTTGCCACCTAAATAGAACTCGAGTTGACTCCGCCTTCTGTAGCCCACTGATCCGTCTACGAAACCCCCGAGCCTGGAGAAACGTATGATGCATGCCGCTCTGCTGTTCGTCGTACCAGCACTGCTGTTTTCAATAGTGATTCCGGACGAAGCTTCTAACGCGGAGCCTTGTGCTGATGGACCTATGAAGGGTTTTCTCGATGAAGCCCGGCTTGATATCAAATCCTTGTTTCAGGGTGGACGTTTTCCAAACATCGTTGTGACGACGGAGGGAACCGTTTTGGCGACTTGGGGACATGGAGAGATCCGCGCGAGGCGGAGCGAGGATGGTGGCGAGACTTGGAGTCAAGACATCTCCATCGCGGAGAAAGGAATTCACGGCGGTGGCACGACGGTGGACGAGGGGAGCGGACACATATTCGTCTTCGTCGAAGCCGAGCATCCTCCAGCACCCTTGACGGTGTATCGAAGTGGCGATGATGGCAAGACTTGGGAGGTCGTGAACGCGACGGTGAGTCCCGACAACAGCGGCAAGGCTCCTTCAATGCACATGAACGAGCATGGAGTCACGCTACGAAACGGAAAGCACCGAGGACGTCTAATCCGTGCGTCTCGAAACTACGGTGAAGGGAATCGGCCAAAGAGCCTGTTTCCGACGCACTATACCAACGCCGTGTACAGTGATGATCATGGCAAGAGCTGGACGGCAAGTGCGCCGTTCTCGGAATTTGGGACTGGCGAAGCGGCGATTGTGGAATTGTCTGATGGGCGGCTGTACTACAACTCGAGAAGGCACTGGGCTCCGGAAGGCAAGAGTCCGCTCAGGAGGTGGACTGCATGGAGTGAGGATGGTGGAGCGACTTGGTCTGATGCTACGATTTGCGAAGCGCTTCCCGACGGCCCCCAGGATACTACCTACGGCTGCATGGGTGGATTGGTCAGACTGCCTGTCGAGGGGCAAGATATCTTGGTTTACAGCAACTGCGATAGCACTCAGGGCAGGAAACGCGGCACTGTCTGGGCGAGCTTTGATGGCGGGAATACTTGGCCCATTAAGCGGCTGGTACACGAGGGCAGTTTTGCTTACTCATCGCTGACGGCCGGACGCCCCGGGACACCAAGCGAAGGCGTAATCTATCTGCACTTCGAAAGCGAAGGCTCGAAAGTAGCACGCTTTAATCTTAGTTGGATACTTGAAGGGGAATCGACGGGGGATGGCGACGTTCCTGCGTCAATTCGCCGATAGAGGCGCTGTTGGTTTTCCATCGTGATCGCCGTAACTGACGCGGCCCGGACGCCGGATTTGCTGTGTGAGCTCCGATTTTCTGTAACAACGTTTTCGATCATTCGCTTCCATTTGTGCGGTGAGTCAGCGAGTTGCTGATTCCTTTTTCAAACGAATGTGAATCAATGGGGTGAGTGATGAAAGCGACAATCAATTTCGCAAGGTTTGTGTTGGCATTGGTCTTTCTGGCAGGCTATCAGGTTCAATCGGGGTCAGCTCAAAACCTTTCTGTGCCGATCGACCGGATTGTGGATACGCTTCCACCTGGGCGCGAGCCCGTCAACGATTCGGAATTTGACTTTCCCGCCTTTACCTACTTCGACAGCAATATTGCTCCTGACTCCATCATCAACGCTTACCTTCTTGGGTATCTCAGCGATCGCATTTATGCGGACGATACAGGCTATGACCAAGAGTGGGTTGAAGAATTCAAAGACGAATTGGAGCTAAACGGTGCTTTGAATGTCGAATTCTTTTCGCACCCGACGACCGGGGCGGAAGTGGCAACGGTCGAGACTTTCTCCTCTTTGATCGTCGTTCATCGAGGGAGTAGCTCAGCCGGCAGTACGGTCTACTACAGTCTGACGGACTGGTGGGTCGACTTTGATGACGATGCCAGGCAGGAGTTCTTCGGTAAGGAGCTTGTTTATGTGCACGAGGGGTTCTCACGTTCTTCCGCAAGTGTCTATGGCTGGATTCTCCCGATCATTCAGGACGCCTATGCTCGCGGGAAGAACATTTGGGTTACCGGTCACAGCCTGGGGGGCGCGAATGCAATGCTAACAGCGGCGCGGTTACACTACCGAGATGGTATTAGCGTGAAAGGGCTGCATACCTTTGGTGCACCTCGGGTTGGTGACGCGGACTTCGGGGACCTAATGGATAGTGAAAATACGAGCGGCTTTGCACTTGCTGACCATACCACGCGCTGGGTCGTTGACGGGGATTCAGCGGTGTCTTTGTTCGGAGGAGATTGGGTCACCAGGTACACAAACACTCGATGGGGGCGGCGGCCAACCCGTTTCTGGGTCTCGTATCATCACGTCGGGCAGGTGAATCACATCTTCCGTATTGATGACGCCAGCGGTACTGATTTTCAACTCTGGGAAGATGCTCCCGACCTCAGCAACGACACGCCATTCTCCGTACTCTCGCTCAACGACGAACATCTGGACTATGTGCGTGCGATGGACGCGATGCTGGCTCAACAGTTGGAAGAGCAAGGGCGAATGGACCTACTGTTCAAACTGCTCAAGCTATAGCGATCGCTCGAACGACTTGCAAATACGAAAGAGGTCGCCATTCGACATGAACGGCGGCCTACTTTAGGTTGGGACTTGAGACAAAGCGTGCTACGCGGAATCTTGTTGGGAAGGACGCGAGTAGAACAGGATATTCAACATCGTCGTCCGCTGATGGTTGGCTCGAATTCTGGTAGTTTAGGGAGCCCTCGCACGGTTCGTTAGAATTGCGAGCTCAAACAAGCTTGCAGAGCTAACGATGGGATTGCGGAGCGCGACTTCTGTTTTAGCAACCGTCGGTTGCCGAGGCCTTGATCCAAGCTGTGAGAAAGCAACATGACTTATTTACTAGTGAAGGTATTGCGAGACTTGAAGATTCAAACGTTCAGCTTGCGAATGGCTCTCTGTTTTTGGATGGCCGCTATTGCAGTTGCAGACCTCCGAGGTCAGGAGATTCGGTTTACAAGTGTTCCCGATATATTTAACTGGAATATCGGTAATCCCCAGCCGGGTTGGGAAGACTCTCTCGATTGGTTTTTTGATCGTTTGCAAAAAGACGGGCCCGACTTTACTCTGAACGCCGGCGACATCATGGATGCGCGATGGTGGGAGGATGAAGCTCAAGTCATCCGCAAGACGGAAGAGTACTGGAGCGGATTCAAGAAGCGTTTCGACGAGCGTAACATGACGGTCTACGTGGCTCCGGGGGATCACGAGTATGGAGACGATGGTGGGCTCAAGATTGGCGATATTGCTCGCGCATTCGGTCAGCAATTTACCAAATTGATGGACATGCCAAAGAATGGTCCTGACAACCATTTGGGGCGATCTTACTTCGTTCGCAAAGACAATCTTCTCATCGTCACCCTGGATACCTTCGAAGATGAAGGAGCCAAGTTTGGCTACACCGTCGGCGAGGAACAGTTGGTCTGGCTTGAGAAGACGTTTCGAGCCAACGCGGACGCTGATTTCATCATTGTGCAGGGGCATCTGCCTATTATCGGCCCCGTACGGAGCAAGAACTCAAGCGCGAGCATGTTGGAGGGCGGTGAGAAATCATCTCTTTGGCGGCTGATGGTCCAGTACGACGTCGATGTCTATCTGTGTGGCGAGCACCATCGTATTACTGTCAAAGAGCAGGATGGGATTTGCCAAATCGTGCACGGAGCACTGTGGGGCACTCAGACTGATCTGAATTATCTTCGCGGGGTAGTGGGGCCAAAGGAGATGACTCTTGAATTGCTTGAATTCGACGTCGAGTACAGCGGTGGTTATATCGGAGATCATCCTCATCGAAGCAAAACGAATCGACCACGAGAGAATGTCGCTCTGGCGTCGACAACGAAAAACGCGGGTCCCCGCGTTACAGGGAGACTTGTGTTGTTGGCAGAAGACGATGGCCCGGTTAAAAAGGCAGAAGCGACCGGCTGGTTCGATCTAAAGGCCCAGCGAAAGTAAAGAGCAGAAAAGGTCTTATTCCAGTCAGCCCGTTGGTTGTCTTGATTGAACGGGCTCATTTCATTTCTTCGATCAGATCGGAATAGATCTGTCGAGCATGGTCGTATGCAGCTCTAGCATCCTCATGTTCGGCCGGTAACCATACGAGGCGCAATGATCAAAAACGCCTTGTAACGCTGCGAGAATCTTCTCGAGAAGTAGCGAAATTGAGTTAGGGCTATGACTTTGCGGACTTAGGTCGCTCCGCCTTCTTCGCTGAGGCCGAAGACTCCGCCGAGTCGGCCTTCTTCCATTTCGCCCTTTGCTTGGCACGATTGCGAGCGGTCTCTTTACGCTCTTCCATCTCCGCCTTCGCCGCGTCGATTTCTTGTATGAGCTTCGTATGTTTCGCAGCGATCAATTCGTTTTCCTTACCGAGCTTTTCTGCGGTGGCGAGCAAGTCTCGGTCCAACGACCATGCGGCTAGTTGGTCTAGGAGATTGGCGGCGAACTCTTCGCCGTGTGTTTTGAATGCGTCATGGAGGAAGTCTCCAAATCTCAGATGAGTGAGTCGCTGGCCTTGGAATGCGGCCTGTTGTAATTCAAAAGCTCGCTTGGTCTCATTTGCCAGACGCAACACGTCAATGGCCAGTAGTTCGTACGATGGTGCTTCTTGCAAGATTGACGGGGCGAGGACTGCTAGCGTCGATTTTGCTCCTTGAAGGTCTTCTATTTGGCACTGGCGATAAGCGATGGCCAACAGGACCTCAGCCGCGAAGGCCGGATCTACAGTCGCGATGGAATCATGCACCGTCTGGGCAGCTATGGTGAGCCAGCCTTGATAGTCCGTGATCTCTTCTTTCGGATCAGGGAAGATTTTGAGCAACTGGGCTCTATTGATTCGGAGCTGATTGGCTAGAGAGTTGGTGACAATTCGAATTCCCCCAAAGGGGTTTTCTGGATATTCCTTTAGCTCCCCATGCTTATCAAGCAAGAACGCGAAAGTAGCTTGGGCTCGCCCGTGTTCGCCCGCCTCAGCGAACAAGGCGGTTACATCGGCGGCTAGTGAGAATGTTTCGACTCGATTGTTGTCGAGTAGCCCTTCGATGAGTTCGCTTACGTCTTCAGCAGCTTTTTGTGCACCGATCACGTCGGAGAGAAGCGTTACCAGGGCACTCGTCTGTGCCGTTTCTCGTTTGGTAAAACGAAACATCCTTTTGGCAAGTTGGATCAACTCGGTGCCTTCGAAATGCTCCTGGACTTTCTTGAGTAGGTTTGCGTAAGAATTTACGCCCGCACCATTTAGCATCGAGCAATGCGTGAAGAGGGCTTTCGCTCGTTCTGTCTGCCCGAGTTGCATACAGAGTTCAGCCAGTTGCGAGGCTCTTGCGACGTTCGTTAAATCGAGGCGTGACATGAGAACTTCGATGACTTCGGCGTCTGCGTCGGTAAGCTGAATGTCATCGCGTTCGAGCAACGCGAAGAAATCGACAAGCACTTGATCGCTGAGATTGCCAGCGTAAATCTTCTGGAGTACCGACTGGAAGACGTTCTCTTCGCCCCGCTCCGCGCACGCTTGCTGCAGGAGTGCAATTGAAACGTCTTGGACATTGGAGACATTATTGGATGTTTGAGCGCGCAGTATTCTTCGCATTTCGTCGGCAGCGAATGGGTACTCGGCGAGCTTGAGCCAAGCTTTCTCCGGCTGTTTCCGTGGTGCGGGGGCGGGGGGCACGAATGTCGCCAAGCCGCCGCGAGCTCGGTTCCGAGCCGCTTTGGCTGCCTGCTTGCGTTTTTCCTCTGCTGCCTTTTTTTCTTCGTCTGTCGGTTCTTTCGCCTCTTTATTCGGATCCTGTTTGGGCTTGGAGGCTGGCCAAGTGAGGCCATTGACGCGTTTGCTTCCGACGATTGCATAGCCATATGGGCTCGGCTCGATTGGCGGAAAATTTCGCCAGACTTTTCTCAGCGTCTTCTTAGCCGCATCCTCGTTCTCATCATCCAGAGCCGACTTGACGCCTGCCATCGTGCTTGCGTATGTCTTAACGCCTTCCTCATCACTGGAAGAAGATGCGGCAGCGTTGGTGGCGAGGGATGTTGCGGGGACCATTCTGATCGCAGTTACGTTCGATCCAATCACGGTCGCGGGAGCGATTCTGACTGACTGTACTGGGGAGGCGGGAGTCAAGGCAGCGGCAGGAGCTGATGCAGCGGCGGCTGTTTTCGAACTTGCTTCATTCTCCTCGTCGTCACCTGATTCCTTAGCATCTTGAGCCGCTGCGTCCTTCTCCTTGTTCAGTTCGCGAGCTTTCCTTTCGTCGTCAAACTTCTTGGCCGCGCGGTCGTCAGCGAGTGAGAAGTATTTGAGTTCGTTGATCGGATGCTCAACGGATTTCCAGAGGCTAGCCAAGCGAGTTTCCCAGACTGGTATCTTTGCGGCGAGGGCTTTCTCTCTTTGCTTCGCTTCGTCTGACGGTGCCTGGGAGTCAGACGCGTTTTCGGGACTATCCTGGGCCTCATTCGCTGAAGCCAGCTGCGCCTCATTCGCAGCACTCAGCTGCGTCTCATAAAGACTGATGATCGAGGCTGTGCGTTTGGCGGCCTGCTCGAGGCGTTCGTACGCGGACAGGTATTTGGCTTGATCGGGATGGTCCGAGATGGCTTGGCGATACGCAGATCTCAGTACTTCAGCATCGCCACACTGTTTTGCAATCAAGATTTTCTGGTCGGTAAGTTGGACCGTTCTCTTCCCCGCTGCTTTCTCATCTAGCTTGGCTAGGAATCGTTCTGGCGCCCGTGGGACTAGCTCTTTGTAAGCGTAGTCTCGTGAGTTTTTCAGATAGTAGTCCGTGATGTTCTCTGTTGGATCGTAACTCTCGAGTACCAGTTCAATGGCTTCCTCCGTGTCGCCTGATTGATGGAGAACCACTGCCTTCAGGTACTGTGCGATTCTGGGAATCTCTTTTTCCTGCTGTCGCACAGCATCCGTTAGAAACAGATCCAATGCCCTGATAGCGAACTGCGTGTTGGCCACATTCCGGACGGCCTTCCCTGCACGTGGTAGTGCGTACGTCGAATAACGGAGGTAGTCATCTTGAATGGCTGGAGCGATTCCACTTTCAAGCCACTCCAGGACAATTTCTGCGGTTTCGTCGTCCAGGGCTTCGGTCGAAGTGAACGGAACTTGAATCAGCTCACGTGGTCGGTACTTGTCGATAATCGAACCCAGTACACTCGAAAGTGCTTCTGCACGAATCGACTTAGGAAAGACCTCCATCGCAAGCTGGAAAGGGAAATAGTATCCGATCTCTAGATTCCCATCTTCGATCATTTCAAGAAGCTTGTCGTCATCTGGGATAACGTCTTGCAGTTCACTCGGGTGCTTGGCAATGAGCCACAGGTAGTCCGCAATTCGTTCTTCATCCTCTTGGACAAAGTTGGCGGCAAATCGAACTAAATCAGAATAGTTGTCGCCATCAAGTATTTCCGCAAAGGCCTTCATCTGCTGGCGAAATTGCGGACCGTTGTATCTGCCGCCCGTTTGGATTTGCTTCCGCGCGATTTGCAGCGCCAGTCCGTTGTCTCCTAGTGCGATCGCCATCCGCATCCAAGCGGTGACGTCGGAAGCTCCTGTAGATGTTTCCAGTACCGCCATCCCGTTCACGATGATGTAGCGATTGCCCATCCCGGGAGCTCGACCTTGAGTTTGATCGACGCGGCGAAGTATCCGCAACGCTTTGTCGTTCTTGCCCTCCATCCAAAGGGGAAGCAGCTGCTGCCACATCGTCGTAGGGGCCAGCTTGGCGGAGACTGAAATGTCTGGGACCTCGCCAAGTATCGCCTGGAACGCACCGCGGCGAGGATCATCATCGGTAAGACTCGCAAGTGTCCTGCGAAGGCTGTCGTAACGCCCACGCCGCAAGCGATCCTTCGCGAAGCTCGCCAGTAAATCCTTCTCTTCCGGGAATTTGGCGGCAACGAGCAGATCGAGCTGTTCAAGAACGTCCATGCGGTCAAACGCATGGCACATTTTGCGCAGAACGTCGGAACGCTTTTCGATTCGCGGTGCATCACCCAGCTTGCTTGCCTTCCGACCATTTTGGGCAAGCCTCTGAATGTCGTCGAAGCTCTTTCTAAGCTCTGACAGTTGCTTCTGCAGAATCTGCTCGATGTCCGAGTCGGTTGCTGTGATCAAGATGCCTTGCAGCAGTTCATCCGAATACATCTGATAAGCGTCGCGATTGGAACTGAAGAACGAGTTTGCATCGCTCGAGCTTTCGTCCTCGGTGGTCAGTGGAGTCTGCGACAGCAGGAGATTCAAGCCCCGTTCGTAGAAGCGGAATGCATTGGAATCCTCGCCAACTTGCTCGTTTAACTTGGCCACACGGGCGATCAACGCTGCGTCGGAGGGACTTGTTCTGAGGAGTTTGTCGTAGCGTACAAGGGCTTCAGGAGTCTTCGCAGCCTTTTCGAAGATCATCGCAACTTCGCGCTGATAGCTCCTTGGGTCTGCAAGGTTGCGTGCCATGCCGAAAGTGCGTTCGGCGCTCTTCGAGTCACCATCATCCAAAAAGGCCTGGCCCAGATCGAGAAAGACCTGCGGAGGCATGAGCTCACCGAGACCAATTAGTCGACGCCCGAAGGCGAAGAAAGGGAGATTGCCCTTGTTGGTCGGGCCACGCGATGTGCCTGAATAGTAGACGCCACCACGGATTCGCGACGATAACTCCATGCATTCACGAAGCACGGAAAGTCGCCTTGTGCCAGAAACTGCGAGCGAGTTTTCCAACGCTCGAATCTGACCATTTTTGTCGTTCACTTCAAACGAGAGATCGGCCAGTAATTGGTATAAGTAGTTCTTGTCCTCGCGGCCTGCGAGTCGTTCAAGCGTAATGCGACGCGCCCATTGCATCGCTGGCCCTTTGGCTTCCATATTAAGAATGCCATCGATGGCGATCGTGAACAGATCGTCTCGATCGGCTGTTTCCGCCAGGTATTGGAACATGCCGACAGCTCGCTCGGTTTTGCCCATATCCTTGAGCAAGTTCGCGAGCAGTAGGTAAGACTCAATGCGGTCGGGGTGGGTCGCGATGCCTTTTCGGTACGCTTGAGCAGCTTCGGCATTCATTCCCACCAACGACAAGACACCGGCTTCAAATTCGCCTCCGATCGAATCTTTTCCGTCATCATTTTCGCGGAGTGTGAATAATACCTTGCGAGCTTCTTGAGCCTTGCCACGCTCGAGCATGCTTAGCGCGAGCTGGCGTAGGTATTCTGTCCGCCCTTCGGGGTCGACTTCGATCAGCCGCTCAACGACCTTTTCGTAATTCCAATAGTCGTTGCAGATCTGATAAATGCGACCTTTCTCTTGCAACTGCTCGACTTCGTTCTTCCCGCTTCGCGACATGTACTCTTCGGAGATCTCGGTTGCGGCCACAGAATCGTTCACACGGGAGTAGATGCGAACCAGAAGACCCGCTTCGCGGTCATCGACGGTTCCATCTGCTAGTTTTTCTTCGAGCTCAATCGCGATGTCGGCCAACGTTCCGAGGCGGCTGGCAACCGTCATCAATCGATCTTCAACGTAGCGTCGTCGTGGAACGGAAGTGACCTTTCGCCAGAGCGCGAGCCATTGGTCGAGAGCTTTCTCCTCGTCGCCAACTTCGCTATAGAGCCAGGCGAGTCGCATTTCGAGATCTTCTGCGACGGTCTCTCGCGATGCGCGGATTTGTTCGTTGACTTCGATTGCTTTGTCCTGTCGCCCAAGTCGCTCATAGGCACTTGCCAGCTCGGCGCGGACGTCATCCCCAACGTTTTTCAGATCTTGAACGCGATTTAGCGTGGCTTCGGCGGCTTCAGTTTCTCCGCGTCTTGATTGCAGGTCGGACCAATAAAGAAGTGCTTGCCCGTGCAGAACCTCCATTGCTACCATTCGCTCGATGGTCGCCGCGGCCAAGTCATCGATACCGTACTCGCCAAGCGTTTGAGCACTTTGCAGCATGAGCGGGCCATTGTCCGTCGCTTCGACGAACTGCGACCAAAGGTCTCTCGCCTCTTGGTCTTTTCCTTTCTCAAGCAGAATCTGCGTCAGACCCGCTCTCCAGATTAACTCGTTTGGTTCCGTCTGAATGAGGGTGCGATACGAATCGAGCATACGGTCTTCGTAGCCTGCTTCGCCCTCCATTTCCAAAAGCTCACGGCGCATTTCAACTGTGAAGCCTTTGGCGTTTGATTGCGTTTCTTTAAAGAGTGCGATTGCCTCGTCGTACTTCCCAAGTTCTCGAAGCAAGCTGATCCATACGGTTCGCATCTCGGGAGTAATTGGTTTAGCTGAGGCTTTCTCTCCCTGATTACGTTCCGCGATTTTGGTGACGAGTTCCTCGAGCCCTGCCTTTTTCTTCGTCAGGCGGTAAGACTCCACCAAAAGTGCGAGTGCATAGTTCCGGTCTCGCTTGAGTTGGGCGGAGTCGGTCGCCATCCAGGCACTTTCGATTGCCTTCTTCCGATTCTTAGCTCGGATGGCCCACTCGGCGACGCGACTTGCACTGCGGAACTTTGCGGTGCCTTCCCCCTGGATGGTGAAAAGCTTGATCGCATCTGCGTGTTTGTTCTGCACCGCCAGCACATTGGCGGCACGATTGCGAAAGTCTAAGTCCTCCGACTGCTCTGCCAGTTCTATCAGGAGCTTCGCACTATTGGACTGCGTTCCCCGAGTTCCTGGGGCCGCGCCGATCAAGTCCATCAAGGCGAGTCTTAATCGAACGGCCTGTTGGTCTTCTTCGGGCAAGTCTTGCTCGGCGAGCAGTTCATAAAGCTCCTTAGCTTGATCAACGTTTCCCAACGCGTCGGCAAGCTTGGCCTGCCAGATCTGCAAGTCATATCGTTCCGACTTGATCCTCGGGGCAGCACAGAGATCACTCAGGATCTCAAACGCCCTAGATAGCTCTCCAAGTCGTGCGGCTAAGGCGACCTCAAGTTCGGCGTAGAACTGATTGCTGAGTGGGCCAAGGTCCGTGTGTTTGGTGGACAGCCACTCGAGAGTTGGCTCTACGGAGCCGGCTTGCAGAACGGCAGAGTCAAACACTTCGGTGATGAAGTCAGTCGAGATTCTTGAGCCATCCCATGTTCCTGCTGCCGCCTCTATTTTCAGCTTTAGATCGACTTGTTTGCCTGCGAGCAAGGCTGGGGCCGGCTTAGCATCTGCCGGCCCTTGGGCACGCGCAATTGAAACTGGAAGCGAAACTGGTAGCACTAGGAGCAAGAGTATGATGGATGCGGCAGACGCATTTGGCTGCGAAGAATGCGCACTTGGACTCGCATCTGAGGAGTTGCCCGTTGGAGCTGGCAGACGGCGCAGGATCAATTCGGTGATGAAAAGCAGGAGGCACAATCCGAATAGCCATGGAGAGAGCTCGATCAATCTGCGTCCCTTTGGCGAAACGGGCTCTAAGTTCATGGCTTCGCCGGCCTCGAAGACATTACCCCCATTGAACGCAATCATTTCACCAAATTCCTTTGCCCGGAGGGGTGAGACTCTCGACTCCGCGGTCGCACAGGAATCGACGGTCAGAGGTTGCCAGATCATCGGGCCTGTGGACGCAGTGGTTTCTAATCTAAGCTGTTCGCCAATCAGCGGGGATCTCAAGTACGCGACAAAATGATCTTCCGTTTTCTTTTGGAAGTCGATCGATTCGTGAAGCGTCTGAGTAGGCGTGCTTGAATCTGCCCAGCGTGCTAACGGCAAAGCAACTGGATGGCTGGTACTACCAGAACGTGGCAACCGGCGAACGGCATGCAATTGAACCTCGACTCCGTCACGCACAATGTGGAAGCGGAACGGTGCGGTCGAATCAGCCGCCGTGCGTTGGAGCACTCTCGTAAGCGCTTGGCCATAGTCCTGCCAATCGTTCCAATTGCTCGTGCCTTCACCGAATGGTTCGGTGCCCAGCGCCGTAACGCGTCCTAATCCATAACGCCAGGTAGCTAGGACTGGGTGTTTCTCAGATTGTGTTTCAATGAGAACCTCAGCCCCCGACCGCGCCTTGCCCTCGACGTAACCGTTCAACGCTGGAAGTTGGGATACGTCAACATCCGACCACCACCCCATGCCGCCTCTAGCTTGGACGGTATGGATGCCAGGGCGATAAGAAGGCAATTTCGTCGTCGATGGTTGTTTGAGCAGGATTTCCGGAAGATTGAATCGGTTTGGGACGTTGTAAAACCGTCCTTTGCCCCAGTTCGCGATGTTGACCAAGAATTCGCTGTGGTAGCCTCCACCAGTCAACACCGTGGATACGTTGATTCCTTCGTTGGACATCCGACGAAGCAAGGACTCAAAGTCGCCGGACTCCACGCCCCCGTCGGTCAGTACCAATACATGTTTGTAGCGGGTGTCTACATTCTGGAGTCCATAAAAGGCCTCTTCCAATGCAGGAAGGATCACGGTTCCACCACCAGCGTCCATGCGGTTCAGTGCTCGTTGCAGCTCGATTGCATTGGACGCCGGTTGTAGTGGTGCCGCCCAACGCTTTGCACCAAAAAATTCGACGATGCCGACTTTGTCGTGTGGTAGCAATCGCCGCATGGCGAGGCGAGCCACTTCTTTGGCCAGCTGAACTCGAACGCCGGTCATGGAGCCTGACGTGTCAATGACCACGACCAGAGAAGTTGATGGGTCCCGTTTCTCTTCCTTCTGCACGAACTCAACCGGTAGAAGCGACTCGATTGGGCGATCGTGCCAGCCACCGGCGCCGAACGAATTTCGTCCGCCGCTCATCACCAAACCCATCCCGCGATGAGTGACGGCCTGGACAATTTGCTCCTCAATTTCGGGGCTCAGCCGCTCAGACGCAAGGTCATCCAGCATCAACAGATTCGCTCGTTCCAAAGCCGTTTCTAAGGTCGACGGATTCTCGAGGCTTGCATCGGAGAGACTGAATCCTGAGTTGAGAAAACGATCGAGCTTCCCACTGCCGCCGATCTGGCGTTCGCCGAGATAAAGCAGTTTCATGGGTGCATGGATTGGTAAAGTGGTACCCAGGGATGATGCCTCTGAAGTGCCTTCGGTAACCAAAGTGAACTCGGCGGGCACAAATCCTTCGGTGGTCGGTTCGAACGACATGGGTACTTGGATGAGTTCCGAACCGTTTCCTTGGACAGTGGTCGAGGCTACAAGCTTATTCTCTATCCGCAGTTCGAGCGTTCCGCTCCCAGCACTCTCCAAGAGGATATCAATAAGCAAGCGCGAAGTCGCGCCTCGTCGGATAATTCCGTCTCGATGGACGCTTAGCACGCGTGGTTCTCCTCGGGCCGCCACGCGTCGAATCCAATGCAACTCAATCTCGCGGGCGTGCAGTGAAGTCGAAGCTCGATAGTCATCTGCTATAGTCGCGAGACCGTCGCTGACGACGAAGACCCGTCCACCGGTTCCCTCGGGAATCATCTCTTCGGCCCGGGATATAGCGAGTGAAATTGGAGACTCGCCCCGAAGTTCAGACAGACTTAATTCGGTGGTCGTATCAAAACTAGAAAGTGCACCTTCGGCGGGCGACGCACCGAACCAAATGAGATGTCGAGTCGAAGCGTCCTGATCGGAAGCGAATTGATTCTGTAGTGACTCACCGAATTCGGGCGAGCAACTAGCACTACCATCCCAAACCACAACTTGAGTTGTTCGAGTCTCAGTAGAGATCCAGTGTGGTTGCGACAGGGCGAGCCCCAGTGCAAGAAACAGACAGGATCGCAGGATATTTTGCGACCGCTTCGCTCCTTTCCATGGTCCTAGCCAAGGCAGGATTGCCAGGAGCGAGAGGATCATCCACTCAGGTGAAGCAAGTATCACGGCAGCTTCCCTCTCTGATAGAGAACCCACTCAACCGTGAGCAGTGACGCGGCCAAAATTCCCATCCACGTAAATGGGCCGAAGCGAAACCAAGTGCTCTCGCTCGCCTCGCTTAGCGTTTCTACGTCACCAGTCGCTCGAGAGATCCGACTAGCCTCAAGGGTACGTCCGTCGGAGAGCACAAGCGTGGAATCGTTCACTCGCGTAGGGGCTTCCGACGCCATCGGATGCTGATCGCCCAAAGCAAGGCTGTGCACTTCGCTTGGGCGACTAGCGAGCCAGCGGATCGATTGACCAAGAAAAATGGGGAACGCGCGGCTCTCGGCGAAATTGAACTGCGGTCCTAGGAGTGGCTTCCACACTGAGACTTTGCGACTGCCGCCTTCGACGAAATCGAGTGTGATTGGTTGCTGGGCTTGGGTAGCGAGCGAAGTTGCGTCGATCTGGTTAATTGCCAATTGGTCGATTAGCGTCGATGACATCGGGCTGGTGCTCATCGTGGCAATCGTAAATGCCGGTGACGCATTGTCGGTGAAACAGAAATCCGCGTTTGGATTATCTCCGATTCGCACTTCGGCATCGGACTCAACCACGGAGAACTCCGGCGAATCGGCGAGAAACTGGATTACGCTGGCGGGTGTAGCGGCATCAATCTGGACTCGGATAGCTTTTCGATTCGGCAATGAGAGCTTTGCAATTTCTAGATCACCAAAAGACAGGAACAAATTGCGACCATCCGCTTGGAGGGAAGACGCGAGGAATGAATTGTCAGCAAGCCGCTGGAGAGGTAGCGTGGCGTCGCTATTTTCGAAACGCAAACTAAGTTCTGCTGGGGTAATGGAGCGAGTTGCCTGTAGATCGAGACTCACGTCGACTTGAGACCAGTTATTCGAAGATGCGTCTGAGTATCCGAACGCAATCAAGCTTGGAGTTTCAGCTTGAGAGTCGACGGATTGCTCGGGGAATGGAACACCGATAACGGAAACGGACTCAGGAAGTTGTTCGATCAGTTGACTGGCGAGACTGCTCCGGCCAAGCAAATGGATGGTGAGTGGTTTTTCCGAAGTGGACCGTGAGGCAATTTGTTCAAGCGACCAGTGTAGATTGCTCGGCGGAATGGACTTGGTCTGGTCCCAGCGGAAGTCCGCAAGCTCGACGGACTCTCCAGGGGAGACCAGGGTCGAAATGCTGTTCCCGGTCATTAAGACCGAGCGAGACTGTCTCGGCAACTTCCGTGCAAGCTGCTTGGCTGATTCGACCAATTGAACTCCGTTTGCCGCGCCGGTAGCGGAGGCATCGATCAGCACAATATGCTCCCGGCTGTCTGAACTGGTTGCCGAGGGGTTTGCAAGTAACATCCACAGCAACGAAGCGATGGAAAAGAGCAGCAGCCAGGCTGGCCAATGACGAAAACGTCGTACGAAGACTCGTGCACGCGTTTCCTTGACGGCGGCCTGCCAGAACAACGTGCTGACAACCTCGATTTCCCGGTGTTGCACGCGAAGCCGCTGCAAGGCCCACAACAAAACGCCGAGAATGGCAGCCCCAGCAGCGACGGCTGTAGCGGGGAGCAAGAGAAAACTCATGCGACATACCTCCCGCCCTCAAACAGGCCAGCGAGCTGTTCCATGATATCTTGGTCATGATCGAGAACGAGCAAGCTGCCTTTGCGGCTGATCGCGAAGCTCCGCAACTTTTCAAAGTGCTCGTCGTAGGCTTGCGCGTATTTCCTAAGTAGATCCGCATTGACCGAAACATCACGGGCTTCGCCGGTTTCGCAATCTCGGACGCGGATATCTCCCTCTAAATTCGGGACGCGATCTTCGCTTCGGCCAATCGCCACAAGCAATGGTCGATGGCGAGTTCGTTTGAGCTCTTTGATCAGCGCATCCGCTCCGGCCGGGTCGAAAAAGTCGGACACGATCGTGAGCAGCCCCTCTCTCAGTCCGAGGCCTCGAAGTTTGGCGAGTGCGGCAGCCAAGTCGGTGCCACTTTGCTTTAGCTTCGCCGCGTTTCCGCTCAGCGTAAGCCCTTGAGCAATGAGGCTCAGCCGACCTCGGCCTGACGTCGGGCGGACAGTGGTTTCCAGCTCTTCGCCGAACGGAAAGAGGCCGACACTGTCGTGCTGGTCCAGTGCAATGGATGCTAGGCCTATGCAGGTCTTCATTGCCGTAACGGCACGAGGTGGTTGTTCTTGCCACATGCTCCGCGACATATCCGGGAGTAGATAGATGGGCAGGTCTTCCATCTCCTCAAAAAGCCGAACGACGACACGGCCCAGGCGGCGATAGACATTCCAATCGATTGACTTCAGTTCGTCGCCAGCGGAATACGGACGGTAGTCACGAAACTCCATGCCCTGTCCACGGTCTCGCGAGCGATGTTCCGCCCAGCGTCCAGCCGGGGCGACGCGACGTGCAACAATACGCAGTGCGCGAGCTCGCTCAAGGAACTTGGGTTCAAGAAGTTGGAACGGATCGTTCATAAGTGACGGAGTTGGATGCTATCTAATCTGGCTGGCGGCGTTCCCGGCGGACTGCCAATGGTTAACCGAAGTTGGTTCTTGTCGAATATGAAATCAGCTAAAGAATGCGAGACGAAGCGAGGCCACTCGAGTGCTGCTTGGCCGCCTCGTATGTCACCTGGGCGACGATGCTCTATGAGTCGCCCGAGACGACTTGTTGGATCACATCGTCCGGAGTTACGCCGTCGGACATGCCTTGGAAATTGATCAAGATTCGGTGCCGCAGTACATCGGACGCAACGGCGGCCAGATCTTCGGTTGCAACGGCAAAACGTCCTTCCAGAAGTGCACGCACCTTGCCTGCTAAAATCAGCGATTGGACTCCACGTGGAGACGCACCCAGGGCGACGACTTCCTCGACCATTGGGGAGGAATACTTGTTTCCTGGTTGAGTTGCCATGACCATTTGGATGGCCTTGTCTTCGACGTAGTCAGGAACTGGTACTGAGCGAACAACCTGCCGCATGCGTACGACGGTTGCCGCATCAGAAGCAGGCTTGAGCTGGATGTCTTCGGTTGCCGTCGTTCGCCTCAAAATCGTGCGGTAATCTTCCTCCGCCGGATACCCGACAACGAGTTTGAATAGAAAACGGTCGAGCTGAGCTTCCGGTAACGGATACGTGCCCTCTTGTTCGACGGGGTTTTGTGTCGCCATGACGCAAAATGGTTCTTCGAGTCGAATCGTTCTGTTACCGACCGAAATCTGCTTTTCCTGCATGGCTTCGAGCAACGCAGACTGTGTTCGCGGCGTGGCTCGGTTGATTTCATCCGCTAGAACAAGATTGGCGACCAATGGGCCCGTTTGGAATTCGAGTTTGGTTCCACCCGACTCATTCTCAACGAGCACGTTGGTACCACGAATGTCCGCGGGCATCATGTCCGGAGTGAACTGGATGCGGCTAAACGATAGATCGATGGCTCGGCTAATCGCACTGACCAGCAGTGTTTTGCCGAGGCCAGGAACACCTTCGAGCAGCACATGTCCGGCGGCGAAAAGTGCGGAGAGCACGCCGTCGACGACATGGTCTTGACCGACCATCACGCGGGCGACTTCCGTGCGGATCGCCTGGTGAACTTGCTTGAATTCAGCTGCGGCTTCGCGAGCAGCTTCTGGAGTATCTTCGGTGGCTTGGGAAGTCATGAATTCTCGTTCACAAATCGAAGTTGTGCAGATCAAGGATGGATGTTGGAGATGATGCATCGGCTCCAAGCTGTGGTCCACATGGAGGTTAATTCGGATCAGAGCTGGCAGACACTTTCTGGGATTCAATTGTCGTCGAGCTTTCTGCGGATTGAGATTCCGTCGATGAGTCCGCGCGACGTTTTAGGAAGTAACGCTTGATTTCCATGTTCGTTTTCGAGGTGGCCTCAGGACGGAAGATCAGTCCGGGTTCATTGCTTCGAGTAAGCCTATCCTGTGCAGCAACAGAATCGCTTTTCTCTTGTTCTGGCGTAATGCGTTGCTGAGTAATTCGGATGCGGCCTTTGTTGGGCTGCCCATTGACTCGATCTGGGATAGGGACGCCCAGGACCAGCGATGCCACCCCACGGGACTTCTTTTGACCGCCAGGTCCACCACGGCCGTTCGCATCTGGGTTGGGCCGGTTGTTGCCGAATCCGATTTGAAGATCACGATTCACTGGAGCCCTTCGATCTCGCATGTTCGGTTGGATACCACCGCGAGACTCTTGTTCCTCTTCTTCGTCGTCGACGTCTTCTTCATCTTCGACGTCCTCGTTCTCAGGCGTTGCCGATTGACTGGTGGAAGCCCAGTCGCTGGGGGCCGCATTGTTATCGGAGCCTTTTGAAGATCCCTGTCCGGCAGTCGCACCGGAAGGCTTTTCCTCTTCTTGGCGATCCTTCTTTTTGCGGTCGCGGTCCGCTGGCTTTTTGGTTGGTTTCTTCTGCTTCTTTTTTGCTTGGTCTTCGTCCTTGGAAGGCTGCCCTGAAGCCGACGGTGAGCCTTTTGCGTTGGACGGATTGGCGGACTGCTGGCTCTCTCGCGTTTCCCCTTCACTCAGCTTTCCAGAGGACTCTTCTGCGGAATCTGGAATCGCCGCTCCGGAAGTCCCTTGTCTATTGATGGCCCGTTGGTTTCGCGGACTCTTTTCAAGTGGTTCTTTTTCCGGTTCCGGCTCGGTCTCTTCTTCAGTGAGTGTGGGCGCGGACGGTTCCTCAGGCTCGGAGGATGGCGAAGTATTCGAATCGGCGAGACGGGGCGACGATGAAGCTGCTGGCTCGCCAACGCTTCTGGACAGTGTCGAGAGCATCCCTGCGGCGAGCAATAAACACGCCGCGACTGCCGCCGACCAAACTGGGAGCGGCGTGGACTGGCTCGAGCCCTTCGCCAATTCGACGAATTGGCCTTTTTCGGCCCACGTGTCCGCGTCCTCAATGGCGGCGCGAGTAAATCCTGTCTGCGAAGTAAGCTGTCGGAATTCGTCCGCTGTTGCCAAGCGTTCCGAAGACCGCAACGCGGAATCGGCGGCGCGGATGGCTCGAGTCCGGTCTACGTCGAAGGAGGTCCGCAACGTTTTGGCGATTAGCCAGGCTATTGGGACCGCAAGCGTAAGGCCGATCCAAAGAACCCAGGGCAAGATTGGGGAAGCACTATAGCCCAGGGCAAGTCGAACACACTGGGCACCGATTGCTATGACAGGAACGCAGGGCAATAGAACACCCACGCTACGAAACCCACTGCGCACAAATTCGGCGCAATCAAATGCTTCCAACTGATGCGAGGTGTTGCGAACGAGTGCTTCAAGCAGCTCTTCGATTCTCGGTTTCGAATCTTGATTTGAGTGGCTCATGCACCTTGACCGGGTTCTTCGATTTCAACACGCTCCAGTGTACTCTGAGCCGCCTGAAGTACCTCACCGGTTTCTGCATTACGGGCCACAACGATCACTTCGACACTCTTGGGTTCGATGCGAAGCCCCATTCTTGTTCCTCCGCGGGTCTGCCCTTCCTCAAGTGCATCCAGGAATACCGTGTTCTCAGTCTCAAGATCGTGCAAATTTCGATCGAAACGAATCTCCAATTTGCCTTCGTCATCAGGAAGAAAGGCGATACCGCTCTGCGGGCCATCCGTCGCCAACCCCCGTGCGAGCATGCGGTGAATCACAACTCCACTCGATCCGTGAAACACGACGCCTCGTTCCGCAACGACAACCTGAACCACGATGGGCGGCATGTCGATATCCTCGGGTGACCCGATTTCCGGCCCCGAGATAAGGACGCTTCCACTGAGGTTGGTGCCCGCTAAGGTTGCCGAACTAGAGAGGCTAAGCGTAACGTTCTTTTTGAGTCGATTGGCGACCATGTCTCGCGTCGCCTTGTAGATTTTCTCGGCATCGCGATGTTTACCGGCTCCTGGGAGCGGGTGAACGCCGTCGACGATCTGGACGACTGGTCCGGTCACACCGAGCCACTCAGCCATGAATTGAGCCAGCGAGTTGGCTAGCGGGTCAATTCGCGGGACGGAAAGATGGTAGGAGAGAAAAACGCAGTCATTGGGACCAAAGTGAGACATGACACCTTGATTCCCCATGGCACCACCAATGGCGCCGCCCCGGCTTTCGTTTCCGACGTAGGCATTCGTAAAAAACTCGACCAATCCAATGTGATTCCCTCGCTGGTCGTCCGGTTGGAATTGATCGGGTGCCGAATAGTTGCGGACGCGACCGCTGATCATTCGATCGATCGTCTCAATCGTTATGCGTTCTTCAGGTGGTAGCTCTTGATCCATTCGCATGAGTGCTTCCATTGCAAGCTCGCTGCTCTCTTCTTTCACGAGGGCCTGAATGTAGCGGCTGAAAGCGCGTTTCTTTTTGCCGTTGGCTTCATAGACTCGGGCAAGATTGAGATTGATCATGCCGTCATCGGGCAGACCAAACGCAGCCGAGAGCAGATGTCGCCAGGATTCCCTTAGGTCTGATTCGATCAGTAGTTCGCCAAGGCGTCCGTGTAACTTGTAGTTCGACTCTGGGTATCGATCTTGGCGAGCGCTCTTCACGCCGATTTCGCCAGCTGCAATTCCAAATCCGGTTTCGCCTTCGTTCACTAGCTCTTCCATTAGGTCGAACATGCGGGTGGCCCGAAGATCCTCGGGCATCGTATCATTGACCCACTGGATTGCTTGAGCGAATTCTTCATCGTCGGCGCCCTCGTCCAGCATCAGCGTCAGCAAGAACTCTGCCGCCTCGCGCCCAAGCCGAGTGTCTCCATATTCCCGAAGCCACGCCAGCACAAGGTCGCGGTCCTCGGCGATCATGGTTTGAAACCACTTGAATTCCTCTTCAGGATACTTCGGCCTCGAACCTTGCCGAATGGTCGCACGCAGCGACTGCCGATCGACATGGATGCGAAAGCTTTCCAGCAGATTTAATCCCATTACGCCGGCAACGCCTTCCGGATGTGTTTGCACGACGTCTTCCGGACGGAACGCGACGAAAGGCGAAAAATCAATCTCTTCACAGATTACCGAACCCACATTGCCGGCTGGTCGGCGTAGCGAGTTGCAAAGCTGTCGGTCAAGGAGTGAATCGTAGCGAGAGGTACCAATCGCGAACGCTTTTTTCAAAGGCTTGCTAGAGCCCGTGAGTTGGACGGGGAGCCAGGCAAGATCATTTTGCAGTGAAATGTCGACGATGATTTCACCGCCAGCGGTATCGGGTGCGGCTGAACTCAACTGCCCGGGCTCGGCCAACACGATCTGTCCGTTGGGCAAATCGAAGACAACGTCAAAATGCTTTAGGATCTGAGATCCGATGGCCCCACTCAAAGCGTTCTCACCAATCTCTTTTGAGTGATACTTGGTGAACTCCTCAAAGTCTTCTTCGGGTCCAAGTTCTCGACGAGCGACTTCGAGAGTGAAGTCCGGAAAGTGAAGCGTGAGCGGGAACGGTTTGCCAGAACGGTCTTCAGCGGGCAAGTTAAACGCGGCTCGATTGTGGAGCTGCAGGCCGTAAGCACCGTCAAAGTCTAACCATAAATTGATCGGGACTCGAAGTCGCGGACCTGAGATGTCGCAGGCGACAACCAGCCGGCCGTCGATCACTTGAACCGGGATTGAGCCTCCACCATCGCTGAGTATCGGTGGTCGGTCCACAGTCGACTCAGATTGGCCACGAAGAAGCGATGGGCTAGCAACAACCAGAGCCACGAAAACCAACAAAGGTATCGTGGTGCATCGGGGGCTTTTCGTGATAGCCCCGGCGCGGCGACTATCGGAATTGGGTAGTGGTTCGTTCGGCAACGGAAGCTTCCTTGGAGAATAAGACTCCAATTATATCTACGCAGATCGTAGGAATCTGCATTCCGTTGCAGAAGTATCTGGCTGTGTTGTTGGTCGCAAGCTTGCGATCAACAACACTGGTCTCGAGTTTGTTTTCGTTCCCGGTGGTTGGAGAGGAGAAAGCCGGGATCGAGGCGACACGTTCTCCTCCGAATCGAGGTGGACGCGTCTATTGAATTGTGGAGAGTTGGAATGTGGTGCGGTCTTTGATTGCCCGCTGCGCTACTTGGAAGTTTCTACTTTGCCGAAGGCAAATGTATCAGCGGTCATTTCAACTTGGATTTCAGATTCAGATGGGACGCTCACGGCGGCCGGTTCAAATCCGCGGCCTCAACATGAGCCCGGGAGAATGGCTACCTCTAGCACCGCTCCTGTCTCTGCGCTCTTGACCTTGAACTCCGGTGATTTGCCGATTGGGGTCCAACCCACATACTGTTCTCCGGCGGAGCCGAAAAACCAGACTTGATCCGGAGTGAATTGAATCTCATTACCCGCTCGTGTGAATTCGAATTCGGGTTTGAGCGGTGCACCCCATTCGTACTTCGTTGCCGTATCAGGTTTTAGTACTAATGGTTTTGCACGACCGCCAACAACTTGGACTCGCTGCTGTCCAAGTCCAACAATCCCGGATGCCAAGCGATATTCGCCTGCGGGAACTTCGATGCTGCCCTCAATTCCGCCAACATCGAAGGAGTGCTTAAGGTCGGCCGATACCAAGACTGCGGAAAGCAAGACAGCCTTGGAGTGGAAGCCCGAGTTCATGTCGATTTTTGCAGTGGGTCCGTCATACTTCGTGAAGCGAAGCGCCGTTCCTTGATCAAGGTATTCGACTCGCATCAGTTCATCGCCCAGGTAGGCTGTGGACGAAAGCAAAACGGCATTGTCGCTGTTCCCAACGACCATGGCATCTTCACCGATATCGTCGAAACGCCCATTTCCGTTTTGGTCGATCAAACGGATTGGGATTGGCCCAGAGTCCGATATGTAAGTTCCGGCCATGGCGCCGCCAGGGGCCCATTCCCAGCCGTTCGCGTCATTCTGCAGGCGAGCGGCATATCGAAACGGAGATCCCGATTCGTCTTTCGCTTCCAAGATGACTCGGGTCGTCGACACGTTCGTCTTTGGATCGACTAGAGCCTTAATGGTCCGGTCGAACTTGCCGTCGCCGTCGGTGTCGAATTGTAAGTCGTTGCCTTTAAACGCTACCTCGAAATGATCGCCGTTCGCGTGAGAAAGGCGGATACCATCCTTGATCGAAAACCATTTCTCTTTCGGAAGGTTGATCGACCACTTGCGATAGCTACGGTAACGCAGTGAAACCGTATCAGGTTCAACTGCAAGACACGGACTGATGGTGGCGACCATCAAAGCCAGTGTCATCAGATTCCTCAGCATTCAGAAACTCCTGAAAATGAAATGTCTTTCGTGAGGTGGTTTTTCGACGGCGGTCTTCGTTATTGGCTATCCTCGTCGGCCGAGTCTCCACTGGACTCGGTGTTCGCTTCACTTAAAGCTCCCTCTTGGATCTTCTCGGTAGCGGCTGCATGAAAATCGGCCAACAGTTTCAAGAAATCGGCAGTATCCGTAGCTCCGACATGGCTGGCTGCTTCCTCTCCGTCAGGCGTAAAGCACTTGAATGTCGGGAACGCACGAATCTTGTTCTTGGATGCTAGCTCACGAGATTTCTCGGAGTCAATGTATACAGGTACAAAGTCTTCCAGTGCTTTGGAGGCTTCATCCATCGGAAAGACGGATGCAATCATGCGCTTGCATGGGCCGCACCAAGATGCTGAAAACATCGCGATAATCGGTTTCCCAGTTTTTTGCGACTGCTCAAGCGCGTTGTCGAAATCCGTAAGCCAGTTTTCCGGAAGACCATGCCCTCGCTTTACGGCTTTAGCTCGAAGGTCTTGAAAGACTTTTTGATATGCGGCGACTCGGTTTGCGAACTCATCATCCGTAATGACGCCGTCGCCATTGCCGTCGACAATCTCCACAAACTCGGTCAGTTTGGCATCATCGACTTTCGCAAGTCGGCGAGCTGCATAGTCTTTGAACTCTTCTGTGCTCCGTTCCTTTGCGAAGGACCCCAGTGGGGTCATGATGACGGTGCAAAACAGAGCGAAGGAGAATGACAATCGCAGTGACATAGATGATCCGAACGCGTTGCTGATACAGATTCTGACACGCCCAAGTGTACTGAAAATCACACTTCTGAGCCAATCGGGAACGCGGGATGTTCGGTGAAATGCGAGAATTGCACGCTATTTGGCCATCAGCACGTTGCATCAAGCTGCATTTTAGCAACGCAGGATGGCACCGTTTGCAACTCCCCAGCCGAAGACCGGTGATTTCAACGGAGGGCAGTAACGTCCATTATTCGTGCGTAGCGACCCTAGTGGGCCTGTTTGGCTATTAGCTCAGCCATTGCCGTGGCAAAAGAGTCTCCAAGTCGGACGAAGAAGGCGCCGCTTCCGAGGTAGTGGTAAGGCCGATCGCTACCGACCGTATCCCACTCGTGGTAATGCTCACGCCAGCCTTTCTCAAACACTGCGTGAGAGTACATCGAGTATTCCGTGTAACTCTCAACGGAAACAACACTGCCGTTGAACTCTGGCACTTGGGCTGCTTGCCGTTGCGCGACGGAGACGGGGTTTTCGTTGACCTTTTCCGCGGTCATTCCGGTTCCGAGGACTCCGATCACAAAGGGCATATTCGGCGTCTGGTATTCGTCGCGAACGTCTCTTATGAAAGCGATCAAGTTGTCTTTGTAGTTGTCGCGGAATGCGGGTGAGAATTGATCATTGAATCCCTGGAACCAAACGAAGCCGGAGATTTCATAACCTGCCTCGGCATCGTATTCGGGATGATTGTCTTCTAAGTTATCGAGCACATCGCGTACGGCCTCGTTTATCATGCGGTAGTTCAGACCGGCATTCCGCTCGATCTCTTCGGACTTGTCGCCCGACTTTTCTTTTTCGGTCAGCTCGTAATCACCGGCCGACGGTGGGCGAAAGTTGTAGTTCAGTGACTTTCCGCCCCACGAAGCTTTGATCAACAGAATAGGCCCGCTTATCTTCTCCGCGACAGTCCAAAGGCGTATTCGGGGCCAATCTTCTTAAGGTCTGCGCCGCAACCCACACTCAGTTTGCCCGCCCTCTTGTTGCGATCGGCAATCGAGTTGATGTAAACACGCTCCGATACTTTGCAGAGCGAACGAACATTCTCCTGGTAGGCTTCGTGAGCCTCCTTGAGATTCTGGACTTCGGCTTCCAAAGCCGTTTTCTCTGCACCAGCTTCCATGGCTTTGAGTTTGTCGTTGGAGATACCGCCAGTCAATTCGTCGAGCTTTTTCCCTCTGGCTAACTGATCGTCCAAGGTAGTTTTGGAAAGCTTGCCTTCTGCACCAAAGATCAATTCACGCAGTTCTTTGTCTCTCGCCGTGTCCGAGGCGTAGAGGGTCGCAATCGTGTGAGCCCGTGCGTGGCCCACCATGTTGGATTGTCCAGCCAGGATAAAAACCTGCAGCTTTTCACCAGCGATCGCCGCACATGCGAATGGGATGGTCAGGATGCATCCTACGATCGCGAGAACGTTTCGTTTTGGTCGAGGACACATGCTTGTTTCTTCTCTTGATGAGTTTATTTTTTCGCGGCTTCGAGGTTTCGGAGTGCACCCGTAATTTTGTGAGCGACTTGTTTGGCTAGAGCCAAGTTGCCGGAAGGCCGGAAGTGAACGTTGTTGGGAAGGAGTAGCTCGTCCATCCTGGGCAATACGAGTTCGTGCAGCTCGTTCACCGCAATGTTGTTTTGCTCCATGATCTTGCGCGCGATCGCATTGTAGATCTTGGGTTGGTCAGCACGCCGAAGTGGACCGCCCGGTCTGTCGGGATAGGGAGTCGTCGTCGCAAAGATCAGTTTTGCGTTCGTCTTTGTAAGCTTCGCTACGATCTGCCGTAAGTTCTGCTCATATTGCCCCGGATCGGATTGCTGCGGATCATCTTCATTGGTGCTGTTGCGACCCGTCTTCGGGTCGACGTGTTTAAGGTCGTGTAGACCAAAGTTGAAGTGAATGAGGTCGAACTCCCCCCGCGATAACCAGTCGTCGATCATTTCGATGCCGCGTTGAGTGCCTTCGCAGTTGATCCATCCGCCATTCGCATTTGGCGGTCTCACAATTTCGACTTCGTCGATCAACATTCCTTGCACAATTGGCGTGTAGCCTAGCGATATGGAATCGCCAATGATCAAGACACGTGGTAAGCGTTTCTTTGGTTGGATTAGATCGACATAAACAAAATTGGCTCCCCAGGTATCATCAGATCCCGAGTGGCCCAGTAATTCTGTTTTCAAGGCAAATGCACCTGGTTCGAGGTCGATTTCAACGACACACTGCGAACTGTCTTCACTGATTCGTGTCGAAGCTGAGACCGGACCGATTGAGACAGTACCTTCAATTGCTCTGAGTGGAAGTGGCGTTTCCTTCATTGTGCGGCAGAGCGTGAATCGGTAGGTTCCCGCCTGTTCGACTTCGACAAACCAAGAGCCTTGGCCGCGGAAGCCGTCCCGCAACGCCCCTGAATTCCAGGGCGATCCGCCTTCACGCCAGTCCATTGCGCAAAGCAACGTTGACGGCGCAAATTTGGAGCCAAGCACGTGCCGCTGAACCAAATCTTCCTCAGCCGGCAGGCTTTGCCAGAACGCTTCATAGGCCGAATTTAATTTCTCGGTCAATTCGGGGTGTTCACCGGAGAGATCGTTCTGCATCAGACTATCTTCGCGGACATTGTAAAGCCGTGATTCGCTGACCAACCTCCAATCACCTTGCTTCACCGCTGCATGTTTCCATTTCTCCCGTTCGCGTCCGCGCGGACATTGCATGACCAGGATTCGTTCGTCCTGCCAGCGCGGATTGCCTTTAAGGAGTGGAATAAGGCTTCGACCGTCAAGGTTGTCAGGTTGACTGACTCCGCATACATCGAGAATGGTCGGGCAAATGTCGCGAATGCAAGTGAGCGCCTCGTTTGGGCCCGCGACCGCGATTCCTGGGAACTGCATCATGCAGAACACACGATGTTTCCCCTCCCCTGCATTGCCTAGGTCTTGTTGCCGATCTCGACCCGGCCAGACGGGTGACGGGGAACCGCGGTCCCCGACTCCTTGGTCAGCCATGAAGATGACAAGCGTGTTTTCTCGGAGCTGACGTGCTTCTAAATACTTGATGAGCCGTCCCAGGTTGTCGTCGATGTTTTCGATCATCGACAGGAGGCTAAGATTCGTGTCATCTTCACGGACGCCGCGCGCTCGGATTCTTGCCAAGGCCTTTGGTTCCGCTTCAACCGGGAAATGAACGGCCGGTGTTGGGATGTAACAGAAGAACGGCTGGTCGCGCGAGGCATCCATGAACTCCATGGCTCGATCAAACAATACGTCTGTCGAAAAACCACGGCACTCGACCCAACTTCCGTTGTCCTGGAAGTGAGCGTTCATGTGGCGGTTCCCGGCGTAGTCTTCGAGTTGGCCGATGCCACCTCCTCCGTGGACAAAGACCTCCTCGAATCCGCGCAAAGATGGATGGAATGGGTACGACATTCCTAAGTGCCATTTCCCAAAAATTCCCGTGCGGTAACCGGCTGATTTGAGTCGGTCCGCTAGCGTCGTCTCGTCGGGATCAAGCAAGGAGACTCCGCCGACAGTATTGTGAACCCCCATCCGCATTGGTTGGCGTCCCGTCAACAGGGCGGCGCGGCTTGGCGAGCAGAAATTCTCCGCATGGAAATTACAGAAATCGACGCCTTGCTTTGCAAAATCATTGATATTGGGAGTCTTTAGATAAGGATTTCCTTTGCACTCCAGCTCGAAGTAGCCTTGATTATCCGTCATCACCAGCACGATATTGGTTGGCTTCTCCTGGCACAAAGCAGAACTGGCTGACCCCAACATTAATGCGATGAATGGGATCACAATGAGTGCGAAGCGACGTACGCCCATGATCATGTGCTTTCAAAGACGGGGAGCATCTGGCTTAAGGTAGGACAAGCCCAACGCTGATGCTGACCCCTCGGCAACGCGTTGACTGTTGTGTCACGCGGTGCTGCGTTGCATTCAGCTGAAATCGGTTCAGCAGTGCCATGGACGAAGAGTCACCGGCTGCATCTGAGCCAGGCTAGTTCATTGGCTCCGCATTTTTGACATGCTTGTCGAACCACTGAATCATCTCTGCTTGAGTATGCAAAACCGATTCGCGGGCTTGGTAGCCGTGCGATTCATTGGGAAGCATGACAAGCCGTACGGTTCCGCCATTCCCCTTGATGGCTTGGAACATTCGCTTGGATTGAATCGGAAAGGTTCCACTATTGTTATCCGCCTCGCCATGAACTAACAAAATCGGTTCATTGATTTTGTTGGCGTGCATAAACGGGGAGATTTTCATATAGACATCTTTGGCTTCCCAGAAAGGACGTCGTTCGGACTGGAATCCGAAAGGAGTCAGTGTTCGGTTGTAAGCTCCGCTTCGTGCGATGCCTGCACTGAATAGATCACAGTGTGCAAGTAAATTTGCAGTCATGAACGCCCCGTAACTATGTCCGCCAACGCCGACACGATTACGGTCAGCAACCCCCATGTCGACGGCCTTATCGATGGCCGCTTGTGCAGCAGAAACAATCTGTTGGATGAAAGTGTCATTCATTGTCTCCGGATCGCCGATCACAGGCATCGTTGCGTTGTTCATGATCGCGTAGCCTTGAGTCAGAAACGTGAGGTGCGTGATACCCCGCATCAGCGTGAACTGAGCTGGGCTCCCCGAAATCTGGCCCGCCGTTTTGGCGTCGTTGAATTCTCGTGGGTATGCCCAGACCAACAGCGGTAGCCGTTCGCCCTTCTTGTAGTTCGCTGGCAAATAGAGCGTCGCCGAAAGCGGAACCCCGTCCTCCCGTTCGTACTTCACCAGTTGCTTTTTGATTCCGCGAATCTGTGGAGTGGGGTCAGGGAAGTTGGTTAGTGCCGTTCGCTCTCCGGATTCCAGGTCAAGCGATAAGTAGTTTGGCGGCGTGATTGGATCCTCGCTCGAAATCACGACCGTAGGCTTGGTCTGCTCGCCATGCTCCACGACGGCAACCACAGTTTCGTAGACACCTTCTTCACAACGCCAAAGTCGCTCCGTTTCTAAGGTTGCGAGATTCTGGCGATCGAAGAAAGGTAAGTTGCCTTTTGATGACGCCCCGGATCCTGTTCGGTAAACCCAGTCGCCATCCTGCATTGCACGCATGTGGCCAGTTTCGTCGGGTACCATCACGATGCTACCTGGATCGTTATAGCGATCTCGAATACTGCGATCCATCATCACCACCGGTGCTCGATCAGGTTGGCTAAGATCGTAGAGCTTCGCTTGGACCCATCTCCTGTCGCGATCGTAATCCGTGACGGTGACTAGCGATTTGTCCTGCATGACGGACATGCCAAACGCTCGGTGAACCGTCTTTAGCAAAGGCTCGGGGCTATGGTCGAAGGGGGCGGCGAGCGACACCAGTTGATCCCGGAAATCGGCTGCCACATTAGGATCGCCGCCATCAAGGGCTTCGGTCCAGACCAGCATCGCGTCTTCACCAGATTTCCAATCGACGTTGCGTGGTCCAACTCGCACGCCCTCAATCGGAATGTTTTCTGCCATCGGAACATCGGCGACGAGATACTCACGTTCTCCCTTGAGATTCCAGACTTCGATTTTTTGCGGGAAGCTCCGCATGGTCATCAAGTACGAAAATGGTTTTTCGATTCGAGTCACCAATAGATGGTTGCCATCAGGAGAAGGGCTCACTCCCGAGAAAATGGCTGGCTGAGCAATCTCGCTGATCTCACCGTTGAGGCTGATTTTCGCGAGCTGATTGGTGGCATAGTATTCAAACAGTGCTTCGTCATAAGCGTTGGAAAGTAGATCTTGGTAAGTCCGAGTCGGTGAGGTGTTGCCCGACGATTCCTGAATGTTCGGTCCTGTGGGGGCTGTCATTGCCTCTGGTTCAACACCGCGACTCTCGGGGACGAGTTGGCAGAGAATCGATTCCCCGTCTGGCATCCAATCCATTCCGCCAGTCACCGTGCTGAGGCGGTCTGTCAGCATCTTAGGTTTGTCGGGTGAATTCGTACTCACGACCCAAAGCTGTTGCCCTTGGTCTGTCACGGTCGTAAACGCGAAGTGATTCGAGTGGTGAGACCAACTCACACTGCTGACTCGAGCACCAGCTGGGATCGGGACTGCAACTTCGTTTTCGTTATCCGCGGGACGCAATGAGAGACTCGCGTAGTAGCGCGTCGAGAATCGCGAGTTTGCGGCTGGGTCGATACGCATACCGGCCAGCCTCAGCATTCGCCGCGACAAGTCCTCGATACTGGGCATCGCCGTTCTTCCGACCATCAACATCCATTGGCGGTCCGGGCTGAAAGAAACGGAGGGGACCGGGGTAGCGTCGATGATGTCGACAACTGCCTGTGGGGGTTCCTCGTATGTCGATTGAGCCAACAGAGGCGATTGGAAAATATCACCATTCGAGGACAGTGATAAGGTTGCCATCGTCAAAAGGACGAATCGGATGGTTCCAGTTTTCATCATTGTTCCTTAGCCGAGATGTCTGCGAGGAGTAGCTTATGGCTACGTCGTCGGTCACTTCATTGTTCAGGACTCGTTCAACCGCCGTTCACAGAACCCTATTCGATTTGCTGTCGTCAGCCAATTGTTCACTTGGGTTCGGGCTATCGAGAACCTAAGGAACTCTTTTAGGCATACGCAAAATGCGAATCCGCTCTAGCGAGTCTACGAATGGACTACCAGATCAATGTAGCAACTGATGCGTCCGAGCTGGATCGAGAGTGACCGATTGACGGAGAATTTGGGATATCCGGCAAGCCGTCGAAGGGACCGAAACCTAAAATTGTGAGATGAGAGGCTGATAATCGCGTTCTGATTTGATTAAGCCGTGTTGGGTTCGGTTGGGCAAACCCACAATGTGAGCATCCGCAACGCTTGCGTTACGGCCGCAATCGCGATCATGGCTGGAGCAAAATACATCACAGACTGCATGCACGCCCAAGTCAGGAAGACGACCCAACCGACGGTTAGCAAAATCCCGAACGGAGCGATGACGCCGATGACGGCCATGCGTTGTAGAAACGATACTGCTAACGCTCTTGGTAGCAGGAATAGTCCAGCGGTCAGAGAGGCCGCCGCGTAAAGGAATGCGGCTAGAACGACGAGTAGCTTTTTCGTCAAAGAGAGTTCGCTGACGGGCGTAATCCAGCCTGCAACGGAAAGAACGATGCTCACTTGGAATGACAAGGCGAGCAAATCACCAATCGCAAGCTTGGCGCGAGTCAGCGGTTGTGATGCGTGGAATCGAAAAAAGGGAGCGAAGATTGCCCAACCAATGAGGCCGGTTACGCCGATGTACGGTAACGCGAAAATCTCCAGCATGGTAATTCAGTGACGTGAATGAGCGGACTGCATTGGGCCTGATTTGGTCCCTAATAAAATTAACCACAGGAGATGATTTTCCGTCGAGTGGCGAGCAAAGGACCAACTGTTGAGCTATGCATACGAAGGTTTGGTTGGTAGGAGAGTTTATGGGGCAGGCAAATCGTGTTCAGCAAATCGTGTTCAGAAACGATTGGCATTATGATCGTGCCAATTCGATACTGATTGCGGCTGGTATGAAGATCACTGCCAAATTGCATGCGATTAATCTTACGCTGGAAATGATCGTGGGTTTGCTGTCTACTCGGACCACGTTCGTGGTCGGGAGATGTCTCAAGTTGCAGAACAGCACGTACGAAAAAAGTCTTTGAAACCGGGACGGTATGGCCGGCTATCAACGGAAAGTCTTTACGCTGGAGTGAACGGAAACCATGCAAGCTGAGCATGAGCCAAACGAAGTTGAGAATGCCTACGCGCCACCCAGCGAGTTCCATGAACAGGAAGATTCGCTAGAAGCGAGTCCTTTTCAATCCATTTGGACTCGGCCAAGGGTCACTGTGCGGCAGATCATTTCGACGAATCCCAGTCTCCATGTGATTCTTCTGGCGTGCCTCGGTGGCGTCGGGCAAACGCTGGATCGAGCTTCGACACGCAATGCTGGCGATCAGTTGTCGCTGGGAGTCATCCTGCTGCTCGCGTTGGTCCTCGGGCCAATTGCAGGTTTATTTAGCGTATGGATTGGCTCGCTGCTCATTCTGCTGGCCGGCAAAATGATTGGTGGGAAAAGCAATTTTCAGAATATCACGACGGCGATGGCCTGGGCCTCGGTTCCCGCTGTCTTTGCACTGCCGCTTTGGATCCCGCAGATCTTGATGTTTGGGGCCGATATGTTCACCGAGGCTACACCGACGCTCGACGCCAACCCGGTGTTGACGGTCCCCTTTTTCGGAATCGCCATGGCTGAGATCGTGCTCGGGGTTTGGGCTTTTGTACTGCTGTGCAATACCATCGCTGAAGTGCAAGGATTCCGATCGGCCTGGAGCGGGCTGGGGAACATTTTGCTCGCCGCATTGATCCTCATTGTCCCGCTGCTTGCCATCGTCGTGCTGCTGGTCGGACTTTCGTAGGAAATGTTCCGAGCATCGGATTTGTATGCGTTGACTGCTGGACCCCAGGGTCAATCAAAGTTTCAATCTGGGCTGAGTGGCAATTCAATACCCAACCCTCCGTTTCCGAGTTTAGCGAGGAACTTACGGAGGGTTGGAGCCTGAGCGACGGGGAGGAAGATTCCCAATTTTAAACTTTGATTGGCCCTGTGCTGGACCCCCGGTGCGTTGCCTTTCGGAATGGCAGCTTCCGAGCCTTTGGTTTTACAGAAGATGCCATTTACCTTCGTCGTAAATCGATTGGAGGTGCTCCAACACTGGCGAAGGGCCATTCTTGATCGCTCGAGTCGATCAAAGCGGGAGAAGGCGATTCCCAATTTTGCGAATCTTTCGATTCACCTTCCCCTTCGGAATTGTTCAGGAAGTTGATCACAAACAGTGCATCTAGCGGGGATGCAAATCCATCATTGTTGATGTCAACAAAAGCCTCGCCCCGCGGCCGACCACCATCGAGTGGTTGACCTGAGTTTTGGTTGAGAAAGTTAATCACCAATAACGCATCCAAGGCGGATGCGAACTGATCTCCGTTTGTGTCCATGTTGAAGCCAGCATTGTGCCAGCCGGTATTCTCTTCCAATCCACCGATGACACGGGCGACCATACCGAACCGTTGTTCGTCACCGATCCGATAGCCGGTCAGGAGTAAATCATCAAAGTTTCCGATCGTCAGGTCTCCTGGGACACCGCCATATTCACCGAATTGAAACTCGGATGTTCCTTGCTCACCAAATTCCCTGTCGGGCTCGCCCTCGGGCGTCACTCGAGTGACGAGAGTTACGTTTTCCAATGACCGCGCGACCGCACGCAAGACAACAAGGCGTCCTTCTGAATCCACGCCATAATCTTGAATCGACTCGACCCCGATTCCCGAGAATCGAAGTATTCCGTCGTTGGCGAAAAACGGATCGGGGAATCCGTTCGAAGTGAGTTTCTCAATTGCCAATGTCGACGACGCCATACCAAAGAGCACGATGCTCTCATCAGGGAGGACAATCAGGCCGCGTCCGCCGTCTACTGCTTTGCCGGTGCTGAGCCGCGTTCCGACGTAGCCGTCAGTTCCGAAGCCTTCATCCGGGACTCCATGCATTGAAAATCGGAACAGCCCTACACTGAAGCTGGAATCATCGGGGTGATTGCCCACCATGGCAATGACATGTTCGCTGCCATGCTGCTGCAACCGGATTGAGGAACCCGAGAAATTGAATCTCACTGGAATCTGCAATTCGCCTTGTTCGCCGAATTCCGTTTGCTCTGCTCCTGAGTAGTTGAGTTTCCGGACAAAGTATTGATCGCGACTGGACCCTAAACCTGCTATGTAGATCGCATTGTCGGCAAAGTAAAAATCCTGCACGTCCAAGTTTCCATACTCGTACGAGATCCAGCCTTGGTCTCCAAAGGAAGTGTCAATTTGCCCTTCCTCAGTAATCCGCACGACGGAGAGTTCTCTGCCAGTGATGCTACTTTCGAATATCACGAACTTCCCTGCGGGCGTGTTCAAGAGCTCTGCTGTCCCCTGGATATCGCCCAAGTGCAACTTCCCATTGTCTCCGTACGTAAGATCGGGAACCCCAAACTCGGAGTACTTTGCCAGAAAGAAAGGCATCCTTTGGTTGGAGTCGACGGGCAGCCGGTCTTGTTGCAGTACCAGCAGGCTATGATCGAAAAGCTCGATCGACTGGAGCGCAACCGTATTTCCGTATTGATCGAAGACGTTGGCTAGCTGGACTCCGTCCGTTCCGAACGTCGTATCCCGACCGCGGCTTGCGATATCAAATGCAATTGCTTGGATGTCTTGATCAAACGCGGCCTCAGGCGAAAGGATGGACTCGCGCTCTTGGCTGGCCGCAACCGAAATTAGGCGATCACCGATCACCACGGATCCTGCAACTTCGTTGGTATCAAATTGAATTGTGTCGCGCACGATTTGCTCCAGAGCACCGTTTTGACTCACCCAAAATGTTGCGGTGCCTCGTGGCTGACTCGTGCGGTCTCTGATATATCCCGAGGCGACGATCGAATCATCTTCGAGTACATGAATGTCATGGATGGCAGTGCTTTGTCGTCCATCGACGACAATGCTACGCACCCCAGAGTTGGCGAAGCTCTGAACGGGCCTTCCGTCCAGCGAAAAAGATCGAACCTGTAAGTCGTAGGTTCCTTCGTCTTGCAGAGTGCTTGCAACGACGATGTTCCCGTTTGACTGTTGTGCCATTTCCAATGGCCAACTGAAGAATCCCGTGTTGACGTTGCGGGCTATTGGAAAACTCGCGTTCGATGCAAAGCTACTGTCCAGAGTGCCATTCGTGGAAGCTTTGAAAAGCGTAGCGTCATATTCGTTGTCGGCCGTCTCTTCCGACCCAGACAGAATCGCTTCACCAGTATCCAGCAGCAGCAAGTCTCCGGCGTAAGCGCGTTCTAGAGGAATCCGTAGATCTCCATTGTCCGCAAAGTCGTTGTCGAGCGTCCCATCTGAATTTAATTGCAACAGTCCAATGGCACTCGCCTGTTGGTACAGGATCAAAATCTCACCAGTCGGGCGTACAACCATCTTTTTCGGTCCAACATGCAATCCGAGCCCTGTCGCGACGCGTCCTTCGTCACCAAAGGTGATATCATCCGATCCGTCTGGATGAAGCCGCCTGATTGCCATGATGCTCGTTGCATTGGAATTCGATCCGCGAATGTGCCCGGCAACCAACACTTTTCCGTCTGGCTGAACCGCAACTAATGAAGCCCATTCGTTCTCGCTAGAAAGCCGAACTACCGCGGATCCTCCGTCACCAAACTCAGGTTTAACATTACCGTCGCTGTCAAAGCTGGTTACGGAGGTCATACCCCGCCCGGAATACAAACGGCTTGCGACGTAATATCCGCCGTCGGGGTTCAAAGTTAGCGCGGCAACTGAATCGTCGAGCGGACGCTGATGTACAGAAGAGTCGCTGAGCAATCCGGAATCAGCGAAGTTGGGCATAAGGCTCCCAACTGTTAGTAAGCGTCGCCCCTCGAGTCGCTCCCAACCAAGAAGCTTTCTGGATTTCAAATCTGCACTCCTGTTGAACGACAGCGGGCCGTGAAGAGGAGCCTATTTTGTTCCAAATAGGGGTGAGTTACAAACCCAGCCGCTGCGAGAATCACCAAGAAAGGGGGAGGGCAACGCATGAACCGGCAAGTGAAATGTTACCGCAACCATGTAACCAAGCAATTCCATGGGGGCGTCAGGCAAATGCTGATTCGGTACGAAGCAACCGTCGGGTAGAGGAGCGCTTTTCGTGGATCATCGGCGAGCCATTCACTTCGCTGCTGCCACGTGCTCCACCCACTGGATGTCCTGCGGATGTTTGTCAGGATCGACGCGAGTTGAATGCAGCATCTGGACTTTCCAGCGGTTTTGCTCCTTGACCATGACGGCACTTTCTAGCCAAACAATGGTTCGTGACTTTCCGTCGCGCAGGATCATTGCTTTGTTCCAGTAGCTGACCCACGCCATGTCACCTTTCTGCTCAGCTCGAATTTGGCAAAAGTAGTTCCTCCGCACGTACGGATTGCCCTTGGGCTGAACTGCGTCAATGAGCGTCTGCATCGACCAGTCTTCGCCGTGCTCGAGAAGTTGAAAGTCTTTTGTCGCGGTGCCCTTCATCGCGTTTCCGTCATGCTCTGACATCGCAGCGAAGAGCTCTTTAACAGGTTGCAACGCAGGGTGATCTTCAGCCAGCACGTACTCATTCAAACTGAAAACGCAGCCCAGGCAAAGTAACGTACCGTTGATGCTGATTCTCGGTTTCATCGTCTCTACCTCCAAGTATTGCCTGCTGTGTAAGCCGTTTCCGAATTCAATTATCGAGTGTCACTTTTTAGCCAATTACTTTTCTGCAGCAACCTTTGCTCGTAGAACGAGTCTGATGCAGTTGGTTTTTTTAGTCCGCCTTACTGCGTCGTCGTAGGAGCAGACTAGCTCCGGTAAATCCAATTAACGCCAGGCTTCCGGGCTCTGGAACGGCGGTTAGAGATAGGTTGTCGATGGCGACATAGGCAGGGGTGTTCATGCCGAACTGACCATTGTCAGTACTATCAAAGGCAATAGATACCGACTGAACCGTTCCTAAGACGGAGAGGTCGAGCTGTTCCCATGTGTCCACGATGTAGTCGAGAGAGTTGTCCGAGAAACGGTAGTCTGCAAGAAAGAACTCTTGTGTCCCGGTTTCGTTGCCGCTCTTGTCGACGCCACTATGACCTGTGAAAGTGATACGAAAAAAATCTGGGTCGTCCCCGCTGACGCCGCCGAACTGCTTGGCGAAGCTATCCCCGTTCTGCATCGAAAGGGCGGCGTAAGTTGAGTTGGAAATTGCGAGGGAATTGACAAGCGTAGGTCCCGAGAGGTTGAAGAACGCTCCGTCTGCTATGCCGGAGTTACCAATGACATAGTTGCCATTGCCGCTGACGTCGGTTCCAGTAATGGAGGCCCATTGATTCGTAAAACCGGGAGTGGTCGTGTCGTTTACCCGCGAGTAACTCCAGCCCGGTCCAAATTGGTTGGTGTTAAAGGTTACCCCTTGAGTTGACCAAGAGCCCGCGGTTGCACCCGCGCCATGCCCGTCGAAGTAGTCATCGCTGTCACCGCCCGCAGTGTCGAGATCATCGAAATCAACGACAATGGCTGCCTCTGCACTCGTCAACGGCATCGAAAGAAATGTGGCTACCATTACTAGTACTAGCTTCAATTTCATGTAGTAGTCCTTCGTTTAGTCTGTAAAGCCTGTTGTGTTTAAGGTTGCTCGACAATCTCGCCGCCGGATCGCGTGATCCAGCTGCCGAGCAGTCGGCGGTCCGTGGAATCAGAAAGAAAGACTGCCCTGCCATCGGAGAAAAGGGCCATTGCGCCGGCTCCGTGCTGGCTGCGGATTTCATTGTCGCCGACCCATGCCTTCGGATCGTTGATTCCATGTGCGACAACGAAAACATTGCGCCCATTGATCCATTGCTTGTCTGGTCCGCCGACATCTTCTGCGACCACCAGCGTGTTCGTTAGCCCGTCAGTGATATCGCGAAATCGTATGGAGCGTTCGTATAGAAATGCTCCGTCGTCCGGTTTCGAATGCAGTATTCGCTCGCCAAAGATGCCGCCGTAGGTGATGTGCCCCTTGCTGATGGAATTCACCTTCTCGGACGGGCAGATGTAGGTGGCGATCATGGTCTCGGCCGCCGCTTGATTCTCTGGGGCATCAAATGGTATGTCCCAGTTGATCTGCCGGTGTAAGTTTTGTTGCTCAATGAACGGAAGCTGCATCGCAGACCAGGCATATTGCCGATGGGTTGGTGGAGAATTCCAGCTCCGCCATTCAATGCATCCAGTGGGAAGCGATCGGTGCACATCGTGGTACGAATGCAGTGCGATTCCAATTTGGTGCAAGTTGTTTTTGCAGCTTACTTTTCGAGCCGCTTCCCGGGCGGCCTGGACCGCAGGAAGCAGTACGGCAACCAGGATTCCGATGATGGCGACCACCACCAATAGCTCAATCAACGTGAACGCTTTGCAACGCGATTCGATACGTTCCAGTCGTCGATGCGAATTGCGGATTGCCTCCAGGCGTTTCGGATTACTCATAGCCATCCAATCGCTGATTTCTTGGATCGTTCTGCCACAGCCGGTACATATCTCTTGTGTATTGAGATTGCACCGATCTGCGCACGGCGAAGTCGCTTTCATTACGTTCGTGCCCATCATTGGTTGTCCCATCCTCCTGGGGGCGAATGCCTTCGGGTTCGTTGGTTTAACGGCTCAGCCCACCCGAATGTGGACAAAAACCTAGAAACGTAAGAGGCTACGACAGCCATCTCAAATCGAGGATCGGCAAAAAGAATGACGTCATGGACTGTCTCGGCGGTGTGCGCAGGACCGCGTGTGATCCCGCCGTGTCCGGGCGGTGCAACAAAGCAAGAAGACGAGCCTGCACGGCATCGAATGAACATGGGGCTCATCCTAGGAGTCGGCTTTTCGACAATCGCGGTGACGAGCCGTATCGCTTTGCTGCCTCAATAGCATTGGACGCTAGCGCACGGGAATGACCGAGCGAATGTGAAGACGACACGCAATGATGGTGTTTGTTATTCCGACATGTCCAAAGCAGGGCGGCACATCGCAACGACTGCCCCAATCCAGGAGGGCACAGAGCCGTCTCGCTCAAGGTAGGTCTTCTGACTCACCACCCTTCCGAATTGCTCGCTGCCTTCTCATTCGCACCCGGCGAATAATGGCGTTTTGGTAGAATCGAGCATCGGACGCGATCGGTTAGGATCGCAGGTGGAACACAGCGGCCGGACCGTCCCGGAGTTGCCTTCTTGCTAAAGCAATAAGACGCACCGGAGTTCCCTGTTCACAAATGCGGCAGAAGCCGCATTTGTCACCTCGAACGGCCAGAGTATCCACTGATACCGACCGGCCGTCAACCCAATGCTTCAGGCCGTCTGAGCTTTGGACAAGTGTATCAGCTCAAGTGTGGGGGCACATTTCTTCGCAGCCAGTCTTTGCTGGGGGACTCAGGGAAATGCGATCGGCAGTCGAGTTCAGATCCGGTGGAGAAGAACTCTCGAAGAGTACATTAAACTAGATCTCCCAAGTTCCGATTCGCTTCGGAGTGAAGAGCAGTTTGGTGTCTTCAATTTTCATGGGCTCTAGGTGCCGTAGAGCTAGTTCACGGCCGTGTCTGATCTCCTCATTCAATCCAGTCAATCGATTTGAAAATACTTCGAATCTTGCTCACCATTGTTCTGATGCCATTGTTGCTGGTGATCGGATTTTTTGTGCTCGTCGCCATTGCGGTGATCCTTGCGCCGCATTTGCCTTGGATGCTTAAAGAGAACTATCGCTGGCGCAAGAAGCTGTCGCTTGCCGGCCGATTCGATCGCACCAATAAATTCCGCCGGCGCATCCAGGATGGAACGCTGATTGTCGACGCGCCGACGTTGGGGTGGGGCATACTTCAGTGTTGGTGGACGGAAGACCGTGTTGAATCGATGGCTCCAATGGACGAGCCTTCCGAAGCGCAGCGGAGCGAGCACCAGCAGTCCGATCCAGATCAACTAGCTTTGCCATGGGATCGTTGGGTGACCAAGAAATACATTGACGTTCGCGGGGGGCAAGCGGTACTCATTGCAACTCGACGTGGAGACAAGGTTGCCAAGTTGCTGGCATCCAGGGCGAAGGGAATCCAAATCGTCCGGTCATGGTCGGCTTCAGTTCATTTTGATGATCAGACAGATGGCTCAGGTTAGCCTACGCCGTTCCCTAGGCTGCTTTTCGGCGTCAGCGGTTTTTTCGTGATGGCTCTGTGAAAAGGGAACAACAACCCAATATCTCGACGCTGCGCGCCGCGTCGAACTAATGGATCAGGCCGTCGTAGTAAACGGCCGAACTAGTTGCTGGCTCGAAAGCAATTCACCCAAGCAGGACCGAGGTGCATCAAGGAGAAGCGAGCTATCTCGTTTCTTGATTACTTCAGTGCTGAAATGTCGGCTCCATGGTTGATGTGCAAGACTTGATCGTCGATTACCAACGCAGGGACAGATCTAACGCCGGCACTCTCAGCCTCAGTGATTCGTTGCGGCGTATCTCCTAGGTGAACGACTTCAACCTCGTATTGATTTTGGTCGATCGCGTTTAGGATCGCATTTTCCGCAGACACGCACACAGGGCACCCTGCATGGTAAAACGTGGCAGGCTTCGACATAATGAACTCCTCAGTTGTGGGGACTGTACAACAAGATTCACAGTTGAAATTTAGTGCCGCGAAGACTGACAGCAACCACGCACTTTTTTGTGCCATACGCACCAAATGGAAAGAATTGACGAAACACCGATGGTTTCGGTCGCTGAAATATTTGAGAAATGCATCGGTTGCAAGTGGACGATGCATGTCCTCACTCAAATACGGGCTGGCGTTTGCCGTCCTGGGCAATTGGAACGAACGGCCGAAGGACTTACGACCAAGGTGCTCAACGATAGGCTTTCAAAGCTTGTTCGTCTGCGAATCGCGGCTCGAGAGTCTTTCCCTGAAATCCCACCACGTGTCGAGTATCGACTGACGGAGTTTGGTGAGGGATTCGTGAAAATACTGGATCAGATTGACGATCTTCAGCAGAAATTCGGCTCTGAAGCTGAGGCGGTTACCGACTAGCCGGCCACTTGGTCATCGTGGTTTCAATACAGGTAGATGCTACGAGGTTAATGCTATGGCAGGAAAGCGTTTTTCGCTTAAGGCATTGCTCGCACTGACAGCGAGTGTAGCTCTGGTTTTGGCATGCCTGCGTCTCATTCAATCCAACGCGGCTTTACTGCGCGATCTGGACCAAGCCCGCTCTGATTTCGCTGCCGCCGAGAATCGTTTTGAACAATGGCGTTCTGATGACGAAAGTAGGTTCTGGGGTGAGAATGGAGATCCGTTGCTCCTCATGCACCTTGTTGAACCGCATCACACTGCGTTACATCGAATCAAAAACTCGAAGTACCAATCGGTCAATAGAACGCAGCGAGTACGCATGGATGCAACCAACCTGGAGTTCACCTACGAACTCAGGCTCTTGCGCTCGTTGGATGGAACTGACTTCTATCTGCTCAACTACAGCTTGGGAAATACGACCGGCCGAGAAGTGATCGAGTATAACGGTGACGCCAGACCGGTTGCAAAATCTCCCGAACTCATCTTGGCGCTGGCCGGTTCAGACGAAGATGCATTCGATCTGCTTTACGAGCAGACCGAAGACGTGAATCTTCGCAAGCAAATCGATTCGTGGAAGAAAGGCAATGGGCCTCCTCCTGCCTATGAGTTGATGCCTTCAAGCCCGGCTGGCAGTCGCCCGTGATGTTGTGAGAAAATGCGTTCCGCTTTTTCGAGACAGCTGGCCATGAGTGATCGTCTAACTCGATGTTGTTGCTGCGGGATGACTCCGCATTCCGAAGTGGGCCGAGAAACTGAGCGCAACGGCCCCGGCACATAGGATCGTCATCGCAGTGCCGGGAACAAAGTGGACATGTTGGTTGCAACGTTGGGGAATCAAAGATGGAAAATGCCCGAAAGAAGATCGATGGAGAATGGCGGGCAATGACAGGATTGCTGGGAAGCGAGCCACTGCCGGACCACATCTTGGCCGCAACGGTATTGTCGATTCGCGATCAAAACTACAGCGTCAATTCAGCGGGTAAGATTGATCGCGGTCGTAGCATTTTCGAGCTTGGCCAAACTCCCCCAAGAATCACGATTGAAGGTGAGGAAGGCCCCAACAAAGGAAAGACTTTCTGCGCGATTTTTGAGTTCATCGCGGCCGATGAGATTCGGATTGCCTACGATCTTTCTGGAACGGCTTACCCAGATACTTTTGAGCCTTGTGAAGCAAAATCAAACTACGTCGCGACCTTCAAAAGATGCTGAACCGGTTTCGCATCTGCGAAGGAATGAGGTTGGTCATATCTGTCTCGTGGCAGAAAGCGGCAAACGATGCTGGGATCTACGATAGCTACCTTGCCAATTTTGATCTGGTTGATTGCGTGCTTTGCGACGCTGCCTTTCTATCGCGCCGCTAAAGCGGCGGATTTGCATCCCGGTAGGGCAGCCGGGCTGCCGATCATTTCGGCGGCCGTGGCGGTTGGGGGCTCCCAGGTTCTGTCATACGCGCTCAGATACTTTTTGCCCTTTGGTGTATCGGTTTCAGTTGCTCGATCAATTACCGCAGTTGCCTCCATCTTCCTGACGCTCGGCTTCCTCGCGTTCATAAGTCGCAACTGGGCCGTATTGGATAGTCTACGAGACCGTGAAAAACGGAGGCCTTAGTCAACGAGTTGACCCGTGACGAACGACTATCCCTCATATCGCCGGCCGTGTAATTTGATGGTTGACCGTTCTTAGGTCCGTTTAATACCAGTGATCAATTCCGGTCGCCCAAGGTCATGAAGCACCTTAACCCCGTTCAGTTTGTTCACGGCATTCCAGATTCCATGCGTTGGCATGCAGTTGCGCTTTATGACAGCGCCTTTGGTCCGAAATTCAGTGTTGCCATGCCGTCGGACGAACAACGTCTTGCTCTACTCTTCGACTCAATCAACCTTTCATGTGCGTTTGGTGCGATCGAAAACGATCGCTTGGTTGGGATGGCGGGGTATAGAACGGCCGAGGGGGCGTTCACAGACGGGATGACCTACAAAGCATTGCTGAAACACGCAGGCGTAATTCGCGGCAATTGGGCTGCCATCGTATTCAGTTTGTACGAACGCTCTTTCGCGTCGGGGCAGATGCTTATGGACGGGATCGTGGTCGATTCTTCCGCGCGGAGTCGCGGCATCGGTACCGAACTGTTGGACAGGCTGGTGCGATTCGCTGGCGAGTGTGAATACGATAGCGTTCGTTTGGATGTCATTGAAACAAATACTGATGCCCGCAGAATGTATGAGCGAAATGGATTCACGGCGACGCACACCGAACACTTCGGCTACTTGAAGTGGCTTCTGGGTTTTGGGGCCTCCACGACGATGGTTCGCATGACCGATTGTCCCTGAGCGAGACAATACTGTACGTTGGCAAAACTAGATCCCAGGCTGACTGAAGCCAACTAGTTGAATGCGTCGTGAATCTTCGACTCTTTCGGTAAAGCACTTTAATGAATCACAATGACACTGTCGAAATGCGACTGGGGGAGCTTCTGGTGAGCAGACCCCGAACGGTTTCTGAGTTGGCCCTGACCGTTCGCCGTTTCGTTGCTGACCGTGCCGTGAACGCGTCCGAGATGTTGTATTCGGGTTACGCCGTGTCAAATGTGTTTTCCTACTCTCACCGCCTTCGAGAAGCGTTCATCCACATCGCGATCTATTCCAAGCATGTCAACTTGGGCTTTAACCAAGGCACACTGCTACCCGACCCAGCCGGCATTCTCTCCGGCGCCGGTAAACTGATTCGTCACGTACGCATTGACTCCGGTTCAAAACTAGAGGAACCCGAGGTTGTCTGCATGATCGACGCAGCGATTGATCTGGGGCGGCGAACGGCTGAGGAGGCTGAAATGGTGCTGCCAAAAAAGTTTCTCGACAAGAGCGATTGATGCGTAAAACGGAATGGACAGGACAAAATGGATGTACTGATAGTTGCCGCCCTGCCAGTGACCTGTATCGCTGGTGATCTATTCGGACAAAGGTAACAAGACAATGTCCAGAGCAGCGACTGTTTTCCCCATTGGCCCTCGTCCGTCGCGGTTTTATTTCTCGGTTGGCGACCACTGGGCCGTGGCTCCAGGCGAGCCCGGTAGCGGAGTCATCGCCTCGCTGGAGTTGAAGAAGATCTCTCGGACGAAGTTTTTTTTGCCTGGCTGTGTTCTGCCTGCACTCATCTCGTTGGTTGCCGGCATTCACTTCCTTCTAAATGGTGACCGCTTAACGTTGTGTGCTGCACTGGGGGTGGCGATTGCAATAGCAGGCTTGGCGGTCTTCGTCTTTCGCAACGAGTGGTTAGAGTTGAACAAGCTGTCCAGTCCGTTGTTTGTGCTGCGAAACGAAAACATGATTGAGTTGCCCGAAAGCAAGTTTGCATTGAATTCGATTGCCGATGTCGTTTTCGAGTACACCTTTTTTCAGCCTGGCGTAGCTAAGGGAAAAGGAGCGTTCTCCGAGCTCGACCTGGTGATTCGGGACTGCTCGAAAACTTACCGGACGAATCTACTGGCCCAAAAATCGAACTGGGCGCTTAAGCACGCTCGCGACCTAAGTCGCCTAACAAAGGTTCCGCTGACGCGTCGCGTAGTGGGCAGGGCGTCGCGTTAGGACGCCGCTGCAGCCTGGACTCCAACTGAACCGAAAGTAATCACTGAAGCTCAAAGTAGCTTTTCGATTCAATCTATGTCGATTCCGATGGATCACGCCAGGAGAATTTCAAAGCTGCTTCGCCGTGTCGCCAACCAAACAATTTAGGATGACGCTGGCCTAAGACTAGGCTGACAATACAAGCTAAAGCGGGCGAAATCACAGTACACTAACAAACTCGAATCCACGAAACCCGATGATATCAATTTCAACAATCCGAAAAGCTCGTCTTGTTTGGGCCAACGAAATGAAAGCGTTCGAATTGCGGTTGGCGGGCAGGCACTCCTGCATCCAGGATGCCGTTGGACTTATTGAGTTAGGATCGCTGTGAAAAAATTTAATCCGGTGCTGCCGTTGTTTGTATTTGTTGGCTTCGTCGCTGTGACGATCGGTTGGCTTCGTGAGCGGGCAACATCCAACGAGCTGCGGGCGGAAGTTCAGCGTCTCAAAAATCACTTGGGACCGGACTACTTTTGGCAAATGTACCATGCCGATCCCGATCGAAGCGCTTTTGCTAATGATCCGCTTGATTCGGTGAACACGCAGACCAAGGAATTATTTCACGCGCTGCTGCAGCAACCTGAGGTCTGGAAGAATGGCTTGGTCTACTATCTAGGGCTCGAACGCGTCAGAGAGACTCTGGATCCCGAGATTACCATGCAAGTCTGGTGGAGAGGCGAATCGGCTGACAGCGACGGCAATCGACACTATGTGTATCTTGCTGATCGAGAACGCTCGAGCCACTCCCCATTTGCCTCAGCCTTTATTGTGACAGATATGAAGCACCAAGTTATTGCATGGCAGGGTACCGACATCGATGGCCCAAAGGTTTCGCACATTGAATTACTGGGGAGAGGTTCCCAACTACCCTGAAGTATGTTGAAGGCTCACGTCACAACGGCGACTCGGGGCATTTTTCGAGGACGGTTAGCAAAACACATCTCTCGGAACGACTATAGAGATCCTACCGGGGCCGAATACACTGCGTCGTGCTTAGTTTCCCAACCTGCAGAAACGCATTGAGGCCGACCCGAGCTACCGAAAACGACGTATTGCCTTATTCCGAGGTACTTCGAAGTTTTTTCAGGTACCAAGTTGTTTTGTCGCCCGGCTCTCCCGCACGGATGATGAGACGGAAAGGATGTCGTCCGGCCGCAAGTTTTCGCTCGGAGCTGCTCGCTTTGCCGGCACTTCGAAGATCGATTGCGTGCCCTTCATGCAAACGCATAAAGCAGGCGGAATCGGAATTCAGACGAACGGAATGTGAACCTTCTTCGGCAACCTTGAAGCTTCCCCTGATCTCGTAGACTCCGGACGCCGGTGCCGTAAACGTAAGCTCGTCTTGAGTGTTCAAGGTAAGGTGATCGGAAATCTCGATTCCTTTGCCGTCGGGAGTCGGGACGTAACCAACTTGATCTGGGATTGGGTAGCGGAGCACCTTGTACCCAGAACCTACGTGCTCGGTTGCAGGAATGACGGCGTCGTCGTACGGGCGGACCGCAGAATCATTGCGACTGCGAACTTGAAGCACCTTGGCCTTCATCCTCAATTGCAGCTGCTGCATTGCGGCCGACGTGTTCGCCAAGTTAACCGCCTCGTCGAAATCCGTTGCTACGTCGTAAATTTCGAAGTCGTCATCGGCTGATTCAATGTTGTAACGGACGCCCTTGTATAGCTTGCCGTCTTCCCCTTTCATGCGGATGACTTGCATTTGTTTGCGGCGTCGTGAACGATGCGATTCGAGAAAGTCCTGGTAATCGGGAGTCTTGCCGCCGTTTTCATATTCAATGTAGATCAGGCTTTCGGGTTGTTTGCCTTCGCCCGTCAATGTGGGTAGCAAGGAGACGCCGTCGCATCTTGCTGGCGCGGGGACTCCAGCAGCGTCACAGAATGTGGCCATCCAGTCGTGGAACTGGGAAGGCGTGCTATCGATTCGGTTTGAAGCAATTTTGCCTTTCCACCACGCAAGTGTTGGCATCCTGATTCCACCTTCCCAGCAATCCCGTTTGGTTCCGTCGAACGGACCATAGGATTGAAATGCTTGCGGTGTGTAGCTCGCGGAGCCCCAAGATTCTCCGGCCAAGTAGGCTTCGTGGTGTGGGCCGTTGTCGTTCGTGAATACGACAAGGGTATCTTCAGCGAGTCCCAATTCTTCCAGTGTCTCGTTGAGATCGCCGACCGCGGAGTCAATTCGACGAACCATCGTTGCAAATCGCTTTTCGACGTCCGCCCATGGCTGATTGGCGTAGTCAGGATGGATGAACGAGTCCACTTCGCCCGTGGCCGTGTTGATCGCAGGCTGCGCAATGGAATTCGGATTCGCTCCACCGGTCCATTGCAATCCGCCGTCGATGCCTCCGCCGCTGGGGTACGGGATGGTTGGAATCTGCAAAGCAGCATGCGGTGTATCGTAATTGAGCATGAGAAAGAACGGTTGGTCTGGCTCGCTCTCCCTATGAGTCTTTAGGAAGTACTTTGCACGTGCGGTAAACAAGTCGGTCGTGTAGCACTTCGAAAGGGACTCGCTAATTTCATGGTCGCCAGACTCATCTGAAAACCACAGATCAGGAACCCCTTGGTGCCCTTCGTTGGCAAGCTTCCAAGGATCATTGGGATAGTGTAGGTGTCCGGCATAATGGCTGACATAGCCGAAGAACTCGTCAAAACCTCGCTTGGTTGGATAAGACGGCCAGTCGGCGGGGGTGCCGGTCTGCTGTCTGTCTTTCGGGCCACCCTGCAATCCATATTTGCCGATCATGCATGTGCGGTAGCCGGCTTCTCGCAGTACGGAACCGAGCGTGTGGTTATCCTCCAGCTCTTTGTCAAACTGATTGTTCCGAATGACTGCGTTGCCCTGATGAACGCCCGTCAAAAGCGAGGAACGACTCGGAGCGCACACAGGAGCCGGGCAGTAGTGGGCTCGCATCTGAAGCCCACCCGCAGCCAATCGGTCTAGCTGAGGCGTCTGGTGCCGTTTGTCATGCGCGGATTTGTTTTGGTAGAAAACGCCCAAGTCGCCCCAGCCAAGATCGTCTGTAAAAACAAGGACGATATTCGGTTGCGTCGCCTGAGCCGAAGAGCCGATGAGTAATGCAAACAGAAGGAACTGGGATGTCGAAAGTGTGAGTTGCACGGGCGATCTGTGATTGGCGAGGCGGCTGTGTGTCATGATTCGTTTTGCTTTTCAGAGGGCGTTCACTGTGGAGGTAGTCTAACCCACTGGGACGGCCAAGACCTGTTCTTGCAGTTCACATCGACGAAGGTAACGAAGCGAGGTCCCTAACAGATTTGGGCACAGTTATGGTGTTTCGGAGGCCTGTGGTTCTGCTGCCGACTCCACCGGAAGCTTCCATTCTGCGGGAGGCCACTTGCTGGGCGTAGGCAGCGCTGTTCGGGTTGGTGGTCCCACGAGAGTTGAAAATTTTTCGAGCTCGTTCTGCAGCATGCTCAGAATACCGTCGGGCGGATGTTCGGAACTCATCGACTCGCCGGGATCCGTCGACAGATCGTAAAGCGAACCATCTTTGAGCTTCCAACGATCGGAAACAACGGTTTCCTGATCAAGCAAGAGAGTACGTTTTGGCGGCTGTTGGTGACCAGCCAAAAATGGAAGCAGGTTGATACCGTCGCCACCACTGTGCTCATGCCCGGCAGCCGCCAGCATCGTTGGCAAGATGTCGATATAGCTGGCAAGTGATTCGTATCTTCGGTCGCCTTCAATCCGTTGAGGCCATCGCAGCATTGCGACGACTCGAACTCCGCCTTCCCAAGTCGTGAATTTGTTGCCTCGTAGTGGCAGGTTGCTCCCTCCGTGCTTCGGAATACCGCCGTTGTCACTATGGAACAAGATAAGCGTGTTTTCGCGTAAACCGTTCTTGTCTATCGCACGCAAGATTCGATCCACATTTTGATCAAGCGAGGAAACCATCCCAGCGAATGTCTGGCGTACGGTATTGCCTTTGCCACGCCTGCCGTATTGAGGGGCATTCTCTCGCTTCGCGATCCCCTTGTCCGTGTTTGGTGCAGTTTGACCGTTTGGGTCGAATCCGTAGGCATCTAGGTCGGTGCGCTTGGCCTGAATCGGTGAGTGCGGCGCGTTGAAGGCAACGTACATATAAAACGGAGATTCACCGTCGTGCGAGTTGATGAATTCCTCAGCGGCTTTTCCGATGAGATCCGTTGAGTAGCCATCCTCGGGCACACTATCGAAGTTCCGGTGCCAGTCGAGTTCTCCGAACCGTTCACGGCTGAAGTAATCGATCGCGCCATTGTAGTGACCGTAGAATTCCGTGAATCCGTGATTCAGTGGATGGAACTTCGTTGATGCCAGTCCTAGATGCCACTTGCCAAGCATGATTCGACGCGCGTAGCCAGCTTCGGCAAGGAGTTCCGGTACAGTCGCTTCGCCAGGTGGGAGACCATGACGCTGTGTCGGAGACACGACACCACCCCAGATTCCAAATCGAAACGGATAACGCCCGGTGAGGGCACCGGCGCGCGTGGGCGAGCAAATAGGGGTGACGTAAAAGCGATCGAGCACGACCGATTCGTTTGCGAGTTGGTCGATTGCCGGCGTTTTGATTTCGCTGCCATGAAACCCGACGTCATTCCAGCCAAGATCGTCGACAATGATGTGGATGATGTTCGGCTGAACATTGGGCTTGATGTCCGCCATGGAAAGCGAGGGCCAATGCATAGTGATGGCGACTAACAGGATGCCAAAACGAATTGCTTTCATCGAGTTCGATTCCCAATCCTGAATTCAAATGTAGTGCAGCCGAATCTAGTCGGTAAACTTCTGTGCCTCATCCGGACCAGGATTCGCATACGCCGGGTCTTTGGCTCGGATGTAAACTTCACCGTTGTCGAGCATGCGTACGTCAAGCGGGACGATCGTGACGCCTTGCTCGTTGATCGTTCTCGCATTGTCACCGATGTCTCGCTGTCCAATCCCCTCACGCGATTCAGGGGGAACGTTGGCGTTGAAGAATGCGGTACACCACCACTGGGCGTCTTTGTCCTTGAACGGCGTACCGTGTCCGAGGAAACGACCGGCAAACTTTCGTGGACCATAGGGACCGGTGATCTTGTCCGCGACGCAGTAATACAAGTTGTAAGAGCCTTTGCGTCCCTGATCGGTTGACCACGCAGTGCCGAGATGCACGTACTTGCCGCCGACTTTGATCATGGTGGCACCTTCGTGGCCAATGCGATTAATTGGCGTCCCGTCAGGACCAGGGCGGGAACCGGACGGATCGATACGAACTGGCTCGGTCGTGTAGCTCTTCAGATCATCGCTGAGTTGTGCGACGAATGTGTTTCCCCACAGCAGATATCGCGCGCCGTCATCATCAGTGAAGATGGATGGATCATGACGCGGCCCCATCTTGCCTTGCATGGGATGCGTCCACGGCCCATTGAGGTCTTGACCATCAGTCAGAGCGAGGCTTGAGTGCAGCTTTGGACAGTGAACTAACGCCCAGCGTCCTTTGTCGGCAAGCCAGTGAACTTCCGGAGCCCAGATATAGCGGTTCTTGAGGTAGCGGTTCTTGAGCTTTTTGCCGCCTTGTGCACTCAACGCCTTCATCGTGTCGTCAACCGTGAAGATTGGGCCAAGCGACTCCCAATCGACCAGGTCTTTGCTTCGCCACAAGCGAACCTGATGTCCAACGATACTCTCGTCACCAAGTCCGATGTTGTATGGATTTTCAGCTTCCCGTGGATCGCCTTCACGAGGCTGGGTCCCCGTGAGGTAGTAATAGTCATCGGGCCCGATCGTAATATACGGATCGCGAATCCAACCGGCCTTGATGTACAGAGCCTTGTCGTGGGACTTCAGTCCCGCGCGAATGACCTCGGGCTTCATCACCGGCCCCGGTTTTCGGTCCGTTGGGACTTCGGTGAAGGCTTCTTTCTTAAACTGATCTGCTTTCGCAGCTTTTTGTGGAGTCTCAGAAAAGAGCACCTTATGGAGTTCAGCTAGCTCCTTTGCCGGAATCTTGATGACCTTGCGATCGTACGTCATCAAGCCATTGATCTCACCTTCGACATCGGTCGTCTGCGTGTACACGCCTGCCGCGATGCCTTGGCCGCGCAGTTCGTTGAGCATCTTGATCGATGTCACGTAACGGTCGTTGTACTCCGATTCGCTCTTGGGAATGTCGCCATAACCCCAGTTGCGCCGATTGGCGTCCCAAAGGTGACCTTTCACCGGATAGCCATGCCCACCGAACTCGCCCATGACTTTGATGAAGTCATCGAAGCGTCCACCCACCCCATCATCGAAAGGGAATTCTGGATGCGGATACTTGTGAGCATCGACCACGTCGCCGACAGGCCAGAAGTTGCCTCCGCTGGCGATGTTGATGATCCGTGACGGATCGCGCTCGACGGTCCACTTGCCCACTTCCATCGTTTTGTGCTGGCCCCAACGTTCGTTGAACGGAACCCAACTGACGATGGAAGGGTGACTTTCCAACGACGTGATCATGCGGTCGAGTTCCAGCATGAATTGCTTATGCTGTTTCGGCGGCCACTTGGCATCGACCGGATCGGGCTGCAGCCGAGTCCATTTGGGCCAAGCTTGGCTACCTACTCCGCCGCTGACCTGGTCCTGCCAGACCATCATGCCGATTCGGTCGCAGTGATAGTAGTAGCGACGTGGTTCGACTTTGATGTGCTTACGGATCATGTTGAAGCCCGCATCCTTGAGCCACTGGATGTCAAACAACATGGCTTCATCCGAGGGCGGTGTCAGCAAGCCATCCGGCCACCAACCTTGGTCGAGCGGTCCCCAGTGAAAGATGATTTCGTCGTTAAGTGTGAAACGCCAGTGACCCTCAGCGTCTTTGACTTTGCCAACATCGCGGATGCCGGCGTAAGAGTCAACGGTGTCCAAAGCCTGTCCCTTGTCATCTAGTAAGCGAACGGTGACGCCATACAGATGTGGATTCGATGGCGACCAGAGCTTGGCACCGTCAAACTTGATCGTTGCCTTCTTGCCGCCTTTTGCAGTAGCGACAACCGCGTCGCCATCTTTGACCATCACTTCGATGGTCTTGTCTGAGTCCGTTTTGGTTTCGACAGTGATTGAACCGTCTGCGGCGGAGGTGGTGATCTTTACGTCCTCGATGTAATCGCTGGCGACCTCTTCCAGCCAAACGGTCTGCCAGATTCCTGAGACTTGCGTGTACCAGATTCCTCGCGCATTGATGACCTGCTTGCCGCGAAGTTGATACTCTTCTGTTGCATCTTCGACTCGCACGACCAACGTGTTCTCGCCAGCTTTCACAGCGGCGGTGACGTCGAACGAGAAAGGATCGTTTCCGCCGACATGCTTGCCAACAGATTGGCCGTTCACAAAGACTTCGCAGCGATAATCGACGGCCTCAAAGTTTAGCAACCATTTACGTCCCGCTGATTTATGATCCAATGCGAACGAGCGGTGGTACCAGAGTGCTTCGCTGGCATCCAGCAGTCGCTGAACCCCGCCGATTTTTGATTCGAGGCAGTAGGGAACCAGAATCTTCCCGTTCCATTTGGCGGGCGTTTCCTTCACGTCAATCGAAGTGACGGCATAGTCCCAATTCCCATTCAAGTTCGTCCAGTTGTCTCGTCGCATCCGAGGACGTGGATATTCTGTCCAAGCGTTCTCAGGCGTGACCTTTGATCCCCATTCGGTTATCAACTCCGACTGAAACGGCTTTGTGCTGCGTTTCGGCGCCGGAAGCTTCGGCACCTTGCCCGCGTCGACGAGATGCACATCAATGAACTGGCCACCCGTGGTCTGCGTGCAGTGGACGGCCATGGTGTTTTGTCCGGCCTGTAGCAACGATTGCTTTTCAGGCTCGATCGGTACCACGATGTACTTGCCGACAAAGCCCGTCACCTTCGCGACTTGCTTTCCGTTGATGTAGACCTCGGCGTCTTCGTCATGGTGTATCAGCAGAGCAGGCTTCGCTGGAACCGAAGTCAGTTCAAACGACTTCCTCAACCAGATGCTGTTCGTCGCCCATGTGGTACCAATGCGAGCGCCCGGAGTTCCACGTGTACCGAAGCCACCAAAGCCCTCTGTCCAATTGACGTCGTCAAAGTTCGCTTGCCGCCAGCCCTCGGCAGGGCGACGCAGTGTGTATCGCCACTCGTCGATAATCTCCTGCCCATTCCCAACCGATGGTAGAAGAGTCAAAAAGCTCGCCAGTACTAATAGTGTTCGTGTTTTCATGTCGCTTCTCGTGTTGTTGTTGGGTTCTGATTCGATCAGCGAGTCAAACGATCAATTGATTTTCTGTTTGCGCGCGGGTTTGCTTGGTCGTTTCGCGCGAGCAACGGGCTCAGGGTACTTCGCCAGAATTGCTTTTAAGCGTTCGACTACCGTTGGACGCGTCTTGGCTAGATTGGTGCTTTCGAGCGGATCAGATACATAGTCATAGAGTTCGTACTCGGATGTATTTGTAGCCGCTCCAATTCGCCGCCATTCCACCAAACGGTATCGCTCGGTACGAATCGAGCGGCCGAGCTTCTGCTTCGGATAGGCGTGATACGCGTGATCGCGAACTCGCGCTGAAGCGTCTTTCAATACTGGAACCAGACTGACGCCATCGATTGGCTGCGGACCTGTCGGCTGCTCGAGGCCTGCAAGTTCAGCAAGCGTTGGAAAGATATCCACGCTTTCGGCAAGTTGCTTGGTCGACGAACCGGGCTGGGTAACGCCTGGCGCGGAAATCAGAATCGGAATTCGATTGGCTTGCTCGTAGTTTGTGTGCTTCGTCCAAATGCCGAGATCGCCAAGATGAAAACCGTGGTCGCCCCACAGCACGACGATCGTGTTCTTCGCCTGCCCCGAAGAATTCAATTCGTCGATGACTTTGCCAATCTGTGCATCCACATAACTGGCACTCGCGTAGTATCCATGTATCAGCTTGCGAGCGAGTTCATCGTTGATCGCCGCTGGATCGTTCTTGTCGGGAACGGGGAAGTAGTTGCGAATTTCGCCACCGCGTTTCTGTGCCACCTTCGGTGAGTCGAGCGGCAAGTCAGGGTTGGCGGCCAACTCGAATTCGTTTGCGTCGTACAAGTCCCAGTACTTCTTCGGTGCGGAGAACGGCAGATGAGGCCGAGCAAAACCGGCAACAATAAAGAAAGGTTGCTCGCGTTTCTTTGCGGCTTGCAGTCGACGTATGGTCTCCGCGGCGACTCGGCCATCCGCGTAGGCTTCATCAGCCACATCGGGGTTCTCAAAAGCGGCCCCACGCGGCAGCGAGTTCATCCCGGCTGGTGGCGCCTTGACATTCTGGAACATCGCTTCTTCGCGCGTCAGCTTGCCGTCTGGTTTCGACGCTGGATCAGCGTACTCAATCACTTTCTCTTTGAAGTGAGGCACAGAAAACGAATCGGGATCTCCGTAGTTTCCATGCCCGATGTGAAATACCTTGCCCAGTGACTCTGTCCGATACCCATGCTTCGCAAAATACTGCGGCATGGTGACCGCATCGGGAACAAGCTTCCTCAGTGGACTTCCCAGTCCGTACAACCCCGTCGACGTTGAATGCGAACCGAGCATCAACGTAAATCTTGACGGCGCGCAGACGGCTTGATTGCAATACGCCATATCGAATCGCATACCACTAGCCGCGAGTTGGTCGATATTCGGTGTCTTTGCAAGCGGATCGCCGTACGCCCCAATCGCTGGCTTGAGATCATCGACCAGGATTATCAACACATTTGGATGGTCCACCGCGTAAGCAGCACGCGTTACGGAAGTAGCTACGACGTAAATTGCGAGTAGCTTTAAGAAGATGCGTGTCATCCGTTTGTGCTCCGGTCTTTCTGGGCGTTATCGCCAGTTAACGCATGGCTAGACAGCCATGCAATTCGTTCCCGGCAGAGCGGTCCGTTGGCGTGGTGTTCATAGTGTTGCAGGAATCCATTCCTGAACCATGAATTAGGGCGTCCTGCTATTGAACTATTTTGTCATCGTAATGACGGAGCTGGACAGAGCTGGAGCGATCCACATTAGCCCGGCAAAAGGAGTACGAGGACAAGGCGGGCCATGCCCATGTTGTGCAAGCTCGCTATGTCCGCTGTGCAAAGGGCCTTGAACCGTATGATCGCACAGCATGCGGTGAGTCATGCGAAGAGTTCTCAATAGGTAGATCGGCAGCTCAGTTGTCTTCGTATGCGGGAAAGTCGGTGTATCCATTTGCTCCCGCCGGCGTATACCAATCGGCAACATCCGCATCTGGGTTGAGCGGCCAATCATTGCGATAACGCTGCACTAGATCTGGGTTGCTAATAAACGGACGTCCAATGGCAATCAGATCTGCGATACCAGACTTGATGGCTTGATCTGCAGTTTGCTTGTCATAACCTACATTGCCAATGATGGGGCCCGAGAAGACCTCTCGAAACTCGCCGAGCGTCATAGGCTCACCCAATTCGTGGAATCCGAAACCGAGTCCATCCATGACGTGCAAGTAGGCTAGTCCAAGTTGGTCGAGCTGTTTCGCGGCAAACAGAAATTGCTCACGGTAATCGGGAGAGCCCATGTCATTGAACACACCATTTGGCGAGAGGCGGACTCCGACTCGGTCGGCTGGAAATACGGAAGTCATTGCTTCGAGGACTTCGCCCAGTAGTCGATAACGGTTCTCAATACTTCCACCGTACTGATCTTTGCGATGGTTGGTTTTGGACTGCAGAAAGGTGTCGAGCAAGTAGCCGTTTGCAGAATGCACTTCCACTCCATCGAATCCTGCTTCCTTCGCGTTGACTGCTGCCTTTCGATAGTCTTCTACAACGGATGGAATCTCTGCTGTTTCCAGGGCCCTTGGGATTGCATGAGGCTTTTTGCCTTCGGGTGTATGGATGTAATCCTCCTCAATCTTGATTGCGGAGGGAGCGACATGTGGATCGCCACCGTGGAAGTCTGGATGTGAGGCGCGGCCGCAGTGCCAAAGCTGCATGAATATCGGCGCCGCTTCTGCATGGACGGCGGTCGTTACGCCTTTCCAACCCTCCACCATCTCATTGCTGTAGATTCCTGGGGAATGGTTCCAGCCATTCGCCTGCTCGGAAATCGTCGTCGCTTCGGTAATGAGTAATCCGGCTGCTGCACGTTGCTTATAGTAGGTTGCCATCAAGTCGTTAGGCACTCTTGCTTCTCCGGCGCGGGCACGCGTCATGGGCGCCAATGCGATGCGGTTTCGGAAGGTCAAGGAACCGGCTGAGAACTCATCAAAAAGTGCCACGGGAAATCTCACTATCGCTCGAGTACGTCGTTGAATGAAAGAAGCCTGCTTCTCAATTCACGGCCGACCTTGGCCGTTCCGCGGCTCAATATAAAGCGGCCGTATTCTGTCGTCGATGTGACGATGCATAGGCTTATTTGAGGTGATCGCGGTTCGGTGCTTCCGACACGACTCTATGTGGCTCAGAATTTATGGAAGCTTCACCACAACAAGTGTGGCGGAAGGCCGCGATTGCACTTAGCCTGATGGCTAAACCGCTATCGAAAGAAAAGCGAGTCATGTCGCCAGACTGCCGGAGCAATCAGAATACGAAATCTCCTGCATCGGTCCGTTTTCCAAAATCAGCTAGTTTGTCATCTATGCGTCATCAGAACAGAACATCGATTTGCGTCGCCATTTGGGCGATCTTTGCATTTTGCGTCGGGACATTAACCACATCTGCAAACGACGACGACAACAACCAAAACAATGCTTCTCAGGTCATTTCAAAGATCGCTTTCGGGTCTTGCGCGAATCAAAGCAAGCCTTGTCCAATCTGGTCCACCATCGACAGCTATTCACCGGATCTATTGTTGTTGCTTGGTGACAACATCTACGCCGACATCGTTGACGGCCGACTCAAGCCGTCGACTCCAGCGCGGATCGCGTCCGCGTACCAGCAATTGGCAGATCTGCCTGCATTTGATCGGCTGAGAAAGTCAGTGCCGATTCTGGCGACTTGGGATGATCATGATTACGGAAATAATGACGCAGGACGAGAGTGGGAACACAAACGGGCTGCTTCGAATTTGTTCCATGACTTTTTTTCAACGCCCGCTAACTCACCCTTGCGAGAGCAAGAAGGGGTGTACCAGTCTCGCATTTTCGGACCACCTGGAAAACGCATTCAAATCATTTTGCTCGACACTCGTTACTTTCGCAGCGAACTGGATAAAGCGGACGAGCCGATGCCTGGTTTCCGGGCTCGCCCGTACGTACCCGCTGTACAAGGCGACTCCGAGATGCTTGGTGATCAGCAGTGGAAGTGGCTGCGGGATGAGCTTCTCAAGCCAGCGGAACTACGTGTGCTTTGCAGCAGCATTCAAGTTCTCAGTAACGACCACCCGTTCGAGAAGTGGGGGAATTTTCCGTCTGAGCAGACGCGATTGTTTGAACTAATTCGTGATTGCGAAGCCAGTGGAGTCGTCATCATTAGCGGTGATCGTCACCTCGGGGAAATCTCGTTGGACCCGTCGAGCGTCGGCTATCCGCTGCATGATGTTACGGCCAGCGGATTGAACCAAGCGAACCAGGGCTGGCGCCCAACGGAGCCTAATCGTCTTCGTTTAGCCGCCCTGCAACACGGGAATCATTTTGGATCCATCGAAGTCGATTGGCATGCCACTGATCCCGAAGTCCGCCTTCAGCTACGTCATGATGATGGCAATATCGCGGTCCAAACCAAATTCGGGCTTAGTCTTCTCCGGGCTCAGCGGAAGCCATTGCCGCTAGCCGAAGGAGCAATCAACCCTGCGGCGGCTCTGCAACGGAAGGCTGGTGAACAAGTCGTTGTGCAATTCCGTGTCCAGGGCGGTCGGAAGATTGGCAATCCAGATCGGATTCTACTCAACTCGGAAAAGGATTTTCGGTCTCCTGGCAACTTTACGGTTGTCGTCAATCAAGACGCATTAAAGGGGAAGCTGGCGAAGGCCGGGCTTGAGGCATTTCGTGGACGGACCCTCCGGGTCACAGGTAAGATCTCGCCTTACCGTGGCGTGAATCAACTTGCTGTCGATGCCGCAGATCAGATCGAATTCGTCGATTGAGATTGCTTGGGGTCCGGATGAATCGAGGAGAAATATCTTGAAGTTGCCTTGCGCTGCCTTGGTCCTGTGTTGCGTACCTCTCGTGGCGAACGCTCAGAATCGCAAGCAGCCCGAGCTGTTTGAGGTGCCGCAGATCCGCTCTTCCTGGGATGATTTGACCGATGGGGTCGAGACTCGTGAAGATTGGGAAAAGCGGCGGGGCGTACTTCGGCAGCGATACCTCGAATTGATCTGCGATCAGCACAAGCCGATGAAGCCCGCGCTCGACCTCAAGATCCACGAAGAGGTTGTTGTCGAGGGCATCTACAGGAGGCAATTGATTAGTTATGCAGTCGAGTCGGACGAGAGGGCCCATGCTTATCTTGGGATTCCGCTCGATATGGACACTCCGGCCCCTGCAATCGTCGCACTTCATGGCACCTACAAATTCGGTAAGCAACGCGTCGCGGGCTTAGTCGATAATCCAGACAAGGCCTATTTGGATCATCTATGCCGTAGAGGTTATATCGTGATCGCGCCCGAGCATTTTGTGTCCGGCCACCGGATACCCGAGAAAGGGCCTTACGAAACTGAAGCATTCCATGAGAAGCATCCAGAGTGGACGGCCGTGGGCAAGTTCACGTACGAACACTCAATCGCTATTGATGTGCTTCAAGGCATGCCCGAAGTGGATCGTGATCAAATCGGCGCGTTAGGCCATTCGCTGGGCGGACATGGTACGATCTTCCTGGCCGCGTACGATGATCGTATCAAGGCGGCTGCGTGCAATTGCGGTGGTACTTTCTTTCGCCACAATCCGAGAGTTGAAGCGTGGTCACGCGATCGCTGGTACGTCTACTTCAAGCCGATCCGAGAAGGGCTGGAGAAAAAGGAGATGCCACCGATCGATTTTCACGAAATCATGGCGTTGATTGCGCCACGCGCCTTTCTGGATCTGTCCGGTCTGAACGATGGGCAGGGGCCAACCCAGCGCCAACGCGTGCTTATGCTGATGAAAGTCATGGATGTGTACGAGCTCGAAGACTCACCCGAGAATTTCGGCTTTTACGTTCATGGCCGAGGGCACACCGTTGCTCATGAGTCAAGGCAGCTCATCTATGGTTTTATGGATTCGCATTTGAAGCCGCCTAAGGCAACTGAAACGCGGCTTCTCAGAGCAGCAGACTGACTTCGTGTAGTCTCAGCAAATGTGGTTTGCATTTCTCCTCTTGAGAGGCGCTGAGCAGAGGTCGGGGCCATATTGAGCCGCCATCGATTGCTCACCGGTGAATTCGGATTCAAACGACGTATTTATCAATCGATTACAAGTGGGCCTTGGCCTGCTTGAGAGTTGGTTGTCCCAAGCTAGCTTCAGCCCGACGTCTTCGGTTAGCTGGAGGATCAGCGATCTCACTTGCCGATGCAATAGAGCTTCGAGGGCACTTCGGATCAGCAGAGCGGAGTCGGTAGCGGAGGGAGTTGACCAAAATAGGCCGGAAAGCGAGTTGGTGCCGGTCGATTCAAATTCGTTGCCCGTCTGAATTACTGCGGTCTCGCCAGCTTCGTTTAGGGCGAAGAGATTGCCCCCTGCTGCCCAAAGCGATGCCGTGACGCTGGAAGCGTTCTTCAATCGTTCGCGGTAGACGCGTTTTCCTGATTCCGCATCGTGGCAGCTCAGCACTCCTCGGCTGAGAACGTAGACCAGTCCGTCAACAGCGACAGGAGAGCACATTGAAGGCGCCGATGAATCTTGAACCCAAGCCAAGGCTTCGTCTCCAACATCGTTGAAGGTCAAGTCGCCTTTCGCACCTGCGTTGACTGCCGCCAATGGCCCTCGGCTGGTCCTACCACTCTGCCCGAAGTAGATTCTCTGACGGTCGAAAGCCGGTGATGCGCTGAAAGCCCCACCAGCACCCTTGAGTGTCCACAGAATCTGGCCGCTAGCCGGATCGTAGCTTGTAACAATCCCGTTCCCGCAAGTGACTAGTTCGGTTCTTGAATCGTTTTCCCAGATTACCGGCGAACTCCAACTCGTACCACGTGATCGGCCGTCCCGCCAGACTTCCTCGCCCGACGTCTTTTGGAGAGCACAAACGAACGACTCTTCTTCATTGTCACATTGCACGTAGACCAAGTCGTCGTGGATCGCCAAGGCACTCCCTGTTCCAAAATCACTTCCCGTCTTGTAGGCGCCTAGTTCACGCATCCAAATTTGTTGGCCTTCCATATCGAGGCACGCGACAACTCCGACTGCGGCGAAGTAAGCGTATAAGTTGGTGCCGTCGGTTACGGGCGATTCAGTTGCGTAGGAATTCGAAGGATGGATCTTGAAAGGCGGCTTGCGTGAGGTGATTTGTTTCTTCCAGATCTGATTTCCATCCGTGAGGCTGAGGCAATGCACTTCAAAACTTAGAGGCTCCGCTGGAGGTTTGGAACGGTAGAAGGATCCCATTGACTGAACCCCCTCTCCAAAGCCTTTCGGGCGAGTGCCGCCATTACCGACGGCAGTCGTTACGAAAACCAAGTCACCCGTGGAGACAGGAGAAGACCAGCCGCCACCCGGAACATCGATCGCCCAACGCACATTCTTCGACGTATTCCAATCTTTCGGCAGCGACTCGGAATAAACTCCATTACCGGCAGGCCCCCGGAATTGGAAACTGTCCTCTGCATTTGCGGCGGGAGCAAGACTCAATGCTAAAATAAACAGAACGACCAGTTTTGTTGTTTGATCAAGAATCGTACCGCTCCCCAGCCAGTAGTAATGTCACCTCAAAAAGATCTGGACAATCAAGGATAACGAGCTGTCAATTGCGACTCTTGTTGGCGATCTGATGGCGTTTCGTGGCGAGTGCCCGGCATCCTATCGCAGCAAAGCCAATGGTTGCGGCTGTAGCTGTGCTGAACTATGCCAGCCAGATCGGTTGCTTTTCATCGTCCTGGCCTCCGACGACGATTGGGGCTTCCGACGTCGGCTTTTTACAAATCTGTGAGGATCTGTTTACACGCCTTGCGCTATTCGCCGCGTCATCGTGGATAAAATCCACTGTATCGCGGACGACTGAGCAACGAGAAGAAGGGAAGCCACAGGCATGGTAACGGTACTGAGAAATCTACTCGTGGCAGGTGTCACGCTAGTTGCGGGGTGTCAAAGCCAAACGAACTCGCCCTTGCAGGTCAATTCGGCTGAGCAGGTGAACGCGCCAATGCAGGTCGAAATTGCAGACCAAGAGCAGTCCGAAGCCGCCGCCAAGCGTAGCGCCCGAGGTGTGCTCCAACACTACCCGTTGGACGTAAAGGGCGTGGAGGCGTGGCTTGGCCACGAATTCCTAGTCGGAATGACCCCAGTGAGGGCTACGGATGCAGTGTCACGCGACACTCTGTTAAAGATGGTTGGCGAGTATGTCGAAGTCGACGGACGCTGGAACCCAGGTGAAGAATGGGAGCCTCCCACTCCAGACGATGAGGAGTTTTGCATGCAGCATCCGACGGGCGCCGAATTTGAGAAGGTCGTGCTCGGAGCAAGTATTGAAGTGACTGCGATCGTACGGATCGAAGACTGAATGCACGACTTGCCCGCATCAGGCTCTACGGGCATGTGCCTTAAATGCCGGCGTTTTAAGTCGAGGCGTTTGAGTTCCGTCGTTTTGATCATCTACGTAATGAGGCATTCGTCTATTTTGGCAACGCGACCGACTTGCCTTTTGAAGTTGAAAATTGAAGGCTCTTGAATTGGACTGGTGCTTTCGGCAGGTTGATGCGTACGTGCACGACATTGTTCTGGCTTGGAATCTCGGTCGAAAGCGTTTGCCACTCAGCCGTTTTCTCAATCGGGATTGCAATTTGGTTTTCGTTCTGGAACGATTTTTCGTTTGCGTGCCGCCAATGCAATCTGACTGGTTCCTGGCTGTCAGTCTGAATTGTCATCTCAACCGTTATCGGTCCCTCTAGCTGCATTCCGTTACGGATCAACGCCGGATTCTGTTTGCCGGTCGGTGTGATTCCGAACACCCCGTCACCAGTGCTTAGCTTGCCGCCCCGCACCAACCATGGGCCAATACGGCTAGTTCCATTTTGCGTATTCTTCAACTGCGACTTTGGTGCGGGAGGCTTGGCGGGCTTGCCTTCGAGGTAAAAGTCAAAGTAATCATTCCACACCGTGGCTTGATTTGACGTCGCCAGGCCAGGCGGCGACAATTCCTGTGACCAAGATTGAAGACGTTGCCGAAGTCGATCTGCGACGTCCGGAAATTTGGCCGCGAGATTGTTTTTTTCTTCCAAGTCAGATTGCAGGTTGTAGAGGTACTCGCGCTGACCGCCTCGTAGCAGTTTCCAGTCACCTTCTCGAATTGCGGATTGCGAAACCCAACGCCACATCAGGGCGTCGTGCGGCGCCGATTTGACTTGGCCACTTAAAAATGGGATGAGATTCACTCCGTCGAACTCGCCCTTATCCGCATTTAAACCCGCTACCTCGGCAGCAGTAGCCGCAACGTCCAAGGCACTAATCGGATGAGGGTACTCTTGCCCCGCGGGGATCTTGCTCGGGAAAGCCACGACGAACGGGACGTGCATACCCCCTTCGGACAGCATCCCTTTCTCACCGTTCAAGGGATCGTTTAAAGAGCCGTCCCATCCCGGTCCACCGCCGGGTGCGTCTAGTTTGTGAATTTTTAACGGTGCACCATTATCGCCGATGTAAAACACCAGTGTCTTTTGGGTTAAGCCAGCGCTCGCGAGTGTTTCCATGATCAAGCCAACTCCGTCATCAACGGCGGAGAGCATCGCAAGCGCTTGACGTCTGCGTTCCGGCATTTTGCCTGGAAAACGATTCAGGTATTTCCGTGGCGCGTCGAGCGGTACATGCGGTGCTCGGTAGGCGATGTAGAGAAAGAACGGATCCTCCGTGTGGCGTCTGATGATCGAGGCAGCAGCATGGCTGCAGCCGTCAACGTGGTACATGTCGGGCTTGATCCGCCCCATCGGGCGATCCTCGCCACTGGTCGTGATATTGGCCGCAAACGCCGCTTGGCTGTTTTGGTTATAGACGTACTTGAATCCATGCTTGGTGATTTCAGATCCAGGTCCCAAGTGCCATTTGCCGAACTGCGCCGTGGTGTAGCCGATCTCTTGCAGCCGCTCAGCAATCGTTAGCTCGCGATTGAAACCGTCTAGTGGCTTGCCATTCGATTCAACGCCGAACTTCGATTGAAATTTGCCGACCAACAGCCCCGCTCTTGATGGCACACACTGCGGTGCGGTGCTATATCCATGCAGAGCCCGAACTCCACTTCTTGCCAATCGATCCACATTCGGCGTTCGGACGTCATCGAATACATCCTGGCAGGATAAATCTGCGTACCCGTGATCGTCGGTATAAAAGACGATGATGTTTGGCCGCTCATCAGCCAATGCAAACGGGGAAGAGATGACGCAACTCAGAACAAGAATGGAACGCCACATAAAGGGCCTCAGTGAAGAGAGGAGACTGTTGGTTGTACGCGAACACGCAAGAGAAGCCTTAACCACGCAACATCCAGGCAACATGTTTTTGCTGAGAGTATAGTGACGGCTGAACAGCGAGTTCACTAGCTGTAAAAAGCGACGGGGCAATATAAGGTATTATTTGCTACGCGTAGATTCGAGCAGTGTGTTTTGGTTCGGGCAGAGAATGGTGCGTTTTTCGCTCACAGCAACTGTGGCCTTTTTTTGGGGGATGCTTACCCCGAACGCCGCAACGCTCTCATGAATGAGCTTGAAGCGTGAAGACGAACCGTTGGGGCTGAACGGATGCAAAATCCAAACTTCGACAACAGCGCTTGTTAAACTGAACGAACGTTAGAGATCTTCCGCCGTTGATTGGTGGATTGTCAGAAAGTGACCCTGAAAAGTAATCGAAATGAAGCGACTGAGACTAAGTGCCCGTATCGTCTTGTATTTCTGGCTCCTGGGCAGCTTGCCGCTTGCATTGGCACAGGAACTGACTCCCCAGCAGCAAGCACGCATCCTAAAGCGTTTTCCACAGATTGACAGAAATGGGGACGGCGAGCTATCGGCCGACGAACTGAAACCATTTCGCGCACAGCTAGAGAAGGCGCAAAAGAGGCTGAAACAGCAGGCAAAGCCTACGAATCCAAAATCGAAAGGCCCCGACCCAACCCTCGCCGATCTGCGATACGGCGACCATAAGAAAACCGTCATGGATGTCTGGCTAGCGGATTCCAGCGAGCCGACTCCCGTCGTCGTTGCCATTCATGGTGGCGGATTCACGGGGGGCGACAAATCGAAGTACCACGGGTGTGAGGAACTACTCGAGTGTCTCAAGAAAGGCGTCTCATTCGTTTCGATTAACTATCGTTTTCGAAATCAAGATTCGCGTGGAATTCGGGCTTGTCTGAGCGACAGCGCGCGGGCGATCCAATTCATTCGGCATCATGCCAAAGAATGGAATATCGACAAAGAACGCCTTGCCGCTTTCGGAGGCTCCGCTGGCGCTGGAACCTCTCTTTGGCTGGCTTGCCACGATGATTTAGCGGATCCGGATAGTAGCGATCCCGTTTTGCGAGAATCGACACGGCTTGTGGTGGCTGGGCTAAACGGAACGCAAGCGACTTACGATGTGTTGCAGTGGCCGGACTTCATCCCCTCCAAGATCAAATGGTCCAAGGAACTGGCCAAGGCACGCGGGGCTGATATGACGAGTGCTTACGGCGTCAAGTCGATGGATGAATTGGACGCAGCGGAAGGCAAGACGATTCGAAAAGAACTCGACATGTTGGCTTGGATGTCGAAGGATGATCCACCGATCTGGATGAGAAACAATCAACGGGGCGGTCCAACTGATCCTCTCGACAAGGGGCATGTGAATCACCATCCAGCCCACGTGAAGCGATTGAAAAAGCGTGCTGACGAAGTTGGAATGAAGACCATTGCCATTGCACCCGCAATTGGCATTCAACCTGATCAGGACGTCCGTATGATCGATTTTTTCTTTGATCAACTCGGCGTCAAATAGCTGCGTTTAGGGGATCGCCTACTACGCGATCAGTTCATCGATCACGTGGCCGTGCACGTCGGTCAGTCTGCGATCGATCCCGTTGTGTCGGTAGGTTAGCCGCTCATGATCGAGGCCCAACAGGTGAAGGATTGTAGCGTGGATATCGTATACTTCGGTCGGCCGCGAGCGATCGAGTGGTTTGTATCCCCACTGGTCGCTATGCCCGTGAGTTATTCCGCCCTTGATGCCGCCGCCGCACATCCAGTTCGTAAACACGAAGGGGTTGTGATCTCGGCCCTTGCCGCCTTGAGTTGACGGCAACCGGCCGAACTCTGTCGTCCAGAGCACGATGGTGTCTTCAAGTAGACCTCGTTGGTCTAGGTCTTTGATGAGTGCCGAAGCACCATGCGCCATGCCTGCAGCGAGAGGGCCGTGATCGCGACCGATGTCCTCGTGGGAATCCCAGTTTCGTCTGGGGAAACCGTTGTCGTTCCCCGAAAAGACTTGCACGAAGCGAACCCCCCGCTCGATGAGTCGGCGGGCCACTAGGCAGCGGCTGCCAAAATGGTGGATCTCCTCGCGGTGATTGATTTCTTTGGGCCAGGTTTTTGTACTTTGGTCGATGCCGTACGCATCCAAGATGTACTCTGGTTCATCCGAGATATCGAGAGCTTCAGGGGCCGCCAGTTGCATTCGTGCTGCGAGTTCGTAGGATCGGACTCGTGATTCTAGCCTCGCGTCACCCGTGCGACTCTCGGCATGTTGCCGATTGAGTTGGCTAAGCACCGAGCGCACATCCGATTCGCTGCTGGCACCGATGTAGCCACCGTTTTCATGCGGCTGGAGATTGTTGATTGGATTCCGTCGCGCTGGATGGATGACAGTGCCCGTGTGCTGCGATGGCAAGAATGCAGCGTCCCAATTCTTAGCACCGTTGCTGGCGAATCCTCGATGGTCGGGCAACACGACGAACGTGGGCAGGTTCTCGTTGATTGACCCAAGACCGTAGCTAATCCAGCAGCCCATTCCGGGGAATCCAGGCAAGTTGAATCCTGTCGTCTGCAGCAGAGTTCCTTGGCTGTGCACGCCGGTTTTACCGACCATATTGTGCACGAAAGCAATGTCATCCACACAACTTCCGAGTCGTCCGACCACATCACTTAGCATTTTGCCCGACTGGCCATGGGGTTTGAAGTCCCAAACGGGTCGTTTCCAAGGGCCAAGACCGCCTTGAAACGCTTCGACCTTTTCGCCGAAGTCGGCTGGCTTTCCATCGCCTTTAATGAGCGCGGGCTTATAGTCGAAAAGGTCAATGTGCGAGGCGCCCCCGGCCATAAAAAGCTGGATGACGCGTTTTGCTCGCGGTGCGTGATGGAACTTGCCTCCGGTAGGGAATTGAGTTTCCGCCGCTGAAGCGTCGGCAGCGCACATCGCACTTAGGGCGATGGCGCCGAAGCCCTGCCCACAGGTCGTCAGCATTTCGCGTCGCGATGTCGCGAGGGTGGAAATTGATTGTTTCATATTCGGAGCCAAGGTGGAGACTTCAATCCACAAACGTAAATTCGTTGAGATTAAAGATCAGTCGACAAGCATTGGCGAGCCCGTGTTGTTGAGCAACGCTCTGGATCGCACTTTGCTCGGCTTCGTTCGGTAATCGGCCAATCGCTTGGTAGAAGGCCTGTTGCACTTGTGAGTCTGGTCCCTTGTAGCGTTTCTGAATCTTCGAAGCGAATTGCGGAGCCATCGTAACGATCAATCCGCTGTTGAGCATCGCGAGTGATTGGAGCGGTGTCAGACTGCTGTTGCGGCGCCCTACCAAGATCGAAGGGTCAGCACAGTCGAGTGTATTCATGAACGGTTCGAGTTGAGAACGCACAACGAATCGATAGATGGATCTTCGATGGGTTTGGGGATCGTCCGGGTCGTGGAGATGGTATTCGTAGTGAGGTGAATGCTCGGGATTCTTAATGACAAAGTCGCGGTAACCGGGACCGTACATGGTCAAGTCAAGCTTCCCGCTCACGGAAAGCACACTGTCGCGTACGGCTTCAGCTTCGAGTTTACGACGCGGCATTTTCCACAGCAGTCTGTTGTCAGCGTCGATACCAAACGCACGTTCTTCTAGACTTGATTGTGCACGTGACGACTGTCTCCAGGTGGCACTGGTGACGATGAGTCGATGCAGCTGCTTCAACGACTGGCCTTGATCACGAAATTGAACTGCCAGGTAATCCAGTAAATCGGGATGGGTTGGAACACTTCCCATTCGGCCGAAGTCATTCGGAGTCTCGACGAGGCCACGTCCGAAATGATATTGCCATACACGATTCACTGCGTTGCGCCATGTCAGTGGGTTTGCTGAATCGGTCAACCATCTTGCCAACGCGGCGCGTCGATCCGCCTCATTGTGCAAATTATCGGGGGCGAAGTACCGATCCATGCCCAGTACGGATAGTGCTCCCGGTTCGACCAGCTCGCCGGGCCGGGTTACGTCACCACGCTCGAGCAAATGAACCGGCCGAGGCAAACCACCATTGGCTGCGGTGCCCTTGAACTTCCCCGTTCCGCGATGGATTGTGCCCGCGTAAACCTTGGATTGCGCTGGCAATGACGCAAGCTTCTTTTCATCTCGCTGGATAAGCGATTGAAGTTCACGCAGACGAGCGTTCTCATTCGTTTTTGTTGCCAGCTCGATGAGTTGCTGACGCTTCTTTCGGAGGGACGTCAGCCGTATTGGTTCGCCTGGGTAAACACCATCGGTTAGATTGCTTTGCCGCCATCGCTCACCTGATTCAATCGAGTCGAACGCGGTAACTCGTTTGCCCTTTGCGTGGTTGATGCCTTCGTCGTCAATGGCCTCGACCTCGGCCAGGGCGAAGATGAAATCATCTTTGCGCGGAGCCAGCTTCGTGGCGGTGACTCGCAAGTAGCGAGCTGTTTCGGAACCCGTCGGATAAGCGACGGGTCCTAGCTTCGGATTCTCGAAGTCACTCTGCGTTTCGTCAGCGATCGTCTGCGTGGTGACGCCTGCTGGAAACTCTTTTGTCGCACTCAATTGGACTTTGAATCGAAGCGGAAAGCCAAAGCCAGCTCCGATGCCGTTGAAGTCGTCTTTGCATGGGAACAGGATGATACGACGAATTGCAACTTGTTTTCCGAAGTCGATTTGGACCCACTTCGATACGTTTTGCTGCGTTTCGATCTGACTGTGATACCCAAATGCTTTGCCAAATGATTCGTCGCGTCGCAGTTCGAGGTTGCGGATCGCCTCGTCCATTTCTGCGACGTCTTTGCCCGCACGTTCCACGATGATCTTGGCGATCGTCTTGAGCTCGTTTCTTGCGTCGGCAATCGACTGATTTAGTGCTTCACGTTGTTTGCTTGTTTGAGGATCGAGGTCGTAACTTCGGTCGGCTCGATCAAGAGCCGCAAACACTGCTTGCAGTTGGTAATAATCCCGCTGTGTGATAGGGTCGAATTTGTGATCATGGCATTGAGCACAGCCAACGGTCAGTCCCATCAGAGATTCTGTCGTGGTGCGGACCATGTCGTCGCGATCTAAATGGCGAGCGATCTGCCCATCGATCTTTTCCTCGCTCACTTCTGCATGTCCGACAAAATCCCACGGGCCGGCAGAGATAAAGCCCAAGGCCTCGATGCCGTCGCGAGTGTTGGGGTAAAGCACATCACCGGCTATCTGCTCGCGAACAAACTGTGACCAAGGTTTGTCCTCGTTCAGCGACCGAATCACATAGTCACGATAAGGCCACGCATTGGGACGTGGCTTGTCTTTGTCGTAACCATGAGTGTCACCGTAGTGAATGACGTCCAGCCAATGGCGAGCCCATCGCTCGCCATACCTCTCGGAATGAAGTAATTGGTCGACTAGTCGCTCGTAAGCATCGGGGCGTTTGTCGGCTGTAAACTCCTCGATCGCTTCAGGCGAGGGGGGCAGGCCAATTAGATCAAAGTAAAGACGACGAATCAGTGTCTGCCTGCCCGCTTGTGGTGCGGGCTCAAGATCATTGGCGAGTAGCTTTCTGAGGACGAAGTGGTCGATCGCATTGCGAGGCCACTCTGCGTTCAGCCGGTCCCTGCCCATGGCGGTGGGGACTTCAACGGCCTTTAGCGGACGTAGCGACCACCAGGAGCGATCCTTCAAATGACTTTCTTGAAGTTGCCGATCATCTGGCCAGTACGCCCCATCACGAATCCATTTTTCGATGGCTGCGACCTGTCCCGCAGACAGGGGATCCCCTTCCGGCGGCATATTGGGATCCGTGCCGCGTACATAGTCGAGCAAAATGCTGTTAGCCGCATCGCCTGCCACAATCAGTTTGCCTGAATCTCCGCCGGCCATCGCATTGCTCGCGTCAGCAAGCGAAAAACCTCCCTTTGCCAAATTCGTATTGTGGCATGTGACGCAACGGGCTTCGAAGATCTCTGCAACAGCCTCAAAACCTCGGTCCGATGCAGTCTTTTCGTTCGCCGCAACGCAGGTTGGATCTGACATCAACCAAAGAGCAGCGGCGAATCCTCCGATGACACGGAGTGCCGGGGGCAGGTAAGAACCTCCGCTTGCGGGATACAATTTGGCGTCTAACTTCATGGTTCAATTGGTCACATAGGTCTACACGCAGTGTGGTTGTATCTTCTGCCGGGCCCGCTTCCGCTGCAAAAGGCATTCAGGCGACTCGTCAGGATTTGAGACCTGTTAGGATACCAGTCGGATTGCGTATGTCGAATCTGGCTCGCAAGTGCTCCATAGCAAGCCGTACGCAGCTAGGAAGGATCGAGATGACAAATCAAACTCCCACCGACTCAGCACGAAAGGATGGTGGCCTCATGGGAATTCTCGGTGTTTGCAGCCGCTTGTGTTTGGCAACTTGTCTTTTCCTAGTAGTCTCCCCCACACGACCTTTGTGGGCGGAGGCTCGGCTTCCCAATGTCATCTTCTTTCTGGTTGACGACCTTGGTTGGTCTGACGTTGGGTGTTTTGGGAGCCATTTTTATGAAACGCCCGCGATCGACCAATTGGCTTTGGAAGGCATGCGTTTTGATAACGCCTACGCCACCTGCCACGTGTGCTCGCCCAGCCGAGCAAGTATTCTGACTGGCAAATACCCGGCGAGAACCAATCTGTCGGAATGGCTTCCCGGTCGACCCGAACGCGATTACGAAATGCTTCATCACGGCGAAAAGATTACCGCGTTGCCGGATGAAGAAGTAACCTTGGCCGAAACATTACGCAATCATGGTTATGTGACCGCGAATTACGGTAAGGCGCATCTCAACAGGCCGCCAGAGACTTACGGCTTCGATGAATCGATCACCGGATGGGTTCGGTCCTACTATTATCCTTTCTCTTCCGCGTACAACGACAAACTACGCGCCGAAGTTGGGGACTATTTCACAGACAAACTGACCGATGCTGCAATCGACTTCATTGAGCGAAACAGAGACCGTCCGTTTTTCGTGCATCTAGAGCACTTCTCAGTCCATGACCCAATCCAAGGCCGGAAGGATTTGGTTTCCAAGTACAAGGAGAAGCTTGCCAGTCTGCCCCCGCCGGAAGGGCCTGCTTACATCCTTGAGCCCAACCCAGACGGCCCCGCCCTTGAACCTGCCATGCTTGCCCATCTGGAGAACAACGATAACAAGACGTTGCATCAAAACGCGCGAGTATGGTGGGTTAAGCAGAGGCAAGACAACGCCGAGTTTGCTGGAATGGTAGAAGCAACGGACGAAAGCCTCGCGCGGATACGTAACAAGCTGACGGAGCTCGGGCTAGAACGAAATACGATCATCATCTTCACTTCCGACAATGGAGGTATGGCGGCCTCGAACCAGTATCGAGGAACTCACCATCCTCGCAAAACACTCAACTCCCGCTTTGCCAGCTCGAACCTGCCGCTCCGTGGAGCCAAGGGCTGGAATTATGAGGGAGGAATCCGAGTGCCCCTGATCGTGCATTGGCCAGGCAACTTGAAACCGAATACTACGTCTCATGCGATCATCACCGGCACTGACTACTATCCGACGTTGCTCGACATCCTGGGGCTTCCAATGCTTCCCGACCAACACGTCGATGGCCGGAGTTTTGTCGCCGCGCTTGAAGGCGAAGAATTTGAGCGTGGCCCGAATGGCACAGTCATTTCAGTTTTTGCAGATGCGTTTGCGCAACCGATCTATTGG
>JBKAHA010000017.1:0-119622 GCA_046290675.1 Aureliella sp.
ACCCCAAGAATGATCTGGGGTATGCGTTTCAATCGCTGAAGCATGTTTGGGTTCTCCTTCGTGTTCGTTGTTGTCAGTGGTAGCCCCGAGGATCGAACTCGGCACAACCTCGTTATCAGCAAGGCCTGGACAACCAGCCCTCGACTACCATTTGTCTCAATCCAAGTCGGACACCTCGGAGTCGAACCGAGATCCTCCTGCTCCCAAAGCAGGCGTGCTTCCATCTGCACCTGTATCCGATGTGTGTTGCCGATTCCGTCGGCGCATATCTTCCTTGTCAGTGGGCCGGGAGGCGCTCGAATCCTCGTCTGCGGTTCTTCAGACCGCCGCTAGACCGTCTCAGCTACCAGCCCATGTTGGGTTTTTGGGGTCGTCCCGGTTTGGACACGAAAAAAGGCTCGATGCCTGCGTGACACCGAGCCTTCATGTAGAAAGCAATTCGCTTGAAGCGAGTGTCACGTGAGCAATCTCGTACCCATCGAATACATTTCCGGGGAATTACCGGGCAGAAACGCATTGGCTAAGTGTTCATTCACACTGCACCAATCGCTACCGCCGAAGGTATGCCCTTCGTGTATCCGTTCGATTCGCGTTTGTTGCTGTTTGGTAAACATCAGAAAGCTCTTACTCGCTTTGCTAATTCAAAATTGAATGTGACTTGTTGCGTCGGAGGTAATAGACGCTCTTCATTCCGAATGGTTCACGAAAAATCTGTTTTCCTTGAACCAGTGCATATCTAGATGCGTTCGACGGCGAAATTATTTCTTCTGCCCAGAAAAAACTTTGCCACGTTTCGCACAGAAGTCAAACGAATCCGCCGCCGCATTTGTACTCGCAGGATTTCAGAAACGTCCGAGATCGTACAATGCGATGACGAAGCCCCAAGTGAAGATGAAATCCATAGACCAACTCGATGAACATGAATGTAAGTGAAACGGCCTTTCGTTTGGCCACGCCGGAAGACCGCGACCAGATCCTCTCCGTCCACTGTGATGCTTTTGGTCAAGAAGGCGAGATCATTTCTTCGCTCGTAGCCGATATGCTCGACGATCCAACGGCAGAACCAATCCGTTCATTCGTTGCCGAGCACGGCGATACGATTGTTGCACATGTGCTCTTCACAGCAGTGCGGATCGAAACACGCAAAGTATCCGCACAGATACTCGCTCCACTTGCTGTCTCGTCCGAACATCAAAAGAGCGGACTCGGCACAAGGCTAGTCAACGAAGCACTTACCCAACTCGAATCGCAGGGCGTCGCCCTGGTCTTTGTCCTTGGCTACCCAGACTATTACTCGCGATTCGGCTTTGTTCCGGCCGGCGTGCAGGGCTTCGACGCTCCGTATCCCATCCTGCCCCAGAATGCGGACGCATGGATGTTTAAGGAACTACAACCGGGAGCGATGGAAAGCAATTCAGGGACGGTCCGCTGCTGCACCGCTCTCGATCAACCTCAGTATTGGCAAGAGTGAACGCGGTCAGGACTGACTCTCGTCGCCAATGGAACCCGTGTCTTCCTCCACCGGATAGATGACGGGATCGGGCGGCATGTCAGGGTAATACTCGCCGGGATGACCGGGAGGCAAATTGTCCGGCGCGGAGTATCCGGGTGGGACGTGGTACGGATGGTCGGGCGGCAGTCGCGGCCACGTGTGGATGGGTGGCGGCGCGAGGATCTCCACGGGCTCTTCGGGTTCGGGCGGCCACGGCCAATCGTCGGGCCACCAGTCGGGCCTTGATTCGGAACTCGAGGTGCTGTCGTCGGTACTCGAACCGTCTGGCGGATCCGAATCAGGTGGAAGTGGTGGCGGCTCGCTTCCCGGCGGATCGAATGGCGGGATGAACGGTGGCCACGGAGGCGGCATGTCGGGACGACGCGGACGGAAGCTCATCGAAGCTCACTCCTTTGAATTGGATCGGGATGATGAAAGGGTTCCCGCTTGCTTGGGCAGAGCCCGCATTGAGGAATTGCCTTTGAGCGAAGGAAGGCGACGAGTTCAGCATCGCTGCATTCGGAAGAGCAAGCTTGGTAGTCCCGGAACAATTGCCACTCTGGGACGTCTTCCAGCTTTAACCGCTGCTCAAGCTGGGACCAATAAGCAAGCGCCGGACATTTCCAAAGTCGCTGCTTGAACAACTGCGTGCAGGTCTTTTGCATACAAATCTTGAATGCAGCGTTCGGTCTGGAATCGAACGGCATCGGTCTGCCATTTTCGATTTGGTGTTGTCTCATCCACCCACGATGCGATTGCCGAATCTTGATCTGGATGCCGGGATACTCTTCGCGCCATCGCCAGACCGTTTGTTTGGCTCGGCGAAATTCTGCAAGGTATGTCTCGTGCGTCCCATGCTGACTCACTTCCAAGCAGCAATCGATCTCAACGAGCGTTTCGGGCAACGCGGGATGGCGATCGAAGAAGAAGCCGTTTGTGACGAGCATCAAGTTCGAGTTTGGCCAACACGCGCGGGCCAATTGTAAATGCTCAATCAACTTGGGATTCAGCAATGGTTCACCACCAAGCAAGGCAAACCGTTTCGGAACAATGCGTTGGTGCCATGCTTCGTATTCAACCTTTGCTTCACTCGGCGTGGGCATCGCGCCAGCTAAACGAAAGTTGCTGTAGTGGCTGCACTGCTGGCATGAAAGATTGCAGCCGTGTGCGAGGTGGTATTCCAGGGCGGGCAATTCAATCATCGCCAAATCACCTTCTCCAATCCGTGCTTCTCGAGGCCGCGTTTTAGGAACTGTGGTCGATGACGCTGGTAACCGGGCGGATCAACGTGCTCGTGCTTGAAAGAATGATCAACATCGACCGCGACATTTACGCCGGCCAGTTTGCATCGCCAGAAGAAGTCCCAGTGCTCTTCGACTTTGAGATCTTCATCCCAGCGAATCGCCTTCAGGATGTCCCGATAGGCAACAAAGCAATTGCCGACGTAATGGCACCATCGAATTGAACCGCGTTGTTTCAGCGAACCGCGATGGATTCGTAGTCGTGTTCCATTGCTACGCAGCAACCGAGGTCGCTCGTCGTTGTTGCTAAGTGCAGCCAGCAGGTCGATGTCGTGGTTCCGATTCAACTTGTCGACCAGTTCTGGCAAGCGGGTCCGAGCAGTCACCAAATGATCGTCATCCGTGAACACAACGATCGGAGAGTCACCAGAGTCGAGCAAGCGATTGCGACCAGCAGACAAGCCGATGTCATATTCCGTCTCGATCAGTTCATCCACCATTCCAGCTTCGTTGGGGCAGTTTGCCGAGAAGCGAAGCTCTGGCTTTCCGTCATCTAGCACATGAATCGCCGGGCGGTTGGATCCGCAGTTTTCGTAAATGCTCCGAACCAATGCGGCACAGCATTGCGGACGGTGAATGGTCTTGATGCAGAAGGTGACTTGGTCACGCATGAACGATGCCTCCGCCGGGATAACGAAGTGAGTGGAATCCGTGTTTGCGTAGTCCAAGCTTCCTGAACTTCGGGCGACAACGCAGATCGCCATAGGGCTTCGCACCAACGTGAGCGTGAACGACCATGCTGTCTTCCGCTACCGCGACCTTCAGGTTCTCGAGGTGACTGGCCCGGTAGAAGAACTCCCAGTGTTCGTATGTTTTGATCTCTGGATCCCACCGCAGTTTGGCTATGGTTTCGCGCCGAGCAAGAAACGCATTGCTGGACATGTCGCACCAGGCGAGTGAACCAATCCTGCGATGCTCACCGCGAAACATCCAGATGCGTTTGCTGTTCATTAACAGCGCGAACAGCAATGGCCGGCCGCCTCCACCCTGACGCACACCGAGAATGTCGATCTCGTGTTGCTGGAATCGCTCGTAAACCGATGCGAGGTGCAAGTCTTTCGTGATGACATGATCGTCGTCTAGCAGGAAGATGAACTCAGTCTCTGCGGCATCGATCGCTGCATTGCGTCCCACACCAACACCCACATCGTGCTTCTCTAAATCGATCACTTTGCAGTGTTTGGCTGCTTCCGGATACTTCGCCGAGAAACGCAGTTCAGGACGCCCGTCATCGACAACGACGATCTTTGGGTCCACAAAGTGTCTTCGCAGCGACTCGACCAACCGATGGCATGACCACGGTCGGTGGATGGTCTTGATGCAGAACGTGATGTCTTCCGGTGAGAAAGGATTCGTCTTGCCCATGGCATCACCCGTGCTTTCTGAGGTCAGGGTTCACGTGTGAGACAGCAGACGAGAACTCTTCTTCGGAAGGTTCGATTCCAAGGAAATCGACGAGCTCGCCAATGACACTTTCCGGATCAGCGGTCAGTTCGGAGAACTCGATGCGGAAAATTGGCACATCGGGATGCTCTTCAATGAATCGATCGCGATGTTCGGCTAGGCTTCGCTGAAGGAGGTCGCATGAATCATCATCTGCTGCGAACCACTGTCCGCGATGCTTGTTGGACCGATCTTGTAAGCTGCGGATGGAAGCTTCGATATCGCGATGAACCGAGATAATGCGAAGTGAATCGCCCAGGGCTTCGTGCAGATGCCCTGCAAAGCGGCACAGATGCGGGTACTTTCCGCCCGCCACGGTCTTGTCTCGGTTGGCTTCTGACTTGCGGGCGACGATCCAGGACTTGAGTTGTTGCGTGAGTTGTTGGTCGCTGATGCCGGGATCAGTCGCAGGGAATCGCATCGCTCTTTCGCAAAGCTGTGCTAGCCCGACCGCTTCGCCTCCACCGGTTGCTTCGTAGCCGCCCAGCTGATTGCCCATATGGACGCCAAGGTGATGCATTACCATTGCAACACAGGAAGTACCCGAACGATGCGGTCCGAGCACTGCAAAGAAAGGTGCGTCCGAATGATCGGCGTTTCGCGCGTCGTTGAAAAACCTCGTTTGATTCCATTTGCGACCACAGATATTCGACTTGGTTGGCAGTTGTCCGACCATCCAACGGTCCGGCGTGTAGACCGCAATCGACTCGCGTTCGACGTTCTTTCCTTGAACAAGCGACTCGTAGCGACGTTGGATGAAACGCCCGAGATGATGGTCGATGTGATGCTTGGTGTGCCAATCGTTCCAAGTCAAATGCCGATACAACGCCTTCATGTTGTCACGGCCACGGACCATGAAAGCGTGCGTGCGATTGACGTTGTACGGGCGGTAAACGTGCTCGCTGACTTTGTGCGGCGGATGTTTTCCCGCGTACAAGTGCTGGCCGCCGAGGTAGGCCATTCCCCAATCAGGCGGCAACTCGTCGACAAATTCGTTCAGTTGTTCCGCGAAGTCTTCGGCGAACCCGGCGTCATCTTCAAATACCACGTACGAATCGATGTGCTCGCTCAAACACTTTTCCAAGATCAAGAGATGTGATCGATAGCATCCCCAAGCTCCGTTGCCGGCACGCCACTGCGCAGGCGTCGCGACATTCCGTCCATCGATCGCCGCAAACCTCTCTGGCTCGGGGAACGGCCAAGGATCAGGCAACTGATCGAGCCACTCTCGCAGCCGATCCGGTCGCCGATCGAGGTTGATGAGGAAGCAACGCTCAACGACCGCTCGACTATTCAGTTTCGTCGTCTGGCTCGGATGGCCCTTCGGGGAATTTTTGCTCGTACTTGCGGATGGCGGTGCTGACGAGTCCGCGGGCGATCGCGGCGGTGAACCTTCCATGGGGCAGACCTCTCAGTTGGGCTTCTTCGAGTAACCAGTCGACGATCGTGTCGATGTTGCGCAGGCAACCTTCCGCACCCCAGTCGTTCATCGTGTCGACTCGGGTTTCGCAGTTGCAGGTTTCATTCGGCTTAGCGAACCAAGCCAACATGCGTTTCAATTCATTGCCAGGACCGGGGCGAAAGCGATCGATCTTGATCGTCTCTGGTTCAGTGCGTTCGGGTAAGTAATTGCGAAGTAGCCATTCCAGTTCCTTGACCTCTTGCTTGCGACGCTTCTTGTTGACCAATGCCATGCCGACGGTCACGACGTTGATCGCTCGCGGGTTTTCGTTCGCCTGGCAAGCGTTGCAGGCGGATGGAGTCGAGCGAACTTTGCATCCAGCCATCTGGCCGGCGACTTCGCAGGAGTTGTCGTGATGGAGATGCGGGCAATGGATCATGCATACATCTCCGCAACCTGGCCGTCATAAGCACCTGAGCTTGTCGGTGGCTCGCCGGGTTCTTCGCAGTCGCTTTCAACCAACTCCCAGCCGCAGGACCAAATCCAAGTGCTGTTGCAAGGCTCGCTTGATCCGCTGCTGTTCTCTGATGGTGGTTCGCTATCGCTGACACTGTGGCTTGGGTGATCGGAACCCTCACTCGATTCGGATCGACTTTCGCTGGGCCGATCCGAACTCTCTTCACCGCTATCGCTCGGTCGATTCGACCCCGAGGTCGACGGTTCACTTTCAGATGTTGGTTGGCTGCCGCTTCCGGAAGACCCGAGACTGGGATCATCGCTGTGGCTTGGTCGATCGCTTCCCGATGTTGACGTTGAGCCGCTGGCGGATTGCGAGGCCCATTCGCTCTGCGAATCCGATTGGCTTCCCGAGGCCGACAACGACTCGCTTGCCGACCCTGACTGGGAAAGGCTGTGTGAGGTGGAGTCCGATCCGATGATCGAACCAGATTCGCTCGTTGACGGACGTGAGTAGCTGGGTTCGCTTACAGAATCACTGGCAGAGTCCGATTGCGATTCGCTTGCGGATTGCGAGTTCGACGTGCTCCTTGAATGGCTCGCTGAATCGGAGTCACTTTCGGATCGCGATGCACTCTGTGAGTCAGACTCGCTCCCGGATGATGGTCGCGAATAACTTGGTTTGCTTCCCGATTCGCTCGCCGAATTGGATTGCGATTCGCTTTCAGACTGGCTCGATTCAGATAACGACTCCGACCCTGAGGACTCAGAGTTCGAGGAGCTTGCGGTCGATGGTTGGCTGAAACTCCTTGAGCTTCCCGAATCCGAATCGCTGGAATCAGATTGGCTGCTACTGTTCGATGATCCGCTCGAATTGCTAGACGATCCGCTGTTCGAGGATGACAAAGAACTGGAGTTTGAATCAACGGACGAGCCTGAGAGCGAAACCGATGATTCGGAGCCTGACGACTCCGAGCTATCACTTGATGACTGACTTGACGTTGAGCTTGATTGACTGCTTTCGGAGGAGCTTGATTCGCTTGACGAATCACTCGACGAGCTGTCGCTTGAACTGCTTGAGGAACTCGCGGATGGACCGCTTGACGAGCTTGGACTACTCGATGAGCTAGCACTTGGCGAAGAGCTCGATGAAGCCGAAAACGACGAATCGCTGGATGAGCTAAGGCTTGATGAAGCCGAGCTACTCGATGATGACGGTGATGAACTGGCAGATGAACTCGAAGACGAGCCGCTGGAACTAGTCGACAGGCTGCTAGAACTGGACGAGCTGAGACTGACCGAAGAGCTGTCGCTTGAAGAACTACTGCTTGATTGGCTGCTGGAGGACGACTCGCTTGACGAGGACGATGAAGAGTTGCTCGACGAAGAACTGCTGGAACTGGACGACGAGCTGCTTGAGCTTGAGCTACTTCCTTCGCAGCATCTGCAACCGATCGTGAGATAGGACGCGGTGTCTTCGTGGAAATGACAGATGATCTGCTGCGATGCGAGTAGCGCGTAGTCGCAAACGTTGTACACCGCGACTTTGACGCCGATCGGCCGCCACTGCGTTCCATCGAAACGGAGTTCGCGGGCGGTTCCCCAGGATTTGGCTTTGACTCGTTTAGTTGGTTTGCAGAGTAAAGTCTGCTTCGGCGGATCGAGGACCCAAGATTGGTTGCCGTCGAAAGTGACGGTGAGGTACTGGTCCCCGGAGCCTTCGATCGGGCCGCGGATACGCTGAGTGGAGTGATTGCGAGCGACGATCCGGACTTGCTCGCCGTCGATGTCGAGCACGGGTTCGATGTTGCCGGATTGGTCGAGCTTGAAGAGCGAACATTCGGCTTGACCGGTGATCGTGCCCCGGCGTGGAGTGATACCACCAGGCGGAACCTTGACGAGATAAACGATGTCCTTCGGATGGCCGACTCGGACGACAGCCCACTGGACTCCGGTTTCAGTCGGATCCCGTCGCCAAAGAATCTGCGCGGATCCCTCCGGCTTGGATTCAAGGATGAAGCTGGGCGATAGCGATGCGTCGGCATACTCGTGCCAGGTTTTCTTGACGTTGACCAAAGCTGCCGCGATGCCGTCGAACACAACTCGGCCAACTTTGTCTTCCGCAATCGGCTCGATCGCAACGCCAACTCGACCTGTGGAACCATCTGCTCCAGGCTTCCCGACTTTGATCGTGGCGTCGCGTACGAATCGTGCAAGTTCAACAGGGCCTTTGAGTGGATCGGTAAGCGGAGTCTGGAAACCACCGGCTCCACCGATGGGAATGGTTTCATTGGTGATGTTGTGAACGCGGACGGTCGCCGCGTTTTGCGTATGCGTCCGCGGACCGCCACCACCAGGCAGCCGGTTCTTATGAAGCGCATCGGCGGCCGCGAGCAGTCGGTTGTACTCGGTGGCCGTGATATTCAGCTGGTCGCCGGGTCGGACTCGTCGCGTCATCAGTCGATCCCCAGCGCATTGAAATTCCCCTCCGGATAAACGACTTCGACGTAGGCAGCGGCCGGCCTTCGCAACACGCGATCGCCAACGACTTCCTCGTCATGTTTGACCCACAAGTAATCCCAGCCACGTTTGTTGATCCCGGTGATCGCTCCCACGGACAGTAATGGTTGGTTTGGCCGCGCGGCGAAGTGATAGGTGATGTCGACCCAGTTCTGATCGTCCTCACCGCCTTCGGCGCCGAGAAACAGTGCCTCGCCAGGCGAGAAGATCGACCAGTTGGTGGAGTTGGTGCGCCCTGTCATCGCGACGACGGCGAGCAAATAAGCCGTCGAGATCCATTCAAACTTCTTACGAATCGAAAACTCGAACGCGGGAACCGTAACGTCGACGCCTTCAACGCCTGAATCGCTGACACCGATCGCGCCTTGATAGACTGGTGCGACTTTGCCTGGCGCCGGATAGATACCGCGTGTGGCCAGTGATTGGTTGAGGTGCGTCGTTGCTCCGGTCGTGTTGAACGAAACCGGATCGAGCTTCTTCTTGGTGATGTTGGCAGTGACTAACGCATACTTCTGGTTGATGTGCTCGGCATCAATTCGCAGATTGGGGGTCGAATCCGGATCGATCTGCTTGATGTGGCCGAGCAGTGCGTTCGCTGCGGCAGCTGGGCTGACGAAGCCGCCGCCGTTGTCCGCCACATACGAAGTCACATCGGCCGTTACGTTGCCTCGCGTTGCTTTGGGTGACAGCGCGGCGACTTCAAAGTTGTATCCTCCGGCAGTGAAACCCATTAGCCAAACACCAAGCCTCCGTCGCGGGCTTTGTCGGCCAGTTTCCTTGTGTTCTCAGCAGTCTCAGAGATCGCTCGCTGGATGCTTGCGCTCAATCCAGTGCCTTCGGATGCGACGGTGCGTTCGACTTGTTTCCCTCCAGATGAAAGTGAATCATCAAATGCGGCAAGCTGCTCGTTGACTTTAGCGAGCGATTGGTTGATCGCATCGGTATCAACGATCGGCATGTCAGGGATTGCGTTTGAATTGGCATTCGCAGGAGCTCCGTCCTCCAGGTGCTCGCCTGTTTCTGCGTTTGCTCCTTCGACGGCTTCAGCATCAGCGAGTGGGAACTCAGCGAGATCAGGCAGTTTGGGCTTCGCTTCCGCAGCGGGTTTCTTTTCGCCGGGCTTCGGCACAGCTGCTTTCAAAGCTGAAACTTCGTCTCCAAACCCCATGCCGGCGGAATCAAAACTGGCTGTCACACTTTCGGTATCGGAACCAAACCCATTGATCGCATCAGCGGCGTCTGGATCGAGCCCAAGCCTGAGATCCTTGCCGTCCGGGGCCTGAAGCTCTGGTGCATCCAGCTTGGGTAAGTCCACGTCTAGCTTGTCAGGGTCGGGCAATTGTGGTTGCTTTGATGGATTTGCTTCGTCAGCCCCAACCTCGTTTGCAGCCTGCACAGCCGTATCGAATTGCGACTGAGCTTGATCGATTTGCTGACGTCCCGCGTCGTCGACACCTCCTCCCTGTAGATTTGCGTTGATGCCCTCACGCATTGCACGTCGTTTGCGAGCCGCCGCCTCTCGCTTTTGCATCCGCGCGGCGATTGCTTGATTGCGAGCGTTTTCGTCGGCGCGATTTGCGGCTTGCGTTTCCTTGTCGATCTTTCGCATCTCGACCTCAACGTCGATGTCCGAGATCAGACTCTTCAGCTTGATCCAAGCTTTGCGAATGAAGCCCGTCGCATCGTTCCAACGCTGCTTCAGATAGGTAGAGAAGACGGACCAACCATCCGCCAAGTAGCCTATGGTCTCATCCCAAGCGTTCGCGATGTACTCCAAGCTGATGACCAACCCGCGTGCGATTGTGAGCGTCAGGGTTCGCCACGCTCCCTTGAGTTGTTCGATGCCGCGCGTCCACTGCAGGTTCAAGTAAGCCCAAAGCACTCGAGACGCGGCCGTGATGTCGCCGGCCGCCAGCGCGTTGGCAATCGCACCAAATGCAGCCAGTGTGTCTTTCTTCAGGACTTGGAAGACCGCTCCCAGGTACTCGACAGCTTTCCCAGCGATCCCGCTCGCATACAGGAAGTACGCACCGAGCACAGCCACAGCGACGAGAACCAATCCGATCGGTGAGAACAAAGCCGCGATGGCACTGCCAATGAAGCCGATCACCGTTCCCAAGACCGAGAACACGCTGGCCAGACCTCCGATCGCAAAGCTCGCGATACCCGCGAACGTCCCAACCGCAAACAATGCCGCCCCGATGCCAACGATGGCGGCCACTGCGATGGCAGCAACTTGGACGGTCCGTCGGTTGTTGCCAATCCACTCTGTCAATGCGGATGCGGCCCGCGAGAAGACTTGAACCATCTTCGTGATTGGACCGTTGAGCGATTCGCCGATCGCGATGGCGACACCCTCGATCGAGCTCTTCAAAATCCGGAATGCTCCGCCAATCCCGGAATCCATCTCTTTGGCAGTCTTGTCCGCCACGCCTCCTGCATTTTTTAACTCTGCGAGTAAGGCACGTGTGTCCGTCACGGACTTTCCAATGGCCGACGCCGAAGTGATCCCCAGCAGACCAAACACTTCGTTGAACTTCGCCGCCTTCTCCGCAGAGCCCAGGTTCTTTGTGGCATCGGCGACTTCGCCCAGCACATCGACCAGTGGCCGTGCGTTCCCGGCGGCATCCATGGTTGCGACACCGAAGACCTTTTGAAACTTCTCCGACTCGGCAGCACTGAGTGTCAACAATCGCTTCAGAGCGTTACCAGCCGAACTGCCTTGGATACCGATGTTGCCGAGCGTTCCCAAGATTGCCAGCGTGTCTTCCAGACTCATGTTGGCATCGGCGGCGACCGGACCGGCATAAGACAGTGCTTCACCGAGCGACTCCACACTGTTGAAGCTCTTGTTGGCCGCCGCGGTCATACCATCCGCAACGCGGGACGCATCCGTCGCTTCCATCCCAAATTGACGAATCGCGGCAGCGAAGATTCCGGAGGCAACTGTCGCGTCGGTTCCAGTCGCTCGAGCCAAATTCATCACGCTGCCCGTCATGTCCTCGATCTGCTTCGGATTGAAGCCGGCTCGTCCCAACTCGGTCATTAACGAGGCGACTTCGCTGGCTGAGAAACTGGTGGTGGCTCCAAGTTGCTTCGCTTTGTCACGAAGCATTTCAAACTCGTCGGCGGTTGCTCCAGTGATAGCCTTCACACCTCGCATCGCATCGTCGAACGAAGAGAACACGGCGAGGCTACCGGCCAGAGGTGCGGCGGCAGCGGTTCCGATACTCATCAATCGAGTTCCGATCAGCCGCGTCGAAGCCCCAAACCGCTCCAGCCGCTTCTTGGCGGCTTCGAGACCTTTGAGAAACTTCGAGTTTCGCGTGGTCAGTTCAACGTAGGCGGCGCCCGCTTTGACCTGCGACATGAGGTTCCGTTACGACTTCGGATTGAATGGAACGCCAAGAATGCCAGAGAGCTTTTGGACCGATGTTGGGATCACAGGCTGTTTGGCGATGACGAGCGGGTTGAATTCGGCCGGCCGATAAGGCTTGCGACGACGTTTTCGGTCGCGATTCACTTCGGCAAGCAACGCCATGTGGCTACTTGCGATCGCCCAATCGTGCTCACGCCGAGCATCGGCCATGGTGACAAGCTGCCGGAGCGTTAGAGGTCCTGGATCGACTCCGAGGATTCCAGCGAGTCGGAGGACAAGCCGTTCAAGGCGGACGCCTGCAGGTTCTTTTCCAGATCCAGCACGACTCGATCGACCAGATTCGGATCGTCCAAGTGTTTCTCCACCGCTGCCAACCCGAGAGTCTCGATCTGTCGTTGTTTCTCCGCCGCCTTTTCCATCAGGCGGCGTTTCTGCTCCGGGAGATACGCCACGATCGCTTCGATGAGTGCGTTGGTTGCTTCCGAAATTGAATCTCCGGCCAGTCCTTCGCCAAACTGTTCGTCGGTGACGTCTTCCTTATCCGCTTGCGGTTTGCAGACTGCGTAGAGAACATCGCCAAGCAACAGCGGATCGCTGGCTAACTTTGCAACGAGTTCACCGTCAAGAGCGTCCATCAGCGAGACGCCCGTGATTGTTTTCACTCGCCGCAGCGCGGTGTTGTCGAGATCAACGACCCACACGCGGCCCTTTCGATCAACGAACTTCTGCATCTTATGGAGTTCCTCCGCCGCTACCGACATTCAGACCAGCACCACTGGCGGCCTGAGTTGGTTTGAGAGTGACGTCCGCCGAGATAACTTCTTCAAGCTGCTGGTTGATGGTGAAGTTCATGACTTCACAAGTCAGCGTCAGTGTCCCGCCAGCATCGCTAATTGCAACGTCGGTCGGATCGCCGGACATGAACAGTCCCTGCAACAGTGCAAACGCTGTGTCGCCATCCTTGTTAAGAACAGTGAACTCGATCGACGCGTCTTTCAGCGTGCCGACTGTTGCTCGCCATCCGTTGTTGTCGCGAGTCGATGCGTCGGCCTCGGCTTTCTCAAGCGTGACCGTCAGGTCTTTGCAGTTCTTGATCTCGGCGCCGTCGATGGAAAGCGTGGCGTCGAGACCGAGTCGCACTTCGGGCATGAGTTGTGTTTTCCTTCCGTGGGGATGACGCTACTTCACACTGTCACGCCAGAACTTGGGCAGCCGGCTTCGATTTGCATCGAGGGCCGGCCGCATGAATGGTCGCTTGGGATAACGCCGAGGCTTTGCAACCGCTCGACGTTCGTTCTCTTCTTCAATCAAACGCGTGGCTCGACTCGCTTGAGCGGCAGTCTGCAAGCGGATGCGAGCGAACTTGGCTGCATTGCCGAGCGACTTCACCCTAATCGGGCCATGCTCGCCAACTCGAAACCGATGACGTTTCAGCTTGCGACGGTGTTTGGCAATCCCACCAAACTCGTGCAGATTCCAGAGTCGCCCAGCGATCTCATTGACCGGACCAACGACGACGTCGGGTTGCGACCGGTTGACCTCGTAGCGAATCGAACGCTTGAGCCGGCCGGTTTGCGTGTGGGGTGGGCTGCCCGGGCTGGATGGCTTCTTGCGACGTCGGATCGATCGCCTTGCAGTAAGGCGAATCGCGGCGCCGGCGTGTCCAAGCGATCGAAACGAAGCTTGTTGTGCTTTTCTCTTGAGTTGTTCGGGCGTGAAACGAACACGCGTGTCAATTCGCATCAGCGGGCCAGTTCAAAAGTCAGCGTCAGCAGGCTCGTGAATTGTCGCTGCTGCTCCCAATGCTCGACCGAGTACAACACACTGTTTTGCACTTTGACGCAGCGAGCTTGCGGGAAGTCCGTCAATCGCTTGAGACGAAACTCATCGCCGACTTCCTCGACGAATTGAACCAGTGGATCGATCTCGGCGGCATCACCCTTCTTGAATTTTTTCTGCACCGCAACATCGATCATCGCGTGGACTTTGTTTCTGGCACGATCGAGCGGTAGCAAATCGATCTCTCGCGGTACCACGGTGACTCGCAGTTCTTTCAAATCTGACAGATCGAAGTTGGGAACGTACAGTCGCGTCGCTTCAAACGTCAGACTGAGACTCGCCTTGTTCAACTTGGCAGTGACCTTGTCGGCGATTTCCAGGATTGTGGTCATACTTCCTCGGTGTCAATCAACTTCGTGTGGATTCGCAGCTTCAGCCGAAACGGGTCGCTGTATCGCCAGGCCGGCTCACCTCCGAGCGACATCACTTCGTAGGTAAACGTCGTGCCGCTTTCGGTTTCGAGGATCCAGTCGCCGCGTTTGGGAAGCGATCCGATTGGCGACAGCAGAAGGTCAGCGGTATCGATCAGAAAGTCACGAACCTGGCTGCGCGTCACAATGCCTTCGCCGTCATCTTGCTCGTAGAACGAGCGTCCGATGGTCGCTGGCAACTCGGCTTCTGAATCGTCGCGTTGGTAGATCACCAATCGCGACGCGTGCGTTTTCAGCTTCTCGGCCAACCAAGCTTGGCCATCGCGAAGCATGTCGGTCATGACTTACGCGTGGTCGTCTTACGTGTCGTGGCTTTGGTCGCCGTGGACTTCGATGCGGTTGACTTGCGAGTCGTCGACTTCGCGGCGGGCTTGCTATTCGACTTGAGCAGGTCAGCAGCCTTTTCACCAAGCTCGTCACGCCAAGCTTCATCCGCGCGACGCTGGTATTCGTCGGCGATCGCTTCGGCCTCTTCGGTCAACTGTTGCTGACGAACGTTTGTGGGACGGGATGGTGGCCCGAGCAAAGGTGAACTTCCGTCTTGGTCACGTTTTCTCGCCGGTAGCAATGCGACAGCAACGAGGACCAGAACAACAATGGTTGCGATTCCAAGAATCATAGTTTTCACATGCCTCGTTTAATGAGAATGAATCCAAGCAGAATGATCGCGACGACAATCAACGCGAGCGTGGCCAGTTCACCGGCCCCAGCCCAAATCAATGCATTGCGTCCGTCGCTATCGCGGTCAAAGAGCCGATCGCGGTCGGTGTCGCGATCAAACGGTCGCCAGCGGTCGCTGGGTTCGACCGGGCAGTAACCATCTGGGCAGTCTTCGGAAGACAGCTGCATGGTCGGCGAGATCGCATCGTCCCAGGAATAGCCCCTTTCTCGAATGGCTCCCGTTTGTTGGGCCTCACGAGTTTGTTCATACAACCCAAAACTGTGCTGAAGATCGCTGTACAACTCGGCGGCCGTTTCAGGCAGCATCGTGTGCCCAGCAGCGTGAACGTGTCCGCCGGTTGAGTCCTGGAACAAGACGACCGGAAACTGGCTTACTGGGACGATCTCTTGGTAGCGAGTCCGATAAAGTGCATTGCTGGACGTATAGACCTGAAACTCACAGCTCGACTTGAAATTGATCAGCTTCGGATCTTTGTTGAACCAATCGAGCAGGCGCTTGCTCTTCGCATCACTGCCAACGAACAAGGCAAGCTGATAGCGTTTCTTCTCGGACTTCGTTGTCGCGATCGGTTTGGTTGGCGTCACAACAATCGGTACCGACGGAGTCGCAGGCTGGACGGTGACCGTTGGAACAGAATACGAAGGCTGAACCACGGTCGGCTGGCACGGATTGCAACGCCGCCTGAAGATCTGCTGCTTCATTTCCGCTTGAGCCGGCAGGTTCACCGTTGGCGGGATCTCCAGCTTCTCTATGCGACCGACTTCGGGAGTGGTCGGCGGAGATGACGGCAATGACCAATCCGTCTGTTTCTGCGGTGCAGGTCGCTGATGCAATGCGGTGAACACGCCGCCTAATAGAACTGCGTGGATCACAGCGACTGCGATCAGGCCAACACTGAGCTTGATCCGAATTTCATCCTTCACTTTTCACGTTGCTCCATGCAGGGATTGTGGGAAGAGAGTTGTTGTTTCGGCGACTTCGCACTTAGCGCGATCTGTCAACAACCTCGTAACTTCGATAGGGCATAGAACTGGCGGGGTCTTCCAAGACGGTGAGAGCGAATCCGCCGTAGCCGGCCCATAGACGCACGAACTGCTCGCGGGGAGTCAGTTCAAACCGGCCGGGATAGTTGTTGTCGAGGATCGCCGCGTATTGCCGTCCCTCTCGCTCGACCCATCCAACGAAAGTGCAGCAATGCGCGGGCTTCCACCACAGGATTGCTCCGCGACGCGTTGCGGTCGCCCAATCAAGAAACCTCGGGTCAGCTTTGATCGTGTAGCTGTAGTCAATGCCGGCCGCATCCAGGCGACTTCGCAATCGCGTATCCCATTCACCGTCGCTGTAGGTCGCTCGCCAGCGTTCGCCGAGTTCGTATTCGTTTAACCAACGCAGGTGATTAACCAACGAGGCGTGAACACAGCTGCCTTGATTGAGTCGGCCCGTCCAATTGCGTTGATGTAACTCGCGAGGAAGATTCGCGATCGGTTGCTCGGGCGGCGGGACTGGTAGTCGCCGTACTTGCACTTCGGCCTCCGGAAGACACCCGGTGCATGCAATCAGTGCGAGCCCACAAAGTAGAATTCGTGCATCCATGCGGTGTGGTTTCATGAATCGCCTTACTGAAGGAGTCGAACCAGAACGTTGGGAGTACTCGGTGGAGCATCCTCAACGGAGATGCCGATCATCGAATGCTGGTACTGGTTCTTGATGACGTGATGACTGATCTCGGACCAGTAAAGAATCGTGCCGGCCGGAATATTCGTGGTCGGGTCTTTCACCAAGCAGAAGACGCCGCTGACTGTGATGCTGCCGCGAGCCCCCGCGTAGATGCCAAACTTGGCAACGCCCACCAACTTGTTTAGAACCACCACGTCGCCCGGTGCGATGTCCACATCGGGAACGAACGGGATGGTGTCACCTTCATGAACGAAGGTGGCCCCAGCGGGAACGATGATGGCGTTGCTCACGAGGCTTCATCACTTGGCTAATCACTGACTGAGACGCACGCGAACAAACTCATCGGTGTCCGCCACGTCGGCGACGACCTTGCCGAGATACACCGTGTTCGTGTCGATCTCCGTGATGATGCCATCGACGGTGGCGTAGACTTTTTGGCCAGCCGAATACTCGTCTTCGCTCGCCATGTCTTTTGGGAAATCAAAGACGCCTTCGACGGCAATCGATCCAAGCACGCCTGCCTTGAGGTCGCGTTTGGTGATGCCGACAAGATCGCCTTGAATGACGATCGAACCAATCGGCACATCGACGTCGGGAGTGAAGTCGACGTGCTTGCCGTCATGAATGAATTGAGCTTGCATGGGATTCCGTGGCGTTGAGTGCTTAAAGGAGAACCGAAGTCACCGAGACGATTACTCGCCGGTGACCTTCACGGCGGCGCGGTGATCTTGCGAGTTCACACCGAAGTCGATGTAGGATCGGAAGCCCATGCCCAGCGTGTTCGGTGGCATCTCCACTCGCTCGATGACCGGAGTGCGACGCCCGTTGAGGAACACAATCTCGAACGCTGGCAGCACGTTGGGATTGGCGAAAAGATACCAAGCGGCCGCCGATGCACCTTGGTAGTAAGGATCCGACAAGTGCGGCATGCTGATGATGCGATACTTGTTGCGGTGCGGGTTATCGACGGGAATCTTGGTCGGTGAACCTTGAGCGTCGATCATCAGTTGCGCCGATCCCATCAGCAGTTCGGCTTCCGTTTCCAGCTCGACCGGCACGACCAGAAACTCTGGCCGGATGTTGATCGGCTTCTGATCCTTGGCCTTCGATCCTGGTCCGGCCTTTTGCTTCCGGAAGGTTGTCTTGGCCACCGTCAGGCTATCGGGACCGAACTTGGTGTCCGCTCCCGAGAGCAAATTGGAGTTGCCGGCTGAGAAGAAGCCCGAGTTCTTGAGCAGCAGCGTAAAGAACAGATCATCAATCGATTCGGCACCGCTGCGTCCCATCTGCCGTGGGATGTCCATGAAGGCATTGAGGTCATCGTTGATGATGTCGTGCCGAGTCAGCGTGAGGATCTGCCCGTAGGTGTCGGCCTTGTTCGTGTACTTTTGATCCGACAGTTTTCCATGTTTGAGTTCACCGTCCGGTGCGACTTGCTCGAATCCGCCAGTACCGAGCAGGCGGTATCGTGAGACTTCTTTGAAATCGCTGACGGTACCGACGCTGCAGAGGTCAAACGCCGCGATGGGCTGGTTCTGATAAGCGGCCAGCAACGTCTTGTTCATGACGTTTTCCATGATGCTTGGTAGGCTCATGGATGAGAAGCCGGCGCGGATGGTTTCAGTTCCGTCGCCAAAGACGCGTGGAACGTCGATGCCTTCGATGCGAGCACATTCGGCCACCAACTCACGCAGGCCAATGTGGCGAATCGGCTGAGCGGCTTCGAGGGTTCGTTCCCCGTATCCCGCGACCAGAGTTTTCTCGTCGATGCCAACCGACATGCAGGCGGCGGCTTCGAGCACTTCGCGTGTGTATGTTGGCTTGTGAACGGATTGATCCGGAGACTTGGGGCGTTCGCTGCGTAGCACTTCAAGCTCCGTTTTAGTTGCGGTCCAACCTTGTTCGATCGCGTTGGCCTCAATGTCCGCGTGCTTGCCAGCACAGATCTTGCGAATGTCGGCAATGCGTCGTGACTCGGCGGCAGCTTCCGCTCGCATCTGATCGACCGCCGACTGCGAACCAGGTTTTGACTTGGGTTTCGGTTTGGTGCTCACGTGGAGGCTCGCATTAACAGGTTCGAGAACGGTGTCTTCCAAGTCGTCATCGCCTTCGCCCGAGGCATCGTCCTCCGGCTGGCCGGCTGCGACGCGAGCTTCTGTGTTATCGTCTGCCCCGAGCGCCACAAATGAAACTTCGCCAAGAGTCGACTTGCGAGCGATGTAGACAGGGCCTTTGTGTTCGCGACCGTTGGCCTGAGCCGTTTTGCCCTCCGCGATGAAGACCACCTTGTCGGCACTTGCACCGAGCGACGCTTGCCAAGGGAACCCGTTCTCGCTTGTCGCGATGACTTCTTGAGCGGTTTCGCCCACGCCCGAGATCACTCCGGCGACTTCAAGGGAGCGATCGCTGATTGAAATGTCATCGGTGTGCCCAACAATGCTGCCGCGATCGTGATCCTTCAGGATCGGCCGTGACTTGCGAGTCACTCGCATGCCGGCGAGGTCCACGACGACAGGATAAGGCCAACCACCCAATCGCATCGCACCGCCGGTGTACGCCACCATCGAGAACTTCCGCAGCGACGGTTTGTCCTCGCCTTCGGTTGGTTGATCCGCAGCGGCGAGCGTGATCGTGGCTGCATCATCGCAAACAATCCGCAAGCTGCTGGGAACAGATTCGGCTTCGGCCTCAGGCGGGTTGTTCGGCTTCGTCTTCGGCATGTTCTTCCGTGACCTCGGTTTCAGATGGAGAATCGATTGCGGCATCGGTCGACAGACCAAGCTCACGCATCAGTGCCATTTCCTTGGCACGTTGTTTAAGTTCCGCCTCCCAATCACGCCCCTGCCTCCCGTACTCATGGGCCAGAGTAGTCGTATGATTGGCGAGACGGAGTTTCTGGGCGTTGGCTTCCTTGGCCGGATCCACATGCTCGTGTCCGTCCCAAAACCATTGATGCTCGAAAGTCGAATCGAGCGTGCGGAGTGAGTTGGGGAGATAGCCTTCGATCAACACGGCTTCGCGAAGCCAAGCCTTCAAGATGCGATCGAGTACGACGCGTGCGAGTTGCGATTGCTCGACACGGATGGATTTGAAATAGGTCTGATGATCGAGCCGCCCGCTGGCATAGTTGTAGCCCGATGAGTTGCCTGCGGCGACGTTGTAGGGCATGCTCAAGCAGCGAGCGATTTCGTTCAAGATTTCCTTCTTGAATTCACCGTAAGTCGTCGACGGTTGTTCGGCTCGCATCTGTGCCATCTTCCAGCCGCCGGGCATGGTAAGCAGCATTCGCTTTTCGAGTTCAATTGGCTCAAATGGTTCGGCCGAATCTGCTTCTCCGTTCGCCGGAGCGTCGGTGTAAAGGATGCCTGCAAAGTCAGCGGCTGTTTCAGCGGCAGCAAGAACCGCCAACGTGAATCGTCGCAGTTGTGCAAATAGTGGCAGTGCCGGCGTGATGTCCGGGATGCCGCGAATCTGTCCTGGCCGTTCGTTGCGGAAGTAGTGAATGACATCCGAGGCAGGAATGGTGTCGTGTGACTCGTCAAAGTTGATTCCCGAGTCGCCGGGGTGACTCCGCAGGACGTCATAGTTGATTGGATTACCATCGGAATCGAATTCGATCCCGTCGATGTAGCGATTTCGATCAAGGTTCAATGTTGGCGAAGCAACTTGATCTGCTTCAACAAGCTTCAGGTCCAATCGAACTCGCGACTCGATGGCATTGTTGCTGGTCAGTAAGGCAAACGACTCGCCGTCGCCCACTCGCGCCAGCCGCATCGTCCGCAACTTCTCAGCCAGCCCGATCATTTCAGACCAAGCGAAAAACTCTTGTTCAACGAATCGATTCGCTTCAGGATCCACCGTGAGCATCTGCAAACGCGGTCCCGTGCCAACGACATCGTTGGCCAGAGTCAGTGTGATACCGCGTGCGTAACTGTTATTGGCAATCTCGTACCGTGAGCGATTCCGAAGAATCCGCCGTACATCAGGGCTGTTCGCTGCGGCAGCCGACAGCCCGTCAGCTCGCGACCAATGCTTGATGTTGTCCAGCGTTGTGTTGGCCGCGTCATACTTAGCTCGCAGCATACGCTTCCACAGGGGCTGCCCAGGACGGGAGTGGAGACCCTTGGCATCAAGATGGCGATTGCGAAGAAGATGCAATAGCTTTTGCAGCATCCGTGCTACGTTCCTGCCAGCGATGGGCAGCCCCTGAGACGATCCGCCGTGCTATCCAGCACTCGGTGGAACAAACTTGTTGAATCGGAGTCCGCGGTGGGTTTTGGTGACAGCATCCTTGCTGGCGAGATGCTTGTCCGCTGCGATCTGATCCGTGAGTTTGTGCTGCTCAACCGAGCCAGCATCACCTGAGGCCTTTGCCGGCCCCTTCGCGTTCTCTTCGATCGATTGCTTCAAGTCACTTTCCTCCATGTCGAACTCCTCTGCCAACTAAGAATGCAGGGATCGGCTGAATTGGTTGTGCAACTCAAAAAATATCTTGAGCAGTCAATCGCGTCCCAGTCGCTGAAGCATCTGCCCGTAAGCGTTACAGCTTGACGTCTGAGAATCGCCTCAACGAAGTTCTGAAGGAAACAGCCGAAAGGGAACGTCAATGTACCGGCGCCGGTTGACTTATCTCTGTGCGGAAGTGTGTCGGCGGTGCCTGTCACCGACAGCATTTTGCTCAGCTTCTGCGAGCCGGCGGGTTGTCCAACCGAACTCACGAAGGATACGTCAAAAGTCGCGTCGGTCGCGCCACCGACGGCATCAATTCGACCCTAGGAAATCGGAGTTCTGGAAGCTCCCCTGAGGCCCTTGTCTCGACACGAACAGCGATTTTGTCGAGGTGCTAACTCGATTCTTGGGTTTCAGCGGCCAGCAGCAATCGCGTCAGGCAGCTTCTGAAGAAGCTGAAGACGTGATGGGAGAACAAAGTTAGCGGCGGCGTGATGCTTCCAATTCTTCTGTGCTGATCTGTCCGTTGCCATCGCGGTCCATTTTGTTGAACATTCGCTCGGCATTGCCGACCACTTCGGCTTGAGTCAGAGTTCCGTCGTCATCGCGATCGATCTCCCTGGAGTGCCCTTTCAGGAATCCGGCCATCGCGCTGTGTGAACCACCTCGTACGGATAATTCGCTGGTGGTCAGCTTGCCGTCGTTGTTCGCGTCGAAACCCGAGAATGCACTGGTTGCTTCGTCGACAATCTCCTCCCGGCTGATGATGTTGTTCTCATCAAGATCGATCTCATCCTTGTGAGCCAAAATCCACGGCTGACGAGGCCCATCGCCGGGTTCCGGGCCGCGAGGACGGCCTGCCCGGTCGGTTGGATTGAATCGCCCTGGACTCGCGGCAAGTTCTTCTCGCGTGATGCTTCCGTCTTTGTTCTTGTCGAGGGTACGAAGGGAGACGGTCGCCTTTTGCAGCTCGGTTTTGTCAATCTCGCCGTCAGAGTTTGTATCAAGTACTCGCACGATTGGGTCTTCGGTACCGCGAGGCGGTCCACCACGGTTATCCATCGCACTTGGATCTCCTTGCAGCTGATTCCGACGGGGAGGCGGCTGCGAGTCTCGACGACGGTCACCTCCATCGCCGCCACGCCTGCGTGGACTGTAATTTTCTGTCGTCGTGCCTTGTGGCGAAACAAAGGTGAAAGTCGCTGATCCGTCTTCATTAACTTCGTAACGCACCGAACGCTTTTCCCCGAAAACATCATAGACAACGACGTAGTTATCTGGCTTGGGATTCTCAAATCCCGTGATCTTCGCTCCCTGCAGACCACGCAACGCGGGACGCACGCCCTGTGCTCGCGGCTGTGGATCAACCTGACCGCCTCGTTCGACCACTTCACCGTAGAATCCACCGTTTAAGTATGGATACGTCTTTGTTGCGTGGTAGTGATACGCTCCGTCCGGTCCTTTGTGACCATTCAGCCAATCCAGATCTGTTGGCGGTTTGCCGTTGGGGTCGTTGTATCCATAAATCGGATAACCATCGAGAGCTACGGCGATTGGTTTTCCAGGGCCAACAACCTTCTCGAGATGCACCGGTGCGATGTGATAGTGATAATCGTCCGCTCGCCCACAGTGACCGCCCCATTGATCCAGTTCGCCTGCGAGAAATGTATCTGTCTTGCCGTCGTTTTTGATCGGGTTGAATATCGGGACGCCGTTGGCGGCAAGGGCGATTGCACCGCGAAAGAAGTTCGATTTCGCGGACAACGGGCTCTTCGCAGGAACAGGCTGAAGTGGAACTTTCCATGCGTTATTGCCGGTGTACGACTGAGGCAGCGGTACCTGTTGTTGCCACGCGGTGATGCCGATCATCATCGGATGGTCGGGCATGCCGTTCGACTCAACGTACAGGAAGTCGCGGTCAAACCGAACCTTCACCCTTTCCGCAAACGGATCGAATAGCTTTGCCTGTTGCGGGCGTTCTGGTTCTTCGACTCGACGCTGCACAACAAAGTGCACCTTTGGTGTCTCCGTGTTGAGCCGAATGATCTTCTTCTGGGCTTGAGGGGAAGGCGAATGGGAGTGTCCCTCATGAGCCATTGCGAAATGCGGTGACAACGTCAAAAAAAACGTCAGTGAGAGGAGTCGATTCATGAGGAATACTCGGGAGTGTTTGAATTCTGCGTACTTGGGCGATTTACCGATCGTTTGGGCGACGACGTCCGCCTCGTTGTGGTCGTTGCGGGACAACGTCCGTGAGACCGCGAAAGTCAGGGCGATCCTTGCCGTCGGGCGGTGATTTCACGACCGTTCGGAACAACACAACGTTGTCGAGCTTTACATCATCCGACCAGATGAACTTTGCTCCCTTAAAGTCATGTTCAAAGAACGGTGGTTTCGGTCCGATTTCCTCTTCCGTGAATTCCATCGCGTTGGGCCATTTGCTGTCGTCGAAGTCGACCGCGTACCAGTCTTTGGGAATTGGAATGTTCACGACTTGCGGGTTCTTTGTGTCACCGCCAACCGGTCCCCACGAGAATCTCTTTGCTTTCCAGTTGGCGTTCGTTACCGTGCCGTCGCCCAGCTTCAGGATAAAGCCGCCATCGCCAATGTTCGTGTTGGCGTATTCCATGCCCGTTTTCGGATCAGCGTTGTCGATAGCCATTACTGCGATCGTCATGGGATACGCAGGAAGCACATCGACCGAAACAACGTTGTGGGGAACGAATGCAATCGAATCGACCGCAACAAGTTCACCGTTGATGTACAGCTTGAATGAATTGTCCGCGTAGACATTCGCCTTGATGGTATCTTCGATGCGAGGCTTGCGAGGAGGTTGGCCGCACACGGTTGAACAAATAGTCAACACGAGAGCGATACCGAGTGTTCTTGTCGGGATACTCATTGATCGTCCCTCACTCGCGTTTCCTTGCTCTGATCGTCGCGACCACCACCTTTGCCACGTTGACCGCCGCCACCTCGTCCGCGACTTACGCTGGCAAGTTCTTCCGAAGACAGCACTCCATTCCTGTCTTTGTCGAGTTTCATCAGCGCGGCGACCGCCCCATCGATTTCTTTCGCGGACAACTTGCCATCCCGGTCTACATCGAACAATCGAAACAACCCTCCGCCACCTTGACCGCCTCGACCTCCGCTTTTTCTGCCTTGAGTTCGTTCCTTCGCATCACTATCGGTTTGCTGCGGAGACCTTTGATCGTTACTTCCTTTGCCGCTCTGCTGGGCAAGTGCAACGTGTGTAGGCGTCAACATCGCCATCGCAATTGCGAAACCAAAAAGCCATTTCATATTCAAGTTCCTTTAGGGTGTGTTACCGCCCGCGAATCTCTTCGCGAGACACTGTTCCGTCCTTATCCTTGTCCAACGACCGCAACAATGCCGGCAGGACTTCGATCTCTGTTCGCGTCAGTTGCCCGTCGTTGTCCTTATCGAGCCCCTTCAAAATGACATCATCCCGTGGCCTAGCGTCGCTGCTCGCGGGTGGTGGGGACGTGCCCGATTCACGTTGGGCCGGAAGTTTCGCACCGATCGATGTGAGGTAGCGGGACAACTCCTGGTCAAGCTTGCGAACCAGATCTGGATTGCCTGCTGCAAGATCGCTGCGTTCTCCCATATCCTGTCGCAGATTGAACAACAGGTTTCGGTTGCGTTCATAAACTCGCAGCAATTTGAAGTTGTTCTGGACGATTGCCGACACCGGTCCAAGTGGATCTTTGTCGTAGTGCGGAAAATGAAAGACCAGACCGTCATTCGGTCGGCTCACAGTGCCAGTGTCAGGAGCGGACAAGACGTTTCGCAGACTTCCGCCTTCCACCTCGACTGGAACTTGCTTCTTCAGTCCAGCTAGATCGGCTACGGTTGGGACAAGGTCGGCTCCCGTCACGAGCGTGCTACAGTGTGCGTTCGCTTTGGCCAACGGACCTCGAATGAACAGCGGGATGCGAATCCCTCCATCCCACAAGCCACCTTTCCCTCCCTGCAGCGGTCCGTTACGTCCGGGGGTGCCGTGATCGGCGGTGTAGATCACGTAGGTATTGTCTGCGATGCCAAGCTCAGTGAGTGCATCCAGCAAGATGCCGATCGTAATGTCCATGTCCAATGCCACTGCCGCAGCCTCCATACTGCGATCGTTGCGGCCGAGTCCACGTTTCAGGACCGTCTCAAAGGTCTCCGGTCTGGCATCCGCCTGCGATCGCCCACCGTAATGCGACAGTTGCAGATAGAACGGTTTGCCTGCGGCCACCTGCCGTTTCACAAACACAATCCCCCGATCGGTCATGCCGTACGCTTGCTTTGGGTTTGGGTTTCGCGAGTTTTCGGGACCACTGTTGCTGGTCGCTCCATCCGACTCATCAAAACCATGCACTCGTGGATCGGCGCGGCCGACGTGCCACTTCCCAAAGTGAGCGGTGGCGTATCCTGCCGACTTCAGCAGTTCGGCAACTGTGGTTACTTCACGCGGCAGTTCGCGAACGACAACCGGCTCAATTAGTGCCCGCCCTGTATCTCCTCCCGGTGACGTAAATGTCATACCCAATTTGGCAGGACTGATGCCCGTGAAATACGTCGCTCGCGAAGGCGTGCAGCGTGGCGACGGTGCGTAGAAGTTGGAGAACCTGACTCCTTCCCGAGCCAACCGCTCGAGATTGGGTGTCCAAAAGTCATCGCTTTTCGACTCGGGCACATCCGGGTCGAGTTGTACAGACGTGCTCGCCCAGCCCTGTCCTTCGCCCTGAATGAACACGAAGTTCGGACGACCCGCCGCCTGGCAGAAACTAGCTGTGATGCAGCTTGCAACGATAGCGAAGGCACTGCAGATACGAAGCAGTTGCTGTGGGAGACTATTTATGGGCATGATCAACGCTCCTCCACCATATACGAGTAACTCACGTCGCCGTTCCGTCGGCCCCCGCCTTCCGCTGCTTGCAAATATGCTCGGACATAGTCGACGCGAGCGGAGTTGCCACTGACGCGAATTCGGACGTGACCGCTGCTCCCCTGAACTTCGCCGCTGAGGTATCCGTATTCCTTCGCACTCTTTGTTCCGGATCGCGGGTGCCCGGGCTGCGGGACAAGCTGATAAACGATGCCATCGAGATCCTGCTTGATGAACATGTGGTCGTGACCATGGAAGACAACGTTCACGCCATGCTCAACAAGCAACTGATGAATCGGCTTGCCCCAGCCGGGCCGATGACGATCGAACTCGTCTTCTCTCGATGAGCCTTTGCCACCCCATTCCCAGAACGCAGCCGCTTCCGCTCCACCTCGTTGGTTGCGATCACTGCCGCCCACGAGGTGATGCAGAAACACGAATCGCAATTTCGCATCACTTTGTTCGAGCGAGCGTTTCAACCACTGATACTGATGTTCTCCAAGCGTCCAGTGCCAGTTATCGCCTGATCCATCGCGACCGCCGCCGCCTCGACTACGGCTGGTCGTGTGGCGAAACGGATCGAGCACAATGAACTGGCAGTCGCCCCACTCGAACTGGTAATAGTTCTCCGGCAGCCCAACTTCGCGTTCACGTTGTTCATTGCCCGTGAAGAATTCGTTCGGAAACGGATTTGGGATGTAACGCTTGCGAGTCTCGGTCGCCCACACGTTCGACCCGCGACTACCGGATTCGCCGTCATGATTACCCAAAGCGAAGTACAAAGCGGCGGAATGGCACAACTGACCCAGGTAGTACCGTTGAGCCAAGTACTGAGGCTCGGACAACTCCGGCTTCACGTACTTCCCCGTCATAAATGTGTCGCCAAGGGCGAAATGAAAGTCAGGCTGATCGGCCAGAGCATTGCCGAGCGTGCGAAGGTAAACGTCACCACTCGTGTTTTCATCAAGGTGCGAATCTGCCTGCACGGTGAAGACAAACGGACTGCTCGCGTCCCGTTGAGTGTGAAACGTGTATTCTTCGCTACGCTTTTCCCGATCACGCGACTCATAATGCAACTGGTAGAAGTACCGAACGTTCGGTGACAGTTCCTCAAGTACGAAGTCGACCGGCCTGCCGCTGGTCATGCTTCTTACTGCAAGGTCGTTTGTGTGCTCACCGCTCACTGTTCCGTACGACAGCGAGACCCTGGCATCAATGTGCAGCAACACGCGAATCGTCGCACTCTGGTCCGTGAGGCGTCCCACAACAATGTTGTAGTCGTGTTCTGGTACTTTGTTGGCTGGCGGTGGAGATTCGTAACCTCCCAGGCGGCTTCCCCCCGCTGAACGCCGATTGCGTCCTTGGACTTCTTCGCGGGAAACAAATCCATCGCCGTTAGTATCAAGCCGGCGAATCGAAGCAGGTGCAGCTTTGACCTCACTTTCGGACAGGCTCCCATCGGAATCGCGATCTATTGTGGACAACACCGCATCGGCCCTTTGCTGTTGGGCAAACACGGGAATCGGACAAAGCAAAATCAAGACGCATGCAGTGAGCTTTTGCTTGACGTTCATCATGGCTGTGCCTCCTCGCGTTTGATCTTTCGCTCCCCATCGTGGTGAAACGCGTGAGAGTAGAACCGGTCGTCGAGCGACTCCTGCGACACCAACACGAGTTCGACTTTCTTCGGTCCCCCGTGGCCGCGAGGAAGGCCATCCAGAACCATGCGATGAATCGTCCCATCGTTGCGATCAAAGTGAATCTCGATCGATTTGGGGCCACGGACTTCGCGGGACTTGCGATGCCCAACGAGCCGGCCATTCGGATTTCCTCGATCAGTGGGCTCACTTAACTCAACGTCGTAGCCATCACGCAGCGACGTGAGTTGAGAATAGAGGTCGGTAAACGCAATGCTCTGTTGTTGTCCCGGGACCTTACCACGAAATCGTGTCAGATCTTCACTTACGTGAATGGGACCATCTTCACGAAACGCCCAACTTTCGGTGCCGTCACAGCCGCTCTTCTTCACGCGACCATCCGTCAACGTGCGAACAAAAACGTGCCGGTCTGTACCGCCGACATACAGCATGGCACCGTCGACGTTCTCGTTGGACTCAGCAAGCCACTGTTGTTCCGTGAGATTCTCTGGCTTTCGTCGCTGCCGGTATTCTTCCAGCACATGGATCTCGTAGGCCCGATCAACGGACTGTGTTGCCGACTCAATAATCCTCTCCAGAGCTTCCGCAGCACTCAGAGTACTTGGACGTGTGACAAGGAATGCGATCACGAGACATGCTGCAAGACCTGCACCACCTGCAAGAGCCAAAGATCTACGGCCTAAACGGTGACCCGACTGATCAGTCCCGCGACGATTACTATGGGATTCCGCCTGGCTGGTCCCTCGGATCTCTTCGTGTTGCTCTATCTGCGATAACAGTTGAGTGATGCGACGTTCTTCAGATGCACCGTCGTGTCGCGATATATCACGCAAAAGTCCATGCACGACAAGTGCGTCCGCAGTGTGGTCGAGGTCGCCAGTGCGTTCATGCTGCTCGCTTTGAACACGCTGGTCGGCATCTAGCCAGTCTGACAACGAATCATGGTCGTGATTTTCACCACTCATGGTCTGGCCTCCGATGGGACCAGAATCCCTTTACGAGTGAGACACTCGGCCAGCAGGCCCCGAGCACGCACCAGACGCTTCTTGCAAGCCTCGAATGAAATGTCGAGACGTTCTGCCAGTGCCGATGTTTTCAGTTCATCGAAATATCGTCCCTCAATCGCAGCTCGATGCGATGCGGGCAAGGCAGCGATGCATTCTCGAATTGCCATGACCTTTTCGTCCCAGGTGTCGCCCGGTCGTGTTGCGATGGACTCAAACTGCTGGTCCACATGTGTGAGCAGAGCTTCATTCAGAAAGACCGGCAACGCCTTTCGTTTCCGGTAGTGTGCCAGTACCAGCCGTCCAGCAATCCCCCGTAACCATGGTCCGAATGGTCGCGAAAGGTCGCATTCGTCGAGCCTCCGCCACGCAACGAGCATCGACTCCTGAAACAGATCGTCAACTACGGACTCGTCGTCAACCAGGGTGCGTAGATACGCCGTCAGCATCCGCGAGTTTTCGCGTGCGATAATCTCAAACGCCAGCTGTGCTTTCTGATCCGACAAATCGAGTGCTCCTATCAATCGAACACTCAATACTGTCGCTTGGCGTCAGAATGGGGACAAGATTCCGTCGGAAATCAAAAAAACTTTGCGGCGGACAATGACAAAGCCCTCGCTCACAGAGATTGTTGCCTGTTTTCGCACGGCTACTCGAAAACGCCGCGAATAGGCCCGCATCCAGGATACGGAGCTTACCCACAAGCATCGCGTAACACGCAGCCATGAACCACACCGCCAGCACGAAACGCAATCTCTTCGTGAGGCGGTTGCATCGTCGCACCATTAGCAAGCTCACGAGCCAAACGGCATCGGGGTTTGTCTTGATTAGTCACCGACGCAGCAGAGATTTCTCGTCAATTCCTCTTGTTTCGCTGCATTTCCCGAAAGCTGATACGATCCCGTTTGGACGTTTTTGGTAGATCGGTCCCAAAGAGCAATGCGCCTTGCATGGAAGCGGCGACGGCGGAGCCGACGAGGCAGTCGAGCCAGTGGTTGTCGGGTTGTTCGGGGCGTGGCTTCCATTCGTCGACGGTGCGTCCTCGCCCCTCAGTCTTGACGAAGTATTCAGCGGTGACTTGTTCGGCAAACATGCGATGTTGTTCGGCACGGTCGCCGAAGATGGAGAGGCAGCCTCGGTCGCCCATGGCGACGGCAAGCCTCGCGTGGGTAAATGATTTCCACCAGTTGGTGTCGTAGATCACATGGCGGATCGCTCGTTTGCCGTGAATCGAAGGGACGCGCCAGTTCAGTCCAACACGATCGCCAGGTCGGCGTTTGTATTCGCTGAATGGGTTGGATGAAGCCCCAACGAAACGACCGTGCGATGGAAGTAGGACCGAAGCGAAGGAACTCTGCTGGCAAAATTGATAGACCACGTTCGTGGAGTGCCCCCAGTTGGCGTCGATCAAACAGCGGTCGATCTTCATCGCGGCTCCGTCGTCTCGGTGCCATTCTTTGCCCAGCAAAGATTCAGTGAGTGATTCGAGTCCGGCGTAGATGCTGCCTTCCAATCCCGTGCCTTCGGCAGACGAGGCGAGCGTCAATCGCGCGTCGCGAAGCGTGAAGTAGTTTCGCTTTTGATCGGGATAGGTTCCGTAGTCGATGACGTAGCCGGTAAAGTCGTCTTCCCAGGCAGCAACGACGTAGAACAACAGCTTCTGTTGCACGTCGATGAATGCGGTCAGGTGATTGGCTGCGATCGGGACCTGCAAACGGGGCATGCCGTTGGTCTTTTCGGCGACTTGGTCGGCAGTGAGTTGATCGGCACCAACAGTCTCCTCTGGTAGCGGTTCGTTTTGGTATTCGGCGAAGAAGGCGGCTTCGTCTTGGAGCTTCAAATTCATCGCATGTTGGATCGCCGATAACTCGTCGTGGTTGTATCGTTGGGCCCAAGCAACCTCGGCGCCTTCGTCCATCGCATCGCGGTTGTCTCGATAGAAATTTGTTCCGGCTGCACCGCCATCGCCGGCTCGCAAACCTTCCGCGCGGATCTCGGCGTAGCGTTGCCAGAGAGTTTCGTTCTTCGGAAACGAGTTGACCATTCGCGTGCGTTCGCCATTCCACTCGGGATGTTTATCCCGATCGAGGATATTGTCGGCCATGTCGCCTGGGCGAATCACAGTGCACGGCATGATGCCGGAGATCTTTTTACCCGGGCCTGCGAGACCGAGTACCGCACCAGCCAGGATGGCCTCACGGTTTGCGCATTGGGATAGTGAGCGAGCCGACTCGTCGGTTTGTGGATCGTCGAGAACGACAAGCGACGGGCGCACTGTTTTACCGTCGGGGCGTTTGAACTTCATTCCGCGGATTCGGCCTGTCAGGCCAGCGACTTTGATGATCGCTCCGCTGGCCTTGCTGTCGGCGATCGTTGGCAAGACGACTTCTTTCGCCGTCCAGCCGATTTGGGTTCGCTTGCCGTTGAACAACTGTCCGTTGGCGCGGTTCGAGATACCGTCGAGAGCTTGGATCGGAAAACAGACCTCGGGATAGTCAGCGGCAAGAAGATCGTTGCTATCGAGTTCGGTTTTGATCGAGTCGAGCATGTCGCAAGCGTGACCTTCGTCGCTGCCGATAAGGCAAACGAAATCGCGATAGCCATTGAGAACCGCCCAGATGCAAGCGACTTCGGCCAGCGAACTCTTGCCCGATCCACGAGCCATCGCGAGCGAGAACAATCCGCCTCGAATCACGGCTTCTTCGATCTTTGCGATGATCTTCAAGTGGTCTGGCGACCAGGCGAGATGAAACGTGAGGTTGAAGTAGGCTTCGCAAAAAAACCGGAAGCTGCCGGCGGCTTTGGCTTTGCGTTCCGGGTCCGCCACCTCGGGCATCTCACCGATGTCGCGTCCAGCCAGCGCGATCGCGGCGTTGCGTTCGCGTGACTTCGCTTTCAGTTTCGCATACGGATCTTCATCACCGGTCGGCTTGGGCTTGTGGCGTTCTTCATGGAGCCATGCCGCATAGCGAAGCAAATCGACATGCCGGCCGTCTCCGATGCGGTTGCCGGCTCGAGTTCGATGTCGATGGAGCTGCCGTTCGTTGATGACTTCGCCAAGCGGCGTTGAGTTCAACAGCCGGCAACATTCGCTTGGACGCAGCTTGCGCGGATCAATCGGCACGATTCATCTCCCTGAGTAGCCAAGCCGCGTAGGTCAACACGTTCAGTCGGCCGGACTCGTCCGTGGGTGCGCTGGCATCGATGTCGGCTTGGATTTGCTCCACCTCGACGCGACGTCGCGCGAGTTTGGAGAACAACAACGCGGCTTGCTTGGCCGTCATCGCGTTTGGGTTCAACTCTTCTCTTTCTTCTTCCATGAATCCGTCCAACTGATAGGTACTGGCGAACATGCAACGCGTCGCGACACGCGCGCGACTGTGCCGAAGCGAAGCATGTTTCGGGTACTTGGCCACATGTTTCGGGCGGCGACAGTGGGCCAAATCTGGCCGCCTGTGGGCATGAAAAGAAAGCTGCAGATTCCTCGAAGATTACTTTCTGACTTCGCTTGAGGTCCTCCGAAATGCATGGCTCATGTGTCACACGCGAACGCAAAACGCATCGCGAAACACATCGAACCAACCACCCTTCGGAGACCCAACCATGCAAGCCAACGACATCGCCTTCGGTATCGAAATCGAAACCACTTTGCCCGGTCGCGACCGCACGCCGATTGGCGGATACCACAACGGACTACCCGTCGCCTGGCTGCCCACTGGTTGGAAAGCCGAACGCGACAGCAGCATCCGCACGCCGGCCGGACGCAAACCGGCAGAGTTCGTATCGCCGATCCTTCGCGGATACGAAGGGCTTCAAAACGTGGAGCGGGCGGTCGACGCGATCAAGGACCGGGGCGGACGAGTCAACGAATCTTGCGGACTGCACATCACGGTGACTTGGAACGGCGACGCGGCCGCGCTGGCGAGACTGATTTCTTTGGTAAGCAACCACGAGAAGGCTATCTACGCTTCGACGGGCACACGACGACGCGAACGAAACAGCTGGGCGAAGCAAATCAAAACCTACGGCAACAAAGACGCGGCCAAACGAAGATGCGAAAGCGACCGCTACCACCTTTTGAATCTCACGCACCTCGCACGCGGACGATCGCGAATCGAATTCCGGGCCTTCGCGGGAACGCTCAACAAAACGAAACTGATCGGATACATCCAAATGGTGCTCGGCTTGGTAGAGCTGGCCTTGAACTCGAAGCGATGCAGCGGCTGGGATTACAACAAGAAGCCCGGAACGAAAAGCTGCTGGGATCGACCCACGGCTGGCCACGGCGAAACGGAACTCAACCGACTCTTCTACCGCCTTGGCTGGACGAAGGGTTGGTACAAAGGCGACCTTCGCGACAAACGTTTTGGCCAACTTTCGCAAGGCGACGCCACTTGCGATTGGAAGCCAGTCAAAAAGAAATTGCTTGACCTGGCCCGCAAGTACGACCAAGCGGCCTAACGGCACCTTCTTCTTCAATACCGCGCCGCCACGACAGGGGCGGCGTTTCTTTGATTTCTTTGCGACACGTTCGCCAACGTCGCGTTCTTTCGCATTCCTTTTGGTATCGGCCGCGAAGATTCCAGACGCGACACCGGGGCCAACAGCGGCCCACGTCGACGGCCCAGAAGAACCTGCGAAAAGGCTGCGAATTACTGGCTGGATTCGCTTGCTGTGTTTGGAAACGCATGGCTCATGTGTGTCATCGGAAGACGGTTTTTCATTCACCCAAACGGAGAAACAAACATGACCCTTGGCGAACTGATCGGCTTGCTTGAAGAGTACCGCGACGAGCACGGCGAAGACTGCGAAGTGCGATTGATGACGCAACAAAACTGGCCCTTTGAAAACCGAATCGCCGGCGTCACGAGCGGCGCGGAGATGAACGAAGCGGAGCATGACGACCCTCACGAGTTCGCGGACGACCAAGACGTCGCCGAAGACACGATGGTCTACATCGTCGAAGGCGGGCAGCTTTGCTACGGCAGCAAACGAGCATGGGAAACCTGCCGCGACTGCTAGAGGCGAACCAAGACGCCGGCGGCGCGAATACGCACCGCCGGCTTTTCTATCCAACAAAACAGGAACGAACCCATGACAGATCGAGACAACATTGAAGACGCCTACGCGGCCGCGCACATTCGGGCTTTGACCTTGCTGGAAAACCTGCGTGAAACCGTGGAGGACTTGCCGGCACCAGGCAATGACGACCATCCGATCGATTGGGGCCATGTTGGTTCCTTGAATCATCTCTGTGAGCAACTGGCTGATTTGAAGAAGGACTTCGCCCCGGACGAGGACTGATCGGCATCCGCTTTCCTTTCCCAACACGCCGCGACGTTGGCAACCTGTCGTGGCGTTTTCTCATGTGCGGGTTCTTTGCCGCATTCGCATCTGACGGCGCACGTGGCGAATTTCGCGGGCCGATCAAAAGCTGCCAAAAGAGTGCAGATTCCTTCCGGAGTTCGCTTGCTGTGTTCCGAAACGCATGGCTCATGTGTGTTAACGCCGACGGCGCGAACCGAGAACCACGACCTTTTACAGGAGAGAAAACCATGGCCAAAGACAACAAGACCGCCGACCTTCGCACCGCGATGCAACAACTCGACCCGGCGACCTACCAAGAGATTCGCGAAAGCTACTACCGGATTGCCGACAACTTGAAACCGCTGGCCGACGCTTTGGAGAAAGCCGACGCCGACCAAGGTGGCCACGCCGGCCCGCTGCTCGACGAGCATTTTCTCTTCCTGCAAATGTACGACCTGCTTCGCAAGAGCAAGCTTGGCGGGGTGGTGTGAACCGAAAGCCGAAACACCGGAATTGAGGCCGGTGTCGTCGCGGGCGGTTCCCGCGGCCTGACGATGGCAGCCAACCATACGAGCCCAAGCATTGGAGACAGACGAATGAAGAAGACAGACGTAAAGATTGGCGGCGAGTACTACGCGAAGGTGACGAACAAGAAAGTCGTCGTGCGGATCGAAGCCGAGAACTCTTCGGGCGGTTGGGATGCAACCAACCTTTCGACGAACAAGAAGGTTCGCATCAAAACAGCCGGCCGATTGCAGGGGCCGGCGCGAACGGCCGAGGCAACTTCGGAGCCGACCAAACGAGCGAAGAAACGCGTTGCCAAGAAGAAGTCCGATTCGCCGACCACAGAAAAGAAGCTTTCTTGTGTGAAGGCCGCGATCAAGGTGTTGGAAGAAAGCTCGGATCCGCTGAACACCCAGGAGATGATCGCCGCCATGACCGACGCTGGGTACTGGACCAGCCCCGGCGGAAAGACTCCGCACGCGACACTGTATTCGGCGATTCTTCGTGACTTGGCGAAAGGTGAGGATAGCCGTTTCGTTAAGACCGAACGCGGCCGGTTCACGGTGCGCAGCTAGACGAAAGGGAAGCATTCGATGCAAAAACATTTCTACGATCTTCGAGAGGTCGATGACCTGGAGGAAGGTGAACGAGCTTTGCCCGAGCCCGGCGTGACGTATGACTTGCGGACGATGGAAAACCGCACGGTGGATACGGAGGTCGAATGTGTCGTTCGCGATGGCGGGAAATTGTTCGCTCGCACGTCCGCTGGCGAAACGTATCCGGTGACAGGAGAGGGCTCGTACGTCTTGGGCCCACGCGGTTTGTAGCCGCAACCACTTCTCCATTTGGCGAACACTTCGCCGCACACGCCCGACGTTGGCCACGGTCGGGCGTTTTGTCGTTGGTCGGCTACCTTGCCGCATTACTTCACAAGGCCACACGCGGCAACGACGACCCGCGATTTCAGCCCGCAGAAAAACATGGCGAATCTCTCCGCATGTTTTCCAAAGTTCGCTTGCTGTGTTTGCCGTCGCATGGCTCATGTGTGGTAACGCGAACGTCGTTTCTTTCCACGAACTCGGAGAACCCGAATGAACAAAGTTCAAACCCTCAATCCTCGGCCGATCGAGCCGGCCCCGGCTTATGAGAACGGTCACCAAATCGCTCGCGACTTGCTGCGACACATCGAACTGCAACTCGATCGCATGCAGCGACCTGATTCCAAAGACCTGCGTTGGCATCATGTTCGAGCGATCAACCTCATCAACGCTCAGCTATCCGAAGTCGCCACACTACTCGACGAAACCAATGGAGTTCGCAACTGATGAAACCCACACGCGATCTCAAGGCGGGCGCCCGAATCCGTTTGCTTTCGATGGACGACCCCGACCCGATTCCCGCCGGCACCATCGGAACAGTCGTCGCCGTGTATCCGCAGAGCGATTGGACGCAAGTCGACGTGGATTGGGAGGGCGGCCGATCGCTGATGCTCTCCATTCCGCCGGACCGAGTTCAACGCATCGACGCTTTACCCCATAACCAATCAGGAGAATGAACCATGTCCACTCGTGCTGTAATCGCTCTGCAACTGCCCGACGAAACAGTCGTTGCAACCTACTTGCACTTTGACGGGTATCCCGACCATGTGTTGCCGATCCTCGAAGGCGGCTACCTCGATCCTGATGAAGCACTCGAGTTGATCGAAGGTGGTGAACTGCGATCCATATCGCCGCGGCCAGCCGAACCCGAGTACTTCGAGACCGGCCGGCCAATGGAAAGGCTGCAGTCTGCCGAGGAGCTACCGCGGCTGGCTCGTGAGCTGACCGCCGAGCATGTCTACTACTACGGCGATGAACGCTGGACGCATCAAAAACTGTGATTGCGCCGTTCATCGCATGTTCTCCTCGCGAGCGCCGACGGGGATCGGTGACTCGCCAGTACGCTGGAGCACTGCGGCGTTGCCGGTGAATCGTTGGTAGCGGTCAACGATCACGTCGCAATATGGCGGATCGAGTTCCATCAAGAAAGCTCGCCGCCCCGTTTGCTCAGCGCCAATCAATGTCGAGCCACTCCCGCCGAACAAGTCGAGGACGTTGTCGCCCTTGCGCGACGAATACTGCATCGCCATCACGGCAAGTTCGGCTGGCTTGCCGGTGAGGTGTTCAAGCTGCTGCGGTGGAATCTTCTTGACGTGCCACAGGTCGGTCGCGTTGTTCGGCCCGTAGAACTTGTGGCCGGCACCTTCTTTCCAGCCATAGAACGCCCATTCGTGAGCCCCCATAAAATCCTTGCGAGTCATCACCGGATGCATCTTGTCCCAGATGATGGCCTGCGAAAAATACAGTCCGCTGGCGGCCAACACGGGCGGATAATTCGCGATGTTGGAGAAGCCTCCCCAGATATAAAAGCTGCGACCAGGATCCAACACACGGGCGATGTTGCCGAACCAGGCGGCGAGCAGTCGATCGAACTCTTCGTCCGAAACAAAGTCGTTCGCAAGGGGCCGATCCTTGGCTCGCATCTTCTTCGGGCCGTCTTTCGACTTGCCTTTGCCGGCCTCGAAGGAACTGTTGCCAGCGGCGATCGCGTTCTTGCTTCGCGGTTCGACCTTCACGTTGTACGGCGGGTCGGTGTTGACGAGTTGGATCGTCGCGCCGTCGAGCAGTCGATCGACGTCTTCGGGTTTTGAGGAATCGCCGCATAGCAAACGATGCTCGCCGAGAATCCACACGTCGCCAGGTTGAGTGACTGGGTCGTCCGGCGGTTCGGGGACTTCCTCCGGATCGCAGAGCCCTTCGTTGACACCTGGATCAAGAAGCTTTGCCAGTTCATCGCTGTTGAAGCCAAGCAGCTCGCAATCAAATCCGACTTGCTGGAGTTCGCCAACTTCGATCGGCAACAAGTCATAATCCCACTTTGCATTTTCGCCGGTTCGGTTATCGGCGATGCGGTATGCCTTCACCGCTTCGGGCTCGAGGTCCGTTGCAATGTGAACCGGGACCTCGGCGAGGTTTAACTGTTTGGCGGCTTTCCAGCGGGTATGACCGACGATGATGACACCATCGGGATCGACCACGATCGGCTGGCGAAAGCCAAACTCGTTGATGGACTGGACGACGGCGGCAACCGCATCTTCATTGATTCGCGGATTCTTTTCGTAAGGCTTGATCCGATCAAGCGACCACATTTCGACCTGCATGTGCACTGGCCCTTCCAAGGCGAGGAGAGAAACGGAAGGGTTCGGTCGGTGGTTGGTTGTTTAGATGGTTGGGTGGGTTTGTTAGATCTGATTTTAGGTGTGATCCATCGAGTCATCTTCGACATGGTCGGGAATACGTCGCTCTGTGATAGAGTTGATCCGAACGTTCTCCCCGTCACGCCAAACGAGAATGGGCGTTGGCGTTCTGGCGGCCGAGGCGACGATGGTTTGCGTCGTTTCACGCGCTGATGATTCCAGTCGATCGAAAAACAAGGTTGGCTCGGCTGAAGTCGCTGGTGGTTTGTCTAGCAGGCCCGGCGTTCGCGTTCGGATTGCCATGATGGCGTCATCGTCGAACGAGACCGTTTGGTTGTTTTCGTGCAAGACGACGGGGCTGGGTGGATACCAAGTACCATCGAGAATTGCCCAGCGATCGGCGATGGGGGCGTAGTGGCTTGCGAAATTTGCAATCCCCTGGTCAAACCGCCGGCGGACGACGGGTTCGGGGATGTTGTGCCCGCCTTGGCGAACGCGGTTGGCGACGCGGTCGACGGCGAAGTCAGCAGTCGGTAGCCATACGAAGATGAGCTCGACTTCATAGCCGCACTCGCTCTTGAGCCGCGATAACCGTTGAGCATGACTGCGACCGGCGAGCGTCGTTTCAATGGCGAATGTGGTGCCTTGGCGAGAGAGTTCCTCGATTCGCCCGATCATCAAACGGCCAGCGGGAATCGCTTGCGAGTCTGGGTTGAAGGGCGACAAGCCTGCGGCAATTAAATCTGCATTGATAAACTCGCGACAACCGGCGAACGCATTCAAGTAACTCATCGCAAATGTCGTTTTGCCCGCACCATTGGGGCCCGCGATGACATAGACGCTTGGATTTGATGATTCGTTCAAACTGTTTGTTTCCCTTTGAACGACATTTTACGGGGCACGTGGGCATTTACCAAAGAGTCAAATTTCATTCGGACAAACAAAACAAACTGTGCCTAATAGCGTGGCTGTTCCCGCGGCCCTGACGTGAGACACATTTCCCGGGAGGACCCGCTCGCTCACTGGGACAACTTTCACTGGGACATATCGGTGGGACTTTCGCTCACATCACACATCAGTGGGACGGCCCCCTATAGGGGCCTAGTCCCACTGGTGTGCTCGCCACTGGGACAGGACGTTTGTCCCACTGAGTCCCAGTGGTCCCGGTGAACCCATCTTCACAGTGGGAATCAGTGGGATAGGTCTGTCCCAGTGAGCTTAAACCCATCGTACTTTTGTCCGTTCGCCTTCGTGACTTCACAGTTCTCCGCCATTCCGTCATCTATCAAATCTCCAATCAAGTCTTTGAAGCGACCGCCGCTGACTCCGGCGGACTCTCGAATCACGCGACTCGTTTCACCACAAGGGAACTCAGTCAACGCGGTCAACAACGCTGATCGTTCTTTTTGGTACTTACGTTCCGCACGTGACTCTTTGCGTCGTTCGTTGGTTTGTTCTTCCGATGCATCACGAGCTTCGTAGGCCTCGTTCGCTTCCAACGTGCGAAGGTCCCAACGACGCCCGCCGGGGTCGTCCCGCACGCCTTCATCGACATCGACACCCCACAAGCCACTGTGGCCTGCCGAGCCACCAACACTCATCCAGAGTTCGTGATGCCCGCCCTGGTCCGGATCGTATTTGACACGGCGATTGAGCAAGATCCATTGACGCACAAACTCCTGAAAACCAGCCCAGGCAATATTCTCAAGTTCAGCCGGTTCATACGGCTCGGCGACGCTTTTCTTAAGGTGGTGGCAAAGTAGCGGCGTGCAGCCAGTACGTTGAGCCAACTCGCCAAGCGATTTGAGCAAGCCGCCAACGATGAACAAATTGCCCGCGTCGTTTCCGAGGCCGAGCATCATCAAATACGTCGGGTCGAGGATCAGAACATCGAGTTCATGATCCGCGATCAGGTTACCGAGGGCTTCGACGTGATCGTGTTGACCCAACTGGGGAACATCGAAACACCAGAACACGTTTGAGCAATCGCGAAGCTTCAGACCCTTTGCCTTGGCAACACGCCTCGCGGTTTCCTGCAAGGTGGCAGCTCCCGATTCACCGGACATGATGCCAACGCGTGAAGCAATGGGCACATCGAATCGACCGAGGAACGGATCGGCCTCTGCCAAAGAGAGGGCGAGATCGACGCTAATGTTCGTTTTCAGAGTCTTCTTGGGTCCGGCAATGACTCCGGGTTGGCCGCGAACGAGCACTCCGTTGACCAAGTACGTCAACTCATACTCACCGTCATCGAGTTCGGCCGATGTGATCGTGTCGAACTTGACTTCGGGCGGTCCCGCCTTGAGTTGTTCCCAATGGTTCTCGATCAAAGCGACCGTGATTTGATCGGGCTCGTAGCGCGACACGCTGCCGGCAATCTGCAGGACTTCGGCCTCGTCGACGGACGGTCGACATCGGAGTCGATTCGTCTCTCGAATCGCAGCGACGATTTCTGTTTGCGACATTCCGGCTCGCCGCATGGTGCCGGCCAGTCGGGCCAGTGTCGCGTTGCGTTGCCCGCTGGGGATTGTGTTGGTACTGGTTGGGCTTTGCGCGACCGTCGGCGATGTGGCGGCGTGATCCTCGAGTTGATCCAGCAGCCAAGCTGGTGGTTCGGGAAGCGACTCAGGGCCACTTTCCAGCTCCATTCCGTCAGCCCACCGATACCGTCGACTGCCTTGCAAGACTGACGGTGGAGCAACGACATATCCTCCATCGGCGCGCGTGTCGACGTGTTTCGCAAGCTTGCCGGTCGTGTTCCGAAGTTCTTGACCTGCAGGCTGGCGGAAAAAGTACTGTTGTCCTCCGCCGGCAGTTAGTGAAAGTGGTGCGACGCCAAGATCGAGTGCTCGCTCTGGCTCGTCACTTAGCCAGTTGGCACCGCGATCGATGTCGACGACTAAGAGGCCACGCGTGGCGATTCCGATGTTGGCGTTCGGACGCTGTGTCCACCACTCGTCGATCTGGTCGAGATCGCAGGTGGCATCATTGCAACCGCCTGCGCAGAGCGGTTCTTTCCGACCGGGCACACAAGGAAAGACCGCGAAACCCAGATCGGCGTAGCGTAGAGCGGCATCGTGCAGCGAATTTGCCAATCGAAGAACTCCTAGAACGGCACATCGCTGTTAGATGAACGGATGGTGTCAGCAGGTTCTGGTATCGGGGCGAGTCTGTGACCGACAATCGTGTCGTACGGTTCGCCGGGAACAGAGCGGACGGTGATGGATTCGGTGTACGCGACACCTCCGGCTTCGGCGATCGTGACAGCCTGGTCGGTTGAATCGGGAAAGGGATCCGGCGAACGTTCGCGCCACCAAGATTCCGCCTTCTTGCGTGCGTAGCCGGTGTGTTCAATGCACACAAATTCGCTTTGCCAATGATCGAGTCCGATTTGATAATCGACTCGGAGCGTGCGAGGCGCATCCTCCGGTGCATCACGTTTGACATGCACCCGATACATGATGTCTTGAACGGCGTATTCAGTGACAGAGATATCGGTTGAGAGAATCCCACCGCCAGTCGTGGTCGCCTCGTGCGGATCGTGGCTTTCGACTTGAAAATCGTATCCGCATTCTGGACATGCCGAGAAACCGCTCGCGATCAAGCGACGGCATTCAGGGCACTCTTTAGCGACCGCCTTTCCATCGGACGGGCGATCGTTCTTGGGAACAATGCAATCGACGGGTCCATGCCTGAGAACGTTGCCCGCAAAGTCCAGGATCAGGCAGTCCTGTTTGCCCGGGTGCAATCGAAAACCTCGTCCCACCATTTGATAGAACAGGCCAGGTGACATTGTGGGACGGAGCAATGCTACGCAATCGATGTTGGGAGCATCAAACCCGGTGGTTAGCACATTTACGTTGACCAAGTACTTCAGTTGCCGCTGACGGAATTCGTGGAGGATTCTGGCTCGCTCGTCGCTCGATGTTTCACCCGTAACGATCTCGCAATCGACGCCCAGACCGATCCGCATGGCGTCTGCAATGGATGCGGCGTGATCGACTCCGGCGGCGAATATCAAACAAGAATGTCGATCCTGTGTTGCGTCAACAATCTCACGGCCTGCGGATGCAACGAGACGCTCAGTGTCCATCAACGCCTCCGCTTCGGACGCAACGAACTCGCCACCTCGAACATGCAGTTTGCTTGTGTCGGCTTTCACCTCACCCGCCTTGGCAATCGGTCGGCAGAGGTACCCGTCACGAATCAACTCGAGAACACCAACCTCAAAACAAGTCCTGTGCAAAGGACCGTCCTCGCTGCAGATCGATCCGCTATCGAGACGATAGGGCGTCGCGGTGAAGCCAACGACGCGTAGATGCGGGTTGATATGTTTGGCGTCATCGAGGAAACGACGATACATTCCATCGCCAGATGCGGGAATCAAATGGCATTCATCGACCAGGACCAAAGCAAAGCGGCCAAGTTTGGCGGCGCGTTGATGAACCGACTGGATACCGGCGATCAACACATCGCCCTTCGTGTCGCGTGACCCGAGTCCGGCCGAATAGACGCCCACATCGAGGTCAGGTGCCATCGCCTTTAGCTTGTCCGCCGCCTGCGCCAGCAGTTCTTTAACGTGTGCGAGAATCAAGACTCGGCCCGACCATCGCGTCACCGCATCTCGGCAGATCGAGGCGATGATGGGAGTCTTGCCGCCAGCGGTAGGAATAACGACGCATGGATTGTCGTCGCGATGCCGCAGGTGGGAATAGACCGCGTCGATAGCGGCTTGTTGGTAGGGACGCAACTGCATGGTAAAATGTGCGAAGTGAAAATTCTTAAGGAGTAATGCCGTGAATCCAATTGAAGTTCCCTCCGAGATTCTCAACCTGTCCGTTTCCGATCGCCTGACGCTGATTGGGAAGATCTGGGATAGCATCAATCAGGAAGGCACGTTGCCACTCTCTGAGGAGCATCGCCGCGTTTTGGACGAGCGACTTGATGCCCTTAATGAAAATCCGAATGAAGGTGAACCATGGGACCAAGTTCGTTCTGAAGTCTTTGGTGAGGAATGAGCTATCGATTGCTGATTGAACCGCTTGCTAAGGCTGATATCGTTGCGGCCAGGGATTGGTACTTCTCGCAACAAGTTGGTTTAGACGTTGAGTTTCGCGACCAGCTCGACGAGGTTCTTCAACGGATCCAGTCGAACCCTCTGGCATTTGCGAAGACTTATCGAGATGTCCGACAGGCTGTTTTGAAGCGGTTTCCTTATGTCGTGAGCTTCGTTGTGAGAGACGACGCAGTTCGTGTCATTGCGATTCTGCACGGGCATCGGGATCCTGCGCTCTGGAAGGAACGTTCCGAGTAACATTTGAGAGAACGCGGACCAGCCGAGGTAAGTCGTCCAGCCGTAACACAACGACCCACGGCCGACGATTGCAGCGGTGCAGAACGACCGGCAGCTTATCGCCGGCATCAGCGATGGATTGATCGAGGGCGCTGTAGAGGCTCAAGCGTTCCGTTCGCTTGACCTCCACATGCAGTTCATCGCACTCCGTTACGACGTCCGGCGAATCCGTACCGCCAGCAAACTGTTGCACTCGCCGGGCCTCAGCCCAACACTCTTGCAAGCTCGTGGGCGGCTTCCCTTTCACCCACTTTTCCTTTGTTGCGAGACTTCAATCCCATCCCTGTTCCATCCTTGGAGTTGAAAGAACGACTAACGTTTCCACGGCGGCGAGTTATCCGTCGCCTGGACTTCCGCGTTTCCGACCTGCTTCTTCGAGTAGCCCTTGATCTCGTTGGACATCTCGTCAGAGTCACTGCGTTTCTTCAGCCGCACCGAAATGACGAGCGGCAAGTTGTGAAGTTCGACCGAGTCCTTCGGCTGCAATACGCCCACTGCCCGGCAGATGGCAGACAGCTCGGCGCGGGCGATTGCCACGGCTTGAGCGTTTGGGTTGTCGAGGTTGAGACGCGCCCAGAGCAAACGTCCCTTGAAGTCACCTTCGATGATCTCGAAGGTAGCCTGGAGATAATTGCCATTGCCTGCCTTGGTTGGCTTCATCTCCGTTTCGGTAATCATCGCGACATACTTCCCAGCTGGCACCGGTTCGATCGGTGTGGTGGGTTCAACGGTGGTCGCATCGAATTGCAAACTGGTCATGGGTTAGTTCCTCCTTGATTGGAAACAGATTAGGACGTGGAAACGGGTTATTGAGTGGAAAAGTGGTGTGCGTAGGCCTGCCATTCCAATGGCAATTCATCCGGAAGGGCCAGCCGGTTCTTCGCCATGTGCGCCGGTCGCTCGGTGGTACGAAGCACACGTTCGCCAGTGCCGACTCCCTTGGCTTTCTTGCGATTGAATCCTTCGTCCGTCGACTTGGTGTAGACCTTGTAAGTCGCGAACAAGACTTCGTCGCACCATTCCTGAATGATCTGCGATGCCAGCTTGTGCAATCGCGGCACGTAGCGATCGTAGGTCTCCGTCTCCGGATTCTCGAAGCGTTCAATGCGAGCGTGAGCAAGCAGAACGATCGTCATGTTTCGCCGACTGCGAAGCGCGTCGAGTCCCGCCAAGAACTCTCGCCACTGGGTTAGAGCGAACGTGTAACCTTTGGCGTAGCCGATGTCTTCGATCGAATCGACCTGTCGCTTTTGGCAAACGTCCGCCCAGATCAATCGCTCAAGCCAATCGACACTGTCAATGACGACCGTCTTGAAGTCATGATCCTCGCTGTACAGTTCGCCAATCGCCTTCATCACGGCTTCGTACGATGTCGCCATCGGAAAACGGGCACAGTCGATTTCACCAAGACCGTCCTCGGTCTGAATGAACACGGCCTGTTCTGCCGAAGCGCCGAAAGTCGACTTGCCGATCCCGTGGGTTCCGTACAACAACACGCGGCGCGGCCGAGGCTTGCGGCCGGTTTCGATTTGTTGGATTAATTGCATCCTGCGTGGGGCTCCTAGTTTCAGAGAGATTCGATCACTTCGATGTCGAAATTGCCGTCGTCGTCAGTTTCGACGAGGTAATGCGTCGAGTCATGACGGATCACCAGACGCTTCTTGGCGGGCAATTGCTTTCGCAGGTCCTTGCATGCTTCGGTGAAACGACGCGACGTGCGATTGAACTCACGTTCGGCGTTGACATAGCTGCCGAACGCGATCGATAAATTGACTCGCGTATCGAGATCGAGTCGTTCGACGGCTTCGGCTTGGGATTGATAGTCAGGATTGGGTGCGATCATGGCATTCCTTTCGAGGGGACGGATTAGTAAGGGGCTTTACACGTAGTCGAATTCACGGACAGCCTCGTAGCCGGTAGGCCACTGGCCAATTCTTTGACATCGAAGCAAGCGTTCAATGGCTTCCTCGTTTTCGCGTTGGCATGACCCAAGGACATCCTGTCCCACTCGCCACACGCCACAGCGAAACGGTTCTTTCTTCTCCACCGCGATGATGTGGACCGGGACAAGCATCATGGCGAACTGCGTCACAACGGAACGATAGAACGCCATCTGATGTAGGTAGCCGAATCGCCGTGCGTCGGACTCGAACCAAGTCAGATCGTTGCACGTTTTCAGGTCGACGATTCCGTGTTCCGGACTGAACCAATCGAGTCGCACTTGGCAGGGGGCGCCACGGTAGGTGGTACGAAGGACACCTTCGGCCACACCATCGTCCAGCAACCGCTCGGCAACAGGGTGCACCAATACGGAGTGATTCAATTGCTCAACCATCGCGGCTTGAGACTTGGTAAGCACCGGTTTGCCTTGCGCATCTGCCCAGGCCTGGAACGCCTTCGTGTTGGAACCGAATACCTGTCCCGTCTTCGGATTGACTGGGCCTCCAACCGCAAACTGCTTATCGAACGCCGCTCGCCCTTCAAGCGTCAGTGCGTGGGCCGCCTGGCCAACCAAGTACGCCGGACGATCGACTTCATCGACTTCGCCGGCCAGCGTTCGCTGATACAGAAGTGGACTTTCACGAAACCTTGCCAACAGATGGCTACTGAGAAACTCGCCGGCTTTTGCGTGGTAATCGGCTGCCGGTTCGTGGAGCAGGGATTCGATGACTTGCATGAGTGGTTGGGACATGGTGCAGAATTCTCCGGAGGAAGCATTTGGGGTTCAAAGGATCAAGTTCCGAGGTAGTCGCCCAGATCATGGGACTCGAAGTGTTCGCGAATCAACGCGATGTGCGTACGCACCTTGGCCCTCGTTGTGCCGAGGATCTTTTCAATCTCGGCCGGGTTGTGGTGCATCAGCAAACGTGCGACTTCGCGAGTTTCATCGCTGAGCGAATCCAACACCGTTTCGATGTCCTGGGATAAGGCGACTTGCTCGATATCACCGCGGCGTTGTCCGCCGCGGGGCCTTCCGTGCTTCTCGACATCGAACATTCCGACCCATTCGGTGGGGCCGTCTGCGGTGTCGATGTTTTGGTTGAGCGAACCGGCTTCAGCTTCCGGCGTGCGGCACTTCGCTTCGCGATGCCGGGCCAGTTCGGAAATGCGATTCTTGGCGACCGTCGTGATGAACGATTCGATGGCGCCTTGGGAGCGGTCGTACTTCAAGCAAGCTTGGTAGACCGCGATGGTTAACTCTTGGGCGATGTCTTCGTCGTCGGTTGACGAAAACCCGCGAAACCGCGTCAGCTTCGCAGCTTGGCTGGCGATCAGTGTTTTGGTGAACGGCAAGGCAATGGCCGCGTTCGCCAAGTCCTCGGGGGCCTGCGGTAACTCGTCGGTAGCGGACTTGCGTGTTGCCTTCTTGAGGGGGCGATCAATGGTTTGCGAACTCATTTCAGATACAGTCTTCCTTGGATGTCGGCTGGAGCCGAGCCAAAGAATTGAATCGTCGTGGGTGAGCGCGGAGCGATCAGCCGCAGAGGCACAAACTGGCGATTGAGAGCAGGCAAGTGGGACCATTGTGCAGTTCTGCGTGCGTTGGTTTCGCAAGCGTCACCCACAACGACTTCCACTTCAGTGGTCGGCCAGTTGTCTGATGAAAACGAAGTTGGGTTAACAGGGTTGGTTGGTTGATTGGTTGGTGTCGAACGCGTGTTTACGCGACTTCGCTTTCGATGCAGATCACTTCGGGCAATCCGTCTCGGACTTCAATCTTGTCGATCGTCCCGCTGTCCATGTCGCGGATCACTTGAATGAGGAGCCGATGCTTATCTTTTAATGCGAAGGAAGTCGGTTTTGGTTGTGGGAAGATCGACTTTTCATTCAAACGCAGATTGCGACGCATCCGAGGCGCGGGATCAAACACCGGCTGCCCATCGCAAATTACCACGCCGAATAGCGATCCGAACCGAACTTGCTGGCAGGCGGAAAGTAGTCTTCTTTCGGGGGCAGACAACTCGTCGGTCGTCCTCGGGGCGACTGGTTGGATCATGGGAGACCTTTGATAGCGACAACAAAAATTATCTAACACTTGGATCAAAAAAATTTGGGCTCCGCCCTAGCGAACAATCAGTCCTAACTCCTCGGCGCGAATACGAAGTGCCTGCGGTGAGACACCAAAGTTCGCAGCAATACCGGAAACGGCTCCTTCAAACATCAGGTTCTCTGCAGCGTCCTCTCCGATCGGCCGAAACCGTCGACGGAATACCTCATCGCGAATCAACTGCGATCTCACAGGAAGCAAGTTTTCACGCCGTATCGGTTGCATTCCGAATACGTGTCGCCATGACTCTCGAAGCATGGTGGCCGGAATCAGCAACGCGCCAGCGAATCGGTTCGCTTCTTGTTCCCGCACGACCTCGCGAGTCGGATCGCGTCGCGACCAGCCCATGGCGACATCCAGCTCACGGCGATGGAGACACCAATGGCCAATTTCGTGGGCGAAGGTAAACCGCAAGCGTGATCGCAGCTCGGGCGCCTCGTTAGGATGCAGACTCTCGTCAACCAGAACCGCGCGATGCGGCACGCACAAGAACGCGAGTGATTGGACCGCAGGCAACATCGTCGCCATCTCGACCCAACCTACGGTCAGCTGCAGGTCTTTGAACGCCGATTCGACGGGGTATGGCAGAGTGGGCGGTGTTCGGCGCCGGTGAAAGGTGTCTCGAAAAAGTTCTTCGGCAGCATCGTCAATCTCTTTGGCATGATGTTCATCGAGTAACGGTGGCATGGTCAGGATTCGTTCTGCAATTGCAACTGGGTGGCTTGGCGGGCAAATTCGGCGATTTGGGATTCGGTCAATCGAGCAGCACTTCGCAGGAAGGTCACCATCGAAGCCGGATGGCTGCGGATCACTTCGCAGAGGTCTTCTGGCAAACGACCGGCCAAGGTCAAGAATTCGTCGACGTCTTGGTTCAGAATCTGAGCCATCTTTTCGACGACATGTGCCTTGGGCGGTTTGCAATAGTCCTGTTCGATTTGGGAAACGTACGTTGGCGTTACGCCGAGTCGTCGAGCGAAGTCTCGCAGAGTGATGTCGTGTTCAACTCGCAACTGACGAAGGTGGCATCCAAACGTATTCGGGGTCATTGGTTTCGTCCGTGGTTAGGTGGTTGGTTCGGAACACGGAGTTCCTTCCGCACTGCCGGGTGTCGTCCACCAGGTATGCAGCCATGTCGGGTGATTCCGCCGCTTGCTCGCATGGAGTCTGGCTGGCGGTAGTGATGAAGAATGCGACGGGTTGGACACGTTTGGTCACGCGGCAAAAAAAGCCGCAAAAACCGCGATTGTTGCTCGTCACATTCAGTCCTCCGATCACTCGTAATCACCTCCGACAGAGATTATTGAATGCGACCGTTGTGACACCTCTGGTCCACCCGCTAGCAAAAAAAGTTGAAAAGTGAGGTCCGTCCCGGCATGGCCCGCATAGGCGAGAAAAATTCCAGCCAGCCGACAACCAAATCAGCCTCCACTCGCAAACTTAGTAGGTGGAATCAGTTAACCCACACGGAGGCAATTTTTGAATGGATGCACCTCGCGACGACGACCCTTCCAGACGCGAACTGCTGGTCGAAATTCTCACCAGGGCCGTGATTCGGTATCTCACCGAAACAACCGAGCCGAAATCTTCCCAGGACTCGCCGACAGTTCCGCAAAGCGGCTTGAGTTCCTCTGCAAACGATCGCTCTCTGTGACCACGCGGTAAACGCACCGCGAGATTGTCTGTTGCAAATCACGGAGAAAAACATGAGCAACCCACTGGGCCAAGAGTTGGCTGCGCTGCGCCGCATGTCGGTCAGCTCCCTTCAAACCAAGTACATCGAGGTCTTCGGCGAATCGACGACCGGCCGCAACAAAGCCTGGCTGCAGAAACGCATCGCCTGGCGATTGCAGGCCAACGCGTTTGGCGGCTTGAGCGATCGAGCCATCCAACGTGCAGGTGAACTCGCCAACGAGTCGGATCTTCGCGTGATGGCACCGCGCGAGCCTTCCCGCCTACCGCCACCACCGCCGATGAACCTTGATCTTCCGCCCAAGGACGAACGGATACCGCCAGTCGGTGATTGTCTGGTTCGCATTTACAAAGGCCGCGAATACGTGGTCACCATCATGCCGAACGGGTTCGACTTTGAGGGCGAATACTACAAAACCCTCTCGGCAATCGCCAAGAAGATCACCGGCCAGCATTGGAATGGTTTTCGTTTCTTCGATCTCAAGAAAAAGGAGTCCAAATGAATCGCGAACGTAAGAAAGAAACCGTCCGCTGTGCGATCTACACTCGCAAATCGACCGAAGAAGGACTCGACCAAGAGTTCAATAGTCTGGACGCGCAGCGTGATGCGGGCGAGGCGTTCATCACCAGCCAGCAAAGCGAAGGATGGATGTGTCTCGACGCCCGATACGACGACGGTGGTTTCTCGGGAGGCAATCTTGAACGTCCAGCGATGAAACGGCTGATGAAGGACATCGAAACCGGGAAGATCGACTGCGTAGTTGTCTACAAGGTCGACCGGCTCAGTCGTAGTTTGCTCGATTTTTCCCGTTTGATGGAAACCTTCGAGAAGCACAACGTCGCTTTCGTTTCCGTCACGCAGCAATTCAATACAGCAAGCTCGATGGGCCGGTTGATTCTCAATGTGCTGCTTTCCTTTGCCCAGTTCGAGCGAGAGATGATCAGCGAACGCACCCGAGACAAGATCGCGGCAACGCGTCGTAAAGGCAAATGGTGCGGCGGTGTCCCAGTCTTTGGCTTTACGATCGAAGAAACCAAGCTTGTGGTCGTTCCCCACGAAGCAGAACGCGTACGGCAGATCTTTCATCTCTACCAACGAACGCATTCCCTCCTCGAAACAGCCAAGGAAGCCAACCGTCGGGGTTGGCGGACCAAGCAGTGGACGACGAGGAAAGGCACGACCCGCGGCGGCTTAGAGTACGACAAGAACCGTATCTACCAGATGCTGACCAACGTCACTTACATCGGCAAACTGACGTACAAGGACGAGGTCCATGAAGGCCAGCACGAGGCGATCGTCGATCCGGAGGTCTTTGAACAAGTGGGTAAGCTGCTGCGAAAGAATGGTCGCGTCGGCACGATACGAGCATCCACGAACTTCGACGGCGTCTTGCGTGGAATCCTCCGATGTGCGAACTGCAATCGAGCCATGCGGCACACATCGACCGGCCGGGGCACGAAGCGATATCGCTACTACGTTTGCGGTAAAGCTGAGAAACAAGGTTTCGACTCTTGCCCATCGCCTTCGATTCCAGCCCGGCAGATCGAAGGCTTCGTCGTCGAGGAGCTTCGTGTTTTCGCCGGCGACGACAAGCTCATTCACGACATTTACGAACGCTGTCATGAGCAATACCGCGAGGACATTGATTCACAAAGGCGTGAGGCAGAATCCATCTCAAAATTTCTCAAAGAAGATCACGCAGAGATCGCGCACTTGCTCGCAACGTCCGCCGGTCCCGATCTGATTGAAACGGCCCAGTCACGCATCGACAAGAACGAGACTCGATTGAAGGAACTGCACGAATTGATCGAGAACCATCGGCCAATTCGAGTCAGCCACGCATCGATTCGTAAGGCCCTTGGTGAACTCGATCAAGCTTGGGAAACGATGCCACCGAGAGATCGCTGCCGACTAATGGAGTTGTTGATTGAGCGAATCGACTTCGATGGTTCCGCCAGCACGCTTGATATTACCTTTCATCCCGCCGGGCTTGCCTCACTCGGCCAAGACGGGAACTTTGCCCGACACCTTACGGAGACATTGAAATGAACGACTCAGACGATCAACTAAACGAAACACCGACGCACTCGCCGACGATACGCCGCACGTTTCACGTTGCCCGTAGAGATCGCGGAGCCAAAGAGCTTCGCGGCGGTGTGGCCCCAGAGGCGGTCATACCGGGTCGACTACCGCGGATAGTTCGGCTGATGGCACTCGCCATTCACTTCGATCAGGCGTTGGCTTCTGGCCGCCTTCGATCGCAGGCCGATTTGGCGAGGGCAGGCCAAGTCACGCGAGCACGTCTGAGCCAGATCATGAACCTGTGTCTGCTCGCCCCGGATCTTCAAGAGGAGTTGCTTTTCATGAAGCCGTACTTCAGAGGGCGAGCCCCGATCACCGAGCGTCAGGTCCGCTCCATCGCTGCCGAACCCAACTGGGAAAAGCAACGTCGCCGCTTCAAGAAGCTGGCGAAATAGCCCCTCACCTTTCCCCTGGATTACTGCTGTAGTCGGGTTTCAATTGAATTTCTCGCCGAGACAAGGTGCCGCAGAACACCGTGGCCGAGAAATGCATTGTGGATAACTTGTTTGACAGCAACTGCGAAATCGGTATGCTTTGGCTCGTTCGTGGTGGCGAAGTTTGGAAGCTCCAGATTTCGTGAACAGGGAACTTCGGTGCGTTTTCGGCTTCGGTCAGAAAGCAAATCCGGGACGGTCCGGCCGCTGTGAACCGCTGCAACCGAAACGTTGCAATCGACACTTCTTCTGACAGAAGGCCATTGTTTGTGTGTTTGCCCGCCAAGGGTGAACGACGCGGATGAGAAGGCAGCGAGTGTTCGATGCGGTGAGTCAGAAGACCTACCACGAAATAGACGATTGAGTGCCCTCTTGGATTGGGGCAATCGTTGCAAGCGACGATGGATGTCGGCGACATGATGTCTGCGTTGTTTGGATTTTCAACCTTTCTTTTGCACGGTCAGAAGTAGCAGCTACTTACGCGCAATGACGTTGTGCGTATGCGCTGAGCTTTCATCTGTGCACCAATGGACGTCAGCCGCATCATGGAAGCAGGCGTCAAAAGGAGTTGTTGCATGAGTGTTGCCCCCAAGACGGCTGTCGTTCGCAAACGCGATGGACGCGTTGTCGATTTTGAACCCTCTCGAGTTGCTACCGCAATCGAAAGAGCTTTCCGCGCAGAGATGAATCTTGCCGAGGGCCAGCCGTTTGATAACGAGATTCTGCAAGACATCTCCTCAATCGTGGAGCAGGTTGCTGGAATCGTCATCTCCCGTGAAGCGATGCAACCTGCAACGGTGGAACAAATTCAAGATGTCGTCGAAATGGGGTTAATGCGTCGCGAGCATTTTCGAGTCGCGAGGCGATACATCCTCTATCGCACCGAACATGCACGAATGCGTGCCATTCGCGGAGAGGAACGGCAGCTCGATTCGCTCGAAGATCGGCGGCAAGAAGAGCAACGGCTGTTTGTCGAGATTGAGCCTGGTGTACGAGTCCTGTTTGATGTTGGGCGCCTGCAACGCTTTCTTGAAAACTGCGAATCCTCGAAACGCAGCGAGGTCAACGCCGCCGAAATCGTGGACGAAGTGGTACGTGGTGCATTCGATGGCATGACACCAGAAGATGTCACTCGCGCCTTGGTGCTTTCTGCACGGAGTCGGATTGAGCGAGATCCGGCGTACGATGCCCTAGCGGCGGAGCTGCAGGCTAGCATCATTTATCGCCAAGCTATCGGACAAAGCCAGTTCGCTGGTCAGTTTGAACAAGTCTATCGAGATCGTTTCGAGCACTACGTTATCGAAGGCGTGCGGGCGGGACGTTTGTCGGAAGATCTGCGAGGTTTCGATCTCGTCAAAATTGCGGCGGCTCTTGAGCCCAGCCGAGACAAGAGCTTTCGTTACCTCGGCTTACAAACGATTTACGATCGTTATCTTCTTCACATCGATGGACGTCGTATCGAGACACCGCAGTACTTTTGGATGCGTGTTGCAATGGGACTCGCTCTCGGCGAATCGGAAGAATCCCGAACGCAGCGAGCTATCGAGTTCTACGAACTCCTGTCATCGATGCGTTTCACTAGCGCAACGCCGACGCTCTTCAACTCTGGAACACCCTACCCCCAACTCAGCAGTTGCTATTTAACCACGGTTCAGGACGACTTGGATCACATCTTCAAGTCGATTGGCGATAACGCTCGTTTGTCAAAGTGGGCCGGCGGTTTAGGGAATGACTGGACCAACATCCGGGCAACGGGAGCCAGGATCAAAGGGACCAATGGCGAGAGCCAAGGTGTCATTCCGTTCTTAAAGATCGTGAACGATGCCGCCGTCGCGGTGAACCAAGGCGGCAAGCGAAAGGGCGCGGTCTGCGCGTACATGGAGCCTTGGCATCTGGATTTCGTCGAGTTCCTGGACCTTCGCAAGAACACGGGCGACGATCGTCGGCGGACGCATGACATGCATACCGCGGCTTGGATTCCCGATCTTTTTATGCAAAGACTCGAAGCGGACGAAGACTGGACGCTGTTCAGTCCAGATGAAGTGCCCGATTTGCATGACATCTATGGCCAAGCGTTTCGAGAGCGTTACGAGCACTACGAAGCAGAGGCCGCTGCTGGCCGTATCCGGCAACATCGCACGATGCCTGCTGTCGAGCTTTGGCGAAAGTTGTTGACGCGTACATTTGAAACGGGACATCCTTGGGTCACCTTCAAAGATCCGTCCAACATTCGCTCTCCGCAAGATCACGTTGGTGTTGTGCACAGTAGCAATCTCTGCACAGAGATTCTTTTGAACACCAGCGAAGATGAAACAGCGGTTTGCAATCTAGGAAGCATTAATCTTGGGCGTCACGTTGTAGAGGGCGGGCTCGATCTAGAGTTGTTGCGGGACACAATCAACACTGCCATGCGGATGCTCGACAATGTAATCGACATCAACTACTACCCTACCCCGGAAGCGAAGAATGCGAACTTTCGACACCGGCCGGTGGGCCTAGGTCTCATGGGATACCAGGATGCATTGAGTGCACTGAATATCCCTGTCGCTAGTGACGAAGCTGTTCAGTTCGCAGATTCTTCAACGGAGGCGATCAGCTACTTCGCTCTGTTGGCATCAAGCAACTTGGCTGCCGAGCGCGGAACCTATGAATCCTACGCCGGATCAAAATGGGATCGTGGCCTGTTGCCCCTCGACACGGTTCAGCTGCTCGAGGAAGAACGAGGAGATAGCCTCGAAGTTGGTCGTGATATGACGCTGGAATGGCAGGAAGTTCGTGACCAGATCGCCAAACACGGGATGCGGAACAGTAACTGCCTCGCCATTGCGCCCACGGCAACCATCTCAACGATCGTAGGTTGTACGCAGTCGATAGAACCGACCTACAAGCAACTCTATTCCAAGAGTAATTTGTCGGGAGAGTTCACGCAGACCAACTTCACGCTGGTAAGCGAACTGAAGGCATTGGGGCTTTGGAATCCTGAAACACTTGACGCTCTGAAGTACTACGACGGTGCGATTGGAGAGATCCAGCAGATCCCCGATGAACTGAAGAAGCGTTTTGCAACTGCTTTTGAGATTGACCCATCTTGGTTGATTCGTGCCGCGTCGGCTCGTCAGAAATGGATCGATCAAGGGCAGTCGCTCAACTTGTACTTGGCTGCTCCAAGTGGCAAAGCGATCGATGCCATGTACCGCATGGCCTGGAAAGCTGGCCTGAAGACCACCTACTACCTACGTTCACTCGCCGCGACTCAAGTCGAAAAATCAACAGTGGACGTGAACCGACATGGTATTCAGCCACGCTGGATGAAGTCGCAAAGTCAGTCGTCTGCGATCCGCGTTGATCGTGTCGAGGCGGCTACAAACCCTGCCGCGTGCAGCATCGATGATCCAGACTGCGAGGCTTGCCAATAGGCATGCTGTTCTATCTCAATTGGATTGAACGTGGATTCCGAGTGTTCCACAAGCCGGGCGTGTCTCGAGCTTGGATACGTGTGGAATCCGACGGTCGCCAATTGATTTTGACGGATACCGGTGGTTTTGATCTGCCAAATCGTAACGGGCCTTTCCAGATCTGCATCCTCAACCGAGATGATGAATTGACGGACGGCCCTGTCACACTTCCAAATCGACTTGCTCTCGCTCGTTGGCTACGCGAGCGAAGCACGATTCCTATTCCGACCGACCCAAGGATGTAATGCCATGTCAATCGTATCACCTCAAACCAAGTCCTCTTCCTCCAATCGCTTTGACGCGACGGATAAACGACTGATCAATTGCAATCAAGTCGACGTCAATCAGCTCATGCCGCTGAAATACAACTGGGCATGGGAGCACTACCAAAACGGATGTGCGAATCACTGGATGCCGACGGAAGTACCGATGACCAAGGACATCGAAACTTGGCGTAGCAACAAACTCAATGACGCCGAAAGACGCGTCATCATGCGTAACCTGGGCTTTTTCTCCACTGCGGAGAGTCTGGTCGGTAATAACTTGGTCCTGGCGATCTTCAAACATGTCACCAACGCCGAGTGCCGGCAGTACTTGCTCCGCCAAGCATTTGAAGAAGCAGTTCACTCGCATACCTTCTTATATGTAGTGGACTCTCTAGGGCTCGACGAGGGCGAAGTATTCAACATGTACCACGAGGTGCCCTCAATAGCACGCAAAGATGCGTTTGAAACGGAGTTGACCGCCGAAGTTCTTTCCGACGACTTCTCGACCGCGACAGGTGAAGGTGCCCAGGCGTTTCTGAAGAACCTGATTGGCTACTACCTGATCATGGAAGGCGTTTTCTTCTACACCGGTTTTGTCATGATGCTTTCCTTCCATCGACGTAATTTGATGACAGGAATTGGCGAGCAGTTCCAGTACATCTTGCGTGACGAAACCATCCACTTGAATTTCGGGATTGATCTCATCAACGGCATTAAAGCAGAGAACCCGCACTTGTGGACGGCCGAGTTTCAACAGGCAATGATCGACCGGGTGAAACAAGCCGTCGAACTGGAGTTGGACTATGCCGCAGACTGTCTCCCAGCAGGCATCATGGGACTGAACGCAGGATTGTTCCGCGACTACGTCCAACACATCGCCGACCGCCGTCTGGAACGCATTGGGCTACCAATGCAATATGGCTCGTCGAATCCGTTTCCCTGGATGAGCGAGACGATGGATTTGGCCAAAGAGAAGAACTTCTTCGAGACTCGCGTTACCGAGTACCAGTCCGCAGGAAGCCTGAGCTGGGACTAAAGGGACGACGCATCTGGAGAGATAGTTAGCCTCTGTTCGTCGTGCGGCGACCCGATAGTGGTATCTCGAGTTTGACCGGTTGTGGTGGTCGAAACGGTTAGTGATAGCTTGAACGTCAGATAATCTACGCTATGTCGTGAAGAATTAGCAGTGGCACGGATTCTACGGGTTCTCACGACGAGCGTTTCATGACTCGTTACCGACTACCACAGCCGACCGTTCTTTCAATTTGGGCCATAGTACTGGCAAGCGTTGCCTGAGCCACTTGAACTTGGTAGCTCAGCAGTTCTCGGTATGTTTCGATGAGATCTGTGAAGTCTGCCTTGGTAGTCGGCTGTTGCAATCTCAAGCGTCTGCTCCGTTTTTGGAATCAATCGGTCGCGGAACAAACCGAGCTGTTCTGTGGCTGCGTACGCCGCGGCGACTTGTCGTCGAAGTTGACCTCCTAGGCGGTCGCGTTCTGCCTCACGAAGATGGATAGTGCTGTTTCGTTGATGGGCGGCTTCGCGCACACCACCGTTAATCTTGTCACGCCAGATCGGCAAACTCACTCCGATCGAGAAGTTGATGCTGTCGTGGCCGTTGATCATTGACGAACCAGAGACTCGCCTACAGGGTTCTTCTAGAATCCTCTTGCAAGTAAAATGGCTTTCGCAACGCTTTTGCGAAAGAGACCTGGATGCTTGAAAACGACGAAAAAACCAAACTGGTCAATCGGCTTCGTCGGTTGGAGGGCCAGATCAGAGCTATCCAGAAGATGGTGGAGGATGATGCGTATTGTGTTGATACACTGACGCAGATTTCAGCCGCGGTTGGGGCTATGAACAAGGTGGGGGCGATAGTCCTGGAGAATCACCTCAAAACTTGCGTTTCCGAAGCTATGGAGTCTGGCGGGAAAGAAAGAGACGAGAAGCTGGCGGAGTTGATAGAAGTTTTCCGCAAGTATTCTCGGAGCTAATTCAAATCAAGCAAATCGAAATCACCGCACCTTCAGAGGTTGCATTCTGTCCAACGGCAATTGAAATGGTTCCTACCTCAAGGGAAGAACCATGACGCCGAAATCTCTATCTTGCTTTGCTGTTTACCTCTGTCTCGCAGCAGCAGGCTACGCGGAATCACCGCATGAAGCGAAGCTGCTCTTCGCAGACAACTGCTTGGACTGCCATGATTCAAGCGGAAAGGGAACGGAGTACCGCCTCTCCGATCCGATTCCCGACCTCACGTCGAAAGTATGGGCTTCAAGTCGAACTCAAAACGACCTGTACGATTCGATCTTGTTGGGCAAAGGGAGCGACATGCCCGCGTTCGAGGATGAGCTTAACAGGTCTGAGATCGAATCGCTTGTTACGTATATCCGGGAAATCTCCGGGACGCGTGCCAAGACACTGGGCGGTAAGTCAAGCAAGAAGGCAACCGGTTCCAGTTTCGCCAGTGATGTCGAAGCATTAAGGCAGAAGTGGTTGGTGCTCGCACGACGATATGAACAGGTTGCCTCGAAACAACCTTAGCTCTTTGGCTTGAGCTCACTGATCGGTTGGGAATAGAAGAATCGTTTGGGTGAATCGTCTACTTCCTCAAAAGCTGGTCCTAGATCGTGCCAGCGACGGAGGAAGTGAATCAGCTTACGATACTCGTCACCAGTCAAATAGGCTTGAGTTCGCATATGGCTGAATGTAACTGCTGTTTCCCGAAACGGCCTTTCTCCAAGGGGTCTCCCCTCGTGGCAACTCGCACAATAGAGTTGAAATAACTTTCCACCGGACACGCAATCCTCGAATCGGTCGGAGTCGTTTGACGGGCGATCCATGGGGATAGGTTCGAGCGAATAGTTCTTGCTGCTCGTATGCGGTGAAGGAGAAGAAAGCGCGCAACCCGCACAATGGGATAGCAACAGAACTCCAAGAAGCATCACTAAGCCGATCTTGTGACTCTGACGCATTAGAACCCCCAGACAACTTGTGCGATTAGGCCATCATCGTCGAAGCGAAAGTTCGCATCTCTTTCGTCATTGATCTGGTAGTGAATTTTCGTAATCAGGCTCGGCTGTAAGTAAGCGTTGACGCCAGCCGAATAGCGATTGCGGTTCACAGGGATCTTCTCGCTACCACCAAAATCCGTTCCAGTTTGGGCTAGGTCGATTCCTGAAAAGTCGACCCAGCCAAGGCGGCCAACGTATTCTAAACGCGACCAAACAGGATGTACGAGGTGTCGCGGTCGAAACGCAAGCTGAGCGTACATACCTTGGCGGTCGATTGGTCCAAACGGTGATTGCTGATTTACATTTGCGTACTCAAAACGAAAGTCCCAATTTCCACGATGGAAACTTGCGTCGACATTCCACATGGAGAGGTCTTCATCACCTGCGCTATCGTACGCACCATTGGCCAGGCCAGAGAGCCCCACTGTCCAGCCAGCGACTGGGTTTGTAAGGCCAACCCGTCCAGCGAATGCCAAATCATTGTTGACATCCTTGAACTGTCGAAACTTGTTCAGGTTTGCGAAATCAAATTGGCTTGGGTTTTCTACGTCCTGAGACAAGCCATTAGCGGTCAGAAATGAGTATTCCAATTTGTAGTGTGACCTACCAAGGTATCTAGCACCTCGACCCTGCAATCCATTGAACGATAGGAGAAATGGGTATATCTGCTCGAAAACAAGAGGTGCATCTGGAGTCTTTACGACCCAGTTCGTGTGGAGACGTTCATGAAAAAATCCCAGTGGAGAATAGAATCTTCCCGCAGTGAGCGTCAGGTGATCAGTCAAAAACCAATCTACTTGAGCGGAGAGAATATTGAGTTTGTCCTCGGTTATGAGCGGGTTGATTTGGACCTGAAATTCGTCTTTCAGATTCAGGTAGAAATGCGGCAACCATACAGGTGCAGCGAAATCCCGATTCTCTGATTCAAAGTCTTCAATGTTGAACTGAAGGGTGTTGTAGATGACGAGAGGGCTTTGATCTGCCCTGCTCGGAAGATACGTCTCTTTCAAATTGGCTGGAATGAAGGACGTCAGGTTTCTTCTGAATGAGTCGTGACTTTCGTTAATTCGGTCAATCTCTGAAGCCACTTCTTGGTCTCGAAAAGCCGCTAGCTCAAGCCTTTTCTCAAGCTTCGCAATTTTCGAATCGCCGAGAGTAGTTGGCAGCCCCGATTCTTCCACCTCTTGAGCAACGCGGTTGGTAAGTTCGTAGAGAGTCTGAAGTTGCTCTTGTTGGATTTCGAGGAGGTTCTCAAGTCGCTGAATCCGAGCTTGAGGATCCTCATCCTCGCGAGGCTCCGATGCTGAAGCGAGCTTAACCTGATGAGGTGTTCGGAAGCTCTCTCCGGTAGAAACTCTCTTGCGCGACTCACTCGGTTCGTTGACAGGAACCGGGGCAAGCAGTCGCGCTTCTTGCGAGCATGTGATGGGTTGTATACAGGCGATACAACACAACACGACAACCAATCGAACGAATGTCTCAATGCACGCTCGCACTCACCGTTACCTCGATGTTTTTTTTTTTGGTAGGTGCTGGAGCCGTTCGTGATTCGCGGATATCGAAAGGGAGGCAGGCCCTTCCAGCGGTTCTCAGATGATGGAGGACCCCATAGGTTCATTTGCCGCTTGAGCGTAGGATTGGTCTGCAACATTACCCCACCGTTTGTCTGAGGAGGTGTGGCTTTGCTAAAGTGTGACGGGACGACTTGGGTTGCTTCTGAAATTGGCGATGGCAAAGATCCCTTATTCTCAGGCGGTCGTTCTTGAGGTGGATCGTCAAACTTCTGGATCATTCGCGCGATTGCATAGGCTTCTTCGATCGTGACAATTCCCTTAAACGCTGGCATGCACGCGCCTCTTCCTTCGAGAGTCAGTCTCGCAAGGTCTTGGAGCGATCGAGAACTTTGCCAGCGGGTGTTGGTAAAGTCGGGAACGTCGGGAATATCCCAGACTCCTCTTCCACTCACACCGTGACAACGGACGCAGTGAACGTTGTATAGCCGCTGAATTCGCCGTTGTTCTTGCTCAGGGCTCCTTTGCCAATGCCATGAGCCTTCAGGAAATACGGGCTGGCAAATCACCCCAGGTGACACGAACGCTTGCTGGTTTGGCTGTACCGGTGGAGGACTAGGCTGATGTGGAAAAAAGTGTTGCTGCCCTTGAACCACGCTAGGAAAGAGAGTGAGCAGGAAAGTGAACAGCGCTATGGGAACGCAATGTTCCATAGACTTCTGCGACGGACCAATACCCCATTTCACAATCCCAGCTCCCTGATGTCTGGCTAGATCCAGACCACCAGAACACTAGCCTGGCCTGCATCTTATACCTAGGTAGGGTATTCGGACCGAAGAGTTCTTTATCTTGAGAATTTTCTAACGAAGTTTAAAGCTTGGTGGTGGCTGTCTACGAACTGCCGCTAATTGTTCAAGTTTTGGCCTACGGGTCGGTTGGTTTGGGAGGCTGCTTGCCGTACTTAGCTTCAAAGCGTGCAGCGAACTTACCTTCGAGTTCTGGGGTGCACAGGAAGCACTGTGAGTCAGGGCGATCGTGTTCATCGCACCAGTCTTCCTTTGCTTTGAATTCGGCGATTAGACTCGAATCGCAACGTGTGCATTCTCCCTCTGGGACTCCATGCTCGGGGCACCACCAGCCAGAGTGATCGTGAGTCGCTTCGTGTTCGCCCTCGGCATGATTGTGGCCCTCATGCGATTCCTCGTTGGCTGCCGAGGCTGTATCGCTTGGCGAACCACAGCCTGAAAAGCCGAAAAGCGTAACTACAGCCAGTATCGCAGCGTAGGGTCGAAGGATATTCAGAAGATTCATTGATATTCTCCAATTTGGAATTGTTCAAACGGTTATGGGTTCTTCTAGCGATTCAGATACCATCTCTGGATGAGGAAGTTTCTTGTCCACAGGCCCTTTGAAGACCATGTAGAGCACACGAAGCACAAGTAGTGACATGACGGTCGCACTGATTACCCCGCCTATCACGACTGTGGCTAGTGGTCGTTGTACTTCGGCCCCCATACCTGTGCTGAATGCCATTGGCAGAAAACCCAGGCTTGCAACAAGGGATGTCATCAGGACTGGCCTTAGTCGAGTCATGGCCGCTTGCTCGACGGCCTTTTCAAGTTCAACGCCTTTGCTTCTTAGCTGGCGGATGTAAGACACCAAAAGCATGTCATCCAACACAGCAACGCCCGACAAAGCAATGAATCCGATAGCGGCAGAAATCGAAAATGGCATGTCACGCAACCAGAGCGCAAGAATTCCTCCGGTCCACGCGAACGGAATCCCAGTGAAGACTCGAACCGTATCGACGACGTTGTTGTACGTCATATAGAGCAGGGCAAAGATTAGGCACAAGGCGACAGGGACGACGAGCATCAGACGTTGTCGAGCTCTCTGCATATGCTCGAACTGCCCTCCCCATTCAATGTAGTAACGACCTTCAGGCAGATCGACTTGTTCCGCGATCTGACGCTGAGCGTCGGCCACAAAACTGCCAAGGTCTCGACCACGAACATTGGCCGAAATGTTGATTCTTCGTTGGGCCCATTCACGCACAATCTGTGACGGGCCCTCATCCGTTCGAATGGTCGCCAATCGCGAAAGTGGAATCTGCTCACCTGCTGGAGTCATCAGCAAGATGTTGCCGATCGTTTCGGGATCGACGCGTTTCGATTTTGGGAGACGGACGACCAACGGAAATCGCAACTGTTCTTCGTATACTTCTCCTACCGGAAGATTGCCGATGGACTGCACTAGGTCCAAAACCGCATCAGCCGGAATGCCATATCTCGCAATCTCATCTTGCTTTACTTCGATTTGAAGAACGGGCTGCCCGGTGAGTTGGTCAGCACTTACATCCGCAGCTCCATCAGTCTTTGACAAGACTCGTTCAATATTCCGTGCCGTAGCAACGAGTTGGTCGAAGTCGTCTCCAAAGAGCTTCACTGCAACATCAGCTCGAACTCCTGTGGCTATCTCATCCATGCGTAGCTTGATTGGCTGCGTAAAAGCCAGCCTTTGCCCAGGCAAGTCCCGCAGCGTTTTCTCAATGGCTGCCGTGAGTCCCGACTGTGTGGATGCTTGTTTCCATGAATCTCGAGGCCGCAGCGTTATGAACAGGTCCGTAAGTTCGACGCCCATTGGATCGGTGGCAATTTCTGCAGTGCCAATGCGACTCCAGACATGGGCCACCTCGTCCGGAAACGCTTGCATGATCGCGCGTTCCATTTGTGTGTTGTAGCGGATGGACTCCTCAAGGCTTGTACCAGCCAGACGCACCACATTGATCGCAACCGCACCTTCTGATAGTTGCGGAACGAACTCCGTCCCAAGATTGGGAGCGATCATGCCGAATGAAATTACAAGTACGCAAAGAGCGAATCCGATGACAGCTAACTTGTTTTGCATGGTGAAACGCAAAACGGGAGAGTAAATCCATTTGGCTAGCCTAACAAGAAGCGGTTCTCGCTCCGCCATCTTCCGTGGCATGACAAGACTGGCGAGCACGGGCATCAGTGTGAGCGAGAGTAGCATGGATCCAGCCAGTGCGAACACGACAGTCAAAGCCATCGGCCGGAATAGTTTCCCTTCGATCCCTTCCAGTGTCAGAATCGGCAGGTAGACGATCATGATGATGAGCTCACCAAACATCGTCGGTTTTCGTACCTCGATTGCCGCGTCGCGAATCAATTCACGCTTGCTCTTGTTCGAGCGGTTTAGCGATAGATGCCGAGAGCAATTCTCGATCATCACCACTGAACTATCCACGACCAAGCCAAAGTCGATCGCACCCAAGCTAAGGAGACTTGCGGCAATTCCAAATCGATACATGCCAGAAAAGGCACACAGCATGGAGAGTGGGATCGCAAGAGCAACTATCAGACCGGCACGAAGATTGCCGAGAAAGATGAAGAGAATCGCGACAACAAAAAGGCCGCCTTCGAAGAGGTTTTTTCGTACTGTTTCTAACACTTCATCAACCAGCTCTGTCCGATCGTACATGGATACGATTCGCACACCAGGCGGCAGATTTCGGCGAATGTCCGCGAGCTTGGCTTTCAATCCGGCGGTGACTTCGTGGGTGTTTTCTCCCATGAGGCAGAAACCAAGCCCCATGACGGCTTCGCCTTTCCCGTCCGCCGTCACTGCACCGCGACGTATCTCATATCCAAGTTGGACGTCCGCTACCTGTTCGACGCGGATGGGGACTCCATCAATCGACTTGATGACGATAGCGGCAATCTGGTCGAGACTGGTCGTTCGTCCTTGACCGTGCACAAGCAGCATTTCACCAGAGCGAACTATGTTGCCGCCGCCTACACTGCGATTATTCTGCTTTAGAGCGCTGATTACTTCGTCGAACGTTAATCCATGGCGAATGAGTCGGTCGGGATCAAGCAGAACCTGATACTGCTTTTCATATCCACCCCAACTATTGACTTCAGCTGTCCCGGCAACCGTTCTGAGTTGGGGCTTAATCGTCCAGTCGTGAAGCGTGCGAAGCTCTGTGAGTTTTGCAATGCGTTCATCTGGGGCGAGCGTGGAAAAGTCATAGCCGTCATAGGTTACGATGTAGTGGAATACTTCCCCCAGTCCCGAAGATACCGGTCCCATACGAGGACGTTCGATACCGGCGGGAAGTTGAACGGTTCCAAGGCGTTCATTGATCAGTTGGCGAGCGAAGTAGATGTCGGTACTGTCGTCAAACACTACCGTGACCTGGGAAAAGCCAAACTTCGAAACGGAGCGAAGCTGATCGAGGCCGGGCAAGCCGCTGATTGCTTGCTCAATTGGAAAAGTGATTTGACGCTCCACTTCTTCGGGAAGTAGAGCAGGAGCAGTCGTATTGACTTGAACCTGTACTGGGGTTGTATCTGGAAACGCATCGATATCCAGGTACTGCAGCGACAGAAATCCAGCCGCCGCAACAACCAGCACGCTTGCGATCACTGCGAAGCGATGGCGAAGCGAAGCGTCAATAATCCAATTTAACATCGACATTCCCTCGCCATGCTAGTGGCCGCAAGTGCAGCCCGCTCCCAAGTTGTTCTTCAGGATCTGGGAACGCAGTACGGAACTCCCTTTGGTCACAACTACTTCACCAGGAAGCAGGCCTGCTATGACCTCAGTGTCTCCGTCGCTAACAACACCGGGACGAACTGAGCGAGGATGAAATAGCTTTGGGTGACCATCGTTGAAGTAATCCTTGTCACGAACGAAAACGACGAAACAAGACCCGTCCCATTGCACGGCTTCACTGGGAACGACGACCGCATCTTCCGCTTGACGCAAAACAATTTCACCCTTGCCAAACGTCTGATTGCGAAGATTCTGCGATCTATTGGGGACTTCGCAACGGATCTCAACTGTCCGCGTGGATGAATCGACATTCGTACTGATCCAATCGATTGAACTGTCGATTCGATCTTTGCTACCATCCGGGCGAAACTTGACTGGCTGCCCTAATTGCAAGTGCCTTGCGTCTTCCAATGCAACTCGCATCCGCAGCCAAAGAACACTTGTGTCGACGACTTCAAAGAGTGTGTCCGAACTTGAGACTACCTCTCCCTGGACGATATGACGTTCAGTGACAACTCCTGCAATCGGTGCATAAACAGGAATTAGATTGTTGCTTGAGGTTTGCTTCGCAAGAGAGTCCCGAATGCCCTCTGGAATTCCAAGGAATCTCGCGGCATCCCAACGCTTATTCTCCTGCATCGTCTGCAATCGAGAGAGCTCGACTGAAATACCAAGATTTTCAAGTGCTTGAGTGGATCGATTTACTTGGATTGTTGCCTGCTCAAGTAAAGACTCTTCTTCCAATAAGCGTGCTCCACTGACCGCCTGAGACTTGGCTAGTGGAGACAAGCGAGCGACAGTTTTAGCTTGATAGTCTGCCTGTGCTAACGCATCAAGCAAACTTGATTTTGCATCGCCTACTTCACTCGAATCGACAATAGCAAGTAGGTCGCCTTGATTTACAAGGTCGCCAACTTTCCGTTCGACAAGAAATACATTGCCGCTCGCACGCGTTGAAACATGAGCTACGCGAGTAGCGTCATAGGTCAGTTCGCCATTGGCAGAGACGGACTCTATGATTGGCTGGGTTACGGCAAGTTCAACATCAATACCCGCTTTTCGCACGGCATCGATTGACGAAAACTGGACACGGGACTGATACAGGTTGCAGCCAAGGTTATTCTCTTGACGTTCTTTGGTCCCCAGAGCCAGGGAAATGTACTGGATCTTTGCTTCCTGTGGCTCGGGAGCTTCTTTCAGCTGCGCAACTTGCGGATTGCAGTGCGGGCATTGATGGACACCGTGCAATTTGCACCATCCGTGGTCCTGTTCTGGAGGCAATATGCTCGGTATACACTCGATGCAATTCTCTTCCGGAACGCCGTGCTCTTCACACCATTCTGCTTCTGCATCAACATCTGAAAACAATGCCGATATCTTGGGGATCCGCCAACCGTTGAAATGACCATAAGCCGCTAGGCCTCCCAGTGCGGCGAGAACAAATAGGGTTGGTAAAGCTCGCAACATCGACGCCATGACACCGAGCTTTCGGCTGTTGACGACTGCATTCGTAGTTTCGACTTCTCGATTTGGTTCGAGACCACCGTTTTCCTGGCTCATCATTAACTCCGGGAGCACCTGCGTAGGCATGTTGCAACAGGAATGAAATGCACATTCCCGCTCAAAGGCGATGAAAGAATGCTGAGTAAAAACGTTACTCAGTTAAGACCGCGCAGCGGGGGCTCAAAGAGTGAGCGATTCGATAAGCGCGCGGATCTCCCATCCGGAGAGTCGGTGAAACGCCGCAGATGAACCATCAATGCGACCGGAGGCGACAAAAAGCAGGTCTGGGCCAACATCGAGCGTTAATCGCTCAAGGGAGATGGTTTCGTTCTGAGAATTCGTAGATGAAGGAGGAATGAGCACCGCCCCATCGCAGATACAGCTATTGCATTGCTTGCTTTCAACAGGGCATTCATGAGGTGCGTCTGCCCCATCACCATCGTGATGGTTGCAAGCCTCTTCGTGGACGTGCTCATGGTCACATTCGAGATCTCTGCATGCCACTTGCACACAGCAAACCCCGCAACAGTGTCCGAGTTCAATAATCGGACACAGAACCACAAGGGCGATTTGAAACACGGATGTTATAAGTCGATGCATTTTGGATACCTAGCCACTATGGTAGGTTTCGCCATTTTCAGGGTCAAGAGATGAACGAAGCAATGATTTGGAGGCCCAGCCCAGCATCTGAGAGACAAGAAATGACGGTATTTAATGCACTTATTGCTATGGAAAACCCGACCCCAGTTGGCGATCTCGCTAGCGATCGACGTGAACTGCTTCCACTTTTTGTAGAGGCACCTACATTTCTATAGATCTCGGTGATCGCAAAGATTTCACGGCGCGGACTGACCGTATTAGTCGCCGCGGGAAGAATTTCACTGACGCTACAAGGCATTGCAACCAACAAGCGCCTCAATCTGAATCAGAATACCGTGTCGGCTGCGGCTCAGCGCCAACCGCTGAAGTTCGAGCATGAGACGTTCTTCGTAAAGATCGACGACCGACAAGAAATCAGTTCGGTTTCCCGCGTAGTTCGCCAATGATATCTGAAGTGCATCCTCAGTTCTTGGGATGATACGCTCTTTGAGAATCTTAAGTTGCTCGGTCGACGCATCGAATCGAGTCACTAGGCGTCGCAGATTCCCAGCAATGGAATCTTTCCTGCTAGCGAGTCGATTCGTCGAACTCATCGATTGATATCCAGCTTCGTTGACGCCTGCGCGAATCTTGTCTCGCCACACTGGCAAAGTCATTCCAAACGTGAATCCAAAGTTATCATTGCCCGTTGCAACTGGGCTCAATGCGTTGTCATCTGAAACGATCAACCAGTTCGCTCCAAGCTGAAAATCAGGATACCGTTGTAGGCAAGCTAGTTGTTGCTTCGCTCGATCTCGAGCAATTTCTGCCTGAATTCCAGCCAGAGATGGATTGCAGCTAGCGGCCTGTCCAATCAGGTCCTCCAGTTCCGAAACCAAGGTATTCTCCTGAAGCGGACTTTCGACTTCAGGATTCGGCATCTGAGGTTGGTGAAGTAGAGCCGCCAGATCCGCCTGAGCCAGTTGTTTTTGTTGAGCTAGCTGCACTCGGCGATCTTCCAGTCGATCCCCTTCGAGCTGAGCGCGAAGTACATCTTGCTGCCCGGATCCTTTTGCCGCAGATCGGTACTTAGCTTCCGAGACCTCATTCAATTGCTCAACGAGCTCTCCGAATTCGTCCACAACTGCGATAGCTTGATCTGTAAACCAGATTTCAATGCAGGCTAGCCTAACCGACTCGGTGATATCAAGTTTCTCCTGCCTCAACTCGGCGTCCGCAACTTGAACTTCCCGCGACGCAATCGCAGCCTTTGCTTTGAGCTTCTCAGGCCATGGCAGCTGTTGTGAAATACCAATCTGATTCGCTGCCCTGCCTCCCGCGGTTTCTAGTGCGTTCCCATTAAAGGGCCAAAACGTATCTTGGAGCATTGGATCAGGGAGCGAGCGGGCCTGGGGAATGCGATTCGCAAGAGACGCAATCCGATGCTGCAGTGCAGAGATCCGAGGATTTGATGAAAGAGCGAGCGAAACGTAGGCCTCAACAGGTAACTTTTGGCCTATGGCCTGGACTGCGGTAGAGGCCTTTGTGAATGCTGGTTGCGGTGGAGATTCATTCTCTTGCACAACGGCAGGATCCAATGATGTGTCATTGTCTAACGGTTCGAGTTCAAGCGGCAGCGACGCGGCGACAACGGCATTAGGGCTTCGGTTTGGAGTATGGCTCGCCTGCATTACTTCCGAGGAAGTAGCGACATCCGGCGCATTCTGCTGTACCTCTTTAACCTGGTAGGAAAGCGGACTCTGTGTGAGCCCCGTAGTTCGGCAGCCAGAGGCAATCGGCACGCTGGCTGCCCAAAGAGCGGCGAACCAAAATCTCTTGAGTGAATGCATGATCCTTTCGCCGAGCCTTCCTAAATCACCATTTTCATCCAAAATGGTATTCTCTGCGGGTTTGGTAAAGTGTACGATTGACAGGCGAGATACCTACGGGGGGTATCCGCCGTCATTTGTCTTCGGACTCATGTAATGCGTTTTCCCAGCAAGATTGAAACTGCCATCAAAGCTTGCCTGATCATCACCTTGATGATGCAGCAGGTCGCTCTCGGCGCAGTGATTGCACCGATGGGAATCGCGGGCAAGAGTTGCTCCAATAGCTTGGAGGCTTCTGTTTCAGAGCACACAGCTACAGTTCTCTGTAGCGGTTGTGGTTGTTGCGAGATAGACGAGGCTGATCAGTACTGTTCTTGCTGTTCTGCCAAGGAAAAGCCCCAGCCGAAAAAAGCGAGCTGTTGTTCCGCAGGAGACGTCGAGGAGAAAGACGTTTCAGCCGCACAATCCCGCAGCCAACCAAATGCGTTGCTTGAAGGGTCGAACGGTGAGACACACGGGTGCACTTGCGTCCGTAATAGAGCACCGACTCAACCTTCTAAAACACCTTCCTCTCAGCGGAGTATTCGGGATCAACTGGTTCGGCAGTCAGACGCAGTTGATTCACGGGCTGTCTTGGCCCATCTAGAGCGACAAAGCTATCCAGTCGCCTCTCCTATCAGCCTTTCGAAGTTTTGCTGCGCCCAACGTGCGCTTTGCATTTGGCAGCTTTGAATTCTGTAGGTCGATGCTGCGCGGTTCTATGAATTGCTGGCATTGCCTCTCTTCGAATTCCTGACACTCAATCATTTGCAGTCCAGCGGTTGCGTCTATCTATACGCAATTCTCGGGCAAGCAAGTGATCTGAATGTTAGTCGGCCAGAAACAGTGCTCTGTTTCTCTTTCTCGATTTCCTAGTCCACGAACTAGCAGTTTCTTGCGATGGCAGATCACGACCAAGACGGACCGATTGCGGACTCGCCGCAAAGCGAAGATTCGCAGCTTCCCAACCCAGCTGCGGGATTTCCATCAGGTGAAAATGGGATCAAAAGTGGCAACAAATCAACTTCGAGCAAACGCAGCTGGAGGAAGATCCTTACGCCGTGGCTGTGGCTTGGGAAAAGCCTCATTAACGCGGGAATCGTGATCGCAGTGTTCCTCGGAATCCTCTGGTCCATGGGCTTCGCGATGCGTCAAGGCTGGTTTCCTAACGCAGAAGAAGGTACGGCGACCAACACATCTTCAGCTGGAGAATCAAAGCGTTACATCTGCCCAATGATGTGCGTGCCACCGACAACAGAACCGGGACGCTGTCCGGTATGCGGCATGGAGTTGGTAGAGGCTGCTGCCGGCGGGGGTGGTGACGGAGTTTCGATCTCAATTGAACCAGCTCACAGACGTTTGATTGGCGTCCGAACGGCAATGGCCAAGATGGATTCAGTCAATCGTACGATTCGAACCATTGGTTCGATTCAATATGACGAGAGCCGACTGTCCACGATCTCAGCCTACGTTGATGGCAGACTCGAGAAGCTGTTTGCTGATTACGTTGGTGTCCCGGTAGGTCAGGGAGACGATCTAGCGTTGATTTACAGTCCGGAGCTCTACACCGCGCAAGCGGAGTTCCTAGCGGCTCAAGATCAAAAAGCATCGAGCAGGTTCGTCGATAGCTCGCGAATGCGAGAGCTCGCCGCTGAGAAGCTGTTTGAACTCGGTATGTCCGAAGATCAGATCAACACGCTCAAACAGGAACAGAGAGCCCGATCCCGCATCCGAGTTCGCTCGCCCCAGAACGGCACAGTTATCGAGAAACTGGCTGTCGAAGGTGACTACGTAAAGACCGGACAGAGTATCTATCGCGTGGCCGATCTTTCTACGGTGTGGATGATGCTGGACCTCTTCCCAGATGACGCAGCAAGAGTGCTATTTGGTCAAGAAGTTGAAGCTGAGATCTCATCTGCGCCTGGGATTGTCTTCACGGGTCGAGTCGCATTTATCGACCCAACTGTCAATCCAAATACTCGATCGGTAAGGGTTCGAGTGGAGATGCTCAACTTGGACGGAAAACTACGTCCAGGGGATTATGCAACGGCTCGAGTTTCCGTTCCAGCCATTCCACGGGACCAAGTGTACGATCCTGCTTTAGCCGGCAAGTTCATTAGCCCAATGCATCCTCAAGTCATTCGTGATGCTCCCGGTGCATGTCCCATTTGCGATATGGATCTTATTCCCACGACCGAGCTTGGTTTTTCCACTGAGCCGCTACCGGAACAGAAGGTTGTCACGATTCCAAGAGACGCCGTACTTATGGCGGGGAACAACAGTGTCGTCTACGTGGAAGCGGAACCCGGTCGCTTTGAGGTAAGAAGAATATCACTCGGGGCGCTCACCGACGAAGAGGCGATCGTTGCGGAAGGTCTCAACGCGGGCGAAACGGTCGCGACTCAAGGAAACTTTTTGCTTGATTCGCAATCGCAATTGGCGGGTAACCCTTCCTTACTGGATCCTTCGGAAGCTCCGAAGTTCGCCCCAGGTCCGTTGCAAATCCAAGGCGAGAGCCAACCGGTTTTGCTAACGTCGGCTGCTGCAAATGGAATCGACAAAGCCTACCAGGCCTACTTTGAGATCCAGTCGGCGCTCGCAAATGACTCTCCTGCGTCGCCTGTCGCGGTGAACTCTCTTGTTGAAGGCTTAGTACAAGCCTTGGCGGATGACGCCGTGCCAGATGAAGCTCAGCGAGAACTCATGACCGCCCGCAATGCGGCCGAGCGTTTGGTTGGGCCGATCGAGGATTCTCGCGTTGCGTTTCGCACAGTGAGCCACGGGATGATCAAGTCATTGCACCTGGTTCGGAGTTCTTCAACCGAAAACGGGGTGAATCATTTCTATTGTCCCATGGTTCCTGGGGGTGGGGGAGATTGGCTACAGGCAGACGAGGATCTGAAGAACCCGTATTGGGGCGCAGAAATGTTGACCTGCGGAGAATTGGTTAAAGACTTTTCGCTTTCTCCGCAGCCAAGTTCAGCCGAATCCGACGATGAAGATCCGTTTGCTGGAATGGAAATGCAATCCCTGGACTTCGGTAACTAGGGCATAGTCATGTTAAAGAGCCTAATCAGATTCTGCACGAACGAACCCTATCTGGTGGTGCTAGCCATCATCGGAGTCAGTGTGTTCGGTTGGTTCAGCTTCAAAGCTGTACCGATCGACGCGATACCGAATGTCGGCGAAAACCAAGTTATTGTGTTGACGCCGTGGCCAGGGCGCTCCCCCAAAGACATCGAAGACCAGATCACTTATCCGCTCAGCGTTTCGCTACTCGCAGTTCCGGGTGCGGAATCGGTTCGTGGTAAGAGCCTGTTTGGCTATAGCTTTGTCCAAGTCACTTTTGCCGATAGCGTTGATTTCTATTGGGCTCGCAGTCGAGTTTCGGAGCAACTGGGGGTTGCGGCTTCCCAATTGCCAGAAGGCGTCAGTCCCCAACTAGGTCCGGATGCGACTGGTCTCGGACAAGTGCTCTACTATGTGTTGGAGCCACCAGAAGACGGGATGTCTTTGGCAGACCTTCGAAGTCTGCAGGACTTTGTTATTAAGTACGAACTGCAAGCCGTGGATGGAGTAAGCGAAGTCGCTTCCATCGGTGGCTACGTTCGCCAGTATCAGATTGAAGTCGATCCAGACAAGCTGAGGTTCTTTGGCGTCACGCTCGACAAAGTCATGATGTCGATAAAGAGCTCCAATCTCGATGTTGGCGCAAAGACGCTTGAAACCACAGGGATGGAGTTCATTCTTCGAGGCAAGGGTTTTCTTGGCACAGATGGCAATCAGGTCAAGGCGATACGAGACCTTGAAGAAACCGTAGTCGAGCAACGAGATGGTGTGCCCATCCGCATTCGCGACTTAGCCACGGTCCAGCTAGGTCCAGACTTTCGTCGTGGTGCACTTGATTTCAATGGTGTCGAAGCTGTTGGTGGTGTTGTTGTGATGCGCTACGGCGAGAATCCCAGGGACGTGATTGCTCGCGTTCAGGAGAAGATATCCCAGATTGAGCCTGCCTTAAAAGGTGTCACGATCAAGTCAGTCTACGACCGGACAGGTCTCATTGACGAAACCATGGCGACGCTCACAGACGCGTTATTCGAAGAAGTGCTTATTACTTCAGCCGTGATTCTCCTTTTCCTACTTCACATACGCAGCAGTTTTATCGTTGCCATCAGCCTCCCTGTGGCGGTGCTTATTTCGTTCATTGCGATGCGTTTTGTTGGCGTCGAGTCTAACATTATGTCGCTGGCCGGAATCGCCATTGCCATTGGAACAATGGTCGACATGGGAATCATCGTCTCAGAAAACGTTTTTCAGAGACTTGCTGAGCAGGATGCGAACGCGTCGTCCGAATCGTCACGAACTCAGCTGATTCGGGAGTCTGCCATTGAGGTAGCACCGGCTGTCGTTACTGCGGTAATGACAACGATTGTTTCTTTCCTTCCCGTCTTCTTTCTTACAGGTAGAGACCATCGGCTCTTCGCTCCGCTTGCATACACGAAGACGTTTGCGATTGCTGCCGCCCTGATTACTTCTGTGACCATCGTGCCCGCACTGAGTCGCATTCTGTTGCGGGACTCCAAGGTGCACACAGCGACTGCGACATTCGCAGCCTTTTCTATTGCAGCAATCGTAGCCACGTTGTCGCAGTTTGTTTGGGGGTACCGAATTGCTGAGTGGCTAGACGCTCCACTCTGGTCCGTCACTTGCGTGCTCGGGGGTATCGGTCTTATTTTCGGCTGGCAGCTCTTCAAGGAGCGGGTCCGACCTATCGAGGAGATTCCTACCAGCCGATTCGTGCGTTGGCTCTATTCCGCACGCCTTAGATACGCATTGAATCACAAATTCATCGCGTTATCGTTTCCGGCTCTACTTTTGTTCTTGGGGCTCGGCGCTTGGTTTGGGCTACCAACCGTCCTCACACCGGTTGAAGCAGTAGCTCGCAAGGTTGGTACCGAGCTGAATGAACTCCCTGGCTATGTCGACGCCAAGCACACTTTCACGGGGCTTCAGTCAGACGACTGGATAGCTCTTGATGAAGGCAGTTGGTTCTATATGCCGACTTTCTATCCCGCTGTGAGCTTTAGCCAAGCAATGCAGATCCTGCAAACTCAGGACGTATTGATGGGAGAAATCCCCGAGGTCCAAGACGTGCTCGGCAAAATCGGCCGTGTCGAATCCGCCTTAGATCCAGCACCTGCGGCGATGGTGGAAACGTACATCATGCTCAAACCGAAGGAGGAGTGGCGACCTGGAGTGTCTTCACGTGACATATGGGATGAGATCAACAAAGTCGCAACACTGCCTGGGGTTACTCCGGCTTCCGCTCTGCAGCCAATCGAAGGTCGGGTAGTCATGCTGCAGACAGGCATCAAAGCACCAATGGCAATACGCATCTACGGAGATGACTTGCAAGAATTATCCAACGCGGCGCAAGCCGTTGCACTTCAGTTGAAGGAATCACCGTATGTCAATCCAGCGACAGTGAATCCTGACATCGTGCTGGGTAAACCCTACATTGAGTTTACGGTGGATCGTGAAGCTTCAGCCCGCTACGGCATGACGCCCGTCATGGTGAACCAGGTCATCGAAACGGCACTTGGTGGCATGAACTTGATCAAGACGGTGGAGGGACGCGAGCGTTATCCCGTGCGTCTCCGATATAGTCGCGATCTACGCGAACGAATTGATCAACTGGCTCGATTACCTGTCGTAACGCATAGCGGTGCTGTAGTGCCGCTAGAAGAGCTTGCCGCGTTAGAGACAACATGGGGGCCCGGCGCGATCAGCAGCGAAAATGCTCGGCTAGTCGCGCATGTCTCGTTCTCGACAAACGGTGCTGTGGGAGACTTGGAATCCGTTGAGGCGATCGAGGCTCAGTTGCGCAACGTGCAGTCCTTGCCTGAATCAGACGAGAGTCACCTTTCCCTTCCTGCGGGCTATTCCCTAGAGGCCGTCGGAAGTTTCCGAAATCAAATTGAGGCGAACCGTCGATTGATGTGGATCATTCCTCTCGTCATCTTCATCAATCTGTTCCTGATTTACCTCCAATTCCGAAACTTGCCGATCTCGATGGCGGTCTTTAGCGGAATCCCAGTCGCGTTTGCAGGCGGGATGATCGCGGTCGCGGTTATGGACGTCGAACTCAATACCGCAGTCTGGGTCGGATTCATCGCCTTGTTCGGAGTCGCTGTGGACGATGGAGTTGTGATGGCCACGTATATCCATCAACTGCTCAGTCGCCGAAAGGTTGCTTCAGTGGAGGACGTAAGAAACACAATCTATGAGGCTGGCCTCAAACGCATACGACCTTGCGTCATGACTACGGTTACGACGCTCGTTGCATTGCTGCCAGTGATGTTTGCGGATGGACGGGGAGCTGATGTAGCCCGAGCGATGGCATTGCCGGTATTTGGGGGCATGCTCGTAGAGCCACTGACTTCGTTTGTCGTTCCAACAATGTACGCAATGTATCTTGAAGCCAAGATGGCTCTCGGACTGTCGGATCCGTTGTGGGATGGAATCGAAGAGATCCCCTCTGAGGCAGAAAGGATCGCAGCATGAATTCAAGTCGATTTAACTACTCTCTCATAGGAGTCGCAAGGATGCGAACCCAATTTCGTTTGCAAAGTGAAACGGGCGCCGCTGCGCTCTTGAGGATAGGTGTCGTTGCCTTGCTTGCCTCGTTTCAGTGCTCCGAATCGTTTGGCCAAGTACCGGCCCGATTCGCGACGTACTCAAAACCGGTAACCCAAACAGCTGCATCGCAAAATGGCCCGAACAATGGATTGCTGCGGAACTATGGTGAGCTGCAAGTCGAAACTCTCCTGAGCGACGCTGGTATTCGAGTGTTTCTGACGAGATCTGGGACGCAGCCACTCTCAACCCGGGATGCTCGAGGTGTTGCGCTTATTAAGGTCGCAGGCGAAGCGAAGCGATTTCGATTCGACCTTCTACCCAACAGCGAGGGTGTGCTCGAAGCCAATACCAATCTCGCTCGGATGCAGGGAAAACAAGTCGAAGTGGAAGTCCTGCTTGTCTCACTTCCCAACCAGTTTGCCCGTCGGGGCACGCTGAAGTACCGAGATGTCATCACCATTGCCCCAAATGCTTCTCAATTGGCGGCAAGTGCCGTTGCTCGTCAGGGCATCTGCCCGGTATCCGGAAGACGACTTGGAAGCATGGGGGATCCGGTGGCTGTTTCTGTCGCTGGTAAAACAATCTACGCATGTTGCGAATCTTGCGTCAAAGCAATCACTAACGACCCTCAGAAGTATGCAGCGGGAAAACCAACGATTCTGGTTTCCACGGCAACGGCAGAAGATGCCGCGGCAATCGCGATGCAGAAGGTCTGCCCAGTTATGGATGAGCCACTGGGCGGAATGGGGCAACCTATAAAGGTGATGGTAGGTGATAAGCCCATTTACCTATGCTGCAAAGGCTGCATCAAGAGAATCGAGGCGGAGCCACGCAAGTATCTAGATATGGTCTACGGTCAAATCGCGGGCGAAACACCTTTGCCGACTATCTCGGCTTCTTTGCAACAAAACAATACAGGCACTGCGACTGCCAATGCGAAACAGGTCGCTCTAGATACCAAAGAAGTCAGGCCGGGTATCTACCAAGTCTCCGAGCAAGATCAGCAATTCATCTCAGCACAGAAGCGCTGCCCCGTAATGGATGAGCCTCTCGATGCGATGGGCGGTCCATACAAGGTCAATGCTGCTGGCAAAGCCATCTACATCTGTTGCCCTGGATGTGCGAAACGGATTGCCGCAGATCCAGGCAAGTACCTCAACATCCTAGCAAAGCAAGGAGTCGCAGCTCCCGTGATTCGATAGAACATTCCGAAACACCCGCGAGGGTATGAATCGCGGGGTCGGCGTCACGTGGACGTCAGCCTTGGTTGACCAAGCACACGCCGGCCCTGCCCTTTAATTTTCAGATTCACCGCCAATCAACTAGTTCACACCATTTGGTACCCAAACTTAGCTACTTAATTCACTCTAAAGGAAGTTTCAAATGAAGCTACATGTGCTTACAGCCTTCTTGACAGGTCTTCTAATTTCGAGCATTTCGTGCTCGCACGCAAAAGAACATAGCCACGGTTCGCATAAAGAGCACTCTGAGCATGCTGAATCCGAGAAGGGCCCAAATGGTGGAACGATCCAAACCGTTGGCGCTAACCGAGTTGAAACGGTGCTCAAGGAAAAAGGAGTGATGTTCATGGTATTCGGGGCGGACGGCAAGATGATTAGCGCCCCAGGTGCAACCGGGAATCTCACTCTCAAAGTCGGTGATAACCCAAAGGAATATAACTACAAGCTCCAAGCTCTCAAGAATAAGGGCATCGGTGCGGCGATCGATCTGTCAAAGGTCGAGGGACACGTGTTACACATGAATGTGGAACTCACTGGAATCAGTGAACAGCCGCTGAAGTTTCATGCGATGGCCAAGCTCGGTGCGATGGTTAGCGATGCGATGCTCATCAGTCTTCAAAAAACTTGCCCTGTGAGCGGCCAACCGCTTGGATCCATGGGCGCGCCTCCTAAGTTGATGGTAAAGGGCAAGCCATTATTCGTTTGCTGTGCGGGTTGCTCGGGGAAAGTTACCTCAAATCCGGATTCTTACTTGACCAAATACTACGGCACGAAGGGTAAAGAGATTCGACCCGGGGTTTTCGAAGCCACACTCGCAGATGCAGACGCGATTGCAGCTCAAAAGAAATGCCCAGTGATGGACGAAGAGCTCGGGGGCATGGGGGCTCCTCAAAAGGTCAACGTGAATGGCAAGTCGGTATACATTTGCTGTGCTGGATGCGCGAAGAAATTGCACGCAGAGCCCGAAAAGTATCTCGCAATGCTGAGCAAGCAGGGCGTCACGCCTCCTGATTTCAAGTAGCAATCGGCTGCTTTTGAACTACGACTTACATGCGAGCAGCGGCGCGCCCGCAGCTCGCATTTTTGCATGTGCGGAGGAAGGATGTCAGTAAGAGAGTACGTCAAACGACTCATGACAAAAGGGCCGGTCAACGCTGCCCAAAGTGCACTGAGCGTGCTCGAGGACTACCGGTTCGAAAGGAAATATCAACTTGACACTCAATCAGAAGTAGCCATCGATGACTTAGACATCGATGCTGAGGCCAAGGCCCAAGCAGACAAATACAAACCAACGCGAAAACGCTACTTTCGAAAGGCAATGGAGCAACTTTCATTACCGCCAGGAGGAGTTTTCGTCGACGTAGGTTGCGGCAAAGGCAGAGTATTGCTTCTCGCCTCGCAGTGCGGATTCGATGAAGTCCTTGGATTGGAGATATCGCCCAGGCTCACTGATATAGCGAAACAGAATGCGGTTGGCTTCAAGAATCGGGCAAGCAGTTGCTGCCCTATCCGAGTTGAATGCACGAACATTCTTGATTACCGGATGACGGGTGTTGAAACGGTTTTCTTTCTGTACTCGCCTTTCGGTTACGAAGTCACTGAGCAGTTTCTGAAGAACTTGCGCCAGTCCCTCGAATCGCATCCCCGAAACCTCTGGTTGATCATCGACGAGTTTCGATTCCCCGAATTGCTTGAAGGCGATTCATACTTGGAATTGACGGAGGTCTACGACTATGGCGCGGCAGTGTTTCACATTTATAAACACTCCATTGCGTTGCGGGAGGATACTCCTAATTGATGCGGCATTCGATGAGCCGTCGGTTCTATCTACGAGTTCATGAGACTGTGTTGGCAATCATAATTCCAGACATGGCGATCATTGTGGAATTCTCAACAATCGTGACTGCAGACATGGGAAGATTAAACACGGTCCCCAAGCATGCACATTGAATCTTTTGCTTCTTACGGACAGCTGAGATAACGCCGACCAATCCAATCGACATGATGAACGCAGTAGCGATGTTCGCCGCCAGTAACTGGATCTGAGCAACAAACATGGTTCCAAGAATGATCTCAATCCACGGATAAGCGAGGGCATATGCACGCGATCTTTTGGCCAGAATGTCGTAAGTGGCAAATGCGTCGGCGAACCTTGCCACGTCGAGCAACTTGAAGAAGGCAAACCCGAGAAAGAAGAATCCCATAAAGTAGGCAGCTCCCCTGGAGAATTCCCATGTGCGTGCTGCCTGCATCGTTAGGAGGGTCGCGCCGAGAACATAAGTGATTACTAAGAATAGTGGCTTATAGGTTGACAGAAATGAAGGGGATTCCAAACTCTGGTTTTCTACGTTTTTTTGCCGCTCGTCACCGTCTACGATAGCCGCTTCAAATCCTTCGTTTCGAATGAGTGCTAGGACGTGCGAAAGATCTGAATTCGCATCGACTTCGGCATAGACAATCTTTCGGGGGTGATTCAGGTCTGCGTGCCATGATTTCATTCCTTCGAAGTTATCGAGTCGCGGTTGCAACTTGGTTAAGCAACTTGAGCACTTAAGATTTGTGGCGATCTGAACTAGCATTTCTACTCCTTCTCAGGACGGGGCGATTCGGAAGAAGTAAGTGCCTCAATGATCGGGCAACCGCTGGTATCTCCGTGCCCACTACATCGATCGACGAGATCCCGCAGAGTCGTTTCCATCTTCCGCAGATCATCGATTTTTTGACGGATCAGGCCTAGTTTCCGATCGGCGAGCTCTTTGACATCGGCTCGACTCCCGCCTTCGCCGTCGGACATCTTCAGCAAGTCGATGATTTCGGCGAGGGTGAATCCTAGCTCTTGAGCGCGCTTTACAAACCGAATTCTCTCTACAGTTCCTTGTGGGTACTCGCGGAAAGACGTCGAGATCGGTTTGGGTTGTAGCAACAGTCCTTTTCGCTCATAAAAGCGGATGGTTTCGACATTGACACCCGCCGCCTTTGCTACAGTCCCGATGGTTTGCCGTTGGCTCATTCCTCTTCCTCCGCTTTCATTATCGACTCTGTACTACGGTACGGAGTCAAGCGGAAAAGTTCAAAAGCGGGGGATTGTTTTACTCGCCTAGTATTTCCGTCACAATGTTGCCTTATGGACCACGCAGCACGTGGATCCAATTGGTTTCGTTCAAGCGTCTGGGAATTTCAAATGCGATTCTTGCTTCTTGTTTCCACGTTCTTTTGTCTCGGCATGAATGCCGTTGCCCAGGAACTCCCTGATGTGCGCTGCGTTCGTGTTCCAGACAACGGACTTCAGCCACAAATTGCAAAAGGAGCGAACGGCCAAATACACCTGGTCTATTTTGTTGGGGAACCATCTTCCGGAGATCTACTCTATCGCAATCTAGCTCCCGCTGATCGCAGTAGTTGGTCTGAGTCGATTCGCGTGAACAGTCAGGACGGAAGTGCGGTCGCCCTCGGTACAATTCGGGGTCCCCATCTTGCTCTTGGGAAATCTGGCCAAGTACATGTCGCATGGAACGGTTCGAGCAAGGCAAGGCCCAAAGGAATTGGGAATCCTGCCATTCCCGAGGATAATCCACACCACTTCAGTGCTCCCATGCTCTATTCGCGTCTGGATAAGGATGGGAGTAGTTTTGAAGAACAACGCAATTTAATGACGCATACCTACGCGTTAGACGGAGGTGGTTCGGTTGCTGCTGACAGTTCCGGGAGTGTATATGTCGTTTGGCATGCGAGCTCGACGCTAGCTGGCGGAAGCAAAGAATCGGACCGTGCCGTGTGGGTTGCAAAGTCTAGTGATTCAGGCAACACATTCTCTAGAGAAGTGCGTCTCAACGATCGGGATACCGGTGCATGTGGATGCTGCGGACTCCAAGCGTTCTGCGATTCGTCGGGCAAGTTGTCCGTGCTCTACCGGACGGCAACGGATGAAGTGCATCGTGACATGCATCTTCTCACCAGCAGGGAAGGTTCCCAATCGATTCAAAGTCAAAAGGTTGGCAGTTGGAATGCCGCAATTTGCGTTATGAGCACCGCGGCGTTCCACCAATCGGGCGAAAGCTGCTTCGCAGCTTGGGAGGCGGAAAACAGCATTCAATTCGCGAACCTGAATACTCTTGGTGGAACGAATTCCAAACGCGGCAGACCATGGACGTCTATAGGAGGAAGAACCCCAAATAAGCACCCTCGCATCGCTATCAATGAGGAAGGAATGATTTTGGTCGTATGGACTGAAGGGACAAGTTGGAACAACGGCGGCGATATCGCTTGGCAATTGTTTGATCCATCTGGGAAACCAATCCGACGCTCCAAAGGCCGACAAAAAGGACTTCCGGCTTGGACCTACCCAGCAGCGTTTTCCAATACAGATGGAGCGTTCACTGTTCTTTACTAGGATTCGAGGCGTCACGTCGGGATGGTAAAATTAGTCGGCGTATAATCTCGCGATCATTGGGAAAGGTCGTTATAGCTGAATGTTTGATATGAAGCATCGTTTTGTACTCTTAGTTGCAGTCCTAAATTGTCTGGGCACGGCATCAATCTCTTATTCAGATGAGCCCAATGCGGATCTAGTGTTTGAAACACGTTTGAAGCCGATCTTCGATTCGCCGGAACCATCTAGCTGTGTTCAATGCCACCTTTCCGCCGTCGATCTGAAGGACTACATCCTGCCTTCGAGCCGCGAGACATTTCTGTCGCTACGTGACCAAGGTCTGATCGACATCGAGACTCCAAGTGAATCCAAGATCTTGCACCTGATCTCCATGGGTGATTCTGATCCAGACGCCATGTCAAAGCGAATCCACGCAAAGAATCGCAAAGCAGAGTATGACGCGTTTTCGAATTGGATTGATGCTTGTTGTCAGGACAGGGAACTGCTCGCTGCAAAACCAACAGCAACTGATACAAAGGCGGGACCGAGTTTCTCAAACGACTTGATTCGCCACACGCGAAAAGATCGTGTGCTTGATTCCTTTGTAAGAAATGTCTGGTCTCAGCGGATGCGGTGTTTTCCTTGCCACACACCGAATGAACTTGACGCAGAAAACCCGATGCACAAGAAGCCCATTGAAAGGCACCAAGACTTCGTCAGGCAATACGGAGTGCGCATGAACATCTTCAAGGAATCGCCTTCGGAAACACTGCGTTCATTGATTGCCAGCAGTCGTATTCGAGATGGCAGACAGATCGTGAAGGACGATCAACTGCCACTCATCAATCTTGAAGAGCCCGTCATGAGCTTGCTGATTCAAAAGCCTATCGCCAAGCTGCCTGCAAAGAAATCGGACGGAAAGATCGTTGAGCCATCTTCAAAGATGCCGGTGTCGCACATGGGTGGCATCAAGATGCACAAAGGCGATCAGTCGTACAAAGCTTGGATGCACTGGCTCGAAGATTACGCTGCTTCTGTTTCAGGAGGCTACGGGCCCGACGTCGATCTGCCGGCGGACAACTGGTATCCGACGAAGCACGTTATCCGAATCAAAGAAATTCCGAAATCGTGGCCGAATCTGTCATCGGTTCAAGTGTTCGTTCATCGCTGGGACCATGGTACCGATAGTTGGGCAGATGAGCCTATCGCGTTCACGCAGTCGCTCGTTACGCCACGCAAGATCGTCAACGGATCGCTCTTCGTTTTGGCCAAGCCCGATCAACGCGACCACTTGGATCCAACCGGCACGGCTCTCAAACCAGGGAAGATCCAACTCCGAGTCTTCCTCGATCGAGACAATTTGCTCGCTGAGTCACCAACGCTCCTACTGAACGATCGCGAGCCCGATGCAACATCCGTCTTCGACGCATCCTTCGGAACCGGATTCAAGAATGCTGATGTTGTCGAGGGCGTTCAGGTTCGGTAGTTGATTTTTGCTTATTCCGATTCAACGCAACGTACAACCTGACTCGCACTTTGAGACAGTCCAGCCGCATTGCGGCCGAGTCATGAAAGTTGCTTCCGGTGTCGTGATCTTTCTGTTGGCGAGTACGACACCCATTTCTCGGGCACTTTTGCGCGCGGCAGCCCCTTCTTGATGGTGGAAGGCTAGCTTTGAATTCTCGATAATAAGGCGGTTGTATCCCGCGTGGTCTGGGGTTCTAGGTAGTTCAACACTCTTGGGTTAGAAAAGAATATGGCCGACGAAAGAGTGATTGTGAGCCGTCGCGAACTGTTTGACCAAGTTTGGTCAGAGCCGATGACGAAGCTTGCACCGAAATACGGATTGTCGGATGTTGGCCTGGCCAAAGTCTGTGCTAAACACGACATACCGAGACCTCCAGTCGGGCACTGGGCGAAGTTGGCACATGGAAAGGCAACCTCCAAGCCGGAGTTACCAGAACTCGATGAGGCAGACCTCGAAGAGATTCGCTTTTTCCGAGCCGGCTTCGAGGATGACTCCGGCCAAGAATCTGCTACGCCGGAGACTCCAACCGTCATCGTCAGGGAAGATCTGCGAAAGCCGCACCGAGTCGTAGACCAGGCGCGAGCGAAACTTCGTGGCGAGACCGGAGATCAAAGAGGGTTGTTGCATACAGGCTGTGAGTCGGGGCTCAATATTTCTGTCACCAAGAAGTCTCTGAATCGGGCACTTCGTATCTTGGATGCGTTACTCCGGCATTGGGAATCAAATGGCGGCACCGTTCTGTCGGGTAAGTCCGGAGCTAAGTTTTGTCGAGATGAAGACGGCGTGGCTGTTGCGCTCAGGGAACAAATCCGTCGCCACGAGAAGCCGAATAGGGGGCGTTACTACTTCAAAGAGTACACGTACGAAGCGACTGGCAAGCTAACGCTAACCATCACTGGTAGAGGTGATGGATTGAGAAGAAACTGGTCAGATGGCAAGGTACAGCGACTTGAGTCAGTGCTAGGAAACGTGATTGTCAACCTTGAGAAGTGGATCGTTCAGGTTCGCGAATATCGACTCGACGCCGAGTGCGAGTCACGCCAGGAGAGAGCTGCAGAGAAGTGTCGAGAAGCAAGGAAGAATCGTGAGAACCGGGAATCTGAACGAATTGAAAGTCTCAACTCATGCGTCGATGCCTATGTTCGGGCGACGAACATCCGCACTTACATTTCCGCATTAGATGCGAAGATTGCAACAGAGCAGGTGAAGCCTAGCGATCCCGAACGTTTCCCTGCGTGGCGAGAGTGGGCTCAATGGTATGCGGATTCGGTGTGTCCGATCACGCCGACTCCGCCGCGCCCCGAGATTGACGAATTGGTCGTTCGTAAAAACAAGCAACTGAAAGATGTTGAACTCACCTCGCAGGCACGCCTCGCATTTGAGCGCGGAGAGATCTCGGATACGGATGAACTTGCTTTGCTTACAAGAGAAGACCTCAACGAGCGCTGCGGCGGACAGTACTGGGGGCTCTACAGCGAGGCGACGCGAATTCTTGAGGGGTTTGGCTATGACGTGAGCAACCGCTCGCGTTGGTAGCTGTCACTTGCGATGCAAATCGGAAGCACTGAGGGCTAAGCCGCTTTCCGCAAGTAGCTTTTCAATAGCCCTCCAAGGCGTTTTTTGCATCGGATATCGGACAACCGAAGTGTATCGGCGGGACCAGGCAGTTTTCCAGGCTTCTTGGTCGTCATCTGACTTGGTCGCTCGTTTTCCAGCCCCTGATGAGGACGTTCTTGGTGGTAGTGCTCGGCGAACTCTGAGCAAAGCAGGCTCATGTGCATTTCCCCGAAGACGATGAAGTGATCGAGGCACTCCTGCTTGATCGTTTGCACAAACCGCTCGACAAATGCAACGGTATTGGGTGATCGAATGGCAGTCCTTTGAGTCTTGATCTTTTCGCTCTTGAACGCGTTGAGGAACGGTTGTGAATACTTGCCGTCGTTGTCGTGCATTAGGATTTTGCAGGGCAGCTTCTCTGATTTGCTGTGACGAATGAACTCCTTAGCTTGCTCGACCATCCACTCTTGGTCGGGCTTGTACGTCGCCGGAGTCATGAAGACTCGACGAGTCTCAACGTGCAAGAACACAAGAACGAATACGTCCCGCAGTCCGGTCTTCGAGACGATCTTCTTCGAGAAAAAGTCGCATTGCCACATGGTCGACGCGTGACGTTTCAGAAACTCATCCCAAGTGCCTGGGCCACGCTCTGGTCCCGTTTCGTAGCCGTTGCGTTTCAGGATGTTTTTCACCGTATTTCGAGTCACTGACTCGATGCCAAGTTTCTTGAGTTCGCCGAGAATCCGGGTGTAACCCCAGCCGGTATCCTTGGCGAGTTTTAGGATCAGCTTCTCGATGTCTTCTGCAGTTCGTGGCCGCCCCTTCTTGGGCTGTTGCTTTCCCTTCTTGCCCGAGTCTTCTCGAATCCAGCGACGGATCGTTGAGGGATGGACGATAGTTGCCAGCTCGTTCAATGCTGAACCGAGGTTCTTGGCGAATCGGATTAGTCGATTCTTCTCGCGTTGAGTTAGGCTCAGTCGCTTTGGCAGCCGGCTTCGCAAGATTTGGTTTTCGGCCTTCAAGTAGCTCACTTGGCGGGCCAATTCCTTGTCCGTGGACTTGGCGATTACGAGCATCAAAGAGGTGTAAACGTTTCGGAAGCTCGCCATCGAATTATGCTGTGATTTACGGGGAAAGTCGCCATCGGAGCGGACTTTTTGCACCCCGGGTTCGGGCTTCCAAAGTAGTCAGCGACGGCCCGATTTCAAAACAAACGGTGCGCCATTGTCACAACGAATGCTCAGCTACGCACCCAACTCCTTCTCCAAGCGAAGAGTCCCGACCTTTCATAGCTTAGGTGGTTCCCTCATCTGTAAACCACTCATGGATTGTCGAGAAATGGCCACATGGTTTGCGCGATTTTGCCGTCAAGATTTCGTACTTTCCCCAGTCAGCAAATCGTCAGAAGTGACGTGAATTCCGCTACCTTCATTGGTTTCTGGCAGCTAACTGCGTCAACAAAATCGGAGTCTCTTCGCATTGGTCCTGCACAGGGAGGTGGTTGAACAGCCTAAGCGAGACCAAGATCGAAGAGGTTTTCTTCTTCGTCCTCAAGGTCCGCGAAGTAGCCATCAACGATTGAGGCGGCATCGCTGTTGGCTGCAGACGCTGAACTGTCTGCGTTCAGTTTGTTGATGACAAGCAACGCGTCGATGGGGGAAATGTGTCCATCGCCATTGGTGTCGAGGGCATTGTCGCCTTCTTCAAAGGGTGCTAGCGATTCGGACTTGGTGTTCAAGGCGTTGATCACCTGCAAGACATCGATCGGAGACGTGAAACCATCGCCGTTCACATCGAGTGGCACGTGCGTGGTAATCTCCGGAGACGCTTGACCAGAGGCCTCGCCTTCACCAGCCAACCCGCCGATCACAAAGTAGGCGACTTGTTCGGTGGTATGATTTCGCTCGCTATCACGAATCTGGTCTTCATCAATCGAAAGATTGATATTGCCCGATGCTAGTGGATTGTCACCGCGGAGCACTGCCCAGCCGCCATCATTACCGTCCATACCGGCACTGCTCAGCACAGCCGTCGTGGCTTCTGATGGACTCACGCCTGAGTATTGGTACGTGCCATTGCCCACGCCGCGGATCGTATCGCTACCAACTCCGGCACTGAAATTTACGCCGTCGATGGTTCCGCCACTCGTAGACTCGATCACAAAGTAACCGAGGGTCTCGGTCGCGCGAGTCGTGTTGGTGTCCTCGGCGACGTGCTTGCCGATGTTTAAAGATCCTGAGTTCGCCGGGCTAGTGCGACTGGAACTACTGGACCAGAAGGCTGACCAATCTTCGTCGTTGGCCGACATGACTTGTCCAACGACGACAGGGTTGTCGTAGCTCTGAGCGTAGTTTTGCGTGTTGATCTGCCAGCCGCTGCGATAACTGGTCGTTGAGGTGTCGACTTTGACTGCTTCCAGTTTGTATTCGCCAGGTACGTTGTAGACACCCTCCTCCATCGCGATGAAGTGAATACCGCCGTCGAAAGCGGAAGTACCCACGTTGTCGACTCGCACATCGAACGAGGTGGCGGTCACATTGCTGATGCGAACCACGCCAGGGCCAGAACCGTCGTTATAGCGCGGTGTGGCAACGATGACTGCCGAGTCATAGCTCTTAGCAAGCGTGACGGTTCGCCAACTGTTGCTGACGTTGAAAACTTCACCATGAGACAACTTGGGACCAGTAGCCACAGCGGCGACATGCAGGCTAACTGTCGCAGGTGCGCTAACAGCACCAGCAGAGTCGACGGCTTGGTAACTGAAACTATCGTTTCCAACATAACCTGCATCTGGCGTATAGCTGAAAGAGCCATCCGCATTGAGTGTCAGCGAACCGGAGGCCGGGCCAGCAACTAATGCCGCAGTTAGTGCATCGGCATCAACATCTGAGTCATTACCTAAAACACCCGGAGCGTCGATATTGAGCGTCGTATCTTGATCGAGCACATAGCTTTCGCTGCTGGCCACAGGAGCATCATTGACCGAGGTGACCGTTACATTGACCGTCGCGGTTGCTTGATTGCCGGCGGTGTCGACGATTGTGTAAGTGAAGCTATCGCCGCCATTGAAGTTGGCATTTGGCGAATAACGCACTTGTTGCCCAACGATTGTGGCAGAGCCGTGGCTTGGCTGTGTGATGGACTGGATCGCCAACGAATCTCCATCTGGATCCGAGTCGTTGCCCAGTATATCGATCAATAAATCAGCATCTTCGTTGGTCGTGACGGAGTCATCGTTGGCAGCTGGAGGATCGTTCTGTTCTTCCACGGTGACGAGCACCTCGGATGTTGATGTTTCTCCATTGCCATCGGTGATGGTGTAGCTGAACGAATCGCTACCGAAGAAGCCTCCATTCGGCGTGTAAGTGATGGTTTGGTCCGCATCGATCACCACAGAACCATTGGCACCCTCATTCGCAGTGACGACAGTAAGTTCATCGCCATCAATATCCGAATCATTCGCTAACACATTAACAGTGACCGGAGTACCTTCAGCGGTTGTCACTGCATCATCGACGCTGATCGGAGCGTCATTGACTGGGGTGATAGTGACATCGACGGTGGCGATGGCTGATTTGCCTCCGGTGTCGGTAATGGTGTAGGTAAAACTATCGGATCCATAGAAGTTGGAGTCTGGGGTGTATTGAATCTGCCCGCCAACGATGGTTGCAGTTCCTGAGCCGGGCTGCGCAACCGACGCAAGAGTCAGCGTCTCGCCCTCTGGATCGCTATCGTTAGCGAGTACATCGATGGTGACAGATTGGTCTTCGTTTGTTGTTGCTGCGTCATCATCAGCTTCCGGCGGCAAGTTCGAGTCGTTCTTTTGCAGACCGATTAGGCGTACGTTGTCGACGTTCCCGTCTTCGTTCGAACGGCTAACATCGGCGGTGAAGCGGAATCGGAAACCGTCGACCAAGTACCTGCTACCCAGTTCAAATTCACGGGCGATCCAGGTGTTTTCAGGATCATCATTGCCGCGGATGTATCCGAGAGGCGCTGCCGACCAATCCTCTCCATCAAAGAATTCAACTCGCAGCCATTCTCCAGTGTCAAAGCCACTTTCGATCAGCCAATCGAAGCTGAGCGTAGCCTCCTCGAAATTGGAAAGATCGAATGATCCCGCAACGGTCAAGCTATCGTAGTACGCGAACCCATCCGCTTCCGCAGAGAAATTGCCATCGGTGGCCCGCTGCGACGAACGGAACCACACGCCGTAGTCGTCTCCGACCCACTTGCCGTTCCACATCCCTTCTTCGAAGGAATCCTCGAAGAGCACGGATTCTTCCAGGATGTCGAGAGTGACCGAAGCGGGTTCACTAGTCAGTTCTCCATCGCTGACTCGATACGTAAATTGATCTGTGCCCAAGAAGCCTGAATTGGGCGTGTAGGTGAAGGAACCATCTTGGTTAAGCTCCAGCGTTCCGCTTGCGGGTTGCGAAAGCAATTCGATGGTGATGCTATCGCCATCGGGATCCAAGTCGTTCGCCAGAAGGCCATCTTCAGCACTGACCTGAACCTCGCGGTTCGGAAGTTTATATTGGTCGCTGGTGGCCACTGGTGCTTCATTGCCGCCCGAGTCTTGGTTCAGATCGACAACAGCGATGTAGCCATCCCGTTTGCCAGCACTAGAGATGCCTCCTAGCCCTGGTATTGTCGCCGAGCCATCAAATGAGCCTGCGACCGCGATCATCCCGTCCGGGCGCTCGGCTACGTCCCTTACTCGACCAGTCGCTGTACTTGCAACCTGCTGTGCTACTACAACGTCAAGATTTGCATCCAGTTTGATAACTAAACCATCCAGTGTGCTGTTCAGCGACGTTAGGGTTTCGTTGCCGAGCGTCAAAGAATCCTCGAAGTACCCCCCGACCAACACGCCGTCGTCAACAGCTTCTAGAGACCAAGTCCAGACTCTTGGATTCTGTTCTCGCATGTCGATGGCTTGCGTGATATTTCCATCGAGGTCCGTCTGGACGACGGTTCCGCCGTCGCCAAAGTAGAGGTGCATATCGTTCGCAGACAAGAACCTGGTCGGAGGATTAATCGAACCTGAGTGCTGGCTCACATGCTCTACCTCAAGATTGGTGGTCATGCGCGTCAACACGGTCTCGTAAGAGTCACCAGAATTCGTCGCAACCACTGTGCCTCCCACTGTCAGTTCACCTCGCAGCCCGGTCGCCATGTAGAGCCGCCAGGAGTCTGGATCATTCGACGGTGTGAGCAATTCGATTGACGCGGGTAAAATGTCCTGCGATCCGACGAATTGGTGATAGCCCAACACCTCGCCGTTGGCTGCGACCGTTGTAATAGCTTGGGCGTCGCCTGGCGGCTGCGCCGGAACCGTCTGATCGCCAATTGTCGCACCTTCTCTCAGGTCAATTCGCAGATACGCAGTTCCGAGTGGATCGACAGCGAGTGAATCATCGTAAATTCCGGCACTCGCGGTGATTCCAAAACCATTTATCCATTCAAATTCACCAGTCGCCGAGTTGATCCTAGCCAGGTACGAACCGGTGCCACTCTCCGTCTGGTTGACTGTGCTGCTTGACAAAGGATTGTCCGGATCAAAATCCCACAGGTCGTAGAAATTACCGGCCACGTAAACGCCACCGGACGCAACTTCAATCCCTTTAGGATTCGTGTGCTGTGAACCTGGCAAACTGCCGTCCTGGCCCTTCGCTATCTGACTCCACAGCAGCTGGCCATTCGGGTCGAACTTTGCGATCGCTAAGCCATTGCCTGTTAGAGGAACGCTGGCTAGGTCCCGGTTGTCCGGATAAGTGGCATCTGGATCCAAATCGATCGAACCCGAGAACTTACTGAGGATGTACACATTGTTTTCGGCATCCGTAGCTACCTCATCGGCGGAGTCGTAGTCCGCATCACCAAATGGTTTTACCCACCCCATGTCCGCGTTAAGAAGTTGCCGGGATTCGAGGTCCTCGCATCGCAGCATGCGGCGTAGGCTGGATCGAGAACGACTTGTGTCTGCTTTCGGGAATTTGCCTGAGTTGCCGTTCGTATTCTTTTTGGATTTCTTTGCCGCCTTCCAAAGCATGGACATGCTGTCACTCCGTGGAAAATGATTTTTTTCGGTATCACGGCCCATGTTTGAAGGCCGTAGCGACTTCGACTGAATCAATCGACAGGACGGTCGCTACGATAGATCCCGGGGACCGCGAAGAGACGGGTCGCTCAAGACAGAAAGAATCCAAACTTTCGGGCGACATTCGCTGGCTAGTGGCAGCTTGCTTTCGGTTAGGACATATTGGATGAGGCTACGAGTCCCTGCATTGCCGGGACTCGTAGCCTCGTCCACGCCCGAAATTTGAGTTGCGATAAACTACTAGGGTTGTGCTCACCGTTGCGTTTGAAAAGCAAACGGCTCAGCGAAGCGGTCATTCTTGGGTTTTCGTATCGAATAAATCATCGAGCGGTGAGCTTTGAAACGCTTTAAGAATCAATTCCCAACGGGCGGCACGCTCAGTTTGTCCTTCAGAGCGTAAAGTCTTAATCAAGAGCAGCATGCTCTCGCGAGGCACACTGGTGGGAAAGAAATTTGGGCGGATCAACCGCACCCCTTTCGAGCACCAAAGTTCACCCGCTTTTGATAAGTGAGAGGTCGCTGTGTCTAGCTCGCCATCGACCATCGCTTGCCGTCCCAGCAGGGACTCGCCGAAGGCACGCCACCAGAATGCTAGACCTTCTCTACCAGATGCTTGACCAATTGCTTCGTATAAGGCGACTCTGTCAACCGGCATTCCTTCCAACAAGCAAGCCTGAGCACGAAACAACGCCAAGGAACTTGAGAGTAGAATTTCATTCTCGCTGACGGTCGGAGCCAACTCGTTCTCAATGAAGTGTTGCAGTTCCCCCGCATTACCTTGTTCGGAAAGGATGAGTGCTTTTCTCACCAACAACATCTTGTTAGCGCCAGGTTCCAGTTCGGCCAACGCCTCATTGAACCTGCCCACTTCACTTAGCGCGAGTGCCTTCAACAAAGTCACCTGTCCGCCGAACTGTTCCGCAAATCCGACGTATTCGGCCGACAGTTTTTCTTCCAGCTCTTCGACAATGGCCAAGGCGTCTTTTGGCTGGTTGTTGATGAGCAGCAGCTGAGCCTGCGATATTTGTGCCGGAATCAGCAAGCTTACATTCTTATTCTCGAATAAAGGACATTTCGAGTAGACCCCAAGTGCTTCTGCAAGCAAGCCTGCGTCCCTCAGGCCGTTGGCAATTGGATATGGGTTTCCAACCGGCAAAAGCACCGGAATTCCACTCGGCGTGCTCTTCGTCTCGGCGAAGTAATCCTGGATCGCATCGGTGTTTTCGCCTGCAAGGCGAAAGACTCCATGAACGAAGCTCTTGTCTATTTGTTTCCAAGCACCATCTTTGGCACCGAGTTTCCGATGAACCTCTCCTAGCTGGCGGGCCCAGCGTAATGCGATGCGAGAGTCATGCTCGAGGCACGCAACCAGGCACTCGCGGCAACAGGCCAGTTGGTGCATTACATTGCCAGATGCCGACGCATCATCAAAGCTGCTTTGAAAATAGCCTTCCGCTTCCTCATAATCTCCATTCGACCAACTCATGTTCGCAAGCATGAGCTGAATCCTGCAATTCGCGTTTTCTCTGGACTTTGAGTTGTCACCTTTCGCGGAGCGGATCTTTTCTGAAGTTTCCTGAAGCAAGCGACGGGCTTCTTCATAAGCTAAGCTCTCGGAGACTAGACCGGCTACTCGGACCACGTCCTCAAAGCCATCGTCAATCTCATCGAGCCGTTGCCACCAGCCTTCTAAGTTTTGTTTGTATATCTTTCCCGCTTCTTCTTTGTTTCCGATTCTCTTGAGAGCGACTCCGTAGAACAGTTGCGACTGTAGAGTTTGAATGTCCGTAGGGCCAAGCAGTTGGCTGCGCATCTGCCATGCTTTCCGATTCGATTCGGTGGCGGCAGCGTAGTCCTTATTCCGCATTTGCACATAGCCCAGAATGGAAAGTGTATTTGAATAAAGGTGCGATTCGCCAAATTCCTTGAATGCAAGATTCTTCAGCTCCATCGCTTGCGTGACCGCCTCCACAAGTTGGCCTGCTTCGGAAAGTGCCTGAACCTTCTCCTGCATTGTATTAATACGCATCCTAGTGTTTAAACGAGGGTGTTCGAGCAGCTCATTGCAAAGTTCAATGCAACGACTGGACTTCCTTTGATTACCTGCGAGCTGTAATTGAGCGAACTTTGCGAAGATGAAGAGATCACTATTCGGAGCCGCTAAACCTGCCGCTTCATCCGCTAACTCTTTTGCTTCTGGGTACCTTTCTTGCACCGCCAACATGCTACTTAGATCCACCTTTGCTCGAAGCGTTCTCTCATCGGTCGCTCCGAGCGAATCTTCGAACGTACCAATTGCATCTCGCACTAGATCGATCGCCTGCTGTAAGTTGCGATCAGCCATATCCAATGAATTGCCAAGCAATAGATTTCCTTCGGCCAACTCAAGTGCCGACGCGTTGCCTTTCTTAAGATGCTCCATTGAAATTTCAGCACACCGAAGGCCTTCCTGGTACAAATTGAGATTACTGTAAGACTCCGATAATGCGCCAAACAAGGATGCCTTGGTCAGATCTTCCAATTCTTCATTTGCGAGTAACTCGTCGCGGCTCTTGTTGAGAAGGTCGACGGCCTTCATGGACCGACCTTGCTGCTCTTTACCAGGTGCTTTGAAGACGGAAGTGAGAAACTCTCCGAGCGAATCTGACTTCTTCCGCAGTCGAGATTCCGCTTCGAGCGCTCGTTCTTTTTCTTTGGTCTCTGCCTTCGACTTGGCAAGTGCTTCATCGAGATCGCTCAGTGCCTCACTTTTTCGGTTGCTCTCTGAGAGAGCCGAAGCCTCTGCTTTAGTCGCGCGGTAAGCCTGCCAACCTGTTGTAGCTATACCTAGAGAAAGCAGCACAAATACCAGTGTCGCGGTAGTGAGTATCACTCGATTCTGTCGAGCAAATTTGCTCAGCTTGTAACCCAATGTGGGAGGACAAGCTTCAACTGGTTCTCCTGTCAGATAACGGTCAATATCCTTCGCGAACTCGGCACAGCTCTGATAGCGTCGAGAACGATTTTTCTCCAAGGATTTCAAAACTATCCAGTCCAGTTCGCCACTGATGCGTTTCATTTCACGGCTCTCATAACGACGTTGATCGACCAGCGTCGCATCGTCGCTTGCACGAACCGTACTCAGGTGGTGACTGGGACGGGGAGGCTCCGTATCGCATACCATCTCACGAAACTGTTGGATCCCCTTTTCCATTAATGCCTGACGAGTAAACGGCGTATCACCTGTAATCAACTCATACAACAACACGCCCAGCGAATAGATGTCACTCCGCGTATCGACATCCTGCTCGCTAAGCTGGATCTGTTCGGGACTCATGTAAATCGGCGTTCCAATCATCTGACCAAACGCCGTGTACACCGTCGCGTCCGTCAGTTGGGAATGAAGCGCTTTTGCGACTCCGAAGTCGATGACCTTGGCAACTGGTGTTTCATCCCGCATCGTTACCAGCACATTAGATGGCTTGATGTCCCGGTGAATGATCCCCTTCATGTGGGCGTGCTGGACCGCCAAGCACGTGTCGCGAAAGATCTCCAATCGCTCAAGGATCGACAGTTTTTGGCTGTTGCAAAACGCTGTGATTGGAATGCCACGGATTAACTCCATGACGAAATAGGGTCGACCATCTTCCGACATGCCGCCATCCAAAACTTTGGCAACATTAGGATGGTCCATCATCGCTAGTGCTTGTCGCTCTGCGTCAAATCGGGCCAAGACTTCTTTGGAGTCCATGCCCGGTTTCACAACTTTGATCGCAACCTTGCGACGCACTGGCTTCAGTTGCTCGGCCACATAGACAACGCCAAATCCTCCTTCCCCCAGTTCTTCCCGAAGGCGATATTTGTCGCCAAAGTTTGGATCTTTCTCAGCAACTTTGATGCTAGAGGACGCCAATGTGGGGTCCACGACGTTCTGTGAAGTGCGTCCAAGTGCATTGGAGAATTGATCACGGAGATTACTGGAATCGACTTTGCCATCGAGATGCGAGTGCTGATCCGCTAGTAGCTTGAGTGACGCAGCTGCCTGTCTGATCCGATCCGCGAATGCTGGATAACGGGCGCATGCTGCGTCGATATCCGGAACGCCATCGCCGAGTGCTTGCTCAACGAAATCGTCTACGATGGAATCAATGACTTGGTCGCTTTCGGAGCGATCGTGATGGCTGGTCGGATCATCATGCATTTTGAATCTACCTACTCGCTTTCAGCTCAGGCTGTGTGTCCGAAGAGTTCCGCAAAACTTACCAGTGCTCTACGCTGTCGCGACTTAGCAGCCTCGACAGTCAGACCAAGAATCTCTGCGCACCTTCGCATCTCGTGCCTCTCAATGAATCTGAGCACGATGATTTCGCGGTCCTTTGCCGGCAGAGCATCGAGTGCTTGTCGGACCTTTTGTGTATTCTCTTTGTTAATGGCAATTTGAGACGGACTCGCCTGATCACCCGGAACAAGGCGAAATAATTGGCTGACGGATGCGTCTGTCGCGACCAAATGCTGTTCCCGATACACATTGCGTTTAGCAGCGCCACGGTGCATACGATGAGCGTCAATCACGCGTTCTCGAGCAATTTCACGGAGCCAAGGAAAGAGTGCTATTTCGGGAATCGCCGACCTGTTTTTTAGCTTGCCTACTGCAGCCATCCACGTTTCCTGAACCAAATCAGACCTGCTGACCCGTCTCGCTACATGTGGGTCAAGATACGAGTTAATGACCCTTTTAAGCGGCTGCGAATAGCGATCGCATAGCGCAGCAAGTGCACTGTCGTCTCCAGCTAGATACTGCTTCAGTAGTGCTGAGTCGTCTGTTTCCCTAAGTTCGATGAGTCTAACCTTATAAGCAATTGGGATTCTTGTACGGGTCCTATCCCGTAAGATATCCCACCGAGGGTCTCATAAATCGCAAAGTTTGCGGCGACTAGTTGCCAAACTCGTTACTTTTCACTGCAAAGTCGAGAAGTTCGTGCCGGGTCTTCCAAGTTGACACCGACGCGCCATTGGCTCCGTCAAAATCTGCGTCGGTTGGACAATCCGCTCGTTCGTCAACTCGTAGCGCAACGTCGTCGGTGCGGGACACCGATGCGGTTGGGTAGGCTTCAAAGGCGAGATTCATTGGTCTTTGGCGTTGGGCATCACGCAAGTCGTGCTTTTCTTGCTCGCCCCAATCTTGGTTGGCATTCTTTGACACATAATTGTCCGTAACGACGTCACTTCGCGAAGCAAACCTGTAGGTCTACAGGCAGAGGGGCGTTTTTCGCTCCAGAACGAATGCATCTAAATCGCGAAATTCTGGGCAACCACTTCGTCGGTAGGTGATGCGACCGGGTAGGTGTATTCGCAGAAGAAAGCATGTGTTTCCAAGTGGGACCTTCTGTGGCTGATGACCTGCAAGACGAGATTCGGGAGAACGCTTCGGGGCCGGCGAAGGCTTCGGGTGATGCGGGATCCGTTGAACAGCACAAGCTGAAGGATCAAATCGCTGCGGACAAGCATCTCGCCGGCAAGGATGCTGTCGCCAAGCCACACCGCGGACTCCGATTCAACAAGTTTGTTCCACCGAGTGCTGGATAGCACGGCGGATCGTCTCAGGGGCTGCCCATCGCTGGCAGGAACGTAGCACGGATGCTGCAAAAGCTATTGCATCTTCTTCGCAATCGCCATCTTGATGCCGAGGGTTTCCACTCCCGTCCTGGGCAGCCCCTGTGGAAGCGTATGCTGCGAGGTAAGTACGACGCGGCCAACACAACGCTCGACAACATCAAGCATTGGTCGCGGGCTGATGGCTTGTCTGCCGCCGCAGCCAACAGTCCAGATGTGCGACGGACTCTTCGGAATCGGGCACGCTACGAAATCGCCAATAACAGTTACGCACGCGGCATCACGCTAACGCTGGCCAACGATGTAGTTGGGACTGGGCCGCGTTTGCAAATGCTGACGGTGGATCCGGAAGCCAATCGATTCGTTGAACAAGAGTTCTTTGCTTGGTCTGAAAAGATCGGGCTGGCCGAAAAGTTACGAACGATGCGACTGGCGAGAGTAGGCGACGGAGAGTCATTCGCATTGCTGACCAGCAACGATGCGATCGAATCGAGAGTCCGCTTGGATCTGAAGCTCGTCGAAGCCGATCAAATTTCATCGCCGACGCTAAACCTCGATCGACCACGCTACATCGACGGCATCGAGTTCGATTCGGATGGCAACGCGGTCAACTACGACGTCCTGCGGAGTCATCCCGGCGACACGGGAATCAGCTTTGACGAATCACACGACACGATTCCTGCATCCGATGTCATTCACTACTTCCGCAACGAACGCCCTGGGCAAATCCGTGGCATCCCGGACATCACGCCGGCACTGCCACTGTTTGCGCAGCTGCGTCGATTCACGTTAGCCGTCCTAGCCGCTGCCGAGACAGCCGCTGACTTCGCAGGCATCCTTTACACCGACGCTCCGGCGAACGGCGAAGCTGACTCGGCCGAACCATTTGAGCCAATCGAACTTGAAAAGCGAATGCTGCTCACCATGCCTGGCGGCTGGAAGATGGCTCAAATGCGAGCTGAGCAACCATCGACGACGTACGGCGAATTCAAGAAGGAAATCCTGAACGAGATCGCTCGCTGTTTGAACATGCCCTATAACGTCGCAGCCGGGAACTCGTCGGGCTACAACTATGCGAGTGGGCGGCTCGATCATCAAACCTATTTTAAATCGATTCGTGTCGAGCAATCGCAACTCGCACGCGTCGTACTCGACCGCATCTTGCAGGCTTGGCTCCGCGAAGCCGTTTTGATCGAAGGCTATCTCCCCAACTCACTCCGCACGCTCGATTCGACTTTCGAGCATCAATGGTTCTGGGACGGACACGAACACGTGGATCCGGCCAAGGAAGCCAACGCCCAGAAAATCCGCCTCGCCAATCATACGACTACTCTGGCCCATGAGTACGCGAGGCAGGGACGTGATTGGGAGGCGGAACTTAAACAACGTGCCAAGGAAATGGCACTGATGCGTGAGCTTGGTCTGTCGACCGATGCCGCAATCGATTCTCCATCTGAAACCGAGGTCACGGAAGAACATGCCGAAGACGAAGCCGAACAACCCGCCTGAGGCCGAAGCCGAATCCGTTCCCAGCAGTTTGCGGATTGTTTGCGATGACGCAGCCACGATCACGCTCGCCGCTGCGGATCAGCCAGTCGAAGGCGAGGACAAACCATCGCTGCGGAAGTTCTCGATGGTCGCTTACACCGGCGGTGCGATGCGACTGGGCGGTTGGCCTTATCCAGTTGTCGTGGATCTGGCCGGCATGCGAGTCACTCGGAAGTCACGGCCAATCCTGAAGGACCACGATCGCGGCAGCATTGTTGGTCACACCGACGACATTTCGATCCACGATCGTTCGCTTGAAGTCGCTGGAGTGATCTCGGGCGTGGGTGAAACCGCTCAAGAAGTCATTGCGACAAGCGAGAACGGATTCCCCTGGCAAGCGTCCCTCGGTGCAAGTGCCGACAAGGTGGTCTTCATCGCGGAAGGCAAAACGGCTCAGGCCAATGGCCGCGAACACAAAGGGCCTGTTTACATCGCTCGCAAGTCAACTCTCGGCGAAGTTTCATTCGTTGCTCTTGGCGCGGACGACAACACCGAAGCTCGCGTCGCGGCCGGCCAACCGGAGGACGAAGACTCGGGCGAAGGTGATGACGACTTGGAAGACACCGTTCTCGAACCCGTTAATGCGAGCCTCCACGTGAGCACCAAATCGAAACCCAAGTCAAAACCAGGCACACAGTCCGCGGTCGATCAGATGCGAGCGGAAGCGGCCGCTGAGTCTCGACGCATTGCCGACATTCGCAAGATCTGCGCTGGCAAACACGCGGACATCGAGGCCAACGCGATCGAGCAAGGCTGGACTGCTACGAAAACGGAGCTTGAAGTGCTACGCAGCGAACGTCCGAAGGCTCCCGATCAATCGGTGCATAAGCCAACCTACACACGCGAAGTGCTCGAAGCCGCCGCCTGCATGTCGGTTGGCATCGACGAGAAAACGCTGGTCGCCGGATATGGCGAAAGAACGCTCGAAGCCGCCCAACCGATCCGACACATCGGCTTGCGAGAGTTGGTCGCCGAATGTGCTCGGATCGAAGGTATCGATGTTCCGCGTGTCTTTGGCGACGGAACTGAAACCATCCGCGCCGGTTTCTCTTCCATGAGCCTGCCGAGCATCATGGAAAACGTCATGAACAAGACGTTGCTAGCCGCTTATCAGAACCAACCGATCGCGGCGTTTGATCTCTGCAGCGTGGGTACCGTCAGCGATTTCAAAGAAGTCTCGCGGTATCGTCTGCTCGGTACCGGTGGGTTCGAGCAAGTTGCACCGGACGGCGAACTCAAGCATGGAAAACTGTCGGACCAGAAGTACACCAACAAGGCTGACACCTACGGACAGATCCTGACGCTGACTCGGCACGACATCATCAACGATGACCTCAACGCCTTTATGGACATCCCGCGGCAGATGGGGCGCAGCGGTGCCGAGTCGATCGATGATTTGTTCTTTACGCTGCTGCTCAAGAACTCGGGCTTCTTCTCAGCCGGCAACTCCAACTTGCTCTCGGGAGCGGATACTAAGTTTGGTCCGGACAGTCTGACGGTTGCGAAGACGACCTTCCGCAAGCAGAAAGCCGGTCCCGGATCGAAGGCCAAGGACCAAAAGCCGATCAACATCCGGCCAGAGTTCCTGGTGGTGCCGGTCGAACTGGAAACGGATGCCGAGCTGCTAATGGGCTCGGCGCAGTTGATGATCGACGCTCAAGGTTCACCGACCAAAATTCCGGTCGACAATCCGCACCGCAACAAGTACCGCATCATCAGCATGCCTCACTTGTCGGATCCTTACTACCAAGGTGCATCGGCGGCCGCTTGGTATCTGTTTGCGAATCCCAACGTGCTGCCAGCGTTCGAGATCGTGTTCCTCAACGGCCGCCGCACTCCAGTCATCGAGCGAGTCGAGATGCCTCCAAACACGCTCGGCATGGGCTTCCGATCCTACATCGACTTCGGTGTGAACTCTCAAGACCACCGCGCCGCCGTGAAGGTCACCGGCGAGTAATCGCCTCTGTGACTTCGGCCCTTTTTCAAACACTCAACGCCACGGAATCCCATGCAAGCTCAATTCATTCATGACGGCAAGCACGTCGACTTTACACCCGACGTCGATGTGCCGATTGGGTCGATCGTCATCCAGGGCGATCTCGTCGGCATTACCAAACGCGATCTCAAGGCAAACGTGCTCGGATCGATTGCCGTCGAGGGCGTCTTCGACTTTCCCAAAGACATGGCCAGCGAGGACGAGTATTCGGCCGGCCAAAAAGTCTATGCCACGGTTGATGGCATCATCACCGAGATCGACACGAACACCGTGTACCTCGGCAAGGTCGTCGCCGACGTGGTCGAGACCGATGAGTTTGTTCGCGTGCGTCTCAGTCAGTGATTAGCCAAGTGATGAAGCCACGTGAGCAATGCCATCATCGTTCCCGCTGGGGCCACCTTCGTTCATGAAGGTGACACCATCCCGTTCGTTCCCGATGTGGACGTCGCACCGGGCGACGTGGTGGTTCTGAACAAGTTGGTGGGCGTCGCCAAGTTTGGCATCTACGCAGGTGCTCGCGGGAGCATCACGGTCAGCGGGATTTTCTGCTTGGTGAAAGACCCAACCACGAATATTCCGGCCGGCACGATTCTTTACTGGTCTGAGATCAGTCATCACGTCATCAAGAACCAGTACCAGCATTCGATGATCGGCATCTCTGTTGAGGATGCACCGCCGAGTACTCCCAACGTTCTGGTTCGACTCCTTCAATAAGGCGATTCATGAAACCGCACCGCATGGATGCACGAATTCTACTTTGCGGGCTCGCGCTGATTGCATGCACCGGATGCCTTCCGGATGCTGATGTGCAAGTCCGACGACTGCCGGCACCGCCACCCGAACAACCGATCGCCAACCTTCCTCGCGAATTGCATCAACGCAATTGGACTGGCCGACTCAACCAAGGCAGCTGTGTTCACGCGTCGTTGGTTAATCACCTGCGTTGGCTGAACGAATACGAACTCGGCGAACGTTGGCGAGCGACCTACAGCGATGGTGAATGGGACACACGATTGCGAAGTCGCCTGGACGCGGCCGGCATCGACTACAGCTACACGATCAAAGCCGACCCACGTTTTCTGGATTGGGCAACTGCCACGCGTCGCGGTGCGATTTTGTGGTGGAAGCCCGCTCATTGCTGCACCTTTGTTGGATGGGTCGAACGTGAAGGACGGCAATACGCAGCCATTCTCGACAACAACTATCCCGGCCGATTCGAGCTGACTCCGCGAGAACAGTTCGTGCGTCTATGGGCCGGCTACGGCGGCTTTGCTCTCACGGTCTTGGAAGACCCCGCCAGTTCTTTGCCCTATCGAAGTTACGAGGTTGTCGACGGTTCACGCTGAGTGCGAAGTCGTCGAAGCAACAACTTTCTCGCCACAATCCCTGCATGGAGCAATGTGAAAAGTGAAGGATGAAATTCGGATCAAGCTCAGTGTTGGCCTGATCGCAGTCGCTGTGATTCACGCTGTTCTACTAGGCGGAGTGTTCACAGCATTGCATCGGCAGCCTGCGCCGCAAAAGCAGACGGATTGGTCATTGCCGTCATCTCCGCCGGTCACTCCTGAAGTTGGTCGCATTGAGAAGCTGGAGATTCCGCCAACGGTGAACTTGCCAGCTCAACGTGAAATAAAGCAGCAGATCTTCCGGCGGCGATGCAATCCGTGCCAGCCGACGGTGGTTCAGCCTTCCTATTCTGTTCCGACCTTCACCGTCCAGCCGGCGACTCCGTCGGTGCCAATTGTTGTCACGCCAACCAAACCGATCGCGACGCCGAAATCCGAGAAGAAGCGCTATCAGCTTGCTTTGTTCATTGGCAGTGATGCCAAGAGCAAGCGATTGCTTGATTGGTTCAACAAAGATCCCAAGCTGATCAAATTCAAATCGAGCTGCGAATTTCAGGTCTACACCTCCAGCAACGCTCTCTATCGGACTCGCTACCAAGAGATTGTCCCAGTTAGCCAGTTTCCGGTTGTTCTGTTCCAGGACTCAACAGGCGGACACGTTCATGCTGCAGGTCACACGATGCTGCCTGAAACTGCCGCCGAGTTGTACAGCGATCTTCAACACAGTTTCGGGCTGTACGAGCAAACTCGCGAGGCCCAACAAACGGGAGCCATTCGAGAACGCGGCTATTCCTGGGACGACGCGATCTCGCCCACGATGCAGCTGTCTTCCGAAGACTGCCCCGACGGGTATTGCCCGGTCGAGCCCAGCGATCGCTGGCGACCGTTTGATCGCGATAACGACCGCGATCGGCTCTTTGACCGCGATAGCGACGGACGCAACGCATTGATTTGGGCCGTGGCAGGTGAGCTGGCCACGCTCGCTTTGATCGTCGTCGCCATCATTCTTCTTGGATTCATTCTCATCAAACGAGGCATATGAAACTTATGATTCTTGGAATCGCAACCGTCGTTGTCCTGGTCCTCGTTGCCGTCGCATTGCTTCCGGCGAGAAAACGTGACCAAGACGGAAGTGCCCCTTTGCTCGGGCCACCATCCCGTCCCACAAACGTTCGTCAGCAACAGTTGACCGAAGAGGCCGAAGCGATCGCCGACGAATACCAGCGTCGCGCGGATGAAGCTTGGCGTGATGAACTCGGGGAAAAGGCTGCCGATTTGCTTAAGTCGAACAGCAAACCAGCCACGAAATCGACGACTCGCAAGTCAACCGCATCGAAGTCCACGGCGACCAAAGCAACGACACGTAAAACGACCACGCGCAAGTCATGACCGACATGCTTCGTGATGGCCAAGCCTGGTTGGCCGAGAAGCTGAAAACGCACGCGTCGCGATTGGTCACCTACCAACGCGATGATGCGGAAGCCGAACTGCCAGCCACCATCGGAAGCTCTTTCTACGAGCAAGACGACGGCGAAGGCATCGTGACACGCAGCCAGGTCCGAGACTTTCTGATCGATACCGCTGACCTACTGCTGTCGCCCATCGGCTCTTTGCCCAAACGTGGCGACTGGATCCTTGAAACCGAGGACGGCGCGACGTTTACCTACGAAGTGATGTCGCTCGGAGGCGAACCGGCCTGGCGATATAGCGATCCGTTTCGGCTCAAGCTGCGAATCCACACGAAGTTGATTGATACCGAGGAAGCATGACCACAATCCTGGAAATCGCCGACAAGGTTACAGCCAAGTTGAACGCGGCGAGCCTAAGTCAGACGTTTGAAGCGACGCGTCTGTACGTTCCCAACTTCGATCTTTCGGACCTGAAAGAACTGCGAGTCACCATCGTTCCGCGGGAGATCGATTTGCTGCCGCTCGATCGTGCCAGCAACAAAGTCCACGCGATGATCGATGTCGCGGTTCAGAAAAAGTTCAAGAAGGGGGACGCTGCCGAGATCGATCCACTGGTTCAATTCGTCGAAGAAGTAGGCGACGAGTTTCGACTCAAACGACTAACGGACTTCCCCCAAGCTCGCTGCGTCAAAGTTCAAAACAGCGTGCTGTATTCGGTCGAGCACTGGGAGCAGCAGCGACAGTTCACGAGCCTGCTGACGCTTACTTTTGAACTGGCCCGCTAGTGAGAATCACCACTCGCGTTCGCTTCACCCCAGAGCAACTCAAGAGAAAAACACAACAAGCCTCGTTTCGATCGCTCGGGCACGCCGGAGGTGCGATCCGTCTCACTGCCAAGCGGTCGATCCGACGTCGCAAGAAGCCATCCAGCCCTGGCAGTCCGCCGCATACGCAAACCGGCCGACTCAAGCGTTCGATTCGCTACGAAGTCGACCGATCGCAACCTGACGTCGTTGTTGGTCCGATCAACGAGATCGCAGGACGACTTTGGAATATGCACGAGTTTGGCGGGATCGCCAAGCGTCGGCGCAAGCTGAAACGATATCGATTCCGAGTTGGCGAACATGGTCCGATCCGCGTCAAGACACTCGGCAATGCAGCCAAGTTTGCTCGCATCAGGCTGCAGACGGCCGCTCAAGCGAGTCGAGCAACGCGACTGATTGAAGAAGAGAACCAGCGTCGATCGGTTGCGAAGCCGAGACGCTACCCAAAACGACCATTCATGCGGCCGGCCCTTGATGCGAATCGAAGCCGGCTGCCCAAGTTCTGGCGTGACAGCGTGAAGTAACGCCAACTCCACGGAAGGAAATTACAACTCATGCCAGAAGTGCGACTCGGTCTCGACGCCACGCTCTCCATCGACGGCGCCGAGATCAAGAACTGCAAGGACTTGACGGTCACGCTGGAGAAGGCGGAGGCCGACGCGTCGACTCGCGACAACAACGGTTGGCGAGCGACAGTCGGCACGCTGAAAGACGCGTCGATCGAGTTCACCGTCCTGAATAAGGACGGTGACACAGCGTTTGCACTGTTGCAGGGACTATTCATGTCCGGCGATCCGACGGACGTTGCGATCAGCGATGCCGGTGGAACACTCACACTGACTTGTGAAGTGATGAACTTCACTATCAACCAGCAGCTTGAAGAAGTCATCTCGGCCGACGTCACTCTCAAACCCACTCAGGCCGCCAGCGGTGCTGGTCTGAATGTCGGCAGCGGCGGAGGAACTCCGTAATGCAGAAGTTCGTTGATCGAAAGGGCCGCGTGTGGGTCGTTGATCTCGACAACACCGCGCTGCGTCGTGTGAAAACTATCACGGGCGTCTCGCTCATGGACGCTCTGGACGGGGAACTCGTTGCAAGGCTAGCCAGCGATCCCCTGCTGCTTGGCGATGTTCTTTACGCTCTTTGCAAACCACAGGCGGACAAAGAAGAAGTCACCGACGAACAGTTTGGTGAAGGACTAGCTGGGGACTCCATCGCAGAAGCAACCAACGCACTCATCGAAGCGATTGTGGCGTATCTCCCGGAGCAGAAACGCCGCCTGATGGAAAAGGCGGCGGAGAAACAGCGACAGATCGAGACTCGCGGATTAGCAGCAGTGGAGAAACACCTGGACGATCCGAATCTGGTCGATCGAATAGTTCAGGACTTGGAAGCGAACCTGCAGGCATCCGCCTTGAACGGCTCGTCCTCCGACTCGCCGGCATCCTCGGAGTTGACCCAGGACCGCTGACACTCCGGCAGCTTGTCACCATGGCCGATGCTCGCCGAGAGCACGATTGGGCGATCGCTAGCAGTCACATGGCATTGCTTGCCGAAGTCAATCGCGATCGCAAGCGTCGTCGCAAGCCATATCGTCCGGCGGAGTTCAATCCGCTCATCATCGCCAAACAGCCTGCGATCCCAACATCGGTTCAAAAGCTCTCTGGCATTCTTGGCGTTCCATTCAATCCGAAGTCGTAACGGAACCTCATGTCGCAGGTCAAAGCGGGCGCCGCCTACGTCGAACTGACCACGCGGAACTCGAAGTTTCTCAAAGGGCTGGAAGCTGCCAAGAAGCGGCTGGAGCGTTTCGGGGCTTCGACGCGGCTGATCGGTACTCGGTTGATGAGTATCGGAACGGCTGCTGCCGCGCCTCTGGCCGGTAGCCTCGCCGTGTTCTCTTCATTCGACGATGCGATGCGCGGCGTAAAGGCGATCACCGGAGCGACTGCCGCCGAGTTTGAAATGCTCCGCGACAAAGCAAAGCGACTCGGAGCCACCACCAGTTTCTCTGCCAGCGAAGTGGCATCGTTGATGACCGAGCTTGGGCGAGCAGGTTTCAATCCGAAGCAGATCGAGGATATGACAGGCAGCGTGATGAATTTGGCTCGAGCGACTGGTACCGATGCGACGGTTGCCTCCGGGATCTTCGCTGCTGCGATTCGTCAGTTTGGTATGGAAGCGACGGATGCGTCCCGAGTCGCTGATGGTCTGACAGCCGCTGCCAACAAGAGCTTCAACAGTGTGGAGTCGCTGGGTGAAGCTCTTTCGTATGCAGGTCCAGTCGCTGCCGACGCCAACATGAGTCTGGAGGAGACGCTGGCAATCTTAGGAACGCTCGGCAACATCGGCATCCAAGGCAGTTCGGCCGGTAACGCTCTGAAGCGATTGCTGACGCTCAGTGCTGCCGAGTCGGAGAAGTTTCAAAAGGTGTTCGGTGTCGCAACGATGGATGCCGCCGGAAACGCGCGGCCATTGGTCGATGTGCTGGGCGAAGTCGCCGACGCAACAAAGAACCTGGGCTCTGCGGAGAAAGCCGCAAAGTTCAATGAAGTCTTTGGCCTGCTGGGGATCACTTCGGCGTCGGCCATTGGAAAGTCCGTGACGGACACACGTGCCTTGCTCGCAGAGTTGAAAAGCGCAGGAGGCGTGGCGGACAAGACTGCCAAAGAAATGGACTCCGGGATTGGCGGAGCGTTCCGGATTTTGAAGAGCTCGATCGAGGGAGTCGCCATTGCGATCGGCGAATCACTCAACGGTCCGATCACGAAGATGGTTCAAGCGTTCTCGCGGGCCGCATCCGCGTTGACGGAGTGGATTGGCAACAACCGCCGGACGGTCCAAGTTGCTGCCATCGCAGTTGCCGCCATCGTTGGGATCGGAGCCGCATTGTTTGCGGTTGGGACGTTCGCGGGAATCGCGAGCTTTGCTATCGGAGGTCTGGCCAGCGTGTTCTCGGTCTTGGGAACCGTGATCGGCTTCATCGGTAGTGCGATCGCCGCGTTGTTCTCACCGATCGGATTGGTTCTCGTCGCCGTGGCCGCGCTCGGTGCTTACTTCCTGTATGCGAGCGGGATCGCCGGAAAAGCTGTCAAGTACCTGGGAGCGGTCTTCCAAGTTTTGAAGAAAGACACACTGGCTGCATTCGGTGCCATCGCGAACGCGCTGGCGGCTGGCGACATCACTTCGGCATCGCGAGTGCTTTGGGCATATCTGAATCTGCAATGGACTCGCGGAATCGAACAACTCAAGGGGGCGTGGCGAACGCTGACGCTCACGATCGCTCGCGGTCTGGTTATCAGCTTGGAGCACATCGCGAACGCTTGGGACGAAACGATCGGCTACTTGGCTGATGGTTGGTCCGTATTCTCTACCTATCTAAAGCAGCGTTGGAACGATGCGACTGGCTTCATCCGTAAGGCTTGGATCAAGCTGAAGAGTTTGATCTCGGACATCGACGTTGAAGTCGAGATGCGAAAGATCGACAAGGAGACGCAGGCCGCAAATCGCGCCGACGAAAATGCTCGTAACCAAGCAATCGCCGCGCGGATGCAGAAGCGAGAGGCTGCCGCTCGCCGGCGACGTGCAATGCGTGAGGGCATCAATGCAAATCTACAGGGAGGAGGTGTCGACGACGCGGGACGTCAGCGAATCGATAAAGCTCAAACGCAATTCGATGCGGCAGTGCAGGCTGCGAACCAAGTGGGCGAAGACAAGACGCAGGCATCGGAGCAAACCCAACTGCCCGACCCCAACAAGCTAGACGTGAATCTGCCAAAGCTGGATACGCCAGAGCTTCAGGCCCCGGACGGCAAGGATCTTCAACTTGGACTCGATCCCAAGGCTGCCGATGCGATCAATGGGTTTGGTTCGGACACTGAAAGCGTGACAGCAAGTTTTGATTCCGCCGGCATGGGTTTTGGAAACGAAGTTTCAGCTTTGAAAGCAGCTGTGCAGAAGCCCGGCGAAAAGATACCCGCTGCGGAAGCGGAGCCGAGACTGCCAGAGATCGCTGACGTCCCCGTCGCTGATGCGGAAGAGATCGAAAGAGCAAGTGCAGAAACAGGCGAGCTCTTGGAGGACGGCGTTCCAGCAGATGCCAACTCGAACTCGATCCCTGACATGCCCATCTTCGATACCGATGCGATCAACCAATCGCTCGCGCAAGTCAACGAGCAGCTTGCCACCTTCGACGAATCACTTTCAGCGGGAGGGCAGCAAGTCGAGCGCACCGTCGCTTCCGAAGGCACTGGCCTGAGTGCAAGCATCCAGCGAGCAATCTCTGAGACTGCTGAGAACACGAAGAAACTGGCCGACAAAGCCCGCGACGGAGGCTTGGTGTTTGGCTAATGGGTTTCACTGCCGGAGGATACAACTTTGAGGTCGCCGCGCTGTCACCCAAAGCAACACGCGGCAACGTAACTGCCGATGTGACTACGTATGTGGCGGACAACGGAGGCGGTTTCGTCAGTCCCGCTGCTGCAGCAGACGCGCTGCTCGGCCACATCAAGCAGATCGATCCGGATTCGATTCCCAATCTGCGAATTGATGCCGAGCACATCAACCAGAAGTATGCGTTAGTCACGGCCAACATCACTCAGAAGAAGCTCGATCCGGTTTCGTTCAACACGACCGGAGCAACGACGCACCTCAACCAATCCCTTGCCACGCGCGGAATCTATCCAGCTCCAGGCAAGGTCGCACCGGTGTACCAAGGTGCGATCGGCGTCAGCAATTCAGGCGTTGAAGGCGTCGACGTTACGGTTCCCGCGTTCGAGTTTTCGATTCGCAAGAAGTTTGAGTGGATCTCGACGGCTTACTTGCTCGCCGTCGTCGCAATGACAGGGCGGACCAACTCCACCAACTGGTCGATCTTCTCGCCTGGCGAAGCACTGTTCCTCGGCGCGGAAGGAGGTGAGGACGACCAGAACTGGGTCGACATCACCTATCACTTTGCCGCGCGGCCGAATCAACCCTTGCTTTCCGTCGGAGCGATTAACGGGATCAACAAACGTGGCTGGGACTACTTGTGGGTCAAACATGACGAGGAGGTAGTTGGCGATCGCGTGTTGCGACGGCCGGCGGCAGCCTACGTCGAAGTCGTCTATCCGGAGGGCAACTTCAATGCGCTGGGGATCGATTGATGACGCGAAGAGTCCGACCCGGCGACCAGCTGAACATCACGGCCACCGAGTACAACCGACTGCTCGCTGCGGCCGATGCGCTTCATAAGAACCGGCTACCCGGTGGCAGTGGTCCCCGGACGCATATGCAGAACGCGGCGACCGTCCGCGTTCACAACATCACTAACGAAACAATTCCGATCGGTGGAGTCGGCGGTTTCCAGACTCCGCTTACTGATCCACTCAAAGGACCTGTTGAACTTGCACGATTCGTACGCGATGCCACGATCAAAGTTGGAAAGCCAGGAGCAGATGGTTCCACAGGTCGAGTTGGCGTCGCGATCGAGCCGATTGCGGAAGACAAAGTCGGCCGAGTCGTGTTCGACGGCGTCGTGGCAACCTTGGTCAACGTCAAGAAGACCTGGCACGAGTATGCCGACGCATCGCTCTCGCCCAGCTTCATTCTTGAATCGAAGCCGGAGGGATCCGCGCAGATTCTTTGGCGACGGGATCCAACTGAAACCGGAGTCCAGTGGGCTGTCGTCCGAGTCGGCCATCCGAAGGACATCGTTTACCTCGTCAAAGTTCCGCCCGGTGGCATCACCGCGCGCAAAGGAGTCGTCACGGGAAGCGGTGAATGCGACCTGTTCAAGCTCGACGAGACCGGCAAGATCGAACCGGTTCTTGACGTCGACGGCGAGCAAGTCCGCATTGTCGCCCGCAACCATTCAACACAACGAATCCGCGGTCCGATCGATGGCTCCGGCGACCAATATCTCACCGTCACCTTCGACGGTAACCAAACGTGGGTTCTCGACCCGCCGAAGCAGACCTTGCTCTGCAAACCAACCAAAAGAATCAAAGCCAAGTCCTGGGGAACGGCTCGCGAACTGCGGTTCGATGGAACGCAGTGGCGGCCGGTCGGTGTCAAAGTTGCGGTATACAATGTTTGCGACTATGCACTGCTGGCATCGCAGCAGATCATCTGTCATTTCCACGAAGACACCGCGTCCTATCTCACGATCGGTTGTCGGTGCTGCGAAGGAAGTAGCTCAAGCTCCAGCAGCTCGTCGTCCAGTTCCAGCAGTTCTTCGTCGAGCAACTCTTCATCGTCCTCATCGAGCGACTCGTCTTCCAGCAGTTCTTCAAGCGACAGCTCTTCTATCAGCCTCAGTTCGTCCAGCTCTAGCAGCCTGTCGTCTAGCTCCAGCACCTCGTCTTCGAGTTCATCTGCCAGTTCATCACCGTCATCATCGAGTAGCTCGGCTTCATCAAGCCGTAGCTCATCCAGCGATTCATCGCTTTCGGCTTCATCAAATTCCTCATCAAGTTCGAGTTCGTCCAGTAGCTCGAATTCGTCGAGCGGTTCCTCCGCGAGTTCATCCGGCAGTTCAAGCGATAGCTCATCGAGTGATTCATCCAGCGAGTCAAGCTCCTCCGAAAGCAGTCAGTCAAGCTCAACGTCAAGTGACAGCTCGGAGTCGTCAGGCTCCGAATCATCGGTCTCGCTCTCAGTCTCGTCTGCTGGTTCAAATTCCAGTTCTGCTTCATCCTCGGACAGTGGATCGTCCAGCAAATCGAGCGGATCATCGGACAGTAGCAGTCAGTCGGACTCTAGCGATTCACAGAGCCAAAGCGATTCAAGCGATTCAGTCAGCAAACCGAGCATCGACGCCAGTTCAAGCTCGGCAAGTTCATCAGACTCCCAGTCTTCCGGTTCATCCTCGGCATCCGAATCAAGTGACTCTTCTAACTCGGACTCTAGCGATTCCGATTCGGAAAGCTCAAGGAGTTTCAGCCATCCATCGACCGCAAGCTCCTTGAACTCTGAGTCCTCAGGGTCGGAGTCGTTTTCTGAATCGAGCCAGTCTGAAAGCGAATCTCAATCCGATTCGGCAAGCGAATCGGGAAGCGAACCAAGCTATTCGCGACCATCATCAGGAAGCGAGTCGTACTCACAGAGTGCATCGGGATCCGAAAGCGGCTCCGATTCAACGAGCCATTCAACGAGCACCTCGAACTCGCAATCCGCAAGCGAATCGCAATCGGACTCTGCTAGCGATTCCGTAAGCGAACCCAGCTACTCGCGTCCGTCAACGAGCGAATCTGGTTCGATCGTCGGATCGGACTCCACCTCACACAGCCTTTCCCTGTCAGGGTCGACAAGTAATTCGTTGTCCGCCTCGGGCAGCAAATCAGATTCGCAGAGCGAATCAGCCTCGCGATCTACCAGCGACTCAGCGTCAACATCGGGAAGTGATCGACCAAGCCACAGTGATGATCCGAGTCTCGGGTCCTCCGGAAGCGGGAGCCAACCACCATCTGAAAGTGAAGCTTCGACCTCGGGGTCAAATCGACCGAGCGATAGCGGCGAAGAGAGTTCAGATCGACCGAGTGAAAGTCGATCCGAATCTAGCGAAGGCTCAGAACGCCCCAGCCACAGTGTCAGCGATAGCGAACCACCATCAGAGAACAGCAGCGGATCAAGCGAACCGTGCAACAGCACATGGATCTGGTCCTGCGGCTGGGAGTTGGTTGAAAGCGACTGCGAAGAACCCGGCGAGCCACCGACAAGCTCAGGTGCATTTGACGGTCAGGTTGCGGAGATGTCTGCATGATCCATTGCCCGCATCTCCACCACGACAACTCCTGCGAAGTCGCCGGCCAGATGGCTGGCTACAAAGTTCGCACGACGCCATCCGCCTGCAACGCTTGTCAAGGGAACGAGAATCCGCGAGCGATGAACGTCGTGACCATCGGGATGGCGTTGGTCAACAAGAAGCGTCGCAAACAGGACGCGAAAGAACTGGAATCGCTACTTCGCAATTATCTGCCCGAGCGCGACGAACCTGACACGATCAAGATCGATCGCTTTCGCCCCGGTCCTGGCAATGAATTGAAACGCATGTTGGCTTGGTTCGCCAAGCCGAATGAAACCTGCAACTGCGAAACCCGAGTCGACACGATGAACGACTGGGGTGCCGAAGGTTGCCGACGCAACATCGACACGATCGTCGACTGGTTACTCGAAGAAGCCCAACTAAGAGGTCTGCCCCATGGAAGGTTCACCGCCGCGATCGCCCGCGGACTCGTCAAAACCGCGATCCGCAAGTACGAACAGAAATTCCCTGAAGGGCCATCCGAGCCAGACGACGAAATTAACTAGGTGGGTGGCGTCCAGCGTCCACCCAAAGCGAGCGTACTTCGATGAGACGTTCGCGATTCATCCGCAATAATTCAATCGTCGCCGTGGCGATCGCACTAAGGCCAACGATCAGTGTGCCATCAACTGACCAGTCGAAATGCTCACTCCAAACGTCTTGTTGAGGATGGAATAAGCGGAGTTCTTCGCCTTCGGTTGAATGAAAGTGCGTTCGATCTGACTTGAATCGATTGCAAGATGGGCATGCAAGACACAGGTTATCAAACGAAGTTGTCCCGCCACGAGAGACGGGCACGATGTGTTCGATTTCAAACGTCGAAACTGTTAGTGATTCGGCAGTCTTGCAATACGCACAGCACTCATCGAAAGCTCCACGCACGCGTTGCCGGAGTTCGGTGGAAACGTACCTGCTCACTGCTCTTTGGCTTTGTCTTGTTGTTGCAAAGTGTACGCAGCACGAGCTTTTAGCAGATTAAGTTCGTCAATTTGATTGATGATCGCATCCAGTTCCGACAACTCTCGTTCGGACAAATCGCCTTCCGAATTTCGCGAGAGCAACTCGTCTAATCGCGATTGCGTCTTGGGAGCCAAGTCTGCGTCGGCGAGCGCGCGGAGTCCAGGAATGCCCACGTTAGGCAGAATCTTGGTCTCGTTTGTCATGGTTCATCAGTCCTGAAGAATTTTTGAATCCCCAGAGTTTACCAAGAATGGCAGTCCTCAATCCATACGAAATCCACCCCTTGCCCACTCGTTCTCAACGTGATTCAGTCGTCGAACGTTGCTTCCTCATCAACCTCGATCGGCGTCCGGATCGACTGCGAGAGTGGCTCGATCAGTTGCCCGATCCTTGGCCATTTCCTGAGCCAGAGAGATTTGCGGCGATCGACGGACGCAATGTCGCGACACCTCCGCAGTGGCGTGCCGGTAACGGAGCGTGGGGCTGCTACCGATCGCATCTGCTGATCTTGGAAAAGTGCCTAAGCGAGCACATCGATTCCTATGTCGTATTTGAAGACGACGCTGGATTCGCTGAAGACTTCGCGGAACAACTGAACGAGTTCGTCGACGAGTTGCCGCCTGATTGGGGAATGGCTTACCTCGGTGGCCAGCACTTGTACGCCGGAAAACATCCGCCGCACAAAGTCAGCGAGCACGTCTACCGCCCGTACAACGTCAATCGCACGCACGCGTTCATGGTTCGCGGCCGTGACAACATGAAAGCGTTGTACCGACATCTAACGTGGAACGACTGGCACACCAAGCATCACATCGACCATCACCTTGGCCGGTTCATTCAGCGCCGCTACGAATCGCTCGTCCAAGGAAAGAACGTCCAGCGTGAATCGATCGCTGTCTACACCCCGGACCGTTGGATGGTGGGGCAGTTACCGACGAAGTCGAACATCTGCGGTCGCAAATGGAATCAAACGCGATTCTTCAACGACGCACGAAACGCCGATCATTCGGACGCACCTTTCTTTGCCGTGCTTGGACCGCACCGGTCAGGTACGTCCTGTGTAGCAATGGTTATGCATCACCTTGGCGTCCACATGGGCAATCAACTGGGCGGCTACGAAGCGACCGGGGGAGGCGAAGCGGTCGGACTAGCGCAGCTTTGCGAAAAGGCCATGCGATTCCCAGCGACTGATCCTGGGATCAGTGACCAACAACTCACGCAGCAACTGAAATCCTGGATCGTCGCCCGCAAGTCAGAAGCCAACCGTGACAAGACTGTGGCGGGCGGTAAGTATCCGCATTTATGTCGCTTTGCCGGGCACCTGCATGAAGCCCTGGGCGCTTCACTTCGCATCATCTCGGTTCATCGAGATATCGACGCGTCCATCCGTAGCCTGCAAGACCGATCCAACAAGCATCGCGGTCAGTGGTTCGCTGCCGATGATGATTCTTGCGACGTCCTGCAACGAAGCCTTGCGGAACATCGCGATCGCTTCATTGACGAGCATCCCGATGTGCCTGTCTTCCGCATTGAATTCTCAGAACTGACTGCTGATCCCGAACGTGTCATCCGCGAGCTCGTCGAGTTCCTCGGCATTGAGCCAACCGAAGACGAGCTCGCATCGGCCATCACACATGTGAATCCGCAATTGAGGAAGTTTGGATAGTGCAAGCTAGTGAAGTTTTACAACGCATTCGACATCGCTACATCATCGTTGGCTCAACTGGTATTCGGTTGCATGGAATCGAATGGGAGAAGAGTGACATCGATATATGGCTGGATCCCACTATCGCCGAGTCGGATTGGGATGCAGCGGTTCGCGAAGCAGCTTGTTCGCTCGAACTGCCTTGGTTGCGTGGCGACCTCGACCACTGCGGGGGCAAACGAGCTTCGACCCGAATCGCGTGCACACCAAAGCTCGATGTTATGCACGACGTGATGGGAGTGCAGGCCTCCGAGTTTGAAGGGATCTACGATCGTTGCTTGAAATCACCCCTTGGGAATGTCGCACCCCTTGAGATCATTCTTCGCATCAAGCTCAGAGCCCGCAGGCACAAAGACTATCGACACACCATGAAACTGGCCCGAAAGATTCTCTACATCTGGTAAAGACATGAACGGCATCTTTGCTCCACACGACATCACGTTCTGCATCAAGACCATCCACCGACCGTGGTCATGCCATCGGTTGGTCGAGTCGCTGCGAAAACACTTTATGGACCCAAAGATCGTCGTAGTCGATGACGGGCGTCCCGAGTTGCGTTTCTCGGCAAAGTATCCGGAAACGGCCAAGCACTGCAAAGTCATCGATCTCGACAAGCACGATGTTGGAGTTGGCATTGGACGCAACACCGCGATGGATGCTGCAGAGACGGAGTTCATCTTCCTGCTAGACGACGATCACGTCATTACGAAGGATCTCCATCTCGCATCGGTTTACGAGCGTTTCCAACAACACGACATCGACATCGTAGGCGTGCGTCAGGGTGGAGGCGGCCGGCCATTGCTGTTCGCGCCGTTAATGAATGGCAAACGCATCTGGATGTTTCGCGGTGAGCACCGAAGGGTTGGTTCACTCGCCTGGTGCGATATGTCCAGCAATGCGTTTCTTGCTCGACGGGACACTATCGCCAAGCTGCGATGGGATCCCGAGATCAAGACGTACGAACACTGGGAGTTCTTCTACCGGGCCAGTCACCTTGAGAACCTGAAGGTCGCGGTTGCGGAAGACAGCCTGGTCGTCCATGCCCATGTGGGTGCAAAGCCGTATGGCGATCTGCGTTGCCGCCCCAAGTTCAGGAAGCTTGGACTGCGCAAGCACGGATTCCACTCACTTCGTTATCCAGGCGGAGGCATTGTTCATGCGTGACCAAGTCACCTTTTGCATCAAGACCATTCACCGTCCGCAGTGCTGTGCCGCGTTGGTGCGTAGCATCCACGAACACTGTGGATCGAATCGGCCAGCGATTCACGTCTTGGATGATGGAAAGCCAGAGCTGCGTTTTTCGACGAATTGCCCCGCCGAAGCGGGAATGGTCGATGAACTGATCGAGACCGAATACGACATTGGCCTATCTGCTGGTCGTAATCGCTTGCTCGACGCTGGCGACTCGCCGATTGTCGTCTTCACGGATGACGATCATCTGGTAACCGCGCGAACGCGATTGCCAGAACTGGTCGACAAACTGTATCGAAACAACGACATCGACCTGCTGGCTGCACTTAGCAATGACCATGAGCGACCTCGGTTGCTTCGTAGCAATGGAACACGATTGCGAATCCATCGCGGTTCGCTGAAACAACGTGGCTCGATTCGATGGTGCCACTACGTCGGCAATTGCTTTGTTGCCTGCCGCGACATCCTGCAAGCAATCCGTTGGGACGAATCGCTCAAGGTGGAAGAGCACTGGGACTTCTTCTGGCGATGCAAGATCGCCGGTGTCAACGTCGCCTGTGACGTCTCTCATTCGTTCAAGCACGAACACATCGACCCACCCGGTTACCAGCGTCATCGACCGCAGTTCCTAAAACGCGGCCTCGAGAAGCACGGATTGGAGAAGGTGATCTGGCGATGATCGAATTGTCGGCTCTGGAATACCACCTCGCGCACGGCTGCAATCTGTCCTGCCAACAGTGCAGCCATTACAGCAACTTCCGCTTGGCCGGTGCGATGCCCACGCCGGCCGAAGCACAGGTTGAATACGAAACGTGGAATCATCGCATTCGACCGCAGCGATTTGCGTTGCTTGGTGGTGAACCGCTTCTGAATCCGAATTTGATTGAGCATTTGCATCTGGCCCGCAAATGCTGGCCGCACTCCAATCTGATGTTGGTGACCAATGGCTTCTTCTTTGATCGTCATCCTGCGTTGCCAGACACACTTACGCAGACAGACTGCCGATTGGAAGTCAGCCAGCATGGAACCCACGAGGCATACCTATCGAAGCTTCGCAAAGCCAAGCAAGTCGTCTGGCGATGGCGCGAAGAATATCCCGGCATCCAAATCAAGATTCGGCAATCGCATCGCGGGTGGATGAGGCAGTACCGAATTGAAGATGGCAAACCGATGCCGTTCGATTCGACGCCGCAAGCTGCATACAAGATCTGTATGCAGAAGACCTGCACGCAACTATTCAAGCAACGATTGTGGAAGTGCCCCGCGCTTGCTTATTGGTCGCAACTTGAACAGCGATTGAACCTGGAAGAAATCCCCGAGTGGCAATTGTTCCGGGACTACCAAGGTTGCTCTTCCGAATGCAGCGATGCCGAACTCTTGGCCTTCTTCGCTCGAAGGCAATTCCGCAATGCGGGCTGTGCCCAAGCAAGCGGGAGCCCTTTCATCATCCTGATCCAACTCAAAGGAGTGAGCTTCGATGAGCTTCCGTCCGCGCCGTCCTGACATTCCGCCTCCATGGCCACCGTTCATCCCGCCGTTTGATCCACCAGGTAGCGAGCCGCCGCCTCTTCCGCCCGAATCGGATCCGCCGGAAGGCTCAAGCTCTGATGATAGTACCTCGGGTTCGGAACCACGTCCCGGCTGGTGGCCCGAGGATTGGCCGTGGCCGCCGGAACCCGAAGAGCCCGTTGAGATCCTCGCGCCGCCACCGATCCACACGTGGCCGCGACTGCCGCCCGATCATCCGTACCACGTTCCGCCCGGTTATTCCGCGCCCGACAACTTGCCTCCTGGTCATCCCGGCGAGTACTACCCCGACATGCCGCCCGATCCGGTCATCTATCCAGTTGAGGAAGACACTGGTTCCATTGGAGACGAGAGTCAGTCCTGACCGCGTTCACTCTTGCCAATACTGAGAATGGTAGTCATATCCGAAATTCAAAATTCAAACAGTAGATGAACTGTGCGGCGAAGAAATCTGCGAGATGTGGTCAGAAAGGCGTTCTGTGAGGGCAATCAGTGTTAGGGTGGGGTTGACGGCTGCACCATTCGGCAACACCGCATTCGAACAGATGAAAAGGTTGTCTGTTCCGTGTACTCGCAGATTCTCATCGACAACACCCTGAGAATCGTCGAGGCTCATACGGCATGTCGATGTCGCATGGTCGGCCCGAATATCGGAATAGGTCTTGGTCCTCAACTCTTCACACCCGGCCGAACTCAGAATTTCCCCAAGCTTTTTCTCTGCCCACTTAATGGCATCTTTAGTCTTTCTAGTTATCTCAAAGCTGACTTTGGTCCTCGGAAGGCCTTGAGAGCTCATGCCTTCGGCAAGTTCAACCCGATTGGTGAATTCACTGAAAACTTCGACAAAACCTCGTAGTTCAAATGGCATATTCTTCCGCATATCATTTCGAACACCATTCAGAGTTTTACCGCTGGCCAGTTCATCTTCGAGCTTCACGTAATTCCGTCGGCCATCACGAACGAAGAGGAGCTTTCCCCGCTTCTGGTGCTCAGCGGTGTCAAACTCCCGGCACATGAGTGTTGGGAAATCCACTGGTTGCTCCATGTTGTCAGGATTGCCCTGCCTCATACCAACAACTCGAACAAGAGGGTGAGCAGTGATGTGGCGACCAACATGGTCAGAATCATTGCCAACTCCTGTTGGCCAGTCCTTCGTCTGACTTGCGAGCAGCAGTTTTGGCGTCTCGATCGCCCCAAGCGCCAGAACTACAATGTTTGCTTCTAGTAGTTGCGGTTTGCAGTCCCCGCTGTGCCTAGCAGGATTCGGTTGAACGAGAACGCCAGCACACTTGGATTTGGATCGCATTCGTACGGCGGTAGCGACCATGCCCGTTTGAAGCTTGAAGCGATCCGAAAAAGACTTTTCAGAATATTCCAAGTCCAAATGTGGAATATATCTCTTCAAGATGGGACAGTATTTGCACGTTCCAATTGTGACGCATTCGCTGCTTCTAGCCAATGGAAGATGGTCAAAATCAGTCACCCCCAACTGTTGAAACGTTTCAATTATGACGCCGTCTTTTAGCGTGAATGGGAGTGGTGGATTGGGTTTATTGGTACCTGCAACCCAAAGCGTATTTTCAGCTCGCTCGTAGAATGGTTCCAAAACGCTGTATTCAAAGGGCCAGTCGATCCCCTCGCCGGTATTGGTGTGCAAGTGGAAGTCTTCTGGGCGATATCGCAGGCACCAACCGCCCCATGCATTTGTACTCCCTCCGGCACCGATATATCTGCTACCGACTATGTTCAGTGACCTTTCGCCTTCCTCTTCCTGATCATTCGCAACGTCCTCGTAGTCCTCGAATGGATCACTGTCGCTGGCGACAAAATCTAGCCATGCTCTGCTATTACCCTGCTCGATTCGCGGACCGGCCTCGACCATTTCAACGGAATAATCTTGGTTTGATTCAAGAATACGGCGGGCGAGAGTAACTCCAGCGGGCCCAGCTCCAACAATAAGTACCTTCATGGCTTCGCCTGTTAAAGAATATTGTAGTGACGATAGCTTTCTGGGTCCGAATAGATTCCACCCATGAATGCGCGATAGTTTTCCATTGCCCCAGCACTTTGGAATCCACCACCTATAGAAACGGTATACTCCAAGAGCTCATGCAAGACAAAACGTCGAACCCGAGAAATCAACGAAGCGTCCCCGGCAGCATCGACATCGTCGTGAGTTCCCAGGAGAAGCAACAGCCATATGTCTTTCTGATGGATGAATTGCGTCGTCACTTGAAAGCAATTTAGCGCCAGCTCATATTCAGCTAGATAGGAAGGACGTTCGTTGCATTTAAGTCGCACAATCTCCTTAATTCGTCGTTCCTTAAAGCTTTCATTCGTTTCGAGACCGATAGATTCGTGCAGAAACGTCAAGAACTGCTCGACGAGATTCACCACACTATCTGACGGGATGCCAGTTCGCTCCGCCTCTGATGGCTTGCTGGGATCGCCGCTTGTTTGCATCACCAAGAAGTTGTGAAGTGGTGAGGGAACTTCAACTCCACCAGGCCTCGAAAGTAACCCCCACCTTTCACCATGGACCGCTTCAAGTGGATTGCTTGCCGCAAGACGCCGCAGAGATTCATTCCGTGCACCAAATTGAGTCTGATATGACGGTAGGGAATGCGGTATCCAGTTAAGTTCTTTCAGCTCGTCCCAGTCTTCCTCAAAAACAACTGCGTCATTGTATCGGACGCCCGGATCGCCGAGTTCGAAAACGAAGCCAGGACCGACAATGTAGAGAACCTTACATTCCTCATCGCCGCTGTTTATCAACTGGAAGAAGGTCCCCTGCTCCGTCAATACTCCGTTTTCAGTTGGTACCACGAGTTCATAAGGCTCATCGGACAATGTGTCCTTCATTTTTACGGTCAGTTCACCGGTTAGAACCCAAGTGAAGTGCCAGACCACAGGGTGAACGTGTACTTTGGAAACGGTTCCACCAGGTAGTGTTCCCAATGCAACGCTGACGCCATCGCTCACGCGTTCACCGAGCTCGGAAAGTACTCGTGAGCCAACAATTTCACTAAGTTTTGTGCCGTCAGGGACAACGATTGGTGGTGGGATCGGGAATACCCTCTTCATAGTTTACTCCTCAAAATAGCTTTTTCCTGGCGGTGTCTCCAGCAACGTCATTCTTCGCTGATGCTCGGGATCATAGACAGCAGACATGATATATGTACCGCTTGTTTGCCATTCGCCTTCCCATTCGCCGCTCTCACCAAGAAGCTTGCTGATCGTCTGGGTTTGAATTTGAGCGTGTCCCCAGTGCAACCATTTGCCGTCAATGTTTTGGACAAGAAACACTCGAACAGGCTCTAAATGGAAAACTCTCGCTCGTGGTTTTCCATGAAATTCGAAGACTTTGCCTTTGACATCGTCGAGAGTAATGGGAGTCTTCAAGTGACATTCCAGATCAAATACGTCCTCAGGAAAGCCCTGCTCGACCGTTATCTGGAGCGTATCGTTAACTTCGATATAGTTTCCCAAAAGACTTATCTCCGGTGGAAGTAGGTACTGCTTGATTACCTAGTTATACGCATTCGCGCCCCCCCATTGCAAGTACTGCGGGGTTGGTGCTTTAGATGCCACTTGAATGAGACCAGGACTATTGCGAATCGGTCGAATACTTTTGCCCGCAAACGACGTCGAACGTTGCGTTGTTGATCAGTTAGGGCTGACACTGGTTCCGCTGGCGACGAGAGTCAGTCCTGACTGCGGTCACTCTTGCCAATACCGAGGTTGGTCGAGAGCGGTGCAGCAGCGAACAGTTCCTTGGTTGCTTGCGATCGTTCCTGGCCGGAGTTCTTTGACCATCCATGCGTCTGCATTCTTGGGCAGGATGGGATATGGAGCGTCGAAACCCTGTACACCGGCTGGAGCGAAGCCGAATCGCGAGTAGTAGTCGGGGTAGCCAAGAACAAAGACCAAGACGACGCCCTGCGATTCGAGTTGGGTGAGTGCTTCGTTGACAAGCCTCGTGCCGAGTCCGCTCTTTTGATGTCCGGACGCGACCGCAAGTGGAGCGAGTATCTGTGCGGAGACTTCACATGTTTCGGTCTGCACTGCTGTGAAGAGCACGTGTGCAACAATCGCATCGCCGTGCTCGGCAACGAATGAATGAACTGGTTCAGCCGTTGGATCGTCGAGCATCTCAGCTACGAGTGAGGAGATGATCTCGCCTTCTTCTCCGAAAGCGTCACGGTGGACGGAGAGGATTTGGTCGCGGTCTTCCGGCGTGGCCAAACGAAAGG
>JBKAHA010000018.1:0-94536 GCA_046290675.1 Aureliella sp.
GGATAAGGGACTTGCACCCTCGAGTTGAGAAACATGCCTGGCAAACACGAAAAAAGCTGGGATCGACGTCGAGTCGGCCCAGCTTTCTCTACGCGCTCAGGTAACTTACCCCATCAATCGAATGCCCGTTTGCCGTGAAAATCGTCACAGCCTGCACCGACTTCCAGATTTGGAACACACTTGCGATCTGGCTCGTAGATCCGCCGAGGAGCCTGAATTTGAATAGAGAGTCGCTCATTGCCGCAAGCCACCTAGACCAATCGGCGTGGCGATGTGGTCCAACACATGCTGCCAGTCCCCATCTCCGCAAGCCAAACAGAGCTCCATATCCGAGTTTTGTGGCTGGAACTAATGAAGACGATCTACCTCGACCACAGTTCATCCACTCCGGTAGCGGCGAGCGTGCGCGACAGCATGCTGCCTTACCTCAATGAATTTTATGGTCACCCTTCTCAATCGCATTGGTTCGGACGTGCGAGCTTCGAAGCCATCGAAGACGCGCGAAGTCATGTCGCATCCTTGCTCGGTTGCCATCCCTCGGAAATCATATTTACGTCAGGCGGTACCGAAAGTGTCAACATCGGACTACTTGGAATCGCATCGGCAATCCAACCAGCTCACAAAGCGCCTCATTTGATCTGCAGCAACCTAGAACACAGTTGTGTTGCAGCATGCGTTGAGCACTTAGAAAAACTCGGCTGGGAGTCCTCTCTTGTTTGCTGCAATGAGCAAGGCAGCATCGACGTTGACGAGCTAGAAAAACTCATCCAGCCAAACACGCGACTCATCTCCATTATCCACGCCAACCATCACTTCGGATCGATTCAGCCCATCGCCGAAATCTCCGATCTTTGCCAAGAGAAGGACATCCTTTTGCACACGGATGCCGCTCAGACGATTGGCAAAATCCCATGCAATGTGGACGAACTCGGAGTCGATCTATTGAGCCTAAGCGGCCATAAGATGTTCGCTCCGAAAGGAATTGGAGCGCTGTATGTTCGAACTGGAGTTCCAATCTCTCCCATGTTGTTTGGAGACGGTTGTGAGGCCGGTCTGCGACCTGGCACCGCAAACGTACCCGCCATTGTGGGTTTGGGGACAGCTGCCAAACTCGTCGATGCGGGGTTAGAAACAACTCAACGAGAAACCGCAGATCGACGAGATCGCTTTATCGCTCAATTGGAAAAATGTGTTGGACGGCCGATTACGATTCACGCCGAGAACGGCATTCGTTTGCCGAACTTGGCCAGCTTCGAGATTCCGGGAGTCGCTTCAAGAGACATCCGCAATCTGACGCCAGAAATCTGTTTCGGTCCCTGCTACGAGAGTTGTCAGACCGGGAAGAGTGATCTAGCTCATGACTCTCACCTGAACCCACTCGGGCTGAGTGAAGAAAGTCTGGCTTCCACACTCCGCATTGCAATCGGTTGGACCACAAGTGAGGATGAGCTTCAAAAAGCGGCGGAAATGATCGCTTCAGCTTATGAATCACTCGTTCGCTGAAGGATCAATGACAGAAGCTGACTAAAAAATGCGGACCACAGTGGCTATCGCACGTGCGTCCAACGCCAATGCTTAGCTGAGACAACAACGGCTTATACGGTTACTGGAATCCTTCCATCCCAACCAGTCGAAGCACTTTTGCTGCCATATCCGCACCCAAAGCCACCGAGACTCGCTCTTCCAGCATTTCGCGATCAGCGTTCAAAGGGACATCCCCTCTGACAACGACATACTCTGAGCCATCTTCGAAGTAGAGTTTGCCAAAACGCTCTTTGTCTTCGTCCATGATCGAAACAAGCACGTCTTTTTGCCGCTCAATAATGGCGGATCTCGCTGCAAATTCTCCGTGCCGCTTCCCAAGCAGATAAGAAAGCGGCAACGCAGCAATGAGCAAAATGAAAAAGAAATAAGTGAGTGCGATCCGTACTCGGCGGATCGTCTCCTCGGAAAACGGCTCTATCTCCTGAACTTCATGCACCGCCATCGCACTCTCCCCTACCTTAAACCATATGGCTACCGGGAAATTCTAGCAGCGGATCAAACAACGCAGGAAATCGGGCTCCGTCATGGCTAGCCGATCGTCGGTAGAGCGTGCACTTCGGGTTTCAGCTCTGCGGTCTCGACGGATCCGAAAAGCGTATGACTGCTCGCATCGTGAATCAGTATTGGCAGTAGGTTTCCGGCCTGGCGCTCGTTACCGTCCCAAACGACGATGCGATCACAATTCGTACGGCCAGTCATCTGCTTAACAGGCCCCTCTTCCTGCCGTTTGATCGACATCTTGCTGGGTCCCTCAACGAGGACCTCGACCTTCTGCCCCAGGAATTTCAGGTTATCTTCCTGGCTGATCTCATTCTGTACCGCCAAGAGTTCGTTGTTCCTGCGAAGCTTAACGTCTTCGGGTACATCGTCTTCGTACAATTCGGCGCCTCGAGTGCCTGGCCGAACGCTGTATTTGAAGATAAAGCTATTCTTGAAACGGCATCGCCCCACAAGCTCAACGGTTTGCTGAAAATCTGCTTCGGTCTCACCGCAGAACCCCACGATAAAGTCGCTAGAGACGGAAGCATCGGGAACGATACTGTAAATGCGGTCGATCATTTCATAGTAGTCCGCCACCGTGTACCCCCGCTTCATTCTTTTGAGGACGGCGTCGGAACCACTCTGGGCCGGAGCATTCAAATAAGTAGAGCATTTCGGCAGATCGCGTACGGTCTCGAGCAGCCGCGGCGTCATATCTTTGGGGTAGCTTGTCACGAATTTGAGACGCTCGATACCATCGATTTCATGGACCATCTCCAAGAGGTCCGCTAGTCGCGTCACTTTCTCGCCTTCGACATACTTATAGCTATTTACCGTTTGGCCAAGGAACGTAATTTCCTTGCACCCCTGGGCAGCAAGCTCCCGGGCTTCTGCCACGATCACTTCCGGTGCGCGTCCTTGCTCGGGACCTCGCGTCATCGGCACGATGCAGTAAGTACAGAATTTGTCGCAGCCGATCTGGATGCGAAGGTAAGCTTGAAAAGGCGTAGGACGCATCGTGGGATCACGCAGCGGATCAAACGTCTCATGGCTGCGTCGAATGGTCTCTTGCTTACCGTCTTTCCTACCGAGGCTGACTGCCATCTGTCTGCCAGCTCCGCCCTCGATTTCGCTGAGCAACTCCGGTATTCGCTGCAGTTGTCCGGGCCCGACGACCAGATCGACGTAGGGCGCTCGATCAAAAACGATCTTCTGATCCTTTTGAGCCATACAGCCCATCACACCGATGATCTTCTCAGGATGGTCCATCTTGAGTTTTTTGAGCTTGGCCAAATTGTTGTAGACCTTCTCCTCGGCGTTTTCGCGCACACTGCAGGTATTAAAAAGAATGGCATCCGCTTCCGTTGGACTCGTCGCGACGTCGTAGCCGTGCTTGCGCATGCTCGCCACCACCATTTCGCTGTCCAGAACATTCATCTGGCAACCAACCGTTTCTATGTAGAGGCGTTTATTCTGCTCTTGTACCCGCTGCATGGCCGATTCAACCAACTTCTTCGATGAATGTTTTCGATCCCAACCGTTGCCAAAACACCGATTGTCTGGGGAACAGGTGTGGTGCTCAGGCAGATTGCCTTTTTGGCATTGCGGTAGTTCTAACTACCGAATGAAGAGTCTAATATTGTGTCAAATGCCTGCGAAGTGGAAAAAAGCCAGTTTGTGCGGGTGTTCCGAGCCGATTTCGGGCTAAGTGCTCACCCTTATTCAGCTGAGCCCTTCTTAGCTCGCTGGGTTTCCGGGTCAGCTGATTTGGCTAGCAGAATTGGAAGCAATACAATATGCTTCCGTTTGAGAGGTCGTCGCAGACGGACTTCTGGCTTGCTTGCAAAGGGGTGCTTTGCGAGATTGCCACGAGAGTTGGGCGACGTTTTCTGATCAAAAGACGAACCATGCCCTCTGACGAGGGCTAGAATTGTGGTGCTTAGTCGTTTTCAATCGACGATCTAAGCCTGAAAATGAAAGGTGTGGTTTGAGCCGGTAGCCAGCGAAGGATTTCGTTGATTGGCCGGCTGGGAATGGCACCCCAATGCCTTCAACTCCTCTCTACCACCCGATCCGCACGCATGGAGTACTTAAGTGCAAGTCAACGTATCTGCGAGACATGGATCTCTTTCTTCGGATGACCAGCAGTTTATCCAGGAGAAAGCGGAGAAGGTCCGACGTCTATTGGACCGAGTCAACGCGGTCGAAGTAACCGTCGATTTTCAACACCAAGAGAAACCAAACGTCGAAATCAACGTTTCCGCCGAGCATGCGCCTGAATTCGTTGCATCCGCTGAGGCCTCGAATGTAGTTAGCGCGCTTGACGCTGCAATTCAAAAGGTCGAACAGCAACTACGAAGACACAAAGATAAGACAACTGAACACAAAGTAACCGGCGGAAAACACATCGAGCCGGTTGATGACGAAGCAGAGTAACCCTTCTTAGATGGGACTCGGTAGCACGGTTTTTTAAAACCCCAATTCTTAATTGAATGCTTCCCTTGTCTGTCATACATGGCAGGGATGTCGAAGTGTCGCCCTAGAGTCCCTCAAGTTGGCCGTTCTCTGGTCAAATTTAAATCACAGGATTTTATTCAAATGAAATTTTCCGATTTCGTAAGTAGCAAGTCGATCATTTCGTCGCTCACGTCTGCCGACAAGGAAAGCGTGATCACCGAAATGGTAGATTCATTGCTTCAGGCCGGCGATATCAAGGAGTCCGACCGCGAGGATATCATCAAAGCGATTCTGAAGCGGGAAGAGCTAGGATCCACCGGTATTGGTCGCGGCATCGCTGTACCTCACACCAAACATCCTAGCGTCGACAAGCTTGTCGGCACCGTCGGAGTCAGCGTCGACGGAGTCGATTTCGACAGTTTGGATGGCGAAAAAGTTCAACTATTCTTCCTTCTTGTTTCCCCTCCCGATCGCCCCGGTGACCACCTACGAGCACTCGAGAACATTTCTCGACAGCTTCGTGATGAAACCTTCTGCCGATTTCTCAAGCAGAGCAAGAACACCGAGGACATCATGCAGCTACTTGAAGAAGCCGACAACAATCAGTTCGTTTCTTAGCAACCCTTGTCCACACCAGGTAGCGTTCGCTGGATAGCTGAACTCGTTGCAATGCTCGAGTCAGTGTTGGTGGCTTGTCATCGACACCATGAATCGAGTTCTGCTCCTCGGCCGAATTGCTGATCGGTTGTTCTCATTGCGATGAGTCGAGTCGAAAACAATTTGACGGCTACAAGAACACGTTCGTTCGAGAGTTTTGAATCCCCATGACTGCGACAGCAGAGAAAACGGTGAGAGTAGTCAATCCCATGGGGATTCACATGCGCCCAGCAGATCTCATCTCTCGCGCCGCGGGACAATTTGATTCCAACATCGAGATTGAGAAAGAGGGTACCGTTGTTGACTGCAAGAGCATCATGAGTCTGCTGACTCTGGGTGCGAGACAAGGCAGTGAACTGCAATTGCGTGCACAAGGTGATGACGCCGAGCAAGCGGTATCGGAAATTGCCAAACTATTTGATCAAGGATTCGATGAATCCGATTCAGAGCTCGAACCGGAGAGTGCCTAAGCGCTCGTTTAGGCCCCGGTACACGGCTCCACTAGATTAGAAACCCACTTATCCATTGAAGCGGAATTTGGTCCGTCATTGTTACACTGATTTAGTTTCGACGACTCACTTGAGCGACGAACAAAGCGCAGAGAGTTGGTAGAAGTTCGCAAAGCCCCTCCTCTTGAAGCCGCCGCGCTATTGCTTCCGATCTTCACCAATCGAGAATCGTTCGAATCCAGCGTGAACATGCAAACAAAATGCTAAGAATGCACATTTGCCCAATTCTTAACCTTCTCGTTACCAACGCCAGCGGCATTGGTGTCGTCGAAGATTCAGGCACGTGCAATTCAATACAGCCAGGACACCAGTTCCGTCCGGACACACTTACTCACCATGCTAGAACTGCAAGGCATTGCGGTTTCGCCGGGAGTCGCCATTGGGAAGGCATTGATTCTGGACCGCGAAGGTTACCGAATCACTAAGACTCAAATCGACTCTTGTGACCGAGAATCTGAAGTAGCAAGATTGCAAACTGCAATCGCCGAAGCTGTTACGCTTCTAGACGCCCAAAAGCGTTCGTCGGCTGAACGTCTCGGTGAATCTGTCGGCAGTATCTTTTCCGCCCACCAGCAATTGCTTCAAGACCCCATGCTTCGACGAGAGTGGGAGCAGGGCATCAATAAGGAATGCGTCTCAGCGGAGTACGCTGTCTCGTCGGTCTTAAGTCGATATGCGCAGGCATTTCGAACCATGGGATCGGAAACCATGAAAGAGCGTGCCCGCGACATTCGTGATGTCGAACGCACACTGCTAGAAACGTTGGGCGGTTCACCTGAACGCTCGGTTGAAGGCGATGCGAATAGCATCATCTTGAGTCACGACTTGACGCCTCGTGAAACTGCGGATCTAGACCGCAGCAAAGTGCTCGGTTTCTGCACCGAAGTAGGAGGTCCAAGCAGCCACACGGCCATCGTCGCACGGGGACTGGAACTTCCGGCCGTCGTCGGCGTCGGGCATTTCCTACACAAAATTGAACCGAACGCGACCATCATTATCGATGGAAACCGTGGTCGCGTCATTTCGAATCCAGACGAAGCAACCGTTGCAAACTACCTTGAGCAACAACGGGCTAGAGTCGACCGAGCCGAGAAGCTAGTCGAGATCAGGGACTTGCCTGCCGTGACAACCGATGGACAACAAATTCAGCTCCTCGCAAACATTGAGTTTGCTCACGAAGTCGAGGCTTGCATTTCGAATGGTGCCGAAGGAGTCGGGCTTTATCGAACTGAGTTTCTCTACCTTGGATCAGAAACCGAACCGACCGAACAACAGCAGCTCGAGTCCTACGAAGAAGTCGTTCGTGCCCTTGCTGGCAGGCCGATCATCATGCGGACGCTCGACCTGGGAGCGGACAAGGCGTATGGCGACGAAGTGGAACCTGAGAACAATCCGTTCTTGGGCTTGCGCAGCATCCGACTTTCGTTGCGACAACCAAAGATGTTTCGCACCCAACTGAGCGCTATGCTCAAAGCTGCGAAATTCGGTCCGCTGAAAATCATGTTTCCAATGATTACCTCGCTCCACGAGTTGCGAACAGCGAGAATGCTACTTCGCCAAGTCATCGACGACTTGCAAGAAGAAGGGCACGACATTCCGACGGATATCGAAGTCGGCATGATGGTCGAGGTTCCTGCAGCCGTCCTCATGCTCGAGCGATTCATCGATGAAATCGATTTTGTCAGTATCGGTACCAACGACTTAATCCAATACACAATGGCGGTGGACCGCGGCAACGAAAATGTTGCCGATCTGTACTCGGGGCACGACCCTGCTGTTCTCAGGATGATCAAGCAAGCGATCGACATCGCGCTCGATGCGGACAAGCCCGTCAGTGTGTGCGGCGAGATGAGTTCGACACCGATCACAGCGCTGATGCTGGTCGGCATGGGCGTTCGAGCACTTTCGGCCCCACCATCAGCGTTGCCACAAGTCAAACAAGCAATTCGAAGTGTGTCGAACGCAGATTGCTGCGAGATTGCAGAACGCGTCTTCGATTTTGATACGGTCCGGGAAGTCGACGCATTTTTGCAAACCCGATTTTCGGAACTGGTGCCAGAAATGGCTTTAGGGGTTTAACGTTGCAAGAGAAAACTCGCTTACGAATTCGGTTCACCAAACAAGGCGATTTGCGATGGATTAGCCACCGCGATTTGGCTCGCGTCTGGGAACGACTGCTTCGACGCGCCAATCTGAAGATGGCGTTTTCGGAAGGATTTCACCCGAAGCCCCGCATCAGTTTCCCATCCGCACTTGCGTTAGGCGTCGAGGCACTAGAGGAGATCGTCGAGCTGGAAATTCTAGGTAGTTTCGAACTGAGCGAAATTGAAACGAACATTCGCGCCCAGTTACCAGAAGGCATGGAGCTGATCTCGCTGGACTCCCCGGCCTACACGCTCGGCAAAGCCAAAGTGGCAGGTACGACCTATCGGATCAAGATCCCAAGTGAGTCAATCGAAGGCACCGAAGCGAGAATCACGGCAGTCAAAGAGCAGCCCGTCATCAGAGTTGAACGCGAAAAGCGATCGGTGGAAGTAAACACAGACGACCCAAGTTTCGGTCTGGAACTTGAAGGCGATATTCTCACGTTCTCCATCCCCAACGATCCTAGCGGCGCATTGAGACCATCGGAAATGCTCGAAACGGTCGGCCTTGGTGAGTTACTCGAGTCCGGCGAGGTCCTGCAACGAGTCCAGGTCCACATGCGAGAGCCAGAAATCAAGCAATCCTAGACAAGCAAAAAACCCTTTCAATCGGAACGGTTCGATGGCGGACATTCTCTGCCCGCCATACCAGAGAACAACAGGGAACAAAACATTGTGCCGGACCTCAATCCGGTGATTTAGAACAGTTTGAAACCAGAAGACGCTTTTCGGGCGTTGGAAACGATACACATCCATGGGAGCCTCGAAGGCCTAACCCAACTATCAGGAGCACAAGATGAAGAAAGAAATGCTCATTAACGTGTCGCAACCAGAGGAATGCAGAATCGCAATCCTCGAGGACGGCACTCTAGAAGAGCTGTACACGGAACGTGCAAGCCAAAACAATTTCGCCGGTAACATCTATAAAGGCAAAATTGTTAATCTCGAACCCAGTATCCAAGCAGCCTTTGTCGATTTCGGCGTGGGGCGCAACGGGTTCTTGCACATCAGTGATGTAGAACCGCAATATTTCCGACAAGCCGGCTATGATCCCGAAGAGATCATGGAGAAGGAACGACGCGAGGACTTTGGCGACGACAACGGCGACTCGGACCGTGGCCGCGGTCCGAAGCGGCGCCGTAACATGCGAAGTACACGGCCCAAGTTCAAGCCTCCAATTCAAGAGATCTTCAAGCGAGGCGATGAAGTCCTCGTCCAAGTCATCAAGGAAGGGATGGGTACCAAAGGTCCAACCCTTTCGACTTACATTAGCATTCCTGGTCGTTACTTGGTGCTGATGCCAGCCTTGGGTCGTGTCGGAGTCAGTCGCAAAATTGAAGATGACAAACAGCGTCGCACCCTACGTCAAACCCTACTAGGATTGAATCCACCGGAAGGCCTAGGATTCATCGTTCGTACGGCTGGGCAAGATCGAACCCGACGTGAGCTATCTCGTGATATGGCTTATCTCCTACGCCTATGGAAGGTCATTGTCAAACGCGTGAAGAAGACAAGCGCGCCAAAGGAGATCTACGAAGAGAGCGATATGATCATTCGCACGATTCGAGATATCTTTAGCGAAGACATTGATACGATCCTAGTGGATCAGCAAGAAGCCTACGATCGCGCTAAGGAATTCCTTCAATTCGTGATGCCCCGCTATGTCGACCGCCTGGAACTCTACAAAGGCAAAGAGCCATTATTCCACAAGTACGATCTTGAGCGAGAAATCGCGAACATTCAACGTCGTACCGTGCCGCTCAAGGGCGGCGGATCGATCGTCATCGACCCGACAGAGGCCCTGGTCGCCATTGATGTCAACTCGGGCTCATTCCGCACCGACGATTCAGCCGAGGAGACCGCATTCCAACTCAACATGGAAGCGTCTAAGGAGATCGCACGCCAGTTGCGTTTACGCGACTTGGGCGGTGTGATCGTCAATGACTTCGTCGATATGCGCCGCGAAAGTCACCGTCGCAAAGTAGAACGCTCGCTACGAGATGCCATGCGTCGAGATCGAGCGAGAACAAAGATTCTGCGAACAAGCCCCTTCGGTTTAATTGAAATGACGCGACAGCGTATTCGCCCAAGTTTGAAACGCAGCGTTTACGAAGACTGCCCGTGTTGCAAAGGCCGCGCGGTGGTCAAGACCGGAGAGAGCATGTCCATCGAAGTCGTCCGAGTCCTAATGATGGCCAGCCAAGTGCCGAAGGCAAAGCGAGTCACCGTACGGGTCAATGACAAAGTTGCCGCTTACTTGAATAACAAGAAGCGACGCGAAGTCATGCAAATCGAGGAAGACAATGCCGTCACCGTACAGATCCTCGGCAGCGAAGCCCTTTTCCCAGAGCACTTTGAGTGCGATTGCCGCGATTCGGAGGGCAACTTGCTTCAACTTCCGTTCTTGGAGACAGATCGCAATGCACGGCCAGAGCCTTCGACGCGTTAGCGAATTATGATGGGTCTGCGAGACCTGTCCGTTTGGGTTCTCGCACTCCCGCACTCCCGCACTCTTGCATTGACTTTGACGAGGTCGCTTGTGAGCAAAATTTTGGTTACTGGGGCTGCTGGCTTCATCGGCTACCACCTGTGCAAAGCTTTGCTGGCACGGGGGTCAGAGGTAGTCGGACTTGATAATCTGAATGACTACTACAGCGTTCAGCTCAAGAAAGATCGTCTAGCCGAGTTGGCGGACCAAGACTTATTCCAGTTCCATCAAATTGACCTCGTCGACGCCAAAGGCTTGGACGAGCTGTTCCGATCTGCCAAACCGACGCGAGTCGTCAACTTGGCAGCTCAAGCAGGCGTGCGCTATTCACTCGAAAATCCACAAGCCTACGTGAACAGCAATCTTGTCGGATTCACGAATATCCTGGAATGCTGTCGACACCACGACATAGGCCATTTGCTCTATGCGAGCAGTAGCAGTGTCTATGGGGCGAACAAGAAGCAGCCATTTTCCGTCGGTGACTCGGTCGATCACCCGGTGAGCTTATATGCGGCTAGCAAAAAAGCCAACGAGTTATTGGCGCACACTTACAGCCACCTTTACCAGCTGCCGACAACCGGATTACGATTCTTCACCGTCTACGGTCCTTGGGGTCGACCAGACATGGCTTTGTATTTATTCACCAAAGCCATTTTGGAAGGGAAGCCAATCAACGTCTTCAACCACGGTAAGATGCGGCGTGACTTCACTTATGTCGATGACATTGTTGAATCGCTCGTTCGTCTAGTTGACACAGTCGCCGAGCCGGATCCTGATTTTGATCGAATGGCTCCCGATCCAGCATCGAGCTACGCGCCCTATCGCGTTTATAACATCGGAAATAACAATCCCGTCGAGCTCAGTCACTTTATCGAGGTCCTTGAAGCAGCGATCGGAGTGGAAGCCGAAAAGAACTATCTGCCCCTACAGCCAGGCGACGTGATCGAAACCTACGCCGATGTAGCAGCGCTCGAAAAGGCGGTTGGATTCAAACCGTCCACTTCAATCGAAGATGGCATCCGGTCGTTTGTTGACTGGTATCGAGGCTACCATCAGCAAGGCTAATGCCAGGGCTTTGCAGATTTCGCCCCTTTTCTCGCATCTGGGATCGGGTTTTGTATAGGCTTGCTGAGCCCTTGGGGCTGAGTGTACCTCGTGCATGTCGCCCATTCCAAATCGCAGCGCACTCGTAATCCCACCCTGGGGCATTTTTTTCTCATCCGCCTAAATCTGAAAGGCTGATCGAATTCGCAAGGATTGACGATCACTCACCCATTATGCGGTTTTCAGTAGTTCCCAACGCGGTACTATAAGAGCAGGGCCGTCCAGACCTCCCAATCGTTCGTTTCGCCACGAGCCGCCTACCCGGAAACTCGCATGCCATCGACTCGGATCTCTTCCGAGTTTGGAGCAACGGTGTTCCGGTCCATTGGTATCGCCTCCGGTACTCGACAGGGGATGTAGCCCGATACTAGAACACCTGTTGGCAGGAATGCGCATTGGGTGTCCAGAACCGTTTTTACTGCTTGACGTTCGGAAGGAATCTGTCAGCTACGGTGAAACTGAATGAACAGCTACAGCCTCGACTACATTGACGATCTTTACGTCCAATACATTCGCGACCCAAATAGCGTCTCCCAAGGCTGGAGGACGTACTTTGAACAGTTCTCGCTTGCCAGTGGGGCTACGGAAGCGCCGGCTCTAGCCACCAGCGCGGTCGGCGGTCCAGATGGGGACTACAGAGATCAACCCGACGCGAATGCTCGAGCTTTGCGAGATGAAGCGCTTTGGTTGGCCGAGATGCAGGACCGAGTTGATAACTTGGTTCGAGAGTACCGAGTTCGTGGTCACTTGATGGCGAAGCTGGATCCGTTGAAGCGACCTCGCTCAGGCGAACCTGAGTTGGACCCCGCCCTTTACGGATTGAAAGACGGCGACCTCCAACGCCCGTTCTCCTGCGAAAACCTCCAATATGTCAACGCAAATACGTTAGGCGACATTCTGCAGAAGCTGCAGAATACGTATTGTCGATCGATCGGTGCACAGTTCATGCACATCGACAATAGAACCATTCGCGATTGGCTACAGCGACGCATGGAGGCCTGTGAAAACCGCCTTGAGCTCTCGAGGGATGTACAGGTCCGCATTTACACCCGCCTGGCTGACGCTGAAATCTTTGAAGAGTTCGTTCGCAAAAAGTTCGTTGGTGCAAAGACGTTTTCATTAGAGGGCGCCGAGAGTCTAATTCCACTCTTGGATTTGGCTTTAGAGAAAGCTGGTCAGCACAAAGTAGAAGGTGTGCTGCTCGCGATGGCGCACCGTGGACGTCTCAATGTTCTGGCAAACATCTTAGGAAAACGAGCGCAGAGCATTTTTTGGTCCTTCGACGATCCACGGCCGGATATGCATCGCGGAGCCGGTGACGTCCGATATCACCTCGGCTACAGCTCTGACTGGACCACATCGACCGGTGCCAAAGTTCATATCTCGCTTTGCTTCAACCCAAGCCACCTAGAGTACGTCAACACGGTGGCTCAAGGCCGTTGTCGTGCCAAACAGGACAGGGCAGGGGATGATCGCAACTCGCGTTTCATGACCATCCTGGTTCATGGAGATGCGTCATTCGCGGGCGAAGGCATCGTTCAAGAGACACTCAATATGAGTGAACTTGAAGGCTACAAGACCGGCGGAACGCTGCACGTCATTCTGAATAATCAAGTTGGATTTACAACGGAGCCGCATGAGGCCAGATCATGCACCTACGCGACTGACGTGGCGAAGATGCTGCAGATTCCGATCTTCCACGTAAACGGTGAAGATCCTGAAGCGGTGGCACAAGTTGTTAACTTGGCAATGGATTTCCGACGTGAGTTTAAGCGGGACGTCGTCATCGACATGTACGCGTATCGTCGTTGGGGGCACAACGAAGGTGACGAACCTCGATTCACCCAGCCTCAAATGTACAAAGCCGTGGATGCGCATCAAAGCGTTCGCGAAAGCTACCTCAAGCGACTCTTCAAGATGGGCGAGATCACCCGGCAAGAAGCCGACGCGATTTCCGAAGTTAGGCAAGCCAAACTAGAACGGGAGTTCGAGCTTGCCCAGCAAGAAGAGTACGTCGACGACTTGCAAACCATGGGCGGTGCGTGGCAAGGGTTCTACGGCGGACCTGAGCCTAAGGACGACTGTCCTGAAACTGGCGTTAGCGAAGAAGTCGCGGCCGAGGTGCTAGGGAAGCTCTCCGCGATCCCAGCGGACTTCAACATCCATCGCAAGCTGAAACGCTTCATGGATCTCCGAAATGAAATGTCGGAAGGCAAACGCCCGCTAGACTGGGCTTCGGCCGAGGCCCTGGCGATGGGCTCGCTCCTTTCGGAGGGACATCCCGTGCGTTTGAGTGGGCAGGATTGCGAAAGGGGCACCTTCAGCCAGCGTCACGCTGTACTGCACGATGTCGAGCACCCTGAAACGAAATACACGCCTCTCAACAACTTCACCGACAATGCACGCCTAGACATCATTAATAGCCCATTGTGCGAAGCGGGTGTGCTCGGCTTCGAATACGGCTATTCATTGGACTGCCCCGAAGGTGTTGTGATCTGGGAAGCCCAGTTCGGAGACTTTTGGAATGTTGCTCAGGTGATTGTCGATCAGTTTATCACCAGCGCTGAGGACAAGTGGGGCCGGCTCAGTCATCTGACCATGCTGTTGCCGCACGGATTCGAGGGAGCTGGCCCAGAACACTGCAGCGCTCGTCTAGAACGATTCCTCCTGCTTACCGCAGAAGACAACATCCAAGTCACGCAGCCGTCTACCCCGGCACAGTACTTCCATTTACTGCGTCGACAAGCGAAACGTCGTTGGAGCAAGCCACTCGTTGCGTTGACTCCAAAGAGCCTCCTCCGGCACCCCGCCGTGGTATCACCCATCGAAGATTTCGTTACCGGCTCATACCAAAAGATTCTCCCCGATACTCGAGAATCACAGGCAGACACAAAGCGAATCCTGCTTTGCAGTGGGAAAATCTACTATGAGTTAGAAGAGCAGCGTCGCAAAACAAACGCCGACAATGTGGCGATTATTCGTATCGAACAGTACTACCCACTGACCGCAAACGATTTATTTGCGGCTCTGGAGTCGTATTCAAAAGGCACCGAGTTGTTCTGGGTCCAAGAAGAACCGACCAACATGGGGGCATGGTGCTTCATGAAGGTTCGATTCGGGGACGTCCTTGAAGAGCACGGCTATCGGCTTAAACGCTTATCTCGTGTTGAATCGGCCAGTCCATCAACAGGCTCCGCAAGCGCTCACAAGCTCGAACAAGACGAATTGATTGACTCTGCGTTTGAAGGACTATAGCCTCACAAGGCATTCCTCAGGCATCCAATTCATTATTGATTTTCCACCAAAACGTCCCGATAGATCGCCTCCAGCCTCTCCCTTCACCACTTCGCTTCCTTACCATATTTCAACGCCCTGGAAAGTAAGATTAGAAACTCCCATGTCCAATATCGAAGTCAAAGTACCCTCAGTTGGTGAGTCCATCTCCGAAGTTCAAATCGGTCAATGGCTGAAGGGGGAAGGGGAGTGGGTTGCTGCCGATGAAAACATTGTCGACTTAGAAACCGAAAAGGCGTCGGTTCAAGTACCATCCCCCGCAGCTGGGTATGTCCGCAATCTTCGCAAACAAACAGAGGAATTTGCGAACGTCGACGATGTCATTTGCGAGATCGAACCCGCTGATGCACCCAGCGGAGCTGAAACTCCTAGCTCGCCCGAAGCATCCGGCGGAGCTGAAGGAACTACCGCAGAATCCCCGCGTGTCATGCCGTCGGCGCAACGTATCCTGGACGAAAAAGGCATTTCTGCTGCAGACGTTACGCCAACCGGCCCAGGTGGCCGAGTTTTGAAAGAAGACGCCCTTGCAGCGAATTCGAATAAGCCTGCAGAAGTCATCCAACCCAGCTCGCCGCCAGTGCTACAGTCGGGCAATTCCGAGATAACAGCACCATCGACGGGCAGCCGAGGCGAAGAAGTCAAACCGCTTAGCATGCTGCGGAGGACCATCGCGAAACGCTTGGTTGAAGCCCAGCACAACGCTGCCTTGTTGACGACCTTCAATGAGATCGACATGGAACCGATCATGAGTCTTCGAAAGAAGTATCGTGATGCGTTCCAGGAGCGGCATGGGGTCAAGCTTGGATTCATGTCCTTCTTCGCCAAGGCGAGTGTCGAAGCCCTTCGTCGATTCCCGACAGTGAATGCAGAGATTCGTGGCAACAACATCGTCTATCGTCATTACAACGATATTGGGATTGCCATCGGTGGCGGAAAGGGATTGGTCGTCCCCGTCTTGCGAAACGTCGAAGACATGTCGTTTGCCGATGTCGAACGCTCGATCGGCGACTATGCTTCGCGTGCGATGGAAAATCGCTTGATGCCGGAGGACCTGACCGGTGGTACCTTCACCATCAGCAACGGTGGGGTCTATGGTTCGCTTCTGAGCACTCCGATTGTAAACGCTCCGCAAAGTGCCATTCTTGGTCTCCATGCAATCCAGGAACGGCCAATCGCTTTGAACGGCGAAGTCGTCATCAAACCGATGATGTACATCGCACTTGGCTACGACCATCGAATCATCGACGGTCGTGAAGCGGTTTCCTTTTTGAAGACAATCAAAGAAGTCTGCGAAGACCCGACTCGATTGTTCCTAGAAGTCTGAGCGAAGTCGTCGGTGGTTGAACTATTCGCGGCGGTACTTGAATTGATCGGTACCGTCATCGGGCTTATCAGTTCCCTCTTCGTGGGACTGATCGACGTCTCAGTTCAAAAGTTCCGCGTCGATAACAAGCCGGACGTTCCGCAAGATGCACAACAGACTCCGAGAAAGGTAGCCGGGCGGCAGACGAGTCAAATGAAACCATTGCAACAGGGCTACGCTGTAGCAGCAGCCTTGTTACTCTTTTCGCTCATGATTGCGTTCTTGCTACGTTGGATGCTGCAATGAACGCTGCGGTCAGTGTCTTTATGGCCGGAACGGGTGTAGGCTCCCAGCTACTACGCAAGAATATCTTTCGCCACGTTTCCGTAGACGTCTGTAAGGCGAAAATCCCTGCCTGCATAGCGATACGTAAGTTGGGTATGGTCCAACCCAAGCAGATGTAGGATGGTGGCGTGCCAATCGTGAATATGGCATTTGTTCTCGACTGCTTCGTACCCATGTTCATCGGTCGCTCCGTAAGAGTAGCCGCCTTTGACGCCTCCACCGGCCATCCACGTTGTGTACCCCTTGTTGTTGTGGTTCCGGCCGTCGTTACCCTGCGCTGCCGGTGTTCTTCCGAACTCGCCGCCCCAGATCACCAGCGTATCCTCCAATAGGCCACGTTTTTTGAGATCCTTGAGTAGACCGGCAATCGGTTTGTCACAGCCTTCGGCTCGCTGACGGTGAGCCGTCCGCAAGTTGGTATGCTGATCCCAACCTCCATGAGTCACCTCGATGAAACGAACTCCGGCCTCCGCAAACCTGCGTGCCAGCAGACATTGTTTTCCGAAATTCTCAGTCTCCGACCGATCGATTCCGTACATTGCCAAGGTTGAAGCAGACTCCTTGGATACATCCATCACTTCGGGCATCGCCCCCTGCATCCGAAATGCGAGTTCATAGGACTCAATTACTCCTTCGACTCCGGGTTGCACCTCATCTCGACGCAGTTTCTCCCTATTCAACTCCTGAATGAAGCTCAATTGCTGTTTCTGCTGTCGTTCAGTCAGATTCTTGTTTTTGATGTCTGGCACGCTCTGCCCCGAAGCGACTCGTGCAAAGCGATTTGCCAATCCGCCACGTCCAACCTTCGTTCCGCCATAAATCGCCGGCAAAAACGCGCTCCCATAATGCGCAGCAGAGCCCGATGGTGGGCTTAGAGAGACGAAGCCTGGAAGACTATCGTTTTCCGTTCCAAGCCCATACAGCGTCCAAGCCCCTAAAGAAGGGCGAATGAATTGGACCGTTCCGGTGTGCATTTGTGTCATCGCACCGGGATGCACTGGCTGATCGCATTGCATCGACCTGATGAGAGTCATGTCGTCCGCGTGTTCCGCAACTTCGGGAAACAGATCGGAAATCCACAACCCACTCTCACCGCGTTGCTTGAACTCCCATGGAGAATCCAAAAGCCGCCCGCCATACTTCCCCTGTTTGCCGGCATCTCTTTTCAGGGCCGGTTTGTAATCGAATGAATCAACGTGGGATGGACCGCCCCCCATGCACAAAAAGATCACGCGTTTCGCTCGAGGCTCGAAATGACTGGCCTTGGGTGCAAGCGGCTTGGCCTTTTCTGCTTTCTCTTGGCCAGAAGCCAACCCTGCAAATGCCAGGTAACCAAAGCCGGCCGAAAGAGATTGCAAGATATGTCGTCGTGAGTACACAATGATTCCCCTTTAACGCTCGAGGCGAAAACCTACCTTCTCCGATCGCGAAGAATTAATCCAAGTAACGGAACTCAGCAGACGCGAAAAGCGATTGACAGAAAGTCTTCAATGCAAGCCGATTATCACCGTCAAAACTACGCAAGAATCGAATCGATCCCTGAAGCTCGTTGCGACTTGGCGAACGACTGAATGCGATAAGGAATGCCGACTTTACCTGTTCGTCAACTCGGGCCGAAGTCTTCGCAAGTTTTTCTGCAAATGCCTCCGATTGTCGGTCGACGAACTCGTTGTTCATGAGATACAAGGCTTGGTTCGCAGTATTGGATTGCTCCCTTACACCCGTGATGGTCGACGAATCCACGAAGTCGAACACCTCGAGAGAACGCGGAACCTCATCACGAACGATCGGCAGGTAGACACTCCGCGTGTTGGAATCAGTCATCTCCAGTTGCCCCTGGATCCTCTCGGATGCTGCGGCCATGACTCGTTCACGCAATTCCATTGAATTAGCTTGCATGCCCCCTCCTCGGCCCGTACCTCGGCCCTGAGATTGCCCACGTCTCGTGAAGCGACTCCGCAGAGTCTCTTGCCGTTGCCTCTGGTAGGATTCCCGCAGTTCATCTGCGGCAGCCGCGACATACTTCTTCACCAGGTCTCGTGGGTTGCCGAGTGCCCCTTCGCGAACTCGCACATATCCAGCTTTCGCAACTTCGCTACCCACCGGCCGCTCAAGGTCGATATCTCCGCTCACCAGAAGCATCGCGTCACGGATAGACTCCGCCTCCAAACGCCTCGGCGACGCGCGCCAGAGAAGCGAGTTGTCCGCATCCGCAAGATGGCTATGTTCGTCAAATGCTGAACTCTGCCGATAGACTCGCGAAGTCACCATCGTTCGAATCAACTGTTTTACTGACCACCCCTTCTCCGCGAACTCGATTGCCAGATAGTCCAACAACTCTGGATGCGTCGGAGCAGCTCCGGTGGCACCAAAGTTTTCGGTCGAAGTCACGATACCGTTGCCGAACAAGTGCTTCCATACGCGATTCACCATCACGCGAGCCGCGAGGCTATTGCGATCGCTACCGATCCAACGTGCTAGCTCGAGCCGTCCACTCTCATCACTCGTTATGCGAATGGTTTCGTCACAGAGAACCCTTGGAAATCCTCTTTCGACTTCCTCTGTCGGCTGATCGATCTCACCTCGCACTAACAACGGCACATTTCGTGGCGAGGCCTTTTCCTGGACCCCCATGGTATAGCTTCGTGGTTGACCGCTTTCATCCAGCACAGCAAGTTTGTCGGACAGCTCCGCAATCTGATTCTGATTGGCCAAACGCTGGCGGATCGCACTCTGGTCTTGATTCGCTCTTCCGCCGCTGCGTTGCTCTCTCAACTCTCGTGCACGTGCCAGTGCGGCTTCAAGCTCGCCCCGCAACGCATCAAACTCTCGGGGAGTGTAAGGACGACCGACTGGATCGGGCTCATCTGTTGGTAGAAGCAGCAAGCTACTGCTCTGTTTCTTCTGAGCGAAAGTGAAAGCCCCATACTCAGAAGGCGGATTACCGAAATACGTTGTGAGATTCGCAAATACGCCAGCCAACGCGTAGTAGTCCTTCTGCGGAATCGGATCAAATTTATGGTCGTGACAGCGGGCGCAAGAAACACTTGTACCCAAGAAAACACGAGTTGTTGCGTCAATCTGCTCATCCAGTAAATCAGTCCGGAACTGAACGCGGTTCTGTTCATTCACATTTTTTGGCCCCATCGCCAAGAATGTGGTCGCCACCAGATGTTCAGCCCATTCCTTGTCCGTTTCGACTGGCAGTAGGTCACCTGCAATCTGTTCCTGCACGAATTCGTCGTAAGGCTTATCTTCATTGAAAGAGTCAATTACATAGTCTCGGTAGCGCCACGCATGGGGATAAGTCATATTGACCTCACGCCCAGTAGATTCTGCGTAGCGAGCTACATCCAACCAATGACGCCCCCAGCGTTCCCCATATTGCTTGGAATCGAGAAGGCGATCCACGACGTGGGCGATCGCCATGTCGGCATCCTTCTCGAAATACTTCTCGAAATACGCGACTTGCTCCGGCGTTGGAGGAAGCCCAACGAGATCAAAACACAGTCGCCGCAGAATCACATGAGGCTCGGCATCGGCAGAAGGCTGGAGTTCTGCTCTTTGCAGGCGATCGAAAATGAAGCGGTCGATACTAGTCTTCGACCAATCATCTTGGTTGGCTCGGGGTGGTTCACTACGCTCAGGAGATTTGTAAGCCCAAAAATTCTCGCGTGCTTCTTCGATATCCTCCTGACTAATAGAGGACCGAATCTCCGCAAAGTCGTTTTCCCTAGGATCCGGAGCTCCCATTTCAATCCACTGCCGAAAGTCGGCCAGCACCGAATTAGTTAGCTTGCGTTTGGGCGGCATGACCCAGTCTTCATGGTTCATCGCGTTGAACAGAAGACTATCTTCGATGTTCCCCGGCACGATCGCAGGCCCACTTGAGCCCCCTATGTGCATCAGTTCTTTGGTGTCGAGACGCAGGCCGCCACGCACATTCCCAGCTTGCTCACTGTGGCAGCCGTAACACTCTTTCACCAACACCGGCCGAATCTTAGACTCGAAAAACTGCAGCTCTTCCGCCGTCAGCTCACTGGCCGTTGCCACCGAGGCGGTGACGGCCAGCGAAGCCGCGGTGAGGACACTCAAAATGAGTTTCTTCATCTCAGCTCTACCCAATTTTGATCCAGTCTGTGATTCGGCATGACCAACAAGCGAACTTCGTTTGTTTGGTTTAGGTGGAAGCTTTGCCGGGTTTCCCAGGGCGAGCGGGCCTATCACCACCCTTCTCTCCAACTTGCTCACCACCTCGACGGCCACCCTTTCCACCCCGTTCCGGACGCTGTTGTTCTCCAGGACCCGCGCCCGGCCGACCTCGCTGTCCACGTTCGCCTGGCCCACCGGCTGCGCCGCCTCGCGCCCCCTGCATGCGTTCACGCATTGAAGCAAGCAACTTGGTCAGCTCCTGCTCATCGAGCTTGCGATCTCCGTCGTTGTCGAATTCATCCATCATTCGAGCTACCAACTTGGCTGGATCCATCATCGCGGCTCGGCCTTGTCCAGGTCGCATTCCACGCTCGCCAGCTTCTCCACGTCCAGCAGGGCCGCGTCGCGACTCACCCTCCGCCCTTTGCCCGCCAGCATCTCTCTTGCCACGTTGAGCTCGATCACCTCGCTGACTCTCATCTGCGTGGGCTAAGCTGCTTCCGCCAATCAGTAGAATCAAAGCTGTTGAAAGTGTGATTTTGGACATTTTTACTACCTTGTGATGCGAATTGAGTTTCGTTGCGATTCCCTTTGCCACGCCAAGAACCACTCTCGTCAATCGGTCGGCGTGTGCTCTGTTTTCAAATACGTGGAACCCGCCCAGCTGAGGACAGGTCCTCGTCGAGAAATTCAGATTTCGTTTCTCATCTTGTCCGTTGATTGAAACATAGCTTGCCCAGCGGCGACAGAAATCACGTCAAAACACTGGAAAAGCAGGAATTCACGGTTGCATCCTCTCCCACATTTTTTAGCGGGCGACTTCGTCAAAAACGCCCGCTAAGTCCCATTTTTCTCCCGCTCAGTTCCACGCGATCTAGTCACCATGGGCCATTCATCGCTAATTTCGCAGTGCCGTTCACCCAGACGCCAAAAAATTGGCGAAGCATCCCGTCGATTCTTGGGTTACACATTAAGAAGTGAAATCAATGGAAGCCCCATCGGTCTCACGTCGAACGAAACCTTGACCCCATCTGCGTTAGCAAAGACCTGCAAGATTTACCGTCAGCGTGAGACCGCAATATGAAAACGGAGCACGACGAAGTCTCCTCGGACCTTCTCACGGCCATGCGAATGGGTGATTCCGAAGCGCTCGGCAACGTCTTTTCGACCTACCGTGAGAGGCTTCGAAAAATCGTGCGTTTCCGGATGGATCATCGACTGGGCGGGCGTCTCTCCGAATCCGACGTTCTACAAGAGGCCTACATTGCAGCCGCACAACGACTTGAGCACTTCGCTCAATACGACGACATGTCACCCTTTCTGTGGCTGCGACTGGTCCTTGGACAGAAACTGACCGATCTCCACCGGGAGCATCTCCTCGTCGCAAAAAGAAATGCGGACCGGGAAATCCGAATGCCGTCGAATCCCGTTTCAGGAGAAACATCGTTTGCTATTGCTGCACACTTAGTTGGACAGATGACTGCCGCAAGTGAGCTTGTCTCTCGCGCTGAACAAATAGAGCGTTTGGAAGGTAAGCTAAACGAGATGGATCCAATCGATCGCGAGGTGATCGCTCTACGCCATTTTGAAGAGCTCTCTAACGGTGAAACCGCAAAGATCCTGGGGATCGAAACGAGTGCTGCTAGCAAACGCTACTTGCGCGCCATGTCAAGACTGGCCGAACTCATGAAGTCCAATTCCTGAGGGGCGTTGCGCGATGAACGAACATGAACAGTGGGATCAGATTGCGGAAGAATTTGCAAACGAGATCCGCGCCGGCAACCAACCTTCACTTGACGCTTTCTTATCCCGTGCCTCTGACGGCGATGGCACTCCCGCGAGTCGGGCTGAACTAAAGCAACTTCTTGAATCCGTCCAAGTCATCGAGGGTTTGAAGTCCCCTTCCTCTTCAATCCGCAATCAACCGAGCCCGAATCTCTCGAAACTCCAAGTCGGTCAACTTGTCGATGACTATCGCATCGTGCGGGAAATCGGGCGTGGGGGCATGGGCGTCGTGTACGAAGCTGTCCACCAATCTCTTGCCAGACGAGTGGCGCTCAAAGTACTAAATTCAGGCTTGCTGAGTGAAGCCAAGCACGTTGCGAGATTTCGCATTGAAGCCCGAGCCGCCGCGCGGTTACGGCACTCCAACATCGTTTCGGTGTTCGGTGTCGGCTCAACGGAAACGCTTTACTACTATGTGATGGACTTCATCGACGGAGAAAGTCTTCGTCAAAGGCTCAATCGACTCGCGAATGGCAATGCAACTTCATCCCAAACCGTCGCTGACCGACGACCAAGTTCGACCACGCCGGCTGCAACCGTATCAACAAAGCCGGTCTATACGGACAGTTTTTCCGGCCCAAAAACAGATCTCAAGTCGGAACTTGAATTCGATGCTCCCGAGGACTTGGTTGGCCTTGAATCCGATCGTCACACACCGTCGCTAGGCGACTCGGAGCATTTCCGTTGGGCTGCGAACATCGCTTGCCAGATGGCGGGAGCACTTGCATACGCCCACGAACGAGGCGTACTCCACAGAGATATCAAACCAGCCAATCTTTTGATCGACTCCCAATCTCAAGTTTGGCTCGCTGATTTCGGTTTGGCGAAACTCATCGAAAATCAAGACGTCACCCAAACCGGCGATATGCTCGGCACGCCCCAGTACATGCCACCAGAGTCCTTCGAAGGTACATACGACGTCACCAGTGAGATCTATGCCCTTGGACTGACTCTCTTTGAGCTCTTAACTTTGCAACCTGGTGTCGATGCTGGCAGCCCAGCGGAGACGATTCGAAATGCAATTCGAGGACCTAGTAGAACGGTTCGACAAGTTAATCCGAACATCCCGAGGGATCTCGACACCATTGTTCAGAAGGCAATTGCGCACTCACCTCAAGATCGCTATCCGTCGGCGAAACTCCTGCAAGAGGATCTCGAGCTCTTCTTAGCTGACGTGCCGATTCGTGCTCGGCGGGTCAGCCTTTTTGAAAAGACGCTTCGATGGAGTCGCCGTGAGCCCCTAGCGGCTACGCTCACGGCCACGACCTTCCTGCTTCTGTGCGCTCTGACGGTTGTCTCGGCCTCGGGCTACTTCATCACAAAAAAATCCCTGACCCGCGCCAACAAGGCAACCAAAGAAGCCAATGAGGCTCGCGATAAAGCCAGTGCTGCACTCGAAGCAACCGAACTGGAAGCTGCCAGAGCCGAAGCAACGGTCTCCAAAGCCCTGCTGGCATTTGACGCGCTACTTGCCAATGTTGCGAGCCGCGGAATCGAGGACGACCCGGAGTTGTTTGGCGAAGCCACCGAACGAATTGCCGCCAATGTGGATCGCAAGGATGCAGAGCAGTTGCAGATTCTGCTGTCGTTCTTTGAAGACCTAACGAAACTTTCCAATTCCCAACGAACCGAAGAAACCGCCTCCGCGGCGAAAAATGCTGCTGAAATCTATCTCAACCTTGGACTCCTGAGCAAGGCCCTATCCGCCTACAGAACCGCAGACAGACTATTCACCGGGATTGTCAAAGAAGACCCGTCACAAGCAAACGCCCTATCATTAGCCGAAGTCAAAATCGCACTACTTTCAATCGCTCGGGTGCGTCGTGATTTTCGATCCGCCGAAGACCAATTCGATTCAGTCAACCAACTTTTCGCAACGTTGTCTCTGTCCGACACTCCAGAGCTTCAGATTGAACTCGGCCGAGCACACAGGATTTACTCAGGAATTAAAGCCGCCTCTCTCGATCGCCCCAGACGACTAATCACCGTGTGGAGTCCTGAAAATCGGCTCGCGAATTCGCCGCCTTATTCACCGGCCATACGCATGAATGCTGAACTCGCCCTCAAACTGCTCGACGAAGCCATCGCGATTCTTGAGGGCGCAAAGACTTCGGCGACGTTGTCGGGCGATGCTAAAAACGGCATAGGATCTCGCGCCGAACTCGAGTTAGCGCGTTGTTTTCGCGAAAAGGGTGCGATCCTAATGCAGAGCCGAAAGGATGCGGGGCTAATGGATGCGTCTTTTGACGAAGCAACCAATATCCTTCTGCGTCTTGCGAACCGCAATGGCGAACAAAAAGGAATCATGGAGTACGAGTTAGCCCTGACGACTCTACAGAGCTTCCGCGAAACCAGCCGCCGTGCCCCAGAGCGGGTGGCCAGCGCCGTCCGACTCGCACGAGGCTTCGTTCAATCTGCGCCAGACGTACCGAAGTACCAGTCTCTACTCGCGCTCGCCTTGGAGAAAAGCGGTCGTGTTGCGTTTGTACAAAATGAAATGGACAAAGCGAAAACCGATTTCGAAGAGGCGATTGGCATCTATCGCAGGCTGCTTGACGAAACTCCGAATCAACCGAACTACCGATTGCGTTTGGCAACCAGCGAGATCTTTTTGGCGAGAACAGCCCATCAAAATGGCGACTCCGAATTTGCTCGCAAGATTTTCGAAGGCGTCATTCGGAAGAGCCGAGAATCATTCGGCCCCGGTGGCAGGCGTTGGAAGCCTCCGCCCCAAATTGAAGCGTTCATGAACGACTTACAAAACGAACTCGATTCCCCAAAATCACCGCCAAGACAGAGGCGACGCAATGCCGGTCCAAACTAACCGAGGTCAGCTTTATTCGCGTTTGCTACTTGGGGAACACAATCTGGTCGGCAAACTCAATGTAGCGCTGCCAATCCCAGTCGGTAATGTTGTGCTTTCCGTCCCGTAAGTGATAACTGACTTGCCCATGAATCGCTTCGCCTGGAGCGGGTAGTTCCGCTGGCAGGGCATTCTTGAATCCAAGTCGTTCGTAGAATTTCGCAGCTTCGTAGGACGCCAATAACTCCCCTTGTGGATCCGCCCATCGATCGCCAGAAGCGCTCGCCACGTAGATCGGTCTTGGTGCAACCGAAGCAATCAACTGGTGTTGGTCAAACTCCAAGTCGGATTCGTTCAAATTGTATTTCTTGAAATTGCCACAGAACCAATGCGGAAAAACATCATTGATACGCCCAACGGTTTCTCCTACGGCTCGCTTAGATAACGCTGCACCTCCGCAACCCGAGTTATTGGATATGCCGGCGGCAAACCTGGAATCCACTGCAGTTGCCCAGAGTGCCGTTTTCCCAAGGCGTGAATGCCCGATCGCGATGACCCGTGTTTGATCAATCGCATCGATCTTCTCGCAGGCATCCAGAAACCGTCCCATCCCCCAAGCCCAGGCGGAAATGGATCCCCATCGATCTGGGTGTGACTCCGAAGGACGATGCTCGGGAAAGAGTTGATGAACGCCATTCTCGAATCCGTCATCAGTATCCGGATCGATATCACCATAGTAGGCTGTTACCAACCCGTAGCCGGACGCAACAATTTGTTCAACCGGCCATCGCGATTGGCTTGTCCCGCGTCCTTTCGACGTCGCGCTATTGTCGACAACGCCCTTTTCACTTGAATTCCGGGACCAGGCCTTTGTGATGGTGATTTCTGGATCAGTAGCAACGGTATGATTTCCATAAAAGCTGTACCCCATGAATGCAGGGACACTGCCATTCGCGTCGGCAGGAACGAACACAAGTAAATCCAATGAGTGTTCGGCGGTCTCAGTCGAAAGAGTCACTCGGTATTGCATCCGACGTGCCTTACCCCCGCAACTTTCACCAGTTTCAATGAGCTCGCACTTTACTCCGCAAGAAGCGGTCGGGAACGTTCCGTACATCTCTTTCGCAAATAGGTCCAGAATCTCAGCACGACGCTCTTTCCAATACGACTTGAATTCTGGAGCAGAAGTTTTTGCTAACCATTCGGAACTTACAATCGGCGGCAATTCGTATGCAGGGACCTTGGCCTCGTCGTAATTGGCCTCGAACTTTTGCGCCAAAACCAAAGGTGGGTAAACGAAAGTCATGACGCAAAACCAGGTTGCGGCAAGCCGGCTTCTCCAACTGGCTGAAAAGCACTGAGCAAAGCCTTCACCTGAGTGAAAACGAGAATGACCGCCTAATCGATTCTTCATCTCAATATCCCTGAAGTAAGTCTCATTCGAAGTAAGCCGCAGCCAGGCGAATGAAGCAAGATTGTTCCAAACCAGCAACATATAGAGTGGGTCCGATATTACAATAATTTGCGATCGGTCGCTGAGTTCCTTCTGGTCGCTGAGTTCCTCCTAATTGGCTGCGATCTCTTCCGGCCAAGGAATTCGAATCACGGAGCCTTGGCTTCGATCAAGCCTGAACAACTCCCCATCAACTTTCCCACCTCAAGAATTTGACCTGCCTGGAGTTCGACATGAGAGTTCCTGTTCTCGCAGCGCTGATATGCTTACAACTTCTCCTATTGCCAGACGTATATGCAGACGAATTGATTTCCTTACGCCGGGAAAAAGACCGTGTCGTGGTGTCGATCGGAGACAACCTGTTTACGCAGTATATTTTCGATGGATATGAGAAGCCCATTTTGTATCCCGTGATCGGCCCGACGGGTTCCAAAATGACCCGCGACTACCCGATGAAGCAGGACGCACCGAACGAAGCCGATGACCATCCACATCACAAGTCCATCTGGTTTGGGCATATGAAGGTCAATAACGAGAGTTTCTGGCACACGGGTTCGGATGCCGGCACGACGCAGATGACCTCGCTTGAAGTCATAGGCAAGTCGATCCACACCAAAAACGATTTGGTAGACCGAAATGGAGAGCTCGTTGCCACGGACAGCCGCATTATCTCCTTTGGTACCGAAAATGCAGTCCGTTGGATTGACTATCAAGTGACGTATCACGCGAGCGAAAGCGATCTTACGTTTGGCGACAACAAAGACGGGCAGATGGGGATCCGAATGCATCCGGCACTCCGTATCAAAGGACCGATTGCGAATGGCCAAGCGATCAATGCCGCAGGTGTACGTGAAAAAGAGATTTGGGGCAAACGAGCTCCTTGGATTGACTACTGGGGCAAAGTCGACGGCCAGATTGTCGGTATTGCCGTCTTCGACCACCCAACGAATTTGCGGCACCCCACATGGTGGCACGCCCGAGATTACGGTCTTCTGTCAGCCAATCCCTTCGGGATTCATCACTTTGAAAACCTAGAGGACTCGGCTGCAGGGGAGTACCAAATCCCCAAGGGTGCTTCACTCATTTTCAAGCATCGGTTCGTATTTCATAAGAACGATCCGGAAACTGCCGGCATCTCGGATCAGTATCAATCTTGGGCATCTCAATAAGCTCTTAATCGATCGGCGAGCCATCTCCATTCGGGCTGGCCTTCAAAGACCCGCCATAAACACAACGAAACTTTGGAACGAAGTCTGAACACAATGCGCAGAACAAAGACACTAGCGAAGACATCTAAAAATCAATCAGCGATCAAGTCAGGCCTCGATCGCCGTACCTTTGTCGCAGCCACCGCGGGAATCGTGGGCTATCACGCAACCAGCTCCGTCACCTTCGGCCAGTCACCAAACGAGAAACTCAATTTGGCTTGTATCGGCACCGCCAACCGTGCCTCGGAAGACATCCGTGGGGTAGGTCATGAGTCGATTGTTGCTCTCTGTGATGTCGACCAAAATTACCTCAATCGAAAACAGAAGGAATTCCCGGACGCGGAACTCTTCGACGACTATCGAGAAATGATTGATAAACTCGGTGACAAGATTGATGCGGTCGTCGTAGGAACCACGGATCACCACCATGCCATTGCGACCTTAAAGGCAATTGAAGCTGGTAAACACGTCTACTGCGAGAAACCCCTTACTCACACCGTTCAAGAAGCCCGCGTGATTGCGGAAGCCGCCAAGAAAGCAGGCGTTGCGACCCAAATGGGAACGCAGGTTCACGCCGGAGAGAACTACCGCCGTGTTGTTGAGGTGATCCAATCTGGTGCGATCGGTGATGTCACTGACGTTCATGTTTGGGTCGGAAAAGGTTGGGGGGAAGAGGCCGATTTCGAGGTCCCCGATACAGCAACGCAGCCGCCGAAGAATCTGAACTGGGACCTATGGCTAGGTCCTGCAATGGAGCGACCTTATCTTCCGGGCAAGTACCATCCTGCTCAGTGGCGACGATGGTGGGACTTCGGACAGGGAACCCTTGGCGATATGGGTTGCCACTACATCGACTTGCCATTTTGGGCATTAGGCTTGCGTCACCCTGTTGCTGTTGAAGCGGAAGGCCCCGAAGTCAACTCACATACCGCCCCCCTCGGCCTGACAGTACGGTACAAGTTTCCCAAGACCGAACGCCACTCCGCACTCAATCTCACTTGGTATGACGGACGTCAAATCCCCAAGAAGATCAATGGCACGCCGGTTAAAGCGAATGGGGTCATGTTTATTGGAAGCAAAGGAATGATGTTCGCCGATTACGGCAACTATCGACTATTCCCGACAAAGGAGTTTCGCGACTTCGAACCACCCGAAAAGTCCATTCCACCCTCGATCGGTCATCACCGCGAATGGCTGAAGGCCTGTCGGGACGGATCTCCAACAACTTGCAACTTCGATTACTCCGGCGCATTGACGGAAACGGTCCTGCTTGGCAACGTTGCCTATCGGAGTGGCAAGAGCTTCCAGTGGAACGGCAATAAGCTGCAGGCCAGCGACGCCGACGCACAAAAATTCATATCGAAAGAGTACCGCACTGGATGGGATCTAGGCGTCTGATTGGTTCGCTGGACCTCGCTGGTTCGTTCAATCTCGGCTTGCCATCTATTCAAGGTCCTCTGTACCGAATTGAAGACGCTATTCCAACTGGTAGAGCGGAACTAGTTGGCTCCAGCCGAAACCGCCTTATTCAAGATGGCGGATTCGGCCGCTGAAGAACGTAGGCTCAGCTTTGGTTCCAATCCACGGTAGGATTCAAAAAATTCTCGGGCCGCGGGGTGCCAGACTAGCCCCTGCCAATGCGCTGCTCGTTCGGCGGTCACAATGCCCGTCGCTGCAATGATCTCGGGCGTAAACAAATGCCGAAGCACGGCTTGTACCAGCACGCTCGGCGCATCTTGTCTTGCCGCAAGAAAAGCGGTTGCCGTCACCGCCTCGACGCCATCATCTGGAAGTCCACAATCGGGATAATGGTTCGATGTAATCCGCATGGGCCGGAACATAGGTTCCAACAATGCGAACTCCCACGAGCCGTTAAACGGAAGCAACTCAAACTCGCCGTCTCCTAGCAACTCGGCGACATCAGACGACCCCAGCCGCGAAACGACAATCGCTGCATCAATCGGAACCGTCTCAGCCGCGACGTTATCAGAATCTCCTTCGTCTCCGCTATCTTCAACGCCATCGATCGTCGCCAACTCAGCGCTTCGTATCGCGTCCGTTGAATCCCCTCCTACGAGGTGACTACTGATCAATTGATGCCAATCGAATTCCAACGGATGGATGTCTTCTATTGAGAGTCCAGCGTTTTCGAGTACCAGTTCAGCGATGCCCCGAGAACCCGCCTTCAAAGGACCAATATTGACGTTGCGTCCACCAAGATCCTGAAGCGTCCGGATTCCCGCATCTTTTCGAATCAGGATATGAACTGCCTCGTAATAGAGCGGGGTGACTACGGCGACTTGCTGTGATCCAATAACGTCGCCTTGAAGCAGCGCCAGATCGACGAGTCCCCGCTCCAAACGATCGGCATTCTCGACCGAACCATTCGTATTAATGGCAAGCGCATTGCATTTCTCATTCTCGCCGAGGCCATCGCAAATCGACTGCGCAACCACTTCATAACTACCACCGCGCAAACCAGAAGCGACTCGAACAGTCGACGGCATCCTGTTGCGATACAAATTCGCCGGCAGCATGAGCGCAAGCCACGCAAGTAGCATCAACAAGCCGACCGAGATCAGACCACGTTGAACCCAGCGGTGCGCTTCGGTCGGCTCAACGACTCTGCGGTCAAGAACAGCGCCAAATATGGGGACCCCGAGAAGCCAATACCACGATCGCCGAAACCTAGACATAGGCCGCGCTTGGATCGGTGAGCCTTCAAGATACCGATCTAGATCATCCGCCAGGGACTTTGCTGAAGCGTATCTGCGTTCCGGAGATTTTTGTAAACAAACGTCAACAATGGTCTCAATGTCGGGATGAACATTGGAGTTGATGCTTCGAGCTCGGGGCGCCGGACGGTGGATCACGTGCATGATCGTTTCGACGATCGTCGGAGCCTTGAAGGGTGGCTTGCCGGTTACCAACGTGAACAGAATGGCGCCCAGAGAATAAGTATCTGTGGCGTGGTGTTGCTCTTCCGTCTTTCCTGCGGCCTGCTCCGGCGACATGTAGCTAGGAGTACCTAACGCTGCTCCTTCCGCGGTCAGCCCCGAGTCAGCTCCAATCGACTTTGCCAATCCGAAATCGGTAATCCGGACTGCCCCCGTCTCGTCGACCAAGATGTTGGCAGGCTTCAGGTCGCGATGCAAAATGCCCTGATCGTGGGCGTATTGAATCGCTCTTGCGACATCACGAACATGGCGTGCCGCAGTTCGTCCATCCATCGGACCAGACTTGATCAACTGCGAAAGATCACTCCCAGGAACATAGTCCATCGAGAAAAACCGGTGTCCATCCTGTTCACCGCACTGGTAGACCGTCACGATGTTCGGATGGTGGAGCTTGGCTGCACTTCGCGCCTCAGCATAGAAGCGCTCCACTTCTTCGTCCGACGCCAGCGCGCCGGAGCGAATCATTTTGACAGCAACCGGACGATCCAGTTGGGATTGGTGGCCGAAGTATACGACCCCCATTCCTCCACGTCCGAGGACTCGCTCGAGAACATAGTCGCCGAATTGGCAGGGCAAGATGGGTTGAGATAACTCGACCTTCGACCGACTATCTACTTTTTTTTTACCTTGCCCACTCACCGTTTCATCGGTGTTAAATGGATTCAATCCTTGGGCGGCGTTGAAATGCGGAAGGGTATCTTCGATCGTGCGGTTGGGATCGATGGACTGCCCGCCAGGAACGATGGCATCGGTCGAAGCAACATCCCCGTTGCCGGACAAACTATCGGCCGTCGGACCGGCCATGCTCTCAATCCAATCGGCCGCATTGAGCAGCTCAGAGAGCTGGTCACGAAGCTCAGGGTGCTTTCCTAGGAACTCCTCTCGGTCAGGCAACTCACCAGAATCGCATCGACTCATGTACTCAGCGAGCACCTGGTCCATTCGCAACTCCAGCGGATTTCCTTCTTTGTCCGACACTAGCGTCGCATCCCCATTACAAAAATCATTGCTTCGTCCGTCGCAATCCGGGCCCTGTCAAAGGCTCCGAAGCTGTCTCCATAATACCACATTCGCCGGTGACTGCTCATTCTTGGAATTCAGCCCAGGGCTTATTCCGTGCATCTCCCCGTCCCAATGCGGCACCAGCAAAGCGTGACTACCCTTTAGGATGATGGCGGCGTTATGAGCAAATTAGGGCGCTAGACCGAGCAAAATTCTCCGGGCCATAGCAACTTCTCTAGCCTGTAGAATGCCGCTCCCAAGAGTGAAGGATCCGTGAAACTGTTCGATCCTAGCCTGATGATATAGCTGTTCCAAAACCGACGCGTTTACGCCACTTCCAGCCAGAATCTCCAACCCGTCCGGGGCCGCCTCAACTAAACGCGCCAGCTGCTGCATTCCCTCCGCGGCGGTCTTCCGACCTCCAGATGTCAGGATTCTACAAACTCCAATTTGACGAAGCGTTTCGAGACTCGAGATCTGCTGCGCGTCATCTAAACCGTCAAATACCCGGTGCAGAACGACTTCTCTGTCTCCGGATAGTTCGCAAACAGACTGCAAGAACTCGAAATCGAGTGATGGATGCGTTGACTTGCCGTCTGCAAACGCGCCAATGGCAACACCTCGAATTCCAGTAGAAAGCATTGCTTCAACGTCGTGGAGCATGCATCGTTTTTCACCGTCGGTGTAATGAAAGCCATCATTGTGCGGTCGTACCATCGCGATGACAGGGACCTCCACATGGTCGGAAAGCCAACTGCAGGAACTAAGAGCCGGTGTCAATCCGTCCAGCTTCAGCGCCTGGTTGAACTCGATCCGAGTCGCACCTGCAGAGGCCGCGGCGACAGCTTCGTCGATCCGATCGACGCAAACTTCCAGCTGAAAAGAACACGACTCCATGGCAATCATCCTAGAGAGAGGGGTGATCGGCAATCAGTTCTTCCCAACGCTCAAGTACCCAATTCTCATGTTCTACAGTCGCCTGCATGCTTACTTCGCGGCCAGCCGAATTTTGCTCGCTAAAAGGGTAGCGGTAATGATTGTCGCGAATCAGTAGGTTGCTCCGAGCAATTTTTTTGAAACCGAGCTCATTGCACTCCCAATCCTCAAGATGTCGCATCTCACTCTGCTCGTGGTACATCAAAATGAGACTATTGTCCCCGCTCATCACCCTGATGGCTGCATCTAGCAGCGCAACACGATCTTTCAGGTCTGGATGAAGCAGTACTTCGTGAACAAAGACGACGTCGGAGACAAAGTTAGTGAGATTGAGATCCTGCCGAAAAACCCGGCCTTCATTCCGGCTGATCGTCTCGAGCACTTGCATCCATGTTCCGGACCTAGCATCGCACACCTGTTGGACTTCGAAGCCACATTCTTCCGCGTAGCTCCAATCCAGCCGTTCTGCCCAAACCCGCCCAACTACGAATTCCGGCTCGTCATCAAGATCATCGTCGTCACCCTCAAGATGAGTTCCACGACCGAGTGATTCCAAAGATCGGGACGCGTCACCGGGGTTGTATTCGGTCGCCGCCTCAGCGGCCATGAAGAATTGCTGATCGTCTTCATCCTGTGCCGGGCCTGGCTCGGCAAATGGCCCCGGCGCCATCAAATCGACCAAGAGCGGTACGACGAAATCCAACTCGTCCGTACGCGCTACGGGTGTTCGACTTGAAAGACTGATCTTCATAATCCAGATAAGGGCTCGAGTCGCTGAACAGCAAAATGACCAAGGATTGCCCAACTTTTCCTAAGCCGGGACAGGTTTCACCGCGTAGTTAAAGGAGTTGGTAATGGGAATTCCGGACATCGTAATTAGCCGATTTCCAGATGCCAGAAGGCCAACAAACACGCTCGCCAAGATTTATTACAATTGGTGCGGGCTAGGTCGAAATAGCCACCCTAATTTACCTTGACTTCCATTCCCGGAAATTATCAATTCGCGCGCAGGGAATTGCTGCCGGAAATGGAAGTCCAGTGATAAGGCACTAGCGGCACTGCGACTCCGTCCGGTGCTACGGTTCCATTCCGGACTTAGATTCCAGTTTGGACTTCGCAACCAATCCCATCTTTTCCAATCACTATTGCACTCGGATCTCAGATGAAACGACGACATTTCGCTCAACTCACCGCCGCAGCGACCCTGACGACAGCACTCTCCAAACAGGTATCTGCTTTTTTGCCCATGATCCCAGCAAAGAATGGACTAGGTCTTCAACTCTGGACGGTCCGTAATCAACTCGAAGAGAGTGTCGAAAAGACGATCAAGGCGGTCGCAGATGCAGGTTACAAGCAAGTCGAATTGATGCGAGTTATCGACAGCGAAGACGTCGTGAAGGCAGCCAAGGACAATGGCTTAGAAGTTCGCAGTGCGTTCATCAACTGGGAATCCGTTGTCAAGCCAAGCGACAACACTCCGGATCTGTCGAAGATTCTCGACAAAGCCAATGAATATGGACTGGAATACATTGTCTTCGGTTACGTGGGCAAAAGCGAACGCGACTCAGCCGATAAGATTAAAGGCATCATCGACTCAGCCAACGCCGCAGCCGAGAAGTCCAAAGCAGCTGGACTGAAACTGAGCTACCACAACCACTCATTTGAGTTCGAACCGTTGGACGGCGATACGAATGCCTTCGAAATGTTCGTAGACGGTTTCGACAAAGAACTCATTGATTTCGAACTCGATGTCTTCTGGGCAGCCATCGGCGGATACGATGCCGTCGACACGATGAAACGGCTGGGTAGGCGAGTTGGCCAAGTCCATTTGAAGGATCTCAAAAAGGACACACCGACTATTTTTGATGAAGGAAAAGTGCCTGAAGATGCATTCCAAGAGGTCGGCGATGGCATTCTCGATATGAAGCAGATCATGGAGATTGCCGTTGCAAACGGCGTTCAACAATTCCACGTTGAACAAGACGCTTCGCCGGATCCGATCAAGAGTATCGGCCAAAGTGCCAAATACGTGGCAGATAACCTTTGGGGCTAATCCCCATCTAGGTCAAGCCGAGTATCTAGCGGTCGAGCCCCGCAGTCGAGAAAGTCTACCCCCCGGTTTGACTTTCTCGACTGCGTTTCCGGGCACCGAATATCGGAGCAACCTAATCGCGTCTGCTGTCTTTTCGCCACACCACCGGCGAGCTGACAAAGCGATTCCGTTTAGTGCGGGCATGACTAAACGGACAATCACGCATTGTGCTTTACGCGACTAGGCTAGGCCTGCTTTCTCTTTTGGATCTCGGAGACCGTCAGCGAGCTTTGCCAATGCCTCGGTTTCGATCTGTCGAACACGCTCCCGTGTCAGCCCCAACTCAGAGCCGATTTCCTTGAGAGTGTGCGATTCGGAGTCACCAAGCCCAAATCGCATTCTCAGTACGGTTGCTTCGCGTGTATCCAAGTGTTCAAGCAGTTCCAATACGGTGCTCAGCACATCATGGTCTAGTAGCTCTTCATCTGGAGCCTTCAAGCGTTCATCCATAACCATCTCGCCGAGAGACCAACCAGCATCGGTTTGATCGCTCTGCGGAGTGCTATTGTAAATCTGGATCGCTTTTTTGATGATTGGGAGCTTCTTCCTAGGCAATCCCAGAATCCGCCCGACCTCTTCCTGCGTTGGTGAACGACCAAGTTCTTCCGACAGACGAGCAGATGCCCGTCGCCATTTGCTAAGCAGTTCCACCATGTAAGCAGGAATACGAATCGTTTTTGCAGAGTTGATCAACGCACGCTTAATCGATTGCTTGATCCAGTAACTTGCATAGGTGCTAAACCGAGTACCCACATCCGGATCGAAACCTTCCACCGCACGCAACAAGCCGAGGTTGCCTTCCTCGATCAAGTCCTGCAATCCAAGTCCCTTACCGACGTAGCCACGTGCGATGTTCACGACCAATCTTAGGTTCGCTCGCACCATATGATCACGTGCCATAGGATCGCCGCTTGCAATACGTCGCGCCAGATCTTGCTCTTCTTGCGCTGAAAGCAGCGCTGTTTCGTTGATCTCTCGCAAGTATGTTTCGAGCGGTGATTGTGGGCTCTTGTCTTCCGGATCCTTCTTACGACGGGCAGCGCGAATATCGTCCTTGTTCGCTTCCTTTTCATCTAGGATTTCGTTGACTTCTGACATTAGATCTCGGTTCACGTGGGGGTGGTTCGATAATTCGCCGCCTAAGCGTGGTTAGCTGGCACTCGTGCCTGCTACCAGTTATCGACCCCGAGATGTGAGAATTCTAAGGTTCGCAAAAGATAAGCGATTAATCCGATTTTGCAGGCAGGTCAGGCTACTTCAGCCGCCCATTGAAAACAATCAACTTGACCCCGCTGAATCCCTCAGATTCGGCCCCCAAGCGAGGCACAAGAACGAAAACTTGGGCCAGTAAGAACAGTCTACCGAGTCGCTAAAGATCGACGTTCTACATGCCCCGGCGACCGCCCATAGGTTGCCTCTGCGCGATGCTCTCTTGGTCGCACCAGCAAGAAACCCTCCTGGACATTCAAAAGCCAATCAAACTTCCCAAAAGCAGCAAAAGTCAATTCGGCTGCCCAATTCGTTCGAACTTCTCCCAGATTGGCGTAGTCGTTGAATGCAAAAGAATGATACAAGGGACGGTTGTAGGAGTTAGGCAATCTAGTCGCGATGCTTGCACGATACTGGCTCTAACTTGTACGCCATGGTCCAGGAGAAAACTCGACGGCATGCATGGGGAATACCGATCTACAGGTGTTACAGGATGATGGGCCATTAAACCTACTAATATGGCTCGGTCAAAAAACCCACAAGCAGCCAACGCGGTGCGGAATTGAGCACCGTCCCCAGGGAGGGAAATTGACATGACCGCACACAAGACAGTCAGAAGCCGCCGCAAATTCTTGACTCAAGGCGCCGTTTTGGGCGGATCTCTTGCATTGGCGCCGGGCCTGTTCGCACAAGAGCCACAGGAAGGCAACACGACCGAGCCTGTGTTCCGCGTTTCTAAAAATGAAATGCCTCGACGCGAAATCGCTGCTCCACCTCACCCCCTCGATCCTGCATTGAAGATTGCCTATAGCAGTCTCGATCAGATTCGATCGGGAATTCGCGACTACACTGCAGTAGTTGCCAAGCGAGAGCAGATCAACGGCGTACTCGGCGACTATGAATACATGGGCGTCAAAATTCGAAATCGCAAGGTCCAGAACGGCAAGATTGTCGTTCCTTTCAGCGTCTACCTCACCTTCCTCGGTCCAGCTGCTGTAAAAGGCCGGGAAGTCATCTACGTTGAGAATCAGAACTCTGGAAACATTGTCGCCCACGAGGGCGGCATGAAGGGTCGGTTCTTGCCGACTGTGAATCTCGATCCGAACGGGATGATGGCGATGCGTGGCCAGCGCTATCCGATCACCGACATGGGAATCGAGAATCTTGTAGTTAAGCTGATCGAAAAAGGCGAACGTGACAAAAAGCAAGGCCCCTGTGGGGTTGAGTTCCACAAGGGCGCCAAAGTTGACAAGCGACCTTGCACCGTTTTGACGGTCCGCCACCCCGAACAGCGTCCTTGCTTCGATTTCTGTGAGGCACAAATCTTCATCGATGAAGAATTGAATATTCCCGTCCGCTACTGTGCTTATGAGTGGCCCAAGACCCAAGGTGGCGAAAAGCAGCTGCTGGAAGAGTACACCTACATGAAGGTCAAAACCAACGTCGGCCTAAAGGACATCGATTTCGATCCAGAGAATCCGGCCTACAGATTCTAAGCGACGCTCGATTCCCTCGCCGGGGACTCCATCGAACCAAGAGAGCTAGCAGCCCGGTTTGGCTTGCTCAAATGACAAAAAAGGCAGTGAGTATTCCTCACTGCCTTTTTTCGTGCGTTCTTCGGTTGTTGTGGGCCAAAGCGTTCGAAGTCGACTCGTCCTCATGTTCCGCAGACATGGCGATCGAGCTTCACTGGACTATACGCTTCGTCAATGCGCGAATTTTGCCGCACCTACCGCCCACTCCGGATCGTCTATTTGTGCGAATTCCTTACAATTTCGTTCCAAAGTGGAGCAAACCCCGATCCTCATTTAGAAGAGTGATCCGTTGGTCTATCCCTTCGTGCGTCAATTCAGTCTTTGAGTCTGAAGACTGAAGCCAAATCGTCACCGAGCTTTTGATACCGCAGTCGAATGACTAGATACAATCCAGCAGAGATCGAACCCAAGTGGCAACAGCACTGGGAAGAAAACAAGACATTCCAAACGCCTGAGATGCCGGCAGGCGAAAAGCTCTACGTCTTGGATATGTTTCCCTACCCAAGCGGCTCTGGACTGCACGTCGGCCACCCAGAAGGATACACCGCGACAGACATCGTTTGCCGATTCGCGCGCATGCAGGGAAAGACTGTGCTGCATCCGATGGGTTTCGACGCGTTCGGCCTGCCCGCCGAAGAACACGCGATCCGAACCAACACTCCACCGCGAGTCTCGACAGAGCAGAATATCGCTGAATTTACGCGACAGTTGAAGATGCTCGGTTTCAGCTACGACTGGGATCGAGTCTTGGCGACCACGGATGTCGATTACTTCAAATGGACGCAGTGGATTTTCCTAGTCCTATTCGATACCTGGTACGACGAAGAACTGGGCAAAGGACGGGCTATTAGCGAGCTACCTATCCCGGATGAGGTCAATGAAGCGGGTGAATCGGCAGTTGCAAAATACCGCGACTCTCGACGTCTTGCATACCAGGACGATGCGCTTGTCAATTGGTGCCCGGCACTAGGAACCGTGCTGGCTAACGAAGAAGTCATCGATGGCCGAAGTGAGCGAGGAGATCACCCGGTTCAGCGTATCCCACTTCGCCAGTGGATGTTGAGAATTACCGCTTATGCCGAACGCCTGATCGACGACCTTGAGGGACTCGATTGGTCTCCTGGCATCAAAAAACTGCAGGCAGATTGGATTGGCAAGAGCCGCGGTGCGGAAGTCGACTTTTTCCTAGGCAACGAGTCCGAGTTCCCAAATTGGTGCGAAACAAGGAGCTCAGCTGGTTTTCCGCAGAAGCTTAGCGACGACTTCCTCCGAGTGTACACCACTCGCCCTGACACCTTGCACGGTGCCACGTACATGGTCATCGCCCCAGAGCACAAATTTGTTCCACATCTAACCACGGACGACCAAAAGACGGCGGTAGAAGAATACTGTCAGGCTGCGTCCTTCAAGAGCGATCGTGAACGCACCGAAGGTGATGCGAAGAAGAAAACAGGCGTTTTCTCTGGATCCTACGCGATCAACCCAGTCAATGGAAAACCAATCCCCATCTGGATAGCGGACTATGTATTGGCCAGCTATGGGACGGGTGCGATCATGGCTGTCCCATGCCACGATGAACGAGACTTCGAGTTTGCCACTCAGTTCGAACTGCCGATTATCGCCGTCGTAGATCCAGCCGGCCAAAAAGGGTTCGACAGGGAAGAAGTACTCGCCGGCAAGCAGTGTTTTCCCGGTACCGGTACAGCCATCAATTCTGGCGAATTCGACGGAACCAAAACAGCAGAGCTTAAGCCCAAAATCACTGCAGAGCTGCAGAAGGCAGGAACTGGGTCCGAAGCCGTCAATTACAAACTCCGCGACTGGCTGTTTAGCCGACAGCGTTTCTGGGGCGAACCCTTCCCGATTCTGCATGAAGTCGACGGGAACAATGAGCCAACTGGCATCATGCGTGCAGTCGACACAAGCGACCTCCCAGTCGACTTACCGCATCTGGATGACTACAAACCGCACGGTAAACCGGAGCCCCCCTTAGGAAAGGCTCCGGAGGAATGGCTCTATGTTGAGATCGACGGCAAACGCTATCGCCGTGAAACCAATACCATGCCGCAATGGGCCGGTTCATGCTGGTACTACCTTCGATTCATCGACCCAATGAACGCAGACGCATTCATCGATGCAGAGAAGGAAAAAGCTTGGATGCCTGTTGACCTGTATGTCGGTGGAGCCGAGCACGCCGTCTTGCACCTTCTGTATGCCCGATTCTGGCACAAGGTACTCTATGATCGTGGCTTTTTAACGACCAAGGAGCCTTTCCAGAAACTGGTCAATCAAGGAATGATCCTGGGCGAAGTCGAATTCACAGGCTTCAAGAGCGAAGGCAAATGGGTCAACCCGAACCAAGTGACTCGCAATGAAGAGGGCAACCATGTTCTCAAGTCCGACAGCTCTCCGGTGGAGCTAGTTGTCGTTACTGAAGATGAAGTCGACAAAAAGGGAAACGGATTTATCCTCAAGTCCGACCCGTCAATCTCCATTGATAGCCGCGCTCACAAGATGTCAAAGAGCCGCGGGAACGTGGTCAACCCCGACGAAGTCGTCAAGGACTACGGCGCCGACTCGTTGAGACTCTACGAGATGTTTATGGGGCCACTCGAAGCGACCAAACCTTGGAGCATGTCGGGAGTTAGTGGAGTCCGAAATTTCCTTGATCGTGTTTGGCGCATGATCGTGGACTACAAAGCCGACGACATCGTCTTACTGGATTCAATCCAGGATGCCGAGCCGACGGCCGAGCAAAACCAGACATTGCACCGCACCATCGCGGCAGTGACGAATGACTTACAAACGATGAGCTTCAACACTTCCATTGCGAGGCTAATGGAATTCGTCAACTTCTTCACCAAGCAAGAAGTCCGCCCCAAGTCTGCGATGCGTCAATTCGTGCTCCTACTTTCCCCGCTGGCCCCTCACCTGGCTGAAGAACTTTGGCACATTCTTGGCGGCGAGAAATCCCTCGCTTACGAGTCGTGGCCAGAGTTTGACGAATCGCTCACCAAAAGCAAAGAAATCGAAATCCCTCTTCAGGTGAACGGAAAACTTCGTGCCCGCCTGACCGTACCGGCAGATTGCAGCAAAGACCAACTTGCCGAACTCGCTATGAAGGATGAGAGAATCCAAGAGCTAACAGACGGCAAAGAGATCGTGAAGACGATCGTCGTACCCGGAAGACTCTTTAATGTCGTGGTGAAGTAATCGTATCCACTTCGCTTCAGTTCTAAGGCTACTCCAATTTTGCACTGCTCAAAGGCGAACTGCAGGTTAAACCGCTGCGGGAACGCCCCTGCTCGATTGCAGGACACGACTCAGCCCAACGGCGGACGCAGTCGGAGGCGCTATGCCCAAGACGTTTCGACTTCGCCCCTCATGATCGCGACGACCGTTAGAATCGGTGCAGACGCGATCTGAGCAATCGATCGCCGACCAAGCGTCTGTTGTGATTCAACCCACCTTGGCTCATCCTGTCAGTTGGCGCTCTACCCGTCGAGCAGCTAATTCCTTTGTCGAATTGATCAGCCATTGCACACGCAGTGAACAACAGTACTTCCGTCATGCCATCTGGACCAACGACCGCCACTGGAGCGGAGGAGCTCGCTCTCCACTGCAAAAAGACATTGGTCGTTTTGTGCACTTACAACGAGATTGAAAATCTCCCAAAGATGTTTTCCTTGATCAATGAACATCTTCCTGGCGCTGACATCTTGGTTGTGGACGATTCTTCCCCAGATGGAACCGCTGAGTGGGTTGAAGATTTCGCCGAAATCAATGACGAAGCTCGCTATTCTTTCCAGGTCCACCTTTTGCTCCGGCCGGGTAAACTCGGTCTCGGCACGGCTCTTCGCGATGGCATCCAGTGGTGCCTAAACCAGGGTCGCTACGAATACCTGATCAACCTTGATGCGGATGTGAGCCATCACCCGCGATACGCGCTCCCCATGCTTCAAGAAGCGATGAATGGGGACAAAGACGTTGTTGTCGGAACGCGTTACCGTACTGGTGGACAATCACCTGGCCTGCCGTGGCACCGCAAGATCATTAGCCGCTGTCTCAACGCATATGCTCTCCGACTACTCCGACTCCCAATCTCAGATTGCAGCGGATCCTATCGCTGCTACCGCACGTCCAAGTTGGCGGAGCTATCGCTTTCGGAGCTTCGTTGCCCCGGATACGGTTTCTTAGAAGAGATTCTGGTTGCCCTCAAGAATAGGCAGGCAACCTTCGGCGAAGTGCCCATTGTTTTCGACTGTCGCTACGCCGGTGAGAGCAAACTGAGTTTCAGCGATGCTTTCGGGGCTATACGCACCATCCATCGGTTGGCCATAGCACCGCAGAATTGAGTGTGACAGTCATACACCGGGTCTTCACGGACGAGGCCAAATGCCACTGAAGATCGACACAACTCGAAGTAAATTTGAGTGGCGAAAGGCTTTCTGCAATGTCTACCTGAACTCAACAACCCGTTCGACCTGAACATGCCCTTTCTGAAGCTTGGGCAAGTAGCCTCGTAAACCAACCACACCAACTGGCTTATTGAGATAAAGGTCTAGGTTCATGCCTGGCAATCCAGTCACATAAGCAATGATCGCTCCACGCTCATCAGCCAACGCATGACTAGGCTGATCGATGCTGCCCCCCATTACCGGTACCAGGTAACCAGTGGCATCGAATGAAGCGTTTGCTTGCGAAGTGGCAACCGATGCCGCGGGCGATCTGGGCGCTTGATACCCGGCAGGTTGCACGGGCGTTGAATTTCCAGCGTAGTAAGCTGCAGTTTGCACGGGACCAACTCCTGACGATGCCGGTACGGGTGACGGAAACTGCCCTGCATCTGCCCGGTAGTTCACACCCGGGACAAACGCAGTCCGACGTGCGTGATTCTCGAACTCGGCAACGCGTTCGAGCAACAATCGTGCTTGCCCGCGTTCCAACGCTGTCTGCCCGTTGTCAACAAAGTACTTAGCCCGTTCGACGATCGAGGGCAGGTTCCATAATCCCGGCGGCTGAGAGACCATCTCGCTCAATCGAACTTGCAACGCCCTCAGGTCGGGACTGACAAAAGCAGCATCTTGACCGGCCCTCGGCCCCTCCGAATAGCTGGCTCCTGGCGTGGCTGGGATGCCACCATTCCTAACCCCCGTGCCGATTTCCGAACGCTTGGCTTCTCGGGTCACTCCATACCAGTCAACTTCCTGCTTGGTCGCATTGTAGGGAGAGTACGCGCCCGCAGCACCATAACCGCTCCGGTCCATTCGCGAGGATTCGAGCTGCATGGGTGGCGATTCGGTGGACCGAAATCCTAGTCGAGCAGCCTCAGCAGCTCCCGCGTCATCATTTTTCGCTATGTCGCCTTCGCTTCCCCCAAAGCGGTTTCCGACGCCATCGACTAGCGCTCCCAACGAACCTCCGAGATCATTCACATTCTCGCGAATGCTGTTCAATACCTCGCGCCGACTTCGACCCTGCAGTGGTTCCCCCGAAACGCCCGCGTATCCGTTCATTCGATTTGCGCGCAAAGTGCTGGGGTGGCGCCACGGCCTGCCTCCGTCCAGTGGTTGAGGCGGTTGATAGCCAGAATTACTCTGCATCATACTGCGTTCGTAAACCCCAGTTCTTCGCGGAGTAACACCAGCTGGAACACGAGTTGGCGGTGAGGTATTGACACGCTTTGGCATGGTTAGACTATAGGGATCCCACTCAAGAGGATCTGTCATCGCGCCGCGTTTCCCAAGCTTCCTTTCCAACAATCGGAAATGGAGTCCATCGTCATCAAACTCGAATGCGTGCCAGCCAGAGAACATGCCGCCAGTCAATGACGAAGACGACGCAGGAGGCCCCTCTTCATACAGAACACCTCCGTCAACGATCTCGGTGATTGGCCCTTCGACAATTGTGGTTGGGCCGGGGAGCTGATCGTCAAAGACGTCTCCGGATAAGACTTCTTGTGCGACAACCTCCTCTTGGTAGGCAGCAGCTACGACTGGATTCCCGTCCGTAGACGAAGTTGCTCGGCTTTCCACTGCTTCGTCCTGATCTTCCGATGCAGATTGAACTGGCTTCCCTTTCCCTTGTCGCTTGGCGATGGCCGGGTCCGAAGTCACATTCGATTCGTGGATCCACCGATACTCACCTGCCGGCGGTTTTACCTTGTACCAAAGCGCCTTGTTGCCATGCTCATCCTGGCGGGTCGATTCCCCCAGAACTGCCAGTTGCTCACCTTGATTCAATTCGACTTGCCAGCCATAGCGTTCTGCCTTGCCAAATTGCGTGCCGATCCAACTGACGGCCTTAGGATTGGTGATCTCAATGACCGAACCGCCTGGAAGCAAATAGGCATCTGAAGCCTGTATCCAACTGAAGCTACCCGCTGGAGGACGTACTCCGATCCAACCGTCGTCGGTCTTTAAGTAAGCATCAAGAGACACACCTGCATCGACAGCAAGCGTCGCATAGTGATCCTTTGAAGGCCCGCTGGAAAGAAAGACATCATCCTTCTCTACGTAGACCACGGTCTTCTTACCGTTGGGAATTTCGAGCTCCGTAGCGTGCGAAGCATTGTGGAAGCCGATCGAGCTAACCAGCCACACTATCGCAACTCTTGTAACAGTGCAGAAAACGGCCTCCGCCGGTACGACGAACGCTGAACGATGCCCATCGCCAAAGGTCTGAGACCGATTCATTTTTTGCCGCTCAGATTCGAACAGTGTGGCCATCAGCGAATTCCTTTTCGCATTTCGCGAACCATCGTTGCATCCATCTTAGGCAACTAGCCAATTTGTAGTTGCACCTCAATCTCTGACTTTTAGCTACCTAAAATCAACACACGCAATCAATATCAGATAGAGGAGTTCGGCGACGTTTGCGGCGGTCCGGAGCCCGATAACCCCGCCCATTTCGCTAGCATTTCCCCAGTCGTAAGGCAACTCCTTCTTCTCCCTGTGTACCTATTCAGGTGCGTGAACAGGTGCGTGAATTCTCGCGGTGCTACAATGAGTGGCCCGCCTTACTAGGTTTAGCCCGTTCTCCCCCAGCTCGTTCCCTCATGCAAATCAACGGTCCTCACCTTACCGCCCCTAGAGCTTTCTATTCATGCATCGTTGCTTGCTCGATTTGTTTGGTCAGCCTGAGGCAATCTCATGCCCAAATGGAATCAGAAGTTCCCAACATCATCTCTTTCAACTTCCATGTGCGCTCGATCCTGTCGGAGAATTGCTTCTATTGCCACGGTCCCGATCCCAACCACCGTGAAGCCGACTTGCGGCTCGATATGCCCGATGGCTACGAAAGCGTCGTCGACTTGGATTCGCCGTTAGAAAGCGAACTTCTAAGCCGGATATTCGCAGAAGATCTCGACCTTCAAATGCCGCCACCCGAAAGTGGGCGAGTGCTATCCGATCGCGATAAGAAGATCCTGAGTCGGTGGATTCAACAAGGTGCTCAGTATGAGCAGCACTGGGCATTCGAAAAGCCGGTTCGCCCGGAGATTCCCGAAGTCTCCCAGACGCAGTGGCCACGCAATCCAATCGATCATTTTATTCTGAGCAGCCTGGAACAACACGCGATCGCTCCTTCTCCGCGCGCCGAGCCGGCCACGATCGTTCGAAGACTATATCTAGACTTGATCGGCTTGCCACCAACGCCCAAACAGAGCCAAGCGTTCCTCAATCAATACGACTTGGCACCGGATACCGCCATCGAAGATACCGTTGATGAGCTACTGCAAAGTCCTCATTACGGCGAGAGGATGGCGTTGCCTTGGCTAGACGCGGCCAGATACTCGGATTCGAACGGCTTCCAACAAGATGGGGACCGCATGCAGTGGCCTTGGCGTGATTGGGTTGTCAATGCGTTGAACGCCAATATGCCATTTGACCAATTCACGATTGAGCAACTCGCGGGTGACCTCCTGCCCGACCCCACCCAAGAGCAGCTGATCGCAACTGGCTTCAATCGAAACCACATGTTGAACGGCGAAGGTGGTGCGATCGCTGAAGAGTCACGAGTCAATTACGTCTTCGATCGAGTCGATACCACCGCAACAACTTGGCTGGGCCTTACGATGGCATGCGCACAGTGCCATGATCACAAGTACGATCCAACGACTCAAGAAGACTACTACCAGTTTTACGCCTATTTCAACAGCGTTGACGAACGGGGCAACGTGGATCGTCGCAATGGTCGCAGCCAGATCGCGAAGCCGTATCTTGATATGCCAACGCAGGAGCAGACCGACGAGCTAGCGAGCTTGGATGCGCAGATTTCGCCGTTATTAGAAGAGCTCGATAAGGCCGACGAAGAAATTACCGCAGCAATGCGAGAATGGGAAAAAGACGCGCGGAAAAAGTCGCCCGAGAATATGGACCGCGGGACGTTTAATGAGCTGGTCAAGACTCCAGCAGAGCGTGGCGCGGCGGGCGATCGCAGACTCAAGAACTGGTACTTGCAATACGCGGCCAAAGAAGAATGGCGTGAGATCAAAAAGCAAGAAGTTCAATTGAACAGGAAGAAGGGAACTGTACGCTCGAAGATACTTTCAGTCATGGTCATGCGAGAGCTCGAAAAGCCGCGTGCCACTCACGTGCTGACGCGCGGCAATTATGAGGCCCCCGCACAGCAAGTTAGCTCAGACGTTCCCCATTTCCTCCCATCGCTGCCAAACAATGAAAATTCCACACGCCTCGACCTGGCAAGGTGGCTCGTGCACTCAAACAACCCACTAACCGCCCGAGTCCAGGTCAATCGTTATTGGCAGACGTTTTTTGGTACTGGAATTGTCAAGACCGCGGAAGATTTTGGCGTCCAAGCCGAACTGCCGAGCCACCCGGAGTTGCTGGACTGGTTGGCCGTCGAGTTCCGCGAGAGCGGTTGGAATGTCAAAAGGCTGCAACGCCTGATAGTGACGTCCGAAACCTACCTTCAAGCTTCTAAGTTTCGCGCCGACCTGAAAGACTCCGATCCAGCCAATCGTCTCTTGGCACGCGGCCCACGTTACCGGATGCCTTCGTCACTGATTCGAGACGCTGCGCTTTCATCCGCTGGCCTACTCAATCCACAAACTGGCGGTCCCCCGGTTTACCCTTACCAGCCAAAAGGTTTGTGGAAGGAGTTTAGCCTCGAACGATTTAGTTACAAACCATCAGAAGGAGATTCGCTCTATCGCCGAAGCCTCTACACCTTCTGGCGCCGTACCGTCCCGCCTCCGAACATGTTTGATTCATCTGGAAGACAAACCTGCACGGTCAAGCTCTCGCGAACGAATACACCTCTGCAAGCCTTGACTCTTTTGAATGATCCCACTTTTGTCGAGGCGGCAACCTACCTGGCGTCATCGATCTTCGATTCGTTCCCGCATCGAGATGCCGCTAGTCAGCTGCGTGATGCATTCGCACGGTGCGTGAGCCGTCTTCCAAGCGAATCAGAATTAGGTTCATTGAAAATGGCCTTCGCCGACAGCGAAGACTTTTATCGTGAAAATATCACTGAGGCACGAAAATTTGTTTCTGCGGGAGAATCCATCGCTATCCCCGAATCGGAAGAGCAGCTCGTCCAACTTGCCGCGCTCGCCAGTGCGATCCAAGTCATCATGAACACCGATGAATTTATGACGCGAGAGTAACCATGTACCCACTCGATCAAAATCATCAGCACAATACCAGGCGGCAATTCTTCAGTCGAATGTCGACCGGAATTGGTACTGCTGCGCTGGCTTCATTGCTTGCTAGCGATTCGATGGTCGCAGGCGAAAATACCCGTCCACCATCAAATGGGCTTCACCACCCCGCGAAAGCCAAACGAGTCATCTACCTGATGATGAGCGGCGGTCCGTCCCACATCGATTTGTTCGATTACAAGCCAGAGCTAGAAGGCCGGAGCGGCGAGCAATTGCCCGATTCGGTACGCCAGGGGCAAAGGCTGACGACAATGACGAGCGGACAAAAGCAGTTGCCTGTTCTGCCGCCGCACAAGCCGTTTCAAACTTACGGCGAATCGCAAATGATGCTGTCTTCGATGATTCCTTATACGGGGGGCATTGCGGATGACATTTGCCTTGTTAAATCGATGAACACCGAGGCAATAAACCACGCCCCCGCAGCCACTTTCTTTTTGACCGGTTCTCAGATCCCCGGCCGGCCAAGCATTGGTGCTTGGCTTTCCTACGGATTGGGCAGTTTGAACGACAACTTGCCGAGCTTTGTCGTCATGAACTCGCGCGACCGAGAGAACACCTGCGGCCAACTCCTGTACGACTACTATTGGGGTAGTGGCTTTATTCCTTCGCAACACCAAGGGGTTCAATTTCGCGGTAGCGGTGATCCGGTTCTCTACCTTTCTAATCCGGACGGAATGCCAAGGACTCTGCGAAGAAAAATGCTGGACCGTTTAGCCGAGCTCAACCAGGAACGTCTCAACGAATATGGTGATCCCGAGATTGAAGCTCGTATCAAGCAATACGAAATGGCCTATCGAATGCAGACCAGCATTCCAGAGCTGGTCGACATTTCGAACGAACCCGATCATGTATTGGAGATGTACGGTCCCGATGTCCACCGACCTGGCTCGTTCGCGCGACACTGCTTGATGGCGAGGCGATTCGCCGAAAAGGACGTGCGTTTCATTCAGCTAATGCACATCGGTTGGGATCAACATGCCAACATTCCGACTCAGCTTGAGATCCAGTGCAAAGACACAGACCAACCGGCCGCCGCCTTGGTATCCGACTTAAAACAACGCGGACTTCTTGATGACACTTTGGTCATTTTCGGTGGCGAGTTTGGCCGGACTACCTTCGCTCAGGGCGATACCAATGGAAAGAAATATGGTCGTGATCACCATGGACGCGCATTTAGTCTTTGGATGGCCGGCGGCGGCTTGAAGCGAGGTTTCGAATACGGCGAAACCTGTCCATATGGATGGAACATTGCAGAGAATGGCGTTCACGTACATGATTGGCAAGCAACACTGTTGCATCAACTTGGCATTAACCACGAGCTGCTTACCTACCGGTACCAAGGACGACGTTTTCGGTTGACGGATGTTCACGGCCATGTCGTCAAAGAACTCATTGCCTAATCGCTAGGACAAACGCTTTAAAATCGGCATCCGAAGAAAGCACCATTAGACGCCACGATGACGCTCCCGTTTTATCTCGCGAACAAGCCTGAAAAGCCGAATTCGGATCTCAAGGTAGTAGACAAGTTCAGCGGCGAAGTTGCGTATCAAGTAGCGCTCGCCGATGATGCGACCATTGACCGAGCGATTGCGGCTGCAGAATCCGCATCGTTAGCTTGCGCGCAGGTGCCGGCCTACGAACGACAAGCAATCCTGTATCACTGCGTTCACCGATTCACGGAAAGATTCGATGAATTGGCAATGGCACTTTGCATCGAAGCCGGTAAACCGATCCGAGATAGTCGAGCTGAAGTGACTCGCCTGATTGATACCTTTCGTATTGCAGCGGAAGAGTCCGTCCGTATGACTGGCGAAGTCATGAATCTGGAGATTTCGCCCAGGTCCCGAGGCTATCGCGGAATGTGGAAGCGAGTGCCCATTGGGCCCTGTTCGTTTATTTCGCCATTTAACTTCCCACTGAACCTTGCCGCCCACAAAATAGCGCCTGCGATTGCAGTTGGATGTCCCTTCGTTTTGAAACCGGCCAGCCGCACTCCGATTGGGGCGTTAATGATCGGTGAGGTACTCGCCGAAACCGATCTGCCAGCCGGCGCATTTTCAATCCTGCCGTGTCATCGAGATGCCGCCGAGCTCTTTACGACCGACGACAGGCTCAAACTCCTCAGTTTTACAGGTTCACCGGAAATCGGCTGGAAGTTGAAAGCGAAAGCGGGGAAAAAGAAAGTGGTCCTTGAGCTCGGTGGAAATGCAGCCTGCATCGTCGATGAGGACGCAGACCTCGAAGATGCCGTCGCCCGAATCATCGTGGGAGCATTCTACCAATCGGGGCAGAGCTGCATTGGTGTGCAACGCATTATCGTCCACGAGAGCCGCTACGACGAACTGCGTGACCGTCTCGTGATAAAAGCAAGTGAACTGGTGACTGGCGACCCGAAGCGCGAAGATACCTTCATCGGACCGATGATTTCGGAATCCGAAGCGAGTCGACTTCAAACTTGGATCGAAGAGGCAGTTGCGGGAGGAGCCAGATTGCTTTGCGGAGGCGAAAGGAATGGAGCAGTGCTGGAAGCGACCCTTCTCGAGAATGTCGGCAAGGAACAGAAAGTCTGTGCGCAGGAAGCATTCGGTCCCGTAGCCGTCCTAAGCCGCTTCCGTAACTTTGACGAGGCTCTAGATGAGGTCAATGATAGCCAGTTTGGTCTTCAAGCCGGGATCTTTACACGCGATCTCTATAAGATGCAGCGGGCTTGGGATACTCTGGAGGTCGGCGGTATCGTCATCGGCGATGTTCCCTCGTGGCGTGTCGATCATATGCCTTACGGTGGCGTCAAAGATAGTGGCTTAGGACGTGAGGGAATTCGGTTCTCGATGGAAGATATGACCGAGATTCGAAACCTGGTCATTCGAACTCCATGAGTCCAAATCGCCCACTCTTTGAGACGCGGCCTCTGAACTCATTTCGCTTGAGGAAGGTGCATTCTTGGCAAGGTTTCAAATTCTGTCCTTGATTGGCGGGGGCATCCGCGGTGCATTCGTGGTCGCGTACCTGCGCGAACTGGAACAGAGAACCGGGAAAGCGATAACGGATTCATTCGATCTCATCGCTGGGACTTCAACGGGAGGAATCATCGCTGCCGGGTTGGCACTTGGCATGACAACAGAAGAGTTGTTCGATTTCTATACCAATCACGGCGCCAAAATCTTCTCACCTAGAGAGCCCTACCGTGCTAAAGGTCTCATGCGGTTTCTATTCCCACTGGCAGCCGCCATTTTCCGGCGAAGGACCGGTGGCAATCTCGACGCCGCCTTTCGTGCCCGATTCTGTCCATTTGCATTACAAGATGCCTTTGACATCGCATTTGGTGACAGGACACTCAAGGAAGTCGAAAAGACGCGTCTTATCATTCCGACCGTCAACTTGACCGACGGCGAACCACATGTCTTCCGCTCACGCCACGAGCCATATGCCGTTCACGACCAAGACATCAAGATCTCGGACGTCGTGATCGCCGCCACGGCAGCGCCGACCTATTTTCCGCACCGTCACATCCAAGGCAAAGATTACGTCGACGGTGGCATCTGGTCCAACGACCCCAGCATGCTTGGTTTCGCGGAAGCCGTTCGCATTCAATATCTGGATCAAAAGCAGAAAGAGGTTCCAAGTCACAGTTTGGACGAAGTGCATTTGCTTTCTATCGGAACCGGTAAGGCACAGTACTCACTTGCTCCACCTGGCCCCGATGCAGGCCTGTTGTATTGGGCCCCGCGAGTCGCTGAAGTTATGGGCACATCACAGACCCAGGGGATCCACCTGCCCCTGAAGTTTTTGCTCGAAGATCGATACGAGCACATCAATTTCCGAATGCGTGAACAATGGCCCCTGGATGCCATCGAACACATTCCCGACTTGTTTGAAACCGGGCGTCGACGCGCCGAGCAGACTTACCAATCGATCGATGCAAAATTCCTCGACCACCGCGCGACGCCATTTAAACCCTACACGTCCACCGACGGCGAAATTGAACTACAAGAATTCGGATTCCGCTAACCTCTACCGCTCTATGGGTGAGCTGCAAGGCGTCGAAAATTGTACGCGATGCACTCAAGTCAACTACTTAGGCCGCCGGCAACTGGAAATCGAAAAACATGCATTGGGATGTGGGCTTCGACCGAATACCGAGCATTGAATTCCTCGACGCAGAGGCATCCGTTGTTATCTCCAATTTTCGCAACTTTCGATATGGTTGCGATGGATCCCATAAGGCGAGCTGGGAGACTCGAACATTCTTGATGGACGAGGTTTGCGACGTCAATTTTGTCGTTGTACCTTTCAATAACCAACACCACCTCGCCCACACCATGGTCAGCTTCGGTTTCTCTAACGGCGAATACATCGCCATTTCTGTGGAGGCACGACGCCGCTCTGGTCAGCCCTACTCCATCTTAAAAGGTATGTTTGGAGCCTTCCCACTGGCCTACATCATTGCCGACGAACGAGACTGCATCGGTGTCCGCACCGAGTATAGGCAAAATACGGTTCACCTCTATCCATCGTCCGCAACACGTGAGCAAGCGAGCCAGTTTTTGCTGAGCATGCTCAAGCGTGCTCAAAGGCTCGAATCCTCTCCCGAGACATACAACACGCTTTGGAATAACTGCCTCACCAACCTTCGCGATCACGTAAATGATGTATGGCCACGTCGCATTGGTTGGAACTGGCGAACGGTAATCTCAGGTCATGCCGACTATCTGGCCTACGAACTCGGATTGCTCGATCGATCTGAGAGCTTTCAAACGCTGAACGAGAAAGCGCGGATCAACGATCTCGCCAACGACAACTGGCATCGTGACGACTTCTCGAAACGGATTCGCGCTCGCTGGACATGACGCTATCTCTGATCACCACATCCTTCACCTGGAATCGAACTGTCCCTTGGAGAGAACTTCAAGTCACGACGAAGTCCGCAGTATCGAAGCGTTTTCCATTGATCTGCAGAGTCACTCGATGAACGCCGGGATAAAGCGTGTACGTCGTGGCGTTGGCATGCAGTTTATGGCGTTTCTTGAGCCTGACAGAGTCGCCGTTTGCAATGGTCACTTGCTTTAGCTTGTGAACCTTGGGCGATGTCGAGCCGTCCGCTTTCAGGAAGTCAATAATGTAATCTACGATCAATGGTTCCGAGCGTGCAGCTTTAATATCGAACGAAAACGCGAGGTAGTCACCGCGTTTCACCTTCGATGATTCGAGCCGGAAGCCGTTGACTTCAACGCGTGGCCGCGCTCGAAAGCCAAGTAGCCGTAATGCACCTTTGTCGCCTTGCTTAATCAGAGTTCTCGTCGCATGCTTGCACATCCAATCCAGTTCAACCGGATCTTGCTGCTTCATCTTCTTCCAGCTCCCGAGCCGTTCCACAACTACATCAGGGTGGGATTTAGATATGTCATTCAGGTGATTGGCTACGGAACGCGTAACGTAGCGAGTGGAATCGGCGTGAAGTGTGTCTAGCAAGGGCAAAGCGCCCGTTACATCGATGGCAATCCGCCCCGACCAAGGTAGCATCGGCCGGGTACCTTCGCTCACCAGCCGACGAACGTGGTAATTCTTATGCCTCGCCCATTTCTCCAACTCACGCATGGTTGGTTCCGTGTGTGCATTGATGAAGTAGCGGATCGCATCTTCCATTGAGAAACGCTGAGTAATCTCCTTCAGCGTCCTCAAGGATGTCCTAAGCATTTTCCTATCAAGTCCGTTGCGAACCACAAATTCACCGAGCGGAGCGAAAATAAAGTCACCGAAATCGTCGTCCGTCCTTCGAGGGTCAAGCGGCGGTGGCAACGCGTTGACAATGCATTTACATGCAGCTGGAAAATCCTTTGGCAGATGATTTTCCAACGTTGCTGCAATGTGAACGATCCTTTGCTTCAACTCCAGGTCATGGAAGGGCTTGACTGCTTCACGCACAAAAGCATTGGAATCAAAATGGGAGTCGGCCGACGCAAACAGACCTGCCAGGTATTGCACGCGCTGACGATTGAAGAGGTGATCCTTCAAACTGAAGCCGGTGCCTTCCTTCTCTTTGGCCATTTGAATCTCACCTACCGCAGCCGCTAGTTTTTCGAAGAGCCCTATTGTACTAATTTTAGTCGAGTCGGATTTTTGAACAGGCTCACCATGTCGAACCTAAGTCCTTGACACCTGACAAGTAGCCGTGAAAAAGAGGAGCCTTGTGTTCAGCTCCAATCCCCCCAATTCGCGATACCACTGACGTTTCTTTCTACTGGAGCTTATGCTTGATCCTGTACGTCATCGTTCCCAAAGTGTCTGGAACCGCGTCCGAGATCAGCAATCCAAACGGAGCAGTCTAACGTGAACGTCATCATTGATCTGTGTGTTGTCCCAATGGGCGTCGGTGTTTCGGTGAGCAAGTATATCGCCGAATGCCAGAAGGTATTCCGAGAAGCTGGTCTGTCGCACGAGCTCCACGCCTACGGAACCAATATTGAAGGCGAATGGGATGCCGTCTTTGCCGCCGTCAAGCAATGCCACGAACGCGTACACAAGCTGGGAGCTCCGCGCATCACCACCAGCATCAAGGTCGGAACACGTACGGACCGCGAACAATCAATGCAAGAAAAGGTCGCGTCCGTAGCACAATCGGATCACCAATAGTGATCCCTCTATTGATAAGCGACGCACTGTCAGAATGAAACTCGGTCGATCGTTTTTCGAATTGGTCTGAAGATGGCTGCATTTCCGCCGGAAAGAATTCAGAACTCGTATGCCTCGAAGCCAACATCTTTTTCGATTTGGGCCATCGTACTGGCTAGCGACGCCTGTGCTCGGGCGACTTGGACCTGATAGTTCAGTAATTCTCGATACGTCGCAATTAGCTCCGCAAATTCAGCCCTTTTCCCCTGGTAGTCAATCGTTGCAATTTCGAGAGTTTGCTCGGTTTTGGGAATGAGCCGATCGCGGAACAACTCTAACTGTTCGATCGATGCATAGGCTGCAGCGACTTTTCTTCGCAGCTGACCACGCAGGCGATCTCTCTCTGCTTCGCGAAGGTGAATGGTGCTGTTCCGTTGATGGGCGGCTTCTCGCACTCCGCCGTTGATCTTGTCTCGCCAGATCGGCAAGCTCACTCCGACTGAGAAGTTGATATTGTCACGACCATCCGCGACGGGACTAATGACATTCCCGTCGTCACTGATAATGGAATAGCCGAGACCAAGTTGAAAGTCCGGATACTGCTGAAGACAAGCCAGGGTCTGTTTGGCTCGGTCGCGTTCGATCTCCGAGGCGAGTCCTTGCAAGCTTGGATTGCATTGTTCGGCTTCAGCGATCAATAGCTTGAGATCTGGGACGAAGTGATTCAATTCGAGCTCTTCCAATGCCGTCGGCATCAGATCGATCGGCTGTCGCACGAGTGCTCCAAGATCCGCTCGAGCTTGTTCCTTCTGGAGACGTAGTGAAATCAGCTGGTCATCGAGCCTGTTGCTCTCCATCTCTGCCTGGAGAATGTCTCTCTGGCTTCCACCGGTTTTGTAGCGAGACTGTGCAATGGTGATTAGATCGCCGACAAGTTCTTGACTCTCGCTCGCGATCTCCGTCAGCCGGTCAGCCAACCAAAGTTCGTAATAAGCCAACCGAACCGCCTCGACGATCTCCCTTTCAGCCTTCGCAACCTCGGCAGCCGCAATTTGCGTTTCCCGCTGTGCGACCAAGCCGCGAGCTTTCAATTTCTCTGGCCATGGAACTTTTTGGGCGAGACTAAATTGATGTCCGACGCGTCCCCCGGCTGTTTGCAAAGCTTGGTCATGGAGCGGCCAAAAGGTGTTTCCAAGCACCGGGTCGTCTAGCGATGTCACCTGCGGGACACGGTTGCTTAGCGCCGCAACGCGTTGTCTCGCCGCCAGAATGATAGGGTGAACCGATAAGGCTTGAGCAATGAGTGACTGGAGCTCAGTTTCTGAGTCTGCAGCATAGCGATCGACTTGCGAAGTCGACCCCACCATCGGTTCGACAAGTCGCGCTTCGAGGTCACCGGCACTCCCTATTCCTGTCATTAACGGTTCGGCGGCTTCTATCTTGGCTCCGAAATCGTCGTCAATTCCTGAATCTGGCTCCATACGGAAACTTGCCGCACGAACGATCGTAGGCCCTGAGCCCTGTATTGCTTCAGCTCGTGCCCCGCCTCCTGGCACCGAATTGAACGTTCTGCTCGCCACGAATGAGGGCCTTGGAGACGATTTGCAACCAGGATTTGCCAGGCAAACACTCAGCATAACAAGACCCCACAACGATCGAGTCTCCCAATCGAGCGGTGCCTTTTCGGTCATGGTGACGTTCCGTGTCATCGAATCCTGGCAAGCAAAACCATGCGATTTGTTGCTTGCCCCGGCAGGTCAGCGCCAAATCCAACTTGATCGACCTACGAGATGCAGTGATACTTAATGGCAGTCCCGCCGAGATACTATCGGGCTCTACCATGAAAAAGTTCCATCCAATCCGCACTGCCGTCACAATCGGACTGATCATCACAATGATGATCCAGCCCATGGTGGCGATCGCTGCTGCGCCCATGGAGGCCAGGCAAACCAAGCCCGAGAGAGCCCAGACGGCTACCTCCTGCGACGGCTGTGGATGTTGTGAGGTGCAATCGCCAGATCAGCGTTGTTGCTGTTGCGGCGGCAGCGAAGATTCTCCAGCTGATTCGCCTCCAACGCGAGGTGATCAAACGACCGAAGTGGAAGGGCACCCCCAAGCGTCACTGCTGGGTGTGTGTCTTTGCGGCGTGATGGTCCCGCCGATGGATCGTGGCGATCGGTGCCCTCAACGAATCATCGTCCGTCACGTTGCCGTGTCTGAAGCGGCAGCAGACCAGAATTTCTATAGACGGTCGAAGGTAACGTCGTTGCGGGCGGCCCCACCTTGCGAGGCGAATCTTGTTGCTCGCTATTCGCAACGTTTCTTATGTATGTGGCTGATTTAGAGCTACCGGTACGCGCTGACTACAGCCTTTTTGGTCTGTGACTTCGTCGCGTCTTTTCTTTAGAACTTCTTCATTCGCGTCATCCGTTCGGAATGCGTTTGGAGCCGTTGCCAAGTGATTGCTTCATGAGCCGTCGTGTGCTCGCTTGGCCAACCGCCATTAACAGATCCAACAGTCCGCACCCATAGGTTCGAACGTGCGCTATTTCCAGGCACCCAAAACAAAGCCGCATCATGCCAACATCCATTGTGGGGTCGGCAAATGACGGACCAAGCCAAAAGCAAGAATCACAATTCGAAGAACGAAGCGGTAGCGAACGCTCCCGTGGCTTCACCGGAGACAACCAACTCGATTGAGACCGACGAAGTTGCAAAACTAGAAGCCGGCTCCAAGCCTTTCATGTCTCGACTCCATGGCATTCGGTGGCTTGGGAAAACATTCGCTCACTCGCTGGTCCTCGCAGGAGTCTTCGTCGGCGGAATCGCCATGACTGGTGTCGCTCAACGTGCCGGATGGATCCAGACACAAGAGTCCTCCGATTCCGGCCGTTCCTCATCGAGTCCATCGAAAGCACTACGATTCATTTGCCCGATGATGTGCGTCCCGCCGACGACCGAACCCGGTCGCTGTCCAGTGTGCGGCATGGAATTGGTTGAAGCCACTGCGGGTAGCAGTGGAGATGGTGTTTCAATTTCGATCGAGCCGGCTCACAGACGGCTAATCGGAATTCGTACTGCCATGGCCAAGCTGGATTCGGTGAATCGAACCATTCGGACTATCGGATCCATCAGCTATGACGAGAGCCAGTTGTCTACGATTTCCGCTTACGTTGATGGAAGGCTCGAAAAACTCTACGCCGACTATGTAGGTGTCCCGGTTCGCGAGGGCGACGACTTAGCGCTGATCTACAGCCCAGAACTTTACACCGCTCAAGCAGAGTTCTTGACGGCCCAAGAACAAAACACCTCGAGCCGCTTCATTGATGGCTCAAGGTTGCGTGAGTTGGCCGCTGAAAAGTTGCTAGAGCTTGGTATGTCGGAACCTCAGATTGAAGCGCTAAAAAGAGAACAAAACGCGAGTTCCCGGATCCGCATCAAGTCGCCTCAAAAGGGCACGGTCATCGAGAAGATGGCGGTTGAGGGTGACTACGTAAAGGCGGGGCAAAGCATCTATCGCGTCGCGGATTTGTCGACTGTTTGGATGATGCTTGATCTCTTTCCGGATGACGCGGCAAGGGTACTCTTTGGCCAAGTGGTTGAAGCGGAGATCTCATCGGCGCCAGGAGTTGTATTCACAGGCCGCGTCGCTTTTATCGCTCCAACGGTCGACCCAAAATCGCGGGCGGTCAAAGTACGCGTTGAAATGCTCAACCTTGATGGAAAGCTTCGTCCAGGCGAATATGCAACCGCACGCATCTCGGTGCCTGCGATTCCTCGCGCGAAAGTCTATGATCCGGCACTGGCTGGAAAATACATCAGCCCAATGCATCCGCAGGTGATAAGAGACGAACCAGGAACTTGCCCTATCTGTGACATGGATTTGATTCCGACAACCCAGCTCGGTTTTTCTGAAGTTCCTTTGCCAGAGCAACAGGTGGTCACTGTACCGCGAGACGCGGTTCTCATGGCCGGCAATAACAGCGTGGTTTACGTCGAAGTCGAGCCGGGAAGATTCGAAGTACGGCGGATCGCACTTGGAGCCCTGACCGACCAGGTGGTGGTCGTGGCGGAAGGCATCAATGCAGGTGAGCTCGTTGCCACCGATGGCAACTTCCTTTTAGATTCACAGTCACAACTAGCCGGAAATCCATCATTGCTCGACCCATCGAGAGCTGCGAAGTTTCCGGCTGGCCCTCTCCAATTTAGCGACAAAGGGGCCCCGATCACCCTAACTGGAGATTCGGCCGCAGCCTTTGACGACGCATTCACTGCGTACTTTGACATTCAAGCGTCACTGGCCAACGATGCGACTGCACCGCCAGCTTCCGTCAACTCGCTCAATGAAGCTCTCGTTGCAACACTCGACGACGCCTCAGTTCCAGATCAAGCAAAACGAGAGCTTCTTGTCGCACGAAACGCCGCGGAACGATTGGTAGGGCAACTCGAAGATTCCCGCGTTGCCTTTCGCACCATTAGTCACGCAATGCTCAAAACGATGCAGTTCGCGCGAGGTGAACGAACCAAGAATGGAGTCAACCACTTCTTTTGTCCCATGGTGCCTGGCGGTGGAGGTGATTGGTTACAGGCAAACTCAGACCTCAGGAATCCGTACTGGGGGGCTGAAATGCTAACTTGCGGAGAATTGGTACGTGATCTGTCTTTGGAGCCAACATCGGGTGACTCGGAGGATGATCCCTTTGAAGGACTAGAAGTTCAAAGCCTAGATTTCGAAGACTAAGCCCAAAAGCATGCTGAAGAGACTGATTCAATTTTGCACCACCGAACCTTACCTGGTGATGCTCGCCGTCATCGGTGTGAGTGTGTTTGGATGGTTCAGTTTTAAAACAGTGCCGATCGATGCGATTCCCAACGTGGGTGAGAACCAGGTCATCGTTCTGACCCCTTGGCCGGGGCGCTCACCGAAAGACATCGAAGACCAAATCACCTATCCGCTGAGCGTGTCGTTGCTGGCGGTACCGGGTGCAGAGTCGGTACGTGGCAAGAGCCTGTTTGGGTATAGCTTTGTTCAGGTCACTTTCGCCGATAGCGTTGACTTCTATTGGGCGCGAAGTCGTGTGTCCGAACAACTCGGCGTGGCTTCATCTCAATTACCCGAAGGAGTCAGCCCCCAACTCGGGCCAGACGCAACTGGATTGGGGCAAGTGCTGTACTATGTCCTCGAGCCGCCTGATGAAGGAATGTCCCTCGCCGATCTGCGCAGCATGCAGGACTTTGTCATCAAGTACGAGCTTCAGGCCGTCGACGGCGTTACCGAAGTCGCCTCGATCGGAGGTTACGTCCGCCAGTACCAGATCGAAGTCGATCCCGACAAACTGCGATACTTCGGCATCCCACTCGACACCGTGATGAAGTCGGTGAGAAGCTCCAATTTGGATGTGGGCGCGAAGACGCTCGAAACCACGGGAATGGAGTTCATCCTTCGCGGGAAGGGGTTTCTCGGCACTGACGGAGATCGGGCCAAAGCCCTCCGAGATCTTGAAGACACCGTGGTCGAACAACGAGACGGAGTGCCGGTTCGCATTCGGGACTTGGCGACGGTACAGTTGGGACCTGACTTTCGTCGGGGCGCTCTCGATTTCAATGGTTCCGAAGCAGTTGGTGGCGTCGTGGTCATGCGCTACGGAGAGAATCCTCGCGACGTGATTGCCCGTGTCCACGACAAGATCGCACGGCTCGAGCCGGCATTAAGCGGAGTCACGATTCGATCCGTGTACGACCGCACAGGCCTGATCGACGAGACAATGGCCACGCTAACGGACGCTCTCATGGAAGAAATCCTTATCACCTCCGCAGTCATCCTGCTGTTCCTGCTTCACATCCGCAGCAGCTTCATCGTCGCGATCTGTTTGCCCGTGGCCGTTCTGATTTCGTTCATTGCCATGCGGTTTGTCGGGGTCGAGTCGAACATCATGTCGTTGGCCGGCATTGCGATCGCAATTGGGACCATGGTCGATATGGGGATTATCATTTCCGAGAATGTCTTTGCCAAAGTTGCAAATGAAGGAATTCGGAATGACGGACTGCAGGGGATGGGAAACGGAGAGAGTCGATCCTCCTTTCGCGATTCCCAATCCCTTGATGCTCAAATTTCTTCTGCGGCAATTGAAGTCGCACCAGCAGTCGTCACTGCAGTGATGACCACCATCGTTTCTTTTCTTCCCGTTTTCTTTCTGACCGGACGAGACCTTCGTCTTTTCGCGCCACTCGCGTACACCAAAACGTTCGCGATTGCTGCCGCTTTGATCACAGCCGTGACGATTGTCCCGGCACTGAGTCGCATCCTGTTGCGCAATAAGAAGACATCTGCACTCCAGGCTTCGACTGTCGCATTTAGCATTGCCGCACTGGTCGCCGCGCTCTCCCATTTTGTTGTGGGACATCGCGTCGCTGATTGGCTGAACGCACCGCTTTGGGCAGTGAACTGCTTGGCGGCCGGGACCGGGCTACTTTTCGGCTGGCAGCTAGCCAACGAGCGAGTCCGCCCCATTGAGGAGATTCCAACCAGTCGATTCGTGCGTTGGTTGTACTCGGCTCGACTGCGTTATGCGCTCAATCACAAAGTCATCGCTTTGTCGTTCCCCGCATTGTTGTTTTTTGTCGGCTTGGGCGCGTGGTTCGGATTACCGGCGGTATTACGGCCAATTGAGTTGGCAGCTCGAAAGGTGGGTACAGAACTGAACGACTTACCCGGCTATGTGGACGCCAAGCACTCGTTCACAGGACTGCAATCCGATGACTGGATCGCGCTGGATGAGGGCAGCTGGTTCTACATGCCCACATTCTATCCGGCGGTCAGCTTCAGTCAGGCTTTGCAAATATTGCAAACCCAAGATGTGCTCATGGGGGAGATCCCCGAGGTTCACGATGTATTGGGCAAAATTGGTCGGGTGGAATCGGCGCTGGATCCCGCCCCGGCTGCCATGGTGGAAACCTACATCATGCTTAAGCCGAAAGAACAATGGCGGGAAGGAATTACTTCGCGCGACATTTGGGAAGAAATCAACAAGGTAGCGACACTGCCCGGTGTTACTCCAGCGTCGGCTCTGCAGCCAATCGAAGGTCGCGTCGTGATGCTGCAGACAGGGATTAAAGCTCCAATGGCCGTTCGCATTTACGGCGATGATCTGCAAGAGCTGTCGAATGCAGCTCGAGCGGTCGCCAACGAGTTGAAGGAATCGCCCTACATCAATCCCGCTACGGTGAATCCTGACATTGTGTTGGGCAAACCCTACATCGAATTCACCGTCGATCGTGAAGCTTCCGCTCGCTATGGAATGACGCCGTTGATGGTGAACCAAGTCATCGAAACGGCTCTAGGTGGCATGAACTTGATCACGACAGTCGAAGGACGCGAACGATACCCGGTCCGCCTGCGGTATAGTCGTGATTTGCGGGAGCGAGTTGACCAACTCGCACGTTTACCGGTGGTAACGCATAACGGTGCGGTCGTGCCGCTAGAGGAGCTGGCTTCTTCTGAGACGACCTGGGGACCAGGTGCCATTACCAGTGAGAACGCTCGGCTCGTTGCACACGTGCCCTTCTCGACGAACGGGACAGCTGGTGATTTGGAATCCGTGCAGGCGATCGAAAATCAACTCAGGATGGTGCAAACTCTACCCGAGTCCGACGCCCGGCACCTCGAACTTCCGCCAGGGTACTCGCTGGAAGCGGTTGGTAGTTTTCGAAACCAAATCGAAGCTAATCGACGACTGATGTGGATCATCCCACTCGTCATCCTGATCAATCTGCTCTTGATCTACATTCAGTTTCGAAGTCTTCCCATTTCCATGGCCGTATTCAGCGGAATCCCCGTTGCTTTCGCTGGCGGAATGATTGCAGTCGCAGCCATGGACGTCGAATTGAACACAGCCGTTTGGGTCGGCTTCATTGCGTTGTTCGGAGTCGCCGTGGATGACGGCGTCGTCATGGCCACTTACATCCACCAACGGCTTCGTCGCCGAAAAGTACAGACGGTGCAAGACGTGCGCGATACGATCTACGAAGCGGGACTAAAGCGGATTCGACCCTGCGTCATGACAACGGTCACGACCTTAGTCGCTTTGCTACCGGTAATGCTTGCCAATGGGCGCGGCGCCGATGTTGCCCGCGCCATGGCTTTGCCTGTTTTTGGAGGGATGCTGGTCGAGCCGCTCACTTCATTTGTTGTACCAACCATTTACTCGGCCTACCTTGAGTTCAAGATAGCCCTCGGCCTATCAGATCCGCTTTGGAATGGTAAGGAAACAATTCCTGCAGAAGCGGAGGAAGCCACGGCATAACCTCCAAACATCCCATGGCAATGCAAAGAATGGCTTCTAGATCTGTCGTCAGACTTTGTTTCCAACTTCTTATTACTCTGCGAATGGCTCAGCACATTCCGGCATCTCTGAAACCCAAGCTTACATCCCGTCCATAATCCTATATTTGATCAATGGATTCTCAAATGAACATCCGCTTCACAGCTTTGACGATTTTGTTTTATGTCCTAGGTTCTTCGCCTTTGTCTGCTCAAGAAAAAAGCAGTTCATCGAACACACCATCGAGCTCTCCCAGGGCACACGAATCCTTAACCGGTCCTAACGGCGGCGTACAGCAAACCGTTGGCTCTCTGCAAATTGAAACCGTGTTAAGAGAAAATGGCATCATGTTCGTCATTGTTGACAACAACGGCCTGGCAGTGCAATCTCCGAATGCAAACGGTAGCATGAAATTAAGGGTCGGAGATAAGCCAAAGGAATACACAATAAAGCTTCAAGCCCTCAAACAAGGCGGAATCGGCGCTGCGATCGATCTAACGAAACTCAAGGACAAGAAGCTACACATGGATGTGGTCCTCAATGGAATTCAAGACGAGACTATCGAGTTTCACTCGATGGGGATTCTTGCGGATACACTCAGCGATTCCATGCTCATTAGTTTACAGAAGACATGTCCGATCACGGGTAAGCCACTTGGCACAGTGGGCAAGCCACCAAAGATCATGGTGAAAGGCAAGCCATTGTTCGTATGTTGTGAACCATGTTCGGCAAAGATCAAAGCAAACCCGGATGAGTATCTGGCGATGTACTACTCCGCCAAGGGCAAAGAAATTCGACCTGGTGTCTATGAGTCAACTCTCGCCGATGCCAGTGCAATCGCTGCGCAGGAAACCTGTCCTGTCATGGATAAAAAGCTCGGCGGCATGGGAGTACCACAGAAGGTAAACGTGAATGGCAAGTCCGTTTACATTTGCTGCGCAGGCTGCGCGAAGAAGCTAGACGCTCAGCCAGAAAAGTATCTTGCGATGTTGTCCAAGCAGGGAGTGAATCCTCCTGATTTCAATTAGTCCCGAGTTCACGCAAGCCGTCCAAATCTTTCTCTCCTGGATGATCGGAGACTGATCATGCTGAATCGTCGAGATTTTACCGCCGGAAGTAGCGCAGCCCTTACTGCAATGCTACTTGGAAGTCATTCGTCCGCCGAAGAAAAGAGCTTAACGGAAAAACGCTTGGTTCTTTTGGGCATTAATGGTTTGGCTAGGGCAGCCGAGATGAACTACTTTGCCGATGGTCATCGCGCCGCTTCGATGATTTCAGCACACATGATGTGCGTTGACAACAACTTTGGTGACGCGGCCGCTAGCAGAATCGTCGAGCTATTCGACTTGAATTGGGCTGCCAAAAGACTTTGCGAGCCGTTTCCTGAGGGAGACATTGTTCCTGACGCTGCCCAACGAGTTGGAAAGGCACTCGCAGACGGCAGCGGTGTCTTGCGCGAAGTTGGGCATGACGCGATCTTCGCGATGCACGCGATCAAAGCTTTCAGCATGATGCCGGAGACAGCAACGGCTGAGCGAGTCGATGGAGTGTGCAACCTGATTGGTTCTTTCAAGCCCTGGCGCGACATCGAACCCGATGAAGCCGTCGACCCTCCATCGTTCAAAGACGATGAATCCGCGTCCAGATTTATCCTCAAAGAAGCAAGTGATGCCATCGATCGATTCGTCGGGTTCGGACAAGGATTCGCCGGCCACATGCTGACATTTGGACAGGCACTCGTTGAGATGGCCACTTCTGGCAATGAAGAGTGGGCAGAAAGTTGCCGCGTCGCTTTTCGAAAGTACGTCACGGTCACAAGACTTGGGCCGCAAAATGGTGATCGCAAGATACGCGACCATGCGATGACCGAGCTTCGTCCACCTGATGCCGAGTATTGGAACAAACGCGGAGACAAGACGCTCGGGCTTGGACATGTCTTCAAATATCCCTACGCCTACTACGACCTCCTCGCTCGAGCCAAAAGCCCGCAGCTGCGTCAAGAACTTGAACAAAAGGTATGGCAATTGTTTTGACGACTGCGAAACACTTTCGGATCCGGATGGCGAACAAGGTGTACGATACAGTCGAAAGCGGCCACATACGAAGAATATGACAAAGGGTGAATGAGATGCGTGAGTTGAGACCATTGGTGGTAGCCGTAACTTTCGCCTGCATGCCCACGATCGGTTTTACCGGAGAGCCAACCCCCGAGTTCGTGTTCGAGACCCGTCTCAAACCGATTTTCGACTCACCCAATCCTTCAAGTTGCGTTCAGTGCCACCTGTCCGCCGTTGACTTGAAGGACTACATCCTCCCTTCCAGTCGTGCGACTTTCCTCTCGCTTCGAGACCAGGGGCTGATCGACACCGATCGCCCTCAAGAGTCCAAGATCTTGCACCTGATCTCCATGGGCGATTCCGATCCGGACTCGCTTTCCCAACGTATTCACGCAAAGAATCGCAAAGCCGAATATGAAGCATTTTCGCACTGGATCGAAGCATGTTGTCACGACAAGAATCTGCTCGCAACCCAACCGTCGCCAACCAATGCGAAGGCGGGGCCGCGTCATTCGAATGAGCTGATTCGACACACGAGAAAGGATCGTGTTCTCGATTCATTCGTTAGGAATGTTTGGTCTCAACGAATGAGATGCTTCCCTTGTCACACGCCGGGTGAGCTAGACGAAAACAACCCATTGCACCAAAAACCGATTCAGCGCCATCGAGACTTCGTGGATCAATACGGAGCCAAGATGAACATCTTCAAGAAAACTCCGCTAGAAACCATGCGATCATTGATTGCCAATAGCCGAATCAGTGGGAACAAACAGCAATTGAAAGGCAATCGGTTGCCTTTGATCAACCTTGAAACTCCTCAGCATAGCTTGCTTTTGCAAAAGCCGATTGCGAAGCTACCGGCGAAGTCCGTAGATGGAAAGATGGGCAAGCCTTCTTCACAGATTCCGGTATCGCACATGGGTGGCATCAAAATGCACCAAGGCGATCAGTCTTACAAAGCTTGGTTACTTTGGCTTGAGGACTATGCCTCGTCTATCTCCGAAGGCTTCCCGTCCGACGAAGAAATCCCCGAAGACAACTGGTACCCAACACAGCATGTCGTGCGCATCAAGGGCCTTCCCGATTCGTGGCCGAAACTGGCCAAAGTACAGATATTCGTGCATCGCTGGGATGACGAATCGAGTCGTTGGTCAGACACGCCTATCGCGTTTACGCAGTCGCTGGTCACACCAAGAAAGATCGTCAACGGATCGCTCTTTGCCTTGGCAACACCCGACCAACGAGACCGGTTGGATTCAACCGACACCAAGCTTGAGCCTGGCAAGGTCCAGCTCCGCCTGTTTCTTGACCGAGACGAGCAACTCGTGGAATCACCCGCGTTGCTCCTAAACGACGGAGAACCGGATGCAACGTGTGCAATCGAGGCAAAGTTCGGGGCTGGTTTCAAGAACGCGGATATTGCGGAGAAAATAGACTTGAATTCGAAATCCGATCAGTCGAAAGCGCGTTAGACCCGTCGATCTACCTTGTGGCTCATGTGGCGTTGAGAAAGGAAGGGCAGGCTACCGCCGATGGCTTTGATTTCGTAGCCCAATTTGCCCCAGACTCTTCACACCGCCCCGCATAATCGTTTAAAGCCGCCCAATATGAAACGCCGATACTCTCAAGAAAGTTGCGCGTCCATCTAGCTCCAATCGCGATCGAAAAATGAATGCTGCTTGCCGTCGTTCGTGCGTTTTTCGGCTTGCTTTAGGCCTAATCTTATCTACGACGCCTGCAGTTGGCTTTGGTCAGCTAGAGTCAGAACCATGTCCGGAATCAGCCACATTTTCGAGACAAGAAACTCCCGTCAGCACACCACAGTTCGGTTACGCAAGCGGATTTTTCATCAAGCAGGCCAATCGGGAGCAGTCCGCGAGTGAAGACGCGGCCTTTTTGTTGAAGGTCAACGCCTGGGCACACCTACGCTATACCTATTTCGATTCCAAGGCTGCGACGCCCGACAAAAATCTACTCGAGTTCGAACGAGCTCGTCTTGTATTTCGAGGCAACGCCTGGACGCCAGACTTTCAATATGTCTTGCAGTTGGATGGAGACAATGACCAAGCGACACAGGTCGATCTGCTCGACTACTACATCACTTACGATTTAGGTCATGACCGGTGGGGATGGAGGTCACGAACCTTTCGCATAAGGGCTGGCCAGTGGAAGGTTCCCTTCAATCGTTCGCGGGAGTTATCGGGCAGGGAACTCTCTTTTGCAGACCGATCGCTTGCTAGTGTCTTCTTCGATATCAACCGTAGTGTGGGAATTGGTTTTCTGGGAGAGTTGGCACCCGCGTCGACTCCACTCGAGTGGCAGATTGCCATCATTAATGGCTTCCGCAGTTCTGCTAAGCGACCGGTAGGTGGCCTCGACAACAATCTTGCTGTTTCAGGCCGCTTCTCTAGTGAGCCCATTGGCGAATGGGGTGAAGACGGTATCTCAGACCTCGCCTGGCACGACTCAGTCGCGATGCGATTCGGCGGGGGCTTTGCCGTCTCACGAATCGACCGAAATGGGGGCACCGAAGCGAGCACTCTCTTCGGGATCGATTCCGGAGAGAACTACTCGGGACTATTGCCCGCCGGAGTAGACGAATTCACGGCATCGCTCTTCTCGCTCGATTGCGGTATCCGGCTGCGCGGCCTAAGTCTGTTCACGGAATATTACTTTCGTACAACAACCCATTTCAGCGGAGCCGTACAACCGGATCTATTCGACCATGGATTTAACATCCAGTTAGGATACTTTATCGTTCCCGAAGAACTGGAACTCTTGGCTCGATGGTCGCGAGTTAGCGGCGACTCGTCGACTCTCGGCCTTGAAGATCAAAGCGCTGATGAGATCTCTTTTGGGATGGGCTACTACATCGACGGTCGAAACAACAAAATCGTAATCGATGCAACTCACATCAACGGAGCCCCCATCCGCGACTCCCGCCTCAACTACCTAGCTGGAGACAACGGCTGGTCCTTTCGCACCCAACTCCAGTTTGGATTCTAGATCCTTGACGACGCATGCCCTACGAGGTCTCGCTGCTTGTTGACGCTGGTTCATTCCTTTGTTCTGCAGCTGAAAAGATAGCGCAGCGTCGCGGCAATACGTATACAGCTATAGCTGCACGTCTTGAACCTCGGGGAACTGGCTTGGAAGCACATCATCTTCTTCACCGAGAAGATTCCGCAATTCGATTTCGAGAGTGCGTGACATGGTGGAAATAGGAACATCATTGGCCGAACCCTCAAATGGGTTTTCACCGACTCGTCCAATTCGCTCCATAGTGTGAAAAATCCACGAAATAACGGTACAGAACGGCACCGCCGCCCAGATGAATAGACCGCCTGCGATTGGGTACGCTCGCTCCAGACTTTCACCGACCTTGCCAAACTCAGGGATGATGGCAAGTGGCAGCAGAAGCAAAAACATCTACACAAATAAGTGGCTGAGCGTCGAGTATTGCCGGGGATAAGGAAAGTTTTTGATACGTTCCGATTTTCCTTGCAACGTGAAAAGCTCTTGCAGCAAATTTTCCAACTCCAAGAAAGAGAATTCCCATATTAAGCCGCGTTCCTTCAGCCTGCGGAAGTGATTGGACTGGAGGTAGAGCACTTGAGCCTGCTTGTTCTTGGCCTGCGTCACCATTTCACATTCATCCGCAGAAAGAAACAGAAACAAATCATCTTCCAGCGAGGCTACACGTTCCGGCACATGCATTTTGCGCGACCACTCGCGGTTCGTCTTGTGCTCGTCAAATACTTCCCACTTTCTTGGTTGACGCATTGCATGCCGCAGAGCTGTGATCCAGGCGATGTGGCGATAAAAGATCTCCTTCCGAATTTCGCTCAGTTCTTCTCCGCTGGCGGGCTCATCGGCGTATTCATTGGAAACCATATCAGTGACTTTCATCGCCAGCGTTCGCGTTGCGTTGACGATGCCACCCCAAATCTTTCGTGCCTCCCAAATCCGGCCATAAGCCGCGTTGTTCTGAAACCCAATAATGAAGGCGACGGCTGTGCCAATGGCCGCCAATGGCGCCCAGGGCACCACCAAAAATCGCAATTCAAGCAACGCGTAAAAAGACGTGACCGCCAACGCGATCAGAAAGAACAAAGTCGTTTCCAACCTTGTCCAGCGCATCATTTCCGCTAACGAATATCGTTTTCGTGTCAGCATCGCGTTGAGATACTCCAAGCATTAGACATAAGCGTTTGACCGTTTTGCCACCCGAAGCGTACCACCCACGTTCGTCTGCTCGATCAAGAGTGCGTCTGCACGGCAACATCAAACGCGATTCTGCGTTAGGCTCTTCAAGTTAACCAACAAATCGTCGACCTCAGGCCGGCAACGATAGTCCACACTACTCTCGGCGTAACAAATCGTCCCAGTTTGATCGACTACGAATCGAGCCGGCATTGGGAGCGTCCAATGATCGTCACCATCGTAAAACTTCAAATTAATGTTGAAGCTTTCGCGGTACAGCACTCGCAACTTCTCAGGAACGTTGAACCGCAAGCCGAATTCGTTGGCTAGCTCGTTGCTCTGGTCCCAAAGAATGTTGTAGGAAAGCTTCTGAGTAGTGATGATCTTTTTCGAGAACTCAGGCTTTCCCGGCGAGACTGCAAGCAGCGTTGCCCCGAAAGCTCGAATTTCGCTGGCGTACTGCTCTAAATGAGCAAGATCGACGTTGCAGTACGGGCACCAGAAGCCACGATAGAACGTCAGTACTAATGGGCCTTATGCGAGCAACTCGTCGGATTCGTTTAACGCACCGTCTTGATCCGACAACTTAAACCTGGGCAACTGATCGCCCCGTTTGAGTACGCGCTCAGCAATCCCTGAGAGCTCAAGATCACGGGTTGCATTGTGCATAATTCAAGAATTGCTCGGACATTCCCCCTTCAATGCGTTTCTTGAGGCGATCCAGCTTCGATTTCAGTGTTTCCATTTTCCCTTCCATTCTTTCGGCATCGCTACATGTTGTAGCATGGGTCGCCGAACCCGCCGAGATCCGGCCAACTAGGTTGCGGCATCAATTTTGAGGGAAGCTGCTTGCTCAGCCGGTCACCTCATTGAGCCTGAAGGATCCGATTTCTACGGTGCCGCACTCTCTAAACCGTATTCCTACGAGTCTCCGACGAAGGCTCACTTGGCTGCGCTCCACAACAAAATAGAAAAATTCGAGCTAGTCCATGATGCATTTCCAACCTTGCTGTGTACTTCCTATCGAAAGGTAAATCATGGCTGCAAACCCCGAGACTCAACCAAGCCTGCTAGTAAGGCTCCGAGATCAACGCGACGGCGAAAGCTGGTCACGCTTTGTCGAGATTTACGCCCCCGTGATCTACGGTTTCTTATTGCAAAAAGGGATTCAAGACGCCGACGCGGCCGACCTGACTCAGGACGTGATGGCGAGTGTAGCCTCTTCCATCCATTCTTTTGAATACCAGCCCAATCGCGGACGATTTCGAGGCTGGCTATTCACCGTTGTTCAAAACCGACTTCGAAACCATTGGAGATCCGCCGCCACGCGTCCCTCCGCCAAAGGCGATACTCGCACTTACCAAAGACTACTGGAACAACCAGCACAGCGTAGTGAAGAATCGGACCAATGGGATCAGGAATACGAACGTCACCTGTTCGTGAACGCCGCAGAACAGGTGCAACCACAAGTCCAAGAGACTACTTGGCGTGCTTTCTGGGCCACAGCAGTGGAGGGTGAATCTCCATCCATTGTCGGCGAACAACTAGGTATGACGCCGGCAGCAGTCCGGCTCGCCAAAGCGCGAGTCTTATCGCGGATCAAGCGCGAGATCAAAGCGGTAGAAGGAGAATCACGATGAAGCACGAACACGAATGTGACCAATCACAATTCTTAGGCCGGCTCGTTGAAGAACAGCTCCCCGCCGATGAGCGTTCACGAATGGAAGTTCACTTAGAAACATGCAGTATTTGCCAAAGCACGCTCGACGCGATCATTGAAAGTGGTGCTGAGTACAGCAGGCTCTGCATGCACTTGCGACATCCAGCCGTGCCAAAGCCAGAGTCACTTCAAGTGGTAATGGAAAACCTGTGTTCGACGACAGGCGTAACAGGAAACGGCGTCAGAGAACCGATTCGCATTCATGACTTTGCCGTAGATTACCTGCATCCAACTGACAATCCGAACGCGATGGGTCGAATCGGTTCGTACGAAATCACGGAAGTCATCGGCCGCGGTGGCATGGGGCTAGTACTCAAGGGGCTCGATACCAAACTCAACCGCATTGTCGCAATCAAAGTTCTATCTCCATCCTTCGCCTTGAATCCAACCGCGCGTAAGCGTTTCGTCCGCGAAGGACAAGCTGCTGCGGCGGTAGCCCATCCCAATGTTGTAACAATCTACTCTGTGGATGAGGATCGTTTGCCCTATTTGGTTATGGAGCTTGTCGACGGTCCCTCGCTTCAACAGCGGCTCGATTCGGAAGGCTTCTTACACCTGCATCAGATCCTACGAATTGGTGTCCAGATCGCCTCAGGCCTGGCTTCCGCTCACGCTCAAGGCCTTGTTCACCGTGACATCAAGCCAGCCAATATACTTCTCGAAAGCGGTCTTGAGCGAGTCAAACTGACCGATTTCGGACTGGCAAGAGCTGCGGACGACGCTTCCGTGACTCGTGATGGAGCCGTGGTCGGAACACCGCAATACATGTCGCCCGAACAGGCACGCGGTGAATCCGTTAACCACACCAGTGATCTATTCAGTCTCGGCAGCGTGCTCTACACACTTGCCGCCGGTCGGCCACCGTTTCGAGCCGAGTCCTCGTACGGTGTCATGCGAAAGATCACCGACGAATCTCCTGTCGCCATTCGAGAATTGAACCCGGAGATCCCCGAATGGCTTTGCAACCTTATCGACAAACTGATGGCAAAGAAGAAAGAGGAACGCTTTCAGTCCGTCATCGAAGTCCGAGACCTGCTGCAACGCTGCTTGGGCCACGCCCAGCAACCGACCCAAGTCACCTTGCCCGAGATTCCGAAAGTGTCGCGAACTGGTCGCGTCGCCTCCATACTGAAACCTATTGCAGGAGTCACTGCCATGTTAGCTTCAATGACCGGTCTGTTATTCGCATTAAGCCATTTAACGCTGCCGCAACCCGCGGCCACGCCAGGCCCAAAACCCAAGCCGGTCGCTGAGTCACGCGATGACGCGTCGCGTCTCTACGAGCAGGCGTTTCAACTCGCCTTTCCCAATCCGGATGACGTCGGGACGCTGAACGTCGACATCAAACGCGGTTCGATCAAAGTCATGGGATACGACGGAAACAAAATTTTGGTCGATCTTAGCGTCCCCAACTTCCAGCCTGCAGGCAGTCGCTCACGGGATGGGTTGCAAGAATTGCGTCCGAATTCCATTGACTTCGATGTAGAAGAATCAAAGGAGCAGATCAAACTCGACGGCAACTCTTACAAGTACATCACCAATCTGACAATCAAAGTGCCAAGAAAGACGAATCTCATCCTTGACACTTATCGAGATGGAATCATCACAGTGAAAGGGACGGAAGGGACTCTCAACCTCCGGTCACAGAACTGCGACATTCGTATCGACTCCGTATCGGGCTCCGGGCGTCTATGGTCCTACAACGGTAGTCTGTCAGCGGACTTGGTTTCCATCACAGAAGGCGAGCCACTGGCGCTCGAGACTTACAATGGTTCCATCGGCTTGAGACTTCCCTCGCAAACCAATGCCGATCTCAGGTACCGGTCCGGCAGTGGCAAGGTTCTGACCGATATGGAGATTACCGTCGCCAATGAACTAGTCGAAGTAACCGATTCCGGACAAGTTGCATCCAGGGAGTTTGTCAGCGGCACGCTTAACGACGGCGGCTCCCCAATTACGCTGGAGACCGAGAAGGGGGACATCAAGATTCAGAAACGCATGAGCGAATCACCACGACGGTGATTTCGCCAGAGAGCCATTCCGCAAGCATTGGGCGACGAACGACAAGGGTAAAACCCGCCTCGTTCGACCGCCTTTTTCAGACCTTCAATTGACTTGGCATTCCGAGTTCACGTCGAATTTGAGACAACTGCCCTGCGTGCAGCGCGATGTGTGTGGTGTACACGTGCGCAAGGATTCCACCGACCGTCGGCAGTTCTTTGGCAAGAAAAGGTGTCGACTGGGGTTGGGCGAGTTGGTCTTCTGTCGCCGCCGAAACTTTGGCCTTCAATGCATCGCCAACCGTTCTCATATGGGCAACCAATTCTTCGCACGTGCGTGGATCATCGACCGCCCCACCCGGACTACCCGGTCCGTACGTAGGCATCATCTCGGCAATCGCATCGGTGGGTTCGCCAAGTAGGCTCAATCCGAGATCCATGCAAAGTGCCAGGTGACCAGTGATCCATTTGGGGCTATTGCTTCCACCTCGCGGCACGTTGAAATGCTCTTCCGGTATACCGAGCGCCATCTCAGCGGCCATATGACGCATCACGTCAAAGAGTTGGGTCTTAATTTCCCACGCTGCGTTCATGAAATTGTTCCGACTAGAGGATTATGTGACCAAGGCTGCTATGCACCTGGAAAAACTGATGGCCACCATACCAATCCTTTTGCGATCCGAACAGTTCCATCTATGTACCGCAATAATCGCATCTGAATCCAATTGCAATTTTGTGCAGATCTGCACCAGACGCGAACTTGACGAGTAGAGATTCAGTCGTGAGTCTATCTTGATCTACCTCGAGAAGGATACTCTATCTTGGACCGTTTACTCATCTACAGTGTTGGCACCCAAGTCGTCGCTCAAAAAGAAGTCATGGCGGCGAATGATCGTATTGCGCACCCTGCGGGTGCCGTCGGCGTCATCGTTAGATCGCCAGCCGATCGCACTCATGCGTACCGAGTCAAATTCAGTGATGGTTTCGAAGCTCCGATCCATCATGACCAACTCATACGTTTATCTGAATTTAAGTCCGAGAACTTCCGTGCCAGTGATGCACCGCTGAAGAGTTCGGGTTTGTACGAGCGCGTCGTCTTCCGCTGCGTGATTGGCTCGCGAGCCTACGGACTTGACGACGATTCCTCCGATACCGATCGGCGCGGAGTCTATTTGCCGCCTGCCGACTTGCATTGGTCTTTGTATGGCGTGCCCGAGCAACTAGAAAACGACGAAACACAGGAAGTGTATTGGGAATTGCAGAAGTTCATGGTGCTAGCGCTAAAAGCGAACCCCAACGTGTTGGAGTGTCTCTATTCTCCAATCGTGGAGTCTGCGACGCCCTTGGGACGTGAACTGCTCGAGATACGCGAGGTGTTTCTCTCCAAGTTGATTTTTCAGACGTTTTCTGGCTATGTCGCATCTCAATTCAAGAAGATGCAAACCGAAATTCGCAACCAAGGCAGAGTGAAATGGAAACACGTCATGCACCTGATTCGACTGTTATTGTCGGGGACTCAGGTACTCCGTGACGGGAAAATGATGGTTGACGTTGGCGAGTATCGCGAGCGTTTGCTAACTATCAAGCATGGCGAGATGCCGTTCGCCGCTGCAGACTTATGGCGGAAAGAACTGCAAGTCGAATTCGAATCCGCCTTTCAACAAACGACGCTACCCGACCGCCCCGACTACGAACGTGCAAATGCATTCCTAATCGAAGCGCGGCGGCGGGCGATCGAGGACCCCTTACCTTGACTGACTCACGAACCATCGACTACGCGAAGATCCGAACGCATGTCGAATCCCATCCCTATCCGCTGCTGTTCGCTACGATCAGTGGCGCACACCTTTACGGATTCGCGTCTCCAGACTCCGACTTCGACCTTCGTGGTACGCATTTGCTGCCTCTAAAGACAGTCGTCGGGCTAGGGGAGGGCGACCAAACGGTTGAAAAAGAAGGCATTTACGATGGATTAGAAATTGATCTGGTCACACACGATATCGAAAAATTCTTCCGGCTGATGCTGAAAAGGAACGGCTATGTGCTAGAGCAAGTCTTCTCGCCGCTTGTTGTCTACAGCACGCCCGAACACGAGGAGCTCATGGTGATCGCGAAGGCATGCATCACGCGTCATCATGCACATCATTACCTTGGATTCGCTGCGACACAGTGGAAGCTATTTGCCAAAGAGTCGCCGCGCCGTGTCAAACCACTGCTATACGCATACCGCGTACTGCTAACCGGTATCCACCTGATGCGCACTGGCCAAGTCGAAGCGAACTTAGCCACTTTGAACGACTCGACAAAGCTTTCGTACATCAACGACTTGGTTCACCTTAAGCAAACAGGTCCCGAGAAAGGAGCATTAGAAACCACTGACTTCAGTTTCTTCGCGCGAGAGTACGACCGACTGACGGCAGAACTGGAAACCGCGCACACCGCCAGCCAGTTGCCAGAAGTTCCAAATGCGAAGGATGCACTCAATGACTTGCTCGTTCGACTGCGTCTCGGGAGGTAGAAACTGGGTCAAGAACATGAAGCGTCGCATCAATTCAGTTCACGATCACCGCCCACAGTCGCGCGAGGACCTCGCCCTCGCGCGCATCAACCTGTCGTTCGCAGGCCGGCGGCTATCCCCTGAATCGAAAGCCGAACCAAATTCGTAAGTTGCGGATCGCTTTGGTCCGCCTTGCGAATGCGGCGTAACAAATCAATCTGAGCTAAATTCAACGGATCCAAGTATGGGTTTCGCTTCAAGACGGATTCACGAAGCCAGTTGATATCGGACAGCAACTCTGCATGCTGCTTGATCAATAAGATCGCCCCACGACTTCGCTCGAACTCTTCCGAGATGATCTCCCATATCTCCTGGCTTGGCTGCTCTACCACCAGCGAAGCGTAGGATCTGGCGATAGAAAGATCTGCTTTGGCGAGTGCAAGTTCGGCGTTGTCAATCAGAGCGCGGAACATGGGCCATTGGTTGTACATGTCCTGCAACGTTGACCAGTCACCCTTCTCACTGTCCACGAACGTGCGAACCGCCGTACCCAGCCCGAGCCACGCGGGTAAAATGTGCCGCGATTGGGTCCATGCAAATGTCCAGGGAATGGCTCTTAAATCACTCAAGGAGCGTCGTTGTCCGCGCCGCGAAGGCCGTGAGCCAATGGGTAACGTCTCAATTTCACTGATCGGCGTAGCCGTGTCAAAATAATGCAGAAAACCAGGGTGTTCGACAAACTTGCGGTACTTAGCAAGAGACTGCACGGACAGCGACTGCATCGCTTCGACCCAAGCCGGTTCGGGCGTTCGTTCTGGCGTCGCACTGACCAGCAACGTCGCGTTAATGATCTGCTCAAGGTGCCGGTGCGCAATGATCGGGTCGTCATAGCGTTCCGAGAGCACTTCCCCCTGTTCCGTAACCCGCAATTTCCCCTCGACGGCGTTCTTGGGCAAAGAGCGGATGGCCCGCGCAGCAGGTCCACCGCCTCGCCCCAACGATCCGCCGCGTCCATGAAAGACGGTCAGACCAACGTGATGTTCCGTGGCAACATGTGCCAACTGCTCTTGAGCCTGATGCAATTCCCAACACGCTGTGAGATACCCGCCGTCTTTGGTGCTGTCCGAATAGCCCACCATCACAATCTGGCTACGATCAGAAGCTGTTGCCAAGTATTGCAGATACACTTGGTTACCTAATAGCTGTTTCAGAATTCCCGCAGCGTTGCGCAAGTCATCAATCGTCTCAAACAACGGAATGATAGGCATGTAGGGCACCTGCACGGAAGGTCCGTGCCGTTGCACCCAAGCCGTTTTCCACAACCATAACACGGTAAGCACGTCGGTCGCCGAATGCGTCATGCTGATAATGTAGCCACCGATTGGATGCATTCCCCAGTCCGAGCACTCATCAACCAATAGCAGAAACGTCTCGTACACCTCGCGTGAAGCATCCGTCAATCCGTCAATTTCAATGGCTGATGCGCCGGTCGACTGGGCGAGGAAGTCCGTGATCTGATCTGCGTTCATGACCGACGAATGCGATTGCAGTGCTAAGACTTCCAGCAAGCAGTCGCGATGGACTTCCGAATTCTGTCGGATATCCAGCCTTGCGTAATGGAACCCGAATGTGTCCACGAGATCCATCAAAGGTTGCAAGAACTGTTCGACAACGCGGCGGCCACGATTCTCAAACATGCTATGACGCAGCATCTCGAGATCACCGCGAAATTCCTCCAACGAATCAAATGCGGCTTCTGACAACTGTTGCTCTGAACTTGCGTTTGCAGCCCCAAGAGTCTTCTCCAAGCGGAACTCCAACATACGCACAAAGCGTCGATAGGTTTCCTGAGTCGAAACTGGCTCAAGTCGTTCACTTAATTCGGAGTGATTCTCACAACACTCGGCAATCCGCTCGCGCAACGCCTGATCGGACGGAATCTGCTGATCTGACATCACCACTTTGTTTTGGAGTCGCTTGCATTCAGCCAGGTGTCCTTCAAGGGCCGCGCGGCGTAGGCGGGCAAGCGTCTTGCGGGTTACCTCGTGCGTCACAAATGGGTGCCCATCACGATCTCCGCCAATCCACGTTCCGAACGACAAAATGGGAGGCACTTCGAAGTGGTGTTCAGGGTAAACAGTTCGCAACGCAGCGCGCAATTCACGATACGTTTGCGGCACGACGTCCCAGAGCGTGGACGCGAAATAGACGCCTCGACTGACTTCGCTCATGACAGGCGGACGATCCGGACGCACAAGGTCACTCTGCCAAAGCACGGTCAGGTTGGCCAACAACTCGGTTGCATCGGCCTGAGCGAGATGGGGCTTCTCGAGAAGTTGCCGTATCCGTCTAAGCAACTGCCGCGTTGTACGTCGCTTGGCTTCGGATGGGTGCGCGGTAAAAACGGGTTCGATGCGCAACCGATCCAACCAGCGTTGCATCTCCGACGCCGAAAGCCCTTGCTTGTGTAGCTCAAGGACGGCTGCCGCAATCGACTCGGCACGCGGAATGCCATTGCTACTCGCAGCTTGGTTCCGACTCTCCAACACCGCAATCCGCTGGCGTTCCTCCGAGACGTTTGCCAGATCGAAGAACATGCTCAGCCAACGAATTACGGCGCGCATGTCGGCTGGAGAAAGTCGTTGAAGCTCCGCGACCAATCTGGATTCGGCGTCGGGCAATCCAGCGCGGCGTTCGACGGCCAATTGTCGAATGCGATGCATCGTATCCGCCAACGACTCGCCAACTTGTTCCCGAACGACTAGATCCAGTTGCTCGACAAGCTGGTCCAAATTTTGTTCCGCGTCCAATTCCATCCTCCAATTATTTATCAAAACCGAGAACACGGGTAGCGTTTACTCACCGGAAACCATCCGTCGTTTGGTAAACGATTCGCCGCCCGAGTTCAACGCACTTCGATACCACTTAATCGCGGAATCCTTCGTACGCTATGATGGTGCTAGCGCATTATTGCAATCGTGCACCACGTTTCCGTCACCAAGTGAACAATATATGCAAGAGATCGATCAAAAAGCGGCCATTATGATTGTGATCGAACATCTTGGGGACATCCCCGCAGGCACAAAATGCTCAGCCGTGTTCTTCGATCATGAAAAGATCCGCCGCGAAAAAGAGTTTCACTCAAAGCTGTACAGCCAGAATGGAGTGGATGATCCTGAGGTCTTGCAGGCGATGGTAACTGCGAATGTTCCCGGTGAACCACACTGGTTAGTTTCGCTGAAGATCGCGGACGCCAACCTTGGTGAAGTAAGCCGCTTCCACCGAGTCGATGCGAGGACGGGACAAGTGCTCGCGAATCCCAGCTAGACTGTCGGCCGTCTCTTCCTATCCCGAATTCGTAATGCAACCACAACTCGGATTTTAGCCATCCTGCCCCCTGTCGACGGCGGACCGAAAACGCTCAATTAGTCCGTCGGGGGCGTTGACGACATGTTGGGGGCCAGGAAAAGTTCCGCTCTTCACATCGGCGATGTAGTCTCGAAAGCCTTCCACCCGTTCCATTTGAATCGCCTGCTCCATCTTGTAGAGATCGCGGTACTGTTTGGTGTGCCGCGGATAGGGTGGCGCGTGACATCCCAAAATGTCTTCCGCAAACATGAATTGAATATCCCCGCCGCTACCAGCGCCGATGGATGAAGTAACTAGTTTCGTGCGGCTAGAGAGTTCGGCAAGCAACTGTGCGGGCACCACTTCGACCTCAACTGCCCACGCTCCAGCTTCTTCAAAGGACTGGATCTGTTCGTAGATCCAAATTGCTTCTTCAACGGTCTTCCCTACCGCTCGCAGTCCACCCGTCCAAGTACTCAGCCTAGGCACTAAGCCGGCGTGAGCCTGGATAGGAATTCCCGCCTCGGCGACTGCCTGAATCAATTTTGGTCCCCATTGGCACATGATGGCATCCGCGCCAGCTTCCATCGCGATGTATCCGGCCCGGACAGCTTCGTCCGCGGTCGCAACTTTGGTAAGCCCGATACAAAATGTCATGAAGGTATGGGGCGCGGCAGCACGCATTGCCATCGCGTCTGAAGGATTCCCCGGATCGTACTTGACCTTCATCGTATCGATGCCGGCTTCCTCAGCGGCTATCGCCTCGCTAGTCGTAAATGGCATTGTCTCAGTGAGAACCGTTTTACCTTTCAAATCCTGTAGGTGTTTGACCGTGTGATTCCGTGTTGCATACTGCCCGCCAAGGGTCATCGTACGCTGCAGCCCACGTTGATGCGCATCACGGGGAGCCAACGCTCCAAAGGAATGTTTCTCGGAAGTCATTTGATTCGTCCCGCAACAGGCATGAGATTCATAACGGCATGTATGATAGAGGGCATTATCAGCCGCGGAATGAGCACATTACGACTGTATTATCATCTTCCTCGATTACGATACCAACATCGAGCCTGTTTGAAATAACGGATTGCCCGGGGAGAGAGCTTTGATCCAACCTAAACACGTAGTGAAGCAACATTTTTCGTGGTCTAACGTCGAACGAGCCATCAAGCTAGTCATAGCATCCCTGTGCTTAGTCGGTGGAATGCTCACGACAAGCGGACTTGTTGCCCAAGGAGTTTCGCACGGCCAGACAACGACTTTCATTATCGTTCGGCATGCAGAGCGAGAAGGCAACTTGGACAAGTTGACTGCAGCCGGCGAAGAACGCTCTCGTGTGCTCTCGGCTGTTGGAAGCGCGTTCAATGTACGAGCCATCTACTCCACCGATACCGAACGGACAAAGAATACCGTGAAGCCGTTGTCTCTCGCCATTGAGACGCAAACTCAGATCTATGGAAGGCCAAGCAGAGATTGGCTCGCTTCCATTCAGAAAAAGCACGCCGGTCAAGTCGTCTTGATTGTGGGACACTCTAACACCACCGGCGTGATCGCTGGTCTGCTCGCCGAAACCAAGCCATTCAAGATCGATCATGATGAATACGACGCACTTTTCATCGTCCAGCAATCAGACTCCGGAACCCAGTGCACGCGTCTTCGTTACGGCTCTTCTTCCGAAGGCGCTCAGTCGGCCGATGTGGATAAAATGGGCGTTCGATAGCGCAGACGAAGAAGCACGCCCGAAGCTACATGCACAGCCAAAAACACCATACCATCGCCTACGGGATACGCCCGTTCCGGACTATTGAGCCACCGATCTTAAGCTCACTACTCCACTTTGCTCGCCAAGTGTAATCAGCAACCGTTGCACCGGGCTCAACTCTGAGCGTTGCTGGATAACTTGCTTCGCCAGCGCAGGGTCATCGGTGATGAGACTATCGACTCCGCGACTGATCATCACGGACATCGTGGATGGATCATTGACGGTCCAAACAGCCACTTTCTTTCCGGCTCGGTGAGCGGAGGCAATAAAGGCCTTCGTCGCCAGTTTTGTATTGACCGCAAGAAAATCGGCCTCGGCCTTTTCCAGCCCGCCGACCGCGACGGCAGTCAGAAGCCCCACCGTCATATCTGGCCGGAGTCCCTTGAATTTCTTCACCTTCGATGCTTCAAGCGACATCAACACAACCTGGTCGACCATCTGCTGATCTTCAACGATCTGAATGACTCTGCGTTCTAAGTCCTGGTCGTGTCCGTAGTATTTGAGTTCAATGTTGACTTTGGCTTTGCCCCGACACATCGACAAAACCTCAGCCAACGTCGGAACGCGCTCCGCAGAAAACTCACTCGCAAAATAGGAACCGATGTCAACCTCTCGCAGCTCTGCGGCGGTTGCATCCCAGATCTTACCGGTGCGTCCAGAGACTTTTTTCAGGTCGCTATCGTGCGCGACGATCACGATGCCATCTGACGACTCTTGGACGTCAATCTCAACGAAATCCGTCTGGTCTTCAATCGCCCTCGCGACGGACGCAAGTGTATTCTCAGGTGCATAGGCCGAGGCGCCTCGGTGAGCGATCACCGTGACGTTATCCTTGATCTCGGTCGAATAGACGGTGTACACGCCCAGAAGCGTCGCACTCAGTCCAACAATGAGAATGACGGCAACCGTTCGCCCCAGTGTTAGCTCCCATCCTAAAGACTCTATCTCACTCGCTGATGGAAGCACAACGTCTTCTTCTTTTCCGCCCCAACGCGAATAGATCTCGGTTTGAATTAGGGCTAGCGAAACAACTGATAGAAGATTGATGACGCCATTACAAAGTACCCAAAGTATGAATGCCAACCCCAGAAGTGTCGCCAGGCTCAATAGCGAATCTGTCGTAACCGGAACCAGCCACTTCGTCAAAAAGATGGTGAGTCCTGTCAACATCGACGCGGCGAGAGCGTTCGCAATAAACCATCCCATGAGCCAAACCAGGAGTCGCCTATCATTTCCCGCAAGCCGCTTCTGGCTCTGGTCAAGGCACTCATGCGGTTCAACACGGTGGAATACGTAGAGCTGAAATGCGATCAGCCAACGAAGAAGGCGGCTTCCAACAAAAAAGAACATCGCAATGAAGACGACGCCTATCAGACTGACAGCAATCCAAAATTTCGGAGGTTTAGCGGACAAATAGTAATTGATGTCATGTTCCGTCAGCATCGCTAGGTAGATTCCTCCACCCATTAACAAGAAGGGTAGGGAGCGCAGCGCTAATCGAATGACGACTCTAAAAGCGATTCTCAGGATTCCGAGCGCCCTCTTTAATGCAAACGCAACACTCGTTCTCGCGCGAATCTTTTGGCCTCGGCGATCTGCCAGCGCGATGGTCATTAATACCGCTTGCTCAAGAACGAAAATGCTGATGCCCGCAACCGCCAGAACTGCGAAACCCAGCAAACCTAGCGGGTGTATGGCGAAATTAAGAATGTCAGTATCCGCTAGGATGCTCCGTCCAGATAGGCTCAGCAATAAATGGAACATGACGCTTGCCAGTGGCGCCAACACCGCGACAGATACGGCTTTGAACATTAGGTCTGCAAGTACAAGCGATTTCCATGAACGCCTGAATGTTTCACTTGCTTCTCTGAGCACGAGTTAAGATCCCAGCAGTAGTATTTGAAAGAACATCAAGGCCAACGTAAGCAGGGATTATAGCCATAAGCATTTTTGGCGTTTGACTCTCGGCTACATCTGGCACGTCGACGCCGTAGCCACCTTAGCTTGGCTTGAATTGGTATGCTGAACTCAAGAATTCGTCGAGTCCACGAGTGAGGTAGAAGCATGCAGACAGCCTATCAATCCATATTGGGAAGCATGCTTGGACACCTTTTCGCCGATGCAATTGGATCCACGTTTGAGGGCGTACCTGCCGAGCATCTTCGAGATCAATTTTCGGGCCCTAACGACGTCTTTCAAACTTCCATGTCAAAGGAACGCTTCCGTTACACCGACGACGGGCAAATGATGCTCGCACTTGCGGAATATCTCACCGTCAACGACACGATCGAACCCAACACACTTATGCAGCAATTCGTCGAGGCTTTCGAACCTCGGCGAGGCTATGGGAGAGGTGCTCGCACACTGATTGAGGCCTATCGTGACCAATCAGGGAACAAATCAGACTACGAGTCTTTAGTCGAGCACCTTTTCCCTGGAGGCTCGTTGGGAAACGGAGGCGCCATGCGCTGCTCCCCAGTCGGACTGAAGTATGTCGGAGATTTGGACCGCATTTCAACCGAGGCAAAACAAAGCTCATGGCCGACTCACCGGCACGAAATTGGCGTTGAAGGCGCTCGTCTGATCGCGCTGGCAACATCCTTCGCGCAGACAGCCGAGACGATCACTCCAGAGTTTTTGAGTAAAACACTTTTGCCCCACTGTAACACTGCGGAATTCCAGAATCGCATCAAGCGTCTAGCAGAGATTACCAACGCAGATGCCGTTTCAGAATTTGGCAACGGGATCGAAGCTCACCAGTCCGTCGTGACAGCCCTCGCCTGCTTTTCTCTATTTCCCAATGATTTCCAGGCAGCGGTTTCTCTTGCCTTCTGGCAAGGAGGTGACACCGACACCATCGGCGCCATGACTGGCGCTCTCGTAGGTGCACGACTTGGACCCGTTGCGGTCGCCGGCTTGCCCCAAAACAAGCTGGAGAACGGCCTCGACTTCTTGAATTATGTCGAAGATCTAGCCCACCGACTTGAGGCAAGCGTTGTCTGAGGCAAGCATTGTTGGAAGCAGCCAGCTTGCCTGGCCTCAAACGCTATGCACCCAACCTCCTCATGAATGAACGCTTCGCGGGAGAGCACTCGCGGCGGTCATGGGCTTGCCTCTCCTTCGATGATGCGGATGTGATTGCGGCTATGAATTCGAAACCATCTTTCGTTTTCTCCCCACAGAGGCTTCATTAGGCGGCTCTTCCAAAGATTCAGATCTTGCGTCATTGAATTGACTCGGTCTGGATGCTTTTCAGCCACGTTTTGCTTTTCGCTCAGGTCGTCGTCCAGATTGTATAAAGCGTAGCCAAAATCTTGCACATAAATCAACTTCCATGGACCATCTCGCATAGCGCTGAACCACAACTTGTGCCAGAAGAGCTGTTGATGCGGCACACCGTCTTTTTCGCCCGAGAGGTAGGGAATTAAGTCGACTCCATCCAGGGGTCTGGTCACCTCTCGCTCGCCGACCAACTTACCTCCAGCCGCAGCAACTGAAGTCGGCAAAATATCAAGTGCAGAAATCATCCTCGACTCCTCGCGTCCTTCCGGAAAACGGGCCTTCCACTGCATCAGGAACGGAACACGAATACCGCCTTCGAACTTGATCCCCTTGTGCCCGGCGAGCGGCAGGTTGCTGGACGCGTTGTTGGTCGCACCGCCATTATCACTCAAGAACCAAATGATCGTGTTGTCAAGTTGCCCACTCACTTCGAGTTCCTCCATCACTCTACCAATCGCACGGTCCATAGCCCAAACCATGGCTGCGTAGGTGCGACGACGTTTGTCCGTAATATGATCAAATCTTGCGAGATCTTCTTCCGTCGCATGCATCGGCCCGTGCGGCGCGGTAAAAGATAAAAACAAGAAAAAGGGGCTCTCTGCGGTCTGGCGGATAAACTCGACAGCTCGGTCACCGAACACGTCCGTTAGATACCCCTCAAACTTCACTTGGTTACCATCGAGCTCGATCGCATGATGGTCACCGGGCTTGTCACTTTTCTTCTCATCGTAGAAATAACTTCGGCTTCCCTCGCGAAGACCATAGAACGTGTCGAAACCACGTTGAGTTGGGTACTGCTCACCCGTCGCCCCTAAATGCCATTTGCCAACCAGACCCGTCCGATAGCCCAACGCCTTCAGCCGCTCGGCCATGGTCGTCTCGGCGAGGTCCATTCCGTCGGGATACGCAGGCGTATTCGCCTCATGCCCAAAACGCTGCTGGTAACGCCCGGTCATTAATCCCGCACGCGATGGACTGCATACAGAGGCTGTCGTGTGTGCATCAGTGAAACGGATGCTGCCTGAAGCAAGCTTATCCAGATGGGGCGACTGAATGTCTTTCGCTCCTTGGAATCCGAGATCCTCGTAACCAAGGTCGTCTGCGAGGATGAGCAGAATATTCGGCTGCTCCGCGTTCAAAGGATTCGACAGTACGCACGTCAGGCAAAGTAAAGTCAGAGTTGTTAACGTTCTAAGGGGGCGCATCAGTAGGGTACCCGTCATTACAAATTGATTTCTAATCCGCTGTAAACGGAGAATTTCTGTCCGAATCTACTCCGTTCGTTTGCATCACATCTCTAGATCCGCTCATTGTAGCTTGGCGAACCACGGTCCTCGCACAGTGAACCACGCAGGTTACTGCGCTGCCCCCAAAACTTCATTCGCAAGTTCACCGCCACATTGGCACAAGAACAGCCAGTCAGCTCGAGGTCTCAGAACACTCAGGCTCCGTGCGCTGATACGCACACTGGTCGATCGAAACACGGCGGTTTCGGCTGCAATCGCACACATGTCGCGCATGAAGCTCTTTATTTTGATCGGCACAAAGGTTGCAGAGAACGCTCCTGTAGTGCGGTCGGCATTCCGACTGACTCACATCGAGTCACCGCCGCAGATCAGGGAGATCATGATGAAAGCAGCCTCTACCGCCATAGCACTTGTAGCCGTCGTCCTTGCAGCCGTCGCACTTGGTTATCAAGATCCGCAAAAGATTGAACCTGATTCAACCAAGTTCATGCATCGAAAACTGGATGCGTCTCGCGACGTGGTCGAAGGCCTTGCCATTGAAGATTTCCCGAAGATTGCCACAAGCGCACAAGACTTGATGCTGCTCAGCTTAGAGTCTGAATGGAATGTCATCCAGACTCAGCGTTTCCTCGACATGAGTGGCGAATTTCGTTCCAGTGCCGAACGACTTCGGGATGCGGCCAAAGACAAGAATCTTGACGCTGCCACTCTCGCCTACTTTGAAGTCACACTAAATTGTGTCCGGTGTCATCGGTACGTCCGAAAATCGAAGTAGATGACTGCACATTTTTCTGTCTGCCCGGGTCTGCGCTCTTGGCACCGCCGCTAATATCGCTCGCGGTGTTTCTTGTTGTATCGATCAAGCGGCGTTTTCGAGCTGTTTTGCGTCAAACAACAAGTGTGAGTTTGACCACCAGATTTCTGAAACCTAGCCTTTCAAAAGCGGAGGCTAGGATGACAAAGGCAAAGTCGACTGTTTCAACTCGGAAATTCTCAACGGACGACCAAGGTCTATCCACGCCGGAATACGCCATGCTTCTTGGGTTGATCGTGCTTGTCTGCTTCGGAAGTCTCGAGCTGCTGAGTACTGGCATGAACCAGGCATTTAGCTCTGTTGGAAACGCAATTGGACAAAAGCCCACGGTCGCCAACGATGCACCGCCAGCACCGCCAACCATTGCCAATTCTGTAAGCGGGCCGTGATGAAAGTAATGAGTCTCCGATCCATTGTCTCTGCAGTCCTCGCCCGAATAGGCGTGAGGACATCAGTCGCCATTCTGGCAGTAATCCTAGCGGCCCTTTCCTACTTCTCGGGCGCCTACACGCGAGTCGAAGGCAAACTAGCCGACTTTCGAGATAGCCGAATCTCCATCCCTAGTAGCGAATCCGTCGTCCTAGTCGGATTAGATGAAAAGACGTTCGCCTCCTTGGGAGGACTTCCACTTCGGAGATCTTACTTCGCTAGTGCGCTGTCGAAACTGAATGAGGCTGGAGCCAAGCGAATCTATATCGACATCTTCTTCCAGGCGGCTTCGAACGAAGAAAACGACAAACAATTTGAAGATGCCATCCAAGCCTCCGGTACACGTCTCGCATTACCGCAGGCCAGACTTGATTTCGACGCTGATACCCTGAGTCAACCAATCGATCGTTTCGCGGAGATCACCCAGCTTGTCGCTGCTGACATGCAAATCAATTCGTCGCACCTAGTCGTCGCGCAGGGTCGCGAAAAGACCGACAATGCACCAGCTCCATCCGCAGCAAACTGGTTGGTGCATGGGAAGCAGGCCCAACCAGGGGTGACCGCTATTGACGTAAGAGTCGACTTAGATTCGATTCCACGTGTCAGTTTTCTGGATATTCTTCATGGTGACGAACAAGCGGCGGTACAAAACAAACTTGTGATCGTTGGGGTCACCGCGCCGAACATCTTGCAGCCGTTAGTTTCACCGAAGTACGGCGTCATCGAGCGTACTGAGTTACTTGCACTTGCCGCCGAGACAGAGCTCCTTCCTCAGAAACCAAGAACCCTATCATGGGGTCTACAGCTCGGCGCATGGCTTGCTTTGTCGCTCGGACTTGCCCATGTCGTCGGTTGGGCCCGACCGCCTGTTGGCTTCGCCTGCACGCTGGCAACCCTGGCCGCCATCATTGCTGGCGCGATCTACCTCCAGGCTAGCTACGCAATGACGTTTAATTTCACGATCCCATTGGTGACCGCGATATTGACGTTTGCGGGTATCTCTATAGCCGAGAAACCGTCTTTCCGAAGCCTCAAAACTCTTTTGCAAAGCGTTGTAAAACGTGTCGATCTCAGTCTTGCAAAGATCTTTAGCTCAAGTACCGACGCGATCGTCACCTTTTCCCCCGATGGCAGAATCCTCGCCTTTAATGAAGCAGCCGAAAAGATGCTGGGCTTCCCAGCCGAGGCAGTGAAAGGGAGAAACCTGCAGGAAGTGCTACCAGGTTCGGCAGACCGTTTGATCGCATCGATGCAACAGAGTCAACCAGGGCGGTTTGAGACAACGTTTGAGAGTGAAACCGGCAAATCCCGCCATGTCGATTTAGCGTTCAACGCGATGCCTTCTGATGAAGGCTGGATTGGCTATGCATCACTGCGCGACATCACGGATCTGAAGGAACGTGAGATTCATCTCGAACGTCAGGCTAAAGTCGATGCGTTGACAGGCCTCCCGAATCGCATGGCATTCGAACAAACTTTGCAAGAGTTCGCTGATTCCGATTCAAGATGCACGATCATGTTGCTTGATTTGAATCGCTTCAAACAGGTCAACGACACACTCGGCCACGCGGTAGGTGACGAACTATTGAAAGCGGTTGCCACTAGATTCACTGAAGCGGTTGGCCGGGCGGGTGACGTGTTCCGCCTGGGTGGAGACGAATTCACGATCGTTCTCGATAACGTGGAACAACGAGTCATCGAGAGTCTTGCACAACATCTGGTCGACTCCATCTCAAACCTAAACAGGATTGGCGACCACAGCATCGACTGCGGAACGAGTATCGGGATTGCAATGCATCCAGCCGATGGCACCGACATCAATGAAGTTGTAGAAAAAGCAGACCACGCCATGTACGAAGCCAAACGCGGCGGCACTGGTTACCAATTTGCTTCTTCGAACGCGGCTTCACCTGCAATCACAGTCAACACGCCTGCCCACGTTGCCGGTGAGCCAGTATAAGAGCCCACTGACGCCACCGTCTTAGTGAGGTGGTCTTTTAGTGAGGTGGTCGTTCGCGCGGAATCCGGGACTTGAGATCTCCCAACCAATCCCAATAGAAACGCTGGCCGAGATCAACTTCGACCACCATGACTTTGCCCCACTCTGAATCGTTCTCGACGAGCAGCTTGCCAGCCTGATTCCAAACTCCGGAAACCATGCCACCTTTGGCGGCCTCTGTGTAGGTGCTGCTTACGAGAAAAACCTGGTTCTCGATCGCACGGGCGGCAGCAAGCGTGGGATTTCCGCCCGCAATCGGCATAGCGATCACCTCCGCGCCGTTGTCGCAAATTCTCCTTGCGACTTCGGGGAATTGCACGTCCCAACAGATCATCATTCCCAGCCTTCCAAACCGGGTCTGGAAAACCGGGTACTGATCGCCGGGAGTCAGACCGGCTTCAATCTCTTCTCGCGGTAGACAGACTTTCCTGTACTTGCCGATCAGCTTTCCACTCGGCCCCAAGAGAGCAGCCGTGTTGTAGAGGACCATTCCATCTCGCTCGGTGAGTCCTGCAACGATATACAGATTGTATTTTTTGGCCAGCTCGCCAAAGTACACTGTCGAAGGTCCCGGAATGGGCTCGGCGCACTCCGCCATACTGCGTCCGGACCGATAGCATGTCAACGATTCCGGCAGACAGACCAAGTCCGCTTGTTGGCTTGCTGCTTGCTCGATCAATGGAGCAAACTGTTCACATTTTTCGCTTGCCGAATGCCCCTTCGTCGGCCGCAGGTGCACCGTCGCCAAACGAACTTTCCGTAGCAAAGGTTCGTCTGCATTCTCAAACCCGATACCCTTCCACTGCACCAAACCCTTCGTCCAGCGTAACCGCAATTCAACGCGTGCCTGCGATGCTCCGTTGGGAACCAAGTAAACACCTGTCACTTGAACCCATTCGTCCTCAACCTTTTTCGGCTGGTCAGACGGATACTCAGGTCTTGCGACTTCGTTTTTGCCCAGCACCATCTCACCGTGAACTTTGGCCGCTTTCACCATCTTTCCGTCGGCATCCTGCCAGGTGATCTTCACAAGCGCACTGCGAGCCGGAGACTTGACGTTTTTAGTTCGCTTCCATGCCTGGAATCGAACCGTGCTTCCGCCACTTACCTGGAACTGCTTGGTCCACGCGCCATCTACAGCCTGACTTTTCTCGCCTGAAAGTGTGAGAACAAGCCCACCGTCCCCAGAATTTGCATGTGAAAACTCCGGCGCAATCTCAGGTCTTGCCGATTCACATTGCCAACCTTCAATTTCCCTGCCAACAGTCACCTGAGCTCGGAGTAACTCGCAAGGCATCAGCACCATTATGAATAAGGCGCATAAGCATTCAAAACGCGGCATCATTGGAATCCCAATTCGGTTGCCATGAAAGAAAACACTATTCCGTGCACATAGCACGCCTGCAATCCTATCCTATGCACTAATTTGCCACAGTCGAAGTGCAAGCCTAACCTCTTCACGCACCGTGCGACCAAACTGCATCTGCTCCGACCTGTGAAGGATGGGAATTCGATATGATTTACAGGCTACTCTTTCCAAACCAACACCGATTCATCGCTTGAAGGAATTAGGATGATCCAGAATGGCAGCGGGCCCGCGAACCTACTGGCTACTCTTGCAATTGCTTTCCCGATTTTGATTCATTCAAACGTAATGGCCCAAAACTCAGCCCAGACACGACAGCGAGCTAAACAGGCTCCACAGCGTCTTCCCGATGGTGTCGAAGTGCTTCGCGATGTTGTCTTTGGAAAGGGAGGTGGGCGTGATCTCAAAATGCACATTGTGCTTCCCGAGAACAAGCCAAAAGAACCTTGCCCTGTCTTTGTCTGGGTTCACGGTGGAGGTTGGCAAGGCGGAAATAAGGCAGGTGGCATTCGTCAGGTCACTCCGATGGTACGTGAAGGCTTCGTCGGCGCGACCATCGAGTACCGCCTGACCGGTGAGGCTCCTTTTCCCGCCCAGATCGAGGATTGCAAGTGTGCAATTCGATACTTGCGAGCCCACGCTGACAAATACAACATAGCCGAAGATCGTATCGCGGTTGGCGGCAGCTCGGCAGGCGGTCACCTTGTAGCTCTTCTGGGAACTTCGGGCGATGTCAAGGAACTCGAAGGGCAGGGGGGTTGGGCCGAGCATTCGAGCCGGGTTCAAGCGGTCGTTGACCTCTACGGACCAACGGACTTTAGAACATTTGTAACAACCAAAGGCTACGAAAGTCACAACAGAGCTGGCTCACCGGAATCGAAGCTACTTGGTGGTGGCGAAGTCCTTCCAAACACGGACGGAATCAAACAAGTCAATCCGATTACCTACGTCGACAAAGATGATCCTCCCTTCTTGATTATTCACGGCAAAGACGACCGTGTTGTCCCTCCAAATCAAAGTCAAGCGCTCCACGATGCATTGAAGGCTGCTGGGGTCGAGTCTTCTCTCCATCTGCTGGACGGGGCTGGTCATGGTGGCCCTGCCTTCGCAGCCCCTGAGATCCGCTCGCACAGACGTTCATTCCTGATCAAGCACCTGACGAAGGTAGCGCCAGAGTGATTTCGGAGACCAAACGGCTGTCATAACGAGTACGTCTGGGGTTCGATTTGAAGAACCGCGTCTTATTGAATCTCATCACGACAGTCCAATCCGCACTGCTGATCCATTCGAAAACAAAGTACTCACGGCAATCCATGAGTACGCCAACCGAGAACGTTCCTATGGCGTGGCAGAGACGTCGCGTCCGCTGTCCATCCTTCGATAGGTCTTGTTCTCAGCAATCGGTATCCACGATACCAAGTTTCAGTCCCGAACACCGCCGAGTCCTCCCCGGTAGCACACTTCGCTTGGATGTGACCGCGAAGGTTCGCGATTCGTTGTTGGCGGATCAACCGGACAAGCTGTGATGGTCGACAAAAGCGGCAAACAGCTCGTAAAGTTGAACGAAGATGAGTGATATTGGTGACATCTTGCCCGTTGAGCCGGACTACTTACTAAAACGTAACCGAAACCGCCGACCTGAATTGTTTGACCTTCGGTTAACATTTCTATAGCCAATCTGGATCGCAGAATAGAGATTTCGAGGGAACATGAGCCTCAACCGCATCGCTCAGTTCCCACATCTGTGCCTCCAGATTCGTTGGCGTCGTTGTAGTTCGGAACGATCGCGATACTGTTCGCTATTCTGTTCGCTATTCTGTTCGCGATACTGTCTCCCAGCGAATTGAGGTTGCTATGGTTGTCTTTCAGGGGCTCCGCCTTTCCTTACTTTTGATCTTTGCATTACTTGCCTCGCTACCCAACGCCACCGCCTTTGCGGATTTCGACGCGAGGCAACTACAGAATCGAATTTTCGCGACAATTGAAACCGTCAAACCGGCTGTTGTTTCGGTTGGCCAACGCGGCGGAACTTTTAGTGGAGTGATCGTCAGCCGGGATGGACACGTGCTCTCGGCCGGCCACGCAGTCCGCCCCGGAGGTCGCTACCAAGTTACGCTGCCCGATGGACGACGCCTGACTGCTCGGGGCAAAGGTTCCAATCCGCTGGCAGACTGCGCCCTCCTCAAAATCACAAGTAAAACCGACGAGTTACCATTCGTTGAGATGGGCGAGTCGAAGGGCTTGGTCCGGAACCAACCATGCCTCAGTGTCAGCTTCCCGGGGGGCCAAGGGACCCGCGGCGTTCCTCTTGTGCGTTTCGGTCGTATCGTGCAAACCAGTCGCCGTGGTGGCATGTTCCAGTCTACCGCCTTAATGGAACCGGGAGATTCCGGCGGGGCCCTATTTGATCTACAGGGACGAGTGATCGGCATCCATTCTCGCATCGGAACAAGCATGCGAAGAAACTATGAAGTCCCAGTGGATACCTACAAGAAATTCTGGAACGAATTGAACCGCGAGGAGGTATTTACGCAATCAGGCCCGCCCATCCCTAAACTAGGCTTCCGCGGCATGGGTCTGCGTGATGGTTCCGGCATTGAAGTCGCCAATATCTTCAGCGGAACACTCGCTTCGAAACACGGTATTCAAGCCGAAGACATTATCAAAACGGTCTACGGTCAACAAACACCTTCCATTGCGGATCTGCGAAAAGCCCTTGTGGCGGCACGTGACGAAGGCGCCGAAGAAATCGTCGTAACCGTACTTAGGGAAGAAGAAGAACTGGACCTCAACATGCCCTTCGAAGTGGTGAGAAAAGCAGCTCCAACGGTAGACCTCCCCAAATACAGCGGCAAGGAATTTAGTCAGCCTGTGGCAATCGAAGAATTGACCAACCTCCCGAAGCAATTCGCAGCATTGGAGTCTGAACTAGACGATGGCTGCGTTGAGATAAGCAGCATGTTGGACGAGGAGGAAGTGACCATCAGAGGGACGCTAATCAGGAACACTGCATACATCGTCAGCAAGAGCTCCATGGTGCATCACGCTCCGACAACCGAGCTCTCCGCCACCGATGCTTTGCTCGAGGTAGTTGCCCGAGACAACAAGAATGACTTGGTTTTGCTTCGGTCGCCTACCACTCACGAGACAGGTGTGGACCTCAACAACTCCTCTGACAGTGCCTACCAAGCGGGCTTATTCCTACTGACTCCAGACCCGAGGGGGCAGGGCACCGTCAGTATCGTCAGCCGCGAGGCTTTCGAGTCTCGCAAGGAAATGAGCCGTGGCTTCCTCGGTGTCATGCCCGCCGATTACAAAGATCGAGCGGGCGCGATTCTCCGTGAAGTAAATGAAGACGGAGCCGCCGAAAGGGCAGGATTGGAAGTTGGCGACGTAGTGACAAAACTAAACGACCAGCCGATTCGAACGCACATGGAAATGCGACGCTTTCTCGGAACCGTGGATCCCAATGAAACCATTATTGCGGTGGTGCTACGAGGCGAAGAAGAGCTGCAGAAGACGATCCGATTGGGCGCGTTCCCCTCGTTCTCCGGACATGCTGCAGACCGAATGGAGAAGAGCGGAAGACGCGATGGATTTAGCCAAGTAATCTCACACGACGCCGATTTGGCCCCATCTGATTGTGGAGGCCCGCTTTACGATCTAAGTGGACAATTCCTTGGGCTCAATATCGCTCGAAATAGCCGTGTTCGAAGCTATGCAATTACACCCACGATCGTGAAAGAGCTCGTCGAGCAACATTGACATCCAAAAAATACGGGGTGCCATCAAAGTATCATGCAGCATGATCGACTCTCGGTCATCGTTGGTGCTCCGCGAATCACAACGCCCCCGGGCTCGCGAGTTCGGCAAGTAGCGTTTATTTCAGCTTGCTGCGTAGCTACAGTCTCAGCCTGCTTCGACGGCCTTCCTCAGCCTGCTTGGTAGGGCCTGTCCGGATGCAAACGATCGCTCCATAAACAGGTTCGCGGAATCTGAGAAAGTGACTTGCCAAGTGGGGTTTCTGTGAGGCTAACTGCGGCTTTGAAGCTACGTTCCAATTGGATCAAGCTACTAAAAAAGTGTCTTCCGCGGAGCGTTCTGAGATGGAATGGCTGGAAAATGTTCTCGACTTCGTCCAAGCACCTTTGTCTGGCGAGCCTGAGTTCCGTTGGCTCAGCAGTGGTTTGGGAACCAAATATCTCTTGATTACCAGTGACAGTTCGCGGCCAGAGGTTCGAATCTTTGGGACTGCGGACATCCAATCTCTGTTGTCGGAACTAGAGGAAATTGCCGACGAGCAACGTGAGTGTGTATTACTCGGTGTCGAGACTTGGGAAGTCACTTCCAGGTTCTTTCGGCTGGATCCGAAGGAGGCGATCGAACGATTGACTCAGTCTCAAGAACGCTGATTTCAACGCGGCAAAATGACTCTTCGCACAATTCGTCTCTTCGGTCCGCACATCACGGCGCAAGTTGCTACGCTAGAACATTTGAATCGCTATTTTGCTCGCTGAAGAAGCCCCGTCCCTCAGACCGAGTCGCAAGGGAATTTGCCGAGTTTTGCAAACGCGAAGGCATCCGCAACACTCGCCGAGCGAGAGCTGTTGAATTCGCCCAACAGTAGTAGCAAGTTGCCGCACGGCCCCTAACGCCGGAGACACCGAATGTCCGCTAACGCCGGTCGCGAATACGCGAGTATTGGACGTCGAGCCGCTCTCATTAATGGCTCGTTGATTTTGACTTCTGCGGCTTGCGGAATGGAACACATTTCTGCTGGTGAAATCAAACCTTCCACAAGAGTTGGATTGGTAACGGACTTGCACTATGCGGATAAACCGTCGGCTGGTTCTCGCCACTACCGGGAAACACTGGACAAGCTTGCTGAAGCGGCGGAACACATCGAGCAACATGAGCCCGACTTCATCGTCGAATTAGGAGACTTTATCGACGCCGCCGATACGGTGGCAACCGAACTCGGCTACCTCAAACGAATCAACCGTGAATTCTCGGCGATCTGCAAGCAGCGGCATTACGTGCTCGGGAATCATTGCGTACACACTCTTAACAAGCAGGAGTTTCTCGAGAGCGTTGAGCAGAAAGAATCGAATTACTCATTCGATTCAAAAGACTTCCACTTCGTCGTTCTCGATTCCTGCTTTCGCGGCGACGGCGTGCCGTACGGACGCAAGAACTTCCAATGGACTGATCCGAATATCCCGGCTGCTCAACTCGAGTGGTTGAAAGCCGACCTGAATGAGACAACCAAACGAACCATCATCTTTGCTCATCAACGTCTCGATGTGGGCAACAATTATGGCGTCAAAAACGCTGCCGAGGTTCGTCAAGTTTTGGAAGACTCTGGCAAAGTACTTGCGGTCTTGCAAGGGCACAGCCACAAGAACGACCATCGGGATATCCGTGGAATTCATTACTGCACGCTCGTTGCCATGGTCGAGGGATCAGGGGCAGAAAGCAACGGCTACTCGGTGATGAGCCTCTCGAAAGACGGAACGATCAACATCGACGGATTCCGGAAACAGAATGCGTACGTCTGGACGACTTAAGCCCGCATCCGATCGAACTGCAACAAAAAACACCCCACCGAGCGAAGAAGCTCGAATTGGCTCTGCGGGTCGACCGAACATCAGGACTGAACGCCAATCAGGGCCAATCAAAGTTGAAAGTTGGGAAGAAATCCTCCCCGTCGCTCAGGCTCCGACCCTCCGCAAATTCCTCGCG
>JBKAHA010000019.1:0-90249 GCA_046290675.1 Aureliella sp.
ATGCCCGGTGGTGTGGGAGGAGAGGAGCCGTGAGGCTCCTCCCTATCCCGATTGTCTTGCCACTGGAAGCTCGCTGCGGGAATGGCACTTTCGAGCATTCAGCTGGGCACGAAGGAATGTGGTTCTTTCCTTCGCTCCTCTGAAGTCTAGCTGCTTTCGCCTTCGGGCTGTTTTTCATCCGTGGAGCGGTCCCAGAAGAACAGCATGAAAGCGACCAATACCGCGAAAGCAAAAATAGCTGGTGCGTACCAGAACTTGGCAAAGTCAAGTTGGTCTTCAACGGTGCATTGTGCGCTCCACCACGTAAACAGCTGTGCGCCGAGTCCAAGTCCGAGCCCTTGCGTCAGGAGAACCACCAAGGATTGAGCCTGGCCACGCACCGAGGGGTCCGCCTTTTTGTCCGTGTAGATCATCCCCGTGACGAAGAAGAAGTCGTAGCAGATCCCGTGCAGCAAGATGCCTAGGAACACGGGTCCGGTGAGCAAGACGCCCTCTTGGCCAAATGCCCAACCCCACAAGACATAGCGGAGCACCCAGGCGAACATGCCGATGCCCAGCATCCATTTGACACCGAGGCGGGCAAAGCAGAGGGGCATGATTAACATAAAGAAGATTTCGCTCATTTGCCCCGTGCTCATCGCGCCGGTGGTCGAACCGAAGAGTTCGACTCCTTGCGAAGCAACGTATCCGTAGCCTTGAGCGTAGTAGCCGGCTAGAGGAATGCAGATCAGGAACGAGGCGACAGCGAAAACAAGAAACGCTGGCTGCTTGAGCATGGCCCATGCGTCCACGCCAAGGATCTTCCCGATCGAAATTGGCTCACCCTTAGCTGGTGGGCTCGTCTTGGGCAATGTGAAGCAGTAGATCCCTAGGATTGCAGAGGCAATTCCTGCTGTTCGAAAGATGTTTCCCGAAGCGTCTGCAAATCCAACCTCGTCGCCCGTGGCTTGTCGCCCAATCCACATCGCCCAGTTGCCCACAATCCAACCGATCGTTCCCAATACTCGAACCTTGGGGAATTCCTTCTCTCCATCGGCGAGGTGCTTGAAGGAGAGACTGGCAGTCAGACCCAGGGTTGGCATGAAGCAAACCATGTTCAGCAATAAACACAGCACCATCGGATGGGCGAACTGGCCCAAGAACGATTCCGGCACTCCTCCTTCAGCGAGCGTAGGTGCGAACCACAAGAGGACTGCACTGATCAAGTTTAAGATGCCCAGCACCCGTTCGGTATTAAATAGACGATCGACGATCAGGCCCAACGTCAGCGGTGCAATGATGGCTGCGATTGGCGCCACGGTATAGACGGCGCCGTGGAAGGAAAAGCCAGCTTCGCTGGTTTCTTTCATGCCTGCCGCGTCTAGAAATCCGTCCGCAGAGACGTACCAGGCACCCCAGACAAAGAACTGGAGAAACATCATGATCGAGAGCTGGATAATCAACGCTGTCGATGAGCGTGACGACGAATCATTCATGAAGAGAACTTTCAAGATCGCATGAGTGGATGGACGCACCATGGCGGCTGGAGCCAGTTGGGGGGAGAGCCGTCGGAGAGTAGTTTGGGGCTCCCGCACCAGGCCGGGTGAGCTTGAGGTCGTGGTGCGAGCCGACTCCCAACTGAAGGACATGCACAATCGCAAGTAGCGCCGCACGCGGGACGGATTTTAGCCTAATTCCGCCCAGAATTGAATCAGCTACAGCATCGCTTGCAGCTCGTCGATCGAAAGAATGGGGATCCCTAGGCTCTGTGCCTTCTCGCTCTTGGATCCCGATCCAGAGCCGGCAACTAAGTAGTCCGTTTTCTTCGAGACGCTGCCGGAACACTTGCCGCCCTGTGCTTCAACAAGTGCTTCCCAATGACGTTTGCCTTCTGCAAACCCGCCACTGAAGCAGAACTTTTTGCCACTCAATCTACCCACATTGGGAAGAGTGAGTTCGAAATGTTCGAGCAATGCATCCACGTCCGACTCGTGTTGACGCAGATAGTCGTGGATTACCTGAGCGGTTTTATCGCCGATGTCTTCGACTTCGGTCAATTGCTCAACGCTCGCTTGCCGAATGCCGTCTAGCGAGCCAAAGTGAGCTTCGAGCGCCTTGCCTGCTGCTTTGCTCGCCGACTCGATTCCGAGGCTTGCAAAAAACTGCCACAAGGGAACTGGCTTTTTGACTTGCTTTGCATCGCCGATCGCTTGTTCCAAAGAAGCACCATCCAGTTTCTCCGGCGCGGGTACAAAGTGAAGGGCGGCGATCGCGAGGGAGGCTTGTCGTGGCGTGAGTCCCGCTTTTTCTGCATCGGAAACATCGAGTTTAAACAAGTCGGCCGCATTCTTGATTTGGCCACCATCAACCAAAGTCGTAATGCGGCTTTCCCCGAGTCCGAGAACGCCAATGGTTTCTAAGAAGTAACCAAGCTTGTTGATGTTCTGAGCTGGGCAGTCTTCATTCAAACAAACTAGCTCCAGCATTTCTACGCTGCCACCTTCTTGCAACGTTGTTGGCTGCCCGCAAGACGGACAATGTTCAGGGAAAGACGGATCACCTTGATCCGCGACAACTGCGGTTACTTTCGGAATGATCTTGCCTGCCTTCCGGACAGCAATCTGAGTCCCAATCGTGATTTGGTTGCGTGCCATAAAACCCGCATTGTGCAGTGTTGCTCTGGATACGTTGGTTCCCGCCAATTGGACCGGATCGAAAATCGCAACCGCAACGATCTTACCCGTCCGCCCTGTCTGCCATTCAATTTCGTTTACTCGGGGCGTAGCCTCTTCTTCCCGGAACTTCCACGCAATCTTGCCTTTGGGGTTGCCCGTTACCGGGTCTCCATGCCGTCCAAGCTGTTCCTGGTCTTCCAGGTTATTGACCCCAATGATGACACCGTCGACCTCAAAATCCAGTTCGCCAATGCCAGCTTCCATTTCAGCGAGCTTCTCGAACTCAAAATCGTGGGTATCGATGTAGGGCACTCCGAGCTGATTTTGGCAATACTCTGCCCGCTCACGCTCCGTCCTGTAGGGAGGATTTGCAAGGCTCTCAATGGTATAAGCTACAAAACTGAGCCGCATGTCCTTCGTCTTGCTGGGCGTTTTGAATTGCCGAATGCCGCCTGCCGCGTGGTTTCGCGGATTAGCGCGTAACTTCTCTCCGGTTGACTCAAGTTCTTGCTGCACCCGCGCGAAGTCGGATAGTTTGCAGATCAATTCGCCCCGAATTGAGCAGGTGATCGGTAAGGGCAATTGTTTTGGAATGCCACTAACATATTGGCATTGTCTTGTGACCTCTTCTCCGTTGATCCCATCACGAGGTCGTAATCCCGCCTTCGTAAGTTTGCCGTCTTGGTAGTAGAGCGCCAACGCAACTCCGTCGAGCTTGTAAGCGCGATAGAAATATTCGTGCGGATAATGAATGGCAGATTCTTTGTATTGCTTGCCGTCGATGGTGGTAAGAGCTGAGTTGCCAGAGACTTCCGGGGCACTCTGCGTGATCCACTTAAAGAGCATTTCTTCTTGGGTGGCAATGTCTTCGTGGCTTGCCTTCTCGATCGAAGTCATTGGCGGCGAGTGAACCACCTTTTGCGTTGGCGTTTCTAATTGCGACGCGGTGGCCGAGTCGAAGATCGGCGAAGCCGGGGCTAGCGAAGCTAGCTCGCGACGCAGCGCATCGTATTCACCATCGGTTACCTCGACACCAGTATCTGGGTGTACGCATGCCAATCCTTGCTCGTACAGCGTATCTAAATGACGAATAACCCTTTCCAGCTCGGACACTCGAACATTGGACGAAGGAGTTGTCGGCTTCTTACTTGTTGCTGGTTTCGACTGGCGAGGCATAATCGAGTTTCAACGAGGGACAGAATTCAGGCGGACTGGAACGGATCCGCTGGTCGCAGTGGGAACGCGCGAGTATGACTTCGCGTGGGCGTTGCGAGGGGAGAACTCATCAGCCCATTCTCACACAACGCGAATGTAAGATAGCAGAGCGAACGCCAATCGAAGAGGGCTTACTTGCCACCGAGCATGCGGCGCATGACTCCCGCATCTACCTTGCTGACGTGGTCGGCTTTACGTGTTTGGGGTTCAACACACTCTCGTTGCAGGATCTCACGTGGAATTCCGCCTAGTCCGCGAAAGTAGCTTCGTTGGAACGCGATGCGTTTCGCTTCGAGTTCGTTCTCTAGCCGTCTGCATTCGAGATCGGAATAGGCATATCGCCGTGCGGGCAAGGCCGACCGCTCCGTTTGCTTGGGCGTAGCGTTGCGAACTGCTTGGGTGGCAACGGTTGGTGCAATCTCGAATCCATATAGTGGCGGCCGGACGATCTGAATCCGGCTAGGCTCGAGCAATTCAGGTAAGACTGTTTCAAAAAATAGGACCATCAACGCAGCACAGTGGATACCATCTGCGTCCGGATCAAAGAGGAGAACGATCCGTTGGTAACGCAGAAGATCAAGATCGATCGACCCGCGTGCGCGATTGACATTGAGGGCATCCGGAAATCCAAGTGCCGCAACGAGAGCGCGGAAGAGTTCATGCCTCTTTAAGGCTGCCGCAGAAGCTCGAACCGCATTCAAGGGCTTGCCTTGCATCGGCAAGACAGCTTGGAACGAAGGATCGCGGACCGCTTTGACAGCTTCAGCCGCCGAGTCTCCTTCGACGACTAGCAATTCGAGCTCACTGGCTAGTGGGTCACAAGCATCCGAATCTGCTAGCCCTTTTTCGCAGTCTGCAAGTTTTCCAGGACCGAATCGACTTTTGGGCACGGGCGGACTCAGCAAATGGCTCCCAGGATGACGGTAAATCTTGCACTGATTGGAGGGTGATTCTGTTTGGCACTCGTTGAATTGATGCAAGAAGTCCTAATTTAATGAAATCTATTCAGGGGGCATTCACCGTACACGAAATGCGACGTAAGAATACCTGAGCTAACCCATCGTCGGGGTCCGGTGCGCAGGGCGAATCTTCGCCAGTCAGCGGAGTTTCCAGTCCCGATGGGGAACGCGTGTCGAAGCGAATCGTTGCTTGGCCCAAGTCATTGGGGTTTTTACGGTCCGGGGATCGGCTGTCTGGCCACTTTCGCTCGTCATTAGCAATCCTAAGGATTGAAAAGGTACTTTTGGTACCCAGCGTTCGCTCATCAACTAACGATCAATATCGTCTTATCTTTTGGTCATTGCGGATGTTATCCGAAATGGAATCGGGAGTCGGAATGTCGGAGTCTGCGAATCCACTGACTGCTAACGGGTCTGCTGCGACAGCGGTGCTAAATGCGCTTCTGAAGTGGCAATCCGGTCGCCTCAACAATGCGCAGTTGCAGGCTTTTGTACGTGAGACGCTTGCAAGTGCGACTCCGGAGCTATTGCACCGATTCGAGTCTTGCGCCGAAGATGATGCTGCCTTCCAAGAGGTCTGCAATCAACTCATCGATAGGCTTACTCATTCTGGTCGCACGCATTCGGAATCAGTCGCTGTAAGTTCGGGTTTTACGAATGTCGTCCGTAGCGAGAGACCAAGCTTTGCCACGACGGAGGAATTGGATGTCGAGTTCCTTCCGGACGAGGATGAGCCGCTTGAGGAGGCTCCACGCCGAGTCTTCGATCCAGTGATGGCATTGCAGACGGTGGACGGCTTCATCCGCTTCACCACGTATGACTATCTGTCCGTGCCGCGGGTCATTATGGCGGCTTGCATCGGTACCGTTTGTGCTTTGCCGTGGATTATTGAGAATCCTGAGTTCAGCAAAGACCCAGGCTACAGCGTTTATGGTCCCAAGCCAGAGTCCTTCGCAAGTGGACAGGAAAGCTCGCAAGATCGGGATGCGTTCCAAACCGACTCGAATTCTGGAACTGAGTTGAGCGGCCTTTCAGGCGACGATGAAACCAATGTTCAATCGCTCTACAGCACCGAGGCAAACTCGGAAGATATCCTGGGACAAGACACTCCGCTAGCGGTTGCCGTAGCCCCTGAGTCGGCGGATCAGACGGGTTCCATTGAAGCGACAACCGATCAAGTCGAATCGACCCAGTCTCAAGGGCTAGCTGGCGGTTCGGATGCGGATAATGCGGAAATCTTCAGCGGTGGCTCGAGTCCAGATGTGGATCCCTCGGCGCCAATCGAAGAGCCAGATCTCGAATCGCTTCTCTCTCCTTACGTGGACGGGGGCCGAGTTATAGAGCCCCGCAATACGGATGCGGAATTGCGTACGCAGATTCTCGAGCAATTGCACAACCGCGAGTTTGAATCCGTCGCCAAGTCGATTTCTGAATTGACTAACAACTCGGAAATGAAGTCATGGCTAGCAGCCGAGATCGCACTTCGCCAGCAAAGCCCTGAAGCTCGATTGCAGTCGTGGCGAAACTTGCTTGAGAGCACGAGCACGGAACTGCTGGATGACCTGCTATGTGCTCGATTGCTGTTAACTTCGTCCGCCACGGAACGCAAGGAATTCCTGAACGTAGCGCGCGAACTAAGTTTCCAACCCAGCCCCGACAGTGTGGCCGCTCGCTACCTCCGCTGGGCACTTTCTTGGTCAAAACGATCCGGACGCGATCTGGCGAGCGAGATCTCGCGATATGCATCGGATGAGGTCAGCCGTGGAAGTATCGACGCAATTTTTGCTGCGAATGCATCTTTCGCGCAATCCAACGTGTCCGATGCGTACACCCAGCTTGTTGATTCTCAGATTGCTCTCCAAGCGATACAGCCGGCTGATTTGGACGACATTTCGGCTTGGATTCACGGCGAAAGTGTCGAAGATCTTCAGCAAAAAGTACGCCGTACGATTAACGGCCTGAGTGGTCGTCTGACGACCACGCCTCGCTAGGCTTTTTCTTATTCGATCGATTCTCTCAAGCCTCTTGAGAGCGATCGAAATGGCCTCTGATAGCTCTTACGCTGAAACGCGGAATGGCTGCTCTGCACTCTGGATATGCTCATTCAGTCGAAGGCATGCCTCAACGACTTCAGAAGTCTCAATTGCTTGCATCGCCGTATTCGGACCTTTGCGAATGAGTTTCCCTACCGCTGGCGTGATCGGACTTTGAATCGCGATGTTGAGGTTTCCGTAGGGCCCCGATTCATCGCTCCAAGTAACGCCATGGAGACTGATGCATGGCGTGCCGACGGCGCTAGCCATATGGAGCGGTCCAGTATCCGCAGTAACGAGCATTCTTGCTCTTCTCAGCCATTCAAGCATGTCCGTGAGTGAAGTCGCCGGTGCCGGCATTGCAGCACCGCCAGACGTCTCGGCGATGACCTCAGCCATCAGTCGCTCTTCCTCACCAGCCCAAAACACGACGCTGCGCACACCTAGCCTTTCGAATGCTTCTCGGGCCACGATACCGAAGCGTTGTGTCGGCCAAATTCGCGTTGTCCATCCGGCACCAGGATTGAGTGCGATCCACCTACCGGGAGTAAGATCCCGCTCTTTCAGTTCGGACTCGACTTGGGAAGCTGACGGATATCGCGGCATCGCAAATTGTCCTTGGCCGGGTTCGATCGTTGCCCACGGCGAAAGGACCTGCCGATAAGTGTCAACCATGTGCCGGTTGGTGCGGCGCACACGCCGGTTCGCTAACAATGGCCCTAACTCGCGACCGTGACTTCGGTCAAAACCAACACGCCAGCGTGCTCCGCTCATCCATCCGAGCATCGAGCTCTTGGTCAATCCCTGGGGATCGAGAACAACATCAAACTCGCGGGTACGAAGTTGCTGCCAGGCCGATCGCCAAGCGTTTGGCTTCTTCAGCCAACTCTTTTCGATTCGGATGACTTCATCGACCGCAGGGTGATCTCTCAGGAATTGCTCTGCGGCGCAGTCCACAACCCAGGTGATCTCACAACGCGGCCAAAGTTTTTTGGCTTCCACTGCTACCGGTATCGTGAGCAGGCAATCTCCGATGGCGCTAAGGCGTGTAATCAGGATTCGACGCGGCGTCGATGGGGTAGACATGGAGAAAGTACCGCTAATGGTTGTTGGCTTCAAAAACGACGTGCAACTGAGAGCTGATGTAAACGCAAGACTTGGATCGTCCCCGCGAGCTTTGCAAATTAGCGAGTGAACATTAGCAGAGCAAGTCAAGGTTCTCCAACGCTGCGACTCGCTCAGATAAGGATACGTGTACAATGAGAGGACGAGCCGAGGCGGGAAAAACCTGGAGTTGTACCGTTCGGGTGGCATGCCTGGTAAATGCAACTTAGCCGTGACGCTCGCCACAATCCCTGAAGATCTCCATGGACTCAAAATGAAAATTCATCAGCTATTGCTTGCATTGTCGGTCATGCTCTTGCTGTCACTGACTGTTGTCTTCTCGATGACGTCGCAAGGCTGTGCGTATGGGCAAACGAAAGGGACTCGGATTGAACAGACGGACGAAGCGTTTTCATTGCAGGTGATCGATAACTCCGACACACTCGGCTTGGTCATCGACGTCGATCGAAGTGGAAATGTAATTGGTTCTCGTGAGGAGCCGGACGAAAAAGGCTACGTGTTTTCTACCGTTTACTTTTATGACGACGGTACGGAAGTCATCGACCTGAAATTGCTTAAGGGCTACACCAGCTGTGTCATTGAAGCGCTCAGCGACACGAAGATGGCGGTAGGCTACGCGACTCGGCGGCTCGGACATCCCGAAGGAAGTCTTACTGGAATGCTCTGGGACATCCAGGAAGATAAGTTGGTCAAGTTGGAAGCGGCCGAAGGTGACTCAGGGTGCCAAGCCCAAGGGATCAGCGCGGATGGTTCTACCATCGTTGGCTATACCACGGGGGCGAATCCTCCCAAGTTGCGTCCTTGTGTCTGGCAAGACGTAGAAGGCGAGTGGGTGTGCACTCCACTGCCAACTCCCGAGTTGAATAACCCGTACGTGATGTCCAGCTCCGTGGTCATCTCGCCGGATGGAAAGAAGATCGCGGCTTGCCCGACAGAGAAATTTCTGTCCAACGGAGTCGTGGACAGTTCTCTATACCTTTGGGAGAAGCAGACAGACGGTTCATGGGAAAGACGGCAGCTGAGTACCCAGCAGGCTTATCTCAGTGCGATGAACAACAAAGGCACGATTGTGGGATCCATTTCGGCCACTTTAGGAAAGAAAAGTCCGGTGAGTTTTGATCTCCAAGGTAAGATGACGCAGATCGATATGCTGGAAGGTACGGTCTCGGGCTATGCCTACGATGTGAGTTCAGACGGAATCGTAGTTGGGGTTTGCAATGACCCGGCCGGACCAGAGGGTGGACCACACGCTTTCGTTTGGAAAGAAGGCAAGACCACACCGTTGCCAATGCCCAAAGAGACCGTCTACAGCTACGCCAACGCGATCAACGATGCTGGACAGATCGTCGGATTCGCAGACATCACCTTCAGTGACCGCAAGGATGAGGAATCCGGCGAGCCATTAGTGAAGACGCTAGGCTTTTTGTGGAAGTCGAATCCGAAGTGACAAGCGCACGCCGGATCGATCCATCATGTGAACCGGAGTGATGATCCGGCTCCAAGTCTTGAATGAAATCAATTGAGAGTCCCATGCGCGTGTTTTCGTTTCCATCTCCCATCTGCTTCAATTTGGCCGTCGTTGTCTTGCTGTGGGCAAGTGTTCCTAACTGCTGTTGGGCAGGCGATTGGCGACAGTTCCGCGGTCCAACCGGCCAGGGCATTGCTGAGGCTGATCCGCCTATTGAGTTTGGCGTGGACTCAGCAGTGAAATGGAAGACGCCAATCGCAGGCAAGGGCTGGTCCTCCCCGGTCGTTCAGGGCGACAAAATTTGGCTGACCTCCGCAGTTGTGGTACCCGCCACAAAGGAAGAACGCGAAGCCAAACTAGCTGGCGACAAGATGGCATCCATCAAGGAGGTCGCTGGATCGATCGAACTCTTTGCAATCTGCGTTGACTTTGAAACCGGCAGCGTGGTTCATCGAATCGAACTAGCAAGCTTCGATGATCCCGAGCCAGTGAATCCACTGAATTCATTTGCCTCTCCGACCCCGATTATCGACGGTCAGCAGATATTCGTTGACTTTGGCAACTATGGTACTTGGTGCTTGAATTCGAGCTCAGGCGACATCCTTTGGAAACGCCGCTATGAGGTGGATTACAGCGTCGGACCAGGAAGCTCGCCTTTCCTTTTGGCTAACAAGTTGATCCTGGTTTGCGATGGTATCGATCAACAGTATGTCGTTGCTTTGGAGCGTAGCACAGGTAAAGAATTGTGGCGGACGAATCGTCCACCGAAGGATGCCAGCAACGTCGAGTTTCACAAGGCCTACAGCACGCCAGTCGCGATCCAAGTTGCGGGACAAACTCAGGTCGTCATACCGACCGCACAATGGGTTTGTGGTTATCGTCCAGAAGACGGCAAAGAACTGTGGCGTTTCAATCACGGACGCGGGTTCTCGGTGAGTCCAAGTCCGATTTTCGTGGACGGGCTCGTCGTTTTTTCAACTGGCTACATGCGGCCGGAGTTAGTTGCCGTGGATCCGACCGGGAAGGGGGATGTGACGGACTCGAAGCTGGCTTGGCGAATGAGTCGCGGCGTTCCTGCAATGCCATCTCCGATCCTAGCAGGCGAAAAGATCTACATGATTTCAGACGATGGAATCTTGAGCCAACTTGATCCCAAGACGGGCGATATCCAATGGAAAGAGCGGGTGGCAGGGCAGTTTTCGGCCTCACCGGTAACAGCAAGCGGCCGCATCTACCTATGCTCGCGAGAGGGAATCGTCACCGTGGTGCAGGCAGGTAGCGAGTACAAGGAGTTGGCCAGGAATAAGCTCGACTCCCGTCTGATGGCGAGCCCCGCCATCGTTGGTGATGAGCTCGTCATTCGCACCGAAGAATCGTTATACCGAATCGGTCGCTAGTTCACCGCGTTGCCAATCAACGGCAGCTGGGCCTAGGGGCGCAGTGCCTAAGGACGGTCGAGTCCCCGGCCGTGGAGACTCAATACGTAGTCCTTGAAGTCCAGCATGTTATCGGGGGGCGATTCGGGGCCGACAATCAGCGGACCTTTGCCTGGATCAGGTCGTAAGCCGTGGCTTCCGCGAACTAAAGTCGGGTCTAGTGGAATGACGTCCATCTTGTAACGCATTCCTAGTTTCTTCTGGGCGACACGAAACGCGGCGCGAGCAGGCGAAGTCATAAACAACTCGCAAGGGTCGTAACCTGGCTTGCGGTGAATGTCGACCGTGGGGGCAAAATCGGGCGCCTGGGTATCGTCTAGCCAGTAATAGTATGTAAACCAGGCGTTCTCTTCGGCGAGCGCGATGAGTTCGCCACTTCGCGGATGGTCTAATTCGAGGTCCCCAGGTTCAGCGACTTGCGCGACACCCTCTGTCGACTCCAATAGATTCCTTACTTCGGTGAGACAACTGCGATCATTGACGTAAACATGCGCGAGCTGGTGATCTGCGACGGCAAATGCTCGCGAGTCCATCGGCATAAGCATTTCGCCGAACGGTCCGTTCCGAACTTCCAGTAAACCTGCAGACCGCAAGATCCGGTTGATCATCACGGGTTTATCAACTGGAACCAAGCCGTATTCGGATACGACCACCGTCGTACCACCAATGTCATCAACCGCATCCGCGACTGTTTTGACGCACGCATCGACTTCACGTACTCGCTCCGGGTTATGTTTCGGAAGTCTCTGAAAGTCGTAATCGAGATGGGGCAAGTAGACGAATGTGAGTTCGGGCTGCTTCTCACGCAGCACCGTTGCGCTAGCCTCTGCGATCCATTGCGACGACGGCAGACCCGCCTTGGGGCCCCAGAAACTGAAGAAAGGGAAGTCGCCGTGTTTCGAAGTCAGGTCACATTCGGTCTTGTCCAAAATGCCGAATGCCTTGGAACCGTCACAACCATAATGCGGCTTGGGCGTGGCAAACCATTTGACGGGAGCCCCTTGGTTGTACCACCAGAACATCTTTGCGGTGGGAATTCCTTCGTAGAGTTTCGGTGCCTGGACCAGGGCGTTTGATTGTTGCCAAAAACGGATTTCACCGGTGTCGCGAAAATACCATCCGTTTCCAACGATTCCATGATCGCGTGGCGCAACGCCGGTCAGCATGGTCGCCTGGGAGGTGCAGGTGACCGCTGGGTAGGGACTTGTCCAAGGCGAAGCTTTCCCCAGACTCGCGATGGTCGGCGCATGCGGAAGCAGGTTCGGTGTCATCCCAACGACGTTGACGATGCAGATTTTCGACATTGGCATCTTGAAATGGCTGATGAGTGTTCGGAGGCGAATTGGCCTTGCTTGGGGGAACTCGACAAGCTTACTCGAGATCATCCAATATGATGAATGGTCTTATTAACTTGGTCGGTGGCGGCACGCAGAAATCGGATAGGACTCCGTCTGTACCTTGTGAGCTTCAGCGTACAATAACCGATCGATTGTGGCTGCGCGTTAAGCTCCACAAGCAGCAGCTCGTTCGGGAAGGGACGAATACGAAGCAAGATGAAGATTAGCCAACACTCGCAGGAAGCCTACGCCCATGTGGATCATTGGCGACGAGAAGGGCTTAAAGTCGGCCTGGTACCGACGATGGGGGCGCTGCACGAGGGACACTTTTCATTGGTGGATCGATGTCGAGAGGAATGCGAGATTGTCGTGGCGACGATCTTTGTGAATCCCACGCAATTCGGGCCGAACGAGGATCTAGAGCGGTACCCGAGGACTTTAGAGGCTGACCTGGCGGGGCTCAAGCAGCGCGGAGCTGATTTGGTTTTTACGCCCTCGGCGGATGAGTTGTATCCCGTCGGTTTTTCAACTTACGTTGAGCCGCCTCAGAATTCGGTTCCTCTGGAAGGCCAATTCCGCCCGGGCCACTTCCGTGGAGTGACAACCGTGGTGATGAAGTTATTTCAAATCATCCCTGCTCACATCGCCTACTTTGGCTCCAAGGATTACCAGCAACTGGCCGTCATTCGCAGTATGGTCGATGATCTGAACGTCCCAATACGAGTCCAGGGATGTGAGACGATACGTGAACGTGATGGCTTAGCGATGAGTAGCCGCAATCGCTATCTGTCCGATGCTGAACGCAATCGGGCGCTGGCAATTTCTGCTGCTCTGTTCCGCGTCAAAGCGATGGTCGATGATGGAGAGGCTTCCGTGCAAGTACTCGCCGCGGAATTGAATTCGAAACTAACACCCGCGATGGACTCCATCGATTACGCGACGATTGTTGACGCAGCGAATCTGAGCGAGATCGATTCGATAGAGGGGCCCGCGGTGGCTCTCATTGCAGCGCATGTGGGGTCGACACGCTTGATCGACAATATTCTGCTGAGCTAGTCGATCGCAGCTTACGTCTGCCGTCTGAGTTGCGAGTGTCGCCCGCAACCTAGACGAAACCTCTTACCTGCGGTGCTTCCTTACCTGCGGTGCTGCGCGGGACGTCGCCGTGTGCGACAACGGCGATGTTGGATGATGCCAGACCTGAGCACAAAAAAGCCCGCGACCTTTGTGGTAGTCGCGGGCATTGTATTCGTCGCCGGAATTGGTAGCGGTCTTGTCTAGTTCGCGAGTTCGACCTTGGCGACGCTAACAATTTGCTCGGCGGTGATTTTGAAGTGTTCGTATAGCTTTGAATAAGGCGCGGAAGCCCCAAAGCTGCTCATGCCAACAAAATGACCTTCTGTTCCGATGTACTTATCCCAGCATTGTCGGACACCCGCTTCGCAAGCGATACGCACGGTGCAGGCTTTAGGCAGGACGCTCTCCTTGTACTCCGGCATTTGATCGTCAAACAGCTCTTGGCAAGGCATGCTGACGACACGAGCTTTGATGCCAGCTGAAGTCAGTTCCTTTTGTGCGGTGACGCAAAGCTGTAATTCGGTTCCGGTGCCGATCAGAATCACATCCGGTGTGCCGTCGCAGTCGACTAGCACATAGCCACCCTTCGCCGTGTCGCTTGCCGCTCCCGTCGCTGAACGATCAAAAGTGGGGACACCTTGGCGCGAGAGAACGAGTGCTGCTGGGTGATCTTTGATGCTCATGATGGCACGGTACGATTCGGCGACTTCGTTGGCATCACCGGGGCGGAAGACGTACAGACCTGGTATCGCCCGGCAGGCTGCCAAGTGTTCGACCGGTTGGTGTGTTGGTCCGTCTTCGCCCAAGCCAATCGAATCGTGCGTCAAAACATAGAGTACGGGTTGATGCATCAAGCTGCTCAACCGCATTGCGGGTCGCAGGTAATCCGTGAACACGAAGAAGGTCGCGCCATATGGCCGAAGACCGCTCAGCGCCATTCCGTTCAGGACTGCCGCCATTCCATGCTCGCGAATACCGAAGTGCATATTGCGGCCGCCAAAGTCGTCAGCGCCGAAATCGGTCTCACCATCCAGCAGCGTCATCGTACTTGGTGCGAGGTCTGCCGATCCGCCTACAAGCCACGGTAGATTGGGCGCGAGCATGTTGAGGACTTTGCCGCTACTGACACGCGTCGCAAGACCTTTTTCGTCAGCCTCGAATTCGGTGATGCCGCTATCCCAGCCTTCAGGCAACTCGCCTGCAAACATGGCTTCGAGTTGGGCCGCTTCGGTGGCGAACTCACTCTTATACTTCGCGAACAGCTCCTGCCACGCCGTGTTGCATTCGGAGCCGCGTTTGCCAAGCGTATCTTGGAAGTATTCTGGCACACCGTCGGGTACGAGGAATTTCTCATCCTCTGGCCAGCCGTAAGACTGCTTCGTCAACTTGATTTCATCGTCGCCGAGGGGCGCACCGTGTGCACCGTGCGTGTTGGCCTTGTTCGGTGAGCCGTAGCCGATGATGCTGCGGACGACGATCAGAGTCGGTTTGTCGTTGCAGGCTTTGAATGCCTCAATCGCGGACGCGAGAGCTTCCAGATCGTTCGCATCCTCAACGCGGACCGTATTCCAGCCGAGTCCTTCAAAACGCTTGGCTACGTTTTCAGAGAAGGCCAGATCCGTGTGGCCTTCGATCGTGATTTGGTTGTCGTCATAGATCCAGCACAGATTGGATAGCTTCAAGTGTCCCGCCAGAGACGCGGCCTCATAGGCGACACCTTCCATCAGATCCCCATCGCCACACAAAGCGTAGGTGTTGAAGTCGAAGAGGTCATAGCCCGGCTTGTTGTACTTCGCGCCGAGCCATTTAGACGCGACTGCCATCCCTACGCTATTCGAAACCCCCTGCCCTAGTGGTCCAGTCGTGGTTTCGATGCCGGCCGCTTCACCGAACTCAGGGTGCCCTGCGCAAGGACTGTGCAGCTGTCGGAAATTCTTGATGTGGTCCAGTGTGATCGTCGGGCGATCGACGATTTTGCCGGACTCATCAATATCTCGGATTCCAGCCAGATGGATCATGGAGTAAAGCAGCATGGAAGCGTGACCGCAGCTGAGTACAAAGCGGTCCCGGTTTGGCCACAGCGGGTCGGAAGGGTCGTAGCGAAGGGTCTCAGTCCAAACTTGGAACGCCACAGGGGCAAGGGCCATGGGGGTTCCAGGGTGCCCGCTTTTTGCTGCTTGAACCGCATCCATGCTGAGCGTGCGGATGGTATCGATTGCCAATTTTTCGATCGCGGGGGATGAGACGCTCATGTTCACTTTCTTAGTGCAAACGGGGTTAATTCTTCTGTTCTATTTGACCGCGAAGATACCCGCTAACCCCCATTTCTGCAATCGTAGCGAGGGAATCCCGCCCCCTCGGAATAGAGGCACTAAATCGCGGACAGAGGGGTTGGAAAGGTCGCTGGCTACACTCAGCTGGCTCGGTAAAGCGCGTCACACGCAGCCGGTTGCTTCATCACTGTAGAACGGGCTTCCGCCAGTTCGCGGAGGGGGCCCGGGGTCGTCAATTAAGGCTAGTCGGTTCGGCGGAATAGGGGTAAGCTTTCGAGCTCGTTGGGGTGAGTTGCCTCCAGAGGTAGCACGCCAAATCCACCATGAGAGTCTGCGAAAAAGCCTGCTGTTGTTCGATAGGAGAGTGTCTGTAATGGGTCCTGCGGAAATTCGTGACGAGATCATCGACATTCTCAGCGAGATTGCACCGGATGAAGACCTTAGTGATCTGAACGATGATCAGTCTTTCCGCGAGCAAATGGAGCTGGACAGCATGGATTTCCTGGACATCGTGATGGAGCTGCGAAAACGCCACCGAGTTCAGATTCCGGAAGAAGAGTACGGCGAACTGGCAAGCATGGCGAGCACGGTGAAGTATCTCGAACCAAAAATGGCCGATCTTTAATTCGGTGATATCCATATCGAGGGAACCCCGGTGGCTGCTCCTGGCCCACTGGCTAAAGACGCGAGATGGGCTCGGGTTCGGATCCTCTCAATGGCAAGATCTGAGGCATTTTACGTTTAGGTTCCAGCCGAGAGCCTGGCGGGCTCCCTCCCGTCGCCAGCTACCAATGAAGTGAGAGCAGTAAAGCTTGCCTGCTTTCGAATTCTGCCGCACAGCGGATTGTCTCGCAGCTAAAATGCCGGCGAGCTACCTGCCCCTCTCCTGGCTATAAACGATTACTTCCCTCCTCAGCGGCCAAGTATGTACGACACGATCATTATTGGCGCAGGAATGTCCGGTCTAGCTGCCGGGATTCGACTTGCACACTATGACCAGAAAGTGTGCATTCTTGAAAAGCACTGGACCATTGGCGGTCTCAATTCGTTCTACCGTCAAAATGGCCGTGACTTCGACGTAGGCCTGCATGCGGTAACGAATTTTACTCCGCGTGGAACCAAGAAAGGACCGCTCGCAAGACTGCTCCGTCAATTGCGATTTAAGTGGGAGGATTTCGAGCTTTCTCCGCAGGTTGGTTCGGCCATCGCTTTCCCCGATGTGCGGCTTGGATTCACGAATGAAATTGATTTTCTGAGGTCGGAAATTGCTCGAGCGTTCCCGTCCGAAGTGGACAACTTCGAACGTATGCTGGGCATGCTCACCGATTACGATGATCTCAACGAAGACAACTTTGGTGGCTCAGCGAGGGCGTTCCTTCAAGACGTCATCAAGGAGCCGTTGCTCATCGAGATGATCTTGTGCCCGCTGATGTGGTACGGCAATGCCCGCGAAGACGATATGGATTTTGGGCAGTTCTGCATCATGTTCCGTAGTATCTTCTTGGAAGGGTTTGCCAGGCCGTACAAAGGCGTGCGACTGATCCTGAAGCATCTCGTGAAGCGATTTCGCTCACTCGGCGGTGAGCTCAAGCTCAGAAGCGGCGTGGAGTCAATCCAGACCGACGGAGATCGGGCCGTCGGAGTTGTGTTGGAAAGCGGAGAACAGCTCGAAGCCAAACGCGTTCTCTCAAGTGCTGGCATCATCGAAACGCAACGATTGTGTCGTGACTTGTCCGCAAAGGAAGTGGATCGCGCTGGCCAGCTTACCTTTATCGAGTCGATTTCCATCCTGGATCGACAGCCCAAGGATGCTGGGTTTGGTGAGACGATCGTGTTTTACAACGACAGTGATCGCTTTCACTGGAATCGGCCTGATGGCGAATTGTGTGATACACGAACGGGTGTTATTTGCAGCCCGAACAACTATCTGTATCCCGAAGAAGATGGCAACCTCGACGAAGGTGTCATCCGTTTGACGACGATCGCCGATTTTGATTCCTGGAAAGACCTGAGCGAGCTGGAATACCAGAGGCAAAAAATGTGGTGGTACGACCGGAGTGTCGCGTCCGCAGTCCGCTTCATTCCCGATTTCAGACGCCATGTGGTCGGCACAGATGTGTTTACACCAAAGACGATTCGTCGCTTCACGTCACACGACAACGGTGCCGTATACGGAGCACCTGAGAAGAAGTTGGATGGGACGACCCATCTGAAAAACTTGTTCCTCTGCGGCACCGATCAAGGATTCGTCGGCATCGTTGGAGCGATCGTTTCAGGCATCTCTATGGCAAACATGCATTGTTTGCGTGACAACTGATTCCATCATTGGTCGATCAAGCCGAGCTTACTTCTCTTTTGGGGCTGCCGGCTTCTTCTTCAAAAATGGTACCGGACGAAGCTCGATTTCCTTGATCGATTGCAAATAGTCGAGTACCGGTTTCGCGGTGTCTTGACCAACTTGAGCATGGAAGTGCAATGAGAATCCATGCGGTCCACGGGCATCGATCAGCTTGGGCTCTAAAGTGAGCATGGCTTTGACGACGTCTAGCATTCCCATCATCGTCGCGCAGAAGAGATCCATACGCGCTCCCTTCGAGAGCAGGTATTCGACGATGTCCTTGCGACCCATGTGCGAGGCTCCGCCCAACGCTGTTTCAAAATCTCCGTTGCCCCAGTCGATCGCTGCGTTTAACAGGTTGGGCTCTCTTGCAAGTAGTTTCTCTACCATCTTCAGGTCGGAGTGCGCGAAAATCACGAAGTCTTGCGCAAGAGAGCGGTTAACCTGCTCGTTTTTCCAACTTGGCTTGAATCCCGGCGGGTCGTAATCCCGGGTGAATTCGGCTTCGCGTGGTCCCTTGGCTGGGGGCGTTTCCTTTGCCTCCTTCGGCTTTGAGTCCTCTTCTGATTGCCCGAGGACGTTGCTCGTACCCACAGCAGCGGTCAAACCAGTCGTACCCAGAATCCATCGTCGCCGATCAAACTGCATGTCGTTCTCCAATTCAAAATTCTCGTGGAACTGTATCAACCGTCGACTGATGGTGAGCATGTAACCTACCAGTGGCGAATCTCTTTCTAACAACTCTGTATACCAAAAAAGGCGGGCAATAGAATTGCCCGCCCTTCTGGATTGGTTGATTGGATACGCCGGGGTGGCGAGTCCAAGAACCTTACTCTTCGAATACACGCATGGCTTCGTCTAGCGTGTACTGAAGATAGTCATCAACGTCATTTTCCAGCACGCCCAAAGCCACTTCGACGACTTCATCGCTTGGCTCCAGGAACGTCATCGCACGAATGGCCTCCAGTCGAACCCGAGGATGGGAATCTTCAACGCGGGCTCGCAATAGTTCAAGAGGTCCTTCTACGTCGTCCACCCAGAACGAGAGAACACGCACAGCTGCGGCACGAGCGCGGTGGTCGTCGCAGGATAGGAGTTGTTTCAGAACATCTTCATTGACAACGTTCTGCGTTTGGTAGACCCAGAGACCTTCAAGCAGGTGATGCAAATAGTCTTCATCGGACTTGTCGAGACCATCGATCCACTTCTTGGCTGCCCCAACAACTTCTTCGGCATCTCGGGCGGCAAGTTCTCGACGTACCATATAGCGAATGCGGTCTTCCTTGGTTTTCAGAAGGTCCAACAAAACAGGAACCTCTTCGCCAGTGATCTTGGGGACCTCGACGAGTGGTCGTGACGGGTAGGTGACTCGCCAAATACGACCGTGGCTGTGGTCACGACTTGGGTCACGCAAATTGTGTTGCAAGTGACCGATCAATGCGTTGTGCCAGTCGATGATGTACAGCGAACCGTCCGGTGCGAATTGCACGTCGACGGGGCGGAAATTGCCGTCCTCGCAGTAGACGATCGGATCAACTTCTTCTCCTTCGAAACCGGAATCAACTTCGTTGATCTTATGGTTCAGAATCGTACGCTCTCCGATGCAGTTCGTGACAAGCCAGTTGCCTTGCACTTCAGGCGGGAAGTGCGAGCTTCCTACCAGTTCGCAGCCTCCCAAAGGACGAATTCGTTTCTCGTAGAACGTCTTGTGACGGTAGTTTGGATCGCCGCCGGTCTGCTTTGCGATCCGACGGTGTTGGGATCCACCTGGGTGCTTCAGTGGGAAATCGATCTTTCCAGAGATGGGTGCTGCCCAATAGCTAAAGCCTGGGGATGCATCGCCAATGAAATCTTGGCCCCAGTAGTCAAAGGCGTGGCCCCATGGGTTTGCGAAGGCAAAGTTGACGTGAACCCCGAACTTTTCACTCTTCGGATGCCATCGCCAGATGCCCGCTTCGTGAAGCCGAGTAAGACCGTAGGGACTTTCGACTTGGGAGAACTTGAACGTTCCCTCTTGGAAGTACAGGTTGCCTCCAGGTCCGAATGTAAATGCCGCGATACCGTGGTGGGAGTCAGCGGAATCGAACCCAACCAGCTTGCGGATCCGCGTATCGGCTTGCTTGTCACCGTCTTCGTCAGTGAGGAAGAGGATATCTGGCTGCTGGGCGATGTACACGCCGTCACCGGCGATTTCGAATCCTGTGGGTTGGTGTAGACCATCCGCGAACACCGTGCAATCGTCGGCTTTACCGTCGCCGTCTTGATCGCTCAGGATCAAGAGTTTGTCGTCGAGTACCGTCTTTGGCTTCCAGTGAGGGTAGGAAGGCATCGTTGCGACCCAGACGTTACCTTCATTGTCGAAGTCAATTGCGACTGGGTTTGCCAGTTCGGGGAAGTCTTCCTCGGAAGCGAAGAGTTCAATCTTGTAGCCCGACGCAGTTTTGAAGAGTTTTTGCTGTTCTTCGGCAGTCAGGTAATCCAATGAACCAAGTTTTCCAAGCTTGGCTTGTTTGTCGTCGGGACCACCGACATTCGTTCTAGGTTCAATGAATGGTAATGTATTGCTGTCGTCGCAACTTGCGGCAACGTCTTGGCCCTTCGCAAGCTTCCAAATCCGTTCGTCCCGATTGGCGGCCATTTGGTCAAGGATCGCTCGCTCGCGTTCCATCACGTCGCGGTTGTTGTAGGTGCCGTCCGAGCCAGCGAGGCCGCGGTCACCGTAGATAGAGAATCCATTCACGGCACGATAGCGGTGCCACCAATGGAAATTCTTGTCATCGATTTCCGTCTTGAGGGCAGATTGTTCAACGTCACTCAGTTTGACGTCGCACTTGCCGACGAGTCCTTCGACCAAGATAGGCGCCAGGGCTTTGTAGCCCTGCTCGTTCAAGTGGCAGCCGTTGAGCGTTAGTTGATCGTCCGACGTTTCGAACAAGGCCTTTGTCGGGGTGTACAGGTCGACGAATCCGACTCCTGTCAGCTCAGCGATGCCACGCAACGCATCTGTGTATAGCGCGAGATTCTTGTTCTCTTGTTCGCCATCAGGAAGATTGCTGTCGCCGATGTTCTCAAACGCAATAGGGCTGACTAACACGATTCTTGGCGCACCATTGCCGCTGTAGTCAGCAGCCTTGGATTCCTCAACGACCTTACGAACGTCTTCTTTGAATTGCGAAACGCCATCTTCTCCGGCAAACGACTCGTTAAATCCAAAGAAGTATAAAATCACAGACGCTTTGGAATGCTTAAGGTGAGACTCAGGCGAACCGAAGTTCTTGGAGCGAATTCGTGTAAGCGGCTCGTCACCAGGGAAGCATAGATTGCGAACCGTGAGGTTCTGATCCGCGAGCTGTTTGTGAAGTAAGACTTCAAAGAAGTTATGGTGCTGTAGACGCTCGCCTAGTTCGTTTCCAACTAGGCAGATGTGGTCGCCTTTCTGTAACTTGACCGCGTCTGCGTTGGCTAATCCGCCAAAGCAAGCCGCGAGTAAACCGAGCAGTGGGACGATGCCTCGTTTCATGCTTCTACCTGTTTCGAGTTGTCTTGGGGGGATGGTGATGGGGCCACCTGCGTTCAGTGCCCGAGATCCATTGCGGCTCTTGGAGTCGCAAAAAACAGATCTCAGTGTCGCATCATGTTTTGCCCAAATTCTAATCGAATGTCCTTCCAACAGGGACGCTACCAGGGCGGCCGTTGAGGGATTCGGTCAACTCTCCGAGAGCGACGGAGCGAATTCGCCATTCGGGACTCGTGTTTGGGGGCAAACGCGGCGACCGGGGGCCCTCGATAAGTCGGTTTGAGTCCCGGCAAATCACGAACCAAGTCCCGACAAATCACCAACCGATCGCAATATCGCCTAGGCGACGGAGTCTGCACACAAGTCACCGTGAAGCAGATCGACCATGGTCAGAGTACCACGCAATAGAAAGCTTGAGCAGAACGGATTTGCTCAAAAGCTATTGAGGTAGGCGAACAAAGAGGATCAGATTCTCTAGCTCTTCGCCTTGGGACGGATCCATCGTCAGCATATTCAGCTGCCCGAATCCCTTCTCCCGTTTCGCGGCCGAAACCAATTTGCCTTCGCTACCGATGCCGCGGAACGGAGACGCGCGGTTTGAATCAGCTGACGCGATTGGAGCCATGAATGATTCGTTCGAAACGAAACGGGTACCGCTGTTTTTCAAAAGAGTTTTGAATAATCCAACGTTGGGAGTATCGAAACCCAAAGCAAACTTCACATTCGGGAACGAAACTCGGTCACCGTAGATTTCATCCAACGCGGCGCCTAAGCTTCGAATTGGAGCTCGAACCAAATGCACGTACGCATCCGTTGCCTGACCCGACTGACCGACATTCATTCTCGCTTGTTCGATCATCCCCTGCACTTGATCGTTGACTGCAAGAGGTTCCTTCGGGTCGATCCCGTGCTTTTTAAGGATCGCTTCGATCTTCTTATTCTTTAATGCCTCTTCGGTTGCTTCGATGTCGACTTCCAACAAGTACATGATCGCGGGAAACTGCATCTCGCTCACATACTCAACTTGAGCCGAGGGGTCGCCGATCGTAGGGATCTCTGGCTTTGTCTCGGGATCTGACTCCGTGCCAGGACTCGAATCAAATGGAGATTCAGGATCATTGGAAACGATTGTCGTGGTCGGTTCTTGGTCCACCGTTTCCGACTGTCCAAGCTGCGGACCGTCCTTCGGCGCAAGGAAGCCGGGAAGAAAGACCGCCAGAGCTACGGATGCGGCGATAGCCGCCGCAAAGATCCACAGCTTCGTGCCCACTTCGCGATGACCGGCTGCGTCGGAAGAAGTTGGGACTAGCGTTGGTTCCGCTGACTTCGCCGCCTCGCATGCGGCCAAAACTCCGGCAGAGAATGACGGAGGTAGTTCGGTTGACGCCGACGACTCTTTGAAATGGTCTTTCAAGAGCGATGACATTTCCTGCAATGACTCAAAGTCATTTCGTGCCGTTTCGTTCTGCTCAAGGACCTGGTCCAACTGCGAACGCTCTTCGGCACTAAGCTCGTCGTCGAGCTTGGCGTTCAGCAGTTCGTCGAAGTTGTCAGGCTTAAGCGACATGAAACGATCAAAAATCTAAGCGAGCTTGGGAGATCCAGGCGTTGAATTAGGTCTGCTCAATATGCTGCTGGTGTCCGCATTTCATTGTGCTTTCAAGGGAGAAAGTCACAGCGTACCGGACCTGTGGGGATTGCGGCCGGGGCCGGCCATACTGTACCGGTCTGCCCAAACTAGCCAATCAAGCCGTATGTCTCAACTTGAACCAGTCCGGGCACTCTTCTCCGACGAGCTATCGCCGATACAGTTCCCGGGCGAACATGGTTTTCCTATCTTTTTGAGTACTTTGAGTGAAAACGACCTTAGAATGCCCCTCTATGGGGTAGTTGGACCATCGTCAAGCGCCTCGTTATGAGACACCTCGCGGTCTTCCCATTCCTCTCGGGCCCGTCGATTTTCAAGGTAGTTGTTCAGGATGAGATGAGCCGCGAGACGGTCGACTCTTTTTTTTCGTTTGGCAAAACTCAGTTCCGAGTCCTGCATCAGCCGCTTTGCTTCCTTGGTTGTAAATCGTTCGTCGAAGAACGCATAAGGCAGCTCCGTCCGTTCTGTCAGCCATGTCGCAAAGGCCCGAACTTCGCCCGACTTTTGACTTTCTTTCCCATCGCAGTGAATCGGTAACCCGATAACCCAGCCGGCAATCTCTTCTTTTTGGGCCAGTTCGACAAAGTACTTTTCGTCGAGACGCTCGTTGCGACGGTTGTAGGTTTCAAATGGAGTGACCCATGTCTGCGAGGGATCACAGGTGGCTAAGCCAATACGCACCGTCCCAAAGTCGATTCCGAACAATCGGCCTTCGCGCGGCAAATCGGGCTGTTGATCTTCGTCGAGTTCTAGTTCAGTCATTACTTTCGATCATCTGCTTAGGAAGCGGACGAATTCAGCAGGCGGCAGATTGCATCATACCGAGCCTGCGTACGCTTTGTTCGATGCGTTAGGTTACGCAGATAAACTTGCTCCTCGCGTAGTCTAGCGAATAGCCGAGCATCTCGCCTTTTCAGTAGCAGTGGGCCGAATAGAAATCCGGCTTCAAGGTCGATCGATTCGTACGCGGGATCGTTTGGGCTGAGTCGCTCGGAGTCGGCTGGCATTGGAATCGCCGAGCGTCCGCGTGCCATCGCGGAAAACTGTCTGGGATTATGGTAGACGAGGATGGTGAATAACTTCGAAGTTAACGCTTCGTCGTGCAATCGGAATCCGGTGTGAAACGCCCACTCACGGACCTGCTCAATGTCCTTGTTCGGTTGGAGAAAAATCCACTGGGGTACACGATTGGGGTGTCGATTCAGGATCGAAATCATCGATCGGCCCCCCATCCCGCAGATGCTCAAGCCATCGCACTCGTTCGTGGTGATTGGATCTAGACCGTCCCCCAATCGCACTTCCGCGTGCAAGCCGTTAAGAGCCATCAACGAGTTCAGCCGTGGCTGCGTTTTGTTTTCGACAGCGATACCGAACGAGATCGTTTCCGACCTCAAGAGACTTGCCAGCAAAGACGCATGATCGGATCCCACATCGCATAACGTCCAATCCGGCATGGCAATACTTGCGATGGCGGCGGCAACGGTTTGTAAGCGAGCGTCGATAGGAGAGGACCTGGCACTGGCAGCGAATTCAATTTCGATACCGTATCAGTTTGCTTTATCCGAGGACGGCGTACCAGTAGATGGCGTGCTGGGCCCTGTATTAGGCGTGTTCTTAGCTGGAGCGGCTCAAAAGTTAGTCCATCAAGAACTGAAAGAAGTAGAGACCGCTGTAGACAACGACTTGGGTTGCACCGGTGTTAATGTCACCGTCATCCATGACTTTGTCGAGCTCGACCAGTTTGTCCTGTATTTTTCCATACTGCCGGTTTTTGAATGCGATGCCGATTCCGAAGTTGGGCGCGAGCGTGCCTGGACCATTCCAATCGTACTGGCCGCCAAAGGGCTTCTTAGACCAGACCGCGGCGGGCAGCATTCCTTGCAATTCTGGAGGTTCCGTTCCCTCACTTGCGTCTGCCGGTAGCTGACCTGTTTCAGCCTTCACCAACTCGGCGGCAGAAGCGATGATCCGCATTTCGCGAGCTGTTGCGGCTAGAGTGGCCTCATCGCCACGGTCTTTGAAAACGGGTAGCGTCGCGGCGGCAAGAATCGCAATGATCACGATGACCACAACCAATTCAATGAGCGTAAAGGCGGCTCGACTTTCTAATTGCGTTCTCAATGATCTATCACTCAATGGACCGAAGGTAGGGCGGGAGCATGGCCCATGATGCGACGCATCGATAGGGATGCATGAAATCAAACGGCGTACTTCAACCTAGGTCCTTCTGACTGCCAGGTGGGCGACTCGCACGCTTTTGGCCGCTGGCGAGGTGCGTGAGGAGCTCCATGCCCATCTAATCTGAACAAGCGTCAAATTCGAATTCTGCACGCCGCCTCCCGCGGGAATTTTTGCGGTCTGGGTCGACTGTGCCTGCGGATGCCTAGGAGGATCGCATATTGGCGTAGATATTTCCGTTTCTCAACTGAGATCGCTATGCGCGCCAAGTTCATTGCATTAATCGTATTCATTTGGTTTTTCACCGTTGGAAGCAGCCTTGTTCACGCTGAAGCCGTTGAAGCAGCGGAAACGCCAGGCCTTTCGCAACGATTGGACATTCTGTGGGTGCTACTTGCGGCAGCCATGGTCTTCTTGATGCAAGCCGGATTCATGTGCGTTGAGTCAGGTCTGGCTCGTGCGAAGAATTCAATCAACGTTGCCATCAAGAATATGGCGGACTTCCTGTTGGCCGTATTCTCGTTTTGGGCCGTAGGATTTGGGCTCATGTTTGGTGCGAGTTGGGGCGGCTGGATCGGGACGACGGATTTCTTTGTCTCCGTAGAGGCGGATCCTTGGCTGGCCGCGTTTGTTGTGTTCCAAGCGGTCTTCGCGGGCACGGCAGCGACGATTGACTCGGGGGCCATCGCAGAACGGACTCGATTCGGAGCTTACCTTGTTGTTTCGTTGATTACTTCTGGATTGATCTATCCGATCTTTGGTCACTGGGCGTGGGGCAGCCTTTTCAATGGCGAAACTCAAGGTTGGCTCGAGGCAATGGGCTTTATCGACTTCGCCGGTTCTACGGTGGTGCACTCGGTTGGTGGCTGGGTGGCTTTAGCCGGAATCGTCGTTATCGGTCCTCGGCTGGGCAAATTTGAGAATGGCGAAGTTCGAAAGATCCAACCACACAGTTTGCCACTCGTTTACTTGGGCGTTTTCATCCTGTTCTTCGGATGGTTTGGGTTCAATTGCGGGAGCACGCTCGAGGCGACCCCTAGCATCGCCGTCATCGCCTGGCACACGATGTTGGCGGCGTGCATCGCGGGAGCGACGAGCTCCGCGGTTAGTTGGATGATCGATGGTATGCCAGAACCAGAGATGATTGGGAACGGCGTTTTAGGCGGACTGGTTGGGATTACAGCGGGTTGCGCACACGTCTCTACAATGGGTTCGGTTGCCATCGGGGCTGGAGCGGGGATCACCGTATTTTTCGTAAGCCGCTTTGTTGAGCGAAAACTCAAGCTCGATGATGTCGTCGGCGCCGTAGCCGTCCACGGCGTCTGTGGTGCATTCGGTACCGTGGCGTTGGCTTTCTTCGTGGTGCCAGAAATGATGCCCGAAGGCGCGACGACCCTAGGCTTGCTCGGCGTTCAATTGACAGGTGTAGCGGCCTGTGCCGCTTGGTCGTTCGGGGTCGGATTCTTAGTACTGTCGATCGTGAATGCGATTTGCCCATTGCGGGTAGATCCCGAAGACGAACGCGTTGGACTGAATGTCGCGGAGCATGGCGCCACCTCAAGCATGCTTGATCTGGTGAATTCAATGAGTCACGTCACGAAAACGGGTGACTATTCGGATAAGGCAATGGTCGAGCCCGAATACGGCACCGAAGTTGGTGATCTGGCCAGTTCCTTCAACGAGATGGTCGGCGCGATTCGAGCCGAGAAAGATCTAAGCCAAGCAGCCGCTGACAGCGAGCGGACGAAAGCCGTCGAGCTTGAAAAGAGCCTCGCCAAAATGCGTCAGACCGACGCGAAAATGAAGGAAGAAAAACGCAAGCTACAGACGACCGCCGAGTCGACTGCAGGACTTACACGCCAGTTGGCCGAACGCGGCAACGAGACGATTGAAAGCTCGCTGGGTGCAATCGGCGGGATTAAAGATAGCTCGGCTCGAATCAACGAGGCCTTACAGGCTGTGACGGAGATCTCAGATCAAACCAACATGCTGGCCTTGAACGCCACCATCGAAGCGACTCGCGCGGGCGAAGCTGGCAAAGGTTTCGCCGTCGTCGCCAATGAGGTGAAGGAGCTTGCAAAGCAATCCCACTCGCTGGCGGGAGATATTGGTCGGTTGATCGACGAGAACGGCAAACGAATTGAAAATGGTGTTGAACTCGGCAACCAAACGAAAGAGGTCTTTCAAGAGATTATTGCGGCCAGCGAAGCGACAGCACGCGATATCAGCGAGCTTGCCGCAGCGCAGGACTAGCCAGCAGCAACCTATCAACAAGTTGGTTTCAACCAATTTGTTTGGGCGAAGCATCGTCGGCCCACCCTGCCCTTGCCCCATCCAGACAGGCGGGACATCTTTCAAGAACTCCATGAGTGAGCTCTTGCTTTGGCTGCTCAGTCCGTTGCTGCTTAAGCAAGGGTTTGGTCCTGTTACCTTCTGTGACCGACCTTTGTCATGGTTCTTTTTCAGCCGCCTGCGAGGCGACTTGCGTTTCGCTGCGGGCCAATGACCCAGGTCGCAGAAGCTCTAAACCTGCCTGCCGTGCAAACATCAACGGCATCGCGAAGAACAATCCATAGCCGGCAAGGTAGCCGAAGATTAATACGATCAATTGCGGGAGAAAGGCAGTCGTAAATGTTGTCAACAAGACGCTGCCTCCGATAACGAAGGAGAAGTAGAGCACGCATCCCTGCTCGGACTCACGGCTCGGCGAAAGTAAGAACAAGATCGCTGGCAGCGTCAGCAAACTGTACACAAATGAAGCCCAGATCAAAGCATAAATGCCGAGGCTGTACCAAGCCGTGTTACCCGTCGTAACACGGTTGAGGGCGACGAACCCGGTGCGTCCCACCATCAGTACGAACGCGACGACGGCCGTCAGAATCATGATGTCCCAAATCGTGGGTGTTTCTGCCTCTGCACGTAACTCGCTGATGTCACCCGGGAATCCGATGCTCCATTGAAGGAAGCGGCGTGTCACAAAGTGGGGGACCTGGCAAACCAACCAGAGAGTAGGCCCGAGAGCCAACATCAGGCTCCAAAGCTGGTTTGCCTCATCCGGTGTATTGATGGCTGCAGGTAGTAATCCACAGAGGGCCACCGTGCCCCCGGAAACGAAGGAGAGTATTGATCGAATCCAGTAGGCACCAGATCCCAATGCCGCCCACATCGAGCACAAGTGGAGCGTGGCGGATGCCAGGGCGAGCCCTATGACCGGAAACATCACCGCCGTCGATCCAGAAAACAGCGTCAGGCATAGGAAGCCGAGCAATACCGAGTAGGTCGCAACGAACCAGGCAATAAAGCGAAAACGTCGGACTCCGTCATGCATCACCGTTGGCAGCGTTCGGCGTTGCATTTGCTTGGCGACCTTTACAGGAATTGTCTTCGGATTTTTTGCTCACACTTCAAAAATCAAGGCAACCGCTGAAAGTAGCTCAGTACTTTGAAGCGAAGTTGAGCTTAGAATTGTACTTGTTCTTCAGAGCTCAAGTGACGTCGGTTTTTGCGGCACGGTCATCTCCCGCACACCGACGGGCTGGCGTCGATCGATTCATGCAGGCAGGCGTCGTCACCGAGTCTCGTTAGAACGAATCATCCTTGGCGCTGTTTAGCAGTGTGATTTGAGGCTGTGATGATACGTCGATTACGACTTCGATGTCCAAAGTGTCAGGCTCCGATTGAGGTCCGTACGCCTCGCAGCGACTATGCCGACGCGACTTGTCCAAGGTGCAGCCTTGAGTTCGTCGTCAAAGTGCCGCCTCGCACGGCGCGTCATGAGTCTTCGCTCTCGAATATCCCGCCTGCCAGCAGTCAAGCGCCGGCTTCGTCTTCAGCCATCGTCGCACAAGCGGTTCCGCCTGAGTTACCTAATTCAGCGGAGCTGGAATCAACTGCATTGAATGAGAAGGACGCATTGGGGCAAGCCGAAGAGTCAACATCGCGTCCTCCCGAGTTCGAGTTCTGGGAAAGTGGTCAACCGCAGAGAAGTTCCTTAATGCCGATCGCGCTCATCGGCGGCTTTGCCACGGTGTTGTTTTTGTCGCTGTTTGTCGTCGCCGGATTCCTTTTGGTGCGTTCTTCGAGCTCGATGTTGGGAGACGCCACGTCGAACGATTCATCGCAGTTGGTAACAGAAGACTATCTCGGCTTTCAACAATCGTATTTTCAGTCGGGGTTGGACGCCGATCTGCAAAACCCGGTGGAAGTGACGAAGCTGCTGAATGATGTGCCCGAGGTGAGCCAGGAATTAGAATCGCTCCTGCGACGGGCAATCGAAGCTCCACTCGGCACTCTGGCCGAACGGCAACGATTTCAACTGCAGCTCACTGAGCTAAGTCGAGAATACGCGGCGAAATATCGTGAGAAGTTGGCAGGCGTTCAAAGTGTCTCTCACCAAATCGCCGGCCGTTTACGACAGGATCGCCTCGCGGATTTTGACTGCCTGCGTTTGGTGACTCGCGAGTTTTATTTGACTGCGATTTTCAAGATGCCGGCACCCACTAGCGCGTTTGCTGAGATCAAGCATGATGAACTGAAGATCTTTCGCGCAGTGCTGCGTCGACTTGCTACGGTAGAAACGAATGAGCAAGGCACCGAGGTCGCCGAAGTGATTCGCGAAGTCGCGGATCAGAATTACGAACTAGCAGCCCAATACAGCCGCATCCGCGCAGATGGTCTCTCGGGCCACCGTGATGTTGGCAACCAGCGCGAATTCACAAAGACCCTCGAGGCATGTGAAATGGTGGAAGACTTGCTGCTCCACTTGTTGCGGGGCCGTTCAGGTGTGCCCGAGAGTTTACGGCAGGCGGTGAATGAGTTTGATTACTCGCGACAGGCCATTGAAGACGCCCAGACAGGGGCGACCGAAGAGGCATTGCGGCGCAGGCGGCAACAAGCGGCTGAAGGAAATTTGGATGACTTCAAAGTCGAATCCTGGTCCAGGGAAGCGTGGAGGATGCAGATCGCAGATCTCTCCAACCAGAACATGGGCCTTCCGTCCGACCCAGTCGTCCTGGAGTTGTCGTTCCGAAATTTTCGTGCCCAACAACCAAGCCAAAATCGCCCTGGAATGGACTGGGATGAGTTCGCGAGGCAAGGTTCCCGAATCGGCCGACCAGGGGCAACGACACGAGTGGTACCGGGGCAGGATGGTGGTACCAGCGGACCAGGGACGCCCATGACTCTTGGGAGACTCGGTATTGATGAACTCCTGAATGGAACCTTTTCCGGCCGAACGACACTACGCATTATCATTTCACCACACAGTCCGGCAACGCAACGTGAGGCCATCCAATTCGGTAGCCGAATACGTGCTTCCAGGTCGATGTACGTGACCCAGGGCGATTCCGGTTTGGCCGGTTATGCTTTTTCCGGTGACTTGGAGGAGGCAGTCGCCCAGCTTCATTTTGGCAGGGTTACAGAAGTGGATTACAAACAAAGAATCATTTACGTGACAGCAGATTAGCCTGGGAGAATCACCCCCGGAGGGCGATCATCGCTCATTGACGATGTTGCCCAGCGATCCTAAAATCACGCCCTCACGCGGTGAGTATAGCTCAGTTGGTAGAGCCCTGGATTGTGGTTCCAGTTGTCACGGGTTCGAGTCCCGTTACTCACCCTTCTTTTTCTGGCATCAGTCTTTGTCGGCTCTGGCTCGCGACAGTCGCCCGACTCTTCGGTTTTCTGCGACTTCGGCAGATCATGGCCAGTGTTAAAGCTGTTCTGCATTCGAGTGCAATCAGCGTCTTCCATTCGACTTCTCTCTCAACCGGCGTCTGCTCCAGAGGCGTTTGCGAGGGCGACTGCTTCGGAGGCGTTCACGAGGCGTCTTGCGAGAAAGACCAGCAAGCCAAGAATCCCGGCCGCTACCAATGCAGAGACTGCGATGGGGATTCGTTCGAGTAGCAAAAGTGGCAGGCCTACGGTCAACATTCCACCGCCTACAAACGGTGCCGAAATCGGGGCGGCCATGGCATAATCGCGCGCCGCCGAAGTGCGCAAGTCTTGGTCAACGGTTTTCAACAGGGTAAAGCCTGTTGCGGTCGTTCCTGTTGACATTCCGTAGTTGAGCAGGCCCAGTTCGAACCAATAGCCCTTGGGCAGCAAATAGCGGGACAGGACAACAAGGCAGAAGCCCGTCCAAAGGACGGCGGCGAACAAAAGAATGAGCAGTGGCGCAGCATAGGCGGTGACTACTTCGATCCTCAACGATGCAATTGCGGCGACGATTAAGAAATCCATCGTGACGCCACTGATCCGTTGAATGCTCAGCTCATCCAGCAAAGAATCCAATCCCAATGACGCAAATATTCGCCTGACGAACAGACCGCCAAATAACGTGTAAATGAAGAGCGGAAGATCGCCGAGCGTGCCGGCTACCGAAGTGCGGCTGGCGAGTACTTGGTTCGCAGCATCGGTCTGGTTGGTTTCTGCCGACTCGCTATCGACTTCCTGCGTCGCCTGAACGGTGTCTTGGCTCAGATACTGAATTCCGTAGGAGACGCCCGATTTGAGCCCAAATCCGATTCCGAAAGCAAGTGCCACGATGGCAAGCTGGAATGCGAGCGGGTCGATCGCTTCGGCTGAGACTCGCCCACGGGCAATCGTCGGATGACGCTCTTGGGGTTCTTGGTTGTGTGCAACGTGGTGTTCTCTAGCGTGAGTGCTACTCGACGCATCGGAAGCGTCACGTAGAGCAGCTTGGCCAAGATCGCGATCACGAGTTGTTCTCGCCAGCCAACCTCGGTGACGAGCAACGTTGGCATAAACAATGCCACTGATGACGCTGATAACGAGGCCTGCTGTCGCCATGAATAAACCGAGGTCTCTTCCACCTTCTAAGTCGATAGCCGGGTGTTCGAAAACGGTTCCCATGGCCGAGGCTGTCCCATGACCTCCCGCAAACCCGGTTTCGATCAACAATGCGAACGAATTGGGGACATCGTAGAACGGCTGTATCAATAACCAAGTACACAGAAGCCCCACGGACGTCTGGCCAAATACAACGACCCAGACCATAAGGCCCTCGCTAAGAACGGGGCGTAGACTCGAACGCAGCGGAGCCGATTTTCGCTCAAGGAACATGCACGCGAACACGACCGCAATTAGCAATCCCGGCCAGCTCGACCATTCGGATACCAAATGGTTGCTTGCGGAAGCCAGGCTGGGAGAGTTGATTCGCTGAGTCGCTTGAACGCAGCCCAAGCCGACGAAGCCACCTAAGATGGACGCAGGAATCATGCACCATCGCAACCAAGGCACACACGATCGGAGCGTTAGGCCAATTATCAAAAGTAGTGACGCAAGTGATATCGCGGCGATCATGAATTGGGCAGCCTGACTGTGAGGAAGCATTCTAGGCAGGCGAGTATCGCACGAATATCTTCCAGTGCGTAGACCGCTGAAGTGCTGGGAGTTTGAGCGAATCCAAAGAAAAAAGGCCGTGGCAAACTCGAACGTTCACCACGGCCTTGATTTGGCGTATTGCTTTCTTAAGACTCGAACTAGCGGTTTTCCAGTTCAAGTGACAACAAGCGATTCCCACGCTGGATGATGATCTGCGATGTGGATGGATCGGAAAGCAACTTTTTGGCGACGTTTGCGTCCGTGACAGGTTGCCCGGCTGCTTCGACAATGATGTCACCCGGCCTCACTCCTTCTGCGTAGGCCCGACGGCGTGTGTCCATTTCCGAGACAACGACGCCGGACTCGGCGTTCGACTCGCGCTTTTGACGCGGCGAGAGATTCTGGACTCCGATTCCAAGCCGTTCGATCTCTGCCGACGGCAGGATCTGGCTTAGCCGCTCTTCATCACGCACACCCGTGGTGATGTCGATGTCGATTGGTCGACCATCTCGATAGCCCTGGAATCGCAGCTGCGAATTCGGTCGCATTCGTGCAACAGCGTTCACAATCTGATTGCTTGATGTGACAGGCTTACCATTGACTTGGGTGATTACATCTCCAACTTGCAAGCTCGCACGATCCGCAGGACCGCCCTTCTGGACGACTTCAACGGAAGCGCCGCGTACAACACCGCGAGGCAACTGAAACTCATCTGCGTTTTGCAAATTGACGTCGCGTAGCATCGCACCGATATATCCCCGTTGAACACCGTCCCCGGTCTTCAGGTCCTGCATGATGCTGCTGGCCATGGAGGCTGGAATCGCAAATCCGACTCCGACGTTGGTGCCAGTACGTGAATTGATCGCCGTGTTGATACCGACGACTTCTCCACGGAGGTTCACCAGTGGTCCGCCGCTGTTGCCGGGGTTGATGGCAGCATCCGTTTGTAAGAAATCTTCGAAGCCACCCTTTAGGATACCGGTGCTGCGATTGGTGGCGGAGATAATGCCCGCCGTAACCGTTTGGTCCAATCCGAATGGGCTGCCGATCGCGATGACCCAGTCGCCGACTTGCATGGCATCGGAGTCTCCGATTCGTGCGGCGACTAGATTGGGGGCATCGATCTTGAGGAGCGCCACGTCACTCTGAGGATCCGTCCCGACGACATCCGCTTCAAAGGATCGGCCGTCGCTCAAATCGACTTGCAGGCGATCTGCACGTTCGACAACGTGATTGTTGGTGAGGATGTAACCATCCGTTGATACGATGAAACCTGAGCCCATGCCGGTCTGGACCTGTCGGCTTGATTGTTCGCCTTCGGGTACCAAGTCTTCTTCGTATTCGTCGAAGAATCGACCATTGCGAGCTCCGCCACGTTGCAGCTCTTCCAGCAAGTCGTCTGGCAGCATGCCGCGGAACGGATCTAAATCCCCGAAGCCCGAGCCAAATGGTGAGCTAAAGTTACGGCGAACATTTCTCCGGACTCGCTGATTCGTGAGGCTGGTAATCGTGACGACAGAGGGCCTAAGCGACTGAGCGGCCAACCGAAATGCTTCTGAAAGTCGGTCCGCGCCGATGAGCAGCTGCTGTCGCGCGGCATTGGCTTCAGCGGTTTGCTGAGCGTAAGCAGCCGAAGTTGAAGGGCCGTTGCCAAGCGGGAGCATGCCCGCCGTGATCGCCGCGATCAGCGACAGCCCGCCTACGGACCAGATGATGGAACGCCTCGACATCAACCGAGTCCGCGATGAGCTGCGATCGAGCTCGGCAGTCTTTGTGATATTCACGGTATTCTCCTCAAATCAACAGGATGAGTCTTTTGCCTTCGGCACCGGCTCCAACGACGCGAACAGATGAACTAATCCGCAAAGTCACCAGATCTTGGATCTACGTCCCCAGCTGCTAGTAGTCCGAATGGCGATCGCCAATTCCTAGAGAACCAATCCCGATAACCTGGGTCGCCGAATGCCTGCCCGTTTGACGGGGCCTTTTCAGGGTTGCCGCTTCCCGAGACTTGTTGCAGCTTGAAAAACGATGATTTTCCTTATGTACTGCATTCCGCATTCGCGCTGCGAGGCGATCTCTTGGCTCAAAAAGAGTGATAAGTCAAAAAGAGACGAAGTCGTAGGCATTCTCTTTGATCTATGCACTTGATCGCTGGTTGGAAAGGCAGGTTGCATACTTAATTGAAGGGGCTAGGCAAGCCCGCCTCTTATCCGGCGAGGTCAGGGAAAACCCGCATTTCGGCCATGGCCAAGGCGGTTGGAGCCGGCCAAAAGCACTGAAAACTCCGTCTGGACGACTTTGACGGTTTGAAGTGACTCTGATGTCTGTGCCTAAGTCAATAAATCAGGTCAATGCCGAGGCAGCCGCTTGACACCTAGTCGCAACCACCAACAATTTCGACATCTGAATAGAGCAAGTCCGAACGACGGCTCCGCTCTTCAAACCAGTGCAAATTCATGCGGATGTGGCGGAATTGGCAGACGCGCTAGGTTCAGGTCCTAGTGTCCCTTACCGGACGTGGAGGTTCAAATCCTCTCATCCGCACTGGTTTTTCTTGGGTCAAACGCACCTTCGAAATTTTCAACTTCCCCAACTCGACACCCAGAATTGCATTTTGGGGACAAAACGGGGACAGCACTTAGTTCACATTGGTTTTGAATCGCTGGTTCTTTCCGTAGCCCTTACGGAAAATGTGATTCATGGCATCTCTCGAACTAAGAAACGGCACCTACCGAATTGTCTTCCGCTACGGTGGCCAGAAGTTCGCTCGCTCGCTAAAGACTTCGCTGCAGAGCGAAGCCAATCTGGCTCTGGCACGCCTAGAGGACAACCTCCGCCGAGCAGAAAATGGCTCGCTGCCTATTAAGCCCGGAGCAGACATCCCCACCGTGATGCTCACCTCTGGAGCATTCAGTCAGCGGGTTCAGGTCGACAAAACTCCCCTGCTCGGTGAACTCCTGGATCGTTACATCGCCAGCATTCCTCAGGCAGCCATCGAGAAGTCAACTTGGAGGATGCTGCACATTCATGTACGACACCTGAAACGGCATCTGGGAGTCCGTATGCAGCCAGGGAAAATGTCGCTCAACCACCTCCAAGCCTACGTGAATGCTAGAGGCAACGAGCCAGGTTTGCGAGGGAAGACCGTTGGCCCGACGACCATCAAAAAGGAACTCTCTACGCTCAACGCAGTCTGGAACTGGGCCATTGAGTCGAAGATCCTGGTAAATCCCCTGCCCAAGAAATCCCGACTGCGATTCTCAAAGCAAGACGAGAAGCCACCGTTTAAGACCTGGAGCGAGATTGAACGAATTGTTGAGCGAGGGGCTCTCTCGGAGCTCGAAGCCCAGGATTATTGGGACTGCGTGTATCTCGACCAGCCACAGATTGAGGAGTTCCTGAAAGATGTGGCCGCCAAGCGACTCCCCTCTTTCCTCTACCCGATGCTTGCTACCGCGGCTTACACCGGTGCACGGCGTAGCGAGTTGTTACGCTCGCAGATTGAGGATATCGACCTTGAGTCCGGCCAGATGGTCATTCGCGAAAAAAAACGCACTCGAGGCCAGCGTTCCACTCGGGCAGTGCCAATCTCACCAAAGCTCAATGACATCTTGGTGAAGTGGATGGATACTCGCCCTGCCGGAAGATATACCTTTACGATAGATGGGACGCAGTTGTCCTTTGACCAAGGCAGCTGCTACTTCCAGACAGCCGTGTCAAAGACGAAATGGGATGTGCTTCGCGGCTGGCACGTTCTAAGGCACAGCTTTATCAGTAGCTGTGCCTCCCACGGCGTTGACCAGAGAATGATTGACGACTGGGTTGGCCACCAAACCGACGCCATGCGCCGCCGCTATCGGCATCTGTTCCCCAATAAGCAGCGGCAAGCTTTGGCGGAAGTCTTTGCTTGATTCGATTAGCTTGCTAGTACGGCAGCAAGCCTTCGTTGCGGATGCGTTCCAATTCAGTGCTTGAGATCATCCACTCCTTGCTTGAGCCGCGTCCACAGGCACGTTTCTCAGCCCAGACGCGGCCAAGTCGACACCATTCGCGAACAGTGAATTCAGCTTTGCCGAGTAGCTTTGCCACTTCCGCTGTCGAGTAATAGTCCTTTACCTGCTTCTGCTCAATTAGCGATTCAAGCAAAGACTCGATTCGCTCCAGTCTTTCCTGCAATGCATTGTCTACTGCCATATTCAGCCTTCCTCCGCGGCGATGGATTCCCGGTTGTCTTTCTCAGGGGCAGTAGCATACGACAGAAGGTGTGAACTTGGATGCAATTGGCACACACAGTGGCACCCCAACGCTCGAGAATAGCCCCATAAACGCCACAAATTACTGCGCAAATAGAGATTTCCTCCCCTGACACGTTGAGCACCCGCGAACTGTACAGGAACCGACTACTTTGCCTTCTTACGGCATTGGATGGGTTGTTCCCTAAGAAAGGATGCTTTACTAGTGGCCTTGGCTAGTAAAGTATGCTTTACTAGTGACTTGAGCTAGTAAAGGGAGCTTTACCTGAAATGACACGCACTACAGGCAAATTCAAAGTCTCCAACACTTCCGGAGAGCAGGTCCGGGCCTTTGTTCCCTATCCGTTGCCGCCCAAACGTCCAGTGCTGCAACTCGAAGCCCAGCATCAAGAATTGCTCCTCCAAGCAGAAGCCAGCATTCAACAACTTGGCACCGCAGCAAAAATGGTGCCCAGTGCTGATTGGTTTATCTACGGTTTTGTTCGAAAGGAGGCAGTGGTTTCTTCTCAAATCGAAGGCACCCAGGCAACACTGCAAGACGTACTGAACTTTGAAGCGACTCAAGAAGCAGAGCGTCCAGACGACGTTGAGGAGATTTGTAACTACGTCGATGCGCTTGCCTACGCACGAGATCAAGTCGCCAAGCCACGAGGACTGCCGATTTCCACACGCCTACTTTGCGAAACTCACAAGCGATTAATGGCTGGCGTGCGCGGTGCAGAGATGCAACCAGGCAAAGTACGCAAGTCCCAGAATTGGGTCGGAGGAACGCGTCCTGGTAACGCCAACTTTGTTCCCCCACCAGCAGATGAGGTTCCCAAAGCTCTGGCGGATTTGGAGCAATGGATTCATGGAACGCATACCTTGCCGCCACTGGTGCGTATTGCGCTTGCGCATGTGCAGTTTGAGACTATCCACCCTTTCTTAGATGGAAACGGTCGAATTGGGCGCCTTCTCGTTACGCTACTTCTTGAACATTGGCAGCTGTTGGATGCTCCACTGCTTTACATCAGTCTTGCCCTCAAATCGCGGCAGCAGGAGTACTATGACAGACTCTCTGCGGTTCGACACGATGGTGACTGGGAATCCTGGCTCTTGTTCTTCTTTGAATGCGTTATCGATGCGGCCCGAAATGGAACACAGGCAGCAGAAAGAATGTTTCAGCTCATTCATACGGACAGGCGGCGTCTACTAGATAGCTCTGATGCAACACTGCACTCCATCCGCCTATTCGAGTCACTACCACAGCACCCGATAATCACGACCCAGATGGTGGTCGACTTGCTGGCAACTACCAAGCCAACCGCAGCAAAGGCAATAGAGGCGCTTGAAAAGACCGGTGTGATTTCAGAGACATCGGGAAAAAAACGCGATCGTGTATACGCCTATACTGAGTACCTAAGCGTTCTAGGAGCCGGAACAGATTTGCAAACTCGTTAGTTGATTCGTTCTTGCAAAGAAAGACCCCGCCTAGTTGCCTAAGCGGGGTCCGGGATGGTTTCGACATTACAAGTCGTCGGGAACAAGTTCCCAAGAGTCAAAAGTACAACGCCAGAGCTCACGGGTTTGGCCATCATCAAGCCACACGACGTCATTGATCATCGTGGAGCGATGAGGCTTGTCCCGCTCAATCCAGCGCACCAGTGCCTGCTCGTGTTTATTCAGCTCAACTTGTTGTGTAAGCCGATACACCTCATTGAGGTTGTTCGCTTGCACGTGAGCCACTACTTGGTAGTCAAAGGGCCAAATTGGGGAATCCCAACTCGCCCAGTAACCACAGCAATGGTACACAATTGACTCGACGTATCGGTTCGGTGTATTTGAGGTATCCATAGGATTAAGTCTCAAATGGTTGCCGGTATCTCCCGGTAGGAGGTGGTGCTCCTACCAGAGAAAGGTGGATACCGGCAGTTTCTATTGCCCTTCCTCCTCAAAACTCAAAAAAGCTCCAAGCAAGAAATGCGTGAATAGAATCACCGCGCCGAGGTTTGTCGCCTCAACCATCGGTCCGTGACAAAGCCTGGACCAGGGCATTAAAAATTCGATTATTGAAAACTATTGGTAAGTCGTTGGTGGTGGCGAAACTAGTCTTTTGCTTCGCCCGCCTCTTCCGAGTTGGAGCCCTGCACGTAGATCCATGTGTGAGCCAGGTCGGCAACCTTCACAACGTTGGGCAAGTCGTCCCGCCAAAACTGAGTCGATTCCTTCCACACATCACCGTTGCGATAGAGCCGACACACAGTCACCTTGTATCGATCCCCATTACGCGTGTTGTTTTTCCAAATCCGAGCCAGGATCAAGCCAAAGCGGATTTGGTGAACTGGTTGCTTATTCACTGGCGGCCTCCTCATCACGGTTGCCACCTTCCAAGACGGTGCTGTAGATCGTCCAGCCGCTCGCCTTGTGCCGCCCAAAGAGCTCAAGGTACGCCCCAGGGCTGACGCGTTCGATAATCTTTCGCACCCGCTCCGAGGGAGTCCCATCAGGCTGGCGAGGAGCACGCATCCAGCTACTCAAACGAGGCTCCATCAACGGCAAGCCACCGCGAACACCCAACAGCAAGTACTCGTGCCCACGCGTCCAAAACTGGCCGGGCTTACCCTCAGGATCCAGGCAAATCAGGCAGCCCTTGAACTCAAAGCCCCAGTTGTCAATGGCCTGCTTGGCCGCAAACAGAGAATCATCGTCCGCCCACATGTGGAGGTGAGCATGGTCCTCAACCATGAGTTCAACAGGCAACTCATTTAGAGCAGCCAAGAAGTGCTGGTTGTCCTCGCCACCAGGCCACGGTGGATCGACATACACGCAGGCGTAGCGTCCGCTGCCCGTGAGTTCCTCCGAACTACTAATCACCACGCAGTTTGTAACATCCTCAGTCACATCAGAGCTCTTGCTACGTTGCTTCGCCTTAATCTCTCGAGCGATGCGAACCAGGCCAGCTGTGGTCACCTCCCCGCTTTCGTTGCGGGTGGTGTCGACATACTCCTCAAATCGTTTCTCCGGTACAGCAGCAGTCAACTGCCAGCGAGAAGACTGGTCCTTAGTGACACCAATATCGCTTAGCGTTACTCGATGATCAGCCGACTTATCGCTGCGATCACCACCGTGGAGATTCAACTTCGCCAAGAGCTTTCCAGCACGCCGCTCAGCTCGCAGCTTTACCTCGGCGGCATAGTTCTGGATTTCCAAACCCATGCCAGCAGCTTGAGCATACTTGCGAGCCGCCTCGGCCTTATCACGAATGTCCTTGAGTTCATTCAGCGATCGGGCTTCAGCAATTGCTCGATGAGCTTGAGAAAGCAGCATCAAGGAACCAGCCTCCTGGCTTTCCTCCACCACCGCCAGTTCCACGTTCTGTTCTTTGCTCGCCTCTTCGACGGGCATCTCCGCAACCGGCTCATCAACAGGTGGTGGCCCCTGCTGCTCCTCGGGCTGCGGCTCTGTTTTTCCAAACCAATTCACCATCAACAACCTCCTTAGAGAAGTTCGTCTTCAGTAAGAAAGCCAAGAAGGTAGTACGGGCCATCGGAAAAACGATGAAAATCACATTACAAGTGGCACGTGGAAGAATTGCTTCAGGATCGATTGCCCTATTGAACTCCAGGGCTTTGTGCCGCGAACGCACATGACACCTTGGATGACAACCTTGTTGATGAGGTCTTTGAGCGAATCAACCACTACTGCGCTTCTGCGGGCAATCCGCACGCCAGCAATCGCTGTCATGCCGCTTGCGAATCCGCTTGCGCTTGAAGTGCTCGCCTTGCTCAAAGCTGCTTTCTAGAACCTATCGGGGCAAGCTCGACTAAGACGAACTTGGCTCTCGACTACGCCGAGTCTCGAAGCTCCTGCCAACAGCGACGCTTGCGAGTCTGCTGCGCCACAGCTTCGCAAACTCACAAACGACAATTTGATTTTCTTGTATCCGTACCGAGTACGCCTTCAACCAAGTGTGAAAGGCCTACTCGGTAACAGAAACATGCCGCAGGCGGCCTAGTAACCAACAGATGGTCAAAACGCCATCGAATCGACTAGGAGAAAACCAAATGTCAAACACAACCAGCAACAAACGAAAACTACCAGCGGGTCGCTTTCAGCTCGGTGAACTCTTCATTACACCCATGGCTAAAGAGCTGCTCAGTCAACTCGAAGTATCCCTAATGCTCTCGCGGCATGCACAGGGAGACTGGGGCATCTGCTGTGCGAGCGACTGTCAGGCCAACGAGTCTGCACTGAAAAACGAGGCAAGAATCATCTCCTGCTACAAATCCAAGGGAGGAGAAAAGGTGTGGATAATCACTGAAGCGGACCGAAGTGCAACGACAGTTCTGTTGCCATCAGACTACTAGGAGGGCCATATGGATACACGAACCAATCGAGAAAGACAGCGAGTCGCATTGCGTCAAAGTCAAATCGTTGGCAATCGTCAGGCTCGCAAGACGAACCATCCTAGCGACAAGAAGCAGCCCACCAAAACGAATAGCCCACCGGTGCACACATTTACCAATGGGTTCGTAACAACTCGCATCTGGAAGAATGTTGATAAAAACAGCCAGGTAACTTGGCGCGTTTGCCAGTACCGCATTCGCATTCATTCCGGTAGCGGCACTGCTTGCAAGAGCTTTGGCCCAGAACACATGGATGATGCAGTGCGAGGATTGAAACTCGCTCAAGGCTGGATCCATCGACACGGTGGTAATCGACGAGGCAGAAGTCTGTTCAGGAAGCTTCTATCTGGTTAGCAGAAGCCATCACGGCTTCCTAGCAATCCAATCGGCCTCCCCGGAGGCCGATTCCATGCGTATTATGAAACACGACGTAGGAGCAACGCTGGGGATGCTACAGCATTTCTGATGTTGCTGCTGCGCAAAACCGCGCGCCGCTGTACGCGGCTTTGGCCTGAACGGCCTGGGCGCAACCGGCTGTGGGCCGGTGTGCTTTTGCGACCTGTACGGTCGCCTGGGCTCGCTAGGTCGCTCGCCCCAGTTTGACCCGGCTGGGGCCGGGTGCAAACTGCTAACGGCCTTCGCTGTACGCTACGGCCTTTTATGCGGGCTGAACGCCCGCACTCGCGTCGCTACCGCGACGCGTACTCCATGGATTGGCACCCCGACCTGCAACACCACGTGCCGGGGCGGGGGCCAGGTGGCGGCTAAAAAACCTTGCAGAACGCAGGCTCAAATGAGTGTCTCGCTCGCAAGGTGTCAGCCCTTGGTTGCTGACAACACCTAGGAACTACATCAGCAGGTAACAACGGTGAAATTTACCCGGCGGGACAAAGAAATCATCGCTTGTCTGGCCAGTTGTTTGCGCGTCCTGAGTGCAAAACAGATCGCTTCTACCTGGTGGTCGGAGTCCACAACTGGGGTGGACTCCGCATTGAGACGCATGCGAACTTTGGCTACAGCAGACTGGCTACAAGAGCTCCGCATCCCTGTGGATACACTTCCGGCTATGGCTCAACCGGTGGTTACCTGGAGCCCAGGGGCCAAAGAGCCGGATGTTGCCGCAGCCGCCTGGCAACTGCAAAACCGCTGGGAACGCAAATTCGCTACCACCAGTCTATTCCTGGCAACCCGCTCGGCGGCCAAGGTCTTTGGTGGTGTGGCAACAGGACAGCTCAAAAGCAGCGACCAGGCCACGCATGATCTTGGCGTAGCTGAAATCTACCTCCAAATAAGGAAATTTCGACCTCGGCTATTACAATGGTGGGTTGGCGAAGACACTCTTGCTCCCCATCGCCGCGGCCAAAAACTCCCCGATGCAGTCATCGCATCCCGGCCCGGTGCAACTCCTCAGCTCGTCTTGGAATTCGGTGGTGCATACGACAAAGCTCGCCTACGAGAATTTCATGAAGATTGCAGCCAGCGCGCCCTCCCCTACGAGATCTGGTAGTTCGTGGTCCACCGTACTTCTAAACAGGCGAAGTTCACTGATCGGGATTTGGAGATCCTCGATCACCTCATGCGCTACCGCTTAACTACTCGCGAAATTCTTCAGCGGTTGTTCTTTGAAGACTCCGACATCAGTGCCGTGTCCAAGGTAACAACCCGCCTAATTGATCGCGGGGCCTTGAACAAGGGCGATCTCGATGGCGAGCGCGTCTACTACACCATTGGCTCTTATGGTGCTGAGATATTCGGCTTGAATCGAAACAAGGCCAAGCTGCTTGGCCCTCAAGCCAGAGTCGACAACTACGCCATTCTGCAATTTTGCTGCGGGGGCGAAATAACCAGGCAGCGCTTACTTGTTCGCGAACTGAGGCCCATCTTCGGTGGCAAAATCCCACCCAAGAAGCTTCGTCCAGCCATGTACTACCTTGATGATGAGGGGGCACAGAAGCGACTGGCTTGCATACGCGTCGAACAAGGTAGTGAGCCGGATCACATCGTCAGACGCGCTCGAGATTTCCTGGAGCGGGCAGTTACCAACCCCGTGCTTGATCGACTGGTTCGGGAGCACCAGTTCATGATCACCATCCTGACGACCTACCCACAAAAGAAGCTTCAAATTGAGGAGGCAATACTTCGCCACTCCTGGCCTATCACTTTTCGAGTCGAGGCCATTGATGGGCTTGCGGAAGTCGCCGCATTAGGTCGACGCGCACGAACGCAACGGGAAGTGCTGTAGTGTTTGACCATCACTTTCGACGATTACTAGAGCGTGTCCCCGGCTTGCCGCAGACCTTGCGACAATCATTAGAGAATCCTACGCAGGTCGATCGACTTCCGGATAGTAGCGGTATCGAAACAGAGTTTCCCGCCTACTGTGAATCACGAGCATCAGCCCGAAAGATTGTCCGAAGGACCTTGTTTTTTGCGGCTGTCGTCTGTCTCTTTCGAAGTATCCCTGAGTATTTTCTGCCCATCCCCTGGGCATACGACATCTTCGGGATATTTGCTTCCATTGCCTGTGTAACAATCGTGTGCACTATCATTGGTGTGCCGACAAAGCTCTGGCACTACGGCATGTACCTGTTTGCCCTACCAGCCCTGGTGCTCTACATCCTATATCTGCGCTCGATGTTTGCTCTTCTGTTGCTTGCCGCAGTCTTTACCGCAATCGTTGCGGATCGCTTTGCTAAGCTTTCCCTGTATCTCGGCACCACCACACCATTCTCGAGACCAAGGGCGAAGTTTGTTCGCTCCAAATGGTCGAGCCGCTTCTTTAGCCTAAACACAGTTCGTGGCCTGGAGTTCTATGGACTGATGATTTTGGCGCTGGCTGCAGTCCCTTTCTTATTTGATCGAGTCGCTACTGCCTCGCATCCCGAAGGCGGCACGCTACGAATCCCCGCCCTGGCAATCACACTTGGAGTTATTGTCTTACTTCCCATTGCTTTTGAGCTACTCTCAGCCCTGCTCTATAGTCGCAAGCCATTTCGACTCTCCATGGCCTGGAAGGGCTTCAAACGGGCATTCGTTGACTGGAATTGTTATAACAGCAAAGACGTGCAAGCTCCTGGCATTCTTCTCTCGCCAGTTGGTTCAGCAGCAGCGAGACGGCGAATTCTAGTTGCCACAATCTATCTCTGGTCAGCCGCCATCGTTCCGCTCGTCAGCTACCAGCACGTGCTCCACGAAAGACTGGCCTGGGCTCGTAGTGGAGCATCAGCTGAAAAGCGTGAAGAGCAAGCCAAGGCAAAGGACATTGGAGATTTCACAGAACGGAAATTCTCCTACCAGCAAACACAGCCACACAAAGTCCAACAACAGCTGGAAAAGAGTGCAGCCCTGGAACTCTGGAGCGGAGATCTCAAGGAAGCACCCTTGCTGGTTAGTGAACTGCAACCCTATCAACTAAAGCTGCTAGAGCGTATGCCCGAGGAGCAACGCTCACAATACGTGCGCGAAGCTCTGGGTGTATACAAGCTGCCAGAAGTTGGTACATCAAATACGGAAGACTCCCAATCGGCTTCTGAGCCAGAAGAGCAAGACACATCGCTGTTTTTCTTGTTCTCCAAGATGCAGCCTCCAGACAACGTCTTTGGTTCCCCCAACAACCTGGCTGAGGCTCGATTTGGATTTGTCTTCAGCTTCATCTTTCTCATCTTGGGTTTACTGCAGATATTTCTGCTGCTGTTTGCCTTCGGCTTTCCCTTAGCATTTCTCTATGCAGCCAGCGTGCGAGTTGCTGCCAACCTGCGTGAGCAGCTTGAGACGCGGCCCGATACGATCCTGTCGTTTGGCAACTGGAATCGACTTGTCAAGGATATTGCCCGCTCAAATGACGAGACCGAACAGAGCAGTTTGTTGCTCGGCACAAACAAATCGGACGGCTCACCCGTGCTAGTCCCAAGAAAGGTATTTGAAGAACATGCCCATATCTTGGGTGACTCTGGATCGGGTAAGACCTCACTGGGAATTTCGCTGCTGCTTAATCAACTTATCAAGCAGCCTGCATGTTCCATCGTTGTCATTGATCTGAAAGGCGATGATGCCGCCTTGTTTACCGGAGCCCAGCTCGATGCACAGGAAGCAAACAAGCGATTTCGCTGGTACACCAATGAGCTTCACCGTAGCAGTTATGCCTTCAACCCACTGAATCAGGAGTATTTCAAGCAGCTCTCGCTCTACCAAAAGACGGACGTGCTGACGAGCGCCTTGGGACTTCAGTACGGAACGGACTACGGTCGTGGCTACTATAGCGATGCCAATGCCGATTACCTGTATCGAGTTCTTCAGGCCCATCCTGGTATTCGCTCCTTTCAGGATTTGGCATCGATTCTGCCCAGCGGACGTGGTGTCGACGTTACGGCGAAAATGCGTGAAGCGGCAACGCACTCGATTTCAATTGTGCAGAGGCTGGCTTGCACAGAAACACTAAACGTCGTCCCTGGTCCAGACTACCCGCAAAGCGTCATTGACAATCAGATCGACTTTGCCGACGTCTTTCGGACGCCACAAGTTGTCTATCTGCAATTACCCGCCTCCCTGGGCTCGACTTCATCAGCGGAGATTGCTCGTGTTGCTCTCTACTCACTGCTTGGCTCTGCACGGCAAACTCCAGAATCGAAGCGTATTCAGACCTTTGTTTTTATCGATGAGTTCCAACGTATTATTGCAAACAACCTCGAGCTCCTGATGCAAACCGCTCGCAGTATGCGCATCGGACTTATCCTGGCCAATCAAACCATCTTTGACCTGGCAAAAGCCGGTGTGGATTTACGGGCAACGGTTCGTACCAACACTCGATTCAAGCAAGTCTTTGCCGCTTCAAACGTGGACGATATCCGAGAGCTCATTGAAGTATCGGGAGAAGCACTCGTTCATTCGCGGTCCTTCTCTCACAACCTGGGCGGGGGCTCTTTTATTGGGGCTGTGTCAAGTATCACAAGCCAGGAAACCACCACTCCGCGGCTACGCACCAATGACATTCTGCTCGCTACCGATGCACCCGATCAGAGTATTGTGCAAATCCGCAGAGGCGATGGATACGCACAATTCGGTGGCATGCCCTTTGTCATGCGTTCGCAATTCCACATCGACAAGGATACATACGACAAACGCAAAGAATCCCCATGGCCTGAGGTCAACGATGAAACGATCCTTGGAAAGGAAGTCGAGCATCGCAGTCCCCTAGACGAATTACCATCGGTTCCCAACCCATTAGATAGCCCTTCTGCTTCATCCATGAAGCGCAGCTCTGAAGGCATCCTGGATTTGCTTCCTACCCCTTCCAAAAAGAAGAAACGAGAGTCAAAACCAAAGAACGACAAGAAAGACCCATCGTGAATACCCAACAACCATCAAACCCCGATGCATCCCAACTTGATTTTGGCCGTGTACTTCCCATTCTTGCCGTAGTGCTCATCGCAGGATTCGGCGGCTGGTCCTATTTCACTTCGCGTATGCGAACACAAGAAGCCGAAGAGAAACTCGCCGAGCAAACCAAGGCTAACGTCGACTTGCAGCAAAAAATGGCAAACATGGAATCCATGATGCAGGATTTGAAGACGGCAAAGCTCTATGAGGAGCAAGAACAAGCGATCTCAGCCGCTAACGCCCTCGGTGTTCTCGAACAGGGCGATCTCATTCGCGCGACTATCGATGAGCTAGGGGCTCAACTGCTCAAGCTGCAGCAAAGATTGGAGGAGCTGGAATCCTCCGATGCCGGGCGGAAGTTGGCTGCCAGCCAGGAACTGGTTGAGCAGTACTCAGTGGCAACCTCAGTCACCATTCCTTCCAAAAATCTGGCTGCCAACCTGGGTGAGCGTCTCAATCGAGTTCTCTCCGCTCCACAGAAAGCACTTGCCGAAAACATCGCCGGATACGTTCCATCCAGCACTCTGTTAAACACTGTCGGCGACATCGAGGAAGAAGCCTCTCAGGCTTTAAGCGTGGTAAATAGTTTGCTCACCGATCTGGAGAGCCTGGAACATCAGGCACGTAATCTTGCCCCAAACGAAAGCCAGACACTGGGGCAGATACTCAGCGGCTTGGAACAAGCCAAACAGGAACAACGCCGCCAGCAAATGAACGCTGCGATTCAGGCAGCCGAGGACGAGGCGGCACGCAAGCTAGCCGAGCAGGAAGCTGAGAATCGACTCAAGATTGCAGAGGCCGAACGCAAAGCGGCTCAAATGCTTGGCGAGGAGACGGCTGCGAAAATCCTGGCTGATGCCGAAGCGATGAAAAAGGAAATCGACTCGGCCAAGGCTGAGCGAGCCGCTGCGGAAGCCAAAGCCCAGCTTCTACGCGAATACAACGCTGACTTGCCGCAAATCAAGCTCTACCTCAAGGCGTTTACTACGGATGGCAGGAAGATGCGAAAAGGCGGTAGCGGTCCAGCTTCGCTCAGCTATTTGATTGGCGAGGGAGCGCTGGCCGAAACGGACGAAGGTCTTGATCGGCTACTGGCCCTGGGGGCTTACTATAACGATCGTCCCAAGGGTGCCCTACCGGAGTACTTCTCGTTCAACTCCAGATTTGAGTCGAGCATGAATGAAAAGATCTCGATGGTAGAAAAAGCACAGAAGCTACTCATCAAGTATGGGGCCTTGATGGTGGAAAACGGAATGTTGGCCGAGTGAATTTCTCTGCTTATCGGCTATACTGAGAGACAACCTCCCCTTCTGCCGGGAAGTGAAACATAAGGCAGGCTGCACCCACCCCACCGGGCAGACAAACATAAGGTGGGATTTTTTATGCGCTGCCGTCAAAGAGTGCTTTGAGCTCCTGTACAAACCTCTTGAGCTCCATGTTCTGCGAATAGAGCTGATGCTCTTGAATTCGCAGGAGACCAATCCCATCGCGATCGACGAAATCAGTCATTGCGATCTGCCGAGCTCGTTGCGTGACTTCGTGACTTGAATACTCACTAAACAGCCGACGCACGCTGCTATCTTCGTCTTTGGTCAACATCGCCACGATGCGATAGATGTCTAAGGCGTGATGCCGCCCAAAATCCTTGTCTTCGTCGCTCCGACGATCATCAAACGCAATTAGTTTCATCAGAAGGTAGCTAAAAGTCTGAGGTATCTGAATTAGCGCACTATGTTCATCCCCGCTGCTTAGTTTCCCGCTGATTGTCACCCGTAAAGCCCCTTGCTCAACTGCCAAGGCCTCCTCCAGCTTACTTGCGTGCAGCTTTACGCTAGGTCGAGGTTTTACTCGCCGGGTGTCACGCGGAACCCTCTGCGCAAATTCTCTCAATGGAGCCGCAAGCAGGTCTATCTTTACGCTCCCGATCGCAAGCTTGCGCACGAACTGAGTGTACTTCGCTGTTTCCACCACCCTGAACCCAAGGGTATCTAATGCACGTCGAATCATGCCCATCTGGCTTGAATCCGTTACGATGTCGGCACGCAGTATCCAGTCAATGTCCTCCGTTGTCCGCGCAAATGGCATTGCCGAGAGCGGCAATAGGGTCCGGATCTGTTCGCTCTTAGCGAGATGCTGTTGTTTCAGGAAAAGCCCGTATCCGCCACCAATCGAGAGCTCGATGTTAGGAAGGGCCAAGTCCAGATCCAAAAGAGTTGTTAAAAGCGGGTCTGCATCCATGCTACGTTTCTTCCAGGGCTTCAGCCGCATTTAGAATGACATCGCGAATTTGCTTCGCTGCTTCCTTCTGCCGCTTATCACCAGCTTGTAACTCAAGGTAACTCTGAATAGGCGACGCAAAAGGCACCCCATCTCCATCGCGGCGAACATCAAAGTACACCGTGGCATCAGCTGTCTCTTGAATCTCCAAGTCTACGAATCGCTCGGCTTGCTCCATTTTTGATTGCGCACTCGTGCTAAGTAGCCGATCTACGTTCCTGCAATACAGTACCGGCCACTCGTTTGATCCCATCACCGCATAGCGGCTTACTGAAGACGCTCCACTTAGTACTACCTTCGATGAGTTCTTTTCGTCTCGAAAGAAATCATCGGCAAAGAACTCAGCCAAGCTACATGAAAGACTGAATCTCATGCTTCGCGTAACTTTAGGCTCGACAAAGCTCTTAGCCAGTTGGTCCAGGAGTTTGTCAGCCTGTCGAAGACGAATCAATTCTTCACCCCGCTCGACTATAAGATCTTCTTCCAGTCGCTTGATAGCCTTTGAGATGGTTGAAACTGCAACTGAACCAGCTCGGGCGCTGATTGTTTCCTCAATCTCTGCATAGCTACTGAAACAGCTCTTTAGGAGAAACACTCTAGCAACTAGAGATGTCTTGCCGCGATACGCATACTTGGTTGGGGCTGAGTCTGGAAACTTATTCTTGTTCCCGGTACGGTACACCAACAGCGTACCAGGCACCGTCACAACTCCATTACCGCATAGGTCAACTCCACTGACGCCCACCTCCTCCAGCTGGTTAAGTTGCTGCTCACTGAGATAGGGAAGCAGAACAAGGGGTAGCCGATTTCCCTCCCCGGCAATTCGTCGTACCTGGTCTAGCGCACCCTGAAACATACTTGGCGTACTTCGTGCTTTGGCCTCTACCAGAAACTCAATACGACCCAGATCACTCTCCAGCTCAGCGATGGCATCTACCCCAAGCTCTTGCGAGACTCGAGTGCTTTTTCGTACTGATCGCAAGCTAACGGGGCCAAGAGGTATCCCCGCTGCCAGTTGGCTCAATAGCTCGGTTTCATTGGGTTTTTTCATGTTCTTAACGCTTTTGCCATAGAGGTTTCCAGTTATTGGATGCTTTCCGGAGACGGAAAAAGCACGGAAACTGGAAAATACTTTCCAAGTATAGCACACTTTCCGGCTGCGGAAAAAGCAGTAAAACTGGAAACTGCGTTGGAGCAAGGCGTAAGCCCACTAGCGGAGCAGCCCCTCCCTGCAAAACGCTGCAAGCTCGCAGCGCACTACCTTGCACTGCAATCAGACCGCAAGAAGCTACAGAAGTGCTTCGCGAGGCAAACGCTGATAACTCCCAGTATCGCTACGACTTCAGAAGCTTCTTGCTCGCCAGCAGTACGGCTTACGCCCTGTCGGCCGTCGGCAGGCAAGCTGCGACCGCCGACACGGCTTCGCTCGAGAGCCAATGGTTTACTTGTCACGAAGTTCAAGCGAGCCCCCTCGGGAATCAGAGCAACAAAGCCAGCCAGTTACAGCAACCTGCATGCTACCCGTCACGCATGGCATTCGCCATCTTTCACCGTGCGGGGCCACAAGCGCTATCGCGTCGCTGGGCGAGCCCCGACGGATGAAAGACGACGAAGCCAGCCAACGAAAATCTTCCATTGAACATGATGACTGCCAAAGCAACTCATGTTATCCGGTACCGCTAGGACAATTCTTAACTGAGTAGATGAATCGCCCTGCTTTGTGCTTCAGGTGGGAGCCGTGATGCATGAGGCAGGCAGTCTAAGAAAGGATTTCGATCTCCTTGGATTCGCTGCGGCTTGGTTTTGGACTGAATTCACGTGAAGACAGCCCAAGGCCTGGCCACTTCGGCTTGGCTACATTCTTAGCCTCGTACTGTAGGAGATCACCCAATGGCAGTACTTACTCGAGCTCATCAAGAACTCTTTCGTCGAACGCCTGATGAATGCTTCGACTCGATGCAAGCTCTACGCTCAAAGTGCTTTAGCGACCGTGAGCAATCACAAGATCAATGGGTGCGAGCCCAGGAAGTCTTATGGACACACGACATGACGATGTGCCTGAATGGAGGAAATGAGTACGCCCTCAATGAATGGTCTTTCTCACAGCTCTGCCGCATGGCTGGCGTTAGCAAGGATACGCTGAATCGCCTTACTCCCAAGACGGCAAGTTGTGCGATTGAGGAAACACTTCCCGCTTCAGAGAAACCGCTCCAAGTACTCACGACGGATGCACAAGTACGTTCCTTTCACGGCGTGTCCTATACCCGTTTATGGAACGCAGAGTTGCTGGAACTCGTTGATGAATACGCGAGTGACTTCTCTCCACCTCAGACCGCCATGGATGGAGTCAGTACCGGATTGTACTGCGGCGAGCAGGACATGTTTGCTTTCCTCATTGATCCTACCGGCTGGGCAGAGATCAATGGCGAGGCCTTTGCTCCTGGCTTCTTCATATGGAACTCGGAGGTCGGACGTCGCTCACTGGGAATTCAAACGTTCTGGTTCCAGCGTGTCTGTCAGAACCACATCGTTTGGGACGCCACCGAAGTTGTTGAGTTTAGCCGCAAGCACACAGCGAACGTGCGTGATGGTCTAAACGATATTCGTTGCATCATCGATGGCCTGGTCAAGAGACGCGATGAGCGCAGAGATGGCTTTGTTGCAACGATGCGTAAGGCTGTTGTTGCCAAGCTTGGTGAAGATGCTGATGAAGTCTTGCAGCAACTATCCAAGCACGGCATCCCGCGCACGCTGGCAAAGCGAGCCCTGGAGCTTGCAGCTGTTGAAGGTGCTTTCACCATCTTCTCCCTGGTGGATGCCCTCACCCGTCTTAGTCAGGAAGTTCAGCTTGCTGGCGCTCGCACGGAACTGGATGCCAAGATTGGCCAGCTTCTGAGCTTGGCAGTTTAGGAATTCTCGTTTGTTAGTTCTTCAAGAGGAGTCGCATCATGTCGACTAAGAAACCTGTTCATGAGATTCGCTTTGGACGCATCAAAGCAGCTATCTGGGAAAACGATACCCAGAACGGCACGCGGCACAACGTAACCGTGAGCAGGATCTACAAGGACGGAGACCAATGGAAGGATTCCACATCATTTGGAAGGGATGACCTTCCGCTTGTAGCCAAAGTCGTCGATCAAGCTCATAGCTGGATCTACGCGGCAACAGGCTCGAGCGAATAACCAAGGATTCGCTCCACTTTGCCAACTGGATTGAGAGGTCCAGATCACCAAGGTTTTCAGTGGTTTACTTAGACTGCTGGGGGCCTCCAACACTAGCTTGTGGATTTCAGCGGCAGAATCCGCAACAATGGTCGGGCTCAAACGCAAGAGAACGCAACCTAACTATGAACCAAACCGAACCATCACTAGAAACGCTGATAGCACGCCCTCCTTCCGAAAGAGCCGGGGCAATGGCGGCGAATCGCTTTGCGTTTCAGATAAGTTGGGTACTCTGTCGGATCCTCGATACTCACCGCGGCTCAAGTGAATACGCCTTCATTTTGGATTACTGGGACGACGTGGTTCAGCTGGACAAAGAAAGCGGACCGAGCGAGGTAAAGTTCTTTCAAATCAAGTCAGCTACCAAAGCCAACTGGACGGTCAATCGCTTGTTGAAGCGTGAGAAGGGTAAGGATGGCCCACTACCATCTATTCTGGGAAAGCTTTTTCGACATTGGGTTAGCTTCCCCAATTTTGTCACCTTCGCGAGATTCGTTAGCAATCGACCATTCAATGCAAAACTGAATGATGGAAACAAGGCTTTCGAGAAAACGGAAGTGGCGCTTAGCGATTGTGACCAGCACGTCTGTGCAAAGATCAAGTCAGCTCTCAAATCTGAGACTGGCGAAACGGTATCCGACGATCATCTAAAGTCACTGTTCTTCGAGCGTACGGTACTGACTCATGACGACCATGAGAATCAAGCACGCGGGAGACTTGCTAACTTTGTCGAGTTGAATCTTGGTCCGGCAGTGCCATCTACACCCGTCTACAAAACCTTAAGGTCAGAGTTGGAACGACGCAATAACTTCGAGAAGCAGCCCGCTTCGTTCGAAGAAGTACTCAAGCACAAGGCTTTCACTCGCCAAAATATGGTGGCGATAATCGGCCTGGCAGAAAATGACTCGTCAGCTTCTCACGTGGTGAATTCCATCCAATCCCTACTCATTGCCGACGGTACTCCATCAGCACGAGTTCTCAGGTTGGTGGCATCCGTCCGAAAATGCTTCGCGATGCGCACGGATGTCACAAATCGGGTCCATATGGAAATGGTTGATGTTGTGGGAAATTCTGTGGCAAGTGTAATGTCGGACGAGGACGAAAACCCTTCAGTTTCAAAATGCGTGTCAGCGACCCGTCAGCAAATCAGCACATCGCTGATGACACGCTTTGAGCAGCTTTACGACCCCTACTATTTAGACGGAATGATTTTGTTGGCGATCTATGAAAGAACACAACTTTAGACGGCTCCTACGAGCCCTTCGCACCAGGCATCATGAAACGACTATTATTCGAAAAACTAACACTGCTCTCTCAAACAGAGAAGAAGGCACGGGTGCTACCGTTCCACGAAAAAGCGACGGTGATAAAAGGCGAGAATGATGTCGGGAAGTCTTCGGTAGTAAAATCGCTTTTCAAAACTTTTGGCACTCAACCACACAAAGAAACTCCACGTTGGAAGCAGGCTAATGTTCAATCGATAGTTGACTTTACAGTCGATCGCACATCGTACAGCCTGCTTAGAAGTCGGGATTCCTACGGCTTGTTTGATGGCAACGGCGATATCCTAGAGACATTCACGAGCGTTACCAATGAATTGTCACCAAGACTCAGCAGGATTTTTAATTTCCACTTAACACTCGATGCTCGAGGGAGCGAATCGCTCGCCACTCCCGCCTTCATGTTCCTTCCTTTCTACGCCGACCAAGATAAGAGCTGGATATCTTCGCTGGATGGCTTTGAGCGATTACAGCAGTTCAGGAATTACAGAAAGGACGTCGTCTGGTTTCACACTGGGATCCGTCCGAACGAGTACTACATAGCGAAAGCCGAACGTGGCGAGGCACTGGCAGAGCAGGAAAGCCTTCAAGGTGAACGTGAATCAGTTCAGCTTGCCGTGAATAAAGTCAACAGCCTGTTTGCCAAGAATCAGTTTTCTCTAAGTATCGAAGACTTTCAGTCCGAAGTACAAAACTTAGTTGACCGTAGTCGCGAGTTGCTGAATCACGAAAGCAAATTGAAGGAGCGTATAGTCCAATCTCGCAATCTCCAAATCGCAATCGACAGCCAGATTGCGATCGTAGTGGCGGCAGCACGCGAGCTTGGCGACGACTTCACGTTTGCCGCAACGGAGCTAGATGATTCGATCGAATGTCCTACATGTGGCGCACACTATGAAAACTCAATTGCAGAGCGGTTTGCCATTGCAGCTGACGAAAATCGATGTCGCGAGTTGATAGAGGAGCTCCAAAACGAAAAACGCAGACTACAAGAAGAATACGAAAGTGCCCTTAAGGAATCGGAAGAGGTAGCTGCTGAACGAAGCCATGTTGACGGCCTTCTAGCTCAGAAGAAAAGCGACGTTACCTTTCAAGAGATACTGCAAAGTGAAGGTAGGCGAGAAGTAAAAGAAGCTCTCCAGACGGACATAGATTCGCTTAATTTGCGAATCGGCAAGCTCGATTCAGCGATCGTGGCCGCAGACAAACGAATGAAACAGGCTACAAACACGAAGAGAACAAAACGAATCACCGCATTTTTTCGTGAAATGATGTCCGAGTTCCTCGATGAGCTCCGAGTTCGAACGGTCACTCCTGAGCAATATCTCAAAATTGACGCTCGAATAAACGAATCGGGCAGCGACGGTCCTCGCGCATTGTTGGCGTATCAATTCGCTATCCTTCACACAATCAACGAGTATTCGACGAGCGTGTTTTGTCCTGTGATTATCGATTCCCCGAATCAGCAGGATCAAGACGAAGAGAATTTAGGGCGAATACGCGAGTTCATAAGAGACCGACTACCTACAGATGCGCAGCTTATGCTGTGCTTGGTTGATGATGGAGATGTCGACTACGGCGGAAAGGTCTATGAGTTTAATCGCAAATACTCTGTCCTAACAAAAGCCGACTTCAGTGATGCAAGTGAGCGCATCGGAATCATGATGGACAAAATGATAGCGGCAAGAGCAAAGTTAAATAATGCATGACAAAGGACATTATCATGCATTATTGTTCCAGAGTTGAAAAACTACTGAAAACCCATTCTTGAGTTGCCGTATCCGTAAAGCAACCACTGGCCAACTCGGGGATCTACACTGATGCACGATGGCTGACTTACAAAGCAAAGCAACCGCATGGCAGACCAATATTGATTTACTCACCAAAGAGGTGGCGGTTGTTGAGACGCCTAAACTGGTCCACGAGGCCGGTCCAGCGGCGCAGTTTGCCTGGGAAGAGTTCTTCTATGGGCAGATACGTAACGAACACACGCGTAAGGCCTATGGCTTCGCCGTGCGGCGTTTCCTGGAACATTGTGACCGTTTGGGCCGCGAACTCGCGAAGATCACGCCTCGAGACGTCGCAACGTATTTGGACGGACTCGACTATGCCGCTTCCACAAAGAAGCTGCACCTGTCCGGTCTCAGGCACTTCTTCGACATCCTGGTCACTCGGCACGCTATTGTTCTCAATCCTGCCTCGTCGGTTCGCAGTGAGCGTTTACACGTAGTCGAAGGAAAAACTCCGGAGATAACAGTGGTACAGGCCCGCCAATTGGTGCAGAGCATTGATACGTCGACTGTGATCGGTCTACGCGACCGCGCGATCATCGGTATCTTGATTTACACCGCAGCGCGAGTTGGGGCAGTCTCGCGTCTTAGGCGTAGAGACTTCTACGACCTGGGCGAACAGCACTGCCTGCGGTTTAGCGAAAAAGGAGCGAAGTCTCGAGAAATACCGGTGCGTCACGATCTTCGCGGTTTTCTCCTGGAGTATCTACGTACCAGCGGACTCGACTATGCGGACAAGCTTTCGCCGCTCTTCCGTACAACAATCCGTCGTACCAAACAGCTTACACAGAATCGCATGACTCCCGGTGACATGGGCCGCATGGTGAAGCGTCGCATGAGAGAAGCTGGGCTGCCTGACCGACTATCGCCCCATTCTTTTCGAGTAACAACGATCACTGACCTTTTAAGCCAGGGGGTTCCGCTGGAAGATGTGCAGAATTTGGCTGGTCACGCGGATCCGCGAACTACACGTCTCTACGACCGCCGCCAGCGAAAGATTACGCGAAACATCGTCGAGAGAATATCGATTTAGCAAGCCTGCTTTCCCTCTTTAAGGTGGTCTGCTAACGTAAGGTACACTAAATTTATCGCGCAAAACGGGAGTTTTTTGTCCGCTTATGTCGACCGTTCCTAACCTGCCTACCCCTGGCCAAATCGCCCGAGTTCGGCAACGGACTTACTTGGTTGAGCAAGTCGTCAAATCACGTCGTGTTACCGACAGCACCCTTGTGCGGCTCTCGTGCGTCGACGACGACAACCAGGGGCAGCCGCTTGAGGTTCTGTGGGAGAATGAACTCGACCCGCAGGTAGTTACGGCCGAGGATTGGGAAGCAATTGCATCCAAGGGCTTCGATGACCAAAGAACGTTTGCTGCTTATCTGAATTCGCTGAAGTGGAATTGTGTAACTTCGACAGATCCAAAGCTATTCCAATCACCGTTTCGGGCTGGCATCCGGCTCGATGCTTACCAGCTAGAACCGCTTCGCAAGGCGTTGCTCCTGCCGCGAGTGAATCTATTTATCGCCGACGATGTAGGCCTTGGTAAGACTATTGAGGCTGGCCTCATTGCGCGAGAACTGTTGCTCCGAAAGAAGGTGCGGGACATTATCGTTTCGTGTCCGCCGTCCATGTTGCTGCAATGGAAGGAAGAGCTCGAGGCACGCTTTGGGCTTACCTTTGAGATACTCGACAAGGACTACATGACTCGTGTGCGTAGAGAACGTGGCTTTAGCATCAATCCCTGGAGCACGCATTCGCGTTTTCTGGTCTCACATAGGCTTTTGATTGACGAGAACTACGCGGCACCCTTGCGGGATCATCTCAGCACTTTTAGACCGGGTTCCCTGTTCATTTTGGATGAAGCACACCATGCTGCTCCAGCAAGCGGGCAAAAGTATGCCATCGACTCAAAGATTACGCGGGCAGTGCGGGAACTTGCTCCAAGATTCGAGCATAGACTCTTCCTATCAGCGACACCTCACAACGGACACTCAAACAGCTTTTCCGCCTTGCTTGAGATCCTTGACCCTCAGCGGTTTTGTCGGGGAGTGTCGGTAACTCCTAAACACCTGGAAGCTGTTGTAGTTCGACGTCTCAAGGAGGATATCCGTGAAATTCAAGGTGGATTCCCCAAGCGAAACGTCGTGCAGATCACGATCGATGGATTACCGAAGACAGCACCTGAACTCGAGCTGTCGCGATTGTTAGACGAGTATCGCGTAACTAGGGAAGAGCGTCTCAAAGGAGAATCCAAAAGAAAGCAAGCCGCAGCGGGGCTGTTGATTACTGGTTTGCAGCAACGTTTACTTTCTTCAATTGAAGCCTTCGCTCGAACCTTGAAAGTGCATCGGAAAACGGTGCAGCGGCAATGGGAAAAGTCGCAAGAGGGCAAGAGAGAAACGGAAGAGAAATCACTTCCAACACTCGATCTCCTCAACAAATCGGTTGACAACGATGATGAGCGAGCGAACCTCGAGGAGGAACAACTTAGCGCGATAGAAGATGCACAATTCGAGAGTGCCTCAGCCGCGACCATGGGGCCACTGGAAGACTTGTCGGCCCAAGAGTTATTCAGCCGAGAACAACAGCTTCTTGCCGAGATGACGGATATCGCTGAGCAGGCACGTGGCCAGGTGGATGCTCGAACGAAGGAACTCATTGAGTGGATTCGAAAGAACATGTGCCCCAAGCTCGGCGAAACGGGTGCTGAGTGGAATGATACCCGCGTTCTGATTTTCACGGAGTATGACGATACCAAACGCTATCTACGTGAACAGTTGGAAGCAGCAATTGCTAAGAGTGACCGTGCAGAACAACGGATCGAAATCTTCCATGGTCCGACCCCACCGCAGAAGCGTGAAGAGATCAAGCAAGCCTTTAATGCTGACCCCTCTCAACATCCAGTTCGCATCTTGATTGCAACTGATGCTGCACGTGAGGGCCTAAACCTGCAAGCTCACTGTTCGAATCTTTTCCATTTCGATGTCCCTTGGAATCCCAGCCGAATGGAGCAACGCAATGGTCGGATTGACCGTAAGCTACAGCCTCGAGACGAGGTCTTTTGTCACTACTTTGTCTACAAGCAGCGTCCGGAAGATCGTATTCTTCAAGTACTCGTACGTAAGACGCAAACAATCAAGGAGGAGCTTGGAAGCTTAGCCCAGGTCATTGATGCCAAGCTTGCCAAGTCGATGTCTGGCGGAATTCGCCACAGATCGATCGCTGAGCTCGAGACTCAGTTGGATTCGACGGACATCGACGAGAAACACCGCAACGCAATCGAGCAAGAGTTAGAGGCAACTCGCAAACGTCAGCAGGATTTACGTGAGCAGGTCGACAGGCTGAGATCCTTACTGGAGCGTTCGAAAGAGACTATCGGGCTTTCCGAGGATCACTTTCGATCTGCTATTTCATGTTCACTCGAGTTGCTTGGCCAAGATCGCCTGGAAGAGTCCGGTCATATTGGCAAGAACGTTGATACTTTTGCTTTTCCTGCCCTCGATGAAAGGTCTGGAGCCGACCCAACCTGGGCTGAGACGATGGACACTCTGCGTGCCCCGCGTAAGCGCGATCAGAAGCTTTGGGAGTGGCGCAAGAGTTCGCCCATTCGTGAAGTTGTCTTCAATGATCCTGGGGTGGTAAGCGACGACGTTGTTCACTTGCACTTAGAACAGCGTGTTGTGCAGCGTTTACTCGGACGCTTCTCCGCTCAGGGATTCGTGCATCACGATCTGTCCCGATCATGTTTTGCGCAATCGAAAGATGCCATTCCACGAGTCATCTTGTTAGGACGTTTGTGTCTCTACGGTATTGGGGCAGCTCGATTACACGAAGAGCTGATCCCCGTCACAGCTCGTTGGACGGACCCCAAGATTCGCAAGGACAAGCTCTCACCCTATGCGAAAGACACGGAAGCAAAAACGCTCTCGCTGTTAGAACAAGCCTTACTCGACTCCCAGGGCGTCTACCTAGATGGCAGAGTCACCGAGCAGTTGAGAGAGGCCGCTGCGCAAGACATCAGCGAACTGCTTCCTTACCTAGAATCTCGCGGTCAGGAATATGCCGAGGATGCTGAGTCCAAACTAATCTCTCGGGGGCAAGCTGAGTCCAAGGCTATGGCCGAGATTCTCGGCACACAGCGAAAGCATATCGCCGAAACAGTTAAGAAGTTTGATAAGACAGATCGGAATCAGCTCAAGTTTGAGTTTGCTCAAGAAGAGGAACTCGCGCAGCTTGACGCAAACAAGCGATATTGGGCCAAGCGGCTCGAGGAACTAAGAGAGGAGTTGAAATCGGAACCCAAACGTATCGAGGAGCTTTATTCAGTGCAGGCTCGGCGGATTGAACCTGTGGGACTTGTCTACCTCTGGCCAGTAACTGGATAACGAACCATGGCAAAGTCACCTGAGGAATATGCACACCTGGAATGGCTGGGTTATGTCCAGCCAACAGGTCTTGTTGTGTCGATCCCCGCACTTCTTGAGGCTCAGTGCTACGTCGACAAGAACATCATGGCTGAGCACACCCAATTCCTGGCTTCCTTACGTCGTGACGAGGATGACCAGGTCGTCGCTGAAGTGCGAGATCTTGCTGAGTTCACGCAGAGCGTGCTTGGTTGGAATGATTCGGACTTGGAGGTGGTCCCTCAAGCTCCTACCGGTGACATGGCTCAGCTTGAGGTCGTTTTGCCTCAGTACAACGAAACCCTACGTCCAACGCACGTAGTTCCAGCTTACAAGCCAAATGAAGGCGAACCCAAATGGATGATGCTGGTTCAGGAATTGGCGACTGGGACCGATTTCGACGTGGCAACTGAGGCGGATAGTAGTCGACATTGGAGCGCGGCACCTCATGCCAAGTTCGAGCGATTGCTCCGTGAAAGTGAAGTGCCGATCGGTCTGCTATACAACGGATCTCAGTTTCGTTTGGTCTACGCACCTCGTGGTGAAACCAGTGGCTATGCAACATTCAATGTAGACGAAATGGGCCAGGTAGCAGGACGCCCCATGTTTGCCGCGTTCTACATGCTGCTCTGCGTCGATCGGTTGTTCACACTGGCGCCTGAGCAATGTCTGCCAGCAATCTTGGAGAATAGCCGCAAGTATCAGAGCAACGTTTCAACGAAATTGGCTGAGCAGGTTACTTCTGCGTTGTTTGAGTTGCTTCGTGGATTTCAAGCAGCTGATGACCATCGCAGCGGCGAATTGCTGCGTGACATCCTCAAGAACAACCCTCAGCATGTTTACAACGGCTTGCTTACCGTATTGATGCGTCTCGTCTTCGTGCTGTATGCCGAGGACCGCGGGGTCCTTTCGACTGATTCAGTTTATGCCAATCACTATTCCGTGTCTGGCTTGTTTCAGCGCCTTCGTAGCGACGCTGGCCGCTTCCCAGACACTATGGATCAGCGGTTCGGTGCGTGGTCTCAACTCCTGACCTTGTTTCGGTTGGTATTCCAAGGTGCCAAGCATAACGAGTTTCAGATTCCTCCTCGGAAAGGATATCTTTTCGATCCAGATCGCTATCCGTTTCTTGAGGGGCGCTACGATGACGGAGACGTCGACGTCTCGTCACCAGAGGAGCAGTGTTCGGTGATTCAGATTCCTCAGATTAGCGATGGCGTTATCTATCGTGTGCTCGAGGATCTACTGATTCTAGATGGCGAGCGTCTCAGCTACCGAACACTTGATGTTGAACAGATTGGCAGTGTTTATGAAGCGGTTATGGGGTTTCAGCTAGAAGTTGCCACTGGGAAGTCAATCGCCATCAAGCCGGTCAAATCGCACGGCGCACCAGCGACAGTCAATCTCGAGAGTTTACTCGAGGCTAAGCCTGCAAACCGCTCTAAACTTCTCAAAGAATGGACTGATCAGAAGCTAGGGGCGAGTGACGCCAAGTCGTTGAAGGACGCAAGTAGTATTGAAGAGATTGTCGAAGCCCTTGGCAAGAAGATCGCGCGCCATGTAACTCCGAGCATTGTTCCATCTGGAAGCATGGTGTTCCAACCATCTGAAGAGCGCAGGCGAAGTGGCTCGCATTACACACCACGTTCTTTAACCGAACCAATAGTTAGGACTACGCTCGAACCAATTCTCAGGCAATTGTGCGATCCAGATTCAGACTTACCGAGCGTTTACAAACCCTCGAGTCAGGATAAGGACCGCTACACAAAGGGTGAAATTGCTGCTCGTGTTCGCCAGTCTGAGAAACATATCGAGTACGCCACGGCTGCGAGAGAGAAAGGTGTACCGCACCCTAACCAAATTCTCGATCTAAAAATCTGCGACCCTGCCATGGGCAGTGGTGCGTTCTTGGTTGAGACTTGTCGACAACTTGGAGATGAATTGATTCTGGCGTGGGCGGCTCACGACATGCAACCATCGGATATTCCGCCCGATGAGGATGAGGTGCTGTACGCGCGTCGCCTTGTGGCCCAGCGTTGCCTGTACGGAGTCGACAAAAACGTAATGGCCGTAGACCTCGCCAAGCTTTCGCTCTGGCTTGTAACGCTGGCCCAGGACCACGCATTTACGTTCCTAGATCACGCTCTTCGTCATGGGGATTCGCTGGTTGGTCTTACGCGTCGCCAGATAATTGGCTTTCATTGGGAACCCAAGAAGCAAAAGAAATTTGGCGAAGACTACATCCAAAAACGGCTCGACCGAGCCACCGAAGCCCGCGCGAAAATCTTAAATGCCCGCGAGGATGTCCCTTACAAAGATCAGGAACAGCGATTGGCGGTGGCGGATGAGGCGTTGGATTTGATCCGCATCCTTGGCGATGCGTGCGTCAGTTGCTTCTTTGCCGAGTCGAAAAAGAAAGCCCGCGAAGAAGAAGCGGATCGCGTGTATGGTCTGGCCAGTTCTTATCTGGAAAGTCAGAAGCAGCCGCAAGTCGATCATGCGAGTCGAACCGGTCTGCAGGAAGCCGCCGCTCTCCTTCGAGACAGTTCGCAGGAGCATCCCGTTCCCGCGTTTCACTGGGAGATTGAGTTTCCCGAAGTTTTTTCGCGTGAGAATGGCGGGTTCGATGCGTTTGTGGGGAATCCGCCGTTCTTGGGAGGGAAGAGAATAAGCGGTGCCTTTGGAAGTAGCTATCGCGATTGGCTGCCAGCTATTCACGCGGAAACGAACAGCAATTCAGATTTAGTTGCACACTTTTTTAGGCGCGCTTTTAATCTACTCAGAAAACAAGGCACATTAGGGCTAATCGGAACAAACACGATCTCCCAAGGTGACACGAGGGCGACAGGGCTTCGCTGGATTTGTAACCACGGCGGACAAATTTATTGGGCGAAGCGACGCGGGGCCTGGCCAGGAGTTGCAGCAGTAGTCGTTAGCTTCGTGCACATTTTCAAAGGTCAGCTCGACGGACTCCGAAGTCTCGATGGGAAGCAAGTTGAGCGTATCACGGCATTTCTTTATCACGCGGGCGGCAATGATGATCCGTTCGTTTTGCAATCAAACGAAGGACTCAGCTACCAAGGATGCATCGTTCTAGGCATGGGTTTTACGTTCGACTCAGAACCTAACGATGTGTCAGGAACGCTCGAAGAAATGCACGAATTGATTGCAGCAAATCCAAGAAACCAAGACGTAATTTTTCCATATATTGGCGGCGAAGAACTTCTAAGGAGTCCCATTCAATCACCTCGCAGATATGTAATCAATTTTGGAGGGCGGACTCTTGAAGAATGTGAAGCTGAGTTTCCTGATCTCCTGGAGATCGTTCGCGAACGCGTTAAACCAGCAAGAGATGAACTCAAGCGCGACGTATATCGCAATAAGTGGTGGATGTTTGCGGAAAGGCAAACCGCACTTTGTGATGGACTTGCGACGTTAGACAGAGCGTTGATGCACTCGTTTACGTCATCGCACTTGGCATTCGCGTTTATTCCCGCCGATACGGTATTTGCTGGCCCACACTGCGTCTTTCTCCTAGATGGCTATGGCTACTTTTGCACGATGCAAAGTCGAATACATGAGCGATGGGCTAGATTCACAAGCTCGACTTTGAAGGACGACCTTAGTTACAAAATCACGGATTGCTTTGAGACATTTCCCTTTCCCTTGCAAGTCGAGACGTTGGATGATGCAGGGCAAGCGTATTACGACCTGCGTGCGCAAGTAATGATCTCAAACGATGAAGGTCTGACGAAGACCTACAACCGTTTCCATTCTCCGGACGAGCGTGATGAGGGCATCTTGGAGCTTCGTCGTCTTCACGGTTTGATGGATGGAGCGGTGCTGCGGGCCTACGGCTGGGACGATCTGGCAGAATCTGCCGCAGCCGACGATTTTTGCGAGTTCCTGCTCGACTACGAAGAGGAAGAAGACGACGACGCGCCCGCCTCGACCAAAAAGAAATCCAAAAAGAAGAAGCCCTGGCGTTATCGCTGGCCCGACGACTTCCGCGACGAAGTCCTCGCCCGCCTCCTCGAACTCAACGAACAACGCCACAAAGAAGAACAAATCGCTGGCAAGCTTGCGGACGGTGAGTCAAAGAAGAAGACGCCAGCCCGCAACAAGACATCCCCCCCGTCAAACCCAGGCCAGACTTCATTCCTCGAATAGTGACCGAAGGTGTCACGCAACCTGCTACCCTAGAAGCTTCGCCCAAATTCTCCATATCAAAATGAGGTGCAACGATGAACTCGTTTGGCAAACTTGCTCTTGTCATGTCGACAGTTGCGCCCGTACTCGGAGCTTTTGGAATCAACGCCTTCTCGAATGGAGCGACCAGTGCCGGTTGGTGGTATGTCGGCATCGCACTAGGAATGATCGTGATTACGGCTCTCATCCTGTTCGAATGCCACCGACGCATAGAGACAGAAACGCTCAAGATTGAAACGACTAAGTCAGTAGACAAAGAGTCTCTGTCTTTTCTGCTCGTGTATCTTCTTCCGCTTCTTGCCAAAGACGTCAATCAGTTTACTGGAGATACCTGGACCGCCTTTTACGTATTCGGCGTCATCGCCTTGGTTGTTGCGCATGGAAATCTAGTCACCTTCAACCCAGTTTTTGCTCTCTTTCGCCTGCACTTCTACGAAGTAAAGACCGTGGGTGGGATGACCTGTACTTTTGTGTCAAAGCAAATCATAAAGAAACAGTCCGGCGAGTATCGCGCCATCGAAGTCTACCCGTTCTTCTACATGGAGGCTAAGTAGCCATGTCAAACGAATTGACATTTTTTGCCGTCACGCGAGTCGGTAGTGGACCATCAGAGTTACAGCGCATTCATGTCGAGCGTTCGGTCCAAGAACAGCTTTCAGAGTTGTTTGACGAACAGTCGGAAGAATTCACTGGTGTTGACGTGGAACCAATCCAGTTTAGCCCGACATACCGTATTGATCGTTCGGACAACGAAGTATTTGCAGTTTCTGAATTCGAGATCCCAGAGTTCTTGAGCGAAGCCTTGGAAGCCCATGAAAGCATCGAAGACTTACAGAATCCGTTTACGCCACAAGCCCCACGAGTGAAAGCAATTGTCGGTGTCGACGCTGAATCAGGGGCTTTCTTTTTTCAGTATTTTGAGCGAAGACGAATCCTTGATTCTCGCCGTTTATTTCTCTTTAGGAACGATCGTTTCAGTGCAGTTGAAGAGCCCGCAATCACAGTAGATGACAAGCTCGTAGCAACGATCATTGATGGCGAGTTGCGCTTTAAATCGTTCTATCACGTTCGACAGTTCTTAGACCTCTCCATTCTCTTTGAGGATGCAACAGATGAGTCGATTCACAAGTTTTTGGAACATCCAAAACTGCATGTAGAGGATATTGAAGCCCTTATTCCTCGACTTTCCACTCGAATGAGAAAACGCTTCGCGGTTGTACTCGCTACGGGCATTCTCGATGACCAGAATATTACGCCCCAGCTAATTCAGACTCGAGCAAAGAAATACACGGGACTTGAGAACTTACGACTCAAAGGACCTGCAAGCTCGAGAAAGATCGTCCTACCATCCGAACTCGCGAAGCTCGAGAAACTTCTTCGGTTTGTTTGTGAAGAACTATATGTAGGCGATCTAACCGGTAGCGAACGAATTACTAACTCCTCAAGAGTCATAACAACTGCTTGAATCAATTAGACAGCGATGGGGAATTCTGGCACTCTTCCTAGAAAAATGGCGAGGAATTCATGAAACCTGTTGATGTCAGGCACCATCTCCAGCAAGCAATACAGCTCGACCTCGTGGGGCCAACTGAGACGTTGGGGGATCTTCGGGAGACCCTCAATCAAATGCCGTCACGGTGGTATCTCACCGGCTTTTTGGTGCCGACTGAAGCAGATGAGGCCCAACGTGTCGATCCAACGAGCAACGATGAGCTTGACCAGGCGGCTGAACCAGCTGGCCTCGATGACGATAGTACTCCAGAACCTGTAGCGGCCAGAAGATCCTATCTTCCCAGCAGCATGGGACTCAGCGTCTTGGTCCCTAAGAATGCCACAGAGTTAAATATATCAGTTGATTACGGAGAGTACCTCCTTCAAGAACAAGATGAAGGATACTCCGGCCCAGACCTATGGAAGCGTGTGCCGCACAGACAAGAGTTCAAACTTGATTTTGGTAGTTCAGCTCCAAATCGAGGGAGGCTTCCGGTTCCCAACAGCAGAGGGCTAGAGATTGACTGGTCCATTCGCGAAGTACCCGACTCGGGTATCGAAGGTGGTTTACCCTCGGGAACTCGAAGTCTTTCGGTATTCATCGTCAATCATCGAACTCCTGCTGGCGATAAACACGCCGACGAAGCATCAGTGTTTCAGGTGCAGCTTGAGCTAAAATGCAACCAAGGATTCGTCGCGAGGCCGAACCTTCGGAGCCTCGAGAGCGACGACTGGGACGAATGCGTTGCAGACCTCCAGTATCAAGACTCGTTCGAGTTTTCTGTCGGGCATGGCGTATCCACGGAAGCTGATACAGAGGGCAACGTCTGTAATGTAGTGCGAACTTGCTGGCTTCCTAGTGCAGAAGTCGAGAAAGTCGCCCCCGCGCCAATTCCCGATGTTGAATTGCGTATGGAGGAGTTGGCCGGTCTCAAAGACGGGAAAGCCGCACAAGAAAAGCTCGGCAACTTTGTTGAATGCTACAAGTCTTGGATCAAGAAACAGATAGACAATGTCCCTTCGTCACCTGCTAAACGAAGAGAAACTGGAGAAGTTCTCTTGCATAACGCCTCGAGGGCGGCAAAACGAATACAGGAAGGAATTGATTTACTTTCGACGCCTGACTGCTTAGACGCTTTCCGATTAGCCAACCGAGCGATGGCAGATCAAGGGCGACGAAGACTCGCACTGCAACTCAATAAGCCAGCCGCTGAAATCGTTCCTGCTTGGCGCCCGTTCCAGTTAGCATTTCTTCTGATGAATTTAAAGGGAATTGCTGAGCCTGAAGGCGATGATCGCCAGGTAGTGGACCTCCTATTCTTTCCAACAGGTGGTGGTAAGACCGAAGCCTACCTTGGTTTGGCAGCTTTTACTCTGGTGCTGCGACGACTTCGAAACCCCGGTATCGCATCGGCAGGTTTGAGCGTGTTGATGCGTTATACGTTGCGGCTACTGACACTCGACCAGCTCGGTCGTGCCGCTGCCTTGATATGTGCTCTCGAGCTTCTTCGTCAAAGCGACGTTGATAAGCTCGGCGAGTGGCCATTTGAAATCGGCTTATGGGTTGGCCGAGCCGCAACGCCAAATCGCATGGGACGGAAAGGCGAATCGGATGGCGAATCTGCTCGGCGAAAAACAATCGCGTTCCAGAATGACAGCAAGAATAAACCCTCGCCTATTCCGCTAGAAGAATGTCCTTGGTGTGGAGAGAAGTTTCGGGCTACATCCTTTAAGTTAACACCCAATACAGACAACCCAACTGATCTCCGTGTCACCTGTGCTAACCGAGACTGCGACTTCTCGAGAGGTAATGACTTACCCATTCTTGCTGTTGATGAGCCAATCTATCGACGGCTACCTTGCTTCTTGATTGCCACTGTCGATAAATTTGCGGCCATGCCTTGGACCGGTGAAGTTGGCGGCTTCTTCGGTCGGGTCGACCGCTATGACGCTGATGGTTTTTATGGGCCTTGCGAGAAGAACGTTGGTCGTCCCCTACCTGAGCCACGACTGAATCCACCGGACTTGGTGATTCAAGACGAATTGCACCTGATATCGGGACCACTGGGCACAATGGTCGGCCTGTATGAGACCGCCTTGGACGAATTGTCGACTGTTATGCGAGATAACAAAGAGATACGTCCAAAGATCATTGCTTCCACGGCTACGGTTCGCCGTGCAGAAAGTCAGATTCGGGCACTATTCAACCGACGTCTGGTTGACGTATTCCCTCCCCCAGGCCCTGATCGTCGAGATTCATTCTTCGCTGAAACTCATAGCACCGAACGAAGCAACGCTCGGCAGTATCTGGGTATCGCGGCCCAAGGGCGCTCGCCAAAAGTCATTATGCTGCGAGTCTACTTGGCTCTCTTGGCTGCAGCCCAACGCGTTTATGTTGAAAACGGTGGTAAGAAAAACAAAAGTAATCCAGCTGACCCGTATATGACGCTGCTCGGCTATTTCAACAGTTTACGAGAACTTGGTGGTGCAAGAAGGCTGATTGAAGACGAAGTTCGCACGCAGCTTATTTCTCGGGGTGCTCGAAAAAGAGTTGGTGAAGACAAAGGTGTCTTTCGCGACCGAAAGATAACGTATGAACCTGTTGAACTGACCAGCCGAGTCTCAACGGACAAAGTGTCTGAGGCTAAGCGACTCCTCGAGCAAGCGTTCTTTGAAAAGGACCACGTCGATGTGGCTATCGCCACCAATATGATTTCTGTCGGTCTCGACATCACGCGACTTGGCCTGATGGTTTGCTTCGGCCAACCCAAGACCAGTGCCGAATACATTCAGGCAACGAGCCGTGTTGGACGAGATGACAAGCGGCCTGGGTTAGTGGTGACAATCCTAAATATTCATCGGCCAAGAGACCGGTCACACTACGAACGTTTCGCTGCCTTCCACGAGACCTTCTATCGCTCTGTTGAGGCCACAAGCGTCACGCCATTCTCACCTCGCGCCTTGGACCGTGGACTTGCCGGCACACTTGTCGCTTTGGTTCGCCAAGGGCATCTACCTATGACGCAACCACGCGGGGCAACTGAGATTCTCAACGAAATGCCGCGATTAGACACATTCGTCGAGCAGATTTCGGATCGTGCCCTGGAGACACACTATGACAGTTCATCTGCTGAAGCGGAACACCTTAAGAACGTTGTGCGAGAGCGTGCTATCGATTTGCTCGACAACTGGAATACGATTGCAAAGGAATTGCATGACAATGGTGGCGCACTACAGTATCAGGCTGAAATCGGGGGTGCCCAAAGACTACTCTACGAGTTCCTCAATCCAGAGCTAAAGGAACTGCCCGCTCGGCATAAAAAGTTCCGTGCCAATCGTTCGATGCGAGACGTCGAGCCAAGCGTCAATCTCTGGCTTAAGACAATTGACGGTGTTGAGCTTGACCCTGAGGAGGAGGACGCGTGAACAAGCGACGTGGAAAAAAAGCTCACGGTCAAATTCGACAGAGTCAATTGATCACCTCATTTGGACCTGGTGCGATGATGGACTTGCCAAATCATTCGGTGCTGATTGGAGGTCTCGATTCCTGGTCATCAGGAGGAGATGAAGTTCTCGAGCCGCGGCTCATCGATAAACTCAAGTCTCTGTTTGACCCGCCACTTAGCAGCCTTAAGCTGGTTTCCCCTCCGCCGGACCCCGATGATTCTACGGCTCCACAGACGGGTATAACTGCATGGCAGTTCCCGGAGTGGTTCATCATTCAGGACGTCGATACTGACGAGAGCAGCGGCACCAGACGTGCCAGAATGCTAGTTCACCGTTCGCGATTGAACAAAGGCAAGTTCATTGATGACAATCGCAAGAAGCGCAATGTAGTGCCCGTTCGCTTTGTCAGAGCGTGCAAGAGTGGTCACATTGGTGACATCGACTGGTATGCTTTTCTTCACGGTCCAGAGTCCAACTGTCGCCGGCAGCTCTGGATCGAGGAACGCGGAACCAGCGGCGACCTCGCCGAGGTATTTGTCCGCTGTGAATGTGGAAATGCTGAGCGAAGTATGGCTCAGGCAGCAGATTCTCGCGAACGCTCACTCGGGCACTGCGACGGCAGCCGACCATGGCTTGGTCCCTATTCAAAAGAAAAGTGCGGTGACATCAATCGACTCTTGATTCGAACTGCCAGTAACGCTTACTTCCCACAATTAATGAGCGTAATCTCACTTCCAGACCGCAACGAAGATCTCCGGGATGCGGTGGAATCTGTCTGGGACTTCGTCGAAATTGCCGAGAGCGAAGCGGACATCGCCAAGGAGCGAAAGAAATCAAAAGTCCACAAGGCGCTAGATGGCTTTACCGACAGCGAAGTCTTTGAGGAAATCAAGGTTCGCCGAGGCCAAAAGTTTGACCAACAAAAATCGGTAAAACAAGCCGAAATGGAAACGCTGATTGCGAGCAAGGACACCATGGGGGAAGACAAGCCCGATGGTAACTTTTTTGCGCGAACATTACCTGCCGACCAATGGAGTTCCTATCCTTGGATGTCCGACGTCGAGAGAGTCGTGTTGGTGCACCGACTCCGGGAAGTCGTCGCCCAAGTTGGCTTCACTCGATTCGAGGCCATCTCTCCAGATATTGACGGAGAGCTCGAGATTGGTGTCAGGAGAGCAACTCTTGCCAGAGAGATCACTTGGCTACCAGCCATTGAGAATCGCGGCGAGGGGGTCTTTATTCAGCTCAAGAAGGAAGCTGTAGAGAACTGGCTCGAGAAACCTGATGTTCAGGCTCGAGGGCAGCAACTGCTCAGTGGGTATGAGACTTGGGCTTCGGAGCACAGTGAAAGCCGCAGGGCATTCCCAGGCCTTCCCTATTTAATGCTTCATTCACTATCACACCTGCTTATTACCTCGGTGTCACTCGAATGTGGTTACCCAGCAAGCTCGATTCGAGAACGCATCTACTCGATTCCGAGTGTTGGCTATGGAGTACTTCTCTTCACCGGAAGTAGCGATGCTGAAGGAACGCTTGGCGGTCTAATTCAGGTTGGTCGCAAGATCCATGAGCACCTGCGAAATGCTCTCGAGCTAGGCTTACTTTGCTCGAATGACCCTGTGTGTGCCCAACACCAACCGACAAACGCACACGAGAGACGCTTCCTTCACGGAGCTGCGTGTCATGGTTGTGTACTGATTTCCGAGACTTCTTGCGAACAGCACAATGAGTATCTGGACCGTGCGCTAGTTGTGAGCACCGTAGACAACCTCGGCACGGAATTCTTCAAGCTCGGCTGACCATGACCAACCCTCTTGCGCAACTTAGTGATCACGATCTCCAGACTCTGATCGACGCCCTGGCTAGCGAACGAATTGTAGGGCCATATTCAGAGTTGCTTGTCAGTCGATTCTTGTCCTCTGCTGTAGCTTCGAACGTATCGAAGGCCTTGAAGGAATATGCCTCGCTGGGGTTCACTACTAAGCAGATTTCTGCGACGCTTGAACTCCTTCGAGAAGACCGACGTGGTAGAGAGGAGAAACGAACTCCGATCGATCTAGTTGTATCTGGACCAGAGGCCGCCGGAGCAGCCAATCGCGACACTGCTGTCGTAGTGAATGAGCTGTTCAAGCACGCACAAGAGTCAGTATTAGTCGTTGGCTATGCGGTCTATCAGGGCCAAAAGGTGTTTCAATCGCTGGCAGATCGAATGGAACAGATGCCAAATCTCACCGTGCGGTTCTTCTTAGATGTTGCTCGGAGCAATTCAGACGATTCGAAGCAAGACATCGTCGTTTCCCGGTTCGTGCGGCGATTTAAGGACAAACAATGGCCTAAAGGGCGTCGGCTGCCCGAAGTTTATTACGACCCACGCTCTTCAGCCAACGATACGACAGTCCGATCGTCGCTACACGCGAAGTGTGTTGTGGTTGACGGTATTCAGGTATTCGTCTCCTCTGCAAACTTCACCGAAGCCGGACAGGAACGCAATATTGAAATTGGACTGAAGATCCAATCGGAATGGCTCGGTGGCAGAATCATTCGTCATTTCGAACTTCTTCGCGATCAAGAGTTGGTCTCAAGAGCAATCTGACTCATCAGAACGGTCGAGCTATTTTGCACTGTGCCAGCTCAATTTTGTCGGTCCGGCTGGAAACGAGACTGCCTGCTTGGCCCCAAACTTGCCGACACTGTGAAATCGAGTTAGGGTCGCCTTGACTAGCAAATTTCACTTGAGGGTTTGGAACCTTCCTCCAGGGGGAACATGGTCAGCTTTATCGGCCGCTTCAAAATGGCAACTATCGACAAGCGCATCACTTCTTTGCTCAGGCAGAGTACTTTTTTCGCGGACTATAACTCTCGCACATACTATACGCGCTGCGCTCAATCTGGCAGCAAAGAATCTATTGTCAATCACATCAAGACCGGCATTGATGTGTGCGGAGTGTACTGGCCACCCCTCGAATCTATCGATCGTTCCGAAGAGTGGGTTGTGGAAGCCGATCGTTTTCTAAGTATCGCTTGGAAAGACTCTTCGATAGAAGCGCATTTTCACGCTAGAGGCCTTACCTTCGAAGATGCTGTAGACATGTTTTTGGTGATGACCATTGCTACAATGCCAAACCCACTTTTCAAAACTGGCCCTGGACGGCTAACAAATACACTTGTAGCTACCAGTGTCTACCAAGAGCCAAAAACGAAGCTTGCCCCTTGTTTAGATGCATTGCGAGCCGAAAGTCTACCAATTGAAAAAGTAATGTACGGCAAATGCTCGCAAGCAATTCCGTTTGCCCGTCAGTTAAAGGAAGCACATGAGCTTGCATTCGGAGCAATCGGAATCGATGATGTTCTCTGAACATTCCGGGGAGATTTAGACACAACATTAAATTAGGCAAACGGTCGAACGATCTTGCGGCGTAGCGGAAGCACCTCGGTTGGAAGTTGAGATTTCCCTGCGGTTTTCCGTACGCGATTGACCTCGCGAAGCATGATGAGCATTTGCCTGCGAACTGGTGCATATGCGGCAATCGGCAAGTTGTAGAAGGCTAGTGCGAGCTTCTTGGGAGAGTCCCGAAGTGCTCGCTCAGAAAACCAAGCTCGCAGCTCAAGATACTGCTGGCGGTCGATGGCCACATGCGAATGCCATTTGTCATCACGACTACCATCCTTCTTGCGTCCACCTCGCCGGTAACTGATTGAGTAACCGGCGTAACGAATCGGCACTCGTCGGATGTCGCGAATAAGGTTGGACTCCTCCTGGAAGAATTTGTGCTCACCTTTAGTAGCAAGAATCACAAACGTTGATTCATGACGAATGTATTGCAGATTCGCCCTACCCGCCTTCTTGCGTCTTGCCCGAGTTGATTCAGACACGGCTATGCCGTACTTTTCAATCAACTTGGCATCAATTGCCTCAGGATCTTTGCCCGCCGGTATTCTCCCAAGCACATAGAACCAGTATCCATGCCGCAAGTAAGAGCACGCTAGCTGCTGGACAAAGCCTTCAACCGAAGTTGCTACAGCTCGATATCCCATCCCATTCAAAGAACAAAATCGGAAGCTTGTTCTTTGGCACAAGCTTCCAGTAAAGCCATAAACGCTCAGCACTCAGTAACGGGTGCCAGAGAGCTACAGCAGTTTGGCGGTGGGCAGCACTCAAGTGCCCAAGCCAAACTACATTCATGAATTGAGCCTCGCCAATTCATAGAGCCCTTCAAGCAAAGAACCTATCGACAGCAACGCTGGAGTCCACACGCACTCCGAGCCCCTGCCGCAGATTCGCCGCCACAACAGACCAGTGCTCCCACACCAGCCTGTTGTAACCGCTTGCGCCCGTCCAAGGACGGCCAGCCACATCCATGCAGCCAACCGCACAGAACACCAACAGCTTTGCATTGCCCGTCAGCCCTTTCGTCGAGATACGTGTTGCTCAGCACCACCTGTTGCAACATCAACGACACTTCCACTGCCCTGCAGAAGCATCGCTTAGGGCCAAATCCAAACTCCCGCCTGGACTGGCACCTAACTCCTAATCAGGCCACACTCCCACTCTACGGCGTTTCAATCACCCGGATGACTCACTTCCAGGCACCGGTAACCAGCCGGCTGCCGCAGAGCTTCCTGCGTTAGTCATTCTCTCCACCTTGCGATTCACGTCGCTATCCCGCGCGCACGGGAGGAACGTTGGCCGTGCATTCAGTTCGCCAGAACCGAAGCAGTTTGCACCGCAGGCAGCGCCTGCGACGATTTCAGGGGACCGAACGTAGAAGCATCCCCTTACCCATCGACCAAGGTCTTTCACTGCTTGGCATCGTCTGCCGCAAGGTTTACCGGCAAGCCCATTAAGGCCTTTCATGGTTGAGCTATTCGTGGCCGCGGGATTTGCCCGCAGTCCCCGGAGCAAGCCAGCTCCGGTTCGTGCTGTTGCCAGCATCGAAACTCCCCACGCCGGACAAGTTGTATGAGGAACGTGCCCCCCTACCCCTTGTACAGGATTACGTAGTGTCATTGTAAAACACCCCTCACCTGCTTTGAGTAATGACGGCCCGACTAAATTCCTACCAAGAAAGTCAGTCGGGTATTTCCGCATCGCCCTCGCCCAAGGACTAGCCTTGAGACGGTTCTCTCAACTCACCATCGGATCGAATCGTCGGATTACTCGAGTTCAGACTTGCAGGCTCACAAACAAAGTGAGCGGCGAGTCATAGTCGGATTACTCGACGAAGCCTCCGTCGAACCGGACAAGCACCTCTCGATGCATCCGGCTCTACGGGCCAGCTACGTAGCAGGTGGTTAACTCCTGCTCCCTTAGGCCAAGTGGTGAGCCTGGCTTTACCGGGTGTAGCTGTCTGTTCATGCCTGTCATGCCCATCACCACTTGCAGAACTGAATTTGCAGACTGCTTGCAGCAACGCGTTTGACGTAATCAACAGCTGCGACAGAAGGGATCCGATCCCAAAGCCGCTAAAGACGCCAATTAGCATTCTGAGCCGGGAGCGCAACCCCTGAAACGCTGCTAATCCAGTGACTTGCGCGGTTCATCGAGCCGCACTGACTGCTACTATGCATTGGCCGAGAATTGGCAACAGTCGAAGTGACGCTGAATTTTTTGTGAGCATTCGGAACGTGCCGAGTAGGGGACATGGCCTGTGGATAACTCGCACTGAATAGGTGTCGCAACTGTCGCAGTTTTCGGGCCAAAAGGCGTGTCGGAGGTGTCGCAATCCACAGGCAAAGACGTGTCGGAGGTGTCGCACTTTTTTGTCAGCAGACGAATGAGATGACAACATAACATGCTGAAAGAACGACAGGATTTTGCGCTCGGGGAAGGGGGAGGAGAGCTGTACCCAAAGTACTTGTACAAGAGTACCTGTACAGACAAAGGTACTTGCTTTTAGGATTTCTTATTTTTGTTTGTTCTCTCCGCACGTTCGATTAGGTGACCAATCGGATTGCCAAGCAGGACATGACATAGGGTTAGGCAAACAAGAATCACCCCTAAGCCGACAAGCCAGGCGTAGTCAGTAAAGCCGATTAAAAACTCTTTACGATGTGTCTCATCCAATGCCCATGATGACCCGATTCTTGCGACCAACTCGAGTGCTGCGACATATGCCTGTAGGAAGGGCACCGCAAAGCAGGTCGCTAATCAGATATAAGCCCACCAGTGCCATGGCCATGGGATCTCCTCGAATGTCTCCCAATTGCGAGCGATAATTCGTGCGAAAGCATAAAGCAGAATACAGCAGAGGAATAGCTGAAGCAGGAAGCTCGAATAAGCCATCACGTTCCGGCCAATATGTCGGTGAGATTAATAAGATTGCCAGTCGACCTTGGCGTAGTCTTACTCTCATCAACAGCTGCTCCAAACAGCTCAGTCCGGATCTTTGCAAATAGCTTCTCACTCTCCGCATTCATCTCGTGCTTTTGATTCTCCGAGCGCTTCAGATCCTGCCACCAGTCGGGAGCAGTGCGATTGCCGGATGCTGCCTTGGTGACCGAATCAACGAGATACGCCATCGGGCTTTTGTGAAAGAAGTCGTTACCGAAGCGTTCCTGGGCAGCTTGGGTGATATCGATCCATTCTGAAAGGATGCGGGTAGGGAAGCGGCGAATGAGTCTGGCGGCTCCACCGTCATCAAAGCCTAGCTCAAGCAGGCCATCAAAAAGTGGCGAGTCTTCAGGAGTTGGGGTGTAGTTGCGTTCTTGCTTCTGGGCGAAGTAGGGGCCTCGTGACATGCGAACGAAATACTTTCCCGGCGAGGTTTTGAAGATCTCGGCATCAGAGAGCACGTGGAGCTCTGTGAGCTTCTTCAGGCATTTGTTGACTTTTACCTTCATGTCTCGCGTTGAAAGCGTGGAGCTGCTCCCAAGGAGGTTTACGGCGACGTGTTCAAGCCGCAGGGCCTTTAACTGCGTGCGGCGCGAAAGCACCTTGGTCGCAAACAGAAACAGTCGCCTGCTTGCCGTATCGAGTTCCCGGTAAACAGCCAGATCGAAGCGAAAGTGCCCTGCCGATGCTTTGACCATTTCAAAGAAGATCGGGTCCCAGGAAATCCGCCATGCGCGGCTGGATTTGAGATCGACTGGCAGACTGTAACTGAAGAACTTGAAACTCACTCTGCGATGCTCTTCACGCACCGGGTCGTAGAATCCATCGTTGAGATAGGTCACAGTCGACAGCCGTTTGATCGCTTCCGCAAATTGCTTGTATTGGCGGCCACCGCGTTTGGTGTTCTGGTTGATGATCCCAAGCTGGCGAAGAAACCAGTGGGGTGTAGCAAACAGCTCAGGCTGTGGTTCTGGCTGGAGCATGGTCAGGGCAAGCAAGCCCCAGAGGTAGAGTTCATCCGATGCGGATAGTCCAAGGGGGCAGAACACTCGAGCCAGTGCTGTCTTTCTGTCTTTGCCAGAGTTGTAGTAATACTCCGCATCGTAGACCAGGTTTTCGACCAACGAACTGCGCGAATCGAGAGGGCATAGGGCATGCTCTACGAGTGAGAGCTGGCCAACACCGGTGGTGCGTTGAGTCTTTCTTTTTGCCTTGGCCATGAGCCCCTGCTGATGCACTTTAATCCAGTTAAAGGAAGTAGCATCTTGGGGGTAATTGCGAAACCTTTTTCGTGTCGACCTTTGCGAGTAAATGTACCGAGAATCTGAGGCATATCAGTACTTTGCACGGAATTGCCATTGGCAACTTCTCACGCAAGATTGCTCTCAAAGCGACTGGAGTGTTAGTAGCCAGGATTTCTGAAATCTGAGCGCGGGAAGTAGTTGCACGCCGTTGTTTCCAACAACTGATAGCGGTTGTTGGGGACAGGGAACGATTCGTTTCATTTCACCCTTTGTGTGAAATGGCCATTGGTTTTCTAGCCCCGATTCTTGGGTGCGGGTATCCGCGCCAACCTTTTCTAGCCTTGTGGACTTGTCGCCCTAGATTGCACAGTGATGTACAGGTACAAACTCGATGTGTTCATTGCAGACGAGGGTCAAGACGTTGGCAGTGAGGAGATCTCCATGAGCTTCTTGCTCACGGAGTATCCGGAGCTGGAAACTTCGCCAGTGTCCTTGAGACCCAATACTTGGGATGAGCGACTTGAGGAAATGATCGCACTTATGCCTCAGGCGGAACTTGCTCAGCTGGCTCTAGCATTGCAGATTGGACGCGAGACGAAATCGACCAGACTCCTTGTTGATTGCAAGGAACTCAGCGAAGAACGCATTGATGAACTCACAGACTTTACGAGACTCAACTTTTGGCGTGGTTGGTCGCAGGAGGTCGTCGTAGTTCCAAACTAGGAACACGCGGGGGCGTTTGAGACAGGTTTTAGAAATCGTTTCTTACGCCCCACGACTCGTTGACCTTCTGGCCAATCAGACACCAAATATGGAGCGATTTCAGGAGTTTGCGCCGAATTGCCATTGGCAATTCCATCTCAGGCTCCCTTGTAGCCCTTTTTCTTGGAGCCGAGCGAGTTCATCACGACCCTGATGGCCCTTGCCATTCATGTTGGCGCGAGGCACGCTCCTGACGGGCTGCATGACGTAAGCTCCTTTTACGAAAGCGGCCAAGTGCTGGGATGTCCGCTGCAACGGCTCCCAGTGCGTTTACTTCTTCCAAAAACTGCGACGCAAACGACACGTACATAGAACCAGCCTTGCAGATTCTCCTTGACGACCTTTGCATCGATGTGCCAGCGTATCGAAAGTGATTACAGCAACTTACGCAGAATTGCCATTGGCAATTGCCAAGTTGCAAGCCATCTCATGAGGTACTATGGCAAGCATCACACTGTGTCTAATCAACCAAAAAGGAGGATGTGGGAAGAGCTCAACCTGCTTTCACTTGGCAGGTGCATTCGCTGCATCCGGGTGTTCTGTTCTACTCATCGACGCTGATCCGCAAGGCTCACTGAGCCAGGGGTTCTTCGGCTCTGACTATGTCGAGAATCTTCCAGCGAGCAAGACGCTGGCGGCGCTCTTTGACGAAGAATGCTTCTTCATCGATCAACAACAGTTGATTCGGGAAACTGACTTCGAAGGCATATCCATAGTCCCCTGCAACCAGCACTTGGCCAAGTTCAATATCCCCGAGCCGGAGAAAGCCGGGATGGAGCAATACTCCATCAAGGAGTTCCTCGTGGAACATGACAACTACGATGTTGTGCTCATCGACTGTCCACCGAATCTCTACCAGTGCAGCTGGAATTCGATGATTGCTTCTGACTACGTAGTAATCCCAGTTCCACCAGAAGATTTCGGCACCCAGGGACTACGGGCGGTTCACCAGGCGATTGACAATGCTCGTCGTCTAAACCCTGGCTTGCGCCGATTGGGGCATCTCGTCACAAGATACGACAAACGCCTTCTGGTTCATCGCTCATACGAAGAGCGATTGCGTGAGCTCTACAAGGAGATGGTTCTAGACACGCTAATTCCAGAAGCTTCAGCGTTTAAGGTCGCACTGGCGTGCAGACAACCGGTGGAATACTACAGCCCGAAATCAGCCGGGGCAGAGCGAACGCGAGACCTAGCAGCAGAGATCGTTACTCGTATTTCGGAGAAGAATAAGAAAAGAATGGTAGGTGCATAGGATGGCAAGCACGAGAAACACACTTGAAAAGATTCGAAACAAGCTTGATGAGTCCATGGGGATTCGCGAGGTCGATAGTAAGCCGCAGCTAAGCCCCGTCCCAAATGCAAAAGATGTTGGCAGAAGGGCACTTCGAAACTTTGGCACGCTTGCGATCGAAAGCGTCATGCCAGACCCCGATCAGCCGCGAACGGAGTTTGATGAAGAAGAGATCCAGCGACTCGCCAAGAGCATTCAAGACAAGGGCCAGCTTCACCCTATTCACGTTCGCTGGTCTGAAGATCACAACAAGTGGATCATCATCTCCGGAGAGCGAAGATTCAGAGCGACCAGAGCTGCCGGGCTTCCGAGTATCAACTGCCAGTTCGAAGAAAAGGAACTGAGTAAGACTCAGATTCTGGAACAGCAGCTCATCGAAAATCTTCTTCGTGAAGACTTAAAACCGATTGAAGAGGCCAAAGCCTTTGATGAGTTGATGAAACTAAACGGCTGGAGTGGCAAGGAACTAGGGCAAGCCATACGAGTAAATCCATCGAAGATTACCCGTTCCCTCGCCTTGCTGAAACTGCCCGGCGATATCCAGGAAGAAGTCGAGAACGGCAAGCTATCAGCCAGGGCTGCCTATGAGCTCTCAAAGCTACCAAGTGATGAGCAGCGTCGCGCTGCCATGGCTAAAGGTGAAGACAACTCAGGTTCAGTTTCAATAGCCAACGTGCAAAAGCAAGTTCGCCAGCGAAAAGGCAAAGCAGCTTCTCAGCCGCGCGGTGTTCGGCAGACGTTTGTGACTGACGAAGGTTGGAAGGTCACTGTATCGGCCAATAAGAAAGGCAACTACCACGAGATGGAACAGGCTCTGCAGCAAGCCTTAGAAGAGGTTCGGCTACGAATCGAAAACAACGTGCACTTAGGCTAGATTTGCTCAACATTGCCAAATCGTGGTAATGTTAGAGCATGAGAATCTACCATGAAATGGTAAAGCAGGAGTGTGAGCGACGCGGAATTTCAATGCAGGAGCTGTTGCGTGCAGCTGGTGTCAGTTCCAACGCGTATTACTCTTTGGTCAGCAAAGAATCGGCTCTACCTAAAAGTGTTCAAAAGATCGCCCAAGCCTTGGATATTGCCCCCAGCATGCTGCTACACGACGAAAAGCTTGTCCTGCAAAAACACATACGCTTGCTCGAGCGAGTAAATGAAATCGCGGAGAAGCATCCGGATGCGGACAGAGATACCATTCGGCATACTCTCACTCTGCTTCGTGAACCACCCATAGACCGGCTACGGAGAGCCTTGGAACTTGGCCGAATCGGACTTTCTAACTGAATCAGGTGCAATTGGATTTCTTGCCGAACTAGTGCGAGCCGAGGTTCGCTTCATGGTGGTAGGAGCGTCAGCGGCGGTGCTTCAAGGCGTTCCGCTTGTCACACAGGATATCGATCTTTGGTTTGCAGAGCTTCCCGATCCAAAACTCCGCACAGTACTTTCGAAAGTTGGTGGTATCTATGTTCCATCAGTTGCACACAATCCACCAACTTTTGCCGGGGATGCGGTAAAGCTTTTCGATATCGTGGTGACCTGCCAGGGGCTTGAAAGCTTCGATGAAGAGTATGTAGAGGCTCTAGCCGTTGATCTTGGGCCAATTTCCGTGCCGGTCCTGCCACTTGAGCGGGTGATTCACAGCAAGCGTGCTGCTGGTCGTCAAAAGGATACCGCCGCGCTCCCTGCCCTCGAGACGGCAAGCAAGACCATATACGAAGAGCGAAAGCCAAAGCTCTGGTCTGAGATTAAACGCAAATAGCTTGCAGTTTATTTGCAGATAGAACTTTACTGTTTGCAGCAAAACGTGGTACCTCAACGGTATGCTTAGAGAATTTCACGGAACCATAAATGCCTCAGGCCTATGTTCGCTCGGACAGACAGTGCCGACGACGCAGCTATGTGCCAATGCCTTGCCCATCTGGGCTGTTCTGGATGATTGCGCAGCCACGCGGGTTATACGTGAGCTGGTCGCAGGCAACCGTGTTCGGGCACTTCGCCTGCTTGAGGAATTTGCATACTCCCTGGGGAGCGAACCAAACAAGTGATTGGCTAAGCCAAACTCCTTTCATCGGTCAGCGTGTACTGCCGAGAATCCTCAAGCTCGATAAATGGCGAGTGATAGGACAAGAGCAATAGTGATTCTTCCCCTGTTCGAAACGTGTGCCGAAGCCCGCGAGCAAAGATCAATACATCGCCTCTCGACACCTCAATGACTTTCGTTTCTTCGGCATCGCAGATAACAAATTCTGCCTTTCCATCTGCAACGAAGATCACCCGATCGCTGTAGTCATGCGAGTGAATCGGAAGGTCACGAGTGCCTGGTTCAAATCGTAGCTTCAGCAACGCATCATCTGCATCTGATTCGAAGTACTCGCTCGCTCGCCACACACCGCCGGAAATTGAGGCAACACCTTCAAACGGCGAGCTCAATTCAAGCTGGTAGTCCTTTACTAGCTCTTCGAGGTCGTCAGTATTTATCCCACCAGGGCTGAGGGCATTCGTCCTCCCGACTAGGCACGTACATACTGCCAGTCGCTTTGCTCGAATCTCTGCTTGTAGGTAGCTAGCAAGCCTTCTGCACTCCTCCATTACTCGAGCCAAAGCGGCATTCCAATAGCCAGTCTTTTGTTGATGTGTCAGAATTTGGAAGCGGTTGGATGTAAGCATGACTTTGCTCTTTGTGTAACGACGAAACTTTTGGCAGGGAGATGGATCCAACTCGAGCACCATCAACGTCCGAGCAGCTCGGTGCCCATCAAAAAGTGCAGGTGCTGCTGCAAGAGTACAACTGTTTGCATCAGCTGTTGCTGTTTCGGCTTAACGCTCTTGACCGTCGCCTTCCAACAGCTTCTGGACTTTTATCGGTTGGCTTGGTTTCAGCAACGGCTCTGCCACTGAGAGCACAAACAGTTGTTCTTGTTTGCATGCCTCTGGCTTTGCTTTGGCTGACTCGAACGACCGTGCAGCACGCAAAAGCAAAGGAAGACAATCTTCGACGCATCGATGAAATCGAGCGGTTGGTCAACGCTGTCGCCGGTCAAGAACTGATGATGTTTCAGTCACGGCACCCAAACCTCGGAGCAACACCGGCTGGCCGAAGCGGCAACGCAACTGTTGCAGCCACCACATTTGGAAGCCTGGTTCTTGTCATACTCTGTATTGCGATGTTCGAGCAGAACGTGGGTCTTTCGATTGAACTGTATTTTGCCTACGCGGCTTTGTGTTTAGTCGGAATTGCGACAGCCCCGCTGGGACTGGCCAGGTATCGCTATCTAAAGCGGCCGCCAGAGATCTTGTCACCGCGGCAGTTTCGCTGGAGATCACACTCATAGTGTGTAGCCATTATTGCTACTTATAAGTGTGATGTACAGCATGAAGCACAAAGATATTCGAATCGTAGTTGGCGAGAGAATCAGGGCTCTGCGCGAGGAGCACGGCTGGTCCCAGGAAGAGCTGGGTTTCGAGAGTGGACTTCACCGCAACTACATCGGGGGGATCGAACGTGGGGAGCGAAACATCGCCATTCTCAACCTGGCAAAACTCGCAGAAGCTCTGGGAGTAAAGCCCAGAGACCTACTTCCCTAGGGTTTTCCTGCAGAGCTCGGGCATTTGTTCAGGGAGGCCGTTTTCAGCTAGGATCTAGCTAAGACCCAATCTATGGAGGAGAAAATGGCAACTGATGTGCTACAGCCTGGAGAGATCGTGGCAGTCTGCCCTCGGCAACGACCGATCGAAGAACGCAAGACCTCAGTACTTGTGAAGACACCAACGCTTCGAGTCATGCGGATCGAGCTTCCCGCTGGTGAGGAGCTGAAAGAGCATAAGGCACCGGGCGATATCACCGTGCACTGCATCGCTGGAAAAGTGAACTTCACTGTCCACGGCTCAACTCAGGAACTCTCTGCTGGAAGCCTACTCTATCTTGCAGCAGAAGAGCTTCATGCAGTAGAAGCCATTGAGCCATCCGCCCTGCTCGTCACCGTTGCGATCCAAGGCTAGGCTACCGTGATGTTGCAGGCTATCGCTGGCTACCACCAGGACGAAGAGCAACACTGGGTTGCACAGCTTGCCTGCGGCCACAATCAGCACGTGCGGCACAATCCGCCTTTGGTCACTCGAGAGTGGGTCTTGTCCAAAGATGGACGTGAATCGATGCTTGGCTTCAAGCTCGAATGCAAGAAGTGTGAAGACGGTTCACCGCCGGACGAGCGGCCCAATGAAACACACTAGCAAAACTCACAGCTAATCTATAGGTGCCAGTTGCGCGCGTCGTGAAAAGTTGAATAACCTCACAGTAGCTGTCCCCGTTTTGGGGACACGGCTGAGCCGATGGCATCATTTCTGCGGTCTCTCTATCGAACTAACCTAGTGGCAGATTTTGGGGACATAACGGGGACAAAATTGCCTATTTGCGACCAATTCAAGGCAAATGTAGAATGGATCGCAATTCGTTCCTTCACTCACTTGAGGAAAGAAAAGCAAACTCAAAACCAATACTAGTGCAGCCCTGGTGCAATGATTTGTTGTCGCTTCAGGTCCTAGTGTCCCTTACAGGACGTGGAGGTTCAAATCCTCTCATCCGCACTGGTTTTTCTTGGGTTTGCTGTAGCCCGTTACCTTGATGGCTTAGCGCATTGGCCTCGGATGGACTCGGATGGGGACGAATGGGGGGAGGTATTGGTTGCGCGTGGTCGTAAGATGAGGCTTGCATTTGTATTGACCAAGTCCGACCTCGAGCTGGAGCCCGGCAATGCCTGACGATCTTGAGCACTCGCATACTCGAGAAGCGATAGCGAGACGGCTTTCGCAGACGCATTCGCACAACTATCTTTCCGACGCGGTCTATGGCGCTATCGATGGCACCGTCACTACGTTTGCCGTCGTTTCAGGCGTTGCAGGTGCCGCCTTACCAGCCGAGATCATTGTCATCCTAGGACTTGCCAACCTCGTGGGTGACGGATTCAGTATGGCAGCAAGTAACTATCTGGGCACGCGGACCGACGATCAACTTCTTGAGAAGGCACGCGTCATGGAACGCCGCCACATCCAATTGGATCCAGAGGGAGAACGCGAGGAGATTCGACAGATCTTCGCCAAGAAGGGCTTTTCGGGAGAACAGCTGGAGTCGGTGGTTGCCACGATCACTTCCGACGACGAGCAATGGATACGTACGATGTTGACGGATGAGCTGGGACTTCAGCCCTCAACACCTTCGGCCATTCGGGCTGCATCGATGACGTTTGTTGCCTTTATCTTGGTGGGAATGATCCCCCTGATCTCTTTCTTGGTGCAACTCTTCGTTGAAATGAGCGTGGGGGCAGCCTATCTAGCGAGTTGCGTGCTGACTGGCATCGCCTTCTTCTCGGTCGGTGCCGCCAAGTCGTACTTCGTGGAGCAACGCTGGTTTACATCCGGCTTTGAAACGTTGGCTGTCGGGGGAACTGCAGCGGGTCTTGCTTATGCCGTCGGAGTCATGTTACGCGTGATCGTCCCGTAGAGAAAAATGTCGTCTTGCCCCCATGGAAAACGTGTGCTCAAGCGTTTTGTCCACTGTGTTTTGGGGGACGAGCGTATGTGACCGGCCTGGTTTCGTCGTTGTCGGCAGCTAGGGACCCAGGGCTAATCAAAGTTTGAAGAGAGGCGTTTACCCCCTCCGGCCCCGAGCCCACGCGTAGCGGGGAGTGGCCGACTCCCCCCAAAAAAAATCTTCGCGAAATTCGGGAACAGTGGAGGTGGGATACTCTCGGATGAACTTTGTAACTTACAACTTGATTAGCCCTCTTTGCTGCGTCCTATCCAGACCGAACAGGGTGCATGTCGCAAAACAAATCGAGACACGCTGCCGGTTAGAACGCGGGCCACTAAGCTTTTGCCGGTACTCCCAACAACAATGAAGTCGCTACCGTACTGTTCTGCCGTTTCGCAGATTGCGTTTCCGGGGTGGGACGATTCTAAAGTCATCTGAGACCAATCGATCGTGTGCTTCTCACAGATGAGACTTAGATGACTTAGGTTTTCCTGAGTCTCTTCCGAAATGGCTTTCCGAATTGCTTGAGCATCTGCTTCGGTACATATCGCGGGAGGAGGCGTCATGATTTGGATGCCACGAGCTTTTCGACCCTCAAGGAAACCAGCTTGTGCAATTTCCTCTAGTGACTTTGCGACTTGCTCAGAGCCGTCTGACGCGACTAGCCAAGGACCCGCGGAACCGCCTCTCGGTGGGCGTACGACCAGCACCGAACAATGGCTGTGGGTGGCGACGTATTCACTTACATTCCCCAGCAGGACACGATCAATGAGAGAGCGGCCCACGGCGCCAACGACAATCAAATCGACGTCCGTTGACTTGGCCTGTTGAACAATTTCCTGTCCGATGTGCCCGATCGGTATCTTTCGGGCAATTGGATGTTCAGGGCGAAAGAGTATCTCCTCAGCGTGGTTGAAGTCTTTTTCGATGAGCTCCTTTTGCTGATTCACGTACTCTTTTTCCAGGGCCCGTTTATTCATCGCATAATTGAGTGGCGGTAAATCGATCACCGATAGCATGGTGAGCTCGTGGTCGGTTCCTTTGTAAAGTCTGGCTAGGCATTCCGCGGCAGCTTCGGCATTCTCAGAGCCGTCTGTTGCATAGAGGATCTTCATCACTGCAACTCTTTCTTCGGTAGGGGGCGTTCACAAAACTGCGTCATGAGAAACTTGTTTGGATCCCCACTCTTTTTCACGGGCGATCCAAATAGAGCAAGCTCGACTGTGAAGTAAGTAGTGTGAGACGGAGCCCAAGAGGCATTGGGCTACTCCGGACTTTCCAGGAGCACCCAAAAAAACGTTGGATGCTTGTTTATCGATGGGCGCCGTCCCGATCGCCTCGCCGGGATTTGCAGCCTCTTTGAGAGTCTTGTGTAGGCTCCCATCATAGCCGGGCTGTTACGCAACTGGGACGACGGCTATTCGGCGTTGACCACGACGCGATTGTCGATCTTTCTTAGACCAGCGAGAGGTCTGATGGCCTCCTGGGCCATCTGCTTCAGAAAGAAGCAGGACACATTACCTTTCAAAACGATTCGGTCATGTGTCATTCCCAGCTTGATCGATCGCAGTTCTTTGTAGGGACCGTTTGTCAAACGGCTTTCGAGCGCGCAGAAAAGATCGGCTTCGTTGGACCCGTGTTTTCCAAGTTTGGACTTGCTTAGACCCTGAGCCGTCGACTTGTAACCGTCATCGTAGCGGAACAAGCTCTCCGCTGCGGACAATTGTCCAGCCGGCTTCCAAACCGCGGCCGGGTAACGCGGATCCAGCCCTTGGTGATTCTCGCCGTCGGCTGCAAAGTGGGCAGACGCTCTGGTCGGATCACAATTGCCTTCTGTTTGCACGCGGTTGCTCCTTTGGGATCAATGACTCGAATATCAGGGGAGGTGTCTGTTGAGCCGTTTTGCACTGGTCCATTACATCAATCGATGCATTTTTCTTCGTGGTGGATCGGATCTGAAGGCAATTCTGCAGTTGGACGTGGTCCAATTGTCCCTCGACTGTGCCCCTTACGCACATGCGCGACAACCGACTGTGCTGCACGCAATCTACCGATACGGCAAAGTGCACGCTTCACCGGCGTCTGTCACCGTTCTTTCGAAAGCCATTCCGGAGCTGCATGAAGCTCACTTTCTCTGCCGCCGCAATGTGTTGGCACTTCAGGGCTGCTCTTTTTAGCCATCGGAAGCAGGCTACTGGACAGGACTAAAGTGCCGGCGAACTGTGTCTGTGTGGTGCTCTATACGTGCGGATTTAGCACACGCGAGTCCCTTGCACGCGAAGGAAGAAGTCGGCTGCAGATCCTGTTCCGATCGAGCGATCTTAAGAAGGATTTCGAACGTTCGCCGAATTAGTCATCGTGAAGTTCCCGATACCGCGTCCGCTCAAGGTCGAGCTGCAATGAGTGGATTCGATCTGGACCGAAAGGCCGTTCGTTTGAGGCCGCACGCATTATCGCACGTCCAAAGCTGCCCCAGGTTCCCGTTCCTCCCAACCAATTGGCACAGTAGCTGCTCGTGCTTAACGGCATCTGCTTACTTCACGAAATCCGCGATGTAGGTTCGTCCCGTAGTTGCGGACGCTGCCGGTGGATTTCTATTCGCAAAGGAAAGACGGATGGGCGTTGTGAGTGACAAGCAAGGAGTGGATAAACTCCTGTACGAATTGAAGCGAGAGCGTGACGAACTACGTTTACAGCTTCACTTGGGATCTATGGAAGCCAGAGAGCAGTGGGGAGAAATCTCCGAGAAAGTCAACCAGTTAACGGAGCAGTTTGAGCCTGTAAAAGACGCCATTGAGGAGTCCGCGAGCGACGTCTTGGAGTCCATTCAATCGGTTGGTACGGAGTTGCTCAACGGCCTGCGGAGAGTGCGGGACTCGCTCTCGGATTAGATCGTTCGACACTCGTCTAAGGTGTGTCCTGGCAAGCGATGATGGATCGATTGTCGATGATAGCTCGCCGTGTCTCTTGCTAGTGAGAACCTGAAGATGGTCCGGGTGAGCTGCTTGATTTCAAAGCATTACAACAAGGCAAAACGATGAGTTCTTGGCGAAGGGTCCTTTGCAGCCGCGAAGCCGCGATTTGGTTTGCGACTCTCTTTCTAGCGGTGGTACTGGTGCTCTTGTTGGTACGCAAATTGTACGGGTAGCAGCAAATGGGTTGCCGTCAGTATTTTGGAATCTGAGATGCACGCAAGCCCTACATCCGCTCAAGCTTTCGGAGACTCGGGCACGGTTGTTCCTTGGCACGCGATGTCAGCTGATGAAGTCGTGCTTCAACTCGCATCCGATGAGAAATCGGGTTTGACGAGGTCGGAGGTTACCGAGCGTCAAGCCATCTACGGTGCAAATACGCTTCAGGATCGAAGAACGCATCCCTGGTACCAGGTCCTAGTGCGTCAGTTTCGCGATATCTTGATTCTCATCCTTGTTGTGGCCGCAGGAATATCACTTGCCGTCGGAGAGTTGACTGACGCGTTGACGATCCTTGCGATCGTTTTGCTAAACGGTCTGCTCGGCTTCTTTCAGGAATGGAAAGCGGAGCGCGCGATCGCTGAGCTTCGAGTCTTACTTGGCCAAACGGCAAGTGTGATCCGTGATAGTGAGGTAGGTGAAGTCAGTGCGGGTGAGTTGGTTCCGGGGGATCTAGTTCTGTTAAGAACTGGTGACAGGGTTCCGGCAGATCTTCGTTTCTTGGAGTCCGCAGATGTCAAGATTGACGAGTCTTCGCTGACCGGGGAATCGATTTCGGTTGAGAAGTCAACTGAACCGAAAGGTGGTGATACTGAACTCGCAGAACGTTCATGCATGGCATGGATGGGTACGGCGGTTACCGGTGGAAGTGCGAAATGCATCGTGACGGCCATTGGGAGAAGGACCGAGTTCGGTCGGATTGCGCAGATGACCGAGGCCATTGGTCGCGAAGCCACGCCACTGCAACGCAAGCTGTCTAAGCTCGGCCGTCAGCTTGGTATGGTCTCAATATCGATTTCGCTGCTGATCGTGATGGCGGGTGCCATTTCAGGTAAGCCAGTTTTTGAGATGTTCTTCACCGGAATCTCGTTGGCGGTGGCGATCGTTCCGGAAGGACTGCCTGCGGTTGTCACTTTGACGCTAGCCCTTGGTATCAGGCAGATGGTGAAAAGGAAGGCTCTTCTGCGGCGGCTGCGCGCGGCAGAGGGGTTGGGATCCGCAACCGTCATTTGCACTGATAAAACAGGTACGCTGACTCAGAACCAGATGACAGTTCGCAGGATATGGCTGCCCGATGGGCCGATCGAGGTGACAGGCGTCGGCTATGATCCAGCAGGACGTTTTGAAGTTACCGGAGAACGCATTGATTACCAAGACCGGCCCGATCTACTGCGTCTGCTGGAAACCGGGCTTGAGTGTAACCACGCGCATATCGTAGAGGATCAAGATGGTTGGCAGCCGCTTGGGGAACCGACTGAGTGTGCGCTCGTAACGGCCGCATCCAAGGCCTGTCTAGAGAAGCAGGATACGCCACCGATCAGGGAGTACGCATTCAGTTCCGCCCGTAAACGCATGAGTGTCGTTCAGTCTGGGCAGCTTGAACAAGTCGCACATGTCAAAGGAGCGCCGGATATCCTGTTGCCTAGGTGCGAATGGATGATTGAAGGCGAGAAGCCTCGGAAGATAGACGCCGCGGACCGTATCGGGATCGAGACGCAATGTGAGGCAATGGCGAGCAGTGGGATGCGCACACTTGCCCTCGCGCGGCGGGAGTTCGCATCTGGTTCTGCTCTGGATGAAGAGTCAGTCGAAAGCGGTCTGACACTGCTTGGAATCGTAGGTATGCTCGATCCGCCTCGACCAGAGGCAGCGGATGCCGTTCGCCGGGCCATGGAAGCTGGAATTCGCATTTTCGTGATCACGGGCGATTCCGCGACGACCGCTGTCGCGATTGCGGAAAAGATCGGACTACGTGCGCAAGAAGCGATTACTGGTAGCGACCTCCAGTGCATGTCCGATGACGCTCTTCGAATGAAGCTTCGTGGTGACGTTTTGTTTGCGCGCACGACGCCTGAACACAAGCTAAGAATCGTTGGGTTGCTGCAAGCTGACGGGGAGATCGTGGGAATGACCGGGGACGGAGTGAACGATGCTCCCGCGCTGAAGAAAGCAGATATCGGAATTGCGATGGGACTTCGCGGTACAGACGTTGCCAAGGGGGCGGCAGACATTGTGCTGACCGATGACAACTTCAGTTCGATCGTGGGAGCCATTGAAGAAGGGCGTCGTCAATTCGACAACATTCAAAAGTTCGTCCGTTACCTCCTTTCTTCGAATACTGGCGAAGTCATTGCCATCTTTTTGAATATCCTGGTAGGGGGGCCTTTGATCCTGCTGCCCGTACAGATCCTGTGGATGAACCTTGTGACCGACGGACTGACCGCCGTCGCTTTGGGCCTCGAGCCCGCTGAGAGAACGGTCATGCGACGACCGCCCAGAAATCCGGCAAAGCCCGTAATCGATAGAGTGGGGCTCTCCGAGATTGTCTCGCGCGGACTTTATATTGGCTTCGCGACGTTGAGCATTTTTCAGCTCTACTCGTTCTACTATCCAGGTAATGCTGCACTAGCGCAGACCATGGCATTCACTGGCATTATCCTGATTGAGAAGGCCAATGTTCTAAACTACCGGTCCTTCACGATTCCGCTTTCGAGACTCAGATTGATGTCCAATCCATGGCTCGTTGTTGCGATCACCGTTTCCATTGGACTCCAGGTCGCGGCGGTCTACGTTCCATTTCTTCAGGAGGCGTTAAATACGGTGCCGATTGGTCTTACCGATTGGGCCGTACTCATCTTGTTTGCCGCACCCATTTTCCTAGTCCCCGAAATCAGGAAAATTTGGGCTTCATCCGCCTCGAATCTGGGCCCAGAGCTGGGGTGAAGCAATCGCTCGTCGTAGGGCTTGGAATCTACCCTTTCGGCCACGAGGAAGTCCGAAGAAAAGTCCTGGCACAACTGCCAGCGAATAGAGCTCATCGGTGAGAACGAGACTAGGTCTGGCAGAGGTTTCCCAAGTTGCAATGGCTACAATTCTGATTCGCTACAAATCGAAAACGCATGAGTTTGCAGTAACCCGTGGCCCCAACAACCCACCGCATTTACCCTAACTGGGGACAAATTGGGGAGACTTAGTTCCCGATGCTGCAGACCCAGCCGCTTTCTTGCTCTCGGATCGTCACGTCGACCGCAAGCAAAGCCTAAGACGGAGACCAAGTCAAAAAGAGCCTCACGCGAGTGTTTCAAAAGTATGGAATTCCCTATTCGATCTACGTGGACAACGGTACGCCGTGGGGTAATAGCTCGGGTATCTTTCGGCATACAAA
>JBKAHA010000020.1:0-87876 GCA_046290675.1 Aureliella sp.
GGCACTTTCCTCACTACAGCAATCATGGTTCCCAGAGTCCGGGCGGTGCTGTCCGATCCGGCCGTTACAAATTGCTGGAATATTACGAAAACGACACAGTTCAGCTCTTTGATCTGGAGAGTGACATTGGCGAACAAAATGATCTTTCACAGGAACGACCTGCAGTTGTTGCGAAGCTGAAAAAGTTGCTCGATGATTGGCGAAGAAGTGTCGACGCAAAAATGCCATTCCCAAAAACTGCAACTTCAAAGCCCGCACCGGGCGCTCGAGTATCGAATTGACGGCAGCCTGCTTCCAATCCACGCGGCCTCATGGCAGTTATACTGCGAGGGGCGACCGAGTGTCGCGGCGAAAAACTCACGAGTCCCTACGTCACTGAAATCTGACGTCACTGAAATATGAGGATATCAATCATGCATTTGTTACGTTGCGGAACCGCTGTTTCTATCTTGGGATGCTTGCTACTTGTTTCCGTAGCCGACATAGCTGGTGCTCAGGAGGAGCCACCGGGGAACTCCTATTCGGTTACGCTGTCTGAATACCGACTGAAGGAGCTAGACTCTACGAAAATCTCTGAGTCGAGCATCGTTCAGTTGATTGCCACGTCGAAAGCAAAGCCAATAGAGACAATTTCGCTCACGACATTTGCCGGATCGGAAAGCGTGGTGCAGTTCGGACGCACCGTAAGCGTTACCGTGGGATTTAGTCAGCGAGGAGCGGCATCACAACGCGTTACGCAAGATCGACAAATTGGCTCGTTGCTCCAAATTACCGTCAATCCAAATGATGAATGGGCAGCGGTGGAGCTTTCCTACGAGGCGTCGCGTCACGAAGGCGAGGGGACGGATGATTCTCCTCCCGAATTGACCAACACGAGAATTCAAACTAGCCAGATGCTCAAATGGAACCAGCCAACGCTGATTGGTGGTACCAGTGCGGGAGAGACTTCTTACGTTTTCTTGACCGTTACCAAGCGGTAAGGCAGGGCGCCTCATGGAAAGTTTGTCTGACGAGTTAGCAATTAGGTTGATGGACGAGGCGATCGAGATCGCCAAATCGAATCCTCGTGCTCCGTTTGGATGCATCCTGTTTGATGTCAGCCTGAACCAGACCGTGGCCCGAGGAGTCAATAACTCGAAAGAAAACCCGTTGCTCCATGGGGAAATCGTAGCGATCAATTCTTACGCTGAAACCGGCCATGATCGCTGGTCGGATCTAGCCCTCATTACGACGGCCGAGCCGTGCTGTATGTGCCAGGGGGCGATCCTTTGGAGCGGGATTGAGCAAGTCGTCTACGGTTCATCTATTGCGACTTTGAAGCAGCAGGGCTGGCGGCAGATCGACATTGCATCCGCGAGACTCGCCCAATTAAGTTGGAGAATGGATTTAGGCATTCGGCAAGGTATCTTGGAGGCCGAGTGTGATGCACTATTCCGCGAAGCAATGCAGGTGAAAGATTCGCAGGACCGCACCAATTCCGAGCGGAAGTAACGTTTTAGGCTCCTACGCTGGAGAGCTTATGAATGACGACCTTTGTATTTGCCAACGGTGCGTTTTCTCTTTTTTATTGGCAATGATCTATCCGGAGTGGCTTGATTGTATAGCTCCTCATTCTTTGTAGCGGACGCGAAAAGATCAACGATTGGGAACGGGTAATCAACGCCCAAAGTACATCCGGCATCGGCCTGATTTTGACTGCTCATTTTCCATGGTTCATGGATGAATTCATTTGGAATATTTTCCAAGCATGGTAGCCAGTGCCTGATGTAGTGGCCGTCAGCGTCATAGTCACGTGATTGTTTAACTGTGTTGAACCAGCGAAATCCTCGTGCGTCATTGCCAACACCTGCTGCGTAGTTCCAGTTGCCGTAATTGCTGCAGGGATCATAGTCGATGAGCATGGACTCAAACCACTCCGCTCCTATACGCCAGTCGACGCCTAAGTTCTTCGTCAGAAAACTGGCAACGTTCTGTCGCCCGCGGTTCGACATAAATCCCGTTGACGCCAGCTCTCGCATGTTCGCATCGATCAGGGGGAAGCCGGTTTGGCCTTCGCGCCAGCGATTGAAACTGTCCCACTCTCGATTCCAGGGGAGTCTCTGCTGACGAAGGCCTCCTACCTGGAAGACTTTGGGGCCGTGTTTGGCGACGATGAACGCAAAGTAGTCGCGCCAGAGCAGTTCGAAAGTCAGCCAATAAGTCGACTCGTTGGCAACCCGTTCTGACTCGTAACGCTGAACTTCGGCGTAGATCTGACGCGGTGAGATACAACCATGAGCTAGCCAAGGACTTAACTTCGAAGAATAGTCGCCCCCCAACATTCCGTTCCGCGTGATCTTGTAAGACCGCAGTAGATCTTTGTCCCAAATGTAGAACTGCAGTCGTTTCCACGCTTGGTTTTCACCGCCTTGGAATTCTAGTGCGGCTCGTCGGTCGTGGGTGCAATCCAGCTTGGCAAAGACGGACAGATCCTCGATTGCACGCGCACCCTCCGATATGGGCAGAGAGGCTTGAACAGGACTGCAATCGGGATCGAATTCGACGTCAACTGGTCGAGCAACTAAGAAGTCTGATTCAACTTCCTTCCGAAACTGGCTGAATGTTTCGGGGAGATCCTGGACCGCGAACGGCAAAGCATCTTCCGAAATCAACGTGTTTGGACCACAGAGCCACAGGTCGCCTCCAGTCTTCTGAATCCGTCTCTGGACTCTACGCGTGATCGATTTTTCGTATGTCGCATACTCGCGTTGTGCATAAACGCAGTCGGCATTCGTTTTCGCCATGACCTTGGCGAGCACGTCCTCAGTGTCACCTTCGAATACGTATAACCGGGATCCCATCCGCCGAAGGTTATCATCGAGGTCCGTTAGGCATTGCAAAAGAAACTTGCGCCGAAATGGCCCCATTTTTTCGAATCCGCAAGAGGTGTTTGCGAACCAGAATGGGCCCAAGACAACGATCGGAATGACGAGAGCGGCTTCGGCTCGGGCAGCGTTGGCGGCTTGCAAAAGCGGTTCATTATCTTGGACCCTCAAATTGTTGCGGAACCAAACGATCTTATTCGGCATCAGGGAAGCCCAGGGGAGACATGGCGGCAGCACGACGGGATGCATGGTGAAACCACGAGACTTTAGGGAACCTTGCAAGGCCGGAGTGGTCCTTTTGCATGGATCGAGTCGTGGACCCTTTTCGTACAGATCCGCACGAGCCTATCGACACTGACTGGGCTCGTGACCCAGTGTGAATTGCGCGGCTCGTCAGGCAAAGCAAGGTGGTATATGATCCGGACAATTCACGCCCGAAGATTCGAGGGCGTGATCGTCTTGACGCAAAACAACGAACGAGCATTCTCGAGGCTCGTCCGTTTCAGGTTGTTCGAGCTTCTTGCTGGGATATACAGATGGTTTGTTGGCTTCTTCGTCGTGACTTCCTGTGCAGCATCTTGATAACACTGGGAATCCAATTGACTGTGAATGGCCTCTTGCATGCCCAACAATCCAACGAAGACATTGGGCATAAAACCAAGCTCAAGTGGTACCAGTCGCTTAATGAAGCGATTGGAGAGAGTCAGCGAACGGGCAAGCCCATTTTGATGGAGATTCACGGCCGCCCGTGGTGTCCGCCCTGCGTTGTACAGGGGGAAAAGATCATGGATCGCGTCGAATTCGAATCGTGGGTTCGGGAGAAATTCGTTCTACTGGAAATTCAAGTCGGGGAAGGATACGCGTCTGACAAAGGCAACCCGATCTGGTACGAGCAATTCAAGAAGTATCAACTTCCGGGTATCCCGGCGACGGTACTGCTCGACACCGATCTGAAAGCGATGGGAACCGTATTTCCTAAGCCGGATGTTTCTCAGTGGTTGGGAGCAGCCTCCAACATTCTTACAACTCACTCGGTGCGAGAGCAGAGTGCAAGTCGTAAACCGATCGCAGTGATTCCGTTTCGAACGACTCCAGCCGGCAATATCTCGGTGCCTGCTACTTTGGACGGTCGAATTGGGCTCAACTTGATGTTTCATACTGCTGTCAATGAAATTTCGCTAACGAAGGACACGACGACAAAGTATCCCGAATTGAAATTTGCAGGCGAGGTGGAAAGCACCTCTTGGGGAGGGCGATCGACCACACGGTTTGCCAAATCCCGTCTCGCGATCGGCGATCTTGATGCGGAGGAAATCACTTTTTTCGAGGACGTGAATTCAGGTGCTGGCACAGATGGCAAATTCGGACCCGAGCAACTGCGAACGAGAGTTTTTGAGGTCGATTTTGGCGAGCGGCAGATACGATTACTGCGGAGTGTTCCCGCCGATATCGCGAGTCAGCAGTCCGGGTGGCGGAAACATAAACTGCAAATTGAGTCTGGCATGATGTTGGTTACAGCAGAACTTAGCTCCGAGCAGCATGAGGCCACGGCAGATTTCATGTTGCACTCAGGCTACAGTGGTTTTGGGTTGGTCGGCGACAAGTTCGCTTCCCAAACACCATGGTTGAGCACGCTCGCTGTTGAGAGTGAAAGCTCATTGAAAGACTCTGCAGGAAATCAGCTGATAACGAAACTGGTCCATGTTCCGGAGTTTCGACTTGGGGATGAGATCGTGGAGTCAGCGCCGATTTCGTTCTTTGACGGCGCCCTCGGGAAGCGGCAATTCAACGTTTTGGGGTGCGACTTCATGAGTCGTTTTAGCTGGTGTTTCGACACGGAGAACGGGTTTGTTTACTGCAAAGGGAACTCATCGGGCGAGGATTAGCCTGTGGATAGAGCGAGTTGATGGTCTTGCCATCCTGTTGAATAGCAAGTTGATGCTTGCTTGTATTATTTGTCTCCTGAGTATCCCCGTGACGGCCATATGATCCATTCGAACGAAGAGAATTTGGGCGCCAGTGCCTTTGAACAAGTTGCTTCTGGAGTCTACCGCTGTACTGAACCCGAAACGATTTGGGAGGCGATCCAATATGCTGTTCGCAATGAGTTGATGGTCAAGAATCCGACTATCATGATTCTCTTCATTCGCATCGCTGAAGTGTATTCAGCCGTCCGAGAAGACTTAGTCGTTCGTCAGTCTGGTGCTGCAGGGAAGGAAGCTTCGGCCATCCAATTGATTCTGGAGCCGCCCCTGGAATTACGCGATGCGGCCTATCTTCCAAACGCGATCAAATCTCCGGGAGAGATGGATCTGTGTTGGGGTGAGTTTCTGGTGACCGGCTCAACTGAAGTTGTTCAACGAGTGATCGCAGTTCTTGATCGCGAGGACCTGACGCGAAAGTTCATCGATGAACAACTGCAGACATTGGGAGCAGAGTCTGTTGTTCTAAGCGACACCGAAAGAACTACGTTAGCACAAGTTGGAATTACGTTGGGGCTAGAAGCAGATCAGGGACCAGATGTGGTCCTTTCCGATGGTGATGTCGATATCTTGCTTTGGTTCGGTGTAAAGAATGGTAACGACGCCTGTCGCAAGATTTTACACGCCATGCCAGAGTCGACTCAGGTTCATTTGGCGAGCAAGGGGGCGGCAGTTTGGTCTCTGCAAGCCAACGCTCAACAGCATGGATCCATCCGGTTGCTGTGCGAAGAGGCTGCGAGCCGTCCAGGCGGATTCGGTCGCCAGTTGATCCGCCCAAACTAGCTGGCGCGTTAGGAATCCGATTCCCGCAACACGGATTCAGCCCCGCGCTTCCAGATCTCACTTGGGTCGTTGGCGACTGTTGGTATTTCCTCGGTCTGCCACCGGGGATCTGGTGACCGGAACGAGTTGTATCGGTTTCTCACTCCGTAGATCATGAACAGGCAATCGTCACGGTCTGGTATTGGAGCTGACGCATCGTGTCGGATGGCAGTGTGATCCAGACCTCCGGCAAGTAATTGCCTTCGGGATGAGGTCTTGAAGATGCGAGGACGAATGCAGCGGTTAAAGCGAACAAATCAATGCACTCGATAAAGAGGGCGGTGGCATAACTCGCATTCAAGACTTGCAACGCCGCGTTCGGCGACAAATCTGCAGTGAAACGAATCCAATGAAACGAATTCAGTGAAACGAATCCAATGAGACAGATTCAATGAAACTGGCTGCAGATCGACCTCGTATCCGTGGAATGCGGACTGCTAGCCACGCTCCATGGCTTGCTGGTTCCAGTTGGATTTTCGGCTCCCGATTCTGTATTTTAGGTGAAAGCGAGGGCGTCAAGGTCGAGCAACGGATTTGGTGGGTTACACGATGAATGAGTCTGAAATTATTGCGCGAGTGACTGGGGAAGCCGATCCGGATCGGCGCCGCCGCTTGATGCGAGAACTCTGTGGAGACGATACCCAACTACAAGATCGGATGGAGAAGTTGCTGTCGTTGGATGATCCACCAGCCACTTTGTTGAAGTATCCCAATGGGGCACCAGGTCAGATCGCGAGCGATACGGCCTCGTTTGTTGGCGGCCCATCTTTGCCCGAATCCGGAGGACAAATTGGCTCCTACAAGTTGCTCCAGGAAATCGGCGAAGGCGGCATGGGGCTCGTTTTCATGGCGCAGCAGATCGAACCCGTGCGCCGCCGCGTTGCGTTGAAAGTGATCAAGCCCGGGATGGATTCACGCCAAATCGTGACGCGTTTCGAGGCAGAGCGTCAAGCCCTCGCCGTCATGGAGCATCCCAATATCGCCAAGGTGCTGGACGCAGGAACGACGGATGATGGTCGACCGTACTTTGTGATGGAGTTGGTCAACGGAAAACCCATCACGGAGTATTGCGATGAAGAAAGGCTTACGACCGAGCAGCGACTGAAGTTGTTCACTTCGGTATGTAGGGCGGTTCAACATGCACATCAAAAAGGCATCATTCATCGAGACCTCAAGCCCAATAACATTTTGGTCGCCGAATTTGATGGCGAGCCGGTAGCCAAGGTCATTGACTTTGGTATCGCCAAAGCCACTGGTCAACAACTTACGGAAAAGACACTCTTTACCGAGTTTGGCCAGGTCGTCGGCACAATTGAGTACATGAGCCCGGAACAATCACGGCGCAATCAACTGGACGTCGATACCAGATCGGATGTCTATTCTCTTGGCGTTGTACTCTATAAGTTGCTGACGGGAGAAACACCGTTCGGCTCAGAGAGGCTAAAGAACGCTGCTTGGGATGAAATCATGAAAATCATTCGTGAGGAAAACCCACTGCGCCCTAGCGTCCGAGTTGGCAGTAGCGCAACGTTGCACCAGATTGCACGCGATCGGGGCGTTGCAGCCGCGCGTTTGCCGTCCCAAATTCGCGGTGACTTGGATTGGATTGTTTCCAAGTCGCTTGAAAAAAATCGTGATCGACGTTACCAGTCGGCGTCCGCCTTGGCAGACGATATCAATCGGCATCTTCGTGAAGAAACCGTGCTGGCCGCCCCTTCGAATTCGCTCGATCGGTTCGTGAAGTGGTTTCGACGAAACCCGAAAAGCGGTGGTGCACTGATTGCCGTGCCGGTTTTGCTTGGGCTGTTGCTGTATTTGGGGGTTCGTACCTCGAACGAGATGAGATGGCGTGACGCGCGACTCGCGGAAGCTGTGAATGCGGCACAGTTCGCATTGGATCGCGCTCAAGCTACAGTCATTGGTGATGAAGGAAACTGGGAAGCTGCCACCGCTCGCACCGACAAAATCTCAAGCATGCTGGAAGGTAACCAGTTTCTTGCTCGTGAAGCCCGCCAATCAGCAGAAGCGTTTCTGTTGGAGTTTCGGCACCAGAAATCGGAGCGCGCGCTAGCTTCTCAAATCGAAGACATCGTGATCCGAGGCGCTTCGGATAAGTCGCTCGAGAGTTGGCAGGACATGGAAGTCCAAATACGCGAGTTCTTTGCAGACCACGGCTTCGATCTTGAGGAGAGTAGTCCGGCTGAAATCGGTGAAAAAATCCGCGCCGATCGTTCAACAACTCTGTGGATAGACCTACTGGAGCTTTGGATTGGAACTCGTGGCCAAATTGCTATGATCGGCGGGCCTGAGCTCGATATTGACGAAATGCAGCCTTGGGCGCGTGTCATGTACGACGCAGACAAGGACCCAGTTCGTACCGGCATCCGTAAGTTCCTGTATACGAGGCCACGAGAACGCGAAACTCTCGACGATGCGATTGCTGGCGTCGAAATTGCCTCACTTTCCCCACGCACCATTGCGTGGATCGGAACCAGCTATCTCACCGTGGACGATGCAGAGCGATGTAACGAGATCATGCAAAAGGGTCTCGACTTATATCCTCGTGATGTCCTTCTGACGCACGACTATGCGTGGGCGATGACCTATCAAGAGCGATACCAGGAGGCCGCCAGGTTGTTTCATCGATGCCTGGTGCTTCGCGATGATGTTCCAGGGCTTTGGATCAGTTTGGCCAGTACACTGAACAAGCTCGGGGAAACCGACGCGGCGAAAAACGCGGAGCAAAAGGCAGAACAGCTAACCGCTGGTTTGTGAGAGACGAAGCTGTTGCGCGAGCAAGAGTTCCCAATGTGTTCCTACACAGCGTTCCAACAAGAGAAGGCAAGCAAGCGAAGTTTGTCGTGAGTTCGCTCGAGTAAAGTCGAATTTCCCCGACCCCCAACCGGCGTCATCTGTTACCCCAAAACTGGGTGCAGCGGCCGTGGTTAGAATTGCCTGAGCATCGTTCGACGACCGCAGGGGCGACGCGTGACTAGTAGGAACTGAAGACGAAAACCGACTCAATCCCTTTTGGGTAAGCCAGCGACAAGAGCCCAAAAATCACGCAATATGGCGACTTTGGCGGGCTGGCGTAGAAAAAGCCGCCGCCTGCAAAGGTCGAACTCACGGGTCACCGCATTAGAGCCTTCAGGGTCTCTGTTTCTTCAGCGGTTGCATAATCGCTGAGAAGCTTGTTCTCAGTCTTCCCGTTCGGAAGTGTAATCGTGAACATTGCCGCAGGCTTATCGGAGAAATACCATTTGCCGTCAAGTAACGCCCCGTCGTCGACGCGGTATGCTACCTTCCGCTTACCAGAAGTCAGCAGCACGATCTCGATGCTACTTGCAACCGTCTTACCTTGGATTTCAGATATGTTGCTCACGATGACGTCACTTACCGTTAGTGAGCTAAGATCGCCACACTCCTTAGCGATTCCACGCCGTAGCATCAAATAGCTAACTCGGATCAATTTGTCGCGTTTTTCAACGTAGGCCTTAATCTGCTTCAACTGTTCTGCCGATGGCTTCGGGGCACCAGGCGGCAAATTACTCAGCGCAGCTTCCATCTCCTCATATCCAAGCCAACACGCGACATAGTCGTCAGCTTTGCTTGAACGAACGGACTTGAGAAAACGCTTTCCAAGCGCATTTCTTAGGGATTCATCTTCGGTCGTATTCGGCCTCGAACCAGCACTACGCGTTTGAGCGCGACCATTGCTTGGAACAAAAATGCAAACGTACAAAACCAAGCAAAATATCAAAAAGCTTCTCATTGCGATGTGCCTGATACAGAACGTCGGCGACAACCAGGTCGCCCTAGATGATCTTCACGCCCGGACTAGTTCCATTGCCAAGATTTGGCAATTGCTTCCACTGTAGGCCAAAGATCGGCCTGGGCTTTTGACCCACCGAATAGGAAGCAGACCCTTTGATTGTGGTGAATAACGATGCATTCGCGCGGCATTAACGAATCAAAGGTTGGCGGAATGGATACGCGGTACGCTTCGGATCCGTCGACAGTATAAGGAAGCTTGCTAACCGTCCCGCCAAATTTGTCGGCGAGTCCATCTGCTGATCCTTCTACCTCGGAGGAAACCGGTTTTCCAACGTCAATCGAAATCATCTCTTCAAGCGTTTCAGGATCAGCACCTTGCCGCGTCAGAATGATTACGGTGTTTCCATCTGATCGATTCGGCATCCAACCTAGCGGAGTGGGGAAAGATGCAATTCCGATGTCGTTGACCCATTGCTCGCCTGTCTTGGTGACGGTCAGTGCACCGTTATCATTACTCTGTTCGCACCCCAAGTAGAGTGCGATCGTAAGGGGCATCAAAACGCGGATTGTTTCGCGCATCCGTTTCTCTCTAATCAATTAACGTCGGCAGTAACCGAGTTGCCGGGTTGGATTTTGATTTACAAATCGTGAAGGTTCGGCGACTTCGGGTTTATGGCTTTGATCGGCAACTACTTCTCTTCGATGTAAATTCCGAATACGTATTCCAAATCGTAGAATAAGTGGCGGGGGACTCTCTCTTCAAGAAGCCAGACAAGAATGATTGCCTTTTTGTGTCGCGTCTCCCACGTGAAACACAGTGAGTTGCCGTCGCTCTGCCCAAACTCATCCAACCTATCCTTCACATTCGTACCAATTTTTGCGACTTCTCGTGGTAGAGCGTCCCTCCAGACCTTCACGATTTTGGCGGCGGAAGTGCTTTCTTTAGCTGCAATTGAGACGCTTTTTAGTGCGCTGTTACCAAAAAATTGGCCGCTCGCATAAGTTGCCTGTTCTTTTTCAATGGACTCCTCCAGGGCCGAAGCGAAGAAATGCTCGTCAAGGGAAAGTGTTCCTGCTTCGTTATGCGGTTTCTTTCGCGCGTCGAGGACCAGCCAAAAAGCGATCAGTGCGGCAACCGTTACGCACAAGAAAACCAGTTCGCGAGGAGTAAATCGAAGCAAGGTCGCGGCGGACGTGAGCTTAGAATTGGACACTCGCAATCGATTTATCTCCTAACCTACAGGCGTCAGAACGCAGGCGACAGCTAAGTCGACGCCGTTGAGACGGATGCAAAACTCGTCACATCTCGGCGACATCGTGTCTAAGGCGTTGCTATGCTCTTCATTTGTGCCGAGGATGTTTCTCGCAACGTACACCCAACTCTAGAGCGGCCAGTACATATTCGCCATCAAAGTCTATTGAGTCGAAATCACAGAGTTCGAAAATGACGACTGGTTTGTTTGGATGTTTCCCCAGACCCTCTAGTGTTTCCGCAGATAGAAATCCGTTTGAAACGTAAATTCGATCAAGTTGTGGCATTTTGTTTGCCATCCTGGCAAATGCCGGGCTGGCCGAGGTGTTGTCAATTTCAAGGTATTCAATCTCCGGGAATCGTTCGATTTGTAGTTTCGGGAAATCCGTAAACGAGGATTCAAAGCGGACACCACGAACAAACGAACTGGAAGCACCTGGTGAGAAAATTCGGTCGATGATTCTCGGAACAGGCATCGCACCAATATTACTGCCCCATTCGATGTACTTGATTCCCGGCCCAGATGCTGAAATTGCTTGTATGCGTTTTGCAGTTGCCATGCGCGAACTTAAGCCAACGACGAACAGGAGACAGACTGCGCAAAGGCTGAAACACAACAAGACACGAAGCAGAGTTCTACGCATTTGAATCTGAAATCCTTATCAGACAAGCATAACTTTGTCGCAAACTGAGCCGCCGTGGTTGATATCGGACATTTAACATGCGAGCCTCGCTGACTTCGTATTCATGCTATCGTTGCACTGGCCTTCAATTTCTATTCTTGCTTTGGAAGCGATTCTTTCGGGACAACTACAATCATAGTGTCTGGCTTTAAGACGGCTTCGTAGAATCGCCCCTGTTCAGCCGTGGTTAAAAGCAGAGCTGGAACCGGCTTTCTGAGTCGCTTCTTGATGCTCTCGTCGAACTGGTAGCGTTTCCCATTCGGTTTCAGGAGCACCACATCTTTCGACTCCAATTCTACTTTTTTAGTGATTGACTGCTCGATTCGGATGTCCTTCATCTTGGTTACGGTTCGGAAGGCAGTGACTTTTGAACCGTCAGGATTAACCTTCTGATATGGAACCCGAACCTCATATTCACGGTGGACGATTTCGGGTCGAGTTCCAATAAAGACTTCGGCCGTAAGGCTATCGCTCTGCGAAACGCTTAGAAGTGCCCAACGCGGAGGTTGAATTGGTAACTGTACGTCCTCCTGGGCGACAGAAGTCACAGGGAGCATCCAAACCAAAAAAAATACGGCACGATTCATCAATCACCTCCGAATAAGATATTTGACTTTAGTGTGGACATTGGTCGTAGTGCATCCGCATTGACCGATTCGTCGTTCCTCGGTTTATTACCCCATTGTTCGATTCGGCATTTCATCAGTATGAGCTCCGAAGATGCGACGACGCCTCGGGCTGGCTGGGCGTCTTTGATGTGACTTTCGGCAAAAGAGTATTTGGAACGCTCAAATTTCCACTCAAAGTTTAGCGAAGGTCGCGAATCTCATCGTCTATAGGATCCCAAGGAAGCAGTATCCAGAAAACGATGCAAAGCGCTGCACTGACAAGGCCGACGAGCAGTGGCACTCTATCGTAGATCCCAGCATCAAATCCGATCTTCGGTTGCAGTGACAACGAAAGCAGGAAACTCGCAAAACTGAGTAGACCAATCCAGACTGCAGCCCCCAAGGCAACTGCAGGGTACTGTCCAATTCGTTTTACGATCGCGAAGGCCAGCGCGCTCAAGACTACAGCCTGGATGAACACGATCCACGGACTTAAGTTCATGACTACGTAGGAAGCGTTCGAGACGATGACGCAAACCGCTAGTTGGACCACGAACAATTTCCGGAGATTCATTATGAGACCTGTGATGCGGAAGGTCGACGCGAAGAGAGTCGTGGTGTGTGGTATGAATGTGACGCTGGTTAAGACGCAGCAACAACGAGTTTATCTTGTTGTTCGCGCTTCGGATGGCCTACCGAGAGTTTTGTATCAGACTGTGGGTGATAATAGATCGCAGTCGGCGTTGGCTAGGAAGAAGAGACTTCTAGTCCGCGGTATGCATTGAGAAGTCCCCTTATTTTGAAGCGTCAGGAACGGTTGCTTTCGGCTTCCTTGGCATCATCCAAATAAGCAGATAGGTGCCTTCGTCTGCGAGATTAGTTTTTAGGACTACGCGTTGCTTTGGTGCAATGTTGAACTTCTTCTTGGCTTCAACGATCACGATGTCGCCTGATGTAGTCTCTGGTGTGAGACGGTCAATACGATTGTTTAGGTAAAACAAATCAAGTTCCCTCCCATCTTTGACAGCGGCTAGAGAAAGGGTTAGCGCGGATCCAATTGTGTATTTGCTTGTGACGCGTGTAACTTTGTCACCGTGCGGAATCCATCAGCAGCTTCACGCGACCTAGCAAGTCAGCCGGGCCTGGAATGTCCGTTCGCTGATTGAAGAAAACCTAGCTTTCCCAGACATCTAGCGCCGCCGGTTGGCTGCGGTAAGTTTGTTGCATCAGAACTTCGCTATGGACTCGGTTCGTGGAGTCACCGTCACTGTCGAATGAGGAAAGAATCTCGAAGTCCGCATCGGACGACGCCTCTTCATTTGGCGGCTTGGTGTCTGAGTCCGCCAAGGGGGGCGTCTGCAGGCGGAGCCGCGGTTTGGAGGATGGAGACATCGAAGATTGAGTTGCCCGCTTGAATGCGGTCGCCGTCAAAAATCCCGATGGATCGGATCTTCGCATCATTCACAAAGGTACCGTTCGTACTCCCTGCGTCTCGAACTTGATGCCCGCGTTGCCTCCGTTGGGAATGACGGGTTTATTCGTGTTATGACTGTCAGCGTCAAAGTTGTCGGGATGGTCAGCAATGGACTCTATTTGACCTAGGTCGGCGACATTTGGTGCAACCTTTCGCACGCCCACGCTTGTTGATTGATAACTCAGCTGCGCGGGGTGGCGGGCAACTCGGTAGCTTTGAGTCTGAAGCGATTGCTAGATCGATCCAGCGAACAAAAGGTGGGCTTAAAGTGCGTCTTCGATGGCCCGTTCGCGCAGTTTCGCTAATGCGCGATAGTAGCGTTTCTTGACCGTGTCGCACTTCATCTCGAGAATCTCGGCAATCTCGCGAAAGGTCATGCAGTCGCCGTGCCGCATCTGGATGATCTCGCCATCGAGAACTTCAAGCGCCTTGATTTGGCTCAGAAGTTGGGCTCGCGTCTCTTTTGCTGCCAGCTTGCTCCCCGCTGACGCCGTCGAATCTGCGAGCAAGTCGACTACGGGTTCACCCTCCGCGAGCCCTACTTCTTTGAGTGGGCTCCGGCAGTCTCGAAAATGGTTGCGAGTTTGTTCATAGAGCAATTGACGACACAGGATTCGAATCCAGACATTGGGATGAATTCTTGGAGACTGCAAATATTTGTTTAGCTGTGACTCGGCTCGGATAAACGCATCCTGGATGATGTCTGAAGGGTCAAACCTCGCGGCCAGCTGCTCGCTCGCGTTCCTCCTGAGCATCTTCCGTAGACTTGGGCGTTGCTCCTCAAACAGTTTTATCAGTTCAGCAACTCCGCCGTCCTGCAATTGCTGCAGAACGACCGAAGTTTCGTTACCTTCGACCATCGTTACGCCTCGCAGCCACTGAGTTCGACTTACCACCTCTCCTGATGAACTTAGGTCAGTTTCTTTGTGTTTGCACGCCAATAGTGAATTTCTTGCATCGAATTCTTAGGGTAGCTATACGGTCTCGCCGGGTTAGATTTGACGACCGCAGATGCAGGACCTAAGTTTCCTAAAGAGGAAGACGAAAGGTTAGACTGGAGAAAATGCATTCTTATGAGCGAGACTGCAGTGGACCTTACCAATGATCAGCTCGCGCCTAATGACTCACTTAGTGAGCTCTTCTTACACGAACATCGTCTTGGACTCGTGGACGATATTCAGACCTTCTGCGAACGCTTTCCGGGTGAGCGTGAACGGATCCAACGTGAATTTCCTCAATTGTTGGATTTGGAGTGTGCATACAGGCAGCTTCTCGATGACAAGCCGGATATCCCAGGGTGCATCGGCAAATACGCGCTTGGTGAGGAAATCGGTCGCGGCGGCATGGGATATGTGCATGCGGCGCTACATCCCGATCTCGAAATCGATCTCGCAATCAAACTCTTGCCAGTGGACGGACTCTATCCGCAACGCAGTTTGAAACGTTTCCATGCGGAAGCGCGTGCCTGCGCAGTCATGGACCACGCGAACATTGTGCCGGTATATGACTATGGACTGGAAGGCAGATTCGCTTATTTCGTGATGCGGCGAATTAATGGAAAGAGTCTGGCCGACATTGTGAAGTCGTCTTGCGAACTGAGTTGGGAGGCGATCACTGAGATCGGATTGCAAGCCTCTTCTGCACTTGAATACGCCCACAAGCATGGAACGATTCACCGCGACGTGAAACCGGCCAATTTGATGTTGGAGGAAAGCGGAAAACTCTGGTTGGGTGACTTTGGCGTTGCCAAGCTTGCGGAGGATCATTCGGGCATCCGAAAACAGACCGAGCTTACGATGACCGGGGAACTAGTTGGAACTGCGCGGTACATGGCGCCTGAACGACTCAGCGGAATCTGTACCCCAATATGTGATATCTATGGCTTAGGGCTTACTCTGTACGAGCTTGCCGCAGGCCGACGCGTGTGGGCTGATATCGAAGAACTTGCCACACTAACCGAGCGTCCAGCTTTACCGGACGTACGAGAGTTTAATTCTCAGGTTCCCACCGAGCTTTCTAAGATCATTATGAAGGCCTGCAGCTTTCGGCCTGAGGAACGGTACCAATCTGCGGCTGAGTTGGAATACGTGCTCAGAAGGTTTAGCCGCGGGAATGCCAAAGCAGATCGACGTTCTATTAACAACATCTCGCGGAAACGCTGGTTCCGAAAGGACGTCCTAGTCGAAAGTTCTATCGCGTTGGCCATATTGACCGTTTCAGTTTCGGCATACGTCATTTCGAGCGTGCGTGAATCGAGCCGAGCTTCCGCCGAACAAATCGCCGACACACTAAAAGGGAAGCTATCGAATCCATGGCAAAACGTGGAGGGCGAGTCCATTTTCGATTCCGAGGATCGAGAGGTTCGCTCGGCTCTTATGGATTTCGTCAAAGCGGTCGCATTCAGCGAAATTGATTCTGAGGCAGATCGTGAAGCGGCCTCAAAGGCCTTGGACGACGTCGCCGCGATTTATGTGGACTCCGGCGTTGAAGCGTATGAAGCGTATGAGAGCAAGCAGCTCGACCAAGAAGGAAGTGTTTGGTCCAAAATTCCTCCGCTCTTAGCCCGTATCGAACAAAGTCACTTGAACCCCGCCTGGAAAGAGTACGGCTCCCGAATCCTGAGCATTATGTCGAATGAGGATGCTACTGGGCATCTTACTGGCACGAAAAGGGAGCTTTTTCAAACTGCCTTCGAAGAACTCAACAATGCCTCGCCACCAGGTGGTCAAGCTAATGAGGCCGAAAGGGTTGCTCTTCGTAAATTCATTCAAGAGCTAGGCCGAATCGAGCTGTTCGAAGACATCAACTCGCTGCGGAATAAACTGACTCCTCCAGCACAAGAAACCGCATCTCCAATTCGCGATCAGATGGATGCCGCCACACCTTGATCATTCGTAGCGCGAGAAATGTGCAAAAACACGGCATGCTAAGTTCCCCACCTGAGCGCTCCTCCCGTTCACCTGACTGTTTTCAGTTTCTATAGACGGGGCACAACGATCTTTCACCGCGTTCCTTGCTTGCTCCATTCCGAACCTTGGATTCCCTGCGTGCGGGATTCTCAACGAGGTGGGGATTCTCTCTTGGCTTCCGCCAAATCCGTTTCGCGCTGGATCTGTCTACTCACGCTTCGCCTTAGCACTGGCCCGATTTGCTCGGGAACCGGGCTCTCGGCCGCGTGCGTCTGCCCGAAATCCAGTGACTTCTTCTCGTGTCCTGGACGAATCGGAGTTTCACAATGCAGAGCCTACATCCAATCGCAATCCGAAGCATTCGATTTGGAAGTTGCGCGAAAGTTTGCTGAGTAGAGATGTAGGCCGAGACAACGATGCACAAAATGCGGGAAAACCGTAAACGCGACCACTGCAGAGGTGGATTGGGACGCCCTGGAAAACGGTTCTTTGCGTCCGATTTTTCGGGCGTTTGTAGCTTTGCTCGTTACGGCCCACAAAAAGCGCAACTTCCCAAAGCGTTGGTGAGGAACTCGGGGAAAGTCGGCCACTTCTCGCTATTGCATGGGGCCGGAAAGAAATTCTCCCAAAACTCAGACTTTGATTGGTCCTGGGCAGGGGAGGGGGTCTAGGAGAAGAGCGTCTCGAGGGCCTTTCTCCGGGATAAATGTCCCAAAACGGACAGTGGGCGACGCATAACACCTTTAAGGGAGTTTCTGCGGCAACGCAGCCCCTCATTCCTCCTGTCTTACGCACCATGTTTTTGATAGAACGCCATGAGTCCCCACAACAATGACGCCCTTCGTTTCGATGTAGAAAATCTTGAAGACCGCCAAATGCTCTCTACCGTCGATATTTTCGCGGCGGGAGTGACCAATGAGGAAACGATCGAACTTCAGATCGACGGTCAAACAGTCGAAACCTTCCAAAACCTAGGTGGAGACGCCTACGCGGGCGATTTCGTCAAACTCTCTTACTCGTCGAATTCCCCCGTTGACTCTTCTCAGATTCGTATCGCCTTCACTAACGACTTGTTCGATGCCGAAAATGGCATCGATCGCAATGTTCGCATCGATAAGATCGTAGTCGATGGTCAAACCATTGAGACAGAATCCCCGGATGTCTTTTCCACCGGGACTTGGAAGCCCGAAGATGGCGTGGTTCCCGGTTTCCGCGAGAGTGAATTCCTGCACAGCAACGGCTACTTCCAATACCCGTCACGCGGTGGGGGCAGCGTTGGCTCCGAAATTGAGATTCGCGTACTAGGCGACGAAGGCACCGAGCAATTCAACCTGCTGATCAAGGGACAAGTAGTCGGTACCTACAGCGTCGGTACCACGTTTCAGACCATCAAGTATACGCATTCTGGCTCCGTCTCTGCGGACGATGTGCGAATCGAATTTATCAATGATGAGTGGGATCCGTCTCGAGGTATCGATGCCAACCTGACGGTCGACTTCATCACGATCGATGGAGAGAAGTTCGAGACTGAAGACCCATCCGTCTTCTCCACCGGTAGCTGGCTAGAGGCAGATGGCACTCAGCCTGGCTTCGGTCGCTCCGACACGCTGAATTCCAACGGCTACTTCCAATACGCCAATAAGTCGGGAGGCGGTGGCACCACCCAAGGCTCTACCTTGGACATCCGTGTGCGAGGCGATGAAGGTACCGAGCAGTTCAAGCTCGTGATCAAGGGGCAAATCGTCGGCACATTCAGTGCAAATACGGTATTTCAAACCATCCGCGTGAACGTCAATCAGTTCATTACTGCTGATGATGTCCGCATCGAGTTTTTCAACGATGCATTCGATCCTGGTAAAGGAATCGACGCCAACCTGACGGTGGACTTCATCAGCATTGACGGCCAGAAGTTTGAGACGGAGGATCCATCGGTCTTTTCTAGCGGGGTCTTTCTCCCTGCGGATGGAACGGTCGACGGTTTTGGACGCGGAGATACGCTAACATCCAACGGTTTCTTCCAGTACTCTTCCGGCACGAACCCGGGTCCAACCAACCAAGCTCCAGTAGCGCGAAAAGACTTTTACACGGTTGAGCAGGGCAAGACGGTTAGCGGCAATGTTGGAGACAATGACTTCGACCCCGACGGGAACGACAACAATCTGGTCTTCAAGCTCCTTAGCCAACCGGCCTTCGGGCAGATTACCTTCAACGCCGATGGCTCGTTCATCTACACCGCGAATTCTAACAATACCGGCGACATCGTTTTCGACTACTCGGTAACGGACGAAGACGGAGCTCGTTCTGTTCAAGAAGTTTGCATCAAGGTCACGCCAAAGGTCAACTTGGCTGACAACGACCAAGACGGCAAGCCAGACAATGTCGACCAGGATGATGACAATGACGGGATCTCGGACGACCAAGAAAGAAACCAGTTCGGAACGGATCCATTCAACGCCGACTCGGACGGTGATGGTCTGCAGGACGGAACTGAGCTGGGCTTTACCCAAGGTACGCCAGATTCGTTTGGCGGCCCCGTTTCCTTCCGCCCTGATGCGGACCCAAGTACGACGACGAACCCTCTGAACCCCGACAGTGATGGCGATGGTCTCAGCGACGGGCAGGAAGATCGAAATCTGGATGGAGCTTCTCCACGCACCATTGGCGGAACAGGCACAGCTGGAAGTGGTGAGACCGATCCGAACAACCGAGATACCGATGCTGATGGGCTCAGCGACGGTCAAGAAGTTGACCAGATCGGTTCGGATCCGTTGGACGTCGACACCGATGACGGTGGATTGTGGGATCGCGATGAGGTGGTTCAAGGGTCGAATCCGGTCAACAATCCCGCCGACGACTTCCCAAACGGCGACAACGATCAGGACGGTAAGCCGGACAACGTAGACACCGACGATGACAACGACGGCATACCTGATAACGAGGAGCAGGGACTAGGAACTGATCCATTCAATCCGGACACCGACGGAGACGGGCTGCAAGACGGTACTGAAGTGGGGCGTACTTCTGCCGGGCCGGACTCCTTCGGTGGTCCGGTTTCTTTCAGACCCGATTCGGATCCCACCACGACCACGAATCCACTGAACCCAGATACAGATGGTGATGGACTTACCGATGGTCAAGAAGATCCGAACTTTGACGGAGCTTCACCGAACAACATCGGCGGCACCGGAACGACGGGCTCAGGCGAGACCGACCCCAACAATCCGGACACCGACGGTGACGGGCTGCCCGACGGCCGTGAAGTCAACGAGATCGGGTCGAACCCACTGGACACAGACACCGATGACGGGACAACCCCCGACGGAGTCGAAGTGGCCCGTGGAACCAATCCGGTCAACAACCCGAATGACGATGTCCTATCGGACAACGACCAAGACGGACGTCCAGACAACGTCGACACCGACGATGACAACGACGGTATCCCTGACACCGAAGAACAAGGTATCGGTACGGATCCGCTGAATCCCGACACCGATGGTGACGGCGTCCAGGACGGAACCGAAGTTGGCAAGACCAGCGCTGGGCCGGATTCCTTCGGTGGCCCAATCAGCTTCCGACCGGATGCCGATCCAACCACAACCACGAATCCGCTCAATCCGGATACCGATGGTGACGGGCTGACGGACGGACAGGAAGACCCGAACGCAGATGGTGCATCGCCGAACAACATCGGCGGCACCGGAACGACGGGCTCAGGCGAGACCGACCCCAACAATCCGGACACCGACGGTGACGGGCTGCCCGACGGCCGTGAAGTCAACGAGATCGGATCGAATCCGCTCGACACCGACACCGATGACGGAACCACTCCAGATGGTGTGGAAGTCAACCAACAAGGCACCAACCCGGTCAATAATCCGAACGATGATATCTTGGCGGACTTTGACCAAGACGGACGTCCCGACAACGTTGACACCGACGATGACAACGATGGCTTGAGTGACACAGATGAGCTCGCTAGAGGCACGAACCCACTTGACCAGGATACCGACGACGACGGTGTCCAGGACGGAACTGAAGTGGGTGTCGGTCCGGGTGGGGCTGGGCCTGACTCCTTCGGCGGCCCGTTGAGCTTCACGCCTGATGCGGATCGCGGTTCGACCACGAATCCTCTGAATCCGGATACCGACGGCGATGGTTTGACGGATGGTCAGGAAGATCCGAACGCCGACGGTGCATCGCCACGATTCATCGGTGCAACGGGCACGACAGGCAATGGCGAAACCGATCCAAACAATCCGGACACTGATGGTGACGGGTTGACCGACGGACGCGAAGTCAACGAAATCGGTTCGAACCCACTGGATACGGACACCGATGACGGAACTGTTCCCGACGGCGTGGAGGTCAACCAACAAGGCACCAATCCGGTCAACAATCCAGGTGATGACGTTCTAACGGATAACGACCAGGACGGCCGTCCCGACAACATCGACACCGACGATGACAATGACGGAATCCTGGATGTTGATGAGCCGACTTTCGGAACGGATCCTTTGGACCCCGACACCGACGATGACGGCATCTTGGATGGTACCGAAGTCGGAGTGACCAGCGCTGGTCCGGACTCGTTCGGTGGCCCCATAAGCTTCCGTCCGGACAGTGATCCTGGCACCACGACGAATCCGCTGGATCCCGACTCGGATGACGATGGTTTGACCGACGGTCAAGAAGACCCGAACGCCGACGGAGCGTCTCCTCGCTTCATTGGCGGGACAGGCACGACGGGTAACGGTGAAACCGATCCAAACAACCCAGATACCGACGGTGACGGCTTGCCGGACGGTCAAGAAGTCAACCAGATTGGATCCAATCCGCTGGATACCGATACTGATGACGGAACCACTCCAGATGGTGTGGAAGTCAACCAACAAGGCACCAACCCGGTCAACAATCCGGGCGATGACGTCTTGGCTGACTTTGACCAAGACGGACGTCCCGATAACGTGGATACCGACGATGACAACGATGGTTTAAGCGACACGGACGAACTGGCTCGTGGCACAAACCCACTTGACCAGGATACCGACGATGATGGTGTCCAGGACGGTACCGAAGTGGGTGTCGGCCCAGGTGGTGCTGGACCTGACTCGTTCGGCGGACCGCTAAGCTTTACTCCTGATGCTGACCCGGGATCTACAACCAATCCGCTCAATCCTGACACCGATGGTGATGGACTGACCGATGGTCAGGAAGATCCAAATGCAGATGGTGCATCTCCTCGCTTCATCGGCGGTACGGGCACCACGGGTAACGGTGAAACCGATCCGAATAATCCAGATACCGATGGTGACGGTCTCAATGACGGTCAGGAAGTCAACCAGATCGGATCCAACCCTCTAGATACCGACACCGATGACGGAACCGTTCCTGACGGCGTCGAAGTCAATCAACAAGGCACGAATCCAGTCAACAACCCGGGCGATGATGTCTTGGCCGACTTCGACCAAGACGGGCGACCTGACAACGTTGACACCGATGATGATAACGATGGCCTAAGCGACACCGATGAGTTGGCTCGTGGAACCAATCCACTCGATCAGGACACCGACAGTGATGGTGTCCAAGACGGTACCGAGGTGGGTGTCGGCCCAGGTGGTGCTGGACCCGACTCGTTTGGTGGACCGCTAAGCTTTACTCCTGATGCCGACCCGGGTTCCACAACCAATCCGCTCAATCCTGACACCGATGGTGATGGACTGACCGATGGTCAGGAAGATCCAAATGGTGACGGGGCTTCGCCTCGAACGATTGGCGGAACGGGAACCACGGGTTCTGGTGAAACCGATCCGAACAACCCAGACACCGATGGTGACGGGCTCGGAGACGGACAGGAAGTCAACCAAATCGGATCCAATCCGCTGGATACTGATACCGATGACGGCACTGTTCCAGACGGCGTTGAAGTCAATCAGCAGGGTACCAACCCAGTCAACAATCCGGGCGACGACATTGTGGCTCCGCCAAACGTGGCTCGCATCGTCGGTGCCGATCGCATCACGGAGTACCGAACTGATATCCCAAGTCGACCTTTCCAAACGGAAAGCTACCGCATTCAGACTGATACTCCAGTGACTCAGGATACCGTTTTCGTCATCAACACCAACGACATCACGGCCAACCGAACATCCGACCCGCGGGCATCGACTCAGCGAATCGGATGGGGAGGTGCAGCGACCGCTCAGGGTCTGCCTATCCGAGACTCTGATCCGCTGGACTACACGCTATCGAAAAATGGCGCGATCGTTCCAGGTCAGCTGACGTTGACCGTTCGGGCGGGTCAGACAGTTTCGCAGGACACCTTTGAAGTCGATGCCTGGGGTGAGTTCACATACTGGGGACCACAACGAAGTTTGTTCGACCAAGTCTTTGAAGACCTTGAAACTTTCCAGCTGGACATCGTTCAGGCTCAAGGAACGACGCAGCCTTTCACACTGATCGACAAGACGGTTCAGATCTTCGACGACCAGGCTTACTATGTCTACGACATTTCGCCAATCGCCCTTGACCTCAACGGCGACGGTGAAATCGGCGTGACTGGCGAAACGACGGTTCGCGGTGCTCGAACTTCGATCGGTGAAACGGTTCAGTTCGATATCGACGCCGATGGCAAGCTGGACACCATCGAGTGGTTCTCCGGTGACGGCGACGGCATCTTGGTCAACACGATGATGATCGGTGCTGGCAATGAGATCGACGGTTCAGCACTGTTCGGCGATCAAGGAGGCATGTATGCGAACGGCTACGAGAAGTTGTCGCTGCTTGACGCGGATGGCGATGGAGTTGTCTCAGGCGATGAAGCGTCGTCTCTCGGTCTTTGGATCGATGATGGGGATGCCGTTCTCGAAGACGGCGAGCTCAAGTCATTGAGCGACTACCAGGTAGTCGCCCTCAGCACGGCGATGAGCTTGGATGCCGAAGGTCGCATGCTCTCCACCGCAACCAAGAGCGATGGTTCTAGCATCATGACTGAAGACGTCTGGTTCGCGGGAAAACACAACTCCTGATAGCGAGCTAGTGTGGTGACTCAAAAAAAAACGAGTCACCAAACAGTCTATGGGGATGGATTGACTGTGTGTCGATCCGTCCCCCCAGTCCACCCGTTTACAAGGAACCTGTCACCCCCACTGGTGACACCCGGTTCTAGTAGCGGAGCGCGCCGAGAAAGCTGCGAGAATCGCGGATTGGAATCGGTGTAGGGATCTCCGCGCGACATCGAACCGAATCGGATCGATTTCTAGGCATGCCAGGATGCTCTGCCTCCCGAACTGTTGCGGCTAGCGTGCGCACCGCAATAGGAAAAATCGCATGTGCGATTTCTGATGGAACGCCTTTATCTTATCGGCGGGGATTTCCCGCTAATTGTTAGTTCCCCCCAAATGCAAGTTGAGATACCAATTCCATGTTGAAGAAAGAGACAGATCAATCAGATCTAAGATTCGAGTGTGAGACCCTGGAAGAGCGTCAGATGCTCTCCGCAGTTGAAATATTCGCTGCTGGCACGACGAACGAAGAAATCATCGAATTGCAGATCGGTGGTCAAACTGTCCAAACATTCGAGAATCTCGGTGGCGACGCCAACTCGGGATCCTTCGTCAAACTCTCTTACGAATCCAATTCGCCTATCGACCCCTCGCAGATTCGGATTGCATTCGCCAACGATTTGTATGATCCCGCGAATGGTATCGATCGAAATGTCCGCATCGACAAAATCGTGGTCGATGGACAAGTCATTGAGACAGAGTCGGGTGACATCTTCTCCACCGGCACATGGAAACCAGAAGACGGCGTGGTTGCCGGCTTCCGTGAGAGCGAGTTTCTAAACAGCAACGGCTACTTTCAGTTTCCTTCACGTGACAGTGGAAACACAGGCTCCGAAATTGAGATCCGTGTAAAGGGAGATGAAGGAACCGAGCAGTTCAATCTACTGATCAAGGGCCAAGCTGTCGGCACCTACAACGTCACGCAGCAGTTCCAGACCATTCGGTTTACCGCGTCGGAAACCATCTCTGCCGATGACGTTCGCATCGAATTCTTCAACGATCGATGGGAACCGGCGAACGGAATTGATGCCAACTTGACGGTCGATAACATCAAGATCGATGGCGTAACCTTTGAAACCGAGGATCCCTCAGTCTTTTCTACGGGCAGTTGGAAGGCCGAAGACGGGATCGTTGACGGTTTTCGCCAATCACAAACACTCAACGCTAACGGCTACTTCCAGTACGCAGTCAATGCCGCAAGTCCGACAACGCTGACTCCAACACCTGCGACCAACGGTATTATCATTGGTACTCCGCAGGATGATGATGTACTCGTAGGGACTCCTGGCAACGATATTTTTGAAACTCGCGGCGGTTTCGACTTTGTCTTTGGTGAAGGCGGCTTCGATACCGTCCGCCTACCTGGCGTGCGTAGCGACTACGACGTGTTCCTTGACGAGCCGACCGGACGCTACAACTTCACCAACCTAGCGGTGTTGGAAGGCGCACTTTTGACCGATGTCGAGAAAGTCGAGTTTATCGGTAGTGGCGAAATTGTCTTTATCAGCAACGGAGCATTGCCACCAACAACGCCAGCACCCGTTCCTCCAACTGCACCATCGACACCGGTTGGCCAACCAAATTCCGGCGTGAGCATTACTGATCCACAAACGGGTCAGGTAATCGATCTCAGCGGTATTTTTGCATCGCTTAGTCCCGAAGCACAAGCAGCATTTGCTGCGGGCATCGCCAACTTTAACGGCTCTGCGACACCAACGCCCACACCAACGCCCACACCAGCACCATCGCTGCCCAACATCGCTCCCAACGCCAATGACGATCCGGGTAACGTCACCAATGCAAACACTCCAATCACTCTCGATGTGTTGGCAAATGACTCCGACGGCGATGGCAACTCGTTGACAATCACAGACGCTTTGGTTCCGCCTTCCCAGGGAACTGTGGCAATCGTCAACAACCGTTTGGTCTACACTCCCGCACAAGGCTTTGGTGGGGTAACCACGGAGATCAAGTACACGATTTCCGATGGCAATGGTGGTTCTGACTCGGCCACGGCCTTTGTTTACGTCTTCCCAAGTAGCATACAAACTCCGGCGCCGACTCCCGCTCCCGCACCAGTACCTGGCGGTGTCATCGCAGGTACGCCTCAGGACGATGACGTCCTCGAAGGGACTCCAGGCAACGACGTGTTTGAAACACGAGGTGGTTTCGACTTCGTCTATGGTGAAGGCGGATTCGACACGGTTCGATTGCCAGGTATACGAAGTGACTACGACGTGTTTCTTGACGAACCTACCGGACGCTACAACTTCACCAACCTCGCCACGCTAGAAGGCGCCCTCTTGACCGATGTCGAGAAAGTCGAGTTCCTTGGCAGTGGTGAAAGCGTGATCATTAGCAATGGAGCTTTGCCACCGACCACGCCAGCACCTGCACCGGTTACACCCGTTGTCCCTTCGACTCCGGTTGGCGTGCCGAATACTGGCCTGAGCATCACGGACCCGCAGACTGGTGAGGTGTTCGATCTCAGCGGGATCTTCGCATCGCTTGCCCCTGGAGCCCAGGGCGCATTCGCGGCGGGTGTCGCTGGCATCAATGGCGGTGCAACGCCTGCACCCGTTGTCCCATCGACTCCGGTTAGCTCACCAAATACTGGCTTGAGCATCACTGACCCGCAGACCGGCGAGGTATTCGATCTCAGTGGAATCTTCGCATCGCTTGCCCCTGGAGCACAGGGAGCCTTCGCGGCAGGTGTCACCGGCGTTAATGGCGGAACAACACCAGCTCCTGCTCCAGCGCCAGTTGCACCAGTCGTCCCATCGACTCCCGTTAGCTCGCCGACGACTGGCCTGACCATTACTGATCCAGAGACCGGTGAAGTATTCGATCTGAGCGGAATCTTTGCTTCGCTGGCTCCTGGAGCACAGGGAGCCTTCGCGGCAGGTGTCGCCGGTGTTAATGGTGGGACGACTCCAGCTCCAGCTCCAACAACTCCCGCTCCAACGCCAGCGGCTTCCAATACGACTTCGCGAGGAATCTTCACTGGTAGGCCAGCCGCGGCGTTTGATGCCTATCCATTCCCTGCAAGGTACGACTCCCCTGATCAAATCGTACCTCCCGGAAACTATGACCTCTCGGATGCAGGTATCCAGACCTTCATCGACAGCGGAGCAGCCCCCTATTCAAGCGTTGCGTTCAATAGAGCGTATCTCCAAGGAGACATTGGTGGCGCTTACCTCACGTACCAAGTAGGGCGGGACGTTCAGAACGGAGTCCCGTTTGATGTTGCAGCGGCCCGCGCCGTGGCAGCCTACCCTATCTAGTCTGAACTCTAACTGTCAGACGACGCAGAAGTAACAGCAAGCCTTGGCAATCCACGCCAAGGCTTGCTCTTTTGTGAAAAGTGCTGATTCGAAATTCACTCTCCCGGCGACACTTGATTTGTCTTGTGAGCGCCCTGTCGCTCACTCAAAAAGATCGACCGGCGAGGCTGTGATCTGTCTTTGCACATGTTTCCCGCGGCGAAGACGCAGTGCGCTCCCTCCCAAAAAGGCGCAGGTAAAAAACTGACGCGATCTCAGCCCGCTCGGACGTTACAAACCAACCCCCCTGGCGCCAACTATTGCACAACGACGCACGTCGGCGTCCCCATGCCGCAACTGCGACGCGAATCACCAATGAAGCGATCTCATTCTTCTTAAGCAACCCGACGCCCAAGCCATGAACGACAAACAACATCAAGACAGACTGCACCTCGAATGTGAATCCCTAGAAGAACGCCAGATGCTCTCGACGGTCGACGTCTTTGCGGCGGGCGTGACGAACGAGGAGACAATCGAACTGCAGATCGAAGGAGTGACAGTTCAGACGTGGGAAAATGTTGGTGGCGATGCGTTCGGCGGGCAATTCCTGAAGCTAAGCTTTTCAACTCCGCAAGACGTGGATCCTGGCCAGATTCGGATCGCGTTTACCAACGACGTCTATGACGAAGTGGCGGGCATCGACCGAAATGTTCGCATCGACCGAATCGTGGTCGACGGTGAAACGATTGAAACCGAGTCCGCCGAAGTTTTCTCGACCGGCACTTGGAAATCAACGGATGGCATCGTACCCGGGTTTGGTCGTGGCGACATTTTGCACGCCAACGGCTATTTCCAATTCCCGGCAAGTCAAATTGAAGAGCCTGGAACCCCCGGCGCGGCGGATGGTTCCGTCATCCAGGTCACCGCTCGCGGTAGCGAAGGGACGGAGAGCTTCAACCTGGTGATCAAAGGCCGCACGGTGGCGACGTTTGATGCAGCGTTGGCGGATCAAACGTTTTCTTACACCCACACGGATACGGTGAGTGCGAACGATGTGCGGATCGAGTTCTTCAATGACCGATGGGAACCCGATGCGGGAATCGACGCGAACTTGATCGTCGACAAGATCAACATCGACGGCACCGACTATCAGACCGAAGCTCCAAGCGTCTTCTCAACGGGCACCTGGAAAGCCGCTGACGGCATCGTACCGGGCAACCGAGAATCGGAAACGCTTCACACCAACGGTTACTTCCAATTCGCGGGTGACGCAACACCAGCCCCGCCGCCAAGCAACCTTGCGCCAGTCGCCAACAATGACATCGGCAATACGACGCAAGCCAGGACAGCCATCACTTTGGATGTATTGGCCAACGACTTCGACGCCGACAATGGTGACTTGACCATCGTCGATGCAACCGTGGCTAACGCGCAAGGCACCGTTGCGATCGTCGACAACCAACTGGTATACACACCAGCTGACGGTTTTGACAGCGTGACAGCAGCGATTCCCTACACCGTTTCGGATGGAACAGACACCAGTACCGCGAGGGCGTTTGTATTTGTATCGCCAGTTTCAACTCCCGCGCCCCCTACTTTAAACGGCTTGTCGTTTGTAACCGAAGCGACGGTCCGATTTGATGATCTCGCTGGCGGCGTTTGGCAGCGAGTTTTTGACTTTGGAAACGGCCCCGGGCAAGACAACCTCTTGCTGACTCAACTGGCCGGCTCCAACACGATGCGCTTCGATTTTTATGCCAACGGTCAGGTCTTTACGCTCGACGCGGTCGATGGAATCGTTGAAGGTGAAACGGCGACTTGGAAAGCTCAGGTCACAGACACTGGCGTGATGCAGCTGTTCAAGAACGGAAACCTGGTCAGTGAACGCGAGGCCTTGGTGGTTCCTGGTGTCGTTCGCGCCAACCTGCTTATCGGTGAATCCAATTGGTCAGCGGATACGCCGCTGATTGGCCAAGTCCTTTCGATTAGCGCTGACATCGACGGCGACGGCACGACGGACTTAAGTCAAAACACGACTCCGAACCCTCCAACGCCAGAACCGCCGACTCCAACGCCAGAGCCGCCGACTCCGAAGCCTCCGACGCCGAATGTCGCGCCAAATGCGAATGACGATCCAGGCAACTTCACCAACGCGAGCACTGCAATTACGCTCAACGTTCTGGCAAATGACACGGACGCGGACGGCAACTCGTTGACGATCACGGACGCATCTGTTCCGTCGTCACAGGGCACGGTAGCAGTTGTTAACAACCAGTTGATCTACACTCCGGCCGATGGCTTTGGCGGAGTCACGACCGAGATTAGCTATACGATTTCGGACAGCAACGGTGGTTCTGATTCGGCCACGGCGTTTGTCTATGTTATCCCGGGCAACACTCAACCTCCAACGCCAGAACCGCCGACTCCGCAGCCACCAACGCCACAGCCGCCGACTCCAGAACCGCCAACTCCGCAACCTCCGACGACGAGCGAACTGTCTTTCTTCACCGAAGTCACGGCTCAGTTCAATGCGGTGAACTTTAGCTCGCAGCGAATCTTCGACTACGGCAACGGCTTCAACAAAGACAGCATCTATCTGGGCCAAATTGGTGCGACTAACGACTTGCAGTTTGGATTCTTTTCTAACGGCCAGCTCTACACGTTGGATGCTCCGGGAGCCATCGTACAACGCGAAAATGCAACTTGGCGAACTCAGGTCACCGACAGTGGATTGATGCAGCTATTCAAGAACGACGTGCTGCTCGCTGAACGTCAAGCCGTTGCGGTGCCCGACTTGCCACGCAAGTTCTTGATGGTTGGGATTTCGACAGACAACGCCGCCCCCAAGTTCATTGGTGCCATCAGCAGCATCACTGCCGACATCAACGGCGATGGGAATCTGGACAAAGTCGGCACCGAAGCACTGAAGTTCAATCCCGATGACGAAGTGGCGACTTCACCAACCTTTGCCACCGATCGACGGCCTGCCAAGAACACGCCGATCAGTGGCAACCCGATCATCGACACGTTGACTTGGTCGATGCAATGGGACGCCGATGTGATCACGTGGGCCTTTGAAGAACACGACTTGGACAACGATGGCATCAATGACTGGGAAGAAGGCAACTGGCGGAATTTTTACGAAGGCATGATGGCTGACGTGACCACTTACACGGGACTGCGATTCGTCGAACAGCCTCGCACCAATGCCGTTGTCACGTTCCGTCTAAATCCAACTGGTGGTGGCGGTATCTCGAGAACACCCAATAATGGCGGTGTCAAAACGGATACTCAAGTCGGGATCAATCCCAGCGATGGCATGGAAACAATCACCGAGGTCGTCTACCCAGGTCAGTTTTCTGAAGCCTTTTATCACGAACTGGGACACGCCCTAGGCTTTGATCATCCGACGGCCGATGGATTCGACTTTGGGCCAATCAGCGGCGAAAACCCTTTCATCTCTTCGGGGCCAACCGGACTCAATTCAAAACTGTATTCGGTGATGACCTACGCCAACTTTTTCTGGGCAGAGGACAATCCGTTCACGCCGCAGTTTGATACAAAGACGGTTCAGCAGATGTGGCCCGGTTCTTACTTGCCGTTTGACATTGCTGCGTTCCAGTTCATGTACGGAGTCAACACGTCCCACGCTCTGGGCGACGATGTCTACACTTTCAACGACGACCGCCGCCAAAGTGCTGGCCTGCAAGCGATCTGGGACAACGGAGGTACAGATACGATCCAGTACACTGGTTCCTCTCGCACCGTGATCAACCTGAACGATGCAACTCTGCAACGCGAAGTCGGCGGTGGCGGCTTCCTGTCGACATCTGAATCTCTCACGACGGGCTACTTGATCGCCAACGGAGTCGTTATTGAGAACGCGATCGGCGGCAACAACGCCGATATTTTGACCGGTAATGAGTTCGCAAACCAACTGGTTGGCAACGGCGGAAACGATACGCTCGACGGCGGCGGTGGAAACGACACGCTGATCGGCGGTGCGGGCGACAACACGATTCGCGGCGGAACTGGATTCGACGTCGTCGTGGTTGCAGGAACTCAAGGCGGTGCTCAAGTCAGCAACAACGGCGGTGGCAACTTCGTCATTCGCGCCCAAGACGGAAGCATCGCGCGAGTCAGCGGTGTGGAAGAAGTTCGCTTCCTGGGTGGCGGTTCATTGACGCTTCAAGCCGCCGAACCCGATTTCTTCTTCGCGCCAAGCCCACCGGTGGCCCAAGTCCTACGAGCCAACTTGCCCACGGTTCAAGTCTCGAGCGCCGACGTTGCCCCAGAAGCCTTGCAGTACGTGTATTACAACGACTTGCAAGAAGCTGATTTTGACGGACTAAATCGCGGCGACCACAACCATGACGGCGATGATTGTGACCACGAAGATCACGGAGAAATGCTCGCCGATCATGATAGCGGCGAAAGCCATTCTCACCCTCACGAAGACGGGTGTGGGTGTGCGGCGTGTTCTGCCGCGGCAGGTTTATCGTTCTCCATGCTTCGCTTTGCTGGCGAAAGCGACTGAGCTTCCCACCATCAGTCGGAGAGACTTGCATGGGCTCCCGGCGAAAAGCAGATTTTAGTTATTTGCGTCGTTCACCCATAAGAACTCAGGTGATCAAGACGCTTGAACTAATCAGAAGCAGAAACAACAATTGCGGCAATCGTCGTGGCTTTCACCGTTGAACGGCGGAGTGGTTGTATGTCTACACCCGTCGTATCAGCTCCTTACTGAGACGCTGCCACATCCGAGAGAAATTCCCCTAAGTCATCGTATTCTTGAGAGTATGCCTGAGATGCGCAAAAGAAAGAGAATAGCTGTGATCATTGCGGTGGTATCCATCGCGCTAGTACCAGCGATGCGGGGAGTATGCGCCGACGACTTCGATACACCCGGTGCGTTCAACCCCATTGTGCCAGGCTACTTCGCCGATCCGACGATCAAGAAGTTTGGAGACACCTACTATCTTTACACCACGACCGACGGAAATGGTGGAGGCCGCGCGCCGTCGCAGGTTTGGGTGTCGAAGGATTTTCACAACTGGACGCTGGTGCCGATGAACTGGCCTCTGGCGGGCGAAGCTTATTGGGCTCCGGAAGTCATCAAACGCGGTGAGAAGTATTACCTGTACTTCAGCCAACCGTGTGTCATCTACGGAGCGGTTGCCGATTCGCCGATTGGACCGTGGAAGCCGCTCAATGACAAACGCGGCGAGATTATTCCGAACCTGCTGGTTGATAAAGTCATTACGCTCGACGCGCAGACGTTTGAGGATAAGCAGGGCAACACGTTCGTCTACTGGGGAACGTGGGGCATTTATCCTGGGCACGGTTGCGGAGTCGGGAAGCTCGGCGCGGATATGAAGTCGGTCAGAGACCTTGGCATGATCCCAAACACACAACTGAAGGACTTCTTTGAAGCCCCGTTTCTGTTTGAACGAGGCGGGACGTATTACATGACGTACTCGTCGGGTAGCTGCCACGATTCGACTTATCGAGTTCAATACGCCACCAGCGACAAGCCGGACGGCGAATTCAAGATGGGCTTGAACAGTCCGATCCTCACCACCAACGCGGACAAAACCGTCGACGGTCCCGGACATCATTCACTACTGGAACAAAACGATGAATATCTCATCGTGTACCACCGTCACGATATCCCGCGAACTCCAAACGGTCTACTGCGACAGATCTGCGCGGACCGCATGACGTTTGATTCCGACGGCAACATCGAACGTGTCACGCCGACTCACAAGGGACTTGGCCCGCTGGCGAAAAATGTGGAAACGTCGAAAAACCTCGCCTTCACAAAACCTGTGAAAGCCGATTCGCACTACGTCGATACGTTGCGGCACACGGAATACAAACCTGAGTACGCAGTCGACGATAACAACGCGACACTGTGGCGACCGGCCGACAATAAGATGGGTCACACCCTGACGATTGATCTCGGTGAAGCTCAACCAATCCGCCGGATCGCGACGCAGTTTCAATACGCGACGTGGTATTACCAGTATCTGCTGGAAACATCGACCGACGGCGAAAGTTGGACCACGTTCTCGGATCGCCGCGACAACACGCGTTGGGGCAGTCCGATGATCGACCGCAACAAAGCCACCGCGCGGTACGTTCGGCTCACGATCACCGGCGTGCAGAAACCGGGCATCTTCGGAGCCGTCTGGAACATCAAAGTTTTCTCGGAAGACCGAATCGATCCGCACGAAAAACTAGCAGACGAAGGTTTCGATAACTTCGTCCGCAGCCAGGGCGACAGCAAGCCCGAAGACGCCTATCGCCTCACGGTTGCCGACACGAAGGAACCACTGATTCAGATCACCGCTGAGGACTTCGATATCGGTGATGACGTGAAGACGTTGATCAATACCGGTTCGTTGGGCGGCTCGTTCGCTCCGATGAAAGATGCTCCTGAGGTCAAAACTGTCGATGGCCGCAAAGCGATTTCGTTTAGCGGCGATGAAGTCCTGAAGGCCAGCTTTCCGACTCCGGCCAGCATGTCGGGTAACAGCAGCTACACGATTGAAGCGATGGTTCACAACGAAGAACTCGAAGACGCCGAAGTGATTCTCAGTTGGTGCGGTCGAGGCGGGCCGGACGGCATGACGGGGCAAGTCGGCTACGGCAAGCATCCGGCGTGGGGTGCCGTGGGCCACTGGGGCTGGGCCGATATGGGCTTCCGTGGAATCCCCAAACCCGGCAAGTGGCACCACATTGCGGTAACATTCGAGGGAGTCATCGAACGAGTCTACGTTGACGGCAAGCTCAACAACGAAGCGGCCAAAATGTTGCTCATGCACCAGGGACGCCCAATGTACATCGGAGCTTCCGAATCCGGCACCGAACACCTGAGCGGTTCGATTGCGTGGCTGACGGTTTGGCCGCACGCGAAGTCGTCCAAATATTTCGACAACATACAGCGGAGAACGCCATGACCTCTGTCCATCATGTATTCGCGGCGGCTGGCACCGATGTGTTTCTGCCGAAGAGTAACCACGACGAATGATCTAAAGAGAATACAAAATCTCACACTCAAACCAACGCTTAAACACATACTTTCACAGAAGCAACATGTCGGCCACTTAAGCAGATCGAGTCGTAATTCTCGGCAAGATTTACGTGCGAAAGAACGAGACTCTGCGACTTTCGCGATTGGCTACTTGCCTGTTCCACTTTCACAGCAGTACACCATGCCTTTACAGTTGAAACTGATCGCAATCACAATCGCTTTCGCCTTTTGTTGGAATGTCGCAATCGGAGACGGGCCCGACGCTCGCCAGCACAAACTCACTGTCGGAAAGCTCGCACCGCCGTTAAAAGCCGATCGATGGTTCAAGCGACAGCCGCTCAGCGCCTACGATGCGAAGAAGTTCTATGTCGTTGAAGTCTGGGCGACGTGGTGCGGTCCGTGCATACTGCAAATGCCACATTTGAGCGAGCTGGCGAAGAAGTATGCCCAAGATGGTTTGGAAGTGATCGCGCTCACGGCGACCGACCGCGCCAATACGGTCGAAGCCGTGGAGAAGTTCGTCAACGGCCGCGGGAAGGATTTTCAATTCGGCTACGCGACGTGCTGCGAAGCCACTTATGAATCGTTTATGGCCGCTTCCGGAAATGATGCGATCCCCTGTAGCTTCGTCATCGATCGACAGGGAAAGATCGCTTACATCGGCCGGCCGGCAAATCTCGACTACGTGCTGTCACGCGTCGCCGCGGGGAAATGGCGAGGCAAAGCGGACGCAGACGAACTTCAAAACATCGCCGATTCGATCAAAGCGCTGCCGGCACTTGCACAAGAAGATGCAAAGGCCGCCATGAAGTTCATCAACAAACTGGAAACGATCAACCTTGAGCGGACTTATAGCCTGGACGTAGCATCAGTAAAAGTCTCTACGCTGACTCGGCTTGGGAAATACGCAGAAGCAAAAGCGGCAATCGAAACCGTTAAACCGCACTATTTGAAATCGCAGGACTGGGGCAGACTCGCAATGGTCGCTTCCGGTTTGGCATCACGGATGAACAACCCAGAGGGCGTTCAGCGGGCCTACGCCCTCAGGGTCATGAAGGAATCACGCACGGCGGCAAAAGAGGATGTTGAATCACTGGTCAAGATTGCCATCGCCTATCGAATTTCCAATGACCTCGACCTGTTTGTCGAATGCATGACCTTCGCGATCGAGAAGACCGACAACTCTGCGTTCAAGGCCATGCTGCAGCAGAGTATTGACGCAACGAAGAAGCAAGTGGGCGAACAGCCCGAAAAGTAGCAGGTCGAATGCTGTTAGTTGCCCGGAATCACATATGACGATCAATGCCTCTCTTCATCCATTCAGTCGAACACGAACGTACCTGACCCACGCATCAATCGTCGCCTCATTTGTCAACGATAGCCGCCCGACCGCGGACTAGACCCAAACCGCTCGGGGTTCCACACTGCGAGTGGCTCGCAGCGGCGCGGGTTGAGCTACGATCTTCAATCAAAGAGACTCAAACATGAAGATGATACTGCAGTTCGCATGCTTCGTCATGCTGTTACAACTCGCCACAGCCGATGCGCAGGTGCTGGACAAGCAGCAGCAGCTTCAGAACGAATCGTGGTGGTACAACAAAGACTTTGACTGGTACCAGCAGAACATTCCCTTCTTTGAATGTTCCGACCGCGAAGTCACCACCACCTATTACTATCGCTGGGATCTGCTGACCAAGCATCTCACCTACGCCAGCCCGAATACCGGCTATTCCTTCACCGAATTCATCGACCGGCCGTTCTGGTCGGGCGCCTACGGAGCCATCAGTTGCCCCGCCGGCCATCAACTGTACGAAGCCCGCTGGCTGAAAAAACCGCGCGTCGCGAATGACTACTCGCGTTATTGGCTGAGAACGCCTGGAGCTCAACCGCGAAACTATTCGACGTGGCTGGCCGATTCCGTGTGGGCCGTGAATCAGGTTCATCCCGACGAACGGTTTCTGGTGGATCTGCTGGATGACCTCATCAAGAACTACGAAGGCTGGGAGCAGCGTCAATTCGTTCCCGAAGTCGGTCTGTTCTGGCAGACCGGCCACGACGACGGCATGGAATTTAACATCAACAGCCGCCAAACGAGGGACATCCTACGAGGAGCTCCCAGCTATCGGCCTTCGTTTAACGCCTACATGTGGGCCGATGCTCAGGCGATCGCTCGCATCGCCCGGCGAGCCAACCGCAACGACATCGCCGAACGTTTCACGAAGAAGGCTGACGACCTCAAAGCGAAAATGCTTGAACTGATGTGGGACGAAAAGCGGCAGTTCTTCTTCCCCGTTCTGAAGAACGACGAAACACGCGACGGCCACACGATGAAGGCGTTGACGCGCACCTACGAAAGCGGCCGGCACGCTGGCGACCCGCACGGTCGGGAACTCATTGGTTACGTGCCGTGGCAATTCAACCTGCTGCCGGGCGGAAGCAAATACGACGTCGCGTGGAAGAAACTGATGGATCGCGACGGCTTCTACGCCGATTTCGGGCCATCGACCGTAGAGCGCAACGACCCGATGTTCCTGCTAAAAAAATCGTGCTGCTGGTGGAGCGGTCAGTCGTGGCCCTACGCAACCACACAGACATTGAAGGCTCTCGCGAACTCACTGCAACGCGGCAATAAAACACTTTCAAACGACGACTACGCGAAGCTGCTCGGCATCTACGCTCGATCACATCGCAAGGACGGCAAGCCCTATCTGGCCGAAGCGCTGCATCCCGACACTGGTTCGTTTGAAGGCCACGACGGATACAACCATTCCGAACACTATCTGCATTCGGGCTACTGCGATCTTGTCATCACGGGCCTCGCCGGACTCGTGCCCCGCGGCGATGACGCGCTGCAGGTCCATCCGCTCGCGCCTGCCGACTGGAACTACTTCGCACTCGACGATGTTCCCTACCGAGGCCACTTGGTCAGCATTGTGTGGGATAAAAACGGCGGCCGCTACAAGCTCGGTAAGGGATTGCACGTGCTGGTCGACGGCAAACGTGTTGGCGGCGCGGACACGCTTCAGCCTGTCACCATCGAAGCCGCCGCCCCGCTCAAGACCACCGACCAACGCAGCGCGGCCGATCGCGAAGCACTGGTCGCGACCAACTTCGCCGTGAACAACGATGGCACGTTCTACCCGGCGATCGAGGCCAGCTACACGGCTCCGCGGACATCGCTGGCAAAGGTCAACGACGGCAACTACTGGTACCTGCTGCACCCGCCCAACCGCTGGACCAGCCAGGGCTCGCCGAACAAACAGGATTGGCTGTCCGTGGACTTCGGCACGCCCCGAACCATCCATACGGTCAAATTGTATGTGCTCGACGATACGATGCGCAACGACAGCCCCATCGCGCCGCCTGAATCCATCAAACTGGAATCGTGGTCCGGCGGCGCATGGGAAGAAGTCAGCTTCCAGGCGTCCAGCGAAACAATCTCCGGCCACCGCCCGCACACGCTGACGTTCCAAGCGATCAACACGCAAAAACTTCGAGCCACTCTCACACACAGCGCCGCCGGCCCTTCGGGCCTGACCGAACTCGAAGCGTGGGGCGACGTCAAACTGCCGCTGGAATCGTTGCCACACCCGCCTAGCAACCTGGCCTACAACGACGGCGGGAGTGAATTTCCCAAAGCAACCGCCAGCTACCACGACCGCTTCGGCGGAGTCCCCAAATCTGCCATCGATGGTCGCACCAACTTCCTGGCAACTCCGACGAATCGCTGGACGAGTTTCGAGTCTCCGAACAAAGTCGACTGGTTGGAAATCGATTTCGGCAAGCAGGTGGAATTCCGCAAAGTCGATCTCGCCATCTACGACGACCAAGGCGGCGTCCAGCGTCCGATCAAGTATGACTTCGAGATCTGGAACGGCGACAAGTGGCAACCGATTGAAGACGTCCAACGCCAACCGAAAGAACCCGCCGGCAGCCAATGGAACTCGGCCACGTTTAAGTCACAGAAGGCAACCAAACTCCGAATCCTCTTCACCAACCGAGACCGCGCCCGCAGTGGCGTGACGGAAGTGATGGTTTGGAGCGATCCTTCAGCCGAACGCTAAACCAGCGTCCTCCCTGGATGACAGTGATGAACGCGTTGAGCGTGGAAGGTCCATGATTTACCTATCGCTGCAGAGTTTGCGAGGCTTTCAGTGCCTCGCTTAGCGTACGCATTGTTTCGGCCTGCTTTCTTTGCACCAACGCCTTTGCCTTTGCTGCTTTCTCTCGAGCTGCTTCCGGGGCCGTTGCTAATTTGAGAACGGCTGGCACGATGCGTTGTTGCTCTTCTTCTGAGTCATGATCGAACAGCCAGTCGCCCAATCCGATGTCTTCCCACATGTAGCCTTTGCTGGTTTGCTCTGCAAACCTGCAGACAATTGCGGGAATTCCGTGCCCGATACACATGATGGGAGAGTGCATTTCGTTGCCAAACAATCCTGCGCTGCGGACATACACGCTGACCGCTTCTCCGGTTAGCCAATAGTTCGGTCGCCAGACCACACGATCTCGAATCTTCGCAGGCAGCTTGTCGTACAACATCTCCTTGCCGACCGCCATCTGTGTCCGGTCTTCCGGGCAGATCAAAATCTTCAGGTCGGTTTCATCGACAACACGTTCGATTGCAGTTCGTAAAGGTGCGTGGTCATGCTCTTTCATCGCTTCGTTTCGAGCATGTTTGATGGGGTCAAAAGCTCGACCTTTCTTGATCGTCCAGTACGGCGTGTAACGCAATCGGGGGATACAACAAAGAAATTTGCCGGCTTCTAACTGGTTCGCCACCAGAAACTCTTCTGCCTTTTGGGGGTCGCGCAGGTCACAGGCAAACGCACCGTCGGGACCAAATTCCATGACGGGTGATTTTGCCCCCAACGACTTTGCCAACTTCAGCGACTTGCCGTCACGAAAGTACACGAATCGCGAGTCGGACAGCACTTGGATCGAGCGATCCATCGCGTCCTTAGATCGAGCACTGGTGGCGGACGATTTTTTGCGGGGAAACGTGATGCCGTAGATACCGTAAGGCTTGCCGGTTTCCTGCTTCCAGCGGATTAAGTCTCGTTCCGCAACGATGGATGCACCGCTACCGTGCAGCAGGAAGTCGCATTTTTCAAACGCGCGTCGCAACTCTGCGCTTCCTTGTTTGGCGATTGTTAATCCGGGAAACTCCTTCAACAGCAACTGCTCAACGCCGTTGTCAACATTCGATGGCCACAACGTGATCCTCGCTTCGGGCAGATGTTTGCGAAGAATGCTAAGCACACCGGGCGTATGCGCAATGTCGCCGATATTGACTGTCTGCCATGAAGACCGCAAAAGGATCCTGGGTGGAGACTTGGACTCGGAAGTTTCCGCTAAGGCTGAATTCAACGTTGCTGCCAACGCAGCACCACTCGAGATATTGAGGAAGTCTCTTCTACGCACCACACGGCTCACTTTTGTTGGACACTTATGAATCGATACTGCCCTCGCCCGCTTACTCAATGACAACGTTCTCGTTGGATACGAGAATCGTTGAGCGGGTCCAGTCGATGAAGTTCTTTTCGTCTTCAAAGAATATTTTCACGTACTCTTTGGCTTTTTCCGTGGACCAGTCTCGGAGGAGTGCCTCTTCGCTCTCGACCCAAAGCTCTGCGATTCCGTCGAAGGTTTCAACCAGTCCGGTGCAAGGGCCAACCACAAGGTCTCGACCGGATGATTCGAGGGGTAAGACCTGCACATAGCGTTTGACGCCAAGTGTTTGAAAGGCGTCAGCTGGTGCAGCCTGAGGATGTTTCTCGCTCCAGTAAGCCTGAAACTCGTCGCGGCTCAACTGGGGTTGCCGTCGCATGAGATAACTGATTTTGATCATTGCGTCCTCGAAAGTTAGAAGAAAGCTCAGCGGTACTAGAAGGATACCGCTGCAAAAACCGCAAGACTACTTGCTCAACACACGGCTGACGAAGTCTACCTGCATTCTGCGGAGTTCTGGCTCCCGAAATTCTGGTCCGCCATGTTTGGCTCCCTCAATGATGTGCAACTTGCAATCCACATTCATTTTGCCGAGCGCTTCCTGAAGTGCTTTGCTTTGATTCAGCGGTACGGTTGGGTCATCACTTCCGTGGATGATAAAAAACGGTGGGTCGTCTTTGTCGATGTAGGTGATGGGATTCACCTGCCGAATGCCTTCCCTGTTCTCAAGCACTGTACCGCCGCCCAGAAGTTTGGATTCGGGAGACCCGTCGCGATTGTGTTTCTCATAGCCCTTGGCCGTTACGAATAGTTCAAAATCCGTGGGACCATACAAGTCGACCACCGCTTGCACCTGACTGGACTGTTTGGGCCAGCCCCCGCTGCCTTCCAGTTCGTCGACTCCTCCTGATGTTCCGACAAGCGCGGCCAGATGACCGCCCGCAGAAGCCCCTCCGACGGCGATACGGTCTGGGTCGATCTGATACTTGTCAGCATGAGCCCGCAGGTAACGAATCGCGCACTTACAATCTTCAATCTGTGCTGGAAAGGGAGCTTCACCAGTCAAGCGATACTCAATGGTGACGCTCACGAATCCGCGCCGGACGAATGGCACCATCGAATAGATGCCGCTCTCCTTCCTGCCGCCCTGCCAGCCACCGCCATGAATCCAGACAAACACGGGCGCTGGTTCTTGCAAACGTTGCTTCGGCGACAAAATGTGCATCGTCAAGTCACGACCACCGCCTTTGCCGAAGACAACATTTTCTTCGATGGACACGTCCTTCGGAATCTTTGGCATATTCTCTTTGGCTTGGTTCCGATTCTCTTGACCTGTCGCGAGACTCGATAGGCCGGTCAGTACTAACATGGCGAGTACAACAATTCGTTTCATGGATAGCTCCCATGGGGGCCATTAAGGGTGTGAAGGTTCAGTGCAAACCGTATCGGTTCATTTTGTAGTGAAGGGTACGGACGCTTACGCCGAGTGCTTGTGCGGTTCGTTCTCGATGACAATCATTCGCAGCAATTGCAGCTTGTATCGCATTCTTCTCGGCGTGTTCTACGGCATCGGCCAGCGTCACAATGACGTTGGTCTCACCATTCGGCTTGCGGGACAATTCGGCTGGCAAGTCAGCCGCTGATATCCGGTCGCCTCCCGTCGTGACCACCAAACGCTCGATGACATTTCGGAGCTGGCGGATGTTGCCGGGCCAGCTTGCAGAGATCAAGACATCCATCGCTTCTGTATTGATCGCTTTTTCGGGACGACCATGGCGAGTACAAAAATGGCTGAGAAAGTGGTTGGTGAGCAAAGGAATGTCATCACGTCGCTGTCGCAGGGGCGGAACTTCGATCGGGACGATGTTTAGCCGATAAAAAAGGTCTTCGCGGAATGTGCCGTCGTCGACCAGTTGCTGAACATCACGGTTGGTCGCGGACACGATGCGAGCGTCGGATTCCAATGGCTCCTCGCCGCCAACGCGTGCGAACTGACCACTTGCCAAAACTCGCAGCAAATCGACCTGACTCTTGGCCGGAATCTCCGTGATCTCATCAAGGAATAGCGTGCCCGCTGCTGCTACCTCAAAGCATCCGGGCTTTTGCCGAGAAGCTCCCGTGAACGATCCTTTCTCGTGACCGAAGAGTTCGCTTTCAAGCAGCGATTCGGGAAGAGCGCCGAGATTGACGGCGACAAATGGATTCGCGGATCGGTCACTCAAGTCGTGAATGGCGCGGGCAATCAGTTCCTTGCCGGTTCCGCTCTCGCCCTGAATGAGAACCGTTGCATCTGTGTCGGCAACCTGTCGAACCTGCGTGAGTACTTCCTTGAGTGCTCGGCAGTTGCCAACGATTCCGGAGACTTCACCGACTTCGGCAAGCTTGTCACGGAGCTGCCGATTTTCTGTTTGAAGTTGATGGTGTTCTCGTGCTTTGGTGACCTGCTGCCGAATCAGATTGAGGTCAACGGGCTTGGTGATGAAGTCGAACGCTCCGCGACGCATGGCATCGACCGCTGTTTCGACGGTACCGTGCGCGGTAATGACAATGGCCGTTGTACCGGGGCGACGTTGCTGCACGAGCGACACCAGTTCCAATCCATCGCGATCACCGGGCAGCCTGACGTCGGCGATCACAAGCTGAAAGTTACCTGCGTCGAACTTGTCAATTGCCTCGTTGACCGTCCCTGCGGTCGCGATGTCATCGGCCAGTTCATCCAGCCCCTTTGATAGTCCAGAGCGAATGTTTGGCTCGTCGTCGACAATCAGAATGTGAAACGCTTCGTCCATTTAGTGTCGCTCGTCTGCTGTTCTTTGATTCTGTAATGACGTCGGCAAGACCAACAGGAAGACAGCTCCAGAATCTGATGGTTGTATGTCTAGCGTGCCGTTGTGCTGTCTGATGATCTTGTCGCATAGCGCTAGGCCCAGGCCGGTGCCTTCGCTCTTGGTTGTGAAATACGGATCAAATATCTTCTCGCGTAGTTCATCCGACACGCCAGGACCGGTGTCACTGATTCTAATCGACACATAAGCCGGTTCAGCAGTGGCTTCGATGCGGACGCGACCGCCGTCTGGCATGGCTTCAAGTGCGTTGACAAAGATGTTGAGCAGAACCTGTTCAAGCCGAACCTGGTCGACTGGCAGGTCATCCGGAAGATTCGTCGAGAACTGGACGCTGACGTCCACAGACTGCGACGCCGCTTGAGGAAGGATCAGGTCAATCTGCCGTTGAATGAGCTCTCGAATGTTGACGGGGTGAAGATTCAGTCGGCCGAGGGATGCGAAATCGCGAAAACCCTCAAGGACGCCTCCGACGCGAGCCATTTCAGTTTTGATGATCCGCAACATGCCCTGAACTTCACCACATGAGTTGTCTCGTTCGAGTTGCTCCTCCAACAACTGCACGTGTAGCGAAAGGGCTGCCAGCGGGTTCTTGATTTCGTGATGCAATCCAGCGGCAAGTGAGCCAAGCCCCATATATCGCTCCATGCGGAGCATTCGATCTTCGGTCAGGACGCGCGCGGTCACATCACGGATCTGAAGGACAAACCCGATCTCCGCGCCATCGACGTCGTTCAGCGTTTGACAAAAAGTCCGCAGCACGGTCTTGTGGTCGTCGGACTTCACGGTGAAGTCGCGTGTCATTCCCGATGATCGCTCAATCGTCCATTGGTTCCGAAACTCATCGAGTGGAACGTGGACAGAAACTTCACGGAGAGACCGACCGACGCAATCACCAGCAGGACGCAACATCTCAAGTCCGCGCCGATTGATGCTCGTAACGATTCCGTTCAAATCTGTCGTGATCACTCCCTGTTCCATACTGCTGAGTATGTCTCCCGCATGTGCTTTGATGTCTCTCAGCGACTGCTGAGATGTCCGATAAGCACGCGCAAGAAAAGCAATGGCAATTCCCGTCAAGACAACATGAATCACGACCAATATGGTCAGTCGAAACTGCCAGCGTAGTTCATCAGCAAGAAACTCGACCGGTGCAGTGTCCTCGCCCGGCAGCGTTCTGATGAGTTCTTCAATAATGACCTGTTCACGAGCAAAGTCATACAGTTCCCAAAGAGTGATCGCTAGCGCGGTAACGCTCAGCAGCAACAGCCCGAGAACTACTGCGCGATAGCTTCTCCAACTCTCTTGAGTCTCCACTCGAAACATGACGGGCTCTTAGGTCCTGTTCTTACGGTTGCTGATTTACGGTATCGCTCTGCAAATTGCCTGCCGACACGCAAATGGACGATTATTGAGCACTTACGAGCGCCGACAACCCATCGTCCTGCAGTGTCTTGCAGAGACTCTGCAATTCTTTGCATGTCCACCCGGGCCGGCTTTTCTACCTTCTTGTCCCGAAGTGGAAATTCCCGTGCAAAGTCGAGTGTGATTCCGGGGGACGAAGTTCGGCACAAACGTTGCGTAGGGGCTGGCATCTCCGAACTGCACAGGGGCCGAACTTCGTTGGTCTTTAGACGTTCTTCTGGCGACCATTCACAACATGGACTCTCACTCTTCAATCATGAACGACACGCAACCCGATCAGAATCCATCGCAACTGGCTGACGACAGTACAACCGCCGAAAAACCTACCAATGGTCTAAAGGGATTGAAGCACTGGATGTACGACCTTCGATCTGGGTTCATGGTTGCGATGGTTTCATTGCCATTCTCGATGGGAATCGCGATCACTTCCGGCGCTCCGCCAATTACCGGCGTGATCTCAGCAATCATCGCTGGATTTCTCTTGCCGTTTCTGGGCGGTTCCTACGCAACTATCAGCGGACCTGCTGCCGGGTTGGCTCCTGCACTGTTCAGCGGCATGATCGCCTTGGCCACTGCTGAAGTCGGAAAAGAGGTTGCGGCGGGCAAGACCACACAGGAGCTACTCCAAATCGGTTACCCTCTCGTGCTTGTCGCAATCTCAATTGCCGGTGTTCTGCAAATCGTCCTTTCGCGGTTCAAGGTCGCTCGATTGTCGGCCATGTTCCCTGCCGCAGCCATCGAAGGCATGCTTGCCGCGATTGGGTTGATCATCATGGTTAAACAGTTGCCGCTGCTTTTCGGCGTTGATTTTGAAGCTCATCATTTCTGGGGCATGATCGTCGAGATACCTGAACACCTCAATGAGATCTATGTGCCCGCGATGGTCACTGGGATTGGCTGCACAGTCGCACTGTTCATCCTGAGTGCACTGCCGTTCAAATTCCTGAAAGTCATGCCGCCTCCTGTTTGGGTCTTCATTGCAGGCAGTCTCATTTCTCAAATGATCTTTCATATCCCAAGTGCACAGTTCACTCACGAACAGCGCGAAGCCAGCGAACTCATGAAACGGCAACTCACCTCAGAGCATCAGGCTCTCGTTGTGAGGCTGGATAACGAACTAGAGGCGGACCTGGGAACGCAGGAACTCACGCCAGAGGAGCGTTCCGCCATCAGCAACTTGCACGCGCAACTTGAAACGGAACTCCGCAATAGCGAGTTGAGCAACGAACAGCTCGCCGCCATTGAAAAACTGAAAACGGAACTGACACCTGAGCAGATTGAAGAGTACGAAAAGCGACCGCATCTGGGATACTGCATCAACATTCCCGAGAACCCGCTTCGTGGCATTCAACTTCCTCGCTACGACCGAATTATCAAGTATCCACACACATGGATCGCATTGGCTTATGTGGTGTTCGTGCTATTGCTGATCGACGCCACTGAGTCGCTGGCCACGATCGTCGCAGTCGATAAGCTCGATCCGTATAAGCGTCGCTCCGACCCGGACGGGACACTTCAAGCGATGGGTGGATGCAATCTGGCATCGAGTGTCGTGGGCGGCCTGACAATCATTCCGGGTATCGTGAAGAGCACAACCAACATCATTGGAGGCGGACGTACGCTATGGGCCAACTTTTTCAATGCGATCATGCTGTTGGTGTTCATGTTCCTCGCCCGACCGCTGATCAATCAGGTTCCATTGGCAGTGCTGGCATCTATTCTGATTTATGTCGGCTGGAAGTTATGTGGTCCGCAGGTTTGGCGAAAGACCTCGGCAATCGGTGTCGAGCAGTTGGCTGTGTTCCTGATCACAATGGTCGTCACCGTATCGTCAGACTTGCTGATTGGTATTGGCGTCGGAGTTCTGGTGAAGCTGCTCATGGACCTATCACTGATCGGCTTGGCGAATCGCCTGAGTGGCGAGAAACGCAACATCGGCATCTGGCGTTCGATCAGGGCGGCATTCGGCAATCCGGTCACCAGGACAGAGTTCGATCGCACCGTTTACGATTTACATTTTGGAGCACCGCTGCACTGCTTTAACCTTACCCACGTCATTCGTGAACTGCAGAAAGTTCCCGACGAGACCGAGGTATTGCGTCTGCACTTTTCCCCTTTGGCAAACGTTGTTGATCACACCGCCGCTGAAACAGTGTTCCACTACCTTGAGGACTACAAACTCAGCGGGGTCGCTGTCGAACTCGTCGGCTGGGAGCAGCTAACGCCGCTATCGGAACACGAACAGGCGATTCGCATTGGCCTGGCGCAGCGACCACAGTCAACTGTCGGTGCGATCTAGCCGGATGACGATTGATACGTTCGGCGAGTTGTACATCCGTCGCGGTGACTGTTATCGAATACTCAGTCAACCGTGCTGCGAATCTTGCGGTACTCGTTAGGAGCCAGGCCAGTAACGCGTCAGAATTGTCGACTAAAGGCGCTTTGATCCGAATACCCAGCGTTGTGCGCAATATTGACAATCGGTTCGCTTGTGGTTTGGAGTTGCGTCCTCCCTAGATCGATGCGTGATTTCAAGAGCCATTGCCCTGTCGTCAGACCAAACGCGATCTGCATTCTTCGATCCAACTGAAAACGGGAGAGGTCCGACACGGCGGCGGCGGAAACGACATTCTCTTCGGCGGTGCGGGCGACAATACAATTCGCGGCGGCACTGGCTTTGACATCGTGGTTATTGCGGGAACTCAGGGCGGTGCTCAAGTTAGCAACAACGGAGGTGGTAACTTCGTCATTCGCGCCCAAGACGGAAGCATCGCGTGAGTCAGCGGCGTGGAAGAAGTTCGCTTCCTGGGCGGTGGTCCATCGACACTTCAATCCGCCGAACCCGATTTCTTCTTCTCGCCCAGCCCACCGGTGGCCGAAATCCTGCGAGCCAACTTGCCTACGGTTCTAGTTTCGAACGCCGACGTTGCCCATGAAGCTTTGAATTATGTTCATCATAGCGATTTACAAGAAGCCACTTCCACGGTGGGCAACTCGGTCCAGCTCAAAGCAGGTGTTGTCCACAAAGCTGTGAACGCGAAGGAAGCTTTGGTGGATCACATCGTTGATGCTGCCGAAAATCTGGTCGAACTCAAGGTCGGAGCCGTTCATAAGGTTCTGGATACGAAAGGTCTCGTAACCGAGAAGATTGTGGATACAGCAGGCAGCTTGGTGACGCTGAAAGCAAACGCGGTGCACAGCGTGCTTGAGAGGTCTGGCGCTATCGCGGTACCACTGGTCCCGAGAGTTGTAGTCGCAGTGAAGTCGTCGAAGGGATCGATCCAAGGTTGGCAGCCGGTCGCCAAGAACAAACATGTCGTGAGGCACCTGAAGAAACTGAAGGACGAATCCGAGAGGCAAATGTACCTTGCCGAACACGCCGAAGGCCACTGGGTGTATTTTTCAGACGATGCGCTGAACCAGCCGTTGGTAATGCAAATGGGGCTGGCCAAAGACTACGCGGACTTCGAGGCGTTCATGGCCGATGTACTCGACAATCCATTTCGCTGGCGTAGCGACACGGAGTTTGAATACACGGGATGCGGGGACGCAGGAACCATCGTCTGGAATACCAGCAGCCGATACTTGCCGACAATCAACTCCGTTCCCGTGAACATTTACCCCGCACGCGTTTACGACAGCCACTATCTCAAAAGCTATTACAACAGTGGCGAGGTCCAAATTCAGGACACGAACGGGCGAACGTTGAAATTGGACTTCAACGAGAAGCAATCGAAATGACGTCTATCGTTGGCCTACATCGACTGAACAAACGTTTTTCAACAACCACCATTCTCATGCCAAAACAAAATTTCGCTTGCCTGTTTCAGGGCGGGTTCTCCTCACAAGCGACGACTCGGTGGCTCTGGGGGAATCAAAGTTTCGATTTGGCCTAGTACGTTCGCGAAGTCGAAAGCTGAGTTTCGACAAGAGCATCAAGACTATGTTGGTAAGGTCTAGTAGGTGCACTCCGCGGTCGTATCTTTGCGTCCGCAAATCGTTTTTCCGGGGAGATCGATTTGTCGGGGCACTCCGTGGCCGCTGCCTTTACCATCTGGGGCGGGCCAAAATCCATTCCAAAAGGGTTTTGCATGGTTTTCCGCACCAAGACCCCTTGGCAATGACCATAGGCATCATGCACGTTTGTCTGAATCCAGTTCGAAAGCAAAGCCTCATTCGAATCCCGTTTCACGGCTCGATGGACTTTTGTTTGACTGCGTCACGAAAGCGATCGATGGCACGGTAGTACCTTTTCTTTGCGGCTTCCATCTCGATTTCGAGTAGCTCCGCAATCTCTTTGAACGATTGCCCCTGAGAATGACGCATCTCAATGATCTCTTGATCCGTCTGCGACAGGGACTTCAACGTTGCAGCGACTCTCTCCATTTGCTCAGCGCGAGAGAGCGTAACATCAGGACCGGCGGAAGAGTCTGCCAGGGTTTCCATGATCTTAGCATCGCCGATGAACTCGCGTTCTAGGTTGGGAGATCGCTTGCCCCTCAATTGTTTGCGAACCATCTCGACGAGAATCTGCTTGCACAGAACTCTTAACCAAACGAGAGGGTGAATTGTGGGTGCGGCAAGATAGTCTTGCAGTTTCGCATTGGCGCGAATGAAGACCTCTTGTGCGATATCGGACGCGTCAAATCTTCTTAGAAAAGACACGTGCAGCCGCGAGGCTATGAGGTCACGTAGGTACGGACGGTGGCTAATGAATAGCCGCGTCAACTCTTCATGGCCATTTTCTTGAAGACGCCGTAGCGCTGAAGCTTCTGAAAGTTTCATGAGTCTTTCGGCGGACCTTCCAAAAACAATTCCGCGTTGTGCCGATACCTCGTTGCAAATCAAACGACCGTGTCGTATCTGTAGCGGCAGAAGATGACTTTCTAGATTGTGCCGCTCCAAAGTAAGGCTACCACTTCAAGGTGTATCTTGATTTTCTTCGACTCGAAGCGTTCTGAATTTGCCCAAGCATGTTGGGGATAGGTCGTATGGTATCGATTGATACGGCAGAAAATTTTTCAGTGCCGCCGCAAGTCGACTGCGTGACTCTCAACGAAGTGGTACCCCGGATAGCGGAGCCGCTCGTAGCCCATGCGATGATGCTCGTTCAAGCACGAACAGAGCGGCGATACAAACAGATGCAGTGAGATGGCTGGTAGATAAGCATCTTCAACTGGCGTGGAGCTTCGCGTAGGATCTGCCAGAATTCGTGGGATTCGAATTCGACGCCGAGCGTCAATGGCAGCTGTTTCACGACGATGATCAGCCCGATTGCCGAAAGCATGCCTTCAATTGCCGCAGCAGGAAGCATGGCTGATAACCTGGCAATTTTGAATCTCGAGAGCACTACTTGGAGCACGCCAGCGATTGCGATGGCGACGAGCACGAGCGGATAGCCTTTGCTCAGTATTTCCTGAGTTGTCATGCCTGCTGCTTTTCCGCTACCAACTTGTGCGGTCGCTAGGGAGATCATCCCTGCAAACAATGCTGGAGCCAATCCAGCCGCAGGTCCGCTGATGGTGACGTAGGAACCGCCGAGAAATGGAAATAGTAGTCCTGCGAAGATCGCAGAGACGATTGCAAATAGTAGGCGCGCCAAAGGTGACTGCGACTCCCACGGAAAGAGGAAGCGAAACCATCGCGACCAGTAACCCGGAACGTGCGTCATAAACCCAGTGTTTCAGTCCGTAGATGCCATTTTGCAGCGGCGATTGGGAGGGCTGAGATGCCTGAATCGCGGTGCAACTATCTGTTAATCTTTTGTTTTCATCATGATGCGCGTACTCCAACCGCAGTGCGTCGATCAAAAGAATTCGACGACAGGGAGAGAACTGGTGAGCCAGAGTGGACAATGCACTCGATCTCTACCAAAAAATGACACTCGATCAGCAATTCACGATTGGTGGCGGACGCGCGGCGTTCTGCTCGTAGACAACACGATGAAGAGCCTCAAAGAAATCGAGTTCTATGGCGAACTCGCAACCCGAACGCGAGGAGCGACAACAAGAAGTGCCGCGTAAGCTTAGCGACCGTCGTCCGACTCGCTTTGAAATTCGAGCTCTGCTTCACTGGACTCGTTGGATTCCCCGAATACCTTGGCGGCTCGGAGTTCGTCCGCCAAACATATCTGCGCCAATCCTGAGAACGCCAGAAAGGCGACCAAGAGCCAAATCGCGTTAAGGCGGACACGATCCATGAATCCTATTCTTTGTTCCCAAGCTTAGGCAAATACCTTCGACACGCAATAACCCGTCGAAGGACTGTTGGCGAGAGATCCCCCGTTTGAAGAATCCTCGAATCGTTTTCACATCGTCAATGTCTGAGGCGAGCCAAATTGGCTCAACCGGAAGCTTGTGGAACACGGTGATGTTCAGCCCGATTGAAAGCCCGAAACTCAGTTTCGTTTTCAAAATGATGGTGCGGCACGCAGCAGCATCTCGGAAATCACGGTTTGGAACAGCGATCCTCGATGAACGCAACTGGGATCAAACGGAACGGCTTCACGCTGTTCCTGGATGCAGATCTGAAGCGCGGGAAAGGAACCAGAAAGAAAAATGGAAAAACGGAAGTCCCGAATTGCGATCAAGTGGCGAATTAGTGATAGCGGGAGAAAACTCGCTACGAATTATTTATTCCCCATGAAGCCACATCAGAGATTCCACTTCTATGTCCAAGAAATCGCCCCAACAATCCAACCTACAATTCGACTGTGAGAGCCTTGAAGAGCGGCAGATGCTCTCTTCGGTGGATATCTTCGCGGCAGGCGCGACGAACTACGAAACCATTGAACTCCAAATCAACGGTCAGACCGTCGAGACGTTTGAAAATCTTGGAGGAGATGCCAACGCGGGCGAATTCGTCAAGCTTTCTTATTACTCCTCGACTCCGGTCGACTCCTCGGAAGTTCGGATCGTTTTCACCAATGATTTGTTTGATCCAGAAAACGGAATCGACCGCAATGTCCGCATCGACAAGATCGTGGTTGATGGTGAGACCATTGAAACGGAGTCGCCAGATGTCTTTTCGACCGGTACTTGGAAGCCTGAAGACGGGGTGGTTCCAGGCTTCCGAGAGAGTGAATTCCTGCACAGCAACGGCTACTTCCAGTACCCATCCCGTGGGGGTAGCATCGGCTCAGAAATCGAAATTCGAGTTAAGGGCGATGAGGGTTCTGAGCAATTCAATTTGATTCTCAAAGGCGAGGTCGTTGGGACTTTTGGCGTTTCGCAGCAGTTCCAGACCATCCGGTTTACTGCGTCGGATGCTGTTTCTGCCGATGATGTTCGGATCGAGTTCTTCAACGATGACTTCCGCCCTGAAGATGGCGTCGATGCCAACCTGACTGTGGACTTCATTACGATTGATGGCGAAAAATTTGAAACGGAGGATGCATCCGTCTTCTCGTCAGGATCGTATCTTCCAACCGACGGTATTGTGCCAGGGTTTGGGCGATCGGACACCCTGAACGGGAACGGTTTTTTTCAATACGCCAGTAAATCTGCCGGTGTGACTTCGGAAATTGAAGTTCGCGTCCGAGGCGATGAGGGAACAGAAGAATTCAATCTGCTCGTCGGCGGGCAAGTGGTTGGCACCTTCAATGCCGGTACCGAATTCCAAGTCTTCCGCGTGACGGTCGACGGATCTGTGACTGCCGATGACATTCGCATCGAATTCATCAATGATGAGTTTGATCCTTCACAAGGAATTGATTCCAACCTGACCGTCGATTTCATCCGAGTCAATGGCGATCAGTTCGAAACCGAGAGCCCATCGGTTTTCTCCACGGGCGTCTTCCTACCTGAGGACGGAACAGTCGCCGGCTTTGGTCGTGGCGACACGTTGACCTCCAACGGGTTCTTCCAGTACTCCAACGGCGGCTTCGTTGGATCTGAATTGGAGATCGTCGCCCGTGGTGATGAGGGCACCGAGCTATTCAACTTGATTGTTGGTGGCGAAGTTGTCGAGACTTTTGCCGTGACCCAGGAATTTCAAACATTCCGGTTTACCAGCCGCAGTCCGGTGAGCCCCAGTGACATCCGGATCGAGTTCATTAACGATGAATTTGATCCATCGCGGGGCGTCGATGCCAACCTCGTCATCGATTTTATTCGGCTCGATGGAACGAGGATTGATGCAGAAGACCCAACGGTATTCTCTAGTGGCTCATACCTGCAGGCTGATGGTGTCGTACCAGGCTTCGGGCGTTCGGACACGTTAAATGTCAACGGTTTCTTCCAATTCGGTGGTGACGGCAGCGTCGATACCGATGGTGATGGCAAGCTCAACGACGTCGATCAAGATGACGACAACGACGGCATTTCGGACGACGATGAAGCGAACTTTGGCACGAATCCTTTATCTGCAGACTCGGACGGCGATGGGCTACAAGACGGTACGGAACTGGGACTGACTCAAGGAACACCAGATTCGTTCGGTGGACCCAATCCATTCATTCCAGATGCGGACCCTACGACAACGACAGACCCTTTGGGTGCAGACACCGATGGTGATGGGCTGACTGATGGTCAGGAAGATCCGAACTTGGATGGGGCTTCTCCACGCACGATCGGCGGAACGGGTACCAGTGGCATTGGCGAAACGGATCCAAACAACTCCGACACAGATGGTGATGGATTGTCCGATGGCGACGAAGTCAACAACATCGGATCGAATCCACTGGACACCGATACCGATGATGGAACTGTCGGCGATGGTGTGGAAATCGGCCAGGGTACGAACCCAGTCAACGATCCATCTGACGATATTCTCAATGACACCGACGGGGATGGACGGCCAGACAACGTCGATAGCGATGATGACAACGACGGCTTGACCGACGCCGAAGAAGCTGGCTTGGGCACCAACCCGCTGCTCGGTGACACCGATGGCGATGGGATTCAAGACGGTACGGAACTCGGCCGCACCTCAGCCGGTCCAGATTCCTTCGGTGGACCAGTAAGCTTCCGGCCTGATGCAGATCCGACCACCACAACGAATCCCTTGGTTGCCGACTCCGATGGTGACGGACTGACTGATGGTCAAGAAGATCCGAACTTCGACGGAGCGTCACCACGTGTCATTGGTGGAACGGGAACAACGGGTGTTGGCGAGACAGACCCCAATAATTCCGACACCGATGGTGACGGACTCTCCGATGGCGACGAAGTCAACAACATCGGATCGAATCCACTGGACACCGATACCGACGACGGGACCGTAGGTGATGGTGTAGAAGTTGGTCAAGGTACCAACCCAGTCAATGATCCAACGGATGATGTTCTCACCGATACGGACGGCGATGGGCGTCCCGACAACGTGGATGGAGACGACGACAATGATGGGATCCCAGATGGCGAAGAAGCCGCCCTGGGAACCAATCCATTGAACCCAGACACCGACGGAGACGGGCTGCAAGATGGCACCGAGGTTGGGCGAACCTCAGCCGGGCCCGACTCCTTCGGTGGCCCAATATCGTTCCGACCTGATTCAGATCCGACTACCACAACCAATCCACTGGCGGCTGACACTGACGGTGACGGGCTAACTGATGGTCAAGAAGATCCAAACTTCGATGGAGCGTCACCACGCGTCATTGGTGGAACGGGAAACACGGGAGCTGGTGAAACCGATCCAACTAACCCGGACACCGATGGCGACGGATTGTCTGATGGCGATGAAGTCAACAACATCGGATCAAATCCGCTCGACACCGATACCGACGATGGAACCGTAGGCGACGGCGTTGAAGTCGGCCAAGGTACCAACCCGGTCAACGATCCGACTGACGATGTCTTGACCGACACCGATGGCGACGGACGACCTGACAACGTCGATCAAGACGATGACAACGATGGTATTCCTGACGGGGACGAGGCCGCACTGGGCACTGATCCACTGAATCCAGACTCCGACGGTGACGGAGTTCAAGACGGTACCGAAGTCGGTGAAGTCACCGGAACACCTGATTCGTTTGGTGGACCGAATCCATTTACCCCAGATGCAGATCCGACGACAACGACCGATCCGACCAATGCGGACACAGACGGTGACGGTCTCACCGATGGCCAGGAAGATCCAAACCTCGATGGAGCTTCACCACGCACGATCGGCGGAACGGGAACGACTGGTTCGGGTGAAACCGATCCAAACAACCCAGACACGGATGGTGATGGACTGAGCGATGGCGATGAAGTCAACAACGTCGGATCGAATCCACTGGATACCGACACCGATGACGGAACCGTTGGCGACGGCGTTGAAGTTGGCCAAGGTACCAACCCGGTCAACGATCCGACTGACGATGTCTTGACCGATACCGATGGCGACGGACGACCTGACAGTATTGACACCGACGATGACAACGATGGCATCTTGGATGTCGACGAGCCAACGTTCGGCACAAATCCGCTTGACCCGGATACCGATAATGACGGCCTGCAGGATGGTACCGAAGTCGGCGTAGCAAGTGCTGGTCCAGACTCCTTCGGCGGCCCTGTTTCCTTCCGTCCTGACTCTGATCCGAGTAGCACCACCAACCCGCTGAACCCGGACACCGACGGCGATGGCCTGCTCGATGGCGAAGAAGATGCCAACGGGGATGGAGCGACTGTCAACACAATCGGTGATACTGGGACCACGGGTTCAGGTGAAACCGACCCGAACAACCCAGACACGGATGGCGATGGTCTTAGTGATGGGTTCGAACTGACTGATCCAGGTCCTCCAGGGCCCGATCAACTCGTTGAAGTTCAAGCACCGAACGAAGGTGGAACATTCAACGGTTTTGTCTGGGACCTCGGTGACGTGAATTCTACCGGTACGATTGGAGACCCATTTGCCAGCGACGTCCTCGGATTGCCCACAAGCTTCGTTGCTGGTGGTTCGTTCACTCTGACGCCAAACTCAACACCCATTCCGGTGGGGGTCAGCGACAATGATCCGATCTTCGAAGATGCAGACAATGCAAGATTCGTCAACAACGAGCCTCGTTTCACGACGGAGACAGTGCGGGCTGGTGATGACTTCGAAAACGAGTACTCCTACCTCGTTCGTGAAGCCGGAACCGGTCGACTGATCAACATCTTCGCAGTTGAAACGGAAGGTGATGTGGTTGGTATTGCATCAGATGCACCTTTGCAGGCTGGTGTTCGGTATGACTTCGTCAGCCGTACCTCGACAGACCCTGAGGTGCCGTACAGCCAACTCGCGGATTCCTATCTTGAGCTCCAGCCTTCGCCTAGTCCAACTGGCGGATCGGGTACGAACCCACTTGACACCGATACCGATGATGGAGGAATTGATGACGGTGTTGAAGTGAACGCTGGCACGAACCCCGTGAATCCCGCGGACGACGCCCCGATCACGGCAACGATTATTGGCCTCAATCCAATCCAGGAAGGCAACACCGGCAGTTATCGGGTGCAGTTAGACCGAGCGGCCTTGCAGGACACAACGTTTGTCATTGATGTCAACGATGTTACTGCAACGAAGACCCTGGATCCGAGTGCGGCAAATCAAAAGCTGGCATGGTTCCAATTTTGGCCTTACAGCGAAGTGGTGACCGACTACGCCAAGGATTACACGGTCTCGCAAAACGGGGCGGTTACCGCAGGCCAGGTGACCCTCACGGTGCGGGCTGGTCAAACAACTTCGGCCGACACCTTCGAGGTTGCAACGTTTGCTGAAGAATCCGCGATTAACCTGATGTATGAACTGGGTGGATCCTTCGCCCTGAAAGGGCGACCGACTGGATTTGAAGGAACGGAAACGTTCGAGATCGATATTGTCTCGTCAAACTCCAGTCAGGATATCACGCTGGTTGATCGTAACATCGACATCCTCGACACCGACCGGTACTACCGATACAGCCCGATTGCCCTGGACCTGAATGGCGATGGTGAAATCGGCGTGACTGGCGAGAGTACAGCTCGTGATGCCGTTTTCACGCAGATCGGCAGAACGGTTCAGTTCGACATTGATGCCGATGGAACATTGGACACGATCGAATGGTTCGCTGGCGATGGCGACGGCATCTTGGTCAACACGGCCATGATCGGAGTCAACAACCAGATCGATGGCTCGGCGTTGTTCGGCGATCAAGGTGGCATGTACGACAACGGCTACGAGAAACTGGCCCTGTTGGATGCCAATGGTGATGGAGCCGTCGACGGCAGCGAAGCCGATACACTGGCTCTGTGGATCGATGATGGCGACGCAGTCTTGGAAGAGGGCGAGCTCCGCACGCTGTCCGACTACGACATCGTTTCGCTTGACGTTCACATGACGATGGACGCAAACGGTCGCATGATCTCTTCGGCAACTAAGTCCGATGGCTCAACCGTCATGACCGAAGACGTCTGGTTCGCTTCACGCGATTAAAGGCGGATGACTAAGAGTAGATGATCAAAACGAAGGGTTGGCCTGTCATAGGGCCAACCCTTCCTATTTTTGGGGAAGCACATTTGCGTCGCCAAAGCACCGTCTGTCGTGCCAAAGCGTGGCGACAACTTGTCGCTAAATCGTTCGCTGCCGTACCCTCTTCATTTCAACCTTCCTCGACCGCTGTAGCCGATCCATAACTCCCACTCAGCTACGTCACACACCGTGTAAAAATGCCTGGTAAACGGCCGCGCGTGCTCACGAGAATGAGCTGCAATTCTTCACAACGGGCTTCTAGTGTTTCATCCACATTCGTGGCATGTCGCCATTGCGGAACTTGGACACTCTTTTCGCCTCAACTAGCCGACTCGCGAGTCAGCTCACAGCTTCGCCGAATATTGAGCCCGCGCGTAAAGAAAGGCAGAAAGAGCGTGTTTTGAGAATAGGGAACTTGGATCTCAACACGAATCGTCTCCGTATCGACAGAGAGATCGTTTGGGACGACGACGATGTTGGCACCGCGAATACTTGAGATTCCCAGGATTCGTTGGGCGGCTAAACGCACCTCGGTACTCGTCGCACCGGGGACGATCCGTTTGCAAGGGAATCGCTCCCCATGAGCAAACCGTCTCCAATCGCTGTAAAGCCATTTGCGGTCAGCGAATTGACTGCCCCACGTACTGCGCCGAAGTTTGGTGTTAGATCAATGACTTTCGCTGCGCGAGTCGCATAGACGGACAGCGAGACCTGAGTGGCAGGACTTACTAACTGAACTTCGTCAAAAAGATGTTCACCGCTCGTTTCAGATCTCGAAGACGGCTACCGAACATGGAGCCAGACACATCGAGAACCAAAGCAACGTCTCGAACGCTGGCGGCGGAAATAGACGACTCCGTAGGTTCGAATGCATCTGCCGAGAAAATCTGAGCGAAGAAAAGGCCTATCCTCATGGTCCAACTAGTTAGCATCAAGAAAGCTCGCCACAACACCGCCCGAAGGACGCTTCGGAATCCGGCTAGCCTCTAGAGTGCGTTAGAGATCGCATTGGCGGACGCATCAAAGCTGTCACGTGTACCCGACGCGAGTGTCTGGACCGTGGCGACACATGTACCAACGATGAGGGCGATGAGTACCGCATACTCTGTCGCAGTTGGTCCAGATTCGTCGGCCGCAAAACGGAATAGAACTCGGATGATTGGTCGTTTCATAATCAGCGACTCGAGGCCGTTCACAATGGATTTGTCCGGGGTCCAACGACGGCGCGCAATTCAATGAAGGTGTCGAATCGGACTTCATTGAGAACTTAGCATCCCGCTTAAGTTCCACGCTGAAAACTAGGGAGCTTTCCGAAGCAAGAACTCCAGTTCCCTCGCTATTTTCGAACCCCCAAAATTCGAACCCAAAAGCGTTTTTTGAATTGCTGTAGGCCGGTTAGCTTCAGTGCAGCCCGGGATCGGGCCCCAAGTAGCATCTTGCCCGCATAGGAAAATGCGAATCTGCCCTAATTGCACTATATTGCGACTCAGAAGTCGAGGACTATTCAGCCACGTCAAGATAGGGGTCTTGCCCGGAGTCACGCAGCAATTCCTGGCGGTGTCGGTCTTGCTGCAAGAGAATCATTCGGTCTGTGAGGCTCTTACTTTCTGCGCGACTCTGTGCACGCAGAAAATGGGAAAAATGCCGATCGGGAACGCGCTCGGATTGGCAGAATCTCTTGCTCATCCTTTCGGACTTGGATTCCCCGAGCCCAGTTGCCAGAATTTCATCGTCTGTTGAAACGAAAATGCGGAAGCTCCCGGGATCGCCTTGCCGGCTGCCGCGTCCGATCAGTTGCCAATCGATACGAGCGCTTTCATGTATTTCCGTCAGGATGACGTGTAGTCCTCCGTTGGCCCGGACGTTATCCGCCAGTTTGATGTCGGTGCCACGCCCGGCCATGTTGGTGGCCACGGTTACTGCGCCCGCTTTTCCCGCCTCGGCAACGATGTCGGCTTCTTGGGCGTGATTCTTTGCATTCAACATCCGATGCTCTATGTTGTTGCTCGATAGAAGACGGGAAAGAACTTCAGACTGTTCGACACTGCGTGTTCCGATCAAAACCGCTCGACCCTCCTGAAGCATCGCCACCGTTTCTTCGATGACTGCTCGGAACTTTGTTGTTTGGTCACCAAATATTCGAGTCGGTAGTTGCTCGCGCTTGACCGGGCGGTGTGTCGGGATGGGGACCACTCGCTTGCGGTAGACCTTTTTGAATTCCCGAGACGAGCTCTTGGCCGTCCCAGTCATTCCTGAAAGGATCGGGTAACGACGGAAAAAGTTCTGGACGGTAACTTGTGCAGCTTGCCGCGTCGCTGGTGAGATCTCGAGACCTTCTTTGGCTTCAACACTCTGATGAATGCCTCCCTGCCATTGCCGGCCTTCTGCTAGCCGCCCCGTGTACTCGTCGATAATGACGATTTCACCGTCGCGGATCGTGTAGTGCTTGTCCAATTGGAAATCACGCCGCACTTTGATTGCGTTTTCGATGTACTCATTCAGCTCACGTCTGGAAACCTGGCGTGTGCCTTCAGTCTGTGGCAAACATCGGACCGTTTCGCGGCCCGCTGAGGTGAGTTGGACACTTTGACGGACGGCGTTGTAGGAGAAGTGTTTGCCCTCCGAAAATGCAGCCGCGTGGCCCGCTGCCCACATGAAGCAATCACGAGTCACGAATTCCTCGCTAGGGCTGACGAGACCGATGATCAAGGGCGTACCTGCCTCATCGATCATGATGCTATCAGCCTCGTCGATCAGGACGTAGTGTAGATCCCGCATCGTGATGCCGTTAAGCGAGGCCATCCCGCCGGCTCGTTCTCTGCGTCTTAGCTCGATTCGATCACGCAAAAAATCGAATCCCATTTCTTTGGCAGTCCCATAGGTGATATCCGCTCGATATGCATCGGCTCTTGCTTCGGGCTCGGTTGTCGAAACGACCGTGGAGCAGGTGAGTCCCAACGCCCCATAGATGGGCTGCATAAGACTGCAGTCGCGTTCCGCTAGATAGTCGTTGATCGTCAGCACGTGCGAGCCGCGGCCGGCCAAGGCGTGCAGAAACGTGGGTAATGTGGCGGTGAGGGTTTTTCCTTCGCCAGTCTTCATCTCAGCTATGTGCCCCGAAGCGAGCTGGATGCCGCACATCAGTTGGACATCGTAGTGCGAATACCCAAAGTTCCGTCGTGCAGCTTCAACGACTAGCCCGAAGCTTCTCGGGATCAGCTTCATCGTGGCACGGGTGGTCATCGCCTCGTACTTGAGTGACAGACTCGATTCCTTGAGTGCTTCATCACTCAAGTCTGCCGCCTTCGCCGCACAAGATCGGATCTTTTTGATCAGCTTAGTCATGGACTGATGCATTACGTTTCGTCCCGTTTTCGTGGGGGTTGCAACAAAATTTGATTTTCCTGCTATCTGATACTGTCCCGAAAAGACTGAAGGAATTGCAGCCAAATTCGGGACAAGAAACGCAGGGAAAATAAGGCAGAATTTTGTTCGCCGTTTAGTTCGCAATGGTTCTCGCGAATCCATGTTTGCGGCTAAGGCAAAGCAAGCAAAAGTCATCCAAAACGAATTCGATTCGGCAATGACTTGAGTACAACGGATTGTAGTTCACGTCTCTTGGATTTAAACGATCATGATCAACGAAACACGACAAGCCGAGATTCTCCGCATCCTACAATCGTCAGCCGACGAGCGGGTTTTATACGAGCGTTTTCTTACATGGATCGCGCAGGCATCAAGTGCAGAGATAGCGGTTGCATGGGATTGTGCGGGCACGCCACGACCGATTTGCCAAGCATATCGAAATGCCGGATCGCCCCTGCAGCTCGAACTCAGTGAGCAAATGCATGCGAAATTGATATGTGACGCGAAAAGCAATTCAAAAGCACATATTGTGCAGCCGCGAATGGAAGGTCGGACCGATGTGGCTTCACCGAAGTCGATGATGCTATTCGGACCGATACACGGCGAGCAGCGAATTGTGGTCGTCGAATTGATACTTACCGGCGCATCAAAACCTGAGCTGGTAAAAGAAACTCTGCGTGACCTGGATTACTTCTGCCAGATGGCACCGAAGTTCAATTTCGCTATTCAAAATGAGCGTGCAACAAGCCAGTACAAGAATGGAGAAGCGAACGAGTCCTCTTCGAGTTCCGTCAGCGAGCCTAAGGAGATCCTCGCCGGTGATCTAGATCAATACGCTCACCGGATCCATGCTAGTTTGGATCTAGACGACACCTTGCGAGTTATTGTCAACGAAGCTCGCCGGGTGCTGAATTGCGACCGAGTCAGCATTGCAGTTCGAAAAGGCAAAAAGTACTCCATCTCTGCCATCAGTGGTCAGCCCTCGGTTAACAAACGCAGCAATATGATTCAGACGCTGCAAAAGCTCGCGGCGCGGGCTCTTGCGACAGAGCAGGCTCTTTGGGTGCCGGATGAAGCTTCGCCGTTACCCCCACAGATCGAAAGACCACTGCAGGAATACTTGGGGTTCTCTGAAACCCGAACGCTGGCCGTCGTTCCCGTGTTCCAGAAATCCGCCGAAGATCACAAGGAAGAGCCCGTAGCAAAACGCACTGAAAATGCGAGAGATGATGTTGTCGCAGGCATCATCGTCGAACATTGCAACCGCCTATGGATGCGGGATGAAATGGAACCGGCGCTTGAGCCTGTTTGTAGACACGCCTCGGATGCGATCCGCAACTCACTTGAGCATCGGGCGATATTCGGTTTCGGGCTCCTGAAGACGCTGGGAAGAACCAAAGCAGTCGTCTCCGCCCGCAACTTACCTAAAACAGTAGCCATTGCCGCGGCGATTCTTATCGGAACCCTAGCGCTTGTCTTCGTCCCAGCTCCCTTCACCCTACATAGCCAAGGTGTTCTCCTTCCCAAGGAACGTCAGAAGGTGTTCGCGACGGTGGAAGGGGAAGTCGCAAGCATCAACGTGGAGCACCGATCGCGAGTCCGTGAACAAGCGCAATTGCTCTCGCTACGGAATGAGAATCTTGAACTTCAGATGAAAGAACTTCTGGGTGAGATTGCGACGCTCGAAACGCGGCTCAATCATGAATATTTGCTCCATGGGCAACAGACCAATCGAAACGACCTCAGCGAACAAGTTATGCAGAGCAATTCCGCGGCGTTGGAGAAGCAGAAGAAGAGCTTGGAAGAACAAGTCTTCATGCTTCGCGAAAAGACCTCGAAACTGAACATCCTCAGTCCCATCGATGGCGAAGTGATCACCTGGGACCTGCAGGATCGACTTGCTTCGCGCCCAGTGAAACCAGGCGAGTTGCTGCTGGAGGTGGCCGATGTCGCTGGCGATTGGGAAGTTGAGTTGAATCTACCTGAGCGACGTGTTGGACATCTCTTGCGAGAAATCGAGAACCGACGAATCGACGGGAATGATCAAGCACTGCGAGTTGTTTACCAACCAGCCGCGGAGCCAGGTGTGCAGTTTGAGGGGCGAGTGATCGAAGTAGGACGTTCGCTGCAGATGAATGCCGACAAGTCTCAGAGTTTGCGTGTCTTGGTTTCGATTGACACCGCCGATGTGGATCAAATCCGGCAGTACCGAAGTAGTGTGTCCGCAAAAATCTACTGTGGTGAAAAATCTCTGGGATACGTGTGGCTCCATGAGGTGTTCGAATTCGTGCAATCCAAGGTTCTTTTTCGAATTTGGTAGCCCCAAGGACTCAAAGCAATGAACTTAGTCGATCAGAACACAAATCCAGCAAACACGCAGTCGGTCAAGCTGCGAGCTCGGCGCGACTTGCAGATCACCGAGTCTCAGTTTCAGGGGGAGAGCTGTTGGATACTCAAAGATCCGATTGCATTGAAGTATTTTCGGCTTCGCGCACCCGAGTATCGAGTCTTCCAAATGCTCGATGATCGACATACTTACCAACAGATTCAGTGTAGTCTGCAAACCCAATTTCCGGAGCAGAGAATCGACATTGCAAACTTGCAGCAACTAGTGGGCTCGTTTTACAAGAGTGGCTTGCTGATCGCGCACTCGGCGGGACAAGCCACTTCGCTCAAGAAAAAGGATGATGTCGATCGCCGCAGAAAAATGGTTCAGCTGCTAAGCAGTATCGTCGCGATCAAGTTTCCCGGGTTCGATCCGGATCAACTCTTGAGCTGGCTGCACCCAAAAATCAGGTGGCTTTTTACGCCTGCCGGTACAGTGATCAACATGCTGATCATGTTGTCCGCCGCGACGATGGTGCTGGTCAACTTCGACGAATGTATGCAGCGTCTTCCGGAGTTCCAGCAATTCTTTGGGATTAAGAACTTGGTCTTTATGTTCGCGATTCTTATCGTGACCAAATCGATCCACGAGCTAGGCCACGGACTGATGTGCAAACACTTTGGTGGAGAGTGTCACGAAATTGGATTCATGTTGTTGGTCATGACGCCAGCGATGTATTGCAACACGTCAGACTCTTGGATCCTTCCCAATAAATGGAAACGAATCGCAATCGGTGCTGCGGGCATGTATGTCGAAGTCGTACTGGCAGCGCTCTGCACTTTTATTTGGTGGTGGACTGAACCGGGGGTCGTGCACTATTTGAGCCTGAACATCATGTTCCTAAGCGGAGTGAGCACAGTTGTCTTCAATGCCAACCCGCTGCTGCGTTACGACGGCTATTTCATGCTCTCGGACTACCTAGAGATCCCGAATCTATCCAGCAAAGCGAAGCTAGCTCTGACGAATCAGCTCCGAGTCCGCTGCCTCGGCATGAAGCCGCTAAACGACCGGATGCTTCCCGACCGCAATCAGGCAACTTTTGCGAGTTACAGTGTTGCCTCCTTCCTGTACCGCTGGTTCGTCATGTTCTTCATCTTTTGGTTCCTAAACGAGGTCTTTGAGCCATATGGCCTTCAGGTCATCGGGCAAGCGATTATCGCCATATCGGTGACAGGAATGATCTTGGTGCCGCTCTTCAAGCTCGTGCGCTATTTTCAATTTCCAGGGAGATTCCGCGAAGTGCAACAACGTCCGACAGTAATCACAGCTATGGCAACGGTATTGGCCTTGTCCTTTCTCTTTCTCGTTGAGATTCCGCACTCTGTCTGGGGGCATTTCGTTGTCCGGCCTGCTGAAGCCCAGTACATGTACGTGAATGAGCCGGGGGCTATTAAGAAGGTTTATGTGGCGCCTGGCGACTCCGTCGAAGCTGGCCAAGCTTTAGTTGAGTTAGAAAATCCAGAACTGCGTCGGGAGCTGGCAGCACTCGAGGGCAAGCTCGCTGCCTACGAAGCCGATTGGAGCACATACCAGATGCTCAACCAAAGAGAGCTTTTGTTAGATGCATCCAGGAAAGCCAGCGAAGCTCAAACTGCAGTGCGTGAATTGAGGAAATTGATTCGAACGAAGCGGAAGCAAATTGAAAGTCTTACCATCAGAGCGGATCGCGCAGGCGAAATCATTCCACCGCCCAACGTACCGGAAAAGGACCTGCCCGAAATGAAATTGGCCGCGTGGACTGGGACGCCGCTGGAACCGGAGAATGGATCTGCATTCCTAGATCGTGAAACGCTGTTCTGCATTGTGGGAGATCCCCGAAAGAAGAAAGCCGTGCTTCTAATCGATCAAAGTGATGTTCAACTTTTGAGTCCCGGACAGCAGGTGAAACTGGTTGTCCATCAGTATCGCAACAAACGACTCAATGCGATGCTAAAAGCCGTATCGCAAAATCCAATTGAGGTATTACCGCGGGAGTTATCGAAGACGAACGGCGGGCCCGTTGCTGGCATGCCAACCCCCGAAGGCCTCGAAGAACCCTTGTTAAAGTCTTACGAAGCCACCGTCCCACTTTCGGATGTGGATATCAAATTGCAGCCTGGAATGTTTGGTACCGCACGCGTCGAGGTCGGCAGAGCGACTATTGCATACCGCATCTGGAGGTACATCCAGACCATTATCAACTTCCGGTAGTGCACCCACCAAGACAACTTGATCTGCAACCTACTCAACGAGAGATACCATGACTGACCCTTCCAATAAGATCCGACTTCGGCACGACAAAAAATATGCGACGGCTTTAGCTCTCATGATTGGACTGAGCTCCATTGTGTCGGCTGAGGGCCAAGAAGCAGCGGCCACGAAATCCTCGACGCAGATCGCGTCCATAAATAACGCTCAGCTTACCTTGATCGAAAATGTCAGCGTTGCATCGCGCGACGGAGGGATCGTTGAAAGCGTCACCATCAAAGAGGGGGATTCCGTTGAGGCGGGTAAGATCATTTTCCAGTTGGACACGGCACTTTACCAAGCCGAAGCCGATGCGCGTCGTGTTGAATCGGCAATCGCCGACAAGGAACGACTCAATCGAGTTGACTTGAAGTACGCGGAGAAATCTTCAGCCGTAAATCGTCAGCTACTAGTTCGATCTCAAGACGCTTACGATCAGTACGCTAGGAGCATTACAAAAACGGAAATCGATCGGCTTGAGTTAGAACTGGAAAAGTCGATCTTGTCGGCGGATCAGGCAAGGCACGACATTTTCGTTAACGAACTTGGATTCGACTTGAGTAAGGAAAAGCTCACGCTGGCAGAACTGAGACTCGGCTACCGCAATATCAGGACTCCGATTGCGGGAGTCATCGCCGAAGTTCTTGCGAAGGAAGGAGAGTGGGTCGCTGAAGGCCAGGCTGTCGCAAGGGTCATTGACCCGAGTCGACTACGAGTGGAAGTTCTCGTCAATCAAGAACTCATTTTCCGCATTCAAAAAGGTCAGAGGGTCCTATTTGAGAATAGTTTCGGCGATATTTCTTCAGAGGGTGAAGTGATTTTTGTAAGTCCCGAAGTGAACCCCTTCAATGAAACCGCCCGCATTTGGGCCGAGATTGACAACTCCGAACTCAAGCTGCGTCCTGGTTTTAAGGGGACGCTCAGCTTCTTCAGCGGGGACGCTGCGGAAGCAGATCATTCGCAGGCGAAGAGTCAGCTTTAGCGTCGATGTTTCGAAAGCGTGCGGGGGTCGTCGGAGGGGGAGTCTAACCACGCATCGCTATTGGGGAGCGACTAAACGGCTACCGGGTGTTCCCCAACCTGTTGAGGTTTCCGATTGCCTCGCGCCCCAAATACTAACAAACGGGTAAGTCACCGAGCTGCGGATGAAGTGACCCGCAGAAATCAGGGGCTGGAAGAACTTCGACTTGGTCGCACCGTGTCTCTCGAGCATCGGTTGCTCGAAGTAAAGCTTCGGATGATAGAACTGCCCCGATTTGAATAAGAACATCTTGGGTGCAGGTGCTCTCACATCCGTCGAATCCTCGTATGATCCTGCCGAGTAATCCGGCGGTAGACTCGAATTCGTATTGCTGTCTTTATCTTGCATGCCCGACGCTGCCGAGCCGCTGCCATCTGTCGGCAAAGGAGGCGGAACGGGAGCGAACCCGTCTGCGTCTTGATTATTCGGTTTGATCGATGCATTGCCAAGTTGGGTTTCCAGAACACTCGCTGGAGCTGGCGGGAGAGTCTCAAGAGTAAAGCCGAAGTCTTGCGCCTGACCAATGGAGGCGGTCGAGATCAAGATGATCGCCGCAGTACATAGATATTTCATAACAGCTTCCTTGCTGAGTCTTTGTTCTATGTCTCGAGTTCGGCATTTCTCTCCGCGGCTGGCGATCAAGTTTATCGAGTCATGATTTTAACGGTTGCGTAAACTCTATCGCACGCAGACGTCCGCTTTGCGGAATCGGCTACTGCAGACCGGTCTAACCAAAGCATCATTTCGTTGGCATTTCATCTGACTGGGCAAAATATTAGGTTTCTTGAAACATTTCGTTTTGGAATGCCGGTGCCGGTATCTATGCCTACGGTCGTGATAACCGAGCGAACCGTCGATACAGGCGTTATGAAGATATCCGCACCTCTCGGAAAAACGCTCGAAGGCGAAAGCCGTCGCCGAGCCCCAAGCACCATTCGACTTGGCCTGTGCCTGTTGATGTTTGGTGTCGTTACGGGCTGCCAGACTCGGCAAGCACAGCGATTGGCGAAGATGCAGCGCCCGCCAGCCGCATTTACGCTCGCCTCTTATGGATCCGAGTTTGCGAGCATCGCTTGTGAGCCCAGTGATGTTGAACTAACCGCCGCACCACCTCTGAGTCGACTTGAGGAGTTGCCCGAGGATTTCTTGACTTTTTCGCTCGATGAAGTGGTTCAACTGTCGCTGCAAAACACAGAAGTACTCCGAGATCTTGGAGCCACGGTACTTCGCAATCCTCAGGCTTCTCCAACCGTTTACGATCCCGCCATACAATCTACGAACCCGGTGTTCGGAATCGAAGCTGCTTTGTCGGCGTTTGACGCACAGTTCAATAGCGTTATGAACTACGCCAACAACGACGACGTTTTCAATAACTTGCTGATTGGCGGTGGCGTGAACGAAGTCAAGCAGCGTCTTACAACCGGGCAGCTTGGGCTTTCCAAAACGTCGGCAACGGGTACTCAGTACTCGATCACGAATGGCATCGAGAACGATATCAACAATCGAACCAACAATCTATTTGGTAACTCATGGACTTCGTTTTTCGAAGCCGAGATGAGGCAGCCATTGATGCAGGGTGCAGGCTTAGAATTCAATCGGATCGCCGGTCCAAATGGCCAGCCAGGTTTGGTTGGAAGCAATGGAGTGTTGATCGCTCGAATCAACAACGACATCTCCGTCGCTCAACTGGAGAGAAACCTAATCAACTTCGTCAGCGACGTCGTCAACGGTTACTGGCAACTGGTTTTCGCTTACGAAAACTACGACGCCATCCTTAGGGCACGCACGGGTGCCGTCGAGACATGGACCATCACCAAATCCCGCTTTGACAATGACTTGCCGGGCGGCGAGGCGGATCGCGAGGCTCAGGCTCGGGAGCAGATGTTGACCTTTGAGGGCCGACTTGTCGTGGCGTTGACTGGCGACAACCAAACTGGAGCCACAGGGATTTTGCAGGCGGAGGCGAATCTCAGACGCCTGCTCAACATGCCACAAAGTGACGGTAGGCTCATCCGACCAAGTGAGGCTCCGGATGTAATGTCAATCGTTCACGATTGGCCCACTCTGGTTGCGGCCGCAACCGCGAGACGGGTGGAAGTCCGAGAGCAGCAGTGGCGAATCAAGCGACGGGAAATGGAGCTCTTGGCAGCCAAGAACTTTCTTCTCCCCCGCGTCGATGCTCTTGCGACCTATCGAAACAATGGTTTCGGAGAAAACCTCGCTGGTGGTGGCGTCGGTCGGTTTCCAAGTGCCTTAAAAATCGCGTCCGACGGAGACTATCAAGAGTTCGAATTTGGGGTAGAGGTCACGGCACCAATCGGATTTCGTAGAGCATCGGCTGCCGTTCGTCATGCGAACCTCCAGTTAGCCAGGGAGCGAGCGCTGCTCATCGAGCAACAACGCCAAATCGCACATGATTTGGGAAGTGCTGTTCGCCAGCTAACCCAAACGACACGCTCCGCGGAGGTCGCTTACGAAAGACTGCTTGCAGCAAAGCAAACTGTCGATGCACGATTGGCCGCATTTGAAGCCGAGGCCACACCGTTTGACGAGCTTCTGGAAGCGCAACGGAGACTCGCTGATGCGGAGGTCAACTATCACCGGCAAACAACCGCTTGGGCGCGAGCAATCGCCGCAGTTTCTCGCGAGTCTGGTGAGCTTTTGGAACGGCACTTTATTCAGGTATCAGAAGAACCCGGTGGCGTTCCTTCGACCGGTGACCTTGAACGCAAGTCACGCGCCATTGGACGCGTCAACAGTGGAAGCTATGGGATCGCTTCACCTGGTTTTGTATCGCAGAATTAATCTCCCCTCAGTCAAATCGGCGATGATCAGGGAAGAGAGTTCAAGTTGATGCCGTTCCGCATCATTTCTTCCGTAGCATGACGACGCAGTTCCGGAGGTAAGGCTCGAAGTTGCTTTTCCACTTCTTCGCGCGACATTGGCAGGTTACCCCGTGACGAGTTCGCGCTAGCCCTCGATCGGGGCCTGCTGTTCGTCTGCAGTATACCCCTCGCTTCATCCGAAGATTCGAGCAACTCGCCGATCTCATCTTTGAATCGAACGCTCGAGCTGTCGAAGCTTGATATCTCTCGGTCTACATTCATGATCCAGCTTGCTAGCCACGAATCTGAGACTTGGGCTTCGTCTAGGTCTTCTCCAGAGTACTTCTCCTTGCGGAGCAAGTAAGCCAGCATCTGTCGTGCATTCGATTCACTTATCTTTCTGCCACCTACCAGCATTGCTAACTTACGAATGGTCTGCTGCGCGGCTGTCTTTTCTGCTGGAAGAAACCCAGACCTATCGACGATCTGGTTGACCAGCATGATTTGCGTTGCTAGCGACCACTCTGACTTTGCGAAGCGGTCCTTGACTGCGATGAGTTCTTCCTTGGAAACTTCGCCAGTGAGTAACTTATCCACGTAATCGTCGATCTCTGACACCAGCGCGTCACGGCCACGATCGCTTAACCCAAGGTCATTCCCCGCTTTTTCAAAGGAATCGTGGGTTACCTGCCGGATGATTTCGGGCACCGATGCTTCAGAACCTTCGGCTAGCCTTTTGATCAAAGTGGTGTCGTTCGAGTCGGGGGAGGCACTCGTGGAACCTTTGTAAAGCATGATGAAAAGTGCGCCGAACGCAATGGACACCGCAATCAGAGCCGTGATGACCACGTTGCGTCTGGAGACGCGTCGGAAATCATCGTCCGACTTTCGTTTCTTTTTACGGCGGTCGGGGGTCTGACCTCCCAGGAAACGCTCGAGAACAATCTGTAACTCGCGTGCGGTTTGGTAGCGATCGTTGGGAGCTAATGCTGAGCACTTTGACATGACTCTCTCCAATTCGCTAGGAAAGCCATTCGGTTCTTCATTGTCGTGCGGCGGAGCCCGTTCGGTGATTTCGCTTGGCCCAAAGGCGAGTTCTTGTAGCGTTAGTCCCAGCGAATAGATATCGCTCCGAGCATCGCAGGTTCCGCGAAGCTGTTCGGGAGACATGTAACGAAGTGTCCCAATGACTTCTCCCGTTTGAGTTAGGGACTGAGACAATTCGTGGGTCTTTGCTAATCCGAAATCAGTGATCCAAGCTCGCCCGGACTGATCCAACATGAGGTTGCTGGGCTTGACATCACGGTGAACCAAACCGCGTTCATGAGCGTGTGCTAGGCCTGCCGAAATATCACGAGCAATCTGAGCAAAGCGCCTGGGATCGGTCCGAATGGACTCGAGCTCAACCTTCGCCCTGTAGTCCCCATTTTGCTCAATCAGATCGGAAAACGTGTAGCCGTCGATGATTTTCATCAACAGGTAGGCGTGGTCTTGGTCTTCACTAAAGCCGTAGACCGGTACAATGTTCGGATGATCCAAGCTTGCCAGAGCCTTACTTTCAATGGCAAAGCGTTTGGCGATCCAGTCCGTCCTTTGTCGAGCAATTACTTTGACCGCGACATCTCGATTGAGGTCGTGTTGACGCGCTCGATAGACAACTCCGCAAGCGCCTCTGCCCACTTCGTCGTGGATGGTACATCCTAAAACCGTCGCCCCAGCTTTAAGGCGAGATGTTTCAGGCTTATCAGCGGCTTCATCATTCGCACCGTCATCACCAAGCGTTTGCTCCAAGAGCAACAACGTCGAAAGTCGTTCCCGAATTGGTTCTTCTAGATGCGGGAACTGCTCGACAATCTGCTCAATGCTTGGTGCCTTACCCTCACGATACAACGGAATGTAGGCGTCTACGAACTTCGTAAAGCTCGGATCCTCAATTTGGTTGTGCGTAGAGTTCATGCCTCGGGCCTGGCTGGCTATCTCGTTCTGAAAATGAGAGCATTCCGAAGAGTAGCTCATCACAGAACCGTTTGTAGGCATCCACGCACGTTTGTTCAGTGTCGAGTGAAGATCCTTGCCCGGCATAATCCGTAATACGCGCACACAGCGCATAATGAATCTGTCCGTGTTAGATTCTCCACCGCGATGTGCTTTGGTGGGTCGCTTCGCGAATGATCGAAGACCGGAAGCCATGGAATTCCCGATGGGCTTTCGCCAGAGCGTTGACGCGCAACTTGCTGAGGTATTCGAAGTGAATTGGGAATGCGTAGGTTGCCAGTAGCCTGCTAAGGGCACCATCTCGCAAAGAAGATCGGAACGATGACTCAGTTGTTGCAATACGTCCCTACAACGTACCGCTCGCTTGGGATGCGTTTAAAAGCTAGACACTTCAAGGTGCTGGCCGTCTCGATTTGCGAGATTGTGCGGCCAGGTCGTGCTCTTGCAACGCGACGAGTATTTCTTTCGAAGGTTGGGAATTAAAGAGGGAATAAATGATTGACATGTCGTGGGCTGGCGATATATTGAGATATAGGAGGATGTGAAATGGCAAAAAAAGCAAAATCTGAAGAGTTTTCGAAACCACTTGGTAGTCCAGTGGCTTTCGCCCAGGCTGCAGAGTGCTTGAAAACTCTTGCCCACCCTGTTCGCTTGCGGATGGTTCAGCTTCTATTGCATGGGCGATACACGGTTGGGGAAATCGCAGAGGATTGCGAGATTCCCGACAATGTGGCGTCTGATCACCTGCGTTTAATGCAGCGTTGTGGATTCTTTACCAGCGAACGGGAAGGGCGAAGGGTTTACTATCGCGTTGCCGAACCGCACTTGGCGAACATTATGGATTGCATCGAAAACAAGTACTTGCCTTGCGCACGACGGTCCGCTGTATAACATTTTTTTGGGCTAATATATCGTCACCTCCTGAGGTGGTCACTTCACGATCTGTAGAGTTGTAGAGGTACAAATGAGCACGCTAGACACAGTTTCCGTAAACAAACTTGCCGAGCTCGACTCGAACGGCAGTATTGATGTGATCGACGTCCGCACGCCAGTGGAGTTTCGCGAGGTTCATGCCGTGATGGCTCGAAACGTGCCACTTGATTCGCTCGATGCGAAGCAAGTGATGGCGGAACGGAATGGCATGGCACATGAGCCTCTCTACTTGATTTGCCGAAGCGGCAATCGATCCGCCAAGGCGTGTCAAAAGTTTCTTGACGCGGGCTTTAAGAATGTCGTCAACGTTGAGGGTGGGACCAGTGCTTGGGATGCCGCGGGCCTACCTGTGAAACGCGGCAAGAAAGCGATCTCGCTCGAAAGGCAAGTCCGCATTTGTGCAGGACTGATCACTCTCATTGGTTCCGTTGCGGCCATCGCTACAGGCAACGTGTACCTGGCTGGCATTCCAGCCTTCATTGGAGCAGGTCTCACTTTCGCAGGCGTTACCGACACATGCGGCATGGGAATGATGCTTGCCAAGATGCCTTGGAATCAGTGCAAAGACGGATCGTGTGCCGCATAGCAGGTCAGCATTCCGCCCGAGCAGGCCAGTCGCGTTGTTGTTAGATCATGTAAAGAGAGAGAACTGAAATGGGATTCATCTTGATAGGAGCATTGGTGATCGGGCTGACGCTCGGCATGCTGGGGTCTGGTGGCTCGGCTATCACCGTTCCTGTGCTGATCTATCTCGTTGGCCACGCGGCGAAACAGTCTATCGCAGAATCGATGGCAATCGTCGGCCTGATCTCTATTGCCGCTGCAATCCCATACGCTCGCTCCAAGCAAATTGATTGGCGCAGCGTTTGGTACTTCGGAATTCCTGGCATGCTTGGAACATTCGTCGGGGCTTGGCTTGGCGGGCTTTCATCTGAGGCACTCCAGTTGGTGGTCTTTGGCGGCGTACTTCTCCTGTCCGCCTACATGATGCTTCGCAAGCAGAAGTCCTCAGAGGCAGAAAGTCAAGAGACGGCAGAATTGCATCAGTCGCCGCTCTGGAAGGTTGCTCTTGAGGGAGCCGTCGTGGGTATCGTCACCGGGTTCGTTGGAGTCGGGGGGGGATTTTTGATCGTACCTGCTTTGGTGATTTTTGGTCGCCTGCCAATGCGGATCGCCATCGGAACCAGTTTGGTGATCATTGCGATGAAGTCAGCAATCGGCTTTGCAAAGTACCAGCAGTACCTGATGAATCACGAAATGTCCGTCGACATTCAGACGGTGGCGATTTTTGTACTGCTTGGTGTCATCGGAAGTGTCGTTGGTAAGTCCATCAACTCTCGCCTAAATCAGTTTGCACTGAAACAAACTTTTGCGGTGTTTTTAATCCTTCTGGGCGGCTTCGTCATTGTCCGAGAAGGCAGTCAATTATTCGCACCTGAGAAAACTGAGACGGCCTCAAAACAAATTGAAATGACTCATCCGAACCAAGATTTGGTTCGCATTAACGAAGGAGAATAGACCATGTTGCTCAAATACTTCTACGACAAGAAACTGGCTCACGCTTCCTACATGGTTGGTTGCCAGCGGGCCAAAGTCGCCGTGATCGTGGATCCTGGCCGCGACATCGATCAATATTTGCAAGCAGCAGCGGCTGAAGGAGTGAAGATCGCGGCGGTCGCAGAAACGCATATCCACGCCGACTATGTTTCCGGCGCTCGTGAGTTGGCTGATCGCATAGGTGCCAAACTCTATGTGTCCGATGAAGGACCCGCCGAGTGGAAGTACCTATATCTCGATCAGTACGAACATGAACTGTTGCACGATGGCGACAGCTTCATGGTTGGCAACATCAAGTTCGATGTCATGCACACCCCCGGTCATACGCCCGAGAGCCTGTCGTTTGTACTGACCGACCAAGGCAGTGGCGCGGACAAGCCAATGGGGATCTTCACTGGCGATTTCGTGTTTGTGGGATCAATCGGCCGGCCTGATTTGCTCGAAGAGGCGGCGGGAATTGAAAACACAGCGGAACCCGGCGCTCGAGATCTATTCAAGTCCATCGAGCGCTTCCGTGGACTGCCGGATCACTTGCAAGTCTGGCCCGCGCACGGTGCAGGTAGCGCTTGCGGTAAAGGTTTGGGAGCAATTCCGTCTTCGACCGTGGGCTACGAGAAGCTGTTCAATCCGGCGCTGCAGTACACCAGCGAAGACGAATTCGTGCGGTACATTCTCGCCGATCAACCCGAAGCTCCCAAGTACTTCGCGGTAATGAAACGTGTGAACAAGGAGGGGCCGCAGGTTCTTGGCGATAGTGATTTGATGCATCGATCCTCCCCTGAGGAACTCAGTGATGCGATTGCCGCCGGTACAGTGATCGACTTGTCTGTACCTGCCACTTTCAGCAAGCAGCATGTCCCAGGCACGATCAATATCCCCACCGCAATGCTGGCCGGTTGGGCCGGGTGGTTGGTCGATTATTCCAAGCCAGTCTATCTGATCACAGAGAGTTGCGGCGGCAAAGATTGCGATCTGGAAGAAGCTATGCGAGTGCTGCACAAGATCGGAGTCGACAAGGTAGACGGCGTCTTTGAGCGAGCTGCCTTGGTGGACAACGGGTTGGCCGTGCAAGGGTACTCAACTGGCACGCCGCAGGAATTGGCTCAACAGATTGAATCGGGGCAAGTGGCATTGGTTGACGTGCGTGGCGACGCCGAATGGAGCGAGGGGCATATCGCCCAGGCCCAGCACAAGTTTCTCGGCAGGCTGCCAGAGACGTTAGGCGACTTACCAAAAGACAAAAGCATCGTCGTCCAGTGCCACAGTGGCGCTCGATCATCGATCGCCGCAAGTTTACTGCAGGCTGCTGGCCTCCACGTCATCAACTTGACCGGTGGCTACCTGGCGTGGACAAAGGCCCGCCTAACGGTCACCACCAAAACAGACGCTCAGTGCAAAGCGGAATGCCGCATCTAGCGATTCAGAGAATCGTCGCCCCACAATCCCCTTCAGAAGAAAGATGTTGAAATGGTAAAACTATTCAAATTTGTACACCAACTACTTATTTGCTTGTTGCTGATCGACGTTGCCCTGGCACAGCAAGGGCAAGGTCGCGGTTTTCAAGGCGGCCGTGGTTCAGGGCAAGGCTTCGGGCAAGGTCGTGGGCAAGGTCGTGGGCAAGGTCAAGGCTTTCGAGGCGGTCAAGGTGCCCAGCACGGGCACGATGATCGTCACGAAGAGGACCACGAAGTCTTCCAGTTCTTACTGCAGAATCACAAGAAGATTACCCGCAAGGTGACGGAACTCAAGGACGGCGTAGAAACACTCACCGAGTCGGTTGATCCTGAGATTGCGGCGAAAATCAAAGAGCATGTCGAGTGGATGGAGTACCGAATCGAGGAGACGAATCCGATTCGGATGCGTGATCCATTGTTTGCCGAGATTTTTCGTCACACTGACAAGATCAAGATGAAACACGAGGAAACCAAGAACGGTGTTCGCGTGATTGAGACGTCCGAGGATCCTCACGTTGTCAAGCTCATTCAGGCTCACGCCAAAGTAGTCTCGGGTTTCGTCGAACGAGGCTTCGCAGAGGCAATGAAGAATCACGCTGTGCCTGGCAAGGCGACCGAAGAGTTCGCCGTCGGAGAGTTTCATTCACCGAAGATTGATGGCTTTGGTGCCGTTGTCCAACTGCCGTCGGCTAGCGAACAACCCAAGAGCGGCAGTCGCATTCTAGTCGACGTAACCAAGGGTGGCGAACCCGACAAACTTCTGCCTGCGATCGAAAAGGTCGCGCGATTCGTCAACATTTACGCGGGAGCAGGCAAAGAACCAGCGACTGCTCAAATCACTGTCGTGCTGCATGGCGACGCAACACTGAGCGTTTTGAATTCTGATGCTTACTCCAAACGTTTCGGCACGCAGGGCAACCCTAACTTTGATTGTCTACACAAACTACACGAAGCGGGCGTGCGTCTGATCGTCTGCGGCCAATCACTAACCCACAAGAAGGCCAAACCAGAGGAAGTTTTAGTCTTTACCGAAGTCGGAGTCTCTGGGCTCACGGCCATGGTGAATCTACAAGCCGACGGCTACGCCTACGTTCCGTTGAAATAGAGTTTTATCGAATTCGTCCGTTCAACCGTTTTGAAGCGTTCTTAGGAGAGTGAGTCATGACCACCAACGTTGAGCAAATCTACACAGGCTGTTTGGCACACGGCGCATACTATGTCGAAAGCGATGGCGAGGCGGCGATTATCGACCCATTGCGCGAGGTGCAGCCCTACATCGACTTGGCGGAGTCACGAGGTGCGAAGATTAAGTATGTCTTTGAAACGCACTTTCACGCCGACTTTGTTTCCGGTCACGTCGACTTGAGCGAGAAGACTGGTGCGCCGATCGTTTTTGGGCCAACGACGATGGAGACTGGTTTTGACGCCATCATTGCGGAGGACGGACAAGAATTTTCACTAGGGAAATCCAAGATTCGTTTGATTCACACTCCGGGACATACACCGGAGAGTAGTTGCTTCTTGTTGATTGATGAGCAAGGCAAAGAGACTTCACTGTTCACGGGCGACACGCTGTTCATTGGCGATGTGGGGCGTCCCGACTTAGCACAAAAGGTGGTTGCTGAGCTGACTCAAGAAAAGCTCGCGTCGATGATGTTTGATTCGCTCCGAAACAAGATCATGCCTTTAGCGGATGACATCGTCGTCTATCCCGGCCACGGTGCGGGCAGTGCTTGTGGCAAGAACATGAGTAGTGAGACGACGGACACACTCGGGCATCAAAAGGAAACGAACTACGCGCTCAGTACCGAACTCGATCGTGAATCGTTTATCGAAGCACTGCTCAAGGGATTGACGCCGCCACCAGGTTACTTTCCTCAGAACGTCGTGATGAACATCTCGGGCTACGAGAATATCGATGATGTGATCGCCAAGGGGCAAACGAAACTCTCACCAGAGGAAGTCGAACGGCTGGTAATGGAGGAGAACGCAATCGTTCTCGACACACGCGACGCGAACGAATTTGGTGCTGGCTTGGTCCCAGGCTCGGTCAACATCGGACTGAGCGGCAAGTTCGCGAACTGGGTCGGCGTTGTCTTTCGTGACGTCAAGCAACCGCTGGTCTTGGTCAATGCACCCGGAACGGAAGAAGAAGCTGCCATTCGCTTAGCAAGAATTGGTTTTGACCAAACGTTCGGCTACCTGGAAGGCGGCGTAGAAGCCTGGAAAGAATCGGGGCGTGAGCTAGAAACCATCGACTCGATCACCGCGGAAGAATTGGCTGGAGTTGACTCGCCGGTTATCTACGACGTGCGCAAGCAGAGTGAGTTTGACAGTGAGCACGTGATCGATGCAGTCAACCTGCCGCTTGATTATTGGTGGGAGCAGCCAGAGAAGATGAACTCTGACGCAGCCGCTTATGTCCACTGTGCTGGTGGTTATCGGTCGATGGTCTTCGCCTCCATCATGCGGTCGAAAGGTTTCAAAAACCTCGTCAATGTAACAGGCGGCTTCAAGGCCATGAAAGACTCTGAGAAGTTCAAGCTCTCTGAGTTTGTTTGCCCAACAACAATGCTCTGATCTTAAAACGAAGTCCCAAGTCGCCTTGATCCCTGTTGTCCCGGCGGGAAGGCGACAAAGTGCTCTAACAAGTGAAAATATTGATGAATTCCTTGCCAGGCGAACCAGACCTCTCTGCGGCAGGTTGGCAGCAACGCTACGACGACAAGCAAACTGGCTGGGATCGTGGGGAACCCAACCCAGCGTTGCTGAAGTGGCTTGAGTCGAACGCCCTACCGCCGGGACGCGTGTTCGTGCCAGGGTGTGGACGCGGGCATGTGTGTCGAATAAGACACTTGCCAGCGAACGCTCCGCAAAAGAAAGCTCCCGTCCCGACAGTTGCCTTGCTCTATTGGAAGGCACTTTCCATTGCCCCGCCCGCACCCTCAGAGCGTTCTTCCCCCAGCCGAATGCATCACGCCCCAAGTCATATGTGACGTAGTAGTCCAATAGATCAACTTGAGTTCCTTGGTCGTTGTCGCCATCTAGTTGCAACACGTATTGAAAATCGGGGGACCAAGCGTTGCCACGAAAAACGAGACGGGCGCGTTCAAATGCCAGTTGATTTTGGTTGTCACCAGCTCCTTGGGAGTTGAAATACGTGTGACGCAGATGAGCCCAAGAGTTGACCCGCAACAGAAAGTCGGCATCGCCTTCACCAGCTATCCCCTGCTTGATAAAAAAACACGGTCGTAACCGACTTCCGTGTTGGCTTTCTGCTCAATTGACTCACCTGAGTTGCAAACAAAGCACAGGTCCTCTGATTGCCGGCAAGCAACTCTTGAAATTGCCGCAATAACCAGAACGATGACGGCTTTCCGCAAAGTGCCCGAAGCATTCAACTCAAGCGTCATCTCTTAAATCAAGGCGTGCAAGGTAAGCACAGCTGCGTCCACTCATCTTCTTGATCGGTGAACGAGAGCAGGTAGCTTAAAGCGAATGTATGGCTCTCGCAGCTTGCAGTGAATGACATCCCCTTTGCGGTGCATTCTCTCCCTGAATCTCTCAAAATAGATGCTTCCAATCTGCCGTCCACGCAACTCCGCGAAGCTTTTCCAGCCGACGCTTCAAAGCAATTGAGTAAAGCCGCATCGGTGTCTCGATTTCACGAAGAAAAGGGACATGAGCTTGCTCGGTTTTCAAAGCCGTAACGGCGGAGGCTTTTCCATTGGCTTCAGATTGAGGAAGGCTGCTATTCCCGAGTTAGGCACTCGGATCACGATACCGATGATCTGACGCGGTTGAATGTACCAGCGCTGCCTGATCCGACAGTTTGCTCTTGTCGGATGGTCCTTGGCTGACCGTGGAACGAGCTTTTCGCCCAGGACATCGTTTGAGGTTTAGAGCGGGATCGCTATTGCTGCCTCACTCCGTTAGACATACAATATTTGTACGTTTCATAAATGTACCTGAAATAAATCCTCGGAGAGAGGGTAATGCCAAGAGCACGAGTTACGCGGAATACGTTTCTGCAAGATCCACAAGGAATGAGATTTGCCGACGTCCTCAATGATCCTGAGCAGCCTTTCGATGCCGTACTAGAATTTTTCAACGATGGCGACCGCCAGCGGAGAATGGAGGAATCTGAACTCCACCATGATCGCTCACCGCTGGCTGGTGTCGTGCGAGAACTGGAATCTCAGCCTGCCATTGACGGATTCCTGTCGGAAGTACACGCGCGGCGCAGTATGCGATTGCGGCAGGCGATTGGTGTATTAGTACGCATCATCATGGAGCAACGCGGATGGCAGAAGACGGGTAGAAAAGGCTCTCTAGGAGTGCGCGCGTCAGAGGATACAATCGCTCCCGCTCACAATAAGGGAGGCTTGGCTTTCTGGTTTATCCGCGCCGAAAGATATGAGCGCGCGGAAGGAATGCCGTTTCGCTCAGTGAAAGAACGTTTCAACGCAATCAACTCCACACTGCACCGAGAGTCTGGTAGCGGGAAGCAAATAAGAAAATCGCGAGCATCCTCCTCTTCCGATCGAACAAGGAACGTACGAAAAGAACGCTCAATTGCTGCTAAAAGATAGACGAAGGAATTGTGCAACACACTGGAGAGCGAAAGATTAGGACTAGGCAAGCTCTGCTAGTGGAAATCGACCACGCAAGAGTGACGTGAAATTTTGAGCGAATCCCAAACCCAAGGAGGGAGACGTGCTCGTTTTAAATCGAAAGTCAATGGAGTCTGTCCATATCGGGGACAGTGTTGTCGTTACGGTTCTAGAAGTCCGGGGTTGCAAGGTGCGAGTAGGGATTGACGCACCCAAGCACATCCACGTTCTACGCTCAGATTTGCGGATGTGATCTCAATTCTGCGTGGTGGCGTCGTCGCTTGAGAGGAGGCGTTGCCGTAATCGCTCGCGCTGTGTCACGGCCCAAGCTTGTTGCTGGTCCAAGGCACGAGAAGTTCAAACATGATCGTAGATCCTAGAGCGGCAGGATCGCGGGCAAATCCTCACTGGATTTTTAGATCAAGGTCCTGTTTGGGATGAACGTGGATCGCGTTTGCCCTGGCTTGGTACGTCGCGTTGATACTCGAGATACTTCATCTCAGTCTTCTCACGCAGTCGGCGCCAGTGGCGTTCGACATGATGTTTTTTGTAATTGAGGAATTGCGCAATGGACAGTCCGAAATTTGAGGGTACGCCGACAGTTAGTCCGAACGGACTCGCCAGCAAGCCCACAATAGAGGCGGCACAACCTGAGGTCGACGACTCCAAGTCGACGGCGTGGTACGCCAATTTCTGCCGCTTGTCGGGGACGCCCGAGGAGCTCCTCATAGATTTCGGACTCAACTCGCATCCGATGGCGAATACACCGCAAGAGGTGATGGTGACACAGCGGGTGGTTGCAGGATGGCATACGGCTAAACGTTTGCTGCACGTCTTGCAGCAATCCGTCGCGCGCCACGAAGCCATGTTTGGAGTTCTCGAGACCGACGTGCAAAAGCGCGTTCGGCGTGCGTAGAGCAGGAGGTGGGAATTGGTTCCGAGAAAGGGAGTGAACTGCCCGGGCAGCTCGTGAATTAGAAGATCGTAGGTAAGAAGCTGGGCGATCTCAGCGTCGAGAATTTCAATTAGTAGAGGAGAATAGGCATGGGTGATAAGGGATCAAAAGACAAATCCAAAAGGGAAAAACAAAAGAAGGCCAAGCTCTCTCCCAAGGAGCAACGAAAGCGCAACATTGAAAAGAAGAGTAATACAAGAGATTCTACTTAGAGCGAGAGGTTTTCCCCGACGCATGAAGGCGCGGGCTCGCTACTCGATTCTTGGTCGAGGATACAAAGGAAGCAGGCAAGGCCATTCGAGCTGTCATTCTTCTTACGAAGCATGACGCCTGGCTCCGCACTCGAACAGCTAAGTCGGGAATAGGAATGAGTTCAATTCAAATCGAAACAACAATGACAAAGACAAAAAGAACGGCAATCGTCTATTGCGACGATCAGTTTGGACAACTGGATGGCAAGACTGCCGCCGGATTGTTGAGACGATCTGAGACTTACTTGATCGTTGGCGTCATCGATCGAACGCTGGGAGGTCGAGACTCTGGCTACATTCTGAGTGGTCAACCGAATGGAATTCCCATTTTCAGGGACCTTGAAGCAGCGCTAAGCGAATTAGATCAAGTGCCCGAATGCTATATCTATGGCAAGGCACCCCTCGAAACGACAATCCCCAAAAGGGAACGCCAATTACTGATTCAAGCAATGTCACGGGGTATGGATATCGTGAGCGGCTTACATCAATTTTTCTCAGAAGACTCTGAGATGATTGATACAGCAGCAATGTCAGAAACAGAGATATTCGACATAAGAAAGCCTCCTGCTCTTGATAAGCTTCATACCTTCACTGGACAGATTAGCAACCTAAATGTACCCGTTGTCGCTGTGCTTGGAACGGACTGCGCATGCGGGAAAATGACGACAGCAGTGGAGCTCAACACTGCTTTGCATCGGATTGGCGTCAACTCTGTCTTAGTTGCTACTGGCCAAACATGCATCATGCAGGGTGCTCAGCATGGCATATCCATCGATGCACTGGTTTCCCAATTTGTGGTGGGCGAAATAGAGCATGCGATTCTCGCTACCTGCGAGCACGAAACCCCTGACATTATCTTGGTTGAAGGCCAAAGTTCTGTTAGCCACCCAGCATTTATGGGAGCGGTTGGCATCTTAAAAGGCAGTTGCCCCGACGCGGTAATTCTGCAACATCCACCCGCAAGAAAGTTTCGATGTGATTTCCCGGACATCGAGATGCCCTTAGTTGAAGATGAAATCTTCGCCATTGAGAGCATCTCTCAGACAAAAGTCATCGCGCTATCCCTCAGCCACGAGGGCATCGATGACGAAGAACTACAGGCCGTTATTTGCGATTTCGAGAAGCAGCACGGCTTACCCACGACGGATGTTCTTAAATTCGGTACAGACAAGATCGTCCGTGCACTGATCAATGAATTCCCCTCTCTCGCCATATTCCCGCCTGACGGCCCAAGGTGCGTCTCTCAAACCTCTGCCGTCACAGTCGAAGAGAAAGGTCTTGCTATTGATCTCGTTACTACCGCGCATCGAAATCTCCCTGTCGACGGTTCAGCAGAACTGCCGCCTGCTGTGTGAATCGATGCAGCAAAAAGGGATTTCTGTCATGGGCGTTTCGAAAGCGGTGCAAGGGGATCCATCGGTAGCCGAAGCGCTGATCTCCGGCGGGATAGATACGCTTGCAGACTCTCGACTAGAGAATATTGAACGAATGCGTCGTGCTGGGGTAGCTGCAAAGTTCGTGTTGTTACGTAGCTCGCCGGGCCAAGCGGCTGCTACCGTACGTTTGGCGGATATTAGTTTGAATACGGAACTGATCACGCTCCGTGAATTGTCTAGGCACGCCGTCGAGCAGCAGAAGCAGCATCGTTTCGTCATCATGGTGGAACTTGGGGACCTACGCGAGGGCGTCCTACCCGAGGATCTTGTCGGATTTGTTCAGTCGACCCTTGGTCTTCCCAACATCGAGCTTGTTGGACTAGGAACCAACCTGGCTTGTCTTCGCGGCGCACCGCCGGACAACGACAATATGCGTCAACTATCAGAGCTGGCAGGGGTTGTTGAGGGTGAGATTGGCTCAAGTCTCGACATCGTTTCCGGTGGAAATTCAGCCAACATCAATTGGTGCCAGTCGACCGAGAATATGCAACGCATCAACAGTCTGCGCCTAGGAGAGTCCATTCTGCTTGGTCGCGAAACGCTCCAAAGCAATGCACTAGATGGACTTGGGCAGGCTGCCTTTCAACTAGTTGCTGAAGTCATTGAGTCCAATATCAAGCCATCTCGCCCCATTTTAAATCCTTGCAAAAACGCGTTCGGAGAAATCTCGGAATCAGCAGGGGTTGGAAATGGGGCCAGAGCAATCATAGCCCTGGGCAGACAAGACGTGAATGTGGACGGACTCACCTCTGCGTCCGATTTTGAGATCCTTGGCTCCAGCAGCGATCACACTGTTTTGAACACGAACGGTACTCGACTCAACGTTGGTGACGAAGTTCGATTTGACGTCGACTACGGAGCACTATTAAGCGCAATGTCTTCTCGATATGTAGCCAAAATGTACTCCTAAGAGTGGTAACTAAGTCCTGGCAGCGGGATACCAGGTTGAATTGCGGCGACCTTGGCAGCCAGTTGGAATTATCGCCCGATCGCTAGTCGGCCAGTGCATCACACACTTGACTGCCCCAAAACCTCACCCAATGAACCCACGGTCCCACGCATGTTCTCAGAAACTCCAAAGGCGTATACGTTAGCGAGCGTGAGCCTATGTGCTGCGCCATTAGCCATGCTCATGGGCTTCGTGGGGACCAAGGGGCTTAGAAGCCAAGACGATTCGCAAGCCATCCTTTATGTCATGGGAATCGTTCTGAGCGTCGGCATGGTTAGTGGAATAGCTGCTCTCTCGGCAAGTCGCAAACTCGGGCCTGAACGGCTAAGAGGGAAAGCGATAACCGGAATTGTGCTGATCCTCGGGTTCGCTGGGATCTTGGTCTTCTTTGTCGGCGCATGATAATGCGCCATGTAGAACCAAACCGATCAGCTTCGAATGATTCCGTCTTGCGAAAAGAATAGCTTGTATTTTGTCGAACGCCCCTCTGCCCGCGTCCACTACATTGCATTGCAAACTCTTAATCGCGAGAGCTTCTGAGCAGACGCTGTGCCCTGGTCGCGGTTGCCAGAACGCTGTGAGCGCTTAAGGACCTGTCATGCGCTCGCGCCGCCACAATGACTACAAGGGCAGTCGGATAAAGATCTTTTTGACTATTTCCGCGTCTTCTCCTTGCAACCCACTGCTACAATAGAGCTGCACATCACCTTTCAACTGAAGTTTTTGACCGATCTTAGCCTAAGCTTTAGCTGTGTTGCTTTACTCCGGTGTCTCTCTCTGGGTGATGCAGATTCACATTACTGGCATATAGCCGAAGTGCTCATTCGAATCTGTCTTGGTGGTTTATTGTTCGCCTCCTAAACCATCGCTTCTAGCTTCACTGTTGGAATCCGGATGAAGGATTCACTTCTCTTGCGAGCGCGCTTGGCTCTAGCTCTAAACGTTAGGGGAGAGACATGGGATTGGGAAAAGAGGTCTCGGATCGCGAGTTGCTGAAGAGTGTAAACAAGAAACTTTTGCAACGCGCTGGAGGATCTGGCTGCAAGATTACCGCAACGGTTGCATCGGGAATGGTCACACTCGCAGGCATTCTTGGCCAGGAATACCAGCGACGTCCACTTGTAAGTTCGATGCACGGGATTAACGGAGTGAAACGTGTTGTCGACACGATGACCGTCGCACCCCGCAAGAGACGGGAGTAGCTTCATGTTCGGGTCACGGCTGAGAACGTCATCAATTCAATCACAGGTCAACGAGATGAGTGAAAAGAAACCAAAATCGCTGTTCCCTGAACGCACCGTTACCAGATGTCCTGTTTGTCAGGAACCGACCTATTCATCTTGCGGAATACATCCTCAGTGTGCCGTCAAGCGAGCTGACGAGCCACGCAGACTCGCGCTCGTGGCTGACCGGAAGATGAAGAAGGCAAACAAGGAAAGTCAATCCAACTCAGAAAATTCAGGTGTGAGTCAATGACAGGAATTCCTGCCGAGCCAAGCAAACTGTACGCAGTCGCATACGAAGCGCACTATACCGAACAAGACTTCCGTGAAGCGCTCAACAAATATGTCGTCCTGATTGACCTGTACTCCAATTCGGTCGAAGCCGAGTACGCTCGCACTCAAATTCAAAACATGGTGAAAACTGTTGTACCCACCGATGAACTCCTTTCTTCTCTAGTTCAGTTACTGCAAAGTCGGTTTGAAAGTAGGAACATATGAGCGACGGACGCCCCATTCTTCGAACACAGACAATGGGGATGTACTCTTGATCGTCCTGTATTTTGTCGCGGGGCTAGCAATCCTAGCAGCAGCATTCATTGCGACGTTCTACGGCAGGATATGGCTGCAGGCGTATATGTCGAATGCGAAAGTCAGCTTCAGCAGTCTACTTGGCATGAGCTTTCGGCAGGTCAAGATAGGGTTGATCGTGAAGTCGAAGATCGTGCTCGCTCAAGCTGGAATCGATGGTATTCAGACCTCTGAGTTGGAAGCGCATTATCTGGCGGGAGGTGATCTCGAGAATGTGGTTCTTGCTACTGTCGCCGCCAGCCGATCTGGTATCGACCTCAACTTTGAGCGTGCGTTGGCGATCGATTTGGCGGGACGAGATGTCCTCGAGGCCGTGCAGACGTCCGTTTCGCCACGTGTGATCTACTGTCCGGATCCTGACCGATCCAACCAGCCAGCTTTGAGTGCCGTTGCAAAAGACGGAATCGAGCTCAGGATTCAAGCGCGAGTCACTGTGAGAACCAACATGGATTTTCTCATTGGTGGAGCCACGGAAGCCACCGTCATTGCCCGCGTGGGGCAGGGCATCATTTCGGCAGTTGGATCGGCAAACGCACACACTGACGTGCTGTGTGCACCAGAAGAGATTTCGAAGCGATTGATCCGCCAGGGGCTAGATTCCAATACGGCATATCGAATCGTATCAATCGACGTAGCCCGAATCGACGTAGGTACCAATATTGGCGCACGAATTCGAACTGATCAGGCCGAAGCTGACATGCGAGTATCGCAATCACTGTCGGAGGGTCGTCGTGCCAAAGCTCTCGCCTTGAGCCAAGAGATGCGAGCTTTGGTCACAAGAAGAGAAGCTGATTTGATGCTTGCAGAGTCGTTCCTGCCTGCTGCGATTGCGACTGCAGTGCGTCAAGGCAGAATTGGCACATTTGACTCTTCAGACAGGCAACGCTTCTTAGGGTTCGGGTCCCATTCCGCGAACGTGAATAGCTCGGTATTCCAGGGTGGTTTGCGTTGAGTTTCGCATACATGCGGGAGATACGTTGTGGCTTTGGATGAGACTATTCGGCAAGTAGAGTCCTACCTTCGGCTGCACGAACCAGTCGTGACTGTTGCCCAATTGACCGCAATCAAAGCTCGGTACGAGACGTCCACGCAAACTCAAACAAGTTCAAAAGGTAGTTGGACCGTCGAAGCCTAAAGCTCGCCGGAAACATCAGCGTGCAACCGCTTCCTGAATCGCATCGGATAAAGCCATACTCGATACAAAGGAGTTCTGACCATCGCCAAGAATAAGAATCAAAACACATATGCTAAGCGAGCTCGTGAAATGGAAAAGAAACGTAAAGCCGAAGAAAAAAGAAACCGTCGAAAAGATCGAGAAACCAGCTCCAATCAAGGCGACGTTCAGACGCCAATAGATGAATCAACCAGCGACAGTGTTTAGCGGTCAAAACCGTTGGATGCTTATTCAACAACCACAGAGTTCACAAACGCGGTGAAAGTGTGACCGCGCAAAAGTATTCGCACTACCAGACTTGTACAATCTTTGAACTTAGGAGAAACAAGAATGGAACAAGGCACGATCAAGCGCATTACGGACAAGGGATTTGGCTTCATTTCGCAACAAGGGAGCAACCAGGATATGTTCTTTCACAGTTCTGCAGTCAGCGGGGTCGATTTCAACGAGCTACGCGAAGGTCAGAAGGTCGTCTTTACTATCGGCGAAGGCCCGAAGGGACCCCGAGCTGAAAATGTTCAATTAGACACTAAATAGGGCCCGAAACATCGGCTGACAGCAGGTCCAGGGTTATCTCTGTTTGCGCCAGCTGTCGCGCTCACGATGACTCTTCGGATCTCTGTAGGAATTCAGAATGGCAGTACAAAGCGACAAAGCGCGGTGGAAGAAATGGGCGGATTCCCTACGGCAGGAGATGATGATTGCCTTAACACCGCATGCGACTAAATCGATCGAAGCTATAGCGGCCGAGACGGGCACCACAAAAGCCAAGAAGACCCTGAAGAGCTTGGCGTTTTGGCGATCCTGCAAATCCGGAACTAGCCCCAACGATGCTCTAACCGCCGCGGGGTTTGAGATTGAGTTCGAGGAAGACGATGACCGTTGTGTAAGCGAAGTGACTTTGAAGCTGAACTCAACATGGCTCAGCATTATGCAGAAGGTGCTTGACCGTGCTGGAAGTTAGCCCTGGAGCGTCGGCTCAGCAGGTGTAGAGGAACCGCGAATTCGCGCACGCCTCCTTCGTAGACGAATACGCCAACGCTACTTGAAGCCAAATCCTGGGCGTTGTTCTGACGGGCGGCCAGATCTTGAAGATCGCACCCGATTCGGTCGGAAGGTGCTCCATTCCGTCCTAGCACTCCTTACACATCCCATTTGTTTTTGTCTGCAGTTCCTCACCACCTCTAGCAGTTCCGTCCATTCCAAAGTCGCCTCGGTTGCATCGTCGTTGCATCGTCCTAAGTGATTTCGGCTGATCGCGTCGTGGCGGTCTCCCACCAATTTCGGGCGGAATTTTGCGAAGAGTGCGTCTAAGAAATTGCGAGATGCTGTTAACCCAGATTGAGCAATTTGGTGTCCGGCTCGGGGGAGGCGAAGCCATCGGCGAATGAACCTAGATCGCTGACAAATCGAGAGAGCGCGATAGTTTTGTTGGAATGTGCGAACGATCCACCTGAAAATTCGCCGAGCCCCGTCGGTAGGAGAGAGTGAAAGACCAACGGTGATCGCGAAAACACCGCGTTTTCGGCGGGCTGGGATCGAAGAAGCCACCGTCGGCTGAGAGCGAACTAGCGGGGCCGCCTGAGTTCGCTATTTGAAAAGAGCACGCCCGGCAGGATTCGAACCTGCAACCCTCGGTTCCGAAGGCGATGCCTATTGTCTGAGAATCAGCTTCATTCCTTAGAATTGGGGCGAAAAACCGATTCCGCCCGACCTCATTCACTATTACTTAGTTGCAAACAAAATCAAGACTTACTTGGACTGACGATTTGGTCTGACCGGTAACTACCGTTCACGTTTTTGGGCACATTGCATGTTGAACAAGCAAAGCAAATTGCCCCACTCCAAATGGACAGTCTGTCATCGTATTGATTCAGAATGGCAGTCGGTGGTGAGATGAGGAGAATGGAAGAGGTAATTCAGCCATGAGACGTGCAAGAAGGGGCCGAGCATCTTTCGATCGGCGTGTTCGCATACGTAGCTGCACTATTCCATGATTGAGCGGCCTTGCATCTTATCGCGAAGGACCGCGTGCGCTCGCGTATTTCCGGCAGTCGAACAAAATGAAAGCTCAAAGGCAGAACGTCGGCGATAACCGAGTCGCAGTGGTTGATGTTGATTTGAAACCGGTCGGAGCTCGGCGACTTCGAGTTTATCGCATTGTTATCCATTACTTGGTATGGAAAGAGGTCGGTTGCCCCGACCACAGGACACTGTCGATATCGACTCCGACGGCCCCAAGTGAGGCTACATAATCCTGATCAAAACGCATCTCTTCGAATCGAAGTCTTGGTTTTTGAGGTAGCTCCTGCAGCTTCGATGCGATGCTTGGCGGAATCTTCCCTCCCACGATATTGATCTCATCTAGCATTTTCAAATTGCCGATCGAATCGATTTGCCCTTCTCTAAGCGCTTCGGGCTCGAAGGCGATCCACTTTATGTCAGGGAATAGTTTTGTAGCGTTCTCAACGTCTTCTGGAGTGGAACCAGCATTGAATCTGACGTAGATCAGTGCACTTCTCAACGATCCGCCACCTAGATGCATAGTTACCCATCTCCCCCAGGGTATCTCCTCCGCCTCATCACAAAGGTAATAGACGTCCCAGGTGATCGCGTCGTCTGTTCGTGAGAGGAATGCAGTACGTTTGTTTTCTATCTTCCGCAGGCTCACGATGGCAGCCACCGCGAAAGCGAGAATTGCTGTCGCTACAAAGAGACTCTTCACATCGAATCGGATGCGGCTGCGTAACATTGCTTTCTTAATCGAATGGATAACGTCGGCGATAACCGGGTCGCAAAGTTTGAGTAGGGAATCTGGTGAGGAAACGGACGGTAAAATGCGAGCTTGCGAGCACCGGCCGTTAAAGCACCCTCAGGTTGAGCAACACTGCGACTTCGTGTTAATCGCATTGTTATCCGTTTTTATATTTGGGTTTCAGTACGCGTCGTCTGCAGGGCCGTAAGGATCATAGGGCCACGCGAGCTTGCGGTGATCGCTAAATTTCCAAATCCACTCTTCAAAAGTATCAGCTTCCTTGGCAACGAGTGACTCTTGCATCA
>JBKAHA010000021.1:0-54481 GCA_046290675.1 Aureliella sp.
GGGTTGGGTATTGAATTGCCACTCAACCCAGATTCAAACTTTGATTGACCCTGGTGGAGCAGTGTCGAGAATTCGAACTTCAGTCCGTTTCTGCTATACTTTGGGGCATTCCCACCCAACTCCACACCTTCCGAGGACATACCATGTCTCAGCGAAATAATCGTTCTCGTCGCAACTTTCTGAAGACGTCGACAGCAGCTGCCTCCGCGGCAGCTGCCGTTCCTTGCTTCTTTGAAACTCAGCGTCTTTTTGCGGACGAAACCAAGTCGAAGAACGATCGCTTCAACGTCGGAATCATCGGCGCTGGCGGAATGGCGAACGGCAATATGAACGCCGCCCGAGACTGGGTTGATATCGTTGCGATCGCGGATGCGGACAGTGATCGCGGTGAGAAGATGAACCAGCAACGCAGCGGCGGCAAGGCCGACGTCTACGCTGATTACCGCAAGGTATTGGAGCGCGATGACATTGATGTGATTCATGTGGCGACTCCAGACCATTGGCACACGAAGCCGCTCGTTGAGGCCATGTTGGCGGGCAAGGATGTGTATTGCGAGAAGCCACTCACGCTGACCATCGACGAAGGCAAGTTGATACGGAAGGTGCAAAAGCAGACGGGGCGAGTTGTCCAAGTCGGCACGCAGCAGAGAAGTACGTTTCATCTCTTCGCCAAGGCGATGGCACTGGTAGCCGATGGCCGGCTTGGAACGATCAAGCGAGTTCAAGCGGCGATCGGCGGTGCTCCGGCGAGCCCTGAGATTCCAGTTGCCGATGTGCCAAAGAATCTTGACTGGGAACGCTGGTTAGGACCGGCGCCGATGACCGACTATCGTTTCTTGCCTGTGCCGGAAGGAAAGAAGGGGCGTGCGAACACGAATTGCCACTACGAGTTCCGCTGGTGGTACGAATACTCTGGAGGCAAACTAACTGACTGGGGAGCACACCACGTTGATATTTGCACTTGGGCGCTTGCACTCAACGGGCAAACTGCGGGTCCGCTTTCCATCGGCGGCAACGCCGAGCATCCGGTCGAATTCGAAGATGGAAATCCGCTGCAGGCTGATCGCTACAACACGGCAACCAAGTTCCAATTTGACGTCAAGTTCCCCGGTGGAACGGAAATGATTATCCGAAACGACACCGACAATGGCTGCCTTATTGAAGGCGATAAGGGACGAATCTTTGTCAATCGCGGAAAGCTTGTCGGTGCTCCTGTCGAAGCACTCAAGGAAAATCCACTTCCTGAAGACGCGATCAAGAAGGTCTACAAAGGCCTTCCCATGGAGCACAACGAGCGAAAGGCACACTGGGCCAACTTCTTCCACTGTGTCCGCGAGCGCGAAGAGCCGATCTCCGATGTGCATAGCCACATGAAGATGCTCAATACTTGCCATTTGGCTGGTATCGCGGCTCGGCTAGGACGTCCCTTGGAGTGGGATGACAAAGCCGAGATGATCAAGGGAGATGATCAAGCCAATTCCATGCTGGCTCGACCCTACCGCGAAGGTTACGAAATCGAAGGCGTTTAGGCCAGTTAGTTTGAGCCAGTTAGTTTGAGCCGGCTAGTTCAGGCCGAATAGTTCGGAGCCTGACTTTAGATCCAGGGCTTGTTCGCTTTGCACTCGCGAATCAGCCGCGGAATCTTCATTTTGGCAGATATTCCAAATGGGCCAGCGATATTTCTCGCTGGCCCCATTTTGCTTATGCCCAGAGCTAAGGGTGGAATCAGCGCTAATTGCTTGCGAAGAGGATGCTTGATCCCCCTGATTGGGTGTCTTTTTGGTCTTTCGTCAGTTGACCCAACTTGTAAGATATGCCGTCACCAAGGGCGACTTTGCGCTCTGGGCAATGCATTCGCGTTCACTTCGGACAACGAGTTTATGTCCGCGTCGGGCAATGCGGTAGCGTCTGCTTTGGGCGGTGATGCAGCCATTCCTTCGGTTTGGAGCCGAGCTGGGACGGTTAAAGCGGATCAAAATCGATCACTTTCTGGTCAGTCAGTGTGTCGTTAGATAGCTGCCCTTTGGTTCTGGCAGCCGGCGATGCGCGTGCGGGCAAGTGTGTCAGAAATTGCTGCGAGATGGTCTTTGAAAATCTAGTGGATCGGTTGTGTGACCGATCATGTAGCTAACGTACTCAGAGTTGAAAAAGAAATTGGCTCTATGGGTAACCAGCCCAGTACGTCGCAAATAGGCAGAAATACGTTTTAAACCTTTATCAACCTTTATAGAGGTATCGGTTCATCCACCAGGTGCATTATGGATCTTGAAAAAGTACGCAACATCGGCATCAGTGCTCATATCGACTCAGGGAAAACGACGCTCAGCGAACGAATCCTGTATTACACCGGGCGAATTCACAAGATCGAAGAGGTGAAGGGGGACGGTGACGGCGCCACGATGGACCACATGGAGCTGGAGCAAGAGCGCGGTATCACCATCACGAGTGCCGCGACCAGCGTTTCTTGGGGTGGCAAAGACAACCCAAATGTAAAGACGCCTCACCACATCAACTTGATTGATACCCCGGGCCACGTGGACTTTACGATCGAAGTGGAGCGTAGTCTTCGTGTTTTGGACGGTGCTGTTCTTGTTCTTTGCGCTGTCGGTGGAGTCCAGAGTCAATCTCTGACCGTCGATCGTCAGATGCGACGCTACAACGTGCCTCGCTTGGCATTCATCAACAAAATGGACCGTACTGGGGCAGACGCTCACAACGTGGTCCAAATGATGAAAGATAAGCTCAACGCAGACGCGATCTTGTTCCAGCTGCCAATCGGTGCTGGCGACGACTACGCGGGTTGCATCGACTTAGTCACGATGAAAGCATTGCGCTTCGTCGGTGAGCAAGGTAGCGAAGTCGAAGAGTACGACATTCCGGCTGAATTGGTAGATGAAGCCAATGAGCACCGCCATGCGATGCTTGAAGCCATCTCCATGTACAGCGACGAAATGATGGAGCTTTTGCTTAGCGAAGAAGAAATTCCAATCGACTTGATTCACTCCGTGACCAAGGAAGCGGTGCAGAAGCAAGGTTTTACGCCCGTTTTCGTCGGTACGGCATTCAAAAATAAAGGTGTTCAACCTTTGCTAGACGCTGTCACGCGTTACCTGCCAAGTCCGCTGGAACGCGATATCAACGCGATCAAGGTGAACAAGGATGAAACTGCCGAACCAGAAATGATGATGCTCAAACCCGAGCCGAGCGAGCCTTTCGTCGGTATGGCGTTCAAGATCGTAGAAGATCCTTACGGTCAGTTGACGTTCATGCGAATCTATCAGGGAACGATTCGCAAGGGTGAGATGTACACCAACCAGCGAACTGGCCGAAAAGATCGCTTTAGCCGGATTGTTCGCATGCACTCCGATGACCGTGAGGAAATCGATGAGGCGTCTGCTGGCGACATCGTCGCGATCATGGGGATCGATTGTGCTTCCGGTGAAACTTACGCAGAAGAGCGTGATTACTGTACACTCGAAAGCATGTTCGTGCCTGAGCCTGTGATCAAGGTTTCGGTGAATCCAGCTCGTTCGGATGCGGACAAGATGACAAAGGCACTGCAGCGATTCCGCAAGGAAGACCCGACATTCCGCGTTGAAAACGACGAGGAAACTGGAGAAACAATTATTTCTGGGATGGGTGAGTTGCACCTCGACATTTACATCGAACGTATGCGCCGCGAATACAAGATCGAGGTCGAAGCGGGGGCACCTAAGGTCAGCTACCGTGAAGCTCCGGGCGAAAAGGTCGAGTTCAACTACAAGCACAAGAAGCAGACTGGTGGTTCCGGTCAGTACGCTCACATGGTTGGTGAACTGACCCCAATCGAGTCCGAGTCAGAAGATTCATTCGAGTTCGAAGAACACATTGTCGGTGGTCGCATTCCGAAGCAATTTATCCCGCCGATCGAAAAGGGGATGCGAGATAGCTTGAAGAAGGGACCACTCGCCGAGTACCCGGTCGTGGGCGTTCGAATCGACATCCGCGATGGAAGCTACCACGATGTGGACTCTTCTGAGCGTGCTTTCTACATCGCAGCTCAAGGATGCTTCCGTGAGTCGATGCAGAAGTCGAAGCCTGCTCTGCTCGAGCCGATCATGAAGTGTGAAATCGAGTGCCCAGAAGAGTACCAAGGGGACGTGGTTGGTGACGTGATTCGCCGCCGCGGACTGATTGGTTCTACGGATGTTCGTGACTCGATTTCCTACATCACCGCCGAAGTCGCCCTTTCCGAAACATTTGGTTATGCGACGGACCTCCGCAGTATGACCAAGGGACAGGGAACGTTCACGATGGAATTGCTCGGCTACCGCAAGTGCCCAAGCAATGTTCAGGAAGATATTATTGCAGAGCGCAAGAAGGCCGAGCTAGCGGGAGCTAAGTAGCCCAGTGATCCCCGGAGGGGATCACACTGAAGAGCAAAGCGAGAAAGGCGGCCTCAACAGCCGCCTTTCTTCGTGCGCAGAATTTGTTTGTGCGCTGAAATTGCGTGCGGAACGAGTGCTATCCACTTCCCTTTGCACAGAGTCCGCATCGCCACAGTGCTAGGCAATACCTCAGTTCGCGACTAGCGACGAATCCGGAGGCATCGACGTACTTGTGGCTTGTGGTAAGAAAGCGACGAACCACTTCGCCGTTCGACTTCCGGTGCAGCCCGCCGGTTATTGTGCAGGAGACAGCGGGCTGCAAGTATTTTGCTTCGTAGGCTGAAGCCGGCTTCCCTAAGCCGACTTCCCTAAGCCGACTTCTCGTGGTTGTCGTCGGAGGAGCCGCTGACATGGGGCGTTGAATCTCCAAGCCGATTGGTTGCCCCTTGGTCCGCTATTGTGATGGTTCCTTGGCTACTCTGGTCCGTATCAAATCTCGCTTGTAGCTGGTCCCAGTCTAGGATGAGTTGGCCGCCGACATTGCTGTGTTGTTTGGCCCAATTCATCAACAGGTCGAGGCACGCGTGATCAATGTACTGCAGATTTTCGAAATCCACTCGAAGTTCTGCACTGGCGGGTACTCTTTCAAGCTCCGCTGCGAGCTTGGGGAGGCTCAAGAAGGTCGCCGCGCCGGTGAGTTTCAAGTCTGCTTGTTTTCGGTCCGTGGATGTTTCTAGTTCAGCCCTCAGATTCGAGAAGCGAACCAGCAATTTGATGGCCGAAAGTGCGATCCCAACGCCGACACCGATCAGCAGGTCGGTTGAAACAATGGTCGCGACCGTCGCAAAGTAGATGGCTGCCTCTCCGCGACTCGTTTCCCACAACTTCCTGATGTCCTTCACGTTGACCAGCTTGAAGCCCGTGTAAACCAACAAGGCTCCTAGGGCAGAACGTGGGATGTAAGTCAAAACGAAAGGTATGGCGACCACGAACAGAAGAAGCCAAGCTCCATGCAAAATCGTTGAGGCACGGGATTTGGCCCCTGAATTGACGTTGGCGCTACTACGGACAATAACGCCAGTCATGGGCAAGGCGCCGACGAGTCCGCACATCGTGTTGCCGACACCTTGAGCCGTCAATTCCTGGTCATATTTGGTTCGCGGCCCTTGGTGCATTTGATCTACTGCGGTTGCGCACAGCAATGTTTCTGCACTGGCAACCAAGGCAATCACAAAGCCGCCTGTTAGCACCATTGGATCGGTGAGTAGGCCGAACCAGTCGGCAGACGGCAGTGTGACTTCGCTGAACATGTTCTCAGGTACTTCCAACAATTGAATCGGAAGTTGCGCGATGCTAGCAAACAATGTGGCAGCAATGATCCCGATCAAAGCGGCAGGCAAGAACTTGAGTTTCTGAGGCACAATCTGGGGCCAAACGACGAAGGAGGCCAATGCAATGATGCCAGTAAGAGCCGCCAAGTGGTGGGTGTGGGTGGTGTCCGAAGAGAAGCACTTCAAGACCGCTTCCGGGATGGTTGCCAAGTACTGTAGGCCACCGTGCGCTTTCTCTCCGTGCCACAATGCCACATGGTCCAGCATCACGTGAAACTGGCTAGCTAGAATCAGAATGCCAATACCGGCGAGCATGCCTTTGATGACGGCCGGGGATACGGCTCGGAACCATTGGCCCAATCGTAGCTGTCCCGCAACCATCTGAAGCAAACCCGCGAGAACGACGCAGCAGCCCAAAATTGTCAGCGAGTATTCTGTGGCGGCCAGTTCCAAAGCTTCTTCGCTTAGTTCGGGGCTCGCGCTGGCAAGGTACTTTTCCCTGCCTTTCGCCAGCAGATCAGCAATGATCACAAACAGACCAGCCGCAGGGCCGCTGACTTGCAATGGCGAGCCCGAGAAGATACCGACGATCAGTCCGCCTATGATGCCGGTAATCAGTGCCCGGGCCGGGCTGACTCCCACTGCGACCGCAATGCCGATACAAAGTGGTAGAGCGACCAAGAAGACAACGAGCGAAGCCATGAAGTCCGACTTCAAGTTGCTCAGTTTTTCGTTCTCTGGAGTGTCGCTGGATACGCTTTTTTCGTTGGATGAATTCACGTCTGCGGTCATCGCCTTGCTTTCGAGGAGCTTACCAATCGAGTTTCATTTGCGGTGATGCTGAAACCGAGTTTCACGCTGCGTGTTCGCGGTCTGCGAGCACATAACGGATGGGTGGAAATCAGGGGGGAAGCGGGAGAATCGCCAGGCAGGTAGCCGAATGATGGCAGAACCCAGTTCAGATGCGATCGGCACAATCTGCGGTAGAGGCGTTGATTCCGTTGCTGCTGAGAATCGTTCTCTTTCATCTTCAGAACGCGCATATCCGTTGCGCAATAAACCGGCTCAAATCAAGAGCGGACGGCCGAGACCATTATGGGCCGACATCTCTGTGCAAACAGGCTCAGAGCGGACAGGTTGAGTGTGTTTGGCAGTTTTCACTTCTAGCCAAGCCGTGGATCCAGCCGCGATGCGTCGCATTCTCTTGCTCAGAGTTGGACGACCTACGAGAGCCTCCTCGAGTTCGACTTCGCAGATCTCCGTCTCGCCGAAGGATTCCTGATTGCTTGCCACGCAGAATAGACCTAGAAACAGGGACAGGAAGATCGCTGCGATCTCCGGTAGCCTTCTTCCGATCTGTTCAAAATTCAGCATGAGTGATGCTTTCGGGAATCCGCGCATGCGTGGCTGGAATCGGTATCGTAACAGATCCCCACATTCAACTTATACGGCACGATTGCTATCGAGGGCAACTCGGAGTTTGGAAATGGCAGATTGGATTCAGAAAACGCCGTTGTAACCGAACGCCGCTGTAACCAAACGCCGTTGTAACCAAACGCCGTTGTAACTCCAAGTTTAATCGAGAAGCGTGGCAAAGGAGACGGAAGAAGATTAGAGGGCAGAGCAAATCAATGCTGGACTCTTGGCTGTTTCGCCATTGAGCTGTTGCTCCCACGCTGCTCCCACGCTGCTCCCTTTGGAAACGGGTTTTATGACGCACCCGGCCGCTCACAGGTCGTGGCTCATGCCCGAGCTTGAAACCCTGATTAGCCCTGGATTAGGAGGACTCTTGCGGCTTAGGGAGTCCCCTGTTGGATAGCGGCGGGACCCGGGAACGGATCAGGACCGTTTGCTGGCCGCCTTTGCTGTGTAGGCAGGAGATGTTGCCCTAGCGAAACATGTTGCCCTAGCGGGAATGGCTGGGCAATGTTGTCAGAACAGCAGTCGCCTGGAGAGGCCGAAGTGAACGCGGAACGCCGAGATGTAATTTTTCTCGGCCTATTCAAGAAGCCACTGTCGCATCGATGGAGAATTACATGGACGGAGAAACGTACTCGAAACGAGTGCGAGTGGGAACTTCTTTTTTCCGGAGGTGTGTTGATTTTGCGCCGCGGACCGCGACTCATTTCGATGCGAGCCCCGTTTTCGAGCCCAAGGGCTAAGGCAGGTCGATCAATGTGCCGTCAGCTCGGTTGGCTAAGTTCTCCAGCAACTCCTGTTCAATGTTCTCCGATAGAAACTGAACAGATCCGTCGGCGAACACGAACTGGGCCCCTCCGGTGTGGTAGCTCGAGAACCCACCAACGCTGAGCGTCTTGGGTTGTTGCTCTTGGCCGTTAGATTGATTTGCACTGTAGTCCCAACCAACCGATCTCAGAGAGCTGCCGTTACGAAGCGTTGATCGTGTGCCTGATACCCAGCCCAGATCAGTTGGTTCAATCGCCGCTTCTCCCACCAAAAGCGTATAGGTTGCGCCATCGAGGATGTCGCGAAAACGCACTTGGCTGTTTAGGAACAGTAAACCATTGTTGTCGTCGTTGATGGGCATCTCATTCCCGTTTTGGCATCCAGCGTAACTCGATACAGCAACTCGGATTCCGATGCCCGGATCCGATGGACAACGCAGAGTATCAATTTGGTGATTCCGCACGTCCGAATTTTCCGCCGCGTAAGCACCGAGTTCTGTGTCGTATTTGGCAAAGGCAACACGTTCCTCGAGGTAGGGTAGAATCTGCACAATCCAGCTGGTGTGGTTGCCGGTTGTTTCGTGCCGAATCGGACCCGTCGGATTAATGACTCCAGAAGGCAAACGCTCCTGACCAAATTCAAAATGATGGACAGCTAGTCCAAGCTGCATCAAGTTATTCGAACACTGAGATCGTCTTGCTGCTTCCCTGGCGGCTTGCACAGCAGGAAGTAGCAACCCAACCAAGATGCCGATGATGGCAATGACGACCAGCAACTCTACCAGTGTAAAGCCAGCAGTCTGACGGAGGTGGATCGATTTCCGCTCGGTTGGCAAAGCGAGCGTGGAGATGTCTTCTTGCATTGTTTCGCTCCAGGAGCGTGCGATCGGTTGGGTTGTGAATGAAGTTGGGTTGGACTAACGACGCGTGTCAAAGGTCTGCGCGGATGGGATTTGTCATGGTACTTGCAATGAAATGCTCAATGAGCGTTTTAGCCTGACAAACGGCTCGGGCTGATCTGGCTCGATTGGTTCAGATTCTTGCGAGCTTGGTTTTGCTTGAGCTTCAATCGTGACGCTCACCACTGCAATCCGGGGCGCTGACGTCTGCCCTTCGCTCCCCTGCTCTACGGTGATAGTTACGACGGCTCTATTTGTTTGGGGAATTGCGATCTCGGTCGAATCAAGGGCCCATTCCTCTCCTTGGTAATCTGCACCGGAGTTGGCAAAGCCCAGGTAGGCGCGTTGAACGCCTGCGTCGAGCAACTGCATCGCTTGGACTTGGAGTTGATAGCTCTTGGCTTCACGACGAGCCTTCAGTATCGATAGGGTGGTAGTCGCAATGAGGCTGCCGGCAACCAACATACAAACCAACACGCAAATCAAGATGGCCCCGTGCCGATGGGAACTGCTTGCTCTAATCGATCGCGGCCATTGGTTTGGTGCCAGCAAAGGAGATCTATGATTCATCTCGTTCAGCCTCCTTCCCCTGCACGGCTGCCGACCATTTGCCGATTTCGCAGACGACCCGACGTTCGAGTAGCCAACGGTTGTCATTACTCTCGGCGGTCGGAGCATCTTCGTTCGAGGCTCCAGGAGGATCCAAGAAGATACTCAGGCGGATGTAACCCTTGTCCAGTTCCAACTCGACCCGGCGCGAACCGTGTTTCGGTTGAGTGATCGGAAAGACTGTCCGCTGGGGCGAAACGTCCGCATCGGAAATCTCTGCTTCTTCGGTCCCGCTTGCCGTTTGCATCACACGCTGAAAGCTGCTGTTGGCAATTGAATAGGTGACCGTTTTCGAGTCAGGCTGTGAAAACACGAGTCGCGAGCCATCTAGTTCAGCCTGGTAAGCGAGCCAAGCATCACGACGAAATTCGAGGAGTGCTTGGTCCAGTCGCGAGGACAGTTCGATTGCTTCTTTGGCTCCTTTGCTCAAACTAAATGTTTGGTGCAAGACGGAGACGGCTAGCAACGCTAGCAGACTGCCGATGGTCATCGTGGAAACGACTTCGATCAGCGTGAATGCTTGTGTTCGTTGAGCGCGAGAGCCGGATTTGGAATTCACGAATTCGCCTCCTTTGTACCCTCTTCGCTAACGTTCTTGCTGCGAGCCGGAGCGTCCTCAGTTTCGGGGGCGGCGTCTCTTTGGTTGAGGCTCTTATCCTGCATTCCTTCGGAATCGGTCTCTGTTGGCGACTGATATCGATAGCCAACTAGACGCAGCGGCGTTTCATTAGATTGGCTATCAAGCAGTAGTTTCAAGTGAATTTGGACGCCGCGTGAATCGGACGCTGAACTTCCCTCGATTTTGGCTCCGCCACCCAGCCTAGATTGGAGCTCTTCTGGAACCGTAAGGTTGGCAAGGTATGAGTCCAGTTCATCGGAAGGTATCCGTTCACTCTCGGTCAGTACGGTGGAAAGATGATCCACGGCGGCGCGATAGCGTTCCCCGTGTTTCTGCATACGCCGCATATTTGCGGCACCTGTCGCAATGACGCTGACCGTGGCAGCGAGCAAGATCGCAGAGACTAATAGTTCAGCCGTCGTCAGCCCGTGCCTGGTGTCGCGATGGCCCAAAGTCAAAGCGAAGAACGGCTGATCGGAGTGCGGATTCTTATTCACGCTAGTTGCCCCACGAGTTGAACTAGCATTCCGAAGAAGGCAATACAGATCCATGCGACCAAACAGCCAAAGAGGACAACGATGACCGGGTAGAGTAACTGAGACACAAACAGGAATCGGCGTCGAACATCTCGTCGCTTCTGTTCGGCTAGTGTTCGCAGCATCCACGCACGAAACTGATTTGATGGAGCGCGTTGCAACGCGTCAGCTTCATTCCGCTTGAGCAATCCTGCCGAGGCCAGGCCATTCCATATGTCTGCCCCCTGCTCTACTTCGTTGCGAGCGAACAGTAATTTGCCTCGGATGACCCGATCAAAATGGTACCTCGCCAGGGTCGACACACTGCCTGTGACGGGACGCCCCCTCTCGATGGCCAAGGCAAGCAGGTTCATCAGCTGCGATGAACGCAGGCGAGACAGCGAGGGAATCAGTGCAGAGCCACACAACCTCTCGAGGAACTGCAGGGGCTGAAACAACCAGAAGAAAAGCACACCCAACATCAGCGTGGTAGCCAGGACAGGCAAGCTAAGGACGCTGACAAAGACGTCACCTGTCCGTAGCAGAGACAGGAAACTTGCTGGGAGTGTCAACGCGAATTCTTCGTAGATCACCTTCAGCGTTGGGACTATGAAGATGAAAAGGAAGGCACAAATCAACAACGTAGCTAAACTGAGCGCAAACAAGTAGGCGAACGTCTGCTTAAAGCGATACGGCGTGTCTTGCTCGTGTTCCGAGTGTTTCTCGACTAGCTCTTGGAACGCTGTGTCAAGAACTCCAGTCTCGGAGCCCAGCCGCAAAGTCAGGATATCCGGGTCCGACAGAAGATTGGGCGTCTGCTCCAAAGCAGGGATCAGCGGAGTGCCTTGGCTTAACCGCGTTGCCAGTCTGCGTAGCCGTCGCCTGGCCGCATACCGATGCTCGTCAGCGAAGGCGTCAACTAGCGTCGGCAGGTCCAAGCGTTCCGCGTGAGCGACAGCCAGCAGGCGAAGAAGCGACTGGCCCACTGCGTTTCTACCATCGGGGGCCCACCACGTCGACATACGCCAACTGCTAACGAGCAGTCCGTCTTTCAGTTTGGCGAATGTTGGAAGCAGCACGGTGATATTCTCTAGGCTAGGGACGAAACCATCGTCACGAGAGGCATGAACAGGGCGACAACGACAAAGGCGACGATGAAGCCAACTACCAATACAGAGATGGTCGGTAGCAATGTGGTTAGCCAATCTGTCCGCCGGCTGGCACGGTCGCTGTAGATCTTCGCTAGTTCTCGAAGAAGACTTATGCTGGGTGCTGGTGTCGTCTGCAAGGCAAAGACAAGGGTACGCGGCAAATGCCGCGACGATGACGCGTTTTCTTCGAGGTCCAATCCTTGTCCAACCGTGATGGCCAATTCCCTGCAAGCTCGCGCATAGAGGGCGTGGTTAGAGTGGTTCGCAGCCACCACAAGGGAGTCTTCTAGAGGTGCACCCAATCGAATTAATTCAGCGAGGGATGAGGATAGATTCGACATCGCTTGGAGATTGGATGCCGTTCCAGCAACGATTGAACCCAACAAACGGTTTGTTAACGCATAACTCCGCCACCACTTCAGGGCGAAATACAAAACGACTGCTCCAATGAATCCTCCGACGATCGTTTGCATCAGGTAGCGAGTGAATAGATCGGAGACAAAGATGACCCAAAGTGTTGGTTGAGGCAATGTTAGGCCGAATTCGGAGAACATCTCACGGAAGACAGGGATCAAAAACACCGCGAACGCAATTACAACGGCCAGCGCTAAAGTGCACAATGCGATTGGATAGGACATCGTCCGCCACGCTTCCCGCCTACGGCGAGCCTGCGAGACAAGCATTTGGACATGAGTGCCGATGCCCGCGCCGGCAACCGTTTCGTCTTGAGCGGAGGTGAGCAACGGCAGAAGAGGGCCGTACTCCGCCTTGGTGAGCACGTCATCGAGGGCGACTTCCCCCTTTAGTCTTGCAGTCAGTTTCTCGAACTCACTGCGAACTCCATTGTGCGGCAACTCTTCGCCGATTGCATCCAATGTTGGTAGCCATCGATGCCTGTCGTTGATGATGTCCGCCAGTCGATGCCGCCAAGTGGGACTGTCGGCGGTCCCGTCCGTGTGTTGCGACTCTCCATCGGTCAGCGGTGGGGCGTTATCAATGGACTTGCGAATGGAAACCACATGCAGAGCTTTGCGTTCAAGCTGACGGGCAGCATCGCCCACACTGGAAGCAAAGATTCGGCCCGAACAAGCTGAGCCATCAGCCGAAACTGCATCGTATTCGTACCAGCTCATTGCGCTTGCCCCAATTCACCGGACACGAACAGGAGCATTTGTACGATGGGGTAAAACATCGCGATTCCAAGAGCGGCAATCGCTAGCCCGCCTGCAACGACGACTGGGCCACGCGGCATGACGTTACGGAGTCGCTGGCGGTGTGAGGCATCGATTGTCTCATAGCCGTCTCGAACGAAAGCGATTCGCTTGGCAAAAGGCAGCTCGTTCGCCGTCTCCCCATCGGCAGCTTTCAGGGCCCATCGAACGAGTGATGGCATGTTCGACTTGGAAGATGTAGAGCGAGCTTTACGTGACGGGGTCGTCTGCTCACGAGTTGTGTTTGTCTCATTTGGCTCAGCGGCCACACTAGCTTCAAGCGATTCTCCACATGCAATGCTCCAAGCCTCACGTGGCTGCCCGGTAGCCTCTTGTAGACGGAGCCATTGCCGTACTTTTGCCGAGCGGAGCAAGGCTTCGCCATAGTCGGAAGAAAGCAGCCGACTCGTCGCGGAACGTCGCCAAAAAAGTGCGACGATGACCACCAATAGCGTAGGAACCGCGATAAACCAAAGGACCTGCGAGTCGCGGAATGCAGTTAGCAGGTCGACCCATTCGGCTGTCAGCCCCATATTGTTGGCAAGCGAGACCGCCTTAGGAGCATAGAAGCGGACAAGTATCAGCAAGGAGAGGCCAATGATGGCAGCCCAGGCAAATGGGTGAATCATCCGCAGCCGTCGAAAGGTCCGCAGCCTGCTTGCCGCGACTTCCGAATCGACCAAGATCGCTAGCGCCTCCGGAGAACCGCCGCTTCGTTGCCAACTTCGAAATGCGATTCGGTACTGCTGCAAGTCACCCCTTGGAGTCGCCGCCAAACGGGCGACTTGCAATTCGGATGACGCAGGTGCCTGCAGTGTCTGCCCGGAATCGGAATGGAACTCAAGCTGCTGAAGCGTTACCGATAGCTGCTCGGCTGAGTAGCCCCTTCCGTTGCCATCTAGATCCAGCTTGATGCCAGCTGATGCAAGCAAACGTAGCTGCTCATGAAATTGTCTTATCTCGCCGATGTTGGACATACGAGGCTAAGGAGGCAGTGCGTAGTGGAGTCGTGCACCAAAATACTGGTGCACCAAAATACTGGGTTTTGAGCTTTAGATGCCCAGCCCCCAAGTATTTCTTTGAGCAATTCTCATTTGTTCCACTCCAGGTGGCAACGGAAAACGATTGCCAAGGTCCAATGCCGGTTGGACGCCCAATGATTTGAGCAATTTGGCCCCTCAGTCCGGTGAAGCCGTCTTCAAATCCGGACAGTGGGCGATCGCGGCACGTCCTGAACGCAGTTAACGGTAAGAATTACATTCCGATGCGGCGAAGCACTGTCTCCAGTGTTGGCCGAAGCGAATTTCCGCTGTTACGTAGTCCCTGCATTTCCTTCGGCCAGAGGTCGAGTTCAATCTTGTCCACAGCGCCGGATCGACCGACAACGGTCGGGACCGATAGGGCAACATCTCGGATGCCATAGCAACCGCTTTGGACTGAGCTGACCGGTAGGATTTTGTTGCTGTCGAGAATAATGGAGTCAATCACGTCACGGATGGCGATTCCAACGGCAAAGCCAGCTCCGCCCTTACGACTGATGACTTCGGCTCCTGAGCCCTTTGTTCGTTTGAAGAGCTCGTTCGCCAGATTATTGTTCCAGCCTGGATACTTTTCCAACGGTAGTGAACCGATTGTCGCGCTGGACCAAATGGGCACCATGCTGTCACCATGCTCACCCAAGATCAGAGCCTTCGTCTGAGTGGGAGGCGTTTGCAGTTGGTCTGAAATCAAACTGCAAAATCGAATCGTATCGAGCTGAGTTCCAAGACCAAGTACTTGGTCTTCAGGCAAACCAAGTGCTTTGGCAGCAACGTAGGTCAGGATGTCGACAGGATTGCTGACGACCAAGACCTTAGCGCAAGGCTTGAGGCCAGCCGCTTTGACTTGCTGCAGAATCTGAACGAACAAATCGGTATTTCGATTGATCAGATCCAAACGCGTTTCGTCCGGTTTGCGACGAAGTCCCGCTGTGATGCAAACGATGTCGCTACTCGGAACATGCTCATACGAACCCGAGCTAATCGTCTGATCCGCGACGCTCGGAGCACCGTGCAGGATATCGAGTGCTTGCCCCGCGGCTAGTTCCGCGTTGACATCGATCAACGCCATTTCTTTCGCAATACCGCTGCACTGCAGCGCGAATGCGGCACACGATCCAACGAGTCCACCGCCGCCTACGATACTTACTTTCATGGTCCAGCTCTTTGAATAGATTCTGTCCTGGTTGTTCGCTAGATTACCGCCTTGCTGGGGGCTTCGAGCGAACAGGAACCAATGGTGGAAGGGGAAAACTAGGCCTGATTCAGTTGACTCATCACTTGTTCGGTGATCAGTTTGACGAGACGTTCTTCATCGACGCCCGCAGAGGCTGAATTCGAGCTGGCTGCTGTCTGAGGCTGCATCGCACCTTTCATTGCCGGCGGAGCTTCGAACGCGGAACGTTCAACGCCCGACTCTTGCCAGCTTTCGCGGAAGACATCGTTTGCGCAGATGTCGCAGTTCTGATACTCTTCCGTGAGTCGAGGATCCGTGAATCCCCATTTGTCTTTCAGCTCGAGTAGCTCAACACTCTTTTGCTGATCCAAATAATTGACTTTGCCAAGTTGCCGTGCCAGCATCAGCATGCGGCAATAAGCATCAAGGATTTCGGTCCACCAGTACGCTTTCTCAACGTCTTCGCCAAAGGAAACCGTCCCATGGTTGGCTAGGATGATGACATTCGATTTTTCAACGAAAGGAATGATCGTGTCAGCAAATGCTTGACCGCCGGGCGTTTCGTACTTGGTGATTGGAACATCGCCGAGGAAGACCTCCACTTCCGGCAGAACACATTGTGGGATCGGTTCACGTGCGATGGCAAAAGCGGTTGCATGCGGCGGGTGGCAGTGAACCACCGATTTGATCTCAGGTCGCTGCTTGTAGATCTCCAAGTGCAGCAGAGCTTCGCTGCTACGCTTCTTTCGACCGGCAATCTGTTTGCCAGTCATGTCGATGGTGCTAATGTCATCTGGCTTGAGGAAGCCCTTCGAGTGCATTGTCGGTGTGCAAAGGACCTCGTTATCGCTGATGCGGACGGTGATGTTCCCGTCGTTGGCAGCGGCGAAGCCCTTGTTGTAAATGCGCCGACCGATTTCGCAGATGTCTTGCTTAATCTTATGAGCGTTAACCATGTTTACCTCGGCTTTCGAAAGCATTCCTGGAGGTCAACAGGTGCATTCAATTTTGCACCTGAAGGGAGTCCAAGAGAGATTGTTTTTTGTGTTACTGATGTGTGGATTGGTTTTCGAATCTATGCGAGCTTCAGTTGATCGAGTGTCTGGGGATCAACGTGAATTTGATCTAATATGGCCGAGCAATAAGCGTCGACGGGTTTGAGGTCAGGACGAAACGCTTGTGCGGCTTCGGCACCATCGCTGACGGCGACGAGGCTGCCGTCTCCAGCACCACGTTCGTCCCAGACGACGAGCAAGTCGGGGTCCTGTGGAGCCGCTTCGCCAAGCGTCGCAGCGCCTTGAGGTTCCGCAGTACGTAGGACTGCTCCTTCAAACGAAGGGTGGCAGCGGCTAAGCGTTACACTTCCAGTAATCTTGTAGATTCTCACGGTAGCTTGCCTTTCCATTGCTGGGCCAATTGCAACGTCGCTTCGGCAGTCCAGGTCTCTCGATCGAGGATGACGACGTTCGGGGAAGCCTCCTGATGGGCTCGCGCAAAATCCTGTAGACGGTGCAATTGAATTGGAACAAGAGCAGCATTCTTGGTTGCAGTCCGCAATGCAGCGAAAGGTGTTTTGGAGCACCAAATTGCCGCCTGGCCGCCAGAATTGATGTGGGCCGCGACGCGGCCTGTGTCAGCGCTACAATTCGATGTGGCGGTGATAAATTCCATGCTCGGCAGCAACGTGCCTTGCCACTCGGCGGCAGCGACACAGAGCAGGCTGGATGACCGATCTGCGACTGTCGAGGTCTGCTTGACTGGCTGGAAGCGTCGTATTCGGATTTTTCGTGAACGCAGCTCGTCGTGGACAGCGGGAGTGATCACGGCACCTGGGCTGACGCTGAGGGTCGTGATCCCATCAAGCCTGCCTGAGACGCATTCAAGGCTGACGACGCGGTCGTCGATTTTCAATTCGCCTGCCGCATCCAGCAAAGCGGAAGTTGCTGCCGCAGTTCTTTGACCAGCCGCGAATGGTTTCGCGTCTGCACCGCGCGGAAGCGAACGCACACGCTGCAACACAACGCGAACAATGGCTTCGATTTCGGCGGCAGACATACTCATGAGTCGTTTCGGACCACTTTTGGGAAAATCAACTTACTGTCGGAGTTGGGCGTTGCCCGGGTGGGCTTCTCAGTGCTTTTCTTCTAACTATCTGTGATTCCCATCACAGCCCATCGAATCGGTGAGTTTTCGACACCGAACATTTCGCGGATCGCTTTCCCGTCGCTGGTGATAATCACTTTCTCACCGGCACCTGCACCAAATCGATCCACGACCAGCAGCGGAGCGCCATCAGGCGAACAGCCGTCGGCCATCAGAGGTTGGGTCACCAACAACTTTTGGCCTTCGAGACTTTCGTGCTTTACGGTCGAACTACAGTGGCCGACCACCAAGGCAACTTGCATCGGATCTCTCGTGTGAGCGTACGCTAAACGGACTCTGGTCCACCGAGAATCCAAAGATCCTCGATCAAGCTACATCGTCGTTCGCGAGTAAACGTCATCGGGGTTGTGACTCCTTCACCGGTTGGCCCGGCGATCGAAAACGACAAGTAGCCTTCACCACCCAGTCCGAGTGCCGACATGCAAGGTCCGTTCTTGACGAACAGCGTTGTATCCATGGCTCTGGCCATCTTGGTCATATTGCGCACGTCCCGCGAGTGAATGATGCTTGTATGGCGGAAACCATGTTCGTAGTGCTTTGCTAATTCGATGGCCTGATCGACATCGCGGCAGCGAACGAATGGTACGAAAGGCATCATCTGCTCGACGGAAACGAACGGATGGTGCTCATCTGTTTCGCCGTAGACGAGCTGCGTATCGGTACTGACCGTCACGCCAGCTTCTGCTGCGAGCTTGGCGGCATCTTGACCGAGCAAGTCTTTCGTTGGGGCCAGGTGTTTGTCGTCGCCGACTTCATGAAAAGCCGCTTGTGTGAGTCGATCGATTTGGGATGCATTGAGCGGAACTGCGCCAGCTCGTTCCATCGCAGACATCATGGCATCGAAGACCGAGTCGACGACGAACACTTCTTTTTCGGCGATGCACAGCAAGTTATTGTCGAAGGACGCACCCTCGATGATGCAGCGAGCTGCACGATCTAAATCGGCCGTTTCATCGACGACGACTGGCGGGTTGCCTGGTCCAGCCACGATCGCCCGCTTTCCGCTGTTCAACGCGGCTCGTCCAACGGCAGGGCCGCCTGTGACGCAGATTAGCGATACGTCGCGATGTTTGAATATGGTTTCGGCGCTCTCGAGAGTTGGATTTGCGATGACGCAGATAAGGTTGTCGATGCCGATATCCGCCGAGATCGCTTCGTTGAACCGCCGTACGCCTTCCGCTGCGACTTTGCGTCCGCTCGGGTGAGGATTGACCACAACCGTATTGCCAGCGGCCAGCATGCTCACTGCGTTGCCTGTGATCGTGGGCAGAGAGTGAGTCACGGGGGTGATGGCACCAATAACACCAAACGGTGCATGCTCGATCACGGCCAAACCTTTGTCGCCGCTGTAGGCCTGCGTCGACATGAACTCGGTTCCAGGAGACAGTTTGCCAAGCGTTTCCAGTTTCGCAATCTTGTGCTCGAGTCGACCAATCTTGGTCTCATTCATTTCCATCGTGCCGAGCTCGACCGCGTTCTCGATTGAAATGCGGCGAATATGCTCAATGGCTTTCTTGCGATCTTCCATCGGCCGATTTCGAAGCTGCTCGAATGCCGCACGAGCGGCTGCGACTGCGGCATTGGCGTCATCGAAGACACCGTTTCGACCGCCACCTACCGTGCTATTGGCGTTGGCGGCGTTGCCACGAACTTCTTGGATGACTTGAGTCACAACGTTGCGAATTAGGTCTTCACTAATTTGCATTGGGAAGGCTCTCTTCTTTTATGCGGACCAGAACCGCGTCTGCGATTTTCTCGGCTCGCGTTTCTTGATTGATTCGATTGTTTGCTTCAATTCGCCGAGCTGCGGCTGTAAACGTCGGTCTTTTCGATGCTCACGTTGTCGACGATCCCGATGACGACGCAATCAATTGGCAGCGTTTGAGTCTCGGGCGTAAAGCGAGCGCTACTGCCTTGAGAAATCAAGACAAAGTCATCGACACCGGCGCCGAGCATGTCCACGGCGATAAACGTTCGACCGGTTGTCACCAGTTCGTTTCGTGTCTTGGATTCCAAGCGGTAGGGTTCGACGACCAGCAACTTGTGCCCGCGCATCGTGTCCACCTTTTGAGTGGCGACGACAGATCCGGTGACTTTGGCTACGAACATGCGTTTCTCCCGAGTAGACGCGGCTTCAGCCTGCGATTGCCTCGACGGTTTGCCTTGCGACGATCAATTCCTCGTTCGTCGGCAGAATCCAAATCTGTGTTCCTGAGTCGCTCGCCGACGACGCCCCTGAGTCGATTCGCGTTTCGGTTGCTCTCGCGTCTGCATTCAATTCGTCGGCGAGTTCGATTCCGAGGTCTTGCAATCCGTCGCATACGGCCGCCCGGATGGCCGCGCCGTTCTCGCCGATGCCTCCGGTAAAGACCAAGGCGTCACAGCCACCCAGGGCGACTAACATTCCACCAAGCTGTCGACGGATCTCAGCAACGTAAACATCCAGTGCGAGCTGAGCGTCGGAGTTACCCTGCTGAGCGGCTTCCTCCAGGTCCCGTATGTCACCACTCACTCCGCCTGATAGACCAAGCAGACCGGCTTCGTTCGCCAAGGTTGCAAGAACTCCTTCCAAGCTCTTACCGGAATGCTCCATCAGCATCGGCAAGCAGAACGGATCCAAGTCGCCAATTCGGTTATTCTGCGGCAGGCCAGTCTGTGGGCTCATTCCCATCGTCGTGGCGACGCTCTTACCAGCCTGGATCGCACATAGGCTGCTCGAGCCACCGAGGTGACAAGAGATCACGCGAGCGTCGTTTCGGCCCAGCACCTCGGCACTTCGTGTCGCGATATAGCGATGGCTTGCGCCGTGGAATCCCCATTTGCGAATAGGCAACGCATCGGACCAAGCCTTGGGTAATGCATAGTGCCGTCGGGCTTCCGGTATCGTTGTGTGGAAGTCGGTTTCGAAGGCCGCAACCAATGGAATACTTGGAACCGCTTCAGCCAGTTGCCGCATCGCGGCGAGGTAAGGCGGATTGTGCGCCGGGGCAACACTGCACACCTCATCCATGGCATTCAGGACTTCTTCGTCGATGCGAAATACGCCCTGTAACCGGCCTCCGTGAACGGCTTTGAATCCAATTGCGGAAACTTCGTCGGCCGATTGAAGGCAACCATGTTCCGCGTCCGTGAGTTGCTCAAGGCAAGCCTTTACGGCAACTCCGTGATCTGGAACAGGCATTTCCATGCGAGTCTCATGGTCACCGATCTCGACGAAGCACGGGCTGCTATCGGAGCCGATTCGCTCCACGCCACCTCTGGCGAGCTGCACAGCATCGCCGTCCGTATTGGGCATGTGCCACAACCGGTACTTGAAACTGGTCGATCCCAGGTTCGCGACGAGGACTTTCATTCCATTTTCCATGACGGCATTTCCATTGTGATCACGACAACCACACGTCCTGGGGGGGACGGTTCTTTCGCACTCGGCAGAGGCTTCACGCCCATGCAGAGGCTTCACACCCACACCAGAGTTTTGACGCAACTCAGCTCAAGCACGCGTGCTACCTCAATCCTGCGGGCGAGGAAGCCCGCCCGTTCTTGCACGATCTTGAACCTACCGATTCACCTCGCCGACTTTGGATCCGCCAGTCACGAGTGCTCACTCGAGCAGAGTGGTCTCGAACGATGGCGAACGCGGAACAATCGAGGCTTGGTTATTCAGGTCGGCCGACTATTGAAAGAAGGCTTCGCTGAGTCCTTCCGCAGGTCGAGGGATCACGTGGCTGCCGACGAGTTCTCCGACTTGGGATGCCGCGCTAGCACCAGCTTCGACAGCTGCGCGTACTGAGCCGACGTCGCCGCTAACGACGGTCGTGACTAAACCGCCGCCAATGTCGACTCGCTTTACGATTTCAACGCTAGCAGCTTTGACCATGGCGTCGGTCGCTTCGACCAATGACAGAAGGCCCTTTGTTTCGATCAATCCAATCGCGGTTTGCATGACGATTCCTATTTATTTCAATTGCACAATGATTTGGAGGGGAGGGTTTTTCAGTGACAATGGAGCCGACGGTTGTCCCCGTTCACCTGGGCGAACCAAAGCCCAAGAGGCGAGAACCTGGTGGCCCCGGTGCGTCATTCGTGGTCATAACCCGGTAGGTATAATCCCGAGGTATTAGCCAACCTTCAAAACCTTAGGCAGGTCTGTGTGTGGTCGAGCGATGACTTGCACGCTTACGACTTCGCCAACTCGCCCCGCGGCAGCAGCGCCAGCGTCCGTCGCCGCTTTTACGGCAGCGACGTCGCCAGTTACAAATGCGGAAACGAGACCGCTGCCAACTTTATCCCAGCCTAGGAATTGGACATTGGCGGCTTTCATCATCGCGTCGGTAGCTTCAACTAAGGAGATCAAGCCCTTCGTCTCGATCATTCCTAGTGCTTCGGAAATATTTGCCATCTTCGGTTTTCTCCTCGCTTTTGGCATCGTTTGGGGCAGCCGGGTCGGCTGCATCCTTTAGTTTCGAATCTTGGTGAATGGGAACTTGGTTCAAGAGAAGCGCTGTTGTGCGGTTTCATCTCGATGTTGTCTTACCGGCATCGACGCGCGACGCTGCGAAACAATGCTTGTTGCATTTCGATCAATGCTCCTTGCATTTGCAGTCGCCTTGGGGCACCAGTTCGACCGAGGTGGCAGAATCTAGATTGCAGGCGTTGCCTTCATCGGTATCGATATGAACCTCGAGTTTGGCATTCTTGTCGGCGCGAACTAGTAAATCGTCGAACGAGATGCTGCACTGCTCACTTTTGACTTTTAAGGTCATGAAGTCGCCGTTCTTCACGCCGTAGTATGCCGCTTCTTCGAAGCTCATGTGAACGTGTCGTGCCGCGCGGATGACCCCTTGGTCCAGCTGAACCGTCCCGGCAGGGCCGACGAGAACGCAACCTGGTGTTCCATTGATGTCGCCCGAATGGCGCACGGGGATGTTCAAGCCCAATGAAATGGCGTCGGTGCGGGCCAGTTCAACTTGGCTGTGCGGTCGCGTTGGGCCGAGTACACGGACTTCAGGCAGCATTCGCTTGCGGGGGCCGACGATCATGACTGTCTCTTCAGCCGCGTAGAACCCGTCTTGAAATAGTGGCTTTCCAGGCGTAAGAGTTCGGCCAGGGCCAAAAAGCTGTTCTACGTGGGCGTCCGTTAGATGAACGTGACGTGCGGAGATACTCACCCTAAGGTCGGGCTTGGTAATTGCTGCCGGAGTACCCGATGAGTCGGATCCGGATGCGACACGCCGAACAATTTGTCGGACAAGAGCTTCAACTTGAGCTCGATCAACTGTGGCTGCAGACATCGATTACGCCTCGTTCTTGCCGTTGAGATTCTTTGTGTTCTTGGCTTTCGAAGATGAGGTCGGCTCATCCGCTCCTGCGCCTTCCGCAGAAGAGATCGATTGATCCGATGCAGCGTCTTCGTGTGGGGGTGTCGTTTGACCCAAAATCAGTTGCACGCCAGCTTGGGTCAGTTGGGTGGCTGAGGGTTCGGCTAATTCGTTATCACTAACGACGGTTTGAACTTCTTCTAAGGTGCACAGTCGAGCCAGCGAACTCTTGCCAAATTTACTGCTGTCAGCCACCACAATGGTTTGGTCGGCACATCGCATCATGGCCCGTTCCGTCTCCACCAGTAACAAGTTGCTGTTGTAGTAACCTCGGTGGTCACACCCGGCGATACTCAAAATGGCTTTCTGCACGTTTAGTGACTCCAGCATCTCATTGGCATAGGGGCCCAAGGAGACTCCGGTTCGGCTGTGTACGTAACCGCCGAGCAGGACCAAATCGACTTGCTCACTTGAAGCGAACAGATTCGCTAGCGGAAGCGAGTTCGTGACAATCTGCAGAGGACGTCCGACTAACTGCCGCGCCAATTCGTACGCTGTGCTTCCTCCGTCCAGCAATAAAGTGTCATGGTCTTCGATCAACTCACTGGCCGCGGTAGCGACAGCTCGCTTGCGATCCCATTGGCCTGCGAATCGGTCTTCGAATTGAAGCTGTGAGGCGGCTTTTCCAGTGAAGAACACACCGCCGTGGGTGCGTCTGGCCTCCCCTTCTGACTCCAGGAAGTCCAAATCTCGGCGAATGGTTGATTCACTGACGCTGAGAGCCGCCCTTAAGTCCGGAATCGAGGCAAAGCCTTGCTGGCGAATCAATTCCAGCAATTTGGCTCGGCGTTGATCCGTGACATTAACGCTGCTCACTTCCAGTCACCTTGATGGATTTCCGCCGGGGATGCTCGAATTGCGAGCTAAAGGACGGTGGAAATCTACCATGCAAGTGACGGAATGTGATCATAATTGCGTTCCCAAAGTTCGTAAATCACATATTTTGCCAAATGGCGACGGAAAAACCGCAATAAAGTGATCGTTGTCGGGCACGGTTTGGCGGATTGTGGTGGAAGTCAGTCGCGGGCTGGCGGCGCGGGCTGTTCGAATTGGCCGTTGGCAAAGGCCTGCCGCCGCACTAAGAGGGCCTGCAGGGGCGCGGAGGCCAGGTAACGGAATTGTCAGGCCAGGCACTCGGTTTCCCGAGAACCATCGACGGTGAAATGCTTTAGGATGCTCGTAATAAGATGTTGGTTGACACGCGATCGACCGAGCCGGTCAGTCGGAGATCGACACGATAATTCGAATGGAGAGGATTCGATGGCACAGCTAAAGTTGGATGGGCAGTTAGGTCTTAGATTCAGAATGCTTAGACCGTTTACGTGCGCGGTTGCTGGACTCGCATTCGTCGCCGGAGGGTTGGCAGAAAGTAGCTGCTCGGCCGAGGACTGGCTGCATTGGCGCGGTCCGACCGGCAATGGAACGGCCATTGAAGCCAAGCCGCCCACCGAGTGGGGGCAGGACAAGAACATCAAATGGAAGGTCCCGGTCCCTGGAAAAGGATCGGGGTCACCCATCGTCGTGGGGGATCGTGTCTTCGTTGTTTCCGCGGTTTCTGGTCAGCAGACCGTCAATGGCGGTCCCGCAGCGGAACAACGTGGCAGCCCTGGTGACCGTTCTCGAGGCGGTCGCCGCGGACGTGGTGGTGCTCCGCTCACTCAGCTCGATTTCAAGGTCTATTGCTACAACCGGGGCAACGGCAGCCTGATCTGGGAAAAGACTGCTGTTTCAGGGAAACCGCATGAAGGAACGCACAGCACCAATACGTTTGCATCCGCTTCTCCAACGAGCGACGGTAAGCATCTCTACGCCCATTTCGGTTCACGGGGGCTGTTTTGCTACACCCTCGACGGTGAGCTGAAATGGAAACGAGATTTTGGAGACATGCAAACTCGGGCGACTTTCGGTGAGGGTAGTTCCCCAACGATCGTTGGCGATCTCATCATTGTGCCTTGGGATCACGAAGGACCTTCCGCCCTGTATGCACTCAACAAAATGACCGGGGAAACGGTTTGGGAAGCCAAGCGTGACGAGCCAACCAATTGGTCCACTCCTCTGATCGTGGAGCATGAAGGCAAGCAACAAGTCGTCCTGAATGGGCAAAATTTTGCTCGTGCTTATGATTTAGAATCGGGCAAAGAACTGTGGCGCTGTGACGGTCAAACTCAGCGTCCCGTCGCATCCGCGGTGGCCGACAACGGACTCGTCTTCGTTGGAAGTGGTTTTCGTGGTTCGTTCATGGGCGCGTTTCGCTTGGGCGGCTCTGGAGATATCGAGGGTAGCAGTAACGTGGCCTGGACGATCGGTGAGGATACGCCTGATATCGCTTCGCCATTGCTTTCTGGTGGACGACTCTACTTTCACAAAGGGAAGAGTGGCATCCTGAGTTGCGTTGACGCGCAGTCAGGGGAATTCCTGTTCAAATCGCAGCGTCTTGGTCGGCTCGGAAGCATCTACGCCTCACCAGTTGCTGCTGGTGGACACATCTATTTAAGTGATCGCGCCGGGCTGACCGTGGTCATTAAGGATGCGGGCCAGTTGGAGATTGTTGCTAGCAATGATCTCGGTGAAACGATCGACGCGACACCAGCGCCTGCAGGCGAAGAGCTGTTTATCCGCGGATCGCAGTATCTGTTCTGCATCGCGGAGTAGTCGAGCCGCGACTCCCACGTTGGAGTTCAGGCTAATGCCTGTCCTCACGAAATTGGGCAGGCTTCAGCTGACCAATTGCTGCTGCTTTATGCGTCCCTTCTTCATAAGGAGGACGTGCGTCGTTGGAGTTCAGGCTTTAGCCTGTCGAGCGCTGGGCGGTGCTGCAGGCGTTAGTTGTACCGAACGCTAGCTAAGTGCAGCAGCCTAAAGGCTGAACTCCAGCTACACATACAGCAGCCTAAAGGCAGAACTCTAAAGAGTACACGCAGCAGCCTAAAGGCTGGACTCCAACGAACTGCATGTGCTCGAAGAGCAGTGCTAGCAATTCTCTAGCGGGGGTTCCTTGCTTTGGGGTGTAAAACTTTGCGGATTAGCGAAAGTTTGCGGCCGAGGTGTGCCGATGAGGTAGTTGTCGAGGGAGAACCGGCATGACGAAGGCTCTACGTCTTTGAATTGTCCTCTCGGCAAGGGGGGTTCATTAGCAAGATTCCGTCACGAGATGGATGACCGAAATTCGATACGGCTACCTCGTCGGTAGTTCGTGTTCGCGGCATCATCGTGGCTGGCTTGGTAGGAACCTCGCTCAGATGAGCCGACTACTATTCAGATGGATTGCGGTACTTCAGATCGGACTGGTTGTCTTCACTGGCTGCCACCCGACTCAACCGTTCTTTGTCGCACGAGATGAATCTCGCGCAGACTACATCGCACAGTCGATGGGCATCGAGTACGCCGATGTGCAGGTAGAAAGTCTGCCGGAAGCGACACTCTCTCAAATGCCAATCGGCCCGGGTCGTGACTTCGACTTCGATGATCCGAACAACTTCATCGATCTAACGCTCGAAGACTGTATCAGTATAGCACTGCAGAACACGAAGATTCTGCGAGTCTTACCTGGCTCGAATACACAGACCGGAAGCGTCGCCGCTCAAGGATTGAGTTCGCAGCCTGGAACGCTGCCTTCGACCTACGACGTCGGCTTGCTCAACACGACAGCCAGTACACAGCCATTGACGATCGACGGCCAAGGCAATCGTATCCCACAACGTGGACTCATTCGCTCGAATCAGATCGGCGGTGTTGAGGATGCCCTGAGCGAGTTTGATGCTCAATTCTCGGCTCTGTTCGGGTACAACACGACGGACCGACCACGCAACGTGGGAGCGGGCAACGTATTCAACCCTCAATTCTTCCAAGCCGTTGATGCCAACGGTCAGTGGGCGTTGTCGAAGAGATTGGCGACCGGTACCGTTGCTACATTGCGTGGGTCTGGAATTTACTCTCGAAATAACATTCCAGCTCCTGGTCTTGGCCGAAACGTACCCAGTGACTATACCCTGCTGCTTCAAGCACAAGTCACGCAGCCGTTACTTCGCGGTCGCGGTACGCTGATCAATCGGCTACCGATCATGTTGGCTCGGATCAACGAAGACATCGAGCTGCACCGTTTTGAAGCCAATGTGCGAAACTTGGTGAAGGACGTCGAAAACGCCTACTGGGATCTGCATTGTGCTTACCTTGCTTTCGAAGCAGCTAAGACGGCTCGCGACAGTGCACTGAACCTGTGGCGCGTCGCTCAAACGCGTTTGGACTTGGAAAGTGGACCTCCTGAAGCCGAAGCACAGGCTCGAGCTCTGTTGCATCAGTTTGAGGCCCAACTGCACGCCGCATTGTACGGCTCGCGAGTTCCAGGATTGGACATCTTCGGTGTCATTGGCCGGAACCGAATCTTACGAGAGAAGATGGGCCTAGCTGCGACCGATGGCAAGATCCTGCGTCCTTCTGAGAGTCCGACTGTCGCCCGGATTCACTTCGATTGGAACGACATCCTCGCTGAAGCCCTGACACGCAACACCGAGCTACGTCAGCACAAGTGGGCGATCAAGCAGCGTGAACTAGAAATCATTGGTGCCAAGAATCAAATTCTGCCTCAACTGGATGCGTCGCTAACGGCAAGCTGGGTCGGTGTTGGCGATCACTTGGCTGCTTCCGATCGGAGAGGGATTCGCTTCCCGAATCCTGGCTCAACCGCATTGGATGAGCTGACCGGTGGTGATTACCAGGAGTATGGAGCACGCTTGGAGTTCACGCCAAATGCGATCGGATCACGACGAGCGAATGCCAATATTCAGAACGCTCGCATCCAATTGGTGAAGTTCAAGGAAGAGCTGAAAGAGAAGGAACTCTACCTCGTCCACGAGCTTGACCGAGCGTACACGTCCTTGGAAGCCACCTACGTATCGATTCAGGATCATGCTCGACAGCTCGTCGCAAATTCGGATGAAATTCGGGTCTACAACGAGCGTATCGAGAACGACGCTGGCGAGTTGGCCCCTTTGTTGGATAGCGTATTGCGAGCTGAAGAGCGACGCTCGCGAGCAGAACTGCTGTACTATCAAGCTGTTTGTGAATACAACAAGGCGATGGTGGATATCCACTATTTGAAGGGCTCTTTGCTCGATCTGAACAATGTGGCTCTGGCCGAAGGGCCATGGGTAGACAAGGCTTATTGGGACGCGGAAGAGCGTGCTAGTGAACGAGCTAGCGGTATTTACTTCGACTATGGCTACACTCGACCAGGTGTCATTAGCAACGGACCTGTGGAAGCCGGGATGGTGACCGAGGGCAACATTACGGTGCCTGGTTCATCGGCAGTCGACACTCGTACGAGGGAAGATTTTGATCTCGATGATGGGGAAGTCGAAGACGGCGAAATGGAGTTCAGGCGACCACGTCGTGACGCTCCAACTGCCTTTCAGGGGCGAGGTTCAACGATTCGTTCAGCCGCGGTAAATGGAGGCTTCGACTCGTCGGCTCAGTTGGCTAGCGGAAGCATCTCCGACGATTCCGCGGGTTCCGTCTGGGGCTCGATGGGCCTAGACGAGAATTCGAGCGAGCCAGCACCGATCATCGATAGTGGTCGAGCACAACCTATTCCTACCACTGCACCGCAGAATGGTTCGAGAACGATTCCGGCAACGCAACGGTCGAGTCGAAGCTCATCTACCAACGCATGGCGTTCCCGGTAACAGAAGATACTCTGGAACGCATACCAAACCTTACGTGTGTCGCCGGCCAATGGTCCCCGCCTTCAGCAAGCGGGGACCAGCCGAGCACCACTTTCGCAACCAAAGAATCACTGCAAGGAAGTTACAGACGGCAATAAGGAAATTGAAAGCGAACAGCTGATGCTGTGAACGAGACTAGGGGGCTAGTCCGCTACGGGTCCAGGAGCGATTGCTGCTGTGACCCGTTTCGGCGTTTGGTGACGTTTTGCGTAGGCGATAATCCGTGTCTTTATGCATGGCATCGACGAGGCCAGCAACGCAATGTCCGGCCTCGGAGAGGCCAGCTACAGATCCTGCCGTCAGACACTGCACCTGTAGTCGGGCTCTGTGAGCCTGAATCAATGTCCGGCCTCACAGAGGAAAGCTACAGCTCGCTTCCGGCCTCGGAGAGGCCAGCTACAGCATGTTGCTGTAGTCAGGCTCTCTGATCCTGAGCCTTGGCTCAATTCAACATGCGGTCTAAGCCGGTCATTGCGGTTGTCCATTCGGGGCGGGCCGCGGTGAAGGTTTCCCACCAAGTCATGACGACTTCGGCTGTAACTTTGGAGGACGGCAAGTTCGTCTTTGCCAAGTCCGGGATCCACGCTTCGATCGCTGCGACCAGCGTCGGAAGATCGAGGTGGCAGAGGTCTAATTCTTGACCGGCAGAAAGACTCGCGGGCAGCATCGCCAAGCTCGCAACCGTGCGCAAACGCCAGCGGTTGATGAGCTCGCTGTAAACTGGACGTTCAAAATCCAATTGGGACAAAAGCCAGGCAAGTCGCAGCGTTTCCGGGAGTCCTGGAACTTCGTTGGTCATCACGCCTTCGAAATGAACGGCATTCGAGCGAAGAGTTGGATAACCGGCGCCTCCCAAGATCGGTTGGACGACATAAATGTGCGCCGCTTCTGGCAACAGATCCGGTGTGGTTTGCTTTCCGGTCAGTCTCAGCAGCCCGGGACCTTGGGCCTCCCAGAGCGCCTGAATCGGTCCCATGCGCAACGGCATTTCATCGATGTATTTGGGGAATGCGTCTCGGAAAACGTCTTTGCATTTTTGCAGTGCCGGAATGAGCTCTGCCTGGGCCGACACCATTAAACCAGAGGGCAGGTTGGCACACAGCCTGTCCGAGAGTTCTCTCGTAGACGGCTCGTGCGGTGCAAAAGCAAAAAGCAAATGCCAAAAGGCTTGCTCAGGAGTAAGCGAAGCGGACAGGTCGGACCCGGCGTCCGTGGGCGAACTTAAATTGTTGGAGCCGAGTTGCTCCGTGATCGCTCCTAGCGTGCTGGCGGCAGCGTGGAGGTTGGGACTACAGTGTTTGGTACGGTCCGGAAAATGGACGCAGCACCAAACCGCATGGAAGGCACTGAGGTCCATCTGTGGATGCCAGGAAAGATGCATGACGGGAGCTTAGGTGGAGCAGTGTTAAGGTCTCAATATCGGACAATGATCGGGCAATGGACTGGGAGCCTGTGACCAAACCGCGTGGCCTACGTCGCGGCCAAGTGGGCCTTGTCGCCACCGACCGGGCTTTATCGCCACCGGGGGGGGGCTCGCCATCTGGTGAGGATTGGGCTCCTCGAGGCCGCAAGGATGGCGTCAGATTGTATCCGCGGGGCTATTCGCCGCTTGACAATCTACCACTGGCCAAAGAAGAAAGAAGCCTGGGAAATCGCGAGCCGATCTGGAAATGGGCTCGCAACAAGAGGACCGGTTCGGCAACGGTCGGCGGTCTACCAATTAATCTGTAGCTGATGCCCTGCTAGCCTGAGTGCATTTGGAGTGGGGCTGCATCACGAGAATTCTCCTTGAGGAACATTATGTTATCAACGCGGTTTGTATCACGTCTGGCCGGTATGGCTTGGGCGATTGGAATGCTAGGGCTGGGGCCCGCATTCGTGCATGGGCAAACGAGCCCATCGGCCGGGATGCTGCGATATCCAGACATCAGTCAGTCGGAAATTGTCTTTTGTTACGCAGACGATCTATGGATCGTGGCGAAAGACGGCGGGATGGCATTCCCTCTGGCTTCTCCCGAAGGCCACGAGCTCTATCCAAAATTCAGCCCGGACGGAACCAAGATTGCTTTCGTTGGGAACTATGAAGGCGGTTCCGATCTATACGAGATCCCCGTGGCGGGCGGAATTGCGAAGCGGATGACTTACCATCCGGGCCGCGAGACGTTGTGTGGCTACGCGGGGAATGATTCGTTGATCTACAGTTCCTCGAGTTTCGCGAAGCTGGGCCGCATGGCTCAGTTGTTCACGATTTCGGAAGAGCAGCCTGTGCCAGTCCAGGTCAACGTGCCATACGGGACGAACGGTACGATCCATCCTGATGGTGAATGGCTCGCGTACACGCCCTACAGTCGAGATACTCGAACTTGGAAGCGTTACCGGGGCGGTATGGCTTCCGACGTATGGCTTTTCAATTTAAAGACGCATGAGTCGAAGCAGGTCACCGATTGGGAAGGCACCGACTCGTACCCGATGTGGCACGGTGACCGGCTCTACTATCTATCTGATGATGGTGCTGAGCATCGATTGAACATTTGGTCCTACGACATGGACTCTGGAAAGTCGACTCAGGTCACCAAGTTTCGAAGCTTCGATGTGAAATATCCTTCCATTGGTCCTGGCTCGAAGGGCGAAGGAGAAATCGTTTTTCAGCTTGGTTCCGAGCTCCGGATTTTGAATCTCAAGTCCAAGAAGTCGAAGTCGATCACCGTCAGCATTCCTGGCGACCGACCGACCTTGCGTCCTGAAATAGTCGATGCATCCGATTTCATTACCGGGGCGTCCATTTCTCCGTCGGCAAAGCGAGTTGCCGTCGCGGCGCGTGGTGATATTTGGACCGCGCCCGCCAAAAACGGTTCGCCCCGCAACCTGACTCGAACCAGCGGCGTTGCCGAACGCGATCCCGCGTGGAGTCCTGATGGTCGATGGGTCGCCTATTTCTCGGACGAGTCTGGTGAGTATGAATTGACCGTGACGCAGAGCGACGGACAAGGGGAGACGAAGCAGCTGACCAAGGGAGGCGGCCTATTCCGATTCTCTCCATCATGGTCACCAGATTCCAAGAAGGTGTTCTTCTACGATAAGGGCGGCAACATGTTCGTCCATGATTTGGAGAAGGAGAAAACAAAGAAGTTTGACCAGGATCCGTATTCGACCGGCCCAAGCATCAGTTGGTCGCACGATTCCAAGTGGTTGGCGTATAGTCGAAACCATGACAAAGTGGCTCGCTCGCAAATCCGGCTGTTGAATACCGAGACGGGAAAGACGACTGCGGTAACCAGCGGCTACTTCAATGACACTGATCCCGCTTTCGACCGCGAAGGCGACTACTTGTACTTCGCTTCGAGCCGCGATTTTTCGAGCCCCAAATATGAGGATCTCGGAACAACCTTCATCTACGACGAGACTCAAGTTTTAGTCGCATTGCCTCTTCGCAAGGATGTCAAAAATCCTTTGTTGCCTACTAGCGACGAACAGGAATGGGAAGACGAAGATGAGGAGGGCGACGAAGACGACGAGGACTCGAAGGACGCCGGTAGCAAGCCCGGCAAGAAGGCTTCGGATTCAAAGTCGAAAGACGCTTCGGCCAAAGGCGAGAGTAGGTCGAAAGGCTCCAAAGCAAAGAAAAAGAAGGAACGCAAGAAGGGACGTGGCCGGAAGAAGCCAGCCTCTGACGCGAAGTCCAAGAAGGACGAATCCAAAGAAAACGAAGCGGGCGACAAAGGTGACGATGATGATTCGGGTGAGGAAGAAGAACTCGAAATCGATCTTGAGGACATGGAGGCACGATGTTTCCAAATTCCCGTTGCGGCAGGCAATTTCTCCAGCCTAGCCGTTTCCGGAGATGGAGCGCTGATCTATGGCCGTACGGCAAGCAAGGGAGAAAGTGGACAACGCGGTATTAAGCGGCTGACCATGGAAGACGGCAAAGCCGATGAGCAATCCGTGGTCGACGGAGCGTTGGGGTTTGAACTCACCGCTGATGGAAAGCAGATGCTCGTCTTTGCCCGCGGAAACGTCTACATTCTGAAGCCAGCATCTGGTCAGAAATTGACATCGTCGGTGAGCACCGACGGCATGGAGATGGAGATCGATCGACGAGCAGAGTGGGAGCAAATCTTCCATGACGCCTGGCGGATCGAACGTGATTTTTTCTATGACCCGAATATGCACGGAGTCGATTGGGAAGCCGTTCGCGATCAGTACGCCGAGATGCTGGATGATTGCGTCAGCCGCCAGGATTTGAGCTACATCATTCGCGAGATGATCTCCGAATTGAACGTGGGCCACGCCTACTACCGCGAGACTCAACTAGAGACAGGGCCTCGCATGGGCGTTGGCATGCTAGGGTGCTCGTTCGAAATCGACGGAGAGCAAGTCAAGTTCGGTGAATTGTGGCGTGGTGGAGCTTGGGATGTCGATGCTCGCAACCCGCTGGCGGCCGTCGGCATCAAGAGCGGTGATGTTCTTGTGAGCGTCGAGGGCGTTTCAGTTGATGCTTCAGTGAGCCCCTACAAATACTTTGTCGGGAAGACTGGCCGTTCGATTTCGATCGAGGTGAAGTCGGGTAAGGACGATGTTCGGACGGTAGCGGTCAAACCGATTGGCAGTGATTCGCAGCTGCGGTTCTGGGACGGGATCGAGGAGGCCCGAGCCTACGTCGACAAGAAGTCGAAAGGCAAGGTTGGCTACATTTACGTGACCAACACGGGAATCAACGGACAGAATGACCTCTTCAGGCAATTCTATTCTCAGCAGGAGAAAGCGGCCTTAATCATCGATGATCGTTGGAATGGAGGCGGTCAGATTCCGACTCGATTCATTGAGCTGCTGAATCGACCGGTTACCAACTACTGGGCACGCCGAGATGGAACCGATTGGGTCTGGCCACCCGATTCACACCAAGGTCCCAAGTGCATGCTGATCAATGGTCTTGCCGGAAGCGGCGGTGATATGTTTCCTGGCTTGTTCAAGCAAATGAAGCTCGGGAAATTGATTGGCCGACGCACATGGGGCGGTTTGGTCGGCATTCAGGGAGAGCCACCGATGATCGATGGCTCCAGCGTGACGGCTCCATCGTTCGCATACTATGAGACCGACGGGACCTGGGGAATCGAAGGGCATGGTGTCGATCCTGACATCGAAGTCATCGATGATCCGGCCAAGATGGTTGATGGGGGCGATCCACAATTGGATGCGGCCATTGCCCAAATGCTCAAGGAGATTAAAAAGTATCCCAAGCCGCCGAAACGGCCTGCGTATCCTGATCGTAGCGGCATGGGGTTGCCTGACGCGGACAAGTAGCGTTGGTCGAAAGCCGAGCCGATATAGCGAAAAACTCTCGGCCCAAACTAGCGTGCTCCTGTTGACGATGATGGATCGGACTCGAATCGATGCGATTTGATTCGAGTCCGTTTTCGTTTGTTGACGACAGGTTTGCTGGATCTTGTCGTATTGCTTGGGCTCGCTCCCGTGGTTGCGCGTTGGCAGATTGACGAGACTAGAATCTCAGCACCATCAAGTGCTCGTCTAGGTAATTCCCACCACTCTTGATCGCGTTCATGTCGGTACCGTAGATCTCAAAACCAAAACTCTCATAGAGTTTGATGGCGGCGGCATTTTGGGTGACGACCGACAGTTTGACTTGTTCGATCTGAGGCATCGCTTTTGCTTCGTTCAGCAAGAACTGGACGAGCCTGCGGGCGATTCCTTCGTTGCGATTTGGAGGAGAAACATACATCCCCCAGAGATGAGCGATGTGCTTCGTTTTGATGCGGTTCTGGCTGTGCATCCCAATGCTGCCGACGATTTCGTTGTTCAGCAAAGCACCAAAGACGGAAGTGCTCGGCGCTGCGAGCAATGCAGCAACAAGCTCATTTGAATGCGCCTCCATCTCGGACGCATCCTCTCCGAAACGATCGGGGCTTTCTCTCAGAGCTGCAACTCGGAATTCCCTGAACGGTAGGGCATCTTGCGAGTTGAGCTTTCTGATTTCGATGGTCATGGTTCGCGTTAATGCGTCGGAAAAGGTGCGACGTTAGATTTCGCTGTGCAGCTACTATGTCTCTGCGTCAAAAGAGGCAAAGTTAGCGGCGTGGAACTGCATGATTTCGACGCCGCTCGCTTCATAAATTCTCATTGCGCTATGAGGTGCTTCCGGGACGATGACTTTCTCGTACGCAATGCCCAGCTCGTCTAAGAAGGACATGTAGGCCAAGTTGTTCTCGTAGTTGAATCCTTTCGTTCCAACGTGAATAAGGATCCTTATCTGCGGCTTAGGGTTCTTCGCATAGTTGCGGGCGAGGTCGTATGTGTTGTCGCCCTGGGCAAATTGAAGAGACTCGCTTTCTTTACCATTGCTTTCGGAGATACGTTTCTCTGTAGCGTGTCCGGCTCCTCCTGGAGCAGCGCTGCAAAAGAGCTCGGGATAGCGAAACATAAGACGCGTGGTGCCACGCCCACCTTGAGAAAATCCTTCAATGCCGCGACCCGCTCTGTTGTCGATTGTGCGGTAAGTCGTATCGATGTGCGGAATCAGCTCCTTAATGAATACATCAGCGCCTTGGGCATCGGGTTGCCCCGGCATATTGTAATGACTGACCGGTCCGCCATTCACGAAGACATAGATCATCGGTTGGACGTCGCCGGCGTCGATGTGTTTCTGGAACTCTGTCGCCAACTTGACCGACTTTAATTCGCTCCCGGGACGTCCGCCGTGTAGGTAGTAGACCACCGGGAATCGTTTCGATTCGTTGTCTGCGTAGGCCTGCGGCAAGTAGATGCAGTAGCCGACTTCGCAATTGAGGGATGGGCTTTTAAACGTCGCGTGGGTCACACCCTTGGGGAGTGACTTGGGAGGGTTCACCCAACGAAACGGGGCTGGCTGTTTCTTCTTGCGAGCCTTCGCGTCCGCTTTCTGCTGGGCACGAGCTGGTCCCGAGAGCAGAACAACCGACACAAGGGCAGCGACCATGCGTATGTTTTTTCTGGATGCGTACTTGGCGATGTTCATTTCGATTTTCTAGTTCGTGAGCGTTCAGGTTCGTCGTATCACGGTCAGAGGGTCGGTCGAACGTGGTTCTCAATTCCGTTCCTCACTGTCGCCCGTCAAGACGCTGGCTTTCGAGTTCGACGATCAGAATCCAGAACTGATCGCCGCCCGGAGTTTGGACGGCTGGCCATTGTTGTATCGTCTCACTCTTGGGGTCTGAATACTGGCCCGTGAAAGGGTTGAACCAAGTGTATTGCATCTTGCTGCCCTGGCGTTCTTTGGGCAAGCGCAGGCCGATGAAATCGCATTCTTTAGGAACGTAGTACACGAGTCTGTCTTCGTTGTTATGGAGGCAGAAGCCGGCGTTGCCTTTTTTGTCTCCGGCCTTGAACTCGGCCAGTTCATAGCGAGCGATCAAATCATGCATGTGGCGGTAATATTCGAGCTTGGGACGCTGAGCCTCAGGCAGCGATGCAAAATCAGGGATAACTACATTCCAGGCAGATCCTTGCCAGTAGTGGGTCGGAAACGTTCCCGCAAATACACATTGATAGGCCCGTTCTAGACAGACTTCCGGCGAGGTGTAATTTCCATTGAACACCACGTACGGTCCACGCTCGTATCCACCGTGCTCAATGTTCAGAATTGGCTTTCCCGGCATTTCCGAGCAGACTCGTCGCATCACGCTGTACAGCTCGGAAACCCAGAGTTGCACGGAAACGAAATCGACATTGTCGATAAAACGACGGCAATATCCGTAATCGTGGACGGTGATAAGCCGCCCGTACTTGTCGAGCTCACGCAGTCGTTTGATACGTTCGCTGATGTAATTGACGTCTGTGTGGCCATAGCCAAGCGCCTCTTTGGAAATATCCCAGATGAGGTTGGGGTATGCCTGATATCGTTTGGCGACATAGTCAAAGTAGCGGTTGTCGGCCTCCGATCCTGCTTCCGGCCAGGCCACTTTCTTGTTCCAAACGTAGATCATCAGGTGGGCGGCGATTCCTTTTTCGTCGAGATACTCGATGACTCGATCAAGGCGTTGGAAGTACTGTGTGTTGAGCGTCGAGTAGTCTGGATGGGTATTGTCACCACCAAAGGGAAATACAATTGGGCTGCCGTATTCGAACTCTGAGACCAAGCTGGGATCTTTTGCCCAATTTACGTCGAACGCAAATACATTCATGACGATTTGATTGAAACCGCTGCGTGCAAGCTGATCCACAAAGGTTTTGGTCTTTGGGATTCCACTGGCATTTTCGGCATCCAAGGCAAATAGCCAGTCCGCTTCAAATGCTATTGGGAAATACCGTTCCGCATTCTGGTAGCGAAAGCGTCTATCGGATGCCGGGTCGACCTTGATACCGCCTTTGCGATTCACCGTCGGCGCAACGTCAACGGTCTTCTCTATACCATCGAGTTCATCCAGGGAAGATTGAGTCACCATCTTCCAGGATCCAGACTCGGGTGGGCAAAAGCGAACGACGAAATCCTTCGAGCCGTTGTAAAAGCCTGGCGATTCTTGTTTGATTCCGGACTCGTGCTCAAAGACGGCACTCAAGTGGACTGAGAACGGATCTGCTAAATCTGTTTTCGCCGGGAGGATAAAATCGCAGGCTTCCCACCGTTCGACACCGTGGGCAAGTTGATTCTGGATCACGAAGAAAAAGAGCAGCAAAGCGAAAAGGGGTTTCATGACCGGTCTGCTGGGTAGGGGCTTAGCGGAAATAGGAAGGTTTGCATGCAGTGGCAAGTTGGCTTCAGTTGCAGCGGCTACTTGCTTGAACTATCTTTCGAGCGGCCGCGAGACTGAGCTTCTTCAAGAATACGTTTTTTGCTGTCTCGAAGTCGGGCGGGCCATCGGAATGTCGGCGAGGTTGACGGTTGGAAACCGTACAAATGGCCTTTCAAACGCGTTGCGGGTTTGGTGTACTCGAGCTCTGTACTTCCGAAAACTTCTTCGCAGATAGCCGCGAGGCCAGGGTCGTATTCGAGTAGCTCGGATCGGGTATCAACATGGTTATGGTCATGGTCCGGTGGGCGGTTATTGTTGAACCAGGACTGGACTCCTTCGGCAAAATACTCGGCATGATTGGTCGCCGCGTATTTATTTTTCCAAAGTCCCTGTTGCATCGCCCGGTCATAGGCCTGCTTCAGCCGATCATCGAACGTAGGGTCGATGTTGACCATGCCCCGAAGGTGAATGTTGTGCGCGAACTCGTGAATCAGAATATTCTCGGCGGAATAGGGATCTCCGGGATAAGCCAGCAAGTTCTCTTCGGCCGAAGAGCAAACCGGATCCGTTCGGGAACCTCCAAGACCTCGCGCTCTAGCGTCCCAGTAGTCTTTAGGGCTTAGACGCTTGTACTCTGGTATGTCCGTTGTCCATTCGCTGTACCCCATGACAATCATCCGTGAGCCGCTGTCGATCATGGCTTTGCGAACATCGGGACGTTGGGCGAGCATCATGTCGATCAAGTAGGCCGCCTCGAGCAGGGCGTAGTCATTGACTTTGCCGGAGCTAACCACGGGATACCCACTCGCGCTCACATACTTCTTGTAAAACGGCGAGAGCTTGAGTGATGCAGGTGGGGGCATGACAGAGTATTGCTGGTGTGCCGCTTTGCTTTCATTCTCACTGATTCCCCAGGCAGCCTTGAGCATTTGGTAACCCGCTGCGTCATGGCGAACTAATTGGGCTCGATCAAATGGAAAGAAATCGTTGCGACCCAGTAGGGCTTCGGTCAGCTCCGCAAAGTATTCCATGGGATTTGACATGGCATAGGCGCGCTCGAGCCGCCCGTTGTGACGCAGCACAGAATCGTAAAGGCCATTACGTTTCGCAGATTCGTAAGCCGCTGCAACTTTTGGATTGTCATAGCCTAGGATTTGATCGTGATACGCGTGCGCATACTCATGTAAGAGAAGGGATGGCATTCGACGAACTTCCTTGGCGAACACGGCGGTGTTCGTGAACTCAATGCACTGGTGTAGCTCACCTGGGCGTCCATTCCGAACGAGCCAACCTTTTCCTGGGTGGTACTCCCCGGTTGGTCGAAATCCATCGTAGGGGGGCGAAAGCCAAACCGTGACTTTTCCCAGCTGCTCGATCGCCGATTTCGGTACGACTTCGTAGATCTGATCGATCTGGAGGCTTAGCAGTTTGAGTGCATTGTCGGTTTCCTCCGGTCTGTCACGCTGCAGAATTCGACTTACGCGGACTGGCCAGCCATTGAGTATTCTCGACTCGTAGCCTTCGACGTCGGCTGGTAGCGACGCTTCAGCGTCCTCAGTTTTTTGAGCTGTGGGAGCCTCGACGGCAACAACTGGACCGCCAGCCAGGGCCATCGCGGCGAATAGGATCAGGCGAATCAAAGGGAAATGGCCTTTCGGATACCTCATGAATTTATTCCTTGGGCAGATCATTTTCACGCACCGCCACCAGTTTGTTCCGGACAGCCGACCGCAGCCTCGCGACTTCGTTCGCGTAGGCTTTTTCGGATGCAAGGTTGTTGAATTGCCCTGGGTCTTGCTCTGTATCGAAGAGCTCGATTCCGCCCTCAGCATTTTCACCGTATTGAATGTAAGACCACCGTTTTTCACGTAGCAAAAAACCTTCTCGCATCGGTGCAACGCTGAAGGCTGCCTGGCGGACACTTGAGTCGGGTTGGTCGAACAAGACGGAGATGTCCTTACCTTGGATCCCGGCTGGTGGATCAAGCCCGCAAAGTCTCGAGACGGTTGGGAAGAGGTCGAGCAATTCCACAAGCGAATCACAAACCGCAGGTTTCTTGCCAGGAACGCAGATGATCAAAGGGACCTGCGCTGATTCATCGCGAAGACTCACCTTGGCCCAGAAATCATGTTCTCCAAGGTGGTAACCATGGTCGCTGGTGAACACAACGATGGTCCGGTCTTCTAAGTCAGCGTCACGCAACGCATTGAGGACTTTGCCAACTTGCCGATCCATGAACGCAACGGAAGCGTAGTATCCGCCGACCGCCTTTTTTTGACGACGCACATCCATCTTCATGTTGAGGCTAGTTTTGTAATTGATGCCGGGCTTGGGGATGTCATCCCAATCGTTTTCTAACTTCGGCGGCAGCTGCATTTTGCTGTACGGCAGAAACGATGCGTAGTCGTCCCGGGGAGATACAAAAGGAACGTGTGGTCGGACAAAACCGACGCCGAGGAAAAATGGCTCGTCCTTGTGCTTGGCGATCAGCTCGCAGGCTTTGGCCGCTGTTTTGCCGTCAGAGTGAACCAAGTCATCTCCATCCGCTTCGACGACGACAAACGTGTTGCCACCAACCACGGGTTTGGTTCCGTCTGGATTCCCTTCGAGCGTTTCTCCGTCCCCAGGTGCTTTCCATTCGGGACCGGGACTATTGAATCGCTGCGTCCAAGACCTCGCGTCGTCCGCTCCGTCGTCGCCTTTCTCAATGCCGCCCGGCACCCCCATATGGAAAATCTTGCTCACGCGAGCGGAATAGTAACCTGAATTTTTGAAATGCTCGGCCCACGTCGGTTTATCGCCGATAGCGGGTCTTGGGCTTTTGTAGCCGAGCACACCGGTCGCGTGAGGATAGTAGCCAGACATGAAGGAAGCCCGCGACGGCCCACAGTAGGTTCCCTGGCAATAGGCTTGCGTGAAACGAACTCCTCGTGCGGCGAGGCTGTCGATATTTGGGGTCTGGCAAACCGTATTCCCATAGCACGAGAGAGCGCGTGATGTGAGATCGTCGGAGATGATGAACAGGACATTCCACTGCTGCCGCGAAGGCGCTGTTCCCTCGGCATCAGACTGTGGTCGCCAGGATGGTTGACTCGCGCCGAGATCCCAATGAACGCAAGCGGCGATCGCTAAGGAGAGGATGTAGGCTCCTAGTCCGCGGGTTTTTCGTTTCAGTATCGGCGTCGACATAGGGTGCCTCGATGGTCGGCTTTCATCATGAATTAACGGAAGAATCATACTCGTGGGTCTTAGGCAACGGATCGGCTCCGGCGGGACCCATCTTGGACCGCCAACAGGATTTGCGAGACGTTTCGGCCTCTTTCTCGCGATGCACGAAAGGCCCTCGCGTGGCGGGGAGTTTTAGGAGCCGACGGTTTCTTGGGTTGCCTGGTCTCTATCGATAGTCGTCGCCGGATATCAATGGTAATCTATGAAGCCGCGCCACGTTTGGTGGAGCGGGCCGCCAGACGCGTCAGGGGCGTGGCGGAGCACATGTATCACGTTAGCAGACTATTTTTCTATCCATTTCGAAGGTAACCACTATGTCGCAGAAATTTCTGTCCGGCTGCGTACTCGCGGCATCAATGCTAGTTTGCAATGTCGCCATTCCTCACTGTGAAGTTCCATGTGGTGTTTATGGCGATCAGCGCCGTTTCGAAACCATGCTGGAAGACACCGAGACGATCGCGAAGGCTTGCGCTCAGATTATCGAGCTCTCAGAGAAAAAGGACGCACTTTCAGCCAATCAGCTCGCGCGGTGGGTAGCAACCAAAGAAACTCACGCGACCAGCGTTCAACACATCATCTCCCAGTACTTCATGACTCAGCGTATCAAAGCGGACGCTGATGGTTACGTGAAGAAGCTGACCGCAGCGCACGCAGTTATGGTTGCAGCGATGAAGACGAAGCAGGGCGTCGACGCTGAGCTAGCTCAAAAGCTAGAGAAATCGATCAAAGCTTTCTACGAAGCTTATGAAGGCAAGAAAGCAAAGTAGCGCAAAAGGTAGCGCAAAGGCATCTTGCCATATCGGCTAAGCTCAATAACTAACGCATCCAACGCAATAGAGCCCTTTGTCGTAGCGACGACGAGGGCTCATTTCGTTTTGGGCGGCTTCGTGATGGGAGGATTCGATGCGGGGACGCGACCAAGCCGGCAACACACCTGCGGAATAATTCTTCGATGTCGTCCTGCAAGATAGCATCGGCTGGCAGTTAGCCCGGATTAGTCACGTCGGGTGGGTGAAACTTTCGTCAATTCTTGGTTGGGACGCCACCAACATCTTGGTGGGGCGTCACCAACATCACTAGTCGCCCAGCGCAGAATGCGCGTGCAGCAAGCTGAACGCAAATGCAAACCTACCGTATTTCGGTATGTTGGTTCGACACCAACCTACAGCGATGAATAATCCCGGCTAGCCTCCGGCGAGAGCCGTCACCAAGAGGAGTTCGCTGTTCGCCGGTAGCGAGGTCTCCAACCCCTGAAGGTCGCGAACGCTGGTCGAATTCAAGAACAAGCTAACGTGTCCCAAAAGGTCTCCTTCTTCGGTCAGCAATCGGTCGCGTAGTTTGGGGAATTGCTCAACCAACTGATGCACGGCTTCGTTGACCGTTTCTGCATGATCGACTGCAAGTGAGCTTTGGTTGTCGCATAGTGGTCTCAAATTCGCCGGTAATTTGATCGTCGTCATGTTATGTCTCGAGTGTGGACTGAGATGGCTCCAGTTTCGCAATGGCTAGCCGTTGCAAGTTGGGCAGCTAGCGAGCTTCGAAATGTTTAGTTTGTGGAATGACATATCACGCAAGTCAAACTTGAGCATCTTGTTCAGCAGTGGCGTGCCAATACCGCTGATCAATTTGATGGACTCCATCGCTGCCATGCAGGCGACGGTCCCAGAGACAGCTCCAAAAACTGGAAATTGCCGTGTCCAGCTTTCAGGTTCGGTTGGGTATAGACAGCGAAGGCATGGCGTTTCGCCAGGTACTAGAGTTGTTATTTGAGCTTCCAGCTCGAACATGGCGCACTCCACCATCGGTTTTTGCTGATCGTAAGCAGCCTGATGCATTGCGAAGCGTTCCGGAAAGAGCGGAGCACAGTCAACAACCACATCGCATCGCTCAACCAATTCATACGCATTGTCGGAGCTCATGTTTTCGGGAACGGCGTCGACGACCAATCGGGGGTTAAGCTCTTTCAGTCTCCGCGCGGCAGATTCGACTCGAGATTTCCCAAGCTGCTCGTGAGTCATGAGTAGTTGGCGATTCAAATCACTGTGCTTGATGTTACCCGCGTGAGCGAGAATAAGACGGCCTACCCCGGCTGCCGCAAGTTGGTACGCCACCACACCGCCTACCCCGCCGACCCGCGAGACCAGCACCGAAGCCTCTCGAAGTTTCTTTTGACCTGCTTCGCCAAATCCAGGGACCCACATTTGCCATTCATACGTGGCGAGTTCCTCGGGGGTTAATTCTGAATGGGACATCGTTGTCGTGAAAAATCCTGGCAGCAGTTCAAGAGACAGACGGACTCTGTGGTCCGCAAAATAGAGCAAAATTGACGCATGCGATATTTAATTTACATTTGCCGTTTCGGTGGCATTGGGAATCGATTGCAAAATTTCGATTAACGATTCGGCTTCATGCTTGGTGGTTGCCGTTTCCAACAATCCGTCTCGCCCCGCTTCGCCGAGAGCACGTAGCTGCTCGTGATCTGCCAACATCGATTCGAGATGATCCGCAAGGACATCGGCTGACTCCGGCGGAAATAGCTGGCCTCCGCCCAGTCTTGCGTTCAACTCCGGGAAAGCCCCATGGTCGGGCTGCAAATACGGCACTCCCGCGGCCAACGCTTCGAGAACGAAGAGTCCCTTTGGTTCTAAGTAGGGCGTGGGCACACAAAGAAGGTCGATCGCACCCAGGAACGCCAACTTGCCCGCCCGATCTACACTGCCATGGTATTTGCACATTTCCGACAGGCCAGCGGCGGACAGCTTGTCCAGCTGCTCCTGCCAATAATCTTCGTGTTGTTTGCCGAGCCAACCCGCAACATGCAGGATAGGCCCTGCGTAATTAGCTTCGCTTGATTGGCGATGATGCAATTCGATAAACGCATCGACGAGGATATCGATTCCTTTCTCTGGCGCCAGTCTTGCCAAATAGCCAATCGCGAGCGGACGCGGACCGGAGGGGGCTGCTTGATCATTTTTGGGCACGGGCTCACTGGGGTGAAAATCAGTGGGGTCGATGCACAGCGGGTTCACCGCAAGCTGTTCATCTCGAAAACCGAGCAGCGCCTGCATACGCGTTCCGTAGTCGTTTGAGTGCACTACGAAGCGGTCGACCTGGACGGCTAGCCGACGGAGCTCAGTCAATGCTTGCTCGCGGTAGGGTTCGACAAGACCGTCGTAAAAAATATCGTCGCCCTGGAGCAGGACGACGGTTCGGCAGCCAAGTTGCTTCTTGATCTCCGGCAGGCAACCGGCAATCAGCAGATTCGAAAAGATGACGACATCGGGATTCTGTGTCGCAAGCCAGTCACAGAGGCGACCGACTTCTTTGCGCTGATTTCCGTCCACGCCTTTCAGCATCGATACCGTCATCGCGCCGAGTTTCTTGGCGGAGGTACCCATCGCGCGGGATGCGATCCATTTCACCAGTCTTGGTGAGCTCAGAAAACTGTCGGCCCACCGCGGTAGCCAGCGAAAAATGGGGCTGATTTGCTGCAGGTAAACATTTAGGCCGCCATAAAAGAGATGCCCGTCGCTGGCATCTTCCTCATCCGTCTGGATCGGAGTGTATGTTGGGACAAGCAGTGCATCGTGCCCCAATTTGATCAGCGCTCGCGCGAGTGCGTTGTCATGAATACAGCTTCCGCAGTACATGCCAGCAGCACCCGCGGTTAAGTAGACGATCCGCATGGATGGAATGACCGAGAAGGGGCAAAAAGGGCAAAAAGGGCAGAAGGGGCAGGAAGGGAGACGGAGTACCGTGGCAAAGGTCGTCGTTCCTATGGCTGGACAACGTGGTTCCTGTGGCTGGCCAATGGAAGCTTGCCCATCCACCAACGAATCACGATCGGTCAGGATACCACATTCAGGCTACAGCTACTTTGAAATGGGACGGCAGGAAGCCAGTGTAATCGTTTCGAACATCGTCGTAGGACGCGTGTCGCCGACCCGAGACAATGCAAAACGCGAAACTCTACACGGACTTTGGCAATTCAAGAATCAGCCGATCTGCTTCGCAACGTCCAGCATCGCCAGTACCGCGTTCGCCGTTTCCTCGCCTTTGTTACCGACATTTCCGCCGGCGCGGTGGATAGCTTGTTCCAAGGTATTGCACGTAAGTAGCCCAAATCCGATCGGCTTTCGTGTCTCCGTCATGAGTCGCATGAGGGCCTCGCTTACGGCGCGGTTGATATGCTGGTCATGAGACGTTTCCCCACGAATGACCGCACCCAGCGTTACGACTCCTTCGATGTCGGAGCGGTGAGCCAATTGCACTGCGGCCAGTGGTAACTCCCATGCTCCGGGAACTTCAACGACCACAATTTGCTCCGCCGTGTAACCGGCACTTAGCAGCGTACTGGTTGCGCCTTCGCGCAGTCGCGTCGTGATGTTGGAGTTATATGTCGAAACAACGATTGCAATCCGATCAGCCATGCTCATTACTCAACCTTCAAACCCATGAGGAACTCTGCGTTGGATTTCGACTTTCGCAACTGAGTCGTTAGCTTCTCCATCGAGTCTGGCGGATTCATTTCGCCAAGCACTCTTCGAAGCATCGAAATGCGTTTGTGCTCGTCAGGATCCATCAGAATTTCTTCGCGTCGAGTACCACTGCTATTGATGTCGATGGCCGGCCATATGCGACGATCCACGAGGCTGCGGTCCAAGACGATCTCCATGTTGCCAGTGCCCTTGAACTCTTCGAAAATCACATCGTCCATACGACTGCCGGTATCGACCAAAGCCGTAGCGATGATGGTCAGCGAGCCGCCTTCCTCAACTTTTCTGGCGGATCCGAAGAATGCCTTTGGCTTTTGCAGAGCATTGGCATCGAGACCGCCTGTTAGCAACTTGCCACTTTGTGGGCACTCGCTGTTCCAAGCGCGAGCAAATCTCGTGATGCTGTCCAGGAAGATGATGACGTCGACACCATACTCCACCATTCGTTTTGCTTTTTCCAGCACCATCTGCGCGACTTGGATGTGTCGTGACGCGGGTTCGTCGAATGTGCTACTGACGACTTCGCAGTTTGGCCCACGCACCTCGCGTTCCATATCGGTCACTTCTTCTGGACGTTCGTCAATCAGAAGCATCATCACGTAAGCGTTGGGGTAATTCTTGAGAACCGCCCTAGCCATCTTCTGCATCAAAATCGTCTTACCCGCGCGAGGTGGACTCACGATTAGACCCCGCTGGCCGAATCCGATGGGGGCCACCATATCGACAACACGAGTTTCGACGGTGTCGGTATCCGTTTCCAGAACAATGCGTTCGTCGGGATGGAGTGCTGTGAGATCGTCAAAGCCCTTTCGTTCATGACGGCTATCTGGATCATGGAAATTGATCGCTTCAACCCGCAGGAGTGCGAAGTAGCGTTCGTTCTCTTTGGGAGGCCGAATCTGGCCTGCCACGTGAGAGCCGGTTTCCAATCCGAAGCGACGAATCTGACTGGGCGAAACATAGATATCGTCCGGACAGGATACGTAGTGGTGTTTCTCGCTACGTAGAAAGCCGAATCCATCAGGGAGGATTTCCAAGGTTCCTTGGCCGAACATCAAGCCATTATTCTTGAGCCGAGCTTTCAATAGCTGAAAAACAAGCTCACGCTTCTCTAGGCCCTCGCTGGCAATGCCTTCCTCATCCGCAACCGCCTGGAGCTCCTCTGACGACATCTGCTGTAATTCGGCAAAGGAGGACTTCCGAAGGTTGCCCTGCGTCGAAGACTCGGCTGCGGGACTTGGGGCAGATTCTGAGTCTTTGCGGGACTCGCGTGAGATTTCTTCTGCGAGTGACAGCGGTTCACGATCCGAATCGAGTTCTCGTAATCGCTGCTCGACAGCCGGGTCTTCATGCGTCCGCCGGCGACCGGACCCACCACGACCGCTTGACGGTCCTCTCGACGAACCGCCACGATTCGGGCTTCGATTGCCTGACTTATCGTTACGCCAGCGTTGTGGGCGTTGACCAGACATTTTCCTATGCTCCTAGCGGGACGCCAGACTCGGTTCTACAGCGACAAGATCCGACGATTCGAATTGATAGTTTGGTGGGGACAGCAAACGCCGGCGTGATGCAGGGACTCAATTGTCCAAGGGCAGGACAATCTGCGACGCGTTTGTTGCAGTACAAGGAAAAGGGATTGGGCAAATCGATGTTCGTTCTCTGCGAACGATGTTCCTAGGGGCCACTGGAACGTAATTATTTTCTTGTCGCAGAGATTGAGGCCGGCGAAAGAAAAGCGGGTGACGCCGGAAAGGTGTGTATCTAATCCTTCAATTAAGCCCAATTTCCTCCGATTATAGGCGCGGCAGCTCCGCGTAAGAACCAATTATTCGCTCGATGGGACGCGAAATTGGAACGAAAATTGACAGTTCCTACCTCGACGCCTTCAGCCAAGAATAAGGAGCAACCACGAACCCTTAATCATTTGAGCGTTTACCCTTAGCGGCGAACCTGAGGTGGACACTCATTCGGAATGATCGATCGGCGGTTCCTTCCGTCTCGAATGGAATGAACCAAGCACAACGTCGCCCAGCCAGTCTAAATGCCCGTCCGCAGCGGGGATTGCTGCTTGAAATGGGACGTGCCGCGTCGGTGAAAGTCGAAGAAGGATCTCTGTTACGCGAATACGCAAGCCAAACCGATTGATTCAATACGTAGCTAACTTGCAACCTGAAACCGCTTTCTTGGGCTTGCTAGAAGAGTGCGACGTCCTAGGCAGCCATGCGGATCGGCCTGATCGCATCTAACTCAATGGGCATCGCGAGAGGCAGTGCGTCGGAAGAAATGATCTGGCAGCCGAGTCGTTTTGTCAGGTTGATAATCAGTGGGCTCTTCAGATTCATCGTGATTGTCTTGCCGGACTTACTCACGACGGAGAGCACGTAGATGCGATCTGAGTTGCGAGCGCTCAAAACGGAGAGTTGCCGCTTGGTCACGCCGACTTTGTAATCGGAAACGAACTTACGCGGGCTAATCACTGGTAAGGCGATGCGTTGCTCGGTAACCGATTGCAGCCAAGCGACATCGCTGTTCTCGGGGTCAGGCAGAATGATCCACTGCCGAGCATTTTCGAACCCGATCAAGCCGCCAGGAAATACGAGGATTTCCTCTTGAGAAGATTCGATTTGCCCAAAGCGTGACGTTTGCACTAGCATGCCTCAGCCCTACTCTTTCGTACGGTGGCCAATCGCTCGAGGTTTCAGACTCGGGGCGACAAGCTCGACGTCTTATCGGTATCGGTGCAGTCCTACAGTGGTTGCATCGACATATCTCACACTGATTCCGAAGTTATTCTTCTGTTTTTCATAATTTGTCTCATGTTGGCTGCCGCTATTTTTTAAGTCTTCTGTGACCTGTCGTGTCTCCGAGGCAACCCGATTTCGTGCAGGTAGACACCCCAGGACTGCGTTCTCGGGGGCGGCCATCGGGGACGCTCTCGAAGATGCCCTCCGGCGCTGTGTCAGTTGCGAGACCGTCGTCTCTCAGGGCGAATCAAAGTTTCGAACCTGGAAAGCAATCGAGTTCTTTCGCGCAGCGAAAGGCGACCAATATCTACTTTGAAACTTTGATTGGCCCTGACGTCGTCTCTGAACGAAGTCTCAGGTATTGGCCCGAGGGGCCTATAATGACCCACTACAACGTTGGAGACTCTCAGTTGGTTTCATCAAATGAGTGTTTCGTAAACCCGAACAACGGATGGACGCGGATATGATGCCGATTTTCGCTTGCTTGCAATTCCGTTATTTGAGTGTTTTGCGACCAAGGCAACTCGCAAAGACCATTGTGTGGTTTGCGGCCTGCGTCTTCGTCGGCCCCACCGTAGTCGCGCAGGAAGACGTTGCCGTATCCTCAGAATGGACTCTGAGTTGGACACCGATTCTTGCCAAAGGGGTTGCCGTTCCTGGCGGAATCGTTGCTGAGCTTCTGCCTCCGACGCTTGTTTCCGAACTGAGAACTGCGGAGGCAGCTCTCACCGATCTTGCGGGGCCAGTGGGGCTGGAACGATTCACTCGCAACAACCTCAATGCGCCGGTACGGATCAAGATTGACGACTTGCAGACTCCGGATGAAGATCGCTGCGGATACTCCATCCACAGCGCTTATGTGCTTTATGCGGAGATCAGCAAATTGAAAGACCGCGACTTCATGGAGTCGGTGTTCGGCGCTGGCGAAGGAAAAAAATCTGACGGCGCCCAGCCGAAAGAGCTGACGGAAGATGAATTGGAGGTACTAGGTGTTCGGCAGCACCCGAATCTCAAATTGGTTCGAATTGAGCTCCCGTTGCTCCGAAAGGTTGTCATACGAGGTTTGATCGAAGTCGAGCGCGTCGAAGCTCCCAACGCATTTCTGCTTGTGTGGAGACTTGTGTCGCCGGCTCGACTTCAGGAGTTGGGAGGAAATCTTGAAGCGGCCGAAGCCGTAGGGACGTGGGCTCCATTGTCAACAAACGATCTCGGAGAACAGGTCGAGGGAGAGGCTCAGCCCTACCATGGCTTGGGTGGATACGTGTGTATGATGGCGACGGGTCTTGAAGAGGAGCAGTTGCTCGTCGAGACCCGGATGATCATGCATGAGCATCGCGATTGGTTTAGCGGCAGTCGATATCTGCGGTCAAAGCTGCCTCTGTCGCTACAGTCCAGCGCTAAGGAGCTGCGGAGAAAACTGCGATAACCGCTCATGGTTGGTCACGCTCCGGTGAGTGGTAAATAGCGACTAGTCCAGCCCAAGTTGGCTGATCCGCCGCAGCAATCTAGGGCGGCTAATTTTTAACCACCGTGCAACCTGGGCCCGGTTGCGTGGTGAAAGCCGCATCGCACGCCTCAATACGACTCGCTCTATATCAAGCAGAATGTCGTCCAGAGAAACGGCTTCAAACGGTTCCGATTCGTCGGCTGTACCAACTCCCGCAAAAGTGCGGATTTCGACGGGTAAATGGTTGACCTGAATCGATTTCGTCAGAACCGCGAGTTGCACGGCACTGTGCATGGCGGCGGCGACTTCACGTGTGTTGTCAGGCCAGCTGTAGGCTTGCAGCAAGGACATCGTATCGGGCGATATCGAAAGCAAGGCACGATCCGCTTTTCGGCACTCTTGTGCGAGGTAGTGGTGCGCAAGCGGTCCAATATCCTCACGTCGTTCTTGAAGCGGTGGCACTACGATTTCAGTTTCAGCAAGCCGAAGCGCCAACTGTTGCCACTCCCTCCCCCGAGCACTCAAACGAGCCAAAGATTCCTGGCTGAGTGCAAAGACGCTGCATTGATGCTGAATGGCTTCAAGCCAACGGTTGACCGTCGGGATGGCTGTTTCAGGCATCCGGTGCAGATGTTCAATAACCAGTTGTTGTGATCCGGCTTGCGCGTCTTCACGCAGTCGGCCAGCAAAGACTTCGAGCATTCCGTCGATAAGACTGGCGTCAAGAATGCTGCAGTCGATCGGGAAATACTGTCCTGACACTTCATTTAAGCCAAGGCTCGCAAGGCGAGCGAGAAAGATGCCGTGGGCAATGTCCGTTTTTCCAACGAACGCGGGTCCACTTATCAACGCGTTGCAAGATGATTGGATCGCAAGCTGCGCACGCTTCATCGCAAGCTGAATTTCTGGACTCTCACCAAGCAGCTTGTGCAGCTTGTCCAACTGCTTCCATTGTCCACGCGTTTCCGCGATGACCTGCTCCTGATCGACGGACGAACTTGCCAACGCAGTGGAAGCGAACTGAGTTGAGAGGCGTTCCCAGTCCTCGAGCAGGATCAAATAAAATTCCGCGTTCTGTTCTTCGTCTGTGATCGGAACGAACAGTTGACCGGTGATGACCGAGCCGTACACGATGGGCTTGAGTAACCGCCTGAACGCGATAGCTCCATTTCTAGCGTTGGACGGTGGCGCTAATGCAGACAGGATCGAGCTGTGTGGGACGTCATCGGGAGGAACTTCCCATGACGTTGTTTTTCCGACAAGTGCAGTCGCATCGACGTTAACCAGTTGGCATAACGCAGCATTTACAAATACGACACTCCCTTTGCTGTCTAGGATGGCGAGTGGTGTCGGAAGCCCGTCGAGCAATCGTGCCAGCTGCCTGCTATTTCCGCCCCTAAAGTTGGTTGCATTCATGGGAACAGCGGCAGCTTGAGACCAATCGAATGGAGAAACAAATCAAGTAAAGAGCGAACATGATGACCTGCACAGACGGTCATGTTGAATATGCCACCGACGGCTTAGAGCAACATGGTCCATTGGCCAGGGAGAGCCGTCCCTTGCCCATTCACCGTGCCTGCGTTAGCTTGGCAGGGCGTCTTGTGTCTAGTTCGGCTCTCTCGGTGGATGTCCGCAAGCTCAGCATCACAGAGCGAACTGATTGGTATCCGTTCAGTCCCTTCAAGTAGATCATATTGTTATGTCCGTTGATGTCGCAACCGATCCGTATTTCCAGGAACTTTTCGCCGAGCGTATTGGAGGCTCGAATTACGGAAAAGGCACCGGAATTTACAAGTTCGAAAAGATCAAGCGGGCCAAACGCAAGGCCCTCGCGGATTACCCTGACCGAAGTTTGATTGACTTCGGTATTGGTGAAAACGATAGCATGGCCGCAGTGGCGGTTCGCGAGAGAATGGCAGAGGAGATCAATCTGCCCGAGAATCGAGGCTACGCTGACAACGGAATCGGCGAGTTTAAAGAGGCAGTGGCTGGTTTCATGCAACGCCGTTTTGGAGTCGAGCTGGACGCCGAAACGGAAATTAATCACTGCATTGGAAGCAAGGCCGCGTTGGCGATGCTCCCGGCCTGCTTCATCAACCCAGGTGACATCACGATGATGACCGTTCCCGGCTACCCGGTAGCCGGAACCCACACCAAGTACTACGGCGGACACGTCCATCCTCTGCCACTCCTGGCAGAAAACGATTTCTATCCCGATTTCGATTCGATCGATGAAGAGACTTGGGCTAAGACCAAGATTCTGGTTCTGAACTACCCAAATTCTCCGACCGGCAAGACAGCGACAGTCGAGTTCTACTCCAAAGTCGTCGAGCTAGCTAAGAAGCATGAGTTCATCGTCGTACAAGACGCAGCACACACGGTTCTGACGTTTGATGGCGAACCGCTTAGTTTCCTTGCCGTGCCCGGCGCGAAAGACGTGGGAGTCGAAACTCACTCCTTGAGTAAGGGCTTCGACATGATCGGCTGGCGGATCGGCTGGGTGTGCGGAAATCCAACCATCGTCCGAGCCTTCGCAGATGTGAAGGACAACAGCGATAGTGGGCAGTTCCCCGCGATCCAGCAAGCGGCCGTGACGGCCTTGAATGACGACCGTATCCCTGATGGTGTGCGAGAAAAGTATCACCGTCGTATGAAGAAGCTTGTTGCCACGTTGAAGGCGTGCGGATTCGAATGTGAGATGCCGGGCGGAACGTACTTCCTGTACGTGAAGTCCCCGAAGTCTGCGGCCGGCGGCATCGAATTTGCCACTGGAGAAGATGCGAGCCAACATCTGATCACGCAGAAGTCGATCGTGACGGTGCCATGGGACGACGCCGGGCCATTTCTGCGATTTTCGGTGACCTATGAAGCTGCCGACGAAGCCGCAGAAGATGCGCTGATGGCAGAAACTCAACAACGGCTTGGCGACCTGGGACTGCAATTCTAAAGCACCCCGGTCTTGTTGACGGTCGCAAGGAGCCATAGACGATTGCAGGGAGCCATAGACGGTCGCAAGTGGCGCTATTTGAATTGCTCGCTATGCTCAGCGTCAAATGATTTGCCACGCATACGATTGGTGGTAGCTCGCCACCAATCGTAAATAAAGAATGTGCCGCTTTGACTCTTCAATAGCGGACGAAATTTCGCGGAATCGCGTGCAATGGAGGCGATGGCAAGTTTCTTCTGTGCCTTCCTTAGACCTTCCGCGAGGTCATGCTGCCATTGGGATTTATCGTGCCTATGTAATTCAGAATCGGTCGTCCAGATGGGCGAACCGAAGTTGACCAAGATCTCCGGCGTCCGCTCCTCCCAGAAGACGTATTCAACGGCTAACGGCAAGAATCCAACTTGGTGAGCAGCTCGCTCAGAATCTCGGCTCGAATCCTTGGCGAGCTTAAATGCCAGGTGCGCTACCCCGGGCATCAATTCGGCTGAATGGTCACGTGCGTCGCAGAATCGGCCTTCTGGTGTAACCCATATCGTCGTACCAGCCTCTTGGAGGATCCGCCTGCTGACCCGAAGAAAGTTAGAAGCTCCCTCTAAGCTAGTCTGGTCGATTGGGTAGAAGCCCATTTTGCCAAACATGCGATATTTCTCGTACGCCTGCGAATCAATTGGGGCATACATCTGAAAATCGCCAAACTGGGAGTCAGCCAAGTACATGGCAAGCAGCGGGTCCCACCATGAAGCATGGTTTGCATAGATCACCAATGACGAATTTGAGCTGATCGCGTCGGGCTGGAATGAATCCTCAAGGAGCGAGAGCGTATGAAAATGCTTGCGCAGATATCGTTGGTTGAACAATCTGAATCCGCCCATCAGCGGCTTGCTGATTGTCGGTAGCTCAACGGATTTCACGTTTATTAAGCCCATTTCGTGTTTGATTTGGCGGTCTGCCGACGTCGCGACTCGCGAAGCAAGGCCAATTTAGACCAATTGAGCTTCGCTGACTGCATCCTCAGCCACCTAGTTGCCCTAGGTTGTTGAATTTTGGTGCTAGCTAAAGGTGGAAACGCAAGAGAAAGCTTATTTTCGACAAGGTTTACCCAGAGTGACTCAACTCGATTTGGTAGACCATCCGATACTACCCGCACAACCAGAATTTCGTGCGTGCCTTTGGTCCGTTGGGATAAAGCGCACCAGGGGGCAATTCCGTTTGCTACGGTGGAAGGTAGTTATGTCGTTGCACAATATCGCATGGCGTATATTTGCGGTCATTACCGCGATGGTGACAGGTCCGGCGGCGTTCGGGCAGGTGTTTCACCCGTTTGGCGATCCGTTAGATGTAGATCCGGATTGGCAATTTTTCGCGCCAGTTGACGTCGAAGAGCTGACAGAAATGTCGCCGCGTAAGCGGAGCAATACCGGATGGTTTGGCTCCTATGACCGAACTCACATTTGGATGTCGCGACCCAACGTCGAAGCATCCGCCAACCGAGGCGATTTCGGTTGGGGTAATCGCTATGACATCGGGTTCATGAGCGAGGATCACAAGGGATGGCTCTTTAGCTTCCGAAACATGGGCGGTCCAAACGTCTATGATCGAGTGCTCGCCGAGCGAATTGACCGAGTCAATGCCAATGATACAGGCGACCCAGTCAACAACCCGATCGTTCCTCCAGGCGATGCCAACGATCCTCAGCTTGGCTTCCGAGCTTATATTCTCGGTGACAGCCTGAATGTCGGTGGTCTGACCAACTTTGAGCTCAACAAGACGTGGCGGATGTCACCATATCGCTACGGCGGAATGCTCGAGCCAATGATTGGTTTCAAGTACTCGACCTTTAAGGACCGCGCTTTGAATCAAGCTTACAACCGGTCTGTCAACCAGATTTCTACACCAGGTGGTATCGCAACCACGACCGACATTGAGCAGTTGACTTCGGATCAAACCGACACGTTCAACCGCATGTTCGGTGGCCAGTTGGGAGCACGCTACTTTAATCACAGCGGTCGCTGGACTCTCTCAGGTGAGTTCCGAGGGTTTGGACTCGCGAACTTCCAAGACAGCCGTTACGAGCGAAGCGTCATTACGACTGAGTATACCGGGATCGGTGGTACCGTATTGATCACGGATACGTTCTCGGGTAACAACGTGATCGACCGGACCAACACAGAATTCGTACTTGGTTTTGAAGCGAGGGCAGAAGCGGCCTACACCGTTACCAAGTTCTTCCAAGTACGTGCCGGTATTGATGTGATCAACTTTGCTTCGGGCATCTGGCGAGGTGCGAACCCTGGGTTCGGCAATCAATTCGCCCATGACCAAGACGTGCAAATGGCCGGATTTACATTCGGTTTGACGATCAATCGCTAGGCCAGCAGGGATCAAAACGATCTAGCAAAGAAGAACTACCACCCACCTTGGGACTTCCACTGGTTGCAAATCAAAAGAGCCCAGGCACGATGCCTGGGCTCTTTGCGTGTTTGCCAGGCATGTTTCTCAACTCGAGGGTGCAAGTCCCTTATCCAACTTG
>JBKAHA010000022.1:0-43314 GCA_046290675.1 Aureliella sp.
GGCTGAACTCCAACGAAGAGCGGCTGAACTCCAACGAAGAGCGGCTGAACTCCAATAATGCCATTCGGATACTTTTGACAGAAGAAAAAGCCGTGATTCATACGGATGAACCACGGCTTCGAAAGACAACTTAGCCAGCTTGATGGTAGCTCCGTTATTCGATCAAACCTTGGGCTTCCAAGACGAGCTTGCCAGCCTGGACCTCAACTACACGTTCCAAAGCGGCTTCGCGTCGAGCGACTTCCTTCTTGAGGACCTCAAGCTCCTTCTCGACCAGTTCGATTTCATATTTCTGTTTCGCGAGCCCTGTCTGATACTGACTTCTGATGACTTTCTTCAAGTCGGCTTCGAGCTCATCGACTTTGGCCACATCGTCGGAATTCTCCTTGAGCAATCGCAGGATGTCCTCTCTCCGCAGTTCGCCCTCGATCAATCTGCAGACGATGGAATGCTCTGACTCGCTGAGCAAAATCGTTTCGCCTGCGTACGCAACTCGACGATCTACAAGGTAATGAAAATCCATAAGCTTCGTTGGTGGAGAATCAACACTACCACCATACATGTCCTCCATGTCCCCACCACCACCGAGACCGCCGCCTGCTGAGTAGTCTCCATATCCGCCGCCGTACATCCCGCCTCCATTGGCAATATCACTCTTAAACAGCCAAAGCTCGGCCTCATTGACTTCTGAACTTGCGTCACGTGGACGTTTGTTCTTGCTGCGGTCCCAAAGCAGAATAGGCTCGGTCATGACGGTTATTTCTTCGATCCGAGAAGTCTCATCATGGCGCCGGACCAGGACATTAAGCGTCATCGTTGGCGAAGTCGGGGCACCGCCATAACCGCCGCCTCCCATTCCACCCTCCATCCCCATACCGGCCCCCATACCCATTCCACCTCCGGGGCCCATGCCGCCACCCATACCCATTCCAGCTCCGGGGCCCATGCCGCCACCCATACCCATTCCAGCTCCAGGTCCCATGCCGCCCATTCCCGGACCGCCACCACCATAACCTTCGTCGCCGCCCCCGTAGGCTGCTCCTGCCATCCCAAATTCACCCCGTTTCGGAACCCGCATCGGCTCCAACGATCCAATTTCGTAGGTAAACGTGGCTAGCTCATCAAATCCGCTTGGCGTCTCCACACCTTTCGGAGTCACCTGGATCACTTGGATCGCTTTGCCCTCTCCAATCCCTCCCAACGACCCGTCACCCACTTGAGCGTCTGATGTTCCAGGTAGGTACAAAGTCAACGCGAACACGAGTGTCCACAAACGTGAGCTGTTCCATTTCCAAGTCATTTCATATCCTCCTTCAGTCCCCGAATTCTCTGTTTAATCTCTGCCAACCTGCGACTCGAAGACGCGGTTGCCCAAACACTGTTTTCGTTTGATTTATTCGTCCCCAAGTTTCCGCGCATTTCGAACACTCGACTCTGCAATCGACGGATCGATCGTTCCGCAGAAGCATTCGATGCTTCATAATCTGCGGCAATTCTTAAGCTGGCATTCCAAGAATCGTTGATCGTCGGACGGGTTCCTTCAACGATCGCGTTTTCCCCGCTCACGGCGTCTGCCTCACCGTCAGCCAGAGAACCGGCTCCAGCGCCCGTGCCACGGGAATTGACAACGGCTCCCACCGGTCGGATTGCAAACGCGATGGCGGCCACACCGACTAGCGTGGCGAGAAGCGTCCCCAGCAAGAGCCACGCTGGTTTCTGAGATGCAGATCCGTCATTCGGCCCAAAAGTCAATTCGGAATCAAAATCCAGCCGACGAATCTCAGCCAATTGGTCTCTGAGCTCTGAAGCATCTTGGACGCGTTCATTCGGGTCTTTCGCCAAGAGTTGATCGATCAACCGAGTCAACTCGATCGGCACGCTCCGTTCGAATTCAGCCGGCCAATCGTGCATCTCGTTGCACAAGCGATTCAGTACTGCCAGCGGCTCAGGGGATTGAAACGGCGGTTTTCCGGCGAGCATGGCGAAAGCCAATGCCCCCATGGAAAACAAATCACTCTGTTTGGTAGCGGGTTCTCCCCTTGCTTGCTCAGGCGACATATAGTCTGGTGTACCCGCCATAAATCCGCTGTGCGTCAACGTCGCATCATCAAGTGCGCGAACAAGTCCGAAGTCAGCCAAAAGAGCGCGCGACGCATCGGCTTCCAGCAGCACGTTCCCAGGCTTGATATCCCGATGCACGAGGCCTTGCTCATGAGCCGCGTCGAGAGCGTCCGAAAGCTGGCAAAGCAAATTCACGACGTCTCGCCATTCTAATGGCCCTTTCTCCGCGAGCGTCTGCTCCAATGAAGGCCCAGCTACGTAGTGCATCACCAGAGCCGGGACCGGAGTATCGGTGAGCACGTCATAGATCGGTACCACGTGGGAATGCACCAGCGCGGCACAAGCCCGCGATTCTCGCACGAACCGTTCTCTCGCCGAGGCAATCGGAGTCAAATGAATCGCCAGCGTTTTGACTGCGACAACACGGTGAAGTTCGGTATCGAAGGCTCGAAATACCAAACCCATTCCACCGCGCCCAATCAATTGTTCGAGCTCGTACCTGCCTAAGCGCCCCAACAACTCTGGATGACTGGGCGGATCCAACAAACTGGCGAGCTGCTTTTTCTCATGCTCCACCAGCGGCTCATGGCTCGTTCCAGCTTCGCCTCCCGCCAAGGCACAGATGGACTCGACAATTCCAAGCGTCCGTTCGCGATGGCACTCGAACCCAACGGTGTCGGACAGCAACTCCCTCGAGTCTTTCCACCACGTTTCGTCGCCGGCCAACCACTCAAGAGTTTGACGACAACGTTCGCATTGCTCGATATGTTCAACTAGCTGAGTACGCTGACCTCTGATCCGTTCAAAATCGTCGTCAGTCAGCCCAATTAACACGCTCACGTCAGGACAACCATCGAAGCCGCTAGTCGATGCGCGATGCGTTCGCTCTCCCTGTTTACTCATCACTACGCCCTCCCGACGCTTTCGTAGATTGCGTCGTCTCCGCTTCAGACTCGACCGCAACGTCCCGGAGACCGGTATCTTGCCCAGCAAGCAGCGAGTTCTTTGGCGGTCCCATTGCGTCGAGCCCTTCGCCGTAAAGCCTCTCCAGACGCTGCACCTCAAGGCGCAGCATCTTCAGTACGCGGCTTCGCACAACATATAAATGGCCTAAACTCATTCCAAGTATTTCAGCAACCGACTTGGGCAGCTCACCCTTAATTGCGGTTTGTTGGAACGCCGACCAATGACTCTCCCCAACCCGCTCACGTATGCGTCTTGAGGCGTGGTGGAACAATGTCGCCCGATACTCTTGCTCAAACTCCTTCTGAAATGCTTCGTCTGGAGCCTCCGAATCGGAGGGACAATTCAGCTCGTCCAATCCTTCATGGGCTTCCGTCGGCCGAGACCTGCGACGAAAATGATCGGCGATCAAATTGCGTGCTATACGAGTCAACCATGTTCGGAATGCAGCCCGCTCCCGATCAACGTCAAACCGATGGATCGCTCGAGCGACTCCAAATAGCACTTCCTGCGTCACGTCCTCAGCATCCGCTGGTTGCAAACCGCAACGCAGCGACAATCCATAGAGCGACGGGGCGTAAATCTCGGCAAATTCCTGCCACGCTTCGACGTCTTCCTGCCCGGCGAGCCGAACAATGAGACTGATTCGCGTCTCCGGAAACTTGGCCAAACCCCACCCCTTTGCTAACTAACCGAACTCCGGTCGTTCCATCAATGACTAGCTTCGAGACGCACCGTGGGGCATCTCGAAGGCGGTTTGATGAGCGAACCATAGGGTTCGATCCGCAAATCGCCCATTCCATTCTCGTCAACGCAAGAACACTCGTGGTCGATTCCGGAACCTAACAAACCAAAATCAAAAAAGAAGAAAGATTTGGCCTCGTGGGCCCGGGGAGCCACGGATGGAAGCTCACCAGGCATTTGAGCTAGCCAAGTTTGTAGGCGTGGAGCCCTTTTTTCTGCCGCATTTGGTTTACCGACCTGAGGGCCGGTGGGTATTTGCCAAGCAACTTAAGCAATTGCGAAGTTGAGATAGCCAGCTCGTGTGCAGCTGCAGAAGCGTCCCAATCGTGCCTGAGTACCATTGCCATGGCTTCGGCGAGAATGGAAGGAAAATCTCGGTGCTCCGCGGAAACCCTCATCTGCTTACCTGCTCGTCGCTCGCTCCACAATAGGCTAGGACTGGACCATTCAGATCCGAACCGCTCTGAAACCGTCAGATCGATGGCCAGAGCTAGCCGGAGCCGAAAAACGGCAACTTTGCGGTTTTCATTCTGCGAGCGGCGTTCGTTGGCTTCAGCCGAAACACCGGTTTGCCGGTGATGCAAAACCACTGCTGTTTCGACTTTGTTTCGATGCTGGCCCCCAGGTCCACTGCGGCGTTCCAAACGCATGTCGCAATCACCGATCAGAGCTTCTTCCGTTAACGTCGCCGGATGCGTCAAATCACTCGACCTTGGCTCGACAAAACAATCGATGTTGACTCAAGCATCTAACCCAAGAAAAGAAGAACATAGGCGCACGCGATGACGATCTGAATGATCGCGAAAGGCAGAGCTGTCTTGACAAAATCGGCAAACGACATCGCCAATTTGTGCTTGTGAATGATCGTCACTGCGACCAAAGTCGACGCTGAGCCGATCGGAGTAATATTTCCACCTAGGTTCGCGCCAAAGACGACGGACCACCACAGCGATGAATCCGAAGGCGTTCCGAGACTAGAAAGGATCTTCGCCAGCATCGCGGCAAGTGGAATGTTGTCTGTAACGGAACTGAACGCGGCCGCCGATACCAGCACTAGGCCAGTCCCTAGTTGCGGACCTAGGCCAATGATTGCTTCCAATCCGATCCCGATGGAATCAAGAACCCGGGCGTGCTCCATAACGTTGATCACAACAAACAACGCCATGAAGAATCCAAGCAAGTCCCAATCAAGTGCTCGGTAGAACTGATCCGCTTTTGATTTGTAGCGAAGTAACATGATGCCAGCAAACGCCAACGCTACAAAGCCCATTTTCAAATTGCTGATGTACGGTAGATAGCTGGTCGTGGCAATCGTGACGATGAAGGCCACAAGCATGAACGATCCGAACCAGAAAAACCCTCGACTCTCGATGCCGTCATTCTCATCAAAGCTGGAAACGAGTTTCGCGGCTTCCTCTCGTTGCTCTTCCGTCTTCAGTCTCTTCACTCCGTACATCCATGCGCCGAGCCAAATGGTGACGATCGTCGCAACGACGACGTAGGGAGCAGCAACTTGGAAAAATTCGACGAAGCTGATCTTCGCGGCCGTACCGACGATGATATTCGGAACACTACTAATCAGTGTTAGCAAACCACCAATGTTCGTCAGCAACCCCTCTGTTAACAAAAAGCCAAGTAGCAATTCATTGCGACGCAACTTCTCCAACGAAACAGCCGTCAGCGAGCCGACAATAATCATCGCCGTTACATTGTTGAGTACCGCCGAGAAAACGACGGTCATCAACCCATAGGCCGACAGTAACATCAACGGATCGCCGCGTGTGGCTTTGGTCACCTTAATGGCGATCCAGGTGAACAATCCAGACTTGGACGTTATGTCGACAAAGAGACTAGAACCCAGGATGATCGCGATGACGCCCCAGTCGATGGCTGGAATGTATACGGGCATCGAAATCTCGTGGCCACCGACGTGTATCTCCGGCTCATCTTCCGACGCGACTTCGGATTCCACCTCATCTTCCGAGTCCTCGTCATTGGACACATCGTCACTGGCCCCAGCCGGTTCGCTGCTGCGATCATCGGTGCCATCACTCGGTACAACCCCCGTCGTCGCGTCTGCCCCAGCGCCGGTCTTAGTACTTTCGTCCTCCGATAATTCCTCTGGCCCGCCATCGCTAGTTACCAGCGACGGGTTCGGTCTATCTTCTTCTGATGAGGCGGAGTCTGCGTCACCAGCTGAGGCTGAATCTTCTCCCTCAGCATCGTCCCCTTCGGCTGTTGTATCATCGCCGCCCTGCTCTTCTTCGTGCTCTCCACCCTCCGCGTGAGAACCATTGCTGCCGTGCTCTTCTTCAAGATCTTCCGCGGCTGGAAGCAGCCGACTTCCCACGACGACTTCTTCAAATGGCAGGATTCCGGCAACCGTGCCCGCCAGTAGACAAATGATCGCAAAGATTCCCGCAATGACGGACTTCTTCGCATGGAGCTTCTCTTCCAAAGCCAGGCACGCGATCAAGGCAACGAGAAGGCATGCGAACAGAATGGTCACACTGGTCGGGACCGCATGCTCAGCAAGCAGCACTGGTATCGAGAACGAAAGAACGTCGTACATCGAAGAGTCCATTCACGGGCGGAACATCAAAATTCAGGTGGAAAAAACACGGTGCAGCGGCCAAGACACCTTAAAGCATCAGAATCGGCGTATCTCGCATCTCAACGCATAATGGGTAGGCCAATCCATGCATCGCTAGCTGGTCTTCTTGCTTCGTGTTGAGGACCAGCAAATCGATTGAGTACTGGTCGATCAAATATTTGTAGTCAATGAGACTATGCCCGAAGGTCACCAGTTCGGCAACTTCAATCGGCAGCCCAGCCTCGCGAATCACTTCGGCACATGAGCGGATGAAGTCTTTGGGTTCGGCAAGTAACTGATCTACGATGGACTCACGGGCTTCGTCCGTTGCGATGGAGGGGATCTTCCCGATGATTTCGATAAACCGATTGAATACCTGCTGATCCTCGACATGGGCTAGCAACAATTTGCCCTCGGGCGTCGTCAATCGCGAAGCATAGCTGACCAATCGGTGATCTCCGGTCAGATGATCCGCGATAGCCATAACTGACTTCGTGGTATTTGGAATTGCCGCTTCCCGGTGCGGCGATGGCAGCACCAATACCGGAATGTCCGTTGCCTGCGACAGAACGTCTAGATAAACGCCCAAACTGTATGGGTAATCCGTCGCGGGGGCATGCAGATTGCGGAAAGTGCAGATCATGTCAGGCCGCAATTCGCCAACTCGCTGAACCACATCATTCACACTGTGGTGTTGCGAACCATCCAGCGTGTGCCAGTTGATCTGTTCGGGAAGTAACGTCGTGTCCAGAAAATCGACGACCTGCTTCATGAACTGCTGCGTCCCCTCTGCGTCCACATCGGAGATGACTAGCGCCGTATCGAGGTCCACTTCCTGAAGTTCTAGCTTCGGTTTGTCTGCTTTCTTGAACAGACTTTCGAACTGATCGATGTTCGTCATGCCATTACTCCTCCATCCGCAAAGCGTGCTTGCCTTCGCGAGAGATCATCTCACACGGCGGGCGCGACTATCTTAGAGGAAATCGGCTCTCTACGCGGTACCCCACGTGACTTTGTGGAGCGTCCTCGTAATGAGCAGGAGATAAAGAACATCGTGACGCCGGAGAACAGCATCTGCGAGCGCGGTCCTGCAAGCAGTTCTCTCCGAGTCTGAGAAATCCGCCGACAGGAGACTTAGAAGCCGAGTCCGAGACTATCCTCGTATTCCTTGCGAAGCCGTCCGCCCTCGTTCTTGGCGATTTCACTCCAACGATCCGAGGCTGCTTTCATGCCAGCGGCGGGCTCGACCTGTCCGCCGACAATTCGCAGTAGCTCCTCCCCCAAGATCTCTCGAAAAGAATGTGTGCGAGGCAAACTCGGTTCCCGAGGAATGGCACCACTTCCTCTCCAATCAGCTTGATGTCGATAGATCTCTTGCAGCAAGGGACTACTCGTCGCATCGTTTTGGATCGAATCAATTCCAACGACCCAGTCGGAAAGGGACTGCCGAGTTTGACGTTCGCGAAGCCATTTCAAAAATGAGATGCCCTGGGCCGTCTGTCGACAATGGATCGAGAGACTCGCCAGTAATCCATCTCCGGTGTCCCAAGTCATCGCCTGCTCGCCAGCAATTTGAAGGGCGACTCCGGTACCACCGGCAGCGGCGTCTTTGGACAGCCTCGTCAGTGTCACTATTCCAACACGCGGATCATCGCCTCTTGTTGCCCATTGCCAAGCATCGTCATGCGAGCCAAATACGCTTTGCTGAGCGCCTTCGGGTGTCGCTAGCTGCCTCAGCATCGATGCCGCTTCTACAAACGCGTCATCGTGCAAGAGCGATTGCATTGTTTGCAAATCAAACAAGAGACCATAGCTCGGGTTCTTCGTGACTGTGCTCGCGGCAATCGCTAGGAATCGATCGACCAAAGCCTCAGCATCCGCCGAATCTGAATTGAAGGCTTTAGCGGACTGCTCCAGTGTCGACTCTCCTCCCAAGCCCTGGAGAATCGCATCCCAGGATACAGCCCCCCCTACCAGTTTTTCTCCTAGCTTCTTAGCAAGCGCATCATTCCCAATCACGTGCGTCATACTCTGACCTAGCGGCACCGCGTACAACTCGCCACCGAACGAAGCCTGAGACGTTTGGGCTCCGGACAACGGAAGAAACGTGCCTTCACTGTCTTCAGCATCTGCATCAATCACAGTCGCCGGCAATTCGTAAACCTGCTCCAACCGCACCATGTCGCCCAAACGCCGAGCTGGGTAAATCAATACGTCACATGCAGGCAAATCTTCAAGAGAATCCTCGGGGACTCGCGTTATGATCTCAATAGGCTGGTCGGAATTGGCCAACCATTGACGCTTGATCAGATTGGATTCGAGAACTTCCCCCAAGACCTGTATCCGTAGTGGAACATCCGAAACGCGAATCGATTCCGTTGTCGCTTGCTCGGACTCAGAGGCGTCTGGAGAACAGCCAGCCACAATGATGGCACCCAACGCCACCGCGAGAAGAGTCCGAAGCCGAAAACGGCCACAGCCCGCCAACTGGCGACTCTTGGAGTTTAGATTCAACGCAGTTTGCACCATACCAATTCAGCTCAGCTTTCGTAGGTGGTAGGAATCACGATTTGGAAGCAGTATACTGCGCGCGTTCATTTCCCGAAGCGGCAACTCGTCAGAGCCCTCAGTCAATTCGGACAGAAGACGGCTCGGCAATTCCACTCAGTGAAACCTTGCGGCTCCACTTTTGACCCATGGCGTGTTGGAAACAGGTGCCAATCAGGCGAGATGATTGCCGATCATGAGTGATAGAAAATCTCCTCGACGTCAAAGTTACGCATCAGGCCCGCGAATTGTTCAGCATCGCTGCCGAGCCTCATGACGGCTATTGGATTGTTTTCAGCCCCATTCACGGCAACACGTGCTTTGAACGAAATGAACATTGGGTTTCCCAACTGCTGTGGCAGATTGCCCAAGCATTAGAGGCCCTTGGTTGACAACGTTCGCAATTGATTCGCGAACGCCTATTTGACGTTCGAACCATCTTGATGATTTACCGGGAGTTCATTTCGTGGCATACACCATCGGCGTCGACATTGGAACTTCCGGCACCAAGAGCCTTCTTATCGATCCGGACGGAAACATCATTGCCGAATCGTCTGCGCACTACGATGTTTCAATGCCCAAGCCAATGTGGACAGAGCAAGACCCGGAGTTGTGGTGGAATGCGACGGTCAAAACAATTCGCTCCGTAGTCAAACAAGGGCGGGCCAAACCCGCGGACGTGAAAGCCATCGGTCTATCCGGCCAAATGCACGGCTCCGTGTTTTTGGACAAGTCACACAAGGTCATTCGCCCAGCATTACTTTGGAACGACCAACGAACCGTCGCTGAATGTGAAGAGATTACCGAGCGTGCTGGTGGTCGCAATAAGCTGATCAAAATGGTGGCCAACCCTGCGCTGACTGGTTTTACCGCTCCGAAAATTCTCTGGCTCCGAAATAAAGAACCAAAACGCTTTGCTCGCCTCAAACATGTGCTGCTCCCTAAAGATGAGATTCGCCGACGTCTCACGGGCGAGTTAGCCACCGACGTCAGCGATGCGAGCGGCATGTTGTTATTGGATGTCCGCAAGCGTGCTTGGTCCAAAGAGTTGCTAAGCAAACTTGAGCTCGACCCGGAGCTGCTTGGAACCGTCTACGAATCGGAGGAAGTCACGGGGCAGCTGACTCCTGACATGGCAACCAAACTGGGACTAACGACGGATTGCATCGTCGTTGGCGGAGCGGGTGACTGTGCCGCAGGCGCCGTTGGTAATGGCATTGTTCGCAAAGGCATCCTGACGGCGTCCCTCGGAACATCGGGCGTTATGTTTGTGCATTCCGATGAGCCCCAAATTGACAAAGAAGGCCGCTTGCACACCTTCTGCCATGCAGTCCGAGGAAAATGGCACATGATGGGCGTAACCTTATCTGCTGCAGGCTCACTCCAATGGTTCGTTGAAAATGTATGCACCGAATTGGCGACTCGCCGCGGTGCGGATCCATACCAAACGATTATCTCGGAAGCCCTCAGCGCTCCCGCCGGGAGCAATGGCTTATTGTTTGCGCCGTATCTTGCCGGGGAGCGAACTCCGCATGCCGATGCGAATGCAAGAGCCTGTTTCGTTGGTATGACGAATGCTCATCAGCGCGGCCACCTGGCCAGAGCCGTGATGGAAGGAGTTGCCATGAGCTTGCGAGAGAGCTTGGAAATCATCAAGGGGCTCAAAGTTCCGGTTCGAGAAATGAGGCTCAGCGGCGGCGGCGCGAAGAGCAATCTGTGGAAGCAGATCTTTGCCGATGTAATGGACCAAAGCGCTTGCACGATCAACGCCGAACAAGGTCCCGCATACGGTGTCGCGCTGTTGGCCGCTGTCGGAGCAGGACAGTTCAAGAATATCGAGGAAGCCTGTAAGGCAACCATCGAAGTTGTGAAGAAGACACCACCGAAAAAGCCGGCGGTACGAACATACAACAAGTTGTTCCCGGTCTACCAGTCGCTCTACCACACACTCAAGGGCACGTTCGAGGAACTGGCGGAGATCAAATAAACGCGTGTCCAGTCAATGCGGCGAGTCAATCCACCATGGATTGCATTCGGTGTTCAGCATGTTTCTCACACAGGTTAGCCTCGGTTAGGACAACATGGCTTCTCTTTATGTGATTCGCGGCAAAGATAATGGCCAGCATTTCGCCATTCGAGGTGTGAGCGCCACACTCGGAAGAGAAGCGACAAACCAGATCCAAGTTCGCGACACCGAAGTTTCCCGGAAGCACGCGCGAGTCACGCGAACCGATGATTCGTCTTACGAAATCGCTGACCTCGACAGCAGCAACGGCACTTACGTCAACGGCCGCCGAGTCAAAGAGCAAGTCCTTCGTAGCGGAGACCGCGTCCAAGTTGGACGGACATTGATGATCTTCACCGGCGGACCGGACATCCATTCGACCCATGCTATCAACGCGGTCGAAATCGTCGCCGAGCGGTCGGAAGACGACTTGTCGCAGATACGCAGCAGCCTCGATAGCCAATCGTCGCTGGCCCGAATCTCCCCAGACTCAAAACGCCTTTCCGTTGCGCCATATTCCTCCGCGGATGCGTCGCAAACCCCAGAAGACCACAGTGAATCAGTTCCGGCCTCTGAGTCAACCGGGTCCGGATTGGAGTTGCTGTTCCAGGTAAGTCAAGCCATTAATCGGACGGTGGATCTGTCCGATCTACTGAACCAAGTGCTGGATTTGATCTTCGACTCGATTGAATGCGACCGCGGTTGCATTCTCATGAACGACGATGCAGATCAACTGACACCAATCGCAAGCCTTGACCGCAAGACAAGACTTCAAGGCGAAGACTCTGGGGTCCGCCCACCACTAACGATCAGCCGAACGATCTTGGACCATGTCTGTAAGTCCAGAGAAGGAGTGCTCACAAGCAATGCGCAAGACGACGCGCGGTGGGCTAGCGCTGAGAGCGTTGCGAAACTCGGGGTTCACGAAGCGATGTGCGTTCCCATGCTCGGTCGATACGGTTTCGTCGGCGCCATTTATGTAGATACATCCATGTCGCCCGGGACATTGGTCGAAAGACAGGTCCAAAAACGATCGGCGGAAGACCAGGACGAAGCCTCCAACGAAGAGCAAATCAGCACCGCCCTATTCGACAAAGATCACCTCAAATTGATGATGGCCATTGCCGGACAAGCCGCGTTGGCCATTGAAGACACACAGTTTTACCGGGCTATGATCCAATCTGAGAAATTGGCCGTCATGGGTCAAACGATCGCCAATCTCTCTCACCACATCAAAAACATCCTTCAGGGTGTGAGCGGTGGCGAGTACCTGGTTGACGACGGGATCAAAAAGCAAGACTGGGAAGTCGTAAGCAACGGTTGGGCGTCGGTCAAACGCAATCAGGATCGCATTACCTCGCTGGTGATGGATATGCTCAGCTTCAGCAAAGAACGCGAGCCGCACCTGAGCACGTGCGATTTAGCCAGTTTGATCAACGAAGTGATTCAATTGGCTCGTCCAAAAGCCATGGATGCAGGCGCGGCGCTGAAGTCGTCGATTCTGTGCCCCAACTCCACTGCCGAGTGTGACTCGGAGGGCATTCATCGCGCATTACTGAACGTGGTTGGCAATGCACTCGATGCTGTGAAGGATACTCATGGAGCGCAAGTCGATGTTGAATTGTCTCGCCAAGATGGCATGGTTCGCATCACGGTCGTGGATAATGGACCGGGAATCCCAGAAGAGTTCCGCAGCCAGCTCTTTGTTCCGTTTCAGTCTTCCAAAGGGTCTGCTGGCACCGGTTTGGGACTGCCTGTAACGCGCAAGATTCTTCGAGAACACGGCGGAGACGTCACCTTCACTACCCAAGCTGGGCGCGGAACTGCCTTTGTCCTCCAATGGCCTGATCGAGAAAAGCCCGCCCCCCCAGACGCTCCCCAAACCATGCCCGGTTAGAACCATACCCGACTAGATCCCTGCGTGTGGTTATGTCCCTCGAATCGAAAACTGACGGCCTAATCCCTTCCGTCTGCATCCGACTCGTTATCTGCTTCCGACTCGTTATCTGCTTCCGGGTTGCCATCTGACTCGGCCGACGCCTTTTCAGTCGTTTCGTCCAACAGATGCCGCTTAAACCAGGCAAGCGATTCGTCCATCGCGCTCAACATGTCACTGCCGAGCCCGTGACCAGATTCTTCGTAGAGGATGAATTTGTTTTCAACCTTCGATGCGTCCATCTTTTCATGAATCCACCGTCCTTGCTCGGGCAATACCAATGTGTCTTTGCCACCCGAAATGATCAAACAGGGAGCATCATCTTCGGTCACGTAGTAAAGCGGAGACACAGCTTTGGCCTCTTCTTTCGAAATGTCCAAACCTGGGAACTGTTTGTATTGCGGATCGAGATCAGGCGTGCTCCAAACATAGGGAGTGATGTCACTAGGAGGAACTAATGCCACACCAGCAGCAATCCGAGTTCCAGCATCGCTAGCATCTTCTCCCCCATCCTCTCCCGTGGTTGCCAACATCAGAGTCAAATGCCCACCGGCACTCATTCCGATAACACCAATTCGATCCGCATCAATGGAGTGTTTCTCGGCATCTTTACGAATCGTTCGAATCGCCAGACGAACGTCGGCAACCGCTTCCGCTATTGAATAACGAGGACTACTTCCATGTCGAACCGCAAAGCAGCGGTACCCACGTGCCAAGAAGGGCGTTAGTACGATCCGAGTTTGCTCAGGCGGTGCCCATTTTGAAAACCATCCACCGCTGACAATAAAGACGACGGCTGCACCATTGTGCTCCACGTAGGGTTCAAAGCGATCAAACGTCAACGCAAGACCATCTTTGTGACCGTATATAATCTCCTCAACTTTTGGCGTCGTCCCTATCTGGGCATGGACGATCGAAATCGGCACGCACGTCGTCATTGATGTTACAAGATAAATCAATAGATACGCGATACGATTCGTCATTCTCGAATACTCAACATGCTGGACGCTGTAAAACGGAGCGGACACACTCCGGAGCGGACACACTCGCCGCATTCCTCTCCTCTTTGCCAAAAGGAGCCAAAGAGAACCGCGTTCGTAACCCGCTTTGATTGCTCGTATTCTAGCTTGCCAGATTCGTCTCTTACCAGCAGCCGATCGATCATGATCAACCTACAGAGAGATTGGATTGTCGTTTTGCCCTTGCCCTAACAAGCATGAGCGGCTTCGGATTCGGCATCCAAAATCAATTCGATCGTCGGCAACTCGACGCTCTCCGACGAGCGACCACTCTGCTCTTTTGCCGCAAGCTCTCCTCGCAAAATCTTGACGTCGATCGGTGCATGAATGCCTAGGGTGACGCGATTGCCGGTTACGCGAACAACTTCAAGCGTAACGTCGTGCCCGACGAGAATTTTTTCACCAACTTTTCGGCTCAAAACTAACATGACTTACTTCCTTGTTCTTGTGCTGAATCCCGCGGCAAAAACTTAGATCAGGTTGCCGCCCCCTGCCACAACTAAGTATCAGCAGCCGACGGACAACTTTGGTCATAGGCCCGAAAAAAGTCGGACAAGCCACACCTTTTCATTGGAATGGACTAGATTCCGCGTACTTTCGCACGCCAACAATGCCTTCAAAGCGCTGCCAAATTGGCCAGGCAATCATCGGGCATGCTGCATTCCACGCATTGAAAGTTGCTGCCACCGCTTCCGCAGATCACTGTTTTGCGGAGCCCGAAATTATTTTGGCGGTAGCATCAGCTTTCACGTCATTTACTCTGTGAGAATCAGGTCGTCGGCGCGCCTAGCTCCCGGCAGCGATATGCCATTAATGCTGTCACACCAAGTTCGAGGATCGAAGATGGAACTCATCACTAGCCTATTTTCTGGCCCCGTGCTGCCAGCAACCTGCTTGTTGCTGCTGATGATGGTCTGGAGTGGCCTTGCAGTACTCGGGACGGTCGATTTGGACCTTCCGTCCGGAGACCTGGACCTAGACGTGGATCTCGACGTCGACACCGACCTCGACGTTTCAGCTGGAACCGCCGCCGCAAACAGCCTGGGTGTTTTGGCGATGCGTTGGCTAAATATCCAACAGGTGCCGCTGGTGATCTGGGTTGGCGTGTTTTCCGTCGTCTGGTGGCTGTTTTCCGCCTTACTGTGGACTTGGGTCGACAGATTTTTCTTCGCTGAGGGAGCTGGACTGCTTTGGTCTGCGTTGCTTGTCGTGCGAAATATCGCAATATCCCTGCCAGCAACTAAACTGGCCACCAACCCAATGCGGGCGTGGTTTACGAATGAACAACTCAATGCACAGACACTAATCGGTGCTGAATGTGAAATCAGTTCATTGCAAGCCTCACCTGATTTCGGACAAGTCAAATTCAAAACCGAGGGCGCCCCGTTACTGCTCAACGTAAGAACAGACGGGCCACATTTGGCTCGAGGCGCTCGAGTCTGGATCACCCATTACGACTCCAAAAATCACGTTTACGTCGTGTCCCCCACTGGTTCCGTCTCCAATTCCGAATTGTCGGAGAATAGGGAAGAAGAATGAGCTCGATCGTCCTGTTTGGGCAAATCAATGAAACTCTCATGATCACAGCGATTGGCATCCTGTGCATCATCTTGCTTGCTGTTGGCGCCGCCGCCTTGGCAAGTCGTTTCTATCAGAAAGTGGGACCGGACGAAGCCATCGTTCGAACAGGTTGGGGAGGCATGCGTGTCGTCACTGCCAACGGCATTTTCGTCGCGCCGGTCGTCCACCATGCCGAGAAGATGGATCTGACACTCAAGAGTTTCGAAATCGCTCGAGAGGGTTCGGAAGGTTTAATCTGTAAGGACAACATCCGTGCCGACATCCGCGTCGCCTTCTTTATTCGCATCGACAAGACGCAAGAGGAGATGCGTGAAGTCGCACAATCCATCGGTTGCCGCCGGGCGAGTCAAGTTGAAACGATGAAGGAGCTGTTCGACGCCAAATTCTCCGAAGCACTCAAAACCGTTGGTAAACAGTTCGAATTCGTCGAGCTCTATGACAAGCGTGAACAATTTAAGGATGAAATCCTAAAGGTCATCGGAACCGACCTGAACGGCTACCGTCTGGACGACGCAGCCATTGACTTCCTTGAACAAACCAAGCTGGAACTCCTCAACCCGAACAACATCCTCGACGCAGAAGGTATCAAAAAGATCACCGAACTGACGGCGGAAGAGAAAATCAAAGAGAACCACTTCACGCGCGAACGCGAGAAGACCCTGAAGAAGCAAGACGTCGAAGCCGCAGAAGCCATTTTCGAACTTGAACGGCAGCGTGTTGAAGCCGAAGAAAAGCAAAAGCGTGAAATTGCCGAGATCGAAGCTCGTGAAAACGCCTCGGCGAAGAAGGTCCAAGAGGAACAGCGTCTGGATGCAGAACGAGCACGCATCGCCACGGATGAAGAATTGGGAATTGCAGAGGAGAATAAGAATCGACAAATTCTCGTAGCGCAGCGGAACAAAGAGCGTACCGATGCAGTCGAGCTAGAACGCGTCGAACGAGATCGAAATCTCGAAGCGACCGAACGAGAACGCGTTGTCGGCATCGCTCAAGTCGAAAAAGAGAAAGCCATTGAAACCGAGCAGCGCAATATTCAGGAAGTGATCCGGGAACGCGTTGTCGTCGAGCGTGCCGTCGTCGAAGAACAAGAAAAAATCAAGGACACTCAGGAATTCGCTGAAGCGGAACGAAAACGCAAGGTCGAAGTGGTCGCCGCTGAAACGAAAGCAGAGCAAGAGCTGGTTCAAAAGGTCAAAGCCGCTGAGGCTCAGAAAAAGTCGGCTGACTTGATCGCTGAACAGGTTCGTGTTGAAGCAGAAGCCAACCGAGACAAGGCAGAAAAAGAGGCGGCCGCGACGAAGATGCTTGCGGAGGCTGCTACGGCAGAGCACGCTGCATCTGGCTTAGCCGAGGCGAATGTCCTGGAGGCGAAGGCGACCGCAACCGAGAAGCAAGGGCTCGCCGAAGCCAAGATCCTGAAGGAGAAGTACCTGAGCGAAGCCCAGGGAATCTCCGAAAAAGCGGCCGCCATGAAGGAATTGGACGGTGTGGGTAAAGAGCACGAGGAATTCAAGCTGAAACTGGAAAAAGAAAAGGATATCGAGATCGCTGCCATCGAAGCACAGAAATCGATCGCCGGCGAACAAGCCGACGTTCTTGGCGAAGCACTGAAGTCAGCCAAGATTGACATCGTTGGCGGGGACGGAGAATTCTTCGATCAAATCTCAACCGCGGTGAAGGGTGGCAAAGCAATCGATCGCTTCGTCTACAACTCCAAAGTTGCGACGGATGTGAAGAATACCTTCTTCAACGGAGATCCCGAAAATTTCAAACAACGGCTCGCCGGTCTTGTCGAACAGTTCAACTTGAGTACCGGTGAAATCAAGGACCTTAGTGTCGCCGCACTGATCGCCCAGCTTCTAGCGGATGGAGGAACCGACGGAATGCGGTCCCAGTTGGTTAACCTCCTCGGTATGGCAAGCAGTTTGAATCTGACCGACCAGTCCATCGGAGCCCTAATCGAAGGAGCCTCGAAGAACGGCAAAGCCTAGTGCCAAAAGAAAGGCGATGGAAGCATGGCATCGTGGCAACCATGAACCGAAGGCTTCGGGCCTAACCGTGGCCGGCTGGGTTGCCTCGGTGGCGCAACGACGCACTTCGTCGAAAATCGTGTTTTGCTTCGTCTTTTTTTTACCGCTCTCGTGTACTTATCCGTTCCTCGCATCGATCTGAGCCCAGTCCATGACGGAACAACTCGCTACCGGCACCTACGAAGTCCTGCGAAATCGTCTTCGCGATGCCGCAAAAGACTTACGAGGGCGTTTTGAGCTGCTCAACGCAGCACGTGCCGAAGTCTTCGGCAACATCGAAACCAAACTCGGTAGCACTGCCCACGTTTCCACAGACCACAACTGTGTGCCGCGCGATCTACATGCGATCGGCGACTTGGTGCTCCTTGGGTACAACGTTCAATTCGGATTGAAAACGGACATTTCCCTTGAGGATGTCTTTAGTCTCTATCGTCTCGACGGCGAGGTTGCTCACCCGTTGCCGCTTGACCAAATCTTTAATGACCGATTCCGAAGGGACTTCTCCGAGCTTTACCGATACTACAAGAACACGACGTTCTTGAGGTTCTTTGTCACTGGACCGAACCTGTACTTCGTATTTCAGGTCGGCAAGACTTCGCAGGACATCAAGGCGTTTAAATGGGTGCTCCAGGGCGACACTCTCCAGTACCTGGATAACCGCAGCGATCACGAAGTCCGATTGCCCCCGCAGCATGCCTTCCGTTGGAATCGTGCCAATAGAGACCAACACCGAAGCGGGCTCCACCCGCATATTTCGATCGATGACATCGTTTTTGTCGAATGCGTCGGCGGCGATTTGACCATCAAAGTCGAAGACAATACCGAGGACGGCAGCGGCATCTATGCCGAGCCGGTCGAAAATCCCGATCAAACGTTGGACGACGCGGAGATCTTCTACTGCATTCTAGGCAATCTTGTTCTTCTCAAGATGCGGCCTTACCAAGAGAAGGAATATCGTCACCTTGTCTTCAGTGTCAAACAACAAACGGCCATGCGTCTGGATGGTATCGAGCGTTCCTGTGTGTTATTGCCTGACGATCAGGGCATCATTTTCCCCACAGGATTCGTACTCCAAACCGGCGAAAACAAACTGTTTGACCATGGGTTCGAAGACCTGCATTTTGATCGCATGATCGCGGCACAGAATGGCGAAGATTTTCTCTACCTCTTCACGGACCTTGAATCAGGAACCTATCTACACCTGCGTTACAATCTGATCAAACAAGAAGTCGACACACCGCTGATCTGTCATGGGCAAGCTCTCTTCGACGACGGTCAGATGATCACTTTTCGTGGGCAAGAATCCGCGGCTAAACACCACGCACTTCAACTTTGGCAGACACCATACGTTGGCCCCAATTTTCAGTCCGCCGTCGAAACGGACTCGATGCTGTATAAGATCGGCAATCGAGAACTTGTCCGAGGCATGGCGGAATGCCAAGAAGTCCTCCACTTAGTCGATCGAGACGATTCCTACGAAGCACTCTACGTCGATCTCGTCAAGCGAACGACGGACATTCTAGACAGCTACTTTTGGCTTGACCGGGAAGACACTTACCAGCTCAGCGCGCCTATTGGCCAGATTCGCGAAGCGGCTTCTGCGGCCGTTGAAGAGTTCGACAAAGTCGTGCGAGTCAAACGGGAAACCAAACAAGCTCTCGAAACTTCCCAAAAGGACGCCAAAGAGCTCATCGACGCTATCGGTCGAAGCGCCTTTCATCGAATCGAGGAATTCGTCGACAAGCTGGCTGAACTACGAAAACAGCGCGGCCACGCGATCGGGCTCCGTGAGCGACACTATATTGATGAAAAAGCCGTCGATGAGCTTGAGGAAACTCTGACCGAAGCAGCCGATCGGCTCGGCCATCGTTGTGTTCAATTTCTGCTGGATGATAAATCGCTTTTGCCCTTCGGAGAGAGAATCGCCGAAATTGAATCCACGGTCAGCGACATTGATTCGGTGATGAAGGGAAAAGAAGTTGAGGCAGAACTGACGAACGTTGGAGAAGGTCTCGAACTCCTGATCGAAACCGTTTCGCAGTTGAAGATCGAAGACCTCACGCAACGGACGCTGATCGTCGATCGAACCGGAAATCTGCTCGCCGATCTCAATCGAGTTCGTTCCGGCGTCAAATCCCATCTTCGCGAGCTGCTCTCTGGCGAGATGGAAGCCGAGTATGCATCGCAGACCAAATTGCTCGATCAGTCCGCCTCAGGAGCGTTGGAAACCGCCGACTCGCCTGAACGCGTTGATGAAGCGCTGACTAGCGTCATGCTTCAGCTAGAGGAGCTTGAAGGTCGCTATGCTGAGTTTGACGAGCTGATCGGACGGCTAACCGAGAAGCGAGAATCGCTTTATGAGGCCTTCGAAGCGAAACGCCAGCAATTAGTCGAAGCGAGATCCAAGCGTGCCGAATCGCTAGCATCCGCCGCAACGCGAATCCTTCAAGGCATCAACTCGCGAGCAACACGGCTCAAGGAGCCAGACGAACTACGTTCCTACTTTGCATCCGACCCCATGGTCGCCAAAGTGCGCAGCATCGCGGAACAGCTCGGTGCGTTGGGGGACACCGTTCGACAGGACGACGTTCTCAGTCGACTCAAGTCAACTTCTGACGATGCACTGCGTCAGCTGCGAGACCGGCTCGATCTCTACACCGGCGGCGAAGGGCAAATCAAGCTTGGAAAACACCATTTCAGTGTCAATCGCCAAGCCGTCGAGCTGACTAGCGTCGTTCGCAATGGCGAATTGCAGCTTCATTTGACTGGCACCCAATTCTTCCAGCCCTTCTCCGCACCGGAACTCGAAGCCGCGCGTGATCTTTGGCAACAGGCCTTACCGAGTGAGTCCGATGAGGTCTATCGCGGCGAATACCTGGCCGCCGAGTTGTTTGCTAATTGGGACCCCAACCAAAAAAGCGAATTTGCCAAAGCCGAACCCGAATCAAAACTCGAGATCGTCCGCACGGAAATGCAAAGCCGTCACGACGAGGGTTACTCGAGAGGTGTCCACGATAGCGACGCGGTCAAAATCTTAAATATATTGCTGCAAATGAGTTCGCGTCTTGGCCTGCTTAGGTACTCTCCGTCCATTCGCGGTACCGCTCGAATGATCTGGATGGCAATGGTTTCCAATGGAACGCGGGAAGCGATCACTCAGTGGGTACAAGGTTACGCTGAAGTCCAGCGCGTGTTGCCGGCTGCGAATGCGAGTCCGGCCTACGTCAAAAGAATTCGCACCGTACTCGGCCAGAATTCCAAACGGTTACTGCAAGGCACCGAGCTAGACAGGGCTGCCCAATTCTTGTTTGATCACCTTTGCCATGGAAACGTGTTCGTTCTCAGCCATGAAGCCAGCGTTATCCTGGCTCACCTCGACGAACACCTTCCTGCTGACGATCGCAAGCGGCTACACGAAACGCTGAACATCGAATCCATCCCGTCGCGTCCAGCTTGGATCTTGGCCCTGGATGCCGTTGATGGCTACCTCGCTGACTCGGGCATGGCCGAACAGTGGTCCATGTATCGAAAAGAAGTCGCGGCAGAATTGCTGCTCCGTGATCAAGGCCACGAAGTCGGTGCGGATGTCCCCACGCGCGAGACGCTCGAAGGCATCGTCGGCGACCACGGACTCGTCAAATCTGGAAAACTCCAATTCGACTACCACCAGTTTCTCGATCGTCTCATTCAGTATCGCATGGAAACGGTGCCTCGATTCGAGAGCCTGCGTGAGACGAAACACCGTCTGCTCATTGAAGCCGACAAAGAAATCCGCACCGAAGAGTTCAAGCCCAAGGTCCTCACCAGCTTTGTTCGCAACCAGCTCATTGATGAAGTCTATCTTCCACTGGTCGGAGATAACCTTGCGAAGCAGATCGGTTCAGCCGGAGAAAACGCGCGCAGCGACCGAATGGGCCTGCTACTGCTGATTAGCCCACCCGGTTACGGAAAGACAACGTTGATGGAATACATCGCCAACCGTCTTGGCTTGGTGTTTGTCAAAGTCAACGGTCCCGCGTTGGGACACGGAGTCACCTCCCTCGATCCGTCCGAGGCAACCAACGCGTCCGCTCGAGAAGAAGTGAAGCGGATCAATATGGCACTCGAGATGGGCGACAACGTCATGCTATATCTCGACGATATTCAGCATTGCAATCCGGAGCTGCTTCAGAAATTCATTCCTTTGTGTGACGCGACCAGACGCATCGAAGGTGTCTGGCAGGGGGAACCCAAAACCTATGACTTGCGCGGCCGCAAAGTGGCTGTCGTGATGGCCGGAAACCCGTACACCGAAAGCGGCGATCGTTTTCAGATCCCCGACATGCTCTCCAACCGAGCGGATGTCTACAACCTCGGCGAGATCATAGGTGATTCGGCGGCCGCGTTTGAATTAAGCTACATCGAGAATTGCCTAACCAGCAACCCGATTCTCCAGGATCTCTCTCGGGCGAGCAGCAAGGATCAACGAGCCATTATCCACGCGGCTTCAACCGGCTCGATCGAGACACTCGACTTGGAAGCCAACATCAGCCCCGACCAGCTATCCGACATGATTTCAGTCTTGGAGAAACTGATGCGCGTCCGCGATGTAATTCTACAAGTGAATCGCGCCTATATTCAGAGCGCGGCTCAGGCAGATGCGTACCGCACAGAGCCGCCATTCAAGTTGCAGGGCAGCTACCGCAACATGAACCGGATTGCGGAACGCGTCGTTCCGGTCATGAACGACAATGAGCTCGAATCTCTGGTCTTTGCCAACTACGAGCAAGATGCCCAAACATTGACGCGAGACGGTGAATCCAACCTCCTCAAGTTCAAGGAGCTCGCCGGCGTCTTGACGCCCGATGAAGAGAAGCGGTGGGAATCGATCAAATACGCTTTCGTGGAAAGTGTTCGTATGCAGGGAATTGATGGCGAAGATTCTGCAGCGCAAGTTCTCCGGTCGCTCGCTGGCTTGCGTGATGGACTCGAATCGATTCGCCGCACCATCGCAGACGGGCTCGATAACCCTTCCAACGACGACACGAGGTCTTTAGACGCCCTTCAAAAGATCGATTCAACACTTTCGAAGATTGGCTCTTCGTTGCAAGAATCAATCAAACGTGGGTCCGAAGAGCTACGAGCTGCCAATGCTAGTTTGCCTGAGCAGAAAGTACTCGTTCAGCACTCTGTGCCACGCATCATGACCGATTTGATTGAAAGCCAATTCCAACTTCTCTATGACGGCCTGCGCCCAGTGCTCGAAAACGCAGCCGGAACCAAACAACAACTCACCAAGCTGAAAGAATCCGTCGAAGCTTGCCTGCAAGACTACAAAGACCTCCAAGCCGAAATCAACTCCTCAACATCGAATTCAAACGGCCAGAACGAAGACTAGTCACGAGTGCTCATTGAGTCGCGTGCACTTCGCGATCAACATAAGCTCATTGAGGTCTCAGCCTTGCCGCGCAACTTCTTTGACTCGCCGCCGTCCCCTACCTAAACGAGCTCAACGACGAGATTGGGAAGGGTCGACCGGAAATTCGGGGACGGGCCAAGATCTGGAACCCAAACGACTCAGTGCATCAAGATCCCGGCGTTCCAACTTCGCCTTCAGGCTCCCGTATCTGCCGCCCCCAAAGATGACCGTTCAGCCCGACAAGCGGACCAATCGCGATGTAAGCCAAACCGGCAAGCGGCGGGTGACCGGCAAAGACCATCGCAATCGAAGCCAGACCAACGACAGAATAAATCGCCAGCTCTGTAATTTTCATCTTGGTTTGAAGAACTTCGTTCTCGTTTAGCTCGAGCCCATCGCGTTTAAAATAGGCGTAGACATACATCGCAGTAAGCAGGCAAAAAATCGCGGTAAAACCGCCGCTGTACATCAGCATCAATGCTGGCATGTCTTCGTTGCTGATCTTCGCATTCGAATCAAACAGCACTGAGTACAGGAACTTGAGCGGATAGACATAGAACACAACCAAGAACATGAGCACCGTGTTCAAAATGACCAGCGGGTAGTCTTCGAGGCCGTAGCGACGGTGAAATAGGAAGTGGTAGTACCAGCTCATAATGAGAATCGCGAAACAAATCGCAAAAGCTGGCAGGCGTGCAAAAGTATCCTTTAGAACATCGAATGAGTCTGGCACCTCGACAGAAACAACAATCAGAGTCAGTGCCAATGCGATAACGGCATCAAACAACGACTCGAGCCGCGAAACATCACCACCGCGCCAGTTGAAGTATTTATCTCCTTGCTGGACAAGTTCTCGAGCTGATTTAACCTGAGTCATCAAAATCATCCGGTTCCGAGATCAGGGATTGAACGTTCTCAACAGTTTTCGCCCACGAAAGAGACACAACACAACTTCCGGTGTCATCGTCGCAGGATGATCTGTCACTGGAAAGCAAACCAACTCTTGGCCGTCGGTCACCGCGCAGAATCGAGTGTCCTCTTTCATCAAATAAGATACCAAGGACGTTTCGCCGAAGAACAACGCGAAAGCAACGTGCTCATCCACGTCGTATCCGAGGCCTTGCAAGAATTGCTCCATGCGTTCGACCTCGATCTGCTGGGCGGCATTCAACTGCGATGCAGGAACTTCAAAGATCTCATCGTGTTCCGCCTGCCACCCAGCAAACGCGGCATAGATATCTTCAACTGGAAGATTCCCCAAGTCCGCTTGGAAAGACTGACATAGAGGACCAGCAATACCAATGTTGCTAATATTCAAATCGGGCAATTGAAATTCGAACCGAAATAGGAAGCAATGCTGCGGCTCTTCGAAACTCGGCCAGTATTGCGTCCGGTCATCGATCAACTCGATGTGCTGCGGCGGGAATCCAAACTGATCCGGCGCGGCCAGCCACGAGGACAACTGCGATTCCGCCAGCGCACCAGGGTGACGGTATTCCGCATCAACTTCATCCGCAAACCCCAATTCATCTGCGTAGGTCACCGCACGCAACCGGGCAGCACTATCTTTCGCCAACTCGAGCAAACGCTGCTTACCATCATTCTCGCCTAACCGAGCCAACGCTCCAGCGGCCTCAGTCTGTATGCGGCGGTGAGAAAGATCCATGGCTTTCCTCAGCGGCAGATTGGCTCGTTTATCCTGAATCAAGCCCATCGCATCACACAAGGCCACCGATAGGGCAACACTCTCGTTCAAAGCTTGTTGCACCTCCTCAACGGATTCGCCAAAGCGACTTGGCTCACGCTCCAGATGTCCTAGCCGTCCAATCACACTATCCATCAAATCGCACAATTGCTTCGCGTTGGGCGACAACAAGTGTTCCTGCTCATGCGACTCACGGAACGTGTAGTTCGCCAGATCTAGCAACACAGTCATGGTGGTCGGTTGAACGAATCCGTCTGCCAAGGATTCGTAGAAGACCTTTAGCTTCTCGTAAGGCGCATTCCACAGCGGGCTTAACGCGACGCCAGTCTGCTCCCAGCTGCTCGGTGGAGATTCCGTTAAACAACTCGCCAACATTTCCATCGACTCATCGTCCACTTGAAATGCAAGAGCCTGTAGACAGTGCGCTGCCGCGTCGGTGGAATCCATTTCCATCAGCCGATCGTAGAGCCGCGCAAGCGTCTCCGCTTCCAAACAGGAAGATTCCTCGAATGACTCATCACTGAGAATCGTATGCGTACGTGCCGCAATCAATTGCGTTAGCACTCGAAACCGATCGTGTTCCACCGGCAGATTTGCCAGCTGATTCTCGAACACGTTTAGACACGACTCCAAGTCGACGGCCGAGGCGTTGTTGAGTCCAGTTTGGACCATCTCTGGTGCAGCCGAGCCAGTGCCCGCCTCGCCTCGCATCCACTCCAAAAGCGCATGTATCCAATGACCTCCATCACCTGACATCTGATCGCCTATCTTCTGCTTCGGGCATTGCTAGAGTACTTAAACCAGCCGAATATCGAGGACTCTCGGACAAGAACTCAAGCCCTTTATTCCACCAGCAGACCACCATTTCCACAAGCGCCGTTCAACACTTCCCAAGGCCGATTCAAGTTTGAATCTGGGCGATTCGACCCTCCGGCCCGGATAAACGCCAGGACAGACGCCCGGATAGGCCGACTTACCCATCATTCCTTGTGAGATTCGGATTGGGGGGAGCTGAGAGACTATCGAATAGACTTAGCAGACTGAAGCATCGATTTGCCCGATCAAACGTCCCTAAATTGGCCGAACCACGCTTAGCCCGAACCGCCGTTAGCCCGAACCGCCGTTAGCCCGAACCGCCGTTAGGCAGAATCCAGTTGGCAGCTATTTCAAAGATCGCAGATAGGCCACCAGATCGCGGATCTGAAGCGGATTCAGGATCTCACGCATTTCCGGCATCAACGAGGTCTTTTGCTCCGAGACATCCACGATCTCGTCGGTTGCAATCTCACGAATCTCTCCCTGAGAATTCGCCACCTTGGTAACTTCGTCACCTTCCTCAACAACAATGCCCTTCACGACCTCGTCGGAATCGAGCAAGACTAAGGAACTTCGATACTTTGCATCGATATCCGCACTTGGGAAGACAATCGCTCGAAGCAAATGGGCTGCATCGCGTTTCGCTCCGATTCCTTGAAGTGCCGGTCCAATGTCGCTGCCTTCATCGCCAACGCGGTGACATCGAACACATTGGGCTTCAACGTGAGTCGCAAAGAGTTTCTGACCTTTCTTGATGTCTCCACCGGACATACATAGCTGCTGCCAATCTGCTTCCTTCCATTCCAGTGGAGCTTCCGAGTTCGGCCAAATTGCCTTCACCGCAATCCGGAATCGGCCCAGCAATTTCTCGCCCTCGGACATCGAAACCAAAGCCTTTGTCACGCGATCACTGGAGAGCATAACCTGAGAGGCAAAAGCGAAGTCGAGTCGCAGCCCGTCTGCGTCAGGCAGTGAATCGAACTCTTCTGCGAGCTTTACGATGGCCGCAAAATCAGAAAGCGCCTCCACGGAAGCCATCTCGACAATCAAAGAACGTATTGCTGCTTGCCGAGAACCGATTTTCCCTTTCTCACGAATGACATTGACCAACCGCTCTACGTGCGATGATGCGGCTTGCTTCCCTGTCCCCATCTTCAGCAACTCCATTTGGACCTCAGGTTCCTCAATGGATTTCGCCTTCTCCAATATCGAATCGTAGAAAATCTTGATGGTGCGCAACGCCTTCGCTCGGGTGCGGCCGCCCAATTCTTCATTGCCGACGATTGCCGCCAACTGCTCGAAACCAAGCGTCCCCCACGTCTCATCCACAGTTTCCAATAGGTCGAGCGCATTCTCTACGAGCGCAGGATTCGTATTCGTTACAAGGGTTCGTGCCAAGTGCTGAATGGTCTCTGCCGGTACCGACCGTTCCCATGTTTGATTTGCGTTTGGCCGAACGCGACCGTCCACTCGATCGATTGATGAAGGACTTGCGAAGGTCACGAGCGATTTGAGAGCTTCGACGCGCTGAGAATCGTCTTTTGAAATTTGAATAAAGCCAACAATGCGGTCCAGACAATCTGCGTTCCCGATTCGGTAGTTCGCATTTAAAGCACGTACAAAGTAGGCTTCCGGCAAGACCATGTTTCCATCGAGCTTTTCCGCCAGAGCCGACAACGCCGCCTCAATCGATTCGTCGTCATGAATCGCTCGAGCCGCCTCCGTTGCAATCCATTTAGAATCATCGGCCAAGAACTCCTTGACCGCAGGATCACGTTGTCGACGCAGCGCTAGAGCACACACCAACCGACGCTGTTCGTTCTCGTGCGTGTGCGCTTCGGCCAACACCTCTGGCTTGGCGCAAGCCGCAAGGGCCGAGACGAGACCGTGCCGCCAATAGGGTTCGTCGACTTTCAGCCGATCTGCGTGCTTCAACAAGGCTTCGACTGGCTTGTCATCCGGATGACGACTGATGGCCAATGCGGCCAACGTTCGCACGTAAGGTTCCGGATCACCGAGTAAAGGCATCAGCGATTCAACATAAACCTGCGGAAGTTCCCCAAGTGTCTTCACCGCCTGGCCCCGCACCCAGTGACTGGAGTCTTTCAGAACCAAGCCAAGCGTGTCTCGCGCCAAGTAATCTCCGGCCCGCCCCAACTGCCCCATGCCCCAGATCGCGTGTAGCCGCGCGATTTCGCTTTTGCCTTCATCCAGTACCGTCGAAGCAAGCGGCTTCGACTCCTGTCTCGCGACGAGCTCGAATTGTGCTTTCAACCGGATTCGCATGTCTGCGTGCCCAAGCAATTTCACGAGTTCAGCGTTTTCTAGATCATCAACGCCATCTGCTAGCTGCTTTGCAACGGCCTCTCGCAACGCCTTCGTTTCCGCTGCGATTTCGGCGGCATCGATGCGAACCACCGAGCCTTTTTCGTCCAACGGATAGCCTCCGTCCCAATCGGCGCCGTAAATCGCACCTTCAGGACCGAACGCAATCCCCACAATCGCGACCCCCGATGCGATTTGGTGTTCGTCGACCATCTTGAAGCCATCACCTTCTGGTTCGACACGGAATGCGTGCTGGGTGCCGTTGGGAGCCCCGGTGAGGAAGAAATAGTCCTTGTACTTGGGTACCAAAGCTGTCCCAGGGTTGAAAGCGAACCCGGCTGGTCCGTCGATGTAGTGCGAAAGAGGCGGCACGATGTACGCCGGATGCTCCTCACCGGAGAGCTGCCACAATTTCTCGCGAGTCCAAGGGTTATAGTCGCTACCGCGATATTGATAATAGCACCTCCAGCCCGCATCCATCTTGTTCGCGATATAAACGAAACGCTCCCTTTCGCCTGGCTGGTCTGCATCGTTGTCGACGCCAAACATATTGCCGTACTGGTCGAACGCAATTTCTTGAACATTGCGCAACCCATGAGCAAACACCTCGAAATCGGACCCGTCCAGATTGCAGCGCATGACGCCGCCTTCATGCGGATAGCTCCATTTTTTTCCCGTGTGATCCGTCACTGCGATACCTTTGTCACCGATTGACCAATACAGTTTTCCATCAGGGCCCACAATCAGGCCATGCATATCGTGTCCCGCATAGGCAATATGCAATCCAAAACCGGTGGCGACTTTCTCGCGTCCATCCGCAATTCCGTCGCGGTCACTGTCGGTTAGCTTCCAAACATCGGGAGCCACGGTCGCGAAGACGTCGTTTCCCTCGGCCAGTACCCCCGCCGCAATGCCGGTCACCTCGCTCTTAAAGTCTTCTGCAAACGTCGCTATTTGATCGGCAGTTCCGTCTCCGTCCACGTCCTCAAGTCGATAGATGGCTTCGCTGACTACGGTTAGATCCCGCCAGTCATGCTGTCCATCTTCATTGATGTCCCGAACATGCTTCTTTTGACGTTTCTGATCACCGCCAATGGCCAGCTTGAATTTCAGGAATTCTCGCTTGTCATCGACCGATTGCAGACCCAGATCGCTGGGAATCCATTCTTTGTGCTGCCGAATATCCAGATCCTGGATCTTCCGTCGCCGAGTCTGCGTGGCGTAGACTCTTCCATGATCATCGACGGTCACCGAAACCGGGTCCGGAACATTGATCTTCCCACTCCACTTTCGAATACTCAGCTTGGGATATGCTTCGGATACGGACTCGGCACGAACCGAATCGGCACGAACCGAATCACCTTCCTGCGCCAGAGCCGCATCTTCCTTGGGCACAGTGAGACATAGGAGAACTGCGAACAAGTAAATCAACCACCGTTTGAACGATGGTCCGATAGCGAGTTGATCGTGCATGAATGAATGATCCGAGGTGGGTAGGCGAGAATGGATCAGATCCGCCAGTAGGCGGTCGACGGAACAGGGCAATAGCAAGGAGGGACAATAGCAAGGAGGGACAATAGCAAGGAGGGACAATAAGGTGGTGGGAAAACAACGGACGGACGATCAATCGGGACGATCGGGGAACACGCTGGCTTGCGACTTATCGCTTAGTGACCGATCGTTCGATGGGAATTGGGTTGGGAACGACTTCAATGGGCGAACTTGGGCCCAGGCTCGGCTGACTCAGGCTAACGCCAAACGCGTCATGACATCAGCTTGGACGTTTACGTATAGAGTACTTCAGAATCCCCATACGTTCGAATCAGGCGAGGGAGTTCTACCAACTTCGCCTGATCTACCGATCCATTAGCGACGGATCCATTAGCGACGGATCCAAGTCAGCGGCTTGGTGTCGGTCCGATCCATGATGCCCTTAGCTTCTAAATCCAATTGAACTGTCTTGACCCACCAACCGGCTTTGGCACCGCCAGGAAACAGGTCTTCGGGCAAAAATGGCACGACCGCCTCCATCATCTCCTTTTGGTTCAACCCTGGTGTTTTCTTTGGCAGAACTCTGAGCAGAGCCTTTTTCATCGCTGCGTATTTGACTGCATCCACTCGTGAAATGTGTCCTGGATGATTGACATTCTCCACCTCTATCTTTCCACTCGCCGGCATCAGGGAATCTCCGAAACATAGAATCGATTCCGAACATTTTACGGCCTTCCCACGCACTCGCACCCGTTTTTTTCACCAACCTTCAAGGGTGACAAAGAACACGCGTAGCCGCTATGCTCATCATCGTGCGTGGTCATCACATCACCACGTTGCGATAACTAGTCTCCAATCAATTTAGAGCTTCAATGGCCATGACGATCTCCCCCATTCAGACAGACAAGTCCCCAGCAGCAATCGGTCCGTACAGCCAAGCGGTTCAAGCTGGCGGTATGCTCTACGTGTCCGGGCAAATCCCACTCGATCCTACTTCCGGAGAAATAGTCAGCGAAGATGTAGCCGAGCAAACAAAACGGGTCCTTGAGAACATGAAGGCGGTCGTCGAAGCCGCAGGGAGCCAAATGGGGAGCGTGGTCAAAGTCACGATCTACATCACCGACATGGGCCAGTTCTCCGTTATCAATGAGATCTATGGCACTTATTTTTCAGCTCCATTTCCTGCCCGAGCCTGCGTTGAAGTTTGCAAGCTGCCCAAGGGGGTCCAAGTTGAAATGGACGCCATTGTTGCTCTCGGATGATCGCGCTGTGAACGATCTACTCTTGCTATGGAGTCCATCATTTACATTCTTCGGCAGGCTCAATGAGCCAGTGTTGCGTCCGGCCATCAGACAAACTCTGCGCGAACCTGCAATCCGCTCCTTGGGTAGAGTGAGCTTCCCAGCCCGCTTGTCGCCGCGAATGATGAAGTTGGTCGTGCAACAGTCTCTGGCCCAACCGACGCCAACCACGTGGCGTAGGAGCGCAAATACCACGATGGTGGCACTGTCGACTAGAATGACATTGAAAGTTTTCATTGGCGAAATTCGAGGGTTTCGTGTGACTTGAGGCCAAACGATGATTCTCAGCGGCAGGAACAACCTTTTTGTCCAGCATGGACTAGCTGGACCAATTCATCAGCCATCAGCTCCCATCCCAGCGAAAGGATGAAACGTGCTCGAAGGAATCAACCGACGACAAGCACTCCAACGCTGCGGACTTGGGTTCGGCGCGTTAGCGTTGCAGGATCTATTGAGCCAAGGACAAGACGCCTTGGGGGCGGACGCAGCGCGCGGAAACAATCCGCTCTTGCCTAAGTCGCCTCATTTTGCGGCGAAAGCCAAACGCGTCATCCACATCTTTGCGAACGGAGGACCAAGCCATGTGGATACCTTCGACCCGAAGCCCTCTCTAGAGAAGTATGCCGGCCAGCCAATGCCCGGCAAAACGCCGCGCACGGAGCGGAAGACCGGAGCGCTGTTTCCATCGCCTTTCAAATTCAACAATTACGGAGAATCCGGCACCCCCGTCTCGGAACTCTTCCAACACACCGCGAAACACATGGACGACATCTGTGTCATCCGATCGATGCACGCGGATGTACCAAACCACGAACCTTCGCTATTGCTGATGAACACTGGCGAAGCTCGCTTGGTGCGTCCAAGCATGGGCTCCTGGCTTACCTACGGCCTGGGAACAGAGAATCAGAATCTGCCAGCATTTATTGCGATGTGCCCGGACGGATATCCGATCCAAGAGTCGCAAAACTGGCAATCCGGTTTCCTGCCAGGCGTGTTCCAAGGCACCTATATCGACACCAAGCACGAACAGGTCGACAAGCTCATCGAGTTCATCAAGAACAAACGAGTCACCAAAGAGAACCAGCGCAAGCAACTTGACTTGCTCCAGCAGCTCAACCGAATGCATCAAGTAGAGCGTGACTCAGATCCTCAGCTCGAAGCCCGCATCCAATCGTTTGAACTAGCCTATCGAATGCAAAAGGAAGCCGCAGAGGTCTTTGACGTCACACGAGAGCCCAAAAATGTCTTAGACGCATACGGTCCCGGCGTCCAAGCGAGACAACTACTGATCGCACGTCGACTGATTGAAAATGGCGTTCGTTATGTGCAAGTCTGGCATGGCAAAGGACAGCCCTGGGATAATCACGACGATATCGAAGACCGTCATCGCGCCCTGGCAAAACAATGCGACCAAGCCATTGGAGCATTGCTGACCGACCTCAAACAGCGCGGACTCCTGGAAGAGACCTTGGTTGTCTGGGGCGGCGAGTTTGGACGGACGCCTACCGTGGAGCTGCCAAAGGAAGGTTCGAATCAAGGCAAGATCAACGGCCGCGATCACAACCACTGGGGATTCTCCATGTGGCTGGCTGGCGGCGGTGTACGCGGCGGTCACGTCCATGGAGCGACCGACGAATTCGGATTCAAGGCCGTTGAGGATCGTGTCCACGTCCATGATTTGCACGCGACGATGCTGCATCTACTCGGATTCGATCACGAGAAATTCACTTACCGCTGGGCAGGCCGCGACTTCCGTCTCACCGACGTTCACGGCCGAGTGATCCAAGATCTAATCGCGTAGCAATCACAAGCTGTCTAAATGCTGCTGATTTCGCATCTTCAGCTGCGAATATCAGACAGTCTCTAAGCTTCTCGAAACAGCGCCACCGGGCCAGCATCAAGGCAGCGGTAGAAACCGAGATACTCTTTGCTGGTAGTCCGCGTATTCTGAGTATTTGCCTGCGCTAATTTCCTCACTGAATGCAGAGCTGCCGCGGAACAATAGGATCAGCAATAAAGCCCCCAGAATCGTCCAATTGATCCACTGTCCGGAAGCCGAGACACTAAAGAAATAGAAACTGATCCATATCGCCTGTTCCGCAAAGTAATTCGGGTGCCGCGACCAGGCCCACAATCCCTTGTCGAGGAATCCCTTCCCGGTCTCAGCCTTCGATTCATCAGCAGCAAGAATTGTCGCTCGCTTCCTCACTTGAAAATCCCATTGCTGTTTGTCTGCTATCGCTTCGAAGACGATCAACCCCAGCATTACGATCGCAATCGCATAGTCCAACATCCCGAGGGGCACCGTGTTTGAGTTCAGTGCAACTACAGAGGGAAGTGTGATCAACAAAACCAGAAGATTTTGATAACCAGCGATAAAAAACAGGTTGAATGCCGTCCAACGCCATCGCGATCGAAACTCAGGTTTGTCACGCAATACCCGCCATCGGTAGTCCTCATTGCCGGTCCAGAACTTCCAGTGATAACCGCCTTTCTTTGCAAAGTTGTAAGTCAGTCTCAATCCCCAAATTGTCACCAAAAGCCCCATCAGAACGAGCCTCGGCGAGAAGCCACCAAACCAGGCCACGGTCCAGGTATAGACAATCGGCATCAAGCTCCACAGTTTGTCGGTCTGACTCACGTTGCCCGTCATTTCACCAATGACGAAACAAAGACCAATTACCAAGCTAACGATCATCACGACCGTTTTCAGCGCCTGCATCGCCGTCGGCTCTAAACCAACGCCGAAAAAGTAGCTCACAGCGGGAACGATCATCAACGAGAAGATCAACAGCGTTGCGGTTGGAAGGATGCGCATGGGTTCCTCTGCGACCATATCTGCTTCCTCGGAAGTTGACCGCGGTAGCGTCAAAGATGCAAACCTACTCTACCAACGGCAATTCGATCTCTATTTCGTTGCCGTTGCGCATTACGGTCAGAGGAAGAGTCTGCCCAGATTGGTAGTTCATTTTGACCCAGGCATGAAACTGTTGATCGCTGTCTGGAACAGGTCTTCCCTCCGCTTTCAAGATGATGTCGCCTTGTTTGAGCCCTGCACCGACGGCGGCTTTTCCTGCTGGCTTGCCACGATTGATCCATTTGATCATTAACGCAGTTGTTCCCGGAGACAGGTTATGCTTCGATAACTCGCTTGATTTCAGTGCCGGCATCCAGATCCGCAGCTTGGGACTGAGAGAAAACAAGCTGCCACGCCAGCTGATGTCCGTCTCTTTCCAATTCTCGTTCGTCTTCAATGTGGCTTCGTGATCATCGTCGAAAGTAACCGTGATCGTTTCCCCCGCACGGTTCGGCAGCCCATGCAAAACCCACTGGAAGTCCGCAACTGAAGAGATTGCCTGGCCGTTGACTTGATTGACCACCTTTCCGGCGACGATTCCCGCTTTCGCCGCAACGGAGCCAGCCTTGACCGCGTCGACTGTTCTTCCGTCACGCACGCTCAGGCTGATCCCTAAGTTGTCAGGAAATGGATATCGCCAAAGCTTGTCTTTGCTCATGACTCCATCTCGGACCCAAAGGTCATGCTCGGCATCGTGAATATTGTGGCAGTGAATGCAATGCGTGCGTGATGTCTGGGCTTCTTTTCTCAGATTTGGATGTAACGTTGGAATTCCCTTGGCTGTCTTCCACGGTTTTTGATCCGGCTTCTTCCCAACAAACAAGTGCTTGTTATTCGGATACTCTTCGTGCAACTCGAGAACCCGATTCATCGTCGCCAGTAGCCCTTCCACCGAATTGAACGCGTCCGCGCCGTCTGAGCTTTGAGTACCGTATCGCGCGTAAATCGTTCCATCGGCGTTCAAGAACATGCCAGCCCAATTCAGGTCATGATCAAACTGGAACTGAGTCAGGTCGACGCCTTTCATTTCGACTTGCCGTACGCCAACAAAGGCTTCGCTCGCCAACTGTTTAATCGCTCCGTTTCCATCCGCAACTTCGCCATCGAAGCCTAAGCAATCAACGCAAGGAACACAGCGAAACGTGATAAACAGCGGTTTCCCTGTCCGCTGCGCCTCTGCGAATCCTGCGGGTATGTCGTTGTAAATCCAATGATCCGCGTTCTGCCCATTGAGATCTTGTAGCCTCTTCTTGAGCGCATCGGCATCATCAGCGAACGCACACGCACTGACGGCATAAAGAACGAGCGTCATCCAAAGCGATTTCATATCGACTCTCCAAGTTAAAAGCGAGAATAAACCTCCGAGAATAACCCTACCCTACTTTCGTGCTTCCCACGTTTCGGGCTGGCTGAGCATCAACGGTTCATGAAAAACGGTTAACTCATCACCTTGAGATTGGATCCAGTCCATCAATTCTTTTCTAAGCTCCTTCTCTACGTCTCGAAACTCGTCGTATCCGGCCAAATTCGTGAGTTCTCTTGGATCTTTCTCTAGATCAAACAACTCATACATCGGTCGAGCATGGTGTCTATTCACCAATTCGGCCGCTCGTGGATCGGACTTGGCTTGCTGCGTCCATTCCTTGAAATAGTCGCCGGAGGTTTCTCTCAAGAGCAAATCAATGTGGGTGGTGAAAGCAAACTCAGGATGCGGGTTATAAATCAACTTGTAACCTCCAGTCCTCACAGCTCGACTCAAGAAGACATTCATCTTCCGGTCGCCGCTGTGTGTCGTGAAAATGCGATCGCGGTGTTTCTTTACTTCGCCCCTAAGCACCGGTAAGAAACTCCGTCCGTCTAAATCGCTCGGAACCACACCGCCCGCAGATTCAATCAGTGTGGGCAGGATGTCAACCCAACTGACCATGGCATTTGTTTCACTCCCTGCCCGGAAGTGTCCCTTGCGAGCAACGACGAGAGGCACTCGTGTTCCCTCATCGTAAAGAGTCCACTTGCCAAACGGAAATTGGGCACCATGATCGCTCGAGAAGACAAACAGATGATCCGCGGATAAATGTTGATCGACCAACGTCCGTAGTTCTGCAAGATAAGCATCCAAGTCTTTGACTTCCTGCAAGTACCTGGATCGTTGGATTCGTGTACGGGGTGTATCCAGCAGCTGCGGCGGTAACTCGATCGCTTCAGGATCGACAGTCGATTCGCTAGGCCAAGGGACATGCGGATCCTCCACACCTACGAACAACGCGAGTGGTCGCTCATCGTTTCTCTTGGTCAAAAACTCCTTCACTGACTTACGTACCTGCGAAATCGACTTCTTCGTATCGAACACGTCGAAGCCATAATCCTTGGCACTCTTACCATGTGCCACTTTTCCAAAGGCCGCAGTCTGGTATCCCAATTCGCCGAGCACTTTAGGCAGACGAAGCGTAACTTCACGAGGAAACGTGTGGTTTTCTTCCGCTCCATTTCGAGCGGGCATTAGACCTGTCAACAGAGCGGCTCGGCTGGGAGCGCATGCCGGGCTAGCTACAAACGCCCGACGAAAGAGCATGCCGTCCGCCACCAAATGATCAATGGCGGGCGTCTCGATATTATTCCCGCCGAAAACAGACAAATCTCGTGCGGACAAGTCATCAGCCAGATAGACCACGATGTCTGGCAACTTGGATTCGGCGTCTGCCGAGTTCGATAACAGGCTAGTAGCAATCCATAACGCTAAGCCAACACAACGAATCAATCCAAATAAGCGACTAGTTGCTACTGAATCTAACATCTTTGTTTCCTTCGCTTCTTCTTTGGCATATGGATCACATTGGGAAGCGGGCAATGTTGATGGCTCGAACATCCGGGCCAAACACGAACCCTAGATCTTTACGAAGGCACGACGCTGGTATAGCCAATAGAGGACACCCCACATCAAAACGAGCGTCATTGCGCCAGTCACAACAGGCGTAACGGCTTCTCCAAACACACTCAATAGAGTCTCGCCTAGGTGCCTAACGAGCATGTCCTTTAGCGGCTCAGCCACGGTCCAACTCATGACGTAGATCAAAATGGAGTTCGCACCGATCACGACGAATGGGAACGCCCAACGAGTCCAATTGCGAGCATCGCAGATCCAAACCAATACCATTAGCCAGGCCATACAAATGCCACCACTGAACAAAGCAAAAGTGGGAGTCCAAATCCGTTTCACATTCGGGCAGAATCCGGCCTCGGCAATCGCCCATCCTGCGATTGTGCTTGCCAACGCAAACACAACCATCCTGCTAAACAAAGCGTTGCCATGCAAATCTTTTAGCCACACACCCGCGATGAGACCAAACAGCATCGTCGCAGACGTCGGAACGAATGAAAGTGTGGAATAGCCGCCCCAGTTGAATTCGAATGCTTCATCTCGTGGAAAAAGATTGAGGAACCAGACGTCGAATTGCCACGACACGTTACTATTCTTGTTCCAGCGTGATGCAAAACCTTCTGCGTGATGCGGCCAATCACTTGCAACTCCGACAGCCTCGTAGTCAAACTCAGCAGGCGGCGCGCTAGACACAGCAAAGAGTCCCCAGAAGCCGACCAAGATCGCTACGGCAGAACACCAATGAAGCCACCTTGGTCCCAGGGCGACTAGAAACACGCAGAAATAGCCTAAGCCAATCTGTGTCAAAGTGTCCTCGAAAGTGAAGTACGTGCGTTCCCGGCCCAATGAGCGCAGAATGATCCCCAACGCGACTAGCAACAAGGCTCGCCAAGCTGCATGGACCACCATTTTGCCAGTTGAGCTACCACGCTTCAGGCGACTCGCGATCGAAAATGGCATCGCGACACCGACTAAGAACGTAAAAGCCGGTTGAATTAGATCGTGTAGCGAACAACCTTCCCATTCGACGTGTGTCGTATGAAATCGCAGCCAATCCAGTATTGGATATCCCGGAAACTTCTCTGCGAGCTGGTATAGATGCAATATCTCTGCCAGCATGAGAAACATGACCATCCCGCGAAAGACATCAATGCTTTGCCTCCGCGACACCACCGGCGATTCCTGAATGGAGCTCTCAACTACGTTGTCAGTAGCCATGGATTAGAATCGTACCTCTCGAAAACTAGAATCGTACCTTTCGAAAACCCATCACAGCAATTGCCAATTTAGCTCTCCAGCATTTCGCTCCGGTTATCGGAAGGTGCCAAGGCCGATGAAATTCAGTTGTTATGTTGTTTTGATACTGCTTTTCTCAGGGCGAGCCAGCCGAGCTCAAGAAGCTCAAACGATTCAGCTTCAATCCAGAATCACTGGCGTCCAGCCCATGACCGGTATCGTTTTGTGGAACGACAATGATCGGCTGGACGAGTACTCCGACGCCATCTCACTCGAGTACCGTTACTGCGGCTACAACGAGGTTGTCGATGCGAAAGGCAATTACGATTTTGGTTTCGTCGACCGCATCCTAGACGATATAGCAACGCGGAACCACCAAGCCATACTGCGATTCTATTTTTGCTATGTCGGACAAAAGACCACCGTACCCGACTTTATCCGCAGTCGTCCTGACTACGAGGAGACCATCGGAATCAGCGAAAAGAAAGAGACCTACTTCTGTGACTGGAGCAATGAAGCTCTCCAGAGTTTCACCCTCGACTTCTACACTCGATTTGCAGCCCGCTACGACGGGGATCCGAGAATTGCCTTTCTTCAGACTGGATTCGGACTGTGGGCCGAATACCACATCTACAGCGGCCCACGTGAAATGGGAAAGACGTTTCCAACGAAGGATTACCAGTCAAAATTCCTGCGCCATCTCGACCAACAATTTGGAAACCTGCCTTGGTCGATCAGTATTGATGCGGCGGATTACGACTATACACCGCTAGAGGACAACATCGATTTGCTCGCACTGCAATTTGGCGTGTTCGATGATTCTTTCTTATGTAAGCCACACCCGAAGGAAAACGCTATCAACTGGAGAATCCTGGATTCGAAACGTTGGGAACGCCAACCCTGCGGAGGCGAATTCAGCTATTACAACAAGAGAGACCAGAAGAATGCACTGCGAGTCGAGGGCCCCAACGGCGTTTCGTTTGAAGACGCGGCCAAGCAATTCCATATCAGCTACATGATTGGCAATGATCAGCCACGTTACCAACCGATCGATCGGATCCTGTCCGCGAGTCTTGCAACTGGTTACCGCTTCCGCGTTACGGCAGCAGCAATCAAAAACGAAGAACTGCGATTAAGAGTCACCAACGACGGGGTCGCCCCCATTTATCGTGACGCCTATTTCTCAGCCGGCGGCAAGCGGTCATCTGCGTCGCTCAAAGGCCTTCTGCCCGGCGATTCAAGCATCTACGCGATTCCGAATGTGGAGCCTAGAGATCTTCGATCGATCCAGATCGAATCCGACTCCATTCTCCCGACACAGCAAATTCAATTCGAGGCCAATCTAAAATGACGTCAATCAACATCAAGCCTCGAGGGAACTCCCCCGTCTCGCTAGTTGGCCAACTAGTCCAACCCTAACTGGATTTCCCACCAGCGCAGGTAGTCGGCGGCACTGATACCGATTGGCAATCCGCGTTTGGACATCCTGCCGCGAAACCAGCGTTCACTCGATTCGACTGCGGCTTGGACCGCAACCTCCGGAAATTCTCCTTGATCGTCTGTTCTCAAGATCCACTCATCCAGTTCACTGCGTAGCTCCAGCAAGATCGATTTGTGCTCCGGCGCATCGGCTAAGTTGTTGATTTCATTAGGATCTTCTCTCAGGTCATACAACTCTTCGACCGGTCTTACATTCTGCCAAAAATGACGTGCAGGCCCCGTCAATCGCCCACTTTCAAACATCGCTTGTGCTGCTGTTTGGGCGGGGTACTGCAAGAACTTGTAACCACTGTGTTGTGAGTAAGGGAGTTCGGGATAAAAGTTTCGAATGTACTTGTATTGAGCCGTCCGCACACAACGAATCCGATCCAATGTGCTGCCGCAACGATCACGAGCCGCAAAGACCTTGTTTCGAGCAAGGTGCGTTTCCGAGAGAAAATCCCTTCCTTCCATCCATCCAGGCACCTCGACCCCCGCCAGTCCAAGAGTGGCGGCCGTCACATCAATGAGACTGATCAGCTCGTCACGCACTTCTCCCGCGGCTTGGCTTCCGGGAAGCCTAACGATGAGCGGCACTCGAATGCCACCATCGTAAAGCCACTGCTTGTCTCGGTAGTGCGGTCGACCGTGATCGCCAAAAAAGAAGACAGCGGTATTATCCAAAAGGCTATCTTCCTTTAACTTGCCTAGGACCTGTCCTATTTTCCGGTCCATAATCTCAACCGTGTTAAGATAGTCGGACCAATCGGCCCGAACCACCGGATGCCCGGGATAGTAAACAGGGATCTTTGCCCCACCGAATCGTGCTCGATCGACCTTCGACGCTTTCGAGAAATCGCGATGCGGCTCGTGAATCTGAACTTGCGCGAAAAATGGCTGCCCTTCTTTTCGGCCTCCCTCAGCTACATCCCAGCTGAAGCCATCGTACATGGACTTGTCGTATTCGAAGTTGTAATCCGTCTTACCCGCGGACTTGAGCGATGACTTCGCATTGCAAACGAAATAACCAGCGTCGCGCATGATCTCGGTCACTGGACGAAAAGGCTCAGGTAACGCTTTCTTGTCCAGAGTCCGATGTTGGTGCGTGCCTGTCGTGGTCTGATAAACCCCAGTGATGAAGGCTGAACGCGCCGAGGAACATACGGGAGCGGTCGCAAAGGCATTCTCGAATCGAATACCACTACCGGCGAGTCGATCCACATTTGGAGTTCGCACTCCCTGATAGCCGTAACACTCGAGATCCGGACTCAAATCGTCCGCGACAATCCACAGGACATTCGGACGTTCAACTGCATCTACAGGTACCGGGCCGCAGAGAAGGCTCATTTCAATGAGCAATAAATAAGTCAGCCAGCGGCATCTTTGGTTAGTCAGCATTTCCATGCCACAGTCGAAAAACAAGAAGGACAACGTCAGGAACCAAGTTCATGCCCCGCCCCTGCGACCAAGATATTTGCCGGGCCACCATGCGCGTTGGAAAATAGGAAGCCAATGTGATTCGGTCATTCATCGAGGTGAGAACAGTTGGCACCATGCTAAACGACCTTCACACTCGACGCACTACTTCGGAACTAAGAATCCAAGGTGATGCTCAAAATGCCTCAACTGCAACTTGGTGGCGGTAGCTCGATCCATCTCACCATAGAGTGGCGAGGGGTGAATTGGCGAATTCGATTCGACAAAACGATGGACCGTCTGCTCAAGAGCCTCAAACGCCTCAGCGTCGGCGGCAGCATCAGCTTCCTCGTAGACGGTCGCCGGCATCGTTGGCAACCCCGCATTGAACCCATCATCTAGGACTTTCTTCAACTGCGATTTACCGATCGAAATTTTCATCAACCACAGCATCAGTCGTATGGGGGCAGCAGCTTTCGGGAATCCATCCATCGGAAACTTGAGCCAATCATCGAGGTGGCGACAGCACTGCGCAAGATTCCATTTCCCGCGTTTTTCGTACCCTCCATCCAAGAGACGTTTCGCTTCCGCGATGGCCTGGTCGAAGTTTTCGAATGCCAACGCTCTCTTTTCAACTCCTTTACCCATCATGAACCTCATCCGAAGCTACGTATTTCGTCTATTCCGCAGCAGCAAATTCTACCATCGATCGAACTCTCTCGATCCCATCTTCGGAGAGACAAAACAGCACACCTTCATCATTGTTGCGTCAAATTGACTCGACGCTTGCGTCTCGATTTTGAGTAGATCGATCGACGGCAGCGACGCAATTTCTAATGTGTCGGGATATCGCGTTTGTGCGTTCGCATTGCCTGATTGATACCGCGCCCCCTTTTGGCATGGCGTGATGAAAGCTGGATGTCCCGCCAGCATGCTGGCACGCCCTATCGTATTCGGATGGTGTCACGTTGGATTCACGACAACCTGAACTTCATTCCATTCAAATTGACCAGACAAATTGGCCGCCCAAAGGCCTAACCTGCCCTGGCACCATTTGGCATTGGTACTTCAGGCATTGCAAGAACTGGGATCAACCCATCCGCGTAACCAACGTCAAACAACATCCCCTCCGAGAGGACGCCCGCCAGTGTCTGAGCTTCAAGATTCACCACAAACAGCGCCTGCTGCCCGACGATTTCCTGAGGCGAGTCTCGTTCTTGCTTGATCCCCGCCACAATACTGCGTTCACGGTCTCCAAAATCGACACTTAACTTCATCAGCTTTCGAGATCCGGGAATATCCTCAACGGCTAAGATCGTACCGACTCGGACGTCGATCCGTTCCAATTCGTCCATCGAAATCATGCTCTTGATTGCGGCTGGCTTCATATGCGTCTCTCTTGATTTAGAATTCAGCTGGAAGGACGCATCTGCTCCCCCTTGGCTCACAGACCGATCACCTTACACCAGATAGAAGTTGATCTGGGCCCACCAGACTTGGCGCAAGACCACATTGGACGCTAGGGGTGAATACCATTTTGTTGAAGGTGAATTGGCCGACGCCATGCGACGAAGACAACTAGTGATTTTTGCCTGATATTCCCAACAAAAGCAGAATAATCCATTCCATCAACGACGTCGCGATGCATTCGCTATTGGATGAACAGAACGAACCTTCAGGACGGCTTGAAGGATCCCTTAAGGGTTTCTAAACTACTGCGAAATGCCCAGGTGGCGGAATTGGCAGACGCGCAACGTTGAGGTCGTTGTGGGGGAAACCCCTTGCTGGTTCAACTCCAGTCCTGGGCACACGGTGCCTCGGTCGACTCGTTCGGCCGAGGCATTTTTTTTGCATTTCACGAATGGCCTACACCATCGGTGCCGCCGAACCCGTCGCCCCTGGTTGCCTGACAACCATCGGACCGAATTTTTCACTTTCGCTACCAGTTTTAGCGGCACTTTTAGACGGATCCCAAGTTAGATTGAGCGTTCGTCAATCCCGACGGAAAAGGACCAGCTAGATCCACCTCGTCCTGAGGCAAATCGTTCCCCGCGGCACCCCGGTCCAGCGATTCAAGTTAGCCGTCTTACCTCTCGCACTTTCTCAGATTGCCAGGAGCACTCGATGAACCTAATGCAGCTCAAAGAATTTGACCGACGCCGTGCGCTGATCGCAGGGCTCGGCATCAGCACTACTGCTCTTTGGACTCCTGGTGTCTTCGCGGACTTGGTCGCCACACCAACACAGACAGAGGGCCCGTTCTATCCGGACAAATTGCCACTGGATACCGACAACGATCTCTTGGTTATCAATGAAAAGCTGACTCCCGCGATTGGCGAGATAACCCACTTGTCCGGCCGGGTGCTAGATCAGAAGGGAAACCCCATCCGCAATGCGTTCGTCGAAATCTGGCAGTGTGACAACAATGGTGTCTATCTGCATTCGGGTGACACTAGGAATCGAGCTAACCAAGAAAAGAATTTCCAAGGCTACGGTCGCTTCTTGACGGATTCCAAAGGCCGTTACTATTTCCGCACGATCAAACCCGTTCCCTACCCAGGACGAACACCGCATATTCATTTTGCAGTGAGCCGAGGTGGTAAACGAGCCTTAACAACCCAGCTCTACGTTGCTGGCCACGAGCAAAACGGGAAAGACTCCGTTCTTAGGAATTTGAGAGACAAAGCACAACGAGAGTCGATCATCCGCGACTTCTCGCCGATCAAAGATTCGAAACTCGGAGAGTTGACGGTCGATTTTGACATCGTCCTTGGATTCACACCCAATGAGGACGAGCAACAGATCATTCACGGTCTGGCACGAATGGCACAGTCATTTTCGTAACTACTTTGTCTCAAATGAGTTGTCTCCTTGCGCCAGTCTTGCTCTGAGTTCCTCTCGAGGCTGCATCATGAGGTTGTAGTTCTTCTGTC
>JBKAHA010000023.1:0-29457 GCA_046290675.1 Aureliella sp.
GTAAGACTCTTTCATTCTCTACTTCAATCCGGTTTAGCCCGGCGCTTTCCTGATTAGCCCTGGAACGCCAATCCAACCGGGCCTTCACAAGATCTCACTACAATTAGAATTGTAGATCCCACCGATCTGTTCCCTTGCGGCACTTCATTCGTACTCCGGCGAGGCATTGCATGATCCCGAAAACCATTTCCCGTCGTGACGCTCTGAACTCGCTCGCCGTTTCCGTGGCTGCGGCTGGAGTTGCGGGTAAAGCTTCGTTTGCCGTCGCGCAAGATCTTCGGAGTCTGCCAGAAGGAACACTTCCGAATGATTCTCGGCTGGGCGAACTGAAAGACCTGAACGGATACTTTCCGTTTCAGCCAAGTCAGTCTTTAGAGGAGTGGGAAACACGCAAAGAGTATCTTCTCAGACAGATTCGAGTCGCTTGCGGCTTGTGGCCAATGCCACCACGTCCGCCAATCGACGCCACGATCCACGGGCAGGTTGAGCGAGACGACTACACAGTGGATCGAGTCTATTTCGAAAGTAGCCCTGGTCTATTTGTCACGGGCAGCTTCTACCGGCCAAAGGGGAAAGGAGTTCCTCGACCGACGATCCTTTGTCCCCACGGTCATTGGCAAAACGGTCGATTCTACGACGTCGGGAACGACGGCATCAAACAGCAGTTGGAAACCGGAGCGGAGAGATTCGAAGCGGGTGGCCGGAATCCGTTGCAAGCACGTAGCGTCCAGCTTGCACGCATGGGGTGCAATGTCTTTCTCTACGACATGCAAGGATACGCCGATGGTGGCTCCTTCTCGGAGCGACTCATTCACGGCTTCGCCAAACAACGCGATCACCTAAGTTCACCGGATCGCTGGGGTCTGTTCAGTGCTCAAGCGGAGTTGCGATTACTCAACGCGATGGGAATTCAAACTTGGAATTCCATCCGGACCGTCGACTGGCTTTGCAGCCGAACTGACGTCGACAAGACGAAACTCGGTGTCACAGGAGCCAGCGGCGGCGGGACTCAGACCTTTATGCTGGCTGCCTTGGATGAGCGAATTGCTGCGGCATTCCCTGCCGTCATGGTGTCAACGGCGATGCAGGGCGGGTGTACATGTGAAAACGCCTCTTACCTTAGAATCAACACGGGTAACATCGAATTTGCCGCCCTCGTCGGACCGCGGCCAATCTACATGAGTGGAGCCAACGACTGGACGAAAGAAATCGAGACCAAGGGATTGCCTGAACTCCAACAGCATTTCGCAATGCTTGGAGCACCAGACAACGTACATGCAAAATGGTTTGACTACCCTCACAACTTCAACTGGCACAGCCGAGCCATGATGTACGACTTTTTCAATGAACGACTCGACCTCGGCTTTGGCGAAATCCAAGAACGCGACTACGTCCCTTTGACTCGCGAAGAATCAACGGTCTGGACAGGTACGCATAAGGCTCCGGACATGAGCGAAGAATCCGAAGTCAAAATCTTGCGTACTCTCGATGAAATCTCTCGCAGGCAAATGACTGCTCTCCTACCCAAAGACACGGAATCGCTTGAAGAATTCCGAATATGCGTTGTCGGCGCCTTCGAAATCATGGTCGGTCGTCCACTACCTAGCAAAGGCGAGATTGAATACGAGCAGCGCAGCGAGACGCAACGCGACGGTTACACCGAGTACACGTCCTTGCTGAAGTACGCAAAACATAGAGAGGAGATTCCGACTGCCTTCCTTTTCCCATTGGAATGGAATGGCCAAGTGGCCATCTTCGTCGGAGAGCAGGGCAAGAACGATCTGTTTCGCGATGACGGGACACCCCAAAGGGCGATCAAGAAATTGCTCGACGCGGGCTTTGCGATTGCATCCAGTGATCTCCTATACCAGGGCGAATTCTTGAATAACGGCGAACCGTTAACGCAAGCTCCCGTGGTCAATAATCCGCGTGAATTCGCTGGATACACACTTGGCTATAACCATCCGCTGTTCTCCCAAAGAGTCCACGATATTCTCTCCTTAATCTCTTATACAAAACATCATGAGCTAGAACCAACGGCAATTCATCTGGTTGGCCTGGGGCAACAATCTGGCCCCCTAGCAGCCGTGGCGGCAGCGATTGCACGAAAGACACTTTCAAGCGTTGCGATCAATACCCATGGATTCCGCTTTGGAACCATCACGAGCATTCGTGACGTCAATTTACTTCCTGGCGCCGTGAAATATGGAGACCTGCCAGCCATCCTGGCCCTCGCCGCACCAACGCGAATGTGGCTCGCTGGCGAAGGCCAGTCTGCCCCATCGCTCACCGCTGCCGCATACCGCTCCGCATCTGCAGAAGTATCTATATCTAGTGGCCCCAGCAGGAACGAATCTGCTGCAGTAGCTGAATGGCTGATGAGTCAGAAATAGGGCATCGGCGCATCATACGATCGCTCAGCAAGCCACAAAACTAGATTCAGATGCATCCGACGGACGGCCTGAGCTGAGTGACAGGGGCCTTCGATTGGGCTCAGCAAACGATTCTCCTGCATTCAGGTGCCCGACCTGGATTCGACTTTCTTTTTGATTTCTTGTCGGGCAGGCAATGCGGATAGCGGGTGAACTCTTAGCGAGGCAACTTTCGAATGAGCCTCTCAACTCCGCTCTCAAAGAAGGCACCAGCTATGACAAACGAAGAACACCCTGAAATCCAATCGCAACGGCCGAAGCAAAGTGGCGAGGTTCCTATGGAAAGACCAAATCAATTTTTCCATTTCTGGAGGCTTTTCTGGCTGTCGTTTCTGGTGATCTCACTTGCCTACGCGGGTTACTGTTTTTACGTCCCACCAAACGAGATAGCTTGGGCGGCAGACTATGAAGCGGCACAGGTGCAGGCAAAGCAAACGGACAAGCCGATGATTCTCTATTTCACGGGAGAATGGTGTGTTCCATGCCGGATCATGAAACGCCAAGTGTGGGCCGATCCGCAAGTCATGGCGAAGGTCAATGATCGATTCATTCCTGTCGCCATCGACGTCGGCGATCCAAAAAATTCGGCGGTGCTCGATCGCTACAATGTCGAAGGATCTCCAGTCACGATCATCACTGACCCTCTTGGCAATGCCGAAACATGGCGAGCAGGCGGAACTGGAAAATCGGACTTCCTGGAGTTCCTCGGCGAAGTCGATTCGTCCAAATCAAAGACTTCATAGCGCAGGTGGTTGAAGAACACAGCAAAAACGGCTGGCTCGCCTTCAAGAGAGCCAGCTAGTTGAGTTCATCCCCGGGATTGAAATGAAGGTCTGAGAAATTCATTCCGACGGCGCTAGGCTCATCCGGCGCGAAAGGCTGAGTCTTGAACGTGCCTTCGTAGGACCTTCGCACTGCCTAACGAAAATGCCAGAACTTAGAGACCGGGAGTCTCCGAATGCGCGTTCTGCGGGAAATCGAAGGTCAACACAAGCGGTTCCGCACCGGTATTCTCAATTTCGACTCCACCGCTTGCAAGCGCGGATTGGGTAATGAAGCCGATCTCGGGATATACTTCGCCAAGCGCCATATCTTGATGGTACTGAACGGCTAGTTTTCCAACTCGCCCACTACCTCCATTCGTGTGAAATAGAGTTGGGCATTCGGGGCAGAATTGCGTCTTGGCACGTGGGTGAACCGTCAGTCGCAGAATCGAGCATTTTTGGTCACCCAAGACGTTACCGTAGACGATCCACTTGGCATCGACACCATCTCCCACGAATTCTTCGGCGGTGACTGCAGGTCGCTTATTTTGTAGTACAAAATCCGGATCTTGATTCGCCGCGAAGTCCAACTTCTCAACCAGATACTCCCAGTCTTCGTGCTTCTCTTTTGGGAAATCTTCTTCACGGCACGCATAGAAAGCATCCGCTGCGCCGATACGACCATCCAGAGTCAAGTCTTCGGCTAAGAAGTGCTCGTCCATCGTGACGTGCAATTCGTGAGTGCACAAATCCGTTGGCGAGTGAAGAACGCCGTTCGGCATCACAAAGCCGTTATCAAGATGCATCATCACGTGCGGCGAAAGGTGCCGAACTCCGTTGTACTGTCCTTGTCCGAATCGCTTCATGCAAGCCAGGAATTCATCCTTTGTAACGAACGGGTACAACCCCATTGCCGTGGTGTGATAGTGCGAAGGACTTACGCCTGGATTGTCGAAGGAATTGATGTCGTAGACTTCCCATTTCGACCAGTGGAGGTGGTGAGGGATCGGGTTCAGATTGTCAAATTTCTTCGACACGATCGGCCAAGTGGGATCTCCATACAATGACTTCGCAAAATTCGTTACCTTCTCTCCCATGATCGCCTCAGGATTGGCGGTAATCAAATCCTGCAGCGAGACCACTTGCCCTGCTGGTGTGAGTACATGCGACTCGCCCTCTCGAAACGGAGCCTTGTTCGTTCGTGTATCGATGACTCCCGTCACGATGGGAACGGTGCAGCACATCCACAGTTCATCCAGCCCTGTGCCATTCATGTACTCCGGGTAATACGATTTCGCATCAAGACGTAAGCGTTTGCCTGGCGTACAAAAAGTCCTGCCGGCGTAGCGATGAAGAAGTTGAAGTACTCCGTCGTTCTGATTAAGGCAGTCATCCAAAGTCGATGCTGATGCTCCGTCAATCACATCCTGTTGCGGGTATTCATGCAGCTTTTCCGCGAGAATTGATGTCGAAGCAGCCATAATTCGGGAACCTCAATGATTCGAGAGAAACGTGGCGATCTCACGTTTCTTGGGTGGGTGTTTATGGGGAAGGGGAATCTGCTGCAATAGGCATTGCAAGCACCACCGAGTGAAAGCCGCGGAGGCAGTGCATTCGCAGTCGAAGACAGTGTAAGAAAAAGAGCACTCAGAGGGAATCAGGGGCGCATACCTCGCCGCAAGTACCCGCCGCTTTGCACGTTCATTGAACGCCTACCAACACAGCACAATTCAACACGAGCCTGCGGTGCCTCTCGGCCTCCACCTTGTCACAGATCACCAAGACTCCGCTCTTGATCTCCGATCATCAGTCGCGCCGAAAATCGTTGCAGAGGCTACGCCCCAGGAAATCGGGCCAAGTCGGTTCGTACCGCCGCACAGTGGTGGCCTACACAGAGTTTCACGCCGGAAAGCCATCTCTATCGGTAATGGCAGTTAGGCGGTTCGAAATCAACTAACCAACAACAAATCACGACCAGAATTCCAATCTTCTCTTGGGCATCACGTGCAATTGATGACCTATCCTTCAGGTGAGGAGGCGCAGGTTCTCCAGTCGTCGCACAGCTGTAAAATTTAGGTGAAAACTGAGATGTCATCCAATCCTTACGCAGCGCCAGTTACCAGTGGAAGTCCCAGTTTCGCGTCAGTTAAGTCCGGTCTAGGTCCGTGGCTTCTATCGCTCACCTCAGCTGTTGCGATCATCCTTCTGCCCTGCGTTCTGCTATTCAGCACGGTGCCCTCCGCCGTGCTATTCTTTGGATTGCCATGCGTTGCCGCCGTTTCCGCCATAGCGTGCCTAGCCTGGTTCCGTCGAGGCCCACTAGTGCCACTCATCATTTCCACCTTTTCCCTTTTGCTCTGCCTGGGGTTTGGACTCCTCTCGCTGTGGATGCTGTTCTACTTCGAGTTGCCGGCGCCACAATAAAAGACAATCATTGCCCCAGCGAAATGGTGAGACTTCTATCGCGATGACTTGTTCTGTTCTGCCATCGATCCAACCAACTCTTTAGCCGAAAGAGCCTCACCTTCCCTCGGAAGATCATACTGAATCCACTCGCGGTTCAAATGAACGTCAAAGGAGTCTAGGCGGCCTGGCCCCAGGTTCTTGTAGGCATGTGGCACGTTGGCTGGACCAATGACCAGCGAACCAGCCGACGCCTCGAACTTACGGTCTCCAACAGTAAATTCGGCGCGTCCATCGATGATATGGAAGACCTCATCATAGGGATGAACGTGGAGATTTGGGCCTTCGCCGATGACGTCGGTGCTATAGCGTATGACAACACAATCCACTCCGAATGGATGGCCTTCTTGGACACCAAGGGGCGGTTGCTGACTTTTCAGCCAGCTCTCTGGCGGGATATACGCGGGTTCGATGCGGCTCGGTTTGGGCATTTGACCTGTTGTCGGTTTTTGACCGGGGTTTGGCATTTGTTTACTCCATGTATTTCAAGTAAGTGGTTTTCTATTTGCGGCGTGACACAAGTGGGGATTGATGCACGAATTGACGTTTGGACGCCTCACGCAACATCCATTTACCCATCTCAACGTACGAGACCGGCATCCAGGAATTGAGCCCGGACGACCAGTCCAACGAAGCAAGTGGTGCTTCGTCAGCTCCTTTGCTATTCACTGCCCCTCGGACCAAAGTCCACTCAAGCGGCGACAACTGTCCTTCGCCAACAGCACTGACGACGGCTTGCAGTTCCCTCGCACCACGGCCGACCTTTCCAGGAAACCATGAGAACAGTCGCAAAAGCAGGCTGGGTTTGATGCCAGGTGGCCGAGATACCAATGTGTTCATCAGAACGATGCGACGAACGCCTGACTCCTGCATTGCCAAATTCAAGGTGCCCATATTTCGCGAGAGCAAAGCCGAGTCATCCTGACTGGTTGCCGTTACGCCTATGGCAGTAAGCACAACTTCAACACCCATGAACGCCTGCGTTAGGGCCACAGCGTCAGCCAGCGACGGTACCACTTCGACCCTCGATCCGTTTGGAATATCTTGAATTCGCTCCGGGCGAGATCTGACAATTGCCGTGAAGTGGATTCCATGATCTCTGCATGCCTTCAAGATCCCCTGGCCCAAGCCTCCTGCGGCTCCAATAACTGCTACAGATCTCGGTAGCGCAGGTTGAGGTTCAAGTCGTTGCTTTGAATTCATCAGATCGACTCCCCATCAAGACGATGCCAACAGTTCGTTGCGTTTGTGATCTCTAACTCCCGGCTCCAGCATGGTCGCGAAGTGTCGTTCCAGTGTCTGTTCTCCAAAGTTGGGAGCATCCATATCAATGCCCGATGCAGCTACAAAGAACTCAAAGGCCCCGACGGTCTTTCCGAAGCCGAGCAGTTTGGCAATCCGAACGGCGAGCTTCCCAAGACCCAGTGGTAGGTGAGTGATCTTCTCGGGTTGACTAAGGGCTTTGAATGCCAGCTGGGCAACTTCATGAAAAGTAAGCGTCTCGGGTCCACCCACGTCGATTGTGTCCACTCGATCATCGATCGCAGAAATGCAAACCTCCGCCATGTCGCGACCACTGATCGGACTCACACGCGTATTGCCATTGCCGAACAAGTAGACTCGTCCGCTTTGAGCCATCTTCAACACTTCGCCTAGATCAGAGTAAAAACCACTCGGGTTGATGATCGTGGACGCAATCGGAGCTTGCCGCAGCTCTTCTGCAAACCGAGCTTTGGCCTTCACCATTGGTACATGGAGCATTCGGTCTGCATTGAGAACGTGCACGTAGGCAAAACGCTGCACCCTGGCCTTTAGAGCTTCGTTAAGAACATTCATATTGGCCGCATAGTCGACGGCCTCGTAGGTCAGTCCATCGCGCTGGCGGGTAATACCGAGTGCAGAGATGACAACATCGACTCCATCGCAAATCCCCGCAAGTGAATCTGGTTTGGTCGCTTCCGCGACGACGACTTCGTCCACATCAGCGGGCAATCGGCTCGGGTCTCTTGCGAGAGCCCGGACTTCGTGTCCAGCTCTCTTTGCGGCATACACAAGTTGTTTACCCAAATAGCCGGTGGCTCCAACGATTAAGACTTTCTTCGGCATGATGTTACCCTTCAAGCTGCGCCTTAGACAAACTGTTCACCAAAACCAGCAACTCTTTGCAGCCATTTCTCGCGGAATTCAAGCGATGACTTTCTTATTGGTGCGATGTAGGTCGAACGCACAGGTGTCACCCCACAGAACTGTAGGGTACCGCGTTTCAGTTGCTTCAACGGCGCGTTTCCGTTGAACATCCACTGGTACCAGCCCGGCGTATCGGCAGTTGCTATGATATGCCCCGTCCTGCCTGCAAAAAGCTTCTGTGGAATGGGTCCCTTGACGTACTTGAAGGTGACGCCGGGGAGGAAGGTGCGATCGATGAAGCCCTTCATCATGGCCGGCAAGCCTTGCCACCAGATCGGATGTATCCAAACCATATGCTCGCACCACAGCATGCTGTCGATCGCCTCTTGTAAATCAGGCTCCAGCGTTGGAAGCGAGTCATAACCGTGTGGCAAATTGGGATCGAACTGGAGTGATCGGATATCTATCCGCCTAACCTCTGCACCGCTCTTTTGCGCACCGACAACATAGCTGCCGGCAAGACTGGCGCCGAAGCTTTCTGGATTCGGGTTGCCATCGATAACAAGTATTTTCTTGGACATAGTTTCTGCTCCTAAATGGCAGCCGGCGTTTGATGAGTTTCGATGACCTCGCCCGCCTAGCTGCCTTTGAACTCCCCGTCGTCCCCGAACCGGATGTAGGCAAACCAAAAGAAAACGAAGATGCAAATGGGAAACGTGGTCAGGAACACGGGGCTGAACAGGGACAACCCGACGCCAGCCCCGAAAAACGTAACCCACAGCCAACAAGTCTCTTTCCAAAGTGCGCTAAACCGATTCATGCTTGATCCCGAGAAGTTTGATTTGCGTAACAAAACGGTCGCGGGCAACGTTCGTTGCCGTTGCCGTACAAGCTCACGACAAAGCCAGTTCCTTGCCAGCTGCCGTCATTTGTTCAACAGCCTTGTGTGTTGTCCAAACTGCGCTGGCCACCATGCGATAGTTGATGAACGCGGCTAGGAATCCGTCGAGCCCGGGAACCTTGGCAGCCGCAGTTGCATCAGCGACCACCGCAACTTCGAAACCTCGCTCAATCAGTTCCCGCATGTGCGATTCCGTGCACAGATTTGCGGACATCCCGGCGAGGATGACTTTGTCGATCTTGAACTTCTGCAGTTGCAAGACGAGGTCATTGTTCTCTGGCCCGTAGACCTTGTGAGGATTGCAAACCACGGTCGAAGGATCATTGATGTACGGCTTGTACCGCTCCAACCAATCTGCGCCAGATCCCTCGAAGCCATCTAGATTCAATGCGCCCGGCCGGTCGAACATGTGGATGCTATGCATCACACGCTCGAGTGTGCCCTCAAACTTCCATCCATGATCAGTCGGGTAATAGTAGTGAGGGCTTACAAACATTCGCATGCCAGTTTCATTGGCTGCTTTCATCAGCGCTTCAAGGTTCTCAACCGTTCCGTTTTCTTCGATGCTCTCCTGGCACACCCCCCAGGCCACACCATCTGGATGCAGAAAATCGTTCTGAGGATCGGTGACTACGAGTGCCGTTCGGCCAGGATCAATGTCAAAGCCAGTTTGCGGTAGGCCATCATCGGGAAGCTCGCTCATCATTCGTTCAACACGGTTCATCTTGATCGTCTCCTACGTTTAGTTCTGAAAGTTGGAAAGATATGGATTGCAGCTAAGAAGCCGTGGCAGTTGCGGTTTCGACTACTGGAAAGTCAATTTCCGTGCCCGCGACAAGATTGAAGTAGTTAGTGAACACGTTGAGCGCTACGACAGAAACGATCTCAACGATTTCGGCGTCGGTGAATCCTGCGGCCTTGATCTCCGCAAGGTCCGAATCTGCGACGCGTCCCCGATGCTCAACGACTGCTCGGGCAAAGCTCAGTGCCGCTTGAGTCCGCTCATCGGAAGACTGCGATGCAAGGTTCGCGGCAAGCTCTTCGTCTGACACTCCTGCATTACGGCCGAGCAGCGTATGGGCTGATGCGCAGTAGTCGCACCCGTTGATGCCCGCGACTGCAAGCGCGACTTGCTCTCGTAGCCTTGGCGTGAGCGCTCCGCCGAGTGCCTGGTTGAAATTGAGATATCCTGACAATGCTGCCGATGAGTGGGCGAGGGTTTTGAACATGTTGGGAACCATGCCCATCCCACGCTGAACTCCGTCCAGCAGCTTCTGCGTCTTTTCGTTGGCCTGAGTCGGTTGCACGGGTTGAATGCGAGTCATCTTCTGCTCCTAGATTTAGCGGTTTGGCCGAACCACTCGGCCTTGCGATCTTCCTAAAGCAACCTGAGTGCCAAAACCTAATGATTCCCGTAAGTTGTTTCCTGAGAGAGACTTGCGGCAACTCCAACCTTGTGCACGAACTTGCGATATCTCACGAGTTCGCGAGTTTTCGCCAGGCGTTCGCGAAATATCGTAAAATTGGGAGATGCATAGCGATCAAGAAACTGTCGACACCGATGCCTTCAAGCAGTTGCTGATAGAAGTCGCCGCTGAGCGCTCGCTGCAGGAGGTGCTGCAGCTCATCGTCACCCGTGTGGCAAGCATGGAGCACGTGGCCCTTAGCCGAATCTGGCTGATTGAAACCGAGACGACCGAAGCCACAGCCACAAAAGACAAATCTCTAACTAAGTTCCTGCAATTGCTCGCCAGTGACGGGAATTCGATTGCAGATCCGAATGCAGACTGGAGTCGACTTGATGGGCGCTTTAGTCGATTCCCAATCGGCGAAAGGAAGGTAGGTACGGTTGCGGAGACTGGCGCGGCGATCGTCGTGTGGGACACTCTTCATGACAAGAAGTGGATCGCAGACCCACAGTGGGCCGAGCGCGAGTCGATCCGTGGCGTCGCGGCGCAGCCACTCGTCTTCCGAGGCGAGGTCATCGGTGTCTTCGCCGTCTTTTTGCGAACCCCAGTTCTCGTAGATGAGTTGATATGGCACCGAATGCTGGCCGATCATGCTGCAGCGGCGATCGTGAATGCCCGCGCGTTTGAAGAGATCGATCGACTCAAACGTAGCCTTGAAATCGAGAACGAGTACTTACGTGAAGAGGTTGCTTCGGAACGTGCCTTTGGCGATATCATCGGTACCAGTCCTGCCATTCGAACCACGACCGAGCAAATCAAGGTCGTAGCCGGAACGGACGCCAACGTCATGATCACCGGCGAGTCCGGTACGGGAAAAGAACTGGTTGCACGAGAGATTCACAGGCGTAGCGCCCGAGCTCACGGTCCGATGGTAAAGGTCAACTGCGCCGCGATTCCTCAGGAACTATTTGAAAGTGAGTTTTTTGGTCACGCTGAAGGGGCTTTTACAGGGGCGCTGCGCAATCGGGCGGGACGATTCGAGGCCGCCGATGGAGGAACGCTGTTTCTGGACGAAGTTGGTGAAATACCTATTTCGCTCCAGAGCAAACTACTGCGTGTCTTGCAAGAAGGAACCTTTGAACGCGTTGGCGAAGAGCAGACTCGCGAAGTCAACGTACGCATCGTTGCTGCTACGAATCGGGACCTGCTCAAGGAGAGTCAGGCAGGTCGCTTTCGTGAGGACCTCTATTACAGGCTGAACGTTTTTCCGATCGAAGTTGCTCCATTGCGGCAACGCAAGCAGGACATTCCAGCCCTGGCAACGCATTTCCTTGATGCCAGTTGCCAGCGGATGGGCCGGCCCAAACTGCGACTGACTCAGAAGGTTGCTGAATCACTCAAGAGCTATGACTGGCCCGGGAACATACGCGAACTTCAAAACCTCATTGAGCGAGCAACCATCACCGCCAAAGGCAATCAGATTCAGCTTCAACTTCCGAGCAATAGCCAAGCACCAATTGACACTGCGAAAGAAAAAGTTGAAGGTTCGTCCGGCGAAGTGCTCACCGAATCCCAGTTGCGGCAATTCGAACGCCAAAACATCCTCAACGCGCTCGCGATGACCGACGGCAAAGTATCCGGTGCTGGCGGCGCGGCCGAGCTGCTTGGGATAAAGTCCAGCACACTGACGTCTCGAATGAAGAAGATGAACATTCGCTTTGTGGCTGAGTAGGAACGAGTCACTTTCATCGGGCGTAGCCTTGGAACGCAGCCAGTCGCGAAGCGAGCCTGCTTCGAAAGCTCGTTCCACGGTGTATTGTCTCTTATCCCAATAGCTCCTCACCGGTGAACGGCTAGCGGAGTCACTTTTTTGTTTCTTTGAAAAGAGCCTAACGACTCCGTGGAAGCCAGCGTCGAAGAGTTCCGTCCAAGGAAACGGAGTAAAGAGAATCGCCACTGGGAGAGAAGCAAAGATCCATCACGAAGTCCTCGTGACCGTTAAGACGCGTTTGAAATTCGCCCGTCACCGCGTCGCAGATAAGAATATCGTTGCCAGTGGAAGCAATCGCCAAACTCTGACCGTCGGGAGAGATTGCGAGCGTGCGTAAGCGGCCAATCCCGAAGCGAAGTGGCGGCAGAGCGGACAGCATCTTCGCATCGATTACTCCTATTGCTCCATCGCGCGAAGAGCAGTAGATGCGCTCACCCGAAAGCACGTACGCGAATTCAGTAACGGCTCCATCATGAAGCTGGAAACGTGAAATCAACTTTCGATCTTGATCCCATAGAGCTACTTCGCCGGTGTCACTGCCGCTCAGCAGCATATTCTTCGCGGTTACATAAGCCAACGCAGTGACCGTCGAGTCGTGGGCATTCCATGTTTCAACTTTAGACGAATCCCCATCAACAAGCTGCGAAATTTCGCCAAAGGCTAGTCCCAAGTAGACTTGCTCTCCACCGGTCGCAACGGACCTGATCGAGTGCTCAGCACGGTGACCGACAACCGGGCCACACGACCAATCCTCCACACAAAGGAGATCACGTTGCTTTGAGGTTGCGACGTGCAAAGCATCAGAATTCCAATCTGAGTCTACGCACAGTCCATCCGCGGTGATAATCCGTACCCTTTTCGCCGAGACCGTGTCGTAAACGGCGATCCCCTTACCGGAAACGACTATTTGCGATCCGTCTCTGCTCAGCGAAAGTGCGCGAGGGTCGGCGATCCCTTCCGCGATGGTCTGGTCTAACGGCTCACACTCGACAAGAAACGTTTGAATCCGACCATCCGCCCGTCCGACCAGGTAAGCATCGGACTGAGGAAGAAAATGTAACGTAGTCAGTGGCTCGCTCAGCACGCTAGTCCATTGCGTCATCCATCCACTTGCGCGCGATCGTCCATTGATTTGGCTGCGCCCAACGGAAAGCAGCCAATTCTGGTCCGGGGAAAACAACAAGTGGTCAAAGCGTTCTCCACGGGACATGATTGTCTCGATTGACTCCGACTCAATATTCTTGACAAAGAGATTCGTGAAGGGCTCGGCATTCACAATGGTTCTGAGATCCTGGGTGCCGGAGAACGTCTTCACACTTCGATTCACAGCGGATCCGTGAAATTGAAGGTCGCCATTGACGATATTCCATAACGCATAATCGCCGCCCGGGCTAATCGCAAAAAGCCGTGACGAGTCCGAGCTTATGGTGGCATACGCAACTACATCAAATGGCGCAGTCAGAGTCCGTACAACGGATTTGAGGTCATTCGACAGAACCCTAATTTCGCTACTCGTACCCGCAGAAAAAATCAGATCCCCCTTGCGACTAAACCCAGTTAGCCACCCACCTTCAGTTTGAGTGTCCAATGTATGGAGGACTTCTCCAGTCTCGGCTTCCAGCAGCATCAGCCCATTGCGATCCTGAATGAGTATCGCCAAACGCTCGGCGAAACACACCACTGTCGCCGAGGATCCCAGTCTAGTGCTGTTGAAGAGAAGAGCAGTTTTTTCGTTGAGACCAAATCATCGGTGCTCCCAATCAAATTGGTCCCAGAGTGACTAAACGAAGCTGACGAAGACCTAGAACACTCTATCAAATAGGAAACGCCGGCGAAGGATTCTCCCAGGCGGGCCTTCGTTTGCTGATAGTCTCCCCGTTGAGCCTACAGCTCGATGGCCTTGACCTTGCAGATGAAGCGGCTCTAGCCGGACTCTGTGGGGCTGCCGACGATCCTGACAACCACGACGCTGGAGCCTCCGAGGTTCAGAATATCCTGCCCCCATCGACGGTACATTGCATCGGAGCCTGCGCATTCGGGACGGATTTCACCATCTTGTATTCCGGCGATTATTCGCTCTGGCCACGAGCTGATTCGGTGTTTTCCATTTCCTCAAGAATTCCTTGCGCTCTCGTTTTCCACCAGCGCTCCAGAGTCTTGGACGCATTCATCGTCGCGGCGGCTTCCAATATGGGAACCGCCGCCGATGGGTCGGCCACTATACGGACAAGTGATTCAGCTGCACGAAGTCGTGGTTCTGCTTCTTCCTCCTTTAGTTGCAGCGTCAGCGTTGCTTCGGCACCCGCTGCCGCTTTCCCAATGTAGCCAAGCCCCATAGCCGCTTTGGCTCGCACTTCCGAATTTGCGTCTGACAGTGCGGAGATCAGCGCCTTAACAGCCATGCTGGTCGACTCGCTACCGGCACGGTATTCAGGTGGTTCTGAATCATCAACGACCTTTCCACGCCTCACCGAATGCGGGCTCGCAAGCATTCCAAGGGCAACTGCCGCGTTAGCACGAGTCTTTGCGTCATTGTCTTTCAGCAATGCAATAACGGCAGGAATCAACGGATGCGCCTTGTGTCCCATATTACCCACGATCGACACAATGTGACGACGATGTTCGACCGTGGCGGCAGGATCTCGCAGTTGTTTCGTCAACGTCGGAACTACTAGCTCCTTGAGTTTCGGGTCAACATCTTCGTGAGATGCCAGTATCCCGATCGCAACTGCCGCCTGATGACGGACAAATGGTTCGCTATCTAGCTCAACAACCCTTTCAAGAGCCGCTATCTTCTGCTCCGCCTGAGCAATAGACCAGGTCATTCCAAGGCAAAACGCCGCGTTCTTTCTTGTCGAGGCGACCTCGCTCTCCAACTCCTTCAGAAGGGCAGGGATCGCGGGTTCGCCAAGCTTATTTAGGGCGACGGCATATGAGCCGCCCCCGATCGGTCGGCGCAGACCTTCCAGAAGCGACTCCAATGACTCAGGAGAACATTCTCCCACCATTGCCAACGCTTTGGATGCGGCAATTCGTACCCGAGTATCCGAAGCCTTTGCCAGTTCATGCAACTCGGATACCGTACTTTCCCTGGCTTCTGGAATATTCTGGAGCCGCTCTTCCAAGAGCCGAATTTGTTCGATCTGATCGGCGGATTTTACTGCCGGCGGCAAATCCGGCTTCGGTCCGAGGGGCTCCGACTTCTCCGTGGCCTTGTTCGCTATCGGATCGTTTGTCGATACATTTCGGCGTACGGTTGCTGATCCTGCACCGCCATCCGAGCACCCCAGAACACATCCCGCTATTATCAGAGCGAACCAACCAGGTTCTTGCATTCGATCCACTAGTTTTTGCATGCTGATTCTTCGGTTGAGTGGAAAATCGCATCACGCATTTGCAGCGTGAGCGATTTAACCCTTCGTAGATCTCAAAGTCGGTCAGGGTCTTTGCGAATGGCCAGTCTATACCGCAGGTCGACACTCCACGAGACGAAACCGACATCAACCCCACTGTCGTCGCTTTTGAAATGCTCATTATTGGCAAGCGAACCCCGGCGATGCTCGTCGTAACTCAACAACGCGAACAGCCCGACGCAAGCTGCTTTCAGACCTATCTCCTGCTAAGGTATGATGCTTTGGCGTTGATTTTCCTCCAGGAGCAGTTCGGCCTCACATTGAGCCGTTATGAAAGCCGCCACGATTAGCCAACTCAAAAAAGAACTGGTCAAACTGGATCACGACGAGTTGCTCGAAGTTTGTATTCGATTGGCGAAGTTCAAAGTTGAAAGCAAAGAGCTACTAACATACTTGTTGACCAGGGCGGACGACGAGATCGGCTACGCAGGAGAATTGTGCGACGAAATCGACGAACAAATTTGCTCGCCGGGTAAGATTCACAAAAAGACGCTTCGTAAAGTTGTCCGTTGGATAAATAAATGCCTGCGTTTTTCTGGCGACAAAGAAACGGAACTACAGGTACGAATTCATTTTTGCCGTCGGATCAAAGAGATGCGTGTCAGCTTTGGCGACTGCCGAGTGAGTCAGAATATGTACGCAACGCAGCTTAAGAAGATCGCCGCAACCATCGACAAAGTGCACCCCGACCTTCAGTTCGACTTCAGGCAACAACTCTCTGGGCTATGAAGTGAAATCGCTCAATTGCGATCTGCAATTGACGCCATGCGCTTGCGACAACCTTCCGCTCACAACAACGAAACGACCCCGCGAAGGTTCGATTGATTTGCAATCCGTGCAACCATCCACGATCAGAAACCTACACGAGTGTGACGTCGGTGGTAACTTGAACGAGAGAACTCGCTACGCGATCGCCAATTCGCAATGAATTGCTTGAAGTGACGACCAAAATCTGGGGATGCTTCCGAAAACTTCGCTGTGACGGAAGCAGTTCTTTTGCTGGCTCTCATGTCGCGGATTTCGTCTTTGTATGCCGCCGAAACGCGTGATAACCCTAGAATCCTCTCGGCCACGAATCAGGCAAATGGACTGGCCGATGCGGTCAGAGACTCCTCGGATTTGCAGCGCCACAAGTGACGCACTGAGGAACGCAAGAGTCTTCAAGATCGGGACTTGAGAACGAACTAGCTCGCGAACCACCGCTGAATCCCAAGTCGAAAGAAAAGATCGACGATCACAAAATGATGACTCTTCTCGCTCGATGATGTCCCCATCCTGCTCACGCAACTTGCGTAACGTAGTTTGCGTAACGTAGTCCGGCGAGGGACGAGGCCTGCTGTTACACCGCGTTCAGGAGAACTTTCGACGTGGACCAACGTACGGCTTGCTTTCGTGATCGTGGTGCTGACGATTAACGAACTACGGAGCAGTCGGTATCCGATCCCGCTACGGTTCACCTGCTAGCACTTCGGCCATCGCCAGAGATCGTCTATACTCTCGGTTCCAATGAATAAGGACAATCGCAATGCCAGCGACCGAAGTTGATCTAGAGTACGAAAGACGCATCAAGGCTATGTCGCCTGCCGAGAAATTCTCTCGCAGCGCTGCGATGCTCGCGTGGACTCGTGAGCAAATGGCTAGGCGTATTTTAGCTTCGCAGCCTGAGCTGTCGGAGGAAGAAACCAAATGGCAAGTCGCATTGCAGCTCTACGAAAGTGAGCCGGCAGTGGTGAGGTTGATCGAGGAGCACTTGGCCAGTGTTTCCCGTTGAGGCTTTTTCAAACACGGTTGGCAAATTCGTCGCGATTGCAAAGTCGCTGGAACTCCCATTTCACTTGACGGGGGCTCGATTAGCTCGGTCTATGGCGAACCTCGGCTAACTCAGGACATCGACATTGTCATCTCACCGGACGCTGCCAAGCAACGCACCGATGACTTGGTCATGCAGCTAGATTCGTCCGATTTCTTGTTTGGCGAAGAGAACGTTCGCCAGGCGGTCGCGTCTGGAGAGCTGTTTCAATTACTAGATAAGACGGAAAGCTTGAAGCTCGACATCTATCCAAGGGAGTTGATTCCAGGTGAGCTCCAACGATCGGTGCACTTGGAATTGTTTGAAGGCATCACGCTCCCAGTTGTCTCTCAAACCGATGCGGCCTTATCAAAACTGATCTGGGTCGAGAAAGGCAGCCACCGCAGCCGTCGAGATCTTCGAAGCATCTTCAAGAACAGTGAGCCGGCCACGCAGGCCATCATCCGCGAGCAGGCTACCGCAATGAGGCTCATCAACTTACTCGACCAAGTGCTTAGTGAATCCGACGAGATCCGTTAAGAGAACTCTGGCCGCGGCTCAAGGTTTGCTGAAGATGGTGGCCGCCGCACAGTCGACGACGGCCGGCACAATCCGGCCAAACCGCAACTCCCCACGACATAGCCCATGTTATCGGACGTTCAGCCGTGACCTAATCAGTGCGACCGATACCAAGGCTACAAGTCGACCCGCCGAAAGACGATGACCAAAGCTCATAGCTTGCTACACCGAACCTCGGAAGCGATGTTTGCGATGTTTGCGATGCCAGCGGCAGTGGCGTCTGTCGGGCCAGAGTTGCTCGTTGATGGGGAGTCGTAATCGCTCGCCATGGTATTCTGCCAGTGAAGTCTGATCGGGGCAGGACTCGGCAAAATCGTGGGCGGCAACCAGCACTCGGAAATCATCATCGATTGACCAGAGCCCTCGATCGAATAGCCAGTGAGCGTTCTTGCTCAAAGCGAGTCCATTGCGAGGATCGTTGTTTCGCGAGTCAGCAAACTGATGAATGTGTGCTGCATCTACGATCGATCCACCATCAAGCGTGGTGATCCGATAGCCGGTCAACCCACAGGTGAATGCGTAGGCGGCGGCAACGTCAATTCGGAAACGCCCATTCCTTCCAGCACGCTCTGCACCCTCTGGAATCTCAAAGTTGGCGTCGCGCGCGATTTGATCGTCATCGGGTATCGCAAGCCCAACCATGTGATAGAACGCATTGCGTTCGGCCGGCTCAAAGTGCTTTGCAATAATCAGACGCCGCGCGGCTTCGCGAAAACTCGCATCGGAACACGCTTCAACAAAGCCAGGATCTGGGACAACATACTGGGTGACCGAACGGTGCTTCGAGGGCGATCTATCCTCGGCATAGGCCTGCCAGAATCCATCCGATTTCAAATGATGGAAGGGCATGCGGATGTCGATGCGCTGCGTCCGTCGGTAGGCCACGATCTGAGCGAACGTCTCGAAGCGAAATGCGATCTCTGGAGTCAGCGAAACACTTTCGCTTGGTAGTTGCCCCGCCTCGGCGAGATCAAGGACCGTCAGCAGCAACAGTGGCTTGTGCGGTGCGTTGTTGCGGGCTTTGTTCAGTTTGGCAATACGATCGAGCCAGTCTTCAGTACTCACAATCTAGTCAGACTCCGAATCCGTTTCGGGAGGCAACTGTAATTGATGCCAATCCGCGTAAGTCTGCTTGGTTTCCGAGACTTTCCAGGCTGTCCGCCCATTAACGTTACCAGCGTTTACGACCGCGGCCCCAGCACTTGGGCTCTTTAGCGGCACATCTTCAGCAAATAACAATAGCGGCTTGTCCGACACTGACACGAGCTTTTTTTCAGCGACCAGCTGATCGCGTTGCCCTCGGTAGCTCGTCCAACTGTCTTTCGGTGTCGCTAACGCAGTTGAACCCTTTAGCACGACAAACTCACCCTCAATTTCCTGTGCCTTCGCAGATGCTTCGCCCGATGAATACTCAAACACTGGTGAGCCGCTGGCTGTTCCGCAGCGGCGAGCGTGATCGTGGCTGCGTCATCGCAAACAATCCGTAAACTGCTGGGGACTGATTCGGCTTCGGCCTCAGGCGGGTTGTTCGGCTTCGTCTTCGGCATGTTCTTCCGTGACCTCAGTTTCAGATGGAGAATCGATTGCGGCATTGGTCGGCAGACCAAGCTCACGCATCAGTGCCATTTCTTTGGCACGTTGTTTAAGTTCCGCCTCCCAATCACGCCCCTGCCTCGCGTACTCATGGGCCAGAGTCGTCGTATGATTGGCGAGACGGATTTTCTGGGCATTGGCTTCCTTGGCCGGATCTGCGTGTTCTCGGTTAGGGCGAAAGGATGCTGGGGTTCGACCTCGGCGCGGTCGAGCTCGCGGTAGCGTCCTTCGCCGTGGTTCCAATACAACGTCACGGACTTGAATACTCGCGAGAAAGCCGCGCGGGCGGTGAGCGATTCGTTGGATGCCAGATGCTCTTCGAGGTAATGCAGTTCTTCGATCACCGCGTCTGGATCCGTGTCGGGATCGGATTCGGCCGGTTGCTCTTCTTCGGCCAACTGGTGCTCGATTTCGGTGCGTTCGTCTTTCCAGCCCGCCAAGATCTGTTTCAGGTCCGGAACGTCGTCGGGATCAACCAACAGTAAGTTTTTGCGCCCCTTGGCGATCTGTGTCTCAAGCGTCTCCAGCCGCTGCTGCAACGACGCGATGCGGTTCGGGCGATCGTCGGCCTGCTTTGCTGCGACTCGGGTGATCGCTTTGCGGAGGGCTTTCTGGCCATTCTTCGATAGCCATGCGTTTCGGAAATGCTCGATCAACGCCTCTTCGATCAACGTCGTTCGGACTGCGTAATTGTTGCATGTCCCCGAGACGCGGGAACGCTTGCATTTGTAGTACTGGTAGCGTCCCTTGCCTTGGCTCCCACCGACCATGATCGATCCGCAATGACCGCAGCGGAGAATGCCCGAAAGCAAATAGCGTCGGAAACGCCCACCGCTGACTTTTGATCTGGCCCGCAAACGCTCTTGGACGACCGCGAACGTCGTTTCGTCGATAAGCGCTTCATGGTTGTTCGGGATCATGATCGGGGCGTAGCCGTCCATGTCGCCGCGCTCCTGCTTGGCTTCAAGCAGCTCGCCGTCTGCTCCCACGCCGTGGTACAGGCCCGCTGTGCGGCGACCGTAGGCCAACGTGCCGATGTAAACGGGATGCCGAAGCAAGTTCTTGATGTGCGAGAAATCCCATTCGCCTCCGCTCGGCGACGGGACCTTTTGTCCATTCAATTCAACCGCCAGCGATCGAGCGCTGCGGTCTTCGCGGGCGAACGTCTTGAAGAGCCAGCGAATGGTTTCGACCTCGCCTCGCGTTTGTTCGGGCATCAGTTGAGCCGACCACGCTCGCGGCTTTCGGAACCGCTCGCCGCGTTGGATCCGGCACATCTCTTTGCCCGATTCATCGAAGTACACGCGGTCGTAGCCGTAGGGCGTCGGCATGCCCAGCAGATTGCCATTCTTGGCGTAGTGGATCATGCCGCGAAGCGCATTGCGGGATAGATCGACCAAGTAGCGGTGTTTGCCTTCCTGGGTGATCTGGTAGATCATTCGGCCCGCGAAGTCGTCCCAGTTGATTCGCCCTTGGACGACGCAAATCAATTCAACGCCAGCACGCCGCAACGGCGAGATCCACTCTCCCGCCTCGATCGAATCGAAACGCCCGAAACGGTCTTGGTCCCAACAGAGGATCGCTCGGAAGTCGCCCTGTTGTTCGGCGTCCGAAATCATCTGGATGAACTGTTTTCGCTTCAGCGTCTTCGCACCCGAGATCGCGTGGTCTTCGTACCAACGAATCACACGGTAGCCATACTTCTTGGCCAGCTTCAAAATCTCGGCGCGTTGTTGCTCTGGGCTCTCTTCTTGTTTGTCCGTTGACATGCGGATGTAGCCGACGGCCGCATGGGCTCGTTTCGTATTGGTCATTGGTCGGCCTCCTCCCGAAGCATGCGTTGGTGGAATTGCCAGAGGTCGATTTCGGCTTCGGTTGCAGGGCGAACGGTTTTAATCTCGATAGGGATGTCTCGGCCGAAGCGTTCGCGGAGGTCGGCGTACAGATCGTGCAACGCGGGTTGGCCAAGCGAACGGGCTTCGATTTCGTCGCGGGCGTCGACCAGTACGTATCGGGCCAGAGTGGCGACGTAGTACGTCTTCATGGTTTGGGTTCCGTTGGTGGGTGGCGTAAGCAAGAAACCGCGAGGCGGGAAACCTCGCGGCGACGTTGGGCATCGTTGGCGTTCGTTGCCTACGCGTTGGTGAACCGGCCTGGGGCGGTCTTCTTGAAGCGGGCGTCCTTGCCGTTTCGCAGGTCGCGGAGGATCGCGGCGTAGAGCGTCGCGTCCGGTGTCTTGCCGCCTGGGGAAGTCCATAGTTTTTGTTTGGCCATCGCTTCAACCATCTCTTTGCAAGACATGGGTTTGCGGGCCTTTTTCAAAACCGCCAGGGCAGCGTCGATCTGCGACATCTTCTTGTCGGTCCTTTTCGCCGCTGCTTTCTTGGCGGGCGTCTTTGTCGTGGTTAACTTCTTGGCGTTGGTCTTGCGAGCGGTCGTCTTCTTGGCGGTTGTGCTGGTCTTTCGTGTGGCCATGTTTGTGTTCCCGTTTGTGTGGGGTTCGCGTTGTTCCGCGTTGGCCACCGTGGCCAACGGGACCACACAGTTACCTCTGGTTCGGAAACACATCCAGCGCTGTGTTCGAGTTATTCCGATAACTTTTTCGGCCCGCGAAGACGGGTGAAATGATGCCGAGCCGGGTTGAAGAATCACCGCATCGGGGCGCACGCTTGCGCCTTCGCGAGTTGGTCGGCCAGTTTAGTAGATAGACTGCTTGCTGGACGAGTTACCCCCAGCTTGATCGAGCGTGCGCAGGCTAGGTTTGGTTTGGCCCTATGCCCTAATACCAGGGGGCAAGCCAGTCGAAGCAGTGGATCGTGCACTGGGCAGCAAACTCAGCCCAGGCCGGAGGTGTGACTCCGCTGGAAGCACCGCCTGCACTTTGTCGATACTTTATGCTACCTCGGCCGATGCAACTTCCGCGCGCTGGCGACCGAATTGCCGCGTCGGTTAGTGGCCGAGTTCACGCCCTCGGGCCTTGCTACGCCGCCAACCGATCCGACCGTGTGACTCGGGCAGCGCGAATCAGCCGGTGCGAAATGGCCCTACTGCACTATGTTGGCAGCAGCTTTGCGTTCCGGTCGCTGCTTCCAAACGCCCCGACGTCGATATTGTGTTTGTGAAGCAGCTCGAGCCAAAGATTGCACAGTGGCATCGGCTTGTTGGGAACGGTGTGAGACTGATGTCGATAACCACCACCTGCCACGATCGTTGGGAGGTTGTTACAGGTGTGATTCGATGCGTCCCCAAAGTTGCTGCCAATGATGACCGTTGTGTGGTCCAGCAATGTGCCATCCCCTTCCTTGATTTGGTCCATGTCGGTCAGGAACTGATTGAGATGTTTGACGATGTCTATCTCAATCCGGCTGAGTGGATCAAGCTTGTCCTGCTTTCCGCCGTGATGTGACAGTGTATGCCAGCCTCCGGTCGCGCCGGGGACCTTGATGGCTCCGTAAATCCAATCCAGGCTGAGCGTGATCACGCGGGTCGAATCGGTTTGCAGGGCGAACTTCGACAGCTTCAGCAGGTTTTCGATCTTCGTCGAAAATGCAAACTCGGGGTCATCGCTTAGCGTACCCGGGACATCAGGCTTTGCGGTGTCCAGCCAGAAGGATTCGTGCGCGATCTGCTTTTCCAGTTCGGCGATGACGTTGCGGTAGGTTTCGATTTTGGATGTTGCAGATCCCTCGCTGACACGTCGGGTTTCCATTTGTCGCATGTCGCGTTTCAAACAGGCGATGACGTTTTGATCCTTCTCGATCTGGTTGCGTTTTGCAGAAAGGTCCTCTTCGCCAAACAGTTTGCTGTAGATTTGATCCACATCGTGAAGCGGCGGTATCGCGACGCCACGATCGTTCCACGAACATCCCCAACCACGGTCGTAGATGCTGAGCGGCAAAAACGGAAAGCGAGTGTCTCCGCCCATCTTGCGTGCGAGCACCTGATCGAGAGAGATCGAGTTGACGAAGTTCGGGGATTCGGGTTTCGGCGCGCCCGTAAGAAACGATTTTTCCGAATCGTGATTGCTGGTTTCCATCCCTGGGTGATAGAGGTTCTCAAAGACGGTCAGCTTGTTCTTCGTCTCGACAGATTTCAGATACCTGGAGGTGGAGAGGTCACCGCGCGTCTTTGGAAAGAAGTACGGCTCGTAAAAGCCCAGCGAATTGCAAATGAATATAATCCGCTTTGGCGCCGGCTTGGGGCTTGCGTCAGCGCGAAGGTTCAGTGAGTGCATCGCCAGCGGCAAGGCGGCGCCAAATTTCAACAAGTCTCTACGTGTTAGTGTGTTCATTGCCAAGTTTCTTTATAGGGTGGATTCAGGCAGAGGAATGGGGGCGAAAGAACTCGTGCCACCAGCGTTCGATCCGATTCATTCCACCGCCCTGATTCCTTTGCCTCGCTGATCCGCTTCCAATTTAACCGAATACATAAGTACATCGGTCACCAAATCTCGCATCCTGCAATCGTCGGGGGCAATCATCGCCAACAGTTCCAGTCGCTGCTTCAGACTCGGCTCGTAACCATTAGCGTACTCAAAAAACTTTTTGGCAAAGTTGTACGCAATCTTGCGTTCGTCCGAGACCAAGAGCTTCTTGAGGCCGAAGATGTTTGCGAACTCCTGATCGTTGATTTCGCCTGCTGTATCAACTTCTAAAGTTGTTTTGAAATAGCCCTGCAAGCGAAACGTAAACGTCCCTCGGTGTGGCAACTCTGTGGAGTATCTCGTTCGCCACTGGCCGGTTGAGTCAAAATTCTCCAGCGCGAATCCATACGGATCGATGCTCTTGTGACACGCGTAGCAGGCGTCGTTGGTTTTATGCTGTGCAATTTGTTCACGCAACGAAGCAGCTTCGTCACCGTGCTCTGGCTCGATCGCTTTCACAGTTTCCGGAGGCGGCGAAACAGGAGTGCCGACGATGTTCTTTGAAATCCATGCGCCGCGCAGTACTGGCGACGTGACGAAGCCATCGGTCGTCACTTTCAGGACGCTGCCCATAGTGAGCAGTCCGCCGCGGGGAACATCCGCGCCGAAGGAGACCTTTCGCATCTGCTGGCCCACGACGCCGGCGATTCCGTAGTGGTTCGCGAGCCTTTGATTTAGAAAAGAATAATCGGAATCAATTAGCTCGCGGACCGGGCGGTTTTCACGAATCAGATGGGCTAGGTAAGCGTTCGTTTCGAGCGGCAGGTAGTGATTCAGCAAATCGTCGTAGCGCGGATACAGCTTTAGCGATGGTGACACGTTATTCCACGAACGAAGGTTCAACCATTGATCGCAAAGCGACTGGACCATCCGATCCGAACGCGGGTCGTCCAGCATGGCTGCGATCTGATCTCGCAGCGGCAGGTTCGATTCGCCTGTCCGGTCATCCGGCACAGACATCCAGATCGTTCGCGCGAGGGCTGCAGCCTGAGAAAGCTGTTCGCTTGAATGTTCTCCCGGAACCATTAGAAAACGGTGAGAACAGATGACGGCTTTGAAGCCGGTCTTCGCAGCTTCAATGAAGTCGCCATCGCGCCGGAGTGTTGCTTGGGCGACGTCAAAATACGGTTGCAATTCAGAATCGGAAACGTTGGATGAGAACGCACGCTTTGCAAACCGACGGATAACCGAACGCAGATCCTCAATACGAGCAGACGCCATCGAAATCTGCGATTTTGCAAGTTCTTCGTTCAGCGTAACAACAACATCCAGCTTGCCAATCGATGCGAGTGATCGGCCATCAATGCTGAACGACTGCGTCGCAACGAACTTGATAAACGGAGCATTCGTTGCCGCAGGGAACGGAATCGGTTGTTCGTTTGCGAGCCGTGTTTCGAGATCTCCGCGGGCGATTGGCTCGCCCCAGTCCTTGCCGTCTTTTGATGCGTAGACTTCAAACTTCTCGACCTGTCCATTTCCATTGCCGCCAGACCACGTTGCATATGAAAGCCCTTCGATCTTGTGACGGTTTGGATTGCGAAGGATCACGAAATGCGGAGGCTCCGCCAGTGTCGGCTTGAATCGCGTGTGCCAGAACGTACGGTTGGAGCCATCCTGCATCTTCTCCTTTTCCATTCCAACCTGAAAACTGCTGACGGCGATAGAACCGCCGATCTTTTGCAAGTTCGACTGGTAACCCGATGCGTGAGCGAGGGATCTTGTCGCGCCGTTCTCTGTCCCTCGCTCACGCATCGGGTTACCTATCGTTTTGACCGGGAGATCTCCAAACAACATCCCGTAGCGACTTGGCGGCCACGCATCCTGCAGCGGCCCGCGTGCCGTCATTTGCTTGATGTAGGCACCGCGTTTCGGATCCTTCTCGCGGAAGTTGTCCTTGTGAAAACAATGCACTGAGATGTTGTCACCGGGCCGCAGGTACGCTCGGATCGTCTTCGTTTGGACCTTCTCGCTACCGACGGAGATCACGTCTAGCAATCGCTGTGGCTGCGGTCGATCGTCGGCGTAATAGTATTTACCAGCATGAACCTGAATGCTGACATCACCCTGCAAATCGCCGACCTTGGCGGCATCAAACGTCAGCTCATACCAGCCCGCAACAGGCGGGTCGAAGTGGTCGTAAAAGAACGAGTAGCTGTTCCCGTTGTTGGCTCGCGTCCATGAGAACAATACGCCCTCTTTGTAGTCGCGGACGTAAATGTTGTAGGTCTTGTGGCTGTCCTGCAGTTTGTTGGTCACCCATGTTTGTTCATTCACAAACCCGTCAGTGGGCAAGGCATGCTCAAGCATTTCATCCGCGACGGCGAAGTAGCTGGTGAGCATTTCGCGACTGAGTCCGATGCGTCGGTCAGAATCAAAAGTCCGCGTGCCGCGGTCTTCCGGTATTTGTGCGGCCAGATCGAGCTTCGTCCCGATTAAGTCGTTCACACTGTGTACGAATTCGTGCCGGCTCAGCCTTCGGAACGCGTTTGGTTCGGATTCCGGCTGCTGACCAGCCAGCCAAGATAACATCGTGCTTCGCTCAGCCTCCGACGGCGCATCCACGTCAGCCGGTGGCATCTTTGCGGTGGCAATGTTTTCGAAGATCAGCGTTGCATCGAACGGACGACCCTCGAGCTTCTGGCTGAGATTGAAGTCGCCTTCTGCGTCTGGCCCTGTATGACAGTCCAGACAATACTGCCCAAATAATTCGATCGAGTCTTCTGCCCGCAACGAGCGCGGCGCAAAGCAGAGGCACAGAAGTGAGCCTGCAACCATGATCGAAAGGGAGAGGCGCTCGGATCTCATTTTGATTCCTCACGCAATAATGCGTTTAGCTGCTCAATGGTGAGTTGCTCTTTCGGCTGCTCAGGCTTCTCCGGCTTGTAGCCCTCCTCGGCCTCGATCTTCTGCAATGTCAGCATCAGCCGATAGACGATCTCCGGGTGCTTCGCGTACAGGTTGTGTTTCTCGGCGGGGTCGGCCACGACATCGTATAGCTGGGCTGGCGGGGCGCCGGGCTTGGGTGCAGGGTGGGGCTTTTTGCTGAAGAACTCTCGGTAGCCACAGTCACCCTGACCGAGCATTAGCTTCCACTTGCCCGAGCGGATGGAGAGCGCGCCCGTCCCGCCGCTGGACATCACGACCGGACGCTCGGAGTTGGGTGGCTGCTCTCCCAGTAGCGCTGGCAGAATGTTATAGCTGTCCGGCGCGGCGCCCTCGGGCAAGTCCGCACCGATGATTGCGGCGAAGGTCGCAAACAAGTCTGACTGCGAGACCAATACATTCGACTCGAGCCCCGGCTTGATCCTGCCCGGCCAGCGCACGATGAAAGGCACGCGGTGCCCGCCCTCGGTCAGGTCACCCTTGCCGCCACGCAGCGGGCCATTCGCGCTGTGACCATTGAAGTTGCGTCCGCTCGCGCCGTTGTCGCTGGAGAAGATGACGATAGTGTTGTCGGCCAGCTCGAGCCGATCGAGGGACTCGAGCAGTTCCCCCACCGACCAGTCCAATTCCTGGATCACGTCGCCGTAGGCCTCCGCCTGGCTCGAGCCCTTAAAGCGTGCGTTGGGTTTCCATGGCTTATGCGGTTGATGGGCGGGGTAATACAGGAAGAAGGGCTTGCCGTCTTTTGCGTAACTTTCTAACTGCGAGACCAGTTTGTTAGTAAACATGTCGACGAGGTCTTCATCCTTCCAACGTGCGCCGTCGCCGCCCTCCATCCTGCCGCCATTTTTCGACTGCATCGCTCCGATTGGACTGTCCGGCCGCAGGCCGACAACGCGGCGGTTCTCGACGATAATGTAGGGCGGGAAGCTGTTGGCGACGGGGATGACATATGAGTAGTCGAAGCCGTTCTCAGGCGGGCCCGGTTTCAGTTCGCCATTCCAGTCGGGACCTGGGCCACGTGGCTTCCAGTGGTTCGGCGGGGTGTTGCCGCGGTTCTCGGCAAAGCCTTCTTCCTCGCCGTAGCCCAAGTGCCACTTACCGATGATGGATGTAGCGTAGCCGTGTGACCTGAGGAACGAAGCAATTGTCGGCCGATCCGGATCGATCAGCAGCGGCGCCTGCGTGCTCAGCGCGCTATAGCTGCACCACGAGCGGAAGGGGTAACGCCCGGTCAGAAAGGCGTAACGCGTCGGCGTGCACGTCGATGCGGCGCAATGTCCATCGGTGAACCGGATGCCCTCAGCCGCTAGCCTGTCGATGTTCGGCGTCTTGATCCGTGTCGCGCCGTAGCAGCTCAACCCGTTGTAACCCATGTCATCGGCGAGGATGAAGACGATGTTGGGGCGATCTGTTTGCTCTGCGCCGTGCGCGCTGGAAACGCACAGCAAGGCGACGGCGGCATAGACGACTAAGGCCTCATGGTTTTTCATCGTTTCAAGATTCCGTTTGCTATTCTCTCTGCGCTCTCTGTTTTCTCACAGGACGTGAAGCTTTCGCTGGTACGGCCGTCGGGATGAGCGCGTTGTGTTTTTTGAGTTCGGCGTCGAGCAGTGCTTTCATCGCCGCCGCCTTTTCCGGCATCGACGCAGCAAGGTTCTTCGTTTCGCCGATGTCTTCTTTCAAGTTGTACAGCTCGCCCCGTCCAACGGCGTAGAAATAGAGGTACTTCCAGTCGCCGTCCCGAATCACGCTACCCGGTTCGGACAAAGGAGTTAGCCGCTTTGCAACCGGATAGTGCCAGAACATCGGGCCGCGTGTGAACTTCGTGTCGCCTTTGAGCAGCGGGACCAGGCTCACGCTGTCCGGTGCGACTTCAGGCTTCTTTTCGATACCCGCCATTCCGAGCAACGTTGCGTAGTAATCGGTTCCGTGGATCGGCGTATCGCTGACCACGCCCCTGGAAACGCCGGGGCCTTCGGCAATACAGGCAACGCGAATTCCGCCCTCATACAAATCGCCTTTGTGTCCACGGAGCGGAGTGTTATCAGTTGCCGGTCTATAGCCACCGTTGTCGGATGTAAAAAAGATGACCGTGTTTTCGCGCAACCCTTTTTCGTCGAGCCACGAAAGGATGCGACCGATGTTTTCGTCCATCGAATCGACCATCCCCGCGTACCTGGCGTTCTTGACGTTGCTATTGCCGGCGTACTTCTTTGTCTTCTCCGGCTTCGCGTGGAACGGCGCGTGTACCGTGTAGTAGCTCATGTAGAGCAGCCACGGCGCGTCGTTTTTCGAAAACTGGTCAAGCACACCGATTGCTTCGGTCGTCAGTCGGTCAGTCAGATATTCGCCTTTCGGACCGTCTTTCAGATGGGCGAGTTTGTACGGGCTGAAATAGCCATCGCGTGGATGTCCTTTCCAGCCGCCGGCGATATTGACATCGAAACCCTGATCGGTCGGCAGATGCGTTTCGTCGTTATTCGTCAGGTGCCATTTCCCAAGAAAGCCGGTCTGATAGCCACCAGCTTTCAGGCTCTCCGCGAGTGTCACCGCCTCCACTTCAAGATGGGAACGTTCTTGCGAACGTTTCAAAATTCCGCCTTTGGTTTCGCTGACAAAATTATCGACGAATCCGCTGGTCGACGGAAACTTGCCGGTCATGATCGCTGCCCGCGACGGTCCACAGATCGGACACGCCGCGTAGGCGTTGGTGAAGCGCATACCGCGCTCGGCGAGCTTGTCGAGGTTTGGTGTCTCGTGGGTTGCATGTCCGTAGCTGCCGAGATCGCGCCACCCCATGTCGTCGACGAGGATGAAGAGTACGTTAGGTTTGTCAGTCTGCGCGGCCACATGTGCCGTTGAGGCACACAAGAACAAAGGCGCTGCCGCCAGTCCTGTGAAGATCAA
>JBKAHA010000024.1:0-28553 GCA_046290675.1 Aureliella sp.
AGCCAGTAAAACAACCACGGATTCCATACAGACATAAAAGGCTCGGTATGAGCACACCAGCAACCCATTTTTCGAGAAACGGGGGCATGGGCAAATCTGGTAGGTTGCGTCTATGAAGACGGCGTGACATGGGAATTTGCAAGTCTCAAAGAGAGAAGTCTAAGCAGGATAACGTCGGCGATAACCGAGTCGCAAAGTTTGAGTTGGGAATCTGGTGCGATAGCGGACGGTAAAATGCGAGCTCGCGAGCACCGTCCGTTAAAGCACTCTCACGCTGGAGCAACAATGCGACTTCGAGTTTATCGCGTTGTTCGTAGGCTTCGGTGATCGTTGTAGCGAAGTTTTTCTCTAGTAGATCCCCCATTGTAGCATTGCTATCACCATTCAATCTCACAGTTCATTAGCTTGTGTTCTAGAGTGTTGCGATCCGCTTCGGGGATCGCTGTCCGTTTCAGTTTAAGTGAAACAAGAGATTTCATTCTCCCAAGGCTCTCGAATGAAGAGATGGAAACCTTCGTTCCAGATAGATCGAGCTGACGAAGGTAGCGAAGCCTTGTGATTTCATCCATAGAAGCATCAGAGATATCGGTATCGCTTAGATTCAGTGACGTAAAATGAGGGGATTTCTTGAGGCAGGGAGCAATGCTCTTGAAATCGTTGTCCCCGATTTTTCCTCGCCGATTGTTTCCATTTCCAAGTTTCAGGGAGTTGCAATAATGGAAATCCGGCACGCCCTCAATTTGAAGAAAGAAGTCTAGGTATCCGTGACTTTGCGATGAAAAATCCATGTCAATGCCACGCCCATGAAATTCCATCATCTTGTCTAGCGAAACAGAGTTGAATCTGCGGTATCGAACAACGTGAGATGTCATGCACGCGCAGAGGGATGTGACGGAAAGAATCGATAGTAGGGTAAACCGCATGTACTGCCGCATTTTGAATCGCTCGATACTGACGAACGTCGGCGATAACCGAGTCGCAGGGTTTGAGTTGGGAATCTGGTGCGGCAACGGACGGTAAAATGCGAGCTTGCGAGCACCGTCCGTTAGAGCACCCTCATGTTGGAGCGACAATGCGACTTCGTGTTTATCGCATTGTTCGCTCTCTGCTCAATCTCCGAGCGATATTGAGTTTCACGGCTACGAAACCTGGATAGAGGAGCGAGGCGAACAATCCGGAGAGCAAAGCAATTAAGGCATGTCCTACGAAGGTGATGCGATCCACTTCTCCGTACTGAAACAACCAGATATATGAATCAACTATCCTAATAATTGTCTGACCACGCAAACCGATAGCGATGTTTAGCCCCGCTAAGAAGGGGGCAACGATAGCAAGCGTCATGATTAACCAAGGGAGACGCTGAAGCCTTGGACCCGTAACTGTTGTGTAGACAAATATTACGCAGAGAGCGGAAATGGGTGCGATTGCCAAGTCAAGTGGGAACTGTAGCCAGAATGCTCTCCCAACCATGCGTTCGATTGTCCGAGTTTGTTCAACAAAGACGTGAATTGCTAGCAGCAGCGCAATCGCGGTTGTAGTAGAGAGTAGTGTTCGAATGGAAATTTGCATTGGAGAGCGAACGTCGGCGATAACCGAGTCGCCGTAGTTGATATTGATGTAAGGCTAGTCACTGCTCGGCGACTTCGTGTTTATCGCGTTGTTCGTCAGAGGCAATTCCTAGAGCGATGCCTGATTTTTGCATTTGCTTTGGGTTAAACGGCAATGCAGTCACGACGAATACTTAGGCTAGAATCTTCTTCAAACAGAAGTGACAGTGCGGTGCAGACCTCAGTGTCGCACAAATCTATCATCGGTCTTTTCCAGTCATCGAACTTTGGGCACTTAAAGAGGAACCGTCGATTGCAATTCTTCTTCGCAGATTCAATAGGAATCGTAGTGAATCCTGATCGTCTCAGCGAGTGTATCCGTTCTGTGCGGTATCAGTCACTCGGCCAGTCGCGTGACCTTGGAAACCCTGTGCAAGGTCTTCTTGCTCTTCGATGCGAGTCAGGGATGACGATCCGGATTCGCGAATCTGTCACCGCAATGGGGAGCACGATCCAGTTAATCGCAAAGTTGCGTGTCAAAAGGCGTAGCAGTGAGCTATCGATTCGGATCTGCCGCAGGTCTTCTGATTTGAGCATTTGATCTGACGAACTATTGTTTATCCCCGGTTCAGTTGGGGTTATTCGTACCCTCTAAGTATTATCCCAAGTTGAAGTGGAGATAATACACACCCCCCAAGAAAAGTTTGTAAGTCTAGATGGCAATCGTGCGTCTTCCTCCCGAATCTATTTTTCGGAGAGGAGACAGTCTTGTCCATCAAGGATTTTCAGCGTGCAGTCAAGCTCATAGAGCTGCGGGAGAAAGATCAAACCTGGTTCCCCAAATGGGTTTCCAGTTTTGCAAAAGCAACACAACCGAATAACCATGACGTTTTAAATGTTGATGAAGCGCTAGTCATTCGGTATCTGCAGTCGCTCCGTGACAACGGAACTCCGGCATGGCAGAGGTTGCAGGCCGCTCGTGCTTTGGAACGTTATCAAGTAATTCTCATCCGCAGGAAGACTGTGGACTTCAAGCCAATTCTGGCGAAGCTCACGGAAATCGCAGGACGCGAAAAAGCCCGCGAAGTGCCCAGAGCATCTTCGAAAGTACCTGGCGAAGGCAACGAGGGGTTGTTGCCGGCCGACGCCCCTGAATCTTTGCGCTCGATGCAAGCAAAGCTGCGGTTGCTTCACCATCCGATCAATACTGAGCGTACTTATCTCGGATGGTTTCGAAGGTACTTGCGATCGATTGGGGACAGTGATCCTAGTCAGGCCTCAGAAGCGGATATCGCCCAATTTCTGACTGAGTTGGCTTTGGATCGAAAGGCTAGTGCCAGCACCCAAAACGTAGCGCTTAACAGCATCTTGTTCTACTATCAGAAGGTCGTCGGACGCGAGCTTGGATTCATCAATTCCGTACGGGCAAGAATGAGCAAGTACCGGCCGGTAGTGCTCACCAAGACTGAGGTCCGACTGCTGGCGGGGAACTTTCAGGGCACCTACTTGCTCATGTTTCTCTTGTTGTACGGCAGTGGACTTCGGCACCGCGAGTGCCGCACTCTCCGAATCAAGGATTTATGCCTTGAGCAAAGGCAGATTGTGGTTCGCAACACCAAGGGGCGTGAGGATCGTGTCACGATGATTCCGGCCAAGGCCCTAGATAGCTTGAGGGCTCAAATAAAGATTGCGAAGATTCAGCACGAGAACGACTTAGACGAGGGTTTCGGCAGCGTATATCTCCCTTTTGCCCTCGCGGAAAAATACCCGAACGCCGAGCGTGATTTCGGTTGGCAGTATCTATTTCCCGCGCGAAACATGTCGAGGGACCCTCGTAGCGGCCAGATTCGGAGGCACCATGTGCACGAATCAACGTTCGCGAGCCATTTTCGCAAGGCACTGAAGCGCTGCGAAATTTCAAAAGCCGCCACGCCGCATACGCTGCGGCACAGCTTTGCGACCCATCTCCTCGAATCTGGAACGGACATTCGAGCTGTACAAGAGTTACTTGGCCACAAGGATGTGAGGACGACCATGATCTACACTCACGTTATGAATCGTCCTGGCGTTACGCTGCAGAGCCCCGCTGACAGCTAGCTCCGGCCTTCAGATACCCGGATCGGACTCTCACAGGTCGACAGTTCGACGCTAACGTAGAGGAATCCCAGGCGACTTGCGTTGGTTCCATGACCACTTCGCTGGACATTCGTTACCCCCCTGAGAAGTACGCTGTAGGTTCGGCCGGTAATTACCGAAACCAGCTCACAGCTTTAGGGTCTCCGTTGGGGTGAAAAAGGGAACTCGAACCGATGACAACTGGAACCACAATCCAGGGCTCTCAAGACCTTAAGGGAGCCACCGCTTCCCTTGGGCCACTTTAGGGGAGGTCGGACTCTCTCGCCGTTAAAATGGGCGATCTATTTACCGTCTTACTACCGAACAAGATTAATTCGGTATGAGCGAAAATCAATCATTTTTCGCTCACGTTCACCTCTAAGCTAAATTCCTAGTCGTTCCCGCGCCGCTCTGGTGGCTTGCCGCTTTTGAACCTTTGTTGCTGGCTGCCTCTCGATGGGTTGGTCACCATCCCGTGCTGAGGTGACTGCTTTGTCGAAGCGTTCGAGGGCTTCCAGCGAAGTGACTCGACTTCCGCCACAGAAAGTAGTTTCGAGTCGGTTGCCTGCAAGTCCGCTTGCAACCCAGCGATGTACCGTAGCCATGCTCGGACGCCTCCCAGTTAGAGTTTCGATTCGCCTTGGTACATCCTTCAGTAGTAGAAGCGTTTCGGAATTGCGGTCGATCATTGAAGGTTCCTTTCATTTGCATTTGGGGTCAAACCCAACCATCAGAACCAACAGACTCGCACCGAATCAAATCGACCGAGAAATCCTAGTCTTGGTACCCGCAGGCCTTTTTGGTGAACGTCGACTACCACTAGCCAAAACTAGCCGCGACTTCCTTTCCCTTCTCTCGATTGGCCTCTGCATAAATCTGGGTCACATCCGCAGAGGAATGCCCAAGTAGCACCTGCGCTGCCTCCAGACCATGCTGCTGCCTTACTTTGGTAGCGGCTGCGTGCCGTAATCGGTTCGGAGCCCACCACCATTTTTTCTTCCACTCCGCGATCTGGGCCGAGGTAGCTCCATCGGGCAGTGGAAATGCTTTTTTGCAAGCGTACCTGATAGCCCTACCGTAACTGGCGGTCGTGTAGCAGTTTCCAACAGCTCGAATTTGCTTTTCCCCTGATCGAGTCTTAGCTGAATAGCCAGGTCGGTTCCCGCAATTGAGTGGTGTAACCCTGCTGGCTGATGCTTTCTCTCTTCGCCATAGCTCCGATTCCTTTGGACTGAACAGTGGCTCATCAGGAGCACGTCGCAGGTAGGGAGAAGCAATCTTTTGCGCCTGTGGACCAAGGAAGATCAGTCTCTGTTTCCCACGCCAAGCAGTTTTGTGCTCCGGCAACTCTGCTTCCCAAACACTTCCTCTGGTGTTAATCATGGCTGGGGTCAACGCGCATACTTCGCCGGGCCGCATTCCCGCGAGAAGCTGCAAGCGAACCATGTCAGCAACTACGGGAGTGCAGTGTTCGAGCGTCTTTTCGACGATCTCAATATCTACGGGCATTACTTTGGGCGCTTCAATGGCATTGGTTCTTCCCCTTTTGAGTCCTGGTACGTTTGCAAGAGCCCGATATATGTCGACGCCAACGATCTCATTTTCAGCTGCCCAACGGAACATACGGCAGATTCGGCTAACAAGGCGATTCACATACTGCCGCGAATAGGGGCGACCACTGTGTTTTACTGTGCACTGCACCATGCGATCGCGAACGGACTTTAGCTTAAGGGGGCCAAACTCGGCTGCTGGTTCATCGAAGTAGTCTGCAAGGAAACGTAGTGCGATTTTGGATTGGCACGTTTCCGAGTTGGAAGTCTTGGGGTAGTACGATTCACAATGATCCAAATAGTCAGTGATCACCATTGCAATCGTCGCACCGGAAAGAATGCCAAATGTGCGTGAGCGACCGCAAGAAGTCCATTCGTTGATCAGCCGTTCGTACGCACGCTTGCTTTCCTGCGTATTGTGTCGACCGAGGTAATGATCCTTACCGTTGATCGTGACTACCGCCAAGCCAGACGCACGGTGCAACCGGTATTTGGGTACCTTATTTCTTCGTCTCATAGACAGCTTCCTTCCACGTAGCGACAGTTACCGTCGAGCTACCGTTTTTAGTCGAGGAAGAAGCTGATTTTCAAATCGCGTAGAAGGTTAACCTAAGCAAGCAGGTGCTTGGCTACCGAAAAGCACGCCCGGCAGGATTCGAACCTGCAACCCTCGGTTCCGAAGACCGATGCGCTATCCAGTTGCGCCACGGACGCGTGACGGCCCAATTTTAGGGGGCAGTTGGGGAATCGAAAAGGCCGCCAGCGGTTTTTTTGGGCTTAACCAAATCCCAGCTTGCTTGGCGAGACTGATATCTCCGATGTAACGCGACTTGCCAGCTGCTCAAAACCAAACACGAAATGAAAGCCCCGAAAAAACGTCCGCAGCGCGCATCCAAGCCCTCGTTTTTGTGAAACTGGGGGATTAGCACTTACGAGTTGCGAATGGACCAATCTGTTGTTGTAGACTGGCGAGTGGCTCCGCACCAACTTTCGAAGGTGTCCACACCGAATTAGGAAGGTGTAAGGCCAGGTCTCCTGATGCGGGAGCGTATCGAGGCTCGGTAGGCTGTTAGGAGCTATGTCGTGGGTACGAAGCAAACCCGCCGCGGGTACTTAACAGACTCGCCGTGGGCATGCCACAGACCCCTACTTCACCCCGCCCCTTCGAACCCTCCCTCGAGGTCACCCCATGCAAGCTTTGCCTACTCTGTTCTTTACGCAGGTTCGACGCGACTTTCAGAAACGTTCGCAGCGTTGGTTGCAAGTCTTCCCACAAAGGTTGCAAACCAGTCTCCGTATGAGGACGCGTCATGTACAGCTCGGCTGTGGGCACTTGCGAGCGCTGATTTGTGTCGCCGCTATGTTTGCTGGGGCAGTGTTCACCGATGAGAGCGGGCTGGCTGCAGAACGGCAGGAAGGTTCCGAGGCAAAGAAGCCGAATTTCATCATCATCTTTGCGGACGATCAGGGGTATGGCGATCTAGGATGCTTCGGATCGACAACGATTAAGACCCCGAACATCGATCGCCTCGCGAAAGAAGGACGCCGATTTACGAGCTTCATGGTCGCGTCTCCAGTGTGTACGCCATCCCGTTCGGCGTTGCTAACGGGCTGTTATCCGAAACGCGTTGGATTGCACCAGCATGTTTTATTTCCTCAGTCGAAAAAGGGATTGCACCCGGACGAACATACGATTGCCGATCATCTCAAGGGGCAGGGTTATGCTACGGCATGTTTCGGGAAGTGGCACCTGGGGCATCACCCTGAAACGTTGCCTCGTCAGAATGGATTCGACACCTACTACGGGATTCCGTATTCAAACGATATGAACCATCCGGATAACAAGGGAAAGCCAAAGTTGCCATCCGATGCATTGTGGCGAGATCAAGGTACGGCAACCTCATTGTGGAATACGCCTCTGATCGAGGATGAGGAGATTGTCGAGTTGCCAGTCGATCAACGCTTGGTTACGCGGCGATATACCGATAAGGCGATTGAATTCGTCAAGGCGAACCAAGATAAGCCGTTCTTCGTCTACCTGCCGCACTCGATGCCGCACATTCCACTCTACGTCCCTGAAGATGCCTACGATCCTGATCCGCAGAATGCCTACAAGTGCGTCATCGAGCACATTGATGCTGAAGTAGGGCGTCTGATGGCAACTGTCCGCGAGTTGGATCTGTCAGACGATACGTATGTGATTTACACCTCTGACAATGGGCCTTGGCTTCAATTCAAGAATCACGGTGGAAGCGCCGGGCCGTTGAGGGCAGGCAAAGGCACGACATTCGAAGGAGGACAGCGTGTGCCCTGCGTGATGTGGGGGCCAGGCCGCATTCCTGCCGGAACGGTGTGCGATGAATTGATGGGGACCATTGATGTTTTGCCGACCATAGCTTCGATCACCAATTCTCCATTACCCGCGGATCGGAAGATTGATGGAATGAATCTGGAGCATCTTCTCCATGGGACGGAGGCAACGACGAATCGCAATGAGTTCATTCACTACACTGCGCACGGTCAATTGGATGGTATCCGACAGGGATCTTGGAAGCTGCATGTGAAGTATCCGCGGAGGCAGGCAAAGAACCCCGCGAAAGCAAAGCCGCCCGAGATCCTCTTGTTTGACTTGGAGAATGATCTTGGTGAGCAGACGAACCTAGCTGACAAGCATCCAGAGATTGTCGAACGGCTAACGGCGCGCATGAAAGAGTTGGATGCTGAGATCACTGAAAATGCTAGGCCAACCTGGGTCAAAGCGGACTAAGCGGCGTTCGCAAATCGGTTGCAACTTTGGGGGAGTCCCGCTGCCCAGCGTTGGGCCGCGCGGCTGACTAGGGCTAAATCGCTGAGCGAAGCTGGCACTAAGTCGCTCAGTGGAACCCTCGCTAAGTCGTTCAGTGGAACCCTCGCTAAGTCGCGTAGCGAAGTAGTAGACCGTCGGTGAGTCCCGGTGCAATTCGATTCAACAGAACGAGGGCTTTTCCGCCGGGGGAGAGAATCAGATCACGTTTTCTTTTCTGTAGAGCCACCATGACTTTGCGGGCGACCAACTCTGGCGATTGAGCTCCGATCGATGCGCTACGTGTGCCTCGCACGGTGTCAATTAAGGAGTCGAAGAACTCGCTACGAGTGGTGCTCGGAGAAACCGAAACGACGTCAATTCCGCGCGGCTGCAATTCGATCCGAAGTGCATCGGACCAGCCGCGAAGTGCAAATTTAGCCGCGCAATACTCGCTCTTATTGGGAACCGCCCGGTGTCCAAGAACTGAGTTGACATTGCAGATCGCAGGTTGTCTTCCTCGTTTCAAGATCGGCAAAGCAATCCGAGTCAGCTCAACTGCGGCGAAGAAATCGACTTCGAACAAATGCCGGAGACGATCTGGGCTGGCAGTTGCGAAATCACCGATTGCTCCAACGCCGGCATTGTTGATCACAACGTCGATGCCACCCAACTCTTGAGCGGCGGTGTCCACGAAGTGGCGGCGATGTTCCGGATCGCTGATATCGCCAGGGACGGCGATGAGGCGTTTCTGTGGATTGCCAAAAGCTCTCCGGAGTTCGGCTAGACGCTGTTCGCGCCTTGAGGTCATCACGACGAATGCCCCGGCTCGAACCAAATTCGATGCGAGATGCCAGCCGATTCCGCTGCTCGCTCCTGTGAGCAGGACTCGTTTGCCCGCAAAGCTCCGCTTTGCCATCGTTTCACCTACTGCGGTTAAGAAATGCCGCTTGCTTGCGTTCTGCTGTTGGTATCAAGCGAGTTGACTGTCACTTCCCTGCTACAGGGACTTCCAATGGATCAGGAGTCCATGTTCATTTATCTACTGGGAATCCGCCGGAGAGCGACGTGCTCAGTGAAGTCAATCGGAGATGGGCAAGTGCTAACAAGAACGTAAGCCGAGTAAGCTGAAGAATGTAGTGGGATTCAAGGCCAATTTTAGGGCTGTGACGCCTTTAAGGCGCACCCAATGAGAGTGCTTCTGGGAGTAACTGGTCTAGTTGCCGTCTAAGCTGAGGGTGTTGCAAGTGCGGTTCGCCGAACTCAGCGGCGTAATCGCGGATAGCTCCGGCAAGTTTCTTCGCCCCGGCAGCGTAGCCCGGTTCATCGATGAAGTTGCGGAGTTCATCGGGGTCAACATCCAGATCAAAGAGCCAAGGTCGGTCGCTCGTTGATAGTACCAGCTTGAAGCGATCTTGGACTGCGGCGATCCAGCTTGCTTTCGTTCCCGCGTTGCGAAGGATCGTGGTGCGGCCCCAATCGCCGGATCCCGTTCCTTCGGTGAATCTTAGCTGTGCATCTTCGGGTCGACGATTGAGGAGACTGAGAAAGCTGCGTCCTTCAACCCCGTCCGGCGTGTTAGCATCTAGGACTTCGAGAATAGTGGGCAGGAAATCTACAGTGCCGAGTGCCTCGTTGACAACATTGCTTTTCAGTGTCTTCCCCGGAGCCGCCATGATGAAAGGGATTTTCGCGCTAGCTTCGTAGGGGATACCTTTATTGAGTCGCCCGTGTTCGTAGCACAGATCACCGTGGTCGGAGGTAAAGACAATGACTGTCTTATCGAGCTGTCCACGTTGCTTGAGCACGGCCAGAAGTCGCGCAACGTTATCATCGATACAGCGCACCATCCCAAAATATTTTGCCATCATATCCGCTCGAAAGCTTCCCGCTCCGTTTTTGCCGGCGGCCGGCGCCCACTTCGGATTCTCCGTCGTTTTCGAGAAGGTAAGTGGTGGGCGAATGATCGTGTTCGAGAACATGGTGTCGTAGGGCGGACGTACGGTGTTCGGACCGTGGGGGTCAGGCAAGCTCAAGTGGTAGCAAAATGGTTGATCGGATTCGACGTTAATAAAGTCGATGGCTCGATCAGTCAGCCAATCAGTGGAAAAAGTGGTCTCGTCCGCTCCGTTCAGGTTGTAGTTGGGTTTGTTGTTCTTTCGCGCCCCAACACGGGGCCCTGCGGCTGTCAGTTCAAACTTCTTCCAATGTCCTCGATTGAACATAAATCGGTTGTCGTCGAATCCGAATTGGCGTTTCGGTGCCCATTGTGGTTTGCCGGATCCGTCTAAGTGCCACTTTCCAGCGTACCCTGTGCGATATCCCTGGTTCGAAAGTACTTGGGCGAACGTGACCATATTTCCGTTGAGAGGCATATCATTTTGCGGCGAACCCGTATTCTGCGGATACTTGCCGGTAAAAAACGAAGCTCGTGATGGCGTGCAGACCGGGCTGGTGGCGTAGAAAGAAGTGCAAACTGCGCCTCGCTGGGCAATCGAATCGATGGCTGGTGTTTCAACAATGGCGTCGGCGCCCCAGATCAAAGCCTGCTCTGGGCTCATTGTCTCGCGATAACAGCCTAGGGTCCGAAAATTGTGCTCGTCGGTCTGAATGATCAGCAAGTTCAATCGAGCGTCTTCGGACAATGCTGGGCGAGGCGTGATAAGACCGAGCAACGAGAGCGTCATAACAATCGCGAAAAAGCGCGCCGTGGAGAAGCGGCGATATTGCGGGAGAGGTTCCATGTTGATTCCGAGGGGGTGAGAGGGTGCACAACAGCGATTCGTCAGGCCGGCGTGGGGGCGATGCGAAGAAAGGGGGCGATGCGAAGAAGCAAAGAAACAAGGAAAGGGAATTGCGACGGACGTTTGTGGCGCTGTTAGGTGCGGTTGGTGTCGTACGGTTGGGGCGGGGGAACCGCGGATTGGGGGGAACCGCGGATTGCCAGTCGAGGCTCGGCGGCCTATTGTAGCACCGGAGTACGCGCAGCACCTCAATTGGTCTTCGCCTGGTTTAGTTGGCTTTGCGAAGGACCGTGCTGTTGGCGCCGCGGTCGAGCCCCTGTGTTTCTCAAGCTGGAGTTGATGAGTGAAGGCGGTCATATGCAAGGAGTTTGCTGGGTTTGATGCCACAGACACGAAGCTCGATGTTGTCAGACCACTCCGCGAAGTTCTCAGTTTGGGAGAACGCGAGAAGCCTAGAATCTCTAGCGAAGAAGTGCTCGTCCGGGTCCATTTCGCCGGAATCCAGTATCCTGATGCGCTGCAAGCTCAGGGGTTTTACCAAGTCCGTCCGCAGTTGCCTTACGTGCCGGGTTCGGACGTTGCTGGAATCGTTGAGCAAGTCGGAGCGAACGTCAGTGGAATTGATGTCGGGGACCGAGTGGTGGGGCAAATGGGTGAAGGCGGTTTAGCGGAGTATGCTGTCGTCTCCCGCGACTCCGTTTTCCACGTGCCGGACCAGGTACCATTGAGTGGCGTTGCGAACCTGGGACGCAATTATTTCGCAGCGTACCACTCTTTGCACGTGATTGGAGAGCTTAGACCTGGGCAGATTGTGCTCGTTGACGGGGCCTCGGGTGGAGTAGGGCTGGCTGCCGTCCGATTGGCGAAGGCCATGCAAGCCAAGGTGATTGCTGGTGTCTCGCGGTCCGAGAAAGTCCGCTTGCCGAAGGAGGCGGGCGCTGACGCGGTGTTTTGTTATGGCGCGGATCGCGCAAGCTACGGTGAGTTCAAGTCTCAGGTACGCTCGTACTGTGCCGAGCAAGGGCAACCGGCAGGTGTCGATCTCATTTTGGATATGGTCCAAGGCGACTTGTTTGAAGGAGCTCTGCTGTCATGTATTCGGCCGCTTGGAAGAATTTGCCTGATTGGCTTTACTGCTGGACAGAAATCGATTCGTCCAGGGATGATCCTAATCAAGCAAGCAGCTGTCGTAGGAAGCTTATGGGGGCCATGGGCGAAGGCGAACCCGGAGTCACACCGTCAGAATGCAGAGCGGATCTTGGAGTACTTCGCTCATGGCGCAATCCAGGGAAAAGCGGATCGTATCTTCCCGATCGAAGACTTTCTTTCCGCTTTTGAGCTGTTTGAGGAAAACCAAGGACGCGGCAATACCGTCGTTCAGGTTGCTGCAGATGCCGTTTAGGCGGCCTAGCTGGAAAGCGAAAGACGATGCAGACAGGTCCCAACAACCTGATCTCGATCCTCGAACACGCGGCCTGTTTTCACGGCAACGTCGAAGTTGTTTCTTGTGTCTCAGAAACGGTGTCACCCCTGCGTACGAATTACCGAACGATCTTCGGCCGAGCCAATCAACTGGCTCACGCCCTCGACTCCCTCGGTCTCAATCCTGGTGATCGCGTTGCGACGTTGGCATGGAATACGCATCGGCATTTGGAGGCCTGGTACGCGATTGCTGGACAGGGCCTGGTTTGCCATACGGTCAATCCGAGGCTGCCACGACAGCACCTCCAGTTCATCATGGAGCACGCTGAAGACCGTGTCGTGATGGTTGACGCCGACTTGATGCCAACGTTGGTAGACTTGCTTTCTGACCTGCCTCGCCTGGAACATGTGGTCGTTTTGTCTGCCGAGCCTCAATCTGCTCCGATAGGGCATTCTGTCCAGTGGCATGTGTACGAGGATTGGATTGCACCATGGCCAGAGGCGTTTGCGTGGCCGGAATTGGAGGCGGATGCTCCCTCCGGACTTTGCTATACCTCCGGTACAACAGGCCAGCCTCGAGGTGTGCTGTACACGCACCGTTCTAACCTTCACCATGCCGGGGCCGTAAACGAAAGTGGGGCGCTGGGCATGTCTAGCAGCGATTGTGTCCTGATGGTCGTCCCCATGTTTCATGCCAACAGTTGGGGGATTGCGTATTCGGCACCGATGGCGGGGGCGAAGCTTGTGCTGCCCGGTCGGAATCTGGATGCAATGAGCCTGTGCAACCTACTGAGCGATGAACGCGTCACATTTGGAGCGGCCGTGCCTGCGATCTGGTCTAGAGTGCTGGAACGTCTGGTTGAGCGGAACCAGCGACTGCCAGATCTGCGAGAGGTCATCAGCGGTGGTTCGGCCGTGCCTGCGACCATGATTGAGACGTTCCGAGAGCATTTTGGTGTCAACGTGCTGCATGCGTGGGGAATGACGGAAATGAGTCCAATGGGCACGATGTGTCGGCTGAAGCACCACATGTTTGGGTGGAGCAAAGAACGGCAAGTCCGGCAACTGGCGAAACAAGGCTTACCGCCTTTTGGATTACAGTTGCGGATCGTCAACGATGCTGGAGAGCCGATGCCCCATAACGGAAGATCCATGGGACACGTACAAACCAAAGGGCCTTGGGTGATCGATCGCTACTTCAAGGAGGATCAGCCTTGTGTCGATACCGACGGATGGTTCTCAACCGGAGATGTCGGGACGATTGATACGGAAGGCTTTCTCGAGATTACAGATCGGTCCAAGGATCTCGTGAAATCAGGCGGGGAGTGGATTAGCTCGGTGCAGCTTGAAACCGTCGCGATGGGATGTCCGGGGGTTCATTGCGCTGCCGTCATTGCTGTGCCCGATGAGCACTGGCAAGAGCGACCACTAATGTTGATCGAAGAAACGAGTCATGGCGCTGCGGATATCGATGAAGTTCGTTCGCGGATACTCGACGCTTTCCCGAAGTGGTGGTTGCCTAAGAATATAGGAATCGTTGGCGAGATTCCGCTTACCAGCATTGGGAAGATCGATAAGAAAGCTCTGCGCGCGAAATGGAATTCTGACGCCAAGAGCTAACTTCAACGTAAGTCGTGAAAGGCCGAGCCGAACTTTATGCGGCTTTTCGCATTGGCTGGCTAACACGCAGCTGCAGAGTCTCTTCGATTCGCGTGACAACGGCTTGTTCCATCTTGCCGGCAAACTTCTTGGCGGACTCTGGAATTAATCCCATGAGCGAAACTTGGTCGTCGTAAACCTCGGCTCGCCAGGAAACTAGGTAGCCGTAGGCTGCAAAACTGACGTCGAAGCGGTGATCGGTCATATGCAAATTGACCTGATGCACCTGCTGTGGAAAACGCTGCGTCATGGAAGCGACCATTTGATGCAATCTCGCGATTGCTTCTTCTTGGCCCAAGCTATGTTGTACAGAGGTTGCTATTTCGATCACGAATCCATCCTTGGAAAAATCGATTTTGCGGTTCGAGCTGGGTTTGGCAACCGAGATCAACTTGACGCATACCAAACTGGGCTGCTCAGAAACTAGAGCAGTTGTAACCAGATCGCATGCATCGCTTAGCAAGCATTCGAGTGATTGCCACCAGGAAGTTTCGAGTCTGGACACTCGTCGAGCAAAAGAGAAGTATGGCTGGGAGGCGAGCACCTGACGCTTTGTCTCGCTACGCCTTTGGAACTTTCATTTTCGAACCCTTATCCTTCTCTTTTTCCTTCTCCATATTCTGTGGGAGGGAAGGTGGGAATCCGTTGAACTGGCGCCATATTTCGTAACCCAGGGGAACTCGGTTCAGTAGAACCCAGCCGTTCGCACGTACGCCTTGCTTCAGATATGTTTCTGTGGGCCAGCCATCTTCGCGTTCGAAATGGTTGTCAGCGGTGACGAGGATGCGATAGTCCCCTTTTCCGTTGTCGGTCGGGAAAATTCGATCGACCTTACCACCGAACGTTCCAACGGCCACAGATGGCCACCCAACAAATTGGACTGCAGGCCAACCCTGGAATTGCAAGCGGACTCGATCTCCGACATGAACTAGCGGCATGTCGTTTCCATTGATCAGCATCTCGACTGCTAACTCACTGACCTCTGGAACGATAACGAACAATGCTTCTCCAGCTTTGACCGCATCGCTTCCGGCATATCCTCCCCACTCCTGGATGTAGCCGGATCGAGGGGCCTTAACATCAAGTCGCTTGTACGCGTCCATCTTGGTATTGAGCTGCGCGAGTTTGGCATCGATGGTCTTGATCGCGCCTTCTTCACTGAGCTTCTTTTGCTCTGCGTCCGCAACCTTGGCTTCAAGTTGTTTTCTCTTCGCTTCGACGAATTTCTGCTTCGCTTCTAATTCCTGCCGAGCTTGTTCTGTCGCATTCTTAGCTTCATTCAGCTTCTCTTTCGCAGCCTCAAACGCAGCTCTTTTCGCAATGACGTCTCGGGTGGAAGCGATTCCCCGCTCCCCCACTCGTTCCGTGGACTCAAAGTCGAATTTTTTACCTGCAAGTTCTGCTTCTGCGATCGACTGCTTGTTTTTAACCTGCTCCAACTTTGACGAGGCAGCTTTTAATTCGCGGTCCAGAGCCGAATTTTCAAACTCCCTGTTGCTTGTCCAGAATTCGACCTGTTGCCTAGCAAAGTCGAGTTTGCTCACCGTTAACGACTTTTTGGACTGTTCGGCGGCTATCTCCAAGCCAAGTTGAAAGACGGCTCCTTCGGCCTCAGGGACTAATTTGAGAACGATTTCGTCTTTTTCAACGTACGAGCCTTCACGGATGCCTTCTTTGACGTAGTCAACGATACCCTTCGTTGCAGCTTTCACTGGCTGCGGGCGTTCCTGCGGATTCAACGCAAGCACGGTTCCCGTTCCTTTCGCCGTTTGACGCCAGGGCAGGAGTGCCATGGCAACGATCGAACTGACGAGCAAGAACATCGTAATGCGGCCCGACAATCGAACGAGTCGGCCAGTGCGTACTAAGTCCAACGCGGGGAAGTCGGACCAAGCTTCTTTCTGGATTGCTCTCATATTAGTCCACCAGAATCCTGTGTTCGATTTGATCGGCAATGCGATCTAAGCGGGTCGAAATGACGAGGGTCCAAATGTGGGACTGCGATTTCAGGAAGGCCAGAATCGAATCCTGTTCGTGCTCGGGAAGCACATCCAACGAGCGGTCGATGAGGAGCAGGCCGGGCCCGCCAGCCATCGCTCGAGCCAACATCAATTTGGCAAGTTGCGGATCGGAAAGTGGGTGCCCGTCAGATTGGAGTTTGGTATCCAAGCCCTGTGGCAACCGAATGATATCTTCCCAGAGATTGAGCTGTTGTAGCGTCTCTCGAACTCGGCCACGTCCGACGCAGCTTCGTCCGAGATCTACATTGTCGGCGACCGATCCGTGGAATACCCCGCCCATGTGAGCTAGCCCAATGGCTTGTCCTAAATGGCAACCAACGGCTAGACGAGAGGCATCGGTACTGGCTATCTCTACGAGTCCAGCCTTTGGCTTGAGCAAGCCAGACAGGGCCTCGATCATCATGGATCCGCTACCTTGGTCCCGAATCACGCTTTGCGATCCCGCTTCTAGTTCTTCCGGTCCAACAATGCAGCTTTGCGAACCACTTTGCAATGTGAGTTGGTCCCAGGAAACCGGCAGCGGATCTTCGCGTTTGAATGAGATCTCATTATGAGGGTCGGTGGGTATGTCGAGCAGGTGACCCACTTTGTCGATTCCTGCCATGAGGTCGTAGTACTTCTCGAGCGACTTGCCGGCCTTTGAAAATGCTCCGACTACGATCGTGACGACAAGCTCGCTAGCTACCAGCTGCCCCAGTGTTAGCTGACCTTGGATGACCAACCAGCCGCCCAAACCAAGTAGGGCTGTCGATGCGACGACTTGAAGTCCTACGGCGAAGATGACTTGTCGCAAGACGACACGGAATTGGGCCTTCCGAGCTTTGACGTATTCCGTTGCGAGCGTACTGGCTCGGTCGATCGCCAGTGCTTCGCCACCATTAACTCGGAATGCAGTCGGGGAGTCGATGATGTCTTGGAGCCAATGTGCGATCGCGTACTTCGTCTTCGATTCCTTGATCGCTGTTCGCACGCCCCCCCGTCCAAGGATCCAGGTGATGGACACCATACAGATGAGCAGGACGATGTCGAAGCCGAGGAGGAACGGGTGGTAGAATGCCAGTAAGAGCAGACCTAGGAATGTGGTCAGCAGAATCGAAGTACCGTCCAGCAGCAGTGTAGCGGTTGCCTTTTGAATCGTCATGATATCAAAGACACGGTTGGCGAGCTCCCGCGGGAATTCTCCCTTGAGGTAATCTCGATTAGCGCGCGGGAATCGGTGGGCCAAGTCCGACACGACTCGCACGAGCTGTCGGCGTTGGATGACTTCGACCACGATCGTCTGCAGTACCTTGAGCGTTGCAGACAATGCGAGGCAGGTCAGGAGGATTAACGCCAGCATCAGTAGTGGCTGTAAGTAAATGCCCCAGCTAACTACATTGACCAACGACTCTACAGCCAGCGGTGTTGCCAGGCCGAGTACGCCTGCGACGCCGGCGAATAGCAATACTAAGCCAACGTCGCGCGCGTCCATGCGGAGCAGCGCGAGGAATCGCCGAAATGGGCTGAGGTGCGGACCCGCGTGGTCCGAAGTTTCGTGAACTGGAGAAGACGATAGAGTGTCGCATTCGAGTTCTTGCTTGAGAACAAATAGACGGACGCCGTCTTTGTCTTCAAGCAATTTGCGCAATTCACGACGCGTGATGGTGTACGACTCCGTACGTCCCTTCATCGCGCGATTGACTTCAATTCGCGAGCCGGAAACTGTTCGGAGTAATTGGAGTTCTTCATCCCCGGTCAACGCAATTGCCGGGAAACCCTCGCGGACTAATTCGTAGATTTCATCCGCACGCCGCATCTGGGTTTCGCGGACTGCCAATCCCATTTGGGATCCCGCATTTTCTAGTACCGCGAAGATATCAACATCGTCATCCATGTTGAGCAAGTCGAACAGATCGAGCTTGGTCCGCTCTGCCTTGGTGCCAAGCGTTATCGCCGCCCGGCTCAAGACCGCGTAGATCACGTCCTCCTGGTCATCGGGGGATAGTAGTCCGAGCGTCGATTCCATGGTTACTCTGAGTGGATACGGTTAGGTTCGAAAGGTAGTCGACGTTTGTGCTTAACAACCCAGCGGCGGCCTTTGCTATCAATATCAATCGAAACAAGGCCATTTCTCGTAGGCGGCGATTTTCGCTTTATGGAGATTTTCTCTTTTAGCTTAGGCGACATCTGCCACTTGCAGACGTGCCTCGAACAATTCTAGTTTGCTTGACCAGCGGCTCTGTTTTGCGATGCGTCCGAGCTTGGTCACGGCGTTCAAGTACCGTTGCCGAACTCGCTCTTTCGAGATGCCCAATTCTCTCGAAATGGCCTCAAAAGTGGCTTTGGTTTCCATGGCTTCAAAGCCTAGCCTACAGCTGATGATCGTTTGATCTTTCGCGGGTAATTCTTCCAGCATTTCACCAATAATCGCCCGCAGTTGCGACTCTTCACGGTCAGTCTGGACGACACTGGAAGCCGCTTCATCATGCAATTCGATACCTTCGACATCACCGTTCCAACGTGACTTTTTGCGGTACTCACGTTGGCTAGCCGTAATGATGGCCCGCTGAATCGCCGTGTAGGCATAGGAACTAAATTTGGTTCCTCGCTGTGCGTCGAACCGATCAACGGCCTTCATCAGGCCCATGACTCCGACTCCAAAAATGTCTTCTTGATCCAGTTGGGTTTGTTTGGACATTTTTCCACCCACTAGATGCACGAGTCCCACATTGCATTCGATCAGCCGATTACGCTGGGCCAAAGTACTGGCCTCGAGTTCGGTGAGGAGCTCCGATTCAAAAGAATCCTGTTGCTCGGAAGGACTGGTGGTGAGCGCGGACAACTCAGCCAAGCAGCGTTTGGAATCTACGAAGAGCCTGAAAAGCCAGCGCTCTTCCTCGACAGACAGGGTTGGTCCTTTCGCTGGAACGTTCGGCACTTCTTCCGACTCGCGGATGAGCTGACATGCCTCTAGTTCAAGACGGTGGATCTGTGACAATTCCGATTCGGACGGTTCGGGCGGTTGGCTCGCGGTCGATTCTTCTGAACTCTTCGTGACGCTAGCAGCGTTCTGCCAACGCTCCCAAGTTGAAGCCGGAACAGGACAAGTGGCGGTGCATCCATCGCTCCACTCATTCGTCTCTTCTAAGTTGTGAGGCAGTATCATTGCTTTGCCTTTCGCGAGTTCGTTTCGACTACGTTGGATTCATTTCCCTGAGGGTCTTGTCGACGTACGGACAGAGAATCGACCTCTGCCGTTGCGCTGAAGAGCTGACGCATGTCCAAGGAACGTTGCAGCGTACGCTGCGCCCGATCGAGTGCTCTCGACACCGCTTTGGTTGCGTCGTCTTCAATTTCCGCTGCGCGGATGAGCTTGAAGCCTTGCGCCGAGACCGCCATTTCGCAAAGGACTCTGTTGTCACCAAAGGGACGCAGATCTGCCTTCGCGTTTCGAATCAACTGCTCGAACCGAGACATTTGAAAGGCATATCGCCGCTGAAGTGTTTCCACTTCGGCCTCTGCCAATAAATTGTCACGGTCCGTAATCTGCAGCTTCATTGTTTCCCTACCTAGGCAAGTTTCGGCAAATCCTACCGAAGGGCGACATGTGTTTCGTGAAAAAAATGGCTTACGTAAGAATGTTAGGAGACTGGCAAGTATTCGTCCAATAGAATGCCGGTGTGTTATATATAGAAAAGAGGAATGTATTGGAGGGCCGCATGATCGACTGGCTGAACTATCACCATTTGCACTATTTTTGGACCGTAGCACGCGAGGGAAGCATCACACGCGCGGCGGAAAGATTGCACCTAGCGCAGCCGACATTGAGCAACCAGCTTAAGAAACTCGAAAAGTCGATTGGGGCTAAGCTATTCGAGCGTCGCGGGAGGGAGCTGGTGCTCACAGAGACAGGGATGCTAGTTCAACGTTACGCCGACGAGATTTTTACAATCGGTCGGGAGCTGATGGACACGCTCAACGGATTCAAGCCAGACGAGAAGATGCGGCTCTTGGTTGGCGTTCCCGATGTCCTGCCTAAGCTGGTCGTGTATCGGTTGCTAAAGCCAGCTATGGACATGGACGAGGAGGTCCAGATCGTCTGCCGAGAAGGCAAAAACGACGATCTACTTGCCGACTTGGCCAGCCATCGACTCGATCTTGTACTCAGCGATGCACCGCTACCGCCATCTGCGAACGTGAGAGCCTACAATCACGTCCTCGGGGAATGCGGAGTGACGGTTTTTGGTACCAAAAAGCTACGGCAAGATCTTCGTAAAGGGTTTCCGCAGAGTATGAATGGCGCACCGATGCTGCTGCCGACACAGAACACGGTTTTGCGTCGAGACTTCGAACAGTGGTGTGACCACCACTCGATTCGGCCCTATGTCGTCCACGAGTTTGAAGATAGTGCAATTCTTAAAGTCTTCGGTCAAGCTGGTACCGGAATCTTTATGGCCCCCACAGCCGTGGAAGCCGAAGTTCGCAAACAATATTCCGTCGAGGTGGTTGGTCGCATCGATGGCATCCGAGAGCGATTTTACGCCATCTCTGTGGAGCGACGCATCCGGCATCCGGCAGTGCTCGCCATCTCGGACTCAGCTCGTGCAGAGCTCTTTTCCACGGATGAATGAAGTTACTCTGCGATTTCGTTCGAACCGCTCACCGGCCAAGGCCGAAGGTATCCCGGTGTCGCGTGTTGGATCGCCGCTCCCGGTAACGTGAGACGCGTCTACGACCAGACGGATGTTTCCTGCGTGTCCTGAACCAAGTCGCCTGACGCACAGTGCACCTTGCGAAAGACGCCCGCTTCGGCCATGTAGAAGTAGGCATTCAAGATCGGCTGACCCGAGTCTGTGTTTTCCGATGACCCGTCCCCAGCGGAAAAGAGCTCGCTGCGTTGGAAGCACTGAGCAAGTTCCTGTGTGTGTTGAAGAGCACGCATCCGCTCTACTTTGGCCTGGTACAGTGAATTCGCGATGTGGCTGAAGCCAGACTGTCCCGAGACTTCTCTTTCGTCATCCGATGCCGCAACTGACGGGGCAGCATCAGAGAGGCCAGGCATTGAGTGGCCGACAATCATCACCTGCGAGCAAGTTCCGTTCTCGAGGATACCGCGGATCGCTTCCAATAGTTCGTACTTGTGGTCACACCAAACGCTTTGCTGGACAGGCAAGTGCACGAACGATTCGTCACCCATGGCACGCTCAATTCGCGCCACCATTCGATCTTCAGGAGGAGCAATCACGACACAGTCCACATTGCCGGATCGATTCGCGACCAAGTCGGCAAGCGTCGTGTTGTAAGTACCAGCGTTCGCATTTTCGGAAAGAATCGAAGAGGCCATGGTTTCTCCAGTCAAGGTATGGTTTTGAGTTCGCTAATTTGGGTGCATTGGCAGTTGGATCTAACCCATCCCCTAGGATGGAATGTTTGGCTAAGCCATCGCCGGCTCGTCGACCTGCTCCATGGCTTCGGTAGGTACATCCACTTGGCTCTGGTTAACAGAGGCATCCAGGCATCTCTCGAGTTCCCAGTCCCCGGACGCAGTCCGTCGGAAAACCTTCTGGTCGTCAATTGCGAAGAGGTGCATCCATTGGTTCGATACGAGCTGGGCAACGTTGTCATGCTTTGCCAAAATCGCGTCGATGCGTTCACGTGGCGCGGCAATAGTGGCGGTCAGGCGGCGAGGAAGGTGTACTAGCTGATTTCCGTCGGATAGCGACTCGAGGGGAAGTCCCGTTTGTAAATCGGGGTCCGATCCACTGAGGATTCCGAAATTGCCAACGACATTGTGCGTCGTCTTCGTACCCGAACCATAAACACGGTTATTCACCGTGGAAGCGTAGTACTGCATGTTGATCCAGTGGGCGACGACCATGGGGGCGGTCATAATCAATTCGAGTACAGCACCCGTTTCATCTAAAGAGGCGTCGTAGCTATGCAGGAAAGCCGAGTTGTCGAGCTTACAGCCTTGAGTCAATTCTCGTGGTCCAACGATGAAGGCTGCATTGCCAGCCAGTCCCCATTCGGGGCGGACTTGAGACCAGTCTTGGGAACGCCGAACGAGGTCCAAGCCTGTTTCGTTCCGTCCACCACTCGACTGGCCTAGCCCTTGCCTGGCGACCGCAGTGGCTAAGTTGACTTTGTCGGCGACTCGTTTTAAATCTCGGTTGGTTTTGTCGTCCACGTCGGCTGGTTCGATGAGTTGGATCTCACAGCGGGTCGTATTGTGAACCCCTCCGACAAACACCGTTTCTTCCGGGATGGTGATGCCCTGATCTTGGAGTCCATTTCGCACGCGAGATGTGTTCAAGAGGGACGCTACAAACCGGGCGTTGGGCTCGCCTGAGTGCCCCCCGCACGCACCACATTCGAGACTCGCAGCAAGCGGGTTGTTTTCCGAGCAGCTCTCGTGACCCACTAGGACGACGAAGCGAGCAAACCCTTCGGTGAGACCTAGATTGGTCAGGATTCCTTTTGCCAACGCGACCTGGGCTTCGTGAGAAAGTCCGCGGTGATGTAGCGATTCGCAAGACGGTCCAGTTTCACGTTGAGGCAAGGACTCGGCGTCAGGCGACGATTCTCGCGCGGTCCATGGCAAGGCGGTTCGCTGTAGCATTCGCCAGGCGTATCCCAGGCCGACGGACTCGACAAAAGTGAAGCAGCTTGATGCGTTGCCGGCGAACGTCTTCCAAAGTGATTGGGACGATTTCTTTTTCAATCTCTTGGTTCGGGCATTACAGCTTAAGTCGTGTGAAGCTTCGCCGTTGCTCTGTGTTGCAATGTCTTCGTTGACGGAGAACGCGGGCGAAAGTAGCACCGGAAGCTGGTTGACGACGCTTTCACCATCGAGATCCTGCAACTGCATTGGAGCTCCGAAAAATCCGGCAAATCCCATTGTCTCAAATCCCGAGTCGACCGACTCCAGGCATCGACGTACTCTTTCGCTACGGACATCGATACAGAATACGAACTGAGCTGAAAGCTCGGAGCTAGACCGCTTCGATTGCGCATGGGGTGCAGCAGTGCCCGGTCGTTCCGCGGATAGTTGATCAAGCAGCGAGTGTTGGAAGCTGCGTTCCGCGGCACAGAGCAGCGCTAGACGCTGGTTGGCATCTGTAGCCAGAGTTTCCGACAGGGTGTTCAGGCGATCCGGCCAAGAAACGTGGAAGCCGAAGCTCTTCGTGAGAATCAGCTCATAGGAAGCCAGTATCGCGAGCAGTTCGGCGGCGTGATTGGTGTTTTTAGTGGACGCATTGTCTGCTGCCGACATTTCGTTCTGGCGATCCAGGAACCTTGCGTACGCAAACCATCCGGGTAGCGAGTGAGCGAGGGTCAGGAGGTAAACGTTCCAGTGCTTTTCCGGCAGCCGGATTTCCCGCAAGCATTGCGCGATGGCTGCTTCGGGCTGGCTTGGAAGTTCACGTACAAGCTTGCGAAAGTTTCGGATTCCACGAAGGGGACTGGCCAAATTCCATTGCGAAGCGTGTTTCCAGGCCTGATACAACGACTGGTCTTGCGTTGATGATTGCCAAGTCGCAAAGCCTTGATCGAAGTGGCTCTCGCAGAATCGCCCAATTTGTTCATGTATATGGCGGCCATAATCACGACGGTACCACTCACTTAGCACGTCGACAACGGTGCGGATTTTGGCAGACTCGAATTCTCCAGTCTCTGCCTCGGAAACGCTAGCGGAGTGGAGCTGTCGGAGGAGATCCTCTGCAGTTGATTCCGCAGCATTCGTATCCAACAGCTCTTGCAAGTCGGCCGAGTTGGCGATCGTCTCTGCGACTGTCTGGGCATCGATTTGCTCGTGAGCAAAGATCTGCTGGAGCTGACTCCACGAAGGAATGTTCTCGATGCCAGATAGACGATGCAATCCAGCCATCGCGTTCTCGAAGCGATGTTCACTCCAGGCCTGGTAGGGATTGACGGCAACATAGTCCGCTAGCGGCCAAACCGGCGCGATGGAGCTAACCGCCTCGTCGATGGCCACGCGAAGTGTCGAAAGGTTCCGATCGATAAAAGAGTCTTGAGATCGTTCCGGTTTCGTCGTCGTGTTGAGGATCGCAAGCGACAAAGCTCAATTCCTTTGTTTCGGTGATTCGTAAATGGAGTTGTGCAAAAGGAATGTCTGGAGATTCCGTCATTAACGCTGTTCGACCGTTCTTGGTATGAAGCGTTCGAAGACGGCATCGACATAGAATCGATGCAAGCACGCTTGGTATAGCCCCTCACGTAGGGCAGTAGGGACGAAGCGTTCATTGGGCAAGATGGCTGAAATAAACGGCATGAGGACCATGAGTGCGAAACTGCACAGCAGGCCTAGCGCCGCAAAGGTTGCAGATGAGGTAATCGCGAATTCAGGGCAGCTGACTACGGTGTGTGCAATGGTGTAACTGCCAAGGAGAATCCCTCCCAAAATCCAAGTGATTAAGACGGACATGGCCGCGCTCTGCCAACGACGACTTGGCTGCAAGAGGCAGCAACGAACCGTGAAACTGGTCAAGGCCAACGCGGCGACGGCATGCAGGCACCACTCACCGAAAAAGGTGGGAGCGAGGTTGAGGTACAACGTTGCTGCGGCGAGACCGCCCAGTCCAATCCCGATAGCGAAAGCTGTAACCGCAAACTGCAGCCAACCCTCATTGCGAGAGTGGCTGCTACCCGAGTTCGAGCGGCTGATGGGGCCTATGGCAACTGCTGAGCTCTGCAGCGTTACCGTTCCACTGCTTAGGAACGAATAAGCTTTGTAAAGCGAGTGTGCAATCAGATGAACGAAGGCACCAGCAAATGCGCCGACGCTGACCTGGAAAAGCATGAAGCCCATTTGGGCCACGGTAGAATACACCAATGATGCTTTGACCGAATTCTGAGTCGTCATGATTCCCGCGCCGACAAGCACAGTGACAACACTAATGCAGGTTAACCATGCCATTGCAACCGGCTGACGGACCATCAGCGCGGACAGGCTAATCAGCAGAAATCCACCAGCGTTGACGATTCCGGCGTGAAGCAATGCTGACACGGGTGTGGGGGCCGACAGCGTCGATTGGAGCCAATGGTGAAACGGGAACTGGACGGTCCTGAGCACAACGGCGACCAGGATTAAAGCCGCAGCCCCGTTGAGCGCTTGCGGTAGAGATGAAGAGGTAATCTCAGCAAAGGACGCAATTTCATCGAAGCGAGTTGAGCCGACAACGCTGTGGATCAATGTGACCGCGATCGCGAGGCATCCATCGGCGATCAGGCTCAGCCCGATTTGGAAACGAGCCAAGCGTCGCGCTTCCCGGTCTGTTTGGAAGTGGCGGAGCAGCTGATGGCTTCCGATTGATGCCATGCACCAGAGCAATGCAAACAAACCTAAGCTGCCCGACGTTGCCATTCCCAATACGGAGCCCAGTGTCACACATAGCCAGCGATAGAAGTTGCCTTGGTGAGGATCGCCAGCGAGATAATTTCGCGAGAAAACGGCGACAACAAAGCCGATCAAACTGATCATGGACAACATGACCAAGTTCATTGGAGCCGTGGTCGCGGAGAATTCGGTGACCTCGGGCGACGACTCCAGCACATTGGGTCCTGCGAGACCGAAAAACAACGCCGTCGCAAATGAGAGAAGCACACCCGCGACGCAGATACGGCTCAACAGGTGTGGGTGCCGGTTCGCAACTTTTCGCGGTAAGCAAGCGATGGCGATCAACGCGATGCTTGGACCCATGATCCCGAACGACTGCATAAACAAACCCTTCAATGCGAACAGATCTGTGGCCAAGGCACGAAAGTCCGGGCGACTTCCGACTGGCACCTGCGACATGATAAGCACGAAAAGAATGTCGGCAATAGGGAAGCGTAAATTTAGTGTCGCGATTGGTGTTGCGTTACTTGCGTTTCGCTTGGGGCGGAAATTTACCGGGCCCTGAGACGCCTTCGTGGGGTTCTAAGGGGCTGGATCTGTGATTATTGCGTTCGATCCCCTCGGGAGAGCGGTTTTGGCGTCGATCTCAAAAAAATGAGGTTTAGTCATCAAATCCGACCGCATTGCGTGCCGAGGTTGGCTACATTTTCCCAGTTGCGGCATAATGGCAGTCGATTCTTGCTATTCGACCGATTCAAAAGAAAGCGGTGAGCACCAGGCCGCCGGTGACGAATCCATTAGATGTTTGGACGGCCGCATCAACTGGGCTCGACCTGGCACCAGTTCGTTGTCCGTTCCGTGGTCGCGGGGTGTTGTCGACGTGGGGACACGAGGATCCATTCGGTGAACAAGAAGAGTCAAGCAACCAATCAGGCTCGGTCCGGCAAGCCGGCCGCCAACGGTCAAGGCCCTAGAGACGGGGCCACGAAGTCAAGGGCAGAGAAGGGCAACGCAGAGAACGGCAATATGGAAGCTGCAACCGGTAACCGATGGACCTTCTTGACGAACCACGCTCATGTGCTGTGCGTTCTCAATGCTCAGCCGCAAATGGTCCTGCGTGAGGTTGCGCTTCAAGTTGGAATTACCGAGCGGGCGGTTCAGCGAATCGTGCAAGATCTAGAAGAGGCGGGATTCATAACACGTCAAAAAGTCGGCCGCCAAAATACGTACGAAGTGCTAACGGAACTGCCGCTTAGGCACCCAATCGAGGCCCATCGGACGATCGGGGATCTCTTAAAGCTGGTCGCGCCTGACGAACTTTAGACAGACCGGGCCGAACCAAGAAGCGAACGCCGAATTTGGCTACTCAGGATCCGGCAGCGATGCATTGTGGTAAATGTCTTGCACATCATCGCATTCGTTCAGCATCCCCATGAATTTCTCAAACATGGGTACATCGTCTCCAGAGATTTCCATGCGATTCTGGGGAATGAAGGTGATCTCTTCCACCGCCATTTTGGTGTCGGGCATCGTGTTCGCGATGGCTTGTCGTGCATTTCCGAACTCAGATGCAGGTGCAAACACGGTGATTTGACCGTCTTCGCTTTCGACATCGGAAACATCGACATCGGCTTCGAGAAGCTTTTCGAGTACCGAGTCAGCATCATCGCCCGCAAAGGCAAATACGGCTAAGTGATCGAAGCCATGGGCCACCGAGCCGGGAGTTCCCATTTTGGAGTTGGTTTTCGTGAAGCAATTGCGAACGTCGGTAATCGTCCGATTGTTGTTATCCGTCAGGCAGTCGATGATCACGGAGCATCCACCAGGACCATAACCTTCGTATCGCGCAGGGGAGTAGTTTTCACCGCCCACCCCGCTGGCTTTTTCCAAAGCCTTATCAATCACGTGGCCAGGGACCTGCTCTCGCTTGGCTTTGTCGATCAAGAGCTTGAGAGACGCGTTGGCGGCGGGGTCCGCCCCACCGTTCTTCGCGCAGACGTACAGCTGTTTACCGTACTTCGAGTAAACCTTGGTCTTTGCCGCGGCCGTCTTGGCCATGGACATTTTTCGAACTTCGAACGCGCGACCCATATCAATCTCAATTTTTCGAATCAGCAATGCATGTGCGAGCCAGTCGGCCTAGGCAGAGTTCTAAGCGAAACTTAGGCCAAACTGCTTTGAAATGGCTAATCTAACACGAACCCCTTGTTTGTTTTAAGTCGAGCTTCCGAAATCTGTATCATCCTCGGTTCCCTACGCAGATCAGCAGGGATTCGGCACTGGTGCGATGCATTCGCGTCGTTTGGATTCAACCCTCAGAGTCGGTGGGCGAACCTGAGCGACTGACGCAGCTAAAAACGCGATCATTCCGGGGTTTTTTGACAATACGAAGCGGTTCCGGTAGCCTGCACTATATGCAACTTGTATCAGCGTTCCGCTGTGGGACCTAATTGCGCTGGCGCAAGACTTAATGCGCCGTTGCATGACCTTTTGTGCCATCTGCTTCTGACAATTGGCTTTCGCCCAAAAAAGCCCTTATCCGCTCGCTCTCTCAACCTCCTCTCTCCTTTTCTCTCTGCTCCTCAATAATTCCATGCTGAACCTCCTCGCCCCATCGAGGTGCGGTGGTTGGATTTCTTGCGCTGCAATGATCCTGCTTATCGCTGGTTCATTCGTGGGCTGTCGTAAACACTCCGATCCCGTGCTGATCTTACCCCCGGAACACACCACCTCGGTCATCCAACTGCAGCCGATCAAGATCGACGAGATCGAATCGGTCCGCGTATCGACCGGCTCTGAGGCTGGCGAGTTGACGATGTTGGAAATCATTGGCAGCGGCGTGGGGTGTTTCGACTACGACCTTGACGGTCTGTGTGATCTTTATTTCCCTTGCGGGGGCGATATCCAAGACGATGACCAAGTTGACGGAGAGAAAGCGGGGCAACAGAGGATCCTTGGGCGTCCATCGCGTCTTCTGCGGAATCTGGGCAACGACCAAGTTGACGATGTATCTCAGGCGAGTCGTGCATTGGCTGAGCGGCTGTTTGCGCATGGCGTCACATCTAGTGATTTCGACCACGATGGAATGCCGGACTTGTTGGTCTACGGATACCACGGCGTTGCGCTGTACCGGAATTTGGGAGATGGTACGTTTGACGACGTCACTGAATCCATGGGGTTACAGGGGATTCCGTGGACCACCTCGGTGGCATGGTTTGATGCCAATCACGATGGCTATTTGGACATCTACGGCGCAGCGTATGTGAATTGGAGCTTTGACAATCATCCCAAGTGCGAAGGCTGGTGGGGGGGTGAGCTAGACTGTACAGACCGGGGACATAGGTAACAGTCGTTCGGAGACATGGGTAACACTCTA
>JBKAHA010000025.1:0-26613 GCA_046290675.1 Aureliella sp.
CCCGATCGCCAGGACATCCTGAACATCGGAGGCTTCAGCGACGCCGTCTTCAACGTCGTCAGCAGCTTCCTCGAGTCCGACACCAACCGCTTCGTCCGAGAGGTCGAAGCAGTCGAACTGTAAGACTCAGGAACAATCACCTCAACAAAACGCCCGCGGAGGAGCAATCTTTCGCGGGCGTTTACTTTTGAACTACAGCTCGACAACGAATCCATTGTTCTTCAGCTTGCCTGCGAGATCGCAACATGAGCAGTTGATGAACTGGGTTGCGCCGCGGGTGAACATTCCGTAGTTGCTGATTCCTTTCTGGTCGTGAAGGTGGCCGAATGCGTGAATCCGTGGTTGGATTCGTTCGTCGACATGCCGACGAAGGGCGGCACAGCCGACTTGAACAATTGCGTGTGACTCGATGTCGTGCGTCAGATCGAGGACACCCTTGGGCGGCCCATGCGTAATGAGAATGTCGATGTCGTCGGGAATTGACTGCCAAACAAGATCCAGCTTGCCACGTTTCTTCATGTAAGCCCAATCATGAAACCGTGGCGTGTAAGGCGATCCGAAGATCTTCAATCCATTCCACGCCATCTGATCATGGATCAGGAAGTGAACTGCCGGGTAGTCTTCCGCTCGGATCAGCCCTTGCTCGATCGCCGTTGAATGATTGCCTGGAACAAAGACCTTGGTAGGGATCTTGAGATTTGAGTACCAATCAAAAAACCGCTTGGATTCGGGTTCATTCATCCATGCATTGCCGTGCGTCGCTTCGTCGCCGCAATGGATGACCAAGTCGACATCGGGTATTTGCAGCCCAGAATGTTCTTTGTGCGTGTCAGATATGAACCAGATCTTCATCGCGTGGCATCCCCGTCATCGATGCGATAGAGGAACGCGTTGCCGACTTTTTTGAAGGGAATGTTCCCGGCGTCTCGTTGATGAGCAAGCTCGCAAGTCGTCCATCCAAGACGTTCGCGGACCTCCTCGCTACGCAGCCAACTTTCTGCGGTTGCCTGATTGAGCCGTGGGACCACCTCTTTGTTCCAATAGCTTGCTCGGCCGATAAGTGATTTGTCCACGTCAGGCAAAGCCATCCAGTCGGACGAGCGCGCCTTGCTCTCTTCAACGTCGAACCCTTGATAAGCATCGTCAACGAAGAGCCACTTATGGTGGTAGATGAATGGATCAGCCAAAGCAGGTCGAAGCTGCACATCGCCATCGGTCTTCACTACGGCGTAGTTGCCTGTCGCGGGCTCTGGCGATGTGTCAAAGTCGGGGCAGTGAATGAAACTATAGTTTCCATTCGTCTCGTTGTGCTTAACCACTGTGTATTCGAATCCTTGCGGCAGCAGTGCTTTCGCTTTGGTCAACGCATCTCCCAGTACGCCCTCATAGTTTCGATGAACGTATACAGATCCACCGATTCGCTTTCCGACACCAAGCTTAGGGCATCGTCGCGGCAGAACTATTGCTGGATTCTTCTTGGCGGTGCGCTTAACCAAGCGGTGCCCGCGATGCTCGAAGCCGAGAATTTGAAGATTAGCTTTCCACACTTCTCGAGTCAGGAAATCTTCACTCTCGTGAAGGAGGCCGTGTTTCATTTCTTGACGAGTCAAACGTTCAAACTTTCCACGGCGATCGTCTTCCGCGTCGACCATGAGTTCCTTCCTGTCCAGCAACGGGGGATTCGCTCTAGCAGCGGTTTCGTAGAAACCCACGCGAAGAGTACGCAACCAGACCTTGGTCGTTTCAGTGGTGATTGGGTGTGGGTCTGATTCAAAATCAGGGCAGGCGAGATACGAGACCTTGCCCGAGAACCGATGGAGTTTGATCAAGTTAGCGTCTTCAACGCTACCGATATACGCACGCGCGCATCCCTCATAAATGCGAAGCAGTGGTTCTAGCTGGTCCCGGATATCATTCGCAATCCAGAGTGAGTTTGGACACAACCGTCCCACCTTGGAGCGAACGCACGCGGCGTCGATCTCGTCGGGGTCACCAGCGCGATACATCAAAGCATCTGCTTCGCCACATGCACGCTTGTAACTACCGAAGAATGCTCGAACATCACGCTGCACCTTTCGCGACAGCTGAGAGAGCTTCGGTCGCTTACCAAAATTTGCCAAAGCCAGGTAGACCAGCAAGTCCTCGCTCCGTTGCCGCCTTACGTCTTCCCAGTCATCTTCGGAGGTGACACGACGGATCAGTGCGAACGCCCTTTTCAGGGATCCAAATTGCTCAATCACCTGCTCTGACAATGCGAATTCGTCGTTTTCGGGTAGTCGCCCCAGCTCTGTAATGGACTCGATCAATGGGTCGAGTATTTCCTGATGTTCTTCATAGCGAATCTCGGCGATTCTCTTCCGAGGTGCCGCAAGCCTTCGTCGATACTTGGACGCGAAGTATGTTGCCCTGAGCTCCGGATCTCGGAAAACGTAATAGACTCCTGGAGCCGCTGGAAAGCACTCTTCTCCGAGTACCGACTCGATGTACTGACGAAGCTCTGCTTGGGTGAAGTACTTTTGAAATGTTCCGATGCGAGTAAGCACTCCATCTCCATAGGGCACATCGGCTCCACCGTCATCGCTGACCACAATTCTTGCTGCGACACAAAGTACCTGCTCTGCCAGGCACCATGCTTCCTTTAACGTCTCGTTGCGTTCTTCCGTATCCTCGATCACGTTGAGAACGAATCCAAGGTTCACCACCGATGCGGGAGTCTTCGGTGAGTCCGGGCGGAACGCGGGATCGAATCCACCGCAGTTGAAGCCGTCCGAAACAAGGGCGGCAAGATCGTCACCATGCCCACAGCCGTAGTCGAAAAGACGGCGGTCTTCTCTCAGAAGATCGTCTCTCAGGAGACACTTAACGGGCAGTGAGTACTCGTGCCTGCGAATTGCCGCTCTGTGTCGCTGAATGCCAGATGTCATTGCACCAATCGTATTTACCGAAAACCGAGATCATTCGCAGTTCATCCCGACTCTTCTCGCTCTTCCTTCTCTTGTCTTGCGTGCACCCCGCTTGTTCCGGGTTACATGCTCCGCCACAATCATTGTAAGCAAATCGCGTTCCAGAGGGGCATTCTCATAGCTCATGGAGTTTCCAAGCCAATGAAGTAGTTTCTCGATGCAGTTTGCCGATTGGTAATTCGTTGTCTCTCGAGAGATCACCAATGTCATTTGAGCAAACAATCGAGATGCTATCCAAGGGCTCTGCGCAAGCGGTCACCACGCTTGGCTCAGCTAGCAAGGAAGCAGCGAAGCTGAAGAAGTATCTCTACGTACGCACACCGGTCGAGAAAGCCCTCACAGAATGTCTCGACGAATCCACTGAAAAGCGGATCGTGTTCCTCTGCGGTTCTAGCGGCGATGGTAAGTCGGAAGTTTTTCGCCGCATCCATAAAAAATATGCGACGAACTTCGATTTCCACCTAGATGCCACGCACAGTTTTGATCCAGGAAAAAATGCGATCGAGACGTTGGACGACCTTTTCCGTGATTACAAGACTGGCGATAGGCCTTTGGTTGTCGGCATCAATATAGGAATGCTCGGCAACTATGAAGCCGACGGGGCAACCGAACACGACGACATCAAGCAGGGCATCTTGCAATTCCTGCGTGGAGAGCCCGCGACTCAATCGAAAATTTCATTCATCAATTTTGAGGCCTACAGAAAGTTCGAGCTTAAGGGAGACCAGATCGAAGCTCCGTTCATTGGCCCGCTTCTAAAGAAAATCTGTGATTCCAATGAAGCCAACCCAATCTATGCAGAATTCTGCAAATCCGATTCAACAAGCAGCTTACATCAGAACTTCAAGCTCCTCTGCGTACCCGAGATTCAAGACCGCATCTGCGCACTCTTGTTTTACGCACACCTCAAGTTCGACCAATTCTTGACAGCACGCACAATACTGGACTTCGTCTTCCAGATACTTGCTGGTCCAGGAACGATATTTGACAACCTCTTTTGTGGACAGGGTTCGGAGCTCGTTGAGTCGATCCAGAAGCTCGACCCTTGTCATGCGAGGTCAAAGAGGCTCGACCTCTTTCAAGTCAAAGCCTCGCTTGGTCTGTTTGAACCTGAGTTCCAGGAGTTTCGCAACGCGGCTAAACAACAGTTTGGGGTCTGCATTGACGAACCGAGAACATGGGTTCGACTTTTCTGCATCATGCAAGAAGTTGATTTCAGCAACAACTACCATCATCGGTTTCGCGACGATCTAAAACGCGAACTGTTTGAACGGTACCGCGAAGTTTGGCAACTTCATCGGGATTACAACGGGCAAGATAAGGCCCAGCGTACCGCACTGCGTGAGTTCTATAGCAAGACTTTTGTATCAGCAGTTAACCGTTTTGCGAATCGCTTTGCACCAGAGATACGTCGAGACCGATTTCTTCTTGGAAAACCGAATGGGTATGCCCCATTTCAGCAACAGCGACGATGCACTTCTAAACGACCAAGGTCGACGACGTTGTTGTCGGATACGTCACGACATGGCACTTGAAAAAGCAAAAAATCTGAAAGTCACTGCAAACCTAAGACCCTTAAAAACTGTCAAGTCATTGGAGCTGCATTTCTGAGTCGGACAAGAAACATGACAAGTAAAGAAGAAAAATCGAAAGAACGCATCGTCCGATCACACGATATCACGTTGTGTCTCGAAAGGTCATCAGTGACCGAGTTTGAGAACCTTCAGCTTCTTGGAATGGCGACGCGATTGGCACTTCATCTCCGCGGAGCGGGGCCAGTCAAGTACGACGTGGTGAAAAACGTGGCTGTCTACCTATTCGATTTCACGACACATGCGGTCCGCCCTGTGCTTGAGCTCTTGGCGAAGGCTGAGTTCGTAAAGCTGTACACTGAGGGAAGCACTATAAAGACGGTGATTCCAGATGTCCCATATTACGACGCTTTGTTCCTGGGTCTGGGAGAACTTGATGAAGCAAACAATATGTCGGAGCATGAGCAGTTTGCAGTCGATCTTCAGTCTCGGCTAGCATCGTCGCCGCTTGCGAGAGATACGATCCTCGGAGCAGGTGCAGAAAAAAATCTTGTGACTCGCGTGCTTGAAATTGGAAACGAATGCAAATTCCTTACGAGCCAGCGAGCGCGAGGACGTGACATTGTTGTGTCGCCAACATACTTCACGGAATCAACCAATGCGTATGCTGACCTCGTGGCCGGACACGGAGGAGCAAGAGTTGCACGAATATTGAAGCTATTAAAGGACAACCAAGGCTGGCCGCTCGGACTAATTCTCAAGCAGCAAGAGATTTCGGGAACGAAACTATCTAATGAGGACTTAGCTGTTGTCCAGCTACTTGCATCAGAGGGTTTTGCTCCGCCACCAGCGATTCAGACGTCTCACGCGGGGACCAACCACTTTCTTTTTGGGCCGCCACCCCAGCACACTGGCGTGCCGCCTTTCAAGAGGCACGTTTTTGAGGCAGCAATGGCTCTCGTTGCCGCAGTTCGCCAGGGGCAGTTGCTCCCCGCCGAATACCGCATTCGGTCTCCTTCTGCGATACTCCGAAAGTTGCGGAACAGCGGGTTCATCGGCGCAAATTCGGAGGCCGTTGAGCAATATCGGCAGGTAGCTGCACTCAGAGTCGGATATCTCGTGCACGACAGTGGGACTAAGTACCGTTTTATATTGAATGACTTGCCTGAAAATCGAGAGGCCATAAACCTCGCAATGCAAATGGTCTCCGGCGAAAGTGCTGCGCCGGGCGCTGATGAAGACGTCGTCCTTGCGATTCGCAAGGGTGAGACGTACGTTGACTCACTAGTTGGGCGCAAGCGCGTCCTACGAGACAGCGTCGTCAGCACCGATCCCGAAACACGCGAAGAGATAGACGGTTTTCTGTTACGAGGTGCGAAATGATGAAGGATGCGAAACAAAAGGACTTGCTCTTCAAGCACTTCTCAGCGCAGGGGTGGTTTTCCATACCTGAAATTCCAGTCTACTTTTCAGGTGGGGAACATCACAAACAGAAATTGATCACGGACATTGATGTTTTCGCCCTTAGACCGAATGACAACCTTCGCTGGGAGGTATTGCTTGGGGACTGTAAGACACTAAAAGGGCAATCGCCGGCAAATCGCGTAATATGGCTGAGCGGTTTGATGGCCAATTACAAGGCGAGCGAAGGCTACATCGTATTGCAGCGACGCGCGAATCAACCGATCGAGCCAGACCACAAGTTGTTCGCAAGTTCGATGAGCGTTTTTCTTCTTGATGAGAAGGATTTTAAAACGTTCGACCGAGCAATGGTGTTTCCTGAAGGAACTGACTCGCACACCTACAGTGCCGCAGATTTTGAACATATGTGGTCCGTGCGAAGCCGGTTTCCGGCGCTAGCTTCTTTGGTGGAGTTTGTGTCATCTTCTGCCTGGGAATCTGCAGAGTTCACACTTTTGCTGCGACGGGCGATAGGTGAAGGGAAAGCGGCCGCACGAGAACTCGATCCGGCAAAGCACGAGCATCTTGCGATGGTGTTCAATTTGTCATCCGTGTTCTCTGTTGGTTTGGCTGCGTGTGCGGGAACCGTTTTTCAGCGTCATCTACATCCAAAATCTGAGAAAGAATTGTCAGACGCTCTGAAGACAGTGATTTGGGGCGGCAAAGAGCAATACAAGTTCTTTTCGGATTTGCGAAAGCAACTTTTTGAAGCGCGCGGGAAAAAAGACGTTGATGCCGATAATCTCTCGCTTCCGGCATGGGAACGATTTGTTCAGCTTTCAAGAAAGATGCTCGAGAACCCCAAAGCTGCGTTTAGAGTACCGCAACTCCTTCAGCTTGCTTCAATTGACCTTGCGTTCGACAGGGAAATCTTGCCTCGCTTGGGCAAAGATCAGCAACAGTCATTAATGCTCGCGATGTCGGTCGTTGACTATGTTGCGCGATCCAGTGGGCTGCCGGAAGAGGTTCGCAAGGGCTGCGAATCGCATTTGCTGCGACGACTTTCGGCGTCTGCACACGAACCCGATGGAACATCGTAGCGCTGAGCTCAAGTCGTTCGACTCACAAATGAAGCGACGTCAGCAGAGCTTTCCAAACACCGTTTCGCGATGCCAACGTAGATTTTTTGGTGATGGCCAGAGATGCTCATAGACGGGAAGTCGGAGTAGTCTTCCATTCATTTCTGACAGGCTCTCTTGGTGCGGGCATTCCTCACTGAAGGCCTGCTTTGCAACGATAACGCAGTAATTTTCATCAATGCTCCAAAGACCGAGGTCGAAGAGCCAATGGGCGTTTTTGCAGAGTGCGATTCCGTTTTGTGGATCGTCGTTGCGTGACTTGGCGAATTGGTGAATGTGCGCGGCGTCCACAATAGAGTGTCCGGTGACCGTCGTGATTCGGTAGCCAGTCAGCGCGCAGGTGTGGCAATAGGCAGCTACAACATCGACTCGAAAGCGAGCACTCCGTCCAGCCGCTCGGAATTGCTCTTTCGATTCGGAAACTAAGTCATGCAGGAAGTCGCTGTCGGTAGGTTGAGGCGTTCCGCTCATTTCGTAGAGCGCAATTTGCTCCTCGTCCTCAAAGTAGTTCGTAATCAGCGTTTGCGCGGCAGCTTCTCGGAAATCAGGAGATTCAAGTGCTTCCAGGAAATCGTCTGAGAGTCGGATTGCAGTGGTGAAGTCTCGATTCTTCGATTCGCTTCCATCTGCTTTGAGCGTTGTCCAAAGCTTGGATGTGCGTGTGTGGTGGAAAGGCAACCGAACGTCGGGTGGCTGAGTGCGCCGGTGTGCGACGATCGACCAATACACTGAGAATCGGAAGGCGAGTTCGGGCGTGAGTTCGAGAACCGGCTTTTCGAGTTGCCCAAGCTTTTCCAATTCCAGAATCACTAGCAGCAGAAGTGGTTTGTGTGGCGCAACGCCTTTAGAACGATCAACTCGGAGCGTTGCCAGCTTCTTCAGTAGGTTCTGGTGAACAGGGTTCATGCGGGTTTGTTTCAGTTAGTCAGTCAAACGGTGTGGATGATTCTATCAGACGACCCGTCCCGGCGTGGTTCACGTGATTGCCTTTAAGATATGCGCGGCTGTTAATTCAACAGCGGCGGCAGACTTAGTCATACGGCCGCCAAGCATAGCTTTGCCTTCCCACTGTTTATTGCCGCGGGACCAATCAATCTCTTGAAGCTTCTTGAGCTTTCGTTCCCAAGTTTTTGGAAAGCGCTCGGCGATTTGCGCTCCCGCAAATGCGATCGCGCAAAGGGTTACGCCGTGAGCATGAACAGTTTGTTTTCGCAGTTCGACACGGGGCACGCCAGACGTCCAGTCGAGGATATTGCGCTGAACCGCGTTCCAGAACTGAACGGCAAGTTTGGTTCGTTCCCTTACGGAACGATCCGAAAACGGCTTCAACAACATCTCATTGGCTTGGTACAGCGCACTGAAAGTGAAGAGATTCTTAGAACGGTTGGAGATCGTTGTTTTCACCATCTCGATTGAGTCCGTGAATGCGTCGACGGATGCAATCGTATCGCGAGTAATTTGGGCGATCTCATCGGATGGATCGCTCACAATTCGTTCGGATCGAGCCGATCGCCGTTGCTTGGCCCGAATATCTCCGAATCGGCGCTGTGCTTGTGCGCCATCAGGGTAAAGAACGACCGAGATAGCTTCATCTGCTAGATCGGGATTCTGTTCGATGACTTTTGCGAGTGCATCGCAGCGATACCGTCCATCGTGGACCTCGAACGTGGATTCAATCGGAATGGTGAGTACTCCTACTGAGACCGCAGACACTGATTCGCCATTGGGGGTGAACTGAAACTCAGCACCGATCGAAGCCGTGATTGCGGGAAGCACATACGTTTCACGGTGCTTACGGATGTACGCCACGAGTTCTGTGACTCGTCGCTGATCGACACCTTCCGCCGAACGAGACCGATCACTCTGGGTGAGCGTTCCTATCACGGAAAACGGAACGGCAGAGGTGAAAAACTCTTGGCCAGCTTGGATAGCGCGCACGACCGGCAGCCGATACGTGAAGCTCGGCGACGAGTCTGATTCAGCTTCTGACTTCCTCTTACGCTTTCCCATACCAAGATTCTAGCGATTTGACAGCACTATCGGAAGTCTTTACCCTGGCGAAGGAAGTTAAACGCAAAACTTCCAATGGCAGGCTGAGTTTTGGACGACTGTCTCGGGGTACGTACCCGAATGGCAGCTGGCGAAAGAACGGAAAGCCAGCCCAGCTGAATTGCGACGCGATTTTATTCACGCACACACTTTGGCACTTTCTGCCCTCGCAAGGGTGGGAAATCAACTCCTCGCCAAGAATTCGCGTGCATGGAAGTCTAAGCTCAAAAAGCTCGACTCTCTCGACTGGAGTCGCGGCAGTTCTCATTGGGATGGGCGAGCGATGAACGCTGGCAGACTATCCGAGAAAACCGTGAATGTGGCATTGTGTGCCAACTTCATCAAGAAACATCTCGGTCTGAAACTAACCGCAGAAGAGCAACAGCTGGAACAGGACTTCAGGAGGGAACAACGTGGCAAAGGCAAAGCTGCCTAAACAGCAATCAGCTTTCGAGACCGATGGACTTGGAAAGACCGTTGACCGCATCTGCGAGGAGATTCGCAAGTTCTATCTCTGGGATCAGATCCCATGGGTGATCGGATACAGCGGCGGCAAGGATTCGAGTGCCGTGTTGCAACTCGTTTGGTTGGCGATCAAAGAGATCCCAGCTGCAAAACGAAAGAAGCCGATTCACGTCATCTCGACTGACACGCTGGTTGAACAGCCGATCGTATCGCTCTGGGTTGATGACTCCCACGCGAAGATGCGAAAGGCCGCGGCTGAGCAGGAGATGCCCGTAACGCCGCACAAGCTTTCACCTGCGACCGTTGATACTTTCTGGGTGAACCTCATTGGGAAGGGATATCCCAAGCCAACGAATCAGTTTCGTTGGTGCACGTCCCGGATGAAGATCAATCCGTCCAACAACTTTGTCCGAAATGTCATCCGTGAGAACGGCGAAGCACTTCTTGTTCTTGGGACCCGGAAGGCAGAGAGCCAACGTCGTGCCCGGAACATGAACAAGGCCGAAGAACAGTCACGAGGAGCTTTCCTCGACGAACGACTGTCAGTCAATACGAGCTTGCCAAATTCTCGAGTATTCACACCGATTGAAGATTGGACCAATGACGATGTCTGGCTGTTCCTGATGCAGGTGAAGAACCCTTGGGGGCACACCAACAAGTCTTTGCTAGGAATGTATCAAGGGGCATCGGAAGACAATGAGTGCCCATTGGTTGTCGATACTTCCACGCCAAGTTGCGGTAGCAGTCGATTCGGGTGCTGGGTGTGCACCGTGGTCGATAAGGATCGGTCGATGGAGGCGATGATCAAGAACGACCAAGAAAAGGAATGGATGGCTCCGTTGCTGGAGCTCCGAAATGAGCTGGCGTGTATCGAAGAAGGGATTGGTCGCGCTGAACGCAAGAAGATCGGTAAGAAGCGACGCGATAAACTTTCCGATGATGACCTGCGAAAGATTGAACGCTCTCGTCGCGACTACCGGCGAATCGACGGCCGGGTGATGCTGTTTAAGGATGCGACGATCCCCGGTCCTTATACCAAAGAGTTTCGAGAACACTGGGTGCGACGTGTGCTTGAGATTCAAAAACAGATTCGGGAAATCGGACCAAAAGAGGTCGCAAATCTCGAGCTGATCTCAATGGCTGAATTACAGGAGATCCGGCGAATTTGGCTCGATGAAAAACACGAGTTCGATGATGCGATCCCAAAGATCTACCAGGATGTAACAGGCGATGAATTCCCCATCCCTCCGGCAGATGACAAGCTGCTAGGAGCTGAAGATTGGGAGATCTTATCTGATGTCTGTAAAGGCGACGAACGAATGTTTCGCCTGCAGGCCGACTTGCTCGATGTTGAACGTCAGTTTCGCGGTATGACGCGGAGAGCCGGTGTTTATGACGAGTTGGTCGACCGTTTGAAGGCCAGTCAGTTCAAGGACGAAGAGGAGGCCATTCAACTTAAGCGTGAGGAAAAACGACGGCTTGATGACGCACAGGGCAAGAAAGACGAATCAGGGCAAACACCTCAGCTAGAGCTTTTCGGCGAGGATGACATCACGGAAGAGATCATTATTTAGGGCTGAGGACGCACTGTGATTTTAGAAGAACTTACGCTTTTCAACTTTTGCCTATACGGAGGTGAGCAGGTCATCAATCTGGCCCCTGTACGGCGTCGTGGAAAGTTGCGGCCAGTCGTCCTATTCGGTGGAATTAACGGTGGTGGAAAAACTACCATCCTCGATGCGGTTCAACTGGCTCTTTACGGCCAGAGAGCGAGATGCTCGAAACGAAACAATCAACCGTATGAGCAATTTCTTCGCGAGTGCATTCACCGAAACGTTGAGCCAAGTGATGGAGCATCCGTAGGCCTCTCTTTCCGTTACGCTTCTGACGGAGAAGAGCATCTCTATGAAGTAAGTCGCCGCTGGCATGGTGCTGGCGCGACAGTTCGTGAGAAGCTCGAGGTCTACCGCGATGGCGAGCGTGACAAATGGCTGAGTGATAATTGGAATACGGTTGTCGAGGAGATTATTCCTATTGGCGTATCGCGTTTGTTCTTCTTTGATGCCGAACAAATCCGGTTCCTTGCAGAGGACTCTTCGAGCAATGAGGCACTTGGGACCGCCGTGAAGGCACTGCTTGGATTGGACTTAGCTGAGCGTTTAATCGCAGATTCAAAGATCTTGGAGTCACGACTGGTTAAAGAGTCGTCTCTCACGGACTCAGATTCCACCAAGATTGAAGAACTGGATCAGCTGATCAAGGATCGTGACCAAGAATCGAAAGAACTGAAAACCCAGCTCGCGACAGCCGAGAACGAACGCCAGCGTGCACAAGAAGAGGTGCGGCGTGCTAAGAAGGCTTTTGCGAAAGTCGGGGGCGAGCACTGGGAAAAGAGAGAAGACCAGCAGCAGGCGGCGAGCAACTTAAAAGTGCGGGACGCTGAGTTGAAAACCCAGCTCGTTCAATCCGCGACCGGCGGACTCCCGATCTCGCTTGTTCGCCACTTGCTTGAGAAGGCTCAGCAGCAAGACACATCAGAGAGTCAGTCTGCAAGATCCCGTGTCATCCACGAGATGCTAGAGGATCGCGACCGCCAAATCATGGAATCCCTTTCAGCTGAGCTTTCTGAGGGACACCTCCAAACAGTGGACGAAATTTTAGCAGCGGATCGACAGGGACGTTTGTTTGAAGGAGAGACCAAACCGAGGCATAAACTTTCCGACCGCGCACGTGCACGCCTGAACAACCTGCTCGAGGAGGGGTTGAGTGCGGAACAGAATTTGGCTGCGGAACTGGTAGATGAACTGAACCAGGTTACTCATGACATCGAGGCTGTCTCTCGATCGATCGCCGCCACGCCAGAGGAAGATGCAATCAAGGGTGTTGCCGAGACACTGACAGAGAAGGCGAAGGAGGCGGGCGCTCTCGAGGATCAAGTTCGTAAGTTGCAGAAGGAGCTCGATCGCGCTAAGTCGGAACGGGAGTCGGCGCAAAAGTCACTCGATTCTCTGCGTAGCCGACTGCTGAAAGATGAGGTTTTCAAAGTCGAGGAGTCAGCACGGCTTGCTGAGCTTGCAAGTAAAACCCAAGAGATCATGAAGCAGTTTCTGTCGCGTGCTTCAGCGGCGAAGATCGATCGTCTTTCATCGTACGTCACTGAGTCATTTCGATTTCTGCTTCGTAAAAAGACTTTGGTCGAGTCTGTGCAGATCGATCCGGAGTCGTTTGCCATTACGCTGCTTGGAACAGATGGCACAGTAATCTCCAAGGAGCGACTTTCGGAGGGTGAGAAACAGATCTTTGCGGTGTCTGTCCTGTGGGGGCTGGCTCGCGCGTCCGCCCGCCCTCTACCGTCCATTATCGACACGCCAATGGCACGGCTAGACGCGACGCATCGAAACCATCTCGTGGAACGTTACTTTCCCAATGCCAGTCACCAAGTCATCATCTTGTCGACCGATACCGAAGTCGACCAAGATTACTACGAGACGCTTTCACCCCATCTCTCCCATGCCTACCATCTCGACTACAACGAGAAGAAGCAGTTTACCGAGGCGACCGAAGGCTACTTTTGGGAAGCAGAAGCAGTCGGCGCGGGGAGCAATTAATCGATGTTTGTAAAACAGATACGCCTTTCTTCTCAGGCACGCGACCAGCTGATCAGACTCAAGACGCGTACCGGGATTCAGAATTGGAACGTACTTTGCCGCTGGGCCCTATGTGTATCGCTGAAGGAGCCAACTCCGCCGACACCTGTTGAGATTCCGGCCGACAGTAACGTGGAGATGACCTGGGAAACGTTTGGCGGTGACAACTATGAAATCTACGCCGCTTTAGTACGAGAACGTTGCGTGCAAGATGGTCTGGAACCCGACGACGAAATCGCGGCAGCTCAATTTCGCTTACACCTTCATCGTGGTATCAGCTATCTAGCGACTCCCAACAAGATCAAGAATATCGGCGACCTTGTCGCTTTAACCTGTGAGGCAACATCCTAATGGCACGTGAATCCATTGCTGACGTAGTGGTTACGGTACTGGAAGCGAACAAAGCTCCAATGTCTGCGAAAGAAATCTACGATTCGATCACGGCCAAGCAGCTGTACGAATTCAAAGCTAAAGATCCGTTCGCGATTCTTCGAGCACAGTTGAACAAGCATTGCGTCGAGAATCAGTCGAAGGCGGCATCGCCTCGAAAGCTGTTTACGAAGAGTGGTGACAAGTACGGCCTCTGCTAGTTCCGGGGACAACGGCCACTAGCGGTTGCTCTGAAATGCCTGCTGCTCTTCCACGGTACCGCAGTATTGGCCAACTTCTCCTAGTCGAATCTCGGTAACCATCGTCGATTGATTCGTAGCGTAGAGCAGTGCGAAAGAAGCAATTCGTTGTTCGCCGCTGAACACGAGCCCAGCCTCCTCAACCCTTCCGTCTTCCAATTCGTGACCATCAAATAGTTCGATGGCGCAGTCTGGAAATCCGCGTCTAAGGAATTCCAGTGCTTTCTCTGTCGTAGCCGGGAACACAGATTCTCTCCTAGTCGTCGCTCGTTGAATCGCTTAACAGTTACCTCAACTGTGGGAAGACATGAAGGGGAGTTTGGGTACATGTGTGACAAAGTCACGGAATTCTGGCTGGATTGTGTGACATAGCCGCTTGAGGCCTGTTGGGGGCTTCTCGTAACTGTCTTGTTCTTCTGAAACGTCGCCCGGTGTGGGCGGCGTCGAACATGACTTTGACGAGGGAGTCTCTCGCATGCAGAACTGGTGGGAAATTGCACCCGCCGATCCGAACGCTCCGCCGCTTGTTCGAGCGGTTGCGTACTATCGGCATTCAGCTCAAGACCGGCAAGAAAATTCGATCCCCATCCAACGGGATCAGGTTCGCGGCTGGGCTCGGGAACACGGCGTCGAGATCATTCACGAGTTTGCCGATGCCGGCAAATCAGGATTGAACTCGGAAGGACGACCGGCGTTCACCGAAATGATGGAAGAATGGATCAAGAAACGATTCGACTTCCAATACATCCTCTGCCTCGACGTCAGTCGTTGGGGAAGGTTTCAAGATATCGATCTCTCCGCGCAATTCAGCGCCGTTTGCAAGAAGCACAAGAAAGAGGTCATCTACACCACGATCGGAAAACCGCGAGAGGATGATCCGCTCTACCCGGTCTATGTTCAGTTCGAGCGGTTTCGCGCGGCCCAATACAGTCGCGAACTGAGCGACAAGGTTTGGCGAGGATGCGTGAAAATCGCCGAGCAAGGCTACTGGGCAGGCGGTCCGCCTCCTTACGGTCTGCAACGTCTCTTGCTTGACGAAACTCGCGAACCCCTCAATGTGCTCGAGCCAGGGCAACGTAAGGGAATTCAGAATCAGCGAGTGACTCTGGTGGAAGGGCCGCCCGAAGAAGTGGCTGTGGTTCGCCGGATCTTTCATGAGTTCGTTGAGCTCGGTCATTCCGAGTACAAAATCGCCGAGGGCTTGAACAAAGACGGCATACCGTCGCCAAGCGGAAGGCGGTGGGGTGCTGGTGGCGTGCTGGCACGGCTACGCCAAGAGAAGTATGCGGGCACGATGGTCTACAACCAGACCAGCGGCAAACTCAAGACGCCGCGACATTCCAACCCGCCTGAAGAATGGGTGCGAACGCTTGAGGCTTTCGACGGAGTCGTTGAATACGATCTCTTTGTCCAAGCTCAAGAGATGCTGGAGAAGCGAAAGCAGCGGTACGACCCTGACTACATGCTTCGCCAGCTTGATTCGCTCTACCAATCATTTGGCCTCTGTCGGCCGGGATTGTTGCGGCTGGGCGAAGATACTCCGTCATCGCGTCTGTACGGACGCGAATTCGGTTCGCTCGACTCGGCTTTTCAAAAGCTGTTCGACAACGAACGCGACAAGGCCCGCGAATTGGTACACGAGAAGATTCGCACTCACGTACCCGAAGTGCTCTCACATTCGGACTTCTTGGTGCTCGATCGCAAATTGACAGTCTCGGTGCAGCCGGCTGTTCCCGTGCCACACGGATACGACACGTACTGGCCGCTTCGATGCGATTCGAGACCGGTCATCGACCTGACGCTCGGCGTGCTCCTTTCCGAGCCCGCCGACTTCAACATCCTGGGTTTTGTCGCGCTGCCACGTTGGCTCGCAGGAGACAAACCCATCCGCCTCACCAGCTCGTCGGCACGCACCGAACTATTCGGCCGGACCGACCTGCAATTCTTGGAACAACTCGTTTGAGGAATACACAAAAATGGAACCCATTAACAAGATCTGCCCCATCAGCAAACGACGGTATGAACAGATCCCCGTCGACAAAGTAAGAGTCATCAACTCGCGAAATCGAGATCGCGAGCAATTCGAGATGAACGTCGAAAGTATCGATAGTGTCGGATTGCTCAAACCGATCCGCGTCAATGACAAGTTCCTTGAACCATCTGGCGAGTACGAACTGATCTGCGGCGAGGGACGCCTGCTGGCCCACAAGCAACTGGGCCGGGAGAAAGTCTTGGCGGAGGTCGTCACTTGTACTCGCAAAGAAGCCTTGTTGCAGTCTTTGATCGAGAACATCGCTCGGACCAAACCCGGCAGCATGGACTTTGCACGCGAATTGAAACGACTGCGTGACGAAGGCTGGGCTTATGCTGACATCGCACGTATCGCCTGCAAGACCGAGAAGTACATTCGCGAGTACATCCGACTGGTTGAACAGGGCGAAGAGCGTTTGATCCACGGTGTCGAATCTGGCATCTTTCCCATCAAGTTTGCGATCCAGGTCGCTACTACTGATGATTCGCAGATTCAGAACATCTTGATGGATGCCTTCGACGACGGAGTGGTGACGACCAATAACTTTGGTCAAGCTCGACGGATCATCACGGCGCGGTCTAAGCAAGCCAAGAAGTCATCGCCCGAAAAACGCTACACGGTCGGGCAGTTGAAGCATGACATCGCTGAGACGACTCGCGTGAAGACTTCGTACGTCCGAGAGGCGAAGTCGAAGGAAAGCCGCTTCATGACATTGCTGAGCGGTATCAACACGCTTTTCCAAGACGCCACGCTTGTCGCCCTGCTTCGCGATCAAGAACTTGAAAACCGCCCGGAACTGGTTGGCGACTTCCAATTTGAGCCTTGTAGCATGGCGGAGGTTTCCGAATGAGCACGAAAGACAAGCTGGTCGAGGGAGTGGATATCTCGATCGTCAAACTGGTGCCAAGGAGCGAACGCAAGGTTGCCAAAAAATACCGCTCGCGCATTGAAGCAAGTATACGCGCGGTGGGATTGATCGATCCGCTGGTCGTGTTTCCGCTCGACGATGGTTACGAGATCCTCGACGGTTCGCTGCGATATCGAATCCTGTTGGATCTGGGCGTGGAAAACGTGCCTTGTCTGATTCACAAGTCGCGCGACGGGTTCACGGGCAACCGTATGGTCAATCAGCTGAGTGCTTCCCAAGAGATGCGGATGTTACGCAAGTCTCTGGAAGAACTGGACGAAAAGACGATCGCCAACGCGCTGGGGATGCAGGGAATCGGTCACCGGCTGAACAAGGGATTGCTTGCGAAGCTGCATGACGAGGTGGTCAAAGCGTTCAACGCCAACAAGCTCAACCTGCAAGTTGCCAAAGAGCTGACGAATGTGAAGCCGGAGCGGCAGCTTGAGATCCTAAAGCTGATGGAATCGTGCAAGGACTTTAGCACGACGTTTGCTCGCGGCTTGGTTTTGAAGACGCCGGTCTCCAAGCGGACTAAAGCGAACGGGAAGAAGTCACCTTGGACGCAGGCCGACGAACGCAAAAGCCAACTGCTGAAGAAGCTGCAGGAAGCCGAACAGCAGCAGGATTTCTACTCAGGCCTCTACCGGCAGTACACCACAAACCTGCTGAAGTTGGTGATCTACGTCCGATCGCTGCTTGGGAATCAGGCGGTGAAGGAGTATTTGCTGGCCAATCACGGCGAGTTGGTTGGCATCTTTGAACAGATCCTCGAGCACACGGAGGGTTGATGATGACGCAACGAAAGTGGAGCAAAGAAATTGTCGTCGCAAACTTGAAGGCTTGGCATGCAGAAGGTGTGCCGGCGGGCGCATTGTGGAAACGTGACCCAGCGATGACGTCGCGGGCTGCATCGCTATTCGGAACATGGAGGGCCGCGCTGGATGCGGCTGGGATCCAGTCCGCTCGCCGGCAGTGGAGCAACGAGGAGATTATTGAACAATTGCGTTTGACGCGTGGCAATGGTCTTCCGGTTCCCATAGAGATTACTCAAGCTGCGGTCAGGCGATTTGGCACTATGCGTGAAGCTTGCAAGGCGGCTCGTGTGGCGTGCCTTACCAACACACCACCGCACTTGGATTGGGACAAGCCGAAAGCCATCGCCGCGATTCGCAAACGTTACGAAGATGGGCATTCATTGCGAGCGACCGCACGGGAAGCCCCCGCTCTCTACGCTGCAGGGAAACGTCTCTTTGGCACTTGGACCGCCGCGAGGGCAGCTGCTGGCCATCCGATCCCGTCAAAGCGGTTGATGTCTGCCGACTCGGTGATACAAGCGATTACTGACTGTGAGCGAGATGCTGGGAATCTTCCACAACTTCGGGAGGCGCATCCGGTGCTCTTCAGATCTGCGAAGCACCATTTTGGCTCCTGGACCAAAGCGGTTGGTGCTGCCGGACTGAGGACAGTAGGACGAAGCTATTGGAACCACGCGAAGATCCTAGATTCGATGAAGTCTCGACATGCTAATGGGCATTCGCTTTCTCGAACTTGGTGTGAAGACAAATCCTTGTTCCGCGCCGCAGTTCGTTGGTTTGGCTCTTGGGCGGATGCAATGCAAGCCGCCGGCTTCGATCCTATCGTCAGAGAAAGTTGGACACACCGCCGCGTCATTGAACGACTGCAAGCATGGGACGAACGAACGCGAGTCTCCGGAGAGACTAATCCAGAACCCAAGGTGATCGCGATTGCAATTCGACTCTTCGGGAGCTTGGACAAGGCGTTCGCCGAAGCGGATATCGAATTGAACCCGCGACGCTGGACCAAGCTGCGTGTGGTCGCGGCAATTCAAGACGGCTACGTTACTGGGCGTCCCAAACACCTCATTGGACTTGGCGATCCCAGATTAGCGACGGCCGCGAAACGACACTTTGGCTCATGGGCGGCTGCGGTGGAAGCCGCAGGCTTGATTGAAAAGATTCCCATCAAACCGCCGCTTCAACGATGGAATCAAACGCGAGTGATCGCCGAGCTGCGAGCTTGGTATGACTCGGGACATCGGTTGGCTGAGGTATCAACCAAGTACCAAGCACTCTTCAATGCGGCCAAGACACACTTCGGCACCTGGAATGCGGCGATCGAGGCCGCCGACCTGGAACCGGAGCGACGTTTCTATACCAAGGAACAGCTAATCGAATTGATCCAACAGCGGCAAGCGTTCGGGCAATCGCTCAGTAGCGGTCACCCGAACAATCGCTCACTTGCGATGACTTGCCGTCGTCATTTTGGCTCATGGCGGAAAGCGTTGTCGGCGGCCGGCGTTGTGGTCTTCAATCGAGGGAGGCGTGTTTCCTAATGTCGCGAGAAGCCATCATTCGCCAAATCGTCGGACGCGACTTGGCCAACCAAGACCTTAGTGAAGAAACGATCCGATCCAAGGAGTCCGCACTGTACGAGATCGCTTGCGAGGAATTCGGGTCATGGGAAACAGCTCTCGCATATGCGGGCGTCGATCCCAAGCACGCTGAGACGACTGACAGAAAGTGGACGAAAGAACGCGTCGAACAGCAACTGCGTCGCCTCTGTACAACGGGCTACGACCTGAATGCAATGGTCAATCGCGCCCGGAACCGTCCACTGTACGAAGCCGTTCTGCATTTCCATGGATCATGGCGTGGCGGGCTGGCGGCAGCCGGTATCAACTTGGCTCACCTATCTCGCAGGCAGCCGAAAAGGATCGACAATGAAACAATGGTACTATGGTTGAAAGAGCGAGCGTCCGCGGAGCAGACATTGGTCTGGACGGAAGTTTGCTTAGAGAACCGAGAGCAAGCGTTTGCCATCCGCCGACGTTTCGGCTCTTGGACCAAGGCGTTGCAAGCCGCCGGGTTATCGGATTCCGGCTAACACGACAGCTTGCCGCCTAACCGCGACGATCGCCGCGTGATGCGAAATCATACCGACCACGAACCAAAGGGCCGGCCAAGGTGTCTTCGCCTTGGTCGTTCACAAGTGACTGCCTATCTATTCGCTCTTGGTAACCCAGCATGAAAGTTTATCTCGACGACGAGAGAGAAACACCAGTCGGCTGGACTCGCGTCTATTGGCCCGACGAAGCCATTGAATTGCTAAAGACTGGCCAAGTAATTGAGATTAGCTTGGACCACGACCTGGGGGACGACGAACGGGGCACGGGGTATGACGTCGTCAAATGGATCGAGGAGCAAGTCGTCACAAACAGCTTCATTCCACCGGTCATTCGCGTTCACTCTGCGAACATTTCGGCGAGACAAAAGATGGAATTGGGGATTGAATCGATCCGGCGACTTGCTGATCGTTGACCTCTCGAGCATGAACCACGCAACACGTAGAATCACGGTTAGTGCAAATCAGAGTTGCTGTGCTTGGTGATAAGAAGGACCGAAGTTGTGGGACGCAAAAAGAAGCCGCTGCCGCCGCGCGTGAAACGAATGAATCGCGAAAGAAGGATCACCGCGGCGCGGTCATGGCTGCCGAGCTACACCGGGAAGAATATCCTCCGAGGCTACTGTAAGCACTTCGGAGTGGATTGGCGATGCGCGGCCGCGGAGTTAGAGATACTGGGCGTAAAGGTTGACGCTGGGTATCTGGCTACGCGTGAAGCGACCGAAGCGGAATTGGTTCGGAAACGCGTTGAGCGAAAACAAGAGCGGGAAGCACATGAGACCGACCACTGGCATCCGTACACGGATCCGTTTTCCGCATACCTTGCTGGTGACTTTGCTGCACTACACGATTTGGAACAGGGCCAGACAGTCGCCGGGGATGCCGCGGTCGATTCGCCTCGAGATCCTCCCTTATAGAAACTCAACGTGGCTGATCGAATCAAGGTCTTGTTCGTTTGCAGCAAGAATCAATGGCGTAGCCCAACGGCGGAAGCGGTCTACCGTGATGATTCGCGATTGGAAGTGCGATCGCGGGGAACGGCAACTTCAGCCCGTCAAACCGTACGGGCGGCAGACTTGGCTTGGGCAGATTTGGTCCTCGTGATGGAGGACAAGCATCGTAGCCGACTACTGGCACAGTTCCCCGGTGAAACGAAGTTCTTGCAGATCGAAGTCTTGCACATCCCGGACGACTACCACTTCATGGATGCAGAGCTTGTCGAGATGATTCAGGTCGCTGCCGAACCGGTCATCGCCCCGCTGGTTACGAAGGCTTGAATACGACGAGTGTATGGTCCATTCCTGTTAACTCCTCATCGATGATCGCCTTGATGGTTGGCCAGTCGCCACCAGCCAACCCAGCTCCGATCATCGGGTAACCGATTCGTTGGCCAGGGAAGTCGACTTTGATCCTACGAAACACATTGCGGATGGCGTCGTAGTCAGCTTTGATACCCGACCCCCGATAATTGAACTGGGTGTAGGCATTGATGACGGTGAGTGTTCCCGTATCCAACGACACTTCGGCCGATGAATAGGTGCCGAGCTTATCTCGGCTTCCCTTGTCTGTTGCCAAATCAGCTTCGTAGGCAGCTGGAAAGACATCGCGGATCGCTTTGGCGATTCCAGCCCCCATGGTGCAGAAGCAATTGCAGCCATGAACGATCACATCAAAAGCGCCGTCATTGGCCAGTTTGAGCAAGTCGCCGTCGATTTCCTTCATTCCTCTTCCCTCGAACGTACCCACGATTCGATCTACACAGTGCCGCAAGACACCAAACGTCGCAAGCCGTCATGAGCCCGAAGAACAAATACTGGAGCGACTCGGCCGAGCGTTCCCCACACTCGCCGCGTGCCGCAACAACGGGCCACTTGGCGACAGTCCTCCGAGCGACCCAGAGCAACGCCACACGCCGGCAGTCTGGCGGCAAATCGGTACGCCAGTTCCGGAGGTTAACGACAAACGGTCAACTAAACCCAGAGAGTATTCTTGGGCAACGCTTGGAAAGCTGCATTCGTTTCAAAGGATGCGAAACTCGTAAGTTCTTTACTGGAGAACAGTTGCGAAAAAGATACTCTCTTGCGATCGTGATCGAGAGCGTTTAGATTGGGGAGCTTTTTGAAAAACTACGGAACTACCGACCGTACAGTTAACGCCCGGAAGCCGAGAACAGGCCCCCGGGCGTTTTTTCGTTTGGCCCGAAGTTTTGCGGCTCGGCGGGACTTTCTTCTTCGCGGCGACCTCTCGCGCGTTCGCTCTCTGTCATCTCGGAGAGACTTGAGAAAGCCAAGATTACGCAGGAACCCCTGCAAATACCGTTGTAAGGTCTCGGTATCTCTGTTTTACAGCGACACCGTGGTTAACTCCTGATCTCTCTTTGAGCAATCAACACGGACTCTTCGGAGAGACCCGCCCCTGCCTCTCTCAAGTCGCCGAGAGAAGTTCGCGCGCGATGTTTGGCGTTTGGCGTATCACCACCCCTCGGTGGGGATCTCTCTCCTAAAAACCTTGGCTCGCGCGAGATAAACCTTGGCTCGCGCGCGAACTTTCGTATCGCAAAACAGCCCTCCGAAAAGCCGAGACTTCGGGCCTCAAACGCCCTCGCTTTCGTCGCCGCCGGGTATGATGCCCCTGTGATTTCTTAGGCAATCAATCTCGCCAGCGGCCAAAAAAGTAAAGTTACTAGTGCGCTGACTACGAATGCTGCTACGACTAGCCCCCAGTGCATGGAGACTGCCTGCATTGCTGCGACGCAGATACAAGTAGCGATGAGCGCGTAGCCTCCGAGTATGAGGCTGGTACCGCGAGGCAACTTTCTATGAGTTTGCAACACGTATCGTTGCAGATCGTGCACAGAACGCGTCGGCAACTCCGGGTAGTGAGACGCAGCTTCTCGCAGTAGAGTGTCCACGTTAGTTCGGTCAGCCATCGCTATCTCTCATCAACTTTTTTCAAGTAGACCGCAAGAAGCTTCCGAGCTCGATGCAGGTAGGACTTTGTCGTGTTTTCTCGTATGTTCGTTCGAGAAGAAATCTCACTGATCGAGATTTGGTGCCAATAGTACAGTCGAACCACGACTTGGTATTCCACAGGCAGTCGGTCGATAGCTGCATCCAATTCTTGCCGGACGAGCAATTTCTCTAGGTCTGCAGATGGATCTGCATTCTCTTGGGCGATGTCCGCAAGATGGTCACTTCCTGACACAAAGAACTTTCCTGACAGCGTGGACTTCTTCGTTATCGCTTGATTGTACGCGACTCGGTATAACCAAGTGCTGAATTTTGACTCCGCTCGATAGGAGGCCAGTGATCGGTGAACTCTCACAAATACCTCCTGAACCACATCCTCAACGTCGGCGGTTTTTTGCAGTCCCAGGATTGAAGCGGCAATCTGAAAGACGGGAAGTTGATAACGCTCCATCAAGATTCGAAATGCATCCTCTTCGTTGTTGCAAACGTAGCGGTCGACAAGTTCCCTGTCACTATCGCACACCTCGCTTAACTCCATTCAAATTTATCAGGCCGTGTACAAGTATCAGCCCAACCCCGATGAACAGCACCGGCAACGGTGCTACCCATAGTTTTTGAATTCCCTCGGCAGCGGCAAAGTACAAGGCAACCATGCTGCCCGCACCGAACATTACCAGCACAACGCCGAGAATCAGCGGCACATGTGGATTGGGCGGATTGCGAACGACAGGTGGGTCAACTGGGAGCTCGGGAAGCGGAAAGTCCTTTTCCATCGCTTGAAGCCTTTCCTGATGAATGAGCTCCAGTCGCTTTATCCGAGTGCGGAACCTGAGATACAAGTAGCCAAAGAGTAAGCCTGCCAATGCTGCTACGATTATTCCATCACCGACCGAGTGTCCCATAATTTTCTTCCCAAACGCGAACTTTGCTACCAATGACCCCGTCAACCATTTAGACCGGCCGGTTTGCCGCAGGGTTGCAACATTTTTGGAATCTGATCCGAAACGCCGGTCTCCAGCTGTCCACGCGTTGCCTCCTCCAATGAGGTTCTCTTGTGTTTTCAGTAGTCACACTACGGACAAAGAACGTGATTCTAGGTCATTTCAAATGCCCCATTCTGCATGGCAATTCGCCTTACAGTCTGGTGGTAGCATGAGCCATTCCTGGAGCGATTAATGGAAGCCAAATCGGTCCGCATAGAGACAGGACTTCCGGCGAAGCAGAAAACGCTCATCGAGCGCACGGCGGCTTCCCTTGGCCTAAGTGTGTCCGATTTCCCGCTGGGCGAAGCAGAGCCAGCCGCCAAGGCAGTTATAGAAGAGCACGAACGGATTCAGCTTGACCAAATGCAAAGTCTTACGCTTGCCCAATCGTTGTTGTCACCTCCAACGCCGAAGAGGGAGTTGCGAGCCGCTGCGAAAGAACATCGCAAGAAGGTGCTCAGTCGGTAAGCGCCTACTTCTTCGAGGCACTCACCTGAAAAAACATAATAGAGAGACTTTGATTGTTGCGTCGAAATCCTCAACGACCATCTGACGCGATTCGCTGGCAAGACTATACGAAATGCCTTCGCTTTCCTCGGCTGAGTACCCTCTTTCAGCCATCGCTTAATGCGAGAGAATATGATGTAATCATCGACCTGAAAAGCTCCTTGTCAGTAGCGTAGCGACGAACGGGATCAGGTAGTCGAGGTTTAGTGAAGGTTGCCAGCGAATGAACGGATGGGTTCTCTACAACGAATCATCGGAAGTACTGCGAGCAGAGTCGTTTGAACTGAACCGGCTTCGCCAGGTGGCGGACCAGTGCGGTATCGAGCTGACCGTGATTTCGCCCGAGCAGATTGACTTGGTTGTCACACGCGATGACAGGCACAGCGTACTACTAGATGGTAAAGAAGTTTCGCTGCCGGATTTTCTCTTACCGCGAATGGGTGCAGCGACCACATATTTCGCGCTGGCAGTGATTCGACATCTTGAACGTTTGGGCGTACAGACTTTCAACTCGTCGCAGAGTATCGAGACGGTTCGTGACAAGCTATTTACCCATCAGATACTTGCCCAAAGTAATCTGCCTGTCGCCAAAACGATGCTCGCAAAATTTCCGGTCGATGTTGAGTCAGTGGAGAAGCATCTTGGCCTCCCCGTGGTTGTGAAGACCATTTCTGGTTCACAGGGCACCGGCGTCTTTCTTTGCGAATCGCGAGAGCACTTTGACGATCTGATGCAACTTGTTCACGCCACTAAGAGTAACGTCAATATCATCATTCAGGAGTTCGTTGCTTCCAGCCGCGGCCGCGATCTGCGTGTCTTGGTCGTTGGAGGAAAGGCGGTCGCCTGCATGCAGCGAACATCGAACGACGGCTCATTCAAGGCGAATTTTACTCGAGGCGGCTCAGTTGAAATGTTCGAACTTACGCCAGAGATCGAGTGGCTTTCATCCGAAGCCAGTCGCCTACTTGGATTGGATATTGCGGGAATCGATCTCCTGTTCGACGGAGAACACTACAAGATCTGTGAGGCGAATTCATCGCCAGGATTTCGGGGGATGGAATCGTGCGTCGATGTGAACGTTCCCGAACACATCTTTTCCTTTATCTGCGTTCGCCTTGGTCAACTTGAAAAGCTACCCCGTGTTGCACGTGTTTCCCAGGAGAGCCCCGAGATCCAATCGGGCGAGCGAAGTGCTGCCGAATGAACCTGTGTAGCAGCATCAAGAATCGGTCGACCGACTACTTCCCTCGATTTTCTGGGAGATCGTTGACTAAGGTTCCTTGCTCGTAAACTTCGGCCAACTGGTAGGGATGGTTTAGATCGCTGTTGTCGTATACCACGACGTGTGGAAGCTGCTGGATTGCTCGACTGAGGTTCTCTTTTGTTCGCTCGAAACGAGCCCGAAGCTTTTCGTCGGGAATATCATGCCCTCCCCTGGCGACTCGCATTGCGACGCGGCCGATCGACTGACTCACTTCGTCGACGCGGATGAAGAAGAGCACCACCGTGTAGCCAAGTTCGGCATACTCGGCGAGTGCGTGGACTTTGTCACCAACCGGGTCCGAGAGTACGGTTTCAAAAATGAAACTCTCTCGCTGAACTACGAGAGAAGACCGAATGGCGGCAGCGACTTCGGCAGCATCGTAGGCTGGGATGTCTAGTTCCCTGGCGATGACGTCAGCGTTTACGAATCGTAGGCCGCTGTCCGAGAGATACGTATTGAAGAACGTGGACTTGCCAGCACCATTGGAACCTGCGACGGCAACCACGATTGGCCGCTGGTCAAGAAACGAAAACGGTAGACTCAACTCGCGCTCTCGTCCTCTACGAAATCGCGGCCAACAAACCTGCCGACCATTTCGGTTCCGTCTGCTTCGATTCGTCTGAATAGGTCAGGTTCACCTGGCACAGCTTTGAAGTGAGGATAAGGCCCTTGTTCTAGGTACGCATCCAATTTCTTCTTGCCCTTCACCGTGCCAACTTCAGCAATTGCCTCCGAGAGTGGGCGAGTTGCCCCCGACTTTTGGAGTAGCACTGAACGGTCTCCACGAAGGAGTGGTTCAATTGACTTTCCGAGGCCGGCCCAGAATTCAATTTGCCCCGCAATACTTCGCTGCGAAAACGGCACCACGGCTCGCGCGTCATCAACAAGTTCATCCGATAGTTTGACTGGCTGTCCCATAAATCACCTCTATATCTATGGTAGCATTTTGCTACCGAGAGGTCCAGTTTGTTCTCTGGTTCGAGTCTCATTCGCTCCGGACGTGACGAAAACGAACTTTCGGGGTGTCGATTAAAAGCAACGAACTTGGTTGGAGCAACTGTCACCGAAGGGTGTCGTATTGCACCTTAAAGCTACCCTGCGGACCCCTGGATCCCGATGCGGCCGCAGCTTGTTGACCATTCTGTCGAGAATGAGCCAAGGCGATTTTGAGCTTTTTGAAAAACTACGGAACTACCGACCGTAC
>JBKAHA010000026.1:0-24057 GCA_046290675.1 Aureliella sp.
GTTGCTGTTTGGTAAACATCAGAAAGCTCTTACTCGCTTTGCTAATTCAAAATTGGGTGTGACTTGTTGCGTCGTAGGTAATAGACGCTCTTCATTCCGAATGGTTCACGGAAAATCTGTTTTCTTTGAACCAGTGCATATCTAGATGCGTTTGACGGCAAGTTTATTTCATCTGCCCAGAAAAGACTTTGCCACGTCCCGCACAGAAGTCAAACGAATCTGTCGCCGCATTTGTACTCACATGATTTCAGAAGGGTCCAAGATCGTACAATGCAATGACGAAGAACCAGGCGAAGACGAAATCTTTTGACCAACTCGATGAACATGAAACCAAGTGAAACGGCCTTTCGTTTGGCCACGCCGGAAGACCGCGACCAAATCCTCTCCGTCCACCGTGATGCTTTCGGTGAAGAAGGCGAGATCATTTCCTCGCTCGTCGCCGAGATGCTCGGCGACCCAACGGCAGAACCCATCCATTCATTCGTTGCCGAGCACGGCGATGCGATTCTTGCACACGTGCTCTTCACAGCAGTGCGGATCGAAACACGTGAAGTGTCCGCACAGATACTCGCTCCACTTGCGGTTTCGACCGAACGGCAAAAAAGCGGACTCGGCACGAGGCTAGTCAACGAGGCACTCACCCAACTCGAATCGCAGGGCGTCGCTTTAGTCTTTGTCCTTGGCTACCCCGACTACTACTCGCGATTCGGCTTCGCTCCGGCCGGTACGCAGGGCTTCGACGCTCCATATCCCATTCTGCCCAAGAATGCCGATGCATGGATGGTCAAAGAACTACAACCAGGTGCGATGGAAAGCAACGAAGGAACCGTCCGCTGCTGCACCGCTCTAGACCAACCTCAGTATTGGCAAGAGTGACCGCGGTCAGGACTGACTCTCGTCGCCAACGGAACCCGTGTCATCCTCCACTGGATACATAACCGGATCGGGTGGCATATCGGGGTAATACTCGCCGGGATGACCGGGAGGCAAGTTGTCGGGCGCGGAATAGCCGGGCGGGACGTGATACGGATGGTCGGGCGGCAGTCGCGGCCACGTGTGTATCGGTGGCGGCGCGAGTATTTCGACGGGCTCTTCGGGTTCGGGCGGCCAAGGCCAATCGTCGGGCCACCAGTCGGGACGTGGTTCCGAACTCGACTTGCTGTCGTCGGTACTCGAACCCTCTGGCGGATTCGAATCGGGCGGAAGAGGCGGCGGCTCACTACCCGGTGGATCAAACGGCGGGATGAACGGTGGCCATGGAGGTGGAATGTCAGGACGACGCGGACGGAAGCTCATCGAAGCTCACTCCTTTGAGTTGGATCGGGATGATGAAAGGGCTCCCGCTTGCTTGGGCAGAGCCCGCATTGCGGAATTGCCTTCGAGCGAAGGAAAGCGAAGAGTTCGGCATCGCGGCATTCGGCGGAGCAAGCTTTGTAGTCCCGGAACAATTTCCACTCAGGGATATCTTCGAGGTTCAATCGCTGTTCAAGTTGCGACCAATAAGCGAGCGCGGGGCACTTCCACAATCGTTGCTTGAATAGTTGCGTGCAGGTCTTCTGCATACAGATCTTGTATGCAGCTTGCGGCCTCGAATCGAACGGCATCGGTTTGCCATCTTCGATTTGGTACTGCCGCATCCACCCACGATGTGATTGCCGAACCTTGATCTGGATGCCCGGATAATCTTCGCGCCATCGCCAGACGATTTGCTTGGCTTTGCGGAACTTTGCGAGGTATGCCTCGTGGGTTCCATGCTGGCTGACTTCGAGTCGGCAGTCTGTCTGCGTAAGTGTGCCTGGCAACGCAGGATGACGATCAAAGACGAAGCCATTGGTCACCAACATCAGATTGGAGTGCGGCCAGCATTTGCGGGCCAGATGCAAATGCTCAATCAAATTCGGATTCAGAAGCGGTTCACCACCAAGCAACGCAAATCGCTCCGGTCGAATGCGATGATTCCACGTTTCGTATTCAACCTGTGCTTCGGCCGGTGTGGGCATCGCGCCGGCTAAACGAAAGTTGCTGTAGTGACTGCACTGTTGGCATGACAAATTGCAGCCGTGCGCCAGGTGGTATTCCAGGGCGGGTAATTCGATCATCGCCAGATCACCTTCTCCAATCCGTGCTTCTCGAGGCCGCGTTTTAGGAACTGCGGTCGATGACGCTGGTAACCGGGCGGATCAACGTGCTCGTGTTTGAAAGAATGGTCAACATCGACAGCGACATTCACGCCGGCCAGCTTGCATCGCCAGAAGAAATCCCAGTGTTCTTCAACTTTGAGACCTTCATCCCAGCGAATCGCTTGCAGGATGTCTCGATAGGACACAAAGGGATTGCCAACGTAATGGCACCAGCGAATCGAGCCGCGTCGTTTCAGCGAACCGCGATGGATTCGCAATCGTGTTCCGTTGCTACGCAGCAACCGAGGTCGCTCGTCGTTGTTGCTAAGCGCGGCCAGGAGATCGATGTCGTTGTGCCGATTTAGCTTGTCGACCAGTTCCGGCAGTCGAGTCCGCGCCGTAACCAAATGATCGTCATCTGTGAAGACAACAATCGGCGAGTCGCCAGCGTCGAGCAAGCGATTGCGACCAGCAGATAGGCCAATGTCGTATTCGGTCTCGATCAGTTCATCGACCATAGCCGCTTCGGTGGGGCAATTCGTCGAGAAACGAAGTTCTGGCTTTCCGTCATCCAGCACATGAATCGTCGGTCGGTTGGATCCGCAGTGTTCATGAATGCTTCGCACCAATGCGGCACAGCATTGCGGACGATGAATGGTTTTGATGCAGAAGGTGACTTGGTCACGCATGAACAGCCACCTCGCCCAGCACATCGACCAGCGGGCGCGCGTTGCCGGCGACATCCATCGTTGCGACACCGAAGACCTTTTGAAACTTCTCAGACTCTGCCGCGCTGAGCGTCAGCAATCGCTTTAAAGCGTTACCGGCCGAACTGCCTTGGATGCCGATGTTGCCGAGGGTTCCCAGGATTGCAAGCGTCTCCTCCAAACTCATGTTGGCATCAGCGGCGACTGGACCGGCATAAGAAAGTGCTTCACCCAGCGACTCCACACTGTTGAAGCTCTTGTTGGCAGCGGCTGCTGACGAACGTTTGTGGGACGGGATGGTGGCCCGAGCAACGGTGTATTTCCGTCTTGGTCGCGTTTTCTCGCCGGCAGTAATGCGATGGCAACGAGGACCAGGACGACAACGGTTGCGATTCCAAAAATCATAAGTTTCAAATGCCTCGTTTGATGAGAATGAATCCAAGCAAGATGATCGCGACGACGATCAACGCGAGCGTGGCCAGTTCACCTGCGCCAGCCCAAATCAACGCGTTGCGTCCGTCACTATCACGGTCAAAGAGTCGATCGCGGTCGGTGTCGCGATCAAACGGTCGCCAGCGATCGCTAGGTTCGACCGGGCAGTATTGACGATCTCGTAGCGTGACCGATTACGAAGAATCCGCCGCACATCCGGACTGTTCGCAGCGGCAGCCGACAAGCTATCAGCACGCGACCAATGCTTGATGTTGTCCAGCGTTGTGTTGGCAGCATCATACTTAGCTCGCAATCGTGAAAAGAAGGACTGTCGGGACGAGCGTCCGAGTGCGACGCTATCTGAGGATCGTCGTCGCGAGTGTTGCTCGATTATCCCTGACAAGAACTTCAGCATTCCCTGCTAAATCCCGCTGTCGATCCCGACAGTCCGTCCATTCACGAAGAGAAGAGATCAGCCAGCAGAAGGCGGCACGATCTTGTTGAAACGCAATCCGCGATGCGGCTTCTTCACCGCATCTTTTCCCGCAAGATGATTGTCGGCCGCGATTTGATCTTTCAGCTTGTGCTGTTCAACGGATCCCGCATCACCCGAAGCCTTCGCTGGCCCCGATGCGTTCTCGCGAATCTCGTCTTGAAGGTCATCCGCCACAGAAGTCTCACTTGGAAAGACATACTTTCTTCTGGGAATACACCTACCCGGTCGTATCACCTACCGACGAAGTGGTTGCCCAGAATTTCGCGATTTAGATGCAATCGTTCGAGAACAGAAACTGCCCCTCTGCCTGTAGACCTACAGGGACAATTCTCGAAATGACGCGTTGCGACGCAATTTCTAAGCAAAGAGTGCTTACGAAGCTTGTCGAGAAAGTAGCCTCCAACTCGCTAGACTGTGAAATCTAGAGACCAACAAGTCGCATAGGTGTCCTGCACCGAATACGTCTCTATTCGCCTCTCACGGGTAGAAGTTGGTCCAACTTCAGCTGTTCCCTAGTCACTGGAAATGCCGTCGGTCTTGGCGACCTCGGCAATCAGATCTGACCGACATCACGCACAGGAGCCGGGTGTCAAAAGATCGCTTCGCAAGACGCAACTTCCAGGAGGACCAGCGGGATAGTGATTAGAGTGTGATAACTTGATCTGGCGGGCTACCACCGAGCGCCTCATATAGTTGCGGAAAGCAGCCTACGCCCACTCCGTCTACTGTACCCTTCGCTGTAACTTCACCAGTACCGCATTGTTCAAGCGTACCCTCAGCCAAATTGCGACGTACGGCACACTGATCGCACATCATTAACAAGATCCCTTGCTCGCGAGCGACTTTTGACAAACGCTCTCCCACAGGGTCGCCTGATCTCAAAACGAAGGTGTTGTCGTCAAAGAAGAACATTCCAACGACTTCTGCTCCGTGGTAGCCACCTTCCAACTGAGGCAAGATCATAGATGCCAATTGAAAAGTAGACGACATATTTGAACGAAAGATATAGGCCACTTTCATGATCGGCTTCCAGGTGCTGAATTTGGTTAGTTTCGAGTCGGATCTGGGGCATCGCACTCAGGTTCTGTACGTCTGTGCCGCGACCACCCACTTATGCATAGTATATGCAGATGCAATGCCTGTACAATAACACCGACAGCGTATGGGCCGTCGCCGGCAACTAAATGCCTCATTCACATGCCCTCCTTCGCGACTCGGCAAGCTTTTATCAATGCTGAAACACTTTGCAGCTTCGCTAGCCTATATGATCGCAGCGTTTTTTCCCGCTGTTGTCGCAGCACTCGTTGACGAGCAGCTCGCAACGAATGGATTAGCGTTTTTTGGAGCAACTATCACCGCAGTGTTGGCATACACGCTCGTCAGCCTCCAGTTTGTGCTGGCCGCCCGCTTCAAATGGATCGAACGCATGTTTGGAGCCTCGACCGTAATGCGAATTCACAGGAGCATGGCCGTTGTTGCTATGCTGTTGGCAGTGTTGCATATCGCCTTGCTTATCTGGCATCGTGGTAGTTGGGAACTGCTTCTTTTTCCTTCAGCATCTTGGCCGATACAGTTGGGACGTATTGCAGGGTTGGCAATGTTAATAACAATTGGTTACTCCATGGGACGCAAGTGGATACCGATCAACAACGCCGATTGGAAGTTCTTCCATGCGGTTCTTGCGTGGACCATTCTCGTCTCTGGCTTCTTGCACAGCATGGTGCTCGGATCAAGCTTTGCGAGCCCGCTATTCGCTATCGCATGGACGGGCTATTTTGCAGTAGCAATCTTTTCTTGGTTAAGCAGAAGTCCGAGGAGAAGCCGTGGAGCTGATAACGCAAGAGCTGTGAAAGCTGAATAGACATTGGCTAGTTATTTCAAGCTTTCCGAACTTCCATCTCGGGCGCAGTTGCCTGTGATATTATTCCTAAGGTATTGCTCCCGATACCTTGCTCTGGGCAGACTCGCCATCAGGCTCTTGACTCCGCTGGCGGGCGAGTTTCATCGCGGCGAGGAAGTCAATGCGTCCGTGGCCAAAGCGGTCGTCTCGTCCTGGCTCACCTAAGTCGACGCTTGACTGCTGGATAGCGTCAATGACTTCCTTCGTTTTCAAGTTAGGGTAGGCACTGCGGATCAGCGCAGCGAGGGACGTCACGACCGGTGCCGCCTGTGAAGTGGCTCCTTGGGGAACTTGGGCGTAAGGTCCTGAGAATTTCGCGAATTCATCGCCGTGCGGACCAACTTTGAACTGATAGCTGGCTTCATCGTGAGGTTTCGCAATTACCATTTTCTGCACGGGCGCGACCACTGAGAGTCTCGGGCCCGTGCAGGATCCCACGCGTCTTATTTGATCGCCTTGCTTCCATTCCTGCTCCCATAGTTCGTCACTGAGCAGAGACGCGCCAACTACCAGCACAGTCTCCGAGGTCCCAAAGTAGACCGTCTCAACCGTGCCTGTGTTGCCCGCTGAGACCACCACGAGAACGTCATGCTTTGCCGCATGAGCGTACGCCTCGTCCAGGAGTGCCTTGTATTCAGCGTCCAACGCAGGCGCGCCGAAGTGGGCGGAAAAGTTGATCACGCGGGCGCCGCTATCGACCAACGCGATCAGGCCAGCAGCAGCGCTACGAATCTTGGAACCAACCCACTCCCGTCCGAAAGCTTGAAGTTCCGCGTTGTGGCGTTGCATCTCTTCCTGAATTTCTTCAGGTTCGGCGTCAGGATGCTTGCGCAGATAGGCGGCCCTCAAGGCAAGTGGCAAGTGGAGTGCCGAGCCCATCGAAGCCGTCAACAGCTTTGACCTGGGAGCCATCCCGATCATCCCATTCTTATCTACACGCTGGGCGGCGATCAGACTTGCCATTCCGGTTCCGTGCGACGTCAGCTTGCTGGATCCAAGGTGATACACTCCGCCTGCAAAGAATTTGGGCTTTAGTCTTCCGTCCAGGCACGGGTGAAAGAAGTCAAACCCTGCGTCGAGTATTCCCACAGGACAGCCCTCAGCATCTCCAAGTTCTTCCCACGCTTCTTCGACTCGCAGGAACTCGAACAGCTCACGTTGGGCCTCGGACGGTTCGTTCGTGTTGAACTCGACGGGGGCCTCGGGTTGGTCATCAGCATTGGCGGGTGCTGCGGCAAGCGGCAGCCCGAATACGAAAACAAATACGGCTGCTGAACGAAGGATAGGGTTCTGGTTCACTGTTTTCTCCGAAGGTTCAACTAGCACAGCAACTGTTTCTGTGACGTTGGAGGCCAAGAGTTCAAAGACTAAGTTGTTCTCCCAAGACACTAACGCTTTTTGTAAAAGTAGAAATCAAAGCGATTGGGGGACGGATACCCACGTAGAATCTCCGGTCCACGATAATCCAACTTCGAGGCCTTGAATGTCCCATTCTTGACGAGTTCATTCATGGTCTCCCAGCTGTGATCAATGGGAATACCGTCTTCCTTGGAAAAACCGTGATCGGTGATGAACAGCCCACCCTTCATTAGCCTATCCGTGTATTTGCTCAATTCTTCCTTCTTGGGTGAGTAAGCCATCTCCTTGACAATCGCTCCAACACGATCGCCATCAGGGATTCCGGACAGGATGTAATTGTTGTAGGCCGCCTGGTTGTAATCTGCACCGTACAGGTAGTAGGTCTTTTTCATCGCTCCCAGCGAGGCAGATTTCCATTCAACTCTAATTTCCACACGGTCACAAAAAACCTCCGGCTTAGCCATGATCTCCGCAGTTATATTTTCGCGGGCATAGAGGGTCCTCTTGGTAGGATTCGCTTCCAGCTCCTTAGCAACTTCACTGTCCTGCAAGCTGATCCGGATCCTGGCGTCTTGTTCACGGTAGAGGTGGGGGTTTTTCTTGCAATAGGTCAGAAAGCCCTGCTTCGTCACTTCTACAGTTGCATCTGGATGAACGCTCTTCAGTCGGGCGACGATTTCACTCAACATTCCTTCCGGGTCAGAGCCCCATTGAAACAGGTCAACCAGGTGGTAGTGGCTAGCCAGCGGGAAATAATAAAGAGGTGAAAGGCAATCACCACCGCAACCCAAAGAGACGACATGGGTCTCCCGGAAGTCTGAGTTGTTGATGTAATCCGTGGGTTCCTCAAGGTGGCGGGAGACTGAAGCGTTTGGTCTTTCTTTGCTCTGTGTCGAATCCGCCTTTGAGGCATCTTGCAGTTCTTTACGGAAAGCATCGACCTTATTCGGGTCGAAAGGAGTATCCGTGACTTCTTCAGATGCGGCGGGGCGGCGGAAGGCGGATGCGGGGATTTCGATCCATGGCTGGTCCGGGCCCGAGAAGCGGAGCGTCAGCTCCTCGCCGTTGCCACGTTCAAAGTACTCGATGCGAATCGCGTGCAGGCCAGCGGCGAGGCGACGGTAGCCGGTGCGCTCGACCGGAGCGTGAATGCCGTCGTTGTCGACCACTAAGTCGTCGTCGATGTAGAGTCGACTGCCGTCGTCGGAGGTGGTGCCAAACTGCCAGACACCGTCGGTCGGCAGATCGATGAAGCCTGTGAAGACGAGCGCGAAATCGTCGGTGCTGCCGCCGTGGACATCAACCGCCGGCGACTCGCAGGTGCCCCGGTCGGTCGGCTGGAAGGCCGCGAAGTCGGGCAGCGAGCCCCAACTGCCTTCGTAGTGCTGCCAGTTGAGTCCGGGGGCTGAGGCTTCAACCGTTTGCGCCGGGCCAAGAGGCTGAAGCTCGAGGAAGGCCCGTATGCTCTGATGAGGAACGGTGATGCCCAGCGTCATCTGATGATCCATGGCAAGATGAATTCCTCTTGGATTCGCCTTCCCGGCCCTGATTTCGCCGTCTTTCACTTCCACATCGACACGTCTGGCGCCGAAAGAACGCGTGCGGCTCACCACGCACGCCACGGAACCAAAGCGGTCCAGAATCGGCGCGCCGCTGCTACCAAGTGAGTACGGCGTGGTGACCATGGCCATAGGCCGTCCCTCGAACGTCCTGTAGCGAGCGAGGTGTCCTTTCGTCAAGGTAAAGAACTCGTTTCCCATCCCACCTGGCATGATGCCGTCCGCGCCCGCCGGATGGCTGATTGCCACAAGTTCTGCGCCCACCGGGACGGACTTCGCGATAGGAAGTGGCTGAAATCCATCGCCTTCCAGCTGAATCAAGGCTATGTCATCAGCAGCGCTGGATGCAAGGACCTCCTTCACTCGCACGACGCGACCGCTCAGAGTGGTCGCCACCAAGTCCCAAGCACCGACGGCCTGCACAACGTGGTGGTTGGTGAGTGCCAGACCGTCCTCGCTGATGACAAACCCACTTGCGCTACTCGGTAGGTTGCCGTTTGTCTCCATCACTGGGGTGATAATCAGAACGCCAGGGGCGCACCGTTCGAAGAACTCGTCGGGGCTCAGCGGAGTGTCCGATGGCTCTATCAGCTCAACCTCGCGGTCCAGGATGCGGCCGAGTCCCGCACGCAGCCGCGTGGGATTCGGCGCAAGATCCTGTTTCAGCAGGTGGGTGGCCGAGCGGTAGATGTACTTTGCAATGTCTCGGTCATCTTGAAACACGCCATCGGAGCGAAGAGGTTTCGTTTCTGGTGCGTTGGCCTCGGATGACGCCTTCAAGGCGAAATCCATCAGGAGGTCCTCACTCTCGGGCTCACACTGATGCACGCTAATGGCCAATACATTCTGACCAGTGACAAGCAGTCCTCGGTCGATGTGGAACGCGTGGTACTTTGACTCGCGAAAACCGGATAGCTCACCAGAGGCGAAGGTCGCTTGTGCTAGATCGCCCTCGGGCATGTTGAAGCGATAGATTTCCGTGCCGTTGAGATAAACCACTGCCCCGTCATCACAACGCAGCTCGCCCAACCGAGCTGGATGAGCGTCAGGATCATCAACGTCAAAGGTCAGACGAAAGAAGGCGGCCGCATGCTTGTTTTTGTCATCCTCGCCGAAGCTGATCGTCGTGGCGATGCCATCGACCCCGTAGCCCAGCGGCGCGGCACCCTTGTTCCATGCTTTGTCGTCGAAGTCGTTCGTGTTCCAGCCCTTTGGCGGCCGCCCGTCTTCGGCCCAGTAGTGCCATGCTTCGTGGCCTCGATTCACAATCACCACATCTTCAGCAGCGGCGGGAAGGGTGAGGAGTGCGAAGGAGAAAAAGGCTGCGTTACGCAGAATCTTGTTCTGGATCATCGTGCAGTCTCGGAGGTTCATCGTATGTTTGTATTCTTGTTCGACTGAAGCAGGGTCTGCACTGGTGAAATCGTTGGGCCGCCAGACCAAGGCTCCTATCTTGGGCTTTAACGCTTTGTGGCGGACTCACGCGGGGTGTTCAGGAAGGCACGCAAGCTTTCACACGGTACGGCGTAGCGAAGCGTCATCTCATGATCCATGTAAAGAAAGAGGCCACGGTCACCTTCGCCTTTCCCCAGCTTGAGTGCGTTTTTATCCGTATGCACTGGAACGGTCTTCTTTGCAACGGATTGCGTTCGTTCCACCAGCCCCACGACGGAACCGAAGCGGTCCAGTATCGGCGCTCCACTGCTACCAAGAGCAAACTCCGTGGTGACCATGATTCTGTGCCGACCGTTTACACGCGTGCGGCGGGCCAAGAGTCCATCTGTCGCGGAAAAGAATGCGTTGCTCGGATGGCTGATGGCTACAAGATCTGCGCCCACACGGGCAGATTCCGCAATGGGAAGCGGATGGAAACCCTCGCCGTCCAATTGAATCAACGCGACGTCATCGGCTTCGTTCGCCGCGACGATCTCTCGCACCCGCACGACGCGTCCGTTGAGGCTGGTGGCGACGACGAGATCACCTCGCCCCAGAGCTTGCATGACATGGTGATTGGTGAGGGCGAGACCATCCTCGCTGATGACAAATCCACTCGCGTGGGCTGGAGGAAAGCTGTTGCTTTCCATGATGCCGCTAATGATGAGAACACCAGGCGCGCAGCTTTCGAGGAGCTCTGCAGCGGTCAATGGAATGTCCGACGGCTCGACCAAATCCACCTTGCGATCGAGGGTGCGGTTTAGCTCGGAGTTCAATCGATTGGTCTTTGTTAAGCGATCAGTGAGACGGCTCAGAATTGAGTAATTTGGGCCGCGATCCTGGCTCAGCAGATGTTTTCCCCAACGATTGATGTAGTCCGAGATGACGTCATCGGGCTTGAGCACGCCACCGGAGTGAAGCGGTTTCGTTTCAGGATCGCCGACTCTTCCACGTCCTTTAAGGGCAAAGTCCATCACGAGATCACTGCTCGCAGCGTTGGCCTGATGGACGCTGATCGCCAACACATTCTGCCCCGCTTTGAGATGGACAGGATCAAGGTAGAACGTGTGGTAATTCGACTTGCTAAAGCGGGACACTGTCCCTGCCGCGAAGGTCGCTTTCGCCAGATCACCCTCTGGCATGTTGTAGCGATAGATTTCCTTGCCGTTGAGATAAACGGCTGCCCCGTCGTCACAACGCAACGCGCCTATCCAAACTGGATGAGCGGCAGGGTCATTAACGTCAAAGGTCAGACGAAAGAAGGCGGCCGCCGGCTTGTTTTTGCCATCCTCGCCAAAGCCTATTTTGGTAGCGATGCCATCCACTCCGTAGCCAAGCGGCGCGCTACCCTTACCCCATGCGGAATCGTCGAACTCAACTGTATTCCAGGTTTTTGGCGGATGTTCACCCTTGTTCCAGTGACGCCATCGTTCCTGGCCGCGCTCTACCAGAACTGTTTCATCAGCAGCAGCGGGGACGACGGCAATAATGAGAGCGAACGAAAAAGTAAGGAAGGCTACAAGGCGCAGGATGGTGGGCTGGAGCGTTGTCTTGTGGGCTCGAGGGTGGCGGGCCTTCGCGGGGTAACCGAAATGACGGTCGCTGGCGCGAGCAGCACTTCCGCGAGCGACCTTCATGTAATGCGGGTGCGGGAATCGAAATTGCCGCGTTTTTAGGTTCATCGTTATGTCCAGTGGTGGGTCAGGTGTTTCTGTGCTGGATTGAAGTGCGTGACTCGGGCCGACAATGACCACCGTCGGTCTCATATGCTTTGCGCAGCTGCTTGAGCTGCTCGCGGGCCTGCTTGATCATCTGCTTCATTTGCTCGCGTTGCTTGGGATGCATATTTCCCATCAATTTCTCCATCCCTTTCAGCCCGAACTCCAATGCTTCGGCGTCGCCGCCCATCTGCCCGGCCATCATGATTGACCAGTAGAATATCTGAGACTCGACAGCACCGGTTGGTGCGATCCCGACCTTACCGCGCTCGTACCAGACCTTGCCCAGCTCCGCCATCTTCTGCTCAACACCGGCTTCCTCCATAGAGTTCATCGTGTCCATGATCTCAAGGTCGAGCAGTCGGCTACCGATACGCTTCTTCTGCTCGTCGGTCAGCCCGTCCAGCGTTTCGGCACCGGCCTTGGCCTCGGCGTATTGCATTTGTCCGAGTTCGAGGAGCGCGAGGAAGTGGTCGTTCACGGCGGTTGTGTCACCGGCATCAACGCGCAGTTTCAGGTCGGCCACTTTACCGGACTTGCCGAAGTCCGCGACGGTCCGCTCGCCCCGATGCTCGATGATTACGTCACCGGAGGCGTTCATAAACACAATTTGCGGGAAGCCGCGGCCCTCTATCGCCGACCACAGGTCCTGATGCTTGTCCGACTCGATCTTTGTCGTGATGTGACAGAACATCACGTAGTCCTTCGACCATTGGGCGAAGTTTTCCTCGGAGAACGCACCTTCCTCCAATCGGATGCAAGGCAAGGAGGTAGAGTACGAGGCCGTGAAGTAACCGAAAATCGGCTTCCCAGTTTTCGCAGCTTCCTTCTTCGCCTCGTCGTAGTCCAGGATCCACGAGGCGTTCTTTAGCCAAGCTCCCTCGAGTTTCTTTTCGCGTTTTGCAACAAGGTCTGGAGCCGGAAAATCGGGCAGCGAAAACCTTGTGGATGGAGGCAGCTGAACCCAGCTAGGAACCTCACTCATATCGCCATCGCGGAGGAACTTTTCGATCTTCTTCCACACGTCGGGTTGGCTACGTCTAATTGGATTGATGACTCCGTGTCCGCCTCGGTCTGCGACGATGGTGCGACTATTGGGAAAGAACGGAGCGATTTCGTAGGTGTTCTCGATGGGTGTGGAAAGATCCCAGTTGCCCTGTGCAAACACGACTGGGATGTCGCACTGCTCGGGGGTTCGAAACTCATCGCCAACATCCAGGCTCGGCCAGATCTCGGCCGTGGCAAGATGGGAAGATAGTTCTTTACGGCCGACGAAAAGAGTGGCCGGGTCGGACCATAGCCGAAGTCGACGTTCCGGGGAGACGCCGAGGCTGGAGTCAATCAGAGGCTTGATGAGCTTCCTTTGGCTTCGTGAGCCCGACGTCTCGGGAAGTCTCCAACGCTCGTGATACATCGCCAAGATCTCAGCGGGATCGGAATACGGGAAATCCGCAAGTCCCAGCTTGATCGAAACTTCACTCCCGGATCTTGGGTGCTTGGCCGTCAGTGTTGGCGGCGAATTCGCCAAACGATCGAGAACCACTTCCGCAACTTCCGCCATCCCGCCCTCCGGCAAGTAAGGTTGAAACTGGGGGTTCCGGTCGATGTGGGACCACATCCGCTGTGCCGCAGCATAGAGATGGGAGGGCATGTCGTGGGTGTGGTCCAACGGTTCAACCCCAGACAAAAGTGCACGTGCCACGATGTCGGGATGCAAACGCATGACAGCGAAGCCCCACTGCGACCCAAAGCTTTGTCCCAGCAACGTGATCTTCTCGTACTTAAGCGCGGCTGCCAGTGCAGCGACGTCATGAGCGCACTCTTTGACGGTGTATCCAGCGAGATCCACTTCGGTGTCCGCGTATTGCGCGACCGTGTCCTTAGCGAATTGAACGAACGCCTCAACTTCTTTTTCAGGGGCATCAAATCCGAGGGCGGGTTGCTTGAACGTCGCCATTAGTTTCTCGCCCTGTTCGCTGAAGCCACGTTGGTCGACGAGAATGACGTCGCTATATTTGCGATAGCTCGCGTACTGGCCCACGAAGATCTCCAGGCGTCGAGCGTCCTTCATTTTGAAGTGCGTCAAAATTGAGACGCCGGGACCTCCTGGCAGAATGAAGATGGGCGGTGCAGCCGCTGGTTGCTTATACGCTGGGAGGCGGGCGAATCCCACGTTAATGAGGCGACTGTCCTTGGACGTGCGATTTTCCTTTACGTGGAGAGTACCCAGCTCGTATTCGAACTCATCGCCGTTGGGCAAACGAAAGCTCTTTTTCTCGATCTCGATGTCGCCATCCGACGGGCTCGCAGCGTGTCCTGGGGCATCGAAAGGCAACGAGAATAGCACGAGCGCAAGCGTCGAAAGCACTGGGATTATACGCATATCGAATCTCGTTTCTTCTGGCTGTTCATTGAGGTAATAAAAGCTGGTTGGTCGGTTGCACTTGACTATTGCTTGTCCGCCATATGCCAGGCGTCTTTAGGTCGCTCGGATTGGTACCATTTCTTCGACTTTGCTTTGCCTCGATCGACTAGCACTTGTTCGTCTGCAGCGGCGTCAAATGCGAAGGAGTTACGTGCGGCGGAGGCGACGCTTCGTATCCTATGTAACCGTGCAGCCCTTGGGCCTTACTTCGAGCCCAGACAACAAGAAGCAGGCCAATGGCGAGGGCGACACAGAGAATGCTTTGGGAGTTGGTCAAACCAGACACGCGGTTCTCAATTAATTGGTAGAGGTTTGGAGGCTATACAAGCTCAGCCTACTGCCCGTTCGCTCTAGATGCAAACGGATTGCATCTGGATCTGCTCTGCGTAACCGTCGAAATTGACGCGGCCCAGTTCATTCAGCCTTGCGGGCGATCCGGACCGGGGACGAATCTGAGAGGTTCAAAACATGTCCGTGAGATGGCAAGGTTTGGTATCAATACGGCCTACAACACACTTGCATTTCGCAACAACCTTGGCATACCGCCGCAATTTCCACATTGCTCTCCGCCAGAAGGCGTGATTCAATCGATTTGATGCCCGCCATGTGAAAGGTGATGGCAATCCTCTCGCTCATGCCGTCATACTCGATGTGGCGGATCAGCATCTGCAGCGTCTCTGCTTGTTCTCGCGGAACGAGCGTGTCCCACAATTCGTCGAAGGCTGCGAGTGCCTCGGCAGCTTCGTCTGGATCGACCATGGTCTTCCGCAAACCATCGGATTCGACACGAATCTCCGAAAGACGCTTTTCGTTCTCGCGGATTCGGTCCTGCAGGTCGGCCAAGATGCCAAGCAGGATTGAATCCTCGCCTCCGGCTGGCAACTTACGAATCACATCGGCGAGTTGGTTCTGCCACTGAGTTAAATTGCGTTGGATGAGGAGTTCTTCGGTGGCTAATGCAGCGATTTGTTCACGCACTGATGCCGAAGCTTTCTCGATTGACTCCCGTGCCAGCAAACGGTCGCGGCCAATCGCACGGACTTGTTCGACGACAAAGCGTTCAATCTCGCCAGCTGGGACAGACTTCGTCGGGCACTTGGCCCAACCTCGCTTTTGTGCCTGAAGGCAGACGTAGTAGCGGTAACGCTTATTGTCAGCCTTGGTCGAATGGGATGGCGTCATCGAGCAATCGCAGGCTTTGCAACGCAGGATTCCCTTCAAGAGTGCGCCGTGCTTGTTTCTGACTTCGCTCCCGCCTGAGCGACCATTTCGATTCAGTCTCGCTTGGACCTTTTCAAAAACGTCGGGATCGACAATGCCATCCTGCTCACCCTCGTGAACCTCATCCTTGTAACGCAGCTTCCCGATGTACGTGACGTTGGTTAGCAAGCGATGCAGACTGGTCTTGTTGAACGGCTTGCCGCCGCGATGCGTTCCCTTCTTCGTCGTCCATTGTTTGGTCACCCAAGCTCGACGGTCCAATTCATCGACGACGAAGATCAGCGATCGACGCTCCAGGTACAGATCGAAGATGGCACGAACTCGTTCTGCTTCGACGGGATCGACGATGAGCTTGGATCTTTCGGTGACGTTATATCCGAGCACCGGCATTCCACCCGCCCACTTTCCCTTCCGGCGAGCGGCGGCGATCTTGTCGCGTGTCCGCTCCGAAATGATCTCCCGCTCAAATTGTGCGAACGAAAGCAGGATGTTCAGAGTCAGCCGCCCCATACTGCAAGTTGTATTGAACTGCTGGGTTACCGAAACGAATGAAACGTCTGCTCGATCGAACTTCTCCATGATGCGAGAGAAATCGAGCAGCGAACGGCTGAGCCGGTCAACCTTGTAGACCACAACGCAGTCGATCTTTCCGGCCTCGATATCATCCATCAATCGTTGCAGTGCCGGCCGATCCATGTTTCCACCAGTGAATCCGCCGTCGTCGTAGTGCGTCGGCAGGCAGGTCCATCCTTCGTGCATTTGGCTCGCGATGAAGGACTCCGCCGAATCGCGTTGTGCGTCAAGCGAGTTAAACTCCTGCTGCAAGCCTTCCTCGGTGGACTTCCGCGTATAGATCGCACAGCGGACTTGTTTAGGTGTGCTGGCTTTAATCATGATGTCGCCTTGGTAGTTTGAAGAATGCGAAGCCGTTGCAGTGTTGCCCAGTGATGGCTTTGGCAACGGCGGTGAGGGACTTGAAGAGTTCACCCTCGTACTCGAATCCGTCTTCGCGGACGATGCAGATATACAACTTGCGTTTGTACGTCCGCTTCAGTTGCGAACCCGGAGGCGGCAATCGATCATCGTGCGTGATAACGACTTTCGATGAGACTGTCCGACGCGGTTGAGCCTTTGGCTTGGGCGAGTCGGGAGGCGGCGACATCCGCAGGTCCGCGTCGTTGGCAATCTCTAATGCTCGGTTGCGTGCACGCTTGGAGATGTCGCCTTCGATGTTCGACTGCATTCGCCAGGCGATGCGTTTGATCAGCCAGTCCTTATTGGAAGCATTGGTCGCTTCGCCGAAGACATCGGCGTACTGTTTGCGAAGTTCGCGAACGGTGTGTTTGTGCATCTCGCGAACCTCCTTGGCTATGTTCAAAGCCATGGTTTGGTTCTCCTTCTCGGGAATCTCGAACGTGTTAACCGTCGTGGACAGTCAGCCCGGATCCGGGAGAAGACTCAAGCCGGTCGTCGGCCGAGTCGCCAGAGATTGGCGGAGATTTATCGGATTGCTGTTCCGAGTCTTTCAGCAAACGCTTTCGCTTGCTGAGCCGGACGAGACCGGCACCCAGGATGGAGGCGATTCGTTGGAATCGTTCTTCGGGGGTGAGTTCGTCGGAATCATACTTCGCAGCCACAGTTCGCTCCAATGAAGAGACGTCCCGTGCCAATTGCCTGCGATGCTCGCCCAGCCAAAGCCAACGGAGAAGAAGTTAAGCCAGTGAGACTTACCTACCCGGTTCACGGTCGGGGCGACGAACGAGACGAGTCTACAGTTCGATAGGTTGGAGCGATTTGAGGATCCTGGGGAACAGCAGCGTTTAGAATTGCGAATGAACCGGCTTGGATTGGACAGAGTAGTTTGCAATAGCATTTGAGTGTAACGCGACTCCGTTACACTCTCTGAATGCCAATCCAGCCTTCTAGGAATGATAGTGTGACCAGCCGCCAGTGCCCAGAATCAACAAAACTAAAGCAATTTGCAGGGGGCGAGCTATGCAAATTGGAAGTCGATGACGTTGCGGCTCATGTCGAAGATTGCGGGCAGTGCCAACTGGCATTGGAACAGTTTGAGAGTGATTGTGATCCGCTTGTTGCCAGTCTGCGCAAAGTGATGGTGGCTTCTGGTCGTCCGACCACCAACGAGCCAGAATCGACGAGTGGTTCATTCGACTATTCGGAACTAAAGGCCCTTGGGGTCGATCAAGGTCGCGTCTTAGCCGATCGTCTTCAGATCGGTGAGTGCCGATTCGACCGTTACTCGATCGTCAAGGAGTTAGGCATTGGGTCGTTTGGACATGTTTTCAAAGCTCATGACCCTGTGCGAGACTGCTACGTTGCTCTCAAAGTCGAGCGGCATAGTCCGCCCAAATCTGCTACGACGGATGACCGGTTCCACCGAGAGGCAAAGGCCATCACTGATCTACGACATCCGGGAGTCGTTGAGTTATTAGAAGTTGGTCGGACCGAAAGCGGCGTGCGATTCATCGTAAGCGAGTTGGTCGACGGAGAAACGCTGGAAGAAAAATGTCAGCGGGATAAGTTCAGTCATCGCGACGCGGTGATACTGGTGTCACAGGTCGCTGACGCGTTGGACGCAACACATCAGAGAGGCGTGATTCATCGCGACCTTAAACCATCAAATATTCTGGTTGATACCAAAGGCGAGCCACACGTCGCCGACTTTGGCTTGGCTCGCTTTGACACAGCCGATGTGACTCTAACTGCTCATGGCGAAGTCATGGGCACCCCGGCCTATATGTCTCCGGAGCAAGCAAGGGGAGACGCACATAGCGCTGATGCACGCAGTGATCTTTATAGCCTTGGAATCATCCTGTACGAGTTGCTGACCGGTGAACGGCCTTTCCAAGGCAATCGACGAATGATTCTTCTCCAGGTAATGGAAGGCGAACCGCAGGAACCACGACGTCTTGACGAGACAATCTCTGCCGAGCTTCAGGCGGTTTGCCTCAAAGCGATGGCCTTCCGACCCGACGATCGATATCAAACCGCAGCTGAATTCTCGGCAGATTTAAGGCGCATTATCAACGGCCAGCCCGTGCAGGCTCAGCCACCTACTTGGCCGAAACGACTGACGAAATGGTGTTCGAGGAATCCCGCAGCTGCCTCAATTCTCACGGGGGTAACGCTTGGGGCTCTTGTTGGCTTTCTCTATCTATCCTCTTTGTCGCGTTGGTTCGTTCAGCAGTCTGCACTCGAGAGTGTGCGTTTGCAGGCAGACGCCATCGAGAAATTCAATAACCTTTACAGCGAAGTCGCTGCCGGACTGGATCCTGACTTGGTTGGAACAACAAAGGAATACGACGCCCAGGAAAAGCCTGTCCTGTTCCCTGCCAGCTTTACGATTGAAGCGGGCAATCGTATGGGTTGCGTTGGGGATGGCTTGAACGTGCAACTCTTCAGCCAGTATCCGTTTCCGTGGCGCGAAGCGGGAGGGCCTCGCGACGATTTCCAGGAATCAGCACTTGAGGCATTCAGCGAGGATCCCACTGAAGCTTTCTATCGATTTGAGGAAATTGAGGGCCAACCATTCCTTCGCTACGCAACAGCTCGAGTGATGAGCAAGAGCTGCGTTCAGTGCCACAATTCGCATCCACAATCCCCAAAGAAGGATTGGCGAGAAGGTGATGTCCGAGGGGCTTTGGAGATTACTCACCCGATGATTGGTGATAAACAGCGCACGGCTGAAGGCCTGCGTGGCGCGTTTCTATTAATAGTGCTCCTCGCCGTTGGACTGACTTCCCTCGCGTTTCTCATTCTGATGCGGACCCGGCACGGCGGGAGAGTAGTTGCGTGATCGAACGCTGTACGATGGATAGAGAAGATAAAAACCCAACTTCGCAAACACTAATCGCCGCGTTGCGAGAACAGAGTCCTGCGGCATGGGACAGACTTGTTGAGCTATACGCGCCTACGGTCGTTCAGTGGTGCCGTCAGCTCAAACTTAGCGAACAAGAAATCCCTGATGTGCTGCAGGAAGTATTTCAAGTCGTCGCGACACGTTTGCACCAGTTTCGTCGGACACGAAAATCAGACACTTTCCGCGGATGGCTACGTACGGTAACACGAAACAAGGTGATGGATCACTTCCGCGCGAAACTAGTTACTGGTGCTGGCGGAACGGAAGCACAAGCCAGGCTTGCTGAGTTACCAGAGCCCAGTGTTTCTGCGGGAGACGCGTTTCCCTCCGACGAATCTGAAACTGAGCTGCTTACACGCGCATTGGCCCTGATCCAGGAACACTTCGAGAAACACACTTGGCAGGCGTTCTGGATGACTGTTGTGGAGGGCCGAGCAACAGCAGATGTGGCTGCTGACCTAAACATGACACCTGGTGCAGTTCGCGTCGCCAAATCAAGGGTGCTGAGTCGCTTGCGACAAGAATTGGGCGACTCGGATTGAAACCCGCGTAAGAAATCTATCCGTAGCTGAGCAGCTCGCCAGCAGTTGCCATGGCTTCTGCGAATTCCGCTGTAACGGTTCTCCGTTAGTAAAGCAGACGACGAAACCTGCGATCCCTGCATAGGAACTCCACATGACGATGTCCCTGCCAATGGCTTGGCTGCCGCTCTTTTTTATCGTTCTTTGTCTAGTGGGCTTATCGCCTAGTTCTCTGGCATATTCCGCAGAGGAGTTTGCCTCAGCCGGCCAAGAAACAACAGCCGAGATCGCTAAACGCATCGTCATCCGAAGTTTGCCGGCGATTCAAGAGGGAGGGCAGAGTTGGATAAGTGAAAATGACTGCCTTTCGTGCCATCGTGTCTCGCTTCAGGTGTGGGCACTCAACCGGGCCGAAGAACATGGCTTTCCGACAGATCGAAAACAACTTACAGAATGGAATTCCTGGGCGACTTCTTGGAGGAACTTGGTCAAGCCGCACCTCCGTAGCGAAACTTCAATGGAAACGGCGCTGACTAGCGAGAGCGATACGGTGGCTCAGTTGCTACTTGGCAGACCTCGTTGGAAATTTGACCAGCCCTTGCCCGGTACGAATTCAAAGGCTGAAGATCCAGGTGAGTCTGAATGGATTGCTACGTTTCGTGATCACCTTGCAAAGGCTCAACGAGATGACGGAGCATGGGAGCCTGCCGGGCAACTCCCGAAGCAGAAACGTCCGCTCCGTGAAACGACCGAGGTGACAACGATGTGGGCCTTGTTGGCACTCTACGACGCAGGCCTGTCAAAACCGCGTTTGCAGGAGGTATTTAGCACAGCAAGAACTTTTCTGGACAAGGCTGCTGAACCGAAGTCCACGGAGTGGCTGGCCACAAAGCTCATGGTTTCAAGGAAATTTGGCAGTACAGCCCAGGCACAAGTCTCCCGCAGAAATCTGCTTCGCATGCAACGAGTTGACGGAGGCTGGGGCTGGCTGACGAAAGACTCCAGCGACGCATTGGCCACGGGTCTCGCCCTCTACGCCCTCGCGCAGGACGGACTTTCTTATTCCGATCAACCCGTTCGAAAAGCGATCGCCTTTCTAGCTAGAACACAACGATCTGATGGGATGTGGGATGTCAAAGGAACCAAAATGGAGGACCGAGACAACGTGGCTGAAACAGCGTCGTATTGGGGCACGACCTGGGTAGCCATCAGTCTTATGGAATTCCAACAGACTGAAAGCAATCGGGACGGGAAAAAAAAGAAACTCGCAAGTGAGCCACACCATCCGCGACCGGCGATCCTTACCTCATTCACTGGCAATGAGTTTGAAAATCGGATCCGACCGCTACTTATGAAGTACTGCAACGACTGTCACGCAGGACCGAACAACTACGGATTGAACTTTATGAACCTGGAGGCGGCCGAGAACTTTGCAGAGTACCAACATCGCTTTGTAAGCGTTGTCCGGGAGATGGAAAGCGCCACCATGCCGCCGAAAGATGCGGAGCAGCCGACGGCCAGCGACCGGGAATTCATGGTTGGCTGGCTACGCAAACAGCTCGAAAAACTCACACCGCCCGGCAAGCCAGTCATCCCTGACGTTAGCCAGCAGATCGCGCAGTATGTCGTTCAGATCTATGAAGATCGCAATGGAAATCTGTGGTTCGGCACGATGAGCAGAGGGGCCGCTCGCTAAGACGGAAAATCTGTCACGTATCTAACGAAGAAGAATGGCCTGCCCGGTGGAGGCGTGACGAGCTTTGCAGAGGACGCTGCGGGGAATCTATGGATTGGTACCCAGGAGGGTATCTGTCGCTACGACGGGACATCGATCGTACGCTTCGGTGAGTCAGATGGACTGCCTCTGCTGAACGACCGTCGATCACCGGCTCCACCTGGCGGCGGCAATGTGTTTGCAGACAAAGATCAGAACATCTGGGCCAACATGCTATCGGGTGTGTTTCGATGGCAAGACGATCGATTCGTTCGGTTTGACATCCCGTTTGATCGAGACTTAATCAAGTCACATGGAATTGTTCCGGGCAACGCATCGTTAGCCCTCGAAGATCGAGATGGGAATAAATGGTTCACGGTGGACGGTTTTGGTGCCTTGCGTTTCGACGGATCAAAGTTCACACAATTCACCAAGCAGGACGGGCTTTGCAGCAACAACGTCAACGACATCCTGCAGGATAAGCAAGGCAATATCTGGTTTGCCTGCATGCAATCTCACCAGCCGAAACAAACCGGGGACGGAGGTCTGTGTCGCTTCGATGGTAGAGTCTTCGAAACTTTCGAAGACTTGAAAGGGCTCCACCACAACGACATCTACACGATTGGGATGGAGCGAAACGGCAGCATCTGGATTGGGGCAACGGGTGTTGGCGTCTATCGTTACAACGGCAAGACGTTCGTTCTATTCGACAAGACAGACCGGATGGACCTCACGTGGTCGCTGGGCCTACAGGCATTCCACCAAGCTAGAGACGAAACAGTATGGCTTGGTTTTTCCGGCGGACTGTTTCGCGTGCACGGGAATTCCCTCATCAACGTGGATCGCAATGGCCCTTGGGACAGCGTTGGCGTTGCCAAATAGAGGAAGGCGGTAGGTGAATGTAGCCGTTTTCTGGCGGTACCCACTCAAGCAGTGCATTGGAGTAAAAGTGCCAACTGACTCCGGTTCCCACGGAGTCATCTTTATTGCGGCCTAACCCAGTCTTTGACTTCCTTAGTCGGGGAGCAAGTGATGGCGATCCGCTCAAATTTCGAGGCTTCAGCGCCTGCAGCAGCAGATGAAACCACGAACTGTCAGTTTCGACTTCTCTACGGAAGAGCGGAGCTTCACGTCCGGGGCGGCATTACTAGAGTGATGTTGTGCCGAATCGCTTCGTAGGCTTCCCCGTTTTCCTTACCTTCAGTCGGGAACTCAACTGAGCTTCTTAGAGTCAACGCTCCTTTGCCTGGACGTTTCAGCTTGATTGCGCCTTTTTCATCCGTCTTGACGTTCTTCCTGAAACCTTCAGCGCCGCGAACGAATACCATCCGATCCGCGGCAGGCTTTCCCTTCCAAAGGAGCGTGAACTCGATTTGCTCGCCTTCATCGTGCGGGACAAGGTCGAGATCCATTTGTTCCGCATGCCCCAACTCGTGCATGGCGTCATGAGAGTCAACGCTCAGGTTCCTCGCGTAGTAGTGCAACAGCACCTTTTTATTCCCATACGCATAGACGCCGAACTTGCCGTATGCATCGACGCTGTACTCTTTAGCCTCCGGCACGTCGACACGCATCCAGCGATTATCGCCGACTTTCACTTCCTTGGCTTCTATCGCTTCAGGTGAAGGCTCCTCGATGGTGCGCACCCAAACTTTGCTCTTGCCCAGGAAATGATCCATGTAGAAGCCATCGCCTGGCTTCGCAGCTTCTTCAAAGAAGATGTTTGTACCCTTCATCTCACCGGAAGCTCGCTCAACCGAAATCCACAAGTAGTGGGCATTCGCTGTTGCAACAATCGAAAGGCAAAGGAGTGCTGCGATAGAGGCCCTGATTTTCTTCATGGCTGTTTCATTCTCGGCAAGTGAAAAAGGGATTAGATCTCAGTCGTGTAAGCGGCACTGTTCGGGACCGGCGTGCATTCCGACTATTGCCGCTGTTCTCGCACTGAATTATAACCGAGTCGAAGTCTGTCACTAATATGTCGGTGTCTTAACGAAGGGATTCGATGCGTCGTTCATTTTCAATTGCTGCAGCTATTGGACTATTGGCTGTATTGCAGACATCGCTCCAAGCTCACGATAGCGTCATCCCGCACGTGCACCCCCACGGCGACTCGTTGAATTCGACCATGGGGATTACCAGCGTGGTTGTCGCCGCTGTGGCAGCCAGTCTGACCGTCTACTTGCTTTTCAAAGGGATTCAGTCGATCACTGGGCGGTATGCTCGGAAAGCGACATGACCTTTCGATCGGATCCGTTTCCGGCCCGCCCGGAAATCAGGCGAAAGCAGCTAAATCAGATCAGCTCCTCTTGTCGTTCACGGTCGGGGCGTCGAACGAGAACTGCTGTTAACCATTTGTCTCTGTTAATCAGAGAGGTTGAGAGGTTCCGTAGATTTCTCTCGGGGTGCGGGTGAGAACATGGGGGTCTCGCGGATCTCTCGAACGAGACGGGTGCGGAAGAGAGAACTTTCGCCAGGCAGAGAGGTCTACAGAAAAGCCCAGAAAACTGGGGCCAAATCGGGATAGGGAGGAGCCTCACGGCTCCTCTCCTCCCACACCACCGGGCATAC
>JBKAHA010000027.1:0-3720 GCA_046290675.1 Aureliella sp.
CCGAAAAGCCGAGACTTCGGGCCTCAAACGCCCTCGCTTTCGTCGCCGCCGGGTAGATCGAAAGCTGTTTCATGAAACGTCATTTGAATCTTGCCCTCGTCGTGCTTGTACACGATCTGTTCGAACACTTTGGGGAGCGTCTCCAGTTGCTCTTTCTCTGACAGTTGTGCAAACCACTCGCGGAACGGTAGTGGGACTTGGGCGTCATCACTTGCAACGTCCGCCAACGATCGGCGCAGTGCTTGTTCGAGTTCGTACACACTGACGTTCACACCTGGACATGGAGGCCTGCCGCCAGATTCGCTGCGGCATCGGTAGTAACGGTACAGCACCTTGCCAGTCGAGCGAAGTTCTCGCTGCGATGTACTGGTCGACAGGGGGCGATTGCAAGATCCGCAAGTCACCACTCCAGTCAAATAAGCGGGCGCCGGCATACTGCGAACCTGAGTCTTTTGTGTTCTGCGTTTCTCTAGTTGTCGCTGGGCTGCCTCAAAAGTCGTGTTCGACACCATCGCTTGATGCGAACCCGGCAACGTTGACTCTCCATCACGGATCTCGCCGGCGTACACGGGATTGTTCAGCATGTCGCGGATCCTTCCGGGAATCCAACTACCGGTTCTGCCCTTTCCATCGAGCCAACCCTGAGCATTGGCCACCGCCGCAATCTCACTCGGCTTCGCGCCGTCGGCAGCCAAACGAAACACTTCGCGAACGACCACGGCCTGTTCAATATCTTGAACCAACTCCTTTGTTACTGGATCAGCGCGATAACCAAACGGAGCTGGACCTGCGACTCGCTTCCCCCGAGCCTTCAGCGCGGCTCGCGCGTCAGCCATCCTTTCGCGAGTCATATCAAGTTGGAATTCGCTCGCAGCCGCAACAATGTTGCTGGCCAACCGACTGGCCGCCGACAATCCGAAGTTCGGATCGGTAACCACAATCAACTCCAAGTCATACCGATCGAACAACTCCATCAACTCAGCGATGACGGAGAGCTTTCGTGCCAATCGATCCGCGCGATCCACGATCAGCCGGCGGATCACTCCCAATTCAATCTGCTCGATCAGCCGTTTCATCGCTGGACGATCCAGCGTTTCACTGGAACCGCCGTCGTCGGAGAAGACTTCCTTGATCTCCCAACTGAACGCCTCAGCCCGATCACGACAAATGCTCTCCTGCACTTCGCACGAACCAAGCGCACTCTCATTCGGTCGCGACTTCCGCGTATAGATCGCTGTGAACGCGGGAAGGGGCATGAGAAGAGAAGACCCTCTGAATAGTGGGTAATTAGTGACTTGAACAACCAGCTCAGTATTTTAGCGGCGGCGTCCGATGGGCGAGTGGTCGGCTTTGATGACTTTTCGAGCTATCAGAAAAATCGGGTGGCTACTCGCAGGTTAGGTTCACGCTCGCCGCTGCATGCCGTTCCGCCACGCCCATCTGCTTCGTGCAGATTTCGCGTCTCAACCAAACGTCAGCAGTGAGAAAAGGGCTACAGTTTGCTAAACTCTGAAGTTAATCGCTGATGCACCGAGTTTGAGAGTTAGACGTCATGGAAGAGCCAGAAACTATGTTCGATATCAATAAAGTCGAAAGCATCGTTGACCAGTTGATTGAAACCGATTCGCGGCTGCCAGTCGAAGCGATTCAGGCCGCACGGGAAAAACGTGAGGAAATCACTCCTTATCTCATCCAACTTATTGAAGATGCCACGCGAGATTGCCGCCAGGGGCTGGGCATAGAAGACAATGGGCACTTCTACGCAACTTATCTTCTTGCAGAGTTCCAGGCAACGGAAGCGTGGCCGGCTGTGTTGGCTGCAGTTTCTCTACCCGGCGAGAAACCATTCGAACTCTACGAAGATGCAATCACGGAGGACTTCGGTCACATATTCGCGGCCTTGGTAGGCGACAATCTAGAAGCCCTTCATGCGATCATCGACGATCCAACGATCAATATCTATGTCCGCTGGCAAGCGATTGAGGCATTGTTGTTCTTGATTCGCGACAACGTGCTTACGCGCGAGTCGGTCGTTGAACGGCTAACTCGGCACCTCGAACTAGCAATCGAACAGTGAGATGAAGTCACCGAAGGAATCATCAGCCGTTTAGACGATTTGGGGGCGGAATCGGCTCTGCCCATGATCAAGGCTGCCTTCGAGAAGCAGCTTGTTGATATGCAGATGATTGGATCGTTCGACAGGGTTCGACGAAACATTGTTCGTGGCGAAGAGGCGTTTCAGGAAACGATGGACAGGCTACGCCGTCCTCAAGATTTGATTGAGTACATGAGTGGATGGGCCGCGTATCAGGAAGACGATGAGGACGAATCCGAAGTATTCGTGTCGGATCGACTTATGCCCCCCGAGGGCATCCTTGACGACGCCGACCACGTCAGTGCCAACGATTCAACCTTCCGGAACGAAGGCGTCAAGATTGGACGCAACGAGAAGTGTCCATGTGATAGCGGAAAGAAATACAAGAAGTGTTGCGGCAAAGTATAGATTCGCCTGCCGCTGAAACACGAGCTTCGACCAGCTTGCAAGGCGGGATTGGCCCTAGCAAAAGGCGACTGCGCTCCCATGCGTTCACGACCGGTGTTCCACTTTCTAGATTTTCCCTATCTGGCCTAAAGTCGAACGCGGATTGCTCTAGAATACGCTGCGAAGGCCGAGCGAGGAACGAATTCGCTCGAGTGGGCAACCATTCGAGTCCAGCATATGACTTCACGAGGCAAACATGAGCGAAGCTCAAGACATTGACCAGCTACAGTTAGAAGCCTACCGACGGATGACAGGCGAAGAGCGACTTCGTATTGGCATTGGATTGTACGAAGCTTCACTGGGCGTCGCACGCGAGGGAATTCGAGCGCGCTATCCCGATGCTAGCGAAGAAGAAGTTGAAGAGAAGCTCCGTGACCGAATTCGTGCGGGGTATGCCATTGAAGCTGCAGCAAAGAGTGAGCCGTGACGGAATCGGAGCTGCTAGTCGATTGTCTTCGCAGACTCGAGAAGGCGGGCATCAAGTACATGCTGGTCGGTTCGATGGCCGGCAACTACTGGGGAGTTCCGCGTTCGACACACGATATCGATTTTGTGGTTGAGTACGATGAGACGCAGATAGAAGCGATTATCAAAGCGTTTGAAGACGAGTTCTTTATCCAATCAATCAGTGTCGAATCCGGTCTGCGTCCACCTCACCAGTTCAACGCCCTAGATAATCGCTCTGCGTTGAAAGTTGATTTCTTCCGAGTCGCCGGGGATGAGTATGAATTCGAGAGGTTCGCGCGAAGGCAACGTGTTGTTCTCTACGATCAACCGGCCTGGATTGCCACAGCTGAAGACGTGCTTTTGCACAAATTGCGTTGGCATAAGATGAGCCCAACAGAGCGGCAGCTTAGTGACGCGCGGGGAATTCAGCACATCTCTGGAAGCGAGCTAGACCGAGCCTACATGGAACACTGGGCCGCACGTATTGGCGTCACCGATCTTCTCAAGTCCGTAGTTGATATTTGATCGAACGTGAACGCTTTCTCGTCGATCGATCGAATGAAGACGAGTCGAAGTCCCGTACCGAGACTTTCAAATGCAGTGCTTAGCAACTGGCCCCCAACTTAACGGCGTGTTGTTGCACTTTGCTGACGAAGCACGTTTACCCGGCTGTCAAAATGAGCCAAGGCGATTTTGAGCTTTTTGAAAAACTACGGAACTACCGACCGTAC
>JBKAHA010000028.1:0-1068 GCA_046290675.1 Aureliella sp.
TCGTGTTTATCGCATTGTTCTCCGCTCTTCCACCGAGTCTAACGGAACCTTCCGTGGGATTGCAAGCATCTCCGCCCTCCGGTCGAGTGCGTAATTGCCCCGCTCGATCATATCCCGAGAGCGTAAGCAAACGCATCTGAATCTACGGAACTTCCAATATCGAGCACGTCAGGCGAATTAGGCTGCCTTATTCTGAATCATCGAAGACAGGCTGTATGTTGGGCGAATGAGCAGCGATCAGTTTTGAGACGTTACCAAATACGACAAGATCAGAGTTAACCCAGCGATTGGAAGTGAATTGATCGCAAACAGTTCATAAGCCATCGCGGTGGTCCGACATTCTGAATGCAAGCAAGTTCGAGCGCATCAGGTTGGAGAACGTTGGCGATAACCGAGTCGCAAAATTTGAGTTGGGAGTCTGGTGCGGCAACGGACGGTAAAATGCGAGCTTGCGAGCACCGTCCGTGAAAGCACCCTCAGGTTTGAGCAACAATGCGACTTCGTGTTTATCGCATTGTTCGCCTTTGCCTACTCTGGCGGGGAAGGTTTCGCTAGTGCCGTCCTCCAATTGAAGCAGATCACCAAGAACCCAGAAAGTATGGCGGCGACAATCAACGTCGGAAACCGTGCAGCATCTGGGAACAACAGATCCGAGCAGCCTAGTAAGGCAGCAAGCGAAAGCCCGAACTGTGCGATCGCCCTCATGGAAGTCCTGTCTTTATGCGATCGACATTCTGTTCCCAGGAGAATTGCAAATGAAAGCAGGGTTAATTGAATCCAGTTTGGATCTTTAGACGCGGATTCGAGCACGACGCTAATCAGAATCAAAAGACCAAGCCAGATCTTAACAAAATCATCTTCTCTGTCAGAGCCAGTTGCAGTTGATAGTCGGTGTGGGCGACTCAATTGTTCTACTCCAAACACGCGAGGTGGAAAGTCGGGTTAGGCGAACGTCAGCGATAACCGAGTCGCCGTGTTGGATGTTGATGTAAAGCTGGCCAGGGCTCGGCGACTTCGAGTTTATCGCGTTGTTCTCCCCGCTGCTTCCTGAGTCTAACGGAACCTGCT